>NZ_CP087879.1:0-2400000 GCF_021442325.1 Agromyces marinus | reverse complement strand
GCCGAGCTCGTGCCATCCCATGACCGTCTTGCCCGTCGCGGCCGCGGTGGCGGTGATCCGGCCGACGAGGTCGAGGTAGTCCTCCTCGCTCGTCGCATGCGACTCGTCGCCGCCGACGTGCAGCCAGGGGCCGGGTGTCAGCGCGGCGACCTGCGTGAGGACGTCGGCGAGGAACCGGTTCGTCGCCTCGGCCTCCTCGGGCGCCGCGCTGAGGGAGGAGAACCCGACCTCGAACCCCTCGTACGGGGGCGGCGCGACGCCGCCGGGGTTGAGCTCGGGGTACGCGCTGAGTGCCGCGTTGGTGTGCCCGGGCAGGTCGATCTCGGGCACGATCGTGATGTGCCGCGCAGCGGCGTACGCCACGATCCGGCGGTAGTCCTCGGCGCTGTACGACCCGCCGCCGTCGCCGCCGACCGAGGTCGACGCCCCGATGCCGGTGAGCTCGGGCCATCCGTCGATCGCGATGCGCCAGCCCTGGTCGTCGGTGAGGTGCAGGTGGAGCACGTTGACCTTCAGCAGGGCGAGGGCGTCGAGGTAGCGCTCGACGCCCTCGACGGGGAAGAAGTGGCGGGCGACGTCGAGCATCGCACCGCGGTACGCGAATCGCGGTCGATCGGCGACGGACGCGGCGGGCACGGTCCATCCGCCGTCGGGCGCGTCCGCGCCGGGGCGTTCGATCGCCGCGGGCAGCAACTGGCGAAGGGACTGGGTGCCGAGGAAGGCGCCGGCCGCCGACCGTGCGGTGAGCTCGACGCCGTCGGCGCCGGTCTCGAGCGCGTAGGCCTCGTCGCGGCCCGTCCCGGCCGCGGGGGCCGGCTCGGGCACCGGGGCGGATGCCTCGGGGTCGACGGTGATCGCGATGTCGTCGGCGTCGGCAGCAGCGACCGTGCCGTCGGTGCTCGCGTCGACGACCGGGACGGGGTGGCCCGTGGCCTCGCGCAGCAGGTCGGCGAGCAGGTCGGGAGCGGTGCCCGCGTCGCCGTCGACGATGATGCGGGTGCCCTCAGTGAGCTCGTAGGGGCCGGCGTCGGCCCACGTGAGTGCGGCCGGTGCGGGGGTGACGGCGCGGGCGCCTCCCGGCGGTGACTCGGCGCCGGGCGCGCAGCCCGCGAGCGGAAGGGTGACGGCGGCGACGCAGAGGATCGCGACGATGCGACGGTGCATGGGCTCGGTGGCTCCTCGTCCGGGAATTTGGAAGGACTCTGAACAAACTCGCGAGGTCAATCCTCCCATGCCCGGCCGTTCGGGCCGACGCGCGGTGGGCTCCCGCGGCAGGTCGCGCCACGCGGGCGCCGCGGCATCCGTTGCTATGCTGGCCGGGTCGCGACTGGCGTTGAGATGGTCACCATCGGGGAGCGACTGGCACGGATCGACCGCACGCCTGGGTCGCCCGCCGGCTTCGGCGTTGTCGCGTCAGGCTGCACCCCAAATCCAATGTTCCGTGTCCAGAAGGAGCCAGTCTTGGCCGAGTCCGTCTTCAACCAGCCCCTCGCCGAGGTCGATCCCGAGATCGCCGAGGTCCTCGAGCAGGAGCTGAACCGGCAGCGCGCGACGCTCGAGATGATCGCGAGCGAGAACTTCGTGCCCGTCTCGGTCCTGCAGTCGCAGGGTTCGGTGCTCACGAACAAGTACGCCGAGGGCTACCCGGGCCGCCGCTACTACGGCGGCTGCGAGTTCGTCGACGTCGCCGAGAACCTCGCCATCGCTCGCGCGAAGAGCCTGTTCGGCGCCGAGTACGCCAACGTGCAGCCCCACTCGGGCGCGACCGCGAACGCGGCCGTGCTCTCGGCGATCGCCACGCCCGGCGACACGATCCTCGGCCTCGAGCTCGCCCACGGCGGCCACCTCACGCACGGCATGCGGCTGAACTTCTCCGGCAAGCTCTACAACGCCGTCGCCTACGGCGTCGACCCCGAGACCTTCCAGGTCGACATGAACGTGGTCCGCGACAAGGCGCTCGAGCACAAGCCGCAGGTCATCATCGCCGGCTGGTCGGCCTACCCGCGCCAGCTCGACTTCGCCGCCTTCCGCGAGATCGCCGACGAGGTCGGCGCGAAGCTCTGGGTCGACATGGCGCACTTCGCCGGCCTCGTCGCCGCGGGCCTGCACCCGAACCCCGTGCCGCACGCCGACGTCGTCTCCTCGACCGTGCACAAGACGATCGGCGGCCCGCGCTCGGGCTTCATCCTCTCGCGCGACATGGAGCTGGCCAAGAAGCTCAACTCGAACGTGTTCCCCGGCCAGCAGGGCGGCCCGCTCATGCACGTGATCGCCGCGAAGGCGACCGCGTTCAAGATCGCCGCCTCCGAGGAGTTCCGCGACCGCCAGGAGCGCACGCTGAGCGGTGCGCGCATCCTGGCGTCGCGCCTCGTCGCCGACGACTCGCGCGCGGCCGGCGTCGACGTGCTCACGGGCGGCACCGACGTGCACCTCGTGCTCGCCGACCTCCGCACCTCCGAGCTCGACGGCCAGCAGGCAGAAGACCGCCTGCACGAGGTCGGCATCACCGTGAACCGCAACGCGGTGCCGTTCGACCCGCGCCCGCCGATGGTCACCTCGGGCCTGCGCATCGGCACGCCCGCGCTCGCGACGCGCGGCTTCGGCGACGCCGAGTTCACCGAGGTGGCCGACGTCATCGCGCTCGCGCTGCAGGCGAACCCGGATGTCGCGGCGCTCCGCTCGCGCGTCGAAGCCCTCACCGCCGCGTTCCCGCTCTACCCCGGCCTGCAGCAGTAGCTGCCCGCACTCCCACCCCATCACGCCCCCGCCACCCACCCCCGTTCGCGCGATTCAGGACGATCGGCGCGACACGCCGGTCCGGAGACATCCGGTACCGGCGTGTCGGCCGGTTCATCCTGAATGACAAGGATTCGAAGGATGCAAGGATGACCGCCATCACCCTCGACGGCGTCGCCACCGCGGCGGCCGTCAAGTCGGAACTCGCGTCGCGCATCACCGACCTGCGCGCGAACGGCGTCGTGCCGGGCCTCGGCACGCTGCTCGTCGGAGACGACCCCGCGTCGCGCTCGTACGTCGCCGGCAAGCACCGCGACTGCGCCGAGGTCGGCATCGAGTCGATCCGCGTCGACCTGCCCGCCTCGGCGACCACCGCCGATGTGCGCGCCGCGATCCGCGACCTGAACACGGCTCGCGAGGTCACCGGGTACATCGTGCAGCTGCCCCTGCCCACCGGGCACGACGAGAACGCCATGCTCGAGCTCATCGACCCCGACAAGGACGCCGACGGGCTGCACCCCACCAACCTCGGTCGACTCGTGCTGGGCATCGAGGGCGAGCTCTCCTCGCCGCTGCCGTGCACCCCCGCGGGCATCGTCGAGATGCTGCAGCGCTACCAGGTGCCGATCCGCGGCAAGCACGTCGCGGTCATCGGCCGCGGACTCACCGTCGGCCGGCCGCTCGGCCTGCTGTTCACGCGGAAGGGCCTCGACGCGACCGTCACGCTCACGCACTCGCGCACGGTCGACGTCGCCGAGGAGGTGCGTCGCGCCGACATCGTGGTCGCCGCCGTCGGCGTGCCGCACATGGTCAAGCCCGAGTGGATCAAGCCCGGCGCCGCCGTGCTCGACGTGGGCATCACGCGCGTCGCCGACGAGGAGACGGGCAAGGGCAGGCTCACGGGCGACGTGGACCCGGCCGTCGCCGAGGTCGCCGGGCACCTCTCCCCGAACCCGGGCGGCGTGGGCCCGATGACGCGGGCGATGCTGCTCGCGAACGTCGTGAAGGCCGCGGAGATCAAGCTGCACGGTCGCTGAGCGTCTCTGACAGTCCCGTCGGTTCAGCAGCCGGGCCGCCCGTCGGGGCCGTCGTCGGGAGCGATTCAGGATGTTTCCGGCGACACGCCGCTCTGCGGCATCGGTTCGCTCGGGGTGTCGGTCAGATCTCCTGAGCGGCGGGGTGGCGCGTGTCCGCGGGTCGAGGTGCGGAGCGTCTCGGGACCCTGAGGGTGGGTGGCTTCAGCAGCCGGGTCCTGGGTGGGTGGTGCATGGGCCGGTGACGAGGACGGTGTCGAGTTCGCCGACGAGGATGCGGGTGGGGGTTCCGGGGATGGTGAGGGTGCCGTCGATCCAGCGCCAGGTGGATCCGGTGTAGCGGTATTCGGCGATGTAGGTGATGTCGAGTCGGGCGGTGTGTTCGCCGGGGGTGGTGTAGATGTGGCTGGTTGGGGTGGTGGTGAACTCGGGTTGGTCGAGGTGTTCCCAGGTCGTGCCGGGGTCGGTGGTGGTGTGGGTGGTGCCGTCGGAGTAGGTGCGGTGGTAGCCGACGGGGTGGAAGCGGACGTGTACGGGTCGGTCGAAGAGGGTGCCTGGCCTGGTCTGGGTGGTGGTGTGGGCGAGGGCGTTGGCTGGGAGGTTCAGGATGGCCCAGCCGTCGGGTTCGGCGCGGTGCTGGCCGGGTTCGGGGTGGAAGGCGGCGATGTCCTGGAGGGTGAGGGCGGGTTCGCCGGGTGGTGGGGGTTCGGGTTCTGCTCCGGTGAATCGGCAGGGAGTGGGGTTCTCGGGGTTGCAGATGTCGCGTGGGGGTGCGGTGGGGCGTCGGGGTGGTTCGGTGGTGTGGGTGATGGTGTCGGGGGTGAAGCCGTCGGCGGGGTTCGTGTTCGTCCCCGGACGGGTGGCTTCCGCGATGATTTGAGCGGTGCTCTCGCCGATGTGCGCGGACAGCGTGCCGCCGAACACAGTGTCCTGGTCACCCGGATTCGTGGTGCCGATCGACAACGCGGCGATCAGGAGTGCCGTTGCGACGGACTTCACTGGCAGTTCGACTCGTCTTGCACGCGCCTTGCGCTACTGACGATGAGCGTGGCTGAGTCGCGTTCAACGGACGTGAGTACGACGTTCGTCGCCTGGATGAGATCGCGGTCCGCCGGCGTGGCATCCGAACCGTCGGGGCGAAGGAGGCGTGTTCCGGAGACGTCGCGACAGAACGTGACGGTGACGGTCGCGACACGATTCCGTTCCTCGTGCGAGTCCAGAACTGGCGCGAAGTGGATGGCGTCACCTGACATCCTCAGCCCGGAATCTCGGAGCGCCGCGAATTCCTCTTGAACTACCTCGTCGAATTCAGGGCTCACCAGCCGGGCAATGCCGCCCGAACCCTCTCCGCCGGCGTTCGCCACGCGATTGGATGCCGCGCTGTACGCCTCGTACGCTTCCACCGCCGCCGCGAGCGCCTCCTCGTCCGACGCGAAGATCGGCTCGGCGGTCGGCTCGGCGGTCGACCCGTCGGCCGTCTCGGCGGGCGGCGCGCTGCGCGGTTCGCCACCCGGCTCGTCCGCGACCGCGCACGCGGTCGTGCCGATGAGCAGAGCGCACGCGAGGGCGGCGAGGGCGGCGCGCTGCGGCATCCGCCCGGGTCTGCTGGTGGGGGCGGATGACGCGGGCATGCGCTCAAACGTAGATGACCGGGCGCGCACCCGAGGCGCGTCATCCACAGGGAGTGCGCGGCATCGGCCGCGCGAGCGTCGCCGGGAGTTCACCCGGCGTGCACCGTGCGGACGGATGCCGCGAATACGTTCGCGACATGAGCAGCAGCGAGCTCACCGAGGCCACCGCCGCCGACGCGACGACGAGACCCGCCCAGGACGGCGCCGGCGCGCACGGGGAACGCGCCGCGCGCGCACCGGGCGAGGGCGTCGCGCTCGGCGGCGGTCGGGTCGCGCGTGCGGCCGTCGCGATCGCGATCATCCCGGCCAGGGGCGGGTCGCAGGGCCTGCCGGGCAAGAACCTGGCCCGGGTCGGCGGCGCACCGCTCGTCGCACGGGCGGTGCACGCCGCGCGTGCCGCCGAGCGGATCGGCCGCGTCGTCGTCACGACCGACGATGCCGAGATCGCCGAGGTCGCGCGCAGGGCCGGCGCGGAGATCGTCGATCGTCCGGCGGAACTGTCCGGGGCGACGGCCTCGAGCGAATCCGCGGTCCTGCACGCGCTGGGGGAGTCGGGGTTCGATGCCGCCAGCGGGCCGGCCGTTACCGTCTTCATCCAGGCGACGTCGCCGTTCATCGACCCCGCGGACCTCGACGCCGCGGTCCTGCGCGTCGAGCAGGGAGAGCGCGACGTCGTGTTCGCCGCGACGCCGACGCACGGCTTCCTCTGGCGTGAGCGAGCGGATGACGCGGACGGGGCGAGCGCGACCGGGGTCAACCACGACCCGACCGACCGTCCGCGCAGGCAGGACCGCGAGCCCGAGTACCTCGAGACGGGCGCCTTCTACGCCCTGCGCACCGACGGGTTCCTGCTCGCGAGGCACCGCTTCTTCGGGCGCATCGGCATCCAGCGCGTGCACCCCGACACGGCCGTCGAGATCGACGACGCGGCCGACCTCGCGCGCGCCCGCGCGCTCGCCCCGCGCGTCGACCGACGCCTGGCGGGAACGGTCGCCGCCATGCTCGCCCGACGCTCCGGCGCGGCCTGGGTCGCCGACCCGCGGCATCCATTCATCGACGTCGACGCGGTCGCGACCGACTTCGACGGCGTGCACACCGACGACACGGCCACGGTCGACGAGCTCGGCCGGGAGTCGGTGCGCGTCAGTCGCGCCGACGGTGCCGGGATCGCGCGGCTGCGCGACGCCGGCGTGCCCGTGCTCATCCTCAGCGCGGAGGCGAACCCGGTCGTGTCGCGTCGCGCGGAGAAGCTCGGGGTGGACTGCCTGCAGGGCGTCGACGACAAGGGTGCGGCGCTGCGCGAGTGGGCGGCGGCGCGCGGCATCCGTCTCGATCGCGTCGCGTACGTCGGCAACGACCGGGGCGACATCCCCGCCCTCGACCTCGCGGGCTGGCCGATCGCGGTGCCCGATGCGGCGCCCGACGCGCTCGAGCGGGCGCGACACGTGCTCGAACGGCACGGCGGGCACGGTGCCGTGCGCGAACTGGCCGACCTCGTGCTCGCCGCGCGAGCGGCGACGAACGCCGCAGCGGGCGGGGCGCCGCGCGAGGGCGAATCGCGCGAACTCGACCCCGCCCACCCCACGCGCGAGCAGCGCGGGGCGATCGCCGCGGCATCCGTCACGACCTGACCCACCACCTTCGAAAGCGAGCCACCATGTCCGTGCGCATCGGCCACGCCGCCATCGGCGACTACGAGCCCGTCTACGTCATCGCCGAGATCGGCCTGAACCACAACGGCGACGTCGAGATCGCCAAGCGCCTCATCGAGGTCGCGGCGCGCGCCGGCGTGCAGGCCGTGAAGTTCCAGAAGCGCACGCCCGACATCTCGACGCCCGAGCACATGAAGCTCACCCCGCGCGAGACGCCGTGGGGCACGATGACCTACCTCGAGTACCGTCACCGCGTCGAGTTCGGCCGCGACGAGTACGCCGAGGTCGCCCGGCACGCGGCGCTGCACGGGCTCGACTGGTTCGCGTCGCCGTGGGACGCGCCGGCCGTCGCCGACCTCGAGTCGTACGGCGCCGTCGCCCACAAGATCGCCTCGGCGTCGGTCACCGACCTGGAACTCCTCGAGGCGGTCCGCGAGACCGGCAAGCCCGTCATCCTCTCGACCGGCATGTCGACCATGGACGAGATCGACCGCGCCGTGACCGTGCTCGGCACCGAGCGGCTCGTGATCCTGCACGCCACGTCGAGCTACCCGATGCCGCCCGACGAGGCGAACCTGCTCATGGTCCCCGCGCTCAAGCGGCGCTTCCCGGGCGTACCGGTCGGCTACTCCGGCCACGAGCGCGGCCTGCAGATCTCGCTCGCCGCCGTCGCGCTCGGCGCGGTCGCCGTCGAACGGCACATCACGCTCGACCGCACCATGTGGGGCTCCGACCACTCGGCCTCGCTCGAGCCGCAGGGGCTCGACCACCTCGTGCGCGACATCCGGATCATCACCGATGCGCTCGGCGACGGCGTCAAGCGCGTCTACCCCGGCGAGGAGGCGCCGAGGGCCAAGCTCCGGCGGGTGCTCGCGTGAGCGCAGCGGCCGAGCCGCATGCGAACCGAGCGGATGCCGCTGGCCGGCGCCTGCTCGTCGTGGGCGACTCCGACTCGTACGTGAAATGGGGCGCGGCGCTCGCCGCGACCCTGCCGGCGCCGTGGCGCGTGCGCGTGGTGCTGATCGCCTCGCCCGTGCAACCGAGCGCCCGGCAGCTCGGCCACGCCCTGGTCGGCACGGGGATCGACCCGGGTGAGGTTCGCGTGGTCGCACTCGACGGGCCCGGCGGGCTCGACGGGGAGCTCGACGCGTTCGACCCGCACGCGGTGCTGCTCGCCCTGCGCGGACCCTTCGTCCGGGTCGTCGCGCCGCGACTGCTGCGCCGGCGCGACCGGCCGGCGATCCTCACCGGGTTCCCCGGGCTGACGATCCCCGCCGTGCCGAAGGCGGTGGTCTACCGGGAGCAGAGCGACCTCATCGTGCTGCACAGCCACCGCGAGGTGCGCGAGTTCGCCGCGAACGCGGCGGCGCTCGGCACCCATCCTCGCTTCGGGCTGGCGACGCTGCCGTTCCTCGCGGCCACGGCCGGGCCCGCGCCCGGTGGAGCCGACGGCGACATCGTGTTCGCGGCGCAGGCCAAGGTGCCGGCGTCGCGCGAGGACCGGCTCAGGGTCCTCGTCGCGCTCGCCGAACTCGCCCGCCGCCGCCCGGGGGTGCGCGTCGTCGTCAAGGTCCGTGCCCGCAGCGGCGAGGCGCAGACCCACGCCGAAGCACACGACTACGCCGGCCTCATGGCCGACCTCGACAGGCCGCCGCCGAACCTGATCGTCGAGGACGGCCCGATGGCCGACCACCTCGCACGTGCCGCGGCGCTCGTCACCGTCGGCTCGACCGCCGCCCTCGAGGCGATCGCGCGTGGCATCCCGGTGCTGCTCCTCGACGACTTCGGCGTCTCGCCCGCGATGATCAACACTGTGTTCGAGCGCGCCGGGCTCTTCGGGTCCACCGAGGCGCTCGTCGACGGGCGGTTCCGGATCGCCGATCCGGACTGGCTCGCCGACAACTACTTCCACGGTGCCGACGCGGACGACTGGGCGGCGCGGCTCGAGTCGCTCGTCGCGGCCCGTGAGATCGCTCCGCTGCCGCCGATCGAACGCAGGCACGACCTCGCCGGCGGCGCGCTCCGGGCGGCGTTCGAACGGCGCCGCATGCTCGGCACCCACGATCGCACCCTCTCGGGCCGCGTCGCCTGGGGGGTCGGCGTGCCCGCGCGGGCCGTGGTCCGTCGCGGTCGCAGGCTGACCAGGCGGATCCGGGCGTGGACCGCGGGCGCGTCCGCCGCCGTGATCGGCGACTGACGCACGGGCCGCACGTCAGTCCACGGGCGCGGTGTGGCGTTCGACGTGCGCCAGGTAGGCCTGCGCGTTGCGGCGGATGCCGGCCTGCTCGTCGGCCGAGAGCTCGCGACGCACCTTCGCCGGCACACCGGCGACGAGCGAACCCGGCGGCACGATCGTGCCCTCGAGCACGACCGCTCCCGCCGCGACCAGCGAGCCGCGACCGATGACCGCGCCGTTGAGGATCGTCGCGCCCATTCCGATCAGGCAGTCGTCTTCGACCGTGCAGCCGTGCAGCACCGCCCGATGGCCGACGGACACGCCGGCCCCCACCGTCACCGGGAACCCCGCGTCGACGTGGCAGACGACGCCGTCCTGCAGGTTCGAGCCCTCGCCGAGCGAGATCGGCTCGGCTTCGGCGCGCAGCACCGCGTTGTACCAGACGCTGGAACCCGCGGCCAGTCGGACCTCGCCCACCACGACCGCGCCGAGGGCGACGAACGCGGTCGGGTCGAGCTCGGGCGCCGGGGTCCCGGCGATCGTGAGGATGCGGGCGGACGGATCGGCGCTCATGCGGCAAGCCTATGCCGCGTCGCGCGTGTCGTCCCCTGCGCGCGTCGCGCGTGCCAGGCGGATGCCGCGAACCGCGGCGCCCACGACGAAGACGGCGACGCCGGCCGCGATCGACAGGGGCGGGAGCGTGACGACGAGGACCACGCAGCCGATCGCGCCGAGCCAGGACAGCCAGCGGGGCACGATCCGTTCCGTCGCGGGCTGGGTCAGCGCCGACGCGTTCGCGACGAGGTAGTACAGCAGGACCCCGAACGACGAGAAGCCGATCGCGCCGCGCAGGTCGGCGGCGAGCACCAGCACGACGACGGCGATGCCCGTCGCGATCTCGGCCACGTGCGGCACGCCGAAACGGGGATGCACGGCGGTGAGCCGACGGGGCAGTTCGCCGTCGCGCGCCATCGCCAGCCCGGTGCGGCCGATGCCCGCGATGAGGGCGAGCAGCGAGCCGAGCGCGGCCACCCCGGCAGCCACCCGGACGACCGGCTCGGCCTGCACCCAGCCGGCGGCGGCGACGACGTCGACGAGCGGGGCGGATGACTCGACGAGCCCGTTCGCCCCGAGCGCGCCCAGCGCGGCGGCGCCGACCGCCGCGTACACCGTCACCACGACGGCGAACGCGATGCCGATCGCGCGGGGGATCGTGCGGGCAGGGTCGCGGACCTCCTCGCCGAGCGTCGCGATGCGGGCGTAGCCGGCGAACGCGAAGAACAGCAGCGCCGCAGCCTGGAGCACCCCGTAGGCACCGGCGACCGGAGGAACCGGGCCGTCGGCGGCGGTCAGGCCGTCGACGGATGCCGCGCCGCCCCACCCGTCCGCCGCGATCACCGCGACGCCGGCCGCGACCACCACGACGAGGACGGCGACCACGGCGCTCACGATGATCGAGGCGACCCCCGCGGTCCGCGTCACGCCGAGCAGGTTCACCGCGACGAGCACGACCACCGCGATGATCGCGACGGGCTTCTGCCAGGTCCCCGGAACGAGGTAGGCGGCGGCCGTGAGCGCCATCGCCGCGCAGCTCGCGGTCTTGCCGATCACGAATCCCCACCCCGCGAGGAACCCGGGCCAGGCGCCGAGACGCTCGCGGCCGTACCGGTAGGCGCCGCCGGACTCGGGATACCTGACGGCGAGCTGCGCGGTCGACCCGGCGTTCGCGAACGCGATGACGGCGGCGATCGCGAGCCCGGCGAGGAGCCAGTCGCCCGCGGCGCCCGCCGCGGGAGCCCACACGGCGAACACGCCGGCGCCGATCATCGCGGCCAGGCCGATCGCGACCGCGTCGCGCACGCCGAGGCGCCGCGTGAGACGGCCGTGCGGGGAGGGCGTTGCAGTCACGATCGCACGATACGGTACGACGGTGAACGGCAGGGGCTCCGTCCCGGCATCCGCTCCTAGGATCGAAGCCATGAGTTCCGACCACGCCCCCGCATCCACTGGCGCTCGATCGCACGCCGCCGTCGATCGCGTCGCCGCGGCCCTCGTCGCGCAGGGCGTCGAGCCCGGGATCGTGTGGTTCGACGATGCCGTCACGACCGCGCAGCTGGCCGCCGACGCCCTCGGCGTCGAGGTCGGCCAGATCGCCAACTCGCTCGTGTTCACCCTCGACGACGAACCGGTGCTCGTGCTCACGTCGGGTGCGCACCGGGTCGACACGGACTGGCTCGGTGCACGGCTCGGCGGCACCATCGGCCGTGCGTCGAAGGAGACCGTGAGGGCCGCCACCGGTCAGGTGATCGGCGGGGTCGCACCCGTCGGGCATCCTGCGCCGGTGCGCACGTTCGTCGACGTCGACCTCGCGGGCTTCGACGAGGTCTGGGCCGCCGCAGGGCATGCCAGGACCGTCTTCCCGACGACGTTCACCGAACTGGTGCGGATCACGGGCGGGACGCCGACCGCCGTGGAACCCGGGGCGGGCGCGACCGGGGGCGCGTGAGCGCAGTCCGTCGTTCCTGGGCTGCCCCGGGCACGGCGACCGACCCCGGGCGCGAGCGATCGGTCAGGCGTCGCGCCGGGCGCCCTGGGCGGCGTGCACGGGGAAGATCGCCGGCTCGCGGTGGCCGTGGTCGGCGAACGCCTCGCGGACCGCTCGCGTGATCACCGGGACGAGGTCGTCGATCACGAGCGCGATCGCGGAACCGCCGAACCCGCCACCCGTCATGCGGGCGCCGATGGCGCCGTGCGCCTGGGCGGTCTCGACGGCCAGGTCGAGTTCGGGCACCGAGATCTCGAAGTCGTCGCGCATCGACGCGTGCGAGGCGTCCAGGAGGGGACCGATCGCGCCGGGGCCGTGTTCGCGCAGCGTGCGGACGGTGTCGAGCACCCGCTGGTTCTCGGTGACGACGTGCCGCACGCGCCGGAACGTCTCGTCGTCGAGCAGGTCGCGGGCCCGGTCGAGGTCGTCGACCCGCACCTCGCGCAGCGATTCGACCTCGAGCGCCCGTGCCCCGGCCTCGCACGACGCTCGCCGGGCGGCGTAGCCGCCGGTCGCGTGCGCGTGGCTGACGCGCGTGTCGATGACGAGCAGGGACAGGCCGGCCTCGGCGAACCCGAGCGGGATCACGTCGGCGTCGAGGCTTCGGCAGTCGAGGAACACGCCCGCGTCGGTCTCGCCGAGCAGTGACGCCGACTGGTCCATGATTCCCGTCGGGGCGCCGACGACGCGGTTCTCGGCCAGCCGGCCGACCTTCGCCAGCGTCGCCCGGTCGAAGCCGAGTCCCCAGTGCTCGTCGAGCGCCAGCGCGACGGCGCACTCGATCGCGGCCGAGGAGGACAGCCCGGCGCCGATCGGCACGTCGGACCCGATGTGGAGGTCGACGCCGCGCACGTGCCGCAGGTCGGCGCCGAACTCGCCGAGCGCCCAGACGACGCCGAGCGGGTAGGCGGCCCAGCCGCTCACCGCATCGGGCACGAGGCCGTCGAGGTGGACCTCGACGGTCTCGGGCGAGAACGTCGAGGCGACGCGGACCACACGGTCGTCGCGGTCTGCGAGGGCGACGGCGGTGCGTCGGTCGATCGCGAACGGGAACACGAAGCCGTCGTTGTAGTCGGTGTGCTCGCCGATGAGGTTCACCCGCCCGGGGGCGGACCAGACGCCGGCCGGACGACGGCCGAACTGCTCGGCGAAGCCGTGCTCGGCGGAGGCTGCGGTGTCGGTCACAGGTCGACTCCTTCGATCGCGGTGCGCAGGGCGGTCGCCTGCGCCTCGGGCGGGACGTCGCCGATCCACGCACCCATGGCGGCCTCGGAGCCCGCGAGGTACTTGAGTCGTTCGGCCGCGCGCCGGGGGCTCGTCAGTTGCATCGCGAGTCGGACCTCGTCGCGGCGCTCGTGCACCGGGGCCTGGTGCCAGGCAGCGATGTACGGCGTCGGCGTGTCGTAGAGGCGGTCGACGCCGCGGAGCAGCCTCAGGTACACGCGGGCCAACTCGCCTCGCTCCTCGGCGTTCGTCGCCGCGAGGTCGGGCACGTGCCGGTTCGGGACGAGGTGGATCTCGATCGGCCAGCGTGCGGCGAACGGCACGTAGGCGGTCCAGTGCTCGCCCGCGACGAGCACGCGCTCACCCGATCGTTCGCGTTCGAGCAGGTCGGCCTGCAGCGTCGGCCCGTACGCGTCGATCGCGGCGAGCAGCCGCTCGGTGCGGGGGGTCACGTACGGGTAGGCGTAGATCTGGCCGTGCGGGTGGGGGAGGGTCACGCCGATCTCGCGGCCGCGGTTCTCGAACGGGAACACCTGCTGGACGCCGGGCAGGGCCGACAGTGCGGCGGTGCGGTGCGCCCACGCCTCGATCACGGTTCGCGCGCGAGAGACGGACTGGGTGCCGAACGAGCCCTCGTGCTCGGGGCTGAAGCACACGACCTCGCACCGCCCGTGGGAGGGCAGGCGCCGCTCGAGGCCGACGGCGCGGACGCCGGCGAGGGCGGATGCCGCGGCATCCGCCCCGCCCGGCCACTCCGGCAGTGCCGGGCCGAACGACGGCGAGCGGTTCTCGAAGACCGCGACGTCGTAGGTGCTCGGGATCTCGGACGGGTTGGCGGCGGTCTGCGGTGAGAGCGGGTCGGCATCGGCCGGCGGGAGGAAGGCGCGGTTCTGCCGTGCCGCCGCGATGGAAACCCAGTCGCCGGTCAGCGGATCCTGCCGCATCTCGGCGACGGCCGGCCGCGGGTCGAGGCTCCGCTCGTCGATCGCGCGGTCGGCGGGGAGGGCCGAGTCGGCGTCGTCGAAGTAGATGAGCTCGCGCCCGTCGGCGAGCGTCGAGCGACGAACGGCGATGCGCGGGTCGAGGATTCCGGGGTCGGTCTGGGGCACGGCGACACGCTACGCGATCTTCGTTTCGGAAACAAGCGGGTTTCGTATTGCAAAGTCCGGGCCGGCGCGCGAGACTGGCCGCATGCCCGCCGAATCCGCCGACGCCGTCCTCGCGCATCCCGACAGCCCTGCCGAGCGCGCGCTCGCCGCGGCGTCGCCCGCCGCGCGCGACGCGACGCACCGTCGCGCGCTCACGGCCGACCTCGTGGTCGAGCGCGGGTTCGTGCGCGTGGTCGAGCTGGGCGAGGCGTTCGGAGTGACGCCGGTGACCGCGCGAGCCGACCTCGACGCGCTCGAGCGGTCGGGGCTCGTGCGGCGCGTGCACGGCGGCGCCGTCCCCGCGGGCGCCGGCGCCGCCGGCTCCCGGCCGGAGCGGGAACCGAGCTTCGAGGAGGCGCTCGCGGCATCCGTCGTCCCCAAGCAGCTCATCGGCGAACGCGTGGCGGCCACCGTCCGGAGCGGCCAGAGCATCATCCTCGACGTGGGCACGACGACCCTCCAGGTCGCCCGCGCGCTGCGGGCGCGCGACGACCTCGACGACGTCACGATCTTCACCAACGGGCTCTCGCTCGCGCTCGAGCTCGAGCCCGAGATCCCCCGCTTCACCGTGGTCGTCACGGGCGGAACACTGCGACCGCGCCAGCACTCGCTCGTGCACCCCCTCGCCGGGTCCGTCCTCGACGAGGTGCACGCCGACCTCGCCGTCATCGGCTGCAACGGTGTCGATGCGCGGCACGGCGTGACCAACGCCAACCTGCCCGAGGCCGGCGTCAAGTCGCTCATGCTCGCGCGCGCCGCGCGCTCGGTCGTCGTCGCCGACGCGTCCAAGCTCGGAGAGGTCCACCTCGGTCGCATCGCCCCCGTCGACGCGTTCGACCTGCTCGTGACGGATGCCGCGGCACCCGCGGTCCTCGTCGACGAACTCCGCGACGCCGGCCTCGACGTCCTCGTCGCCCACGACGCCGGGCGGTCGTAGGGTGGTCTCCATGACCCACCCGACGGGCGAGCAGTTCGAACTCGAGACGACCACTTCCACGGGCGACGTCCGCGCCACCGTCACCGCCGTCGCCGCAGGGCTGCGGACGCTGACCATCAACGGCATCGACCTGGTGCCGCCGTTCGGCGAGGAGCGCACGCCGCCATCGGGTGCCGGCATCGTGCTCGTGCCCTGGCCCAACCGCATCCGCGACGGCGTCTGGACCCACGGCGAGACGACCCACCAGCTCGCGATCACCGAGCCGCCGAGGAACACCGCGATCCACGGGTTGCTGCGCTACACCGAGTACACCCCCGTCGACCGCGACCGCGACTCGGTCACGCTCGCCGCGACCATCCACCCGCAGCTCGGCTACCCGTTCCTCGTGCGCACCGCCGTGCGCTACGAGCTCGTGTCCGACGGGATGAAGGTCACCCACTTCCTCGAGAACCTCGGGGCCGATCCGGCCCCGGTCGCGGTCGGCACCCACCCGTACCTGAAGATCGGCGGCGTCCCCACCGAGGAGCTCACGCTCCGCCTCGACGCGGCGAGCCACATCGAGGTCGACGATCGGCTGCTGCCCGTCGGCGAGGTGCCGGTCGACGGCACCGAGTGGGACCTCCGCGACGGCCGACGGGTCGGCGACCTCTCGCTCGACGACGCCTTCGGCGAACTCGAATCGGTCGACGGCACCGTCGAGCACACGCTCACCGCACCCGACGGGCGCTCCGTCTCCGTCTGGGCCGACGACGAGTTCGCCTACGTGCAGGTGTACACGACCGCCGCGTTCCCGGGCGAGAGCGCGGCGATCGCCGTCGAGCCGATGACCGCTCCCGCTGATGCGTTCAACTCGGGCAAGGGGCTGCGCTGGCTCGACCCGGGCGAGCAGTGGGAGGTCAGCTGGGGCATCCGCTTCGCCGGGTTCGCCGCCGAGTAGCGATCAGAACGAGCACCTGCCCGAGTCGACCGCGTCGCCGAGCGTGGGTGCGGCCTCCGCCAACGGGCGGAGCGTGCCGACCGGCACCGCGAATCCGACGTTGTCCACCGTCTGCGACTTCGCGAACACGACGCCGCCGACCTCGCCGTCGCCCGTGAGGACGGGACCGCCCGAGTTGCCGTGGTCGATGTCGGCCGCCAGCGTGACCACGTCGCGCGAGCTCGACGCCCCGTCGATCGAGATGGTGAGCGGCCCGTTCGCCATCACCTCGGCTGGCCGGAGTTCGAGCGGCCCGCCGAACGGGTAGCCCGCCACGGCCACGTCGGTGCCCGCGCCGGGCGCGTCCGAGACGGCGAGCGGCTCGACGTCCAGCCCGTCGGCCGCGATCACCGCGAGATCGACATCGGGGTCGAACGCGACGACACGGCCCGACACGGGGCCGTGTCCGGGCGCCTCGACGATGGGTTCGACGACGCCCGCGACGACGTGCGCATTGGTGACGATCCGGTCGGGCGCGACGACGAACCCGGTCCCGGTGAGGTTGCCGCCGCACTCGAACGCGAGCCCGGTGACCCTGACCACGGATGCCGCGGCCGCGCGCACCTCCGGGTCGTCGACGCCGCCCGCGGGCAGCTCCGGCGCGACGGTCGGGCCGCCGAGGACGTCGGTCAGCCACGGGATCGCGCCGCCGACGGCCGCCGATCGGAGTTCGGCCATGAGGGTGCGCGCGGGCGAGGGCGTGACCCCGTCGATGCTGCGCACGACCCAGGAACCCGCCACCGCGGGTGAGACGACCGGCACGCCCATGGACCCGACGCCGGCCGCGACGAGTGCGACGACGAACGCGGTGACCATCGCGTTGACGACGGCGCCGAGGATGCGGTCGAGGATGCCGAGCTTGACCGCTTCGGCTCCGCGGCCGAGGGCGCGCCCGACGGCGCCCCCGATCGACGCCCCCGCGATGAGCAGGGCGACGGCCGTGGCGATCGCGAGCGGGGCCCGCAACTGCGAGACGGGGATGAGCGAGACGACCCACGGCATCGCGAAGTACGCGGCGATCCCGCCCGCGACCAGGCCGAGGAGCCCGCCCAGGGTGCGCAGCAGGCCGCTGCGCCAGCCGCGCACGAGCGCGCCGATGAGCACCACCGCGAGGGCGATGTCGAGCAGCAGGCTCCAGGTCATCCGAGGTCCGCTCCGATTCCGACGGGACCTCAACCCTCCCGCACCCGGCTCGGAGCATGCTGAGCACGGACCGCGCGGACCGCGCGGACCGCGCGGACCGCACGGACCGCACGGACCGCGCGACCAGGGGCCCGGCGCGGACCCCGGTGCTCGTCCCACCCGCCGCTCAGGTGCCGTCCCGTAAGGTCGAGCGGGTGAGCATCGCCATCCGGACCGCCGCCGAACCCGAACTCACCGGCATCGCCGGGTGGGCGGTCGACCTCATGGAGACCCTCGGCGCCCCGGGTGCCGGGCTCGCGATCGCGCTCGAGAACCTCTTCCCGCCCCTCCCCAGCGAACTCATCCTCCCGCTCGCCGGGTTCACGGCGAGCCGGGGGTCGTTCACCCTGCCCGAGGTGCTCGCGTGGACGACCGCGGGCTCCGTCGTCGGCGCACTCGCGCTCTACCTCGTCGGTGCGCTGCTCGGCCGCGAGCGCACGCGCGCGATCATCAAGGCCGTCCCGTTGGTCGACGTCGCCGACGCCGACCGGACCGAGGCCTGGTTCCTCAAGCACGGTCGGAAGGCCGTGTTCTTCGGACGCATGATCCCCATCTTCCGAAGCCTCATCTCGGTCCCAGCAGGCATCACCCGGATGCGCATCTCGTGGTTCCTCGCGCTCACGACGGCCGGCAGCATCATCTGGAACACCGTCTTCGTCCTGGCCGGCTACCTGCTCGGCGAGAACTGGCACCTGGTCGAGCCGTGGGCCGACATCCTGCAGTACGTCGTCATCGCCGCGGTCGTGGCGGCCGTCGCATGGTTCGTCGTCAAGCGCGTCATCCGCATCCGCGAGCACCGCCGCGCGATCGCCCGAGGCGAGGCGACGCCCGGCGGGATGTGATCGGCCGAACCGATCCGAATGGCCTCCCGCGCCGAATCACCCTCGACGCACGACGGGAGCCGACATGAGCATCGCATCGCCGCCGCGCGCCGAGACCCGGCGCGCCGCTCCGGCGCGTACGAGCGCCGGGCCGGCGCGCCGGTCTGCCATGCTTGAGCGCGTGGTGGAGGTGCACGGCGAGGCCGAGGCATCCGGCCCCGGCCTGGACGACCTGCTGGTCGCGACCGGCGCGGGCGACCGGGTCGCGTTCGGCGCGCTCTACGACCGAACCGTCGCGCGCGTGCTCGGGCTCATCCGAAGGGTCGTCATCGATGCCGGCCAGGCGGAGGAGGTCGCCCAGGAGGTCTACCTCGAGATCTGGCGGACCGCCCCGCGCTTCGAGCGAGATCGCGGCTCCGCGATCGCGTGGATGTTCACCCTCGCCCACCGTCGTGCGGTCGACCGGGTGCGATCCTCGCAGTCGGCGCGCGACCGCGACGCACGCATCGGCGCCCGCGACCTCGAGGTGCCCGCCGACACCGTCGCCGAGACCGCCGAGGTCCGGATCGAACACGCCCGGGCCAAGGACGCGCTCGCAGAGCTCAGCGAACCCCAGCGCGAGTGCGTGGTGCTCGCCTACTACGGCGGGCTCACCCAGACCGAGATCGCCGATCGACTGCACGTCCCGCTCGGGACCGTGAAGACCAGGATGCGCGACGGCATGATCCGTCTGCGCCGGGCGATGGGGGTGAGCACATGACCGGATCCGAGGACGCAGCGGCGATGCCGGACGACCTCGACGCCCTGCTCGCGGCGTACGCCCTCGACGCGGTGTCCGACGACGAGCGCGCGGTCGTCGAGGCGGCCCTGGCCGAGGACCCGGCGCTCCGAGCCCGCGTCCGCGACCATCGCGCGGCCGCGGCGGCGCTCGCGGCGAGCGTCGAGCCCGTCGACCCGTCGCCCGGGCTGCGCTCCTCCGTCATGGGCCGCCTCGACGAGGTCGAGCAGGTCTCGGCGGAGCCGATCGCGCGCGACGAGCAGGTCGGCGCATCGGGTGAGCGGATGCCGCAGGCCGAGGCCCCTGCCGCGCCCGGGCCCGGGCCCGCAGAGCGGGCGGCCCACGCCGCCTGGTTCCGCCGCCCCGCGCCGATCCTCGCCGCGGTCGCCGCGTCGCTCGTGCTCATCGCCGGTGCCGTCGTCGGCCTGAACTGGTTCGGGCCCGCGGGGTGGGGCGCGCAGCGCGACGTGCAGGCGATCGCCTCGGCATCCGATGCGAACGAGACGACCGCGGCGTCCGCCGACGGCGGCGACGTCACCCTCGTCTGGTCCGAGGACCTCGCGCGAGCGGCCGTGCGCACGAGCGACCTCCCGGCCGTCGGCGCCGACTCGACCTACGAGCTCTGGTACATCGACGACTCGGGCGCGGTCTCGGCGGGAACGTTCGACCCGGAGGACGGAGCCGCGTTCGTCGTGCTCGACGGGGCCCTCAGGCCCGGCGTCCTCGTGGGCATCACGGTCGAACCGGCCGGGGGTTCCGAGGCGCCGACGACCGAACCGATCGTGGTCTTCGAGACCTGACCCGTGTCGGCTAGGGTCGACCGGGGGCCGCGCGCGGCCCCCGAAAGCACCCACGACGACGAGGAGCGACCGCATGCGCATCGGCATGTTCCTGAGCTACGCCGGAGGATTCCGCGAGGCCGCGGACGAGGTCGTCGACCTCGAACGCGCGGGGGTCGACCTCGTCGTCGTCCCCGAGGTGTACACGTTCGACGCCGTCAGCCAGCTCGGGTTCCTGGCGGCGCGCACGACGACGATGACGCTCATGAGCGGCATCCTGCAGCTCTACACGCGCACGCCCTCGCTCACCGCCATGACCGCGGCAGGGCTCGACTTCGTCTCGGACGGGCGGTTCGAGCTCGGCATCGGCGCGTCCGGGCCGCAGGTCATCGAGGGCTTCCATGGCGTGCCCTACGACGCGCCGCTGCAGCGCACGCGCGAGATCGTCGACATCTGCCGCTCCGTGTGGAGACGGGAACGTCTCGTGCACGACGGACGCCGCTACCGGATCCCGCTGCCCGCCGACCAGGGCACCGGGCTCGGCAAGCCGTTGAAGCTCATCAACGAACCGGTCCGCGAGCGCATCCCGATCACGATCGCCTCCCTCGGCCCGAAGTCCGTGGAGCAGACGGCCGAGATCGCCGAGGGCTGGCTGCCGATGTTCTTCCACCCCGAGCGGGCAGAGCAGGTGTGGGGGGTCGCGCTCGCCGCGGGCCGCGCGCGGCGAGCGCCCGAACTGGGCGAGCTCGACGTGTTCGCGAGCCCGGCGCTCGCGATCTCCGATCGGCCCGAGCTCGTCGAGGCCGCGCTCGCGGCGGTCAAGCCGAACCTCGCGCTCTACGTGGGCGGGATGGGGGCGCGCGGGAAGAACTTCTACAACGACCTCATCGCCGGGTACGGGTTCGCCGCCGAGGCCGAACGCATCCAGGACCTCTACCTCGACGGCCGGCGCGAGGAGGCGGTCGCCGCCGTACCCGACGACCTCGTGCGCGCGATCTCGCTCATCGGTTCGCCCTCGGAGGTCGCGGGTCGGGTCGAGGAGTTCGCCCGCGCCGGCGTGACGACGCTGAACGCGACCCCCCTCGGGCGCGATGCGGGCGAACGGCTCGCGCTCATGTCGGGGCTGCGTCGCATCGTCGGCTGATCGGTGCAAGCCCCCGTTCTCGGGGGCTTGCCGTGTCCGGTTCGCGGACGTACGCTCGGTGAACCGCACCTCGCAGTGCGGCAAGGGGACACCTGGGGAGGAGCCGCCGCACCGAGGGCATCGAGGCTCGGGAACCTCCTCGAGCCCCGCGGCGGTGCCCCGGTCCCCGTCTTGGCCCAGCCGCCGCACCGGCGAATGATGTCCGGTTCGACGCGGGCGCCGACGCCCGTCCTCGTGACATCATGATGCCGGCGAGCGCGCACGCGCCGCCGATCGGGGAGGGCGCGTGACCCGGACTGGTGACGTCGACGCGATCGTCGTCGGGTCGGGGCCGAACGGGCTCGCGGCCGCGGTGACCCTCGCGCGGGCCGGGCTGTCGGTCCGGGTGCACGAGGCCGCGGCGACGCCCGGCGGCGGCGCGCGCACCGAGCCGCTGACCCTCCCCGGGTTCCGGCACGACGTGTGCTCGGCCGTGCACCCGATGGCGCTCGCCTCGCCGTTCTTCCGCGCGTTCGGGCTCGCGGATCGCATCGACCTGCGCGTGCCCGAGATCTCCTACGCGCATCCGCTCGATGGCGGTCGCGCCGGGATCGCCTGGCACGACCTCGACCGGACCGTCGACGGGCTCGGCCGCGACGGACGGGCCTGGCGGCGACTGCTCGGACCCCTCGTGGCGCACGAGGCGGCGCTGACCGAGTTCACGGCTTCCTCGCTCGTGCGGATGCCGCGGCATCCGCTCGTCGCCGCCCGATTCGGGCTCCGCGCGCTCGCGCAGGGCGGCCCGGCCTGGAACGTCGGCTTCCGCGGCGAGGTCGCGCCCGCACTGCTGACCGGCGTCGCGGCGCACGCGATCCGGCCGCTTCCGGGCGTCGCCCCGGCCGGCGCGGGACTCGTGCTGGCCGCGCACGCGCACGCGCGCGGGTGGCCGATCCCGATCGGCGGCAGCGGCGCGATCACGGCGGCCCTCGTCGACGACCTGGTCCGGCACGGCGGCGAGATCGTGACGGATGCCGCGGTCGAGCACCTCCGCGACCTCCCGCCGTCTCGCGCGGTGCTGCTCGACGTGACGCCGCGCGCGCTCGATGCGATCGCGGGCGACCGGCTGCCGGGCGGATACCGGCGTGCGCTCCGGCGCTTCCGCCACGGCGACGCGGCCGCGAAGGTCGACTTCGCCCTCTCGGGGCCGGTTCCGTGGGCGCACCCGGACCTCGCGCGGGCGGGCACGCTCCACCTGGGCGGCCCGCGCGAGGAGATCGCCGCCGGCGAGCGCGACGTGGCGCGCGGGCGGCATCCGTCGTCACCGTACGTGCTGGTGTCGCAGCCGTCGGCGTTCGACGGGTCGCGTGCGCCGGCCGGGCACCACGCCCTGTGGGCGTACACGCACGTTCCAGCGGGATCCGGGGTCGACCCCACCGAGGCGGTCACGCGTCAGATCGAGCGGTTCGCCCCGGGATTCCGCGACCTCGTGCTCGCGTCCGCCGCACGCCCCGCGACGCGCCTCGCCGCCGAGAACCCGAACCACGTCGACGGCGACATCGCGGCGGGCGCGACCTCGCTCACGCAGCTCGTGCGCCGCCCCGTCGTCGCCCGGGACCCGTGGCGCACGCCGATCGCGGGCGTCTACCTCGCGTCGGCGTCGACTCCGCCCGGGCCCGGCGTGCACGGCCTGGCCGGCTGGCACTCGGCCGCGAGCGCGCTGCGGCACGAATTCGGCCTCGGGTTGCCGGACCTCGCGCCGTGACGACGACTGTCGTGGGCCCCGTGGGGCTCGAACCCACGACCTACGGATTAAAAGTCCGCTGCTCTACCGACTGAGCTAGAGGCCCCGGGTATCCAGCGTACCTGCAGGGCGTGCGCCGAATTCACGTCGTGGCCGCGGCTGGGCCCCACCCACCCCGCGCGCAGGCGCGGACGGTATCGTGTCCGCGATGGCCGCAGACTTCCACCGCCCGACGAGGTTTCCCCCGAACATGTTCGAGGGGTTCCTCGGCGCCGAGGATCCGGCGCACGTGAGCCGGCTCGCGCACGACACCGCTGCGGCGGTGCTCTCTCGGGTTCGCGCCGATCCCGACCCCGAGATCGTCGCGCGGCTCGTGACCTACACCGATGAGCACGGCATCGACGCGATCGCGGAACTCTGGTCGCAGGCGTCGCCGAAGAGCCTGCCGGGTGTGCTGTGGCGCATCTACCTCCTCCGCACGATGATCCGGCAGGACGCCGAGGGCGTGAGCCTCGCGTTCCAACGCGGCACCGAGGTCTCGCGCACGATCGACCAGGTCGTCGCCGGAGCACCGACGCCGGCCGGACCGGCCGAGGTGCGCGACCTGGCCGACACCATCCTGCGCGGCGTGTTCGCCGGCGACTTCGCCGCAGCGCTCGATCGCGCGGCCGCGTTCTGCCGGGTGGCCTCGGCCGGGTTCGCCAGCCTCGCCGACGACGCGGATGCCTCGGACGCGGTGCACCACGACCGCCCGGGCGTGCTCACCACGCGCGCCCTGCGACTGACCGAGCTCGCCGACGAGTTCGGCGCGTGCGCACGCCTCTGGCGTCACGACGGCCTGGACTGACTGCGGCGGGAATAGGCGAGGGCCGCCCCTGCGTTTAGAATCGTCGTGGCCGGTCGCAGTAACCCCGGGCTCCAAATCTCGCCGCTTCGAGCGGCCTCGCGCCGAGAGGCGTTCTGCGACCGGCCTCCATGCTTCCACGGCTACCATCGAGGGATGCCCGAGACCGTCTCGTTCCTCGTCGACCCCCTTCCGGTCGGCACGTCCGCCGAGTTCCTCGAGTCGTCGTTCCGCGAGATCGAGCCCGGTTCTCCCGCACTCGCCGTCAACGACCTCGCGCCGCACCGGGGCGACGGCGTGTTCGAGACGCTCGCGATCGTCGACGGCCGGGTGAACGACCTCGAACCGCACCTCGCGCGACTGGCGAACTCGGCGCGGCTGACGGACCTGCCCGAGCCGAACCTCGACCAGTGGCGGCTCGTGATCCGCCGGGCCGCCGAACGAGCCCCCGCCGACGGGCAGTTCTCGGTCAAGATCGTCGTCAGCCGGGGCGTCGATCCCGGCACGGTGCCGACCGGGTGGGCGCACGTGGCATCCGTTCCCGACTTCAGCAGGGAGCGCTCGCACGGGATCCGCGTCGTCACGCTCGACCGGGGGATCGACCGCGGAGCGGGCGAGCGGGCGCCGTGGCTGCTGCTCGGCGCGAAGACCCTCAGCTACGCGCCGAACATGGCCGCGATCCGCGAGGCGAAGCGGCGGGGGGTCGATGACGCCGTGTTCGTCTCATCCGACGGCTTCGTGCTCGAGGGTCCGACCTCGAACGTGCTCGTGCGGCTCGGCGACGTGGTCGTCACGCCGCCGCCGGCGGCGGGCATCCTGCACGGCACGACCCAGCGTCGGGTCTTCGCGTTCCTCGAATCGCTCGGTCGTCGGGTCGCGTACCGCGACCTGACGCTCGACGAGCTCCGCGGGGCGGATGCCGCGTGGCTCGTCTCGAGCGTCAGGATGGCGGCTCCCGTGATCGAGGTCGACGGTCATCCGCTCGGTGCGGATGCCGCCATGACGGCCGAGATCAACGACCACCTGCTCGGCGCGAACGACTGACCGCCGCAGGCGCGAACGACCGACCGCCGCAGGCGGGAACGACGGATGCCCCGTGGTCGGTCGGCCACGGGGCATCCGCTGTCTTCCGCTTCCCGCGGATCAGCCGAATCGACCGGACACGTAGTCCTCCGTCGCCTTCTCGGCGGGGTTGGAGAAGATCGTGGTCGTCTCGTCGTACTCGATGAGCTTGCCGGGCTTGCCGGTGCCGGCGATGTTGAAGAACGCGGTCTTGTCGCTCACGCGCGACGCCTGCTGCATGTTGTGGGTCACGATCACGATCGTGTACTCCTGCTTGAGGTCCTCGATGAGGTCCTCGATCGCGAGCGTCGAGATCGGGTCGAGCGCCGAGCACGGCTCGTCCATGAGGATCACCTCGGGCGAGACGGCGATCGCGCGGGCGATGCAGAGGCGCTGCTGCTGGCCGCCCGACAGGCCCGAGCCGGGGCGGTCGAGACGGTCCTTGACCTCGTTCCAGAGGTTCGCGCCGCGCAGCGACTGCTCGACGAGGTCGTCGGCGTCCGACTTCGAGATGCGCCGGTTGTTCAGCTTGACCCCGGCGATCACGTTCTCCCTGATCGACATGGTCGGGAACGGGTTCGGGCGCTGGAAGACCATGCCCACCTGACGGCGCACGAGCACCGGGTCGACCTCGGGGTCGTAGAGGTTGTTGCCGTCGATGAGCACCTCGCCCTCGACGCGGGCGCCGGGGATGACCTCGTGCATCCGGTTCAGGGTCCGCAGGAACGTGGACTTGCCGCAGCCCGAGGGTCCGATGAACGCGGTCACGCTGCGGGGCTCGATCTCGAGGGAGACGCCCTCGACGGCGAGGAACTTGGAGTAGTAGACGTTGAGGTCCTTGACCTCGATGCGCTTGGACACGACGTTTCCTAACTGGGCGGGCCGGGGGTCAGCGGCCGTACTTGGGGGCGAAGAACCGCGCGACGAGTCGGGCGAGCAGGTTCAGCACCATGACGATGAGGATGAGCGTGAGGGCTGCGGCCCACGCGCGGTCGAGGTAGGCGAATGCGGGGTTGCCCTGGTTGGCGTACTGCGTGTACACGAACACGGGCAGGGACTGCATGCGGCCCTCGGTGAGGTCGTAGTTCATGCTGTTGGTGAATCCGGCCGCGATGAGCAGCGGCGCGGTCTCGCCGATGACGCGGGCGATGGAGAGCATGATGCCCGTCGTGATGCCCGCGATCGAGGTCGGCAGCACGACCTTGACGATGGTCAGCCACTTCGGGACGCCGAGCGCGAACGCGGCCTCGCGGAGCTCGTTCGGCACGAGCCGCAGCATCTCCTCGCTCGAGCGCACGACGACCGGGATCATGAGCACCGCGAGGGCGACCGCACCGGCGATGCCCGTGCGGGTGCCCGGGCCCCAGAAGATCGCGAACAGCGCGTAGGCGAAGAGGCCCGCCACGATCGAGGGGATGCCGGTCATGACGTCGACCAGGAAGGTGATGCCGCGTGCGAGGCGGCCGCGGCCGTACTCGACGAGGTAGATCGAGGTCATCAGCCCGATCGGGATCGAGATGAGCGCCGCGGTCCCGGTCATGAGCAGCGTGCCCACGATCGCGTGCAGCGCGCCGCCGCCCTCGCCGACGACGTTGCGCATCGAGTAGGTGAAGAACTCGGCGTCGAACCGGTTCATGCCGAACGTCACGACCGTCATCGCGACGGAGACGAGCGGGATCATCGCGATCAGGAACGCGCCGGTCACGAGGGCGGTGACGAGGCGGTCGGTCGCCCGGCGCGTGCCCTCGATCAGGCGGGAGACGAGCGTGATCGTGACGACGTAGAGCACGGCGCCGACCACGATCCAGGCGACCCAGTCGAACGAGCCGCTCGCGAACGCGAGGACCGCGAAGAGCCCGGCCGAGACGAGCAGGCTCGCGCCGAGGATCATCCACGAGGCGCCGTTCGGCAGCTTGCCCGCGGTCAGCGAGTTGCTCACGGGGGCGGCGGCGCGGCGGCCGGTTTCGGGAGGGGTGATCGTCGTGGTCATCAGTTCGCTCCCGAGAACTCGGCGCGGCGGGCGACGATCCAGCGTGCGATCGCGTTCACCGCGAAGGTGACGATGAAGAGGATGAGGCCGGTCGCGATGAGGACGTTGACGTTGATGCCGTACGCCTCGGGGAAGCTCAGCGCGATGTTCGCCGCGATGGTCGACGGGTTCACCGAGGTCAGCAGGTCGAACGTGACCGCGCCCGTGGCCGAGAGGACCATCGCGACGGCCATCGTCTCGCCGAGCGCGCGGCCGAGGCCGAGCACGGCCGCGGAGATGATGCCCGGGCGACCGAACGGCAGGACGGCCATCCGGATCATCTCCCAGCGCGTCGCGCCGAGCGCGAGCGCGGCCTCCTCGTGCAGGACCGGAGTCTGCAGGAAGACCTCGCGCGAGATCGCGGTGATGATCGGGATGATCATGACGGCCAGCACGACGCCCGCCGTGAGGATCGTGCGCCCCGTTCCGGACACCGGGCCGGAGAACAGCGGGAACCAGCCCATGTTCTCGACGAGCCAGGCGTACGCGGGCTGGATGGCGGGTGCGAGGACCCCGATTCCCCAGAGACCGAACACGACCGACGGAACCGCTGCGAGCAGGTCGACGACGTATCCGAGCACGGAGGCGAGGCGACGCGGAGCGTAGTGCGAGATGAAGAGCGCGATGCCGATCGAGATCGGGAGGGCGATGATGAGCGCCAGTGCGGCGGCCCAGATGGTGCCGAACACGAGCGGGCCGACGTAGGCCCAGAAGTTCGTGTCGAGGATCGAGGCGTCTTCGCTCGTGGCGACGAGCGCGGGGATCGACTGGACGATGAGGAACGTCGCGACCGCGGCGAGCGTCACGAGGATCATCGAGCCGGCGAACACCGCCGACTTGGAGAAGACGCTGTCGCCGGGTCGTTGCTTCGCCCGGATCGGCGCTCGTGCGGTGGTCATCGGGGGGTGATCCTCCGGGTTTCGGGTGTGGAACAGGGGTGTGCCCGGCCCCGGGACCGAAGTGCCGGGGCCGGGCACGTGCGACTACTGGATGGAGTCGATGGCCGCCGTGACCTGCTCGCGGAGCGAGTCGGAGATCGGGGCGGAGCCGGCGGACTCGGCCGCAGCGTCCTGGCCCTCGGCGCTGGCCATGTACGAGAGGTACGCCTTGACGAGCTCGACGTTCTCGGGCTCGGCGTACTCCTGGCAGGCGATCAGGTAGCTGACGAGGACGATCGGGTACACGCCGGCCTCGGTCGAGGTGCGGTCGAGCTCGATCGCGAGGTCCTGCTCGTCGCGGCCCTCGGCCAGCGGCGATGCGTCGACGATCGCGGCAGCGGCCTCGGGCGAGTACTCGACGAACTCGCCGCCGCCGCCGATCGCCACGGTGCCGAGGTCACCCGCGCGCGACGCGTCGGCGTAGCCGATCGTGCCCGTGCCGTTGGTGACGGCATCCACGACGCCCGAGGTGCCCTGTGCGGCCTCGCCGCCCTCGAACGGCCACACGCCGTCGGCCTCCCACGTCCACACGTCGCCCGCGGCTGCGCCGAGGTAGTCGGTGAAGTTCTCGGTCGTGCCCGAGTCGTCGGAGCGGTGCACCGCGGTGATCGCGAGGTCGGGCAGGTCGACGCCCTCGTTGGTCGCGGCGATCGCCGGGTCGTTCCAGTTCGTGATCGTGCCGGCGAAGATGCCCGCGACGGTGGCCGCGTCGAGGTTCAGGCTGTCGATGCCCTCGAGGTTGAAGATGACCGCGATCGGCGAGATGTAGAGCGGGAGCTCCACGATGCCGGTGTCGGGGGCGCACTTGGCGAACCCGCCCGTGGCGAGCTCCTCGTCGTTGAACGCGCGGTCGGAACCGGCGAAGTCGCTCGCACCCTCGAGGAAGGTGTCGCGACCGGCGCCCGAGCCCGAGGGGTCGTAGTCGATCGTGACGTCGGGGTTCGCGGTCTGGAAGCCCGCGATCCACGCCTGCTGTGCGGAGTCCTGCGACGAGGCGCCTGCACCGACGAGGTTGCCGGCGAGCGTGGATTCGGATTCGGCGGGAGCGGCCCCACCCTCGTTCGCGGCGCAGGAGCTGAGCGCGAGTGCCGCGGTCATGGCGATGACGGCGGGCGCGCCGAAACGCTTGAGGTTCACGTGATTCCCTTCCGGGGGTTGATTGCAGGGTTCGGACCGGGTGCCCGATCCGCCTGCGACGCTAATCAGCGTGCATGACGAGCGTCCCCCACGATGGTGAACGGGAGGTGAACGACGGCTTTCGGTGCGGCTTCCCCGACTGGGAGTCCGCACAGAGCTAGGCGGTCGGCGCGTGCGTCTCGATCGCGATGATGCCCGACGACGGGTTCGAGCGCGACAGATGCACGACGCTGAATCCGCCGAAGTCGAGGTCGGCGGCGTCCGAGACGTAGGATCCGAGCGGCGTGCCGGTGGCGAGCGCGATCTCGCGCATGATCTCGGGCAGGACCGGCCGGTGGCTGCAGACCACCGCGGACCTGCCGACGCGGACCCGCTTGCCGATGACGCGTCGAACCTCGTCGCGGCCGGCGTCCCAGGCGTCCTGGCTGATGCCGTCGTCGCGCTTGATCGCGATGCCCGTCGCGGCCCCGAACGGGGTGACCGTCGTCGCGCATCGCACGGCCGGGCTCGACACGATGCGCCGGGGCCGCCAGGCCGACAGGGTGCCGACGAGTTCGGCCGCCTGCTGCACGCCGCGTTCGACCAGCGGACGCGTCGCATCCTCGCCCTCCCACGCCGAGCGCGAGCGCGCCTTCGCATGCCTGAGCACGATGAGCGCGAAGGTCTCGGTCACGCCCTGGTCGACCAACGCGATGAAGTGGTCGAGGATGTCGCGGTCCGGCTCGTACGTCAGGTACGAGCGGGCGCGCTTGGGCGTGACCCACTCGAGTGCCGCGATCTCGGCGTTGGGGCGGAAGGTCGAGGCGAGGACCGCCTTGTCGGTGACGTGCGCAGCCCAGTAGTGCACGATCTTCTCGCGGCCGCTCGGGAGCTGGTAGCGCGAGACGCCGACCGGAACGCCGAGCGCGACCGCCAGTCCGGTCTCCTCGGCGATCTCGCGAACCGCGGTCTGGGGCAGGGTCTCGCCCGGGTCGACCTTGCCCTTGGGGATCGTCACGTCGCCGTAGACCGTGCGGTGCACCACGAGCACGTGGATCCGGCCGTCGATGAGGCGCCAGCAGACCGCGCCGGCCGCGTAGACGGCGGTGGCGGGCACGCTCATCGGCGCTTCCCCGACCGGCTGGCCCGGTGCGCGGCCCGGGTGCTGCGCTGCGCTGCCCGCTGGATGCGCGACTGCTGCAGGTCGTCGAGGGGGCGACCCTCGTCGTCCGTCGTCCGCCTGGTCCAGGTCCCGTCGCCGTCGAGCCACCAGGAGCTCGTCCGTTCGTCCATGGCCGCATCGAACATGTCGCCGATCTCGGCGATGTGCTCGGCGTCGGTCAGGCGCACGAGCGCTTCGACCCTGCGGTCGAGGTTGCGGTGCATCATGTCGGCCGAGCCGATGTAGACCACGGGGTCGCCGTCGCCGACGAACGAGAAGATGCGCGAGTGCTCGAGGTAGCGACCGAGGATCGAACGCACCCGGATGTTCTCGCTGAGTCCGGGGATCCCGGGGCGGAGGCTGCAGATGCCGCGCACCCAGATCTCGACGGGCACGCCCGCGTTCGATGCGCGGTAGAGCCCGTCGATGATCGCCTCGTCGACCATCGAGTTGACCTTGATGCGGATGCCGGCGGGCCTGCCCTCCTGCGCGTTGCGGGTCTCCTCCGCGATGAGCTTGAGCAGGCCCTTGCGCAGGTGGAGCGGTGCGACGAGCAGGCGCTTGAACTTCTTCTCGATCGCGTACCCGGACAGCTCGTTGAACAGCCGCGTGAGGTCCTTGCCGACCTGGTCGTCGGCGGTGAGCAGCCCCAGATCCTCGTAGATCCGGCTGGTCTTCGGGTTGTAGTTCCCGGTGCCGATGTGGCTGTAGTGCTTCAGGCCGTCCTTCTCCTGGCGGATGACCAGGGCGAGCTTGCAGTGGGTCTTCAGTCCGACGAGCCCGTACACGACGTGCACGCCCGCCTTCTCGAGCTTGCGGGCCCACGTGATGTTGGCGGCCTCGTCGAACCGTGCCTTGATCTCGACGAGCGCGAGCACCTGCTTGCCCGCCTCGGCCGCGTCGATGAGCGCCTCGACGATCGGGCTGTCGCCCGACGTGCGGTAGAGCGTCTGCTTGATCGCGAGGACGTCCGGGTCCTCGGCCGCCTGCTCGAGGAAGGCCTGGATGCTCGTCGCGAACGACTCGTAGGGGTGGTGCAGCAGCACGTCCTTGGCGGCGACGGCCTGGAAGACGTCCGCGCGACGGTTCGGCTCCGACGGCTGCAGCTGCAGGTTCGTGGTCGGCACGTGGGTCGGGAAGTGCAGTTCGGGCCGGTCGATCTTCGCGAGGTCGAACAGGCCCCCGAGGTCGAGCGGGGAGGGCAGCCGGTAGACGTCCTGGTCGGTGACGTCGAGCTCGCGCACGAGCAGGCCCAGCGTGACCTCGTCCATGTCGTCGGAGATCTCGAGGCGGATGGGCGGACCGAACCGGCGTCGCAGCAGCTCCTTCTCGAGCGCCTTGATGAGGTTCTCGGTCTCGTCCTCCTCGATCTCGACGTCCTCGTTGCGGGTGACGCGGAACACGTGGTGGTCGAGGACCTCCATGCCGGGGAAGAGATCGCCGAGGTGGTTGGCGATGAGCTCCTCGAGCGCGACGTAGCGCGCATCCTCGATCGGCTCGGCCGGGTCGACGCGGACGAATCGCGGCAGCATCTGGGGGACCTTGACGCGCGCGAACTCCTGCCGGCCCGTGCGGCTGTTGCGCACCCGCACCGACAGGTTCAGCGAGAGACCCGAGATGTAGGGGAAGGGATGCGCCGGGTCGACCGCGAGCGGCATGAGCACGGGGAAGATCTGCCCGCTGAAGTAGTCGTGCAGGTGGGCGCGACGGTCGGCGTCGAGTTCGGCCCACGACACGATGCGGATGCCGGACTCGGCCAGCACCGGCTTGACGAGCTCCTGGTAGGCGGTGGCGTGCCGGGACTGGAGGTCGTGGGCGATGCGCGAAATGTCGGCCAGCACCTCGTGCGGCGTGCGGCCGACGTTCGTCGGGACGGCGAGCCCGGTGTTGATGCGACGCTTCAGGCCCGCGACCCGGACCATGAAGAACTCGTCGAGGTTCGACGCGAAGATCGCGAGGAAGTTGGCGCGCTCGAGCACGGGCAGCCGAGGGTCCTCGGCGAGCTCGAGCACGCGCTGGTTGAAGGCGAGCCAGCTCAGCTCGCGATCGAGGTAGCGCTCGGCGAGGAGTTCGGGTGCGCCGTCGATGTCGAGCGGTTCGAAGTCGTCGTCGAAGTCGCTCGCGGTCCGGTCGTCGAGGGTGCTCTCGGCGGTCATCCACACATCATGCCACCGGGCTGTGACGCCGTGGTGGAGCGGAGGTCACCGGGCGGTGAGGTTCGCGTCCTCGTCGTCCTCCTCGTGGACGTTGAACCGGTAGCCCACGTTGCGGACCGTGCCGATCAGGCTGTCGAGGTCGCCGAGCTTGGCGCGCAGTCGCCGCACGTGCACGTCGACCGTGCGCGTCCCGCCGAAGTAGTCGTAGCCCCAGACCTCGCTCAGCAGCTGCTCGCGCGTGAACACGCGCGACGGGTGCGCCGCGAGGAACCGCAGCAGCTCGAACTCCTTGTAGGTCAGGTCGAGCGGGCGCCCGCGCACCTTCGCCGAGTAGCTCGCCTCGTCGATGACGACACCGGAGGTCTGGATGCGTTCGGCGGGCTGAGTGGCCTGCGCGCGACCGATCGCGAGCCGGATACGGGCGTCGACCTCTGCGGGACCCGCCTGGTCGAGCACGACGTCGTCGACGCCCCAGTCGGGGGTGACGGCGGTGAGGCCGCCCTCGGTCACGATCAGGACGAGCGGCACCGAGAGCCCGGTCGTCCGGAGGATCTGGCACAGTGCCTTGGCACCGGCGAGGTTGGTCCGTGCATCGAGGAGGACGAGGTCGGAATCGGGCGCGCGGACGAGCTGCTCGGGCGACGCGGGGATCACGCGCACCCGATGGGTCAGGAGTGTCAGGGCCGGGAGGACGTCTTCGTCTGCTGCCGGCGTCAGGATCAGCAGCTGCGCCACGCACACCCTCCAGTAGTAAGGTGCGGACCATACTAGCCCCACGACGAACGGTGCGAGACGGAAATGGCGACAGACGGTACGGCCCGCGATGAGACGTCGGGCGCGAGCGGTGGGCTGGTGCGCTGGGGCGCGCCGATCACCTGGGCGCTCGCGCTCCTCGGCACGGCGCTCGTCGTGGGGCTCGCCTGGGACGGTCGGCACGTGTGGTTCGGCGACGCCGGGCCGTACGCCGCGCTCGCGATGCTCGGCATCGTGCTCGCGGCATCCGTCATCGCCGGGCTGCTGCTCCAGCTGGCCTCGCGTCAGCCGCGCGGGTACGTCGGGCGGGTGAGCGCATCGATCGCGGGTGCGGTCGTCGTGGTCGCGGTCGGCACCCTCGCGCTGCTGCCGGTCCTCCTCTGAGCACCCGGTAGACTCGCCGCATGTCCTCCCTGCTCGCGCTCGAACTCTTCTTCCTCGGCCTGCTCGGTCTCGCGGGCCTCACGATCGCATGGATCAGCGGGGTCGTCGTCTTCAAGCTCTTCAAGGGCCAGCGCTAGACCGTGATCGAACTGCCGGTCGACCTTCCCGCGGAACTCGTTCCGCTCTCCTGGCTCATCGGGGTCTGGGAGGGGTCGGGCGTCATCGACTACGCCGTCGGCGACGACTCGGTCACCCACGAGTTCGGCCAGCGCGTGAGCTTCAGCCATGACGGCCTGCCCTACCTGAACTACACCTCCTCGACCTGGCTGTTCCCGACCGAGCCCGACGGCGAGCCCGTCGCGATCGCCTCCGAGACCGGGTACTGGCGCCTGGCGCGCCCGCTCGGCGAGGGCGATCCGGGTCCGGGCATGCTGCCAGCCGTCGGCTCCCGCCGCTACCCGGACGCCGAGTCGGTCGAGACGCTGCGCAACGACGCCGGCGGCTTCGACCTCGAGGTCGCGCTCGTGCACCCGGGTGGGGTCAGCGAGCTGTACCTCGGCCAGGTCAAGGGACCGCGCATCGACCTCGCCACCGACGCCGTCATGCGCACGGCCGGGGCGAAGGAGTACGCGGCAGCGACCCGGCTGTACGGCCTCGTCGAGAACCACCTGCTCTGGGCGTGGGACATCGCGGCGCTCGGGCAGGACCTGCGCACCCACGCCTCCGGCCGACTCGCGAAGGTCGACTGATGACCGGGTCGCCGTTCCTCACGCTCCCGGGCGCCGTTCCCGCCGAGGCGCCCGACGAGGGCGTCGCCGCGCACTACGGCAATCCGCTCGTCGAGCAGCGACGCCTCGAGCAGGGCCGAGCGATCGTCGACCTCTCGCATCGTGGCGTGGTGACGGTCTCCGGCCCCGATCGCCTCTCGTGGTTGAACTCGATGGCCAGCCGCGCCCTCGACCGGCTGGCACCCGGCGAGAGCGTCGAGGCGCTCTTCCTCGACGCGTCGGGCCACGTCGAGCACGCGGTGCACGCCCTCGACGACGGCGAGCGCACCTGGCTCGTCGTCGAGGGCGGCGATGCCGCTCGGGCGCTCGCGGGCTGGCTGGACCGCATGCGGTTCATGCTGCGGGTCGAGGTGGCGGATGCCTCCGACGCCCACGCCGTCGTCGCGGCCGTGCCGCGCGGCGACGACCTGCCGTTCGAACTCCCCGAGGGGGCGCTCGCCTGGGACGACCCGTGGCGGCGCGTCATCGCCGACGGGTACGCCTACGCGCCCGAGTCCGGTCACGCCGGCGCGACCTGGCGCCTGGTCGAGGCGATCGTGCCGCGCCCGGCGCTCGCGGGGCTCGCCGCGCAGGTGCGCGCGGGCACGCTGCAGGCGGCGGGCGTGCTCGCCCTCGAGGCGCTGCGCATCGCGGCGTGGCGGCCGCGCTTCGCGACCGAGGTCGACGAGCGGACGCTGCCGCACGAGCTCGACTGGCTGCGCAGCGCGGTCGACCTCAACAAGGGCTGCTACCGCGGCCAGGAGACGGTGGCGAAGGTCGTGAACCTCGGCCGCCCGCCGCGGCGGCTGGTCATGCTGCACCTCGACGGCAGCGACACGATCCTGCCCGTTCCCGGTGACGTCGTCATCGGGGTGAAGCAGCGGCCGGAGCCCGCGCCCGGCGAGGATCCCGAACGTCGCGCGGTCGGCGCGATCACCTCGGCGGCCATGCACCACGAGCTCGGCCCGATCGCGCTCGCCGTGGTCAAGCGCGCCGTCCCCGCGGAGCTCGAGCTCATCGTCGAGAGCCACGGCACGGATGTCGCGGCCTCCCAGGTCGAGATCGTGCCCGCCGGTGCGGGGCCTGCCGTCGAGGTGCCGCGCCTGCCGCGGCTCGGCATCCGGCACTGACCTCGAGTCCGGGCCCGTCCTCGTCAGGGCGTCCGGCGCGGCGCGACCGACGCCCAGTCGACGGTGAGTTCGCCGAGCCGCCACCGGCGCACGTCGCCGCGGACCGGCCAGCCGTCGTCGCGCAGGTCGCGCGCGAGCGCGATCCACCGCTGGGAGGGCCCGTACACCGACAGCGGCGCGTGCACGCGCCAGGCGCGGTCGAGTGCGCCGAGCAGGTCGTGGATGCGTTCCCCCGGGACGTTGCGGTGGATGAGCGCCTTCGGCAGGCGCTCGGCCAGGACGGATGGCGCGTCGAGCCCGGCCAGGCGCAGGCTCACCGTGAACGTGGCCGGCCCGGCATCCGTCACGCCGACCCAGCTCGCGACCCGGCCGACCTCGTCGCAGGTCCCCTCGACGAGCAGGCCGCCCGGCGCGAGCCGGGCGGTCATGCGCGCCCACGCCGCGGCGACGTCCGCCTCGTCGTACTGGCGCAGCACGTTGAAGGCGCGGATCACGGCGGGCGAGGCGCCGCCGGGTACCGCGACCTCGAAGCCGCCGAGCGCGAAGCCCACCGGGAGGTCGGGCGCGAAGCCGGTGCGCCCGGCACGGACCTCGTCCAGCTGCTGCGTGGCGGTGCGCACCCGGCCGGGCTCGATCTCGATGCCGAGGATGCGCGTGTCCGCGCGGGCGCGGCGCAGGCGGGTCGCGAGTTCGAACGCGGTGACGCCGCTCGCCCCGTAGCCGAGGTCGACGACGAGCGGGTCGGGGGCGCGCAGGAACTCCGGCTGCGCGGCGATCCAGCGGTCCACGCGGCGCAGCCGGTTCGTGTTCGTCGTGCCCCGCGTGATCGATCCCACCGGCATGTCACCAAGTCTCGCAGGCGATCGTCGCGCCGTTAGGCTTGGCGGCATGGTCTACACCCTCGTGCTGCTGCGCCACGGCCAGAGCGACTGGAACCAGAAGAACCTGTTCACCGGCTGGGTGGACGTGCGATTGAGCGAGCAGGGCCGCGCCGAGGCGAAGCGCGCCGGCGAGCTGCTCGTCGAGCACGGGGTCCTCCCCGACGTGCTGCACACGTCGGTGCTCACCCGCGCCATCCAGACCGCCAACATCGCGCTCGAGCATGCCGACCGCGCGTGGATCGACGTGCGTCGCTCGTGGCGCCTCAACGAGCGCCACTACGGTGCGCTCCAGGGTCTCGACAAGGCCGAGACGCTCGAGAAGTACGGGCCCGAGCAGTTCATGCTGTGGCGCCGTTCGTTCGACACCCCGCCGCCCGTGCTCGCCGACGACGCCGAGTGGTCGCAGGTCGGCGACCCGCGCTACGCGGGCCTCGCCGACGGCGAGCTGCCGCGCACCGAGTGCCTGAAGGACGTCATCGCGCGCATGCTGCCGTACTGGGAGTCGGCGATCGTCCCCGACCTGCGCTCGGGGCGCACGGTCGTGGTCGCCGCCCACGGCAACTCGCTTCGCGCGCTCGTCAAGCACCTCGACGGCATCGGCGACGACGACATCGCCGAGCTGAACATCCCCACTGGCATCCCGCTCGTCTACGAGCTCGGCGAGGACTTCATGCCGATCGCCCCGGGGCGCTACCTCGACCCCGAGGCGGCGGCTGCCGGTGCGGCGGCGGTGGCGGCGCAGGGCAGGAAGTAGCCGAGGCCTCACGACGCGAGGGCCGGGCGGATGCAGCATCCGCCCGGCCCTCGCCTGTGCGCCTCGCGATCAGGCGGGCTCGGGGACCCAGTCGCCGGTCGCGAGGTACTGGACCTTCTTCGCGATCGACACGGCGTGGTCGGCGAACCGCTCGTGGTACCGGCTCGCGAGGGTGGCGTCGACCGTGTCGACGGCCTCGCCCTTCCACGTCTCGCCGAGCACCTTGTCGAACACCGAGAGGTGCAGGGCGTCGACCTTGTCGTCTTCGTTGCGGATCTGGTCGGCGAGCGCGACGTCCTCCGTGCGGAGGAGCTCGACGAGCTGCTTCGCGATCTCGACGTCGAGTGCGCCCATCTCGCCGAACGTGGGGCGCAGGGTCTTGGGGACGACCTTGTCGGGGAAGCGGTACCGCGCGAGCTGCGAGATGTGCGTGGCCATGTCGCCCATGCGTTCGAGCGATGCCGAGATCCGCAGCGCGCTGACGACGATGCGCAGGTCGCGGGCGACCGGCTGCTGGCGCGCGAGGATCGTGATCGCGAGTTCGTCGAGCGCCTGCGCCCTGGTGTCGATCAGGTGGTCGTCGGCGATGACCTCCTCGGCCAGGCTGACGTTCGACTCGTTGAACGCGCGCGTCGCCTTCTCGATGGCTCCGGCGACGAGCGTCGCGATCTCGACGAGGCCGTCCTGGACCTCGCGCAGTTCCTGTTGGAACACCTCACGCATGCGAATGACCCTCCGGTGGTCTCGGGCACCCGCGCGGGCACGCGGGACGACCGGTGCGATACCGGCCTGCGACATCATGGCCGTCGAAGGTGAACGGCAGGTGCCGTGCTGCTGAACACTCTCCAACCTACCCCGATCCGACGCCCGCTCCGTCGCTCCGGGGGTGACCGCCGTGGCTATGGTGGAGCCATGGAGTCCACCTGGTCGGTGCTGGTCGCGCTGACCTTCGGCATCCTCCTCGGAGCCGGGTTCACCGTCATGCTGCACATGGCCGAACGCCGCGGCCAGAGCGCTGCACGCGTGGTCGCGCCGACGATCCCGGACGGCGTCGACCAGGTGCTCGACGTGCTCGAGTCGGCCGGGGTCGTGCTCGACCCGTCGAACAACGTCCTGCGCGCCTCGCCGGGCGCGGTCGCGCTCGGACTCGTGCGCAACCAGATGCTCATCCACCGGGAGCTGCTCGATCTCGTCCGAGACGTCCGGGGCACGGGCGAGCCCGTCGAGGCCGAGGTCGAGCTCGCGCGCGGCCCGTTCGGCGAGGCGACCATGCGGCTGACCGTCCGGGTGGCGCGACTCGGCACGCGCTTCGTGCTGCTGCTCGCCGACGACCGCACCGAGGCCGACCGCCTCGACGAGGTGCGGCGCGACTTCATCGCCAACATCAGCCACGAACTGAAGACGCCGATCGCGTCGGTCAGCCTGCTCGCCGAGGCGCTCGACCAGGCCGCCGACGAGCCCGAGCAGGTTCGCCGGTTCGCCGACCGGCTCGGCATCGAGTCCGCGCGCCTCGCGCGCATCACGGGCGAGGTCATCGAGCTCTCCCGGCTCCAGGCCCGCGATGCGCTCCAGCGCGACGAGCTCGTCGCCGTCGACCGCGTCGTCGCCGCGGCGGTCGACCAGAACCGGGTGGTCGCGGCCGCGAAGGGCGTCGATGTCGCCGTCCGTGCGAAGTCGCGTGCCGAGGTGTACGGCGACGAGGCGCTGCTGGTCGTCGCCCTGCACAACCTCATCGCCAATGCGATCGCGTACTCGAGCGAGGGCGGGCGCGTCGGCATCGGCGTGACCGCGGACGACGAGGCGGTCGAGATCGCGATCGCCGACCAGGGCGTCGGCATCGCCTCCGAAGACCTCGACCGCGTCTTCGAGCGGTTCTACCGGGTCGACCAGGCGCGGGCGCGGAACACGGGCGGCTCGGGCCTGGGGCTGAGCATCGTCAAGCACACCGTGCAGAACCACGGCGGCGACGTGCGGGTGTGGTCCACGCCCGGGCGCGGTTCGACCTTCACCGTGCGCCTGCCGCTCGCCGAGCGCCCGATCCTCGGCGAGCCCGCCGATGCCGACCCCGAGCCCGAGGCGGCGAAGCCCGCTGGCGCGACGCCCACATCCCGCATCGCAGCGGCCCTTCCGGCCGCCCCTTCCCGAGGAGACCGAGAGTGACCCGCATCCTGCTCGTCGAGGACGAGATCGCCCTGAGCGACCCGCTGAGCTTCCTGCTCGAGCGCGAGGGCTACGAGGTGGAGGTGGCGGACGACGGGCTCGCGGCCGTGGCCGCGTTCGATCGGGAGGGCGCCGACCTCGTGCTGCTCGACCTGATGCTGCCGGGCCTGCCCGGAACCGAGGTGTGCCGCGAACTGCGCCAGCGATCCGGCGTGCCGATCATCATGCTCACCGCGAAGGACTCCGAGGTCGACATCGTCGTCGGGCTCGAGCTGGGGGCCGACGACTACGTCACCAAGCCGTACTCGACACGAGAACTGCTCGCTCGCATCCGCGCCGTGCTCCGCCGTCGCAGCGAACCGGACGACCTCGACGAATCGGTCATCCAGGCCGGCCGGGTGCGGATGGACGTCGACCGCCACACGGTCGAGGTCGACGGCGACCCCGTCGCCATGCCGCTCAAGGAATTCGAACTCCTGGAACTGCTCATGCGCAACGCCGGTCGGGTGCTGACCCGCGGGCAGCTCATCGACCGGGTGTGGGGCAGCGACTACTTCGGCGACACCAAGACGCTCGACGTGCACATCAAGCGGATCCGCTCCAAGATCGAGCTCACCCCGTCGGAGCCGGTGCAGCTCGTGACCGTGCGCGGGCTCGGCTACCGCTTCGAGGGGTAGCGGCCGGGACGACGAGGGCGGATGCCGCGGCCCGAGCCGGCGGCATCCGCCCTCGGTGGTTCGGAGCTCGCGTCTACGGGACGAGGTCCGCGTACTCGGGGAGGCCCCCGTCGAGGACGGGGACGCTGACCTGGACGCCCTCGGCGCTGCCGGACTGCAGGTACACGTCGACGTTGCCGCCGACCTCGGCGTCGAGGCCCTCGATGAGGAGCGGCTCTTCGTCCTCGGTGCCGAGCGAGATGGTCTGCCCGGCCTCGACGTCGATCTCGTAGGAGTCGCCCGAGTCGACGAACTCGATCTCGAGGGTCGCGTCGTCGTCGCCCGTGTTGACGACGGCGAGGATGAGGTTGCCCTCTTCGCCGTCCTCGCTGATCACGAGGATGTTGCGGACGTCGAGCGCACCGACGTCGGCCGAGACGCCGTCGCTCGGGTCGTAGGCCTCGGTGGTGGCCTGGTAGGTGATCATGGCGCAGCCGCTGCCGCCGAGGGCGATGCCGAGAGCCAGGGCGACGGATGCCGCGAGACGCGCCTTCACAGAACCTCCAAGGACGAGCGTGCGCGCGGCGGTATGGACCCGCGCGCGGTTGGGATCGTGTCGAGTGTAGCCTACGGCGGCGGCGCTTCCGGGGGGAGGGGGCGGAACCTTAGCACTACCTCGGTGTGATATCCTGAAAGTTGCCGAAAGGACGTCTATTCATGCTTTTTGAGGTTGGCGAGACCGTCGTTTACCCGCACCACGGCGCCGCAACGATCGTCGAAGTCAAGAAACGCATCATCAAGGGCGAAGAGAAGCTCTACCTCAAGCTGAACGTCACGCAGGGCGACCTCGTGATCGAGGTTCCCGCCGAGAACGTCGACCTCGTCGGCGTTCGCGACGTGATCGGGAAGGAAGGCCTCGACAAGGTCTTCGAGGTGCTCCGCGCTCCCTTCACCGAAGAGCCGACCAACTGGTCGCGCCGCTACAAGGCGAACCTCGAGAAGCTCGCTTCGGGTGATGTCATCAAGGTGTCCGAGGTCGTGCGCGACCTGTGGCGCCGCGACCAGGACCGCGGCCTGTCGGCCGGTGAGAAGCGCATGCTCGCGAAGGCCCGCCAGATCCTGATCTCCGAGCTCGCGCTCGCCGAGAAGACCGACGAGGAGCAGGCTTCGACCGTCCTCGACGAGGTGCTCGCCTCCTAGCGAGCACCCTCGATCGAACGCCGCCGGCGCTGATGCGCACGGCGGCGTTCGTCGTCGGCAGGCGGGCCGGTCGTGCGACCCGGAGATGCTCCGCCGGTCCTCCGCTGCTCCGCCGACCGCCGCTGCGGCGTACGGTGGACACGTGAACGACACCACCGTCGCCGTCATCGTCGTGGCAGCCGGATCCGGCACCCGTCTGGGCCACCCCGAACCGAAGGCGCTCGTCCCGCTCGGCGACGACACCGTTCTCGGGGTCGCCCTGGATGCCGTACTCGGCATGCGCGAAGCGCCGTTCGTGGTGGTGGTCGCCCCGACCGACCGTCTCGAGGACGTGCGGGCCCGAAGCGCGGCGCGCGCGGCCGCGGCGTCCGTCGACCTGGTGGTCGTCGCCGGCGGCTCGACCCGGCAGGAGTCCGTGTCCCGCGGGCTCGCCGAACTGCCGCGCGCGATCGAGGTCGTGCTCGTGCACGACGCGGCCCGTCCGCTCGCTCCCGCCGCGGTGTTCGACGAGGTCGCCGCGGCGGTCGCGGCGCGCGGCCGCGGGATCGTGCCGGGTCTGCCGGTCGTCGACACCGTCAAGCGCGTCGACGGCGAGGGACACGTCCTCGAGACGGTCGACCGTTCGGAGCTCGCCGCGATGCAGACGCCGCAGGGCTTCCCGCGCGAGGTGCTCGAGTCGGCCTACCAGGGCGCCGGAGCGGACTTCACCGACGACGCCGCCCTCGTCGCGTCGGCGGGCGTCGCGGTCGACGTCGTGCCCGGCGATGCACGGGCGTTCAAGATCACGGTGCCGTCCGACCTGCACCGCGCCGAGCACCTGCTCGCCGAGCGCGTCGCGTCCGCCGCTCCGGATCCCGCGGCGCACCGAGCGCATCCCGCGCACGCCGCCGTCCCGAGGGTCGGCACCGGCATCGACGTCCACGCGTTCGCCGACGACGGCGACGCCCCGCTGTGGCTCGCCGGCCTGCACTGGCCGGGGGAGCGCGCGCTCTCGGGGCACAGCGACGGCGACGCGGTCGCGCACGCGATCTGCGACGCGCTGCTGGCCGCGGCCGGTCTCGGCGACATCGGCGGCATGTTCGGCACCGCCGATCCGCGGTTCTCGGGCGCGCACGGCGAGGTCTTCCTCGCCGAGACCGTGCGGCGACTCGAGGCTGCCGGATGGCGCGTCGGCAACGTGTCGGTCCAGGTCGTCGGCAACCGGCCCAAGCTGGCGCCCCGCCGCGCCGAGGCGGAGGCCGTGCTGGCCGGAATCGTCGGCGCGCCGGTGAGCGTCGCGGCGACCACGACCGACGGACTCGGCTTCACCGGTCGCGGCGAGGGCGTCACCGCGATCGCGACCGCGCTCGTCGTCCCCGCCGGCGAGCAGGGCTGACGGGCCGACGGGCTGACGGCCCGCCGCGTTCAGGCGCCCCTGCCGAGTCCGGCGCGTCGCGCGAGGTCGACGGCCTCGCCGCGCGTCGCGACGCCGAGGCGTGCGGGGATGCCCGCGAGCACGTTCCGCACGGTCTTGACGCTCACGTGCAGGCGGCGGGCGATCTCGGCCGGCTCATGGCCCGCAGCGAGCAGGTCGAGCACCTCGCGTTCCCGGTCCCGGAGTTCGGGCAGCGGCGGATGCCACGGGCCGGCGGCCGGGTGCAGCAGTGCGGCGGCGCGATGGGCGACGCTCGCGCCGAAGAGCAGTTCTCCGCGCGCCGCCGCGTGGACCACGCGGATGAGCTCGTCGGGATCGGCACCCTTCAGCACGTAGCCGACGGCGCCGTCGCGCAGTGCGACGGCCAGTGCCTCGTCGGCCTCGACCATGGTCAGCATCACGATGCGGACGCCGGGAGCACGGGAGCGGATGGCGCGGATCGCGTCGACGCCGCTGCGCCGCGGCATCCGCACGTCGAGGAGCAGCACGTCCGGCGCGCTCGTGACCGCGACGCGGATCGCGTCGTCGCCGTCCTCGGCCTCGTCGACGAGCTCGACGTCGTCCACGGTGGCGAACATCGCCCGCACACCCTGCCGGAACAGCGCATGGTCGTCGGCGATCGCGACGCGGACGGGCGGGGTCACGGCGCCTCCGCCGCGGCCGGCTCGGCCAGGGGAAGCGATGCTCGCACCGTCGTCCCGGCGGCGTCGCTGACGATGTCGACCCGACCGCCCTGCTCCCGAGCGCGTCGTTCCATCGAGGCCGATCCGATGCCCGGCGCGCCGTCGGCGATGCCCGTTCCGTCGTCCACGACCTCCAGCACGAGGCGGTCGCCGTCGCGACCGAACGAGACGCGGCATCGCGAGCCGCCGGAGTGCCGGATCGCATTGGCGATCGCCTCGAGTGCGATCGCGTACGCGGCCGCCTCCACCGCGGCGGGCAGCGGCTCCGGAGCGCCGCCGACGACCTCGACGCGGACCGCGCCGTCGACCGCGGCGGCGTACGCGCGCACCGCCTCGGCCAGGCCGACGTCGTCGAGCACGGGCGGTCGGAGCCCGCGAACGATCCTGCGCACATCGTCGACCGCCGCGGCGAGCTGCGCCCGCGCATCGGCGACGAGGCGCACGGCGTCCGGCGGATGGCGCGTCGCCTCCCGTTCCGCGGCGCCGAGCGTCAGCGCCGCGGCAGCGAGGGTCGGTCCGAGCTCGTCGTGCAGGTCGTCGCGCACCCTGCGGCGTTCGTCCTCTCGGGCCGCCAGGAGTGCGCGACGGGATGCCTCGAGCTCCCGAGCCAGCCGACGGGCGTGCAGGACGGCCGCGAGATGCGCCAGCACGGGCTCGAGCGCCTCGCGCTGCGCCGGATCGAGCACGGCACCCGCCCGACCGGGGTCGAGGACGACGGCTCCCTCGCTCCGCCCGGCGTGGACCACGGGGAGACGGAGCGTCGGAGCGGGGTCGTCGGCCTCGCTCACGGCGTCGGCGCCGAGTTCGATCCGCGCGGCGCGGACGCCGAGGGCACGGGCGAGTGCATCCTCGATCAGACCGGGTTCCGGCCCCGAGGTCGCGGCGAGCGCGAGCCGTCCGTCGAGGTCGCCGAGCGCGCGGCGCCGGTCGGTGGCGCTTCCCGTGAGCACTCTCCGGGCTCCTCGGACCGCGAGGCGATCGAGGGGTGGGATCGCGACGGCGAGCACCGCGGCCGGCACCGCGAGCGCGACCGCCGGCTCGGCGCCGGCGAGGTGGAGGGATGCGGCGGCGATCGCGAACCCGGCGACCGCCGCGATCGCGACGGCCGAAGCCGCGACGATGCGCGCGATGGAGGCGGCCTGGCCCCAGAGACCGCGCCGGAGCACCGCGGACGCGACGGCGATCGGGATCGCGAGGAAGGCCGCGACGAGGAGGGCCTGCAGGGCCAGGTCGACGAGGCCGCCGACCGGCGCGAGGCCCGCGCCCTGGACGACGGCGGCTGCGGCGAGCGCTGCGAGGGCCCCGCCGATCGTCGCGGATGTCCCGATGACGAGCCGGTGGTCCGCGTCGTCGCGTCGGCTCAGCCGCACGATCACGGTCACGAGCGCGAGCGCCGCGACGACGACGGTCCCGACCGCGACGGCGACGGAGCCGGCTCCCGTCCCCGCGGGCGCGATCGACAGCGCGATCCACGCAACGGCGACGACGATGAGCAGCCGCGCCCACCATCCGCGCACGACCCCGTCCGGGAACGCGGCGATCCACCACACCAGGAGCAGGACGGAGGCGTCCGCGAGGGTCCCGAGCCACGCCGCGGCCGGGTACTCGGCGACCAGCGCGGGCACGAGCTGCGGGAACCCGACCGCGATCGCGACGAGCGCGGCCGCGGCCGTGATCGCTCCCCGCGCCGTCGTCTCGCTCGCGCTCGCGCCGCGGAGCAGGAGGGCCGAGACCGCGAGGCAGGCCCCGGCCAGGACGAGCGAGAGGACGAGCCCGATCGCGACGTACCCCGCGACCCCGAGCCCGGTCTCGTCGAGACGCGCGGCGGCCTCGGCGTCGATCGCGCCGGGCGGGCACTCGCCGGTGCAGACCTCGGTCCGGATCCGCCATGCCGACGGGACCGACACGAGGATCACGATTCCGGATGCCACGGCGCAGGCCGCGACGAGCCGGGCGGCGAGCCGGCTCGCCGCGGTCCGGCCGGGTCGCTCCGGGCCAGGCGCCATGGCGGCAGTGTAGCGGCGGGAGTGCACGCCGCTCAGGATCGAGCGTCGGGGCGCGCCGTGAGCGCGACTGCCGCCCAGATCAGGCCGAGGGGGATCGAGTTCAGGGGAACGAGGAACATGATCGGGATGAGGAGCGCGACCGCGACGCCCACCCACCACGGCCAGACCCGTCGGCGCATCGATCCCAGCACGCCGATGATCACGAGGCCGACCGCGGTGAGCGCCACCTCGGCCAGGAAGACCTCCACGGCCGGTTCGACGCCCGTCGCGACGACCCAGAGCATCGTCGCGCCGGATGCCGCGAGCCCGGCGACCCCGGGAATCCAGGCGGCGAGCCGCGCACCGGTGGGGGCGAGTGCGGCGAGCGCGACCGCACCGGCGAGGAAGGCGAGCCCGCTGAGCGCCTCCGACGCGCGACCGAGGGGGCTCGCGTGATCTGCGACGTCGGCCCCCGAGAGCACGCCGGCCGCGCCGACCCCGAACTGGCCGACGAGGAATGCGACGGCCGTCCACGCGGCGGCTCGGGCGATCCTTCGCCGTCGGGCGGTGGCGGCGCTGCCGGCGGCATCCGTCTCGGAGACGTCGGCGCGAGCGCGGATCGATGCGGTGGGTCGGATGGTCATCAGGGGATCCTCTCGTCGGCGGGCTCCGGGCCGCGGTGGTCGGCCGGGATCGACCCGGTGCGCCGAGTCTCGCGCCGCCGGTGTCCCGCGCGACCGGGCGCCGAGCCCGGATCGCGGGCGCGCCGGTACGCTTGACGGGTGACGCTGCGACTCCACGACTCGAAGGCCCAGGCCCTGCGTGACTTCGCGCCCCTCGAGGAGGGGCGCGTAGGCATGTACGTCTGCGGACCGACGGTGCAGTCGAGCCCGCACATCGGGCACCTGCGCAGCGCCCTCGTCTACGACATCATGCGCCGCTGGTTCACGGCGCGCGGGTTCGCGGTGACCTTCGTGCGCAACGTCACCGACATCGACGACAAGATCCTGAATGCCGCAGCCGAGGAGGGGATCGGCGAGCAGTGGTGGTCGCTCGCCTACCGGGTCGAGCTCGAGTTCACCGCCGCGTACAACGCGCTCGGCATCCTGCCGCCGACCTACGAGCCGCGGGCCACCGCGAGCGTCACGCAGATGCAGCGGATGATCCAGCGCCTCATCGACCGCGGGCACGCCTACCCGGCCGCCGACGGGTCGGGCGACGTGTACTTCGACACCGGCAGCTGGGCCGCCTACGGCGAGCTGACCCGCCAGGCGCGCGAGAACATGGAGGCCGCGGCCGACTCCGACCCGCGCGGCAAGCGCGACCCCCGCGACTTCGCGCTGTGGAAGGGCCACAAGCCGACCGAGCCGCGTTCGGCGGGCTGGGAGTCGCCGTGGGGTCCGGGCAGGCCCGGTTGGCACATCGAGTGCTCGGCGATGGCCGCCCGCTACCTCGGCGCACGGTTCGACATCCACGGCGGCGGGCTCGACCTGCGCTTCCCGCACCACGAGAACGAGCTCGCGCAGTCCACGGCCGCCGGTGACGGCTTCGCGCGCTACTGGGTGCACAACGGCCTCGTGAACATCGGCGGCCAGAAGATGTCGAAGTCGCTCGGCAACTCGGTGTACGCGCACGAACTCACCGCGCTCGCCTCGCCGCTCGCCGTGCGCTACCTCCTCGGCCAGGCGCACTACCGTTCGACCCTCGACTACTCGCCCGACTCGCTCGCCGAGGCCGAGGCCGCGGTCGACCGCATCCGGACCTTCCTCAACCGCGTGCAGCGCCGGCTCGCCGGCACCCGGTACCAGGACGACGGGGCGGATGCCGCGTGGCCCGACGCCTTCGCCGAGGCGATGGACGACGACCTCGGGGTTCCGCAGGCGCTCGGCGTCCTGCACGAGACCGTGCGCGCGGGCAACCTCGCGCTCGACGGCGAGGACCTCGGCGCGGCGGCCCGCCTGCGCGGCCAGGCGCTCGCCATGGTCCGCGTGCTCGGCATCGACCCCACCGACCCGGCCTGGGCGACGGATGCCGGGCCGGCCGCGACCGCACTCGACGCGCTCGTCGAGCGCCTCATCGCCGATCGCCGGGCGGCCCGCGAGTCGAAGGACTGGGCGGCCGCCGACCGGATCCGCGCAGAGCTCGCGGACGCCGGAATCACCATCGAAGACAGTCAGACCGGAACGCATTGGAGCCTCACCTCATGAAGGGCAGCAGCGGAAAGCCTCGCGCCGGAGCGGTGCGCAAGAAGGGCAAGGGCCAGAAGGTCGGCACCGGCGGGCACAGCCGCAAGGCGCTCGAAGGCAAGGGGCCCACGCCCAAGGCCGAGGACCGCCCATACCACCAGGCCCACAAGAAGAAGGCGGCCGCCGAACGCGCGGCCGCGAAGTCAGGCGGCCGCGGGGGCCAGCGCCAGGCCGCGCCGCGCGGCGCGTCGGGTGCTGCCCGGCGCGCGAAGTCGGGCGACGAGTCCGAGATCGTCACGGGTCGCAACGCGGTCGTCGAGGCGCTGCGCACGCGGGTCCCCGCGACGACGCTCTACCTCGCGTCCCGGATCGAGATGGACGACCGCGTGAAGGAGGCCGTCAAGGTCGCGACCGGTCGCGGCATCCCGATCCTCGAGGTCATGCGCCCCGAGCTCGACCGGCTCGCCGGCGAGGGCGGAGTGCACCAGGGCCTCGCGCTCAAGGTGCCGCCGTACGAGTACGCGCACGCCGAGGACCTGCTCGACCAGGTGATCGACTCCGGCCTGACCCCGCTGTTCGTCGCGCTCGACGGCGTGACCGACCCGCGCAACCTCGGTGCGATCATCCGCTCGACCGCCGCATTCGGCGGGCAGGGCGTGATCGTGCCGCAGCGGCGCTCCGTGGGCGTCACGGCCGCCGCGTGGAAGACCTCCGCGGGCGCCGCGGCCCGGGTACCGGTCGCGATGGCGTCGAACCTGACGCAGACGCTCAAGGCGCTCAAGCAGCGCGGGGTCTTCGTGCTCGGCCTCGACGGCGACGGCGACGTGAGCCTTCCCGGCCTCGACTTCGCCGACCGGCCGATCGTGATCGTCGTCGGATCCGAGGGCAAGGGCCTGTCGAGGCTCGTGACCGAGACGTGCGACGCGGTCGTGTCGATCCCGATCTCGGCGGCGACCGAGTCGCTGAACGCCGGCATCGCGGCATCCGTCACGCTCTACGAGGTCGCCCGGCTGCGAGCGTCCCGGCCCGCCTGACCGGGCCCGCCCGGTCCGGCGTCAGACCTTGAGGCGCCAGTCCTCGTCGTCGTCCGGGTCGTGCACCGGGACGGCCGAGGTGTCGGGGGCGATCGCCGGCAGCGCGGCCGTCATCGCCTCCGTCGGCGGGCCGATGACGGTCGCCTCGTCCCGGCGGTGCCGGAGCACCTCGTTGAGGTACGACGTCAGCGCCTCGGCGAGCGGGATGTCCCGGCCCTCGCGCTGCGCGAGGTACCAGCGGTGCTCGAGCAACTGGTGGAACACCTCGGCGGGCTCGAGCTTGCCGCGCAGCTCGTGCGGGACCGCACGCACGACGGGCTCGAACACGCGCATGAGCCACTCGTGCGCGACCATCTCCTCGTCGTCGTCCCGACGGTACGCCGCGCGGTACGAGTCGAGGTCGTTGAGCAGGCGCCGTGCCTGGTTCTCGCCGGCGTCGAGGCCGGTCAGGCGCAGCAGGCGTCGCTGGTGGTGCCCGGCGTCGACGACCTTCGGCTGGATCCGCAGCGTCGTTCCCGACTCGTCCGTCCGGATCGCGAGCTCCTCGATGTCGAACCCGAGCTCGTTCAGGCGCGTGACTCGCTCGTTGATCCGCCATCGTTCGGCCATCCCGAAGGACTCGCTGCCCGTGAGCTCCGACCAGAGGCTGCGGTACGCGTCGAGGATGCCGTCCGAGATCCGGACCGGGTCGAGCCCGTCCGCCACGCGGCCGCCCGCCTCGAGGTCGAGCAGTTCGCCGGCGATGTTCACCCTGGCGATCTCGAGGTCGTGCTCGCGCTGCCCGTTCGACAACCCGCCCTCGTGGAGCCTGCCGGTCTCGGCATCCACCAGGTACGCCGCGAACGCGCCGGCGTCGCGCCGGAACAGCGTGTTGGAGAGCGAGACGTCGCCCCAGAAGAAGCCGATGATGTGCAGGCGCACGAGCAGCACCGCGAGCGCGTCGACGAGGCGCGTCGCCGTGTCGGGGCGCAGCGTCTGCGAGAACAGCGCACGGTACGGCAGCGAGAACCGCAGGTGCCGTGTGACCAGCACCGAACGGAGCGGCTCCCCGTCGGCATCCGACCGGTTCGTGATGACCGCCGCCGGCTCGACGCACGGAACCTCGAGTCGCTGCAGCGCGCGGAGCATCTCGTACTCGCGTGCGGCCATCTCGGACGTGGTCTCCTTGATGGCGACCACGTGACCGCCGAGGTGCGCGAACCGCACCAGGTGTCGGGAGATGCCCTTCGGCAGGGCGGCGATGGTCTCATTCGGCCACGCCTCGAGGGGGAGCTCCCACGGCAGGTCGAGCAGGGCGGGGTCGGTCATCGCCGACGTGATCGAGAGGGTTCGACTCATCGGGACCAGCGTAGTGCCGGAGACGACGAAGCCGGACGGGCCGAGGGCCCGACCGGCTTCGCAGGCGACCGAGGTCAGCTCACGACGGCCTGGGTGCTCAGGCGCTCGCCCGACTCCACGTCGAACACGTGCACGTGCTTCGGGGTCGGGAGGAGGTAGACGGTCTCGCCCGAGAACGGGTGGTTGCGGCCGTCGACGCGCGCGACGATGTCGGTGCGCTTGCCCTCGATCTCGGTGTGGCCGTACAGGTAGCCGTCAGCGCCGAGCTCCTCGACGATGTCGACCACGACCTCGATGCCCTCGCCGGGCGTCGTCGAGACCGTGATGTCCTCCGGGCGGACGCCGACCGTGACAGTCGAACCCGACGCGTGCGTGATCGCCTCGCGCTCGACCGGCACGACGGCCTTGCCGAAGAGGACGCCGCCGTCGGTGACGTCGGCGTGGAACAGGTTCATCGCGGGCGAACCGATGAAGCCCGCGACGAAGACGTTGGCGGGCCGCTCGTACAGCTCGCGCGGGGTGCCGACCTGCTGGAGCAGGCCGTCCTTGAGGACGGCGATGCGGTCGCCCATCGTGAGCGCCTCGGTCTGGTCGTGGGTGACGTAGACCGTGGTGACGCCGAGTCGGCGCTGGAGCGAGGCGATCTGGGTGCGGGTCTGCACGCGGAGCTTGGCGTCGAGGTTCGACAGCGGCTCGTCCATGAGGAACACCTGGGGCTGGCGCACGATCGCGCGGCCCATGGCGACGCGCTGGCGCTGACCGCCCGAGAGCGCCTTCGGCTTGCGGCTCAGGTAGGGCTCCAGGTCGAGGAGCTTGGCCGCCTCGAGGACCCGTGCGGCGCGCTCGTCCTTGCCGACGCCGGCGATCTTGAGCGCGAAGCCCATGTTCTCGGCGACGGTCATGTGCGGGTACAGCGCGTAGTTCTGGAAGACCATCGCGATGTCGCGGTCCTTCGGCGGCACGTCGGTGACGTTCCGGTCGCCGATGAAGATGTTGCCCTCGTTGACCTCTTCGAGGCCTGCGAGCATGCGCAGCGAGGTGGACTTGCCGCAGCCGGAGGGGCCGACGAGGACGAGGAACTCGCCGTCTGCGATCTCGAGGTCGAGCTGGTCGACGGCCGGGCGGGTGCCGCCGGCGTAGAGGCGGGTGGCCTTGTCGAACGTGACTGACGCCATGGTTCTGCTTCTCCTTCACCGGCAGGTACGTGCCGGACGATCCGTTGTGAATGGGGAGCGTCGACATCGACGTCGACGCCCTGACAGTATGCCATGGGTTCGTTTGGACGATTCACAGTGATCGCTCCTACACTGACCGAGCGTGCGCCCGCACTCGCACGCGCCCCACAGCGACCCGGAGACCATCGATGAGCACTGGCGGATCAGAGCCACGCCCCAGCAGGAACGAGCGACGTGAAGCCGCTCGCGAGAAGGCACGCGCGCTTCGCGAGGAGCAGAAGAAGAAGGAGCGCCGCAATCGACTCCTGATCCAGGGCGGCGTCGTCGTCGCGGTGATCGCCGTCGCGGCGCTCATCGGCGGACTCATCTTCAACAGCATCCGACCCGCCGGTCCCGGCCCGCTGAACATGGCCAGCGACGGCATCCTGCTCGTCGCAGGCGAGACCGAGGGCATCGACGCGGTCCAGACGCCCGCGATCCCCGCCGACGGCGAGCCGACGCCGACCGTGCCCGACGAGAGCGGCACCGTCGCGAACATCGTGGTGTTCGTCGACTACCTGTGCCCGTTCTGCGGCCTGTTCGAGCAGACCAACGGCGAGACCATGCGAACCATGGTCGAGCAGGGCGCGGCGACGCTCGAGGTCCACCCGATCGCGATCCTGACCAACAAGTCCGCAGGGACCCAGTACTCGCTGCGCGCGGCGAACGCCGCGGCCTGCGTGGCCGAGAAGTCGCCCGAGGCGTTCTTCGACTTCAACGCCCTCATGTTCGAGAACCAGCCCGAGGAGCTCAGCGCGGGCCTGACCGACGACGAGATCTTCGCGATCGCCTCCGAGGCGGGTGCCGCAGCCTCCGTCGAGAACTGCATCGAGGACGTGCGGTTCAAGGACTGGGTGCAGGATGCCACCGAGCGGGCGCTGACCCAGCCGATCCCGAACTCCGACCTGCCCTCGATCACCGGCACCCCGACCGTGCTCGTGAACGGCAAGCAGTACGTCGGTTCGCTCGAGGACCCGGCCGAGTTCCAGGCGTTCGTGCTCCAGGCCACGGGCGAGAGCTACAGCGAGTCCGAGGCGACGCCGACTCCGACGCCCACGCCCGAAGCGGGCTGAGCGCACCAGCCACCAGCGCGAAGGGTCCGGCCTCGGCCGGGCCCTTCGCGCTTCCCGCCCGGGCGCCGGTAGGATGTCCTGCATCCCCTGCCGGCTTGGCGCAATTGGTAGCGCACCGCTCTTGTAAAGCGGTGGTTACGGGTTCGAGTCCCGTAGCCGGCTCGATGTCGAGATCCACGGAGCGTCCGGTTCCGCCCGAGACGCCCGGCGCGGCCGACCAGCACGAACGCGACGCCGAGCACCACCACGCGCACGCCGAGCCGTCGCGCCCGCCCATGTGGGCGGCGATCGCGCTCGTCGTCGTGTCCGGTGCGCTCATCGCGGTGCAGTCCCGCATCAACGGGGAGCTCTCGCGCCGGCTCGACGACTTCTCGGTCGCGGCGGTCGTGTCGTTCGGCTCTGGCCTCGCGATCCTCCTCGTCGGACTCGCACTGTGGCCCGAGGGGCGCCGCGGCGTGGGCCGCATGCGCGACGCGGTGCGCACGGGTCGCCTCGCCTGGTGGATGCTGCTCGGCGGTGCCGCGGGAGCGTGGTTCGTCGCCACGCAGGGCATCGCGGTCGGGGTCCTCGGCGTCGCGCTGTTCACGGTCGGCATCGTCGCGGGGCAGACGCTCGGCGGCGTCGTGTTCGACGCGCTCGGCCTCGGCCCGGGCGGCCGGCGTCCGCTGAGCGCCAACCGCGTCGCGGGCGCGGTGCTCGCGCTCGCGGCCGTGGTCTGGGCGCTCTCGGCCCAGGTCGCGGGCGAGGTCCCGCTGTGGCTGCTCGTGCTGCCGTTCACGGCGGGCATCGGCGCAGCCTGGCAGCAGGCGATGAACGGTCGCGTCCGCACGGCGTCGTCGAGCGCCTTCGCGGCGACCCTGACGAACTTCGCCCTCGGCACGAGCGTGCTCGTCGCCGTGATGCTCGTGCACGCGGCATCCGTCGGCTGGCCGACCGAGTTCCCCTCGGAGCCGTGGCTGTACGCCGGTGGCGCCATCGGCTGCGTCTTCATCGCCGCCCAGGCCGTGCTGGTGCGTCGCGTCGGGGTCCTCGTGCTCTCGCTCGGGCTCGTCGCCGGTCAGCTCTCGGCCGCACTCGCGATCGACCTGCTGCTCCCGACGCCCGGGCGGCCGGTCGGCTTCGCGACGATCGCGGGCACGGTCCTCGCGCTCGTCGCGGTCGTGTTCGCGAGCCTCAGGCCGCGTGCCGCGCGGCACGTCGCGCCGGTCGACCCGCTCGCGGCTGATTCCGGGGCAGACGGCCCGGGGCGGCCGTAGGGCCGCTCAGCCGAGGACGCTGAAGCGGCCTCGGGCGGGGTCCGAAGCGCGTCGCGGCGGTCGCTCCGACTCGAGCCGGCCGCCGACGTACAGCCAGCCCATGAGGTGCTCGTGCTCGGCGAGCGCGTGCATCCGGGCGACCTCGGGATGCCGCGTGAACGGTCCGGTGCGCCACATGACGCCCCACCCCGCCTCGTCGAGGAGCAGTTCGAGCGTGTGCCCGACGCCCGCCGCGCAGGCCTCCTGCTCCCAGGCGGGCACCTTCGGGTGCGGCCGGGGAGCGGCGACGACGGCCAGCAGCAGCGGTGCCCGGAGCGGCTTGGCCGCGAGGGCCAGCGCGGCGGGTCCGTCGAACCCGGATGCCGCGACGAACGCATCGCCCAGCCGGGCCCGTGCGCGCCCGCGCAGCGCGATCACCCGCCAGGGTGCGAGCGCGGCGTGATCGGCCACCCGGGAGGCGGCCTGCAGCAGCATCTCGAGCTCGGCATCGGCCGGGGAGGCATCCGTCACCTTCGGGCGGGAACGCCGGGACAGCACGGCATCGCGGACGGGCGCGCCCGCCGGCACCGCGGCCGTCACGATTCGGGCGTGAAGTCGAGCGCGATCGAGTTCATGCAGTAGCGGTCGCCGGTCGGCGTGCCGAAGCCGTCGGGGAAGACGTGACCGAGGTGCGACCCGCAGCGGGCGCACCGGACCTCGGTCCGGGTCATGCCGAGCGAGCTGTCCTCGAGCAGCTCGACGGCATCGGGGCGGACGGACTCGTAGAAGCTCGGCCATCCGCACCCGGAGTCGAACTTCGTCCCGGACTTGAACAGTTCGTTGCCGCATGCGGCGCACGCGTAGATCCCGGCCCGCTCCTCGTCGAGCAGCTCGCCCGTCCACGCGCGCTCCGTCGCGGCCTGCCGCAGGACGGCGAACCGATCGGCGCCGAGCTGATCGCGCCACTCGTCGTCGGACTTGTCGACCTGGTATGCCATGGTTGCTCTCCTCGAGGGTCGGTGCGCCTTCCATCGTCGCAGTTGTTCGGCCTGACGGGTGCAACGTGACGGATGCCGCGGCTGTTCCCGGGCCGCGCCGCCGAGTGCGGCGGCCTCACGGGAAGCCCTCCCTAGGATGTGCTCGACGGCAAGCCCGGCAGGACTCGGCGGCGCATGGACAGGAGACGACGGCATGGACGGCGACGGCCTCGACGATGCGCAGCGCGCCGTCCTCGCCTTCGAGTCCCGCGCCTTCCCGGACCCGGCCCGCAAGGCCGACGCGATCCGGGCGGAGCTCGGTTGGTCTGCGGCCCGCTACTATCGGCTCCTCGGAACACTCGTCGACTCGCCCGCCGCGCTGCGGCACGACCCGATGCTCATCGGCCGGCTGCAGCGTCAGCGGGCGGCGCGCGTCGCGGCGCGCGAACGCCGCAGCATCCCGACCGCCCGGCCGCTTCCCTAGAGCGCGCCCCGACCGACTGGAACCCAGGTGCAGAACTTCCCCCGCGACCGGTTCGACTCGATCCCGCACGGCATGGACCGGGTCGGCGCGCACCGCGCGCCCGAGCGTCGAGGGCGCAGGTGGATGATGATCGGCTGGGCGGCACTGGCGACCGTCGTCATCGCGGGGGCGGGCATCGCCGCGGTCTCCGTGTACAACCAGCGCCTCCAGTTCGAGGACGTCGTGCCGTCGGCGAGCGCGACCCCCGGCCCGACCGCCGAGCCCACCCTCGCACCCGACGTGAGCGTGGCGGTCCTGAACGGCACGTCGACGAGCGGGCTCGCGTCGAGCGCGGGCGAGCAGCTCGCCGCCCAGGGCGTGACGGTCGGGGTGACCTCGAACGCCGACACCTCGGACATCGAGCAGACCGTCGTGTACTACGCGTCGGCCGACCTGGAGGGTGCGGCGCGGGGGATCGCCCAGTTGCTGCCCGAGTCCGAGGTGCGGCTCTCGGAGCAGTTCGGGCAGGAGGGCATGCAGCTCGTCGTCGTGCTGGGGGCGGACTACGCGGAGGCGGTCGCCGGCTGAGACCGGCGCCAATCGTTGCCATTCTGCGACCATTCGTCGCGTCGGATCCCTTGTGCTCGGGCCGCGCGGCATGCCTATCTAGAAACGGCGGCTCGAACAGCAGTGTGAGCACCCGGCGCCGGACCCCGACGTCGACGTCGGCACGACGAGCGCCCGGTACCGCCGAAGGCACGTGCTGACTCGAAACACGGCAACATGGGAGCAACGCATGGCGAACGGAACCGTCAAGTGGTTCAACGCTGAAAAGGGATACGGATTCATCACCGTCGACGATGGGGGCCAGGACGTGTTCGTCCACTACTCCGCGATCGACATGGCCGGCTACAAGGTCCTCGAGGAAGGCCAGCAGGTGACCTTCGAGGTCGGTTCTGGCTCGAAGGGCCCGCAGGCCGAGGCGGTTCGGCCCGCCTAGTCCGAGACGTCGGAAGCGCCGCCGGGTCCCTCCGGCGGCGCTTCCGCATGTCCGCTCGCCGGATTCACAGGTGCGCTCGCTTGCACTCGTCGCGGGAGAGTGCCAGAATCGAACTGGCACTCGCACGTTCTGAGTGCTAACCCCCTTGGAATCTTTCATGACGTCCGGAAGGGACGAGAGACACACATGGCAAAGATCATTGCTTTCGACGAGGAGGCCCGCCGCGGCCTCGAGCGCGGCCTGAACACGCTCGCCGACGCGGTCAAGGTGACCCTCGGCCCGCGCGGCCGCAACGTCGTGCTCGAGAAGAAGTGGGGCGCCCCCACGATCACGAACGACGGCGTGTCGATCGCCAAGGAGATCGAGCTCGACGACCCGTACGAGAAGATCGGCGCGGAGCTCGTCAAGGAGGTCGCGAAGAAGACCGACGACGTCGCGGGCGACGGCACCACCACCTCGGTCGTGCTCGCTCAGGCGCTCGTGCGCGAGGGCCTGCGCAACGTCGCGGCCGGCGCCGACCCCATCTCGCTCAAGCGCGGCATCGAGAAGGCCGTCGGGGCCGTCTCGGAGGAGCTCCTCGCCGCGGCGAAGGAGATCGAGACCAAGGACGAGATCGCCGCGACCGCGTCGATCTCGGCCGCTGACGCGCAGATCGGCGAGATCATCGCCGAGGCGATCGACAAGGTCGGCAAGGAGGGCGTCGTCACGGTCGAGGAGTCGAACACGTTCGGCACCGAGCTCGAGCTGACCGAGGGCATGCGCTTCGACAAGGGCTACCTGTCGGCGTACTTCGTCACGGACCCGGAGCGCCAGGAGGCGGTCTTCGAGGACCCGTACATCCTCATCGCCAACCAGAAGATCTCGAACATCAAGGACCTCCTGCCGATCGTCGACAAGGTGATCCAGTCGGGCAAGCAGCTCCTGATCATCGCCGAGGACGTCGACGGCGAGGCCCTGGCCACGCTCGTCGTGAACAAGATCCGCGGCATCTTCAAGTCGGTCGCCGTCAAGGCGCCGGGCTTCGGCGATCGCCGCAAGGCCCAGCTCCAGGACATCGCGATCCTCACCGGCGGCCAGGTCATCTCCGAAGAGGTCGGCCTCAAGCTCGAGAACGCCACGCTCGACCTGCTCGGCCAGGCGCGCAAGGTCGTCATCACCAAGGACGAGACCACGATCGTCGAGGGTGCGGGCGACGCCGACCTGATCGCGGGCCGCGTCGCCCAGATCCGCTCGGAGATCGAGAACACCGACTCGGACTACGACCGCGAGAAGCTCCAGGAGCGCCTCGCGAAGCTCGCCGGCGGCGTCGCCGTCATCAAGGCGGGCGCGGCCACCGAGGTCGAGCTCAAGGAGCGCAAGCACCGCATCGAGGACGCCGTCCGCAACGCGAAGGCCGCCGTCGAGGAGGGCATCGTCGCCGGTGGTGGCGTGGCCCTCATCCAGGCCGGCAAGGCGGCGTTCGCGAAGCTCGAGCTCACGGGCGACGAGGCGACCGGGGCGAACATCGTCAAGGTGGCCATCGAGGCTCCGCTCAAGCAGATCGCGCTCAACGCGGGCCTCGAGCCGGGCGTCGTCGCGAACAAGGTCTCCGAGCTGCCCGCGGGTCACGGCCTGAACGCCGCGACCGGCGAGTACGGCGACCTGCTCGCGCAGGGCATCATCGACCCGGCGAAGGTCACGCGCTCGGCGCTGCAGAACGCCGCGTCGATCGCCGGCCTGTTCCTCACGACCGAGGCCGTCGTCGCCGACAAGCCCGAGAAGGTCGCGGCTGCGCCCGCCGACCCGACCGGCGGCATGGACTTCTGAGTCCTCGGCGGAGCGATCCGTCCCGCGGCTGAAGCCGCACACCACGCGAAGGGCGTCTCCCACGGGAGACGCCCTTCGTCGTGCCTGCGGCGCGCGGTCCAGAGCCCGCGCCGTTCAGCGCACGAACAGTCGCGCGTTCGCGGCCTCCGCGTCGGCGTAGTGCGCGGCAGCGGCACCGAGCGCCTGGTTCAGCCCGGACAGGCTCTGCTCGACGTGCTGCTGCGTGACCCGCCAGTCGGAGACCGCGGCCTGGAAGGCGGTCGCCGCCTGCCCCGTCCACGAGCCCTGCAGGCCCGTGAGCTGGGCGAGCAGTGCCGACACCTCCGACTGGATCCTGCCGATCGTCGCCTGCACGCCCTGGGTCGCCGCCTGCACCTGTTCGCTGTCGACCTGGTACCTCGTCATCGGGCATCCGTCCTTTCCGTTCACGACGCATCTGCGTCGGGGCGACGGTACGGCTCGGGGCCCGGGCCGGAGCCCGGGTGCGGCGACGAGTGCAGCGCGCCGCGCAGCACGCCGGGTGTGCAGGACGGCTCGAACCGTCGCCGACTCAGCCGGTCGCGACGGGCTGCGGTGCCGACGCGGAGTCGGCGAGGGGGAGCGCGACACGGAAGGTCGCACCGCCGCCGGGCGTCTCGGTGACGTCGACGTTGCCGTTGTGGGCGGCGACGATCGAGGACACGATCGCGAGGCCGAGCCCGGAGCCTCCGGTCTCCCGCGTGCGGGAGGTGTCCGCGCGCCAGAACCGCTGGAAGATCTTGTCGCGGATCTGCGGCGGGATGCCCTCGCCGTGGTCGACGATCTCGAGCATCGCGCGCTCGGCGTCGTCGTCGACGCTCACGCGGATCTCGATCGGGCTGTCGTCCGGGGTGAACCGCATGGCGTTGCCCATGAGGTTGGTGATCACCTGTCGGATCTTGTTCTCCTCGGCCTGCACGACGGCCCGGCGGACGGGAACGGTCGCCGGGGCGTCGGTGCGAGACGCCGCCGGCTCGACGGATGCGGACGCCGCGGACGAGGATGCGGGTGCGGACGCCGGCTCGGCGCCCGATGCCGACGCCTGCGCGCGAGCCGCGGCATCCGCCCCGGCGCCCCGGGCGCCCTTCGCGCCGCGGCCGCCGCCGCTCCGGGTGCGCCGCGACCCGCGGGCGTTCGGCGCCGGCTGAGGCGATTCCTCACCCTGGTCGGTGCGCCGGCCCCGCAGGCGCGCCAGCGTCGCCCCGGCGAAGGCGATCGGTCCCGACGCACGGGCGGGAGCCGCCTCGAGGTCGACCTCGACATCGCCGGGAACGACCGGGGTGGAACCGGTCGCGCTCGCGGCGGGTGCGATGACCGAGACGGTCCGGGCGGGGTTCGCGGCCATCGCGTCGAGCGCGGCATCGCGCGCGAGCGGCACCAGGTCGACCCGGGCGAGGTCGAGCGGCTTGGCCTCGTCGAGCCTCGCGAGCGCGAGCAGGTCCTCCACGAGGCCGCCCATGCGGATGGCCTCCTTCTCGATGCGGTCCATCGCCTGGCCGACGTCCTCGGGGCTCTGCAGGGCGCCCATGCGGTACAGCTCGGCGTATCCGCGCACCGAGACCAGCGGCGTCCGCAGTTCGTGCGAGGCGTCGCCGACGAAGCGGCGCATCTGGTCGATGGTCCGCGCCCGGTCGCGGAAGGCGCGGTCGATGCGGTTCAGCATCGTGTTGAGCGACCTGTTGAGGCGCCCGACCTCGGTGTTCGGCGTCGCGCCGCCGAGTCGCTGGCTGAAGTCGCCGTCCGCGATGGCGGCGGCGGTCGCCTCGACCTGCCGGAGCGGGGTGAAGGTCGTCGTGACGAGCATCCGCGTGAGGAGCGCGCCGACGAGCACCACCCCGATGCCGAAGCCGAGGAAGATCGTCAGGTACGCCGCGAGCAGCCGCTCGGTCTCCTGCGAGGAGATCGCGATGAGGATGGGCGCGTAGCCGCCGCGATCGTCGGCGGTCATGATGGCGTACACGCCCCGGAAGGTGAGCTCGCCGTTCGAATCCGGCAGGGAGAACACCTGGTAGCCGCCGTTCCCGTTCTGCTCGACGACGTCGGCCTGGGTGAGCTGCTTCGGGATCAGCGGATAGGCGGCCGGGTCGCGCGTGCCCCAGTTGTGCACGAGGAACCCACCCGTGCGGGCGTCGTAGACGGCGACGAACACGTCGTCGGAGGTCGTGAAGTCGAACGGTCCGCCGACCTCGTCCGAACCGGTCGAACCGGTGTCGTCGCGCGTGAGGTACTCGGAGATCCGGCTGGAGGCGATCGACTGGAGCTTGGTCTCGAGCTGGGACTCGACGTAGGAGCGCAGCATCGCCGCGGTGCCGATGCCCGAGACCAGGAGTCCGAGGGTGAGCATCAGCACGGTCACTCCGGTGATCTTGGTCCGGAGCGAGATCCGGTTCCACCGGTCGGCGAGGGTGTGATGCATGGCGGGCCGAGTCTACGGATCCTCCCTGTGCCGGCGCTGGGCTAGGACTTCGACTTGAGCATGTACCCGAAGCCGCGCTTGGTCTGGATGAGGGGCTCGGAGGAGTGCTGGTCGAGCTTGCGGCGCAGGTACGAGATGTAGCTCTCGACGATGCCGGCGTCGCCGTTGAAGTCGTACTCCCACACGTGGTCGAGGATCTGCGCCTTCGAGAGCACCCGGTTGGGATTCAGCATGAGGTAGCGCAGCAGCTTGAACTCGGTGGGGGAGAGCTCGACGGGCACGTCGCCGACGAGCACCTCGTGCGTGTCCTGGTCCATGGTGAGCTCGCCGGTGCGGATGACCGCGTCCTCCTCGGCGTGCATCGTGCGGCGCAGGATGGCGCGGATGCGCGCGACGATCTCGTCGAGGCTGAACGGCTTGGTGACGTAGTCGTCGCCGCCGACCGTGAGGCCCGTGATTTTGTCCTCCGTGTCGTCCTTCGCGGTGAGGAAGAGGATCGGCGCCGTGTAGCCCGCCGAGCGCAGCCGCTTGGTGACGCCGAAGCCGTTCATGTCGGGCAGCATGACGTCGAGGATGATCAGGTCGGGCTCCTCCTCGAGCACGGCCGAGATGGTCTGCGCGCCGTTGGCCACGGCGCGCACCGCGAACCCGGCGAATCGGAGGCTCGTGGTGAGCAGGTCGCGGATGTTGGGTTCGTCGTCGACGATGAGAATGCGAGGTCCGTCACTCATGCGCCCATTCTTTTGAAGTTCGCTGTGATCTGGCTGTGAGTCGGTTGGGTGCGATCGGGTCGAGCGGATGCCACGGACCAGTACGATCTGGGCATGGAGTACTCGGGCTGCGCCCCGCTCATGGCGGGGGTCGAACCCGTCCTCGGGCGAGGCGTCCGGATGGCGGACGCGGCCGTCCCGGTCGGCGCGGCGGCCGTCGGAGCCGGCGCGTGAACGACGCGCTCGGCTGGGTCACGCCCGAGTTCGCCCACCCCGTCCGTCGCATCGCCGGCCGCGACGTGGACTTCCGGCGCAGCATCGCCGTCATGGCCGTGGTCAACCGCACACCGGACTCGTTCTACGACCGCGGCGCCACCTTCGGGCTCGACGCCGCCGTCGCCGCGGGCCGTCGCGCGATCGAGCAGGGCGCCGCCTGGATCGACGTGGGCGGGGCGAAGTTCGGGCCCGGCCCCGCCATCCCCGTCGCCGAGGAGATCGACCGCGTCGTTCCCGTCGTGGCCGCGCTCGCCGGCGCGGGCGCAGCGCTCTCGGTCGACACGTTCCACGCCGAGGTCGCCGCCGCCGCGATCGCCGCAGGTGCCGACGTGATCAACGACACGACGGGCGTGCACGACCCGGCGCTCGCCGAGGTCGTGGCGGATTCTGACGCGACCCTCGTGATCACGCACAGCCGGGCCGAGCCGCGGCAGTGGTTCCCGCGGCCGCAGTACGACGACGTCGTCGGCGAGATCGCCGCCTTCCTCGAGCGGCGCACGGCCCTCGCCGTGGCGCACGGCGTGCCCGAGGAGCGGATCGTGCTCGACCCCGGCCACGACCTGAACAAGAACACCCGGCACAGCCTCGAGCTCACGCGTCGGTTCGGCGAGTTGACCCGGCTCGGATTCCCGCTGGTCGCCGCCGTGTCGAACAAGGACTTCATCGGCGAGAGCCTCGATCGGCCGCGCGACGCGCGGCTCGCGGGCTCGATCGCCGCCGCGGTCTTCTGCGTCGCGCAGGGTGCGCGCGTCCTGCGCATGCACAACGTGGCCGAGTCGGTCGACGCGGCTCGCATGGTCGAGGCGATCATGGGATGGCGCGAACCCGCGCACCTGGCGCACAACATGGTCGACGGACCCAACCCCGAGCCATGAGCACCCCCGCCCGCCGCGACCTCCTCGACGCCTACGCGATCGAGGATCGCACCGGCCCGCGCGTGCGCATGAACTTCGTCGCGAGCCTCGACGGCGCCGTCACCGTCGACGGCCGCAGCGGCGGGCTCGGCGACGCGGCCGACCGGCTCGCGATGCAGGTCATGCGGACCCTGGCCGACGTCGTGCTCGTCGGCGCGGGCACGGTCCGCGCCGAGGGGTACGGCGGCGTGCGGGTCGACGACGACGCTGTCGCATGGCGCGAGGCGCACGGGCTGGCGCCCCAGCCGCGGCTCGCGATCGTGTCGGGCGGGCTCGGCCTCGACCCGCGGCATCCGGTGTTCGCGAAGGCCGTGACCAGGCCGCTCGTGCTGACCCGCTCGGGCGCCCCGGGCGAGCGGATGGCGGCGCTCGCCGAGGTCGCCGACGTGGTCGAGTGCGGCGGGGACGAGGTCGAGTCCGAGCGGATGCTCGGCGCGCTCACGGCGCGCGGACTCAGGCAGGTGCTCTGCGAGGGCGGACCGCACCTGTTCGGCGCGCTGCTCGCGGCGGGCGTCGTCGACGAGCTGTGCCTGAGCCTCAGTCCGCTGCTCGTCGGGGGCCGGGCGGGCCGTATCGTCGCAGGCGCGCCCGAGGGCGCCCGCCCGATGGCGCTCGTGCACGCGCTGCCCGCCGGCGACCTGCTGCTGCTCCGGTATCGCTCCGTCTCGCGCTGAGGCGCCGCGCGGGGCGCGCCGCGGCCCATCGCGCGGCTTCCCGGGCCGACTGCGCCACTTCCGGCGCGCTGCGCCACGTCACGTGGCGCGGCGCGCCGGAAGTGGCGCAGAGCGCGACCGCTACGCCGCCTCGAGCGCGTGCGCGTCGAGGATCGTGTAGCTGTAGCCCTGCTCGGCGAGGAAGCGCTGGCGGTTCAACGCGAAATCCTGGTCGACCGTGTCGCGCGCGACGAGCGTGTAGAAGTTCGCCGAGAGCCCCGACTCCTTCGGCCGCAGCAGGCGCCCGAGGCGCTGCGCCTCCTCCTGGCGCGAACCGAACGAGCCCGACACCTGGATGGCCACGGTCGCCTCGGGCAGGTCGACCGAGAAGTTCGCGACCTTCGACACGACCAGCACGGGCGTCCGGCCGTCGCGGAACTCCTGGAACAGCCGCTCGCGCTCGTCGACCGGCGTGGCGCCGGTCAGCTGCGGTGCGCCGAGCGTCTCGGCGAGCTCGTCGATCTGGTCGAGGTACTGGCCGATGACGAGGATGCGCTCGCCGGCGTGCTTGGCGACGAGCTCCTTGACGACGCCGAGCTTCGCGGGCGCGGTCGCGGCGAGGCGGTAGCGCTCGTCGTCGGCGGATGCCGCGTACGCGAGCCGCTCGGACTGCGGCAGGTCGATCCGCACCTCGTAGCAGGCGGCGGGCGAGATGAAGCCCTGGGCCTCGATCTCCTTCCACGGGGCATCGAACCGCTTCGGGCCGATGAGCGAGAACACGTCGCCCTCGCGGCCGTCCTCGCGGACGAGGGTCGCGGTCAGTCCGAGGCGCCGGCGTGCCTGCAGTTCGGCGGTCAGCTTGAACACGGGCGCGGGCAGGAGGTGCACCTCGTCGTACACGACGAGCCCCCAGTCGAGCGCGTCGAGGAGCGCCAGGTGGGCGTACTCGCCCTTCCGCTTCGCGGTGAGGATCTGGTACGTCGCGATCGTGACCGGCTTGACCTCCTTGACGTGGCCGGAGTACTCGCCGATCTCCTCGGCCGTGAGGCTCGTTCGTCGGAGCAGTTCGTCGCGCCACTGGCGCGCGGAGACGGTGTTCGTGACGAGGATGAGCGTCGTCGTCTTCGCCGTCGCCATCGCGCCCGCGCCCACGAGGGTCTTGCCCGCACCGCACGGCAGCACGACGACCCCCGACCCGCCCTCGAAGAAGTTGTCGACCGCCTTCTGCTGGTAGTCGCGCAGGTGCCATCCGTCCTGTTCGAGGCCGATCTCGTGCGGCGTGCCCGGCGTGTAGCCCGCGAGGTCCTCGGCCGGCCAGCCGAGCTTCACGAGCTCCTGCTTCAGCGCGCCGCGCGCCCACGGCTCGACGAGGAAGCTCGTGTCGTCGAGGCGCTCCGTGAGCAGCGGTGCGACGCGCTTGGCGCCGGCGACCTCGGTGAGCACCGCGAGGTCGTCGCTGTGCAGCCTGAGCTCGCCCTCGTCGGTCCGGTCGACCACGAGCCGCCCGTACCGGCCGACGGTCTCGCGCATGTCGACGGCGACGGTCTGCGGCACCGGGAACTTCGCGTACCGCTCGAGCGTGCCCAGCATGTCCTCGGCCGTATGCCCCGCCGCGCGGGCGTTCCACAGGCCGAGCCGTGTGATGCGGTAGGTGTGGATGTGCTCCGGCGCGCGCTCGAGCTCGGCGAAGATGGCGAGGTCGTGCCGCGCATCCTCGGCGAGCGGGTTCGCGACCTCGAGGAGCACGGTGCGATCGCTCTGCACGATCAGGGGGCCATCCGACATAGCGGACCAGTCTAGCCCCGGTTGCCCGGAGCCCGCCCGGAGGGTGGCGCCGATCAGTCGCCGAGGGCGTCCGCGGGAGCGGGTGCGACCGCGGCGATCGCCGACACGGGGAGCGTGCGTTCGATGTCGGACTTGCGGTCGCGGGCCCGCAGGCGCCCGTTCGCGACGCTCGCGGGCGCGAGCAGGTAGTCGGCGGTCTCACCGTTCGGCATGCGCACGGTGACGGTCAGCGTCTCCTTCGCGCGTGCGGCCGCCTCGAGCTGGCGGGAGAGCCAGGCCTGCTCGGTGCCCCCCTCCGCGTCGGCCTCGTCGAGCCGGTCGAGCATCGCCGCGAGCGGGTCGGGACGAGGGGTGGCCGTCGGCGCGTGGCCGACGTGGTGGCGACGGAGCCGGATGATCCGACCGCCGGCATCCTCAGCCGCGACGGGGTAGCGCGCGTCGCTCAGGCCCCAGAAGACGACCTCCGGCGCGAACCGCGACAGCAGCAGCCCGGACCCGTTCTGTCGCAGGCCGAGGGACGACAGGCTCTGGTCGACCAGCAGGGTCGAGATCACCTGCGGGTCATCCGAGCGGACGTAGGTCCGCGCGGGCGCGGCCGTGGCATCCGCTTCGCCGACGCGGACCGCGCCGAAGCGCGCCGCCGACTCGGTCAGCAGGTAGGCGAGCGGCTGCGGGATGCCGGTCAGCGAGACGCCCTCGAGGAACGAGCGGATGTCGTCGACGTCCTCGCCGGCGGCGAGTGCGCGGTTGACGGATGCCGCGGTCACCCGGTAGCTCGACGCGAGGTCGCGCCCCTCGACGTCGGCGAACGTGCGGAGCCTCGCGTCGAGCGAGGGCTCGAGCGGGCCGGGGGAGACGACCGTGAGGTCGTGCTGGAGGTAGACCTTGTCGACCTGCGGCGGGAAGTGGCGGGACAGCCGTTCCGCCGCGGCGGACAGATCGCCGCCGAGCACGAGCGCGGCCGTCTCGAGGGGCTCGCCCGCGACGGCGAGTCCGAGCGCCTCCGCGTCTTCGAGCAGGCGGGTCATGCCGTCGGTCAGCCAGGTGCCGCCGCCGGGGTAGTACCACGCGACGTCGTCCCGGATGGAGGATGCGGTCAGGGCTTCGCTGCGCCGGATGACGAGGTCGCGCAACGGGGCGGGGATGCGCTCGCGCCAGGCATCGGCGAGCCGGGTCCACCGGTCGGCGGTGCCGAGCATGATCCAGTCGGCGCCGTCGTCGGACTCGAGCCAGACCGGACCGTCGCGCACGATGAGCCCGCACTCGACCGCGCGGCGGACCAGACGCGGGAAGTCGTCGAGGTCGACGCCGGTCGCCTCGGCGAGCCGCTTCGCGTCGGGGAGCGCGAACCCGCCCTTGGCGAGTTCGCGGGCCGGCTGCACGGCCAGTCCTGCGAGCAGTTCGGCGGTCGCGGCCACGGTCGCGTAGGCCGTCTCGGCGGCGCGACGTTCGAGCAGCCCGTGGTCGGCGCGTTCGCCCGCGAGCGCCAGCGGCGGGGCCGGCGCCGCGAGCGCCTCGAGTTCCGGGAGGTCGTCGCCGATGCGCGCGTGGAGCCGGGTCGCGACCTCGAGGGGCACGTGCACGCGATCGCCGTCGCACAGGGCGAGCAGGCACGCCTCGAGCCGTTCGACGTTCGACCGGGAATCGTCGGCGAGCCCGTCGGCGCCCAGTCGACGCAGTTCGCCCTGCAGGACGTCGAGCTGGACCCAGCCGGCGTCGTCCGCGGACTCGGCCGCGGCGGCGAGGACGGCCAGTGCGGGACGCTCGAGGCGCCCGACGGCGTGGTCGATGGAATCGGGCGCGGTGAGGGCCTCGGCGAGGTCGAAGAGGTCGTCGACGCCCGCGTGGTCGAGTTCACGCGTCGCCAGCGCGGCCGCGAGTCGCTCGCGCGGTATCGAGCGGAGCCTCGCGGCGAGCACCAGCATGGCTACCGTTCCGTGCCCTGCTTGGATTCGCGGGACCTGCGGACGCCGTTGACGATGAGCAGCGTCACGAGCAGCACGAAGCCGATCGGCAGCCCGATCAGCGGCAGCATGATCACGAGCGGCCAGATGCCGTTGCTGAACCCGTCGTCTGCGCCGACACCGGACAGCGTCGCGATCATGACCGCGAGGAACGAGGCGATCGAGAGCCCGACCGTGGCGGCGACCATGAAGGCGAGGATGCGCTCGACGCGATGGTCCGTGACGGGGGCCTGTTTGCTCACGCTCCAACAATAGGCCAGCGACCGACCCGGTGACGCGCGGACCGTAGACTTGGAGCCGACGCGCCTCGGTCGGCGCGCCCATCACGAACGCGGGAGATCCAAACGATGCCCACCGGCAAGGTCAAGTTCTACGACGAGGAGAAGGGGTTCGGCTTCATCAGCGGCGATGACGGCGAAGAGGTCTTCCTCCACGCCTCCGCGCTTCCCGCGGGCACGAGCATCCGGTCCGGAGCCAGGCTCGAGTACGGCATCGCGCAGGGCAAGCGCGGCGCCCAGGCGCTGTCGGTGCGCGTCCTCGACGCGCCGCCGAGCCTGGTCCGCATGAACCGCAAGCCCGCCGACGACATGGCGGTCATCGTGGAGGACCTCGTCAAGGTCCTCGACGGCATCGGCGCGAACCTCAAGCGGGGCCGGTACCCGGATTCCGCGCACAGCAGGAAGATCGCGGCGCTGCTGCGCCGGGTCGCGGACGAACTGGATGCCTGACACCGACCAGCCCGCGGAGGCCGTGGACCGGGCCCGATCGGCGGAAGCGGCCGAGTCGGCCGAGTCGGCCGCACCCGTCGCAGCTCCGGTCGCCGACCGCGTGCTGCTCGCGGCGGTCGACCTCGCGCGCGGGGCACTGCTCGAGGTGACCGCGCCCCAGACCGTCGGCTCGATGATCGGGCACGCGGTGGACGGCGAGCGAGTGCTCTCGCTGCACTTCGCGGCGGACCTCCCCGGGTATCCCGGATGGCACTGGTCCGTCACCATCGCCCGCGTCGACGATGCCGAGCCGACCGTGCTCGAGACCGAGCTGCTTCCCGGCGAGCGCGCGCTGCTCGCGCCCGAATGGGTTCCGTGGTCGGAGCGTCTCGCCGAGTACCGCGCCGTGCAGGCCGCGGCCGCCGCGGCTGAGGAGGCGGACGGGTCGGCCGCAGGTGACGACGACGACTCGGGTGCCGATGCGTCCAGCGGCGCGGCGGACCCCGACGCGGACGACGACGCCGGCGACTTCGACGACGATGAAGACGAAGACGATGACGTCGGCGACGCATTCGACGGCATCGACATCGATGCGCTCGACGAGGACGCGGACGACGATTCCGCCTCCGCCGGCGACGACGATTCCGCCGCCGACGATTCCGAGGCCGACGCCGGCTCCCGCTGAACCCGGGTCAGCCGTCGGCGGCGGGCGCGCGGTCGCGCCGCCTGCGCGCCTGCACGACGACGAGACCGACGACGCCGAGTCCGACGCCGATCGCGGCGGCGGTCGCGAACCAGCCCAGGCCGGCCTCGCGCAGCGGGTCGGCGAACCCGAGCGCGAACCCGAGCGCGATCGCCCAGGCGATCGTCCCCGCGAGCAGCGCCTTGCGCGCGTCGGCCCGCACCGGCTCAGGGTCGGGCCGGCGCTCGGACTCGGAGAGCCACAGCCGCATGGCCGTCACCCTATCCCGCGTGCTCGAGCACCCAGTCCAGTGACGCGGTGAGTGCGCGCACGTCGTCGGGCTCGATCGCGGTGAACGTCGCGACGCGGAGCTGGTTGCGCCCGAGCTTGCGGTAGGGCTCGGTGTCGACGACGCCGTTGGCACGGAGCGTCCTGGCGAGCGCCGCGGCATCCGTCGTCTCGTCGAAGTCGATCGTGACGACGACCTGCGAACGGTGCTCCGGGGCTGCGACGAACGGCGTCGCGACGGCGGTGCGCGCGGCCCAGTCGTAGAGGATGCCGGAGGACTCGCGCGTGCGCGCATCGCCCCAGGCCGACCCGCCGGAGGCGTTGATCCAGTCGAGCTGGCTCTCGAGCAGCAGCAGGGTCGACAGGGCCGGGGTGTTCAGGGTCTGGTCGAGGCGCGAGTTGTCGAGCGCGTTCTTCAGCGAGAGGAAGTCGGGGATGTAGCGCCCCGATGCGGCGATGCGCTCGACGCGTTCGATCGCGGCGGGAGACATGATCGCGAACCAGAGGCCGCCGTCGGAGGCGAAGTTCTTCTGCGGTGCGAAGTAGAGCACGTCGAACTCGGCCGGGTCGGCGGGGGCGCCGCCGGCGGCGCTCGTGGCGTCGATCACGGTGAGCGCGCCCGCGTCGCCGTGCACGCGGCGCACGGGAGCCTGCACGCCCGTTGAGGTCTCGTTCTGGGGCCATCCGTAGACGTCGACTCCCTCGACGGGCTCGGCGTCGACGCGGCTGCCCGGCTCGGCCCGGCGCACGTCGGGGGCCTGGAGCCAGGGGGCCGCGGCCGCCTTGGCGAACTTCGCGCCGAACTCGCCGAACGAGCCGAGCTGGGCGCGGGTCTCGATGAGCCCGAAGGCAGCGGCGTCCCAGAAGGCGGTGGAGCCGCCGTTGCCGACCACGACCTCGTAGCCCTCGGGGAGCGCGTACAGGTCGGCGATGCCGCGCCGAACGCGACCGACGAGCTGCTTCACGGGCGCCTGCCGGTGCGAGGTTCCGAGCAGCCGGGGACCGACCTCGGCCAGGTGGGCGAGCTGCTCGGGACGGACCTTCGACGGGCCGCACCCGAAGCGTCCGTCTGCGGGCAGGAGCGACGGGGGGATCACGAGCTCAGGCATGGTCCGATCTTAGGCGCGGCCGGTTCGCCGTGGCGGCGGATGACGCGGGCTCGGGGGTTCACCGTGTCCATCCGAACCGTCGGGTCGGATGTCGCCGGGGGCCAGTAGGCTGATCGGATGCACGACGCGCCGCACGGCCGAGGAGGAGAGCGTTGACGGACCTCATCGACACGACCGAGATGTACCTGCGCACGATCCTCGACCTCGAGGAGGAGGGCATCATCCCGCTGCGTGCCCGCATCTCCGAGCGCATCGGGCACTCCGGGCCCACGGTCTCCCAGACCGTCGCGCGGATGGAGCGCGACGGCCTCGTGGTCGTCTCCGACGACCGGCACCTCGAGCTCACGGCCGACGGCCGGTCGAAGGCCGTGCACGTCATGCGCAAGCACCGTCTCGCCGAGCGGCTGCTCTCCGACGTGATCGGGCTCGACTGGGAGTACGTCCACGACGAGGCGTGCCGGTGGGAGCATGTGATGAGCGAGCACGTCGAGCGCCGCCTCATCGAGATCCTCGGGCACCCGACGCACTCGCCCTACGGCAACCCGATCCCCGGCCTGGAGGAGCTCGGCGTCGAGCCGGCCGCGCCGTTCATGCAGGGCGTGCGCAACGTGCTCGCCGCGCTCGACGACGGCGATGGGGTGGCCGATGGCGTCATCCGTCGCCTCGCGGAGCCGGCGCAGTTCGACCCGGAGCTGCTCGCGCGCTTCAAGGAGGCCGGTGTGCTGCCCGGCGCACGCGTCTCGCTCCGCCGGGACGGCCGCACGGTGACGGTGGCCGTCGAGGGCCGCGAGGACGCGCTGGAGCTGCCCGCGGAGCTGGCCGGGCACCTGTTCATCGGCGACTGATCCGGCGGCCGATCCGGCGGATCGACGCCCCGCCGTGATCGAAATGTGACAATCGACGACTGCTCGCGTATTGTCGGTCGAGTCTTCCGGTGACAAGCCCGCCGGGGGAACAGGGTCGGGACGCTACCTCAGCTCACCGCTCGGCCCTCGAAACCGTGACGCGCCGAACGGCGCACAGGTGAGGCGATGCCCCCGCATCGTGTGGCGGAGGACACGTTTTGGCTCGATTCCCCCACCGCCGTTCCGGCGCACTCACCGCCCCCAAGCCCAAGAACCGCACCGCCGTCGTCCGGCGCGACGTCGCGGCCGCGCCCGAGGTCGCGCGTGCCGCGGCCGACGCCGGGCACGACCGGGCCGTCTCGCGCGCCGGGCGAGACTCCCTCGGCCGGCGCCTGCGGCGCGGCGGAGCGAAGAACGTCATGGTCATGTCGGTCGCCGCCGGCATCGTCGGCACGCTCGCGATCCCCGCCTACGCGTTCGCGCCGGGCACCGACGGCATCCAGTACGGCGCGACCGCCGAGACGCAGCTCACGCGCGCCGCCGCGCAGGACGTCGTGGTCGCAGACGAGGTCATCGCGGCCCCGATCTCGGAGGACTCCTACGCCGCGGTCACCGCGGAGGAGATCCGCGCCGCCGAGGAGGCCGAGCGCGCGGCCGAGGCCGCCGCCGAAGCCGCACGACAGGCCGCCGCCGCGGAGATGACCTCGTACGCGGCCGCCGCGAGCGAGTACACCCCCGCCGCCGTGTACGGCTCCGCCGACCCGGCCAGCGTGTTCTCGGTCGCGCAGCAGTACCTCGGCGTGCCGTACGTCTACGGCGGCGCGACCCCCGCCGGATTCGACTGCTCGGGACTCGTGCAGTACGTCTACGCCCAGTTCGGGATCAGCCTCCCGCACTCGTCGTCGGGGCAGGGCGCCGCCGGCACCCAGATCCCGGTCTCGGAGGCGGTTCCCGGCGACCTGGTCGTGATGAGCGGCCACATCGGCTTCTACGCCGGCAACGGCATGATCCTCCACGCCCCCTACGAGGGCACCGTCGTGCGGACCCAGCCGATCTGGACCAGCGACTACTGGATCGTGCGGATATGACGTGTGAACAGGGCATGAAGCGAGCCTCGAATGGCGTGCCGGGAGGACCCGGCACGCCATTCGTGTCGTAGCCTTGTCCCTGACGATCCGAATACCGGGTAGGGGAGTCCCATGGCCGTGCCGCGCAAGAGCACCCATTCCGCGGGTGTGCGCGCGCGCTACGACCATGGTCGCCGCAGTCAGCCGAGTCTGGACTGCACCGGGATGCCGACGGGCACTGTCATGACGACGGTGCCCGTTTCGCGTCTCCGGGGCGTGCGAGCCCTGCCCGTGGCATCCGCTTCGTCCTTCCCTTCACGCGGCTGGAAGCCATCCAGCACGGATCGAAAGGCACCCCATGCGCACACTCGTGCTGAACGCCGGATATGAACCCCTCGCCGTCGTCTCGTTCAAGAGAGCGCTCCTGCTCGTCATGAACGACAAGGCGACGGTCGTCCTGCACGACCAGGAGAATCCGGTCCACGGTGCGAACGGCGATTGGGTGAGACCGAGCGTCATCCTGCTCACCAGGTACGTCCGAACGCCGCGCGTGCACCACGTGCCGGTGAGCCGCCGCGGCGTGCTCCGGCGCGACGAGCACCGGTGCGCGTACTGCGGCAAGTCGGCCGCCACGATCGACCACGTGCTGCCCCGGTCCCGTGGCGGGCGCGACACGTGGGAGAACCTGGTCGCGTGCTGCCTGCGCTGCAACAACACCAAGGGCGACCACACGCCGGCCGAGATGGGCTGGTCGCTGCGGATCACGCCGCGGATGCCGCGTGGTCGCGGATGGGTCGTGCGGGGATTCGAGCGGCCGCTTCCGCAGTGGAGCGACTTCCTCGAGCGCGCGGCGTGAGGGCCGACCCGCCGGGCGGGCGATCGTGACAACGGCTCCGGTGGTGCCCTAGGGTGGATCGGGTCCGGCCCGACCCCCGGCTCCGGATGCCCGCACCACCCCTCGCGTGCCGCCGCCTTCGGAGGCGGCACGGCTCCCCGGAGGTACACGACCCTTGCACGGTGACGATTTCGGCCGGCCCCCCGGTCCGCGGCCGAGCCACGCCGACGCGCCGCTTCGGCGGGATCGGGCTGCGCTCCGCGCGCAGGCCGGGGCAGCGGATGCCACGGCTCCCGCCCCGGTGACCCGACAGGATCCGCCGGCTCCGGCACGGCCGCCCCGTCCCGAGGCTCCGCGGCCGGCGCAGCGCAGCATGCCGACGAGCCAGCAGATCGCCCGACGTGCGCCGTTCCCCGAGGCGGTCGCGGTCCCCGCGGCGGCGCCGGCCGATCCGGTCGCGGTCCCGACGCCCGTCGTTGCGCGCGCGGCGAGCCTTCCCGTGGCCTCCGCCGCACCCGCGGCATCCGTCGTGGATCAGGCCGTCGACGGCGGCGCCGGCGCGGTCGCTGCGCCCACCCGCACGCCCCTGCCGCGCGCGCGTCGTGCGCGCGCCGAACAGACTCCGCCGGGCGGTCGCGCGGCGACCGGTCCGGTCGCCCGCCGCAACGGCCCGGCCCGGGTCGCGGCGACCGTCCTGCTCGTCCCGGCGCTCGTGGGCACCGTGGCGCTTCCGGCCTACGCGTTCCTGCCCGGGGGCCACCTCCCGGGCGGCGTGCCCACGAAGTTCAGCCTGTCGGTCGCCGAGGCGCAGGATCTCGACGTCTCCGAGCTCGCGAGCGGTGCGCCCGTCTCGAGCGACACGTTCTCGGTCACGACGAAGGCGGAGATCGACGCCGCCGCGGCCGAAGCCGCCGAGGCCGAGCGCGCGGCCTGGGAGGCCGAGCTCGCCTCGCGCGGAACGGGCGAGTACGCGATCGTCGCGCAGCAGGCCGAGGGCGACGACTACCCCTGGTGGAACGAGACCCCGGACGACTACGGCGGGGGGCTCTCGCCGCTGCGCTACTACTACCGCGAGTGCGTCGACTTCGTGGCCTGGCGGCTGAACCGCGACGCCGGCAGCACCGGCGCGCCGTGGCGCTGGGACTGGGGCAACCTCGCCTCCGGAAGCGCGTGGGTGTGGGCCGACGAGTGGGCCGCCAAGGGCTGGCCCACGAGCAACGACCCCGTCGTGGGCGCGGTGGCCTGGTTCCCGTACAACCACGTCGCGTACGTGCAGTCGGTCAACGGCGACGGCACGGTCACGATCGAGGAGTACAACTGGAACTCCGATCACTCGTACCACGTGCGAACCATCCCGATCGGGGACGCGCTCTACCTGTACCCGCCTGCCTGAATCCGCCCGTGCACGACGACGTGGCGAAATCCGTCGGCGAACTTGGACGTTCCGGACAATGACCGGGCCGCATGGTCCCGGATAGCCTGTGATCTCCCCGACCCAGAGAAACAGGTGACCGCGATGACGCAGCCCTCCGACGACAACCGGTTCGACGAGAACGGGTTCGTCGACGAGCTCGCCCCGTCGACCTCCGCGATCGTGGTGCTCGGGTACAACTGACCGCGGCAGTGCCCGCCCCAGGCCGCGGGTGGGCTCGCCGCGCCCGGCGCGATCGGGCCGGTCGTCCGCGCCCGGTAGACTCGACCGGTCAGCCTCTGTAGCTCAATGGAAGAGCAGCTCCGTCCTAAGGAGAGGGTTGGGGGTTCGAGTCCCTCCAGGGGCACATTTCGTCGCACGAGTTCGCGCATCGGCCTCGGCTCGGTAGCGTGATGCGGGTGAGCACGCCCATCGATCCCACCACCACTCCCGCCTGGTCCGATCTGGACGACCTCGGGGATTCGTTCGAGCCCGACCTGCGCGGCTGGTTCGCCGCCGATCCAGACCGGGCGGCGCGGCTGAGCCTGCAGCTCGCCGACCTGCACGTCGACCTGTCGAAGAACCTCGTGACCGACGAGGTGCTCGAGGCGCTCGTGCGCCTGGCCGACCAGGTCGGCGTCGCCGACCGGTACCAGGCGATGCTCGCCGGCGAGCACATCAACACCACCGAGGACCGCGCGGTGCTGCACACCGCGCTGCGTCGCCCGCGAGGGGCGAGCCCGGCGCTCGTCGTCGACGGACAGGACATCGACGCCGACGTGCACGAGGTGCTCGACCGGGTCGCGGCCTTCGCCGACCGCGTCCGTTCGGGCGACTGGCTCGGCGTCACGGGCAAGCGCGTCACCGACGTCGTGAACATCGGCATCGGCGGTTCCGACCTGGGCCCCGTGATGGTGTCCGAGGCGTTGAAGCCGTACGCCGATGCCGGCATCCGCGCGCACTTCGTCTCGAACATCGACCCGACCGACCTGGCGCAGAAGACGGCCGGCCTGGATGCCGAGACGACGCTGTTCATCGTCGCGTCGAAGACGTTCACGACGCTCGAGACGCTCACCAACGCGCGCCTCGCGCGCGACTGGCTGTGGGCGGGGCTCGAATCGGCCGGCGCGATCGGCGCCGACGAGGGGTCCCGCACCGACGCCGTCGCGCACCACTTCGTCGCGGTGTCGACGGCGCTCGACAAGGTCGCTGCCTTCGGCATCGACCCCGACAACGCGTTCGGGTTCTGGGACTGGGTCGGCGGTCGCTACTCGGTCGACTCGGCGATCGGCCTCTCGCTCGCGATCGAGCTCGGCCCGGACGTGTTCCGCGACCTGCTCGCCGGGTTCCACGCGGTCGACGAGCACGTCCGCACGACCCCGCTCGAGCGCAACGTCCCGGTGCTCATGGGGATGCTGAACGTCTGGTACGTCAACTTCCTCGGTGCGCAGTCGCACGCCGTGCTCCCGTACGCGCAGCAGCTGCACCGGTTCGCCGCCTACCTGCAGCAGCTCACCATGGAATCGAACGGCAAGTCGGTGCGGTGGGACGGCACGCCCGTGACGACCGGGACCGGCGAGGTGTTCTGGGGCGAGCCCGGGACGAACGGGCAGCATGCGTTCTACCAGCTCCTGCACCAGGGCACGCGGCTGATCCCCGCCGACTTCATCGCGTTCGCGAACCCCGCCTATCCGCTCGCCGACGACGGTCGCGACGTGCACGGGCTGTTCCTGGCGAACTTCCTCGCGCAGACCAAGGCGCTCGCGTTCGGCAAGACCGAGGCCGAGGTCGAGGCCGAGGGCACGACCGGCCCGCTCGTGGCCGCGCGCACGTTCACGGGCAACCGGCCGACGACCTCGATCTTCGCGCCCGCGCTCACCCCGTCGGTGCTCGGTCAGCTCATCGCGCTGTACGAGCACATCACGTTCACGCAGGGCGTCGTGTGGGGCATCAACTCCTTCGACCAGTGGGGGGTCGAGCTCGGCAAGCAGCTCGCGCTCGAGATCGCCCCGGCGATCGAGGGCGACGAGTCCGCTCTCGCCGCGCAGGACCCCTCGACGCGGGCACTCCTCGACTACTACCGCGCGCACCGGCGACCCTGAGGCATGATGGGCGGCATGGACCTGCCGGTGATGCCGCCCGTCAAGCCGATGCTCGCGAAGTCGGTGAAGCAGGTCCCCGACATCGGGCATGTCGAACCCAAGTGGGACGGGTTCCGCACGATCGTGTTCCGCGACGGCGACGAGGTCGAACTCGGCAGTCGCAACGAGCGGCCCATGACCAGGTACTTCCCCGAGCTCGTCGAGGCGCTGCGCGCGAACCTGCCCGAGCGCTGCGTCGTCGACGGCGAGATCGTGCTGATGCAGGGCGGCAGGCTCGACTTCGAGGCGCTGCAGCAGCGCATCCACCCCGCCGCGAGCCGCGTGAAGCTGCTCTCCGAGCAGACGCCGGTGTCGTTCGTCGCGTTCGACCTGCTCGCCGAGGGCGACGACGACCTCACCGGGCGGCCGTTCGCCGAACGACGCGAACGGCTCGTGGCCGCGCTCGCCGCGGCATCCGCCCCGGTCTTCGTCACGCCGGCGACCGCCGACCCGGGCCTGGCGGCCGACTGGTTCGCGCGCTTCGAGGGCGCGGGTCTCGACGGGGTCGTCGCAAAGCCCCTCGACGGGCTCTACCAGCCCGACAAGCGCACCATGTTCAAGGTCAAGCACGAACGCACCGCCGACTGCGTCGTCGCCGGGTACCGGTGGCACAAGTCCGGCGGCATCGTCGGTTCGCTGCTGCTCGGCCTGTACGGCGACGACGGTCGACTGCGCCACGTGGGCGTGGCCGCGTCGTTCCCGATGGCCAAGCGGCGCGAACTCGTCGACACGCTCGCTCCGTACCTCGAGGACGACCTGTCCGGGCATCCGTGGGGCGAGTGGGCCGATCAGGAGGCGCACGCGTCCGGCCGCATGCCGGGCGCGGTGAGCCGGTGGAGCGCCGGCAAGGACCTCTCGTTCGTGCCGCTCCGGCCCGAGCTCGTCGTCGAGGTCGCCTACGACCACATGGAGGGCGACCGGTTCCGCCACACGGCGCAGTTCCGTCGGTGGCGCGCCGACCGCGAGGCGGCGGGCTGCACCTACGGGCAGCTCGAGCAGCCGGAGCGCTTCGACCTCGCGGAGATCCTGCCGCTCGGCTAGACGACCGTGCGCACTCCGGCCGAACCGGCGGTGTGGTGCTCGAAGACGAGGTTGGTCTCGGTGAGCGCGACGGCGGGGTTGGCGGAGAGGTTCTTGAGCACGAACTGGCGCACGTGCTCGCTGTCGCGCACGCGCACGTGGATCAGGAAGTCCTCGCTGCCCCCGAGGAAGAAGAGCTGGGCGACCTCGGGTTCGCGGCGCAGGTCGTCGGAGATCTGCTCCATGAGGTGTCGTGCGCCGGGGCGGATGCGGACCGAGACGAGCGCCTGGAGCGAGTAGCCGAGTGCCGCGTGGTTGATCTCGGCGGTGTATCGCGTGATGATGCCGCGTTCGCGGAGCGAGCGAACGCGCGCGAGGCAGGTCGACGGTGAGACGCCCACTCGCCTGGCGAGGTCGACGTTGGGGATGCGGGCGTTCTCGTGCAGGAGCCCGATGAGCTGCCGGTCGATCTCGTCGAGGGCGATGCGGGCGGGTTCGCTGAACTGCGGCAGATCGATCACGGCGGGGCTTCCTGACGAACAATCGAAACGGATGCCTCGATCGTACCGAATTCTGTGCGGTCGCGCTTCACATCCAGCGAATATGCGGCGACCATGGAGTGACCCATCCACACAGCATTCGGAGCGAACCATGCACGTCGGCGTGCCCGCTGAAGTCAAGAACAACGAATTCCGCGTCGCGATGACGCCTGCCGGCGTGCACGCGCTCGCGCAGCGCGGCCACCGCGTCGACATCCAGGCCGGCGCCGGCGAGGGTGCGGGCTACCACGACGACGAGTACCGCGCCGTCGGCGCGAACATCGTCGCGACCGCCGCCGAGGCGTGGGCCGCCGAGCTCGTGCTCAAGGTCAAGGAGCCGATCGCGCAGGAGTACGGCTTCCTGCGCGCCGACCTGACGCTGTTCACCTACCTGCACCTCGCGGCCGACCTGCCGCTGACTCGCGCCATCCTCGACTCGGGCGTGACCGCGATCGCCTACGAGACCGTGCAGCTGCCCGATCGCTCGCTGCCCCTGCTGACCCCGATGAGCGAGGTCGCGGGCCGGCTCGCACCCCAGGTCGGCGCCGCGTCGCTGCACGCGTCGAAGGGCGGCCGCGGCGTGCTGCTCGCGGGCGTTCCGGGAACCGCGCCCGCCAAGGTGCTCGTCATCGGCGGCGGCGTCGCCGGCGAGCAGGCCGCGGCGACCGCCCTGGGCATGGGCGCCGACGTGACCGTCATGGACATCTCGCTGCCCAAGCTCCGCGAGATCGACGCGCGCTACGACCACCGCATCAAGACGCTCGCATCCTCGCCGTACGAGGCCGCCCGCCAGGTCCGCGACGCGGACCTCGTCATCGGCGCGGTCCTCGTGCCGGGCGCGGCGGCGCCGAAGGTGGTCACCGACGAGATGGTCGCCACGATGAAGCGCGGCGCCGTGCTCGTGGACATCGCGATCGACCAGGGCGGATGCTTCGACGGCTCGCGCGCGACCACCCACGCGGACCCGACGTACGCCGTGCACGATGCGATCTACTACTGCGTGGCGAACATGCCCGGCGCGGTCCCCGCGACCTCGACGCCCGCCCTCACCAACGCGACCCTGCCGTACGCGCTGAGGATCGCCGACCTCGGCTGGGAGGCGGCGCTCGCCGCAGACCCCGCGCTCGCCAAGGGCCTGAACGCCACGGCGGGCAAGCTGACCAACGAGGGGGTCGCGACGGCCCACGGCCTGGAGCTGTCCTCCCTCGTCTGATGCCGGGGTGCCCGACCAGGCGCTCCGCGAGCACACGACGGCCGCCGTCCGCGAAGGACGGCGGCCGTCGGGCGTCTCGGGCGAGCGCTAGGAAAGGGAGAGGAAGAGCTTCTCGAGCTCGTCGAGGTCGATGCGGTCGCCCGCGGCATCCGCCTTGCCCTCGGGGTCGGCTGCGCAGTCGCGCATCGCGGTCGAGATGACCGCGAAGCCCGCGCGGTCCAGCGCGCTCGAGACCGCCGCCAGTTGGTTCACGACCGTGCGGCAGTCCGCACCCGACTCGACGGCGTCGATGACGGCATTCAGCTGGCCGCGTGCGCGCTTGAGCCGGTTCGCGATGCGGCGCTGCGCGTCTGCGCTCGGCGCCGCGCCGGTCGTGGTCTCGGAGCTCATCCGGCGCCTCCCATGGTGACGGGCAGGCCTGCCCGGTGCCACTCGACGATCCCGCCCGTGATGTTGACCGCGTCGACGCCCTGCGCCTCGAGGTACTGCGCGGCCTGCGCGCTGCGCCCGCCGACATGGCACAGCACGTACACGGTGCGGTCGCGGGGCACCTCGTCGAGGCGCTCGACGAGCTCGCCGAGCGGGATGTGGCGGGCGTCCTCGAGGCGGGCCCGCGCGAGTTCGTCGTCCTCGCGGACGTCGAGGATGAACGCGTCGGCGTCGGCGTGCGCGTCGGCGGGGGCGATCGACTTCATGTGGGCTCCTCGTGCAACTGGTCGTGCGGGCGATGCGCCACGATCCTATCAATACCCTCGGGGTATCTGAATCGACAGCTTCGCGGCGATGCTCCGGGCGATCGCCCGCGTGCGCCGTATGGTGGCGGTGTGCATCGGCTCGAACGCGACGACGAGGACGACCTCCTCGATGACGGGCCCGCGACCCCTGCCGCAGCTCGGGCGGGGGCGACGGGACCGCACGCAGACCCCGCGACCCCGCACGCGGTCACGGTCGGCGACCCCAGCGTGGTCGCCGTGAACATCGCCGAACCGAGCTGGCGCCGGTGGCACGCCGAACTGCGCGGGCTCGGCGGGCGCTCGCCCCTCATCCGCTTCGATGACGCGCCGCGCACCCGCATCGAGCTGTCCACGACCCATCCCGGCGGCCTGCCCCAGTTCATCTCCGGCAAGTCGACCCTGCTCTCGAGCCTCATCCGCGACGAGCTGGCACTGCGCAACGCGCGCCTGGCCGCTGCCGAGATCACCCAGAAGGGCGTCGAACTGCGGTCCGTGCGCGGCATCGACTCCGTCCACCTGGCCATCGGGCTCGCGTCCTGGCGGCGCGGCGACGACGACTTCCTCGCGCCCGTGCTGCTGCGCCCGCTCGCCATCCGCCGCTACGGCCGCGACTTCGAGCTCAAGCTCAAGGGGCAGCCCTACCTCAACCCCGCCCTCGCGCGCGAGCTCCACGAGCAGTTCCAGATCACGCTCGACGCCGATGCGTTCGTCGCCCTCGCGATCACCAACGGCGTCTTCAAGCCGCAGCCGGTCATCGACCGGCTCCGCGGCCTGACCTCCCACCTCTCGGGCTTCCACGTCGCCCCGCGGCTGGTCGTGTCCTCGTTCGCCGAGGTCGGGCCGGCGATGGGGGCGGATGCCTCGCGGCTCGAGCACCCCGTCATCGACGCGATCGCGGGCAACCCGAACGCGCGCGCGCTGCTCACGCGGCGGAGCGACCCGCCCGTGATCGTCCCGCAGGACGAACGGCCGCCTTCGACCGACCGGCTCCTGCTCGACGCCGACGCCGAGCAGGAGGAGGTCATCGCCCGGATCGAGCGGGGCGACTCCGTCGTGGTGAAGACCCTGCCCGGCACGGGCGGCACGCAGACCATCGTCAACGCGATCGGCGCGCTCGTCGCGAACGATCGCCGCGTGCTCGTCGTCGGCGCCCGCCGCGCGAGCCTCGACGGCATCGCCCACCGGCTCGAGCAGGTCCGCCTCGGCGGGCTCGCCGTCGGCACCGAGCGCCTGCGCCGCGACCTCATCGCCTCGATCACCCGCAACGAGAAGGTCGAGCAGCCCCGGATCGCCGACGTCGACGACGCGCTCGTTCGCCTGCGGCGGGTCCTGCTCGACTACCGTCACGCCCTCACCCGCAAGGACCCCGAACTCGGCGTGTCGGTGCTCGACGCGCTCACGGCGCTCGCGGGCCTCGCGTCGATGCCGACCCCGCCGGACACGACCGCCCGGCTCGACCGGTCATCGCTCGTCGCGCTCGCCACCGGCAGGGAGGCCGTGGCCGCCGACCTCGTGCGTGCCGCGGCGCTCGGCGAGTTCCGGTTCGGTCCTGGCGACTCGCCCTGGTACGGTGCCGACTTCTCGACCTCGGAGGCCGCGACGGCCGCGCACGCCCTCGCCCGCCGGCTGAGCGGCACGGACGTCCCCCGACTGCTCGAGCGCGCACGAGCCCTCATCGCCCAGACCCGGTTGCGCCAGTTCGAGTCGATCGCCGAACTCGGCGTGTTCCTCCGGCTGCTGCACGACATCCGCGACACGCTCGAACGCTTCCAGCCGTCGGTCTACGACCGACCGCTCGGAGAGCTGATCGCCGCGACCGCGCCGCGTCGCGAGACCGGGATGTCGGGCGCGAACCGTCGACGCCTGAAGCGGCTCGCGCTCGAGTACGTCCGGCCGGGCGTGCACGTCGGCGACCTGAACGCCGCGCTGCGCGCCATCCAGCAGCAGCGCACCCTGTGGCACCGGTACTCGGAGGCGGGGGCGGTGCCGAGCGCGCCGGTCGGACTCGACGACGTGCACGTCGCCTACCACACCGTCGCCGCCGACCTCCAGGAACTCGACCGCCCCCTCGGCTTCGAGGGCACGCCGAAGCGACTCGCCGCGCGGCCCCTGCGCGACCTCGAGGCCACGCTCGTGGGGCTCGCCGCCGAGTCCGACGTGCTGCACAACCTGCAGGAGCGCACGGCCCTCCTGCAGCGGCTGCGCGAGCTGGGCCTGGACCCGCTGCTCGTCGACCTCGCGCGCCGGCACGTGCCCGAGCAGCAGGTGGCATCCGAACTCGACCTGGCCTGGTGGCAGTCCGTGTTCGAGACGATGCTCGCGGCCGACACCGCGCTGCTCGGCGCCAACACCAACGTGCTCGACCGGCTCGAATCCGATTTCCGGCTCGTGGACGACGCCCACGCGTCGGCCGCCGGGCCGCTGCTCGCGTGGCGTCTGGCGGAGGCGTGGCGCGTCGCGCTGGTCGACCACCCCGAGGAGGCCGAGCGACTGAAGCGGATGCTGCGCGGCGACCGGGTGCGCCCGGAGCGCGTGCACCGCGAGGCGCCGCACCTGTTCCGGCTGCTCGCGCCGGTCTGGCTCGCGTCGCCGTACGAGGTGCCGGCGATCGACGACGCCATCCGCTTCGACGCGGTGGTGCTCGTGGACGCGGGTGCGACGACGATCGCGGAGAACCTCGGGGCGATCCGCCGCGCGAACCAGGTCGTCGCCTTCGGCGACCCCGTGACCCAGACGCCGACCCGATTCGAGATCGCGATCCACGACGGCGGCGACGAGGGCGCGCAACCCGCCCTGGCGGAGCCGGAGGCCGGCGTCGACGCCCTGCACGCCGACTCGGCGCTGGCGCGCCTGGCCGACCTGCTGCCCACGATGACGCTGACCCGCAGCTACCGCGCGGGCGGCGAGGACCTCGCCGAGCTGGTCAACCGGCGCTTCTACGGCGGCCGGATCGTGTCGATGCCCTGGGCGGGGAGCTTCCTCGGCCACGGGAGCCTCGGTCTGCACTACGTTCGCGACAACGGCCTCCCCGACCCGGTGACGGGCACGGTCGAGAGCCTCGACGCCGAGGTCGCGAAGGTCGTCGAGCTCGTGATGGAGCATGCGGTCAAGCGCCCCCGCGAGTCGCTCATGGTCATCACCGCGAGCACCAGGCACGCGGCGCGCGTGCACCAGGCGGTGCTCGCAGCGTTCGCCAAGCGCAGCGACCTGTCGGACTTCATCCTCCGCGACCGGGCCGAGCCCTTCACGGTGCTCACGCTCGAGCAGGCGGTCGCGCAGAGCCGCGACCGGGTCGTCTTCTCGATCGGGTACGGTCGCACCCCGCACGGCAGGCTGCTGTCGAACTTCGGCGCGCTCGGCGAGCCGGGCGGCGAGCGCCTGCTCGCGGTCGCGATGACCCGCGCCCGCCGTTCGATGGACATCGTCTCGGCGTTCCGTCCCGAGGACATCGACGAGAGCCGGCAGCGTCACGGCGTCATCGCGCTCGCCAGCGTGCTCTCGCACACCGAGGAGGCCAAGGACGTCCTGCGCGACCGGGGGCGTGCCGATCCCATGCTCATGGATCTCGCGTCGCGACTCGAGCGTCGCGGCATCCGGGTCAGCGTCGGCCATCGCGGCACGCTCTCGCTGGCCGCAGCCCACGCGGGGCGCGCGGTCGTCGTCGAGACGGATGCCGCCCTGGCCGACCAGAGCCTGCGGGAGTCCCTGCGGCTTCGACCGGACGTGCTGCGACGCCTCGGCTGGCACTACCTCCGCGTGCACAGCTTCGAACTGTTCAGCGACCCCGAGTCGGTCGCCGAGCGGGTGGCGTCGCTGCTCGGGAAGGCGTCGGGCGCTCCCGAGGAGGAGCCTCGCATCGCGTGAACGGACGACGCGACGGATCTGCCGGGGCCCCGCCGGCGGGGGCCGGTGACGGCCGGGCCGACCGGCCGGCCGAGGTGCAGCGGGCGGATGCCTCTGAGGAGACACCCGCACCGAGGCAGCGCGTCGAACGCGCGCGCGGCGCGCGGCGCGCGCGGCTGACGCCCGCGCCGGGGACGGATCCCGAACCGGAGACGGCGGTGCCGGGTGCGCACGACGATCGGGAGCGGGGTGCCTCGAAGGCTCCGCCCGAGGACGACCGCATCACGCGGGAGCGGCCGCCGCACTGGTGACCGCGCCCCGCGCCGACGGCTACTCGGGCCGGCGAGCCTCGCGGGCGTCACCGTCGCCGTCGCCGCTTCCCGCGGTCCGCTGCGCGGCGAGCAGGTCGCGGATCTCGGCGAGCACCGTGAGCTCGGTCTCGGGATCCTCCGGAGCGGGCTCGCCCGCCTTCCTGCGCTCCTCGGCGTGCTCCTTGGCGAGGTTCACGGGCAGCACGAAGACGAAGTAGACGACCGCCGCGACGATGAGGAAGGTGAGGACGGCGCCGATGACGGCGCCGAACTTCACCTCGGCGACGCCGCCCTCGGTCGTCGGCAGCTCGAGGATGAACGCCGTGTCGAGGCTGTCGGCGCGGAAGAGTGCACCGATCAGGGGGTTGAAGACGTTCGCGACGATCGAGTTCACGACCGCGGTGAACGCCGCGCCGATGACGACGGCGACCGCCAGGTCGATGACGTTCCCCCTGAGGATGAACTCCCGGAATCCCTTGAGCACGCGGGCCCCCTTCGTGTGCGTGTGCGGTGGGTCGGTCTACGCTGCCGACGGGGTCTTCGAGGTCGAGCCGGACGAGCCGGAGCCGGATGAGCCGGAGCCGGACGAGCCGGAGCCGGACCCGGACGAGCCGGAGCCGGATGAGCCCGAGCCCGACGAACCCGAGCCGGACTCCGACGAACCGGAGCCGGAACCCGAGCCGGACGAGTCGCCCTTCGCGGCCGCGCGCGAGTCGGTGCGGTAGAAGCCGGACCCGTTGAAGGTCACGCCGACCGTGCCGTAGAGCTTGCGCAGGCGCCCCGAGCACGCGGGGCACTCGGTGAGGGCGTCGTCGGTGAAGGCCTGCTGGATGTCGAAGGCGTCGTCGCACTCGGTGCAGCGATACGAGTAGGTGGGCATGGTGGGACTCCGGGATGTCAGGTGGAGGTGTCCGCCGACCGGGTCAGAACGCCACGATCCGCGTGGGGGTCACGACGCCGTTCACCGGTTGGTCGTGCACCTCACGCGGCACCTCCTCGACGAACTCGCCGTCGAAGACCACCGCGTACACCGGTGGACATTCTCCCATCGACCCGAGGGTCCTGTCGAAATAGCCGCGACCCCAGCCGAGGCGCATGCCCGTGGCATCCACCGCGGCCGCCGGCACGAGGATCAGGTCTACGTCGTTGATCGCCATCGGACCGAGCAGGTCGCCCACGGCTTCGGGCGTGCCGTGCAGGCCCGTGACCTCGGACTCCTCCTCGCCGACCGTCCAGTCGAGCAGCCCGTCCTCACGGGCGATCGGGAAGAGCACGCGGATGCCGCCCGTCTCAGCCCAGTCCACGAACGGACGGGTGTCGGGCTCGGAGGGCATCGAGAGGTAGCACGAGATCGACTGCGCGCCCGCCGCGGCGACGAGCTCGCGCAGTCGCGCCGTCAGCCCCTCGGTCGCCTGCTCGCGTTCGTGGGCGGGCATGTTCCGGCGCCGCTCGCGGAGCTCGGCACGGAGGATGCGCTTGACCACGGTGGGATCGTCGGGCATGGCAGCCATCCTAGGCGGATGCCTCGGGCCCGTGGGGGCGCGGACGACTACGCTGATGCGCATGACTGAACGGATCACGAAGGCCGTCATCCCCGCTGCCGGCCTGGGAACCCGCTTCCTGCCCGCGACCAAGGCCATGCCGAAGGAGATGCTGCCGGTCGTCGACAAGCCGGCCATCCAGTACGTCGTCGAGGAGGCCGTCGACGCCGGGCTCACCGACGTGCTCATGATCACGGGCCGCAACAAGAACGCGCTCGAGAACCACTTCGACCGCGTCGCCGAACTCGAGTACACCCTCGAGGCCAAGGGCGACACGGCGAAGCTGCAGAAGGTCAACGAGTCGACCGAACTCGCGCAGATGCACTACGTCCGCCAGGGCGACCCGAAGGGCCTCGGCCACGCCGTGCTCCGGGCCGAGATGCACGTCGGCGACGAACCGTTCGCCGTCCTCCTCGGCGACGACATCATCGACGCCCGGGACGTGCTCCTGACCCGCATGCTCGACGAGCAGATCGCGCGCGACGCGACCATCGTCGCGCTGCTCGAGGTCGACCCCGACAGCATCCACCTGTACGGCGCCGCCGAGGTCGAGCCGACCGACGACCCCGACGTCGTGCGGATCACCGGCCTCGTCGAGAAGCCAGCCAAGGAGGTCGCGCCGTCGAACTACGCCGTCATCGGACGGTACGTCATCAAGCCGCAGGTCTTCGAGGTGCTGCACCGCACCGAACCCGGCAAGGGCGGCGAGATCCAGCTGACCGACGCGCTCATGGAGATGGCGGGCGACGTCGAGGGCACGGGCGGCGTCTACGGCGTCGTGTTCCGCGGCCGCCGCTACGACACGGGCGACAAGCTCGACTACATCAAGGCCGTCATCCAGCTCGCCTCGGATCGCGACGACCTCGGCGCCGACCTGCGCGCGTGGATCGTCGAGTTCGCAGCCGGCATCGAACGGGACTGATGTGGCCGCGGCATCCGTTCCCACACTCGTCGACGGGTCGCTCACGCTCCGCCCCATCCGCGTGCGCGACGCGCGGCAGCTCGAACGGGTGCTGCTCGACAACCGCGCGTGGCTCCGCCGGTGGGAGGCGACCTACCCCGGCGGTGGCACCGCGATCGACGCGCGTGCGAGCATCCGGAACCTGAACGCCCACGCGCGGGCGGGCACCGCGCTGCCGTTCGTGATGGAGTGGGACGGCGAGCTCGTGGGCCAGCTCAACGTCGCCTCGATCACGCACGGATCGCTCGCCTCCGCGTCGATCGGGTACTGGGTGGCGCAGGAGGTCGCCGGTCGGGGCATCACCCCGGCCGGGGTCGCCATGGCGACCGACCACTGCTTCCGCGCGCTCCGGTTGCACCGGGTTGAGATCTGCATCCGCCCCGAGAACGCTCCGTCGCTGCGCGTCGTCGAGAAACTCGGGTTCCGCTACGAGGGCCTCCGGCGGCGGTTCATCCACATCGACGGCGACTGGCGCGACCACTTCGCGTTCGCGCTCGTCGCGGAGGAGGTCTCGGGCGGCGTGCTCCGGCGCTGGCGCGACGGTCGCGCACCCGCGGCGGCCGCGGCGATCCCCGAGGCCGACCGGATGGCCGCCCGTACCCCACTTCGAGTGGGGGATCGCTGACACGCCCCGAGCCGAATAGGAGTCGAGACTCCGGGTGACCTACCGTAATCCCATGGACCCGATCGGCGGTGGCGTACTCGTGGCGGTTGCCGCGACGCTGTGGATCGCGTACCTGCTCCCGAGCTGGCTCCGGCGCCGCCAGTACCTGAACACCGAGCGCAACGCGGTGCGACTGCAGCAGACGCTGCGCATCCTCGCCGAGACGGCAGAAGCGCCCGAGGAGGTGCGCACCGGGGTGACCGCTCGCGAGGTCGCCGCGCAGGAGCGGATCCTCCACGAACACGAACTCGCCGCGCGCCTCGAGGCGCAGGCGGCCGAGAACCGTGCCATCGCCGAGCGACTCGCCGCTGAAGAGGCGGCCGCGGCCGCGGAGCGCGAGGTCGCCGAGCAGACGGCGCGCGCCGCCGCCGAGCGCCGCGCGGCCGAGCATGCCGCCGCCGAGCGTGCGTCCGCCGAGCGCACCGCCGCGTCGTCGCGAACGGATGCCGCCCGCGACGTGGCACGCGCCGCGAACCGGGCGCTGCGTCGGCGCCGTGCGCTCGCCTCACTGGTCCTGCTCGTCTCGCTCCTGACCGCGCTCACCGGCATCGTGGTGGTCGCGGCAGGCGGTGGTGCGTCGGTGGTGCTCGCCGGGGCCGCCGGCGGCGTGGTCGCCGTGTCCGCGCTCGTCGTGCTCGCGCGCCGGCGCCCGGTGCCGGTCGCGTCTCGCCCGGTCGCCGAACCCGCCGCAGCGCAGCCCTTCGAACCGATCGACCTCGGCGAGCCCGTCGTCGAGGCCGAACCCGGGTGGGTCCCGCAGCCGTTGCCCAGGCCCCTGCACCTCTCGCGGGGCACGATCGCCGCGAGCGTCATGGCCTCGATCGCCGAGGCCGAGCGTCTCGAACGCGCGGCCGTCGACGCAGAGCTCGCCGAGCGCGCGGGGCGGATGGAACCGCAGCTGCCCGTGCTGCGGCCGCCAGCGGCATCCGTCGACCCGGGCCAGACCCAGGCGGCCGGCGGCGCGGCGGCGCGGCGCCCGGCCGCTTCTGCGTCCGACGCGGCCAATCCCTATGCGCGGATGGGCATCGTCGACCCGGGGGAGTCGGCCATCGGCGACCTCGACCAGGTGCTGAGGCGTCGTCGCACCGCGGTGTGATCGGCTCGGTCCGGACCACGCTCCGCGGGATGATAGAGTCGTTCACGGCTCGGGCCCATGGCGCAGTTGGTAGCGCGTCTCGTTCGCAATGAGAAGGTCGGGGGTTCGAATCCCCCTGGGTCCACCATCGCCGAAGCCCCCGTTCTCCTCGCCGAGACCGGGGGCTTCGTCGTCCGCGGAGCCCGGCGCGGAGCCCGGCATCCCGGAAGCCGTTCCCGGCGACCGAACCACTGCCGGGAGGGCTTCGGCGGCCGCACCGTGCTTCGAGCGCGCCGGGCGCCGGGCGCCTCCTACGCTTGAGCCATGAGCGATGCGATCGACCCGGACCGCAGCGGGGCTGGGGCCCGTCACGCGTTGAGCCGACGCAAGGACTACGGCTCCGAGATCCTGAACGAATCGGATGCCGCGGCCGATCCGTTCGCGCAGTTCGACCGATGGCTCGCCGACGCCGACGCGCGCGGCGTGTACGAGCCGAACGCGATGGTGCTCGGCACCGTCGACGGCGACGGGGTGCCGTCGAGCCGGACGGTCCTGCTGCGCGGCTTCGACGAGCGGGGGTTCGTGTTCTACACCGATCGGCGCTCGCGCAAGGGCGTCGCGCTCGCCGTGCACCCGACGGCGACGCTGCTGTTCCCCTGGTACGCGATCCACCGCCAGGTGATCGTCACCGGCCGCGCCGTCGAGGTCGACGACGCCGAGTCCGACGCGTACTGGGCGACCCGCCCGTACGGGTCGCGGATCGCCGCGACCGCGAGCCGGCAGTCGCAGCCGATCGCGTCGCGCGCAGAGCTCGAATCGCGGGTCGCGGAGCTCGAGCAGGCGTACCCCGAGGCGGGGGAGGTGCGTCGCCCCGAGACCTGGGGCGGATACCGGGTCGGGCCCGAGCGCGTCGAGTTCTGGCAGGGGCGCACGTCGCGGCTGCACGACCGGCTCGTGTACACGCGCAGCCGTGACGGCGGCGCTGTCGGCGCGTGGGGCATCCAGCGATTGCAGCCCTAGGCTGAACCGGATGCCGCAACAGCCCGAGCCTCGCGTGCCAGACGCGCACGATCACCGCTGGCGCGCCTACTGGGTGTGCGTCGGGGTCGCGGCGCTGACGATCATGGACCTCACCAAGGTCAACGTCGCACTGCCGTCGATCGAGTCGGCACTGGACGCCGGACCCACCCAGCTGAGCCTGCTCGTGTCGGGGTTCGTCCTCGCCTTCGGACTCACGCTCGTGCCCGCCGGTCGGCTCGGCGACCAGGGCTCCCGCAAGGTCATGTTCATCGTGGGGCTCGGCCTGTTCGCGGCCACGAGCCTCGCCTGCGCGATCGCGCCCACCGGGGAGGTGCTGCTCGCGGCACGGCTGCTGCAGGGCGTGGCCGCCGGCATCCAGATGCCGCAGGTCATCGGGATGGTGCAGCAGCTCTTCCAGGGGCGGGAGCGCGGTGCCGCCTTCGGGCTGTTCGGGGCCACGATCGGCATCGCGACGGCGTTCGGCCCGACCCTCGGCGGGCTCGCCATCGCCGTCGGCGGCCCTGAGGACGGATGGCGCGGCATCTTCTGGATGAACGTCCCGCTGGCGCTCGTCGCGATCGTGTTCGCCGCCCGGCTGCTGCCGCCGCGACCGCCGGGCCCGCGCGCACGCATCTCGCTCGACCCGGTCGGCGTGAGCCTCTTCGGCGTCGCCGTCGCGGCGCTCATGTGGCCGTTCCTGCTCACGACCGGGTCGCCGGACGACGACCCCGCGAGGTGGTGGACCCTCATCGCGTTCGCCGTCGCCGCCGCGGCCTTCCTGTGGTGGGAACGGAGGTACGAGGCATCCGGCAGGGCGCCGCTCGTTCCGCTGGCCCTGTTCTCGCTCGGGTCGTTCCGCAACGGCACGCTGCTCGCCGCCGCGTACTTCGCCGCGATGCCGGCGTCGTTCCTGCTCACGACCCTCTTCCTGCAGCAGGGCCTCGGGCTCGAGCCGGTCTACGCGGGCATGGTCACCATCGGGTTCGCGCTCGCGAGCGCGGTCACGTCCTGGGTCGGCGGGCGGCTCGTCGGTCGTGTCGGGCGACCGCTCGTCGTCGGCGGCATCCTGCTGCTGCTCGTCGGATTCGGCCTGCTCGTGCTCGTCGCGGTCGCCACCCCGCCGGAGCTGACCCCCTGGGTCATGGCCGCGGTCATGCTCGTCGGCGGTGCCGGCGGCGGGTTCGTGATCGCACCGAACCAGGTGCTGGCGCTCGCCGACGTCCCGGTCCGGGAAGGCGGGCTCGCCGGATCCGTCGGCCAACTCGGACAGCGCGTCGGCACCGCGATCGGCACGGCGATCGCGCTGTCGCTGTTCTACTCGACCGTGTACCGCGAGCAGGCGTTCGAGCGCCGGATCGACGTGTTCCACGACGCGTACGCGATCGGCATGGCGGCGGTGTGCGGACTGCTGGTCGTGGCGCTCGCCGTGGGCCTCGTCGATCTCCGGCAGCGTTCCGCCGGACGGCGCGCAGAGCCCGACGGGCCCGGGATCGGTCCCGAGCCCGACGGGCCGGTCCCGGCCTGAGCGCGCCCCGACCGGCCTGGGCGCGCCCCGACCGGCCTGGGCGTGCCCCGAACCTCCGGCGTGCGCCCGGCCTTTCCGGGCGCGTCAGGCCGCCACGACGCGCTCGGCCTCCAGCAGGCCCTCGAGTTCGGTCGCCGACAGCTCGCGGCCGAACGCCGGGTGACCCGGTTCGAGTGCGCACCCGTTCACGAGCGCCCCTCCGTCGACCGGGTCGAAGCCGATGTCGTCGATGATCGCGGCGACCACGGCGCGCGCCTCCGCGTCGTCGCCGACCACCGCCAGGGCGCGGCGGAGCGGCGATCCGGCGGGAAGCGCGTCGTCCTCCATGTCGTGGTAGCCGAGGTGGTTCAGCGACTTCACGAGCCGGGCCGCGGGGTTCCAGCCGGCGTGCACCTCGCTCGTCGTGCGCGGGTCGTCGTCGATCTCCGCGATGTGCCCGTCGACGGGCGGCCAGTAGTTCGTGGCGTCGACGACGATCCTGCCGTCGAACGCGTCCCAGGGCACGCTCGGCGCCTTGCCGAAGGGCACGGCGACGACGATGACGTCAGCCCCGGCGACGAGGTCGTCGGCGGTCGCGACGCGCGCCCCGGGGGCGACGACGGCCACGAGCAGGTCGAGCGCCGTCTGCCGGGGCGATCCGGTGAGGGCGACCTCGTACCCGGCGTCGAGCAGGAGCCGCGCGAGCGCGGTACCGACCTTGCCGGCCCCGAAGATGCCGATCCTCGGCCGATCCGCCACGTGCTCCTCCTCGTCCGCCCGTCGGGCGCGCTCCCGCTCGCGCGCCGACTCGCGGCGCCTCACCAGTCACGAACGCGCGCACCGCTCGGGGCATTCCCCTCGCCGGGCGGCGCCCGGCGGAATAGTCTCGGTGAGGGTGCGGTTCCAGCACCGTGGATGCGGACGCATCGATCGGATCGAAGGGGGCGGCGGATGGCGCGCGGACTCGAGTTCGGACTGGACACGTTCGGCGACGTGACCCTCGGCGCGGACGGCGAACCGCTCTCGCAGGCGCAGGTGCTGCGCGACGTCGTCGCGGAGGCGGAACTGGCCGACCGGCTCGGTCTGGATTTCTTCGGCGTCGGCGAGCACCACCGGCACGAGTTCGCGATCTCGGCGCCCGAGGTCGTGCTCGCCGCGATCGCGGGTCGCACCGAGCGCATCCACCTCGGCTCGGCCGTCACCGTGCTGAGCTCGGACGACCCCGTGCGGGTCCACCAGCGGTTCGCGACCCTCGACGGCCTCTCCGGCGGTCGCGCGGAGGTCATCCTCGGACGCGGGTCGTTCATCGAGTCGTTCCCGCTGTTCGGGTACCGCCTCGATCAGTACCAGGAGCTGTTCGACGAGAAGCTCGCCCTGTTCTCGGCGCTGCTGCCGCAGGAGCCCGTGACCTGGGAGGGGGCCCTCCGACCGCCGCTCGCCGGCCAGGAGGTGTTCCCGAAGGTCGAGCACGGGCCGCTGCGCACCTGGATCGGGGTGGGCGGAAGCCCCGAATCGGTCGTGCGCGCCGCGCAGTACGGACTCCCGCTCGTCCTCGCGATCATCGGCGGGAGCCCCGCCCGGTTCGCCCCGCTCGCCGAGCTCTACCGGAAGGCCCTCGCGCAGTTCGGCCACGACCCGCAACCCGTCGCGGTGCACTCGCCCGGCATCATCGCCGAGACCGACGAGGAGGCGCTCGAGACGCTCTGGCCGCATTACGAGGTCATCATGAACCGGATCGGCCGCGAGCGCGGTTGGGGGGCCGTCACGCGAGCGCACTTCGAGGGTGAGGCGGGCCCGAACGGGGCGCTGTACGCGGGCTCGCCCGAGACCGTCGCCCGCAAGATCGCCTCGGCCGTGCGCGCGATCGGCGCCGAGCGGTTCGACCTGAAGTACTCCAACGGCACGCTCCCGCACGAGGCGATGCTGCGCACGATCGAGCTGTACGCCACTCGCGTCGTCCCGCGCGTGCGGGAACTGCTCGCCGAGTCCGGCGGGGCCGATCGAGCGGATGCCGCCGCGGCATCCTGAACGCCCTCGCCGCCTGCTCAGGGCATCAGGCCAGACTCTCGTCGAGAATCTCGAGGACGTGCCGGTAGCTGCGGCCGGTCGCACGGCTCATGCCCAGTTCGCACGTGCGGTTCGCCGATGCGTACGCGGAGGCATCGACGCCACGTACCGACGCCGCTTCGGGAGCGGTCGCGGAGGCGGTCAATTCCGGATGCAGCATTCCCCGATCACCGGCGAAGGCGCAGCACCCCCAGTCGTCGGGCGTGATGACGCTCTCGGCGACCGCACCGGCGATCGATTCGAGGGACCGATCGATCCCCAGGCGGTTCGAGGAGCACGTCGGGTGGATGACGACGGACTGCAGCTTGCGTCCGGCCGGCAGTCGCGGCAGCACGCGACGTTCGATGAACTCGAGGGCGTCGACGACCGTGAGTGCGGGCTCGTCTTCGAGCAGCGAGAGGAGACCCTCGGTGCACGACGCTGCGTCGGACACGACGGGGATCCGACCCCCCTCGGTCGCCTCGAGCAGCGCGTCCCGTACCTGTTCTCGCATGACGCTCAGGCCCTTCGACATCCCCTTCGACTTCCACGGGGTCCCGCAGCAGAGGCCGGCGATGCGGTCAGGCGTGCGGATGCGAACGCGTGCACGCTCGCAGAGCCGAAGGAAGGCGGCACTGACACCGTCTCCGCCCGGCGCCGGGCCGAACATCGTGTTGACACAGGAGGAGAAGTAGACGATCTCCGGATCGGCCTCGGCGATCGCCGTTCGCACCGTGCCGCCGGAAGGAAGGTCCGCGGTGTAGAGCGGCACCGCACCCGCGCCCAGCAGGCCCCGTGCAGCCGCGGTGGTGTGCGTCGGCACCGCTGCCGGAAGGGCATCGGCGAGGGACAGCGCAGCGCTGCCGGCTCGTGCCGCGGCCGCCCACTGTCGCGCTGCAGTCCTCCATGCCGCTTGCTCGAAGCTGCTGCTCTGCTCCGACCGGAGTCGGCGCACGAGATCCCCGGTGTTGATGTCGACCGGGCAGGCCGTCTGGCACATGCCGTCGACGGCGCATGTGTCGATCGCGTCGTACTGGTACTCCTCGCGGAGGGCGTCGGCGAGTGTGCGGTCGCCGGCGTCCTCTGCGATAGCGATCTCGCGACGGAGTACGATCCGCTGCCTCGGTGTGGTCGTCAGGTCCCGGCTCGGGCAGATGGGCTCGCAGTACCCGCACTCCACGCACCGGTCCACCTCGTCCTCCACCCGGACGACCGGCTTCAGGTTCTGGATGTGGACGTTCGGGTCCTCGACGAGGAGCACCCCGGGATTGAGGATCCCGGCCGGGTCGAGGAGCCTCTTCACCGCAACCATGACGTCGTAGAGTTCCTGGCCGTACTGGCGTCGAACGAACGGCGCCATGATCCGACCCGTGCCGTGCTCGGCCTTGAGCGTGCCGTGCTGCGAGAGGACGAGCTCGACCAGATCCTCCGTGAACGCCTCGTAGCGGGCGACGTGTTCCGGATCGTCGAACGACTCGTTCAGCATGAAATGGATATTGCCGTCCTTGGCATGCCCGAAGATGACGCTCGCCTCGTATCCGTGCCGGTCGAAGAGGCTCGTGAGCCCATTGCAGAGCGCCAGCATGTTCCCGACCGGGACGGCGACGTCCTCGAGGAGCGCGGTGGTTCCCGGGGGCCGGTTGCCGGCCACGAGGGCATAGAGGCCCTTGCGGATGCGCCAGAGCCCCGCCCGAATGCCGGGATCCGTCGTGAGGGTGGCCGATTGCGACAGCGGAAGCTCGTCGAAGAGCGCCTCGACCGACGCGAGGTGGGCGTCGAGCGACGCTTGGTCGGGATCCTGGAACTCGACGAGGAACGCGGCATGCGTGTCGACCGAGATGGACCGGAGTTCGCTGCTCGCGTCGGGGTCGCTCTGCGCGACCTTCAGGCTGGTGGAATCCAGGAGTTCGATCGTCGCGAATCCTGCGTCGACCAGGACGGGCAGCGATCGTGTGGCCGCCTCGAGCGAGGGGAACACGAGGATTCCGGTCGACACGAAGGGGTTGACGGGCACGGTGCGCAGGGTCGCCGAAGCGACGAAGGCGAGCGTTCCCTCGCTGCCGACGACGAGATGCTGGAGGATGTCGACGGGACGGTCGAAATCGACGAACGCGTTGACGGCGTACCCCATGGTGTTCTTGATCGAGAACAGCTCGCTGATCCTCGTCGTGGCGCTCTCGCTCGCGCGCACGAGGTCCCGCAACTCGACCAGTCCGGCATGCAGCGACGGCTCCGACCGACGGAGCTGTGCGTCTGCGTCGGGTGCGGCGGTGTCGATCGTCGTGCCGCTGGGCAGCACCAGCACGCACGATTCCAGGGTGCGGTACGTGTTCGCGTCCGTTCCGCACGCCATCCCGCTCGAGTTGTTCGCGACGACCCCGCCGATCGTGCAGGCCGCCTCGCTCGCGGGGTCGGGTCCGAGCTTCCTGCGGGTCGGCGCCAACCGCGAGTTCACCGCACGAATGGTTGCGCCCGGACCGCAGGTCACCGAGGATCCGTCCTCGGAGATGCGGATGCTTCGGAAGGAGCGTCGGGTGTCGAGCACGATCCCGCTGCTGCTCGCCTGGCCGCTGAGGCTGGTGCCGGCCGAGCGGAAGGTCACCGGTGCGCCGAGCGCAGTGCAGCGTTGCAGCAGCGCCGCGACCTCGGCGGCGGTGCGAGGCACCACCACGGCGGCGGGAGGCAATCGGTAGTGCGACGCGTCATGCGCGTAGGCGAGCCTGTCCGACGGGCGGGAGTGGACACGACCCGGGGCGACCTGCTGGAGGGCTTCCAGTACGTCGGTTCGGGGCTCGGGAAGCGTCGTGAACGCCGGGGCATCGCTCATCGGGGGAGAGGGGGCCGCGCGATGAGGCACTCGCCCGTGACCTCGAATCGGCCGGCCGCGTGCGGAATGAGGGTGGTGCTTCCGGGCTCGAGCCGCTGCTCCGACCGATCGGTCGACAGTGTCGCGGTGCCGTCGAGGGTGATCACGACGGAGAAGCCGGCGTCGAACGTGGCGAGGCCCGAGGTGCGGTCGAGTCGGAAGTAGTCGAGCGCGGAGGGTGGCAGCACCGATCCCGGCCCCGGAGTCCGTCGGATCAGCGCATCGATCTCATCGGAGGACCGCCCGCCCGTGTCCACCGCGTCGAGTGCCACGTCGAATCCCAACCCGAGGTGGCCGTGACGATCTCCGTCGATCGCGAATCCCTTCCACTCGAGGAGGATCGAGAAGTCGGACGGCTCCTGCACCTCGACGAGGAGGATCCCCCCGCCGATCGCGTGCAGCGTGCCGGGCGGAACGAACACCGTGTCACCGGCTGCCACTTCGCGCTCATGGGTCAGTTCGAGCAGTGTTCGCCCATCGTGCTCCGCGACAGCACGTTCGAGTTCGATCCTGGAGATGTCTCGCTTCAGCCCGAGCCGGATGACGCCAGGCGTGAGGATGTACCAGGCCTCGGCTTTCCCGTGTGGTGCCCGGAGGTGCTCGCTGGCGAACGCTCCGTCGGGATGCACATGGATCGGCAGGCGTTCCCCCGCATCGAGCAGCTTTACCAGGAGCATCGAGTCGGAGTCGAAGCTCGCCCGGTGGGCGGCTCCGAGCCAGAACTCGGGGTCTCGACGAATCGCATCGATGAGGAACTCTCCACCCGGAAGCCGCGAGAGCCCGAGGTCTGCAGAGCCGAACGCCGAGGTCGTCGACGCCACCCAGTCTTCAGGCGTGTAGGGCTCGGCTCGCCCGGTTCGCCGGAAGGCGGCGATACGGTCGCCTCCGCGATAGAACCGCGCTGGGATCTGGTTCGCGTCCAACTGGATCCCGGCCGCGGCCAGGTCGATCGGCGAGGCGTTCTCAATCGTCATTTCACATGTCCTTCGAAACAGGAGGAGAGGGAGGAGTCCAGGTCCGTGAGTATCGTCGGCGTGGGCCGCTGCCCTCCGACGACGGCTGCGGCGCTGGCGATGGCCAGGCGCGTGCTCTCGTCGAGACTGCGGCCCCGCGCCAGGCCGAAGAGGAATCCGGCCGTGCTGGCATCGCCGGCCCCGTTCGTCGTCGCGTGGGCGCGTACCTGGATCGCGCTTCGCGTGATCGAGTGCTGCGCCCACGTGTCGGCGACGGCGGCCAGGGCCGCGCCGCCACGCCGGAGCCGGTCTGGAGATCCTGTTCGCACATGGAGCCCGTGGCGCCCGGAGGAGATCGCGACGACGGCGACTCCCGCGTCGATGAACCTCTGCGCCAGCTCCTCGACGAGGGATTCGGAGTACGACTCCGCGATGCCGAGTGCGGAAGTCAGGTCATCGAGGCTCGGCGTCAGGAGGTCGGTCCACGGCGCCGTGGACGTGAACACCCGCTCCCAGTCCACGAGGGCGCCGCCCGAGTCCCGGTCGTACACGGCCAGATCCACTGAGCTCGTGACGCCGCCCTTCTTCGCCCGGCGCAGGAGCGTCTCGAGCCCGTGACCGGAGTCCTCGAGGAGTCGTGGGAGCAGTGTCGGGTAGCCGACGTGGAGGATCCCCGTGCGCGGTTCGAGGGCTGTTCCATCGAAGGCTGCGTTCGCACCGACATGGTGCCAGAACGTGCGATCCGCCTCGGGTGGCTCGACGACGACGCTGTACGACGTGGACCAGTCGCTCGTGACCTGCACCGATGTCGCTGCGAATCCGCTCTGATCGATGAGGTCGCGTGTGACTCGTCCGAGGATGTCGTCGCCGATTGTGGTGCTCACCGAGACCGGGGCGCCGAGATCGTGGAGGGCCCGTCCGGTGTTCGCGACCGCGCCTCCGAGGGTGACCCGTGCTGCGCCGACTTCGCGGAGGGCCCCGGGGTGGAGCCAGAACTCGGGGGTGCTCGACACGGCGTGCGCGTCGCCCCGGTGGCCGAGCATCGATGGTGCCACGTCGAGGCAGATGTGACCGGCGACGGTGATCGGGTGCATTCCGCTCCTTTCCCTTCGTCGAGGCGAGCAGATCGCTCTCCGTCTGCGCTAGACAACGTTATCCCATCTCGCTAGCCTTTGGCGAGAGGCTTCTCGGACAGGCGGAAGCAGAGATGCGGAGGACGCACATCGTGGATCACGTTCGTTTGAATCGGCTGTTCGATGCAGCATCCGGGAGGCTGCTCGACGTGGCCGTGGATCATGGGCTCTTCGGTGAACCGAGCTTCATCGCCGGGATCGAGGACATGTCGCAGGTGGTGCAGACCCTGGTGGATGCCGCGCCGGATGCGATCCAGCTGTCCATCGGACATGCGGGACTGCTGCAATCGGTGCGAGGGAAGCAGCGTCCGGCGCTGGTCCTGCGCGCCGACGTGGCGAATGTCTACGGGAACCCGATCGATCGCCATGTCTTCAGTCACCACATCCCCAACGCCGTTGAAGCCGCCGTGAGGCTCGACGCTGCAGCGATCTGCGTGAACCTCATGCACCTGCCCGATCACCCCGCCATCCGCGAGGCGAACATCCGCTCGATCCTGCAGCTGCGTGCCGACGCGACGAGGTTCGGAATGCCCTTGATGATCGAGCCGCTCGTGATGCAGGACGCGCGAATCGCCGGTGGCGGGTACATGACCGACGGAGACTCGGCGCGGATCATCGCGCTCGTTCGCCAGGCGCGGGAACTCGGCGCGGACCTGATCAAGGCCGACCCGACCGACGACCTGAGCGAGTACCGCAAGGTCGTCCAGGTCGCCGGCGATGTGCCCGTCCTGGTCCGGGGTGGCGGACGCGTCGACGACCGCACGCTGCTCGAGCGGACGGTCGCAGTGCTCGACCAGGGGGCTCGGGGCATCGTGTACGGGCGGAACATCGTCCAGCATGCGAACCCCGCGGGCATGACGGCCGCGCTGATGGCGGTCCTCCACCGCGGCGCGACCGTGGACGAAGCGCTCGCACTGATCGATGGGGGTGACCGGTGACGGTGCGCGAGGTCAACGTCGCCATCATCGGCGCGGGCCTGATGGGCAGAGAGGTCGCAGCTGCCATCCAGCGCTGGCCGGCCCTCGTCGACCACCCGGTGCGCCCGCGGCTCACGGCGGTGTGCGACATCGATGTCCGCGCGATGGACTGGTTCGATCGGATCGAGTCGGTGACCACCAAGACGACCGACTACGCGGATCTCCTCGCCGACCCAGCAGTCGATGTCGTCTACGTGGCGGTTCGGCACGACCTTCATGAGCGCATCTACACGGATGTGATCAGGGCGGGCAAGGGCCTCCTCGCCGAGAAGCCGTTCGGCATCGACGTCGTCGCCGCTGAGGCGATCGTGGACGCGATGGATGAACACCCGGAGTCGTTCGTTCGGTGCTCGAGTGAGATGCCGTTCTTCCCCGGCGCGCAGATGGCCATCGACTATGTGCGCAGCGGAGCGCTCGGCAGGATCGTCGAAGCGCGCTCGAGCTTCCTGCATTCGAGCGATGTCGACGTCCGGAAGCCGATCGGATGGAAGCGCCAGCGCGCATACTGCGGCGAGGCCGGCGTCATGAACGATCTCGGCATGCACGCCTGGCACGTTCCGCTCCGCCTCGGTTGGGAACCGCGCAGCGTCTACGGCGTGCTGCAGGACATCGTTTCGACTCGCCCGGACGCTCACGGTGCTCCGGCGGTGTGCGACACCTGGGACAACGCCGTACTGCATTGCACCGCTGTTCACGACGGGGTCGAATTCCCGCTCACGACCGAGACGAAGCGCATCGCCCCGGGCGAGAAGAACACGTGGGTGTTCGAGGCGATCGGCCTCGATGGCGGTGTTCGATTCAGCAGCAAGAACCCCAAGCAGGTCGAGATCTTCGCGACCGTCGACGTTCCGGGAACCGGCGTCGAGCAGGTCTGGCAGCGCATCGACTCCGGCAGCCAGTCGGTGTGGCCCACGGTGACCGGCGCGAACTTCGAGTTCGGCTTCTCCGACTCGATCCTGCAGATGTGGGCCGTGTACCTCGCCGAGCGGGACGGGGCGCTCCAGATGCGGTTCGGCGCGGCGACGCCCGGTGAAGCGGTGCTCACTCATAGGATCTTCCGGGCGGCCATCGATTCACACGAGGCCGGGCGAGCCGTGGACGTGTGATGGCACGCAATCGACTTGGGCGGAGCCGGTCGCCCCGACCCCGAGGGGAGACGCGATGAGTGAGTCGGAGAGCCCAGCGAACGCGAAGCGGCGCAACCCCACGATGAACGACGTTGCGCGCGAAGCTGGTGTCGCGTTGCGAACGGTGTCCCGCTATGTCAACGGCGAGACGAACATCGATCCAACCCTGGTCGAGCGCATCCGTGACGCGATCACCTCGCTCGGGTATCGGAGGAATCTCGCCGCGGCGAGCATCCGACCCGGGTGGACGAGCAAGATGCTCGCTCTGGTGATCGGCGACCTGGCGAACCCGTACTACTCCTCGATCGCTCGGGCGGTCGAGGAGCGGGTTCGAAGCGAGGGGTACCTGCTCACCACCGTGAGCTCGGACGAGGACGGTGCGCGCCACGACCAGCTCGTCGATCGGCTCATGGAGCAGCGGATCGACGGCATGATCATCGTTCCGCCACGGGCGCAGACCCGCGATTGGGACACCATCCCACCACCGGTGCCGCCCGTGGTCTTCGTCGACCGCCCGGGCGCGTTCCCGAGCGCCGACTGCATCCTGGCAGACAACGACGGCGGCGCCGCGGAGGCGGTCTCGTTCCTGCTGGAGAAGGGGACGCGCAGGATCGCATTCGTGGGTGACGGCCTCGACATCTTCACGATCCGCGAGCGACACAAGGGTTATCTCTCGGCGCACCGCGCCGCCGGCGTCGAACCGGACCTCGAGTCGGTGTTCACCAGTGCACACACGAGCGAACAGGCAGCGGACATCGTGCGACGAGTGGTCGAGACCGAGTCGGCCGACGCGATCTTCGCGGCCAACAACCGAGCGGCGGTCGGCGCGCTCATGGCGTTCCGAAGCCTTGGGAGACGCCTCCCGATGATCGGCTTCGACGACTTCGAGGCCGCGGTGCTCAGCACACCGGCGACCTCGGTCGTCACCCAGGACATTGCGGCGATGGGAACGCTTGCAGCCGACACGCTGCTGGCGCGCCTGGCTGGCGACGCATCGCCGGCTCGTACCGTGGTGCTCCCGACGCGGTTGATCCTTCGCGGTTCAGAGGCCGCATGAGCGGCGCTGCGAAGGGATTCGAACTCCGGCGGCTTCGGGTCGAGGGCATGAGCGATCCCGTCGGGATCGACGTCGGATGTCCGCGGTTCTCGTGGGAGATCGTCTCCGATGCCCGCGGACTCGTCCAGGTCTCGTACCGGATCACCGTCGACAGGATCGGTCCGGAGGGCGAGTCTTCGACCGATTGGGACAGCGGCACCGTTCTCTCGGCGAATCCGTTCACCGATCCCGGCCCCATGCCGCCGCTTCGCGCGGCATCGCAGTACCGGTGGTCTCTGGACGTGGTGACGTCCATGGGCAGCGCGGCTGCGACGGCGGTCTTCACGACCGGGCTGTTCGGCGAAGCGGATTGGATGGACTCGAAGTGGATCGGCGGGCCGGCGCGCAGCGAAGGCGTCTGCCCAGCCCCCCTGCTGCGCAGACGCTTCGACGTCGAGCCCGGCGCGACCATTCACTCGGCGACGTTGTTCGTCGCCGCGGGCGGGTACGCCAACGTCCTGCTCAACGGCGTTCCGGTGACGGATGCTGTGCTCGCTCCCGGGTTCACGGACTACGACCACACTGTGGAGTACGTTGCGTACGACGTTCGGGGGGCCATCCGCTCGAACGGGAACGCGATCGGCATCGAGCTGGGGCGCGGCTTCTACGGCATGCGCAACCCGAACGTCTGGGACTGGCACACCGCACCGTGGAACGCGGAACCGGTTGCCCGGGTTCTGCTCGTCATCACCTATGGCGATGGCCGCGTCGACCGGGTCGTGTCCGACGAGACCTGGAAGTGGACCCCCGGGCCGACGCTGCGCGACGACGTCTACGGCGGCGAGACCTACGACGCGCGTCGCGCTGTACCGGAGTTCGCGCATCCCGAGTGCCTGGACGGCGAGTGGGCGAGGGTCGCGCTCCGCGATGGGCCGAAGGGCGCCCTCGTCCGCCAGTCGTGCCAACCGAGTCGTGTCGTGGAGGAGCTGCGGCCGCACCGCATCACCCGCTCGCGATCGGGAAGCTGGATCGTGGAGTTCCCGCGAGTCGTCGCGGGATGGGTCAGTCTGAGCGTTTCGGGTTCCGAAGGCGAGACCGTCACGGTCGCCTACGGTGAGCGGCTCGACTCGGACGGTGGAGTGGATCTGCGCAACAACGGTCGCTTCGGTGACGGCTTCCAGACGGACAGGTTCGTTCTCGCCGGCACCGGAGACAGGGAGACCTGGGCGCCGTCCTTCTCGTACAAGGGCTTCCAGTTCGTTCAGATCGACGGATGGCCGTCGGGAACCTCCCTCGACGAGGACGCGGTCATTGCGCAGGTCGTGCACACCGACGTCGAGACGACCGGCCGGTTCGCGAGTTCGAGCACGCTCATGAATCGGATCCACGGGATCGCTCGGGACACGATGCTCAACAACCTCCAGGGGCTCCCCACCGACACCCCGATGTTCGAGAAGAACGGGTGGACCGGGGACGGCATGCTCGGAGCCGAGATGTTCCTGATGAACTTCGACTGCGCAGCGTTGTTCGCGAAGTGGACCGACGACATCGCAGCGACACGCTCCGATGGGGGCGCGCCGAAGGTCATCGCCCCGTCGTCGGATTCCTGGGGTGATTGGGGGCCCGCGCCGACGTGGCACTCGGCGTACGTGCTCGTCCCGGATTGGCTCGCCCGGTATGCGGGGGATTCGCGCGCTCTCGAGCGTCATTACGAAGGAATGTGCGAGTACGTGCGTTTCGAGCTGGCGCGCTCTCCGGGTGGGATCGCAACGTCGAGTCTCGGGGACTGGGTGAGCCCGGAGACGGACCCGCGCGGGGAGAACCCCCCGGATGACCGCCGAGTGCCGGCCACCGCATTCCTGTACGTGATGTCGAAGTCGATGAACGCCATCGCCGAGAGGTTGGGGCGCCCCTCGGACGGCCGATTCTTCGCGGATGCCGCCGCCGCGGTGCGCGAGGCATTCATCGGGACCTTCTACGACGAGCGCGAGGGCATCGTTCGAGGCGAGGGCGACGAGGGGTTCCGACAGACGCACAACGTCCTCGCCCTGGCCTTCGGCCTGGTGCCGTCCGGTGCCGAGCAGAGGGTGGCCGACGCCATCGCCCGGGACGTGCGGCAGCGAGGCATGACCCTCAACACCGGCGCTCTCGGGACGAAGTACCTGCTTCCGGTGCTCACCGAGCACGGGCACGTCGACGTGGCCGTGGCTCTTGCCGAGCAGACCCGGTTCCCCAGCTGGGGGTATTGGCTGGACAACGGCGCGACATCCCTCTGGGAGCACTGGAAGATCGAGTCGCGTTCGAGGGGGCACTACTTCCTCGGGACCGTCGACGACTGGTTCTATCACTACGTGGCCGGGATCCGTCCTGCCAGCGAGGGATTCCGGACATTCCGCGTCGACCCCAGGGCCACCGAGCAGCTCAGCTCGGCAGGCGCGCAGTTGCGAACGCCGTTCGGGGTCGCCGCGGTGGAGTGGTGGCGCGACGGCGATGCGGAGTTCAGCCTGAGACTGCGCGTTCCGGTCGGGACGACCGCGCTTGTGCGCATCCCCGCGACTGCGTCGAGCGTCGTTTCGGAGGGTGGAGTGCCGATCTCAGGTGTCGCCGGCGTGGCGGCGGTGCAGTGGAGCGACGGCGTCGCCGCCTTCGAGGCGGGGGCGGGGGAGTACCTTTTCACCGTGGATTCGGAGTAGGTCCGCACTGCACGTGTGAGGGCGGGAGCCTGCCGTGCTCGAGCCTAGACAACGTTATCTTTCAGTGCTAGCCTAGCTCCGGTCGGTAGTGGCAGATCTCGATTCCGTGTCGAGAGCGGGTCGCTGACGTCACCCGCGGGGTGTCGAGATTCAAAGGAGAGTTCGGTGCAGGTTCACGACGAGAGCTGCGCGACGACGCGCCTCAGGTCGCGCGAGTGCGGTAGGCGCTCATGACCGCGATCGAGAAGATCGACCTCGCAGAAGCAGACAACGCGCTGAGCGAAGGGCACGAACCGCCGGGACCACCGGAACGGAAGAAGAACGACGACCTCTGGTCGCGCATGAAGGCGCATCGGTGGCACTACCTGTTCGTGGCCCCGATGGTCATCACGCTGCTCCTCTTCACCCTCTGGCCGATCGTCGCCAGCTGGGGCTACGGCTTCTTCGACTGGAACGGATTCGGCCCCCTCGAGGACTGGGTCGGGCTCGACAACTTCATCGAAGCCGCCACAGACCCTGCCTACTGGAACTCGTTCGGCAATACCTTCTGGTTCGCGTTCGCGTCGGTCTTCATCCAGGCGCCGCTCGCCCTGCTCTTCGCGCTCGTCCTGAACAACCCCAAGCTCTTCGGCCGGAACGTCTACCGTGTGCTGATCTTCATCCCCGTGGTCAGCACGACGGCAGTGGTCGGGCTGGTCTTCGCAGTCCTGCTCGACACGAACCGGGGGCCGATCAACGTCGCGCTGGAGGCCATCGGGCTGGATCCGGTCAACTTCCTCGGATCGTCGTCCACCGCGCTCGCAACGGTCATCGCGGTGGAGACCTGGCGCGGCCTCGGGATCACGATGATCTACTGGCTCGCGGCTCTCCAGACGATCCCCGTGGAGCTGTACGACGCAGCGAAGATCGACGGCGCGGGGCGGTTCGCGAGTTTCCGGTCGATCACGATTCCGCTGCTCATGCCGTTCGCGATCATCATCCTCCTCCTGACCTTCATCACGAGCTTCAACGCCTTCGACATCGTTCAGACGATGACCGCAGGCGGGCCCAACGGCGCGACGGACATCGTGGCCACGTACATCTACCGCTATGCCTTCAGCCCCGAGCAGTTCATCCCCCGATTCGGGTACGCCTCAGCCGCAGCGCTGCTCTTCGGAGTCGTGATCATGGCGCTCTCGCTGGTTCAACTCATCATCGTCCGTCGAGTACGTCGGCGAGCGGCCGGTCTGGAGGGATCGAAGTGACTTCGACAGCGACGCGTCCGCGCGTGAGCGGGCGCCGACACACGACCGGGTTCCGGTCGATCTCCGCAGGGAGTCGGATGGGGCGAGCCGGCCGCCTGGTGACGCACCTGATCATGCTGCCCCTGGTGTTCCTGTGGTTCTACCCGTACGCCTGGTCGGTCGTCTCCAGCATCCGCCCCCAGTCGGAGACGATCCTGGGCGGGGCGAACCTCATCCCGCAGGAGTTCACCACCGAGAACTTCGAACGTGCCTGGAACCAGGCCCAGTTCGACGCGTACACGCTCAACACCGTGATCGTCACGATCAGCGTGGTCTTCCTGACGATCGCGATCTCGTCACTCGCCGGCTACGCGCTCGCGCGCGGCCGTATGCCGGGCAAGTCGATCATCCTCATCGCGTTGGTCGGGTCGATGTTCCTCCCCAAGGGATTCACCATCATCCCCGTCTACCTGCTGATCGACGCGATGGGGCTCAACAACTCGCTGATGGCGATCATCCTCGCCGAAGCGGGCTCGGCCCACGTCATGCCGATCCTGCTGTACATGGGGTTCTTCGCGACCATCCCCGCAGAGATGGAAGAAGCGGCGAAGGTCGATGGCGCCGGCTACTTCCGTACCTTCTGGTCGGTCATGTTCCCCATGGCCATGCCCGTGACGGCGACCGTTGCGATCTTCAGTTTCATCGGGGCGTGGAATGGCTTCCTCACTCCCCTGGTGTTCACGCTGAACGCGCCCGAGCTGCGAACACTCGGCGTCGGCATCTATGCGTTCTTCGGCGAGAACACGATCGATTGGGGCGGGCTCGCAGCTGCGGCGGTGATCGCGGTCCTTCCCGTCATCGTCGTCTTCCTCTGGCTGCAGAAGTACTTCGTGGACGGCATCGCCGGTTCGATCAAGGGATGAGAGCGTGAGCGAGCAAGCCGGCAAGAGACCGAACATCGTCGTCATCCTTGCGGACCAGTGGGCCGCCGGATCGGTCGGTGCCTACGGGTGCGACGTCCCGGGCGTCTCACCGAGCCTCGATTCGCTTGCGGAGGATGGGGTGACGTACCTGCGGCACTACACGCCGATTCCGATCTGCGGGCCGAGCCGCAACGCGATCATGAACGGCCGATCTCCGATCGTGAGCGGCATGGTCGCGAACGACGTCGAGCCGCGGCCGGACATGCCGTTCTTCACCCATGAACTCCGGAAGGCCGGATATCGCACGACCGGCATCGGGAAGTTCCACTTCACGCCCCACACGAACTATCCACCGACCGACCTGGACCATCTCGGGTTCGACCATGTCGAGGTGACCGAGGACACGAGGCACGGTCCGTGGCTGGACTGGATCGAATCCGAGCATCCCGAGTACTACGATCGCGCGCTCGCGACGGCGTGGCCCATGCCGTACCTCAGCGAGGTCCCACCGGATGGGCGCGATCTCACGAACGAATGGCAGCGCGCGCACGATGCTCACGTGAAGCCCTTGATGCAGGCCCCCAACCGAAGGATCTTCCGACCGTCCCCCCTCCCCGCCGAGTTGCAGCAGAGCACGTGGATCGCCGACCGAGCGATCGCGCAGCTCGACGAGCTCCGCGAGTCGGAGGACCCGTTCCTGCTCTACGTGTCCTTCGTCGACCCGCACGACCCCTACGACCCGCCAGCCGAGTGGGCTGAACGGTTCGACTGGCGGAGCATCCCGGACCCGATTCCCCAGGAGTGGGACCGGGCGACCGGGCCATGGCAGTATGCGGCCTTCCAAGACGAGAAGTTCGAACTCTCGACCTTCGATCGGGAGACATGGTTGCGTCTTCGCGCTGCCTACTTCGCGTCCTGCGCCTTCGTCGACCACCAGATCGGTCGGATTCGCGAGGCGCTGTCGGAGCGAGGCCTCGTCGAAGACACGGTCGTCATCTTCACGACCGACCACGGGGACGTCATCGGTGATCACGGTCTGCTCATGAAGGGGCCGTGGCACTATGACAAGACCGTGCGCTGCCCGATGATCGTTGCAGGGCCAGGGGTCGCACAGGGAAGACGGTTCGACGGGCTCACCAGCCACCTGGATGTTCGGCCGCTGGTGCTCGAACTCGCCGGCGTCGACGCCGGCGACAGTGAGGGTCGGGCACTGCCGATCCGCGAGTCCACCCTGGACACCGAGCGTGGCCACGAACGCGTTGCAATCGAGACGAATACGAGCTACGTCGCACCCGCCGACCAGGTACGAACGATCATCACCGCCGACGGCTGGCGGCTCACCGTGTTCTGCGACCAGGCGTACGGCGAGCTCTTCAACCTGAAGGTCGATCCGGACGAACAGACCAACCTCTACGACGACCCCGACCACATGGGCCTGCGCCTGCGGCTGACGGAGGAACTGGTCGCCGCCATGGCGGCACCTGCCGTGGTGGGGCGGACCTGATCATGGCGGATCGTGCGGATGAGTGGCGAGGGCTCGATGCCCTGGTCGAGACCTGGTGGGACCAGAACCTGGCCACCGCGACCCCCGAGGATGTCGCGAACGACGAACGCGGGACGCTGATCGAGTTGCCCCGACCGTACAGCACGGCCGGTGGCGGCGAAGGGGCATTCCCGGAGATGTACGGGTGGGACACCTATTTCATCAGTCTGGGAATGCTCGAACACGGGCGCGCGGATCTCGTGCGCGATCACCTGGTCAACCAGCTCTCGATGATCGATCGCTTCGGGATGGTCCTCAACGGGAACCGCTCGTACTACCTCACTCGGTCTCAGCCGCCGCTGACGGCCGACAGCCTCGTGCGCTACCTGGACGCGACCGGCGATCTGGAGTTCGCCCGGGAATCGCTTCGGCTTCTCGAGAAGGAGTACGACGAGTACTGGTGCGCCGCGCACCACTCGACGGATGTCGGGCTCGCGACGAACCGTGATCTGGGTGACCCGGGACTCCGGGCGGAACTCGCAGCGGAAGCCGAGACCGGTCTCGACTTCACCCCGATCTTCAACGGCGACGTGCGGCGGTGCGCACCATTGCTGACGAACTCATGCCTGGTGCGTGTCGCGGAAGCGCTCTCGGAACTCCACTCGAGATGCGGCGACGCCGAACGCTCGGCGTACTGGGCTGCGGAATCCGAGCGGCGGGCCGCCATCATCCGTTCCCTGTGCTGGAGTCCGCGCGACTCCTTCTTCCGTGAGCTCGATGTGGAGCGCGGCGCGCAACTCGATGTGGACTCGCTGAGCGCCTTCTGGACCATGTGGGCCGGCGTCGCCACCGAGACTCAGGCGGCGGGAATGGTGCAGCGCCTGGCCGAGTTCCGGGGAGCCCACGGGCTCGCATTCACGCCCCGGCCGCACCCGAGCCCGCATGCGGAGTTCAGCCACTGCCAATGGGACTGGCCGGTCGGCTGGCCGCCCATGCAGATCATCGTCGTCTCGGCGCTGCTCCGATACGGCTTCGACGAACTCGCGCGCGCGATCTCTGCGGACTTCGTCGGCCTGCAGATCGATGAATTCCATCGCACGGGCGCACTGTGGGAGAAGTACAACGTCATCGACGGCGGGACCGACCTCCCACTCGAACGGTACCCGTCGGTTCCGATGCGAGGGTGGTCGGCGGCGAGTATCGCCGTACTCGGCGCTGTCGCCTACGGCAGGCCCGCGACCACCTCCGACGACATCGAAAGCGAGCTGTTCGGCGCATGAGCGACCAACTCCCCAACATCCTCTACCTCCACACCCACGACACCGGGCGGATGATCCAGCCCTACGGGCACGCGGTGCCCACGCCGAGGCTGCAGCGGCTGGCCGAGGAAGGCGTCGTCTTCCGCAATGCGTTCTCCGCCGCACCCACGTGTTCGCCGAGCCGCGCTGCGCTCCTCACCGGCCAGGCTCCGCACAGCGCCGGCATGCTCGGGCTCGCCCACATGGGCTTCGGCATCGCCGACTATTCGCAGCACATCATCCACACCCTCGGCGCTCGCGGCTACACGTCCGCCATGGTCGGGGTGCAACACGTCGCCCCGGGCCCCCGTGAAGGCGAGATCATCGGCTACGACGAGCACCTCGAGGTGCCGAACGCGCGGGCGGCGGCGATCGTTCCGGCCACGCTCGAATACCTCCGTCGGGAGCATCGTCAGCCGTTCTTCCTCTCGGTGGGGTTCGTCGAGACCCACACTCTGCCGACGGACGGCTCGACGTTCGGGTACCCGCCGAGCGACGCACGATACGTCGCGCCTCCGCCGACGATGCCCGACAACGAGGTGACCCGGGCAGACATGGCGAGCTTCCACGCATCCGCGCGGGTCATGGACTCCGCGGTCGGCGACATCCTCGATGAGCTGGAGGCGCAGGGCCTCGCCGAGAACACGCTCGTCCTGATGACGACCGACCACGGTGTCGCCCTGCCCGGGATGAAGTGCACCCTCTCCGACAACGGGACGGGCGTCATGCTGATCCTCAGGGGTCCAGGTGGGTTCCGCGGTGGGATCGTCAGCGATGCGCTGGTCTCCCAGATCGACATCTTCCCGACGTTGTGCGAGATCGCGGGGGCTGACGTGCCGGAGTGGGTGCAGGGCCGGTCGATGCTGCCCGTGCTCGATGGAGAATCGGAGATCAACGAGGTCGTCTTCTCCGAGGTGACCTTCCACGTGGCCTATGAACCGCAGCGCGCCGTTCGCAGCAACCGCTGGAAGTACATCAAGCGGTTCGCCGATCGGGATCGACCCGTGCTCCCGAACGTGGACGACAGCCCGAGCAAGGACTACTGGGTCGATGGCGGATGGTCGGAGCAACCCGTCGCGGGCGAGGAGCTCTACGACCTGCTGTTCGACCCCATGGAGCGGCAGAATCTCGCTGGAGACCCGCGCCACGCCGAGGTGCTCGCACGGTTGCGGACGACGCTCGAGGAGTGGATGAGCGCGACCGCGGACCCGCTGTTGGCGGGGCCCATTCCGCAGCCCGCGGGATATCCCTACGTCGACCCGGGCGCGATCTCGCCCGACCCCCAGTGACGATGGATCCGGGGGCCGGCGCCGCGATCCTCGTGACGGGCGCTGCCGGAACCATCGGTCGTCGGGTGATCGCATCGCTCGAGTCGATCGACCGAGACGTCGTCGCGTTGATCGGGTCCGAGGATGCCGATCCCGGCCGGGGGCACGTCGTGCGCGGTGACCTCCTGGAGCCGGGAACGGCACGTCGTGCGGTCGAGGCCCTGGTCGCGCGCGCCGACGGGCGGCCCACCGCCATCATCCACCTGGCTGCGATCCCGCACCCGACGAACCCTCCGGTACGTGGGTTCGCGAACAACACCGCTGCCGCCTTCAACATCCTCGACGCGGCCGGGGAACTCGGGGTGGACCGTGCGGTCGTGGCTTCGAGCATGGCGGCGGTCGGGCTCGCGTTCGGTCCACCTGAACTCAGGCCGCACTACCTCCCGATCGATGAGGATCACCCGACGCTCGTGGCCGACTCCTACGGGCTCTCGAAAGCGGTCACCGAGACCGTGGCCGAGTCGATGCACCGTCGCTGGGGGACCGCGGTCTGCGCCGTGCGCTTCCCGTTCGTCGCCGCGGGAGAGCGGCTGGCGAAGCGGTTGAGCGAGGCGCGAAGCGCGCCGGAGTCGCTGCGCGCGGAGGTGTGGTCGTATCTGCACACCGAGGACGCGGCCGAGTACCTGGTTCGGCTCGCCGACGCAGATCTGCAGGGATTCCAGATCGTGAACATCGCGGCGCCGGACACCCTCAGCGAGGTCCCGACCGCGGATCTGATCGGCCGATTCCTCCCCGAGGTCGCGAGAGGACGAACGTTCGTGGGGCACGAGGTCCCGCTCGACCTCGGTCGTCTCGAGCGTCTCCTGGGTGCACGCCCGGCGAGGACCTGGCGAACCGGGCACGAGGAGGCGATGGGCATGTAGGGCGAACGGGAGCACGAACCGACGAAGTTTCGACGCACAGAAGACAGGAAAGGAACGCCCGTGACAGTAGTGAGAAAGGCTGCCGTCGCAACGGCCGCTGCGCTTGCAGCGACGTTGCTGCTCGCAGCGCCGGCGCAATCGAACGAGAACACGACGATCGAGTCCGACTCGCTCGGGAACATCTTCACGAACGCGGATGACATCGAGTTCGCGGTCCAGGCCCCGGGGGCCGGTTGGACGATCGTCGACGATCAGGGCCGGACGGTGCTCACCGGTGAGATCGGACACGACAGCTCGACGATCGCACCAGACATCGACGAGCCCGGCCACTACACACTGACCGTCGAGGGGGAGACGCCGTTCACGACGACGTTCGCCCTGATCGCACCGTGGTCGGGGGAACGCGACGAGCGGTTCGCGATCAACACCAAGTTCGGGCTTCCCGCCAGGGGCGGCGCACCGATGTGGGACCCCGACACGAAGACGTACGTCGGCGGAACCGGGTCGCAGAGCCTCGACATCGCGCCGATCCTCGCGCAGACCGGTGTGGCGGGAATCCGCGACACGCTCGGTTGGGGGCAGTTCGAGCCGGAGGAGGGGCTGTACGCCGGCGGTCCCGCGTTCTACGACGACTACATCAACACGGCGTCGGAGCTGGGTGCCGAGCCGCTCGTGATCCTCTCCTACGGGAACAAGCTGTACGACCAGGACGACGAGGGCTTCGGCGCTGCGCCCTTCACGGAACGCGGCATCCAGGCGTACGCCGAGTACGCCCGGGCGGTCCTCGACCGGCACGAGGGTGTCGTGGACACCGTCGAGGTCTGGAACGAGTACAACGGCGCGGAGGCTCCGTGGAACCGCGGGCCGTGCAAGGCGGATCCGAAGTGCTACTACGAGATGCTCAAGGTGACCGCCGAGGTCGTGCATGAAGCGCACCCCGACGCGAAGATCGTCGGACCCGCCGCCGTGACGCTGCCGTACGCGTGGCTCGAGGAGCTCTTCTCCCACGGCGCGCTGGAGTACCTGGACGCCGTCACGGTCCATCCCTACGGATTCCCGCAGTCGCCGGAGGCCGGCTACACCGCGCCGAGCCTTCCGGGCGTGGGCCTGGAGGCGCGCATCCAGCAGCTCGACGAGCTGATCCGGGAGTACAACGACGGCGAGGCCAAGCCGATCTGGTTCACCGAGGTCGGCTGGCAGTCCAACATCAGCGCTCGGGGCGTCAGCGAGGCGACGCAGGCCGACTACACGGTCCGATCGCAGGTCATCGCGCTCGCGTCCGGCGTCGAGCGCGTGTACTGGTACTCGCTCGAGAACACCGGCGTCAACCGCGCCGCTCCGGGCCAGAACTGGGGCATGGTCCGCAGCGCTGCTGATCCTGCGGGTGCGTACACGCCGAAGATGGCGTTCAACGCCTACGCGACGCTGACGCGAGTGCTCTCCGGCGCGGAGTTCGATCACCGCGATGAGACGGACCCGGAGATTCGGAGCTATGAGTTCCGCCGCGCCGATGGCACGCCCGCCAAGGTCATGTGGTCCACCGACGGCCCCCGAGACGTGACCCTGATGTCCGGAAGCGACGTCGAGGTGACACGCATGGACGGTGCGAGTCGCACCCTCACTCCCTTCGCCGGCGGTGTCGCGGTGACGCTCGACGGCTCTCCGGTGTACGTCGAGGGAGAGGTCGAGTCGATCCGGAGCGGATCCTTCCTCTCGGCGACGGCCCCGGAGTCGGTGCCGGCTGGAGGCGTCTTCGAGGTTGCGGTGTCGGTTGACGCAAGCGACCTGAGTCGAGCGGTTCCCGCCTTCGCGGAGGTCGAGCGGAACTCGCTTCAGGTGGTCGCTCCGCCGCGTCAGGAACGTACTGCCACGACGACCGTCGACGCGGGGGACGGGATCGTCACCACGCCGTTCGCCGGACAACCTGAGGAACGCTCGCGCACGGTCCTCGTCGAGGTGCGTGTCGGGTCGAGCCTCAACGGCTGGCTCTCGACGACCAGCGCAGTCGAGTGACCCGAGCCGGCGGTGGACATGATGAAACGTTCAATCGTGTCCACCGCCGGCTCCGAACAGGAGGAGCGGATGCGAACAGCGGATCTGCACACGGACGTGTCCTGGCACGGAGTGGCGTCGCTCGAGGATACGGGCCACGGCGTGCAACCATGGCGCCTTCCCCATCAAGACCACGCGTTGTACCCGGGCGGGGATCTCATCGAACGAGCGGCGATGCCCGCGGGGGTGCGCCTGCGCTTCCGCACCGACTCGCGTCGTCTCGTGCTCGACCTCCGGTCCGACGCCGACTGCTCGCCCGTCGATGTCGTCACGGGTGACGGTGTCCTCCGAGCCGAGATCGGCCGGTCGCCGGTCGAGTTCGCGGTTCCACCGGGGCTCGTGGAGGTGTGGCTCCCCCAGTACGGTCGCGTGCTCGTCAACCGGCTGCTGGTCGAGGAGGGCGCCCGGTGCGAACCGGTCGAGGAGTCGCGCCCGCGGTGGATCGTGCACGGGAGTTCGATCACGCAGTGCCGTTCGGCGCCGGGGCCGACGGAGACCTGGTCTGCGATCTGCGCAACCCGCCTGGGCTTCGACCACCTGAACCTCGGCTTCGGAGGGCAGTGTCTCCTGGACCCGTCGATCGCCCGACTGATCCGTGATGAGCGCGCCGACCTCGTGACGCTCTGCCTCGGGATCAACGTCCATGGGCAGGCCACGCACAATGAGCGGAGCCTCCTTCCCGCGATCCTCGGGTTCATCTCGACCGTTCGCGACGGCCATCCGGGCGTGCCGATCCACGTGATCACCCCGATTTCGACCGCGTTCCCGGCTGACGAGCCGAACTCGCACGGGCTGACGCTGGAGTTCATCCGGCACGCGATCGCGCAGGCGGTGCAGATCCTCCGAGACCGGGGTGACCGGGGCCTGCACCTCGTGCACGGCGTCAGCCTGCTCGGGGCGGACGACACGGACCTGCTCGCAGACAACGTCCATCCGAACGGCCGCGGATACCGACAGATCGCCGAGCGGATGATGGACCATCTGGCTCGACCACGTGGCGATGCCGAATCGACGAGAGATCAGGAGCAGGACACATGAGCGACGCGTCCCCGGACCCCCGCCCGAACGTGCTGTACATCATGGCCGACGACCATGCCTCGCACGCCATCGGCGCGTACGGCAGCAGGATCAACACGACCGACTTCATCGATCGGTTGGCCGACGAGGGCATGAGGTTCGAGAACTGCTTCTGCACCAATGCGCTCTGCGCGCCGAGCCGCGCGGCGATCCTCACCGGGACCTACAACCACGTCAACGGCGTGCGGACGCTGAGCGAGAATCTCGATGCGGCGCAGGTGTCGTTCCCGCCGCTGCTCCAGGCCGCGGGGTACCAGACCGCGATCTACGGCAAGTGGCACCTCGGCCATGGTCCGGCCCACGACCCCCACGGGTTCGACGATTGGAAGGTGCTCGATGGGCAGGGGCTGTACTTCGATCCCGACTTCTTCGGTCCGGCCGGAGCGGAGAAGATCCCCGGATATGTGACGGATGTCATCACGGACCTCGGCATCGAGTGGCTCGAAGCCAGGGACCCCGATCGGCCGTTCTGCCTGCTGTTGCACCACAAGGCGCCGCACCGTCACTTCGAACCGGATGAAGCGCACATGCACCTGTTCGAGGACGAGGACATCCCGGAGCCGTCCACGTTCCGGGACGACTACGCAACGCGCGCGGATGCCGCGCGGGCTGCCCGGATGCGGGTCGATCGCGACCTCCGCCCCAGAGACCTGAAGGCCGACGTGCCCGAGGGTCTCGATGACGACGAGGTCCGGTCCTGGAAGTACCAGAGATACATCAAGGACTACCTCCGGTGCGTGGCCTCGATCGACGACAACGTCGGACGCGTCCTCGACTATCTCGATGAGCACGGCCTGACGGAGAACACGATCGTGGTCTACACCTCGGATCAGGGCTTCTTCCTCGGAGACCACGGATGGTACGACAAGCGGTTCATGTACGAGCAGTCGCTGCGGATGCCGCTGCTCGTGCGCTACCCGCAGCGGGTCGCGCCCGGGTCGAGTCGGCCGGAGATGGTCTCCAACGTGGACTTCGCGCCGACGCTGCTCGAGCTCGCCGGGCTGCCGATCCCCGAGCGGATGCAGGGCGCCAGCCTCGTGCCGCTTCTCGCAGGCGACTCCCCGCAGGAGTGGCGGAAGTCCCTGTACTACCGATACTGGGAGCACGGCGATCCCGCCCATGGAGTCTGGGCCCACTACGGCGTTCGCACCGAACGGTACAAGCTGATCTACTACTACGCTGATGGGCTCGGCCTCGATGGCACGTCCCCGCTCACCCATGCTCCCGAGTGGGAGCTCTTCGATCTGGAGACCGACCCCGATGAACTGCTCAACCGCTACGACGATCCCGAGTATCGCGTGATTCAGGAAGACATGCATCGCGAACTCGTGCGCCTGATGCAGGAGCTCGGCGATGAGGCCTACGAAGGTGCATCGGCATGAACATCACGCAGGTGAAGGTCATCGTCACCAACCCCGGGCGCAACTTCGTCACCGCGAAGATCGAGACCAGCGAGGGGATCTCCGGCGTCGGCGATGCAACCCTGAACGGACGCGAACTCGCGGTCGCCACCTACCTCTCCGAGCACGTGGCGCCGATGTTGATCGGGCGCGACGCCTTCGCGATCGAGGACACATGGCAGTTGATGTCGCGTGCTTCGTACTGGCGGCGCGGCCCCGTTCAGACCGCTGCCCAATCCGCCATCGACATGGCGTTGTGGGACATCAAGGGCAAGGCGCTCGGGGTCCCCGTCTACCAACTCCTCGGCGGCCGTTGTCGTACGGGTGTGATGGCCTACACCCACGCCGGCGCTGCGGAGATCTCCGAGACCATCGACGACCTCCAGATGTTCATCGAACAGGGCTATCACGCCGTCCGACTCCAGTGCGGTGTGCCCGGCGTCCCGGACGTCTACGGAGTGGATCGGGACACGAGCACGCAACCCGGAGCAGGCACCGAGCGCCCGTACGTCGAGGGGTGGGACACCTCGGCCTACCTGGGCGTCGTTCCGAAGCTCTTCGAGGCGGCACGCGAGGCTGTCGGGTTCGGCACCCACCTGCTGCACGACGTGCATCATCGACTCACGCCTTCGGAGGCCGGATGGCTCGGGAAGCGACTCGAGGATCATCGACTCTTCTGGCTGGAGGACGCGCTCGCCTCGGACTACCAGTCCGCGTACCGGCTCGTTCGCCAGCACACCACGACGCCGCTCGCGGTCGGCGAGGTGTTCACGAGCCTGGTCGATTGCGAGCAGCTCATTCGCGAACAGCTGATCGACTACGTCCGAGCGTCGGCCGTCCATGCCGGGGGGCTCACGGGATTGCGCAAGATCGCTGCCTTCGCCGAGCCCTACCAGGTCAAGACGGGCTGCCATGGCGCGGCGGACATGTCGCCGATCACTATGGCCGCAGCGCTGCACTTCGGGGTGTCGACCCACAACGTGGGGATCCAGGAGCGGGCGTTGCATCCGGAGGAAGCAGACGACGTCTTCCCGCACGCGTACACGTTCTCCGACGGGTACCTCGACCCGGGTGAGGCCCCCGGGCTCGGCGTCGACATCGACGAGGCCCTGGCCGAACGCTACGAGTATCGACGCGGGTACCTTCCGGTCGTGCGTCTCCGGGACGGAACGCTGACCAACTGGTGACGCGGACCGGCTCGGCCATGGGGGTGTGCGGGTACGAGGCTGTCGAGTACGAAGGAATGGAAACGGTTCGGAGATGAAGAAGTCCATGCCCGATGCGGTCGATGGGGCGCTGGACCTCCTCGCCACGGCTGCGAGCGAGGTCGAGGCCGGCTGGGTTCCGCGCGATTGGGTGCGCACCGACCCGAGCGGCGACATCCCCATGCGGATGGACGCGGAGAACGTCCACTTCCGTCAGGTCGGAGTGTTCTCGGAGTTCGCAGTGGAGGCCGACACCGGGATGGAACTCCGCGTCGCCCTCGACCTTCCGGCCGTCATCCACGGCGTCGACGTCGAGGGAGACGTGCTCGAGCTCACCATCAACTCGTTCCGCCCCATCGACATCTCGAGGGACGGTGAGCGCGTCTTCCTCGATGAACTCCCCACGGTCGCCTCCGGCCCGGCGCTGATCACCGTGCTCGACGCCATCGAGGTCGGCGCCAACGGAACGCTGACCCTGAAGGTCCTCGAGACCCCGGTTCCGTTGGGGGGCGAGTGGGGCCGCACCGGACTGACCGTGCAGTTCACGACGCCACGACTGCGAACACGATGGCGGGAACTCGATCTCGCCCACGCGCGCCTGCTCCTCGCGCGGGAATTCGCGTCTTCGGACGAGGAGCGGGCACGGATTGCGGCGGTGGCAGGTCGAATCGTCGAGTGCCTCGACCTCAGCCGAGGTCCGGACCTTGAGGTGGAACTTCGGGAGGCGATCGCCGAGCTCGATTGGCTGACATCCAGGCTCGAGGACTACCGCATCCACTGCATCGGGCATTCGCACATCGACCTCGCGTGGCTGTGGACGTACGAGGACACCCGTGAAGTCATCTTCAGGGACATGGAGAGCGTGCTCGGCCTGTTCGACGAGTACCCGGAGTTCCGGTTCACGCACTCCCAGGCCAGGGGGTACGCCGAAGTCGAAGCGTCACGTCCGGACCTCTTCGCTCGACTTCGCGAACGCATCGATGAGGGTCGGCTCGAACCGGCGACCGTGCAGTGGGTCGAGGCCGATTCCAACATCCCGAGCGGCGAGTCGCAGGCACGTCAGCTCATCGAGGGGCTGAACTACTCGCGCGATTCGCTGGGAATCCGACCCGACGTGCTCCTCGCCCCGGACACGTTCGGACACGCGGGCAACATCCCCCAGCTCGCGGTGCAGGCCGGCGCCAAGGTCTACTATCACCACCGCGCGAATCCGGGATTCGTCGGCGAGGGCTCCCGCGATCCGTGGCAGGCGTACTGGTGGGTCGGTGCGGACGGAACACGCATCCTCGCGATCGGCACGCCGGTCTACCTCGGTCCGGTGACGGCATCGCGGTTGGCTCGTGACCTCATCTCGCTCGGGAAGGCCAACGGCGTTTCCGAGATCTGCTACTTCTACGGCGTCGGCGACCACGGCGGCGGCCCGACACGCGCTGACCTGGATGCGATCCGGTCGCTCGACGCCGCGTGGGGGTTCCCCGCCGTGGGATGCTCCACCCTCGGCGAGTACGCGTCGGCGCTCCTGGCCTCCGAGCCGTCCCTCCCGGAGTTCACCGGGGAATCCGAGCGGGTCTTCGAGGGGTGCTACACGACCCATGCCGACTCGAAGCGGATGAATCGCGAGGCGGAGAGCGCGCTCGTGGTCGCGGAGACGCTCGCGGCGCTGGCGGGACAGGATGCGTCGTCATCGCTGTCCGACAGTTGGCGTGCGACGCTTCACCACCAGTTCCACGACATCATCGGGGGATCCGCCGTGGCCGGCGCCTTCGCCGATCAGGCGCGCGACACCGCTGCCGCGCTCGACGTCGCAGCCCGCGTCTCCGGCGCGGCCCTGCGTGTGCTCGCTGGTGAGCTCGGGCCCGGGGCGGTCTCGGTGACCAACCCGCTCGGTCACACACGGGATGAGGTCGTGCTCGTGCCGGCCGAGCTGCGCGGGACGAATCGCGGAGTGGCCGATGCCGGGGGAGCGCCGCTGCCGGCACAGATCACCCGGAGGGGGGAGTTGGCGTTCCGCGCGAGCTTCGACGCCTACGAGACCCGAGTGTTCACGCTCGTCCCCGTGCCACCTGAGGTGCCCTGCGACGTGGTGGTTCGCGATGGGCTCTCGCCGGATGCGAGTCGCACGCTCCGGCTGCGGACCGACCGCTGGGATGTCGAGTTCCTCGAGTCCGCGGGCGCGATCACCTCGTTGGTCGATCGGGGTACCGGAACACGGCACGTCGGCAGGGGATCCCTGAGCCCGGAGACCGCACGGCAGACGCGGCCGGATCTCGGACTCGGCGTGCTGGTGCGCACACACGAGTTGCCGCACCCCATGACCTCGTGGGTCGAGGACTACACCTGGCTCGAGGAGTCGATCCTGGCCGGCGCCGAACTGCGAGTCGTGGAGAACGGTCCGGTACGAACCGTCGTGCGCGCGGACCACCGTCGCGACGACTTCGATGCAACCGTCTTCTTCACCTTCACCCACCACTCGCCGCACTTCGACATCGAGTTCGAGGTGACCTGGAAGGCGGAGGGGAGCCCTGATGTCGGTGTTCCGGGACTCGCCGTCACCTTCGGCACGCGCCTGCGTGCACCCGACCTCTGGGTCGAGACGCCGTTCGCTGCCGTGCGCCGCGAGACCGACGGCTACCGCGGGCCGATGCTGCGGTGGGCCGACGTCGGCTCGGATGAAGGTGGGCTCGCAGTCGCGAACGACTCGAAGCACGGCGTGGACGCCCTGGGTCCTCGACTGCGGATCCAGCTGCTGCGCAGTGCCTACGAGCCCGACCCCGTGAGCGATGCCGGGCGGGTCGACCGAAGCCGGTTCCGCGTGCTCCCGCACGAGGGCTCCTGGCGAGACGCAGCCGTGGTCGAGCTGGCCGGAGGGCTCAATGCACCACTCATCGTCGCGACGCCCACGGGCGCCGCGGCGCCCGCAGCCGTGCCTGAGTCGCGGCGACCACTCGCGACCGGCTCGATCGTCATCAGCGGACTCGGGCGCGTCGACGGGGAGTTCTCGGTGCGGTGCTACGAGTCGGTCGGGAGGGCGCATGAAGCGCTGCTCGGCGGATTCACGCCTCGCGAGGCGGTGCGGGAGGTCACGCTCTCGGGCGCTGAGGTGGCTTCGTACATCGCCGACGAGAGCGGGCGGATCCGGCTGCCGTTCCGCGCGTTCGAAGTGAAGACGCTCGCGGTTCGCGCCGCAGGATAGATGCACCGAGAGTGCGATCCAGAAAATGCGGCGCCGAGCTAGACAACGTTATCTCACTCGTGTTAGCCTCGATTCGAGGGCACAACGAGTCCATCCCGACCGTGCAGTTCAAAGGAGAATCCCTTGTCCATGAAGATTGGATCACCACCTCGCCGCGGCACCCTCGGGGTGCTCGGCTTCGCCGCCGCGGCAGTGCTGCTCGCCGGTTGCGCGAGCGATCCCGAACCGGCGCCGGCGGCTGACGTCGAGGCGTCGGATCTCGAGGGGAGCGTGAGCATCGCCATGGTGTCCGCCACGCCCGAGTACGAACCGTTCATGGAGAGCCAGATCCAAGCGTTCAACGAGCTCTACCCGAACGTCGATGTCGAGCTGCAGATCTTCCCGCCGGCGCAGTACGCGAACGCGATCAACCTCTCGTTCACCTCCGGCGACGCGCCCGACGTCTACCGGCTGACCGGCCCGAGCCCGGCGACGAACATGATCAACTCGTTCCGGAACGATTGGCTGCAGCCGCTCACGCCGTTCATCACGGACGAGTTCGAGGACCGGGGATTCCCGGAGGGCACATTCGACAACAAGGAGCTGAGCGGGCTCTACGTCGGCGACGACATCTACGGTCTTCCGCTCGAGAGTCTGCCCTACACGCAGGTTCGCATCCTGTACACGAACATGGACCTCCTCGAGAGCGTCGGCGTGAGCGAACCGCCCGAGACCTGGGACGACATGATCGACGTCGCGACCAAGATCTCCGAGCAGGGCGACGGAGCGTACGGGTTCGCGATGCCGGGGCAGAACGCCGTCGTCACGGTCGACGCTCTCGCCGCCACCTACGGGCCGCCGATGAGCGGTGGCGCGCCGATCAACCTCACGGACGGCACCTCCGGGGCCGGAAACGAGAGCTACGTGCAGACGGTCGAGATGCTGCGTGACGCGAACGCCGACGGAGTGTTCACCCCCGGCTGGGAGTCGTGGGACGCACGCCGACCGATCCAGGAGTTCGCGCTCGGAACGCTCGGCATGTACGTCGGGGCGAACTTCCACGCGAAGCAGATCCGCGAACTGAACCCCGGACTGAACTTCGAGATGGCGGCGATCCCGGTGCCCGACTCGGGCAGGGGAGGCTACAGCCCCGTCGGCGGGCTCAACCAGCCGTACTGGGGCATGAGCAAGACCGCCGAGTCGCCCGAAGCGGCGTGGGCGCTGCTCGACTACATGAGCACCGTGCAGTTCCAGTCGGCGGCCTACGAGGCCCTCGGGCTGATCCCCGTCCTCGATGCCGCGTACGAGGACAACGTGACCGAGGACACCGCACGGATCCTGGAGATCATGGAGGAGACCCAGCGGGTCTCGCCGCAGGTGATCATGAACGGCCCGGATGCCGACCAGCTCCTGTCGGCGGCGACCGCATCGGCGCCCTCTCCGAACGTCATGGAGCTCTACACCAAGGTGATCACCGAGGGTGGCGACTACGCCGGGCCGGCGGCGGCCTTCGATGAGAAGTTCAACGCCGTGATCGACCAGACCGTCACCAAGCTGCAGGCCGACGGACTCGACGTCGAGCGGAGCGACCTCGTGTTCCCGAAGTGGGATCCGCTCGAAGACTACGAGGGCTGATCGCGCTCTGAGAACGAATGCCGGGTGCGGCACCGCGCTGAACGTGCGGTGCCGCATTCGGTGTTTCGAGGATGGCGTGTGAGCATGCAGGCACCCCCCGGCGACTGCCGCGGCCGGACCACGATGAACGCTCGGAGAAGGAGATATGCACGACAACTCTGCACGGATCGAGGCGCGGGTCGCTCGCGCCCTGCGTGATCGCCTCCGTCCGGCGATCTACCGTAGGTCTGTTCCGGCCACCGTGGCAGCCTGGGATGCGCCAGGCGAGCCCGTGAGCTTCCCTGCCGCGGTTGCGAATGAGTTCGTGCCGATCACCGAGGGCACTGCATGGGGCCGGCCGTGGGGGACGACCTGGTTCGCGATCGATGCGGCCGTGCCCGAGGGGTGGAGTGGGGCGCCCGAGTTGGTCGTCGACCTGGGTTTCATTCCGACCCAGCCGGGATTCCAATGCGAAGGGCTCGCGTACGACGAGGCCGGGAACGTCGTGAAGGCCCTCGAGTCGCGGAACATGTACGTCCCGCTCCGGGCCGGCGCCGGTGGACCGGAGCGGATCTACGTCGAAGCGGCGTCGAATCCGGACATCGGAGCCGGATGGTCGTTCGCGCCGACCGCGTTGGGCAGCCTGCGGACGGCAGGAGAGGAGCCCCTCTACCGCCTCGGAGCAGTTCGAATCTGCGAGCGCGACGAAACGGTCTTCGCCCTCGAACGGGATGTCGACGTGCTGCTCGACACCGCACTGGCACTCGATCGCTCGTCGGCACGGCGCGCAGGCATCCTCCGCGCACTCGACCGATTCCTGGACATGCTCGACTTCGACGACATCTCCGGTTCCGCGACGGAGGCGCGCGGTGAACTCGAAGCCGTGCTCTCCGCGACGGGGGCCCGGGCGAACCACGAGGTGGTCGCCGTGGGGCACGCTCACATCGACTCGGCCTGGTTGTGGCCGGTTCGAGAGACGAAAAGGAAGGTCGCTCGGACGTTCTCCAACGTCCTGGCCCTCATGGAGGAAGACCCGGACTTCGTCTTCGCCGCGTCGTCAGCCCAGCAGTACGACTGGCTGCGCGAGACGCAGCCGGCGCTGTTCGATCGCGTGAGGTCGCGGGTCGCGGAGGGCCGCTTCGTGCCCGTGGGCGGGATGTGGGTCGAGTCGGACGTGAACCTCCCGGGCGGCGAAGCCCTCGTCCGGCAGTTCCTGCTCGGGAAGCGATTCTTCATGGAGCAGTTCGGCTACGAGTCGCGCATCGCCTGGCTGCCGGACTCATTCGGGTACTCTCCGGCGTTGCCGCAGATCGTCATGGCGGCAGGGTGCGATCGGTTCCTCACCCAGAAGCCGTCCTGGAACGAAGTCAACCGGATGCCGCACCACACCTTCCTCTGGGAGGGCCTCGACGGATCGCGGGTGCTGACGCACTTCCCCCCGGTGGACACCTACAACTCGGACCTGTCCGCGGCCGAACTCGATCGCGCGGCCAGGCAGCATGCGGAGAAGGGGATCTCGGACCAGTCGCTCGTGCCGTTCGGCTACGGCAACGGGGGAGGCGGACCGACTCGGGAGATGCTCGCCACCGCCCGACGGAAGCGTGACCTCGACGGGTCAGCCCGGGTGCGGATGGGGCATCCGGAGGAGTTCTACGACGAGGTGGAGCACACGCTCGTCGATCCCCCGGTCTGGCGGGGCGAGATGTACCTCGAGTTCCATCGCGGCACCTACACGTCGCAGGCCCGCACGAAGCTCGGGAATCGGCGCTGCGAGCACCTGCTCCGCGAGGCCGAGCTCTGGGCGACGACGGCGGCCCTTCGAAAGGGCTACGAGTACCCGGCGGACGCGCTGCGCCGGGCGTGGGAGACCGTGCTGCTCCAGCAGTTCCACGACATCCTGCCCGGCAGTTCGATCGCCTGGGTCCATGAGGAAGCCGAGCGCAACTATGCGCTCGTGCAGGCGCAGCTCGAGAGCGTCGTCACTGATGCGCTGAACGCGCTCGGCGCGACCACCGGCCACTCGGAATCCGTGCTGGCGAACGCTGCGCCGGTCAGCCTGGCCGGCATTCCGCCGATGTCGGTGGGGACCCCGGTCGCGCCCGCGCCCGTGCAGGCGACCACTCGGGAGGACGGCTCAGTCGATCTCGCGAACTCCCATCTGTCTGCTCGGATCAGTGCCGACGGCACGCTGAGCTCACTCGTCGACCGCGAGTCGGGGCGCGAGATCATTCCGCCAGGGACATCCGGGAACGTCTTCGAGCTCTTCCGCGACACGCCCAACCAGTGGGACGCGTGGGATATCGACAAGTCCTACCGCAACACCCCCGTCGAGCTCGGCGGACCGCGTTCCGTCCGGGTCGAGGGAGGTGGCGTCGTCGTCGAGCGCGAGGTCGGTCGCTCTCACGTCTCCCAACGCATCGCGCTCGTCGAGCACGCGCTCGAGATCGAGACGACGGTGCAGTGGCGCGAATCGCAGCGGCTCCTCAAGCTCGGGTTCCCGATCGATGTCCACACCGACCACGCGGCCTCCGAAGTGCAGTTCGGGCACGTGCACCGTCCGACGCACACGAACACCTCCTGGGACGACGCTCGCTTCGAGACGTTCGCGCACCGGTGGGTGCGGCTCGAGGAGCGAGACTTCGGCGTGACCATCGCCAACGACCGAACGTACGGGCGTGACATCACGCGCCACCCCCGTCTCGGCGGTGGTACGTACTCGCTCGTGCGCGAATCGCTCCTGCGCGCCCCGCGGTTCCCGGACCCCGATGCAGACCAGGGCGAGCATGTCTTCCGTCACTCGGTCGTCGCCGGCGACCTCCAACGCGGGATCGCCGAGGGGTACCGGTTGAACCTCCCTCTGCGTGGAGCGACGGCGGCGGTCCGACCCATCGTGGCCGTCGATAGCCCCGGTGTTCTGGTGGAAGCGGTGAAACTCGCCGAAGACGGCTCGGGGGACCTCGTCGTGCGGATGTACGAATCGCAGGGTGCTCGCGCGACCGCATCGCTGAGTTGCAGCGTTCCGTGTCAGTCGCCGACACGGACGGACCTGCTCGAACGTGATCTGGAACAGCAGCCCGACGATCCGTGGACGCTGCACCTGCGCCCGTTCGAGCTGGCGACCGTTCGGCTGCGACCCGCACGCGCCGTGGGGGAGCGCGAGGAGCCGCGGTGATGATCCTGGAGAACCGGGCTCTCAGAGTCGCGGTGGATCCGGGACGGGGCGCGGACATCTTGCAGGTGACCGACGTGCGCACGGCGGTGGGCCTGCTGGCGTCGTCGCCGTGGCGTGGGCGTGCGGACCGGATCAGGTCGGGGGCGATGCGGCCGAGCGCCATCGACCCGGTCGGCCGATGGATGGAGCAGTACCGAGGCGGTTGGCAGACGCTGTGCCCGAACGCCGGCCCGCCGCGGCTCGTCGGAGGTGCCAGCGTCGGATTCCACGGTGAAGCTTCGGTGGCCGCGTGGGACGTCACGGATCACTCGGCGACGTCCATGACGCTGAGGCTCGAGATGTTCTCGGTGCCGGTCGTCATCGAGCGCACGCTGACCCTCGACGGCACGTCGTTGCGGCAGGACGACACGTTGACGAACCTCAGCGATCTGCCGCTCGAGCTGGACTACTCGAGCCATCCTGCGTTCGGCGGGGCGTTCCTCGACGGGTCCTGCACCATCGAAACGGGGGCGCGCACCTTCACCGTCGATCCCGAGTCGAGTGGAGGCCGGGTGGTCACCTCGGCCTGGCCGCACGTCGATGCCGACGGTGCGCGGCTGGACCTGCGCGCCCTTCCTGAGCCCGATCAGCGCAGGGCGCTGTTCGGATGGCTCTCCGACTTCGAAGCGGGGTGGTACTCGATCACCAATCACGACCGACGGCTCGGTGTAAGGCTCGAATGGGATGCCTCGATCCTCCCGCAGGCATGGTGGTGGCAGGAGCTCAACGGAACCGAGCACTTCCCGTGGTTCGGCCGGGCCCGCATGATGGCGATCGAACCGGCGAGCACCACGACGTCGGGGCCCGGGCGCGGGGAAACGCTGAGGATCGCTTCGCGTGCCTCGGTGACGGTGCCGGTCGAGCTTCGAGTCGAGCCGAGCCGATCGTGATGGGCGCGCGCCGGGGCGATGCGGGGGCCGCCGCCGTCGCGTCACGGTTTCGCGGGTGACACCCGCTTTGCCCGTGCCGCTCGGCGACGCACGGCCGCGCGGAACCACTCCGTGTCGGGCAATCGGGCGAGGAACGTTCCGGCGAGGATCGTCACGAGTACGTATCCGGTCGCGAACGGCGCGATCGCGGGTTCCAGGCCCGACGCGACCGCGAGCCCCGCGATGACGATCGAGAACTCGCCGCGGGGGGCGAGCACGAGCCCGGCGCGCCACTGGCCGAGCGTTCCGACGCCCGCCCGGCGGGCGGCGTAGGCGCCGGACACGGCCTTCGTGAGGATCGTCAGGAACGCGAGCGCCGTCGCGGGCAGCAGCATCCCCACGATCTGGGTCGAATCGGTGGAGAGGCCGAAGAAGACGAAGAAGATCGCGGCGAACAGGTCGCGCAGTGGTGTGAGCACGGCGCTGGCGTTCTCGGCGACGCGGCCGGAGAGCGCGATGCCGACGAGGAACGCGCCGACGGCCGCCGAGACGCTCACTTCGGCAGCGAGGCCGGCGACGAGCATCACGAGCCCGAGCACGCCGAGCAGCAGCGGTTCGGCGTGGTCGGCCGAGAAGAACCGTGAGATCACGTGACCGGCCTTGAGCGCGATGAGCAGGATCACGACGACGACCGTCACCGCGACCGCGACGCCGATCGCCCCCTGCCAGATGCTCATGCCCACGACGAGGGCGGAGAGCACCGGCAGGTAGAACGCCATCGCCAGGTCCTCGACCACGAGGATCGACAGCACCGAGGGCGTCTCGCGGTTCGCGAGCCGGCCGAGGTCGCGCAGGAGCTTGGCGACGACGCCCGAAGACGAGATCCACGTCACCCCCGCGAGCGCGACCGCGGCGATCGGCCCCCAGCCGAGCAGCAGCGCGAACGCCGCGCCGGGCAGCGCGTTCATGAGCCCGTCGAGCAGCGCCGCGCGCCGCGACGACTTCAGGCCGATCAGCAGTTCCTCCGCGGTGTACTCGAGCCCGAGCAGCGCCAGCAGGAGGATGACGCCGATCTCGGCGCCCGTCGCGAAGAACTCCTCGCTGGCCGCGAGCGGGAGGAGCCCGCCGTTGCCGAACGCGAGCCCGAGCAGCAGGTAGAAGGGGATGGGCGAGAGGCCGATGCGGATGGCGAGGCGCCCGAGGATGCTCATGCCGAGGAGCAGCGCGCCGACTTCGATGAGGAGCAGCGTGGTCTCGTGCATCCGGCCCCCAGGGTCAGTCGGGACCGTTGGCGAGCAGGCGGGCCACCGCGTCGAGGCCGGCCCGCGTGCCGACCGCGATGATCACGTCACCGGCCCGGAGCACGTCGGACGGCGTCGGCGACGGGATGATCTGCCCGTCCCGCATGATCGCGACGACGGATGAGTGCGTGCGCGTGCGCGCCTTCGTGTCGCCGAGCGGGTGGTTCAGGTAGGGCGAATCCGTCGGCAGCGCGATCTGCTCGGTGAACAGGCCCGTCGTGTCGTCGGACAGGCTCGTCAGCCGGGACACCATGACCGAGGCGCCCAGGACGTCCGCGAGCGCCGCGGCCTCGTCCTCGCTCAGCGGAATGGTGTCGCGGCACTGGTCGGGATCGTCCTCGTCGAAGATGCCGAGGTCGCGCTCGCCGTCCCGGTACGAGACCACGCTGACGCGTCTCCCGCCCTCGGTGACGAGATCATGACGGAAGCCGATACCCGGCAGGTCGACCTTCTCGATGCGAATGCCCACGCCGTCATGCTAGACCCGTCGGGCGCGCCCGGGCGAGTGCGGCGTTCGGGAGCGTCGGGACGCGCGGTCACGACGGCGGGTTCGCCCGCGTCGTCATCCGCAGGACCGGCGTGCCGGCGTCGTCCTCCATCTCGAACGAGACGCGGACCCGGCCGAGCTCGCCGAGCGACGCCGCGTGCGTTCCCCCGCAGGGGATTCGCGCCGGGGCGTCCGGCAGGTCGCACACCCACGTTCGCCGGTCGCCCAGACCGTCGCCGTCGCGCTCGATGCGCACCGCGGCATCCGCTGCGACCCAGCCCTCGAGCGTTGCGTCGACGGATGCCGCGAGCTCGCCGAGGCTGTCGGCCAGCCCGCTCGCATCGAACCCGGCCCTGCGCAGCGACTTGTTGAGCCGGTAGCGGTCGACCGAGCCCATCGGCTCGATCCGGGAGGTCGCGATCGCGATCCCGTCGAAGTCGGGCGCCCCGAGCGCGTCCTGGCGGGCGGACTTCGACCAGCGGCCGGCGAGCGCACGGTTGAGCGCGAGCGAGGCCGCATGGCAGGCCGTGTGACCGATCGAGAGTGCCCGCCTGGTCGCGGCATCCGCTTCGAACTCGACCTCGTCGCCCTCGCCGACGGCGGCGTCGGCATCGACGAGGTGCGCGACGACGAACGCCCACCCGTCGGTGCCCGGCCGCACGGGCAGGGTGCCGATGTGCAGCGTCTCGCCGTCGGTCGCGGCGACGACGGCATCGCGGATCGCATACTCGCCGTCGCCCGTGCGGAGCACGCCGGCATCGGCGGGCTGGTCGGGCCAGGCGGCCGCGACCGGGTGGATGCTCGTGCGATCGGCGACCACCGCGAGGCCGCCGTCGTGCGGGGCGACCGCGACCACGCGTGCGGAGGTCGTCAGCTCGCCCGCGGGGTAGGTGACGATCGTGTCGCGCCCCGGCAGCGTCATCAGTTGCCGGATTCGCGGCGCCCGATCACGTTCATCGGGATCGCGAGGGCGAGCGACACCGAGACGATGCCGCCGAAGAAGACCGCGGCTTCGAACCCGGCGACGGCGTCGGCGATGCCGAACAGCCACAGCCCGAGCACGAACAGCGCCATGGCGATGAGGAACGGGAACACGTTCACGGGGGAGACCTCCTTCGAGCGCGGCGATCCGCCGCGGCGCCAGTCTACCGATCGGCCGGGCCGGGTTCAGTCCGGTAGGGGACCCAGGCGAGCGTTCGCGATCGTCGCGAGCGCGCCGTCGTCGCTCGACGGGTGGAACACGCCGGCGAGCACGTCGCGCTGGAGCCGGCCGAGTTCGTTCCCGGCGAAGTACGTCGCGCCGCCCACGACGCGGACGGCCGCGTCGACGACCTCCCGCGCGGTCTGCACGGTGCGGACCTTCGCGCCCGAGAGCAGTGCGAACCAGTACTCGCCGTGGTCGGTGCCGTCCGCCAGGTCGCGTGCGAGGCCGACCAGCTGCGGGGCGACGCCGTCGAGTGCGAGCGCTGCCTCGGCGATCCGGCGGCGCACGCCCGGATCCTCCGAGCGCGGCCGACCGGTGCGGGCCGACGTCCGCGCCGTCGCCGCGTCGATCGCGACCTCGAGCGCGCGCTCCGCGATCCCCGCGTACACCGCGCTCAGGAAGAGCTCGAAGCACGCGAAGATCGCGGACACGAACGGGTCGGCGTTCGGGCCCGGGTCGAGCCGCCGGACGACCCGGTCGGGCGCGGCGACCGCGCCGTCGAGCACGGTCGTGCAGCTCTGCGTCGCGCGCATGCCGAGCGTGTCCCAGTCGGCGAGGGTGTGCACGTCGGGATCCTCGCGGTCGATGAACCCGTAGACGAGCTTCGGCGCGTCCTCCGATGCGGAATCCAGCCCATGAACGCCCAGGCGCGTCCACGCGGGGGAGAGCGAGGTGAAGATCTTCCGGCCGGTGTAGCGGATGCCGCCGTCGGGCTGGGGGTCGGCGACCGTCCCCGAGCCGAACAGCATGAGGTCGTTGCCGGCCTCGCTGATGCCGAACGCGAACACCTCGCCGGCCGCGGCCTCGGCGAGGACGAAATCGAGGGTGTCGTCGCCCCGGTCGTGCAGGTGGCGTGCGACGCCCGTCCAGACGAGGTGCATGTTGACGCCGAGTGCCGTCGCCGGCGCGGCGGTCGCGAGCCGCGACTGTGCACGGATCACGTCGGCATGGCTCCAGCCGAGACCGCCCATCGCCGTCGGCACGAGTGCACGCAGGTACCCGCGATCCGCGAGTTCGGCGAGGTCCTCGGTGAAGAAGGCGTTCTCGCGGTCGTAGCGGTCGGCGCGCTCGCGGATGCGCGCGAGCAGGTCGTCGTCGAGCAGGGCTTCCGGTGTCGGGGCGGTCGGCGGCGTCGTCTCGGTCGGCACGGCGTCAGCCTACGCCGGGGGCCGGCGTTGCGGGTCCTCGCCCGGGGTCGGCGGCGCGTCGCCGCGGGCCGGCTGTGCCGCGGCATCCGCTCTCCGTCGCCCGCGCGTCGCCAGCACGACGATGCCGACCACGATCGCGCCGAGGACCAGCAGCAGGCCGATCCACGGCAGCAGCACGCCGATCGCGACGAGCAGGCCCTGGACGAACCCGACGAGGGCCGTCCATCCCACGGCGATGCCGCCCCAGAAGTCGTCCGGGCGCGGCTCGGCCACGATGCCCTCGGAGAGCAGCCCGACGGTGATCGTGGAGTAGTCGACCTGGTCGACCAGGGAATCGCGCCAGGTGGTCAGCGAATCGAGTTCGGACTGCCTGGTGGTCAGCTCGGACTCGATGGCGATGAGGTCGCTCACGTCGTCGGCCTGCGCGAGCAGGGTGCGGAGCCGATCGACCGAGGTCTGGAGGGACTCGATTCGCGCGTCGAGGTCCTGCCGCTGCTGGGTGACATCGGTCGCGTCGAGCTCGATGGAATCGACGTCGCCGAGCTTGCGGAGTCCGTCGATCACGGCGTCGACCTCACCGGACGGCACGCGCACGACGAGGGTGGCCTGCGCCTGCTGGCTCGGCGTGCCCGGAACCTCGCTGCGGCTGTCGATGCGCCCGCCGGCGCGCTCGACGATGGCGGAGACCTCGGCCGCGCTCGCGATGGGGTCGTCGACCGTGATCGAGACCCACCCGGTCGTGATGACGCTGCGGTCCTGGTCGGGCCGGACGAGTTCCTCGCCCTCGGTGAACGGCTGCTGGTCGCGCGGCGCGACCGCCCCGCCGTCGGCGCCCTCGACCTCCTCGAGGCCGGGGGCTCCGGGAGCGACCGGGACGCCGATCTCGGGCTGGCGGGCCGGGTCGCCGCCGGAGTCGGATGCGGACTGCGACCCCATGCTGCACCCCGCGAGGAGCAGTGCGGCCAGCGCGGCGACGGCCGCGAACGTGACGCGTCGGCTGATCATGCGGTCACCGTACCGGCGCGAGCGCGTTCGATGTCTGGGCGCACGCTGCGAGTCGGGTCACGATCCGGTCGCGGTGCCCGCGCGGTCGCGCGCTCTGCGCCCCGCCCCCGCCCCGCCGCGCCCCACATCCTGCGCGAGTGTGTGCCAAGTGCACCGCTCGGGGCCCCGGGCGGTGCAGATCGCACCTTCTCGCGGTCGCGGTGCCCCGTGCCCTCCATGCGCCGGGCGCGTTCGTGCGGCGAGCGTATGCCATGTGCACCGCTGCGTGGCCCGAGCGGTGCACTTGGCACACACTCGCGGAGCGCGAGCTGCGCGCGGGTGCTCGCGGAACGCGAGCAGAGGACCGGTGCGCGCGGAGCGCGAGCAGGAGACCGGTGCGCGCGGACGTGAACGGGCGAGCGCCCGCGCGCCGGTCAGTCGCCGTCCGGGTCGCGGCCCGTGCGCTCGCCGGTTTCGAGCGACGCGATCGCCGCGACATCCGCTTCGTCGAGCTCGAACGAGAACACGTCGAGGTTCTGCGCGATCCGCTCCGCGCTCGAGGCCTTCGGGATCACGATCGTGCCCTGCGCGACGTGCCAGGCGAGCACGACCTGCGCGACCGACCGGCCGTGCTTCGCCGCGATCGGCTCGAGCACCGGGTCGTCGAGCAGGCGCCCCCGCGCGAGCGGCGACCAGGCCTCGGTGCGGATGCCTGCGGCCTTATGGAACACGCGGAGCTCGCGCTGCGGCAGCCACGGGTGCAGTTCGACCTGGTTGACCACGGGCGCGACGCCGGTCGCGTCGATGATGCGTCGCAGGTGGTGCGCGTGGAAGTTCGACACCCCGATCGAAGCCACCCGGCCCTCGTCGCGGAGCCGCACGAGCGCTCGCCACGTGTCGACGTAGCGATCCTGCGACGGCACCGGCCAGTGGATGAGGAACAGGTCGAGCCGGTCGAGCCCGAACCGCGCCATCGACGCGTCGAACGCGCGCAGCGCCTCGTCGTAGCCGTGGTCGTCGTTCCACAGCTTGCTCGTGACGAAGAGCTCCTCGCGAGGGAGCCCGGATTCGCGCACGGCCAGTCCGGCCTCGGCCTCGTTGCCGTAGAGCGCGGCGGTGTCCAGGTGCCGGTAGCCGAGGTCGATCGCGGTGCGCGCGAGCCGAGCGGCATCCGCTGCCGGCACCTTGTACATGCCGTAGCCGACCTGCGGGATGCCGCGGCCGTCGTGGAGCGCGATCAGGAGTGCGTGGAGCGGATGCGGCATCCGTCTCTCCTCTCGTCGCCCGGCGTCAGCTCGGGGTGATCGTGACCGGCTCGGTGTCGGGGATGGGGCTCGCGTCGCGACCTCGGAGGTCGGGATGCCAGCGTCGGGCGAGCGCCGGCACGACGAACCCGAGGAACGCGAGCACGGTCGCGGCCCAGAACGCGCCGACCGCGTCGAAGCCGTCGATGAGGAAGCCCGCGAGCGCGGAGCCCAGCGCGGCGCCGATGAGCTGGCCCGTGCCGACCCACCCGTACGCCTCGGCGGTGTCGGAGAACTTCACGCTCGACGAGACCATCGCGAACAGCACCGCGAGGGCCGGGGCGATGCCGATGCCGGCGATGAAGAGCGTGACCGCGAGCCACCAGAAGTCCATCGAGAACGCCGCGAGTGCGGTGCCCGCGAAGACGATGAACATGCGCCGTGCGGTCGACCACGGGCCGATGGGTGCGTGCCCGAAGCCGAGCCCGCCGGCGAGGCTGCCGATCGAGAAGATCGCGAGCACGATGCCGGCCTCGGCGCCGTCGTGGCCGAACGCCGCGACCACGCCGGCCTCGATCGCCGCGCACGCGCCGATGAGCAGGAACCCGACGATCGTCGCGAGCATGACGGGCGGGCGCATGAGCACTCGGCCGAACGCGCGCTTGGACCGGGGGATGCGTACGCGGCCGAGTTCGGGCGAGGAGATGAACCAGATGCCGCCGACGACGAGGATCGCGGCGGCGACGAGGATGCCCCAGGCGGTTCCGATCTGCGTCGACACGAACGTGGTGACGACCGGGCCGAGCACCCAGATGATCTCCTGCGCCGATGCGTCGAGCGAGAACAGCGGCGTCAACTGCCGGGAGTTGACCATCTTCGGGTAGATCGTGCGCACCGCGGGCTGCACTGGCGGGGTCGACAGTCCGCAGACGAGGCCTATGGCCATGTACATGGGCACGGTCAGCGTGAGCACGCCGATGGCGATGACGGATGCCACGCACACGATGAGGGTCACGATGAGCACGGGTCGCATGCCGAGCCGGCCCATGAGCCGGCTGGTCATCGGTCCGGCGACGGCCTGCCCGATGGAGGTCGCGGCGAGCACGAGGCCGGCGGCGCCGTACGAGCCCGTCTGCTGCTCGACGTGCAGCAGGAACGCGAGCGAGAGCATGCCCGAGGGGAACCGTGCGGTCAGCTGGGCGGCGATGATGCGCGCGACGCCCTTGGTTCGGAGGAGATCTGAGTAGCCGGCCACGGTGGATCGATCCTAGCGGCGACCGGCGACGCCCTGATGACGCGGCCCGGGTCAGCCCGGGTACCCGAGCGCTCGGTCGACGGCGCGTCCGAACGTCTGGTCGGGGTGGGTGCGCGCGGCCGACGCGGCCCCGAGGATCTCGAGCATGACGTGGCCGTGGACGACGGCCCAGAGGTAATGGGCGATCTCGTCGGCGTCGCCGGGTGCGATCGCGCGCGAGGCCATGGCGTCGGCGACGCGGCGCCGGTGGGCGAGGAAGACGCGGTGGGTGCGCTCGGCGACGGATGGCGAGACGGCGAAGTCCTCGCTCGAGGGCGTGAACATGAAGAGGTACCGGCGCGGGTGGGCGAGCGCCCAGGCCCGGTACGCGCCGGCGCTCTCGCGCAGTCGCGTGCCGGGATCGCCGAGGTCGTCGGTTGCGGCGAGCGCGGTGGCGAAGTCGTCGAAGGCGTCGACGATCACGGCTTCGAGCAGGCCGGCCTTGTCGCCGAAGTGGGTGTAGACGCCGATCGTCGAGCACTGGGCGTCGGCGGCGACCCTGCGCACCGTCAGTTCGTGTGCGCGGCCGTCGCGCACGAGTCGGATCGCGGCCTGCAGGATCCGGTCGCGGGTCCCGCTTGACAGATCGGTGCGCACATATCAATGTTATGCCAGCATAACGCTGTTATCGAAAGGTGCTCCATGAAGCTCTCGTCCGCGCTCCGAACGGCCGTCGTCCTCGCGTCGGCCGCGTCGCTCGCCACCCTCACCGGCTGCGCCGCAACCGCGTCGCCGGAGCCCGCCGAGGACCTCGCGTTGACCAGCCCCGACCTCGACGCCGACGGGCGCCTGCCCGACTGGGCGACGAACTCCGTCGCGGGCTACTGCACCGGCGAGAACCGCTCGCCCGACCTGGCCTGGACCGGAGCCCCGGAAGGGACCGAGTCCTTCGCGCTCGCCATGACCGATCCGGCGAACTCCGCCTACCGCCACTGGATCGTCACCGCCATCCCGGCCGACGCGACGGGCCTCGCGTCGGCCGAGGACGGCGCAATCGGAGTCGGCATCACCGGGAGCAACTGGCAGGGCCCGGGCCGGTACGCGGGGGTCTGCGTCGACGACAACCCGTACCTCTACACCCTCTACGCGCTCGACGAACCGATCGAGGGCGATGCCTCGACCACGTACGGCGACCTGCTCGAGCTCATCGACGGCCACGTGCTCGCCGAGGCGACGCTGTCGGCCATGCCGGCCGACCGGGAGTGAGGCCCGACGGCGACCGCGAGCCCGACCGCGACGACGCCGGCCCGGGCCGAGACGCCCTCGCGATCACTCGGTCAGGGCCCTCGCGATCCGCTTGACCGAGACCGTCTCGGAGGTGCGCAGCTCCTGCGCGAACAGCCCCACGCGCAGTTCCTCGAGCAGCCAGCGGACCCGGACGAGCCGGGCGGATGCCTCGGGGTCGATCGGGATCGTGCCGCCGGCCTTCTCGAAGGCCGTCCGGGCCTGGTCGAACTCGGTCATGAGCTGGCGGTCGCGGCCGGGGTTCTCCTGGAGCCGCCGCACCCGCACCGTGACGGCCTCGAGGTAGCGCGGCAGGTGCCGGAGCCGGTCGAGCCCGGTGGCCGACACGAAACCCGAGGGCACCAAGCCCTCGAGGCCCGTGCGGGCGTCGGCGAGCGCTGCCATGAGGTGCAGGCTCGACGCCTTCGCGATCGCGCGATCGGCCTCGCGGGCTGCGACGAGGACCTTCGACACGAGCGCGACGGTCTCGAACATGCGGTCCATCACCCGGCCGGCGACGGCGTCCCGGGCGGCCTCGAACTCGGTGCGGGTCCACAGCAGCCCGTCGGGGTGCCGTTCGCGGAGTTCGGCGTCGACGACCGCCGCGAGGCAGTCGTCGAGCAGGGCCCGTGGCCCGGCGTACGCGCTCGAGGCGAGCGCGAGCTTCTCCTGGTTCGAGAGGTGCTCCTGCACATACGCGACCGGGGACGGCGTGGCGAGGATCAGCAGACGACGGATGCCGCGGCGGGACGCGCGATCGCGTTCGTCCTCCGTCGCGACGAGCCGGAGCGCGACCGAGCCGCCCTCGTCGACCAGGGCGGGGTACGCCCGGATCAGGTTGCCGGCCTGGCGGGTGTCGACGTGCTCGGGCAGCTCGTCCCACTCCCAGGCCGTGAGACCGGACCGCGCCTCGGGGCCCGCGTCGCGTGCGCCCGCACCCCGTGGCCGGGGCGATCGATCCCGGCGCTCCGCGCCGTCGGCATCCGCGCCCGGCGCTGGATCGGCCCGCGGCTCGAGCCCGCCCGCTGCGATCGCCACTGCGCGGCCGGCCCGGTCGGCGAGCCGCGACTGCAGCTCGCCGAGGTCCTTGCCCGCGCCGACCGTGCGCCCGCGTTCGTCGACCGCCCGGAACGTCACGCGCAGGTGCGGCGGAAGCCGATCCAGGTCGAAGTCCTCCGCCGTGACTGGGGCGTACGTGAGCCGCTTGACGACGGCCGCGACGGTGTCGGCGAACGCGTCGCGCGCCGCACCCGACTCCGGACCCTCGGGAAGCTCCGCCCCGATCTTCGCCGCCCACTCCGCAGCGGGCACGACCTGGCGGCGCAGCACCTTCGGCAGGGTCCGGAGCATCGCGGTGACGAGCTCGTCGCGCAGCCCCGGCACCTGCCAGTCGAATCCGGACGGCTCGAGTCGCGGCAGCAGCACGAGCGGGACGACCACGCTCACGCCGTCGTCCTCGGCGCCCGGCTCGAACCGGTACTTCAGGGTCAGCGTCTGGTCGCCCTGGCGCCACCGGTCGGGGAACCCGTCGTCGGCGTGCACGTCGTCCTCGCCGACGAGGTCGCGCGCGCTCATCGTGAGCAGGTCGGGGCTGCGCCGGTGCTCGGCGCGCCACCAGCGTTCGAACGCCCGCGCGTCGGTGGCATCCGCCGGGACCCGCAGCTCGTAGAACGCGACGACCGCCGCGTCGCCCGCGAGCACGTCGCGACGGCGCGTCCGCTCCTCGAGTTCGCCGAGCTCCCGGCGCAGCTCGCGGTTGCGGCGGACGAAGGCGAACACCCGCTTGTCCAGCCGGCTGAAGTCCCAGTCCTCCTCGACGAGCGCGTGCCGGATGAACAGCTCCCGCGCGAGCGGGGCGTCGACGCGTGCGAGCTGGATGCGGCGCTTCGGGATGATCGGCACGCCGAACAGCAGCACCTTCTCGTCGGCGACCGCGGACCCCTGGCGTCGCTCCCAGCGCGGGGCCGAGAACGAGCGCTTCGCGAGCGGGCCGGCGAGCTGCTCGGCCCACGCCGGATCGATCGCGGCGGCGGTGCGGGCGAACAGGCGGCTCGTCTCGACGAGTTCGGCGGCCATGATCGCGGCCGGCGGCTTCTTCGCCAGTGCCGATCCCGGGAACGCCACGAAGCGCGCGTTGCGCGCGCCGAGGAACTCGGCCTGAGGGCGGCGCCCGCGGCGTTCCCCGTCGCGCTGGCCGCCGGCGCCGCCGCGGCCGCTCCCGGTGCGGCTGTCGTCGCGGATGCCGATGTGCGAGAGCAGGCCCGCGAGCAGTGCGCGGTGGATGCCGTCGGGGTTCGGTGGGCCCGCCTCGCTCGCGACGTGCAGCCCGAGCGGCTTCGCCAGGCGCACGAGCTGACGGTACAGGTCCTGCCATTCGCGCACGCGGAGGTAGTTGAGGAACTCGTTCCGGCACATGCGCCGGAACGCGCTGCCCGAGAGCTCGCGCTGCTGCTGCTCGAGGTGGTTCCAGAGGTTCAGGAGCGTCAGGAAGTCGCTCGTCGGGTCGACGAACCGGCGATGCAGCTCGTCGGCCTGCTCGCGGCGTTCGAGCGGGCGCTCGCGCGGGTCCTGGATCGTCAGGCCCGCGACGATCGCGAGCACGTCGCGGCTCACGCCCTGCGCCTTCGACTCGAGCACCATGCGCGCGAACCGGGGTTCGATCGGCAGGCGGGCGAGCTGGCGGCCGACACGGGTCAGTTGCGGGCCGGCCGCGGCATCCGCTTCGTCGATCGCCCCGAGCTCGCGCAGGAGGTCGATGCCGTCGCGAATGCCGCGGGCATCCGGCGGGGTGAGGAACGGAAAGTCCTCGACCGCGCCGAGCCCGAGCGAGGCCATCTGCAGGATGACGGCGGCGAGGTTGGTGCGCAGGACCTCGGGGTCGGTGAATTCGGGGCGGCCGTCGAAGTCGTCCTCGGAGTACAGGCGGATGGCGATGCCGTCGCTCGTACGCCCCGAACGGCCCGAGCGCTGGTTCGCCGAGGCCTGCGAGATCGGCTCGATCGGGAGCCGCTGCACCTTCGAGCGCGCCGAGTACCGGCTGATGCGCGCGGTGCCCGCGTCGATGACGTAGCGGATGCCGGGCACCGTGAGGCTGGTCTCGGCGACGTTCGTCGCGAGGACGACCCTGCGCCGGAGCCCCGGGATCTTCGACGGTTCGAACACGCGGTGCTGGTCGGCCGAGGAGAGCCGCCCGTAGAGGGGCAGCACCTCGGTCACGTCGGCTGCGCCGCGCCGCTGCGCGTGCGCCCGCACCGCGGCCTCGGCGTCGCGGATCTCGCTCTCGCCCGAGAGGAACACGAGCACGTCGCCGGGCGCTTCGCGCCCGAGTTCGTCGAGTGCGTCGAGGATGCCCCGCTGCACGTCGCGGTCCTCAGCGGCGGCGCCCTCGTCGTCGTCGCCCTCGCCCGAGCCCGACCCGGCGGACTCGGCGACGAGCGGGCGGTACCGCACCTCGACCGGGTAGGTGCGCCCGGACACCTCGATGATCGGGGCAGGCTCGCCCGAGCCGCCGGCGAAGTGCGCGGCGAAGCTCTCAGGGTCGATCGTCGCGCTCGTGATGATCACGCGCAGGTCGGGGCGGCGGGGGAGGAGCCGCTTGAGGTAGCCGAGCAGGAAGTCGATGTTGAGGCTGCGCTCGTGCGCCTCGTCGATGATGATCGTGTCGTAGCGGCGCAGGTCGCGGTCGCGGTGGATCTCGTTGAGGAGGATGCCGTCGGTCATGACCTTGATGCGCGTCGCCTCGCTCGCTCGGTCGGTGAACCGCACCTGGTAGCCGACGAGGTCGCCGAGCTCGACGCCGAGTTCGTGGGAGACCCGCTCGGCGATGGTCCGCGCCGCGATGCGGCGGGGCTGCGTGTGCGCGATCGACTCGCGCCCGAGCTCGAGGCAGATCTTCGGCAGCTGCGTGGTCTTGCCCGAGCCGGTCGCGCCCGCGACGATGACGACCTGGTGGTCGCGGATGGCGCGCGCGATGTCGTCGCGTCGACCGCTGACCGGCAGGTCGGCCGGGTACGTGATCGTGGCGGGGACGGGCGCGGGCATAGCCCTCCATGCTAGCGGCGGGCGGCCGCAACCCTCCTCGCGTTCGCCGTCCCGTGCGGCGGTGATCGGATGCCGCGTCCACCCGTTCGCGTCGGGCGAACAGGGGATGGAACTCGGAGCCGAAGCGTGTTGCATGTCGGCATGACCCAGAACTCCGCGAACCGCGTGCCGCGCATCCAGCTCGACGACGGCCACTCGATCCCGCAGCTCGGCTTCGGCGTCTTCAAGGTGGAGCCGACCGAGACCGAGCGCATCGTCGCCGACGCCCTCGAGATCGGCTACCGACACCTCGACACCGCCCGCATCTACGGCAACGAGGAGGGGGTCGGGCGTGCCGTGGCCGCCTCGGGCCTGCCCCGCGAGGAGCTGTTCATCACGACCAAGCTGTGGAACGACGACCAGGGAACGCAGTCGGCGTTCGACGCGTTCGAGGCAAGCCTGGACCGGCTCGGCCTCGAGCACGTCGACCTCTACCTGATCCACTGGCCGGTGCCCGCGCAGGACAGGTACGTCGAGTCGTGGCGTGCACTCGAGCGGATCCGGGAATCGGGGCGTGCACGATCGATCGGCGTCTCGAACTTCATGGTCCCGCACCTCGAGCGGCTCCGGGACGAGACCGACGTCGTGCCGGCGGTCGACCAGATCGAACTGCACCCCGCGCACCAGCAGCCGGAGGTGGTCGAGTACGCCGCCGAGCACGGCATCGCCGTCCAGTCGTGGGGTCCGCTCGGCCAGGGCAAGTACCCGCTGCTCGAGATGCCCGAGGTCACGGAGCCGGCGGAGGCCCACGGCAGGACGCCGGCCCAGGTCGTCATCCGTTGGCACCTGCAGCGGGGGTTCATCGTCTTCCCGAAGTCGAACCGCCGCGAGCGCATGGCCGAGAACTTCGACGTGCTCGACTTCGCGCTCTCCGAGGACGAGATGGACCGGATCACGGCCATCGAGCGCGCCGGTCGCCTCGGACCCGACCCCCAGCACTTCGGCTGAGCGATCGGCCCCTGATCGGGGGTTCGGCCCGGCGGCCAGGCCCTGGGTCCTGGCGGGCGGATGCCGCGACACGCGCGGGATCCGAGGCCGATTTGTGGCGGCGCCGCGGCGCTGCGTATGGTTGAACCCGTCGCCGCGGCGGCCGGGAGCGAGAGCCCCGGGCGAAGCGGAAAGCTCTTAGCCAAACAGCCTCGAAGGCGCTCCATTGCGACTCGGTTGCTTCAAGCCTAAGATGACGATTCCACACCTCCTCGAAGGCGAAGCCCCAGGGCGTTCGCTTCGTGGCCTCGACCTCGTGCCGGCTTCGCCGGGGCGGATCGGATCCGCAGGTGGGCGTGGTACAGTAGGGAAGTTGCCCTGACGGGGTCGCCTCGGATTCGAGAAGGCCTGTCGGGTGCGTCCGTTCCTTGAGAACTCAACAGCGTGCACTATGTTCAATGCCAATTTTTTGAATCCCGTGTTTCCTCTTTCGGGAGGGGATGGGTTTCCTTTGATTGATGGACAATTTGATTTTTGTAAGTCAGTTGTTTCTCTGTCAGTGATTTGAACTCCCTGACGCCTTTCGGGGTGTTGGGAACCATTTTTTTTGGAGAGTTTGATCCTGGCTCAGGACGAACGCTGGCGGCGTGCTTAACACATGCAAGTCGAACGATGAGGCCCAGCTTGCTGGGTGGATTAGTGGCGAACGGGTGAGTAACACGTGAGTAACCTGCCCCTGACTCTGGGATAAGCGTTGGAAACGACGTCTAATACCGGATATGACCTTTCCCCGCATGGGGTTTGGTGGAAAGTTTTTCGGTTGGGGATGGACTCGCGGCCTATCAGCTTGTTGGTGAGGTAATGGCTCACCAAGGCGTCGACGGGTAGCCGGCCTGAGAGGGTGACCGGCCACACTGGGACTGAGACACGGCCCAGACTCCTACGGGAGGCAGCAGTGGGGAATATTGCACAATGGGCGCAAGCCTGATGCAGCAACGCCGCGTGCGGGATGACGGCCTTCGGGTTGTAAACCGCTTTTGTCAGGGAAGAAGGGCCTTCGGGCTTGACGGTACCTGGAGAAAAAGGACCGGCTAACTACGTGCCAGCAGCCGCGGTAATACGTAGGGTCCGAGCGTTGTCCGGAATTATTGGGCGTAAAGAGCTCGTAGGCGGTTTGTCGCGTCTGCTGTGAAATCCCGAGGCTCAACCTCGGGCCTGCAGTGGGTACGGGCAAACTTGAGTGGTGTAGGGGAGACTGGAATTCCTGGTGTAGCGGTGGAATGCGCAGATATCAGGAGGAACACCGATGGCGAAGGCAGGTCTCTGGGCACTTACTGACGCTGAGGAGCGAAAGCGTGGGGAGCGAACAGGATTAGATACCCTGGTAGTCCACGCCGTAAACGTTGGGCGCTAGATGTGGGGACCTTTCCACGGTTTCCGTGTCGTAGCTAACGCATTAAGCGCCCCGCCTGGGGAGTACGGCCGCAAGGCTAAAACTCAAAGGAATTGACGGGGGCCCGCACAAGCGGCGGAGCATGCGGATTAATTCGATGCAACGCGAAGAACCTTACCAAGGCTTGACATGACCGAGAACGCCGCAGAAATGTGGAACTCTTTGGACACTCGGTTACAGGTGGTGCATGGTTGTCGTCAGCTCGTGTCGTGAGATGTTGGGTTAAGTCCCGCAACGAGCGCAACCCTCGTCGCATGTTGCCAGCACGTTATGGTGGGGACTCATGTGAGACTGCCGGGGTCAACTCGGAGGAAGGTGGGGATGACGTCAAATCATCATGCCCCTTATGTCTTGGGCTTCACGCATGCTACAATGGCCGGTACAAAGGGCTGCGATGTCGTAAGGCGGAGCGAATCCCAAAAAGCCGGTCTCAGTTCGGATTGAGGTCTGCAACTCGACCTCATGAAGTCGGAGTCGCTAGTAATCGCAGATCAGCAACGCTGCGGTGAATACGTTCCCGGGCCTTGTACACACCGCCCGTCAAGTCATGAAAGTCGGTAACACCCGAAGCCGGTGGCCTAACCCTTGTGGAGGGAGCCGTCGAAGGTGGGATCGGTGATTAGGACTAAGTCGTAACAAGGTAGCCGTACCGGAAGGTGCGGCTGGATCACCTCCTTTCTAAGGAGCACTGGACCAGGTTTCTGGTTCCAGGAGTCCCAGATCAGACCGAACGTGTCTGCTGGGTGCTCGTGGGTGGAACATTGACATAGGCGTCCAGGCTGATGGTTCTGGTTCAGTACGCCGCTCTTCGGGGTGGTTGGAACGACCGGGGTTGTCGGGTTGGGTGCGTGCACGCTGTTGGGTCCTGAGGGACCGGACATGGCCTTGGGTGTCTTCGGGTGCCCTGTGGTCGGGGATGGTTTCCCTGTTCAGGCCTTCATCGAAGCCGGCGGTTGCTGGTGGGGGTGGGGGTTCTGTCCGTCTGTTGAGAACTACATAGTGGACGCGAGCATCTTAGATTCAATGTCCTTCGGGATGTTGGGTCACAAAGGTGAGTCGTCAGGTGGCTGCCTTTCGGGGTGGCTGTTTGGCGTATTCACTGGTCAATTTTGATCGAACTCATGTGATTTTCAAGTTTCTAAGAGCAAACGGTGGATGCCTTGGCATCTGGAGCCGAAGAAGGACGTCGTAATCTGCGATAAGCCTCGGGGAGTTGATAAACGAGCCGTGATCCGAGGATTTCCGAATGGGGAAACCCCGCCAGGCCCTTCGGGTGACCTGGTGACTCCCGCCTGAATGTATAGGGCGGGTAGAGGGAACGTGGGGAAGTGAAACATCTCAGTACCCACAGGAAGAGAAAACAACCGTGATTCCGTGAGTAGTGGCGAGCGAAAGCGGATGAGGCTAAACCGGTCATGTGTGATACCCGGCAGGGGTTGCATGGTCGGGGTTGTGGGACCTTTCGGGTCGATCTGCCGGTCGACCACGGTGACGCGTCGGGTATAGGCGAACCGGTTTGAATGCCGGACCAGAGTGGGTGTGAGTCCCGTAGCTGAAATGCCCGGCCGGCCGGAGAGGGATCCCAAGTAGCACGGGGCCCGAGAAATCCCGTGTGAATCTGTCAGGACCACCTGATAAGCCTAAATACTCCCAGATGACCGATAGCGGACAAGTACCGTGAGGGAAAGGTGAAAAGTACCCCGGGAGGGGAGTGAAAGAGTACCTGAAACCGTTTGCTTACAAACCGTCGGAGCCTCCTTTGTTGGGGTGACGGCGTGCCTTTTGAAGAATGAGCCTGCGAGTTAGTGATCTGTGGCGAGGTTAACCCGTGTGGGGTAGCCGTAGCGAAAGCGAGTCTGAATAGGGCGTTTGAGTCGCAGGTTCTAGACCCGAAGCGAAGTGATCTATCCATGGCCAGGTTGAAGCGACGGTAAGACGTCGTGGAGGACCGAACCCACTTAGGTTGAAAACTGAGGGGATGAGCTGTGGATAGGGGTGAAAGGCCAATCAAACTTCGTGATAGCTGGTTCTCTCCGAAATGCATTTAGGTGCAGCGTTGCGTGTTTCTTGCCGGAGGTAGAGCTACTGGATGGCCGATGGGCCTCAACAGGTTACTGACGTCAGCCAAACTCCGAATGCCGGTAAGTGAGAGCGCAGCAGTGAGACGGTGGGGGATAAGCTTCATCGTCGAGAGGGAAACAACCCAGACCACCGACTAAGGTCCCTAAGCGCGTGCTAAGTGGGAAAGGATGTGGAGTTGCACAGACAACCAGGAGGTTGGCTTAGAAGCAGCCACCCTTGAAAGAGTGCGTAATAGCTCACTGGTCAAGTGATTCCGCGCCGACAATGTAACGGGGCTCAAGCACGCCACCGAAGTCGTGGCATTACCGCATATCGATAGGCCTTCGTGGTCCAGTCGTGGTGATGGGTAGGAGAGCGTCGTGTGCCGAGTGAAGCGGCGGTGGAAACCAGCCGTGGACGGCACACGAGTGAGAATGCAGGCATGAGTAGCGAAAGACGGGTGAGAAACCCGTCCTCCGGAAGACCAAGGGTTCCAGGGTCAAGCTAATCTGCCCTGGGTAAGTCGGGACCTAAGGCGAGGCCGACAGGCGTAGTCGATGGACAACGGGTTGATATTCCCGTACCGGCGAAGAACCGCCCACACGAGACCAGGAGTGCTAAGCATCCCAAGACACGTGGACCCCTTCGGGGGCGATCGTGTGGCGGCATGCGACCCCGTCTGGTGGAGTGAGCGTGATAACAGGTGTGACGCAGGAAGGTAGCCCAGCCCGGGCGATGGTTGTCCCGGGGCAAGCGTGTAGGCCGACTCCTAGGCAAATCCGGGAGTCACACAAGGCTGAGACGTGATGCGGATGAAAAGTGGGTGATCCTATGCTGCCGAGAAAAGCATCGACGCGAGGTTCCAGCCGCCCGTACCCCAAACCGACTCAGGTGGTCAGGTAGAGAATACCGAGGAGATCGAGAGAATCGTGGTTAAGGAACTCGGCAAAATGCCCCCGTAACTTCGGGAGAAGGGGGGCCGGATACGTGAACCCACTTGCTGGGGGAAGCGTTGAAGGCCGCAGAGACCAGTGGGAAGCGACTGTTTACTAAAAACACAGGTCCGTGCCAAGTCGCAAGACGATGTATACGGACTGACGCCTGCCCGGTGCTGGAAGGTTAAGCGGAACGGTTAGCACTTCGGTGCGAAGCTGAGAAGTTAAGCCCCAGTAAACGGCGGTGGTAACTATAACCATCCTAAGGTAGCGAAATTCCTTGTCGGGTAAGTTCCGACCTGCACGAATGGCGTAACGACTTCCCAGCTGTCTCAACCGCGAACTCGGCGAAATTGCATTACGAGTAAAGATGCTCGTTACGCGCAGAAGGACGGAAAGACCCCGTGACCTTTACTACAGCTTGGTATTGGTGTTCGGTGTGGCTTGTGTAGGATAGGTGGGAGACTGTGAAGCGGGCACGCCAGTGTTCGTGGAGTCATTGTTGAAATACCACTCTGGTCACTCTGGATATCTAACTTCGAACCGTGATCCGGTTCAGGGACAGTGCCTGGTGGGTAGTTTAACTGGGGCGGTTGCCTCCCAAAGAGTAACGGAGGCGCCCAAAGGTTCCCTCAACCTGGTTGGCAATCAGGTGGCGAGTGTAAGTGCACAAGGGAGCTTGACTGTGAGACTGACAGGTCGAGCAGGGACGAAAGTCGGGACTAGTGATCCGGCAGTGGCTTGTGGAAGCGCTGTCGCTCAACGGATAAAAGGTACCTCGGGGATAACAGGCTGATCTTGCCCAAGAGTCCATATCGACGGCATGGTTTGGCACCTCGATGTCGGCTCGTCGCATCCTGGGGCTGGAGTAGGTCCCAAGGGTTGGGCTGTTCGCCCATTAAAGCGGTACGCGAGCTGGGTTTAGAACGTCGTGAGACAGTTCGGTCCCTATCCTCTGCGCGCGCAGGAAATTTGAGAGGATCTGACCCTAGTACGAGAGGACCGGGTTGGACGAACCTCTGGTGTGCCAGTTGTTCCGCCAGGAGCACCGCTGGTTAGCTACGTTCGGGATGGATAACCGCTGAAAGCATCTAAGCGGGAAGCCGGCCTCGAGATGAGATTTCCATCCCCTTCGGGGGGAGAGGCTCCCAGCCAGACGACTGGGTTGATAGGCCAGATGTGGAAGCACCGCAAGGTGTGCAGCTGACTGGTACTAATATGCCGATAACTTGATAATCACTACACACACCACGTTTCAAGGCGGTGGTGTGTGGCCAAGGTGACTCGCGTCCACTCTGTGGTTCCCTTCAGACGGAAACACACACATAACAACACAGCGACACCCCCACCCCACCAACCGCCCGGACAGGCGCGCGGCGGGACACCAGGGGGGACCGAGACCACCAACACCCCACCCACCCCGCACACAGCCGGGGGTGACGGGTCGGGGAGCATGTTGGTTCTAGAGTTTCGGCGGCCATAGCGCGAGGGAAACGCCCGGACACATTCCGAACCCGGAAGCTAAGACTCGCAGCGCCGATGGTACTGCAGGGGCGACCCTGTGGGAGAGTAGGACACCGCCGGACACAACATCCAGAAGAGCCACCCACCACGTTCAACAACGAACGCCGGAGGGTGGCTCTTCTGTCGTTCCACCCACCCGCACGAGCACGGGCGGCGACCGCCTCGACTGCGTACGCTGGGTCGATGGGGAACCGACTCGCGCACGCCCTCAGCCCGTACCTCCGAGCCCACGCCGACAATCCCGTCGACTGGTACCCGTGGGGCGAGGAGGCCTTCGACGAGGCCCTCCGCCGCGAGGTCCCCGTGCTGATCTCGATCGGCTACGCCACCTGCCACTGGTGCCACGTCATGGCTCGCGAGAGCTTCAGCGACCCCGCGGTCGGCGCCGCAGTCAACTCGCGGTTCGTCGCGATCAAGGTCGACCGCGAGGAGCATCCGGAAGTCGACGCGAGCTACCTCGCCGCGGCATCCGCCTTCACCCGGCAGCTCGGCTGGCCGCTGACCGTGTTCGCACGGCCCGACGGCCGGCCCTTCTACGCCGGCACCTACTTCCCGCCGCGCGCCGTGCAGGGCATGCCCGCGTTCACCGACGTCCTCGACGCGGTCGACGAAGCCTGGCGCGAGCGGCGCAGCGACCTCGACCGGACCGCGGCGGCCGTCGCCGACGCGCTCGGCGCGGCATCCGCTGCCCGACTCACGGGCGACCTGCCGGCACGCACCGAGCTCGACCGCGCGGTCGAGCTCCTCGCCGCCGACGAGGACGCCGTCCACGGCGGGTTCGGCGGGGCACCCAAGTTCCCCGTCGCACCCGTGCTCGACTTCCTGGCGGCATCCGGACCCGACGGGCGTGCGCTCGCGACGCGCACCCTGCACCGCATGGGCGCATCGCCACTGCGGGACCCCGTCGAAGGGGGCTTCTTCCGCTACGCGACGCGCGCCGACTGGAGCGAACCGCACTACGAACGGATGCTCACCGACAACGCGCTCCTGCTGGGCGTGGCAGCCGAACTCGCGAGCAGCGAGGACGCACCCGCGTTCCTCGAACCGCTCGCCCACGGCATCGTGGGATTCGTCACCGAACGCCTGCAGGTGCCCGGCGGCGGATTCGCGAGCGCCCAGGACTCCGAGAGCACGATCGACGGTCGCCGCGACGAGGGCGGCTACTACCGACGCGACGCCGCGGGGCGCGCGGAACTCGAACCCCCGGCGATCGATGCGAAGCTGCTCACCGGGTGGAACGGGCTCGCGATCGGCGCGCTCGCCCGCGCGGCCGTCGTCTTCGACCAGCCGGCCGTGCTGGACGCCGCGCGCCGCGCGGCCGACCGCATGCTCGCCGACCACGTCGGATCCGACGGGACGCTCGTGCGCGCCTCCCTCGACGGCGTGCCATCCACCGCGCCCGCCACACTCGAAGACACCGGCATGCTCGCCGGCGGGCTCGTGCGGCTCGCGCTCGCGACCGGCGAGGTGCGGTACGCGATCGCCGCACGCGACCTCGTCGACGCGGCATCCGCCGCCGCCAACGCGCGGCAGGACATCGGCGGCGACCCGGAGGACGCGAACGCCGCGGGCGTTCCGTTCGCCGCCCCGGGCGGCGCAGACCCCGTGCTCGCGGCGCGAGGACTCGGCTTCGCCGACGACCCCTCCGAAGGCGCGACCCCGTCGGGCGCCACCGCGTGCGCCGACGCCGCACGCCTGCTCGCGGCCCTCGGCGCGGGCGACCGCTACCGCGAGCTCGCCGGCGCGACGCTGCGACAGGTCGCGGGCATCGCTCCCGCTCGGCCCATCGCGTTCGGCGGTGCGCTCGCGGTCATGGCCAGGCTCGAGGCGCCGCTGACGCAGCTCGTCGTGGTCGTCCCGGACCGGTCGGCGGACGACGGCCTCGCGACCGCGGCGCATCGGCTCGCGACATCCGTCACCGCCATCGTCACCCCAACGCAGGCCGAGCGGTTCGCCGACGCCGGTTTCGAGCTCTTCGCCGGCCGCGGGCTGCGCGACGGGGCGGCTGCGGCGTACCTGTGCCGCTCGTTCGTCTGCGCCCTGCCGGTGACCGACGCGGACGCCCTGCGCGAGGTGGCCGAGCAGGTGTGAACGCGCCGCGCGGCGCCGGCCCCGACGCGACCTACGATGGTCGGATGAGCGGCACCGCCCCCACGCACCGCACGCCGACCGGACCGCAGCGCACGTCGACCGGCACGGTCCTCGCGGCGATCGCGGTCGACGCCGTGCTCGTCGTCGTCTTCGCCGCGCTCGGGCGCGGCAGCCACAGCGAGACGCTCGACGCATCCGGTATCTGGGCCACCGCATGGCCGTTCCTGGTCGGGCTCGCCGCCGGGTGGGTCGTGATCCGCGGGTGGCGCCATCCGCTGGCCGTCCTCCCCACCGGTGTCGTGGTGTGGGTCGCGACGCTCGCCCTCGGCATGCTGCTCCGCCTCGCGACCGGGGCGGGGACCGCGCTCGCGTTCGTCATCGTGGCGACCCTCACCCTCGGGGTCCTCCTCGTCGGGTGGCGCGGCGCCGCGGCGCTCGTCCGCCGACTCCGGGCGCGCGCGGGCGCGCCGCACGCCCGATGAACCCCATCGAGTGGCTGTTCGACGCGCAACTGGTCATCGGCGGACAGGTCGTCCTCTGGCGGGAGATCGTGGGCAACGCGTTCGGGCTCGCCTCCGCCGTCGGCGGCATGCGCCGCAGGGTGTGGGCGTGGCCGGTCGGCATCGTCGGGAACGTCCTCCTGTTCACGGTGTTCCTGGGAGCCGTGTTCGGCACGCCCAACCCCGTGAACCTGCTCGGCCAGGCCGCGCGGCAGGTCATGTTCATCGTGGTCTCGGTGTACGGATGGCTGCGGTGGTCGCACACCCGGCACGGCGACCGGGACGCGCCCGCGGTGCGGCCGCGGTGGGCGAGCGGGCGCGAGCGGGCCCTGCTCGTCGTGCTGCTCGTCGGCGGGACCGCCCTGCTCACGCCCGTCTTCCGCGCCCTCGGCTCGTTCGAGCCGGTCTGGGCCGACGCGTGGATCTTCGTCGGGTCCCTGCTCGCGACCTGGGGCATGGCGCGCGGATGGACCGAGTTCTGGCTGATCTGGGTCGCGGTGGACGTGGTCGGCGTGCCGCTGCTCGTCAGCGCCGGCTACTACGCCTCGGCGCTGCTCTACCTCTTCTACGGCGTGTTCACGATCGCCGGTTTCCTCGTCTGGATGCGCGTCCAACGGCGCGCGCAGCCCGCCTGACCGGACGTCACCAGGTCGAGGGCACCCGGTCGATCATGCTCCACACCGCGGCGCTCAACTCCGGGTGATCCAGCGCGATCGTGCGCAGCAGGTCGTACTCGAAGCGCTCGGCAGCCCCGCGCCGCGCCGTCGGGTGGTACGCGCGGGACCGCGCCGGAGCCCACCGGTCGGTGTGCAGGAGCTCCTCGCGGAGCGTCGCGACGACCTGCTCGTCGACCGACGGCATCTCCGGCAGGAACGCCCACGGGTCCTCGCCGAGACGGCATCGCAGTTCGATGAGCGCAGCGAGTTCGTCGCGCGCATCCTGTCGCAGGTGCTCGAGCGTACGCTGCTCCGCCATGTGCGACCTCCCCTCGCTGGTCCCGATCGTAACCCGAACCTACGCGGTGCGTGTGTCGTGCGGGTTACGCCGCGACAGCGGGCATGGACGCCGGGTGACGTGCGCGTGACGGATCGTCCCGAGCCGCCACTGGTTGAATGTGAACGTGACCGGCACACGCATGACCACCCCCGATGAGCCCCTCGACCTCGCAGCGGTCGACGCGCTCGCGGCCGACCTCGGCGACGCGGGCTTCACCGTCGAGGGCGTCGAAGCGCTCTGGGAGTCCGGCACGGCAGGCGCCGCGACGCACCCCGGCGCGGCCCTCCGACGCGGCCACCGGGTGCCGGCCCTGCGGGTCCTCGACGCGATCGGCGCGGACCACGCGGACCACGCGGACCGTCGCCGGCTCGCCGTGCTCGTGCGCGCATTCGTGCTCGGCATGCCCGTGGCATCCGCCGACCTCGCCGCCGCGCTGCCGCGGACCGGGATCGAACGCGCCGTCCGGCTGGGACTGGTCCGCGCGAGCGCGGACCGGCTGGTCCCGACGGCCGACCTCAGGCCCTACGCCTTCACCGACCGCCTCGGCACCGGGAACTGGTGGATCGCGTCCGATCCCGGCGAGCTCGCGACCGGCGGGCCGCTGCCCGAGCGGTACGTGCTCGGCGTCGGCGGCGCATCGACGACGCTCAGCGGGCTCATGCTGCAGCGGCCGGTCGGGACGAGCTTCGACCTCGGAACCGGATGCGGCATCCAGGCGATGCACGCGGCCCGCTTCAGCGACCGGGTGATCGCGAGCGACATCTCGGAACGGGCCCTGCGGTACGCCCGCCTGAACGCGCGGCTCAACGCGGTCGACGGCATCGAGTTCCGGCTCGGAAGCCTCTACGAACCGCTCGGCGCCGACCGGGTCGACCGGATCGTGTCGAACCCGCCGTTCGTCATCACGCCCCGAGCGCACGGCGTGCCCGAATACGAGTACCGCGACGGGGGGATGGTCGGCGACGGCATCGTCGAGGCCGTCGTCCGCGGCGCCGCAGAACGGCTCGCCGCGGGCGGGATCGCGCAACTGCTCGGCAACTGGGAGTACCGTCGCGCGGGCGCGCCGCTCGACGGGCTCGAACGCATCGCGGACTGGGCCTCCCGGGCGGGCCTGGAGTACTGGATCGTCGAACGCGAACGCCAGGACCCGGGCGAGTACGCCGAGACCTGGATCCGCGACGGTGGCACCAGGCCCGGCACGCCCGCCTTCGAAGCCCTCCACTCGGCCTGGCTCGACGACTTCGCCGATCGCGGCGTGGACGCCGTCGGCTTCGGCTACGTGCTGCTGCGGCGCCCTGCCGACGGCGCCGCCCCATCCCTCGCACGCACCGAGCGCCTGCACGGCCCGCTCGGCGACACCACGGGCGGACTCGCCGCACACCTCGAGGCGTGCCTCGCGGCATCCGACCTGGTCGCGGCACTCGACGACGACGAACTCCGCGACCTGCGCGTCGCCGTCGCCGAGGACGTCACCGAGGAACGCCACCACTGGCCCGGCGCGGAGGCGCCGACCGTGATCCTGCTGCGGCAGGGCGGCGGGTTCGGCCGGGTCGTGGACGCGGGGACCGGGCTCGCCGCGCTCGTCGGCGCCGCGGACGGCGACCTCCCGCTCGGCGTCCTCGTCGACGCGATCGCCCACCTGCTGGAGGTCGACGCCGGCGACCTCTGGACCGAACTCGCCGCAGCGACCCGCGAACTCGTCGCGGGCGGCCTGCTGCGGCCCGTCGCCGACTGACGCGCGCGTCCGGCGGCATCCCGGCGCACAACGACATCCCGGCGCACGGCGGTATCCTCGTGCACGCCCACCGAAAGCGAGTACATGCCCGACTCCCCGCTCTCCGATTCGCCGTACGAGGTCCTCGGCGTGGCCGCCGACGCGGACGCCGCGACCCTGCGCACCGCCTACCGGCGCGCTTTGCGGCACGCCCACCCCGACACCGGCGGCGACGCCGCCCGCTTCCACGCGGTGCAGCGGGCCTGGGAACTCGTCGGCACGCCCGAGGCCCGCGCGGCGTTCGATCGCGGACGCGGACCGGGCATGGCCGAGCCCGAGCACGCGCCGTGGGCGCCATCCGCTCCACGGGCCAGGCGCGACTCGCGCCCGCTGGCGCGCACCTACGGGCACCCGGGCGGCTGGACCAGGCAGCGCTACCTCGAGCTCATCCGCGAATGGGCCGGGCGCGGCGTCACGCTCGAGGACCCCTACGACCCGGCGCTCGTGCGTCGGGCGCCCCGCGACCTGCGGCACCTCCTCGCCGACGCGCTCGCCGAGGAGGAGACCGCGCGAACCCTCTCGACGCTCGGCATCGCCTACACGGTCTGGCACGACCTCGCGACGGATGCCGCGGGCGCGGGTCTTCCGCCCAAGCTCGACCATCTCGTGCTCGGGCCGACCGGGCTGATCGCGATCCAGTCGGAGGACTGGGGCGGTCCGGTCGCCTTCAAGCGCGGGGAACTCATCGGGGAACCGCTCGCCGGCGAGCGGCCGATGCGTGCGCTCGCCGCGCGCGCGAAGGCGGTGACCCGGCCGGCACGGGTCAAGCCCACGGCGCTCGTCGTGGTCGTCCCCGACGCCGACGCCGCGGTCCCGCTCGAGGTCGGCGGCTCGACGCGCGGTGCCGCGCTCGTGCTCGTGCGCCGCTCGCGACTGGCGAGCGCGATCCGCGAGGGCATCCCGGGCTCGCCGCAACTCGGCGGCGCCGACGTCATGGAGATCCGCGCCCGACTGCAGGCGGTCGTGGACTTCGCCTGAACCGGCGGCCCGCCCGGGTTTGCGAAGATGGGGGGATGGCCCTCCCCGACGTCGACTCGACCATCCAGGACTTCTCCGCATTCGTCACGGCAGCGCCGTCGTCGTACCACGCCGCCGCCGAAACGGCGCGGCGGCTCGAGGAGGCCGGATTCGAACGCCTCGAGGAGGCCGACGCCTGGCCGGCCGGGCCCGGCCGCCGGGTCGTCGTCCGCGACGGGGCCGTCATCGCGTGGGTGCAGCCCGCGGGCGCCGGACCGACCACGCCGTTCCGGATCCTCGGCGCGCACACCGACTCGCCCTCGTTCAAGCTCAAGCCCAACCCGTCCTCGAGCGCCGCGGGCCTCTCGCAGGCCAACGTCGAGGTCTACGGCGGGCCGCTGCTGAACTCCTGGCTCGACCGGGAGCTCCGGCTCGCGGGCCGCCTGGCCACGCGCGACGGTGCGACGCACCTCGTGGCGACCGGTGCGCTGCTGCGCATCCCGCAGCTCGCGATCCACCTCGATCGGGGCGTCAACAACGACGGGCTGACGCTCGACAAGCAGCGACACGTCCAGCCGATCTGGGGCGTCGAGGCCGCGGGCGACCCCGCCGACATCCTCGCCCACCTCGCCGCGACCGCCGGCCTCGACCCCGAGCACGTCGTCGGCCACGACGTGCACGTCGTCGACGCCGCACCGCCCGCCCGCTTCGGGCGCGACGACGCGTTCCTCGCGTCGGGCCGGATGGACAACCTCACCTCGGTGCACGCCGGGCTGACCGGCATCCTCAGCGTCGACGGCACGGCCGAGCACATCAGCGTCCTCGCCGCGTTCGACCACGAGGAACTCGGTTCGGAGTCGCGATCGGGTGCGAGCGGGCCGTTCCTCGAGGACGTGCTGGCGCGCATCGGGTCCGGCCTCGGCGCCGGCGTCGAAGATGCGCGGCGCGCCTTCGCCCGGTCGTGGCACGTCTCGAGCGACGCCGGCCACGCGGTGCATCCCAACTACCCGGAGCGGCACGACCCCGTGAACCGTCCGGTGCTGGGCGGCGGCCCGCTGCTGAAGATCAACGCGAACCAGCGGTACGCGACGGATGCCGCCGGTGCGGCGTTGTGGGCGGCGGCGTGCCGTGCGGCCGGGGTGCCGACGCAGGAGTTCGTGTCGAACAACACGATCCCGTGCGGATCGACGATCGGACCGCTGACCGCGACGCGACTCGGGATCCGGACCGTCGACGTCGGCCCGCCGCTGCTGTCGATGCACTCCGCGCGCGAACTCGCGCACGTCGAGGACCTCGTCGCGCTCGGTGCAGCGGTCGGGGCGTTCCTGCGGGGCGACTGACGCCCGCCCGCTTTGGCGGGAAGTCGCGCATCGTTGTCCGCCGCACCCGCGCCGCGCCGGGCGGGTCGGCTGCGAGTATCGGGGCATGACGAACACGACCGCCACGGCACCCGCACTCTTCGACCACGTCGCCACGAGTGCCGACGCCGTGCGACACTTCCGCGGGCGGCTCGCCTACGAGACGGACGTCGCCGACGTCGCGGCGGCGCTCGCCGCCGAGCGGCCCGGCTTCGTGCTGGTCGACACCCGCAGCGATGCGGCCTGGGCGGCGGGCCGGATCCCGGGCGCGATCCACCTTCCCGGGCGCCGCATCGCCGCAGAGGCGGGCGCGCGCATCGAACCGGGGACCCCGGTCGTCGTGTACTGCTGGGGTCCGGGATGCAACGGCGCGACGCGCGCGGCGCTCGCGTTCGCCGAGTCGGGCCACCCCGTCAAGGAGATGATCGGCGGATTCGAGTACTGGGTCCGCGAGGGGTTCGCCTTCGAGCACGACGGCGGACGCGCGCACCGCCCGGTCGACCCGCTCACGAACGTCGAGGGCACCGGACCCGCGACCGCCTGCGCCTGCTGACCGAACGGCCCGCGGGGGTGCTCAGCGCAGCGGGCCCCGGCGCTGCTCGAGCCAGATCGTGTGCTCGCGCAGCCCGTTGCGCACCGCCGCCTTGATGATCAGGTAGCCGATCCAGAGGGCGAGGGCGAGGAAGGCGAGGTAGATGAGCGCGCCGATCAGCAGGGTCGCGATGCCCATGCCGCCGATCACGCCGGGGTCGATGTAGGGGTCCACCCGGCAACCCTCGCAGAATCAGCGCCCTCTCGGAAAGCGACCCATCCGGGGGACACGCGGCAGAACGCTCGGCGTCAGCACTCGATGACGTTGACCGCGAGACCGCCCTCGCTCGTCTCCTTGTACTTGGTCATCATGTCGATCCCGGTCTGGCGCATGGTCTCGATGACCGTGTCGAGCGAGACGATGTGGGTGCCGTCGCCGTGCAGGGCCAGGCGGGCCGCCGACACCGCGGTCGAGGCGGCGATCGCGTTGCGTTCGATGCACGGCACCTGCACGAGGCCCGCGACGGGGTCGCACGTGAGACCGAGGTGGTGCTCCATCGCGATCTCCGCCGCGTTCTCGATCTGCTGCGGCGTACCGCCCAGCACCGCGCACAGGCCGCCCGCGGCCATCGCGCACGCCGAACCGACCTCGGCCTGGCATCCGCCCTCTGCACCTGAGATCGATGCGTTCTTCTTCACGAGGCTCGCGATCGCCGACGCCGTCAGCAGGTAGCGACGGATGCCGGCGCGGTCGGCGCCCGGAACGTACTTCAGGTAGTAGTGCCCGACCGCTGGGAGGATGCCCGCCGCGCCGTTCGTGGGGGCGGTCACGACACGGCCGCCGGAGGCGTTCTCCTCGTTGACGGCCAGCGCGAACGCGTGCAGCCACTCGGTGGACGTGTCTCGGAGGTGCTCGTCGCGGTCGTACGCCTCGAGGCGACGGCGGACCTCGGAGGCGCGACGCTTGACCTTGAGCCCGCCCGGCAGCGTGCCCTCGGTTGCCAGGCCGTGCGAGACGCACTCGGCCATCGCATCCCAGATCGCGTCGAGGCCCGCATCGATGCCGGCGTCGCCGTGCACCGCGACCTCGTTCCGACGGGCCACGTCGCACAGGCTCACGCCGTGCTCGTCGCACAGCGCCAGCAGTTCGGCGGCGGTGGAATACGGCAGCGGATGCCGCAGCGCCTCGGCCTGCTCGGGCGCCTCGCCGTCGCGGCGGATGAACCCGCCGCCGACGGAGTAGTAGGTCTCTTCGGCGATGGGGAGCGCGTCGTCGTCGCCCCACGCCTGGAGGGTGAGCGCGTTCGGGTGGCCGGGCAGGCGCGTGCGCGGTTCGAGCGAGACATCCGCCTGCGCCATCCGGATCTCGTGACGGCCCGCGAGGCGCACCGGTGCGCCGTCGGCAAGCCGCGCCCACGCATCCCGGACGTCGTCCGGGTCGCAGTCGTGCGGCGCGAGGCCGGCGAGCCCCGCGACGACCGCGTCGGGCGTGCCGTGCCCCAGGCCGGTCGCGCCGAGCGACCCGTAGAGCGAACAGGTGACGCGTCGCACCCGGTCGAGCCGGCCGTCGGCCGCCAACCCGTCGGCGAAGACGCGCGCTGCGCGCATGGGGCCGACCGTGTGCGAACTCGAGGGGCCGATGCCGATCGAGAACAGGTCGAGGGCTGAGACGAACGCTGTCACCCTCCAAGGGTACGTGGGGATCCGTGGGCGGATTCCTGATCGCACCGCAGGATCTTTGCGCGTCCGGGTGATTCGGCGGGGATCCGCGCAGCCGGCGGCGCCCGCGGGCCACGGCGATGTTCGGTGCGCACCCAGACGCCGCCGCGTAGAATCTGCCCGATGCCCGCCCCCGACTCCACGAACGACCCCGGCCTCGTCCTGCGCCTCATGCGCGCCGACGAGGCTGCCGCGGTCGGTCGACTCGCGCGCGACGCCTATGCGCGCGCCTACGAGCTTCCCGACGCCTACCTCGACGACATCGAGGCCGTCGGCGACCGCGCGCGCAGCCAGGAGGTCTGGGTCGCAGCGGATGCCGTGACCGGCGAGCTGCTCGGAACCGTCACGACCCCGCGGCCCGCCGAACGGCTCTCCTCGGTCGCCAGGCACGAGGACGAGCTGGACTTCCGCTTCCTCGCCGTGTCGCCGGCCGCCCGCGGGCGACGGGTCGGCGAGGCGATGGTGCGGCACGTCTTCGGGTTGGCCGCGAGCCGCGGCATCCGTCGCGTCGTGCTGAACACGGGCGCGCAGATGGTGCCCGCGCAGAGGCTCTACGAGCGTCTCGGCTTCCAACCGCTCGACGACCGCGAGTTCAGCTTCGCGCGCGAGGACGGCACGCTCGTGCGCATCCTCGCGTACGGAATCGACGTTCCGGCGGCGCCGGCGGCGGGCGGCGCCGCAGCCTGAGCGTGCCGCAGCCTGAGCGCGCTGCAGCTCGGGCGCGCCGCAGCCCGGGCGCTACCTGCCGCCGCGACGGCTCGTGATCTGGCCGGTGTCGAAGCCGAGCAGGTGCAGCCCGCCGTGGAAGCGCGCGTGCTCGACCTTGATGCAGCGGTCCATGACGACGGTGAGGCCCTGCTCCTCGGCGGCGTAGGCGGCCTGCTCGTTCCAGATGCCGAGCTGAACCCAGATGGTCTTCGCCCCCGCCGCGAGGACCTCGTCGACGACCTGCGGGATGTCGCTGCCGCGACGGAACACCACGACGATGTCGGGCACCTCGGGCAGGTCCGCCAGCCTCGCGTAGGCGGGCTGGCCGAGGATCTCGGTCTCGTTCGGGTTCACGAAGTACACGCGGAAGTCGCTCGACTGCTGCAGGTAGGTTCCCACGAAGTAGCTCGAGCGCTGCGGCTTCGGCGACGCGCCGACGATCGCGATGGACTTCGCGGCACTCAGGATGCGCCGGCGCTGCTTCGCGTCGGGCCCGATCCACGTGCGCTGCGACTTCAGCAGCTTCGCGAGCGGCGAGGTCGCGGGCAGCTCGCACGAGAGCCCGTTGACCAGGCGGACCGTCTCGACCTCGGATGCCGCGGCATCCGTCTCGGTCGAGGGCGTGCCGGTCGTGCCGGCGCTGACGGCGCCGGCGCTGACGGTCGCAGCGGTGTCGGTCGCGATGCTCATCGTGCGCCTCCCACGGTGGTCAGCGCGCGGTCGCGCGTCGCGGCGGTCAGGGCCTGGTCGAGGTCGGCGATGATGTCCTCGACGTCCTCGATGCCGACCGAGAGTCGCACGACGCCCGGCAGCACGCCGGCGTCGACCAGCTGCTGGTCGGTCAGCTGAGCGTGCGTGGTCGACGCCGGGTGGATGATGAGCGTCTTCGCGTCGCCGATGTTCGCGAGGTGGCTCGCCAGGTCCACCGACTCGATGAGCTTCTGGCCGACCTCGCGGCCGCCCTTGACCTCGAAGCTGAACACCGACCCCGGGCCCTTCGGCAGGTACTTCGCCGCGCGCTCGAAGTGCGGGTGATCGGGCAGGCCCGCCCAGAACACGCGCTCGATGCGCGGGTCGGCGTCGAGCCACTCGGCGACCGTGCGCGCGTTGTCGACGTGCGCCTGGATGCGGTACGGCAGGGTCTCGACGCCCTGCGCGAGCAGGAAGGCCGAGTGCGGCGCGAGCGCCGGGCCGATGTCGCGCAGTTGCTCGGCCCGCAGGCGCGTGAGGAACGCGTACTCGCCGAAGTTGCCCGACCACTGCAGGCCGCCGTAGCTCGGCACCGGCTCGCCGAACAGCGGGAACTTCTCGGAGTGCCAGTCGAACCGGCCGGACTCGACGACGACGCCGCCGAGCGTGGTGCCGTGGCCGCCGAGGAACTTCGTCGCCGAGTGGGTGACGAGGTCGGCGCCCCACTCGATCGGACGGTTGAGGTACGGGGTCGCGATCGTCGAGTCGACGATGAACGGGATGCCGTGCGCGTGCGCGACGTCGGCGAGGCCCTCGAGATCGGCGATCTCGCCCGACGGGTTCGCGACGGTCTCGACGAACAGCGCCTTCGTGCGCTCGGTGATCGCGGCGGCGTAGTCGGCGGGGTCGGAGGAGCGCACGAAGGTCGTCTCGACGCCGAAGCGGCGGAGCGTGACATCCAACTGCGTGATCGAGCCGCCGTAGAGGTTGGCGGATGCCACGATGTGGTCGCCCGTGCCCGCGAGGCTCGCGAACGTGATGTACTGCGCCGACAGCCCGCTCGCCGTCGCGACCGCGCCGAGACCGCCTTCAAGGCTCGCGACGCGCTCCTCGAACGCGGCGACCGTGGGGTTGGCCAGGCGCGAGTAGATGTTGCCGTACTTCTGCAGCGCGAAACGCGCAGCGGCATCCGCCGTGTCGTCGAAGACGAACGCGCTCGACTGGTAGATCGGGAGCGCGCGGGCGCCCGCCTCGGCGTCGGGGATGTTGCCCGCGTGGATGGCGCGGGTCTTGAAGCCGTATTCGCGGTCTGCCATGGGGACACGCTAGTCGGGTCGGCCGCGGCATCCGCCCCCACCCGTAACGCGGGGCAACGGATGCCGCGCCGCAGGCGCCCCGGCCCCGACTCAGGCGCCGAGCACCTCGTCGGTCGAGACGACCCGGGCGAAGCCGCCGCCGTCGAGGTTGACCGCCGTCGCGCGCGAGAGCTCGGCCGCGGTGAGGCGGATGCCGCCGGGGCCCGCCATCTCGAACGTGTGCGTCGCATCGAGGGGCAGCACGACGTCGTAGCCGAGGTTGCCGGCCATGCGGGCGGTCGTCTCGACGCACTGGTTCGTCTGGATGCCGCACACCACGAGCCGGCGGATGCCGCGCTCGCCGAGCCATGCGTCCAGGTCGGGGTCGCCGTAGAACGCCGAGTTCACGTGCTTGGTCACGAACAGGTCGTGCGGGGCGTCGGCGACGACGGGCTTCAGGGCGTTGCCGGGGCTTCCCGCGGCCAGCGGCGACCCGGATTCGCGCGAGTCGTGGCGGACGAGCACGATCGGCCGCGAGGCATCCGCCCACGCCGCGAGCAACCGGCCGATGTTCGCCTCGGCGTCGGGGTTGTCGCGCTCGCCCCAGTAGGCGGCATCGTCGAAGCCCTGCTGCACGTCGATCACGATGAGAGCGGCGGTGTCGTCGGAGTCCATGCGTTCCATGCACCCATCGTGCCGCCGGGCGCGCTCGCGCCCGCGCTCGGCGGCTGCCGAACTTGCGCGAACGCCTGCCATCCCGCCCGCGGGTAGCGTTGGACGGATGATCCTCGAGCACGCGATCCTGCCCGTCGTCCCCGGCCGCGAGGCCGCCTTCGAAGCCGCGTTCGCCGAGGCGCGGCCCATCATCGCGTCGATGCCCGGTTTCGTCGACCTCGCGCTCTCACGCTCGATCGAGACCCCGAACGAGTATCTGCTGCTCGTGCACTGGCAGCGGCCCGAGGACCACGACCCCGGCTTCCGCGGGTCGCCCGAGTACGCCCGCTGGCGCGAGCTGCTGCACGGGTTCTACGATCCGTTCCCGGTCGTCGAGCACTTCCGCGAGGTCGCGGCGGTCGGGCCTGAAGGTTCGGACCGATGAGCGGCATCACGCAGGTCGAGACCGTCGTCGTCGGCGGCGGCGCGATGGGCGCCGCGACGGCGTGGCAGCTCGCTCGCCGCGGCCGCGACGTGGCGCTGCTCGAACGCTACGAGCCGGGCCACCGCATCGGCGCGTCGCACGGTGCCTCGCGGAACTTCAACGTCGCCTACAGCGACCCCGCCTACGTCGCGATGCTCGTCGACGCCCTTCCGCTCTGGCGCGAACTCGAAGTCGAATCGGGCGCGGGGCTGCTCGAACTCGTCGGAGTCGCCAATCACGGGCCCGCGGCGGACTTCGACGACGTGCACGCGGCGCTCACCCACGCCGGCATCCCCGCCGAGTTCCTCCCCCTCGACGAAGCCGCGGCCCGATGGCCCGGCATCCGCTGGGACACGCGCGTGCTCTTCAACGCCCGTGCCGGGCGGGTGAATGCGGATGCCACCATCGCGGCGCTGCACCGGGCCGCGGCCGCGGCCGACGCCGATGTCCGGCACCGCACCCGCGCCACGCGCATCGAGCCGCTCGGCGACGCGCGCGTCCGCGTGGCATCCGTCACCGATGCCGGCGTGGAAGAGGTCTTCGAGGCCCGCACCGCCGTCGTGACCCTCGGCGCCTGGACGACGAAGCTCATCGGCGGGCTCGCCCTGCCGCGGCTCGTCGTCACGCAGGAGCAGCCCGCCCACTTCGCGGTGCGCGACGAGGCGATGCAGTGGCCGAGCTACAACCACCACCCGGGCGCGGCTCGCGATGGATACGGCTACTGGCGTTCGCCCGTGTACGGCATGCTGACGCCCGGTGAAGGCGTGAAGGCCGGATGGCACGGCGTCGGCCCCGTCGTCGACCCCGACGCGCGCGACTTCCTGCCGGTGCCCGACCAGCTTGCCGACCTGCAGCGCTTCGCGCGCGAGTGGCTGCCGGGCGTCGACGCCGACGCAGCCCAGCCGATCAGCTGCACCTACACGACCACGCCGGACGAGAACTTCGTGCTCGGCCGCATCGGGCCCATCGTCGTCGGCGCGGGATTCTCCGGCCACGGATTCAAGTTCACGCCCGTCGTGGGGCGCATCCTCGCCGACCTCGCCGACGGATCGGGCCCGGGCCCGGACCGCTTCCGCGCCGACCGGGTCATCGCGCGCGACGCCGGGTCGCCGACCGGGCTGGGCCGCGGCTGACGGACCCGCGGTCAGTGCCCGGCGTCGCCGTCGATGAGCTTCAGCCCGACGACGCAGCCCACGAGCCCGGCGATGAGCGCGAGGCGCGCCCACGAGACATCCGTTTCGCCGGTGATCATCGCCCACACGACCGTGAGGGCCGCCCCGATGCCGACCCACACGGCGTAGGCCGTGCCGATCGGGATTTCGCGCATCGCCCAGGCGAGCCCGACCATCGACAACGCGAGCGCGCCGATGAACACGACCGACGGCCAGAGCTTCGTGAAGCCCTCGGACTTGCCGAGGGCGGTGGCCCAGACGGCCTCGAGGATTCCGGACAGGATGAGCACGATCCACGACATGACGGTTCACTCCCTGAGTGCCAGTCTTGTCGCGTTCCGGGTACTGGGTTCCCTCGTCCGGGGCCGCCGTTCGACGACCGCTGCCAAGGCTAGCAACCGGGCCTGATCACGGGCTGTGCAGGCGGGTCCGCGCTCGCGCGTGCTCGCGTGCGGGCACCGGCGGGTGCTCGCCTGCGGCTGTGCTCGCCCATGCTCGCGCACGCGCGCATCTCGCCCGCGAGCGTATGCCGAATGCACCGGTGGAGGCTGCGAGCGGTGCATACGGCACCCACTCGCGCGTGACTGGCTGCGCGCGGTGGAGATCCGTACGGTGGGCGCCGTGCAGGTCGTGGCAGGAAGGGGGACCAGACGTGGCCGCAGGCGAGTGGGTGCCATGTGCACCGGTGAGAGCCGCGAGCGGTGCACATGGCACCCACTCGCGCGGCCGGGGCGCGCCCGGGGGCGCCGGGCGCGGGCGACGCCCCAGTCAGGTAAAGAATCCTTGACATGGTGTCTGGAAAGGTTGACACTGGGTGTGTCAAGCATTCTTTACACCGGAAGGTGAGCGCATGTCATACGAGGAGAAGGGCACCTGGGTCTACCTCGTCGTGTCCGTCGTGGCGTACGGGGTCTACCTCTCCCTCGTGCTCCCGCGGCTCGCCGAGGGAGGCCCCGTCGGCGACGTCGACTACGTCGCACCCATGCTCTGGACGATCGGCGGGGCGATCGTGGCATCCATCGTCGGCCGGATCCTGGTCGAGATCGTCTTCCCGAGCGAGAGCACCAAGGGCGACGTGCGCGACCGCGAGATCGACCGCCTCGGCACCCGGGTCGGCAGCTCGTTCATCGTGATCGGCGCGCTCGGCGCGCTCGTGCTGTCGATGCTCGAGGCCGACTGGTTCTGGATCGCGAACGTGATCTACCTCGGCTTCCTCCTCGGCGCGGTGCTCGAGAGCATCACGCGCCTGGTCGCCTATCGCCGGGGGGTGCCGTCGTGGTGAAGCCCACTCGCGTCACGAACGACATCCGTTCCCTCCGCTTCCGGCACGGCGAGATGACGCAGGCCGAGCTCGCGCAACGCCTGGGCGTCACCCGCCAGACCGTCATCGCGATCGAGCAGGGCCGCTATTCGCCCTCGCTCGAGATGGCCTTCCAGATCGCTCGGGTGTTCGGGGTGCCGCTCGACGACGTCTTCCAGTACCCCCATGAGGAGGTGTCGGCATCATGAGGATCGCCGCATATCACCGGTACGGTGCCCCCGAGGTCGTCGGGGTCGAGCAACGCGAGCTTCCCGAGCCCGGCCCGGGCGAGTTCCGCGTGCGCGTGCACGCGGCCTCGGTCGGGGCAGCGGATGCCGCGGGGCGGGCCGGTTCGCCGTGGTTCGCGCGTCTCGCCTTCGGCCTGCGCCGGCCGCGCAACGCCGTGCTCGGCTCGGACTTCGCGGGCGTCGTCGATGCCGTGGGCACGGGCGTGACGCGGTTCGCCGTCGGCGACCGCGTGTTCGGCGCGACGGGCGTCGACGGCGGCGCCCACGCCGAGGCCGTGGTCGTGAGTCAGGACGGTGCCGTCGTGCTCCTGCCCGACGGCGTCTCGGTCGCGGCGGCGGTCGCGATCTGCGACGGCGCGATGACGGCGCTGCCGTTCCTCCGCGACGGCGGCCTCGTGCGCCGCGGAAGCCGCGTGCTCGTCAACGGCGCATCGGGCGCGGTCGGCTCGGCCGCGGTGCGGCTCGCCGTGCACCTGGGTGCTGAGGTGACCGCGGTGTGCGGCCCGGCGCACGTCGAACTCGTGGCGGGCCTCGGCGCGTCGAGGGTGATCGACTACACGCGCGAGGACCCGATGCGGGCGGGCGCGCCCGGCGCGCCGTTCGACGTCGTGTTCGACGCCGTCGGCACGTCGAGCTTCCGGCGCGCGCGGGCGGTGCTCCGTCGTCACGGCAGGTACCTGACGACCGTCCCGACCTGGCCGATCATGTTCCAGCACCTGACCTCGAGGCTCGGGCGGCGCCGCGCGGTCATCATGTTCACGGGCCTGCGCTCCGACGAGGCGAAGCGCCCCGACCTCGACCTGCTCGCCGCGCTCGCCGCGACCGGCGGGTTCGCGCCGGTCGTCGACCGGGTCCTGCCGCTCGATGCGATCGCGCGGGCGCACGCGGTCGTCGACACCGGACACAAGACCGGCACGGTCGTCATCACGCCCGTGCCCGAACTCCAGGAGGCATGATGCGCGCACTCATCCAGAACGGGTACGGCGGACCCGAGGTGCTCGCCGCCGCCGACCTGCCCGAGCCGGGGCCGCCCGGCCCGGGGCTCGTCGCCGTCGCGGTGCACGCGGCAGGCTTGCACGCGGGCGACGTGTGGATCATGCGCGGCGAACCGCTGATGATCCGCGCCGCGTTCGGGCGCACGCGCCCGAAGCAGCCCGTGGTCGGTCGCGACATCACGGGCGTCGTCACCGCCGTCGGTGAGGGAGTGACGACCCTCGCCGTGGGCGACCGCGTGTTCGCCGAGTCCGATCAGGGCGGGTTCGCCGAGACCGCGCTCGTCGACGCGCGGTTCGTGCGGCCCGCCCCGGCGAACCTCGACGACGCGCACGCCGCCGTGATCCCGGTCTCGGGGACGACGGCGCTGCAGGCCGTGCGGCTCGCGGCCGTCGGGCCCGGCGACCGGGTCCTCGTGATCGGCGCGTCCGGCGGGGTCGGCACGTACGTCGTGCAACTCGCGGTCGCGCTCGGGGCGACGGTCACCGGGGTCGCGAGCGCGGCGAAGGCCGATCACGTCCGGGCGGCGGGCGCCGGTCGGGTCATCGACCGTCGGACCGAAGAGCTCGGCGCCGACGGCGCGAGGTACGACGTCATCGTCGACCTGGTCGCGGCGCAGCCGCTGGGCGCCCTCATCGGCCTGCTCGCTCCGCGCGGCACGCTCGTGCTCTCGGCCGGGACCGGCTCGCGCACGTTCGGCCCGCTCCCGCGCCTGGCCGCGGCGGTCCTCAGGTCGCCGTTCACGCGCCGCCGGCTGAAGCCGCTCGTGGCGCGCCGCAGCGGCGACGACCTCGACGAACTCCGCGCGCACGCGGAGGCCGGGCGCCTGCGACCCCGCGTCGACGCGGTGTTCCCACTCGACCGGGCGCCGGAGGCGTTCGCCCGACTCGCGGCGGGGCGGGTGACCGGCAAGGTCGCGATCCGCGTGCGCGGCGACGGCGAGGCGGATGCCGCGGCTCGCGCCGACGCGGACGCCGGCGCCGAACCGGCCTGACCGCGCGCCCGGCGGTGCTCGGACTCGGCCCGGCGCACCGCCGGGCCCGCGGCGCAACGTCGGACTCGGCCCGGCGCCCCGCCCCGGCTCAGCCCAGCAGCACCGCCCCGTACGCGAGCACGGCGACGAGCGCCCACGACGCCAGGCCCGTCACGAGTGCACGCCACCCGGTGTGCAGCAGCGCGGCGACGCGGATGGAGGACCCGAGCGCGAAGAGCGCCATCGCGAGCAGCGTCGTCTGCACGAGGTCGGCGGCCTCCAGCACGGCCTCCGGCACCGGGACGAACGTGCGCACGAGCACCGCGACGAGGAAGCCCACGATGAACAGCGGCACGATCGCCGGGCGCGGGCCCGCGGCATCCGTCTGCCGGCGTCGCACGACGCCCGCGGTGATCGCGACCATCGGCGCGAGCATCAGCACGCGCGTCAGCTTGACGACGACCGCGACCGCGAGTGCCGCCTGGCCGGCGATCTGCGCGGTCGCGACGACCTGGCCGACATCGTGCACGCCCGCGCCCACCCAGTGGCCGAACTGCACGGCGGTCAGGCCGAGCGGATGCCACAGGGCGGGCAGGACCGCGATCGCGAGCGTGCCGCACAGCGTCACGAGCGCGACCGGGCGGGCCTGCTCCTCGTCGCGGGCCCGCACGGTCGCGGCCATCGCGCCGATCGCCGACGCGCCGCAGATCGCGAACCCGCTCGCGATCAGCAGCGGCTCGTGCCCGGGCAGGCGCAGCGCACGCCCGAGGCCGAGCGTGCCGACGAACGTGAGCACCACGACCGCGACCGTCGAGGCGATCGTGACCCAGCCGAGCCCGACGATGTCGGACAGGCTCAGCTTCAGGCCGAGCAGGACGATGCCCGCCCGCAGGAGCGTGCGGGCCGAGAACGCCAGCCCCGGGCGGAGCGGGCCGTCGAGCGCGGGCCGGAGGCCGGGGACCTGCCCCGTGACGATGCCCGCCGCGACCGCGATCGTGAGCAGCGGCAGCGCCGGGACGCCGAGGTGCACGAGCCACGCGAACGCGGCCGCGCCCGCCGCGACCGCCAGGCCCGGCATCCGCTCGCGCCACGATGCGAGTCTCATCGCCACCCCGGCAGCCAGAAGTGCAGGCCGCGGAACTCGGGGGTCACCGGCATCCCGACCCAGAGCGGCAGGAAGAACGCCGAGACGAGCGTCGCCACGCCGAGGAACACGCCGACCGTCGCGAGGCCCTGGACGCGTTTCCAGCGGGCGTCGGAAGGTCTGCCCAGCACGAGTCCGATGACCGCGGCGAGCGCGAGCAGCACGTACGGCTCGTAGGCGATCGTGTAGAACTGGAACACCGTGCGGCCGAGGTAGAGCAGCCACGGCAGGTACCCGGCGGCCACGCCGACGAGGATGACGCCCGACGTCCACTCGCGGTACCTCGCGAAGCGGTACACGAGGTAGAGCGCCGCGAGCGTGGCCGCCCACCAGATGATCGGGTTCGGGATGCCCATGATCGACGCCCAGCACTCGGCCTGCCCGCATCCTCCCGAGCCGTCCGTGGTCGAGGCGAAGTACATGTTCGTCGGGCGCAACGCGAGCGGCCAGCCGAGGGGGTTGGCCTGCCACGGGTGCGGCGAGGACACCCCCACGTGGTACCCGTAGGCCGCCTGGTGGTAGTGCCACAGGCTCTGCAGCGAATGCGGGACCCACGACCAGAACCCGGTCGCGGCGTTGCCGGCATCGTCCGCCCAGTGCCGGTAGTACCCGCCGTCGGTGGTGAGCCACCCCGTCCACGACGACAGGTAGACCACGAACGCGACCGGCACGAGCAGCGCGAACGTGACCGGGCCCTGCTTGAGCAGTGCGCCCGAGAGCCAGAACGGCAGGCCGGCCCGACGGCGGGCCATCGCGTCGACGAGGACGAGGTAGACGCCGAACGCGGCCAGGAAGTACAGGCCCGACCACTTCACCGCGATCGCGGCTCCGAACGCGACGCCCGCCGCGATCACCCAGGGCCGCAGCCACACGACCGGACCCCAGTGGGGATCGGCGCCCGCGTCGCGGAGTGCGCCGAGGCGTTCGCGCAGGCGCGACTCGGCGTCCGCTCGGTCGAGCAGCACGAACCAGAACCCGAGCAGGCAGAACAGCATGAGCCACGTGTCGAGCAGCGCGACGCGGCTCATGACGATCGCGTTGCCCTCGATCGCGAACAGGAACCCGGCGATGACCGCGACGAGCGTCGAACGGAACAGCAGGCGACCGGTCATCGTCAGCACGAACACGGCGATCGTGCCCGCGAGCGCGGTCGACGCGCGCCACCAGAACGCGCTGTCGGCGCCGAACAGCGCCATGCCGAGCCCGATCATCCACTTGCCGAGCGGCGGATGCACCACGTACGACGGGTCGTCGGAGAACACGTCGGGGTCGCCGCGGGCGAAGTCCTCGTTCGCGCCCTCGGGCCAGGTCGACTCGTACCCGTTCGCGAGCAGCGTCCACGCGTCCTTGACGTAGTAGGTCTCGTCGAAGACGAGGGCCTGCGGGTGGCCGAGGTTCCAGAAGCGCAGGACCGCGGCGAGCAGCGTCACCGCGATCGGCCCGCCCCACGTCCAGAGCGCACGACGACGCGGCGTGGACATGAGCCCGGACCACCAGGTGTCGACGCGGCTGCCGACGGGTTCGCGGGTCGGAGCGCTCCCGGCGGCGACCTCCTGAACCATGCGCTCAACCCTAACCGCGTGCCGCCCAGGGCTCGTGCGTCAGACTGGGACGGTGATCATCCTCGCCGCAACGCCCATCGGCAACCTCGGCGACGCGTCGACCCGCCTCCGGCAGGCGCTCGAGGACGCCGAGGTCGTCGCGTCCGAGGACACGCGCGTCACGCAGCGGCTCCTCGCGGCGCTCGGCATCGCGAACCGGCCGAAGCTCATCGCCCTGCACGAGCACAACGAGCGGGCCCGCGCCGCCGACCTGGTCGAACTCGCGGCCGGGGCGGACCTGCTGGTGCTCAGCGACGCCGGCATGCCGACCGTGTCCGACCCGGGGTTCCCGCTCGTCCAGGCGGCTGCCGCGGCCGGGGTCGAGGTCACCGCGATCCCGGGGCCGAGCGCGGTCGTGACCGCGCTCGCCGTGTCGGGCCTGCCGACCGACCGGTTCGCGTTCGAGGGGTTCCTGCCGCGCAAGGCGGGGGAGCGGGCCAGGCGCCTCGCCGAGGTGGCGGGCGATCGCCGCACGCTCGTCTTCTTCGAGGCGCCGTCGCGGCTCGCCGCGAGCCTCGGCGCACTCGCCGACGCGTTCGGCGCCGACCGTCCGGCGGCGGTGTGCCGCGAACTCACGAAGCTGCACGAGGAGGTCCGCCGGGGGCCGCTGGGCGAACTCGCCGAGTGGGCCGCCGCGGGCGTGCGCGGCGAGATCTGCATCGTGGTCGGCGGTGCGCCCGAGGCGCCGGCCGCCGATGTCGGCGACGCGGTCGCGCGGGTCGCGTCGCTCGCGGCATCCGGTACCAGGTTGAAGGATGCCGCGGCGCTCGTCGCGGGCGAGACGGGGCTGTCCAAGCGCGACCTCTACGAGGCCGCGCTGCAGGTCCGGGCGCGCGGCTGAACGATCCGGATCGGCGCGGTCGGGCGAGCCGAACCGACTTCGATGCGTTCGCATGCATCAAAGTCACAGCCCGTTCCCATCCGGCTCCCACCGACCGGGAGCACGATGAGGCCAGCGGCCGCACCAACGGGGGGCCGGCCGCACCACGGGGGTGGGAACGATGGGCAAGGCAGTCGTGTTCGATCGGTTCGGCGGGCCGGAAGTGCTCGAGATCGTCGACATCGAGGTTCCACGTCCCGGGCCCGGCGAGGTGCTCGTCGAGGTGTTCGCGAGCGGGATCTCGCCCGTCGAGGCGGCCGTCCGGCGCGGGGACGACGTGGACCGCTGGCCGGTCGAGTTCCCCTCGGGTCAGGGCCGGGACCTCGCGGGCGTGATCGACGCCGTCGGTGAGGGCGTGACCCGGTTCCGTCGCGGCGACGAAGTCATGGGCTGGGTCGCCCGCGGGGCGCAGGCCGCCTTCGTCGTCGTTCCCGAGGCGCAGTTGCTGCCCAAGCCGGTCTCGCTCTCCTGGGAGGTCGCCGGATCGCTGTACGTCGCGGGCACGACGGCACTCGGCGCGGTCGACGGGCTGAACCTCGGCCCGAAGGACCTCGTGGTCGTGACCGCCGCCGCCGGCGGCATCGGATGCCTCGCGGCCCAGCTCGCACGCGCGCGCGGCGCCGACGTCATCGGCACGACGACCGAGGCCCGCTTCGACTTCGTCCGCCAGTTCGGGATCGAACCGGTCGCCTACGGACCGGACCTCGCCGCCCGAGTCCGCGAGATCGACCCGCGCCCCGTGACGGCCTTCCTCGACTTCCTGGGCGGGCAGGCCGCGGAGGCGCTCGCACTCGCCGTCCCCGCGTCGCGCGTGTTCACCACCACCGACTGGTCGGCGGTCGAGGACCAGGGCACCGTGAAGCTCTACGCGGGGGACACCCTCGCGCTGGGGCGGATCGCCCGGCTCGTCGCGGACCGCCAGGTGCGCCTGCCGATCGCCGACGTGTTCCCCCTCGCCGAGGTCGCGGACGCCTACCGGCAACTCGACCACCGCGACTCGGCCGGCAAGATCGTGCTGGGCATGAAGGTCGTGGACTACCCGGGCCAGAAGGTGCACGCCGCCGGCAGGCTGCGGCAGCAGGACCTCACGATCGGCGTTCCCACGCCGCACGAACGCATGAACGTCGAGGAGCAGGTGCCGCCCGTGTTCGGAGACGGGCGCGCGAAGCAGCGCCGCGAGCACGCGCACGACGAGCGCGAGCAGGCGAGCGAAGCCCGCAGGCGCGAGCGCGACGGCGACCACGACCGGGAGGGCGGCCCCGAGCACACCTGACACCGACGACGGCGCCCGGGGCCGGAGGCATCCGCCCCGGACGTTACGGGCGCGTGCGCGCCCGTAGGATTGTCCGCATGGCCGACGCCTCCTCGTTCTACATCACGACCCCCATCTTCTACGTCAACGACGTGCCCCACATCGGGCACGCCTACACCGAGGTGGCCGCCGACGTGCTCGCGCGGTGGAACCGCCAGGCGGGGCGCGACACGTGGATGCTCACCGGCACCGACGAGCACGGCCAGAAGATCCTGCGCACCGCGACCGCGAACGGCGTGAGCCCGCAGGAGTGGGCCGACAAGCTCGTCGCCGAGGCGTGGAAGCCGCTGCTCGACACCGTCGCCGTCGCCAACGACGACTTCATCCGCACCACCGACGAACGCCACGAGCGCAACGTGCAGAAGTTCCTCCAGCACCTCTACGACGAGGGGCACATCTACACGGGCGAGTACGAGGGCGCCTACTGCGTCGGCTGCGAGGAGTACAAGCAGCCCTCCGACCTCGTCGACGGCACGGGCGAGTACGAGGGTCAGCAGGTGTGCGCCATCCACTCCAAGCCGGTCGAGCTGCTGCACGAGAAGAACTACTTCTTCCGCATGTCGGCCTTCGCCGACAGGCTCCTCGCGCTCTACGAGGAGCGACCCGACTTCGTGCAGCCCGAATCGGCGCGCAACGAGGTCGTGAGCTTCGTGCGCCGCGGCCTCGACGACCTGTCGATCTCCCGGTCGACGTTCGACTGGGGCGTCAAGGTCCCGTGGGACGAGACGCACGTCGTCTACGTGTGGTTCGACGCGCTCCTGAACTACATCACCGCCGTCGGCTACGGCCAGGACGACGCCGAGTTCGCGCGCCGCTGGCCCGCGCAGCACCTCGTCGGCAAGGACATCCTCCGGTTCCACGCCGTCATCTGGCCGGCCATGCTCATGGCCGCGGGCCTCGACGTGCCGCGCGGTGTGTTCGGACACGGCTGGCTGCTCGTCGGCGGCGAGAAGATGTCGAAGTCGAAGCTCACCGGCATCGCGCCCTCGCAGATCACCGACACGTTCGGCTCCGACGCGTTCCGCTACTACTTCCTCTCGGCGATCTCGTTCGGCCAGGACGGCTCGTTCTCGTGGGAGGACCTCGCCGCGCGCTACCAGGCCGAACTCGCCAACGGCTTCGGCAACCTCGCCTCGCGCGTGATCGCCATGATCGGCCGCTACTGCGGCGGCGAGGTGCCCGCGGGCGTCCCCGCGGCGAGCACCGAAGCGGATGCCGCGATCGCCGCGCTCGAGGCCGAGGTGACGGATGCCGCGTGGCAGGCGATCGACCGGCTCGCCATCCACGAGGCCATCGCCCAGGCCTGGCGCCTGGTCGACGCGCTCAACGGCTACCTCACCGAGCAGGAGCCGTGGGCGCTCGCGAAGGACGACGCGAACCGCGACCGCCTCGAATCCGTGCTCGCGACCGCCTACCGCGGCCTCGGCACGCTCGCCGTGCTGCTCTCGCCCGTGCTCCCGACGGCGACGGCCAAGCTGTGGAGCGCGCTCGGCGCCCCCGGAACCGTGCAGGAGCAGCGCATCGACCGGGCCCACGAGTGGACGAGCGGCGAACGGGTCGGCGCCCTCGAGCCCTTGTTCCCGCGCGTCGAGGCCACCGAGTGACCGACGGCGCCGACCACCTGCGCACCAGGTCCGACGGCGGTCGCGCCGTCGAGTACCCGCCGCTGCCCGAGCCGCTCGCGGTGCCCGTCTACGACAACCACACCCACCTCGAGATCGCCGACGGCGCACTGCCGCTGACCGCGCACGAACACCTCGAGCGGGCGGCATCCGTCGGCATCGCCGGGGCCGTGCAGGTCGGCACGGATGTCGCAACGAGCCGCTGGTCGGCCGAGATCGCCGCGCGCGAGCCGCGCCTGCTCGCCGCGGTCGCCCTGCACCCGAACGAGGCGCCCGAGCTCGACGCCCGCGGCGAACTCGACGACGCGCTCGCCGTCATCGACGAACTCGCCGCGCGACCGCGCGTGCGCGCCGTCGGCGAGACCGGCCTCGACTTCTACCGCACCGGAGCGGACGGCCGCGACGCCCAGTTCCGCTCCTTCGAGGCGCACATCGACATCGCCAAGAGCCACGGACTCGCGCTGCAGATCCACGACCGCGACGCGCACGACGAGGTCGTCGCGACCCTTCGCCGCGTGGGCGCCCCCGAGACGACCGTCTTCCACTGCTTCTCGGGCGGCGAGGAGCTCGCCCGGCTCGCCGGCGACGCCGGGTGGTACTGCTCGTTCGCGGGCAACGTGACGTTCAAGAGCGCCGAGGGCCTCCGCGAGGCGCTCCGCGTCGTCCCGCGCGACCGGCTCCTCGTCGAGACCGACGCGCCCTACCTCACGCCCGCGCCGCTGCGCGGGCGACCCAACGCGCCGTACCTCGTGCCGCACACGCTGCGGTTCCTCGCCGAGGTGCTCGGCGCCGACCTCGACGAGCTGTGCGCCGAGATCGCGGCGAACACCGTGCGCGCGTACGGGTCGTGGGGCGACGACCTCGGAACGGGATCGGCATGACACGGCGCGCCGCGCACGCGCGAGCGGCGGCCTGCCGGAGCATCGGGAAGATGCGGGGGAGCACGGCGTGAACGCGCACCGCCACGAAGCCGAGGGCGGAGCGATCGCGCCGCGCCTGCTGGGGCCGGCCGAGATCCGCGACCTCGCCGAGCTGCTCGACGTCACGCCGACCAAGAAGCTCGGCCAGAACTTCGTGCACGACGCCAACACCGTGCGTCGCATCGTGCAGACCGCCGGCGTCACGCGCGGCGAGACCGTGCTCGAGATCGGCCCGGGGCTCGGATCGCTCACCCTCGGCCTGCTCGAGGCGGGCGCGGAGGTCGTCGCGGTCGAGATCGACCAGCGCCTCGCAGCCCAGCTGCCGCACACCGTGAGCGTCATGCAGCCGCACACGAAGCTCACCGTGATCCGCGACGACGCCCTGCGCGTGACCGACGTGCCCGGCGAACCGGTCCGCCTCGTCGCGAACCTGCCGTACAACGTGTCGGTTCCGGTGCTGCTGCACCTGCTCGAACACGTGCCGTCGCTGACCTCGGGCATCGTCATGGTGCAGGCCGAGGTCGGCCACCGGCTCGCGGCGGCCCCCGGTTCCAAGGTGTACGGCTCGCCGAGCGTCAAGGCTGCCTGGTACGGCGACTGGCGCATCGCGGGGCAGGTCTCGCGCATGGTCTTCTGGCCCGTGCCGAACGTCGACTCGGTGCTCGTCGGATTCGAACGCGGAACCCCGCCCGGCGAACCGCCCGGGACCGAGGCCGAACGGCGGGCGGTGTTCGCGCTCGTCGACGCCGCGTTCCAGCAGCGCCGGAAGATGCTCCGCCAGGCACTCTCGGGCGTGCTCGGCGGCTCGGCGGCCGCTGCGAGCGGTGTGCTCGAACGTGCGGGCGTCGACCCGCAGACCCGCGGCGAACAGCTCACGGTGCAGGACTTCCTCGCGATCGCGCGCGCCGCGGCATCCGCCCCGCAGGTCCACTAGCGTGGTCGCATGACGTTCCCGGCGACCGACGCGGCAGTGCACGTCCGGGCTCCCGGGAAGATCAACCTGTTCATGCGCGTCGGCGCCGCCGGCGACGACGGCTACCACGACGTCGCGACGGCCTACCAGGCCGTGTCGCTCTACGAGGACGTCCGGGCATGGAGCGACGACGAGTTCTCGGTCGCGTTCAGCGGAAGCGTCGACACCGCGCACCTCCCGACGGATGCGTCGAACCTCGCCATCCGCGCAGCGAAGCTGCTCGCGCGCCACGCCGGGGTGCCCGGCGGCGTTCGCCTCGAGATCGAGAAGCACGTGCCCATCGCGGGCGGCATGGGCGGCGGGTCGGCGGATGCCGCGGCGACGCTCGTCGCGTGCGACGCGCTCTGGGGCACCGCGCTGCCCAAGGAGGAGCTGCACGCGCTCGCGGCGTCGCTCGGCGCGGACGTGCCCTTCGCCCTGACCGGCGGCACCGCCATCGGCACGGGGCGCGGCGACCGGTTGAGCCCCGCGCTCGCGACCGGATCGTTCCACTGGGTGCTCGTCGTCGCCGACCACGGCCTGTCGACTCCCGCCGTGTACGGCGAACTCGACCACCGCCGCGAAGCGGGGCTCGAACCGGACTGGCGCGACGGGCGGCACGGCGTGCGCGCGGGGCTCGACTCGCCCACGGTCGACGCCGCAGTGCTCCAGGCGCTTCGCGCGGGCGACCCGCGGCAGCTCGCCCCGGCCCTGCACAACGACCTGCAGTCCGCCTCGCTCGCCCTCGACCCAGGTCTCGCGGACGTGCTCGCGCTCGGCGAGCAGCAGGGTGCGCTCGCGGGTCTCGTGTCCGGGTCGGGGCCGACCGTCGCGATGCTCGTCGACGATGCGAATGCGGCGATCGAACTGCAGGTCGCGCTGTCCGCCTCCGGGCGCCACGCCCTGCACGTGCACGGCCCGGTGCACGGCGCCCGCGTACTCGCGTACTGAGCCGGGCGCGCGCATTCGTGCGCTCGCCCGCGCGCCCACGCACCCACGCGAGTGGGTGCCATGTGCACCGTTCACGGGACGGAGCGGTGCATTCGGCACCTTCTCGCGCGAGCGCGAGCAAGCGGCGCGAGCCTGCCTGTGGAGAACCCGGCATCCGCTCGGCCCCGAACCCCGACGCTGGGGTCGTGAGTCATCCCGAGAACTTCCCTGGCACCTGCGCGGTATCGCCGCGTTCACGCGCGCCGAGGCGAATCGGCGCGGCGTGCGGTGGCGCCGTCTGCGCGCACCCGACCTCGAGCGCGCCTTCCACGGGGTGCGCCGTCAGGTCACGGAGTCCGCGCCGAGCGTGCGCGAACTCGCCGACGCGTATGCCAAGCGGATGCCGCGGCGGCAGGTCTTCAGCCACGCGACGGCCGCAGCGCTCTGGGGTGTCCCACTGCCGCCCCTCGAGAGGTGGGGCGAAGGGCGTGCCGCCCGTCCGCTGCTCGACGTGTCGGTGCCGCGCGGATCGGCCCGGCCCGCTGCACGAGGCATCCGCGGGCACGTCATCGACCTGGATCGCGTCGCGGTGATGGAGCTCAACGGTCTGCGGGTGGTCGATGCCGCGTCTGCCTGGGTGCAGCTCGGTGCGAACCTCGGGTTCGAGGACCTCGTCGCCGCGGCCGACTTCCTGCTGACGGGAACCGAGCCGTACGACCGGTGCCCGCCGTGGTGCACGCGCGCCGACCTCGAGGACGCGGTCGCGAGGCACACCGGGCGTCGAGGGGCGGCCCGTCTGCGTCTGGCGCTCGCGGCCGCTCGATACGGCTCGCTCTCACGACGCGAGACCTTCGCGCGGCTCGACCTGGTCGCCGCCGGACTGCCGGAGCCGGCGCTGAACCACCGGGTGGCGCTCGCCGACGGCACGGAACGCATGATCGACCTCGCGTACCCGGAGTACCGGGTCGGCATCGAGTACCAGAGCGACCTGCACCGCTCCCCGGCTGCGTGGCGGCGCGACATCCGTCGGCTCGAGATGCTGGCCGATGCCGGGTGGACCATCGTGCAGGCGACGGCCGACGATGTCAGCGGCGATGGCCGGCTGCGGGGGTCCACGGCGTTCGCGGAGCGGGTGCGCGCGCGGCTGCGCTCCCGCGGGTGGCCGGGGTGAGCGCGCCGACCGCGCTCGCGCTGCGCCGCGCTCGCGCCGCTCCGCGAGTGGGTGCCATGTGCACCGGTCGAGCTGGTGCAGCGGTGCATATGGCACCTACTCGCCATCGATCGGGGCGGCGGGGCGGCCATCGATCGGGGCGGCGGGCCGCAGGCTGCGCAGTAGGGTTGAGCGCGACATGGCTCACCTTCTCGGCGCCGAGCGCCTGCACCTCGAATACCCCACCCGCACCGTCTTCGACGAGGTCACCGTCGGCATCGACGCGGGCGATCGGATCGGCATCGTGGGGCGCAACGGCGACGGCAAGTCCACGCTGCTGAAGCTGCTCGCGGGTCGGCTCGAACCGGATGCCGGCCGGGTGACGGTGCGCCGCGGCATCCGCATCGGCATGCTCGACCAGGCCGACGTCGGGGACCCCGACGAGACGGTCGCGCACGCGGTCGTGGGCGGCATCGAGGAGCACGTGTGGGCCGGCGACGCGAAGGTGCGCGATGTGATCGCGGGCCTGCTCGCCGACGTGCCCTGGCAGGGTCGAGTGGGCGACCTCTCGGGCGGTCAGCGGCGGCGCGTCGGACTCGCGGCGCTGCTCGTGGGCGAGTGGGACGTGCTCTTCCTCGACGAGCCGACGAACCACCTCGACGTCGAGGGCATCGCATGGCTGGCCCGGCATGTGCGGTCGCGATGGGCGGGCAACGACGGCGCGCTCGTGGTGGTCACGCACGACCGGTGGTTCCTCGACGAGGTGTGCACCGCGACGTGGGAGGTGCACGACGGCATCGTCGAGCCGTTCGAGGGCGGGTATGCGGCGTACGTGCTGCAGCGGGTCGAGCGCGACCGGATGGCGGCGGCATCCGAGGCCAAGCGCCAGAACCTCATGCGCAAGGAGCTCGCCTGGCTGCGCCGCGGCGCGCCGGCGCGCACGTCGAAGCCGAAGTTCCGCATCGAGGCGGCGAACCAGCTCATCGAGAACGAGCCGCCCGTGCGCGACCGCGTCGAGCTGAACCGGCTCGCGGTGTCGCGCCTCGGCAAGGACGTGGTCGACCTGCTCGACGTCTCGGTCGCGTACCCGGTGCGGGCGGGCATGCAGGCGACGGATGCCGCGTCCGGCGCGCCCGCGACCCGGACCGTGCTGCACGAGCTCGAGTGGCGCATCGCCCCGGGCGAGCGCACCGGGATCCTCGGAGTCAACGGCGCGGGCAAGTCGACGCTCCTGGGCCTGGTGACGGGTTCGGTGGAGCCGACGACGGGTCGGGTCAAGCGCGGCAAGACGGTGAGGATCGCGGTCCTCAGCCAGGAACTCGCCGAGCTCGCCGAGTGGGCCGACGAGCGGGTCAGCGCGGTCGTGGCCGCGCAGCGCGCGAGCTACACGCTCGGAAGCGGGTCGAAGGCGGTCGAGCTGACCCCGGGGCAGCTCCTCGAGCGGCTCGGGTTCTCGAGCGCGCAGCTCGCGACGCCCGTGCGCGACCTGTCGGGTGGGCAGAAGCGGCGGCTGCAACTGCTGCTGATCCTGCTGCAGGAGCCCAACGTGCTGATCCTCGACGAACCCACGAACGACCTCGACACCGACATGCTCGCCGCGATCGAGGACCTGCTCGACGCGTGGCCGGGCACGCTGCTCGTGGTCAGCCACGACCGGTACCTCATCGAGCGGGTCACGGACCGGCAGGTCGCGATCCTCGACGGGCACCTGCGCGACCTGCCGCGCGGGGTCGAGCAGTACCTGGAGTTGCGACGCGAGGGCCTCGCGGCGGGTGCCGGCGGAGGCGCCGGCACAGGTGCGGGCGCTGCTCGACCCGCGGGGGGCGGCGCCGTCGGATCCGGGGTCGCGCTCTCCGGCTCGGAGCGTCGCACGGCGGAGAAGGAGCTGTCCTCGATCGACCGGAAGCTCGAGAAGCTCCAGGTCGAGATCGCGCGCCAGCATGAGCGGCTGGCGCTGCACGACCAGTCGGACTACGTCGGGTTGGCCGAGCTGGGCGAGCACCTGCGCGCCCTGGAGGGCGAGGTGGCGGAGCTCGAGACGCGCTGGCTCGAAGTATCCGAGCAGCTCGAGGGGTGACGTCGAAGCTTCTGTGACGCTTGATGACCAGCTGGTCAACAAGTCGGAGATCCTTCGCCTAGCGTGGGAGTGCGCCCGCGATCGCGGCATCGAGGCCCCACCGCCACCAGCGGTGGGGTTCGTCATGTCGAGGCACCACCGCCACCAGCATCCGATCGCGCGCGTCGACACGAAGAGGAACCCCATCATGCCCAGCACCACCGTGAAGGCCATCGCCGCGCTCGCGGCCGCACCGCTCGTCCTCGGCCTCGCCGCCTGCTCGCCCGCGGGCGCGACCGAAGGCGACGACGTCATCCGCATCGGCGTCGTCGGCAAGGGCGACGCGCAGTGGCCGGCGTTCGAGGAGGCGGCCGAGGAGGCCGGCATCGCCATCGAGCTCGTCGACTTCGCCGACTACACCCAGCCGAACCCCGCGACGACCGAGGGCGAGCTCGACCTCAACCAGTTCCAGCACATCGTGTACCTCGCCGACTACAACGTCTCGGCGGGCGAGGACCTCACCCCGATCGGCTCGACCGCGATCTACCCGCTCGGCCTGTACTCGACCAAGTACGACGACGTCGACGCCATCCCCGCGGGCGAGACCGTCGCGGTCCCGAACGACGCCTCGAACCAGGCGCGCGCCCTGCTCGTGCTGCAGTCGGCCGGCCTCATCGAGCTCACGAGCGGCGGCACGATCTTCTCCGACCTCGCCGACATCGACGAGGCGAACTCCAAGGTGAAGGTGACCGCCCTCGAGGCATCCCTCACCCCGACCTCGCTGCCCGACCTCGCCGCCGCGATCATCAACAACGACTTCGTCGCCGACGCCGGGCTGAGCTTCGACGACGCCATCGCGAAGGACGACCCGACCGACCCCAACGCGCTGCCGTACGTGAACATCTTCGCGACCCGCGCCGCAGACAAGGACGACGCGAGGTTCGCGAAGCTCGTCGAGATCTACCAGACCGACCCCGAGGTGCAGGCCGGCCTGCTCGAGTCCTCGGGCGGCACGGCCGCACCGCTGACCACGCCGGTCGCCGACCTGGAGGACTCGCTCGCCAAGGTCGAGGCCGACACCGAGGCCGCCAAGGGCTGACCCAACCCGCGATCGATCGATCGCCACCCGCGAGCGGGCGATGGAGCCGGACAGGCCCCGTCGCCCGCCGCGGCGTGCGGAAGGAGCATCCGATGGCCCTCGTGAGCCTCAGGAACGTCACCAAGTCCTACCCGTCGGCCGAGCGCGGCGGCGACCGGGTCGTCGCCGTCGACGACGTCAGCCTCGACATCGAGTCGGGCGACGTGTACGGCATCATCGGCTACTCGGGCGCAGGCAAGTCCACGCTCGTGCGGCTCGTCAACGCGCTCGAACCCGCGACCGCGGGATCGATCCTGCTCGACGGGCGCGACCTCACGCAGATGTCCGAGCGCGAGCTGCGCGGCATCCGTCGTGGGATCGGCATGATCTTCCAGCAGTTCAACCTGTTCGAGCAGAAGACCGTGGCCAAGAACGTCGCCTACCCGCTCGAGGTCGCGGGGGCGTCCCGCGCCGAGGTGCGGGCACGGGTCGCCGAGCTGCTCGACTTCGTCGGCCTGAGCGCGAAGGCGAAGAACCACCCGGACCAGCTCTCGGGCGGGCAGAAGCAGCGCGTGGGCATCGCCCGCGCGCTCGCGACGAGCCCGCGGATCCTCCTCGCCGACGAGGCGACGAGCGCGCTCGACCCCGAGACGACGCATGAGGTCCTCGAACTGCTGCGGCGCGTCAACCGCGAGTTCGGGGTGACCATCATCGTGATCACCCACGAGATGGACGTCATCCAGTCGATCGCGACCAAGGTCGCCGTCATGGACGGGGGCCGGGTCATCGAGTCGGGCGACGTGTTCGACGTGTTCTCGAACCCGCGGAACGCCTCGTCGGCGCGCTTCGTCTCGACCGTGGTCAAGGGCGTGCCCTCGCCTTCCGAGCTGGCGATGCTGCGCGAACGGCACGAGGGGCGCATCGTGACGTTCTCCTTCCGCGACGGGGATGCGTCGCAGGCGTCCGTCTTCGTCGAACTCGGCGCGGCGGGCCTGGAGTTCGAGCTGGTCTACGGCGGCATCAACGACATCCGCGGCCGGGCGTTCGGGCACCTGACACTCGCGGTCAGGGGAGCGGATGACGCGATCGACCGCGTGCTCGCCTCGATCGCGAGCCGCGTGGAAGTGACGGAGGCCGCCTGATGGATCGCCTGTTCGAACTGCAGGGCGACTTCTGGGTCGCCGCCGTCGAGACGCTCTACATGGTGGGGTTCACGCTCCTCTTCGGCGGCCTCGCCGGGCTCGTGCTCGGAACGACGCTGTACACGACGCGGGCGGGCGGCCTGCTGGCCAACCGCGTCGTGAACGTCGCGCTGAACGTCGTCATCAACTTCTTCCGGCCGATCCCGTTCATCATCTTCATCGCGGCGGTGCAGCCGCTCTCGCGGCTCGTCGTCGGCACCGGCATCGGCAACAACGCGATCGTGTTCGCGCTCTCGCTCGCGGCGTCGTTCGCGATCGCCCGCATCGTCGAGCAGAACCTGCTCACGGTCTCGCCGGGCGTGATCGAGGCGGCCCGTTCGATGGGCGCCTCCCCGATGCGGATCCTGTTCACGGTCGTGATCCCGGAGGCGCTCGGCCCGCTCGTCCTCGGATACACGTTCGTGCTCGTGGCGATCGTCGACATGACCGCGGTCGCGGGCTACATCGGCGGCGGGGGCCTGGGCAACTTCGCCCTCGTGTACGGCTACCGGCAGTTCGAACCGGTGATCACGTGGGCGGCGGTGCTGCTCATCGTCGTGATCGTGCAGGGCGTGCAGTTCCTCGGCAACTGGCTGGCGCGGAGGATCATGCGGCGGTAGGCCGCGGCGGCCGCCTCACACGAAGCCGAGCGAGAGCTTCCGCAGGAGCGCGGCGAGCCTCCGCTGCTCGACCGGGGGCAGCCCGGCGAGCAGTTCGGCCTCCGCGTCGACGAGACGCGTGATCGCGGCATCCACTCGCGTGAGACCCGCCTGGGTCATCTCGACGAGGATGCCGCGCCCGTCGTGCGGGTCGGTCTGGCGGGTCACGAGCCCGCGCGAGACGAGCCGGTCGATGCGGTTCGTCATGGTGCCGCTCGAGACGAGCGTCTGCGCGAGCAGCGCCTTCGGCGGCAGCCGGAACGGCGACCCGGCGCGGCGCAGCGCCGAGAGCACGTCGAACTCCCACGACTCGAGCTCCGAGCGCTCGAACGCCTGGCGGCGTGCCCGGTCGAGGAGCTTGGACAGCCGGGCGACGCGCGAGAAGACCTGCAGGGGCGCGAAGTCGAGGTCCGGGCGTTCGCGATCCCAGTCCTCGACGATCCGGTCGACCTCGTCTGAGTCCGTCGTCATGCGTTCCAGTATCGCGCGGGGCGGCGCGCGAGCGGCGAGCGGATGCCGCGGCATCCGCTCGGGCAATGGGCGGCGTCCGCACCGGCATGCCGCCCGCGCGACGTCTGGCAGACTTGAGTGTCGCCCGACGCGCGTCCGCGCGCCCGGCGGCGGTCCGCCATGGTGTAACGGCAGCACGACAGCCTTTGGAGCTGTGAGGCCCAGGTTCGAATCCTGGTGGCGGAGCATGAGCGACAGGAACCTCGCGATCATCGTCCTCGCCGCAGGCCAGGGCACCCGCATGAAGTCGGCGACGCCGAAACTGCTGCACCCGCTGGCCGGCGCACCCGTCGTCGGTCACGTGCTGGCCACCGCACGCGCGCTCGACGCCGCGCACGTGCTCACGGTCGTGCGGCACGAGCGCGACCTCGTCGCAGCGACCGTCGAAGCGCAGCTTCCCGGGGTCGTCATCGTCGACCAGGACGAGATCCCGGGCACCGGGCGCGCGGTCGAGCAGGCGCTCGCGGCGCTCCCGGCCGACTTCGACGGCGAGGTGCTGGTCCTGAACGGCGACGTGCCCCTGCTCGACGCCGACAGCCTCGCGGCGTTCCTCGCCCAGCATCGCGCGACCCGCTCGGCGGCGTCGGTGCTCTCGGCGATCTACGACGACCCGCACGGGTACGGGCGCATCGTGCGCAGCGAGTCCGGCGCGTTCGACCGCATCGTCGAGCAGAAGGACGCCGACGAGACCGAGCGCGGCATCGCCGAGATCAACGCGGGCATCTACGCGTTCGGCGCCGCGGCGCTGCGCGACCAGCTCGCGAACCTCACGACCGACAACGCCCAGGGCGAGAAGTACCTGACTGACGTGATCGAGCTGCTGCGCAGCGCCGGCAGCGAGGTCGAGGCGGTCCCGGTGTCGGAGCCGTGGCTCGTCGCGGGCATCAACGACCGCGCACAGCTCTCCGAGACGGCGGCCCGGCTGAACGCGCTCATCGTGCGCGGCTGGCAGCTGAACGGCGTGACCGTCGAGGACCCGGCCACGACCTGGATCGACCTGACCGTGCGCATCGAACCGGACGTCACCATCCGCCCGGGCACCCAGCTCAAGGGCGCCACGGTCATCGAGACCGGTGCGGTCGTCGGCCCCGACACGACCCTGGTCGACACCGAGGTCGGCGCGCGCGCCGAGGTGAAGCGAACGGATGCCACGCTGTCGGTCATCGGCGAGGGTGCGAGCGTGGGCCCGTTCTCGTTCCTCCGCCCAGGAACGGTGCTCGGAGCCGACGGCAAGATCGGCGCGTTCGTCGAGACGAAGAACGCGACCATCGGCCGGGCGAGCAAGGTGCCGCACCTGTCGTACGTGGGCGACACCGAGATCGGCGAGGGCTCGAACGTGGGCGCCGGATCGATCACCGCGAACTACGACGGCGTGAACAAGCACCGCACGGTCATCGGTTCGCACGTGCGCACCGGCTCGCACGGCGTGTTCGTCGCGCCCGTTACGATTGGGGACGGGGCGTACACGGGGGCGGGCACAGTGGTCCGCAAGGACGTGCCGGCCGGCGCGCTCGCCGTGAACGTCGCACCGCAACGCAACATCGACGGATGGGTCCAGCAGCACCGGGCCGGTACCGCTGCCGCTCAGGCGGCGGGTGCCGCACTCGAGGCCGCCGGGTCGGACGCCGAATAGACCCGGCACCGCCGGTGGGAAGGACAGTCAGCATGTCGGGAATCGAGACCACCGGATCCAAGCGCCTCGTGCTCGTGTCGGGGCGCGCGCATCCGGCGTTGGCCGAGCAGATCGCCCGCGAGCTCGGCAGCGAGCTGGTCCCGACCGATGCGCGCACCTTCGCCAACGGCGAGCTGTACGCGCGGTACGACGAGAGCGTGCGCGGCTGCGACGCGTTCGTGATCCAGTCGCACGCGGCGCCGATCAACGAGTGGCTCATGGAGCAGCTCATCATGATCGACGCGCTCAAGCGCGCGTCGGCCAAGCGCATCACCGTCGTCTCGCCGTTCTACCCGTACGCCCGCCAAGACAAGAAGGGCCGCGGCCGAGAGCCGATCTCGGCGCGCCTCGTGGCCGACCTCTACAAGGCGGCCGGCGCCGACCGCATCATGTCGATCGACCTGCACGCCGCGCAGATCCAGGGCTTCTTCGACGGCCCGGTCGACCACCTGTTCGCGATGCCGGTGCTGCTCGAGGAGTTCAAGAACTCGCTCGACCCGGAGACGCTCACGGTCGTCTCGCCCGACATGGGGCGTGTCCGCGTGGCCGACATCTGGTCCGACAAGCTCGGCGTTCCGCTCGCGATCATCCACAAGCGCCGCGACCCGCTCGTGCCGAACCAGGTCTCGGTGCACGAGATCGTCGGCGAGGTCGAGGGTCGGGTGTGCCTGCTCGTCGACGACCTGATCGACACGGGCCGCACGATCGTCAAGGCCGCGGAGGCGCTCAAGGCCAACGGCGCCGTCGGCGTCGTCGTGGCGGCGACCCACGCGGTGTTCTCCAACCCCGCGGTCGAGATCCTGCAGTCCGACTTCATCGATCGCGTGGTCGTGACCGACACGCTCCCCATCCCGGAGGAGAAGCGCTGGGACCGACTGACGGTCCTGCCGATCGCGCCGCTGCTCGCGCGTGCGATCCACGAGATCTTCGAGGACGGCTCGGTCACGAGCATGTTCGACGGGGCGGCCTGATGGCGGATGCCACGGCGAAGCCCTGGCTGAAGAGCTACGCCCCGGGCGTCCCGCATGAGCTGCCGGCGCCCGAGGGATCGCTCGTCGACCTGATCCACGACACGGTCCGGCAGTATCCGGACCGGCCCGCGCTCGAGTTCTTCGGGCGCGAGACCTCGTACGCCGACCTCGGCGAGCAGATCGACCGTGCCGCCGAGGGCCTGCGGCGCCTCGGCGTGCAGGCGGGCGACCCGGTCGCGATCGTGCTGCCGAACTGCCCGCAGCACATCGTCGCGTTCTACGCGGTCCTGCGGCTGGGCGCGATCGTCGTCGAGCACAACCCCCTGTACACGCCGCGCGAGCTGCGGCACCAGTTCGAGGATCACGGTGCGCGCGTCGTGATCGCGTGGGACAAGGTCGTGGGCTCGATCCAGGACTTCCCCGACGATCTCGCGATGCGTCACATCGTCTCGGTCGACCTGACCCGTGCGATGCCGTTCACGACCCGCTTCGCCCTGCGCCTGCCGATCGCCAAGGCGCGCGAGTCGCGGGCGGCGCTCACCACGAGCGTGCAGGGCACGGTGCCGTGGCAGGGGCTCGTGGCATCCGATCCGATCCCGGCGCACATCCGCGCGCCGCGCTCGAGCGACGTCGCACTGATCCAGTACACGAGCGGCACGACCGGCAGCCCCAAGGGCGCGACGCTCACGCATGCCAACCTGCTCGCGAACGCCGCGCAGGCGCGCGCGTGGGTGCCCGACATCGAGCGCGGCACCTCGGTCGTGTACGCGGTGCTGCCGATGTTCCACGCGTACGGGCTGACGCTGTGCCTGACCTTCGCGATGAGCATGGGCTCACGGCTCGTGCTGTTCCCGAAGTTCGACCCCGAGCTCGTGCTCAAGGTCGTGCGGAAGCACCCGCCGACGTTCCTGCCGGCCGTCCCGCCCATCTACGAGCGCCTGACCGCGGCCGCGGCCGAGCGGGGCGTGTCGCTCGAGGGCATCTCGATCGCGATCTCCGGGGCCATGCCGCTGTCGGCGTCGGTCGTCGAGCCGTGGGAGGAGCGCACGGGCGGGTACCTCGTCGAGGGGTACGGCCTGTCGGAGTGCTCGCCGGTGCTCATGGCGAACCCGGTCGCGCCGACGCGCAAGGCGGGCACGGTCGGCCTGCCGTTGCCGGACACCGAGTGCCGGGTCGTCGACCCCGACGATCCGACGCGCGACGTGCCCGCGGGCGATCGCGGCGAACTGGTCGTGCGCGGTCCGCAGGTCTTCGGCGGCTACTGGAACAAGCCGGAGGAGACCGCCGCGGTCTTCGCGGCCGACCCGGACGGCGGCACGCCGTGGTTCCGGACGGGTGACATCGTCACGATCGACGACGACGGGTTCGTGCGCATCGTCGACCGCATCAAGGAGCTCATCATCACGGGCGGCTTCAACGTCGCGCCGAGCGAGGTGGAGGACGTGATCCGGCAGCTTCCGGATGTCGCGGACTGCGCGGTCGTCGGCCTGCCCGACGAGCACTCGGGCGAGCAGGTCGTCGCGGCGGTCGTGCTGCAGCCCGGCGCCGAGCTCGATGCCGAGGCGATCCGCACCGCGGTGCGCGATCGGCTGACGCCGTACAAGGTGCCTCGGCGCGTGGTCGCCGTCGACGACCTGCCGCGCTCGCTCATCGGCAAGGTCATCCGGCGGCAGGTTCGCGAGCAGCTGCTCGACGACTGAGCGCTCAGGTCTCCCTGCCGGGCACCGCCGGCTTCGGTGCGGCGGGCATGAGCCCGAGGTTGCCGATCACGGTCGACGTGCCCGACGGGCTGACGGCGATGCAGAGCCATCCGGGACCGCCACGCGCGAACGCGTCGAATTCCACGCGCGAGTCGTCGAGCACGGTGAGGTCGGCCACGTAGACCGTGCACGCGCGCGCTGCGGCGCCGCGGGCGACGCCGACGGCGGAGAGCACGACGGGCAGCAGCATCGCGCCGAGCGCGAGCATGACGGCGATGCGGATGACGCGACGGCGGCGGTGGCCGACGACGGGCCCGTGATCGGTGCCATCGTCGTGCCCACCGAGTTCCTCGGGCCAGGGGTCGCCGCGCGGCGGTTCGCCGGTCATGTCGCGATGCCCGCGAGGTCGCCGGCGAGCATCGACGCGATCGCCGTCACGCCGGCCAGGAGGGTCGCGCCGACGACGAGCCACGCGTACGGCAGCGGCATCGCGAGCGGCTCGCCGGGGGAGGACAGCGCACGACGGCGCCGCCGCCCGACGGCGAGGATGACGCAGGCCCCGGCGAAGAGCACGACGGATGCCGCGACGAGCGAGGTGCGATCGGCCACCAGTCCTTCACGCAGCAGCAGGAGCGCGTTCACCGCGACCGCGAACGAGGTCCGCGTCCACGACAGCGCGGTGCGCTCGGGTTGGAGGCCGGGGTCGCGGGGGATCGCAGCGGCATCGCTCACGCGGTCACCACGAACAGCACGGCGAGGCCCGCCGCGGCGATGAGCCCGACGGCCGAGAGCAGGGGGAGGACCCAGCTGAACGGCAGGGCGCCGCCGTGCCGCATCGCGACCTCGTTCGCGCGCCAGCGCGTGTAGGCGCCGATGCTGAGGACGGCGGCGGAGACGGCGAGCACGATCGCGAGGATCAGGACGACGATGCGCGGCTCGAGCCCGATGGCGAACTGGTCGAGGAGCACGCCGCCCGCGAGGAGGGCGAGCGCGGTGCGGATCCACGCGAGGAAGGTGCGCTCGTTGGCGAGCGTGAACCGGTAGTCGGGATCGGTGCCCTCACGGCGCCACGACGGCTCGCGCACGTCGGCCTCCTTCCTCGCGCGGATGCGCCGGGTGTGTCAGTGCGACGACGGCGTCGTCTCGATCTCGCTGCGGTCGCCCGACCACAGCGTGTGGAACACGCCGTCGCGGTCGACGCGCCGGTAGGTGTGCGCGCCGAAGAAGTCGCGCTGGCCCTGCACGAGTGCGGCGGGGAGCCGGTCGGCCCGCAGGCCGTCGTAGTAGGCCAGCGACGACGAGAACGCGGGCGTCGGGATGCCGGCCTGTGCGGCGGTCGCGACGACGCGCCGCCAGGCGGACTGGCCGCCGGCGATCGCGTCGCGGAAGTACGGTGCGACCGCGAGTGCGACGAGCGACGGGTCGTCGGCGTAGGCCTCGGCGATGCGGTTCAGGAAGCGTGCGCGGATGATGCAGCCGGCGCGCCAGATCTTCGCGACCTCGCCCTTGTGCACGTTCCAGCCGTACTGCTCGGCGCCCGCGATGATCTCGTCGAATCCCTGCGAGTAGGCGATGATCTTCGATGCGTACAGTGCCTGGCGCACGTCCTCGATGAACGCGTCGGTGTCCTCGGGTGCGACCGTCCAGGCCTCGTCCGGTCCGGGCAGGTCGGCGGCGGCCTCGCGCTGGGCGCGCTTGGAGCTCAGCGACCGGGCGAACACGGCCTCGGCGATGCCGGAGACGGGCACGCCCAGGTCGAGCGCGTTCTGCACGGTCCACGCGCCGGTGCCCTTGGCGCCGGCCTCGTCGAGGATGACGTCGACGAGGGGCTGCCCGGTCGCGGCATCCGTCTGCCTGAGGACCTCGGCGGTGATCTCGATGAGGTAGCTCTCGAGGTCTCCGGTGTTCCACTCGGCGAAGACGTCGGCGATCTCGGACGGGCTCTTGCCCGTGCCGCGGCGGATGAGGTCGTACGCCTCGGCGATGAGCTGCATGTCGGCGTACTCGATGCCGTTGTGCACCATCTTGACGAAGTGGCCCGCGCCGTCGGTGCCGATGTGGGTCACGCACGGCTCGCCCTCGGCGACCGCGGCGATCGAGGCGAGGATCGGGCCGAGCGTCTCGTACGACTCGACCGATCCGCCGGGCATGATCGACGGGCCGTTGAGCGCGCCCTCCTCGCCGCCGGAGATGCCGGCGCCGACGAAGTGGATGCCGGTCGGCTTGATCTCGGCCTCGCGGCGGATGGTGTCGTGGAAGTTCGCGTTGCCGCCGTCGACGATGATGTCACCCGGCTCGAAGCGCGAGACGAGCTCGGAGATGACGGCGTCGGTGCCCTTCCCGGCCTGCACCATGATGATGGCGGTGCGGGGCTTGGCGAGCGAGGCGACGAAGTCGTCGTAGCTCTCGGCGGCGACGAAGCCGGCCTCGGGGTGCTCGGTCGTGAGCGTGCGGGTGCGCTCGGGGGAGCGGTTGAATACCGCGACGGTGTTGCCCTCGCGGCTGGCGAGGTTGCGGGCCAGGTTGGAGCCCATGACGGCGAGGCCGACGACTCCGATGTTGGCGGTTGCGGTTGCGGTGGTGCTCTCGGGCATGCGCGTGCTCCTGCTCGTGCGGGTTCCGGCATCAACGCTAGCAAGGTGGATGCTCGGCAAGAATCAGACGCCAATCAGTATCGCAGGCATTACGTATGATTTGAAACGGATGCCTCGGCTCACGCCGTCGGTTCGGTGCCGCTCCACCCGGCGCGCGGGATGTCGCGCCAGGTGCGCTCCACGTCGTCGGCCGTGCGGCCCAGCACTCGGAGCATCGCCGCGCGCGCGGCATCCGCCCTGCCCGCGAGGATCGCGTCGGCGACGTCGACGTGCCACTGCATCGCCTCCTCGCTCGGATGCGCCGGCATCAGCCCGCTCGAGGAACGCCCGCGAAGCACCTCGCCGACCGCGTCGCCGAGCGCCGCGAACATCTCGTTGCCCGACGCGCGCAGCACCGATCGGTGGAACTCGACGTCGAGTTCCAGGAACCCCGCGGCATCGCCCGCTCGCCCCGCGGCCCGCATCGCCGCCGCGACGCCCATCAGGCCGGCGCCCAGCTCGGGCGGAGCGAAGCGCGCAGCGAGCTCGGCCGCGACCGGTTCGACCGCGGTGCGCAACTCGGTGAGCGAGCGCAGCTGCGCGCCCTTGCGCCCGGACTCGAGTCGCCAGCGGATGACGGACGGGTCGAACAGGTTCCACGCGGTGATCGGGAGCACCCGGATCCCGACCCGGCGGACCGACTCGACGAGCCCCAGCGACTGCGCGACGCGGACCGCCTCGCGCACGACCGACCGCGACACCCGGAGTTCGGCCTCGAGCACCTCGGTGCGCAGCACGGCACCCGCCTCGAGTTCGCCCGAGACGATCCGCGAGCCGAGGTGCTCGACGGCCAGGTCGTGCAGGCGGGAACCCATGCGGCGAGCATATCGGCGGGCTCCGCCGCCGACGCGCCCCGACCCGTCGGCTCCGACGGGGTGCGCGAAACGGTCGGCCGCGACATCCGGTAGACTGACCCATTGAACTTCGGCGAGGGATGCCGCCGGAGCCGGGCCCGACCCGGTGCGGCATCCGTTATCGACGCGGTGGAATCAGGCTTACGGCTGTTCCTCACGCTGGCCGCGCACGCGGCCCCGGGCGTTCGAGTCGACACAACAGAACCCACTCTGGGCCGCGAGCCCGCAAGGAGCCATCACCATGGACGAAGACAACCAGGTCGTCGCAGAACTGCGCGAATCCTTCGGCAAGGGCGCTGCCCGCAAGATCCGCGCCGCGGGCAAGATCCCCGCCGTGATCTACGGCCACGGCACCGAGCCGAAGCACGTCACGCTGCCCGGCCACGAGACCGCGCTGCTCATCCGCAAGGCGAACGCCGTGCTCGACCTGCAGATCGCGGGCAAGAGCCAGCTCGCGCTCGTCAAGGACGTGCAGAAGGACCCGGTGCACCAGATCATCGAGCACATGGACCTCATCGTCGTCAAGCGCGGCGAGAAGGTCCAGGTCGAGGTGCCCGTGCACGTCGAGGGCGAGTCGGCTGCGGGCACCATCGCCGACCTCGACGCGCACACGCTGCTGCTCGAGGTCGAGGCGACCCACATCCCCGAGAACGTCGTCGTCAGTGTCGAGGGCCTCGAGGAGGGCACCCAGATCCTGGCCGGCGCCGTCGAGCTGCCCAAGGGCGCGACGCTCATCAGCGACGCCGAGGCGCTCGTCATCAACGTGCACGTGCCGCAGAAGGTCGACCTCGGCGAGGAGCCCGAGGCCGCCGAGGGCGAGGAGGCCGCAGAGGCCGCTTCCGCCGACGAGGCCGCAGAGGGCGAGTCGGCCGAGTAGTCGATCCCGCTTCGTCGCGAGGGTCCGCGGCACCGCATCCGGGTACGCTCGGAACGCGGGGCCGTGGGCCCTCCGCCGTTCCCCTGACACCCGCCCGGAGGCATCCGTGAACTTCTTCGACCGCCTCCTCCACCGCCGGAAGGACGAGGTCGTGCCCGAGAACACCTGGCTCGTGATCGGCCTCGGCAACCCCGGCGCGCAGTACGCCGGCAACCGCCACAACGTCGGCCAGATGGTCGCCGACGAGCTCGCCTCGCGCATCGGCGCGACCTTCAAGAGCCACAAGACGCCCTCGCGCGTCGCCGAGGGGTTCCTCGGCCCGGGCCGGCCGAAGCTCGTGCTCGCCAAGCCCAACAGCTACATGAACACCTCCGGCGGACCGGTCTCGGCACTGCTGAAGTTCTACTCCCTCGACGTCGACCGGCTCATCGTGGTGCACGACGAGCTCGACATCCCGTTCGACACCGTGCGGCTGAAGCGCGGCGGCGGGCACGGCGGGCACAACGGGCTCCGCGACATCCAGAAGGCCGCGGGCTCGCCCGACTTCACGCGCGTGCGCGTCGGCATCGGCCGCCCGCCCGGGCGAATGGAAGCCGCCGACTACGTGCTGCGCGACTTCGCCGGCACCGAGCGCGACGCCGTGCCGAGCCTCCTGGCGGATGCCGCGGACGCGGTCGAGGCCATCGCCGAGCACGGCCTCGTCGCGGCGCAGCAGCGTTTCCACTCGCCGGCGTAGCGCGCCGCTCGGCGCGACACCGTGCGAGCGTGATGCCGCCGCTCGCGCGCCTCGTTGACCGTGCCGACCCCGACCGGCAGACTCGACCCCGGCGACGACGGTCGTCGCCGGGGGAGGGGAACACGACGTGACCGAATCGACCGACCGGTACCGGGAGCTGGCGCAGGCACCGCTCGAGGGCGGGTATCCGACGCCGGAGGCAGCACGCACCCTGCAGGAGGAGGCGTACTTCCAGCGCGCCGTGCAGACCTGGCTGTGGTCACTGCCGGCGCTGAACATGGTCGCGATGAAGAAGGGCCACGAGCGGACCTCGGGGGTCGGCCACAACGTCATGGCGGTCTACGAGAAGCGGCTGAAGCCGAACACGGTCATCACGACCCCGAACTCGGATGTCATCTACGGGCTCACCTTCGCCGACCTGGCGGTGTCCGGGCCGCTGATCATCGATGCGCCGCCGAAGCTGCAGGCGCTCATGGACGACTTCTGGCACCGGCCGCTCACCGGGCCCGAGATCGACGGGCGCCGCTACCTCGGCGACGTCGGCATCCCCGGACCCGACCACGGCAAGGGGGGAACCTACCTAATCGTGCCCGAGGGCTACACGGGCGAGGTGCCCGATGGGGCGTTCGTGTTCACGAGTCCGACCAACGGGGTGTTCATCTTCGTCCGCGGGTTCTTCTCGTCGGTCGACGACCTCGCCCCGGGTGTCGCCGCGATCGAGGGCATCACCATCCGCCCGCTGAACGGGGAGGCCGAGCCGATGCGGTTCGAGCACGTGTCAGACGTCGCCGCGGACGCGCTCTTCGCTCACGACGCGAGCTCCTTCGACCTGCTGGACGAGTTCATCCAGGGCGAGACGGTCGACTCCGTCGACCCGTACATGCACGGGATGCTCGCTGCGATCGGCATCCGCAAGGGCGGGACGTTCGCGCCCACGGCCCGCCAGCGCGAACTGCTCGATCAGGCTGCGACGACGGCCTGGAAGATCGCGAAGACGGATGCCGCGAGCTTCGACGAGCACCCCTCGGCGCGGTGGTGGGAGGACCGGCACTGGGTCGCGCACGTCCTCACGCACCCCGACGACTTCATGCACACGCTGCTCGACGAGCAGTGGCGGGACCGCACGACCGGGCACACCGATGTCGTCGCGAAGGCGCACATGTTCGTCAACCACTACTCGATCAGCACGGGCATGATGACCTCGGTCGTGGGCATGGGAGCGAAGTACGGCAACGCCTACAAGGACGCGGACGGGCAGTTCCTCCGAGGCGAGCGGACGTACCGCATCGACCTGCCGCCCGACCCGCCCGCGAACCTGTTCTGGTCGATCACCGTGTACGACGCCGAGACGGCGTCGGGCGTCGACGCCGACGGGCAGGAGTACCCCTCGCTCAACGGCATGAACGACGTCCCGCTGAACGAGGACGGATCGATCAGCCTGTTCGTGGGACCGAACCCGCCCGAGGGTGCGACGAACTGGCTGAAGACCGTTCCCGGCCGGGGATGGTTCAGCCTCTACCGGTTCTACGGACCGAAGCAGGAGTTCTTCGACCGCGAGTACACGGTGGGCGACTTCATCCGTGTCGAGTGACGGCTCGATCCCCGGACCACGGCGGGGCGGGCCGGCGAACCGCCCCGCGGGCGCGTCGTTCCAGTGGTGGATGCTCTCGAACGTCGCGGTGGGCGCGGCGACCGGCTCGTTCCTGACCCTGCTCGTGCCGCCGTTCGTGACCGAGGTCACCGGTGCGCCGTGGCGGGTCGGGATCGTGTTCGCGGTCCTCAGCCTCGCGGCGGCGGTCGGCCCGGCGGTCGGCGCCTTCGTCGACCGCACGGGCCGGCACCGGGTCGTCTACACGACGTCGATCGCGGCGATGGCCGCGGCGTACGCGCTGCTCGCCATCGATGCCGCGGTCGCGTGGTACTCGCCGCTCTTCGGGATCGTGCTCGGGGCGGCGTGGGCCGCGCAGGGCACGATCGGGCCGGCGTTCATCGTGGGCGCGGCGCGCGACCGCGAGGTCACGGCGGGCCGGCTGACCGTGTTCAACCTCGCCTACCCCGCGGGCGTGCTCGCCGGCGCGCTGCTCGTCGCGGCAACGCTCTCGGTCGGGATGCCCGCGGGTTCCGTCTTCGTCGTCTGCGCGATCGTCCTCGGCCTGTTCGCGGTGCTCGCCTGGCTGACGACGGCGGAGGTCGCCGCCCCACTCGCCCATCGCAGGTCCGGCGCCGCCGAGGCGGTCCCTCCAGACCCGGCCGGCGCGGCGCGCCCGGGCGGCGCTGCGGGCACGGGCGGACTGGGTGCGGCCTTCACCGCGTTCCTCGTCGTCGTGTTCGTCTCGTCCCTCGGCAGCAACGGCCTGGTCAGCCAGCTGGCGAACCTCATGCCCGCCGTGTACGGGTTCACCGACGTCGCCACCTCGCTCCTCGTCGGACTCGCGGGCCTGCTGAACATCGCGACCCTGCTGGTCGCCGGCCGGGTCATGGCGCGCACCACCTCGCTGGGCGTCTTCACCGCGGGAACCCTCGTCCGCGGTCTCGGCGCGTGCGCGATGGCGCTGATCGGCCTGGCCACCTCACCCGTGCTGATCCTCGCGGCGCTGGCCATGCTCATCACCTACCAGGGGATCCCCGTGCCGAGGCTGGCGGCCCCGGACGTCGCCGCGCGGCTGGCGACGGGCTCGGCGACGCGTGCGAACGGGTTCTACTTCGCCGCATCGGCGATCGGCTCGACGGTCGGGTGCATCGCGGCGGGCATCGCGGCCGGAGGCGGGTATCAGGCGGTGCTCTGGATCGCCGGGGCCGCCGGGATCGTCGCGGCCGGGCTCGCGGTGGGATGGCTCGGCCCTGTGGCCCGACGGCGCGGGGCCGGGTTCAGATCAACCCGCGCAGGAACTCCTCGGGGGTGAGCCCGGCGGCGCGAGCGCGTTCGACCAGGCGGGTGTGCTCCTCGGTGGTCAGTTCGAGGGGGAGTGTGCGCCAGTCGGCCTCGGGCTCGTCGAAGTCGAAGAGTGCCGCATCCTCGGACTCGCGGTCGGCGATCACGGACGCCGCGGGAACGGCGGCCACGGCGGGCGGCGCATCGGGCGCATCGGCGGCCGGCTGGTCGCAGCCGCCCGCCCATCCGGGGCCGACCGGGACGTCGCCGCCGCGTCGGTACGCTTCGGCGACGGCCCGCGCGCGCGCGTCGGCGGCCTCGTTCATGGGGTGGCCGACGTGCCCGCGCACCCACTCGAACCGGTAGCGACGCCCGGCGAGCGCCGCGTCGAGCTCTTCGAGGAGCTCGCGGTTCATCACGGGGGAGCCGTCGGCCTTGCGCCAGCCCTTGCGCTTCCAGCCGGCCATCCACTTCGTCACGGAGTTGATCACGTACTGGCTGTCGCACTGCACGAGCAGTTCGTCGTCGAGGTGCGCCGTCGCCCGGAACAGCTCGAGCACCGCGGTCAGCTCGCCCTGGTTGTTCGTCGCGTGCGGCCACCCGCCCGCGGCCCAGCAGTCGTCGGAGACGTACCAGGCCCAGCCGGCCGGGCCTGGGTTGCCGAGGGCCGAGCCGTCGGCGGCGGCGATGATCATTCGGGATCCTTCCGGTGGGGGCGGGCGGCGACCATGCTATCGGCGGCCGCCGACGGAGCGTCTCCGGCGGGCCGGGCGAGGGCCGTGCCGACCCGCCGCCGCCGCTCGTGCCGACCGCCGCCGCCCGCCGTGTCGGCGGGCGCGCGTAGACTGCTCCGGTGATCCTGCAGGGCTTGAACACGGCGCTCTCGCGCGCCTCCACGATCGACCGAGCCCTCGCCGAGGCCGAGCGCAGCGCCGACTTCTCGGCGCCGACCGGACTCGACGCGCCGCTGCTCGCAGCCCTGCTCGAACGCCGCATCGCGAACGGCCGTCCGTCGGTGCTCTTCGTCGTCACGGCGACCAGCCGCGAGGGCGAGTCGCTGCGCACGTCGCTGGCGCCGTACCTCGACGGCGCCGAGATCCTCGAGTTCCCCGCATGGGAGACGCTGCCGCACGAACGACTCAGCCCGAGTGCCGAGACCGTCGGGCGCCGCATGCACGCGATCCGGCGGATGGCCGCGTGGAAGGCCGACGGCCCGAGGCATCCGCTGGTCGTCGTCGCATCGGTGCGGGCCGCGCTCCAGCCCGTCGCCGACAACCTCGCCGACCTCGAGCCCGTCGAACTGGCCGTGGGCGGCCGCGGGCACGACCTCTCGGCGATCGCACTGCGCCTCGTCGACCTCGCCTACGCGCGCGTCGACATGGTCTCGCGCCGGGGCGAGTTCGCGGTGCGCGGCGGCATCCTCGATGTGTTCCCGCCCACGGCCGACCACCCCGTCCGCGTCGACTTCTTCGGCGACGAGGTCGAAGAGCTCCGCGCGTTCTCGGTCGCCGACCAGCGCTCGCTCCCCGAGAAGGTCGAACGCGTGCTCCTCGCACCGAGCCGCGAACTGCTGCTCACCGAGCCGGTGCGCCAGCGCGCCCGCGAGATGGTGCACGAGTTCCCGAACCTGTCGGGCATGCTCGAGAAGGTCTCCGAGGGAATCCCCGTCGAGGGCATGGAATCGCTCGCACCCGCACTGCTCGAGCGCCTCGTGCCCGTCACGGACTACCTCCCCGAGGGGGCCGCGGTCGCGGTCGTCGGGCCGGAACGGGTCGCGGGCCGAGCCGTGAGCCTCGCCGAGACCAACCGCGAGTTCCTCGCGGCCGCATGGGGTGCGGCGACCGTCGGTGCCGCAGCGCCCATCGACCTGGCCGCGGGCGACTTCCTCACCCTTCGGGCACTGCGGGAGTCGGTGCTGTTCAGCGCGCCCGGTTCGCCCGGGACCGACCGGGTGTGGTGGACCTTCTCCAGCTTCGACCAGGGCGATGCGGCCGAGGCCGTGGGCGAGACCGCGGGCGGGGCGGATGCCGCCTACGTGCGCGTCGCCGCGACGAGCGTGCCGAGCTTCCAGGGCAACGTCGAGGGCGCGGTCGCCCACGTCGGCGAACGACTGCGCGAGGGCTGGAGCCTCGTCGTCGCGGCCGCCGGCCACGGCCTCGTCGAACGCGCGCGCGACGTGCTCGCCGAGCACGGACTCGCGGGCCGCCTCGTCGAGACCGTTCCCGACGAGCTCGAGCCGGGCGTCGCCTACCTCGTGCAGGCGCAGGCCGCAGCGGGCTTCGAGGTGCCCGACGCCAGGCTCGGGCTCATCGCCGAGGCCGAGTTCTACGGTCGATCCGCCGGGTACGACTCGCGTCAGGTCAAGAAGCTCGCGAGCCGCCGCCGCAACGTCGTCGACCCGCTCCAGCTCAAGGCCGGCGACCACGTCGTGCACGCCACGCACGGCATCGGCCGCTTCGTCGAGCTCGTGCAGCGCGAGGTCGCCGGCGCGCGCCCGACCGGGCCCAGCCGCACGGCCGGGATCAAGCCGGCCCCCAAGACGGTGCGCGAGTACGTCGTGCTCGAGTACGCCGCGTCCAAGCGCGGGCAGGCCGGCGACCGGCTCTACGTGCCCATGGACCAGCTCGACCTGCTCAGCCGGTACGTCGGGGGCGAGTCGCCGAGCCTGTCCAAGATGGGCGGCAGCGACTGGGCGCAGGCGAAGTCGAAGGCGCGCAAGGCCGTGCGCGACATCGCGGTCGAGCTCGTCAAGCTCTACTCGGCGCGGATGTCGGCCAAGGGGCATGCCTTCGGGCCCGACTCGCCGTGGCAGCACGAGCTCGAGGAGGCCTTCCCCTACGTCGAGACCCCCGACCAGGTGCAGACCATTGACGAGGTCAAGGCCGACATGGAACGCCCGATCCCCATGGACCGCCTGCTCGCGGGCGACGTCGGATTCGGCAAGACCGAGGTCGCCGTCCGCGCCGCGTTCAAGGCCATCCAGGACGGCAAGCAGGTCGCGATGCTCGTGCCCACGACCCTGCTCGTCAAGCAGCACTTCGAGACGTTCTCGGAGCGGTTCGCGGGCTTCCCCGTCCACGTGCGGGCGCTCAGCCGGTTCCAGACCGACCGCGAGGCGCGCGAGACCATCGCCGGTCTCGCCGACGGCACCGTCGACATGGTCATCGGCACCCACCGGATCCTCACCGAGAAGGTCTCCTTCAAGGACCTGGGGCTCATGGTCATCGACGAGGAGCAGCGGTTCGGCGTCGAGCACAAGGATGCGCTGAAGAAGCTCAAGACCAACGTCGACATCCTCGCGATGAGCGCGACCCCGATCCCGCGCTCGCTCGAGATGGCCGTCACCGGCATCCGCGAGATGTCCACGCTCGCGACGCCGCCGGAGGACCGGCACCCCATCCTCACCTTCGTCGGGCCCCACTCCGACCAGCAGGTCGCCGCAGCGATCCGCCGCGAGATGCTGCGCGAGGGCCAGGTGTTCTTCGTGCACAACCGGGTCTCCTCGATCAACCGGGTCGCGGCGCACCTGGCTGAACTCGTGCCCGAGGCGCGCATCGCCGTCGCACACGGCCAGCTCAACGAGCACATGCTGGAGCAGATCGTCGTCGACTTCTGGGAGCGCAGGTTCGACGTGCTCGTCTCGACCACCATCATCGAGACCGGCCTCGACATCTCGAACGCGAACACGATCATCATCGACCGCGCCGACAAGTACGGGCTCAGCCAGCTGCACCAGCTGCGCGGGCGGGTCGGGCGCGGGCGCGAGCGCGCGTACGCGTACTTCCTCTACGACCCCGCGAAGCCGCTCTCCGAGACCGCGCACGACCGGCTCTCGACCATCGCCGCGAACAACGAGCTCGGCGGCGGCATGCAGATCGCCCTGAAGGACCTCGAGATCCGCGGCGCCGGCAACCTGCTCGGCGCAGAGCAGGCCGGGCACATCGCCGGCGTCGGATTCGACCTCTACCTGCGCATGATCGGCGAGGCGGTGAACGCGTTCCGCGGCGACGTCGCCGAGGGGCAGACCGAGCTCCGGCTCGAACTGCCCGTCGACGCGCACATCCCCGACGACTACGTCGACAGCGAGCGGCTGCGACTCGAGGCGTACCAGAAGCTCTCCGCCGCGAGCGGCCCCGCCGCGAAGGACGGCGCGATCGACCTGGTCGTCGAGGAACTCGTCGACCGGTACGGCGACCTGCCCGAACCCGTCGAGCATCTCGTCGCGGTCTCGCGCCTGCGGCGGAAGGCGCAGCTCGCCGGGCTCTCCGACGTCATCGCGACCGGGTCGAAACTGCGCATCGCGCCCGCGAAGCTGCCCGATTCGCGCCGCGTGCGGCTCGAGCGGATGTACCCGGGCGCGAAGCTGTTCCCGCAGAACGACGTCGCACTCGTGCCGTTCCCGACGCCCGGCGGCGAGGCGCCCGGCGACGGCGACCTCATCGCGTGGGTGTCGAACCTCATCGGTGCGATCTTCCCCGCCGAGCAGCCCGCGGAGGCCGTCACCGGCTGAACCCGCCGCGCCGCGGCATCCGCCCCGATCAGCGCGACATCGCGCCGCCGACACCCTCCTGCTCGCCCTGGCGACGGTACGACCTCGACTTCATCGCGACGGCGATCGCGCCGGCGACGATCGCGACGGCCGACCCGAGCAGCACGGCGACCACGCCCTGGTCGGCGACCTCCGGGTAGGCGCGGAACGCGAGCTCGTTCATGAGCAGCGAGACCGTGAACCCGATGCCGCCCAGCAGCGCCACGACCGCGATATCGGACCACGTGAGCGGCTTGACGCCCGTCCGGCGGTGCACGAACAGCGTCGCGAGCCCGCCGATGAGCGTGATGCCCACGAGCTTGCCGACGGGCAGGCCCACGAGGATGCCCCAGAACGCCGGGTCGAGCTCGCTCGGCCGCACCTGCGGGATCGCGACCAGCGCTGCCGAGAAGGCGAACAGCGGCAGGATCACGCCGTTGGACCACGGCTCGAGGCCGTGCACCGCGCGACCGGCCGGACGACGCGACATCACCAGGCCGAGCATGACGCCCGCGATCGTCGCGTGCACGCCCGAGAGGTAGACGAAGCTCCACGTCAGGACGGCGAGCACGCACAGCGCCGCGATGATCGGCCACTGGGGTCGACGCGCCAGGATGTAGGGCGAACGCGGGCGGAGCAGGCGGCTCATCATGCCGAACACGGTCACCGTGATCGCCGCGAAGCCGATGTAGGCGAGGTCGGCGTCGGCGGTGAAGAAGAACGCGATGAGCAGGATCGCGATGAGGTCGTCGAGCACCGCGAGGGCGAGCAGGAACACGCGCACGCGCGTCGGGATGAACCGGCCGAACATCGCCAGCACGCCGAGCGCGAACGCGATGTCGGTGGCCGTCGGGATCGGCCACCCGTCGGCCGTCGGGCCGCCGCCGGCGAAGGCGAGGAAGACCAGGGCGGGAGCGACCACGCCGCCGATCGCCGCGATCGCGGGCAGGGCCGCCTTCGAGAAGCTGTTGAGCTCGCCCACGACGAGCTCGCGCCGCAGCTCGACCGCGACGATGAAGAAGAACACCGCGAGCAGGCCGTCGCTGACCCAGTGCCCGAGCGACAGGTCGACATCGGTGAACGGAACGGCGAGATGGACGTGCTTGAGTTCGATGAGCGAATGCCCGATGGGCGAGTTCGCGAGGACGAGGCCGAGGATCGCGGCGGCGAGCAGGAGGAACGCGGCGACGCGCTCGGATCGGAGGACGTTCAATGGACACCTCTGGGTCGGGGCTTGACGGGCGGGTCGCGGTGACGCGGACGCACGTGACGGACTCGACGCGAACGCGTCGGCCGACCAGACTTCCCGGCACCCCTGGTCGACAAGTCTACCCGGGCACGGGAAACGCCGATTCGGGCCGTACGCTGTTGCGGTGTCAATCTCGCTCTGGGCCACCCTGCTGGTGGCCTGCCTGGTGATCAGCCTCACGCCCGGTGCGGGAGCGATCAACACCATGGGCAACTCGCTCGCGTTCGGCTTCCGACGCGCGGTGTGGGGCATCCTCGGCCAGCAGGCCGCCCTGATCATCCACATCGCGATCGTCGCGCTCGGCGTCGGCGTGCTCGTGGCCTCCTCGCCCGTGCTGTTCGAGGCGATCCGGTACGCGGGCGCGGCCTACCTCGTCTACCTCGGCATCCGTCAACTCCTCACCAAGCCCACGCGGACCGGCGACGGGATCGACGACGGCGACGACGCAGCAGCAGCGCCGCCGCCGCGGACCGAGTCGCGCTGGTCGATGTTCCGCCGCGGACTGTGGGTGAACCTGCTGAACCCCAAGGCGATCGTGTTCTTCCTCGCGTTCCTGCCCCAGTTCATCCGGCCCGGTGAGCCGCTCCTGCAGCAGTACCTCGTCGTCGCCGCGACCGTCGTGGTCGTCGACGTCGCCGTCATGTGGGGGTTCTTCGCGCTCGCCGCGCACGGCATGCGGCGCTTCACGCGGTCGGTGCGCGGCCAGCGAACCGTGAACACCGTGTTCGGCGGGCTGTTCATCGGCGTGGGCGTCATGCTCGCGGTCGTCCACTGAGCAGGCCGCGCCCACCGGGAGCGGATGCCGCGGCATAGGCTGCCGTCATGGACGCGCAGCACCCCGGACTCGCTGGACTCGTCGACATGGTCGCGCGCCTGCGCGCACCCGGCGGGTGCCCGTGGGATGCCGACCAGACCCACGAATCGCTCGTGCAGTACCTCGTCGAGGAGTGCTGGGAGCTCATCGACGCGATCGAGTCGGGCGGTCGTGAGGAGATGATCGAGGAGCTCGGGGACGTGCTCTACCAGGTGCTCTTCCACGCCGACATCGCCGCGCACACCCCAGGCGAGGAGTTCGACATCGACGACGTCGCACGGCACATGACGGCGAAGATGGTCTCGCGGCATCCGCACGTCTTCGGCGACCGCGAGGCCGAGACCGCAGCCGACGTCGTCGCGTTCTGGGACGACCTCAAGGCCGACGAGAAGCCGCACCGCACGAGCGTGCTCGACGGCGTGCCGCAGGGCATGCCCGCACTCGCGCTCGCGCAGAAGGTGCTCGGCAAGGCCGAGCGGGCGGGCGTCGTGCCGTCGATCGAGCCCGCCGCGGTGGCGCTGGCGGATGCCGCGGGGGCGTCGGCATCCGACGCGGACGAGCATGCCCTCGGCGAGATGCTGCTCGGCGTGGTCGCCGAGGCACGGGCCCGCGGGCTCGACGCCGAGCGGGCGCTTCGGGGCGCCGTGCGCCGGTTCGGGGACTCGGTGCGCGCGGCCGAGGCATCCGCTGCCCCCGCCGAGTAGCCGCCGCCCCCACCCTTCCCACCCACCCCACCCACCCCACCCACCCCACCCCACCCACCCCACCCCACCCACCCCACCCCACCCCCTTCCCGCCCACCTCCCTTCCCGTCCCCTCCCGTCCGTTCAGGACGTTTGCGCCGGCGCCCGGCGTGTCGCGGCGCGACACGCCGCAGGCGCAGCCGGTTGTCCTGAATCGCGAGCTGCGGTGAGCAGGGTCTGGGGATGAGTGGGCGGCATCCGTGGCCGGAAGGCGGGCGGCATGCGTGGCCGGAAGGCCTGCGGCATCCGCTGCTGGAAGAATGGGGGCATGCCGAAGACCGTGACCCCCCCGCGCGGCATGCGCGACTTCCTGCCCGCCGAGAAGGCCCGCCGCGAGCACGCGCTCTCGGTCATCCGCGGGGTGTACGCGGCGCACGGCTTCGACGAGATCGAGACGCCCGTCATGGAAGACTCCGCGCGCCTGCACGCGGGCCTCGGCGGCGACAACGAGAAGCTCGCGTTCGCCGTCATGAAGCGCGCGCTCACCCCCGACGCGCTGGCCGCCGCCGCCGAGTCCGGCGACGCGCTCGCACTCGCCGACCTCGGCCTGCGCTACGACCTGACCGTGCCGCTCGCGCGCTTCTACGCCACGCACCGCGCGGCGCTTCCGCCCGTGTTCCGGTCGATCCAGATCGCACCGGTCTGGCGTGCCGAGCGTCCGCAGAAGGGGCGGTACCGCCAGTTCGTGCAGTGCGACATCGACATCATCGGCGAGGCCGGGCCCCTGGCCGAGCTCGAACTGCTCACCGCGACGGTGGCGACCCTCGAGGCGCTCGGGCTCGACGGGTGCCGGATCCGCCTGAACGACCGGCGCATCCTCGCGGGCATCCTCGGATCGTGGGGCGTGCCCGACGGGCTGCGCGAACGCGCCCTCATCACGATCGACAAGCTCGACAAGGTCGGGCCCGACGGCGTCGCCGCCGAACTCGCCGAACTCGGCGTCGACCGCGCGGGCATCGCCGACGAGCTGCGCGACCTCGCAGCGGCCGACTGGTCGCTCGCGGATGCCGACGGGGCCGCCGCGCCCCCGTGGCTCGACGTCGAGGCGTTCGGCGACCTCGTCGCGCTGCGCGACGCGGTGCCGGGCACCGCGATCGACTTCGACCCGACGCTCGTGCGCGGCATGGGCTACTACACGGGCACGATCTTCGAGATCGCGCACCCCGACTTCGGCTACTCGCTCGGCGGCGGCGGACGATACGACCACATGATCGGCCGCTTCCTCGGCCAGGAGGTGCCCGCGTGCGGGTTCTCGATCGGGTTCGAACGGATCGTCGACCTGCTCGCGGTCGCCGACGACGCGCGGCCGCGCGCCGTGGTGCTCGTGCACGACCGCGACGTGCCCGCCGAGCGGCTTCTCGCGCTCAAGGGCGAGCTCGTGGCATCCGGTGCGCGCGTGCGCCTCGAGAAGCGCACGAAGAACTTCCGCGGCCTGCTCGACCGGGTGAGCGCCGACGGCTTCGACGCGTTCGCCGCGGTCACGGCCGAGACGACGGATGCCGCGTCGCTCGAGTTCCGCGACCTCGGCGCGTAGGTCGGGGCTCGCGCGCACGCGGCGACATACGCGAGCGGGCCTCGGAACCGGGGTCCTAGACTGTCCTCCGGGCCACGACGGAGTCGTCCAGCACACCCCCATCACAGAGGAGTTCACTGTGGCATTCATCGAAGCTGTCGGCGCGCGGGAGATCCTGGATTCGCGCGGCAACCCCACCGTCGAGGTCGAGGTCCTCCTCGACGACGGCACCGTCTCGCGGGCCGCAGTGCCCTCCGGGGCGTCGACGGGCGCGTTCGAGGCGTACGAGCTGCGCGACGGCGAGGCCGACCGCTACCTCGGCAAGGGCGTCCAGAAGGCCGTCGACGCCGTGCTCGACGAGCTCGGCCCCGCAATCGAAGACCTGGATGCCGCCGACCAGCGCGTCATCGACGCCGCCCTCATCGAGGCCGACGGCACCGACAACAAGAGCCGCCTCGGCGCGAACGCGATCCTCGGCGTGAGCCTCGCGGTCGCGAAGGCCGCCGCAGACTCCGCCGACCTGCCGCTCTTCCGCTACCTCGGCGGCCCGAACGCCCACGTGCTGCCCGTGCCGATGATGAACATCATCAACGGCGGCGCGCACGCCGACACCGGCGTCGACATCCAGGAGTTCATGGTCCTGCCCGTCGGCGCGCCGACCTACTCCGAGGGCCTGCGCTGGGGCGTCGAGACCTACCACGCGCTGAAGAGCCTGCTGAAGTCGAAGGGACTCTCGACGGGCCTCGGCGACGAGGGCGGCTTCGCGCCCGACCTCGCGAGCAACCGCGCGGCGCTCGACCTGATCGCCGAGGCGATCGGCAAGGCCGGCTTCACGCTCGGCACCGACATCGCGCTCGGCCTCGACGTCGCCTCGACCGAGTTCTTCGACAACGGCGTGTACCGCTTCGAGGGCCAGGACCGCACGGCCGCCGAGATGAGCGCGTACTACGGTGAGCTCGCCGCCGCCTACCCGCTGGTCTCGATCGAGGACCCGCTGGCCGAGGACGACTGGGAGGGCTGGGCGACGCTGACCGAGCAGCTCGGCTCGAAGCTGCAGCTCGTCGGCGACGACCTGTTCGTCACCAACCCGGCCCGCCTCGCCGACGGCATCGCGAAGCGCGCCGGCAACTCGATCCTGGTGAAGGTCAACCAGATCGGCACGCTCACCGAGACCCTCGACGCGGTCAAGCTCGCGCAGCGCGCCGGCTACACCGCCGTGCTCTCGCACCGGTCGGGTGAGACCGAGGACACGACCATCGCCGACCTCGCGGTCGCGACCGACTGCGGTCAGATCAAGACGGGCGCGCCCGCCCGGTCCGAGCGCGTGGCCAAGTACAATCAGCTGCTGAGGATCGAAGAAGAGCTCGGCGAGGCCGCGGAGTACGCGGGCCGCTCGGCATTCCCGCGGTTCACGGCGTGACGCGCAGCGGCGCGACGCGCCGCTGAGACGCATGGCGGGGGTGGCCGGTGGCCGCCCCCGTCGGTCGTTTCCAGCGAGGTGAGGAGGACGATGAACGCTGCACGTCGTCCTTCGCGCGAGCGCCAGTCGGTGCGCCGCGTCGCGGAGACCTGGCTCGCCGGCATCCGCTTCTCGGGGTTCTCGATCATCATGATGGGCGTCCTCGTGCTCGCGGTGGTCGTGCTCGCACCGAGCATCGCCGCCTATGCGGCGCAGCGTCAGCAGATCGCCGAGGCCGAGGCCGAGGTCGCGCGCATGGAGGCCGAGGTCGCGCGTCTCATCGACGAGCGCGAGCGGTGGAACGACGAGACCTTCATCGTCACCCAGGCGCGCAACCGCCTCTACTACGTGCTGCCCGGCGAGATCAGCTATCTCGTGATCGACGACCGGGATCCGGCGGCGGTGACGAACGCCGACCGTGCGGTGTCGGCGAAGGTCACCGAGGATCGGGGCGACTGGATGCGGACCATGCTCGACTCGGTCATGACCGCGGGTCTGGCGCCGAGCGTGACGGATGCCGCCCCGGCCGGTGCCGACGACCCCGCGCCCACCGAGCCGCCCGCAGAGCCGACCGAACCGCCCGCCGACGAGGGGAACCGATGACCCGCCCGCCGTTCGACCCCGTCACCGACCGCGACCTGCGCATCGTCTCGGCCCAGCTCGGCCGCCCCGCGCGCGACGTCGTCGGCATCGCGGCGCGCTGCGCGTGCGGCGCCCCGACCGTGGTCTCGACACGGCCGCGGCTGGCCGACGGCACCCCGTTCCCCACCTTCTACTACCTGACGCACCCGGCCGCGACCGCGGCCATGTCCTTCCTCGAGGCGGCGCAGGTCATGGTCGAGTGCACCGAACTGCTCGCAGCGGATGCCGATGTGCGCGAGCAGTACGCGCGGGCCCACGCCCAGTACCTCGCCGACCGCGAGCAGTACGGCACGGTGGAGGAGATCGCGGGCGTCTCGGCCGGCGGCATGCCCACGCGCGTGAAGTGCCTGCACGCGCTCGCGGGGCACGCGCTCGCCGCAGGTCCCGGCGTGAATCCCATCGGCGATCTCGCGCTCGAGCGCTCGACCTGGTCGCCCGACGTGTGCCGGTGCCCCGACTACGGCATCGACGCCGACGAGGAGCCGGCGTGAGGTCCGCCGCCCCGCGCCCGACCCGACCTGCCCGAGCGGTTCGGCGCCGTTCGGCGTGGAAGCTCGCGACGGGCGCGCTCGTGGCGGGCGTGCTCGCCCTGTCGGGTTCGGCGCCGGCGCATGCCGACACCGTGCGCGACCTGCAGTACTGGCTCACCGACTACGGGTTCACGCAGGCCTGGACCACCTCGCGCGGCGACGGCGTGAAGGTCGCCATCATCGACACGGGCGTGAACGGCGAGGTCGCGGAGCTGCGCGGCGTGGTCGTCGGCGGCACGGATGTCTCGGGCATCGGCTCGCCCGACGGCCAGACCCCGATCGGCGAGGAAGACGAGCACGGCACCCTCGTCGCGTCGCTGCTGGCCGGCCGGGGCACCGGCGAGGGCAACGGCGTGATCGGGGTCGCTCCCGATGCCGACCTGCTCACGGCATCCGTCGCCTTCGGGCTCGACACCGGGTCGGAGAAGACCAACGACGAGCAGATCGCCGAGGCCGTGCGCTGGGCCGTCGACAACGGTGCGGATGTCATCAACATGTCGTTGACCCGGAACACCCCGGACTGGCCCGAGAGCTGGGACGACGCGTTCCTGTACGCGTTCGAGAACGACGTCGTCGTCGTGGCGGCCGCGGGCAACCGGGGTTCGGGGACCACGCAGGTCGGCGCGCCCGCGACGATCCCGGGCGTGCTCGCGGTCGCCGGCGTCGACAAGGAGCAGAACGCGAGCTTCGATGCCAGTTCCCAGGGCATCACGATCGCGGTCGCGGCACCGAGCGAGAAGCTCGTGGGCGTGCTGCCCGACGGCGGTCACGTGGTGTGGGACGGCACGAGCGGCGCTGCGCCGCTCGTCTCGGGCCTCGTCGCGCTGGTGCGCGCGGAGTTCCCCGACCTGGATGCCGCGAACGTCGTCAACCGCGTGATCCGGACGGCCGATCCGAAGGGCGAGGAGGTGCCGGGGCCGCTCTACGGATACGGCATCATCGACCCGGTCGCGGCGCTCACGGCCGACGTCGAGCTCGTCGAGCAGAACCCGCTCGGAAGCCTGGAGGAGTGGATCCGCGTGCATCGCCGCGCGGATGCGCCCGCGCCGGGCGATTCGGATTCGGTCGACGAGCAGGAGATCGTGCCGATCGCGGACCCGCCGCCGCCGCGTGCCGACAGCACGCAGACCCTCCTGCCGACGCCCTGGACGGTCGCCTATATCACGGTGCCACTCTCACTCGCAGCTGGATTTGGTACGCTTGCAGCGCTGTTGGGCATCGGCGCCACTCGGCATATCAGGCGTGCCACGCGTACCGACGCGTAGGCCAACGCAGACATCACACATCAAGGAGTCCAATCACCGTGCCCAAGATTCTCATCGTCGGCGGCGGGTACGCGGGGTTCTACACGGCCTGGAAGCTCGAGAAGTGGCTTCGGCCCGGCGAGGCCGAGGTCACGGTGGTCGACCCGCTGCCCTACATGACGTACCAGCCGTTCCTCCCCGAGGTCGCTGCGGGCTCGATCGAGGCCCGCCACTCGGTGGTGTCGCTGCGTCGTCACCTCAAGAAGACGAACGTCGTCACGGCGAAGGTCACGGGAATCGACCACGCGTCGAAGTCGGCGACGATCACGCCCGAGGCGGGCGAGCCCTGGCAGTTCGACTACGACGTGATCGTGGTCACGGGCGGCGCGGTGTCGCGCACGTTCCCGATCCCGGGCATCGCCGACCAGGCGTTCGGGCTGAAGACGATCGAAGAGGCCGTCGCGATCCGCGACCGCCTGCTCACCAACTTCGACAAGGCGGCGAGCCTGCCCGCCGGGCCGGAGCGCGACCGCCTGCTCACCGTCGTGGTGGTCGGCGGCGGCTTCGCCGGCATCGAGGTGTTCGCCGAGCTCCGCTCGTTCGCGAGCTCGCTGCTCGAGTTCTACCCGCAGCTGACGTTCGACGACACGAGGTTCCACCTCATCGAGGCGATGGGCCGCATCATGCCCGAGGTCTCGCTGCCGACGAGCCACTGGGTCATCAAGCACCTCGCGCAGCGGGGCGCCGAGATCCACCTCGACACCCAGCTCACGAGCGCGCTCGACGGCCGCATCGAGCTGTCGACCGGCGAATCGTTCGAGTCCGACCTCATCGTGTGGACCGCGGGCGTCATGGCGAACCCGGCGATCGTCCGCACGAGCGACCTGCCCGTCGAGGAGCGCGGCCGCATCAAGGCGCGCCCCGACCTCCGCGTGGGCGACGAAGACGACATCGTCGCCGATGCCTGGGCGGCCGGCGACATCGCGGCCGTGCCCGACCTTTCGGGTGGCGGCGTCGGCGGCTACTGCGTTCCGAACGCGCAGCACGCGGTCCGTCAGGGCAAGCTCATGGCGAAGAACATCGTCGCGGTTCTCCGTGGCGAGGAGCCCGAGGAGTACCTGCACAAGAACCTCGGCGCGGTCGCTGGCCTCGGCCTCGGATCGGGCGCGTTCCAGTCGGGCAAGCTCGCGCTCACGGGCCTCATCGCCTGGTTCGCGCACCGTGGCTACCACGGCCTGGCGATGCCGACGTGGGAGCGCAAGTTCCGCGTGTTCTGGGGCTGGTGGAACAACTTCTGGCTCGGGCGCGACATCGTCTCGCTGAGCGCGCTGCAGACCCCGCGTGCGGAGTTCGAGCGGTTCGCGGCGCGGCCGAAGCCTGCGGCGGATGCCGTGGCGCCCGCTGCACCGGCGAAGCCGGCGGCGACCGAGAAGTCCGCTGCGACGAAGCCCGCCGCGACGAAGGCAGCAGCGGCGAAGGCCGAGAAGACAGTCGCCGCGAAGTAGGCGCCCTATGCTGTGACGCGGCGTCGGCCTCCGGGTCGGCGCCGCGCTCCCGTAGCCCAACCGGCAGAGGCAGGCGGCTTAAACCCGCTTCAGTCTGGGTTCGAATCCCAGCGGGAGCACCGGGCGGCCGACTCCGCGGTCCTCAGGCGAGCCGGTCGATGCGGCGCAGGATGAGTCCTTCGCGCAGGGCCCAGGGCGAGACCTCGAGGGTCTTCGCCCTGAAGGCGCGCATGGTCTCGGAGAGCACGACCGCGCCGGCGACGATCTGGAATGTGCGGTCGGCCGTGATGCCCGGCAGGTTGGGTCGGGCGTCGGCCGGGATCCGGGCGAGCCGGGGGATCCAGTCGTCGAGGCGTGAGAGCTTGAGGATGCTGCGTTCCTCGGCTCCGACGCCGTCCTCGGTGCTCCCGGCGAGCTTGGCGAGGGACCGGATGGTCTTGGACGATCCGACGACGTGGTCGGACTCGGGGATCCCGCCGATCTCGTCGACGGCGGTCCGCAGCACCGCGCGCGCGTGGGCGCGGAGCGTGTCGACCTGCTCGTCGGTCGGCGGATCGGTGGGGAGGTACCGGATCGTCGACCGTCCGGCGCCGAGGGGGACGGATCGGGCGACGTCGGGCGTCTCGTCGTCGCCGTGGGCGATCTCGAGCGATCCGCCGCCGATGTCGAAGAGGAGGATGCGTCCGGCGGACCAGCCGTACCAGCGGCGGACGGCGAGGAACGTGAGGCGGGCCTCGTCGGCCCCGCTGAGCACGTCGAGGCGGATGCCGGCGACCTCCTCGATGCGTGCGAGCACCTCGGCGCCGTTGGCGGCCTCGCGGATCGCCGATGTGGCGAAGGCGAGCAGTTCGTCGAGCCCGGACCGGCGTGCCACCTCGGCGGCGTCGCGGACCGCGGTGAGGATCGCTTCGACGCCTGCGGCGCTGATCGCACCGTCGTCGTCGAGGTAGCGCATGAGTCGCAGCACCGATTTGTGGGATGCTGCGGGGATCGGGCGTGCGCCCGGATGCGCGTCGACGACGAGCAGGTGGACGGTGTTCGATCCGACGTCGAGAACCCCGAGGCGCATGCTGCGAGCGTACCGCCCGGGTGGCGCATGATGACGTCGGCAGGCATACTTGATCGAGTGGGACGAGTGTCCCACTCTTGGAATCCCCGGCAACGAGGTCGAGAGGAGCGTCATGGCCCGCATGTCCGCGGCAGAGCGACGCCCGGCACTGATCGAGGCGGGCCTGCGCGTGATCGCACGCGAGGGCATCGCCGGCGCGTCGACCCGCGCGATCGTCGCCGAGGCGGGAATGAAGCTCGCGAGCTTCCACTACGCCTTCGAGTCACGCGACGCGTTCCTCGACGAACTCATCGCCACGGTCGTCGCGCGCGAGGCCTCGGCGGTGCTCCCCGTCGACGAGGTCGAGGGCGACCTGCGCTCGGTGCTCGAGGCGGGACTCCTGCGCTACGTCGACCACCTGCGTGCGGACCCGCAGCACGAGCAGGCCATGCTCGAACTCACGCAGTACGCGCTGCGCGCGCCCGACCGGCATCCGCTCGCCGTCGCCCAGTACGCGCGCTACGCCGAACTCGCCGAGCAGGCCCTCGAGATCGCGGCCGAGCGCACCGGAACGACCTGGCGCACGCCCGTCGCCCAGGCCGCGGCCGTGCTCGTGGCGTTCACCGACGGCATCACGATGACCTGGCTCGTGCACCGCGACGACGCAGTGGCCGTCGCGACCGCGCGGGCGGCCGCCGACGCCCTCGCGAGGATGGCGGACCCCCGATGACGACCTCGACGCTCGACCTCACGCCGCAGGCGACGGATGCCGCGACCGACCCGTCGCACCTCGACCCCGCGCGGCACTGGCCCGCGATGACCGAGGCGACGCGGCACCTCGACGCACCGGTCGGGGCGATCCACCTCGGCGCGCTGCGACGCAACGCGCACGAGATGCTCCGTCGGGCCGGCGGCGTCCCGATCCGCGTCGCCACGAAGTCGATCCGGGTGCGCGGCGTCGTCGAGGCCCTGCTCGCGATGCCGGGGTACCGCGGCGTGCTCGCCTACACGCTCGCCGAGGCGATCTGGCTCGCCGAGCGCATCCCCGGCCTCGACGACCTCGTGGTCGGCTACCCGACGGCCGAAGCGGGCGCCATCCGTCGCCTCGCGACCGACCCCGACCTCGCCCGCCGGATCACGCTCATGGTCGACTCCCCGGCGCAGCTCGACCTGGTCGACGCCGTGCGCGGCCCGGGTTCGCGCGAGGAGGTGCGCGTGTGCCTCGAACTCGACGCGTCGTGGCACGCCCCGGTGCTCGGGCACCTCGGGGTCCGGCGCTCGCCGTTGCACGAGCCGGAGGATGCGGGCCTGTTCGCGGCCTACGTCGCGGCCCGGCCGGGCTTCCGCCTCGTCGGCATGATGGCCTACGAGGCGCAGATCGCGGGCGTGGCGACCGACCCGCCGGGCCGACCGGTCGGCGGTGCCGTGAACCGCTGGATGCAGTCGCGCTCGATGCCCGAACTCCGCGAACGACGCGCCCGCGCGGTCGCCGCGGTCCGCCGCCACGCCGAGCTCGAGTTCGTCAACGGCGGCGGAACGGGCTCGCTCGAGGCGACCGCCGCCGACCCGTCCGTCACCGAGCTCGGCGCGGGCAGCGGCATCCTCGCCGGACACCTCTTCGACGGGTACGCGCACTTCTCCCCGGCACCGGCGGCGGCATTCGCGCTCGACGTGGTGCGCTCGCCGAGCGCACGGCACGCGACGATCCTCGGCGGCGGATGGATCGCCTCCGGCCCGCACGGCAGTGACCGGCTGCCCCGGATCGTCTGGCCCGAGGGCCTGCGGATGCTGCCGCGCGAGGCCGCGGGCGAGGTGCAGACCCCCGTCACGGGCGCCGCGGTCGCGCGCCTGCGTGCGGGCGACCGCGTGTGGTTGCGGCACACGAAGTCCGGCGAGCTCGCCGAGCACCTGAACGAGTACGCCGTCGTCGACGGCGGCGAGGTGGTCGGCACGCTGCCGACCTACCGAGGAGAGGGAAAGGCGTTCCTGTGACGGCGAGTGGAGCGCTCTGGCGCAACTGGGGTCGCACCGAGTCGGTGCGGCCGAACCGGATCGAGCGGCCCGCGGACGCGGGTGCGGTCCAGCGAGCGGTGCAGGCCGCCGCGAGGGGCGGACGCCGCGTCAAGCCCGTCGGATCCGGCCACAGCTTCACGGGCATCGCCGTCGCACCCGACATCCAGCTCGACCTGACCGACCTGTCGGGCGTCGTCGAAGCGGATGCCGCGACCGGGCGGGTCACGCTCGGAGCAGGCACCCGGCTCCATCAGCTTCCGGCCCTGCTCGAGCCGTACGGCCTGGCCCTGCCGAACATGGGCGACATCGACCGGCAGACGATCTCGGGCGCGACCTCGACCGGCACCCACGGCACCGGGCTCGGCTTCGGCGGGCTCGCGACGCAGGTCGTCGGCGCGCGGCTCGTGACCGGCACCGGCGAGTTCCTGTCGGTCGACGAGCGCGAGCACGCCGACCTGCTGCCGGCAGTGAGGCTGGGGCTCGGCGCGCTCGGAGTCCTCACCGAGCTGACGCTCCAGCTCGTCCCGGCCTACGTCATGCGGGCCGTCGAGACCACCGAGCCGGTCGACGCGGTGGTCGACGAGTGGATGCCGCGCGTCCGCGCCGCCGACCACTTCGAGTTCTACTGGTTCCCGCACACCACGACCGCGCTGACCAAGACCAACACGCGCCTTCCGGCGGGCACGCCGCTCGCACCCCTCGGCCGGGTCGGCCGCTGGGTCGACGACGAACTGCTCGCCAACGGCGTGTACCGCGCGATGTGCGCGACGGGTGCGGCGATCCCCGCGCTCACCCCGGGGTTCTCGAGGCTGGCCGAGCGGTTCACCGGCGGACGGGACTTCACCGACCTCTCGTCGAAGGTGTTCGTCACGAACCGGACGGTCCGCTTCGCGGAGATGGAGTACGCGATCCCGCTCGAAGCGGTGCCCGAGGCGTTCCGCGCCATCCGCTCGCTCATCGACCGCAACGGATGGCGCATCAGCTTCCCGATCGAGGTGCGCGCCGCAGCGGCCGACGACAACTGGCTCTCGACGGCGCACGGCCGCGACAGCGGGTACATCGCCGTGCACCGGTACTTCCGCGAGGACCCGACCGAGTACTTCGGCGGGGTCGAGGCGATCATGCGCGACCTCGGCGGGCGCCCGCACTGGGGGAAGATGCACACGCAGAGCGCCGACTCGCTCCGCGTGGCCTACCCGCGATTCGACGACTTCCTCGCGGTTCGCGACCGGCTCGACCCCGACGGTCGCTTCGCCAACCCCTATCTCGACCGCGTGCTCGGTGCCGTCGGCGGGCGCAACGGCCGCACCGGCGTCGCGGAGCGCAACGGCGCGGCCTGAGCGCGAAGGCGGAGGAGCCTCTCCGCACCCTCGGAGTCTGATGGGAGTTCAGGCCGCCCCCAGCACGCGCGGATAGCATGGAACGTCCGCTGGTCGTGCCAAGCATCAGGAGTCCCCGCCATGGAATGGCTGATCCCGCTCATCATCGTCGTCGTGCTCGCCCTGGCGATCGGCATCTACCTCTGGGTGACCTACAACTCCCTCGTGACGCTCAACGTGCGCGTCGACGAGGCGTGGAGCGACATCACGGTGCAGCTCAAGCGCCGGGCCGACCTCATCCCGAACCTCATCGAGGCCGTCAAGGGGTACGCCGCGCACGAGAAGGCCGTGTTCGAGAACGTCACGAAGGCGCGCGCCGAGACCCTCTCGGCAGGCGGCCCGGCCGAGGCATCCGCCGCCGAGAACCACATGCAGCAGGCGCTGAAGTCGATCTTCGCGGTCGCCGAGGCGTACCCGCAGCTCCAGGCGAGCCAGAACTTCCTGCAGCTGCAGTCGGAGCTGGTCGACACCGAAGACAAGATCCAGGCCGCGCGCCGCTTCTACAACGGCGGGGTGCGCGAGCTGAACACGAAGATCAAGGTGTTCCCGAACACGCTGTTCGTGCGCGGGCTCGGCTTCCACGAGCGTGAGTTCTTCGAGGTCACCGAGGCGGCGGCGATCGCGGAACCGCCGCGCGTGCAGTTCTAGCCGATGTATCGCGCGATCGCCCGGAACAAGCGCAACACCGTCTTCACGATCCTGCTGTTCCTCGCCATCGTCGGCGGGCTCGGCTACCTCGCCGCCGTGATCTACGGCGACCTGACGATCGTGGTCGTGACCCTCGTGATCGCGATCGGGTACGCCCTGTTCCAGTACTTCACGGCCGACCGGCAGGCGTTGGCGATGTCGGGCGCGGTCGAGATCCGCGGCGTGTCCGACCACCCGCGGCTGTGGCGCACGGTCGAGAACCTCTCGATCACGACCGGAACCCCGATGCCGCGCGTGTTCGTCGTCTCCGATCCGGCGCCGAACGCGTTCGCGACCGGCCGCGACCCCTCGCGTGCGGTCGTCGCCGCGACGACCGGGTTGCTCGAGATCATGGACGACTCCGAACTCGAGGGCGTCATGGCCCATGAGCTCGGGCACGTGCGCAACTACGACATCCGCCTGTCGATGATCGTGTTCGGGCTCGTCGTCGCGGTCGGGTTCATCTCCGACCTGTTCGTGCGCATGGCCTTCTTCGGGAGGAACAACAACGGCAACCCCGTCGTGATGATCTTCGGCCTCGTCGCCATGCTGGTCGCGCCGCTCGTGGCGAGCATGGTGCAGTTGGCGGTCTCGCGCCAGCGCGAGTACCTGGCGGATGCCACGGGCGCGATGACCACGCGGCATCCCGAGGCCCTCGCCCGGGCGCTGCTGAAGCTCGAGCAGTACGGCCGGCCGATGCAGCGGCAGAACTCGTCGATGGCGCACCTGTGGATCGCCGACCCGCTGAAGCCCGGTGTGATCGACCGGCTCTTCGCCACGCACCCGCCGATCCCCGAGCGGGTGAAGCGGCTGCACGAGATGGGGCGCAGCTTCTAGGCCGCGGCGCGCACGGCGCCGCTCGCGCGGCCGGCGCTCGGCACCGGCGCATGCGCAGGAGGCTCAGGCGACCGCCCGGAGCGCCCCCTCGATGCTGCCCGACAGGTCGCCCCGACCCGTGACCGTGATCTCGTCGAGGCCCTGCCACGCCGCCGCCTCGCGCAGCACGGGGACCAGGCGTTCGGCGGTCTCGGCCGGAGCCGCCGGCTCGGCCCACGCGGACTGCACGCGCAGCACGCGGGCCGAGCGGTCGCTCTTGAGGTCGACGCGCGCGACGACGCGGTCGTCGACGAGGACCGGAAGCGAGTAGTAGCCGTACCGCCGCTGCGGCTCGGGCGTGTAGATCTCGATCCGGTAGTGGAAGTCGAACAGCCGCTCGGCGCGCGGCCGGAACCACACCACCGGGTCGAACGGGGACAGCAGTGAGACGCCCTCGACGCGCCTCGGACGCCGCGCGTCGCGGTGCACCCACGCCGCGCTCGGCCGCGAGCCCGTCCGCCACCCGGGAACCTCGACGGGCACGAGCGTGCCGGCATCGACGAGGTCGGCGATCGCCGGACGCACCTGCGCCTGCGTCATCCGCCAGTAGTCGGCCAGGTCGGGAGCGGTCGCGATGCCGAGCGCCGCTGCGGCCCGCTCGACGAGGGCTCGGATCGAGTCGGCTTCGGCCGGGCCGTGCTCGAGCAGGTGCGGTTCGAGCCCCTGTTCCGGGAGGGCGTAGACGCGCTCGAAGCGGCGGCGATCGACGCACACGACCTCGCCTGTGCGGAACATCCACTCGAGGGTCCGCTTGACGGCCGACCACCCCCACCACGGCCCCCGCCGTTCGTTCGCATCGTGCTCGATCTCGCTCGCACGCATCGGGCCGTTCGTCGACAGCTCGGCTCGCAGCCACTCGGCGAGCGAGCGGTTCTCTGCCAGCCAACCGCCCCACTCGGAGGCGCCCTCGGCGCGGTACGCGGCGCGACGGAACTCGAACAGGGGCCACAGCTCGCGGGGGATGAACGCGGCCTGATGCGCCCAGTACTCGACCAGCCGCCCGCGCCGGCCCCACGCCACCCGGTCGAGCAGCGCACGGTCGTAGGCGCCGATCCGGCTGAACGCCGGAATGTAGTGGCTGCGCTCGAACACGTTGACCGAGTCGATCTGGAGCAGCCCGAGCCGGTCGACGACGCCCGTGAGCGCGCGCGTGCCCGGCGCGGCGGGGGCCGCGCGCCCGAAGCCCTGCGCGGCGAGCGCGATGCGGCGCGCGAGGGCGGGGGAGACCTGATCGACCATGATGCGGAGCGTACTCCGCACGGCCGACACGCATGGCCGGGCGGGAATGCCCGCAGACCTAGACTGAGACGGTGACGGAGGCGAAGGGGACCTCGCGGGCGTTCCGGAGACGCGCGCGCAGATCGGACGCGTCCGAACGGCCCGAACGACCGGCCGAGCCGGTGCGGGATGCCGCGGAGTCCGTGCCCTACGGCATGCGCCTGGCCGCGGCATGGTCGTGGCGGATCCTGCTGGTCGGCGGCGTGCTCGCTGTCGTCGTGTTCCTCGTCATCCAGCTCCGGCTCGTCATCATCCCCGTCCTCGTCGCGGTGCTCCTGTCGGCCCTGCTCGTGCCGTTCTCGCGCTGGCTCCAGCGTCACGGCTGGCCGAGGTGGCTCGCGGTCACCGCCGCCATGGTCGCGACGCTCGCCGTGGTCGGGGGCCTGCTCACCCTCGGGATCTCGCAGATCGTTCGCGGTTCGGCCGACCTCGCCGAGCAGTCCGTCATCGCCTGGGACGGTTTCCGCGAGTGGCTGCTCGAGGGTCCGCTGCACGTCACGTCGGACCAGATCGACGCGTTCGTCGCGCAGATCGTCCAGGTCGTGCAGAGCGAGAGCGACGTGCTGCTCTCGGGCGCGCTCTCGGTCAGCTCCACGATCGGGCACTTCCTCGCGGGCCTGCTGCTCGCGCTGTTCGCGACGCTCTTCATCCTCATCGACGGCCGCGGCATCTGGGCCTGGGTCGTCGGCATCTTCCCGCGCCGTGCCCGCGCCGCGGTCGACGGTGCGGGCCGGGCCGGCTGGGCGACCCTCGAGAACTTCGTCCGGGTGCAGATCTTCGTCGCGGCGATCGACGCCATCGGCATCGGCGCGGGCGCACTGCTGCTCGGGGTTCCGCTCGCGATCCCGATCGCGGTGCTCGTCTTCCTCGGCTCGTTCATCCCGATCGTCGGCGCCGTCGTCACGGGCGCGCTCGCCGTCTTCGTCGCGCTCGTCTACGAGGGCTGGGGCATCGCACTCGCGATGCTCGGCGTCGTGCTGCTCGTCCAGCAGGTCGAGGGCCACGTGCTGCAGCCGCTCGTGATGGGCACGGCGGTCAAGGTGCACCCGCTCGGCGTCGTCATCGCCGTCGCGACCGGGTCGCTGCTGGCTGGCATCCCCGGAGCCCTGTTCGCCGTCCCCGTCGCAGCGGTCGGCAACGTCATCATCCTCTACATCGCCAGCGGCAGGTGGAAGGGCGACGACCCACCCGAACTCACCCGGTCGCCGCTCTGGCGGACGGTGCCGCAGAAACCCGGATACGGACGGTGACATGAACCACGCCCCCGAGACGACCGCGCAGCCGATCGCACAGCCCGCGCCACCTGAGGCCGCCGTCATCCCCGGCCCGACGCTCGCGGACTTCGAGCACGCCCAGCGCACCGTCGCCCCCGTCGCCAGACGCACCCCGATGGAGACCTCCCGCCACCTCGGGCGGCTCATCGGCGCGCCCGTCCACCTCAAGTGCGAGAACCTCCAGCGCACGGGGTCGTACAAGCTGCGCGGCGCGTTCAACCGGCTCTCCGCGCTCTCGGCCGGCGAACGCGCACGCGGGGTCGTCGCGGCATCCGCCGGCAACCACGCCCAGGGCGTCGCCTACGCGGCCCGCGAACTCGGCATCCGCGCGACCATTTTCATGCCCGTCGGCGTCGCGCTGCCCAAGCTCGAGGCCACCCGCGACTACGGAGCCGACGTCGTGCTCAGCGGCGAGACCATCGGCGAGACGCTCGAGGCCGCCGCGCGGTTCGCCGACGAGACGGGCGCGACCATCATCCCGCCGTTCGACCACGCCGACGTCGTCGCCGGGCAGGGCACACTGGGCCTCGAGATCCTCGAGCAGGCACCGGATGCCACGACCGTCGTCGTGCCCATCGGCGGCGGCGGCCTCGCATCGGGCGTGGCCAGCGCCATGAAGCAGAAGGCCGCGGCCCTCGGCAGGTCGATCCGCGTGATCGGCGTGCAGGCCGAGAACGCCGCGCCCTACGTGCCCTCGCTCGCGCTCGGCGAGGCCGTCACGGTGCCGGTCGTGCCCACGATCGCCGACGGCATCGCCGTGTACCGGCCGGGCGAGCTCAACCTCGAGATCATCCGCGAGAGCGTCGACGAGGTCGTCACCGTGACCGAGGATGACATCGCCAGGGCGCTGCTCGTCCTGCTCGAGCGTGCGAAGCTCGTCGTCGAGCCCGCGGGCGCGGTCGGCGTCGCCGCACTCATGACCGGCAAGGTCGAAGCCGACGGCCCGGTCGTCGTCGTGCTGTCGGGCGGCAACATCGACCCGCTGCTCATGCAGCGCGTCATCGCGCACGGCCTCGCGGCATCCGACCGGTACCTGACGCTCCGCATCGGCCTGCCCGACCGGCCGGGCCAGCTCGCGCGCATCTCCGAACTGCTCGCCGAGGCGAAGGCGAACGTCGTCGAGGTCCTGCACACGCGCCACGGCGCGGGCATGCAGATCTCCGAGGTCGCACTCGAGCTGTCGGTCGAGACCCGGGGGCCCGCCCACCGGGCCGAGGTCGTCGAGGTCCTGCGCCGCGCGGGCTACGAACCCCAGATCATCGAGGAGTGACGCGGTCGCGGCATCCGCTACGCCCCCGCCGCCCCGAAACGCGGAACGGCCCCGCTCAGGGGGCCGTTCGCGTTCGGTCTCGACCGGTCACTGACCGGACCAGGTCTCGACGCCCGTGACCTCGACGGCGATCTCGCGGCCGTTCGGGGCGGTGTAGCTCGCGCGGTCGCCGACCTTCAGGCCGATGATGGCCGCGCCGAGGGGCGACTGCTCGCTGAAGACGTCGAGCTCGGAGTCGCCGGCGATCTCGCGGCTGCCGATGAGGAAGCGCTCCTCGTCGCCCGCGACGATCGCGGTGATGACGGTGCCGGGCTCGACGACGCCGCTCGAGGCGGGCGCGGCGCCGACCTCGGCGTGCCGCAGCAGGTCGGTGAGCTGGCGGATGCGGGCCTCCTGCTTGCCCTGCTCGTCCTTCGCGGCGTGGTAACCGCCGTTCTCCTTGAGGTCGCCCTCTTCACGCGCGGCCTCGATGCGCTTCGCGATCTCGTCACGGCCGGTGGTGGAGAGGTGCTCGAGCTCGGCGTTCAGCCGATCGTAGGCCTCCTGGGTGAGCCAGGTGACGGTGGCGTCCTGCGCCATGGTGCACACTCCGGTGGATAGACGTGTCGCCCCGGCGGCTGCCAGGGCGAATCACTCATTCTAGTCGACCCAGCAGTTCGAGACCAAACCCGTGTTGGCCTCCTGCGCGGTGCGCACCGTCTCGGTGAAGGTGCGGAGCGGGCGCTCGGATGCCGGGATCTCCACGACCTTCCAGCCCACTACGGTGAAGTCCTCGTTGAGGGCCTGCACCGCGCACGCCGTCCCGGTGCCTGCCGGAACCGACAGGCGCCAGGTGACCTCGACGGCGCGGGTGTCGAGCAGGCGATGGCCGAGGTCGGTCGCCTGCACCTGCGGCCGGCTTCCGTCGAGGCCGGCCCAGACCACCCACGAGACGAGCACGATCGCGAACGCGATCGCCCCGCCGAAGAGGATGAACCGCTCGCGGCGGCGGCGTGCGGGAGTGCGGCCGTACCGGCCCTCGAGGGCGGATGCCTCGGGGCGGGCGTCGTGGGCCCGGCCACCGGTCGGCGGGGTCCCGTCGAGCGCGGCGTCCTCCGCCGCTGCATCGGCGTGCTCGCGTGGGCGCACCCCGGCTCCTCCCGGTTCGATCGTCTAGGCTTGACCCCAAGCCTAACCCCGTCTCCCTGAAGGGAATCCGATGCTCGTCGCGCCCGCCGTCATCCTTCGCGGAGACCGCCGATGACCCCCGCGCTCGCGTCGGTCCTGACCTTCGTCGCCGCCGCCGAGGAGGAGTTCGACCCGAACGACGTGACTCCGGGCGTCATCGGCTTCCTCGTCACGATCCTCGTCATGGGCGGAGTGCTGCTGCTCGTGCTCGACATGGTCCGTCGCATCCGCCGGGTCAACTACCGGGCCGAGGCGCAGGAGCGCCTGGCCGCGGAGGATGCCGAGCGGGTCGAGGACGCCGATCGGGCCGAGGACACCGGTCCCGCCGGGCGGGCCGAGGACGCCGGGCGGGCCGAGCCCGCCGGGACGCCCGATGACGGCTCCGGGCCGCGGGAGGATCGCGCGGGCTGAGGCTCGCCCACCTCGGCGGCGGGTCAGCCGCCGTGGAAGGCGGGGTTCATCGCGATGATCAACGTCGCGCTCCAGTGGCACATGAACGCCAGCACGGTGCACACGTGGAAGATCTCGTGGAAGCCGAAGTGGCCCGGCCACGGGTTGGGCCTCTTCAGCCCGTAGACGATCGCTCCGACCGTGTACAGCAGCCCGCCGACGATCACGAGCACCATCATGGCCACGCTCGCCGCGAGCAGGTCGCCGAGGTACATCACGGCCGCCCAGCCGAGCAGCAGGTAGATCGGGACGTACAGCCATCGCGGCGCGGTGATCCAGAACACGCGGAACGCGATGCCGAGCAGGGCGCCGCCCCACACGATCGCGAGCAGGACCAGGCCCTTCTCGGGCGGCAGCGCGAGGATCGACAGCGGCGTGTACGTACCCGCGATCAGCAGGAAGATGTTCGCGTGGTCGATCCGCTTGAGGACGACCTTGGTCCGCGGCTTCCAGTCGAAGCGGTGGTACAGCGCGGAGTTGCCGAACAGGAGCATCGAGGTCAGGGTGAAAACCGCCGACGCCCACTTCGCGGCGGCGCCGTCGGCCAGGACGATGAGCACGATCCCGGCGACGATCGTGACCGGGAACGTGCCCGCGTGGATCCAGCCGCGCCAGGTGGGCTTCAGGTCTCCGGGATGCTCGGGAGACGCATCGATGAGGGGCAGGTTCGGCAGCCCCGGGTCGCGCCGTTCGTCGGCGGCGACCGCGGCGTCGGCGCGATCGAGTTCTGAGACCGGACGGTGCAGGTGCTCTGCGACGTCCTCGGGTTCGCGCTGGGTCATGCTCACACTGTAGGTCCGGCCGATCACGGGCGGCTGTGAGCCATCGCCCGCGCGGGGGAGTAGCGTGGTCGGGTGCAGACGAGCGATCAGCGCCTGGGTCGCAGCCTCCTCTATCGGCTCTACCAGAACCGGCTCCGCCGGGAACTCGACCAGGCGGAACTTCCACGACACGTCGCGATGATCATCGACGGCAACCGGCGTTGGGCGAAGCAACTCGGATTCGACTCCGCGGCGCACGGCCACCGTGCGGGCGCGGCGAAGATGCGCGAGTTCCTCGAGTGGTGCGACGACCTCGGCATCTCGGTCGTCACGCTCTACCTGCTCTCGAGCGACAACCTCACGAGCCGCACCTCCGCCGAACTCGCCGACCTCATCGAGATCATCGCCGAACTCGCGGAGGAGCTCAGCCACTACCGCGACTGGCGCGTGCAGCACGTCGGCTCCGACGCGGGCCTGCCCGAGCCGCTCGTCGCCGCGCTCGACGCGGCCGAGCACCGCACCGTCGGCAAGCGCGGGCTGCACGTCAACCTCGCCGTCGGCTACGGCGGGCGCCGCGAGATCACGGACGCGATGCGCTCGATCGTGGCATCCCACCACGCCGAGGGGCGCAGCCTCGAGGACCTGGCCGAATCGCTCACCCCCGAACTCATCGGCGAGCACCTCTACACCGGCGGCCAGCCCGACCCCGACCTCGTCATCCGCACCTCGGGCGAACAGCGACTCAGCGACTTCATGCTGTGGCAGGCCGCGCACAGCGAGTTCTACTTCGTCGAGGCGCTCGGACCCGACCTCCGCGAGGTCGACTTCCTCCGCGCCATCCGCGACTACACCAGACGCAATCGCCGCTTCGGCAGCTGACCGCACCGCTCGGCGGTGCGGATCTGCCACTATTGAGCCTCGTCAGAAGGGGGCGACATCACGTGAGCATGGACGACTACCTCGCCGGATTCACCGAGGAGCCCGGCTACCTCGACTACGCCCGCGTCGGCCCGCTCTCGCGGGTCGCGGCCGAGGAGACGCTCGCACTCACGCAAGTGCTCGAGCGCGCCCGGCACTCCAGCGTCGACGTGTTCGGCGAACAGGACGCGCGCCTGCGCGCCGCGGCATCCGCGCTCACGGGCACGCCCGACGAGCGCATCGTCGCGATCCCCAACACCACGACCGGGCTCATGCACGCGATGTTCGGCCTGACCGGCACGGTGCTGCTCTCGCCGCACGAGTTCCCGAGCGTGCCGATCGCAGCGGTCCGCGCGCAGGAGGCGCTGCACTCCGTGCAGCCCGCCTGGCTCGAGACCGACCACGGCAAGGTCACGCCCGGCAGCATCAAGCGCCAACTCGAGGCGAACGTCGCCGCGGTCGCGGTGAGCCTCGTCGACAGCCGCACCGGCTACCTCTGCGACCTCGAGGGCATCCGGCAGGTGATCGGCGATCGCATGCTCATCGTCGACGCCATCCAGGGCTTCGGGGTCGTCGACGCGCCGTGGGAGCTCGCCGACGTCGTCGTCACCGGCGGGCAGAAGTGGTGCCGCGCCGGGTGGGGGACGGGTGTCATGGTGCTCTCGGAACGCGCCGCGGAGCAGCTCACCCCGGTGTTCTCCGGGTTCACCGGCACCGCCGACGACGAGGTGTGGGACGAGGTGCCGCCGCCGGCCGCGGGGGCGCGGGCGTTCCGCGTGTCGAACCCCGACCCGATCGCCGCGGCCCGGTTCGCCGCGTCGCTCGAGGAACTCGCCGAGGTCGGCGTCCCGGCGGTCAATGCGCGCGTGGCCGAGAACGTCAGCCGCGTCATCGACCTCGCCGACGAATTCGCGGTGCCCGTTGCGAGCTCGCGCGACGAGCGCGAGCGCGCCGGGATCGTCGTGCTCGAGCCCGAACCCGAGCACGTGACCGTCCTCTCGGCGTCGCTGCACAACCACGGCGTGACCGCGACGACGCGCCTGAGCACGGTCCGCCTCAGCGTGCACGCGGCGCTCGAGGATCACACGCTCGAGATGCTGCGCGGCGCGCTGGTGTCGTTCAGCACCGCCGCGACGTACTGAGGCGCCGGGGCGGGCCGGGTTCTCCGGTGAACAGCGGATGTCGCGCCGCGTGTCGCGCCGACGGATGTCGCCGGGCGGACGTACCGTCAGGGCATCGGGCAAGTCGCCTGATCGAGTCGGCTCGTGAACCGCTCGTGGGAGGATCGCCGGCCGGCGCGTGAGCCGAGCGAGAGCTCGGGGCAGGAGCGGTCGTGACCTCTGTCGATCCCATCAAGCCCCTCGGTCCCCTCGAGTCGGAGACGTCGCACGCGCGGCATCCCGACGAGTCGGCCCCCGGGGGCGCCGCGCAGGCCGAACGCACCTACGTGCTCGACACGTCGGTGCTGCTGTCGGACCCGCGCGCCCTGTTCCGATTCGCCGAGCACGCCGTCGTGCTGCCGGTGGTCGTCATCACCGAGCTCGAGGCCAAGCGGAACGACTCGGAGATCGGCTACTTCGCGCGCGCCGCGCTGCGGCTGCTCGACGACCTGCGCGTGCAGCACGAACGACTCGACTTCCCGATCCCGGTCGGCGACGGTGGTTCGCTGCGGGTCGAGCTGAACCACTCGAGCATGTCGGTGCTGCCGAGCGGACTGCAGATCAACGACAACGACTCCCGCATCCTGGCGTGCGCGTTGAACCTCGCCAACGACGGGCTCGCGGTGACGGTCGTCTCCAAGGACCTGCCGCTGCGCATCAAGGCCGCGTCGATCGGCCTCGACGCGCAGGAGTACCGGGCCGAACTCGCGGTGGACTCTGGCTGGACGGGCATGGCCGAGCTCACGCTCGGCTCGAACGAGATGGCCGACCTCTACGAGCACGAACGACTCACGACCGCCGAGGTCGAGGGGATGCCGGTGAACACGGGCCTGGTCATCCACTCCGATCGCGGCTCCGCGCTCGCGCGCGTCGTCGGACGCGACGAGGTGCGGCTCGTGCGCGGCGACCGCGACGCGTTCGGCGTGCACGGGCGCTCGGCCGAGCAGCGCCTCGCGATCGACCTCCTGCTCGACCAGGAGGTCGGCATCGTCTCGCTCGGCGGGCGCGCGGGCACCGGCAAGTCGGCGCTCGCGCTGTGCGCCGGACTCGAGGCCGTGCTCGAGCGGCGTCAGCACAAGAAGATCATGGTGTTCCGCCCGCTGTACGCCGTCGGCGGGCAGGAGCTCGGGTACCTCCCGGGCGACCAGGGCGAGAAGATGAACCCGTGGGCGCAGGCGGTGTTCGACACGCTCGGCGCGCTCGTGTCCGACAACGTGCTCGACGAGGTCGTCGACCGCGGCATCCTCGAGGTGCTGCCGCTGACCCACATCCGCGGGCGGTCGCTCCACGACGCCTACGTGATCGTCGACGAGGCGCAGTCGCTCGAGCGGAACGTGCTGCTCACGGTGCTCAGCCGCGTCGGCCAGAACTCGCGCGTCGTGCTCACCCACGACGTCGCGCAGCGCGACAACCTTCGCGTCGGCCGGCACGACGGGGTCGCGAGCGTGATCGAGACGCTCAAGGGGCATCCGCTCTTCGCGCACATCACGCTCACGCGGAGCGAGCGCTCGGCGATCGCGGCGCTCGTGAGCGAGATGCTCGACGGGGCCGAGCTCGCGTAGGGATGCCCGGACGGCCCGCACCGTCGTGGACCTCGTACCGCGAGTCGATCGGCGATCGATCCCAGCTGTTCGCAGCGATCGCCGAGACCTGGCCGATCCGGCACGCGCTGTATCCCGGTTCGTACCTCGATCTGTCGCCGTCGACCGCCATCGACTCGGTCACGTACGTCGACATCGATCGGCGAGCGGCGCGCTACTTCGCCGACGCGGATCGCGTGGCGGCGGAGCTCGACTCCGACCCGTCGCATCGGCGGGAGGTGAGGTTCCTCCACGCGGACTACACGGATCCGCTTCCGCTCGCCGACGCCGCGTACGATCTGCTGATCTCGCTGTACGCGGGGCCGGTGTGGGAGCACTGCCGCCGCCATCTCTCGCCCGGCGGCCTGCTCCTGGCGAACTCCAGCCACGGCGACGCGAGCATCGCCGCACTCGATCCCGACCTCGAGATCGTCGCCGCCGTCGATCAGCGGGACGGCAGGTACCGAGTGGTTCGCCGCGAGCTGGATCGCTATCTCGTGCCGGTGAACCCGTCGGCTGCGGATCCGGAACTCATCCGCAGGAGCGGACGAGGGATCGCGTACACGCGCCCGGCGTTCGCCTACCTGTTCCGGCTCGTTCCGGGCGCCACCTCGGTACGGTGATCTCATGAACAGCGCACCCGCGGCCGGCAGGTTCGGCGTGGGCGGCGGAGGGCGGTGGGCGCTGACCGCGCTCGCGACCGCGGCGCTGCTGCTGGTCGGGGTGTTCCTGACCGCGGGATTCGATTCCTCGGTCGGCTCCGCCATACGGGTCGTGGCGATCGCGCTCGCCGCGACGCTCGGCGCGGTCGGTGTCGCCGGGTGCTGCATCGTAGCCGCCCGCTCGGCGCGATCCCGACCTCCCGTGGTGCGCGGTGTCGTGATCTGCGCGATCGCACTCGGGGTGCCGGTGGCGGCAGGGGCGGTGCTGTTCGCCGGGTTCGTCACCGTGCTCGCGGCCGGGCTCGTCCTCGGGTGGATCGTGCTCGTCGTCGCCGCGGGTTGGCCGACCGACCCTGATCCTGCGGCGCGGGCGACCCGGCCCGGGATCCCGGGCCGGGTCGGTCTCCGTCTCACGGCACTGCTCTCGGCGCTCGCCGTCCTCGGCGCGACGGCCGCGGGAGTGCTCCACGTGCTCGTGTGGAACCCGCTCGCGAAGGTGCCGGGCGTGCCGCTCGCCGACCTGTACGCCACGATGGTCGCACGGGGGGAGTCGCCGGCGTGGCCCGCGACGCTGGTCGCGGTGTGGGCGTCGGGGTGGGTGATGCTCGCCCTCGTGTTCGTCGCGGTCGCGCTCGCCGGACGGCGCGGGGTGCTCGTCCGGCTGGACGCCCGGCGCATCGCCCGCACTGCGCTCGTGGCCGTCGCGGGAGTCGGACTGAGCGTCTGGGTCGCCGGATTCGGCATGGGGATTTCGATCGCCGATGCCTTCATGACCTCCGGCGGGGATGCCGCGGGCACCGGGGCGCTGCTCGCCGTCGTCTGGGTCGCCGCGGGGATCGCCGCCGCCGTTCGGCTGATCCCCGCGCCTCCGCGCCGTTCGGGCGCGTCGTCCGCCTGAACAGAGGTCCACGCCCCGCCCGCGCCCGCGGTTCGCGCCACTTCGGCGCCGGCTGCGCCACTTCACGTGTGCGCAGGGCGGCGAAGTGGCGCAGATCGGCGCAGGGTGCGGCGCGCGCGGGAGCGGGCGGGCGGGCAGGTGGGCGCAGCGCGTGGGGCGCGGCGCGCGGGCGCGCCGCGCGGGGGCTACGCCTGGGTCGGGCGGGTCATCGAGAGCAGGTCGAGTGCGGCGTCGAGCTGCGCCTCGGTGAGCTCGCCCCGCTCGACGTAGCCGAGGTCGATGACGGCCTCGCGGACCGTGATGCCCTTGGCGACCGAGTGCTTCGCGATCTTCGCCGCGGCCTCGTAGCCGATGAGCTTGTTCAGCGGCGTCACGATCGAGGGCGACATGCCCGCGAGGGCGGTCGTGCGCTCGAGGTTGGCCTCGAGCCCGTCGACGGTCTTGTCGGCGAGCACGCGCACCGAGTTCGACAGCAGGCGGATCGACTCGAGCAGGGCCGTGCCCATCACCGGGATCTGCACGTTGAGCTCGAACGAGCCCGACGCGCCCGCCCAGGCGACCGTCGCGTCGTTGCCGATGACCCGCGAGGCGACCATGAGGACCGCCTCGGGCACGACGGGGTTGACCTTGCCGGGCATGATCGACGAGCCCGGCTGCAGGTCGGGGATGAGCAGTTCGCCGAGACCCGTGTTCGGGCCCGACCCCATCCACCGCAGGTCGTTGCAGATCTTCGTGATGCTCACGGCGATGGTGCGCAGCGCGCCCGACGCGTCGACGAGGCCGTCGCGGTTGGCCTGCGCCTCGAAGTGGTCGGCCGCCTCGGTGATGGGCAGCTCGGTCTCCTGCTGGAGGAGCTCGATGACCAGCTGCGGGAACCCGGCCGGCGTGTTGATGCCCGTGCCGACGGCGGTGCCGCCGAGCGGAACCTCCGCCACGCGGGGCAGCGCGCTGCGGACCCGCTCGATGCCGAGGCGGACCTGGCGGGCGTAGCCGCCGAACTCCTGGCCGAGGGTCACCGGGGTGGCGTCCATGAGGTGGGTCCGGCCGGCCTTGACCACGCCCGCCCATGCCTCGGCCTTCGCCTCGAGCGCGACCGCGAGGTGGTCGAGTGCGGGGACGAGGTCGTCGATGAGGGCGGCGGTGACGGCGATGTGCACGGATGTCGGGAAGACGTCGTTCGAGGACTGCGACGCGTTCACGTGGTCGTTCGGGTGCACCGCGCTGCCGAGCTTCTGCGTCGCGATGGTCGCGAGGACCTCGTTCATGTTCATGTTCGACGAGGTGCCCGAGCCGGTCTGGAACACGTCGACCGGGAAGTGCTCGGCGAATCCGTGGGTTCCCGCGATGACCTCGTCGGCCGCGTCGGCGATCGCTTGCGCGAGCTGCGCGTCGAGCACGCCGAGCCGGGCGTTCGCGAGCGCCGCGGACTTCTTGATCCGGGCGAGCGCCGAGATCTGCGCGGGCTCGAGTCCGGTGCCGGAGATCGGGAAGTTCTCGACCGCCCGTTGCGTCTGCGCACGGTAGAGCGCGGCCGCGGGAACGCGCACCTCGCCCATCGTGTCGTGTTCGATCCGGTACTCGGCGGCGTTGTCCACCACGGTTGCTCCCCTTCGATTGGAACTGCGGCACGCCGGAGGCGGCGTCGCCTGAGGCGTCAGATGCGACCGACGACGATATCGGTCTCGGCGCGGCCCTCGGCCAGCCGGTAGTTCGCGCCGACGACAGCCAGCGTACCCGCTGCGATCGCGTCGCTGATGAGCTCGGAACGCTCGAGCAGCTCGCCCACGGTGTTCCGGAGGTGCTCGCGGCCGACGAAGCCCGCGTCGATGCCGGCGGTGTCGATCGGGCCGTCCGGCGAACCCCAGACCTTGCGCACGGCCGGGACGATCCCGTCGACGAGTCCCTGGATGTGCGCGGGAAGCGGTGCGGCCTCGTCGCCCTGCGAATCGATCGCCGCGCGCACGGCCCCGCAGCTGTCGTGCCCGAGGACGAGGATCAGCGGGACCTCGAGCACGCCGACCGCGTACTCGAGCGAGCCGATCGCCGAGTCCGACGCGACCTGGCCGGCGTTGCGCACGACGAACGCGTCGCCGAGACCGATGTCGAAGATGATCTCGGCCGCGAGGCGCGAGTCGCTGCAGCCGAAGACCGCGACGAGCGGCTTCTGGTGGTCGGCGAGTTCGTGCCGGCGCTCGACGTCCTGTCGCGGATGCTGCGGCGCACCGGTGATGAAGCGCTCGTTGCCGGCCCGGAGTGCGCTCCAGGCTTCGGCGGGGGTGCTCGGGCGGGGGGTCTCGGGTCGGCTCACGGCCGCTCCTCTCATCGCTGCGCGGCGACGGTCGGCGCGATCGCGCCGGCCAGGGTCTCGAACTCCTCGGGGGAGGCGGTGCCGAGCAGCACGAACGTGCTCTCGCCCGCCTCGGTGACGAGGCCGTAGCGCGCATTTCCGACATCGGCGTCGGTCTCGCGGTTGTCGTACACGGTCCACTCGACGCCGTCGATCGTGACGACGCCCGTGGCGATGGTGTTCTTGAGCAGGTCGGCCGTCCAGGTCGGGTTCGCCCCCAGGCCCTGGTAGAAGCCCGCGTACTCGTCGCCCGGCGTGAGGTACCCCGCGTACCACGCGGTGATCCCGTCGGACTCCCGCTGGCGCAGTTCGGCGGCGTTCGAGCGCCAGCTGTCGGGCAGGTCGGGGACGGCCAGCTCGGGTTCGATGCCGGCCTGGGCCTGCTCGGCGACGGCCGCGACGTCGACGTCGCGCTCGATCGGCGTATCGCTGCGCGGCACGAGCAGCACGATGAGGGCGACGCCCGCGACGGTCGCCACGAGCGAGCCGAGGAGGTTGCGCAGGGTCTGGCGCTGGCGGTGCTTGCGCGAGGCGTCGGCCCGGCGCGCCGCCGTCTCCTCAGGGGTCTCCGGGCGGCCGAGCTCGGCGACGACCCGCGGGGCGCGTGCGGCCATCAGGCGTCGTCCGTTCCGGCCGACGCGCCCGCGGCATCCGCCCCGACCGCGCCGGCGCGAGCCGCATCGAGGCGCGCCTTCGCGCCCACGAGCCATTCCTCGCAACGCTGCGCGAGCGCTTCGCCGCGCTCCCACAGCGCGAGGGACTGCTCGAGCGTCGCGGAGCCCTGCTCGAGCTCGGCGACGACGTGGACGAGCTCGTCGCGGGCCTGCTCGTAGCTGAGCTCGGCGACATCCGTGGAGGGGGAGGGCATGGCTGGCATTCTATTCGCCGTCGCCGACCGTTCCCCGCGAGCTGGCCGACAGTCGGCCGCCCGCGAGCGTGATGCGCAGCGCGGTGCCCTCGGGCGCCTGCTCCGGGTCGGTCAGGACGCCGTCGTGCTCGCGCTGGACGATCGCGTACCCGCGCTGCAGGGTCGCGAGCGGCGAGAGCGCGCGCAGCTGCGACCGCAGTTCGACGGTGCGCACGTGCGCCCGCTCGATCGCCCGGTCGGCGAGCTCCGCACCCCGCGCCACCCACCGCGTGATCTCCTCCGAGCGTCGCTCGACCATCCACGCCGGGTCCGCGAGTGCGGGCCGCGATCGCAGGTGGCCCAGCCGATCGATCTCATGGCCGATCAGCGTCGTCACGCGCATGCGCAGTCGCGTGCGCGCCTGCCCGACGCGGACCAGTTCCTCGGCGACGTCCGGCACGACGCGCTTGGCGGCATCCGTCGGCGTCGACGCACGCAGGTCGGCGACCTCGTCGAGCAGCGGCCGATCGGCCTCGTGGCCGATCGCGCTGACGATCGGGGTGGATGCCGCGGACGCCGCCCGCACGACGCGCTCGTCGCTGAAGCCCAGCAGGTTCTGGAAGTCGCCGCCGCCGCGCGCGACGATGATGACCTCGACCTCGGGGTCGGCGTCGAGCCGCCGGATGGCCGCGACCACCTCGGGCGGGCACCGGTCACCCTGGACGGCGGCGTACGCGGTGCGGAACTCCACGGCGGGCCAGCGCAGGCGCGCGTTGCGCAGCACGTCCTGTTCGGCGTCGCTGCCCTGGGCCGTCACGAGCCCCACGACGCCGGGAAGGAACGGCAGCCGTCGCTTGCGTTCGGGCGCGAAGAGCCCCTCGGCCGCGAGCGTCGCACGAAGTCGTTCGAGCCGCTCGAGGAGGTCGCCGATGCCGACGTGCCGGAGGTCGAAGACCTGCATCGTGAGTGAGCCGCCCTTGACCCACCAGTTCGGCTTGAACAGGGCCACGACGTGGTCGCCGGCCTTGAACTGCTCGGTGAGCTTGGCACGCGTCGACGACCAGACGGTGAAGGACACCGTGGCATCCGCTTCGAGGTCCTTGAGCTTGCCGTAGACGTTGCCGGCCGAGACGCCCCACTGGGTGATCTCGCCCTCGACCCAGACGGTGCCGAGCCGGTCGAGGTACTCCTTGAGCTTGCCCGACAGCGTGGCGACGGCCCAGGGGGTCTCGCGGGTCGTGGGTCCCTCGGCCATGCGCCTCCCAGCGGCTCGTCATCACCGCCCGCGTAGGATGGCATCCGTGACGAGCTTGACGGATGCACCGCGAATCGACCTCGGCATGCCTCGGATCCCGAGCGTGCGCGGCCGGCTCAAGGATATCCCCGTGGACGGGGGCAAGCGGGTGCTCCTCGCGGCGCCCCGAGGGTACTGCGCGGGCGTCGACCGTGCGGTCATCGCGGTCGAGAAGGCGCTCGACCACTACGGCGCGCCCGTCTACGTGCGCAAGCAGATCGTGCACAACATCCACGTCGTGACCGAACTCGAGAAGCGCGGCGCGATCTTCGTCGAGGAGGTCGACGAGGTCCCCGAGGGGGCGCACGTCGTCTTCAGCGCCCACGGCGTCTCGCCCGCGGTCGTGAACGAGGCGTCCGAGCGCGGCCTGCACGCGATCGACGCGACCTGCCCGCTCGTGACCAAGGTGCACCGCGAGGCCGTGCGCTTCGCGCGCGACGACTACGAGATCCTGCTCATCGGCCACGAGGGCCACGAGGAGGTCGAGGGCACCGCCGGCGAGGCTCCGGACCACGTGACGCTCGTGAACAGCCCGGACGACGTGCCGAACATCGAGGTCCGCGACCCCGACAAGGTCGTGTGGCTCTCGCAGACGACGCTCAGCGTCGACGAGACGATGGAGACCGTGCGACGGCTCCGCGAGCGGTTCCCGAACCTCCAGGACCCGCCGTCCGACGACATCTGCTACGCCACGCAGAACCGCCAGGTCGCGATCAAGAAGGTCGCACAGGACGCCGATCTCGTGATCGTCGTCGGTTCGGCGAACTCCTCCAACAGCGTCCGACTCGTCGAGGTCGCGCTCGAGTACGGGGCGAAAGCGGCGTACCGGGTCGACTACTCGACCGAGATCCGCCAGGAGTGGCTCGACGGCGTGCGCACGATCGGCGTCACGAGCGGTGCGTCGGTGCCCGAGGGCCTCGTCCAGGAAGTGCTCATCGACCTCGCCGACGCCGGCTTCGCCGACGTGGAGGTCGTCAAGACGGCCGAGGAGGACCTGATGTTCTCGCTCCCGAAGGAACTGCGCAAGGACCTCCAGGGCAACCGCGATGCGCGGGCGCTCGGCGGACGGACCCGCTGAGGCGAGGCCGCGCCCGCGCCGGTGCGCCCGAGCGGGCGCTGCGCGCGCCCGGTGCGCCCGCGCGGCCGCGTCAGCCGCCGGCCATGCCCGCGATGTACGCCTGGAACGTCGGGTCGGTCATGAAGACGATCGAGGTCAGCACCATCGTGGCGAGGAACGCGACCGCGCCGCCGGCGAGCGGCACCCAGAACGCCACCTTGCGCGCCCGGAGCCGTGCGATCGACCACCCCAGCACCGCCGCGTAGAGCGCGAGCATGAACACCGTGCCGATGATCGCGAGCGTCGGCAGCCACGCCTGCGGCGCATAGGTGCCGATGCCCTGCTGCGTGTAGACGTTCTGGATCGCGGCGGGCAGCTGCTGCAGGCTCACCGACGTGTTCCACGCGCCGAAGGCGCCGAACACGAGCAGTGCCATCGTGATGAAGCGGTCCACCGGGCGCCGCGGCCGGTCGGTCGCCGTCGCCGGGTCCGGCGTCGCCGGTCGGCCGGGAGCGGTGCCCGGTGCCGGTGCGGGCGGTGGGGGCGGGGCGGATGCCGCGGCATCCGCCCGCTCGTCACCCGGCGGCGTCCACGACCAGCCCTCCGGCGCGTACTCGCCGTAGCGCGGACGAGGCCGCTCATCGCGCGGCGGGGGAGCGGCGCCCTCGGCCGGCTGCCCCTGCGCGTCGTTCCGTGCGGCCTCGTCCTGTGTCATCCGCTGCCCTACGCCGAGATCGAGTTGCCGACCGAGCCGAGCTGGCGGGTCGACTCGCCGACGCGCACGGCCATCGCCGACTCGGCGACCTTGCCCCACGCGCGCGGGTCGTACTGCTTCTTGTTGCCGACGGAACCGTCGACCTTGAGCACGCCCTCGTAGTTGGCGAGCATGTAGCCGGCGACCGAGCGCGTGAACGCGTACTGGGTGTCGGTGTCGATGTTCATCTTGATGACGCCGTTCGCGACGGCCTCGGCGATCTCGGCGTCGGTCGAGCCCGAACCGCCGTGGAACACGAGGTCGAGCGGCTTCGGGCCGGTGCCGTACTTGGCAGCCAGGCCGTCCTGGATCTCCTTCAGGAGCGCGGGGCGGAGCTTGACGTTGCCGGGCGCGTACACGCCGTGCACGTTGCCGAACGTCAGCGCGGCCATGTATCGGCCCTGCTCGCCGAGACCGATCGCCTCGACCGTCGAGATCGCGTCGTCGAGGGTCGTGTAGAGCGCCTCGTTCGAGCCCTCGTGCTTGACGCCGTCTTCCTCGCCGCCGACGACGCCGATCTCGACCTCGAGGATCGCGTGGATCGCCTTCATGCGCGGCAGGATCTCCTGCGCGATCCGCAGGTTCTCATCGAGCGGAACCGCCGAGCCGTCCCACATGTGCGACTGGAAGATGGGATTGCGGCCGGCCTTGACCTCTTCCTCGGATGCGGCGATGAGCGGGAACACGAAGTCGTCGAGCGCGTTCTTCGGGCAGTGGTCGGTGTGCAGGGCAACGGTCACCGGGTACGCCTTGGCGACCTCGTGCGCGAACTTCGCGAACGCGAGCGCACCGGCCGCGCGGGCCTTCACGGTGTGCCCCGCGAAGTAGTCGGCCCCGCCCGTGGTCACCTGGATGATGCCGTCGGAGCCGGCCTCGGTCAGGCCCTGCAGCACCGCGTTGAGCGTCTGCGAGCTCGAGACGTTGAAGGCCGGGTAGGCGAACCCCTTGGCCTTGGCGGTGTCGAGCATCTCGGCGTACTGCTCGGGTGTTGCGATGGGCATGACCTGCTCCTTCGGGAAGAAAGTGGGAACGCCCACGAGTCTAGCGACGCGTCGAGGACGGCTCAGGTACGTGACGGATGCCGCCGCGGAGGACTCGACGCCGGCGATAAGAACGCACGAACTTTCACCCGTCGGGAGGCCCCCGGCCCGTCGTCGGCGAGCTCGCCTCAGTAGGCTCGAACGTGCGGTGGCAGCAGAGCCGCGCGGACACGACCCACACCAGGAGGCCCTCGATGGCGAGCACGGACAGCGACCTGATGCACGAGCACCCCGATCGCAACATCGCGCTCGAGCTCGTGCGTGCGACGGAGGCCGCCGCCATCCGCTCCTACCCCTGGATCGGCCGCGGCGACAAGATCGGCGCCGACCGCGCGGCGGTCGACGCGATGCGCGCGTTCCTCAGCACCGTCGACTTCGACGGCGTCGTCGTGATCGGCGAGGGCGAGAAGGACGAGGCGCCCATGCTCTTCAACGGCGAGCACGTCGGCAACGGCCGCGGTCCCGCGTGCGACATCGCCGTCGACCCCATCGACGGCACCTCGCTGACCGCTGCCGGGCGGCAGAACGCGCTGTCGGTCATCGCCGTGGCCGATCGCGGAACGATGCTCGACGCGTCATCCGTCTTCTACATGGACAAGATCGTGACGGATGCCTCGGGCCGCGGCGTCGTCGACATCCGCAAGCCCATCGGCGAGAACCTGCGGGCGCTCGCGAAGGCCAAGGGACGCGAGGTCTCGGACCTGCGCGTCGCGGTGCTCAACCGTCCCCGCCACGAGCAGCTCATCGCCGACATCCGAGAGGCGGGCGCCGGAACGCGCCTGATCTCCGACGGCGACGTCGCGGGCGGCATCAACGCGGCGCGCTACGAGTCGCGCATCGACATGTGCGTCGGCATCGGCGGCAGCCCCGAGGGCATCACGACCGCGTGCGCCATCAAGGCGCTCGGCGGGTTCATGCAGGGCCGGCTCGCACCCGGCGACGCGGCCGAGCGCGAGCGCGGCGAAGCCGCCGGGCTCGACTGCGACCAGGTGTACGAACTCGACGACCTCGTGCGCGGCGACAACACGTTCTTCGTCGCGACCGGGGTGACCGACGGCGAACTGGTCGACGGGGTGCGCAAGAAGGGGCCGATCATCCGCACCGAGTCGATCGTGCTCCGCGGTCGTTCGGGCACCATCCGCAGGGTGCGTGCGGACCACCTCGTCGAGAAGTGGCTCGACGCCGCCGACCGCTGATCCGGGGGCCCGTTCGGCGGGCCCGCGGGCCCGGCGCGGAAGGGTCCGCGGGCGAGGTTCCGGTCGAAGCGTCCTCACAGCATCGGCGTGCCTAGAATCCACGCGTGCTGCGCGCCCGATCCCATCTCTACCTCGCCCTCGCGAACCTGCTCTGGGCGGGCAATTTCGCATTCGGAGCGACTCTGTCCTCGCAGGTCGAGCCGGTGTCGCTGTCGTTCTTCCGCTGGGCGCTCGCGGCGCTGCCGCTCGTGCTGCTCGCGTGGGCGATCGAGCGGCCCGACTGGCGGGCCGCCGCACGCGAGTGGCGGTGGCACCTCCTGCAGTCGGTGCTCGGCCTGAGCGGGTACGCGCTGCTGCTGTACAGCGCGCTCGGCACGACGGGTGCGGTGACGGCGTCGGTCGTGAGCGCGATCAACCCGGCCGCGATCGCGCTCGCCGCGGCGCTGGTGCTGCGCGAGCGGCTGACCCGGATCCAGGGGGTCGGCATCGGGGTCGCGTTCGCCGGCGTGACGATCGTGCTCACCGGGGGCGATCCGCGCACGATCCTCGCGGACGGGTTCGGCGTGGGCGACCTGCTGGTCGTCGCGGCCGTGCTCGCATGGACCGCGTACGCGATCGTCTCCCGTCGGGTGAGCACCCCGCCGGTGACCGCGACCGCGATCCAGGCCGTGTTCGCGACCGCGACCCTGCTGCCACTCGTCGCGATCACCGGCCTGACCCCGCCGACGGATGCCGCGGGCGTGTTCGCCCTCGCGTACATCGTGCTGCTCCCCTCGGTCGCGGGGTACGCCCTCTGGAACATCGGTGCGGCGCGCGTGGGCACCGCGAAGGCCGGAATCCACCTGAACCTGCTGCCGCTGTTCACCGTGCTGATCGCGGTCGCGTTCGGCCAGGCACTCGAGCCGGCCGCGATCGTCGGCGGTTCGGTCGTCGTCGCGGGCGTCGTGCTCACGCTGTGGACGAGGAGGTCGCGCGAGGCGATGCCCGAGGTCGCGGCTGCGACGAGGTCGCTGCCGGTGGCGGATGCCGCGGACGCACCGGTGCACGTGATCGCCACGCCGCCGGCGCTGACCGGACCGGTCGTGATCGGGACGCTCGCCGATGCGTTGACCGGGCCGATCCTGCGCCCGGACACGGCAGCGCCGGTCGAGCAGGTCCCCGCCCGGTAGGCACGGCGGCCGACCTCGCCCCTGCCGGATGTCGGCGGGATGCCGCAGACTGTGCGCGTGGGTTCGAAGCGGCCGACGCCGCGCGCACTGCGCCCGTTCGCCTCGGGCCAGTACCGCCTGCTCGTGCTGGCGCTGACCGCGTCCCTGCTCTCGGCGGGGGCGTGGATCGTCGCGGTCGCCTGGCAGGTGATCGAGCTCGGCGGCACGCCCGTCGACCTGTCGATCGTCGCCGTCGGGGCGAGCGTCGGCCTCGTACTCGCCGTGCTGATCGGCGGAGTGGTCGCCGACCGCGTGCCCCAGCGGCGGATCCTGCTGGCCGTCGAGGCGACGCGCGCGGCGGTGTTCACGATCGCCGGGGTGCTCGCCCTCACCGGGATGATCGAGGTGTGGCACCTCGCGGTGCTCTCGTTCGGGCTCGGCGTCGCCGACGGGTTCTTCTACCCGGCCTACTCGGCGTGGCTGCCCGCGTTGCTCCCCGAGGATCAACTGCTCGCGGCCAACGGCGTCGAGGGCATGCTCAGGCCGGCCGCGGCGAACGCGGCGGGTCCGGCCCTCGCGAGCCTGCTCATCGCCGCGCAGGCGCCGTGGCTGGCGTTCCTCGTCGTGGCCGGTCTCCAGGTGGTCGCCCTGGTGGGGCTCGGGGTCATGCGCACCACGCCGCTGCAGCGCGACCTCGACGCGGACCACCCGATCCGGCAGATGGTCTCCGACCTGAGGGACGGCTTCGGCTACCTGCTGCGCACGCGCTGGCTGATCGCGACGCTCGCGTTCTCGATCGTGCTCGTGCTCGTCGTCGTCGGGCCGCTCGAGGTGCTCATCCCGTTCGCGGTGCGCGACCAGGCCGGCGGCGGGGCTGGGGAGTTCGCGCTGGTGCTCGCCGCGTTCGGTCTCGGCGGTGCGGCCGGCTCGCTGCTGGTCGCGTCGTTCCGGCTGCCGCGGCGCTACCTGACGCTCATGATCCTCGCGTGGGGGTTCGGGTGCATCCCGTTCGCGGTGATCGGGCTGACCTCGCAGCTGTGGGTCATGATCGTGGCGACCTTCATCGTGGGCTTCATGTTCGACGCGGCGCAGGTCGTGTGGGGCACGCTGCTGCAGCGGCGAGTGCCGCGCGCGATGCTCGGCCGTGTGTCGAGCCTGGACTTCTTCGTCTCGCTCGCGCTCATGCCGCTGTCGATGGCCCTCGCCGGCCCGGTCGGCGAGTGGCTCGGGCTCGCGCCGGCGTTCCTCATCGCCGGGCTCGTGCCCCCGGTGCTCGCGGTGCTCACGCTCGCGTTCGCGCGTCTCGGCCGGGATGAGCTCGAGCATCCGCTCGACGACCGCACCATGGACGCCGGCCCGACCACCGGCGCGGAGGCCGCGGCTGGACTCGCGTCACCCGTCGACGAGCCGCACCGGCCCGCGGCCCGCGATCACGGCGACTCCTGAATCGCGCCGGTCGAGCCCGAGCGTCAGTCCGCTGCGGACTGCCGGATGTGCTCGTCGAGGTCGGCGCCCTCGAACGCGTCGCCGAGGTCGGGCTCATCGCCGAGCTCGGGCGAGTCCTCGGTCGTGGGCTCGCCCTCGAGCGTCGGCGTGCCCTCGAGCGCGTCGGTTCCGTCGAGCGCGTCGGTCAGCTCGGGGGCGGACAGCCTGCGCGGCCCCTCGTGGATCGGAGCCGGCTCGGCCACGAGCGACAGCTTCGTCTCGTTGATCCCGGGGAACTGCCTCGCCGTGACGAGCACGCGCGACTCGAGCGAGCTGGCGAACTTGTTGTAGCTGTCGACCGTGCGTTCGATGGCCTTGCGCATGGCGTCGGCGTGGCCGGCGAGGACCCCGATGCGCTGGTAGAGCGTGTTGCCGAGGTCGAAGAGCTTCTTCGCCTCGTCGGACACGGCCTGCTGCTGCCACGCGTAGTCGATCGTCTTCAGGACCGCGAAGAGGTTCACCGGCGACGCGAGGGCGACCCGACGTTCGAACGCGTGGTTGAGCAGGCCCGCGTCGGCCTCGAGCGCGGCCGAGAGCAGCGATTCGTTCGGGATGAACGCGATCACGAACTCGGGCGACTCCAGCCCCTGCCAGTACCCCTTCTTGCCCAGCGCGTCGATGTGCGAGCGCATGGCCTTGACGTGGCGGTCGATGAGCGACTTGCGGCGCGCGCCCTCGTCGCCCGTCGCGGTCTCGGGGATGGCCGACGCCTCGAGGTAGTGCTCGAGGGGCACCTTCGAGTCGAGCGGGATGTACTTGCCGCCCGGCAGGTAGACCACGAGGTCGGGCCGCCCGCGCCCCTGATCGGTGGTCACCTGGTGCTGCTCGCCGAAGTCGACGTGCTTGAGCAGACCTGCGGCCTCGACCACGCGACGCAGCTGGGTCTCGCCCCACACCCCGCGCGTGCTGTTGCTGCGCAGCGCGCTCGCGAGCGACTCGGTCGTCGCGCGGAGCTCGGCATCCGAGAGCTGGGCGGCCTTCAACTGCTCGGCGATCGAGCCGTACTGCTCGCTGCGCTGCTGCTCGAGCTCGGAGACCTTGCGCTGCATGTTCGCGAGCGTCTCGCGAACCGGGCTCAGCGCCTGCATCACCTGGCTCTCGCGACGCTCGCGCTCGGCGCGCTCGGACTGGTCGAGACGCTGCTGCTCGACGAACTCGCGCTGCTGGGCCGCCTGCTGCTCGAGGCGGTCGCGGAGCCCGGACACCGCAGCCTCGGCCGCAGCGAGCTCGGCGCGCAGCGCCGCCTGCACGGACTGCTGCTCTGCGAGCAGTGCCGCACGCTCGGCGTCGGCCGCGGCGCGCTGCTCGAGCATCGCGCGCTCGTGCCGGGCCTCGACGAGTGCCGGATCCTCCGCCGCGGCGGACTCGGCCGGCCGCGAGCGCAGCGAGACCACGTGCATCGCAAGCGCACCGAGCGCTCCGCCGACGACCAGACCGATGAGCAGGGGGAGGAGGTCCATGCCGCAAGTGTGACAGCGGCTTCCGACATCCGCTGCGAGCCACGGCGGCCACCCGCCGATCGCGGACTACTGCAGGGCCATCGGGCCGTGCAGGGACGCCCGCTCCTGCGAGGCGACCGGCCCGATCGCCCCGACGCGCACACGCGTGACGTGCGCGAGGCGCTCCAGGTCGTCGGCCTCGTGCCGACCCGCCGCGTGCACGATGATCGCCGCGCACGCCTCCGCATCCGCGAGCGCGTCATGGTGCGCGAAGCCCTCGAATCCGGCCGCGCCCGCAGCGGACGGCAGGCGATACGAGTCCAGGTGGTACGTGCGACGTGCGACCTGGAGGCTGCACACGTACCTGAAGTCGGGCACCTCGAGCCCGAGCGCCTCGCTCGTCGCGCGGATCACCCCGGTGTCGAACCCGGCATTGTGCGCGACCAGCCAGTCGTCGCCAGCGAACTCCCGGAGGAACGGCAGGTGCACCTCCCACCCGTCGGCGCCCTCGACCCGGTCGGCCGTGATGCCGTGGATGCGCACGTTCCACGGCGAGAACTCGCCGTGCCGGAACGGCGGCCTGATGAGCCGGTGCTCGCGCCGCACCACGCGCCCGTCGGCGACCTTCACGAGGCCGATCGAACACGCCGATGCCGGCGAGGAGTTGGCGGTCTCGAAGTCGATCGCGGTGAAGCTCAGGGGCACGCGGGCATCCTCGCACGGCCCGCCCACGCCGCCCGGCATTGACGCGGCGGCGCGCAGGGCGTGGAATGTCGGCGTGGACCCGCACTCCGACACGCTCAGCGCCGCGCGATCCTTCGGCGCCGCGGCATCCGTCTACGGCGCAGCCCGGCCCGGCTACCCGACCGAGGCGGTCGGCTGGCTCGTCGGCGACTCGCGTCGCGTGCTCGACCTGGGCGCGGGGACGGGCCGGCTGACCGAAGCGCTCGTTGCGCTCGACCTCGACGTCGTCGCGGTCGACCCCGTCGAGGAGATGCTCGAGGAGCTCGAGCTGAGGGTTCCCGGCGTGCCGCGCATCCTCGGCACCGCCGAGGACCTCCCGATCGAGGATGCCGCGTTCGACGCGGTCGTCGTCGGCCAGGCGTGGCACTGGTTCATGCCCGAACGCGCCGTGCCCGAGATCGCGCGCGTGCTCCGACCGGGCGGCGTGCTCGGGCTCGCGTGGAACGCGCGGGACACGGCATCCGCCGACTGGCTCCGCGAAGCGGGCGAGCTCATGCACGAGCGGCACGACGCGTCGGCGTCCGTCGACTCCGTGGTCGGGCCGGGCCGACCGTTCGGCGCGGTCGAATCGCACCGGGTCGAGTGGACGATGCGGATGTCGCGAGCGAGGTTCCTCGACCTGGTGCGCTCGCGCAGCCACTGGCTCACCTCGCCGCCCGCGGAGCAGGGCGCGGTCGTCGCGGCGATCGAGGAGCTGCTGGCCGCCCACCCCGACCTCGTCGGAGCCGAGGACCTCGAGGTCCCGTACGTCACCCACTGCTTCCGCGCCGTGCTGCGCTGACTCGCGCCCCCGCCGGCGAGGGCTCACCCGGTCGCGGGCGCCCACCGGTCAGGTCGCCAGGCGCGCGCCGGGGTGTCCGTAGACGGCGTAGGCGAGCGCGCACGACTCGCCGGCCTCGCGGGCGGCCTCCCGCGCCCGGCGCGAGGCGCGATCCACCGGGGCGCCCGAGGCGAGCTCGGCCGCGAACGCGGCGAGGAAACGGTCCGAGCCGACGCCCCCGCTGCGCCCGCCGCACTCGATCACGACGCCCGCGCCGTTGCGCATCGCCGACGCGGCTCCGCCCGGCGCACCGCCCTCGACGCCGAGCGCGACGACGGATGCCGAGGCGATCTCGGTCGCGGAGCGCGGCGCCGACACCGTGCGGTCGGCCGAGGTCGGCCGGAGCGTCGAAGGCGGCGCGACATCGGCGATCCAGCGCACCATGCCGGTCTCGCCGAGGAACCGGGCGCCGTCCGCCGGTGCGACGCCCGGTCGCCGAACGACGAGCAGCTCCCACGGGATGCCGGTCTCTCCGGTCGTCTGCAGCACGAGTCCGTCGAGTTCGTCGCGGTGGGCCCACAGCAGGTCGATCGTGCGGCGGTCGAGCAGGCGGTCGGCCAGGTCGGCTCCGATCTCACGCAGTCGCGCCTCGACCGCCCGTCCGCGCTCCGGCCGCGGGAGGTCGACGCCGGCCTCCCGAGCCTCGGCGAGGGATGCGCGCAGGTCGCCGAGGAAGGCCTCGGTGTCGCGGACCGCGGTGCGGAAGCGATGGCGGTGGCCGCTCACCGTGAGGACGCCGTGCAGGGTGGAACGGCCCCGGGCGACCTCCTCGTCGATGGCGAGCGTCGGGCGGTCGACGAGCCCGGGGTCCGGCTCGAGGACGGGCGCGGTCGTCCGGGCGAGCCCGGCCTGGTCGTGGTCGTCGGCCGCCACGATCTCGCTCCGCAGCCGGACGGAGGCGAGCGGGAACTCGTCCTCGCCGCGCACGAGCACCGTGACCTCGGCCGCGCCCCGATCGAGTGCGAGCAGCGGGAACCGGAGCACCGCGGACCCTCTCGCGGGGAACCGCACGCGGCGCGTGCGGCGGGCGCCGACGAGCAGGCGCAGCCCCCTCGGCACCACGGTGACCGTGACCGGTCGGCCGGCGAACCCGGGCGGTGCGGTCGAGTCGTCGCGCTTGGACTCCGGGCGGACGAGCCGGACCGTGAGGGTCGTGGTCGACCCGACCGGGACGATCGGCTTGAGCTCCGCCTGCAGGTGCGCCGCCGGGGGCACGTCGACCGCGACGCGTCCGTCCTGCAGCATCCGAACCCCTCTCGACGACGCTGGCCGCTCGCGTGGGGCGGCCGGGAACGGGCGACCTCGACGGGTGCGCCCGCACCGACGCTAGTGCGACGAGGTCGCGGCCGCCTCAGGGTGGACCCCGATGCGGCCGCGACGGAGGGTCAGTCCCCGCGCTCCTCGAGCAGGTCGGCGGTCGCGCGCAGGATCGACACGATCGCGGCCGCGCGACGGTCCGCGCCGCGCGCGGGCGACGAGCCGTCCGGCCCGTCCGGGGCGTCTGGCGGCGGAGGCGGCGTCGGCCCGTTCGCCGGCGAGAGCAGTGCCCGGCCGCCGAGCACCTCGTCGCCGTGGAACTCGGGCGTCTGGCGCCGGTTCGGGCCGAACACCCGCACCACCTCGTCGACGAACGCCCGGTTCGACACCGCGCCCACGCTCGACGCGAACAGCGGGATCGCGCGGCTCGTGAAGTCGCCCTGCCCGTTCGTCTCCCACGCGACCTCGCCGGCACGGCACGCGCTCAGCAGCACCTCGCGGCGCGGGCCCTCCGGGCGCCCGCCCTGCACCGGTTCGGATTCGGATGCCGCCACCGCGGCGGCGGCACCCGAGCGCACCGGCTCGGCCTCGTCCGCCTCGGGCGCGCCCCGGTCGGCGCGGTACGCGCGCTCGTCCCGCTCCGTCAGGCGACGCCAGCGCGCACGGCTGCCGGGGGTCGGCGGGGGCGAGGCGTCGGGCGCCCGGTTCGCCGAACCCGAGTGGCAGCTGTCGAATATCGCGGTGAGGCTCACGCCCTCGGGGATGACGTCCCAGATCCGGGCGAGGTCGTCGTCGATCACGAGCCGGCCCGTGCCGCGGAAGTCGACCGGGCAGAGCGCCTCGTCCTTGGCCGAGTCGCCGTCGTCCTCGTCTCCGTCGAGGTCGTCCACGAACGTGCCGTGCCCCGAGTACTGCACCGCGAGCACGTCGCCCGGCGACGATCCGGCCACGAGGTCGAGCATGGCCGCCAGCATCGCGTCGCGCGTGGCCGCGGCATCCGTCAACTGCCGGACGTCGAAGCCCTGCTCGCGGAACGCGGCAGCCCACGCGTTCGCGTCGGCCACGCACCCGGCGAGCCGGTCGTCGCCCGGGTACGCGTCGATGCCGATGCAGAGGGCGAGGCGGCGGTTCGTGCCGACGCCGGTCGTCGCGTCGCGCGAGGCGGCCTCCGCGGCCGTGGCCGCGGGGATCTCGACGGACCACGGTGCGAGCGAGCGTTCGCGGGCGCCCGACGGGAAGCGCGTCAGGTCGCGTTCGGCGAGCCCCGCGATGCGCATCGCCACGCTCTCCATCGTCGCGGCGTCGTCGTCGAAGCCGCCGTGCGTTCTCGATCCGCTCGCCTTCGGCCGCCGCGTGTCGCGCGGGGCGATCACGAGGTCGCAGGTCGCGCCGGCCGCGGTGAACAGCCGCCCGCAGGCGGGGTCGGCGCGCAGGTGCTTCTCCATGCCGAGGATCGGCGTGTCCCTGCGCGGTTCGAACGATGCCGAGACCAGGTACAGCAGCGACTTGCGGTAGACCTTGCAGTCGTCGTCGCGCTCGGTCCGGTCGTCCATCTGGAACACCGCGAGGTTGCGGACGGTGCCGTCCTCGACCTTCGGCACGAGCAGCTTCCGGAAGGTGTCGATGCGCACGGCAGGCGCGAGCAGGTCGACGTGCTCGAACGCGGGCACGCCCGCGGCGAGCGCGCGCGGAACGAAGTGGGCGTGGAAGATCGATCCCGCGCTGTGCCCGACGGCGCTGACCGTGACCCGATCGCGGTTCGCGGGCGCGGTCGTGAACGCGGCCAGTTCGTCGGCGAGCTTCGCCCCGCCGCCGCCGTCGACGGATGCCGCGGCGGCGTCGAGTTTCATGTCGTTCCAGATCGCCCCGCCGCCGAAGAGCCTCGCGGCGGTCTCGAGGAAGCCGTCCCACGCCTCGTCGACCCAGCCGCGCCGTCCGGACGACCATCGGGCGAGCGCATCCCACAGCGCCGTGCCGAACGCGGTCTGCCAGACGACGTGGATCGGGTAGACGCCGTTGGCCTTCCACCAGTCAACCTGCTGCAGTGCGATCTCGAATCCGGCGGCGCGATCGACCAGCCCGCCGTGCGCGTAGACCATGATCGGCACCGGGCCGGGCCGGTGCTGCTCGATGAACGCGGGCAGGTGGGTGCTGAAGATCGCCTCGACGTCGGCCGCGGTCGAGGTGAACGCGTCGAGGGTCGCCGGCGCGTCGACCTGGTCGGTGGAGAGCGCTCCGTCGGTCAGCAGGACGACGTGCGGCCGCAGGGCTGCCAGTTCCGCGGTCGTGAAGGTGTGGCCCGCGGCGCGGGCGGTGCTCGAGAGCAGTTCGGTGCTCGGGCCGGGCGGCCTCGTCGTGACCATGGCGTGGTTCCTTCCTCGTGGGCCGCTGGGGCCGGTGGCGGTTCAGATCAGGTGCATTCGAGCGCGCGGGTGCGCGTAGACGGCGAAGGCGAGGTCGGAGAGGTCGGCGGCGGATGCCGCGGCGCGCCGTGCGCCCCTCGTGGCCTCGGCGAGGGTCGCGCCCTTCACGAGGGCGACGTAGAACGCGCGGACGAAGCTGCCGGCGGCGTCGTCGCCGACGGACCACGAGCAGCCGATGAACGCGGCGGCGCCGCGCCGCAGGAACGCCTCGGGGAACCCGCCGAGCGAGCGTTCGCCGGACGGCAGCCGCCCGAGGTCGCAGGCGTTCAGGAACACGATCGGCCCGCCCGCGTCCTCGGGGATCGTGCCGCGGTCGGGCACGTCGGTGCGGAGGTCGCCGTCGGAGTAGCGCCAGTCGGGCCCCGGGTGCTCGTCGTCGAACTCCGAGAGCACGAGTTCCTGGGTGGGCGGATCGCTCTGCGCCCAGTGCCCGTGCCCGGCGAAGTGGAGCAGGTCGTACTCGTTCGTCAGGAGCGTGCGGACCGCGGTCGCGTCGTCCGGGCTGATCAGGCTCGCCTGGAGCCGGGACTCGAGCAGGTCGCGTTCCTCGGCGGTCGCCTGGAGCCGGAACTTCTCGACCTTGTAGGCGGGGCAGATGACGTGCGCGTGCGCCGTGCGGACGGGCAGGTCGGTCGGGTGCGCGGTGCCGTACACCCAGCGGGTCAGGCCGAAGCGGCTGAGGAACCGGCCTTCGCCGTCCTCGGCGACATGGCCGAGGGGAGGCACGAGTTGGACGATCTCCCAGGGGATGTCGACCTCGCCCGTCGTCTGCACCATGAGCCCGTCGAGCTCGTCGCGGTGCCGCCAGAGCAGGTCGAGCACGTCGGCCGGGAGGAGGTCGGTCGCGACGGATCGGCCGAGCCGGCCGAGTTCGCGCTCGGCGGTCGCGGCCCGTCGCCCGGTGTCCTGGATGCCGCGGATGTTCGCGCGGATGCCGTCGATCCTGCGGTAGAGGCGCGCGATGTAGGCGGCCTTGCCCGTCAGGGGCGAGGTGCCCGAAGCGGATGCCCCGCCGACGGTCGCACGGATCGAGAGCAGCGAGTCGCCGTCGACGAACTCCTCATCGATGCGGATGGTCGGCAGCGCGAGCAGGTCGGGGTCGGGGTCGGTCACCGCGGCGGCGACGCGACGCGCCGACGCGCCGCGTTCGGCGTTCGCGTCCCGCTCCGCGCCGCCGACCGGCGGGGCGATCGCCTCGGCGGTCAGTCGGAGCGTCGCGAGCGGCAGGTCGGCCCCCTGCCGCACGATGAGCACGACCTCGCCCGTGCCGGGCGCCGGCGCGACGAGCGTGAACTCGTGCCGCTCGACGTCGTCGTCGGACTCGGGCAGGTCGAGGCGGACCGTGCGCGGCCGGCCCGGGTCCATGCGGAACTCGCGCGGCACGATGGTGACGCTCACCTGCCGGGAGCGGTCGACGACGGCGGTGGTGGTCGCGTGGGTGAAGCCCGGTGCGGTGGCGATGGGCCCGAGCGAGAGCGAGAACCGCACGGGGAACGGCTCGTCGACGATGACGGTCTCGGGCATCTCGCCGTGCAGGTGCGCGCGCACCCGGCGGGGCTCGGCGGCCGGTTCGGCCGGTTCGGCGCGTTCGGCGCGTTCGGCCTCCTCGTGGTCCGCGCCGTCAGCGGGGGGCGCCGCGGCGGCGTCGGGCTCGGGTTCGTCGATCCCGAAGACGGGCCCGGCTCGCCGGGCGCGTTCGGCGCCGCGCATCACGGGAGGCGTGCCCGCAGGGGGGACGACCGGCGGAGCGGGCGGTTCCGGTGCCGCTTCCGGTGCAGCTCCGAGTCCGAGGCTGCCCGGCAGTCGTTCCCACGCGCGTTCGAGCGCTCGCGCCGAGTCGAAGCGCAGGAGCGCGAGCACCTCGATCTCTGCGGGCAGGTGCAGCCGCACCGTGCGACCGAGCCGTCCGGCGTCGTCGGTGCGGGCGATCTCGAGCACCGGGACGATGCCCGGCCCGGCCGTGCCGAGCAGCCACACCCCGACGAGCCCGAGGTCGAGGTCCACGGTCGCCCCGAACCGGATCTCGACCACGCGCGTCGGCGCGTCGGGCGGGGCCGTGGCGAAGCGCCAGCAGCCGAGGAACCCGGCGCCGTCGATCGAGGCCGCGGCCGCGGCATCCGCTTCGCCTGCGGGCACCCGCGTCGCCGGACCGGCCCCCGCATCGACCACCGTGACGTCCATGTCCGGTCCTTCCCCCGACGCAGAACTCCAGACGCGATACCTGAGTGATGCTCTGGTTCGGAGCATACGGTCGCGGTACCCGGGCGGCCAGCGATCCGAGCGGATTTCAGGGCCGGCACTGAGCGCGGCATCCGCCACTCAGGAAGCGCCTTGTACGATGGACGCCCGTGGCACTCACCATCGGAATCGTCGGCCTCCCCAACGTCGGCAAGTCGACCCTCTTCAACGCGCTGACCAAGAACACCGTGCTCGCCGCGAACTACCCGTTCGCGACGATCGAGCCGAACGTCGGCGTGGTGAACCTGCCCGACCCGCGGCTCGCGACGCTCGCCGGAATCTTCGGTTCGGAGCGCATCCTGCCCGCGGCCGTGTCGTTCGTCGACATCGCCGGCATCGTCAAGGGCGCCTCCGAGGGCGAAGGGCTCGGCAACAAGTTCCTCGCCAACATCCGCGAGGCCGACGCGATCGCGCAGGTCGTGCGCGGCTTCGAGGACTCCGACGTCGTGCACGTCGACGGCCGGGTCGACCCGAAGAACGACATGGAGACGATCAACGCCGAGCTGATCCTCGCCGACCTCGAGACGCTCGAGCGCGCCATCACGCGCTACGAGAAGGAGGTCAAGGGCAGGAAGCTCGACCCGTCGGTGCTCGCCGCCGCGAAGGAGGCGCAGGAGGAGCTGCAGAAGGGCACCCCGCTGTCGGCCTCGAAGGTCGACATCGCGCCCATCGCCGAGCTCGGACTGCTGACCGCGAAGCCCTTCATCTACGTCTTCAACGTCGACGAGGCGGTGCTGACGGATGCCGCGAAGAAGGCCGAGCTCGCCGCCCTGGTCGCACCCGCCGAAGCGGTCTTCCTCGACGCCAAGATCGAGTCGGAGCTCATCGACCTCGACCCGGAGGACGCCGCGGAGCTGCTCGCCTCGACGGGACAGGACGAGTCCGGCCTCGACCAGCTCGCGCGCATCGGCTTCGACACGCTCGGCCTGCAGACCTACCTGACCGCGGGCCCCAAGGAGTCGCGCGCCTGGACCATCCGCAAGGGCTCGAAGGCCCCGCAGGCGGCCGGGGTCATCCACACCGACTTCGAGAAGGGCTTCATCAAGGCCGAGGTCATCTCGTTCGACGACCTCGTCGAGACGGGCTCGGTCGCCGAGGCGCGAGCCAAGGGCAAGGCGCGCATGGAGGGCAAGGACTACGTCATGCAGGACGGCGACGTGGTGGAGTTCCGCTTCAACGTCTGACGTGCATCGGCGGCGTCGAGCGCCGCGGCCGCGGCGCGGCGGCCCTCGGCGATGAGGCGCGGTGCGTCGACCATGCGCCACTGCGCCATCCGCTCCATCTCGGGCTGGATCAGCACGACCGACGGGTCGTCGACGAGGTCGGCGGTGCGGCGCACGGTGCGCATCATCCGCACGCTCTCCCACTTGGCGTGCAGGCGCACGACGATGACGCGCTCGGCGCCGAGTCCGCGCGCGGCGTCGACGGGCACATTGTCGACCATGCCGCCGTCGGCGAGCCACGCGCCGTCCCGGCGCACGGGAGGAAGGAGCCCCGGCACGGCGATCGTCGCGCGGAGGGCGTCGCTCAACGGGCCGCGGTCGATCGTCACCGCCCGACGCGCGCCGAGGTCGGTGGCGACGGCGCCGAACCCGCGCGGGAGTTCCTCGATGAGTGGGTCGAAGCCGAGCACACGACGCACGCCGTCGCTGATCGCGCCCGTGTCGAGCAGGCCGATGCGCGGGGAAAACGACCAGCGGGCGAGGTCGCGCCAGCGGAAGGCGCGCGCCGCGCGCTCGATCTCCTCCGCGCCGAACCCGGCGGCGTAGGCCGCGGCGACGATCGCGCCCGAGCTGGTTCCGACCGCGAGTCCGGGGCGGATGCCGCGGGCCTCGAGTTCGAGCAGCACCCCCGCGTGCGCCGCCCCGAATGCGGCGCCGCCGCTCAGTGCGAGTCCCAGCGTGCGGTCGTCGTTCATCGTGGCCGCGCCGGGAGTCTGCATGGTGCGACGCTATCGCCGCCGGATTCGGTGATGTTGTGCGCGGACTGTGAGGACGCTGAAACGTGCGGAGGCATTGCCGACCTCATGGGTCGTTCGAGATGATTCCACCACCACCGGGAGGACTGCTCATGGCCGACGTGCTGCTGTACCACCACATCCAGGGGTTGACCGACGGGGTCCACGCCTTCGCCGACGAGCTGCGACGGGGCGGCCACACCGTGCACACGCCCGACCTGTTCGACGGTCGTACCTTCGGCAGCATCGACGAGGGGCTCGCGTTCGTGCGCGATGCCGGGTTCGACGCGGTCCGCGAGCGGGGCGCCGCCGCGGCGGCCGAACTCGACCAGGGACTCGTCTACGCAGGGTTCTCGTTCGGCGTGATGATCGCGCAGCGGCTCGCCCAGACGCGGCCGGGTGCGCGTGGCGCCCTGCTCATGTCGGCCTGCATCCCCGTCGAGGAGTTCGGGGACGCGTGGCCGGATGGCGTGCCCGTGCAGGTTCACGGCAAGGAGGGCGACGAGTTCTTCGACGAGGACCTGCCCGCCGCGCGAGAACTCGTCCGGACCGTTGCAGGCGCGGAGCTGTTCGTCTACCCCGGAGACCAGCACCTCTTCGCCGACTCCTCGCTCGACGCGTACGACCCCGAGGCGGCCGCGCTGCTGATGGAGCGGGTGACGGCGTTCCTGGCATCCCCGGCGCCGCGATGAGCGCCGACCGCCGAGCAATCGGGTCGAGCCTGCTGCAGGCGTACGACGACCAGCTCCGGGCCGACGCCGAGACGACGGGCGCACTCGTCGTCGACCACCTGGGGCCGCTCCTGCTCGTGACCTTCGCCGGCGGGCGCGGATTCGTCACGTACGCCGACCTCGGCGGGGCGGATGCCGCTCGCATCGAGCAGCTCGTCGCGGATGCCGTGGCGTACTACGCGGCACGTCCGGAGGTCGCGAGCTTCGAGTGGAAGACGCGCGGCCACGACGTCGCGCCCGGGCTGCACGCCGCGCTCGTCTCGCACGGATTCGCGCCGGGCGAGCCGGAGTCGATCATGATCGGGGAGGCCGCCCTCCTCGCCGTCGACATCGCACTGCCCGACGGCATCGCGCTGCGCAGGGTCACGGAGGAGCGCGACGTGCGCGCGATGTGCGCCATGCAGGACGAGGTCTTCGGAGACCCCGTCTCGGAGTCGATGGTCGGCCCCCTCATGCAGCGGCTGGAGCTCGATGACGGCATGGAGCTGTGGGTCGCCGAGACCGCCGAGGGCGAGATCGTCAGCGCGGGGCGCCTCGACCCCGTCGCGGGAACCGAGTTCGCGGGCATCTGGGGCGGCGCCACGCGTGCGCCGTGGCGGGGCCGGGGGATCTACCGTGCGCTGACGGCGGCCCGTGCGCGATCGGCCCTGGCCCGCGGCACGCGGTTCATCCACAGCGACTCGACGGAGTTCTCGCGTCCTATCCTGGAACGATCCGGCCTCGTCAGGGTCTCGACCACGACCCCGTACGTCCGGCATCGGAGCGGCGAACGGCCGTGACATCGGTCACGGCGTGCCGGTGGCGCTCGCGTTCGTCGTGGGCGCTGCGCTCGAGCCGGCATCCGCGCACCTGACGTCATCGACCCAGCCGAACTCGTAGGCGTCGTTGCCGAAGACGACGGGGGGATCCTACGGTGCCGGGCCGGGCCGGGGTCCGGGTCCGGCCGCGCCGGGCCGGGTCGGGCCGGAACGGAGGGGTGCGGCGTCCCGGACGCGGCCGCGTGCAAGACTCGTGCTCGAGGCGACACATGCATGGTGTGACGACCGCCAGCACCGCCGCCGCCGAGGACGACCCGACGCGCCCGGAGGTCGCGATGCCCGAGCCCGAGGATGCCGACGCCCCGAGGCCCGCGCCCGCCGCCGACGCCGCCTGGTTCGATGCCGTCGTGCGCTCGCACGCGACCGCGCTCGTGAAGTACTTCGCGCGCCGCGGACCGCGCCAGGACGCCGAGGACCTCGCCGCCGACGTGTTCGCGACCGCGTGGCGGCGTCGCGACGACGTGCCGCGCGAGGCCGTGCTGCCGTGGCTGTACCGCACCGCGGGCTTCGTGCTCGCCAACCATCGCCGCAAGCTCGTCGACCTTCCCGTGGAGGTGGTCCCCGAGCACGGGCGCGGCCGGGTCGACCAGGATCCGGAGCTCAGCGCCCTGTTCGACGAGGAGCTGCGCGGCGCGCTCGCCGCGGTGGGCGAGCGGGATCGTCGCATCCTGCTCCTGCACGCGTGGGAGGGCCTCGATGGAGGGGAACTCGCGCAGGTGCTCGGCATATCCCGTTCGGGGGCGGATGCCGCGCTCTCGCGCGCCCGTTCGCGACTGCGCTCCGCGTGGGGCGAGCGGATGACGTTCTAGCTGCAAGTTCCCGCGGGCCCGGCACACATGCACTGGTGAGAACGGATGCCACGGAGGCGAACGACATGACCCGCGAACACGACGACCACGACCCGCAGGACCCGCAGGACCCGCAGGGCCAGCAGGAACCGCTCGAGCGGCTTCGCGCCGCCGACCCCGCCGCGGGCGTGGAGGCGCGCGACGGGTTCGCCGACGAGGTCGTCGCCGCCACGACCGGCGGCGCCGGCGTCGCGCCGGTCGATCTCGGGGCGGAGCGCGTGCGCCGCCGCCGGGCCGCCACCATCGCGGCGGCCGCAGCCGCGGTCCTGCTCGTCGGGGCCGCCGGGTACGGCCTGGGCGCTGCGGCGGTCGGCGGGCCGACGCAGGTCGCGGCGCCGCCCATCTCGCTGCAGGACGCGTCGGGCGCGTCGGGGGAGATCGCGGTCGAGGAGGGGCCGACCGCGGGCTCCGGGCGGATGGCGGAGTCGGGCGCGGCAGACCTCTCGATGCCCTTCGGCGGCGGCCGCAACCACTTCACCGCGACCGGCCTGTCGACCGATGCCGGCTCGGCGCAGGCCTACGCCTACGACGCGCGATCGGCATCGACCGCCGAGTCGGTCGCGGCGCTCGCCGCGGCGCTCGGGATGGCGGGCGATCCGGTGCTCGCCGACGGCTCGTGGACCGTCGGCCCGCAGGACGGTTCGGCGCCGTCGCTCTCGGTCTCGCTCGACGGGGCGCTGGGGTTCTGGTACAACGATCCGGCGAAGGATCCGTGGGTGTGCGTCGAGGGCGGCGAGTGCGAGCCGTCCGGCGGGGTGCCGGGGGAGCAGGCGGCGATCGACGCGCTCCGCGGCATCCTGTCGGACAGCGGCCGGGACCCGGAGGCGTACGAGTACACGTCGGAGACCTGGGAGGGTTCGCCCACCCGGGCGGCGCAGGCGTGGCCCGTCGTCGACGGGCAGCGGCTCGACCAGCCGTGGACGCTCGAACTCACCGAGGACGGCGTGTACAGCGCGTACGGCACGCTGGCCGAGCTCGTGCCGCTCGGGGAGTACGCGATCGTGAGCGAGCAGGAGGCGTTCGAGCGGCTGTCGGATCCGAGGTTCGGTGTTCAGGGCGTCGTGATGCCGTTCATGGCGGAGGAGGGCGACGCGGGCGTCTCGACCGAGTGGGTCCCGCCGACCGAGCCGCCGCCGGCACCTGAGCCGGGAACGGATGTCTCGTGGCCGGTCGTCGAGGTCGAGCTGGTCGGGGCACGACTGGGGCTCGCCACGCACTGGCAGCCGGACGGAGGCGTCCTGGTCGTGCCGACCTACGAGTTCACCGATGCCGCGGGCGGCACGTGGTCGGTCATCGCGGTCGCGGAGTCCCAGCTCGATCTCGACGCCTGAGCCGACCCGGTTCCGGCGTCCGGGTCAGGCGCGCTCGTCTCGCAGTCGCGGTTCGGTGCGCAGCTCGGGTCGGAGGCCGGACTTGTCGGCGTAGAAGGCGCGGATGCGGTCCATGTCGGCGGGCACGTCGCCCGTGAGCTCGAACGTCGGGCCGAGGCCCGTGGTCATGGTCGTGCGGTCGACGAACCCGAGGGTGACCGGCATCCCGGTCTCGCGGGCGATGCGGTAGAAGCCGGACTTCCAGTACTCGTTCCCGCCGCGCGTGCCGTCGGGTGTGACGACGAGGCCGAAGACCTCGCCCGCGCGGATGCGCTCGACGACCTCGCCGACGACGCGACTCGGGTCGGCACGGTCGACGGGGATGCCGCCGAGCTTGCGCATGAGTGGCCCGCGCCATCCGCTGAACAGGCTCTTCTTGCCGAGCCAGCGGATGTCGATGCCGTACCACCAGGAGATGGCGAGCATGAGCACGAAGTCCCAGTTCGAGGTGTGCGGGGCGCCGATGAGCACCGACGGGCGATCGGGTGCCCGTTCGCCCGAGAGGGTCCACCTGCTGCAGGCCCAGTAGGTTCGGGCGACGAGACGTCGGAGCATCCGGCAACCGTATGCCACGGTCCATGCCCGTCCGGGCATGCATCGTGTCGGCCGCCCGGGCGACTCAGGCGGTCGGGCCGGGGCAGTGCAGCATCGTCCGGGTGTTCGCGTCGCCGCGTTCGATGCGATGGTCGGCCATGAGCCCGCCGCACAGGGGGCATGCCGGGTTCGCGGGCGGTTCGTACGGTGCCTCGGGGCGACCGATGCCGACCTGCGCGGGGCCGACGATCGGGTAGACGATGCGGTTGACGCGCGCCCAGAAGCCGGGGACGCCCTTCCACGGGTTCGGCAGGTTCTGTTCGTGCACGAACAGTTAGTGTACAGACTATTCTGGATGCCATGGACGACCCGCTCGAACTCGATCGACAGCTGTGCTTCGCGCTCGCCGCGACGAGCCGCGAGGTCATCCGCATCTACCGCCCGTCGCTCGACCCGCTCGGCCTGACCCACCCCCAGTACCTCGTGATGCTCGCGCTCTGGGAGCAGAGCCCGCTCAGGCTGCGCGAACTCGCCGACCGGCTCCACCTCGAGCCCGCGACGGCGAGCCCGCTCATCGGCCGCCTCGAAGCCTCGGGCCTCGTGACCCGGCGGCGCAGCTCCAGCGACGAACGGGCGGTCGACATCGCGCTCACCGACGAGGGCGCGGCGCTGCGCGAGCGCGCGACCGCGGTCCCGGGAGAGGTCGTCGCACGCCTCGGCCACCCCGTCGCACGCCTCGAACGACTCCGCGACGAACTGACCGCACTGCTCGTGGCCGCGCACCGCGCGAGCTGATCCCTCGCGGATGTCGGCCGGCGGTGCGAGCATGGACGCGTGCCCGAGATGCCGGAGGTCGAGGCGCTGGCGGGGTTCCTCGCCGAGCGCACCACCGGGCATGCGATCAGGTCGGCGCGCGTCGCGGCGATCGCCGCACTGAAGACGTTCGACCCGCCGCTCCACGAGGTGGAGGGGCGCGTCGTCACGGGCGTGACGCGGCATGGCAAGTTCCTCGACCTGACCCTCGGGTCGGCGGCTCCAACAGCCGCCGACGCCGAGCTGCACCTCGTGTTCCACCTCGCGCGGGCCGGCTGGCTGCGCTGGTACGACGTGCTGCCCACGAGCGTCGTCCGCCCCGGTCGATCGCCGATCGCGCTGCGGGTCGCGCTCGACGACGGGTCGGGTTTCGACCTCACCGAGGCCGGCACGAAGAAGTCGCTCGCCGTCTCGCTGGTCCGCGAACCGGGCGACGTGCCCGGCGTCGCCCGGCTCGGCCCCGACCCAATGGGGCCGGCGTTCACGCTCGACCGGTTCGCGGAACTCCTCGACGGTCGCAGGACCCGCATCAAGGGCGTGCTGCGCGACCAGAACCTGCTCGCCGGCATCGGCAACGCGTACTCGGACGAGATCCTGCACGCCGCGAAGATGTCGCCGTACAAGATCGCGGCGACCCTCGACCGGCCGGAGGTCGAACGCCTCTACGACGCGATGCGCACCACGCTCGCCGAGGCGCTCGCCGTGGCATCCGGCAAGCCCGCGGCTGAGTTGAAAGACGCCAAGCGCCGCCACCTGAACGTGCACGGGCGCACCGGGCAGCCGTGCCCCGTGTGCGGCGACACCATCCGCCAGGTCGAGTTCCACGACTCGACGTTCCAGTACTGCCCCACCTGCCAGACCGGCGGCACCCCGCTCGCGGATCGGGTGCGGTCCCGCCTGGTCAAATGAGCGACTCGTCGCCGAGAAGTTCGCAGAACGCTCAGCTTCACTTACACTGGCACGACCCCTCCCCCTGAACGGGGGAACCCGTTCAGACTGGGATCGGCATCCCGCGGAGATGCAGATCCGCTTGGAGATTCCGTGGGACGACACAGCGTTGCGACTCCGGCGAAGACGCCGAGCCGCCGGTTCATCCTGTCCATCATCGCGGCCGTCGCGGTCGTCGGAGTGGTCGGGTCCGGCGTCTACCTCTGGGTCGGCGGCCACCTGAACCCGATTCTCGCGGCGGCCGAGATGCCCGTGTGCGACGAGATCGAGGCACTCGAGATCGTCGCCGACACCTCGATCGCCGAACCGGTCGCCGAGCTCGCCGCCGACTTCGACGCCGACCCGGACCGGTGCGTCGAGACCGAGGTGCGCGCGCAGGACTCGGCCGACACCGCCGCGGAGATCGCGGCCGGAACGATCGCGGCCGATGCATGGGTGCCCGACTCGAGCGTGTGGCTCGACCGCACGGCGGCGACCGCGGCCTCGCTCGGCCTCGGCGCGCCGAACGCGACCGCCGGCGCCTCGATCGCGACCTCGCCCGTCGTGTTCGCCGTCCCGGCCACCGACGCCCAGGCGGTCGCCGCCGAGCCGGTCAGCTGGGCCCGGATCCTGAACGGCACGCTTCCGGCGATGCTGCCCGACCCCGAGGCATCCGCTGCGAGCCTCGCCGGGCTCACCGCGCTGAAGGGCCAGTCCTCGCCCGAGGACCCGCGTCAGTTCGCCGGCGCGATGATCGCCCTGAGCAAGTCGATCCCCGCGAGTGCGGATGCCGCCATGACGAGCGTCTTCTCGACGAGCACGCCGACCGTGGTGCTCACGAGCGAGGCGAAGGTCGCCGCCCACAACTCCGACGCGACGGCGGAACCGCTCGTCGCCGCGTACCCCGCCGAGGGCACGGTGGCCCTCGACTACCCGTTCGTCCGGATCGGCGACGTCGACTCGGCCAACCTCGACGACCTCGAAGCGGCGCTCGGCCGGGCCGCCGACCTGTTCCTCGAGGCCGGGTTCCGTGCACCGGACGGCACCGGCGAGGTCGACGCGCCCGGCATCACGCCGACCGCGCCCCCCGCGCAGACCGAACTCGACAGCGCCGCGCAGATCGAACTGCTCCGCTCGTGGGGCGTGCTCACCCTCCGCTCGCGCATGCTCGCGGCGATCGACGTGTCGGGCTCGATGGAGGAGCCCGCGGAGAACGGGCTGCGCCGCATCGACATCTTCCAGCAGGCCGCGGGCGGCGCGATGTCGAAGTTCTCGGGCGAGGTCGAACTCGGCGTGTGGGCGTTCTCGACCGCGCGCAACGGCGACCTCGACTACGAGGACCTCGCGCCGATCGCGCCGCTGGCCGACGCCGGGCACACGCAGCAGATCCAGCAGATCATCGCGACCCTGCCCGCACGCCTCGGCGGGGCGACCGGCCTCTACGACACCACGCTCGCGGCCTACCAGCGCGTGCAGGAGACCTACGACCCCGACAAGGTCAACTCGGTCCTGGTCATCACCGACGGCAAGAACGAGGACGAGAACGGCATCAGCCTCGAGCAGCTGCTCGCCGAGATCGAGAAGCTCCAGGACCCGGCCCGGCCGGTCGCCATCATCATGGTCGGCTTCGGACCCGACACCGACCTCGACGCGATGAAGCAGATCGCGCAGGCGACCAAGGGCGGGGCGTACTCCGCGAACAAGCCCGAAGACCTCGGAACCGTGCTCGTCGACGCGCTCTCGCAGCGCACCTGCCGGCCGAACTGCGGCTGACGCCGCGGAAAGCCCGCGGCTGACGGGCCGCGGGCTCGCCCGGCCTAGTGCCCGGGGTGCTGCGCCATGTCGGCCGGCCGCCGCACGAGCGTCGCGCCGACGATCGCGACGAGCGAGACGATGCCGCCGACCATGAACGCGCTGCGCACCCCAGCGGCCTGGGCTGCGAGATCGCCCACCCCGTCGGTCGCCGCAGCGGCCGCCGTCGCCGTCATCACGGTCATGAAGAGTGCGGTGCCGGCGGCGCCGCCGACCTGCTGCAGCGTGCCGAGCGTGGCCGATCCGTGCGAGTACAGGTGCGGTTCGATCGAGCCCAGGGCGCTCGTGAAGAGCGGCGTGAACATGAATGCCAGCGAGATCGAGAGCACGATGTGCGCGATCAGCACGGCCCAGACCGGGGTCGTCTCGGTCACGAGCGTCAGCGACCACAGCACCGCGCTCACGCCGACGCTGGCCGGCACGAGCAGCGGAGTCGGGCCCACGCGGTCGTACAGGCGGCCCACGGTCGGTCCGAGCAGGCCCATCACGAGCCCGCCGGGGAGCACGAGCAGCCCGCTCGCGGACGGCTCGAGTCCGAGCACGTCCTGCAGGTAGATCGGCAGGAGGATGAGCGTGCCGAACAGGGCCGCCATCATGACGGTCATGAGGGCGATCGACACCGCGAAGTTCCGCGAGCGGAACGTCCGCAGGTCGAGCAGCGCCCGGTCCGAGCGCTGCAGGATGAGCTGCCGGAGGATGAACGCGAGGATTCCCAGGCCTCCCGCGGCCAGCGCGATCCACATGGGCGCCGCGTCCTGCGGGGCGCGCCCGCTGACCACGCCGCCCACGAGGCTCAGGCCGTACACGAGCCCGCCGAAGCCGACGGCCGAGAGCACGACCGAGACGACGTCGATCGGGAAGGCGCGGGTCTCGCTGACGTTCTCGACGCGGCGCAGCCCGATGACGAGCATGGCGACCGCAAGCGGAAGCACGAGCCAGAACATGTAGCGCCAGCCGAGCGAATCGAGGATGAGTCCGGAGATCGCCGGGCCGAGGGCGGGCGCGACCGACATGACGATCGACACGCGCCCCATGAATCGCCCGCGGTCGGCGGGGGCCACGAGGGTCATGAGGGTCGTCATGAGCAGCGGCATCATGATCGCGGTCCCGGTGGCCTGGATGATGCGCGCACCGAGGAGGACCTCGAAGCCCGGTGCGAGGGCGGCGAGGAGGGTTCCTGCGCTGAACAGCCCCATCGCGGCGCCGAAGATCGGCCGCGTCGGGAAGCGCTGCAGCAGGTACCCCGTGATCGGGATGACGACGGCCATCGTGAGCATGAACGCCGTCGTCAGCCACTGCGCCGCGTTCAGGGTGACGTCGAGGTCGCGGGCCAGCTCGGGGATGGCGACGCTCATGATCGTCTCGTTGAGGAAGACGGTGAACGTGGCGGCGAGCAGGAGCCAGATCACGCGCGTGTTGCGCGCCCCGTGCTCGGGCTGCGCGGCGCGGACGTGCTGGTCGATGGCGCGGTCGGCGGCCTCGGCGGCCTGGATGGCGTCGGTGTCTGGAATGGCGATCGAGTCGGTGTCGGATGATGGGCGTTCGGTCACGGTCGTCCTGTCGTCGCGTCGTCGTGTCCGCCGGACCGGGCGGAGCCCGGTGCCGAAGGCGAACGGGGGGTGCAACCGCCGGTGGCGGTTCGGCTATTCCCGATCGCGTCGATGCATACGGGTGAATTCAGCCGACGATACGCCCGACCGCCGACACCGCTTCGGCGAGGTGCTCGGCGGCGGCCGCGGCATCCGCTTCATCGGAGCCGGGGCCGAAGGAGAACCGCACCGCGGTCTGCGCGACCTCGGGCGCGAACCCCATCGCGGTGAGCACGTGCGAGGGGTCGTCGCTGCCGGCGGCGCACGCGGACCCGCTCGAGACCACCACGCCCCGGCGTTCGAGCTCGAGCAGCAGCGCCTCGCCCGAGAGGCCGGGGAAGACGTACGCGACGGTTCCCGGCAGTCGCCGGTCGGGATCGCCGGTCGGCACCGCGCCCGGCACGGCGGTCGCGACGAGGTCGCGGAACCGGGCGGATGCCGCGCCGACGCGCGCCGCGGCATCCGCCCGCTCGGCCTCGGCGAGTTCGAGCGCGGTCGCGAAGGCGACGGCGCCGGCGACGTTCTCGGTGCCCGAGCGCCGCCCGCGTTCCTGCCCGCCGCCGTGCAGCACGGGTTCGAGCGGGAGGCGGCCGCGCACGACGAGGGCACCGGTGCCCTTCGGGGCGCCGACCTTGTGCCCGGCGAGCGAGAGCGCGTCGACGCCGAGCGCGTCGAGCGAGAGCGGCAGCCAGCCCGCGGCCTGCACCGCGTCGGTGTGCACGAGCGCGCCGGCCTCGCGCGCGATGCGCGCGAGGGCCGCGACGTCGTTGACCGTGCCGACCTCGTTGTTCGCGAGCTGGATCGACACGAGCGCCGTGTCGGGGCGGATGACCCGAGCGAGCGCCTCGGGCCGCACCGCGCCGAACGCGTCGACCTCCGCGAAGCCGACCTCGAAGCCGTGCAGGCGTGCGAGCGCGTCGGCCGCGCCGAGCACCGCCTCGTGTTCGACGCGGGAGGTCACGACGTGCCGTCCGCGCGGGTTCGCGAGTGCGAGGCCGAGGATCGCGAGGTTGTCGGCCTCGGTTCCGCCCGAGGTGAAGACGACGTCGCCCGGGCGGCATCCGATCACCGTCGCGACCCGTCGGCGGGCATCCGCGAGCGCGCGGGCGGCCTCGTCGCCGACGCCGTGCGTGCTCGACGGGTTGCCGAACGCCCCGGTCAGGTACGGCCACATCGCCTCGAGCGCCTCGCGGCGCACCGGGGTGGTCGCGGCGTGGTCGGCGAAGATCATGCCGGCCCCCCGGGCGCCGGCCCGGTCTCGATGACGACGTCGAGGCCGAGGTCGAGCGCGCGCGCCGAATGGGTGAGCGCGCCGACCGAGATCACGTCGACGCCCGTCGCGGCGATGCCCGCAACCGTGTCGAGGGTCACGCCGCCGGAGGCTTCCACGATCGCGCGGCCGTCGATCAGGGCGACGCCCTCGCGCAGCGCGTCGAGGTCGAAGTTGTCGAGCATGATCGTGTCGGCGCCGCCCGCGAGCACCGCGGGGATCTGGTCGACCCGGTCGACCTCGACCTCGAGGTGGGCGGTGTGCGGCATCCGTTCGCGCGCGGCGCGCAGCGCCCCGGCGAGGTCGGCGCCGCCCGCGGTGAGCACGGCGAGGTGGTTGTCCTTGGCCATGATCGCGTCGGAGAGCGAGCGGCGGTGGTTGCGGCCGCCGCCGTCGCGCACGGCCTGGCGTTCGAGGCTGCGCAGGCCGGGGGTGGTCTTGCGCGTGTCGACGATGCGCGCGCGCGTGCCGTCGACCGCGGCGACGTAGCGCGCCGTGAGCGTCGCGACGCCCGACATCCGCTGCACGAGGTTGAGCGCGACGCGCTCGGCGCGGAGGATGCCGCGGGCGGAGCCCTGCACGCGCGCGAGCACGTCGCCCGCGGCGAACGGCGCGCCGTCGGCGGTGAGGGTCTCGACCGCGATGCGCGCGTCGACGAGCCGGAAGGTCGTCTCGAGCACGCGCGCGCCGCTGAACACGCCCGCCTCACGGGCGACGAGTTCGGCCGTGGCCGTCGCGCCCCCCGGGATGAGGGTCTCGCCCGTGAGGTCGCCCCACGGGGCGTCCTCGTCGAGGGCGAGGGTCACGATCCGTTCGATCTCGCGGGGTTCGGTCATCAGGCGGCCTGCCTCTCGTGTTCGTCGGTGCGGGTGTGGGCGCCGACGCTCCGCGTGCGGGCGAGTGCCGCGGCGACGGTGAGCCGCGCGAGGTCGAGGAGGTTGCGGTCCTCGACGCCGGCGCGGTCGGTCGGGTCGGCGTGCCATCCGTTCAGGCGAGCGGATGCCTCGGCGAGCCCGTGCGCGTCGCGTTCGAGCCCGACGTGGCTCCACATGAGCTGCCGGAGCTCGCCGCGGTCGACCCGCTCGGTCGGCCGGATGTCGGACGATCCGCGCGACACGCGGGGCGGGGGTGCGGCGTGTCGGAGCGTTCCTCCGACGACCGGCAGCGCCGTTGCCGGCGCCGACCGAACGGATGCCGCGACCGACGCGGCGGCACGCTCGCCGAACACGGCGCCCTCGAGCAGCGAGTTCGACGCGAGCCGGTTCGCGCCGTGCACGCCCGTGCGCGCGGTCTCGCCGACGGCCCACAGTCCGGGCAGGCTCGTGCGCCCGTCGAGGTCGGTCACGACGCCGCCCATGGCGTAGTGCGCGGCGGGCACGACGGGCACGGGTTCGCGTGCCCAGTCGAACCCGGCGGCACGGCACGCCGCGTCGATGGTCGGGAAGCGCCGGGCGAGGAAGTGCGCGCCGAGCGCGGTCGCGTCGAGCCGGACCGGTTCGCCGCCCTGCTCGGCCATACGACGCCAGACCGCGCGGGCGACGACGTCGCGCGGCGCGAGCTCGGCGCGCGGGTCGAGGTCGGCGAGGAAGCGCCGCCCCGCGGCATCCACGAGCACCGCGCCCTCGCCGCGCACGGCCTCCGACACGAGCGGGGTCCCCGGAACGGCGAGTGCCGTCGGGTGGAACTGCACGAACTCGAGGTCGGCGACGGCGGCCCCCGCGCGCGCCGCGGCGGCGACGCCGTCGCCGGTGGCGACGTCGGGGTTCGTGGTGTGGGGGTAGAGCATTCCGGCACCGCCGGTCGCGAGGGCGACCGCGCGGGCGCGCAGTTCGCCGGGCGCGCCGAGCACGGTGATGCCGACGACGCGGCCGGCCTCGACGACGAGGTCGACGAACGTCGTGTGCTCGAGCACGCGGATGCCGCGACGGCGCACGGTGTCGACGAGGGCCCGCTCGATCTCGGCGCCGGTCGCGTCGCCGCCCGCGTGCAGGATGCGGGCGCGCGAGTGCGCCGCTTCGAGCCCGCGGGCGAGCCCGGACTCGTCGCCGTCGAACGCGACCCCGAACCGGATGAGGTCGCGGATGCGGGCCGGGCCGTCCTCGACGAGGGTGCGCACGGCCTCGGCTTCGCCGAGGCCGGCACCCGCGGCCAGTGTGTCGGCCGCGTGCCGCTCGGGTGCGTCGCCGGGGAGGATCGCCGCGGCGATGCCGCCCTGCGCCCACCTCGTGGAGCCCTCGCCGATGCCGGACTTGGTGACGACGGTCACCTCGAGCCCGGCTTCGGCGGCGCGGATCGCCGTCCACAGCCCGGCGATGCCGGACCCGACGACGAGCAGGTCGGTCATGTCAGGCCCCGGTCGTCGCGGCATCCGTGGCCGCCGCGATGGTCGACCCGGCAGGCACCGGCACCGAGGCCGGGGGCTTGGCCGCGAGCATGCGCTCGAGCGCGAGCCGGGCGGGCTCGGCGACCTCGTCGCCGACCGAGATGCGGTTCACGACGCGCCCGGCGACGAGCTCCTCGAGCACCCACGCGAGGTAGCCGGGGTGGATGCGGTACATCGTCGAGCACGGGCACACCACGGGGTCGAGGCAGAAGATCTCGTGCTCGGGGTGCTCGGCGGCCAGGCGCTGCACGAGGTTGATCTCGGTGCCGATCGCGAACGTCGAGCCGGCGGGCGCGGCCTGGATCGCCTTGACGATGAAGTCGGTCGAGCCCGCGGCATCCGCTGCGTCGACGACGGGCATGGGGCACTCGGGGTGCACGATGACCTGCACGCCGGGGTGCTCGGCGCGGGCGCGCTCGATCTGCTCGACCGTGAAGCGCTTGTGCACCGAGCAGAACCCGTGCCAGAGGATGACCCGGGCGGCGTCGAGGTCGGATGCCGCGTTGCCGCCGAGCGGCCTGCGCGGGTTCCACATCGGCATCTGCTCGAGGGGCACACCCATGGCCTTGGCGGTGTTGCGGCCGAGGTGCTGGTCGGGGAAGAACAGCACGCGCTGCCCGCGCTCGAACGCCTGCTCGAGCACGACCTTCGCGTTCGAGGAGGTGCACACGATGCCGCCGTTCCGGCCGACGAAGCCCTTCAGTGCGGCCGACGAGTTCATGTACGTGACGGGGATGACGGGCACGCGGCCGGACTCGTCGGTCGCCGTGAGGTCGCCGTAGACCTCCTCGAGCTGCTCCCAGCACTCCTCGACGCCCGACTCGTCGGCCATATCGGCCATGGAGCAGCCGGCCGCGAGGTTCGGCAGGATCACCGCCTGGTCGGGCCGGGAGAGCATGTCGGCGGTCTCGGCCATGAAGTGCACGCCGCAGAACACGATCGCCTCGGCCTCGGGGCGCGACATCGCGGCGTTCGCGAGCTGGAACGAGTCGCCCGTGAAGTCGGCGTGCTGCACGACCTCGTCGCGCTGGTAGAAGTGGCCGAGGACCACGACCTTCTCGCCGAGCGTCGCCTTCGCAGCCCGGATCCGGTCGTGCAGTTCGGCGTCGGACGCGGTCCGGTACGACTCGGGCAGCGCGCCCTGGCGGGGCGACCCGGTCGGGATCACGTCGCCCATCGACGAGCCGGGCCCGTACCCCGCGGGGCCGGCGTCGAACTCCCAGGGGCCCTTTGCGAGGTCGGGCGCGCAGGCCTCGCCCGCGGCCTTCCCGGTCGTGATGAGCCGGATCGTGCGATCGACGGACGCCTGTTCGCGGACGCGACGCTCGGCGGGCGTGGGTGCGGGAAGGGTGGTGCTCATGGCGTGTCCTTGCTGTGCGTGCCGGTGGCGGGTGGTGCGGGAGCGGTGACGGATGCCGCGTGCGGCGGCCCCGCGGACGTCGGCGACGTCACGGGCGTGCGGGCGGGGTCGAACCGGTACAGCGCGGGTGGCCGGTGCCGGGTTCCGGCGAGGCGCTCGCCGGTGTCGACGAGGGTTCCGGAGGATTCCATGGTGCGCCGGAAGTTCGCCGGGTCGAGGCGGCGTCGGAGGACGGCCTCGTGCACCTGGCGGAGCTCGGCCATCGTGAACGTCTCGCCGAGCAGGGCGTGCGCGATGCGCGAGTACTCGAGCTTGGTGCGCAGGCGCGCGAGGGCATAGCCGATGACGGCGGCGTGGTCGAACGCGAGGTCGGGCAGGGCGTCCTCGTCGAACCAGCGGACGTTCTCGTCGGAGACCGCCCGGAGGACCTCGTCGGAGTGCACGAGCGCCCAGTAGACGACCGAGACGACGCGTTCGCCGGGGGAGCGGTCGGGTTCGCCGAACGTGTAGAGCTGCTCGAGGTAGGCCGGTGCGAGGCCCGTGGTCTCGTGGAGCGTGCGCGCCGCGGCGGCGTCGAGCGCCTCGTCGACGGGCAGCCATCCGCCGGGCAGCGCCCAGCGGCCGAGCCCGGGTTCGCGCAGTCGCCGAACGAGCGGGATGCGCAGGCTCGCGGGCCGGCCGGGGGCGAGGTCGCCGGCGGTGCCGCCGGCGGCGCCTGCGTCGTCGGGGGAGAGCGCGAAGATGACCGTGGAGACGGCCAGTCGCGCGTGCGCGTCGTGCTGCGGCATCCGCTCGCCCCCTTCCGCACTGCTTCGAGTCATCGTGACGCGAAGTCGATCGGCGCCAGCTTACAGTCACGATGACACGAACGCGAATCGCGTGACACGGCTGGGACTCCGATGGAAATCAGGGACCGCCCGGATGCCGCGATCCGAGCCGGAGAGGAACCTCATCGCCAGCCCGACCCTTCCCGAAAGCGAGCCCTTACATGCGCAAGCTGTTCCTCGTCATCTCCGTCCTGTTCACCGCATCCGTCGTCGTCCAGCTCTACCTCGCCGCGGTCGGCGTGTTCTCGAACCCCGAGGACGAGCTCTTCGCCTGGCACGGCACCAACGGGCGGATCGTCCTGCCGATCCTCGCGATCCTGCTCATCGTCAGCGCCGCGCTCGCGCGGGCCGGCAAGCGCACGATCTGGCTGAGCGTCCTGCCGCTCGTGCTCATCCTGTTCCAGACCGTGCTGTTCATCCTCGGAGGCGTGATCTTCGGCCTCGAGGAGGCGGACCACGCCAGCCCGCCGCTCGGCGCGACGCTGTTCATCTCGCTGCACGCCGTCAACGGCACGGCGATCCTCCTCCTCGGCGTGCTCATGATCGTCAAGGCCCGCAGGCTCGACCGCGAAGGCACCCCGGGGGCTGACGCCGCGCGAACCGCGGACGACGAGCAGCCCGCCGTCCCCGCGGCCTGATCGGATCGCATGGGAACGCCCGCACTGCTGCTCGCCTGGGCCGCGGCCGCGTTCGCGGCCGCCGGGCTCACGCTCGGGGCCGGCTTCACCGCCGGCCCCGACGGCGGGCGCGGTCGGCAGCGGATGCCGGTGCTCGCGCTCGCCGCAGGGGGCGCGCTCGCCGCGGCGCTCGCCGCACTCGCGGCGGCCGCGCTCGCCGGCCGGGGCTGGTGGTTCGCGGGCGAGAAGCTGCTCGTCGGACTCCCGCTCCAGGCCGTCGGCGTGGCAGCCGCCGCGAGCGGGCTCGTGCTGTGGCTCCGATCCGCCGCCGTGCCGCTGGCCCGGACGCTGCTCATCGGCGGCGGCTCCGCGATGCTCGCGGCGGCCGCGTCGAGCTGGCTCGTGGGCTTCCCGCCGCAACCCGTCGCGACGCTCGTGCTCGCGGCCGCCGTCGTGCTCGCGACGGGACTCGCGTGGGCGGTGCTCACCGCGCGCGGCACCCGCCCGGTCGCCGGCTTCGCCGGCATGCTCGCGCTCCTGCTCGTCGCGGGAGTCGGCTGGTCGTGGCTCTCGGACACGGCTGCGCCACGGCTCGAGGCCGGCGCGTCGCACGGTCACGGCTCGCCGGCTCCGCCGACGGCCGACGCGGTCTCCGTCACCGACCTGCGCACGCCCGCCGAGGCCACCGGCACCGTGCGCCGGTTCGACCTGACCGCCGGAACGCACGAGGTCGAACTCGCCTCCGGCGAGACCGTCGAGGCCTGGGGATTCGGCGGAACCGGCCTGGCCGGCCCCGAACTGCGCGTGCAGGAGGGCGACCTGGTCGAGGCGCACCTGGCCAATCGCGACATCGAGGACGGCGTGACGCTGCACTGGCACGGCTACGACGTGCCCAACGGCGAGGACGGCGTCGCGGGCGTGACCCAGGACGCGGTCGCGCCCGGCGAGGGCTTCACGTCGCGATTCGTCGCCGACCAGCCGGGCACCTACTGGTACCACACGCACCAGGTCTCGTCCGAGGGCGTCCGGCGCGGCCTGTACGGGATGTTCGTGGTCGAACCCCGAGGCGGCATCCCCGAGACCTCGGACCTCGCGCTGCCGATCCACCGCATCGGCGGCGAGGTGGTCATCGGCACGACCGACGGACCCCAGCGCGTCGACGCGGCCGTCGGCGAGTCCGTGCGGCTCCGCGTCGCGAACACCGAGCAGAGCCCGGTCAGGGTCGCGGTCGCGGGCGCGCCCTTCCGGGTGGTCGCGGTCGACGGACGCGACCTCGCGGGGGGTCGCGACGTCGAGGGCGAAGCGGTCCGGCTCGGCGCCGGGGCCCGGGTCGACCTCGTGGCGACCGTGCCCCCGGCCGGGTTCCGGTTCGAGACCGGGCTGTCCGAGACATCCGTCGTCGTCGTCGCCCCGGCAGGGACCGCCGCACCCGACGCGCCCCGCGGGGTCGACGACGACCCCGAACTCGACCTGCTCTCGTACGGCACCGGCGGCAAGCCCGACCTCGGCGCGCCGCAGGTGCGGGCCGAACTCGTGCTCGACCGGATGCCGCGATTCGTCGGCGGCGCCCCGGCGTACGCCTACACCGTGAACGGGGCGGTGTTCCCGCACATCGAGCCGATCGAGGTCGCCGAGGGCGACCTCGCGCGCATCACCGTCGTCAACCGCGGCTTCGACGTGCACCCGATGCACGTGCACGGCCACCACGTGCTCGTGCTCTCGCGCGACGGCGTGCCCGCGAGCGGCGCCCCGCTGTGGCTCGACACGGTCGACGTCGATCCGGGCGAGGTCTGGGAGCTCGCCCTCGTCGCGGACAACCCGGGCATCTGGATGGACCACTGCCACGACCTCGCCCACGCCTCGGCCGGGATGATGATGACCCTCGCCTACCGGGGCGTGACGACCCCGTTCGATCCGACCGCGCACGGCAATCGCCCCGAGTGAATGGCCGGCATCGGCTAGGATCGGCCCTACAACCGCACATCGGGCCGTCCACGCATCGCGGGAGAGCCGGCACCCGGCAGCATCGGGTCGCCGTCACCGAAGGAGCAAGCCTCCCCGCCAATCTCTCAGGTCGCATCACCGCGATGACCAGGCCACTCTGAAAAGCGCTCCGCGTTCCGCGCGAGCCGCCGAAGGTGAAAGCACCCCCCTCGGGGCGTCGCGAAGCTCTCAGGCCGATGACAGAGGGGGAGTTCTTTTCATCGGCGACCGCCGTGAGATCCGCGCGATCCAGGAGAACTCGTGACCGACGCACCCGGAACCACCGAACCCGGCACCACGGCCGCAGCCGCGACCGAACGCCGCAGCCCGCTCGACGCCGTGCACCGCGCCGAGGGCGCCTCCTTCACCGACTTCGCCGGCTGGCAGATGCCCGTCCGCTACTCCAGCGACCTCGCCGAGCACCACGCCGTCCGGCGCAACGCCGGACTGTTCGACCTCTCGCACATGGGCGAGATCGTCGTGGTCGGCCCCGAATCCGCCGCGGCACTCGACTACGCGCTCGCCGGAAAGCTCTCCGCGATCGTGGAGGGGCAGGCGAAGTACTCCCTGCTGCTCGCGCGCGACGGCGGCGTCATCGACGACCTCGTCGTCTACCGCACGGGCGAGGACCGCTACATGGTCGTCGCGAACGCCGCGAACCGGCAGGTCGTCGCCGAGGAGCTCCGTGCGCGCACCGCGCCGTTCCAGACCGAGGTGTTCGACGAGTCCGACGACATCGCGCTCGTCGCCATCCAGGGCCCCGACGCGCTCGAGGTGCTCCAGCAGACGCCCGGGTTCGGCATCGAGGGTCCCGGCAACGATGAAGAGGACTTCGTCGCCGCGGTCGCGGCGCTGAAGTACTACCGCGCAGCGGCTGCGACCTTCCAGGGCGTGCCCGTGCTCGTCGCCCGCACCGGCTACACCGGCGAGGACGGCTTCGAGCTCTACGTCGCGCCCGACCGGGCGACCGCGCTGTGGGAGGCCCTCCGCGAGACCGGCGGACCGCGCGTCGTGCCGTGCGGGCTCGCGAGCCGCGACACGCTCCGGCTCGAAGCGGGCATGCCGCTGTACGGGCACGAGCTCGGCCGCGAGACCTTCCCCGTCCAGGCCGGCCTCGGCCGCGTCGTCGCGCTGTCGAAGGAGGGCGACTTCGTCGGGCGCGCTGCGATCGAGCAGGGCCCGCCCGAGGGCGCCCCGGTCCTGGTCGGCCTGACCGCCGAGGGCCGCAGGGCACCGCGTGCGGGATACGAGGTCTACGACGGCGACGGCGCCGACGCCCGCCGAGTCGGCGAGATCACCTCCGGCGCGCTCTCGCCCACGCTCGGCCACCCGGTCGCGATGGCGTTCGTCGCGCCCGACGCGGCCGAACCGGGCACCACGCTGCACGTCGACGTCCGCGGAACGCGCGTCCCGGCATCCGTCACCGCACTTCCCTTCTACAAGCGCGGCTGAACGCCGCCCCAGCCACCGAACCACCGAGCACGAGGAGCACCCATGACCGACCGCAGCGAACTGCAGTACACCGAAGAGCACGAGTGGGTGAAGGTCGACGGCGACACCGTCACCATCGGCATCACCGACTACGCCGCCGAGAAGCTCGGCGACGTCGTCTACGTCGACCTGCCCGACGCCGGTAGCAGCGTCGTCGCCGGAACGGTCGTCGGCGAGATCGAGTCGACCAAGTCGGTCGGCGAACTGTTCGCGCCCGTCGACGGCGAGGTCGTCGAGTCGAACCAGGCCGTCATCGACCAGCCCGAGCTCGTCAACAGCGACCCGTTCGGGCAGGGCTGGCTCATCAAGGTGACGACCGCGTCGCTGCCGGCCATGCTCAGCCACGACGAGTACCGCGCCCTCACGGGCGAGTAGTCCCACCCGAAGGAAGACGATGACCAGCACCTCCACGGCCTTCGACGTCGACGCCTTCGGGCGCCGCCACATCGGCACGACCCCGCGCGACCACGAGTGGATGCTCGCCGCGCTCGGCTACGACACGCTCGACGCACTCATGGATGCGGCGGTGCCGAGCGCGATCCGCATGCACGAGGTGCTCGACTCGGCGATCCCCGACGCGGCGACCGAGCGCGAGGCGCTCGCCGAACTGCGCGCGCTCGCCGACGCGAACACGGTTCGCACCTCGATGATCGGCCTCGGCTACTCGGGCACGATCACGCCCGCGGTGATCCAGCGCAACGTGCTCGAGAACCCGAGCTGGTACACGGCCTACACCCCGTACCAGCCCGAGATCAGCCAGGGCCGCCTCGAGGCGCTCATCAACTTCCAGACGATGGTGACCGACCTGACCGGGCTCGACACCGCGAACGCGTCGATGCTCGACGAGGGCACGGCCGTGGTCGAGGGCATGCTGCTCGCGCGCCGCGCCTCGAAGGCGAAGACCAACCGGTTCGTCGTCGACGCCGACGCGCTGCCCCAGACGCACGCGCTGCTCGTCTCGCGGGCCGAGGCCGTCGGCGTCGAACTCGTCGTCGCCGACCTCGATGAGACGACGGATGTCGCCGAGCTCGGCGACCACTTCGGGCTCTTCGTGCAGTACCCGGGCGCGTCCGGCCGGGTCTGGGACCCGGCATCCGTCATCGCCGCCTCGAAGGCGCAGGGCGCGCTCGCGGTCGTCGCGGCCGACCTGCTCGCGCTGGCGCTCATCACGAGCCCCGGCGAACTGGGGGCGGATGTCGCGGTCGGCACCTCGCAGCGCTTCGGCGTGCCCATGGGCTTCGGCGGACCCCACGCCGGCTACATGGCCGTCCGGAAGGGCCTCGAGCGTCAGCTCCCGGGGCGCCTCGTCGGCGTCTCGCAGGATGCCGCGGGACATGCCGCGTACCGGCTCAGCCTCCAGGCCCGTGAACAGCACATCCGCCGCGAGAAGGCGACGTCGAACATCTGCACGGCGCAGGTGCTGCTGGCCGTCATGGCGTCGATGTACGCCGTGTACCACGGGCCGCGCGGCATCCGTCACATCGCCACCCGGGCCGCCGGCCACGCCAGGCTCCTCGCGGGCTGGCTCGAGGACGCCGGTCTCGAACTCGTGCACGACGCCTACTTCGACACGATCCGGGTGCGCGTGCCCGGGACCGCGGCCGAGGTCGTCGACCGCGCCCGCGAGCTCGGCATCCACCTGTGGCAGGCGGACGACTCGACCGTGCAGGTCGCGGTCGACGAGACCACGACGGCATCCGACCTGCACACGGTCGCGCGCGCCTTCGGCGGACCCGACTCGCGCGACTTCGGCTGGGTGGCGCCGCTGCCGACCGCGCTCCCCGAGACGCTGCGCCGCACGACCCCGTACCTCGAGCACCCCGTGTTCAACACCCACCAGTCCGAGACGCAGATGATGCGGTACCTCAAGACGCTCGCCGACCGCGACTACGCGCTCGACCGCGGCATGATCCCGCTCGGCTCGTGCACCATGAAGCTCAACGCGGCGACCGAGATGCAGGCCGTCACGTGGCCCGAATTCGCGAACCTGCACCCGTTCGCGCCCGAGGCCGACGTCGTCGGCTCGCTCGGCCTGGTCGAACAGCTCGAGAGCTGGCTCGCCGAGGTCACCGGCTACGACACCGTGTCGCTGCAGCCCAACGCGGGCTCGCAGGGCGAACTCGCGGGACTGCTCGCGATCCGCGGCTACCACCTCGCGAACGGCGACATCGAGCGCGACGTGTGCCTGATCCCGTCGAGCGCGCACGGCACGAACGCCGCGTCGGCGGTGCTCGCGGGCATGCGCGTGGTCGTCGTGGCGTGCGACGAACTCGGCAACGTCGACCTCGACGACCTGCGCGCGAAGATCGCCGCGAACGCCGAGCACATCGCCGCGCTCATGATCACCTACCCGTCCACGCACGGCGTGTACGAGCACGACGTGAAGGACATCACCCGCGCCGTGCACGACGCGGGCGGCCAGGTGTACATCGACGGTGCCAACCTCAACGCCCTGCTCGGCTTCGCGCGCTTCGGCGACGTCGGCGGCGACGTCTCGCACCTGAACCTGCACAAGACGTTCTGCATCCCGCACGGCGGCGGCGGCCCGGGCGTCGGACCGGTCGCGGCGAAGGCGCACCTCGCGCCGTTCCTCCCGGGCCACCCGATGGCGCAGCGCACCAGCCACGCCGGCGGCGTCGAGCACGGCGGAGGGCCGGTGTCGGCGGCGCCGTACGGGAGCCCCTCGATCCTGCCGATCTCGTGGGCGTACGTGCGCATGATGGGCGCCGAGGGGCTGAAGCAGGCGACCGCGACCGCGGTGCTCGCCGCGAACTACGTCGCGACGCGCCTGCGCGATCACTTCCCGGTGCTCTACACGGGCGAGAACGGGCTCGTCGCGCACGAGTGCATCCTCGACCTGCGCCCGCTGACCGCCGAGACCGGCGTCACGGTCGACGACGTCGCCAAGCGCCTCATCGACTACGGCTTCCACGCTCCGACCATGTCGTTCCCGGTCGCGGGCACGCTCATGGTCGAACCGACCGAGTCGGAGGACCTGGCCGAACTCGACCGGTTCGTCGAGGCCATGATCCAGATCAGGGCCGAGGCCGACGCCGTCGGCCGCGGCGAGTGGCCGGCCGAGGACAACCCGCTGCGGGGCGCCCCGCACACCGCGGAGTCGGTCATCGCGGGCGAGTGGACGCACCCCTACACGCGCGAGCAGGCGGTGTACCCCGTGCACTCGCTCGTGCGGAACAAGTACTGGGCGCCCGTGCGCCGCATCGACCAGGCGTACGGCGACCGCAACCTGGTGTGCGCCTGCCCGCCGATCGAGGCGTTCGCGTAGGGCGGCGTCGCCCGTCGGTTCGTCGCGGGCGGCCGTCAGGCCGTCCGCGGCGCCGCGTGGCGCCCGCGCTGCGCATATGGGAGTGCGGGGCGCGCCTCGACCGCGGCCGCTCGGCGACGCAGCGCCCGCTCCTCGGCCGCGCGGATCTCCGCCTCGTCGGCGGTGAAGCGGTGATCGGTGCGGCGGGCGGCGAGCCCCCCGGCGTTGACGGCGTGTGCGAGGTCCATGGTTCTCCCTGCTTCCTCTCGGTCGCCCAGCGGCGACCATGGCCATGGTGCGGGCGAGCGGATGCCGCGGCATCCGGGGGGTCCCGCTTGATCGGCCCGGGAGTACACTGAGGATCTCTCGCATGCCAGGGGGGCCGCATGATCTCGAACGACCTGCTCGGCCTGCTCGCGACGATCGCGTTCGCGGGCGTCATGGTCGGCTGCACGCTCGGCGCCTCCCGGATGTCGGGGCTCGAGCAACGCGCCGGAATGCTCCAGCGGCGCAACCCGGAACTGGCCGACGCGCTCCGCCGCGCGGAGTCGTTCAGCGACCTGTCCCGCGGCGGCTACTACGGCGGCGCAGACACCTTCTCGACCGTGTGCACCCCGGGCAGACGCAGCTGGATCGACGGCGCACTCGTGCGCGCGGCCGACTCCGACCTGCGCGTCGAACCGCCGGAGGAGGCCCTGCCGCCCATGCCCGCGACGGTCACGGCGCTCGCAGGTTCGCGTCACACGCCGCAGGCGGTGCGCCCGCGGCATCCGTCGCCGGCCTCGCAGCCGGTCGCGCGACCGGCGCCCGCGGGGCAGGCTCAGTCGGCCGGGGGAGCGAACAGCTCGGGCCACCAGCCGAGCGCGAGCGGGTAGCCCACGAACGAGACGATGTCGAGCAGCCAGTGCGCGATGACCAGCGGCATCGTGCGCCCCCAGCGCGTGTAGGCCCAGCCGAACACCACGCCCATCACCGCGTTGCCGATGAAGCCGCCGAACCCCTGGTAGAGGTGGTAGCTGCCGCGCAGCAGCGCGCTCGAGACGATCGTCGCCCACGGACCCACCCCGAGCTCGCGGAGTCGCGTGAACAGGTAGCCCACCGCGATGACCTCCTCGACGAGCGCGGCCTTCAGCGCCGCGAGCACGAGCAGGGGCACGGTCCACCAGAACGCGTCGAGCGACTGCGGCACGATCGCGACCGTGAACCCGAGCGTGCGGCCGACCGCGTAGAGCGCGAGGCCGGGGATGCCGATGGCGGCCGCGAGCAGCAGTCCGGATGCCGCGTCCCGTCCGGGCCTGGTCAGGTCGAGCCCGATCCGACGGAACGGACTCCTCCCGGGCTGCCAGAGCAGGTACAGGACGAGTGCGACGACGGCCACGCCGAACACGACGTCCAGGAGCTGGTAGGTCAGGTCGAGCCATTCGCGCGATGAGCGGGACTGGTTGAGCGCGGCCGACTGCTGCCCGAGCGGGCGCTCGTCGGTCAGGCGCGCGATGATCGCCACGATCGAGTACACGGCGGACGCGCCGAGCGAGAGCGCGAGCACGATCGCGATCTCGATCCGCAGCCTGCGCGGTGCCGTGGGCATGCATCCGATCCTCGCACGCGTGCGTCGGGCGCAAGAAACCTGCGTCGCGGGGTGCGCATCTGCGCACACGCTCCTCGCAAGATTGCGCCTCGGTAACGGTTCGCCCGTGAAGTTTGTTCGGCACCAGCCCAGGATTAGTCTCGATTCCACCTACCAGCGCCCCCTGCTCGACCACGAGTCGTGCAGTCGCGCGCTCATCTCACAGGAGGAACATTGAAGATCAAGAGAATCGGCGTCGGCGCCATTGCTCTTGCGGCTGCCGGGGCGCTCACGCTCGCGGGCTGCTCGTCCAGCAACGAGCCCGCAGCGCCCGAGGGCGACGCGACCGCCGTCATCACGACGAACGGCTCCGAGCCCCAGAACCCGCTCATCCCCACCAACACCAACGAGACCGGTGGCGGCAAGATCCTCGACTCGATCTTCGCCGGCCTGGTGTACTACGACGGCTCGGGCTCCGCGGTCAACGACATGGCCGAGTCGATCGAGACCGAGGACTCGCAGACCTACACGATCAAGATCAAGGAAGGCCAGACCTTCACCAACGACGAGCCGGTGACCGCCGAGTCGTTCGTGAAGGCCTGGAACTACGGTGCCGCGCTCGACAACGCGCAGCTCTCGAGCTACTTCTTCGACTCGATCGAGGGCTTCAGCTACGACGAGAACGTCGACGAGCTGTCGGGCCTCGAGGTCGTCGACGACACGACCTTCACCGTGACCCTCAAGCAGCCGGAGTCCGACTTCCCGCTGCGCCTGGGCTACTCGGCGTTCTTCCCGCTGCCCGAGGCGGCGTGGGAGGACCTCGAGGCCTTCGGTGAGAACCCGATCGGCAACGGCCCCTACATGCTCGACGGCGAGGGCGCCTGGAAGCACAACGAGCGCATCGACCTCGTGAAGAACGAGGGCTACGAGGGTGGCCGCGCGGCCGTCAACGGCGGGCTCTCGATCATCTTCTACGCGACGCAGGATGCGGCCTACGCCGACCTGCAGGGTGGCAACCTCGACGTGCTCGACGCCATCCCGGACAGCGCGCTCTCGACCTTCCAGGACGAGTTCGGCGACCGTTCCGTCACGCAGGGTGCCGCGATCTTCCAGTCGTTCGTCGTGCCGGACCGCCTCGAGCACTTCGGCGGCGAAGAGGGCAAGCTCCGTCGCGCCGCGATCTCGCACGCGATCAACCGCGAAGAGGTCACCGACGTGATCTTCTCGGGCACCCGCACCCCGGCGCACGACTTCACGTCGCCCGTCGTCGACGGCTACTCGGAGGACATCCCGGGCAGCGAGGTCCTCGAGTACGACCCCGAGCTGGCCAAGGAACTGTGGGCCGAGGCCGACGCGATCAGCCCCTGGTCGGGCTCCTTCCAGATCGGCTACAACGCCGATGGCGGACACCAGGGCTGGGTCGACGCGGTCACCAACCAGATCAAGAACGAGCTCGGCATCGACGCTTCGGGTGCTCCGTACCCGACGTTCGCCGAGTTCCGCACCTCGATCACCGACCGGGCCATCCAGACCGGCTTCCGGACCGGCTGGCAGGCGGACTACCCGTCGATGTCGAACTTCCTCGGACCGATCTACGTGACCGGCGCGGGCTCGAACGACGGCGACTACTCGAACCCCGAGTTCGACTCCCTCATCTCGGAGGGTCTCGCTGAGACCGAGGTCGAGGCGGGCATCGAGAAGTTCCAGCAGGCGCAGGAGATCCTCTTCGAGGACCTCCCCGCGATCCCGCTGTGGTACTCGACCGTGAACGGCGCGTGGGGTGAGCAGGTGGAGAACGTCGAGTACGGCTGGAACTCGGTGCCCCTGTACTACCAGGTGACCAAGAGCGAGTAATTCTCGGTCAGGGTCGTCAGGGGGTTAGACTCTCTGACGCCGTGGGGCGGCGGTCCGGTGGATCGCCGCCCCATTCCCACGTTTCCGGGGTGTGCCGAGGCGCGTAACATCGTGCGTGCGCACTCCCATATCGGTGAGGTTCATTCCAACATGTCAACACACGCAGATCGCGGGGCCTGATCCATGGCCGGCTACATCGCGCGCCGACTGCTCCAGGCGATCCCTGTGCTGCTCGGCACCACGTTCCTGATCTACTTCATGGTCTTCGCCATGCCGGGCGACCCGGTCGTCGCCCTCTTCGGCGACAAGACCCCTCCGCCCGCAGTGCTCGAGGCCGTCCGTGAGCGGTACAACCTCGACAAGCCGTTCATCGTGCAGTACCTGCTCTTCCTCGGCGGCATCTTCCAGGGCGACCTCGGCGTCTCGTTCTCCGGTCAGCCGGTCTCCGAGATCCTCGCCGACACGTTCCCCGTCACGCTCCGTCTCGCGCTGCTCTCGACGCTCTTCCTCATGGTCGGCGGCATCCTCACCGGTCTCATCTCCGGCCTGCGCAAGGGCGGGATCTTCGACGCCAGCGCGCTCGTCGTGAGCCTCATCCTGATCTCGCTGCCGATCTTCGTCATCGGCTTCGTCGCGCAGTTCATCTTCGCGATCCAGCTCGGCTGGTTCCGGACCACCGTCGGTCCCGGCGCCCCCTGGGCGGACCTCGTGCTCCCCGCGATCGTGCTCGCGGCCGGAAGCTATGCGCAGATCGTCCGACTGACGAGGGCGTCGGTCATCGAGACCGACGGCCAGGACTTCGTTCGCACCGCCGCGAGCAAGGGCCTGTCGCGCCGCCGCATCGTCCCCGTGCACATCCTGCGCAACTCGCTGATCCCGGTCGTCACCTTCATCGCGGTCGACTTCGGCGTGCTCATGGTCGGCGCCACGGTCACCGAGGGCATCTTCAACGTGCCCGGCGTCGGCCGGACGCTCTACCAGGCCATCATCCGCGGCGAGGGACCGACCGTCGTCTCGTTCGTGACCGTCATGGTGCTGATCTACCTCGTCATCAACCTGCTGGTGGATCTGCTGTACGCCGTGCTCGACCCGAGGATCCGCTATGCCAAGTAACACCACACGACCCACGCAGGCGCACTTCGTCGCGCCCCTCGAAGAGACCCCGCTCGTCGCCATCGACTCGGTCAAGGCCGAGGGCAAGCCGTCGAACCTCTGGCGCGACGCCTGGAACGACGTGCGCAAGCGGCCCATGTTCTGGATCTCGTCGGCCCTGATCCTGCTGATCGTGGTCGTCGCGCTGTTCCCGATGCTGTTCACGAGCGTCGACCCGCGGTTCTGCCAGCTCTCGCTGAGCAACCAGGGTCCGGGCGACGGCAGCGTGCTCGGCTACAACCGCCAGGGCTGCGACATCTACTCGCGGATCATCTACGGGACCTCGACCTCGCTGTCGGTCGGTCTCATCGTGACCGCGCTCGTCGCGATCATCGGCATCATCTTCGGTTCCCTCGCGGGCTTCTACGGCGGCTGGATCGACTCGGTCCTCTCGCGCCTGGGCGACATCTTCTTCTCGATCCCCTACATCCTGGCGGCGGTCGTGATCATGTCGGTGTTCTCGCAGTACGCCAACGTGTGGGTCATCTCCCTCGCGATCGGCATCTTCGCGTGGCCCGCGACGGCCCGTGTGCTCAGGGCCGAGATCCTGCGCGTCAAGAACGCCGACTTCGTGATGGCGGCCACCGCGGTGGGCGTCACGCGCTTCCGGATCATGCTGCGGCACGTGCTGCCCAACTCGATCGCACCGGTCCTGGTCATCACGACCATCTCGCTCGCCGGTGCGATCGTCGCCGAGGCGACCCTGTCGTTCCTCGGTGTCGGGCTGCCCTCGTCGACCATGTCGTGGGGCAATGACATCAGCCAGGCCCAGGTCGACCTGCGGACCAACCCGCAGACCCTGATCCTGCCCTCCATCGCGCTGTCGGTGACCGTGCTGAGCTTCATCATGCTCGGCGAGGTCGTCCGCGATGCGCTCGACCCGAAGGCGAGGGCGCAGCGATGACGAACACCGCGAACGGAACCGACGTGCAGCACACCACACCCGACGGCCAGGAGCGTCCGCTCCTCGAGATCAAGGACCTCGAGGTCGCCTTCACCACCCAGACCGGCAAGGTCACCGCGGTCGACGGCGTCAACATCACCCTCTACCGCGGGCAGAGCCTCGCCATCGTGGGCGAGTCCGGCTCGGGCAAGTCGACGACCGCGCACGCGATCATCAACCTGCTCCCCGGTTCGGGTCACATCGCCGGCGGCCAGATCCTGCTCGACGGACAGGACCTCGCCAAGACGTCCCAGAAGGACATGGAGCAGATCCGCGGTCGCAAGATCGGCTTCGTGCCGCAGGACCCGATGTCCAACCTCAACCCGGTCTGGTCGATCGGCTTCCAGGTGGAAGAGGGCATCAGGGCCAACGGCATCGCGACGGGCCGGAAAGAGGTGCGCGCGCGAGCGATCGAGGTCCTCAAGCAGGCGGGCCTCCAGGACGCCGATCGGCGCCTGAAGCAGTTCCCGCACCAGTTCTCCGGCGGAATGCGCCAGCGCGTGCTGATCGGCATGGGCCTCTCGGCCGACCCGCAGCTGCTGATCGCCGACGAGCCCACCTCGGCGCTCGACGTGACCGTGCAGCGGGTCATCCTCGACCACCTCGAGTCGCTGACCCGCGAGCTCGGCACGACCCTGCTGTTCATCACGCACGACCTCGGCCTCGCCGCGGAGCGCGCCGAGCAGCTCGTGGTCATGTACAAGGGCAAGGTCGTCGAGTCGGGCCCGTCGCTCGAGATCCTCCAGAACCCGCAGCACCCGTATACGCAGCGACTCGTCGCGGCGGCACCGAGCCTCGCCTCGCGCCGCATCCAGGCGACGGGCAGCCCCACGGCCGCCGAGTCGGCCGCGGCCGCGGATGCGGCCGCCGACGACGCGATCGACCTGATCGCGACGGCGGAGGCACGCCACGAGGCGCACGAGGAGGCGCTGACCCACGCGCCCGCGATCGTGGTCGAAGACCTCACGAAGGTCTTCAAGATCCGCGGCTCGGGGGCGTTCACCGCGGTCGACAACGTGTCGTTCCAGATCCCGAAGGGCACCACGACGGCGCTCGTCGGCGAGTCCGGATCGGGCAAGTCGACCGTCGCGAAGATGCTGCTCAAGCTCGAGGACGTGACGAGCGGCAAGATCCTGGTCGGCGGGAAGAACCTGGCGACGCTGAGCGGCAAGGAGCTCTTCGAACTCCGCGGCCGCATGCAGCCCGTGTTCCAGGACCCGTACGGGTCGCTGAACCCGCTCCGCAACATCGGCAACACCATCGCCGAGCCGCTCTCCACGCACAAGGTCGGCGACCGGGCATCGCGTCGCGACCGCGTGTTCGAGCTGCTCGACCAGGTCTCGCTGCCGCGGACGCTCGTCGGCCGCTACCCGAACGAGCTCTCGGGCGGTCAGCGCCAGCGCATCGCGATCGCGCGCGCCCTGGCGCTGAAGCCCGAGATCGTCATCCTCGACGAGGCCGTGTCGGCGCTCGACGTGCTCGTGCAGGCCCAGATCCTGCGCCTGCTCGCCGACCTGCAGGGCGAACTCGACCTGACGTACCTCTTCATCACCCACGACCTCGCGGTCGTGCGCGTCATCGCCGACAACGTCTGCGTGATGCAGAAGGGGCGCATCGTCGAGGCCGCGACCACGGACGAGGTGTTCGAGAACCCCAAGGAGCAGTACACGAAGGACCTGCTCGCGGCCATCCCCGGAGCGAACCTGAAGCTCGGCGCGTAGCCGACGGCACACCGTACGCCGAACGCCCGGCCCCCGCGAGGAGGCCGGGCGTTCGGCGTTTCGACGAGGACGCGCGTCCGTCGGGAGCGGGTGTGCGTCGGGAGGGCGTGACCAGACACGGTATTCTGGACGGGCGCGAGCCGTGTCATCCGCTTCTCCGCGCTCCCACCGACTCCCATCCAGCGCAGCGCGCTGCCGATCTGCGCCCCGGAATCCTCCCGATCCCGGCGGCCCACGCGAGGACCCAACCATGGCCAAGGCCACCCGCAACGACCTGCGCAACGTCGCGATCGTCGCCCACGTCGACCACGGCAAGACGACGCTCGTCGACGCGATGCTCAAGCAGACCCACTCCTTCGCCGACCACGCCCACGTCGACGAGCGCGCGATGGACTCGAACGAGTTGGAGCGCGAGAAGGGCATCACGATCCTCGCCAAGAACACGGCGGTGGAGTACGACGGCGTGCACGCGACCGACGGCCCGATCACGATCAACGTCATCGACACGCCCGGCCACGCCGACTTCGGCGGCGAGGTCGAGCGCGGCCTGTCGATGGTCGACGGCGTCGTGCTGCTCGTGGACGCCTCGGAGGGCCCGCTGCCGCAGACGCGGTTCGTCCTGCGCAAGGCACTCGAGGGGCGCCTGCCCGTCATCCTGCTCGTGAACAAGACCGACCGGCCCGACGCCCGGATCGACGAGGTCGTCGCCGAGAGCCAGGACCTGCTGCTGGGCCTCGCGTCCGACCTCGCCGACGACGTGCCCGACCTCGACCTCGATGCGATCCTCGACGTCCCGGTGGTCTACGCCTCGGGCAAGGCCGGACGCGCCTCGGGCACGAAGCCCGCGGACGGTTCGCTGCCCGACAGCGAAGACCTCGAGCCACTGTTCGACGCGATCCTGACGCACATCCCCGCGCCGACGTACGACGACGAGGCGCCGCTCCAGGCGTGGGTCACGAACCTCGACGCGTCGCCGTTCCTCGGCCGCCTCGCCCTCCTGCGCGTCTTCAACGGCACGATCCGCAAGGGCCAGACGGTCGCCTGGGTGCGGCACGACGGTTCGCACTCGAACGTCCGCATCACCGAGCTGCTGAAGACCAAGGCGCTCGAGCGCCACCCGGCCGAGCACGCCGGGCCCGGCGACATCATCGCCGTCGCGGGCATCGACGAGATCACGATCGGCGAGACGCTCGCCGATCCGGAGGACGTGCGTCCGCTCCCGGCCATCACGGTCGACGACCCGGCGATCTCGATGACGATCGGCACGAACACGTCGCCGCTCGTGGGCAAGGTGAAGGGCCACAAGCTCACGGCGCGCATGGTCAAGGACCGTCTCGACCGCGAGCTCATCGGCAACGTCTCGCTGAAGGTCCTCGACATCGGCAAGCCCGACGCGTGGGAGGTCCAGGGCCGCGGCGAGCTGGCACTGGCGATCCTCGTCGAGCAGATGCGCCGCGAGGGCTTCGAGCTCACGGTCGGCAAGCCGCAGGTGGTCACGCGGACCGTCGACGGCAAGCTCCAGGAGCCCTACGAGCACCTCACGATCGACGCACCCGAGGAGTACCTCGGCGCGATCACGCAGCTCCTCGCCGCCCGCAAGGGCCGCATGGACGGCATGTCGAACCACGGCACCGGCTGGGTGCGGATGGAGTTCATCGTGCCGAGCCGCGGGCTCATCGGCTTCCGCACCGAGTTCCTCACGATCACGCGCGGAACGGGCATCGCCAACGCGATCTCGCACGGCTACGACGAGTGGGCGGGCACGATCACGACGCGCAACAACGGCTCGATCGTCGCGGACCGTTCGGGTGTCGTGACGCCGTTCGCGATCATCGCGCTGCAGGAGCGCATGACCTTCTTCGTGAACCCGACCGAAGAGGTCTACGAGGGCATGGTCATCGGCGAGAACTCCCGCAACGACGACATGGACGTGAACATCACGAAGGAGAAGAAGCTGACGAACATGCGTTCGTCGACGGCCGACACCTTCGAGTCGATGACGCCGTCGCGCCAGCTGACGCTCGAGGAGTGCCTCGAGTTCGCGCGCGAGGACGAGTGCGTCGAGGTCACGCCCGAGAAGGTGCGCATCCGCAAGGTCGAGCTCGACGCGACCACGCGTGCGCGGGCCACGTCGCGGCTGAAGAAGCAGGGCTGATCGGGTCGCCGAAGCTTCGAGGGGAGGATGTGGCGGCTCGCCGCGGCATCCTCCCTTCTTGGTGTGAGGTCACACGTTCTCGCGGGAATTGAGGTTCCTCACAGAAACCACCTCGTACGGTTGTCGGGATCTTCGAATCCCGAGGATTCGTTACCCAAACGTAACCTGATCTCTGAAGCCTCCCCCACCTATGACTCACCCCCAGCACGGCCGTCGCGCGGCCGGACGCCCCCGGTACCGCCGCGCCGCCGCCCCCGTGGTCGCCGCCGCCCCAGAAACCACGAGCCTGCCCGAGCAGGGCGCGTCGTCGCCGAAGACGACGCGTTCCCGGAAGCCCTCCCTCCTGCGGCCGGCCATGACCGTCGGCGCCATGACCTTCGCGGGCGGCATGCTGCTCTCGACGAGCCTGCCCGCGCTCGCGGTCGCAGCGACCGATCCCGACCTCAGCGCCTCGGTGTACGCACCGGCCGAGGGGTCCGCCTCCGAGCCGTCGCAGACGCTCGAGGTCGGGGCCGAGGTCGCGCTGCAGCCGATCGATCCCGGCGCATTCGACGTCGAGGCGGCACCCCCGCCCATCCAGTCCAGCGTGGCGGGCCTCGGCAGCGTCTCGCTCATCCAGGGCGATCGCATCGTGTGGCCGGTCGACCCGTCGCGCAGCGCCTCGGGCTTCGGCCCGCGGATCGCGCCGTGCGGCGGCTGCTCGACGATGCACGACGGCATCGACTTCAATCCCGGCAACGGTGCGATCATCGGGTCGATCGCCGACGGCGTCGTCATCACCGCAACCGAGGCGGGCGGCGGACTCGGCGTGTACGTCGAGGTCCAGCACAACATCAACGGTCGCGTGATCACGTCGCTGTACGCGCACATGCAGTACGGATCCCTCGCGGTCTCCGTCGGGCAGCGAGTCAGCGCCGGTCAGGCGCTGGGCACGGTGGGAACGACCGGCCAGTCGACCGGCCCCCACCTGCACCTCGAGATGTACGGCACCGACGGGGTCCGCTTCGACGGCATGGCCTGGCTCCAGTCGAACGTGACGGGCTGATCGGCGTCAGCGCCCCGTGAAGCGCGGTTCGCGCTTCTCGAGGAACGCCGCGACGCCCTCGCGCATGTCGTCGGTGCGGAACGCGTCGCCGAACCCGGTCACCTCGGCCTCGGTCGCCACGGCGGTCGGGGTCCCCGCCGCCTGCACGAGCACGCGCTTGGCCAGGGCGACGGCGGTCCACGCGTTCTCGGCGACCTCGGCGATGGTCGCCCGTGCGCCGGCGAGCAGCGCGTCGCGGTCGGCGAACCGTCGGGTCACGAGCCCCGCGGACTCGGCCTCGGCGGCGTCGATGCGGCGCCCGGTGAAGATGAGCTCCTTCGCGAGCGGCAGGCCGACCGCGCGCGGCAGTCGCACGGTGCCCCCGAACCCGGGGATGAGTCCCAGCCGCACCTCGGGCTGACCGAACCACGACGCGTCGGTCGCGTAGATCTCGTCGCACGCGAGCGCGAGCTCGAGCCCGCCGCCGAGCGCGAATCCGTCGACGCACGCGATCACGGGCGCCGGGAAGGCCTCGATCGTCGCCGCGACGCGGTGGCCGAGCCGTGCCGCCTCGGCGCCCTCCTCGGGCGTCAGCGTCGAGAGCGAGCGGATGTCGGCACCCGCGACGAACGCACGACCCCCCTCGCCGACGACCAGTACGCCGCGCACGGCGTCGCCCTCGGCGGCGAGCGCATCGAACGCCTCGGCGACCGCGCGCAGCACGTCGGGGGAGAGGGCATTCAGCGCCTTGGGGCGGTCGATGACGACGGTGGCGACGACGCCGTCGCGCTCGACGCGCACCAGCGGCGCGCGCTCGTCGGTTCCGGGCTGTTCGGTCATCGGCGATCGTCCTTCCCGCGGCATCCGCACCGCGCCGTCGCCCACGCTACGGCATCGCGTCGGCTGTTCGGCCCGCCCGGCGAGGACGGCGCGGACGGCGGGCGAACGATCGACGGGGCCACCGCACAGCGTGGCGGTCTAGACTCCCGCCATGCCCGTTCTCCGTTCGCGCGGCCGCGTCGCGCCCGCACTCGTGGGCGGCATCACCGCCGTCCTCCTGCTCGCCGGATGCGCCGGTCCCGTCCAGGAACTCGTCGAGGACGGAGTCCGCGGCGCGGTCGAGGATGCGACCGGAGGCCAGGTCGAACTCAGCGGTGAGCTGACCGCCGACTTCCCGGCATCCGTCCCGGTCATCGACGGGACCATCGAGCTGGCAGGCGGCTCCGCGGGCGGTGAGGGATGGATGGTCGTGCTGAGCTCCACCGCACCGGACGCGCTGGGCGACGCCCGGTCCGAACTCGAAGCGGCCGGGTTCTCCGAGGACCGGTCGGTCAGCGGCGAGAACGCCGGGGGCGCCGTCTACTCCGACGGGCAGCACCTCGTGATCCTCGTCGGCGACGGATCGACGGTGACGTACACCGTCACTCCGGCACCGTGAGCGACCGCGGGCACGAGCGCTCGGTCGGCGCACGCATCGGGACCCTGGCGGTCGCGTTCCTCGTCGGCGCGCTGTACGGCACGATCGGCACGATCGGGCACCGTCACTCGTGGCGGATCGGCGAGGTCGAGATCCCCTGGGGGCTCGTGGCCGCGCTCGTCGGGGTCGCCGCGCTGCTCATCGGCATCCGCACGGTGGCGGGCGGCCGGGGTGCGTCGATCGCGGCCGCGGCCGGTGTCATCGCGTCGGTCGGGCTGCTGACCCTGCCCGGACCGGGCGGCTCGATCCTCGTCGTCGACGGGCTCGTCGGCACGATCTGGGCGGTCGCACCCGCGCTCATCGCGGTCGTGGTCGTTGCGTTTCCTTCGCTGCCGACGCGCGGCTCGTCGCGCGCATAGACTGGCATTCCAGCTCCACCGAAGGGACAGCGACCCACAATGACCTACGTCATCGCCCTGCCGTGCGTCGATGTGAAAGACCGCGCGTGCATCGACGAGTGTCCCGTCGACTGCATCTACGAGGGCGAACGGTCGCTGTACATCCACCCCGACGAGTGCGTCGACTGCGGCGCCTGCGAGCCCGTGTGCCCGGTCGAGGCGATCTACTACGAAGACGACCTGCCGGACGAGTGGGCCGACTACTACAAGGCCAACGTCGAGTTCTTCGACGAGGTCGGCTCGCCCGGCGGTGCCGCGAAGGTCGGCGTGATCCCGAAGGACCACCCGCTCATCGCCGCGCTGCCCCCGCAGGGTCACTGAGCGTGGCACGCGGCGAGCTGCCCGACTACCCGTGGGACCTCATGGCCCCGTACCGGGACCGGGCGGCATCGCACCACGGCGGCATCGTCGACCTGTCGATCGGCTCTCCGGTCGACCCGACGCCCGGCGTCGTGCGCGAGGCGCTCGCCGCTGCGACCAATGCGCACGCGTATCCGACGACGGTCGGCACGCCGAAGCTGCGCGCGGAGATCGTGCGCTGGTTCGAGCGCCGCCGCGGCGTGACGGGCCTGACGGAGGCGAACGTGCTGCCGACGATCGGGTCGAAGGAGGTCGTCGCGCTCCTGCCGTTCCTGCTCGGTCTCGGCGAGGGCGACATCGTCGTGCATCCGCGCGCCGCCTACCCGAGCTACGAGATGGGTGCCGTGCTGGTCGGCGCCCGGTCCGTCGCGGCCGACGACCCGGCCGAGTGGCCCGAGGGCACGCGCCTGGTCTGGGTGAACAGCCCGGGCAACCCGGACGGCCGGGTGCTCACGGTCGACGAGCTCCGCGCCGCGCGCGCTCGCGCTCGCGAGCTCGGGGCGATCATCGTCGGCGACGAATGCTACGCCGAACTCGGGTGGGAGGGCGAGTGGGCCGACCGGCCCGCCCCGAGCCTGCTCGACCCGGCGGTGACCGACGGCGACCGCAGCGACATCCTCGTGATCTACTCGCTGTCGAAGCAGTCGAACATGGCGGGGTACCGTGCGGCCTTCCTCGCGGGCTGCCGGACGCTCGTCGCCCGGATCACGAACGTCCGCAAGCACGCCGGGCTCATGCTGCCGCAGCCGCTCCAGCACGCGATGGTCGCGGCGCTCGCCGACGACGTGCACGTCGCCGAGCAGAAGGAGCGCTACCGTGCACGTCGTGATCGGGTGAAGCCCGCGCTCGAGGCCGCCGGGTTCCGCATCGACCGGAGCGAAGCCGGGCTCTACCTCTGGGCGACCGAGGGGCGCGATGCGTGGGAATCGATCGGTCGTCTCGCCGATCTCGGGATCCTCGCCGGCCCCGGTCACTTCTACGGAGTCCACTTCCCCGAGCACGTCCGGTTGTCGCTGACCGCGACCGACGAGCGCATCGGTGAGGCGGCGGCCCGGCTGGGCGCCGTGGCGATCCGGTGACCGCCGGGCAACCGACTGTAGCTTTCCGCACGCGAATCGCGCCATCTCTTGGCGGATGCGACAGTGCCGTCGTGGCACGTCTAGGCTGTAGGTCGGGCCGCGAGCGCCGAACGGTGCCCGGCTGGAGAGCAGGGAACGCGAAACAGTGACGATCACAGGAGACACCGTGACCAACGTCCAGCATGAAGCGGCCGGAATCGATCCGACCGCGACGCTGACCTTCCCGGGCGGAACGGCCGAGTTCCCCATCCATGCCGCAGCGCAGGGAAACTCCAGCATCGACCTGTCGACGCTCACCCGTCAGACGGGGTTGACCGCGCTCGACTACGGTTTCGTCAACACCGCTTCGACGCGTTCGGCGATCACCTACATCGACGGCGAGCAGGGAATCCTGCGCTACCGCGGGTTCCCGATCGAGGAGCTGGCCGAGAACTCGACCTACCTCGAGGTCGCGTGGCTGCTCATGTACGGCGAACTGCCCACTCCCGACCAGCTCGCGGAGTTCGACGACAAGATCCGTCGGCACACGCTCCTGCACGAGGACCTCAAGCGGTTCTTCTCCGCGCTGCCGCACACGGCGCACCCGATGTCGGTGCTCTCGAGCGCGGTCGCAGCCCTCTCGACCTACTACGAGGACTCGTCGGACCCGCACGATCCCGACCACGTCGAGCTCACGACCATCCGCCTGCTCGCGAAGATGCCGGTCATCGCCGCATACGCGCACAAGAAGAGCATCGGGCAGGCCTTCCTCTACCCCGACAACTCGCTCGGCTTCGTCGAGAACTTCCTGCGCCTGAACTTCGGCAACATGGCCGAGCCGTACTCGCTCGACCCGACGCTCGTGCAGGCCCTCGACCGGCTCCTGATCCTGCACGAGGACCACGAGCAGAACGCGTCGACCTCGACCGTGCGGCTCGTCGGCTCGACGGGGGCGAACCTGTACTCGTCGATCTCGGCCGGCATCCAGGCCCTGTCGGGTCCGCTCCACGGCGGCGCGAACGAGGCGGTCCTGCAGATGCTCGCCCGCATCCGGGACTCGGGCGAGGGCGTCGGCAAGTTCGTCGAGCGCGTCAAGCGCAAGGAGGACGGCGTCAAGCTCATGGGCTTCGGCCACCGGGTCTACAAGAACTACGACCCGCGCGCGAAGATCGTCAAGGAGAGCGCCGATGCGGTGCTCGAGGGGCTCGGCATCAACGACCCGCTGCTCGACATCGCGAAGGAGCTCGAGCAGTTCGCCCTCGAGGACGACTACTTCCAGCAGCGCCGCCTGTACCCGAACGTCGACTTCTACACGGGCGTCATCTACAAGGCGATGGGCTTCCCGACGCGCATGTTCACCGTGCTGTTCGCGATCGGCCGGCTTCCGGGCTGGATCGCGCACTGGCGCGAGATGAACCTCGACCCGCAGACCAAGATCGGTCGCCCGCAGCAGCTGTACACGGGGTCCCTCGAACGGCACTACCCGGCGCGCTGAACCCAGGTCTTCGAAGAGAGCGGATGCCACGGCATCCGCTCTCCTCATGCGCCCTGCCGCCTGCGCTCAGAGCGCCGCGATCTCGTCGGCCGAGGCGTCGTCGACCGGGCTCGCCCGATGCTCGACGAGCCCGGGCCGTGGGTCGAGGTGCACGCCCGCGAGCATGCACCGCACGGACCCGCCGGCGAGCTCGATCGTGGGCACGTCGAGCGGCAGCAGCCGCGCAGATCGCTCGATCCGCGCGCGCTGATCGGTGGTGAGTGCGTCGAACGCGGTGCGCGAGAGCGCGAGCACGCGCCCGTCGGCGCCCCACAGTTCGAGGGCGTTGCCCGCGAACGCGTCGACCTGCGCGTTCGTGAGCGCGATGACGTCGCGGCGGCCGCGGGCGGCGAGGCGGTCCATGACCTGCTCGCGCCGCGCGGGGGAGACGAGCATGTCGGCGGCGATGAGCGCGAACTCGGTCGCGATGCTGAGGATCACGTTGGTGTGGTACACCGCGATGCCGCGCCCGTCGACGGCGTCGAACACCATCGGCTCGTACCCGAAGTTCGTGCAGAAGCGTTCGAGCGCGATCGGGTCGGCGCGGTTCGAGCGGGCGGCGTAGGCGATGCGCGACTCGTGGTCGAGCACCATCGCGCCCGTGCCCTCGAGGAACACGTCGTCGTACTCGAGCCCCGAGTAGTCGATGACGTCCTGCACGCGGTAGGTCGTCTTCAGCAGTTCGACGATGTCGCCGCGCCGCTCGGTGCGACGGTTCGGCGTGAACATCGGGAACAGCGCGATGTGCCCGCCCGAATGCGTCGAGATCCAGTTGTTGGGGAACACGCTGTCGGGTCGGTGCGCGGTCTCGTCCTCGAAGAGGTGCACGGTCACGCCCGCGGCCTCGAGTGCGGCGGCGGCGCGGGTCACCTCGTCGTGGGCGGATGCCGCGATGCGCGCGGCATCCGCTCTGCCTGCGCTGCCGGCGCCGCGCTGGAAGCCGTTGTCGGCGAGCGTCTCGGGGTTGGGGGCGAAGGCGTGCGGGCGCACCATGACGACCGCGGCGGGGGACTGGACGGACACGCCTCAGCCCACCGGGGAGAACGCGCCCATGAGGCCGAACAGGTCCTTCGGGTCGTCGGGGTCGGCGACGAGGTCGATCCGCTGCTCGTACCGGGTGCCGGCGACCTGGTCGCGCACGTAGCGCAGCGCCGAGAAGTCCTCGATCGCGAACCCGACCGAGTCGAAGAGCGTGATCGCGTCGGCGCCCGAGCGGCCGGGGCGGCGCCCGGCCAGGACCTCCCAGAGTTCCGTGACGGCGAAGTCGTCGGGCTTGGCCTGGATCTCGCCCTCGATGCGGGTCTGCGGGGTGTACTCGACGAACACCTCGGCGCGGTCGAGGATGGCTGCGTCGAGCTCGGTCTTGCCGGGGCAGTCGCCGCCGATCGCGTTCAGGTGCATACCGGGCGTCACCCACTCGTCGGCGACGACCGTGGCGCGCGCCTTGTCGGCCGTGCAGGTCGTGACGATGTCGGCGCCCGCGAGGGCTTCGGCCGCGCTTCCGGCGACCTCGATCTCGAAGCCGAGCGGGAGCATGTTCCGCACGAACTTGGCGATCGCGTCGGGGTCGACGTCGTAGACGCGCAGCGAGCGGATGCCGAGGGCGTGCCGGAACGCGAGCGCCTGGAACTCGGCCTGGCTGCCGGTGCCGATCATGGCCATGACCTCGGAGTCGGGGCGCGCGAGGAGCTTCGCCGCGAACGCGGAGGTCGCGGCGGTGCGCAGCGCCGTGAGCACGGTCATCTCGGCGAGGAAGGTGGGGTAGCCGTTGTGCACGTCGGCGAGCACGCCGAAGGCGGTCACGGTCTGGAAGCCGCGTGCGGGGTTCGACGGGTGGCCGTTGACGTACTTGAACGCGTAGGACTCGTGGTCGCTCGTCGGCATGAGCTCGATCACGCCGAAGGGCGTGTGGCTGGCCACGCGCGGGGTCTTGTCGAACTGCTCCCAGCGCGCGAAGTCATGCTCGAGGTAGTCGATGATCCCGGCGATGATCGCCTCGGGGCCGGTGGCGGCGACCCAGCCGACCATGTTGCGTACGTCTACGAAACTCGTCATCGAAGGTCCCTTCTGTTCGGTGATTCGAGAGTACGATCCGTCGATATGCAACAGCAACGACCGTCCTGCTCACGGATCGTCGGCTGAGTACGCAGATTGCGCACATCCGGATTACGATGTGCGCATGGACCAGCTCGATGAACTCGATCGGCGACTGCTCGCCCTGCTTCGCGGGGACGGGCGGGCGCCCGTCGCCGAGCTCGCGCGCCGGCTGGGCGTGGCCCGGGCGACCGTCACGGGCCGCATCGACCGGCTCGTGGCATCCGGCATCATCATCGGGTTCTCGGTGCGCGTGCGCGACGAACTCGACCCGCTCGCGATCCACGCCGTGTCGTTCATCGAGGTCGAGGGGCGCACGACCGACGACGTGATCCGGCGCCTGCGCGGCTTCCCCGAGATCATCGCGCTGCACACCACGAACGGCGGTTGGGACCTCGTCGCCGAACTGCGCACGGCGACGCTGGGGGAGTTCGACGGCGTGCTCGGTCGCATCCGCTCGATCGACGGCGTCGTCAACAGCGAGACGAGCCTGCTGCTGAGTTCGGTGCTGCGCTAGGTGCGGCCGGCGCCGCGCGGGCGCCGCGCGCGGGCGCGCCCGCCGCGGCTCAGTCGCCCGGCGTGAGCACGAGCGCGTCGACCGCCGCATCCTGGACGGCCTCGCGGGTGAACGCCCACGGCAGCGCCTCGCCCCGCTGCCACAGCGGCGCCTGGTCGTCGTAGTGCGGGTGGAACGCGTGCCCCGACGCCCCGGTCAGGTTGACCCACGTCGAGTCGTCGAAGTCCGCGAGGTCGACGACCATGCGCATCGACGGCACCCAGTTCACCCCGTAGCCCTCCGTGGCATCCCAGCCGTTGGCGTTCACGATCGCCGATCCGCCGCCGGTCTCGTAGGGGCCCCGGTTGAACAGCCACTCGATCGGACCGATGCCCGACGTGCCGAAGGTCTGGTTCGTGAGGGTCAACGTGTGCAGACGACCCCAGCGCCAGTCGGCCGGGTCGTCGCCCATGAGCGCGGATGCCTCGGCCCACGCCGCCTCGAGCGAGGCGGCGAGCACGGCGTCGCGCCCGGTCGCGCCCGACTCGGCATCGGACCACCACGGGTCCCCGGGGGTGCCGAGGAGGGTTCCGACGACCGAGAACCACCGGTCGCCGCCGACGGGCTGAGCTTCGTCGGGGAGGCCGTCGAACATGCGGTCGAGCAGGGTCTTCCAGAACACGGCGAAGTACGCGGCCTCGGCGCTGTCGGCGTCGGCCGCGGCATCCCATTCGGCGAGGAGGGCCGCGCCGCGCCCGGCGTCGCCGTCGAGCTCGAGCCCGGCGATGACGGGGAGGAACGTCTCGGCGTTCGCGTCGCGCGTGTCGAGTTGCACGTCGGCCATCTCGGCCGCGGTGATCGGCTCGCCCGCGGCGACGAGTTCGGCGAGGCGCCGCTCGATGCCCTCCGCGCGGTAGCCGAGGTCCCAGTCCTGGGTCAGCATCGGGCCGTTCTGCGAGACGGCGTTGTTCGCGGTCACGAGGTAGCCGCGTTCGGGGTTCTGCACCGACGGCAGGTCGGCGAACGGCACCCAGCCCGTCCAGCCGTTCGCGCTCGTCCAGCCGGGCAGCGGCACCGTGCCGTCGCCGGTCGCGCGCACCGGGATGAGCCCCGGCGCCTGGTAGCCGATGTTGCCGTCGACGTCGGCGTAGACGAGGTTCTGCGCGGGCACGTCGAACCGCTCGGCCGCTGCGCGGAACTCCTCCCAGTCGCTCGCACGGTCGAGGTCGAAGATCGCCTGCGCGGTGCGGCCGGGTTGCAGGGCGGTCCACTGCAGCGAGACGGCGAGCTCGGCGTCGGGGCCGACGCCGGCGTCGGCGGCGGTTTCGGCGGCCTCGGACTCGGCGCGGCCGTAGCCGTCGGCGACATCGGCGAATCCTGCGCCGACGTCGGAGACGATCGGGCCGCGCTCGGTCGAGCGGACCGTGATCGTGACCGGCTCGCCGCCCGCGACCTCGATGACCTCCTCGCGGAGGGTCAGCGGCACGGCCGCGCCGTCGAGTTCGTAGGCGTCGCCGGCGACGCGTTCGACGTAGAGATCGGCCACGTCGGGCCCGAGGTTCGTGAAGCCCCAGGCGATGCGGTCGTTGTGGCCGATGACGATGCCGGGCAGGCCCGCGAAGCCGTAGCCGGCCACGTCGAACGTGCACGCCGCCGACGGCTGCGTGCAGTGCAGGCCCATCTGCACCCAGATGGAGGGCATGGCGGGCCCGAGGTGCGGGTCGTTGGCGAGCAGCGGCAGGCCGGTCTCGGTGAGGGCGCCCGAGACGACCCACGAGTTCGACCCGAGGTCGCCGCCCTCGGGGCCCATGAGTTCGGGGATCGCGTCGATGCGCGCGGCGAGGTCGCCGAGCAGGTCGGCGGCGTCGGCCGCGGCGGTCGTGTCGACTCCGGCGTTCAGATCGGCCGGATCGCCGGTCGAGGCGTCCGTGTCGGATGCCGCCGCGGCATCCGCTTCACCCGCTCGCTCGCTCTGCGCGCCGCCGTCGAGAGTGCGGATGTCGAGGGCCGCGGGCGCCGCAGGCGGCGGGCCGCCGACGATGGTCGGCTTCGACGACCACGGGAAGTCGGGGTGCAGGGCGGCGACCTGTTCGTCCGACAGCCCGGACCCGAGCAGCACGGCGCGGTCGAGCTCGTCGCCGAGGTTCGACCTGAGGTCCCACGCCATCGCCTTGAGCCACGCGATCGAGTCGACCGGCGACCACGGCTCGGGCTCGTACCCGGGGTTCTGGAGCGCGAGCACCGCGTACTCGAGGGAGAGCTCGGCGCCGCTGCGCTCGGCGAGGTAGGCGTTGACGCCGTCGGCGTACGCGTCGTACAGGGTGCGCGCGTCGGCGTCGAGCGCCTCGTACTCCTGCTCGGCGATGCCGCGCCAGTTCAGGGTGCGGATGAACGCGTCGGTCGCGACCTGCGACTCGCCGAAGAGCTCCGCGACGCGGCCGGCGGTCACGTGCCGGCGGAAGTCCATCTCCCAGAAGCGGTCCTGCGCGTGCACGTAGCCCTGCGCGAACAGCAGGTCGTGGTCGGTTTCGGCGACGAGCTGCGGGATGCCGGCGTCGTCGCGGTACACGGTCACGCTCGCCTGGAGCCCGGGCACCGCGATGCGGCCCGATTCGGTGGGGAAGGAGCGCTGGATCGTCCACCAGCCGTAGCCGACGGCTGCCGCGCCGAGCACGAGCACGCTCGCGAGCAGGACGACGAGCACCTTGGCCCAGCCGCGTCGTCGGGTCCTCGGCGCGTCGGTTCCCACGTCACTCCTTCGTGTCGGCGCATGCGTCGGGCCGCGCTCCCGCGGCCCCGGGAGAACACCCTACCCCGCGGCATCCGCTCTGAACGGATGCCACGGGGCAGGGGCAGGACGGATCAGGCGTGCAGTGCGGTGTTCAGGGCGACGCCCTCGCCCGAACGCGAGAGCACCTCGACGCGGCCGTCGAGGGAGTTGCGTCGGAACAGCAGGTTCGGAACGCCGGAGAGTTCGACGGCCTTCAGCACGCGGTCGCGTTCGCCGGCGGCGCCGCGGACGACGACCTTGGTGCCCGCCGTGACGTAGAGCCCGGCCTCGACGATGGAGTCGTCGCCGATCGAGATGCCGATGCCGGCGTTCGCGCCGAGCAGTGCGCGCTCACCGATCGACACGCGTTGCGTGCCGCCGCCCGAGAGGGTGCCCATGATCGATGCGCCGCCGCCGATGTCGCTGCCCTCGCCGACGACGACGCCCTGCGAGATGCGGCCCTCGACCATGGAGGCGCCGAGCGTTCCGGCGTTGAAGTTCACGAACCCCTCGTGCATGACCGTCGTGCCCGGCGCGAGGTGCGCGCCGAGGCGCACGCGCGACGCGTCGGCGATGCGCACCCGCTCGGGGATCACGTAGTCGAGCAGGCGCGGGAACTTGTCGAGCCCGGTGACGTGGATGCCGGCGCGCAACAGCGTGGGCCGCAACCGGTCGAGGTCGTCGGGGTGCACGGGGCCCGCGTTGGTCCAGGCGACATTCGGCAGATGACCGAACACGCCGTCGAGGTTGATGCCGTTCGGCGCGACGAGCAGGTGCGAGAGCAGGTGCAGGCGCAGGTACGCATCCGACGTGCTCGCGGGTGCCTCGTCGAGCCGGATCGCGACGCGCACGACCTCGACGCGCACGCCGCGGCGCTCGTCGGGGCCGACCGCGCCGGTCGGCGGCTCCCACGCGGGCTCGTCGGCGGCGGGCTCGCCGAGCCGCGGCGACGGGAACCAGGTGTCGAGGACCGTGCCGTCGGCGGCGATCGTGGCGAGGCCGTCGCCCCAGGCGGTTGCGGGCGCGGTCGTGTTCGGCGAGTCAGCGGGCATGGTTCAAGGGTACCGAGGCGCGGGATGCCGCCCGCACCGACCCCGACCCGTTCCGATACATGCCGACCGGTGCCGACCGGTTCCGACCGGTGCCGACCGGCTTCGACCGGTGCCGACCGGTGCCGACCCGTGCCGACCGGCTTCGCGATTCAGGACGATCTCCTGTGTGGTCGGCGTGTCGCGTGTCGACACGCCGGCAGCGAGCACGAACGTCCTGAATCGCGGGAGGAGGGGAGGGTGGGAGGGAGGGGGAGGGAGGGAGGGAGGGAGGGAGGGCGTGGCATCCGCCCCTCGTAGACTTCAGGGCATGGCTGAACCCGACCGGCCCGTGCCCGCCCTCGACCTGTCCGCCGACGCGGTCGCGATCACGCAGGCGATCTGCGATGTTCCGAGCGTGTCGGGGGAGGAGCGGGCGCTCGCCGACCTCGTCGTCGAGTCGCTCGCGGGCGCGGCGCACCTCGAGATCGTGCGCGACGGCGACACGGTGATCGCGCGCACGAACCTCGGGCGCGACCGGCGGGTCGTGATCGCCGGGCATCTCGACACCGTGCCGATCAACGGCAACGTGCCGACGCGGTTCATCGAAGAAGACGGCCGCCGCGTGCTGTGGGGGCGCGGCACGGTCGACATGAAGGCCGGCGTCGCCGTGCAGCTCAAACTCGCGCGCGAACTCGCCGAACCCGTCGTCGACGTGACCTGGATGTGGTACGACCACGAAGAGGTCGCGGCCGACCTGAACGGGCTCGGCCGCGTGCTGCGCACGCGCCCCGACCTGTTCGCGGGCGACTTCGCGATCCTCGGCGAACCGTCGAACGGCCAGGTCGAGGGGGGATGCAACGGCACCCTCCGGGTCGAACTGCGCGCGACCGGTCGCCGCGCGCACTCCGCGCGCAGCTGGGTGGGCGAGAACGCGATCCACAAGCTCGCGCCCGCGCTCGAACGGCTCGCCGCGTTCGAGGCCGAGACCGTGCGCGTCGACGGGCTCGACTACCGCGAGGGGCTCAACGCCGTGTTCGTGCACGGCGGCGTCGCCGGCAACGTCATCCCCGACGACGCCGTGCTCACCCTCAACTACCGCTTCGCGCCCAGCCGGTCGGTCGCCGAGGCGACCGAGTACGTGCGGGCGCTGTTCCCCGAGTACGAACTGACCGTGACGGATGCCTCTGAAGGCGCGCGTCCAGGGCTCGACGACCCGCTCGCGCAGGAGTTCGTTCGCGCGGTCGGCGCCGAGGCGCGACCGAAGTACGGGTGGACCGATGTCGCGCGCTTCAGCGCGCTCGGCATCCCCGCCGTGAACTTCGGGCCCGGCGACCCGCTGCTCGCCCATGCCGACGACGAACGCGTCGCCTGCGACGAGATCCTCGCGTGCGAACGCGCGCTGCGCTCGTGGCTCACGGGCGGCTCGCACTGACCGGGCGCCCGACGCGCCGGTCGCGCTGGTCGCCGCGCGTGCGCTGGCGCGTGCTGCCGTGGTGGGCGCGCGTCACCCTGATCTACGCCGCGGCGCGCGCGATCACCACCGTGTTCGTGCTGGTCATGGCGCAGGGGCAGGCGGCGAACGCGTGGACCGGCGCGAAGCCCGGCTACTTCGCATATGCCAACCTGTGGGATGCCAGGTGGTACGCGTGGATCGCCGTCGGCGGCTACCCGAGCGATCTGCCGATCGACGACAACGGGCACGTCGCCGAGAACGCATGGGCGTTCCTGCCCGCGTTCCCCGCGATCGTGCGCGTCTTCACGACCGCGGGGCTGCCCTGGGATGTCGCGTCGGTGCTCGTCGCACTCGCAGCAGGGCTCGGCGCGGCACTCGTGTTCCACCGCCTCATGACGAGGTTCCTCGAACCCGACCAGGCGATGTTCGCCGTCGTGCTGTTCTGCGTCGCACCCGTCGCGCCCATCATGCAGTTCGGGTACGCCGAATCGCTCGGCTTCCTCTGGCTCGCGATCGCGCTGCTCCTACTCGTCGACCGGCGCTACGTGTGGCTCCTGCCCGTCCTCGCCGTCTGGGCGTTCACCCGCCCCGGCGCGCTCGCGTTCGCCCTCACGCTCGGGTTGCACTGGATCGTGCGGTGGTTCACGCGTGAACGCGATCCGTTCCCCGCTCGTGAGCAGGTCGTCGTGGCATCCGTCGCCGTCTTCGCCGGCCTCGTCGGCCTCGCCTGGCCCGTCGTCGCCTGGGCCGTGACCGGAAGCCCGACCGCATACCTCGACACCGAACTGGCCTGGCGCGCGCCCTACATCGGCTACGTCGAACTCGCCCCGCTCACGCCCTGGTTCCAGTCCGGCGACTGGTGGCTCGGCCAGCCGATGGGGACCATCGCACCCATCGCGCTCGTCGTCGGGTTCGCAGTCTTCCTCTTCACACCGTGGGTCAAGCGGCTCGGGGTCGACCTGCGCCTCTGGTGCGCGAGCTACGCGCTCTACCTGTTCGCCGTGTTCTTCCCGCAGTCGAGCACGTTCCGGCTGCTGGCGCCCCTGTTCCCGCTCGCGGGCGCCCTGGCCGTTCCGCGCTCGCCGTGGTGGCGGGGCGGTCTCGTGGTCGCCTCGCTCGCGCTGCAGGTCGGGTGGTTGCTCATCGGCTGGCGCATCGACGGATACGACTGGACACCGCCGTGATCCGCAGACGAGCCTCCACGATCCGTAGACGATCCTCCACAACGAGGGCTCGGGTGTCCGGTACGAGCCCCCGATGCGGGATAATGGAGATTCAGCCACGAAAGGGGTAGCTCAATGGCGGCTATGAAGCCACGCACTGGAGACGGACCGATGGAGGCTGTGAAGGAGGGGCGGCTCATCATCGTGCGCGTACCCCTCGAGGGTGGCGGTCGACTCGTCGTCTCGGTGAACGACGCCGAGGCCAAGGAGCTCTACGACGTCCTCGGCGGCGTCGTCAACGCGGCCTAGTCAGGCGCCCAGCTTCACGATCTGCAGCAGCCCGTCCCCGGCCGGCGAGATGGCGGTGACCACCGCCGACGAACCCGCGAGTTCCGAGATGAGCCCGCGGAACGCCGACGCAACGTCGTCTCGCCGTGCCGGGTCGGCCACCCGCCCCTTCCACAGAGCACGCGCCACCAGCACGCTCCCGCCGGGCTTGGCGAGCCGGAGGCCGTGCTCGACGTACTCGATGACCGACGCGGCATCCGCATCGACGACCACCACGTCGTACGAGCGCTCGTTCATGCGCGGCAGCACCTCGCCCGCCCTGCCCGCGATCAGGCGCACGCGCGCCGCGGCGATGCCCGCATCCGCGAAGTGCTCGCGCGCGTGCTGCTGGTACTCGGTCTCGGTGTCGATCGAGGTCAGGTGCGCCGACCGCGCAGCCTGGAGCATCCACAGCCCCGAGACGCCGACGCCAGTGCCGACCTCGATGATCGCGCGAGCGTCGCACGCTGCCGCGACCACCGCGAGCTGCGCCCCGACCGCGGGCGAGATCGGCTCGATCCCGAGCTCGAGCGACTGCAGACGAGCCCGGGCGATCGACTCGGACTCGACGACGGCTTCATCGACGTACTTCCAGTTCAGGTCGTGCTCGGACACGTGGCGGCTCCCGGTGAATCTGTCAACCCCTGAAGCCTAGGGGGCGATCACGTGGTCGGCGCGCGGCTCGCCGCCGACTATCCTTGTGCGCATGGGCGGCCTGACCTTCGACAAACTCCTCATCATCGGGGTGATCGCCGTCTTCCTGCTCGGGCCCGAGCGCCTGCCCCACTACGCCGCGCAACTCGGCCGCTTCGTCCGCAACATGCGCGACATGGCCAACGGCGCGAAGGACCGCGTGCGCGAGGAGATGGGCTCCGACTTCGACGACGTCGACTGGCGCAAGCTCGACCCGCGCCAGTACGACCCGCGCCGGATCATCCGCGAGGCGCTGACCGAGGTCGACCCGTTCGCCGAACCCGCCAAGCCCGTCGTCGCCCGCGCCGCGGTCAACGAGAACTCGGCGTACCTGCAGCGCAAGCGCAAGCTGCAGACGGTAGCGGCCGGCGAGCCCGCGCCGTTCGACTCCGAAGCGACCTGAGCCAAGCGACCTGAGCGAAGCGACCTGAGGCCGCCTCCGCTCGGCGGCGCGCCTACGCGCGGCGGATGCCGCGGAACACGCGCTGCAACAGCGCCATGAGCGGGATCATCGTGCGGTACTCGCGCCCCGTGTGCGGGAGCGGGATGATGCGGGTGTTCACCGAGACCGTGACCGGGTCGGCGAACCGCAGCAGGCCCTCGCGGCCGTTGCGCCGCCCGAGGCCCGAGGACTTCACGCCGCCCATCGGGGCATCCACCGAGCTGAAGCTGCCCCGGTAGCCCTCGTTCACGTTCACGCTGCCGGCCTCGAGCAGGTCCGCCACGCGCAGCGCGTGCCGGGTCGACCCCGACAGCACCGACGCGTTCAACCCGTACTCCGAGTCGTTCGCGGCGAAGACCGCCTCGAGCTCGTCGTCGAACACCTGCAGCGAGGCGATCGCCCCGAACGTCTCCTCGTCGAGCACCCGCATCCCGGGCGTCACGCCCGCGAGGATCGTGGGTTCGAACGCCCACGGCCCCACGTCCGGTCGGGGCCTGCCGCCGACGAGCACCTCCGCGCCCTGCGCGAGCGCGTCGTCGAGGTGCCCGGTGATCCGAGCGAGCTGCGCCGCGCTCGCGAGGCTTCCGTAGTCGGCCTCGTGGTCGAGGCCCGACCCGATCCGCGGATCGGTCAGGCGTGCGACGAGCGCAGCCGTGAACGCCTCGGCGACGGTGCGGTGCACGTAGATGCGCTCGATCGACACGCACAGCTGGCCCATCGACGAGAAGCACGCGTGCGCGGCATCCGCTGCCGCCTGCTCGACGTCGACGTCGTCGAGCACGATGAGCGCGTTCTTGCCGCCGAGTTCCAGCGACGCGCCGACCAGGCGCCGCCCCGCCTTCTCGGCGATGCGGCGGCCGGTCGCGGTCGAACCGGTGAAGCAGATGTAGTCGACCTCGTCGGTGAGCGCTTCGCCGACCTCGCCGGGCTCGCCGGCGACGACCGCCCACAGCGCCTCGGGCACGCCTGCGTCGATGAACGCGCGGCGCAGCGCGAGCACCGAGAGCGCGCCCTGGTCGTCGGCCTTCTGCACGACCGCGCAGCCCGCGGCGAGGGCCGGCACGACATCCATGGCGGCCAGGCTGATCGCGTAGTTCCAGGGCGTGACGACCCCGACCACGCCCTTCGACTTGTACTTCACGCGCGTCGAGAGCGCGACCGGGATGCCCGAGCGTCGCACGCCGCCGCGCAGCACCGACCGGGCCTTGAGCGCGTTCCAACGCGTCACCGAGAGCGCCTGGAAGACCTCCTCGAACGCCTGCCCGCGGGTCTTGCCGCTCTCGAGCTGCGTGAGGTCGAGCAGGTCCTCGCGGCGCTCCAGGATCAGGTCGAACGCGCGCAGCAGCACGCGCCGGCGTTCGGCGAATCCGACGCGAGCCCACGCGACCTGCGCGAGGCGCGCGCGGGAGACCGCGTCGCGGACGTCGTCCGCGCTCGAACGGGGCAGGTCGACGAGCGTCTCGCCCGTCGAGGGGGTCGGCACCGCGAACGTGCGGCCCGTGGTCGCGACGAGATCGCCGAGCAGGGCTTCGGCGGCGCGGACGGACGGGACCTGGGGGAGGGTGTCGGCATCGGTCACGCGGCCAGTCTAGGACGGGCGTCCCAGATCCCGCCGGGTCCGCGCGTCTTCGCGTGCGGACGGGGTCGTCCGGTCTGGGTATGCTTCCACGCATGACTGCACCGGAGCGACGTCTCTCGCGCAGCGTCGTCTCCAGGTATGCGATCGGCTCGATCGGCACCGGCGGGTTCGCGACGCTGCCCGGACTCGTCCTCGTCTTCTACCTGACCGACACCCTCGGCGTCACCGCACTCCTCGCCGGGCTCGTCGTGACCGCCGCGAAGGTCTGGGACGTGATCATCGACCCGTGGATCGGCGAGCGCAGCGACGCCGCGCTCGCGCGGACGGGGACGCGCCGCACCTGGATGCGCGTCGGCGCCATCGCCCTCCCGATCGCGTTCGTGGTCACGTTCGCCGCGCCGGCGGGGGCCGGGCCGGTCGCGGCCGGGGTTTGGGTGCTCGTGGCGTTCCTCGCCACGGCGACGGCGTTCAGCCTCTTCCAGGTGCCCTACATCGCACTGCCCGCCGAACTCACCGACGACTACGACGCACGCACCCGGCTGCTGACGTGGCGCGTGGTCGTGCTCAGCGTCGCCATCCTGCTGTTCGGCGCGGGCGGGCCGATGCTGCGACGCACGGGCGGCGACGACGAAGCGCTCGGCTACCTCGTCATGGCGATCGTCGCAGGCCTGGTCATCGGCCTCGGCATGCTCGTCGCCACGACGATCGCGCCCGCCGGCGTGCCGCGCGCCGAGCGTGCGCGGCGCAGCATCGCGGCGGGGTACGCCGAGGGCCTCGCCGCGCTGCGGCGCAGCCGACCGTTCCGCCTGCTGCTCGCGGCCTTCCTCCTGCAGGGGCTCGCGACGGGCGCGATGCTCGCGGGCGCGAACTACGTCGCCGTGTGGGTGATGCGCTCCGACGACGCGCTCACCTTCCTGTTCGTCGCCCTGATCGGCCCCGCCATCCTGTGCGCGCCCCTCTGGGGGCGACTCGCCCAGCGCATCGGCAAGGAACGCTCGTTCGTGCTCGCGAGCGCGGTGTTCGCCGTCGCCGCGGCGGCGCTCGTCGGCATGCTGTGGGCGCCGGGCGCGTGGGTCTACGGCCCCGTGGCCCTCGCGGGCGCGGCGTACGCGGGCATGCAGTCGCTGCCCATGGCGATGCTTCCCGACGTCATCGCGCACGACGCCCGCGTGTCGGGGCCGGGCCTCGCGGGCAGCTTCGGCGGCGTGTGGACGGCCGGCGAGACCACGGGCATGGCGTTCGGCGCGACGTTGCTGACCATCGTGCTCGCGGCGACCGGCTACCTCGAATCCGTCGGCGCCGCCGAGGTCGTCCAGCCCGACGCCGCGGTCGCCGGGATCGCGCTCAGCTTCAGCGTGCTGCCCGCCGTGATCGTCGCACTCAGCATCATCCCGATCCTCCGCTACCCGTTGCGCCGAGCCGACATCGACGCCCCCGCCCAGACCCGGGAGGTCGCCCCATGACCGACTTCGAACGACAGCCCGACGACGTGCTCGCCGAGCTCGTCGCACTGCGCGAGGCCGACGCGCCGACGCACGGCGGGCGGGTGCTCTCGTACGTGTACGACTCGGGGCTCGCCGAACTCGACGACCTCGCCGCGCGCGCCGCGCGCCTCGTGCAGCCGGTGAACGGGCTCGACCCCACCACGTTCACCTCGGTCGCCGCGATGGAGTCCGACGTCGTCGGCTTCGCCCGGCGCATCTTCCACGGCGATGCGTCCGGCGCCGTCGCGCCCGCCGACGAGGTCGTCGGCTCCGTCACGAGCGGTGGCACGGAGAGCTGCATGCTCGCGGTCAAGACCGCACGCGACGTGTGGCGTGCGGCGAACCCCGACGACGAGCGGATGCCGCGGCTGCTCGCCCCGACGACGGTGCACGCCGCATTCCACAAGGCAGCACAGGCGTTCGGCCTCGGCCTCGACCTGGTGCCGGTCGACCCCGAGACCGGCGCGCCGGCCGTCGCGGACGTCGCGGCACGCCTCGACGCGGATGTCGCGCTGGTCGTGCTGAGCGCCCCGTCGTACCCGTTCGCGACGCTCGACCCGGTCGCCGAGGTCGCCGCGATCACCTCCCGGCACGGCATCGCCCTGCACGTCGACGCCTGCATCGGCGGGTTCGCACTGGCCTTCCAGGAGGGCCTGCCCGACTGGGATCTCGCGGTGCCCGGCGTCACGAGCCTGTCGGCCGACCTGCACAAGTACGGTTACGCGCCGAAGGGCGTCTCCGTGCTCCTGCAGCGCGGACGCGACCGGCAGCGCCGCCAGTACTTCGCCACCACCGGCTGGCCCGGCTACCCCGTGGTCAACCCCACGCTCGCCGGATCCAAGCCCGCCGGCCCCCTCGCCGCGGCCTGGGCCATCGTGCAGGTGCTCGGCGAGCCCGGGTTCGTGCGGCTCACCGCACGCGCGACCGAGGCGACGCGCGCAGTGCGCGAGGCCGTCGACGCGATCGAGGGCCTGCGGGTCGTGGGCGACCCGGTCGGCCCGCTGTTCGCGGTGCGCGCCGACGAGCGTGTTCCCGCGGAGCGTCGCGTCGACCCCCACCACTGGGCGGATGCGGCGCGTGCGAGCGGATGGCACCTGCAACTGCAGCCCGGAATGGTGCAGGCCGACGGCCGGGTCCTGGCGCGGACGGCGCACCTGACGGTGACGCCCGTGACCGACTCGGTCGTCGGCGAACTCGTGCCGGCGCTCGTCGCGGCCGCCGACGCCGTGCGCGGCGTGCCCGCGGTCGACGGTGCGGAGCTCGTCTCGGGGCTCGCGGCGTCCCTCCCGGGCGGTACGGCGGGGCTCGCCGCGGCATCCGCAGGGCTCGACTCCGACACCGCGGCGGGACTCCTCGGCGCGTTCGGCCTGCTCGGCGGCGAGGGCGCGGGCGGGGCACTGCCCGACCGGCTGGCTCCCGTGCTCGCGCTCGTCGAGGCGCTGCCGGGGCGCCTCACCGAGCGGCTGCTCGTCGAACTGCTGGCGCGCGTCGTCGAACCGCGAGGCTAGGCGCGCCGCCGGGCGGGCGTCACCCGGCGGGCCGGTCGAGCCCGCACCGCTCGGTGTAGTAGGCGTACAGGTCCGCCTTGAGCGCGTCGCCCGACGCGAACTCGAGCCGGCCCTCGCGCCCGTCGCCGGTCGCGACGTCGAACGGCAGGATCGTGCCGCGCTTGTCGTCGGCGATCCCGTGCGCATCGCAGCGTGCGGGGCGGACCGCGAGCGGCACATCGACCGGCTCGTCGCCCGCCGCGACCTCCAGGTCGAGCGCCCAGTCCCCGCCGTCCTCGTCGCCGATGAGGGTCGTCGCGGCCACCCCGGCGATCGAGAGCGTGTGGTCGACGGCTCCGTCGCCCGACCCGCCTCCGGTCGAAGCGGATGCCACGGGCACCACTCGCACGTCGATCCACGCCCGCATCGCGGCATCCGCCCCGGTCGTGCGCAGCCGATCGGGCAGCTCGATCGCGGCGACCGCCGCGACGGACTCGGCCAGGCAGTCGGTCGCGGCGATCCGGGCCATCGTGTCGAACGGGTCGTCGGGCACGAGGGTTCCGGTGCGCTCCCCGCCGTCCGCGGCGACCACGCGCACCTCGACGCCGACCTCGGTCGGATCGCCGTCGCACACGGTCCCGGGCAGCGGCAGGCGGATGTCGATCGCGTCGTCGCGACCCAGCTCGAACGGGTCGTCACGGGTCATGCCGGGGCGCAGCGCGGGGGAGTGGACCTCGAAGCCCGAGACCTCGAGCGGGTCGCCCGAGTTGGCGAAGTGCAGCACGAGCAGGCCCTGCGGCACGTCGAGGCGGCCCTGCCGGACCTCCAGGGTGAGGCCGTCGGGGAGGCCCTCGGGCTCGCCGGGCTCAGGCGCCGGCGGCGAGCACGCCGCCGACGCGAGCACCATCAGGGCGGCGAGCGGCGCTGCCGCGACCCGCGCACCCACGGGCGGTGCAGTCGAGCGAGCGGCACGCGGCATCCGTCTCACCCGTCATCGCACCGAGACGTCCAGGTGCCGGCCGGCGAGCGAACGCGGCCGACCCGCGAGGAACGCCGCCGCCTGCTCGATCGCGCGCGCGGCCGGATCGTCGGGCTCGGCCAGCACGACCGGCATCCCGTCGTCGCCGCCGCGCCGCAGCGCGACGCTCAGCGGCACGCTCGCCACGACCGGGACGGGCTCGTCCACGCCCTCCGACAGGCGCCGGGCGACCTCGTCGCCGCCGCCGGAACCGAACAGGTCGAGCAGCGACCCGTCGGGCTGCGCGAGCCCCGCCATGTTCTCGACCACGCCGATGACGGTCTGCCCCGTCTGGCGGGCCACGAGCCCCGAACGCTCGGCGACGTCGGCCGCGGCCGGTTGCGGGGTCGTGACGACCAGCACCTCGGCGTTCGGCAGCAACTGCCCGAGCGAGATCGCCACGTCGCCCGTGCCCGGAGGCAGGTCGACGAGCAGCACGTCGAGGTCGCCGAAGTACACGTCGGTCAGGAACTGCTGCAGCGTTCGGTGCAGCATCGGCCCGCGCCAGGCGACCGCGACCGACGACCCGCGCCCGCCCGGCTCGGTCGGCTCGACGAACATGCCGATCGAGATGACCTTCACGCCGTGGGCGACCGGGGGCAGGATCATGTCGTCGACCCGGGTCGGCCGCGCCGCGGTGCCGTGCTCGTCGACGAGCCCCAGCAGCGCCGGCACCGAGAACCCGTGCACGTCGGCATCGACGAGACCCACCGACAGGCCACGTGCCGCGAGCGCCACCGCCAGGTTCGCGGTCAGCGTCGACTTGCCGACCCCGCCCTTGCCGCTCGTGACCGCGATCACGCGCGTCAGCGTGCCCGGGCCGAACGGGTTGCCGCGCGCCGCGCGCCCGCCGCGGAGCCGCTCGGTGAGGGCGTGCCGCTGCTCGGGGGTCATCACCCCGAGCTCGACGACCGCGTTGCCCGCGCCGACGACGCCCTCGGCCGCGGCGCGGACGTCGCGTTCGATGCGGTCCGACGCCGGGCAGCCGACGATCGTCAGGCGGATGCCGACCTCGACGCCCGTCGCGGTCGCCACGACCCGGTCGACCATGTCGAGCTCGGTGATCGGGCGGCGGATCTCCGGGTCGACGACCCCGGCGAGGGCCGTGCGGACGGCGGCCTCGACGTCAGGATCCGGCATGCGTGGCATCCTCCGCATCGCGCTTGTCGAGGTCGTCGAGGATCTGCCGCAGCTCCTGCCGGATGAACTCCTTCGACGCGAGGTCGCGGACCGCGAGCCGAAGCGCGACCACCTCGCGCGCCAGGTACTCGGTGTCGGCGAGGTTGCGCTCGGCGCGCTGCCGGTCCTGCTCGATCTGCACGCGGTCGCGATCGTCCTGTCGGTTCTGGGCGAGCAGGATGAGCGGTGCGGCGTACGACGCCTGCAGGCTGAGCACGAGGGTCAGGGCGATGAACCCGAGTTCGACCGAGTCGAACCGCCACGCGGGCGGGGCGAGGGTGTTCCACAGGATCCAGAACGCCACGAACAGGCTGAGCCCGAGCAGGAACCACGGCGTGCCCATGCCGCGAGCGACCCACTCGGTGAACCGGCCGAACCGGTCGCGGTCGCCCGACCTGCGCGACGGCGCCGACCCGCGCCGTGCGCCCTTCGGGGTGTCGAAGCGGCGGTCGTCCGCGTCAGCGCGTGCCATCCGGCGCCCCCCTTCCCGCGACCGGAATGCTCCCGGTGTTCAGCTGCGCGCGCGCCGTGGCGCGCCGGTGCAGCTCGTCGTCGTGGTCGTCGTGGCTGCGCCAGTCGTCCGGCAGCAGGTAGTCGAGCACGTCGTCGATCGTGACCACGCCCACGAGCCGGTGCTTCTCGTCGACCACGGGCACCGACACGAGGTCGTAGCTGGCGAGGATGCGGCTCACCTCGGCGGCGGACGTGTCGGCCTTGACGGGCTCCAGCCCCTGGTCGATGAGCGACCCGAGCCGCTCGTGCGGCGGGTAGCGGAGCATCCGCTGGAAGTGCACGATGCCCAGGAACCGGCCCGTCGGCGGCTCGTACGGCGGCAGCGTCACGCACACCGCCGCGCCGAGCGCGGGCGGCAGGTCGTGCCGCCGGATCAGGGCGAGGCCCTCGGCGACCGTGGCATCCGCCGAGACGATGATCGGCTCGGTCGTCATCAGGCCGCCCGCGGTGTCGGGGCCGTACGAGAGCAGGAACCGGACGTCCTCGGCCTCCTCGGGCTCCATGAGCTCGAGCAGGTGCTCACCGCGCTCCTCGGGCAGCTGCGCGATGAGGTCGGCCGCATCGTCGGGCTGCATGTGGTCGAGCACGTCGGCGGCGCGGTCGTCGCCCAGCTTGGCGAGGATCTCGACCTGGTCGACCTCGGGCATCTCCTCCAGCACATCGGCCAACCGGTCGTCGGGGAGCTCGGCCGCGACCTCCTGCCGTCGCTGCGGCGTCAGGTCGAGGAGCGTGTTCGCGAGGTCGGCCGGCTTCAGCTCGGAGTACGTCGCGATGAGCTGCTCGGCCGACTGCGCCTCGCCGACGGCCGTGGTCTCATGCACCTCGCGCCACGTCACGTACGCGGACGGGCCCTTCGCGAACGGCGACGCACTCGTCTTCGGGCGCCTCACGAACAGCTGGTCGACCTCCCACTCGCCGGCATCGCGCTCCTCGATCGCGACATCCTCGATCGTGGCCGTGCCCGAGCCGTCGTCGAAGGTGACCTTGCGGCCGAGCATCTCCGCGATCACCCGCACCTCGCCGCCGCGCTGCTCGAAGCGCCGCATGTTGATCAGCCCGGTCGTGATGATCTGACCGCCGCCGATCGAGGTGACCCGCCCGATCGAGACGAACACGCGGCGCTTGCCCGGGATCTCGACGATGAGGCCGACGACCCGCGGAGGGTCATCCTTCCGGTACACGACGAGCACGTCGCGGACCTTGCCGACGCGATCCCCGGCGGGGTCGAAGACGGCGCACCCGGCGAGTCGGGCGACGAAGACTCTCGTGGCGCTCACGCCTCCCAACCTACCGCGCAGGGCGCCGGATCGACCGGCGACCGCGCGTGCATGGGAGAATGGGCGGGTGAGCAACCAGTCGCCGTTCGGCGGTCGTCTCGGCCGCACCTATCCGACGCTGCCCACGGGGGAGACCGTCGCCAGCTACGAGACCTACCTCGAGGCGCAGGCCGCCGTCGACGCGCTCGCGAAGGCCGAGTTCCCCGTCCGCGAACTCGCGATCGTCGGCCACGACCTGAAGACCGTCGAACGCATCACCGGCAAGCTCAGCTGGGGCCGTACCGCCGGTGCCGGCGCGCTCTCGGGCGCCTGGCTCGGCACGTTCCTCGGTCTGCTCTTCTTCATCTTCTCCCCGCAGGGCACCTCGCTCGGCGTGCTCGCCGCCGCCGTGCTCTTCGGCGCCGGCTTCGGCATGATCTTCTCCGTCGTGACCTACTCGGTCAACCGCCGCCGCCGCGACTTCACCTCGGTCATGCAGGTGCTCGCGACGCGGTACGCGATCGTCGGCAGTTCCGAGCACGTCAGCCGTGCCAGGCAGGTCCTGGGCGTGACGGATGCCGCGGCGCCGCCGTCGCCTGCTGCCCCCGTCGGGGGCGCTTGGGGGCGGGCGGTGCCGGGAACGGTGGTGCCCCGGGCGTCGGGGCGTCGGGTGGTGCCGGGGCATCGGCTGTCGGCGGCGCGGATGCGCCGGGTGCCGGTACCAGGGCCTCGGGTGCAGCGACCGGTTCGGGCGTCGGCCCGTCGCCGGACGAGCCCGAGGCAGGCGACAAGCGCACCGACGAGGCATCCGCAGAAGCCGGCCCCGACGCCGAGCCGGAAGCCGATGCCGACCCCGCACGCCCCGCGATCGACCCCGACCGCCCCCTCACCTACGGCGAGGCGCAGGACGCCGCGCGCCGCGCCGCGCGCGAGCGCGGCGACGCCTAGCCTCTCCTCACCCTCCCCGCGTCGCGGCGTAGCCCCCGCCCCCGCCGCCCGCCCCGCCGAGTGTTGCTCGTCGCGTCGAGTGTTGCCGCTCGAGCGGCATCAGTCGGCGGGAGTGGTATCACTCGGCGGAGCATGGAGGGTGGTGGAGGGTCCTCCGTGCGTGAGCGACGGCGTGCGGCGGCGGGTCGTTGGTGCGCGGCGTTCCGTGCCAACCGTCGTCGGACCGACCGCGATCCCGCTCGTCAGCCCGCCGAGTGTTGCTCGTCGCGTCGAGTGTTACCGCTCCAGCGGAATCACTGGGCGGGAGCGGCAACACTCGATGGAAAGGTGGGACGTTCAGACGGGCGCCCGCGGGTCAGGCCTGCGCCCCGCGCACCCACGCCTCGACCTCCGCGATCGTACGGGGAATGCGGGCCGAGAGGTTCTCGGCGCCGTCGGCGGTCACGAGGATGTCGTCCTCGATGCGCACGCCGATGCCGCGGAACTCCTCGGGCACGCTCAGGTCGTCCGCCTGGAAGTACAGCCCCGGCTCGATCGTGAAGACCATGCCCGGTTCGAGCACGCCGTCCATGTACATCGCCCGGCGCGCCTGCGCGCAGTCGTGCACGTCGAGGCCGAGGTGGTGGCTCGTGCCGTGCACCATGTAGCGGCGGTGGAACTGGTTCTCGGGCTTGAGCGACTCCTCGGCCGAGACGGGCAGGAAGCCCCACTCGGCGGTGTACTTCGCGATGACCTCCATCGCGGCGGCGTGGATCTCACGGAACACGATGCCGGGGCGAACGATGCTGAGCGCGGCATCCGCCGCCTCGAGGACGGCCTCGTACACCTGACGCTGCACAGCCGAGAACTCGCCGTTCACGGGGAACGTGCGCGTGATGTCGGCCGTGTAGTAGCTGTCCATCTCGACGCCCGCGTCGAGCAGCACCAGGTCGCCCGGGACGACCGGGCCGTCGTTGCGGGTCCAGTGCAGGATCGTCGCGTGCGGGCCCGCCGCGGCGATCGAGCCGTATCCGACGTCGTTGCCGTCGAGCCTGGCGCGGGTCGCGAAGACGCCCTCGATCACGCGCTCGCCGCGGACCTCGCTCGTGATGCGCGGCAGCTCGGCCAGCACCTCGGCGAAGCCGCGTTCGGTCGCGTCGACCGCGGCGCGCAGTTCGGCGACCTCGAACTCGTCCTTGACCAGGCGCAGCTCGGAGAGCACGCGCGCCAGGTCGGCGTCGGGCTCGTGCTCGGCGTTCACCTCGATGCTGAACGGGGCGTCCGAGGCGTTGGTGGACAACGCCGCCTCGGCCGCGAAGCGCAGGCGCCCGTGGTCGACGCGCTCGGTGATCGCCGGGTCCGCCTCGCGCAGCACGAGCGTCGCGGTGTCGACCGCGGCGACCACCGCGTCGAAGTCGGCGATCCCGCGCGTCGCGACCTGGAGATCGGCGGCGACGTGCTCGAGCGACGGGCGCGGGCCGATCCAGAACTCGCCGATCGCGGGGTTGGCGTAGAACTCCTCGCTGTCGCGGCCCGCGCGCTCGCGGAAGTACACCGTGGCCTCGTGCCCGGCCTCACCCGTCGGCTCGAGCACGAGCACCGCGCCCGGCTCGGAGTCGGACCCCCACCCGGTGAGGTGGGCGAACGCGGAATGCGCGCGGTACGGGTACTCGGTGTCGTTCGCGCGCTGCTTCATCTCGCCCGCGGGGATCACGAGGCGCTGCCCGGGGAACTCGGCGGAGACCTTCGCGCGGCGCGCCGCGGCGTAGGCGGCCTGCGGGCGGGCGGACGGCGGCGTCTCGTCGCGCTCGGCCCAGTTCCCGCCGATGAAGGAGCGGAAGCCCTCGGATTCCGGAGTGGTCGAACGGTTCGCGTTCCGGCCGGTCTCCTCGGCGGTGGTCTCGTCGGTGGGGGCCTCGTGGGCCGTCGCGGTGGCGTCGCCGGTGTTCGTCATGCCCCCATTCTCCCACCGCGCCCTGAGCGTCCCGTGCCCGGGCGGCGCCGGGTCAGCCGGCGGGCGAGAGGGTCGCGACGATCGGGCGGTGATCGCTGCCCGCACCGTCGAGCCCGTCGAGCACGCGGAAGCCGTCGACCCGCCAGGTCGGCGTCGCGAGCACGTGATCGATCGGGCTGCCCAGCAGTTCGGGCACGCTCGTGGGCCAGGTGCCGAGCCCGCCGGCACCGCCGGCCTTCGCGGCATCCTCGCATCGACCCAGGTCGCCGCCATCGATGCCGCGCCCGGCGAAGTGGTCGAGCGTCGCGTTGAAGTCCCCGGCCATGATCACGTTCTCACCGGCGCACTGCTCGGCGAGCCAGTCGAGGTCGCTGCGCCAGTTGCGCAGTTCCCAGCGGATCGGAGCGACCGCGTGCACGGCGACGATGCGCGGGCCCGCACCGTCGGCGGGCTCGGCGACGACGCTCGGCAACGTGTTCGTGTTGCCGGGCGGCCCCGGCCACGGATCGTTGACGACCCGGTAGTCGCCGAGGTCGGGGGTGATGAGGATGGTCGTCGATCGGGCCTTCGCGATGTCGTCGAACGCCTGCGTGTGCACCCACATCGGCCGGCCGCCCTCGCGCATCGCGATCGCGACCTCCTCGCCGAGCGGTTCGGTGGTCTCGGGCAGCACGACGACGTCGGCCCCCTGGGCGAGGGCCAGGTCGGCGATCGTGACCGCGTCGGGCACCTCGCCGAGCGTGTTCCACGACAGGACGGTGACCTGCCCGGATGCCTCGGGGGCGGCTTCGCCGCCGAGGCCCCGGGCCGCGAGCACGCCGAGGTTGCCGAGGGCGAAGACGATGAGGATCGCCGTCAGCGCGCCGAGGAGGCGTCGGCCGGACCCGAGCAGCATCGCGAGTGCGAGGACGGCCGCCACGACGCCCGCGGCGAGGGCCGCCGAACCGCGGAGCGCGACGACGTGCGCCGCGACCCACTGGTCCTGCAGGCCGAGGGCCTGGGGCCAGAGCAGGACGGCTGCGAGTGCGGCGGTGCCGATCGCGACGGCCCAACCGATGATGCGGGGGAGCATTGCCTCCAGCGTAGGCCAGCGCACCCGGCGGAATCGGCCTGTCCACAGCCCGTCGGCTGAGAGTCGGCGGTGAACCGTGCCTGCCCGGCCGACCGCGGGCGGGACGGCCCGCGACCTACGATGGGTTCCATGCCCGACGCCACGTTCGCCACGCCGGCGGACCTGCACGCGCATTCGACGGTGTCGGACGGCACCGACACGCCTGCCGAGCTGGTCGCGGCGGCGGCGCTCGCCGGGCTCGAGGCGCTCGCGATCACCGACCACGATTCGACCGCCGGGTGGAGCGAAGCAGCGGATGCCGCCCGCGCGCACGGGATCGCGCTGATCCCGGGCCTGGAACTGTCCACGCGCGTGCAGTTCGCGAGCGTGCACGTGCTCGGCTACCTCGTCGATCCCACCGACCCGGGACTGGTCGCCGAGACGCGACGCATCCGCGAGTCGCGGCTCACGCGCGCCGAGGAGATCGTGCGCCGCATCGCGGCCGACTACGAGCTCACCTGGGACGACGTGCTCGCGCAGACCACGGTGGGGTCGACGATCGGTCGCCCGCACATCGCCGACGCACTCGTCGCGCGCGGCCACGCCGAGACCCGATCGGACGCGTTCGCCGGCATCCTGCACTGGCGCTCGGGGTACGCCCAGCCGCACTACGCGCCCGACCCGCTGACGGGCATCCGCCTCATCCGAGCCGCCGGCGGCGTCCCCGTGCTCGCGCACCCGGGCACCCGCGGTGCGGAGGAGGTCATCCCCGACTCACGGCTGCGCCGACTCGTCGCGGGCGGTCTGTTCGGCCTCGAGGTCGACCACCCCGAGAACACGGATGCCGCCAAGCCGCGACTTCGCGAGATGGCGCGCCGGCACGGGCTCGCGATCACGGGCTCGAGCGACTACCACGGCATCGGGAAGGCGAACCGCCTCGGCGAGCACACGACGGCCCCGGAGGTCGTCGAGCGGATCCTCGCCGAGGGGCGCGGCAGCGCGCCCGTGCTTCCGTAGCGAGCGTCAGGCGGTCGGCGACGGCGACGCGGCGCCGGCCGCGTTGCCGCCCGAACGGCCGCCGCGGCGACGACGGCGACGGCGCGGGGCGGCGTTGCCGTCGTGGTGCTCCTTGCCCTTGCCGTCGTGGGTGCCCGCGCCGGGCTCCTTCTGCGCGGACTCGCCCTGCTCGGCCGCAGCGCCCTCGGCCACCGGCCGGCCGCCGCGCGTGCGGCGGCGAGCGCGCGTGGAGCTCGAGCCCGCGGCATCCGCCTGGCCGTCGCCCTCGCGGCGACCCGCGGTGCTCGATCGCGGCGGGGTGGCCGCGGTCGGCGGCTTGAGCCGCCCCTTCGTGCCCTCGGGGATGCCGAGGTCGGAGTAGAGGTGCGGGCTCGACGAGTAGGTCTCGGTGGGCTCCGGCTGGCCGAACTCGAGCGCGCGGTTGATGAGCGCCCACTTGTGCAGGTCGTCCCAGTCGACGAACGTCACCGCGATGCCGGTCTTGCCGGCACGGCCCGTCCGGCCCGCGCGGTGCAGGTACGCCTTGTCGTCGTCGGGGATCGTGTGGTTGATGACGTGCGTCACGTCGTCGACGTCGATGCCGCGCGCTGCGACATCCGTCGCGATCAGCACGTCCTTCCGGCCGGCCTTGAAGGCGGCCATCGCTCGCTCGCGCTGGTCCTGGTTGAGGTCGCCGTGCACGGCGGCGGCGTTGAAGCCGCGATCGTTCAGTTCTTCGACGAGCTTCGCCGCGGCGCGCTTCGTGCGCGTGAAGATGACGGTCTTGCCGCGACCCTCGGCCTGGAGGATGCGCGAGATCACCTCGTCCTTGTCGAGCGAGTGCGCGCGGTAGACGAGGTGCTTGATGTTGGCCTGCGTGAGCCCCTCGTCGGGGTCGTTCGCCCGGATGTGGATGGGCCGGGTCATGAACCGGCGCGCGAGGGCGACGATCGGGCCCGGCATGGTCGCCGAGAACAGCATGGTGTGGCGGGTCGCGGGGGTCTGCGCGAACAGCTTCTCGATGTCGGCGAGGAAGCCGAGGTCGAGCATCTTGTCGGCCTCGTCGAGCACCATCTCGGTGACGTTCTTCAGCGACAGCACGCGCTGCGAGGCGAGGTCGAGCAGACGGCCGGGCGTGCCGACGACGATCTGCGCGCCGGCCTTGATCTGCTCGATCTGGCCCTCGTACGCCTTGCCGCCGTAGATCGAGACGACCTTCGTCGGGCGGTTCGAGGTGGCGAGCTCGAGGTCCTCGGTCACCTGCACGCACAGTTCGCGCGTGGGGACCACCACGAGGACCTTGACTCCGGGCTCGGGGTCGTCGCCGAGGCGCTGGATGATCGGCAGGCCGAAGCCGAACGTCTTGCCCGTTCCGGTCTTGGCCTGGCCGATGATGTCCTGGCCGGACAGGGCCAGGGGGATGGTCTGCTCCTGGATGGGGAAGGCGTCGCTGATGCCCTTGGAGGCGAGTGCCTCGACGATGTCGGGCGCGATGCCGAGTTCGGTGAACGTGGTCACGTATGTCTACCTGTCGGTGAAGAACGGGTGCGCCCTGCTTCGATCGACAGGCGCACGGCCGCGGTTCCGTCGCCCGCGTGCGGGGACCAGCCTAACGGAGTCGTCCGGGAGCCCCCCGGATATGCTGTGGTACGTGGTGAATTGGCCGACGTCCAGGCGACCCCGTCCAGAGGCCCCGAGGCTGCGCCCGCGGGTCGCTCCGACCGAACTCAGCCGCATCGACTTCACCGAGTTCACGCCCGAGCCGGTCGCGTTCCTCGGCCAGGCGGCGTACGTGCAGCTCGAGATCTTCGAGAACCTCGCCCGTGCGGTCTCGACCGCACCCGAGCTCGGGGCGAAGGAGGGGCTCAGCGCCACGGCGGGCGTGGCCCTCCGGCGTCACCACGAGCTCATCGCAGAGTTACGGCGGCTCGGCGCCGAGCCCGCGAAGGTCATGGCGCCGTTCGCTCCCGCGCTCGACCGGTTCCGCCAGGCGACCTCGGGCGCCGACTGGTACGAGCTGCTGCTCGGCATCCACATCACCTCGGGCATGCTCGACGACTACTTCGTCCGGCTGGCCGAGGGGCTCCCGCACGAGCTGCGCGGGCGCATCCGGGCGATCCTCGGCGGACCGCGCTCGTCGGAGGTCATCGAACAGGAGCTCGTCCGCGCCGTCGAGGCCGATCACACGCTCGACGACCGGCTGGCGCTCTGGGGTCGGAGCCTCGTGGGCGACACGCTCCTGATCGCGCGGTCGGCCATCCGGTCGGGCTCGGGCGGCCACGCCGCCGACGTCGAGCCGGTCTTCACCGAGCTCATCGCGGAGCACACGCGGCGCATGGACGCGCTCGGCCTGACGGCCTGACGGCCTGACGCGGCGGGCCCGGCTCGAAGGCCCGGCGGGCGCGGGGCGCCCGCGCTCAGCCGCGGGCGAGCCCGAAGCGCGCGAGGCGCTCGAAGGTGCGCGCGTCGTCGTCTTCGCGTCGACGGCCGACGAGGTAGGCCACCCCGACGGCGGCCGCAGCGGATGCCACGAGCGAGACGACCCAGATCCAGCCGCCGTCCCACGGCATGCCGAGCCAGGTCAGCGCGACCCAGACGACGGCCGCGACGCCGGTGCCCACGGCCGGCACGAGCACGACGCCGTGGAACCGACGCCGGGGCACGGCGTACCTCGCGCCGAGCCCGAGGATCGCGCCGCCGAGCGCGACGAACAGCAGTTCCATCAGCCGACGAAGCCGATCTTGCGCGACTCCTCGGTGCCGATCTCGACGTACGCGAGCGCCGCGGCGGGCACGACGTACACGGTGCCCTTCGCGTCGGCCAGGCGCAGCACGGGCGACTGCCCGGACACTGCTGCCGAGACGGCCTGCTCGACCTCCGCCGCCGTGTGCGAGGTCTCGAACGCGATCTCGCGGGGGGAGTTCTGGATGCCGATGCGAAGGTCCACTGCACGCCTTTCTGTCGTTGCCCTCACCCTACCGACCCGCGCCGCTCGGGGCGCCTCGCGTTCACTGTCGGCGGACACGGATACCGTTGGCGGCATGCACCCCCGAGCGACCCTCGCCCCGGCCGACACGAGCCTCGTCGAGCGGCTCGCCTCGGCGAGGCACGCGGCCGTGTTCGGCGGGCCGGGGTCGGGCAAGACCTCGCTCGCGGTCGAGGTCGTCGCGCACCGCGTCGGGCTGGGCATCGCGCCGACCGAGGTCCTCGTGCTCTCGGCGACGCGGCGCACGGCGACCGTCATGCGCGACGCGCTCGCGCTGCGCCTCGGGATGACCACGCGCGGCGCGCTCGCGCGCACCGCGAGCGCGGTCGCGTACGACCTCGTGCGGGCGAGGACCGGCCGTGCGGTCACCCTGCTCACGGGCGCCGAGCACGACCAGGTCATCGGCGAACTGCTCGAGGCGCAGTCGCTCGACGGCGGCGGCCCGGAGTGGCCCGACGCGCTCGGGCCGGAGGTGCGCGGACTCCGGGGGTTCCGCTCCGAGCTGCGCGACCTCATGATGCGGGCGGTCGAGCAGGGCGTCGAGCCGGGCGATCTCGCGATGCTCGGTCGCCGCGCGGGCCGCGCGGAGTGGGTCGCCGCTGCGAGCTTCCTCGCGGAGTACCGCGAGGTCAAGGAACAGCTGCGGCCGACGCAGTTCGACTCAGCCGAGCTCGGCGCGTACGCCGCCGCGATCGTGCGCCGGAGCGTGCACGACCCCGACGACGCGCGCGCGCTCGGTGCCCTCGGCGACCTGCGGCTCCTCGTCGTCGACGACGCGCAGGAGGCGACCGAGGCGACCGCGGCGCTGCTGGGGGCGTTCGCCGCGCGCGGCGTCGACGTGGTCGCCCTCGGCGATCCGGATGTCGCGAGCAACGGCTTCCGCGGCGGCCGGGCCGACCTGCTGGGCTCGCTCGGGTCGGTGCTCGGCGGCGTGTCGGTCGAGCGCGTCGACCTCCCGGTCGTGCACCGCGGGCGCCCGGCGCACCGCGAACTGCTCTCGTCGGTCACGGCGCACATCGGCACGGCGCTCGGGGGCGCGCATCGCGCCGCCCGGCTCGTCGCGCCGAGCGATGCCCCTGCACGCGACGCCGACCCCCTCGAGCCCGTGCTCGGCATCGAGGCGCCGTCCCCGGCGGCCGAGGGCGCCTGGATCGCCGGGCTGCTGCGGGAACGCCACCTGCTCGACGGCGTGCCCTGGTCGTCGATGGCGATCGTGACCCGCTCGGGTGCCGAGCTGCCGGGGTTCGCGCGTGCACTCGCCGCGGCCGAGGTCCCGGTCTCGGGCGGCTCGGCACGGGTCGCGCTCCGCGACGCGCCGGGCTCGGCCTCGCTCCTCGCGGCCGCCGCGGTCGTCCTCGAGCTCTGGCCGCTCGACGCCGAGGCGGCGACGACGCTGCTCACCGGGCCGCTCGGTCGGCTCGATCGCGTCGGACTGCGCAGGCTCAGGCTCGCGCTCAGACATGAAGAGCTCGCCGCGGGCGGGGTCCGCAGCGCCGACGAACTGCTGGTCGAGGCGCTGTCCGTCGCGGGCGGCTTCGCGACGATCGACGCGCCGGCCGGTCGCCGGGCGAATCGCCTCGCCGGGTTGCTCGACTCGGCCCGACGGGCGGCGGCGCGCGGTGCGACCGTCGAAGAGCTCCTCTGGCTGCTCTGGCACGACAGCGGGCTCGAATCCGAGTGGGCCGGGCAGGCCGACGGGAGCGGCGTGCTCGCCGACGAGGCCAACCGGTCGCTCGACGCCGTCGTCGCCCTGTTCGCCGCGGCGCGGCGTTTCGTCGAGCGCGAACCCGGGGCACCCGCCCGGCGGTTCGTCGGCGACGTGCTGCAGAACGCGCTCCCCGAGGACTCGCTCGCCCCCGAGGGCGGCGCCGGCGCCGTGGTCCTGGCCACTCCTCCGGCGCTCATCGGCCGCGAGTTCGACGTGGTCGTGATCGCGGGCCTCCAGGACGGGGTGTGGCCGAACCTCCGCCCGCGCGGCACGCTGCTGCACGCGGCATCCCTGTCGCGGGCCGTCGAGGCGGCCCGGGCGGGCATGCCCGAGCCCGAGGCCGAGCCGGCGTCGGCCGTCCGCGCGTCCGTACGCGGCGACGAACTGCGGCTGTTCGCGCTCGCCGCATCGCGCGCCGTCCGGCAGATCGTGCTGTCGTGCACCTCGAACGACGACGAGCAGCCGTCGGTCCTCATGGGGTTCGCGCCGGTCCGGCCGCCGGCACGGCGGCGTCGGCCGTTGCACCTCCGGGGCATGGTCGGCGCGCTGCGCCGCGACGCGGCGGCCGGTGACCGCGAGGCGGCGTCGGCCCTCGCGATGCTCGCCGAGCAGGGGGTGCCCGGCGCGCACCCGGAGGAGTGGTACGGCACGGCCGAGCCGTCGACCACGGCGCCGCTCGTCGACCTCGAACGCGACCCCGAGGCGCTCGTGCCGGTCTCGCCGTCGCAGATCGACCGCGTGGAGGAGAGCCCGCTCGGCTGGTTCGTCGATCACGTCGCACAGCCGCCGTCGGGGCTGGCCGCGTCGATCGGCACGATCGTGCACGCCGTCGTCGAGGAGGCCGCGAAGCGGCCGGGCGAGGTCGACGTCGAGACGCTCTGGGCCGACGTCGAGCGGCGATGGCGCGACCTCCGCTTCGAGGCCGGCTGGGTCGCCGAACGCGAGCGTCGCGGCGCTCGCCGGATGACCGAGGGCGCCGCCGACTACCTGGCCGACGCCGCCGACGACGGGGTGGTCGTGCTCGGTGCCGAGGGGCGGTTCACACTCGTGAGCGGCCGGGTGCGCATCACCGGGACGATCGACCGGGTCGAGGCCTCGCCCGACGGCACGACCGTGATCGTCGACCTCAAGACCGGCCGGACCCCGCCCACGGCGGCGAAGACCGCCGCGCATCCGCAGCTCGCCGCCTACCAACTCGCCGCGCGCGCCGGGGTGCTGCCCAGCGGTGGGCGGGCCGGCGGTGCGAAGCTCGTCTACGTCGCGCGCCCGGTCGGGGGCAGGCTCTACACCGAGCGCGCCCAGCAGCCGTTCGACGACGAGGCCGAGGCCGCGTTCCGCGAACGACTCGACGCGGTCGCGCACGTCATGGCCGGGGCGCGGTTCGACTCGCCCGTCGAGTTCGCGCACGGCTCGCGGCTCGGCGACTGGCAGTACCGGGTGCACCTCGTCCCGGCGGTGTCCGCATGAGCCCGGCACGCATCGGCGCCGACGAGATCGCCGCACGACTCGGCCTGCACCCGCCCACCCCGGAACAGCGTGCCGTCATCGAGGCCGACCCCACCGGGCGGAGCATCGTCGTGGCGGGCGCGGGCAGCGGCAAGACCGAGACGATGGCCAACCGCGTCGTCTGGCTGCTCGCGAACGGCGCGGTCGACGTGCCCGAGGTGCTCGGACTCACCTTCACCAGGAAGGCGGCGGGCGAACTCGCCGAGCGGGTCCGGGAACGCGTGGCGCAGCTCGTCGCCGAGGGCATCGCCGAGGTGCGACTCGATCCGCTCGAATCCGCTGCGGTGTTCACCTACAACGCGTTCGCCGGCGCGATCCACCGCGAGCACGCGATGCGCATCGGCCGGGAACCCGACGCGACGATCCTCGGCGAGGCCGCGGCGTGGCAGCTCGCGCGGAGCATCGTCTCGGACGCGGCCGACCCGAGGCTCGTCGAGCTCGATGCATCGCTCGACCGGGTGACGGGCGCAGTGCTCTCGCTCAGCCGCGCGCTCGCCGAGAACGTGACCGACAGCCGCGACGTGCGCGCGTTCGCGCGGGACTTCCTCGCCATGCACGACCTGCCCATCGAGGCGCCGCGCAAGCGCACCCCGTTCGACTCGTTCACCTCGGCGCTCGGCGTCGTCGAGGCGCTGCCGCCCCTGCTCGAACTCGCCGACGCGTACGCGGCCGAGAAGCAGCGCCGCGGCGTCGTGGAGTTCTCCGACCAGGTGGCCCTCGCGCTGCAGATCTGCACCGCGCACCCGGAGGTCGCGGCGGAGCACCGCGAGCGCTACGCGACGGTGCTCCTCGACGAGTACCAGGACACCAGCGTGGTGCAGACGAGACTGCTCGCCACGCTCTTCCGCGACCACCCGGTCATGGCGGTCGGCGACCCCGACCAGTCCATCTACGGGTGGCGGGGCGCCAGCGCCGCGAACCTCGCCCGGTTCGACGGCGACTTCTCCTCGGCGGGCGACGCGGCCGCCTACGACCTCTCCACGAGCTGGCGCAACCCCACCATCGTGCTCGACGCGGCGAACACGCTCATCGCGCCGCTCGACGGCGGCATCCCGAAGGCGCCGCTGCGGCCCTCGCCGTTCGCCGAGGCCGGCGCGCTCGAGATCCGCTGGTCCGAGACCATCGACGAGGAGGCGGCCGCGGTCGCCGACTGGCTCGCCGAGCGGATGCGCGGCGCGCAGCGCACCGGCGCACTGCTGTGCCGGACCTTCGCGCACGTCGACCTGTTCGCGACCGCGCTGCGCGACCGCGGCGTCCCGGTCCACGTGCTCGGGGTCGCCGGGCTCCTCGACCAGCCCGTCGTCGCCGACCTCGTGTGCGCGCTGCGCGTGGTGCACGACCCGACCGCGGGGTCCGAGCTCCTGCGGCTGCTCGGCGGTGCCAGGTGGCGGATCGGGCCGGCGGACCTGGCCGCGCTCGGCTCGGTCGCGCGATGGCTCGCCGAGCGCGACCTCGCGACCCGGCGCCTCGCCGACGAGGTTCGCCGTGGCATCCGCGGGTCGATCGCGCCCGACGAGTCGCCGTCGATCGTCGACGCGCTCGACTTCGTCCTCACCGCACCCGACGACCATCGCGCCCTCGCAGCCCTGAGCGCCGAGGGCCTCGCCCGCATGCGTCGGGCCGGGGCGCAGCTGCAGTCCCTGCGCCGTCGTGCCGGGCTCGGACTGGTGGACTTCGTGACCCTCGTCGAGCACGAGCTGCTGCTCGACATCGAGGTCGCCGCGAACCCCGGTCAGCCGCTCGGTGCGGCCAGCCTCGAAGCGTTCGACGACCTCGTCTCGGGCTTCGCGGACTCCGCCGAGCTTCCGACCCTCGGGGCCTTCCTCGGGTGGCTGCTCGAAGCCGAGCAGCGCGACCGGTTGAGCCCCCGACAGGACGACCCCGAGCCGGGAGCCGTCCAGGTGCTCTCGATCCACGGGTCGAAGGGGCTCGAATGGGATGTGGTGGCCATCCCGCGGATGGTCGACGACGAGCTGCCCTCGAAGCCGCGGAGCAACCGCGGCTGGCTCTCGTTCGGGTCGCTCCCGGGCGAGTTCCGCGGCGACCGCGACGAGATCCCGCAGCTCATGTGGCGCGGCGTGCAGAGCCAGGCCGAGTTCGACGAGGCCGTGAAGGCCTACGCCGAGGAGAACCGGGAACGGCACGCCGACGAGGAACGCAGACTCGCGTACGTCGGGATCACCCGGGCGCGCCGCGAACTGCTGCTCACCGGATCCTGGTGGGCCACGCAGCGGTCGCCGAGATCGCCGAGCCCGTTCCTGCGCGAGCTCGCGGTCGCCGGAATCGTCGACGCAGCCGCGCTACCGGCCGGGCCCGCCGAACCCGAGAACCCGCGATCGTCGGCCGCGGCCCGGGTGAGCTGGCCGCTCGACCCGCTGGGCGCGCGCAGGCCGGCGGTCGTCCGCGCGGCGGACGCCGTCCGCGAGGCGGCGAGCCTGCCGACCGGGTTCGGCATCGGTCCGACCCTCGCCGACGAACTGCGGATGCTCCTCGAGGAGCGCCGACGCCGCGGGCGTTCGCGCGGCGGAGCCGGCGTGCCGACGCGCATCCCGGCATCCCGGTTCAAGGACTACGTCGACGACCCCGAGGCCGTCGCGGCAGACCTGGCGCGACCGATGCCGCAACGGCCCTACCGAGCGACCCGGATCGGCACCCTGTTCCACGCGTGGGTCGAAGCGCGTTCGGGCGGCTCGACGGCGCGTCCTGCCGGTCCGGCGGGCGCCGACACTCCGCTCGACCTCGACGCATTCGATGTCGACGTCGACGGTGCGGGGGCCGACGAGGTGCTGGCCGATCCCGTCGAGGCGCGCCTGCGGCGCCTGCGCGAGACCTTCGCGGCCTCGGAGTGGGGCGATCGCCGCCCGACCGCGGTCGAGCTCGAACTGCACCTCCCGCTCGACGGCCAGGTGTTCGTCAGCAAGCTCGACGCGGTGTACGACGTCGACCCGGGGAGTCCCGACGGTCGTCGCGGCATCCGGGCCCAGGTCGTCGACTGGAAGACCGGAGCGGCCCCGCGCGACGCACGCGAGCTCGAGCTCCGGCAGACGCAGCTCGCGCTGTACCGGCTCGCCTACGCGCGCTGGTCCGGACTCGACCCCGAGGTGATCGATGCGGTGTTCTACTACGTCGAGGACGACGTCGTGCTGCGGCCCGACGCGCTGTACGACGAGGCCGAACTGCGGCGCGCCTGGGCGGGCGTGCGCGGGCGCACCGGAGCGGGCCGGAACGAGACGCACGAGACCGACACGGGTGAGGGCGCACCCGTTCCGCGCGAGGTGCGGTCGGCGATCGCGGCGAGCTGAGGCGGTCGGCGACCACCCCGGGCCGTGGCGGGCCGGCGCGGCGGCTCGGCGAGCCGAGGCGGGTCGTGCGGCGGCAGCGCTAGCCTCGCGCGTCGCCCGCGGCGGGCGCCGTCGTCTCGGAGGCCCCCGACGGCGGCGCGGCGTCGCCCCAGTCGCTGAGGTCGAGCGGCATCGGCGCGGTCTGCGACGGATCGTGCGCGTCATCCGGGCCGACGTCGCGGCGCCCGTCGCGCCGCCCGCCGGCGGGGTCGTCGCCGTCGCCGCCTTCGAGGTGACTGCGGAGCTCGGACACGTCGTAGCTGTCGGTGAGCATCGTCGACGCCTGCTCCCGCGGGAGCCCGTCGCGCGGGGTCTCGTCGAGCAGTCGTTCGACGTCGGCGACCGCCAACGCGGGGCCGGTGTCGGTCGTGAGCGACTCCGACGACCGGTCGTGCACGCTCGCGACGAGGCTGTCGAGCAGGCCGACCGCGTCGTCGATGATCGTGTCGTCGTGCGTGTCGATGCCGTGCAGCAGCCAGCGGGCGAGCTCGAGCTCGCCGTACAGCAGCGCGCGGCGGGCGAGTTCGGCATCGGCACCGCCCGAGCGCGCCGCGATGTAGGCGGTCAGGGTCGTCTCGGCGGCGTCGCCGGTCGCGGTGAGCACCCAGTGCAGGTCGCGAGCGGGGTCGTCGAACGCGAGCGCGGACCAGCCGAGCACACCCGAGACGCCATCGCCGTCGACGAGGAACGAGGCGGCGTCGAGCGCGCCGTTGACGACCGTCGGGGCGAAACGCCACAGGGTGTCGTCGTCGGTGGCCTCCTCCCATCGGCGCAACAGCGCGGCCGGCAGTCGTCCCGTGTCCGCGGCGCGGTCGATCAGCGCGACGGCCGCCTCGCGTGCTTCGCCGGCGGTGCGCCGCGGAAGGCCCGAGTCGCCGATGAACCCGGCGGGGAGCGAATGGATGGCGGCGATCGCACGGCCGACCTCGCCTGCGAGGTGCGCGTTCGACGTCAGCTCATCGGCGGTGCGAGCGGCGCCGGGGATGAACTCGGTGACGACGGCCCGCGTCGGACCGATCGGGGCCTGGCCGACGAACCGGGGCACGGCGAAGGGCAGGCGAGAGCGGATGCCGGGGGTCAGCGCGCGCAGTGCGACGAGGTCTGCGGACTGCTCGGATTCGGCCGTCTGCGAGCGCGGGGCGCGGATCAGCAGCCGCCGTCCGTCGGTCGCGTGGAGCTCGACCGCGTCGAACGAGCCGTCGCTTCCGCGGCTGTGGGCGCGAGCCGCCCGCACCTCGAGTCCGGCCACCGCGGCCGTGGCCAACGCGGCTAGAGTGAGTGGGGGTCTGGCCATGGGGGACAGCCTACGCAGGCGTTCGGCGGACCCGACGACCGCCACGCGTTCCCGACGCTTCCGGCCCGACGAGAGGTGCACCGTGCTCGAACCCGACGTGCCCACCCCGGCGGGTGCGACGCGGGAGGGCACGGCGCCGGCGGCGCAGCCGACCCCGGCCCCGGCCCCGCCGCTCGCCCGCGAGCACCTCGACCGCGACGCGTCGGCACGCACCGCACCGGGCCGCGAGGCCGCGTTCGATGCCGACCCCGAGGCGCTCGTCCTCGCCCTCCACGACGGCCGCGTGCTGGTGCGCGAGGGCGTCGACGGACTCGAGCTGCGGCATCCGTCGACCCTGCCCGCACCGGGCCTGCGCTGCTTCCTCGGGCGGACGCTGACCGACCCGGGAGCCTCGGGGCCGGGCGCGCCGATCGAAGCGTGGGTGTACGACGCCGACGCATCGGCCGCGATCGCACCCGGCACGCGCTGGGCCGGGCTCCGATCCGTGGCCGCCGCGTTCGGCGACCGCGATGCGGGGCTCGCGGTCGAGGCGGTCGCACTCGCGAACTGGCACGCGGTGAACCGGTTCTGCCCGGCGTGCGGCGGCTCGACCGAGGTCGTCCAGTCCGGGTGGGTGCGGCGGTGCCCCGCCGAGGACCGCCTGCTGTTCCCGCGCACCGACCCGGCCGTGATCGTGCTCGTGACCGACGACGACGACCGGGTGCTGCTCGGCTCGAACGCGATGTGGGAGCAGAACCGGTTCTCGGTGCTCGCCGGGTTCGTCGAGCCGGGGGAGTCGCTCGAGGCCGCCGTCGTGCGCGAGATCGCCGAGGAGGCGGGCCTCGCGGTCGATCGCGTCGAGTACCTCGGGTCGCAGCCCTGGCCGTTCCCCGCGAGCCTGATGTGCGCGTTCGCGGCGCGGGTCGCGCCCGGCGCCGCGACGGCCGCGGTGCCCGACGGCGAGGAGATCCTCGAACTGCGCTGGTTCGACCGTGACGGCATCGCCGAGGCATCGGGGAGCGTCGCGCTTCCCGGCCCGACCTCGATCGCGCGGTGGATGCTCGAGCGCTGGTACGGCGCGCCGCTCGAGTCCTCGCTGCCGTGGTCGACGTCGTGACCGACGACCGGGTCGCCGACCCGCTGCTCGCCGCCCTCGACGACGAACAGCGAGTCGCGGCCGAGGCGCTGAACGGGCCCGTGTGCGTGCTCGCGGGCGCAGGCACGGGCAAGACCCGCGCGATCACGCACCGCATCGCGTTCGGCGTGGCATCCGGTTCCTACGACCCGGCCCGCGTCATGGCGCTCACGTTCACGGCGCGCGCCGCGGCCGAGCTGCGCGCGCGCCTGCGCGTGCTCGGCGCCGGCGCGGTCGCGGCACGGACCTTCCACTCCGCGGCGCTCGCGCAGCTGAACCACTTCTGGCCCATCGTCGCCGGCGGGCCGGCCCCGCGAGTGCTCGATTTCAAGGGTCGACTGCTCGGGCTCGCGGCCGAACGCGCGGGCGTGAAGATCGACACGCCGACCCTGCGCGACGTCGCAGCGGCGATCGAGTGGCGCAAGGTGAGCCTCGTCGGCCTCGACGACCTCCGCGTGCGTCTCGCCTCGCGCGGCGCGCCCGGCGCGCTCTCGGTGCAGCAGACGCTCGACCTCGTCGAGGCGTACGAAGCGCTCAAGGACGAGCGTCGTGCGATGGACTTCGAGGACGTCCTGCTCGCCACCGCGGGCATGATCGAGGCCGAACCCGCGGTCGCGATGCAGGTGCGCGAGGCCTACCGGCACTTCGTCGTCGACGAGTACCAGGACGTCTCGCCGGCGCAGCAGCACCTGCTCGAGCTGTGGCTCGGCGGTCGGCACGACGTCTGCGTGGTCGGCGACGCCAGTCAGACCATCTACTCGTTCGCCGGGGCGAGCGCGGGGTACCTGCTCGGGTTCGAGCGGGCGCACCCGGACGCCACCGTCGTGCGGCTCGAGCGCAACTACCGGTCGAGCCCCGAGATCGTCGACGTCGCGAACCGGCTCATGCGCGGGCGCGCCGGAGCGCTGCGACTGACGGCGGCGGCACCGGACGGCGACGGCACGCGCGCCGCGCCGGCACCCGACGTGCGCGTCTACCCCGACGAGCTCGCCGAGGCCCGCGACGTCGCGACGCGCATCCGCAACCGCATCGACGCCGGTGCGCCCGCCGAGTCGATCGCCGTGCTGCTGCGGGTGAACTCGCAGTCGGCCGTGTACGAGCAGGCCCTCGGCGAGGCCGGGGTGCCGGCCCGCGTGCGCGGCGCCCGGCGGTTCTTCGACCGCCCGGAGGTCCGCGAGGCGGTGCACGCGATCCGCGCGGCCGCGCTCGCGATCACCGACGAACCGCTCGTGAAGTCGGTCAGCGACGTGCTCCGTTCGCTCGGCTGGAGCCTCGAGCCGCCCGCGGGTCCGGGGGCCGTGCGCGATCGGTGGGAGTCGCTCAACGCGATCGCCCGCCTCGTCGACGACCAGCCGCCGGGCACCACGTTCCGCGTGTTCGCCGACGACCTGCGCTCGCGCGCCGAGTCGCACCACGAGCCCCCCGTCCAGGCGGTGACGATCGCGACCCTGCACTCGGCGAAGGGCCTCGAATGGGAGGAGGTGCACCTCCCGGGACTCGTCGAGGGCATGCTGCCGATCGCGTACGCGGATGGCCCCGAGGCGATCGACGAGGAACGGCGCCTGCTCTACGTCGGCATCACGCGGGCACGGCGACGGCTGAGCCTGAGCTGGGCGCGCTCCGCCGGGCACCGGAACGAGCGGGAGCCGTCGCGGTTCCTCCGAGAGCTCGACATCCGCACTCCGGATGCACCGGCACCGCGACCGGCCGCGGCCCGAGCGGGCCGAGCCGGCCGCGCGGGCCGCTGACCAGCAGCACCGAGCCGTCCAGGCGCGTGCGCCCCGTGCGCAGCAGGTCGTCGAGAGCGGATGCCGCGAGCGCGACCGCGTCGTGACGCGCCCGCGCGGGCACGTGCGGCGCCGGCGCGATCGCGAGCTGCGCGGCGACGGCCGGCCACGCGGCATCCGCATCGCGCCGGGTCAGGTGCACGCATCGCAGGCACGGCCCGCGACCGGGCCGCACGAACGGGCCGATCTCGACGCCGCGCTCGTCGAACACGATCGGCAGGTGCGCCACGTCGGCCGAGAGCCACGGCAGGTGCAGGGCCGGCGGGATGACACGTGCGCCGACGAGCACGGCGGCGTCCGTCGTCGCGGGGTCGGCGTCGGCCTCGGCGCGCGGCCGGTGGCCGAGGCGCAGCAGCGCGGTGCCGAGGTCGTCGACGATCTCGGCCGGCCCGGCGAGGGCCACGACGCCGCCTCGCCCGGCATCCGGCGCCACGGCGTCGCGATCCGGGTCGTCGGCGTGCACGAACGCGGGGGAGAGTCGGTCGATCAGGTGGTCGATCCGCTCCGGGTCGCCGCCGAACGCCCGTCCGATCGTGTGCAGCGTCGTGCGCGATGCGCCCGCGCGCAGGACCTCGAGCAGCGCGGTCTCGAGCGGACCCGGGTCGTCGAGGACGGCGACGGGGCGCGTGCCGCCGAGCTGCAGCGCGTCGGGCGAGCGCCAGACGATCGGGAGCGCGGGATCCAGGCGAGGGCTCATGGGCGCCAAGCATGCCCGAGCGGATGCCGCCGCCGTCGGCGCCGTCCACAGGCGCGCAGACGGGCGAGCTGGCGGGGCCGGGGCGGGCCTTCCGAGCCGGTCAGCCCTGCCGGGGGTCGTCGCCGGGTTCGCCGCCCGGCCGGTCATCGCCGTCGGGCGCGTGGCCGTCGGGCGCGTCGCCGTCGGCATCCGGTGCCGCGCCGGCATCCGCTTCGCCGTCGGACGCAGGGGGGAGGTCGCCGCGAAGCAACGCCTCGAGGGCCTCGTCGAACTCGACGTCGACCTCGCCCGACGCCTCGCCGCCCGCGGCGAGCCGCGCCGCGAGGGCCGACGGGTCGTCGAGGTCGGCCGAGACCGGCAGCAGGTCGGGGTGCGCCCACAGGGCATCGCGGCGGGCGACGCCCACGGCGTCGGTCACCGCGCGCCACATCGCCGCCGCCTCCCGCAGGCGGCGCGGACGCAGCTCGAGGCCGACGAGCGTCGCGAGCGCCGACTCGGCCGGCCCGCCCGTCGCGCGGCGGCGACGGATCATCTCGGCGACCGCGTCGGCCTTCGGCAGGCGGCTCGTGGCATCCGCCGTCACGACGTCGACCCAGCCCTCGACGAGGGCGAGCATCGTCTCGAGGCGACCGAGCGCGGCCTCCTGGTCGGGGCTCTTCGGCCGGATCAGCGCGCCGTTCGCGACCGCGTCGCGCAGCTCGTCGGTGTTCGACGGGTCGAAGCCCTCGGCGAGGCGCTCGAGGCGCTCGAGGTCGATGTCGATGCCCTTCGCGAACGCCGTGATGGCCGTGATCAGGTGCAGGCGGAGCCAGCGCGCGTGCCGGAAGAGGCGCGCATGCGCGATCTCGCGCACCGCGAGGTACAGCTCGACCTGGTCGGTGGGGATGTCGAGGTCGCGGCCGAACTCCGCCACGTTCTGCGGCACCAGCGCCGCCCGGCCGTCCTCGAGCACCGGGAACCCGACGTCGCCGCCCGAGACGACCTCGGTCGAGAGCTGGCCCACGACCTGCCCGAGCTGCATCGCGAACATGGCCCCGCCGATGCCGCGCATCATGCGGCTCGCGCCCTGCACCATCTCGCGCATCTCCTCCGGAGCCTGCTCGCTCATGACCCGCGTGAGGGCGTCGGCGATGCTGGTGGCGACCGGTTCGGCGAGCTGGATCCAGATCGGCATGCTCGCGGCCGCCCACGACCGGCGCGTGAGCAGCTCGGGCGTGCCGGGCAGCCCGGACAGGTCGGCCGCCTCGTCGAGCCAGAGCCGGGCGAGGTCGAGCGTGCGCTCGAGGCGCTCGGCGTCGGCCGACTCGACCTGCAGCTGCCCCGCCGCCGCGCGCTGCTCGGCCTGGCGCAGCGCGAGGGACCAGTCGATGCCCTCGCCTTCGGAGCGCTGCATCGCCTGCTGCAGCTGCCCGAAGATCGCCGCGAGGCTCGCGGGGTCGTTCGGCAGCCCCGCGGCATCCGCGAGCTTGGACGGATCGATGCCGCCCGATCCGGACAACAGGTCGCGCAGCATGTCGCGGAACTCGTCTTCGGGGTTGCGGTCCTCGTCGCGTTCGGCCACCCGGGCCACCTCCTCGCTCGCGGATCCCACGCTACCGCCGCGGTTCTGCAACCTTCCCGGGAAATGGCCTAGGCTGACCGATCGGGTGTCCGCCCGTCGCGAACAGCGCCGGCCCGATCCGACGGGCCGCCTCCGCGGGCGCTCGGGAAGGAACCGCAGCGGATGACGCTCTTCGGCAGCCACGACGAGGCCCCCGCGCCGGCCGCGGCATCCGCTCCTCCCCGGCGGCGCACGCGACGCGAGCGCCTCGGCTGGGGCGCCGTCGCCGTCGCCGCCGTCATCGGGCTCGGCCTCGCGCTGCTGCCCACGCCGTACGTCATCCAGAGGCCGGGACCCGTCTACGACACGCTCGGCACGACCGAGGTCGATGGCGAGGAGATCCCGCTCATCGAGATCCCCGACGAGCAGACCTACCCCACCGAAGGCTCACTCGACCTCCTGACCGTCCTCGGCATCGGCAGGCCGGGGCAGACGCCCGGCTGGCTGGATGTCGCGTCCGCATGGTTCGACCCGCAGCGGGCCGTGGTCCCCGTGGAGGTCCTCTACCCGCCGGGGATCAGCACCGAGGACCGCGACGCCGCGAACGAGGCGCAGATGGTCGACTCCCAGCAGGACGCGATCGCCGCCGCACTCGTCGAGCTCGGCTACGACTTCCCCCGCGACGTCGTCGTCCAGGGCATCGCGCCGGGGGCGCCGGCGGACGGCGCGCTCGAGGAGGGCGACGTCATCCGCTCGGTCGACGGCGTCGAGGTGCACTCGGTCGACGAACTGCGCGCCGCGCTCGCCGAGCACGGCACCGAGACGCCCGCGATGATCGGCGTCGTCCGCGACGAGGAGGAGCTCGCCGTCGAGGCCACGCCCGAGGCCGTCGGCGACCAGGCGGTGCTCGGAATCGGCGTCCGCATGCGGTACGAGTTCCCGATCGAGGTCGTCATCCAGCTCGACGACGTCGGCGGGCCGAGCGCCGGAATGATGTTCGCCCTGGGCATCGTCGACAAGCTCACGCCGGGTGCGATGACCGGCGGCGAGAACGTCGCCGGCACCGGCACCATCGACCCCGACGGGAACGTCGGCGGCATCGGCGGCATCCGCCAGAAGCTGTGGGGCGCCCTCGACGCGGGCGCCGAATGGTTCCTCGCACCCGAGAGCAACTGCGACGAGGTCGTCGGCAACGTGCCCGACGGACTCGAGGTGTTCGCCGTCGACACGCTCGAGCAGGCGCGCGAGGTCGTCGAGACCGTGGGCGAGGGCGGCGACACGTCGGCCCTGCCGCGGTGCGAGGCCGGCTGAGCGGCATCCGCCCCGCACAGGGGGCCACCTGCGAGGCTCCCGGGCATCACGCTCTCCGGCGACCGTAGGATGGAAGTTCGAACCCGTCCCGACCCCGAATGAGGCCGAGAGTGTCCACAGCCCAGCCGCAGGAACCGACGACGCAGCGACGCCGCGCGCCGATCGCGATCACGATCGGGATCGTCGGTGCTCTGGTCATCGCCTTCTTCGTGTTCGCGGGCATCTACGCCGACATCCTCTGGTACGACCAGATCGGATTCCTCGAGGTGTTCGCGACGCAGTGGGTCGCCCGACTGACCCTGTTCGTGATCGGCTTCCTGGCGATGGCGATTCCGGTCTGGGCATCGATCCAGATCGCCTATCGGACCCGTCCGGTGTACGCGAAGCTCAATTCGCAACTCGATCGTTATCAGGAGATCTTCGAGCCGCTGCGCCGACTCGCGATGTACGGCATCCCGGCCGTGCTCGGCATCTTCGCGGGCGTCTCCACCGCAAGCCGGTGGGACTCGGTGCTCGTGTGGTTCAACCGCGAGCCGTTCGGCTCGACCGACCCCCAGTTCGGCCTCGACATCGGCTTCTACGTCTTCGAACTGCCGTTCTACCGCTCGATCGTGGCCTTCGCCTCGGCCGTCGTGCTGCTCTCCGCACTGCTGGTCATCGCCACGAACTACCTCTACGGCGCGATCCGCGTCAGCGGCCGCGAGGTCGTCATCTCCAAGGCCGCGCGCATCCAGATCGCGATCACCGCCGGCCTCTACCTGCTGCTGCAGGCCGTGAGCATCTGGCTCGACCAGTACGCCACCGTCACCGAGACCGGCTCGCTCATGACGGGCGCCTCCTACACCGACGTCTACGCGACCATCCCCGGGCGACAGATCCTCGCGGTCATCGCCGCGGTCGTCGCGATCCTCTTCCTGGTCACCGCGATCCTCGGCCGTTGGCGCCTCCCGCTCATCGGAACCGTGCTGCTCATCGTCTCGAGCCTGCTCATCGGCTCGCTCTACCCGTGGGTGGTCCAGCGCTTCCAGGTCGACCCGAGCGCGCGCGCGCTCGAGGCGCCGTACATCGCCCGCAACATCGACCTCACGCGCGACGCGTTCGGCGTCGCCGACATCGAGGAGATCCAGTACGAGGCGAAGACGGATGCCGAGCCGGGCGCGCTCCGCGCCGACGCCGGCACCACCGCGAGCATCCGCCTCATGGACCCCGCGGTCATCAGCCCCGCGTTCCGCCAGCTCGAGCAGTTCCGCCAGTACTACCAGTTCCCCGAGATGCTCGACGTCGACCGCTACGAGATCGACGGCGAGTCGCAGGACACGGTCGTCGCGGTGCGCGACCTGAACCTCGAGGGGCTGAACGACGCCCAGACCTGGTTCAACTCGCACCTGGTCTACACGCACGGCTACGGCCTGGTCGCCGCCGCCGGCAACCAGCGCTCCAGCGACGGGCAGCCGGTGTTCCTGCAGTCGGGCATCCCGTCGACGGGCACCCTGCCGGAGTTCGAACCGCGGGTCTACTTCGGCGAGAACTCGCCCGACTACTCGATCGTGGGCGCCCCCGAGGGCACGGACCCCATCGAGCTGGACTTCCCAGCCGGCGGTGAGGGCGAGCCGCAGCAGACCACGTTCGACGGCGACGGCGGGCCCGTGCTCGACAACCTGTTCACCAAGCTCGTGTACGCGCTGAAGTTCCAGTCCGAGCAGATCTTCCTCTCCGACCAGGTGAACGAGCAGTCGCAGATCCTCTACGACCGCAGCCCCATCGAGCGGGTGCAGAAGGTCGCCCCGTTCCTGACGCTCGACACCGACACGTACCCGTCGGTCGTCGACGAGCGTCTGGTCTGGATCGTCGACGGGTACACGCTGTCCGACCAGTACCCGTACTCGAACAAGGTCAGCTACTCGGAGGCGATCTCGGACAGCGAGTCCGTGCAGGCGCCCCTCGCGTTCGACGAGGTCAACTACATCCGCAACTCGGTCAAGGCGACGGTCGACGCCTACGACGGAAGCGTCACCCTCTACGCATGGGACACGGAGGACCCGATCCTGAAGACCTGGTCCAAGGTCTTCCCCGAGGCGATCGAGCCGATGAGCGAGATGTCGGGCGAGCTCATGAGCCACGTGCGCTACCCGTCGGACCTGTTCAAGATGCAGCGCGCCGTGCTCGGCCGGTACCACGTCACCGACCCGGTCACGTTCTACTCGCGAGAGGACGCCTGGACGACACCGCTCGACCCGACCCAGGGCACGGCGACGTCCTTCCTGCAGCCGCCGTACTACCTGACCATGCAGATGCCCGGCCAGGAGCAGCCGACCTACTCGATCTACTCGACGTTCATCCCCGAGGCGCGCGGCTCCGCGAGCCGGAACGTGCTGCGCGGGTACCTCGCGGTCGATTCCGATGCGGGCTCCGAAGACGGCGAGCGGTCCGATGGCTACGGCAAGCTGAGGCTGCTTTCGCTGCCCGAGGACGACAACGTGCCCGGCCCCGGCCAGGTGCAGAACACGTTCAACTCCGACCCCACGGTGTCGCAGTCGCTGAACCTGCTCAAGCAGGGCCAGTCCGACGTGATCAACGGCAACCTGCTCACGCTCCCCGTCGGCGGCGGCCTGCTCTACGTGCAGCCCGTCTACGTGCGATCGACCGGTGAGACCAGCTACCCGCTGCTGCAGAAGGTGCTCGTCGCGTTCGGTGACGAGATCGCCTTCCAGGACACGCTCGACGAAGCGCTCAACGTGCTCTTCGGCGGCGACTCCGGTGCGGCGGCCGGCGACGTCGAGGTCGAGCCCACGACGCCCGACGGCGAACCCGCACCCGACGGCGAGCCCGCGCCCGACGGCGAGGGCGGCGACACGCCCACCACCGAGGACACCGAGCTGCAGTCGCTGCTGAACCGTGCCCGCCAGGCCATGGACGACAAGCAGCAGGCCCTGCAGGACGGCGACTGGGCCGCGTACGGTCAGGCCGACGCCGAGCTCGCCGAGATCATCTCCGAGCTCATCGTCCTCGCCGACGAGGGGTCGACCGCCGAGGAGGCGCCCTCGGGCGAGTGACGCCGGCGCAGGCCGTTTCGCAGAGCGCGCCTTCCGACCCGATGCGGGTCGGAAGGCGCGCTCCGCTGTTCCCCCTCGATCGCAGCGAGCGCTCCCCGGGCGGCGAGACCCGCGACTCGCCCGGGATCCGGCCCCGATTCGACCGCGCCTGATTCCCGTGCTAGTGTTTCCTCTTGTGCCGCGGGGTGGAGCAGTTCGGTAGCTCGCTGGGCTCATAACCCAGAGGTCGTAGGTTCAAATCCTGCCCCCGCAACAAGAGGAAGGCCCCGGTCCATTCGGACCGGGGCCTTTCGCATGCCCGCTGCACGAGCTGCGGGTTCGCGGCTGAGAGGCCGGAACCGATCACACGAGACCGGCGCACTGACCGTTCGCGTTGCGGCCGACGACGTTCACTCCCGTCGGATCGAAGCCTCCGGAGACGCCGTGCACGAGGTTCGAACACGTGAGGTTTCGGCCGATCTGGTTCTTCACGATGTAGACCACGGGGTCGGCGAAGGGGTGCGAGTCGACGCTCGTGATGTCGGTGAGGGTGACATTGCCGTCGACGACGTTGAACATGACCCCGATCCACTCCGCGGTCACGCCGTCGATCGTGACGTTGCCGCCGATCGAGTTGTTCTTGATGGGCCAGTAGGTGAACGCGCCGCCGCCTCCCCGCAGGGTCACGTTGCGGGCGACCTCCACGCCGTTCAGTGCGACGGACTCGGCCCCGGTCGCGCTCACGTTGCCGCCGATTCGGACCTCGGAGACGTCCTGCGGCTCCTCCTCGGGCGAGGTCGCCATGCCCCAACACGCGTGGCCGGTGTTCCCGACGAGCGAGCTCGGCTGGCATCCGAGCGCGAGATACGAGCCCTCGCCTGCCGTGACGTTCCGACCGATCGTGATCGTCGAAGCGACGAGGTCCCCGCGCAGCGCGGCGCCGTCGGCCACCTCGAGGTTGCGGGCGATGTCGATGGTCGCACCCACCTCGATTCCGCAGTCTCCCGTGACCGTGACCGACGAGTAGTGGCCGGAGGGGATGTCGCCGCCGGCGCAGGTGTACGAACCGCCCCCGGGTGCCGCGAGTGCGGGGCTGCCGACGAGGGCCAGCGCCCCCGCCGTGGCGATCATGGCGAGGATCTTCAGTGACGCCGGACGGTTCATGACGGTTTCCCCGATTCTCTTGACGGCCGCGCGATGCGGCCGCGTCCGCGTTGACGTGCCTTCGCGCAGCACCGTACGCCGCCGTTGCACTGCCGACAAGGCACCGATGGCCCCCAGAACGGGGCTCCCCGCTGGTCCGATGCCCGCAGGCGAGTCCGCGAGCAGTCGGTCGGCTCCGGCCCGGGATCCGCGCTCAGACCTTCGAGCGTTCGAGTGCCGCGGCGAGGGCGTCCAGTTGCGGCTTCTCGGTCTCCTCGACGGTCAGGGACATGAAGGAGGCCATGGCGAGCAGCACCTCGTAGCGGCCCGGGCGACCGCGCTTGGCCGGCTTGTGGGTGACGCGGATCTCGCGATACGTCGACACCGGGTTCCGCGCCGCCTCGTCGAGGCCGTTGTGCCGGAACTTGGCGACCGTGGCGCCGTCGTACAGGAGTCGTTCGCCGTTGGCGCCCTTGACCTCGATGGTGTCCATGGCCCCACCTTCCCAGATGCACCGTCGAGCCGGCAGGCCCCGGTCCGAGGGGGACGAAGCCTCAGCGCGCGTCGTATTCGGCCCGGGCGGCCTCGATGCGCGGGTGGTTCTCGATCGCCCATTCCCCGAGCGCGGTCGCGATCTCGATGAGGCCGGTGCCGAGGCGCGTGAGTTCGTACTCGACGCGCGGGGGCACCTCGGCGTGCACCGTGCGGGTGATCAGCCCGTCGCGCTCGAGCTGTCGGAGCGTGAGCGTCAGCATCCGCTGCGAGATGCCGGGGATGTGGCGCTGGAGCTCGGTGAACCTGAGACGACGGTGGCGCAGCGTCGCGACGACGAGCAGCGACCACTTGTCGCCCACGCGGTCGAGGACCTCGCGGATCGCTCGCCCACCGGTCCCGCCGGTCGACGCCTGGCACGAACCCTCGTAGGACGTGAGGGGTTCGGCGTCGGGGTCGGTTCGTGTCGACATCGGATGTCACCTGCTTACCTGCGTGTGCCTTTTGCACGCGCCTCGTCGAGCACCCATCATGGGGTTGCTTACCGAACGTAACAGACCCCCCTCAGGAGTACCCATGCTGATCGCCCTCTGGATCCTCAACGCGCTGCTCGCACTCGCCTTCCTCGCCGCCGGCGCAATGAAGGCGATCCGCCCGAAGGAGGCGCTCGCCGGTGCTGGAATGGCCTGGACGGAGGACTTCTCGTCGCCGAGCGTGAAGCTGATCGGCGCCGCCGAGGTCGTCGGGGCGTTCGGGCTCATCCTGCCGCTGGCGACCGGGATCGCACCGATCCTCAGCCCGATCGCGGCGGCCGCCCTCACCGTCGTCATGATCGCGGCGGCCGTCGTGCACGTCCGCCGCGGCGAGTCGGCGGTTCCCGCCATCGTGCTGGCGGGACTCTCAGCGGTGAGCACCGTGCTCGGCCTCATCGTCCTCAGCTGACGCCGGGCGGGGCGCCGCGCCTAGGCTGGCTGCATGCAGACGGATGCCGCACCCCTCGGTGCCGCGGTCGCGCAGTTCGCGCCCGGCGACGACACCGACGCCAACCTCGCCGAGATCGGACGCCTCGCGGGCGTCGCAGCGGCACGAGGAGCGCGGCTGGTCGTCTTCCCCGAGTACTCGAGCTTCTTCACACCCGAGCCGGGCCCGGCCTGGGCCGAGGCCGCGCAGCCGGTCGTCGGCCCCTTCACGGCCGCGCTGGGCGCGCTCGCCGACCGACTCGGCGTGCACCTGGTCGCCGGCATGATCGAGCGTCCGGCGGGTGAGGCCCGCCGCGTCGCGAACACCGTCGTGGCGATCGCACCCGGCGAGGGGGTCGTCGCGCGGTACCGCAAGCTCCACCTCTACGACGCGTTCGGGCAGCGCGAGAGCGACTGGGTCGCCCCGGGCGAGATCGCCGACCCCGAGACGTTCGCCGTCGGCGGCATCCGCTTCGGCCTGCAGACCTGCTACGACGCCCGCTTCCCCGAGGTCACGCGGCGGATCGTCGACGCGGGCGCCGACGCGATCTGCATGCCGGCCGAGTGGGTGCGCGGCCCGCTCAAGGAGGCGCACTGGCGCACGCTCACGACGGCGCGTGCGATCGAGAACACCGCCTACGTGCTCGCCGCCGACCATGCGCCGCCGGTCGGCGCGGGCAACAGCATGATCGTCGACCCGATGGGCGTCGAGGCGGCCACCATCGGCGAGCAGACGGATGTCGCGGTCGCGTGGCTCTCCCGCGACCGGATCGCCGAGGTGCGCCGACGCAACCCGGCGCTGGAACTGCGGCGGTTCGCGGTGACCGTCAGGGAGCCGGGGGAGTAGGCGCCGCCGCCCGGTCGACGTCGCCGAGTCCGGACAGGCGTTCGACCGCGGTCTCGAGCACGTCCCTGCGCTTGCAGAAGGCGAACCTGACGAGGCTCCGCACGCCGTCCCGCCGCGACGGGTGGACGAAGGCCGTCACGGGCACGCCGACGACCCCGGCCCGGTGCGGCAGTTCGCGGCAGAGCGCCGCTCCGTCGTCGACGCCGAGCGGAGCGGCATCCGCCACGACGAAGTACCCCGAGGCCGGGACCGACGGGTCGAACCCGGCCCGGCGCAGGCCCCCGACGAGCAGGTCGCGGCGGGCGGCCAGTTCGGCCGCCGCCCCGGCGAAGAAGCCGTCCGGGAGGTCGAGTCCGGCCGCGATCGCCGGCTGGAACGGCGCGCCGTTGACGAACGTCAGGTACTGCTTGACGGCCAGCACCGCGGTGACGAGGTCGGCTGGGCCGGTGAGCCAGCCGATCTTCCAGCCGGTCGTGTTGAACGTCTTGCCGCCGGAGGAGATCGAGATCGTGCGCTCCCAGGCGCCCGGGCGGGTCGCGATCGGCGTGTGCGCGCCGTCGAAGACGAGGTGCTCGTAGACCTCGTCGGTGACGATCAGCGCATCGTGGCGGTGCGCGAGTTCGACGATGAGGTCGAGCGTCGCGTCGTCGAGGATGGCGCCGGTCGGGTTGTGCGGCGAGTTGACGAGGATGACGCGCGTGCGGTCGGTGACCGCGGCGCGCAGCTCGTCGGCGCCGGGGCGCCAGTCGGGGAAGCGCAACGGCACGGTGCGGTGGATGCCGCCGGCTCGCGCGATCACGGCGCCGTACGCGTCGTACGACGGCTCGAAGGTGACGACCTCGTCGCCGACGTCGACGAACGCCAGGAGCGTCGCCGCGAGCGCCTCGGTCGCCCCCGCGGTCACGAGGACCTCGCGCGCCGGGTCGAGCTCGAGCCCGTACCAGCGCTGCTGGTGCCGGGCGATCGCATCGCGGAGGACCGGGAGCCCCGGCCCCGGCGGGTACTGGTTGACGCCCGAGGCGATCGCGTCGCGCGCCGCGTCGAGCACCTCGCGCGGGCCGTCCTCGTCGGGGAAGCCCTGCCCGAGGTTGATCGCGCCGGTCGCGAGCGCGAGCGCGCTCATCTCGGCGAACACGGTCGGCGCGACGCTGCCGTCGACGGCGAGCAGCCCGGCACCGGCGGCGGTGCGCTGCCAGGGGGCCTGGGTCCGGGTCTGCATGCGGTCCACGTTCACACCGTATGCCACGGCTCGGCGGCTACGCTGTCTCGGGCACGCCCGCGACATCCGGGCGGTTCCCGGGGACGACATAGGTTCGTCATAGAGTCCGCCGATCCGCGACACAGCTTGGGGCGGGAAGCTGGCATCCGCTGGAAGGAGCGAACATGACCGAGACCAACACCGGCGGGACCCCTGAGGCCCCCGACGCCGGCGTCGACGAGGCGACCCGCACCGCGCCTGCGGCGCAGCCCGAGGCAGCGGATGCCGCGCAGCCCGAGGCAGCGCCGGCGCAGCCCACGGCCGCCCCCGCGCAGCCCGAGGTCGCCCCCGCGCCCGAGGCGGCGCCTGCGCAGCCCGAGGCGGCGCCCGCGCGCCCGACCGGAACGGTGTACGCGCCCGGCCAGGCCCCGCAGCCCTACCTCGCGGGCCAGTACCGCCACGAGCCCGCACCCGCACCGGCCCAGCCCGCACCGGCGCAGGCGGCGCCGATTGCGCCGAACCAGACCGCCCCGACGACCCCGCTGGCCGCGCCCGCGGCATCGGCCACAGGCTCGGGCTCGATTCCCCCCGCCTTCGGCGGCACCGTCGCTCCCGAACGACCCGAGCCGGCCAAGCAGCGCCGGGTCGGGTTCGGCGTCGCCGCGGCCGTCGTGGCCGCCGCGCTCATCGGCGGCGCGTCGGGTGCGGGCATCTTCGCGCTCACCTCGAACACCGGCGACGGAGCCTCCGTCCGGGAGACCTCGTCGGGAACCTCGCGAATCGTCGTCGACGAGGACGGTTCGGTGAACCGAGTCGCGGCGGTCGCGGCCGCCGCGAGCCCGAGCGTCGTCACGATCGAGGTCGCCGGCGGATCGTCGGCGGGTACCGGCTCGGGCGTCATCCTGTCCGAGGACGGCTACGTGCTCACCAACACGCACGTCGTGACCCTCGACGGTGCGACGGGCGACCCCGCGATCCAGGTCAAGGCCGACGACGGGCGTCTCTACGAGGCCGAGCTCATCGGCACGGACCCGCTCAGCGACCTCGCGGTCATCAAGCTCGTCGACGCGTCGGGCCTCACTCCCATCGAGTTCGCCGATTCGGGCGAGCTCAACGTCGGCGACACCGCGATCGCGATCGGTGCGCCGCTCGGACTGTCCGGGACTGTGACGAACGGCATCGTCAGCGCGCTGAACCGAAGCATCGACGTCGCCTCGTCGGCCGCTCCCGAGACGACCCCCGACGCCCCGGAGGGCGACCAGGGCGACCGGGGCGACGGGCAGAGCCCGTTCGACTTCTGGAACTTCGACATCCCCGGCGAGGGCGGTGGCGGAGGCCAGGGCGGCCAGGCGAGCGGCGGGCTCATCTCGATCCCGGTGATCCAGACGGATGCCGCGATCAACCCGGGCAACTCCGGCGGCGCGCTCGTCGACGGCCAGGGTCGCCTGATCGGCATCAACGTCGCGATCCTGTCCGCGGGCGGAGCCTCGGGCGAGGCCGGCAACATCGGCGTCGGCTTCGCGGTGCCGTCGAACCTGGCCCAGCGCATCGCCGACGAGATCATCGAGAACGGCTCGGCGACGCACGGCCTGCTCGGTGCGACGGTGACCTCGGCACAGGCCAGCGGCGAGAGCGACGTGGTCGGCGCCCTCATCTCCGAGGTGAGCCCAGGCGGTGCCGCCGAGGCGGCCGGGCTCCAGTCGGGCGACGTGGTGACGGGCCTGAACGGCATCCCGATCACCGACCAGACCGACCTCACGGCGCAGATCCGGGCTCTCGCCGGCGGTGCCGAGGCCGAGGTGAGCTACGTGCGAGACGGCGAGACCGCCACGGTCTCGGTGACGCTCGGGACGTACGAGGGCTGAGACCCCGGGTGCGCCCGGCGCACCCCTCCCGAACGGGGTCGGACCGGTCGGTCCGACCCCGTTCGCACGCCGTCGGACACGCCGGGAACGCGGCGTGCCGGACCCGTTCCCGCTCGGAACCCGACTGCTAGGCTCGATCGACCCTGTGCACGAGTGAGGACCATGCCCGAGCAGCACCAACCGGCGGACCTGTCGCCGCCGATCGGCGTGTCCTACGTCATGCCCGTGTTGAACGACGCGACGCACGTCCGGGCCGCCGTCGAGTCGATCCTCGCGCAGGTGTACGACGGCCCCGTCGAGGTGCTCATCGCGCTGGGGCCCTCGATCGACGGGACCGACGCCCTGGTCGCCGACCTCGCGTCGCGCGACGACCGGATCACCGTGCTCGAGAACGAGGCGGGTTCGACCCCAGCGGGACTGAACCTCGGGATCCGGGCCGCCCGCTTCCCGGTCGTCGTGCGCGTCGACTCGCACTCGATGCTCGCGCCCGAGTACACGCGCGTGGCCGTCGAGACGCTCGTGCGCACCGGGGCCGACAACGTCGGCGGCATCATGGATGCCCGGGGCGAGACCGCGTTCGAACGCGCGGTCGCACTCGCCTACACCACGCCCGTCGGGCTCGGCGGTTCGGCGTTCCACGTCGGCGGCCAGGAGGGTCCGGCCGAGACCGTGTACCTCGGCGTGTTCCGCAAGGACGCGCTCGAACGCGTGGGCCTGTTCGACGAGACCGTCAAGCGGGGTCAGGACTGGGAGCTGAACCGCAGGCTGCGCGCCACGGGCGGCACGGTCTGGTTCACACCGGAACTCGCCGTGACCTACCGTCCGCGCTCGAGCGTCGAACGCCTCGCGCGGCAGATGCTCTCCACCGGGCTCTGGCGCGGCGAACTCGCACGACGGTTCCCGGCGGCCAACGGCATCCGCTACTTCGTGCCGCCCGCGATGGTGGTCGGCGTCGCGCTCGGCCTCCTGCTCGGCATCGGCGGCATCGTGCAGGCCGCCCTCGGGGCGGCGCCCTGGATGCTCGTCGGATTCGCGGTGCCCGCCGTGTACCTGCTCTTCGTGCTCCTGGCCACCCTCGTGTTCGCGCGGAGATCGGGTGCCGCGACGGCGACCTGGTTCGTCGCGGTCCTGCCGATCATCCACGTCGCGTGGGGCACCGGATTCGTCCTCGGGTCGTTGTCGCTGACGCGCAACATCGCCGGACACACGGGAAGGTGAGCATGACCGAAGCCATGCCGGAGCGCGGCATCCCCGCGAGCCTCGCCGAACAGCGCGCCGTGACCCAGCCGCCCGAGGTCCGGGGCCGCCGCAACGCCGAGCACTGGACGGCGTCGCTGTACCTGCGCAACCTGTCGCCGTACCTCACGTGGGCGTTCCTGCACACGAGGATCTCGGCGAACGGCGTCACCGCGATCATGATCCTCGTCGGCTGGTCGACGGCCGCGGCGCTGCTCATCCCGGGGGTCTGGGGCGCGCTGCTCGCCGTCCTGCTCGGCCAGCTGCAGATGCTGGTCGACTGCTGCGACGGCGAGGTCGCGCGCTGGCGGCGCACGTCGAGCCCGGCAGGCGTGTTCCTCGACAAGGTCGGCCACTACACGACCGAGGCGCTGATCCCGATCGCGCTCGGCATCCGCGCGGCGGCCTACCCGCTCGAGTTCCCCGCCGACTTCCTGTGGACCACGATCGCGGCGCTGCTCGCGCTCGTGATCGTGCTGAACAAGGCGCTGAACGACATGGTGCACGTCGCCCGCGCGAACGCGGGCCTGCCCAGGCTCGCAGACACGCACGGCGAGTCGGCCCCGCGGCCGGGCCTCGTCGCGAAGCTCCGCAGGGCGGCGCGCTTCCTGCCGTTCCACCGGCTGTACCACTCGGTCGAGCTCACGCTCATCGCGCTCGCGGCGGCGGTCGTCGGCCTGTTCGTCGGGCAGCCGATCGTCGATCGCGTGGTGCTCGCGGCCCTGCTCCCGCTCGCGCTGCTCGCCCTGGCCGGGCACTTCGTCGCGATCATGGCGTCCCGCCGTGTCCGTGCCTGACGAGCTCGCGGCATCCGCCTCGGCACCCACCGCGCCGCGGGTCGGGGTCGTCGTGCTCACGATGGGCCGGCGCCCGGACGAGCTCGCGCGCGGCATCCGCAGCGTGCTCGACCAGCGCGGCGTCGAGGTCGACGTCGTCTGCGTCGGCAACGGCTGGGACCCGGCGACGGCCGAGCCGCCGCTGCCGACGGCGGTGCGCACGCTGCACCTCCCCGAGAACCTCGGCATCCCCGCGGGCCGCAACCGCGGCGTGCCCGAGGTCGGTGGCGAGGTCCTCTTCTTCCTCGACGACGACGCGTTCCTGCCGAGTCCGGACTTCCTCGCCGACGGATGCCGCCTGCTCGCGGTGCACCCGGACCTCGGGCTCGTGCAGCCCCGCGTGGTCGACCCGACGGGCCTGGTGTCGCCGCGGCGGTGGATCCCGCGCATCCGCAAGGGCGACCCGGCGCACTCGAGCGACGTGTTCTCGTGCTGGGAGGGCGCGGTGCTCATGCCGCGCGCCGTGTTCGAGGCGACCGGCGGCTGGGCCGACCCGTTCTTCTACGCGCACGAGGGCATCGAGCTGGCCTGGCGGGTGTGGGATGCCGGCTACCGCGCCTGGTACGCGGGTGAGCTCGAGGCCGCGCACCCCGTGATCGACCCGGCCCGCCACGAGTACTACTACCGGCTGAACGCCCGCAACCGGGTGTGGCTCGCGCGGCGCAACCTGCCGCTCGTGCTCGTGCCGTGCTACGTGGGGTCGTGGACGGCGATCCAGGTCCTGCGCTGGTTCCGGCGGCCCGCGGCGCTGCGCGCGTGGTTCGCCGGTTGGCGTGCCGGCTGGCGCGAGAACCCGGGCGAGCGGCGCCCGATGCGGTGGCGCACGGTGTGGCGGATGACTCGCGCCGGGCGTCCTCCGGTCGTCTAGCCGCGTCACGCGCGGCCGGCGCCGACGGCTACCCTTGGACGGTGGGTTTGAGGAAAGACGCGCGTCGCGCCGTGAAGCTCGTGCAGAACGTCGTGCGATCGCGTCGCGCCCAGGCGCGCCTGGTCGAGGAACTCGCGAAGCAGGGGCCGCTCGAGCCGCATCGGTACCGGGTCGGCGTGTACTTCGCCGACGGCAAGGTCAACCTGTACCAGCTCCGCCAGTGGTACAAGCCGCTCGCCCGGCTCGCCGAGCGGCATCCGGTCCTGGTCCTCAGCCGCGCGTCGGGTGCCGCGCTCGCGCTGCTCGACGAGGCGCCGCTTCCCGTGGCGTACGTCCGGCGCGTGGCCGATCTCGAGCGGGTCATCCACGAGCAGGACCTGCACGTGGTGTTCTACGTCAACCAGAACTCCAAGAACTTCCAGATGATGCGCTACGGGCGCCGGTGGCACGTGTTCATCAACCACGGCGAGTCCGACAAGATGTACATGACCACCAACCAGTTCAAGGCGTACGACTACGCCCTGATCGCGGGGGATGCCGCGCGGGCGCGCCTCGACAAGGTGCTGTGGGACTACGACTTCGACAAGCGGGCGATCCCGATCGGGCGGCCCCAGGCCGATCACTACCTCGACGGGCGAGCGTTGCCGTATCCGGCGGACGGCCGCGAGGTCGTGCTGTACGCGCCGACGTGGGAGGGCGACCGGGGCGCCGCCGCGTACGGGTCGATCGCCTCGCACGGCGTCGACCTGGTGCGGGCGCTCCTCGCGACCGGGCGGCACCGGGTCATCTACCGGCCCCATCCGCGTTCCGGTGTCGTCGACGAGGCGTACGGCGCTGCGAACCGCGAGATCGTGCGGCTCATCGAGCAGGCCAACGCGGGCGACCCGTCGGCCGTGCACGTCTTCGACCAGGGCAAGGACCTCGGCTGGCAGCTCGCCGCGGCCGATGTCGCGATCGTCGACATCTCGGCGATGGTCTACGACCGCCTGGCGGCGGGCAGGCCGCTGCTCATCACGCGCCCGGTGAGCCCGCAGGCGCAGGTCGACACGGGCGGGTACCTGTCGGCGTGCGAGTGGCTCGATGCGGCGGACGGGTCGTCGATGCTCGCCCGGGTGGACGAGGTCGCGCACGACCCGCAGGCGCTCGAGCGGCTGGGCTACTGGGTGGAGCGCTACTTCGGCGACACGTCGCCGGGGGTGACGACCGAACGGTTCCATGCGGCGGTCGACCACCTGATGGCGGAGTGGGAGCGGTTCGCCGCGCTCCACGCGACGGACCCCGACATCGACGAGCACGACGCGGAGGGCGAGGCGGCCGAGCAGTCCGACGACATCGAGGTGGACTGAGTCGGGGTCGGTCGGGGTCGGGGTCGGGGTCTGGGTCGGGCTTCGCGGGTCGACGCTTCCGTCGACCCGGGGATCAGCCGTCCGTTCCGTCGCTGCGCCGCCGGGTGAGCGCCCGGCCGGCGGTGCGGATGCCGCGGCTCGTCGCCGACGCGATGGCGACGCCGACCGCCGCGCCGCGCCGCGCGCCGCGGACGATCGCCGGATCACCGGGGCCGAGCGGTTCGAGCTCGACGGGAAGGACCACGGGTGCCGGTCCGAACGCCGACCGCGCCTGGTTCATCACCCGACGACCGAGGATGTGGTTGCCCGTGCCGCCGATCGCGGCGCCGATGCCGAACGGGATCGCCCGGCTGAGCATGCTCGCGCTGCCGCGCACGGCGAACTGGCGGACGAAGACGTGGCGGAGCCGGTCGGCGACGGTCGACATCACGGCGCGGGGGAGCCCGGTCGTGATGATCTCGCCCCAGTAGGCGTTCCGGCTTCCGCCGCCGGTCGCCTGCGCGGCGAACTGGCGGACGAGGTCGACTCCTTCGCGACCGAGCATGAGCGTCATGACGAGCGCCCGCGCACGGTCGGGGTTCTCGACGTGCAGCCCGTGCACCTCGGCGACGGACTGGGTGAACAGCGCGGTCGCCTCGAGGAAGCCGGCGGTCTCGAGCCCCGACAGGGCGAGGGTCACGCCCGTGCCGATGCCTGGCACGACGGCGGTCGCACCGACCGCGGCGCCGCCGGTGGTCACCGCGGCGAGGTAGCGGCGCTCGAGCACGCGCACGAGTTCGTCGGGTGAGGCGTTCGGGTGCGACCGGCGGATGCCGCGCAGGTGCGCGAGCACGATGGGCCGCTGGATCGACAGCACCCGGTCGAGCATGCGCTCGAGGCCCGCGGCGCGATCGGCCGGGTCGGTCGGCGGCGGCTCGTGGCCAGGTGCACCGGGCGCCGCGCCGGGCGCCGCGCCGGGCGCCCTGGGCGCTTCCTCGGCGGTCGGCCCCTCCTCGGGCGCGCCGGGGCCCAGTGAGTGGATCCGGTGGACGCGCTCGGCCATGCCGACGATCCTAGGACGACCGCCTGCGAGGACGCGCCGAACCCACGGGGTTCGGGGGCACCCGGTCAGATCCCGTAGTCGGCGTTGTACCGGTCGAGCACCTCGTCGATGCCGGCGTCGAGCACGAGGGCGCCCTTGTCGAGGTAGAGGCCGCGCGTGCAGAACCGGCGCAGGTCGCGTTCGTTGTGGGAGACGAAGAACAGCGTGCGCCCGCCCGCGAGGAGCTCCTCGATCCGGCGGTAGCACTTCTCGCGGAACGCCTTGTCGCCCACCGCGAGCACCTCGTCCACGAGGAGGATCGGTTCGTCGAGTTGGGCGATCACCGCGAAGGCGATGCGCACCTTCATGCCGCTGGAGAGATGCTTGTAGGGCGTGTCGAGGAAGTCGCCGATGTCGGCGAACCCGATGATCTCCTCGAACTTCGCGTCGACCTGGGCACGCGTCATTCCGTGCAGTCCCGCGGTGAGGTACACGTTGTCGCGAACGGTCAGGTCGTCGACGAACCCGCCGGTGATCTCGATGAGCGGCGCGACCCCGCCGCTGACCGTCACCGAGCCCTCGTCGGGGATGAGCACGCCCGCGACGAGCTTCAGCAGCGTGGACTTGCCCTGGCCGTTGCGGCCGACCACGCCGATCGCCTCACCCGGGCGGACGTCGATGCTGAGCCCGCGCAGCGCCCAGAACTCGCCGGGTCGGTTCCGCCTGCGGGCGGTGGAGAACAGGTCCTTGAACGAGCGGCGAGCGCGCCGGTTGCGGCGGAAGCGGATGCCGAGGTCGTCGGTGCGGATGGCGGCCTCGGGCATCAGATCTCCTTCAGCACCTGGCGTTCGGTGCGCCGGAACACCCAGAGGCCCAGCGCGAGGAATGCCAGCGACATCGCGGCGGCGATGCCGACCGCGAACGGGTCGAGCTCGCCGGGGAAGAACGTGGCCCGGTAGAGCCCGAAGATGCCCGTGAGCGGGTTGAACGCCGCCCAGAAGTGCAGTTCCTCGGGCAGGTTCGCGGTGCCGTAGACGATCGGCGACGCGTAGAACAGGAAGCGAAGGATGAGCTTGGTCGCCCGTTCCAGGTCGCGGAAGAACACCACGAGGGGTGCGACGATCATCCCGATCCCCGCCGTGAGCGCGGCCTGCAGCGCGACCGCGAGCGGGAACCAGAGGATGCCCCAGGTGACCTCGGCCGCGAACACGAGGGCGAACAGCGCGAGCACGGGCAGGGCCAGCACGAACTCGATCCCCTTCGAGAGGACGATGCGGTTGACCCAGATCGTCCGGGGGAGCTTGGTGGACCTGACGAGCTTGGCGTCCTTGAGGTAGGCGCGCGTCGAGTCCGAGACGGCGCCGTTGAACCACATCCACGGCAGCAGGGCCGTGAGCAGGAACACGATGTACGGCTCGGTTCCGACGAGCCGCTCGAAGATCTGCGTGAAGACGAACCAGTAGATGCCCGCCATGACGAGCGGGTCGAGCACCGACCAGAGGTACCCGAGGGCCGAGGTCGAGTAGCGCACCTTCAGGTCGCGCGTGGTGAGCAACCACAGGGAGTGCCGGTATCCGGCCCACCGCGTCCGCGAGAACGGATGCGAGTCGGCGTAGCTCATCACGTTCTCATCGTAGGGGGAGCGCAGGGGCGTCCCGTGCCGCGCGCGTCCGGCCGCCGAATGCGAAGAGCGGATGCCGTCACGGCATCCGCTCTTCACGCTGTGGTGCGCAGGGTCACACGAAGTGGTTGGCGCGCTCCAGGTCTTCGGCGAAGTCGATCTCGACCGCGTAGAGGTCGGAGACGTCCATCGGCTCGACGAGCAGGCCGTTCTGCTCGATCGCGAGCTCGAGGCCGCGCTCGAAGTAGTCCTGCGCGCCGACGCGCTGCAGGTGCGCGAGGAACACGGACTTGTCGCGGGCGGCGATGTAGTTGATGCCGACCGCCTCGCCCAGGCCGCCCTTGACGGTCTTGGAGAGCTCCTTGATGTAGCCCTCGGCGCTCGTGGTGTACTTCACCTCTTCGTCGGACACCTTCGCCGTGTTGACGGTCACGAACGACTGGTCGCGGGCGATGAACGGCAGTGCGCGGTCGAGGATGCACGGGTCGAAGACGACGTCGCCGTTCATCCACAGCACCCCGCCCTGCTGCGACGCCTGCAGGGCGCGCATGAGCGACTTCGAGGTGTTCGTCTGGTCGTACTCCTCGTTGTAGACGAAGGACGCCTGCGGGAAGGCCTCGATGATGTGCTCGAGCTTGTAGCCGACCACGATCGTCACCGCGGCGTTGCGGCCGAACGAGTGCTCGATGTTGTCGAACTGCTGGCGCATGATGGTGCGGCCGTCGCTGAGCTCGGTGAGCGGTTTGGGGAGGGAACGCCCGAGCCGGCTCCCCATGCCGGCTGCGAGGATCACGATCTGGGTGGTCACTGCATCTCCTTCATCATCCGGATGTCGCGAAGCTTCGCCGTCGAGACGAGTTCGGCCCCTGTTCATCCGTACGTTCATTGCTGGACACGCCGTTATGCCGCCTGTCAGGATACCCGAGCGATCAGCCCGATCACCGGGACTTCCGGCCAACGTAGTGCGATCGTGACCTGTCGTCCGGGGTTCCGTTCCGGTCGCCCGCCGCACTCCCGGCGACCGGACGGCCGACTTCCCAGCGCGATCGAGGGTCCCGGCGCCAGGGGGTTGGTAGGTTGTCGTGGTGACTTCTGTTTCGCGATCAGCCGCTGACGACGAGACTCCCGAAGGCACCGGCACGGGGGTGTCCGCCGACTCGGGGGAGTCCGCAGCGCCCGCGAAGTCCGGTTCCGGCCGGAGCACCGCGCGTCCCGGCGCCCGCTCCACGGGGAAGGCGGCATCGACCACCGCCTCGTCGAGCAGGTCGAGGGCCGCCTCGGCCTCGGCGAAGAAGACCTCGGCCACTCGGGCCGCGTCCGGTTCGGGCGCGGCGAAGCGGGCCTCCGGTGCGAGCACCGCGGCGAAGGCGGCCGAGCGCAGGTCGGCGGCGAAGGCGCCCGCTGAGGCGACCGCGGGTCCGGCCACCGACGAGACGGCGACGGATGCCGCGACCGAGCGCCCAGCGCCCCGGGCCGCGTCGTCGACCTCGAAGAAGTCGGGCACGGGTGCGCGCCCCGCGGCCAAGCGCCCGGCCGCGACCGCCGCGGCCAAGCGGACCTCGGCCAAGGCCGCCGCGAAGCCCGCATCGAAGCCCGCCGGCGCGCCGCGTCCGACGTCATCGGACGCAGCACCGGCCGACGTCGGTCCGGAGGCCCTGGAGCAGCCGGCGTCGACCCCGTCGAAGCGGGCGGCGTCCGCGCGGGGTTCCGCAGCCGAGACATCGGCGGCCCGGAGCGGCACCGCGAAGTCGGCCCGCGCCTCCGCGGCGGCCGCGGCACGTGCGCGTGCCACCGAGGCGCGCCGCGAGTCGGCCTCCGCGCGTGCCAGGGTGGCCGCGTCGGTGACGACCGACACGACCGAGGCCGAGCGAACCCCGCGCCGCCCGACCGCGCCGGAGGTCGCCGAGGCCGACGGCTCGGCCGGGATCGACGACGCCTCGGCGAATGACGCCTCGAGCGACGCCTCGGCGAGCGACGCCGAGGGCACGTCCGGAACCGCCCAGGCGCCGATCGATGCATCGGGGCTCGCGGCCGCCGAGGCCACCCGCACCTGGCATCCCGGCGGGCCGGAGGAGGGCGACGCGGACGAGCCCGTGGTCGATGAGTTCGAGCCGGTGGACGAGCCGGCGCTCGACGAGCCCGCGCCCGGCGACCCTTCCGACGAGCCTGCCCCCACCCCTGGAACGCCCGAGTCGTCGCCCGACGGCGAGCGCGGCGTGGCCGTCATCCCGCTCACCACTGCGCCCGCCACGGCCGCCAAGGCCACGCCCCGCAAGAAGCGCACCCTCAGGGTCGCCCGCGACGCACCGGCCGCCGACGCCCCGGTCGTGCTCGCGATCGACGGGCTCGTCAAGCGCTACGGCGACACGACCGCCGTCGACGCGATCAGCCTCGACATCCGCGCCGGCTCGTTCTACGGCATCGTCGGACCGAACGGCGCAGGCAAGACGACGACCCTCTCGATGATCACGGGCCTGCTCCGACCCGACGGCGGGTCGGTGCACGTGCACGGCATCGACGTGTGGAAGGACCCGCGCGGCGCGAAGCGCATCACGGGCGTGCTCCCGGACCGCCTGCGCCTGTTCGACCGGCTCACCGGGTCCGAGATGCTCTACTACTCGGGTTCGCTCCGCGGGCTCGACCACCGGACGGTGCTCGAGCGCAGTGCCGACCTGGCCGACGCCTTCGGCCTCGACGACGCCCTCGACCGGCTCGTCGCCGACTACTCGGCCGGCATGACCAAGAAGATCGCGCTCGCCTGCGCCATGATCCACTCGCCGCGCGTGCTCGTCCTGGACGAACCGTTCGAATCCGTCGACCCTGTGTCGGCGGCGAACCTCACCGACATCCTCGAGCGCTACGTCGGGGGCGGCGGCACCGTGCTCCTCTCCAGCCACGGCATGGACCTCATCGAACGCGTCTGCGATTCGGCGGCGATCATCGTGGGCGGCCGGGTCCTGGCATCCGGCACGCTCGACGAGGTCCGGCAGGGCGACACGCTCGAGGACCGGTTCGTCGAGCTCGCGGGCGGGCGCAAGGCAGCGGAGGGCATGGAATGGTTGCACAGCTTCTCCGACTGAAGCTCCGGCTGCTCGGGAACGTCTTCCGGCGCAGCCCCTGGCAGGTCGTCGGGCTCAGTCTCGCGATCGTGTACGGCCTCGGGATGTCGGTGCTGCTCTTCCTCGTGCTCGTCGGGCTGCGCGGGGCCGACGACGTCGCGCTCGTGCGCGACGTCCTCACCGTCGCCGGTGCGGCGACCGTCGTCGGCTTCATCGTCGTCCCGCTCGTCTTCGGCGTCGACGACACCATGGACCCGCGCCGGTTCGCCCTCTTCGGCATCCCGGACCGCAGCATCGCCCTCGGACTCGCCGTCGCGGCGACCCTCGGGGTTCCGGCGGTCGCGCTCGCGATCGTCATGACCGGAACCGTCGTCACCTGGTCGCGCGGGTTCGGCATCGCCCTCATCGCGATCCTCGCCGCGGCACTCGGATTCGTCACGTGCATCCTCGCCGCCCGGCTCGCCGCGGGAGTCGCCGGGCTGCTGCTCGAGACCCGCCGCGCACGGGACGTCGGCACCGTCCTCGGCGTGCTCCTGCTGGTCATGCTCGCGCCGCTCATCGTCGCGCTCACGACCGTCGACTGGGCGGCCTCCGGACGACGCGTGCTCGGCACGATCGCGCAGACGCTCTCGTGGACCCCGCTCGGCGCCGCGTTCGCCGTGCCCGGCGACGCCGCGAGCGGCGCGTGGGGCCCAGCGGTGCTGAAGCTGCTGATCGCCGGCGCGACCGTCTGGCTCGCGTGGCTCGCATGGCGGGCGCTCGTGTCCAGGATGCTCATCACGCCCGGGCGCGAGGCGAGCTCGCGCAGCTACCACGGGCTCGGCTGGTTCGGCCGCACCCCGTCGGGGCCGACCGGCGCGATCGCCGCGCGCAGCACCACCTACTGGTTCCGCGACGCGCGGTACTGGGTCTCGCTGCTCATGGTGCCCGTCACGCCCGTGCTCGTGATGCTCCCCCTCGGGATCGCCGGGGTCCCGCAGATGTACCTCGCGCTCATCCCCGTCCCGGTGATCTGCCTCCTGCTCGGCTGGATCCTCCACAACGACACCGCCTACGACAACACGGCCGTCTGGCTGCACGTCGCCACGGGCGTGCGCGGCGCCGCCGACCGGTTCGGCCGGCTCGTCCCCGTGCTCGTCGCCGGCATCCTCGTCATCGGGATCGGCAGCGCCGTCACCGTCTTCGTGCAGGGCGACTGGCGGCTGCTCCCGTCGCTGCTCGGCGTGAGCACCGCCCTGCTGCTCGGTGGGCTCGGCATCGGCTCGATCACCTCGGCGGCAATGCCGTACCCCGTCGTCAAGCCCGGCGACAGCCCGTTCCAGCAGCCCCAGTCGACCGGGGCGCTGACCGCGCTCGTGCAGTCCGTGACGATGTTCGGCTCGCTGCTCATCGCGGCCCCCGCGATCGGGTTCGCGACGCTCGGGATCATCGACGACCCCGCCTGGCACACCGCATCGCTCGCGGCCGGAGTCGGGCTCGGCCTGATCGCCGTCGCCGTCGGCGTCTGGTCCGGCGGGCGGGTCTTCGACCGGCGCGGCCCGGAGATCGTCGCGGCCGCCGTGCGGGCGTGAGCCCGGCGTAGAATCGAGCCCATGATCCGTCCCGCACAGGCGAGCATCGCCGACCCCGACGCGCCCGGTGGCGGCACCACGGTGCTCGACCGCGAGCTCGAGAAGCTCCTCGAAGAGGAGACCATCGAACCGGGCGACCACGAGCGGTTCTCGCACTACGTGAAGAAGGAGCAGATCCTCGAGTCGGCCGTCACCGGCAAGCCAGTGCGCGCGCTGTGCGGCAAGAAGTGGACCCCGGGCCGCGACCCGGAGAAGTTCCCCGTCTGCCCGAGCTGCAAAGAGATCTACGAACGCATGAAGAAGGGCTGACCGCCCGCCGCTCAGCGATACGTGGTCGGGATCACCGGCTCGCCGCGACCCAGCCGGAACGCCTCGATCGGCAGCTCCTGCATGACCTCGGCGCGATGCGCCCGTGCGGCCCTCACGCCTGCCGGGCCGACATGGGCGGCATCCGCTTCGCCCTCGTGCATGAGGTGCACCATGAGCGGCCGCAGGCGGTCGTCCGCCGCGAACTCATCCTCGCCCCCGGGCCCGTCGCCGACGTACACGAGCTCCTCCCGTGCCGTGCGCGTGGCATCGATGCGCCGAGCGGCGTTCTTGCGCCCGCCGACGCTCGTCTTGCTCGTCGACGCCTTCGCGACGCCCACCCACGCGCCGTCCTCGCCCCGACGCGCGACGAGCTTGTAGACCATGCCCGCGGCCGGGAACCCCGACCCGGTCACGACCGACGTGCCCACGCCGTACGCGTCGACCGGAGCACTCGCGAGCGACGCGATCGCGTGCTCGTCGAGATCGCTCGTGACCGTGATGCGCGTGTTCACCGCACCCAGCTCGTCGAGGTGCTCCCGCACCGCCGCCGCGACCGTCGGCAGGTCGCCCGAGTCGATGCGCACCGCGCCGAGACCCGTGCCGGCCACGCGCACCGCCGTCTCGACGCCCGCGCGGATGTCGTACGTGTCCACCAGCAGCGTCGTGCCCGGACCCATCGCCTCGACCTGCGCGCGGAACGCATCCTCCTCGGAGTCGTGCAGGAGCGTGAACGAATGCGCAGCGGTCCCCATGGTCGGGATGCCCCACCGCCGGCCGGCCTCGAGGTTGCTGGTCGCATCGAACCCGGCGATGTACGCCGCGCGTGCCGCGGCGACCGCCGACCGCTCGTTCGCACGGCGCGAGCCCATCTCGGCGATCGGCCTGCCGAGCGCGACCGACACCATGCGCGCCGCCGCACCCGCGACCGCGGAGTCGTAGTTCAGCACCGACAGCACGAGGGTCTCCAGGATGACCGCCTCGGCGAACGACCCCTGCACCGTCACGAGCGGCGACCCCGGGAAGTACGCCTCGCCCTCGCGATAGCCCCAGATCTCGCCGCGGAACCGGTAGTCGGCCAGCCAGTCGAGCGTCTCGTCGCGCACCACGCGCTCCGCGCGCAGGAACTCGAGCTCGTCGTCGCCGAAGCGGAACCGCTCGACGAGTTCGAGCAGGCGGCCCGTGCCCGCGACCACGCCGTACCTGCGCCCGTCCGGCAGGCGCCGCGCGAACGCCTCGAACAGGCTCTCGCGGTGCGCGGTGCCGTCCAGGAGGGCGGCATCCACCATCGTCAGCTCGTAGCGGTCGGTGAAGAGCGCAGCAGACCCGGTCACGCGGTCAGCCTAGCCACTGCACGGGTCGCGGTCGCGCCGCGGGCGCGGAACGGGCGGCCGCGGCATCCGCTGATCTAGGCTGGATCCTCGTGAGTGATGCACCGATCGGGATCTTCGACTCCGGCGTCGGCGGGCTCACCGTCGCGCGCGCGGTGCGCGACCAGCTCCCGAACGAGCAGATCCTCTACTTCGGCGACCTCGAGCACTCGCCCTACGGGCCCAAGCCCATCGCCGACGTGCGCCGCTACGCGCTCGCCGTGCTCGACGACCTCGTCGCGCAGGGCGTGAAGATGCTCGTCATCGCGTGCAACACCGCATCCGCGGCGATGCTGCGCGACGCGCGCGAACGCTACGACGTGCCCGTCGTCGAGGTCATCCAGCCCGCGGTGCGGCGTGCGGTCGCGGCGACCCGCAGCGGCCGCGTCGGCGTCATCGGCACCGCGGGCACCGTGCAGTCGCGCGCCTACGACGACGCGTTCGCCGCCGCCCCGCACCTCGAACTCGCCTCGGCCGCGTGCCCGCGGTTCGTGGAGTTCGTCGAGTCGGGCGTCACGACCGGGCCCGAGGTGCTCGCCGTCGCCGAGGAGTACCTCGCGCCGCTGCGCGCCGCCGGCGTCGACACGCTCGTGCTCGGCTGCACCCACTACCCGTTCCTCAAGGGCGTCATCTCGTACGTCATGGGGGAGGGCGTGAGCCTCGTCGGCAGCGACGTCGAGACCGCGAACGACGTCTACCGGGTGCTCGTCTCCGGCGGGCTCGAACGCCGCGCGCCCGAACCGCCCGTGCACCGCTTCGAGGCCACCGGCGGCTCGAGCGCCGCGTTCCTCGACCTCGCGCACCGCCTCATCGGTCCCGAGATCTCGCAGGTCGAGCTCGTGCAGACCGGCGTGCTCACCCTGCCCGCAGCCGCGGCATCCGCTGCGCGCACCGCCTCATCCGGAACCGCCGCGCCCGCGGCATCCGCCACCGACAGGAGAACCCAGTGACCGAGACCCCCGACCTCGTGCGCGCCGACGGCCGCACCCCCGACGAGCTGCGCGACGTCGTCATCGAGCGCGGCTGGTCCGCGCACGCCGAGGGCAGCGCGCTGATCTCGTTCGGGAACACGAAGGTGCTCTGCACCGCGAGCTTCACCAACGGCGTGCCGCGGTGGATGACCGGCAAGGGCAAGGGCTGGGTCACCGCCGAGTACGCGATGCTGCCGCGCTCGACGAACACCCGCAACGACCGCGAGTCGGTCAAGGGCCGCATCGGCGGGCGGACGCACGAGATCAGCCGGCTCATCGGACGGAGCCTCCGCGCCGTGGTCGACATGAAGTCGCTCGGCGAGAACACGATCCAGATCGACTGCGACGTGCTCCAGGCCGACGGCGGCACGCGCACCGCGGCCATCACGGGCGCGTACGTCGCGCTCGCCGACGCGATCGAGTGGGCGCGCGGGCGGAAGTTCATCGCCCAGAAGGCGACGCCGCTCATCGACACCGTCTCGGCGGTGTCGGTCGGCATCATCGACGGCACGCCGATGCTCGACCTCGCGTACGTCGAGGACGTGCGCGCCGAGACCGACATGAACGTCGTCGCGACCGGCCGCGGACTCTTCGTCGAGGTGCAGGGCACCGCCGAGGGCGCGCCGTTCGACCGGCGCGAGCTCGACGCCCTGCTCGACCTCGCGCTCGCCGGGACGACCGAGCTCACCGCGATCCAGCGCGCCGCGCTCGCGGCGCAGGCCGGCGGCGAGTGATGGGTGAGCGGATGCCGCAGCCGCTCGAGGTCGTCCTCGCCACGCACAACGCCCACAAGGTCGCCGAGTTCCAGCAGATCCTCGGCGCCGAGTTCCCGGGCATCACGGTGCTGCCCTACGACGGGCCCGAGCCCGTCGAGGACGGCACGTCCTTCGACGAGAACGCCTTCATCAAGGCGCGCGCCGCGGCATCCCACACCGGGTGCATCGCGCTCGCCGACGACTCGGGCATCGCGGTCGAGGTCATGGGCGGCTCGCCGGGCATCTTCTCGGCCCGCTGGGCCGGGCCCGGGCGCGGCGCCGAAGCGAACCTCGAACTGCTGCTCGCGCAGCTCGGCGACATCCGCGACCCGCACCGCTCGGCGCACTTCCACTGCACCATCGCCCTGGTCGTGCCGGATGCCGCGGGCGGCGAGCCGCACGAATTCGCCGCCGTCGGCACATGGCCCGGCCGCATCGCGACCGGGCGCGCGGGCGTCAACGGGTTCGGGTACGACCCGATCTTCCTGCCCGACGGGTTCGACGTGTCGGCCGCCGAGCTCGCGCCCGAGGTCAAGAACGCGCACAGCCACCGGGCGCGCGCGTTCCGGGCGCTGCTGCCCGAGCTCGAGCGCGTCGCGCGGTCCGGCTGATCGCCACCGGCCGAGCGGCCGCGAGAACGGGACTCATTCCCATCACCGGCGAGCGGCGGCATCCGTGCCTACGCTTGAGGGGATGGGACACACGCACGACCACGCCGCCGACGCGCACGCCGCCGGACGAACCCGCCTGCTGATCGCGATCGCGATCATCGGCTCGTTCGTCATCGTCCAGGTGGTCGGCGGGTTCCTCAGCGGCTCGCTCGCCCTCCTCGCCGACGCCGGGCACATGGTCAGCGACCTGTTCGGACTCGTCGTCGCGCTCGGCGCCGCGCTCGTCGCCGCCCGGCCGGCGACCGACCGCCAGACGTACGGCTTCCGCAGGTTCGAGGTGCTCGGCGCGCTCATCAACGGGGTCGTGCTCATCGTCGTCGCCGCGACCGTCACGATCGGCGCCGTCGGCCGGCTCGTGTCCGGCGCCGCGGGTGAGGCGCACGAGGTCGGGGGCGGGCCGATGCTCGTCGTCGCGGTCGCCGGCCTCGTCGCGAACGTCGCGGCGCTGCTCGTGCTGCGCGGCGGGGCGGGCACCTCGATCAACCTCCGCGGCGCCTACCTCGAGGTGTTCGGCGACACCGTCGGGTCGGTCATGGTCATCGCGGCGGCGATCGTCATCCTCACGACCGGGTGGAGCGCCGCCGACCCGATCGCGTCGCTCCTGATCGCGGCCCTGATCGTCCCGCGCGCGATCGTGCTGCTGCGCGACGTCGTGCACGTGCTCAGCCAGTCGGTTCCCGCCGAGACGGATGTCGCGGAGATCCGCGAGCACATCCTCCGAACCGACGGCGTGGTCGCCGTGCACGACGTCCACGTGTGGGCGATCACGACCGGCGCGCACGTGTTCAGCGCCCATGTCGAGGTCGAGCCGGCGGTGTTCGCCGAGCACCGAGTCGACGCGCTGCTCGACGAACTGGGCGGATGCCTCGACGAGCACTTCGACGTCGAGCACTCGACGTTCCAGCTCGAGCCGTCAGGGCGTGGGCGGCGGGAGCCGGCGACGCACGCCTGAGGCCACGGCGCGTCAGCGCTCGGCGTTCGCGGGGCATGGCGGCGCGTCGGCCGGGCCCTCCGGGACCCGGCCGACGGGCGGCATCCGCTCAGTGGTGCGTCGAACCGCGGCGTGCGGTGCTCAGCGGCGCGGGTCGATCGCGTGGGCGGCGGCGAAGACGCCGGTCGGGTCGACGCTGCGACGCACCTCCACCAGGCGCGCCCAGTCGGCGTCGTCGAACGCGGTTCGGGGGTCGATCTCGCGCTCGGCGAAGTTCAGGAACGTCGAACCCGAGGTCCAGGGCGCCAGTGCGGAGGCGATCGACCGGGTGACCGCCTCGCCGGCCGCCGCCAGTTCGGGCGTCGGCGTGGCGGATACCGCGAACAGCGCGAACGCGCCGTCGAGCAGCGTGAGCGCCCCGCGGTTCGGGCGCGCGAGCGCGCCGCCCAGGTGGCGGAGCTCGGCCGCCATGAGGGGGATGTCGACATCCGGCCCGGCGACCGCCAGCAGCGCCTCGATCGCGGCATCCGGCAGATCGGCGAGCATCGCGTGATCGCTGACCGCAGGAACCGGTCCCGGCGGGTCCATGTGCACGTCCACGAGTCCGGCGGCCGGGATGCGGGCGAACGTGTCGATCTCGGGGTCGAGCGAGCGCAGCGGTGCGAGCAGCTCGGCCGCCCGCTCGTCGTCCTCGAGGATCGCACCGTCGATCACCACGAGGCTGCGGCCGCTGAGGAACGGCGGCATCGCCGGATCGGGCGGGAAGCGCAGGTAGCGCAGCGAGGTGGTGGCCGACTCGGGGAGATCGGCCGTCCACCGCGCCCAGGCTCGCGTCACCTCGCGTGCTCGGGAGAGGTCCCAGAGCAGCATGCCGCCGACGACGTCGGCAACCGGGATCAGGTCGATCTCGACCGCGACGACGACGCCGAAGTTGCCCCCGCCCCCGCCGCGGAGGGCCCAGAACAGGTCGGAATGCTCTTCGGCGCTCGCGCGAATGAGCCCGCCGTCGGCCGTCACGAGTTCGACCGCGCGGACGTGCGACGAGGCCAGCCCGTGCGCGCGGCCGTAGAACGAGAGGCCGCCGCCCAGGGCGTAGCCGGCCACGGCGACGTCGCCGGCACTTCCGTGCAGCGCGGCGAGCCCGTGTGCGGCAGCAGCCGTGACGACATCGCGCCACAGCGTGCCGCCGACCACGCGGGCCGTTCGCGCGGCGGGATCGATCGTGACGCCGGTCAGCTCGTGCATCCGGACCAGCACGGCGTCGGCGAGCGACCGGTTCGCGAGCATCGCGGCGCCGTGGCCGGTGCTCTGCGGCGCGACGCGCATGCCGAGCCCGGTCGCAGCCCGGACGACGCGCGCGACCTCGTCGGTCGAGCGGGGGACGGCGACGGCGGCTGGGCGCTGCACGACCGCGAGGTTCCACGGGACGGTCGCCGCCTCGTAGCCGGGATCGCCGGGCAGGAGCACCGTTCCGGCCCCGCGAAGCGTCGAGGTGTCGGTGAGTGAGAGGTTCATGTCAGTCCTTCGATTCAGGAGTACGGGTGATGTGTCCACCTCTGCCGCGAGTCGCACGAGCATCCCGGGACCTCGAGCCGCACGAGCGACATGCAGAGCTGCGCGGTCGCGTCGTCGGCGTGCAGCCATCGTGCGCGGCGCGGCGGCCCGGGCGACATCCCGAGCGCCCGGGGAATCCGGAATCCACGCGGCCGGACAGGGCGATTCCCAGTGATCTGGGATACCGGTCGGGCCGGGCGAGGCGCATACTGAACGCGTGATTCCCCAGCTGACCGGGGCCCGCGTGCGGGGCGACCTCGACGTGCTCTCGCGCGCCGGGCTCGATCTCGACGAGTTCATCGGCGAGGCGACGGACTCGGTGCTCCGCGCCGTCCCCTGGGTGGGCGCGTGCGTCGGCACCCACGACCCCGCGACGATGATGCTCACGAGTGCCCGCAAGTACGGCGCGCTGAAGGCGCACAACGAGCACGATCGGCTCTTCGGCATCATCGAGTACGGCTCGGAGGAGCCGACGTCGTTCCGATCGCTCGCGGCCGGCGATCACCGCGCGATCGGCATGCACGCGACCGCCGGCGACGAGCTCGACCGGTCGCAGCGGATGACGCGGCTCATGACGCCCGTCTACGGATTCGCCGACGAGGCCCGTCTGCTGTTCCGCGACGGCACCGCCGTCTGGGGGTGCCTCGCGATCTTCCGTGGGCCGGAGGACCCCTCCTTCACCTCGGACGAGGTCGACTTCCTGGGTTCGCTGTCGGAGTCCTTCGCGCGAGGCGTGCGCTCGGGCATCCTCACCCGACTCGCCCACGAGGATGCGGGCGACGAGACCGGCGGCCCCGCCGTCGTCATCGTCGACGCGCACGACGAGGTGGCGCAGATCAGCCTCGGCGCCGAGGAGCGACTCGCGGCGCTGCGCGGCAACGCGCATGGCGGCGACCCGCTCAGCCTCGTCACCTCGCTCGTCGGGGCCGCACGCCGCACGCTCGCCGACCCCGCTTCACCCCCGGCGCGCGCCCGGGTCCGGACCGCGTCCGGCACCTGGCTGCTCCTCCACGCGTCGCCGCTGCGCGGCGCCGCCGGCGCGACCGGCGACGTCGTCGTGACCATCGAGGAGGCGAGGCCGCCCGAGATCGTCTCGCTCGTGGTCGCCGCGTTCGGGCTCACCTCGCGCGAGCGCGATGTCACGCGCCTCGTGCTCCAGGGCGTCGAGACGAAGGAGATCGCCTCGACGCTGCACGTGTCGGCCTACACCGTGCAGGACCACCTGAAGTCGGTGTTCGACAAGGCCGGCGTCCGCAGCCGCCGGGAACTCGTCTCGCGCGTCTACTTCGACCAGTACGTGCCCCGAATGGGCGAGACCGTCGGCGCGACGGGGTGGTTCGCGGGCTGATCGCGTGCGACGTCGTGTCGCGGCATCCGCTCCGGGTCAGCCGCCCTCGTGCGGCGGGCGTCCGTCGCCGTGCTGGTCGCCGCGGCGAGGGTGGTCGCCGTCGTGATGCGACGGCCGGTCGAACACGTCGGGGTCGAGCACGAGCTCCTCGGCCTCGTCTTCGTCGGTGACGACGTCGTCGCCCGCGGCCGCCGCGCGCCTGGCCTTCGCCCGCTCGCGGAAGTAGTGCCAAGCGGTGACCAGGGCGGTGCCGCCCACCGCGACCAGGAGGATCAGGTCGATGTACTCGCGCACGAGGTACGCGACCGGCGGGATGAAGCTGACCGCGTAGCCGAGCATCGTCAGCCCGATGCCCCACAGCACCGCGCCGATGAAGTTGTACAGGGTGTACCGGCTGCGCCGCATGTGCCCGACGCCGGCTGCGACGGGCGCGAACGTGCGCACGATCGGCACGAACCGGGCGAGGATGATCGTGATCCCGCCGAAGCGGACGAAGAACGCATTGGTCCGCTCCACGTTCCGGACGCTGAAGACGCCGCTCTCCTTGCGTTCGAACACCTTCGGGCCGCCGCGGTGGCCGATCTCGTAGCCCACTTCACCGCCGACGAACGCCGAGACGCCGATGAGCAGCGCGACGAGCCACACGGAGACGCCGAACACGCCGTTCGGTGGCACGACGTCGGGGTTCGAGAGCAGACCCGAGATGACGAGCAGGGTGTCGCCCGGCAGGAGGAAGCCGACGAGCAGGCCCGTCTCGGCGAACACGATGAAGCACACGACGAGCAGGGCCCATGGACCGGCCGACTGGATGATCGTCTCCGGGTCGAGCCAGGGGATGAGCGCGGCGTGGATCACGGGCGTCGGTGCTCCCTGTCGTGGTTTCGGCGACCGGCTCGAATCGCCGGGACCCCAGAAGTCTACCGAGCGCGCGCCTCCGCACCATCGGGGTTTCCCCCGAGGGGAACGAGCGGATGACCGTCGTGTCGTGTCGTGCGGAAGGCGGGACTCGAACCCGCACGCCCGGAGGCACAGGAACCTAAATCCTGCGTGTCTGCCAGTTTCACCACTCCCGCGAACGCCCGACCAGTCTAGGCGGGGCGCGGGTCGCCGCTCGCGAACCGGTGGACGAGCTCGGTCTTGCGCCGGATCGCCTCCTCATCGGTCGGGAGGTCCCAGATCGTGACCCGCCCGTCGCGTGCGACGGTCACGACCCCGGCCGAGGTCGTGATCTCGATCTCGTCGTGCTCGACGCCGAAGAGGTCCGCACCGATGCGGGCACGCCAGCGCACGATCGTGCCGAGCGGCTCGCCGTCGGGGCGGGCGAGCACGCGACCGACGTGCTGCGGCCCGAGGCGCTGTGCCGAGACGTGCCGGAGCGGCCGCGGCTCCTCGCCCGACACGTTCGGCCAGCACACGCGGCACGACCGCACGCCGGTCAGTTCGCGCGCCGCCTGGCGCGTCACGAGGACCGGCATCGGGATCCGGTACGACGGATCGGCGTCCAGCCTCCGGCGGTGCGGGGTGGTCCACCGCGAGGACGGGTCGAGGTGCGACGCGATCGAGGCGCACTCGAGGCGGTGCAGCATCCGCTCTCGCGCGGTCGAGCGGGTGACCGCGAACTCGGCGCCCCTGCCGAACCCTTCGCGCAGGCTCGCGACCTCCTGTGCGACGATCCTCGCCACGGGGTCTTCCGTGCCTCGGGCCCGGCCTGCTGCTTCGGGTGCGGTCATGCGCATGCGCTCCGTCCTGCGTCGATGCCGGCCACGTGCCGTGAGCCCGAGGCTAGTGATGCGGGACGCCGGAGCGCCGACCGGTCGCATGGCGTGTCGCGCGCGTGGCACCCGAACGAGGGGGAGGAACCGCACGCGGTGCTCGCTAGCCTTGCCCCGAGGCCGCCCACGGGGCGCGCCGGCACCTCGAGAGAGGGGGCAGCGATGAGTGAGCGCGGGACGATCCTGCTCGTGGCCGAATCCGAGGGCGTGCTGCGCGAGCTCACCGGCATCCTCGAACCCGAGCGGTACACCGCGCTCACGAGCCCGCCCTTGCCGGATCGCGTGCTCGGCTCGCTCCGGGTGCATCCCGACCTGGTCGTGATCGACGCGGGCCTGCGCAACGGCGACGCGATCGCGCTCGCCGCAGCACTCCACGCCGACGTCGGAACCGACGACGTGCCCGTCGCGTTCGTCGCCCCGGCCGACGACGTGGGCATCCGCGTCCGGGCGCTCGCCGCGGGAGACGACCTCATGTCGACCCCGTTCGACCCGCAGGACGTGCTCGACCGCGTCGAACGGCTGGTCGTCGTCTCGCGGCTCCGGCGCGCGCTGCGGGAGTCGCAGGCGGGGTTCCGCGAGGCCGCGGCATCCGAGCGGGAAGCGGTCGTCACGGCCGACGAACGCGGCGTGATCCGGGGCTGGAACGACGCCGCGACGGCCCTCCTCGGGCACACCGAGGCGCAGGCCCTCGGGCAGCCGGTGGGCATGCTCGTGCCGTTGCGCGAGCGGCACCGGTTCCGGGCCAGCCTGGACCGGGTGCGGGTCGGCGACGACCGGCACATCATCGGCGCTTCGATCGACCTCTCGGTCGCACGGCGCGACGGCACCGAGTTCCTCGCCGGACTCTCGTACGCCACCTGGGTGTTCGGCGGTCGCCGGTACTTCACCGGGATCGTCCGGGAACTCGAGGACCGCGCCGTCGATGCCGACGCGTTCGGGTCGGTTCCGGAGGCGTCCATCGACGCCATCGTCTCGGCCGATCGCGACGGGCGCATCGTCGCGTGGAACTCGGCGGCGACCCGCGTGCTCGGGTACGAGGAGGAGGAGGCCGTCGGGCGACTGCTCGACCTGATCGTCCCGCCCGAGTTCCACGACGCGCACCACGCCGGCATGCGGCGGTACGCCGAGACCGGCGAGGCGAAGGTCATCGGCCGCACCGTCGAGCTGTCCGCCAGGACGAAGGCGGGCGAACGCATCCCGATCGAGCTGTCGCTGTCGACGTGGATGATCCGGGGCGAACGGTTCTACACGGGCATCATCCGCGACATCGGCGAGCGCCGCGCCGCCGAGGCGGCGATCCGCCGCAGCGAACGCGACCTGCGGGCGCGTTCGGCCGAACTGCGGGAGAAGAACGCGGCCCTCGAGGGCACCCTCGACCAGTTGAGCCGGATGCAGGACCAGCTGATCCTCCAGGAGAAGATGGCCTCGCTCGGGCGGCTGAGCGCCGGGATGGCGCACGAGCTGAACAATCCCGCTTCGGCGGCGCAGCGGGGCTCGAGCCAGGCGCAGGCCGCGTTCGCGAAACTGCAGGTCACCCAGCTCGAGCTCGGCAGGCTCGGCCTGTACGGGTCGCGACTCGAACGGTTGCGCGAACTCGACGCCCTCGCGGCCGAGCGCGCGGACCGCCCCGCCGAGTACGGTGCGCTCGAGCGCAGCGACCGTGAGGCCGCTGTGGAGTCCTGGCTCGACGAGCACGGGGTCGCCGAGGCGGGCGAACTCGCGCCGAGCCTGGTCAGCCTCGGCATCGGGATCGACGACCTCGAACGGCTCGAAGAGGTCTTCCCCGAGGAGGAACGGCGCGTCATCGTCGTCTGGTTGAGCCAGAAGTACCTCGTGTACTCGCTGCTGGCCGAGGTCGCCGTCGGCACGACGCGCATGGTCGAACTCGTGAAGGCGCTGAAGACGTACACCTACATGGACCAGGCCCCCGTCCAGGACGTCGACGTCCGGCACGGGCTCGACAACACGCTCGTGATGCTGCACAACAAGCTCAAGCGCGGGGTGCGCGTCGTGAAGGAGTACGACGCCGACCTGCCCACGATCCAGGCGCACGCGAGCGAACTGAACCAGGTCTGGACCAACCTGATCGACAACGCCATCGACGCCATGGGCGGCGAGGGCACCCTCACGGTCCGGGCTCGCGGCGAGGGCGATCGCATCGTCGTCGAGGTCGAGGACGACGGCCCGGGCATGTCGCCCGAGGCGCGTTCGCGGGTGTTCGATCCCTTCTTCACCACCAAGCCGCTCGGCGAGGGCACCGGGCTCGGCCTGCCGATCTCGCGGAACATCATCGTCAAGAAGCACCACGGCGACCTCGAGGTCGACTCCGGGCCCGCGTTCACGCGGTTCACGGCCCGCCTTCCCGTGGGCGTGGCTCCGTCCGACGACGGCGAGGAGGACTGATCATGGCCAAGCCGGTGATCATGACCGTGGACGACGAACCGCAGGTGCTCAGCGCGATCGCCCGCGACCTGTCGGCTCGCTACCGGGACGACTACCGGATCGTGCGCGCCGGGTCCGGCGCCGACGCGCTGGACGCGGTGCAGGGCTTCAAGCGGCGCGGTGATCGGGTCGCGCTGTTCCTGGTCGACCAGCGGATGCCGGGCATGACCGGCACCGAGTTCCTGGCCGAGGCGCTCACCCTGTACCCCGACGCCAAGCGCGTCCTGCTGACCGCGTACGCCGACACGAGCGCCGCGATCACGAGCATCAACTCGCTCGACCTCGACTACTACCTGCTCAAGCCCTGGGACCCGCCGGAGGAACGGCTCTACCCGGTCATCGACGAGCTCGTCGACGACTGGCGGGCGAACACGCCCCCGCTGTACGAGGGCATCCGGGTCGCCGGGACGCTGTGGTCGCCGACGACGCACGTGGTCAAGGACTTCCTCGCGCGCAGCCAGATCCCATACCAGTGGCTCGACATCGAGAAGAACGACGGCGCCCGTGCGCTCGTCGAGGCGTCGAGCGACGGGATGCACCGCCTTCCGGTGGTGTTCCTGCCCGACGGCACGACGCTGTTCTGCCCGAGCCTGCACGAACTCGCTGAACGCATCGGCCTGCGCGCCCCGGCGCAGCAACCGTTCTACGACCTGATCGTCATCGGCGCCGGCCCGGCCGGGCTCGCGGCCGCCGTGTACGGCGCGTCGGAGGGTCTTCGGACCGCGGTCGTCGAACGCGAGGTCCCGGGCGGGCAGGCCGGCACGAGCTCCCGCATCGAGAACTACCTCGGGTTCCCGCACGGCATCAGCGGTGCCGACCTCGCCAGGCGGGCGGTCACGCAGGCGCGCCGGCTCGGAGCGGAGATCCTGAGTCCCCTGTCGGTCACCGCGATCCGGGTCGAGGACTCCTACAAGATCGTCGAACTCGACGACGGCAGCGAACTGCGCTCCCGGGCGCTCGTGCTCGCGACGGGCGTCGAGGCGCGCGTGCTCGGCATCCCGGGCGAGGAACGCCTGCTCGGGGCATCCGTCTACTACGGCGCGGCCGCCTCCGAGGCGATGGCCTATTCGGGGCGGCGGGTGGTCGTCGTCGGCGGCGCGAACTCGGCCGGCCAGGGCGCGATGTTCCTGTCGCGCTACGCGGCCGAGGTGGTGATCCTGGTGAGGAAGGACGGCCTCGAGTCGTCGATGTCGCGCTACCTGATCGACCAGATCGAGGCCGCGCCCAACGTCACGGTCCGCGCGCACAGCCGCGTCGTCGCACTCGCAGGCGACGATCGCCTCGAGTCGATGACCGTCGCCGACACGCGCGAGGGAACCGAGTTCGAGCTCGCCGCCGACGCGATGTTCGTGTTCATCGGGGCGGTGCCGGGCACCGACCTCGTGCGCGGGCTCGTCGAACTGGACGAACACGGATTCGTGCTCACCGGGACCGACCTCGTCCACGAGGGGCGGCGGCCGCACGGCTGGACGCCCAATCGCGACCCGTTCCCGCTCGAGGCGAGCATCCCCGGCGTGTTCGCCGCGGGCGACGTGCGTCACGACGTCATGCGGCGCGTGGCATCCGCCGTCGGCCAGGGCGCCGTCGCCGTCAACGTCGTCCACAAGTACCTCGAGACCGTCTGAGCGCACGCGTTCGAGCGGGCTCGAGCGCATGCGGCGCGCGCCCGCGCGCGGCATGATGGGGGCGTGGCGGCTGGAGACGCGCTCGGCGAGGCGGCGGACGCGCTGTACGCGCTCGTCCCGGAGGAGTTCACGGCGGCGCGCAACGCGCGCACGGCCGCGGCGAAGGCCGCGGGCGATCCCGCGCTCGCGAAGGGGATCGGAGCGCTGCGACGCCCGTCACCGGCCGCCTGGATCGTCAACCGCATCGCACGCGACGAGCCCGACCGCCTCGGCGACCTCATCGGCCTCGGCGGTGAGCTCGCCGAGGCCCAGGCCGCTGGCGACGGTCGCGCCCTGACGGCGCTCGCCGCCGAGCGACGCGAGATCGTGGCCGACCTCGTGGCCCTCGGGTCGAGCGTCGCGGATGCCGCGGGCCGTGCTGCTTCGCGCGCCGTGCTCGACGAGGTCGAGCAGACCCTCGTCGCCGCGAGCGTGTCGGCGGATGCCGCGGCCGCCGTCGCGAGCGGGCGACTCGTGCGCTCGCTTCGGGCGGTCGGCACCGAGGTCGACCTCGGCGGTGCGGTCGGCGGCGGCGAGCCCGGGCGGTCGGGGCGGCCGGGCAGGATCCGCGGCCGATCGACCCGTGAGCGAGCGGATGACGGAGCCGCCGCGACTCCGGACGCCGCTGCACGCCGCGCGAGCGACCGCGCCGAGCAGGAGCTGCAGCGCCTGCGCGAACGCGCCGCGACCGACGAACGGGGCCTCGCCGAGGCATCCGCCCGCGTCGACGCCGCAGCCGCCCTCGTCGACGACCTCGAGGCCGAGCGCGACGCGCTCGAGCGTCGTATCTCGGAGGTCCGCACCCGACTCCGCCCCGCCGAACGCGAGGTTCGCATCGCCAGACGCGCCCTGGAGGCGGCGGCGCTCGAAGCCGGGCGATCGGCGGCGGCGCTCGCCGCAGCGTCGGCCGCCGAGCCCCCGGACCGCGCGGGCCCGTAGCGGGCGGGCGGGCGAGGCATGCGCTCGACCGGCGGCCCCGGCGCCCGGGCCGCGGGTGTGGATAAGTTCCGGGGCGTCGGCGCGAGCCTGTCCATGATGGTGGCCATGTCCGAAGCCGTCCGCACGATCGCCGACCGCGTCCGCAGTCGTGTCCTGCGCGACGGCATCGACCTCGGCCGTGACGAGGCGCTCGCCGCCCGGCTCGCGGCCGAAGAGGTGCGCCGGTACGCCGAGCGGGCCCTCGCGGGCACGCATGCCACGCTCGCCGACGAGGCGGGTGCGGCGCGCGAGGTCGTGGCATCCCTCACCGGCTATGGGCCGTTGCAGCCCTTCCTCGACGATCCGGGCGTCGAGGAGATCTGGATCAACGCGCCGACGCGCGTCTTCGTCGCGCGGGCCGGCGTCGCCGAACTGACCACGCTCGTGCTCTCGGATCGCGAGGTGCGCGACCTGGTCGAGCGGATGCTGCAGCACTCCGGTCGACGGGTCGACCTGTCCTCACCGTTCGTCGACGCGTCGCTCCCGGACGGATCGCGCCTGCACGTCGCGATCCCCGACGTCACGCGGGCGCACTGGGCCGTGAACATCCGCAAGTTCCAGCAGCGGATCCGGTCGCTGCCGAGGCTCGTGGAGCTCGGATCGCTCACCCGCCCGGCGGCGGAGTTCCTGCGGATGGGCGTGCTCGCCGGCGCGAACATCCTCGTCTCCGGGGCGACGCACACCGGCAAGACCACGATGCTGAACGCCCTGCTCGCCGCGACCCGCACGGGCGAGCGCATCATCACGGTCGAGGAGACCTTCGAACTCGACGTCGACGCGCGCGACGTCGTCGCGATGCAGTGCCGTCAGCCGAACCTCGAGGGCACGGGCGAGATCACGCTGCGGCGGCTCGTGAAGGAGGCGCTGCGGATGCGCCCCGACCGGCTCGTCGTCGGCGAGGTGCGCGAGGCCGAGAGCCTCGACCTGCTGCTCGCGATGAACTCGGGCGTGCCGGGCATGTGCACGCTGCACGCCAACTCGGCCGCCGACGCGCTCGCGAAGCTGTGCACGCTGCCGTTGCTCGCCGGGCGCAACATCGACTCCGCGTTCGTCGTGCCGACCGTCGCGACCTGCATCGATCTCGTCGTGCACCTGGCCATCGACCGCGACGGGCACCGCCGAGCCGTCGAGATCGCGGCGACCACGGGCGTGACGAGCGGATCCAGGGTCGGGGCCGACACGCTGTTCCGGGTCGATCGGGCCACCGGGCGGCTCGCGCCGACCGGGCTCCGACCCGCGCGCGCGACCAAGTTCGAGGCCGCCGGGCTCGATCCCGAGATCGTGCTGGGGGATGCCGCGTGAGCCTCGTCCTCGGCGCGATGCTCGGCGTCGGCCTGCTGCTCGTGGCCTCCCCGTTCCTCTGGCCGCGGGGCGTCGAGGTCGCGCCGCGCGGGCGCGGGCTCGCCGATGCCGTCCGCGACGAGTTCGCGCTGGCCGGCCTCCCGGGCTCCCCGATCGCGGCCGCCGTCGCCGTGGGCATCGTGCTCGCGGTGGTCGCCGCCGCGGCCGCGCAGGCCGTGTTCGGCGTCCCCGTGATCGCGCTCGTCGCAGCGGTGCTCGGCGCTGCGATCGTGCCGATGCTCGTCAGGGCCAGGGCGAACCGCCGGCGCGCGGCCAACCGCGCGATCTGGCCGGACGTGGTCGACCACCTCGTCTCGAGCGTGCGTGCGGGCATGAACCTGCCCGACGCGATCGCCGCGCTCGGCGAACTCGGCCCATCCGCGACACGGGGCTCGTTCGCCGGGTTCGACGACGAGTTCCGCCGCACCGGCGACTTCGGGTCGGCGATCGACGCGCTGAAGGCGCGCCTGGCCGACCCGGTGGCCGACCGGATCCTCGAGACGCTCCGGATGGCGCGTGAGGTCGGCGGGACCGACCTCACGTCCGTGCTGCGCGGGCTCGCCGCGTACCTCAGGGAGGACGCCGCGCTGCGCGCGGAGGTCGTCGCCCGCCAGTCGTGGATCCGCAGTGCCGCGATGCTCGGCGTGGCCGCGCCGTGGCTCGTCCTGTGCGTGCTCGCGACCCGTCCCGAGACGCTCGCGGCCTACGACTCGCCCGCGGGCACCGCCCTGATCCTCGCCGGTGCCGCGGTGACGTTCGTCGCCTACCGACTGATGCTCGGCCTCGGCCGACTGCCCGAGGAGCGTCGATGGTTCACCTGAGCGCGACCCCGCTCGCGGCGATCGCGCTCGGTGCGCTGCTCGGGCTCGGACTGTGGCTCGTCGCGGCATCCGTTCCGCGCATCGGCCGCGCGAGGCTCGTCGACCGCGTGGCGCCGTACATCACCGACTTCTCCGCCGAGGCGCGCGCGATGCGCGCACCGGTGCCGGCCGATCCCGGGTCGGTGCTCGCGATGCTGGTCCTGCCCGCCGCGCGACGCGCCCGCGACCTGATGGCCTCGGTGCTCGGCGGCAACGACACGGTCGCGCGGCGCCTGCGGCAGGCAGGGGCGGATGCCACGGTCGAGCGCTTCCGCGGCCGGCAGCTCGTGTGGTCGGCGATCGGGTTCGCGCTCGGCGCGGCGTTCGCGATCGCCGCGCCCACCGTCCAGTCCGCTCCGGTCCCCGTGCGCGCGGCCATCCCGTTCCTGGGTGCGGCGTGCGGTGCCGTGCTCTGCGATTGGATGCTGCAGCGCGCGGCGCGACGACGGATGGCACGCATCACGAGCGAGCTGCCGACGGTGCTGGAGTTCCTGACGTTGAGCCTCACCGCAGGGGAGGGGCTGCTCGACGCGATCCGCCGCGTCGCCCGCACCGGCTCGGGGGAGCTCGCCCGCGAGTTCGGCGGGGTCGTTGCCGCGGTGGGCACGGGCGTACCGCTCGGCGTCGCGCTGGCCGAGGTCCGCGACGGGCTCGACCATGCCGCGCTGACGCGCGCGCTCGACCAGGCCCTCGCGGCGCTCGAGCGCGGTGCGCCGCTCGCCGGGGTCCTCCGCGCGCAGGCGGGCGACGCCCGTGCCGACGCGAAACGGCACCTCATCGAACTCGCGGGCCGGAAGGAGATCGCGATGCTCGTCCCCCTCGTGTTCCTGATCCTTCCCGTGACGATCGCGTTCGCCCTGTTCCCGGGCTACCTCGTCCTCCAGGCGGGGTTCTGATGCCCACCGCGGCGCGGCCCGACGACATGCACGCCGACGACCAGACCCACCCGGCACACGACCGGACCGATGGAAGGAACCCGCATGGCCCGCTGGATCACCCGACGACTCGCCGAGGAACGCGGGGATGTGCCCGGCTGGGTGCTCATCACGCTCATGACCGCCGGACTCGTGGCCGTGCTGTGGGGGCTCGCGGGCCCGGCGCTCTCGGGGGTGTTCGACCAGGCCATGGATCGCGTCGTCGGCTTCTGACCCCGATCGGCGACGAGCGGGGCTCCGCCGTCGCGGAGTTCTCGCTCGTCAGCGTGCTCATCACGGCGCTGCTCGTCGCGGTCATCCAGCTCGCGCTCGCGCTGCACGTGCGCAACACCGTGCTCGACGCGGCGGCCGAGGGCGCACGCTACGCCGCCCTCATGGGGTCCTCGGCCGACGCCGGCGTCTCGCGCACACGAGCGCTCATCGATGCGGCCCTCGCCGAGGGGTTCGCCGACGAGGTCAGTGCGACCACGACGACGATCGCGGGGGCGCCGGCGATCGCCGTCACGGTGCGAACGCGGCTTCCCGTGGTGGGACTCGTCGGCCCCGAGCGCGGGCTGGAGGTGACCGGGCATGCCGCGATCGAGACGTTCGGGTGAATCGCAGCGGATGCCGCGGCGCGCCCTGCACGAGGAGCGCGGGTCGGCATCGCTGGAGTTCCTGACGGTCGGCATGATCCTGCTCGTGCCGCTGGTCTACCTCGTGCTCGCGATCGGCGCCGTCCAGTCGGCCGCGCTCGGCGTCGAGGGCGCGGCGCGCCACGCGGCGCGCGTGGCAGCCCTGCACGCCGCAGGCGGAGGTGCGAACCCGGCCGGAGTCGTGGACCGCGCGGTCCGCGTGAGCCTCGCCGACTACGGGATCGACGCGGGCGCGACATCCGTCGGCTTCGAGTGCGACGGCGCCTGCGATGCGCCCGGCAGCAGGATCCGGGTCCGGGTCGACGCGGCGGTCGCCCTCCCGGTCGTTCCCGCCGTGCTCGTCTCGAACGGCATCGGGTCGGTCCGGGTCGGGGCCGAGGCGACGCAGACGGTCTCGCGCGTGGCCCGGAGCGCACCGTGACCCCGACCCGGCGGCGACCCGGGCCCACCTCGGCGAACCGGCGGGCCGGCCGCGCACCCGATGAGGCGGGCTCGACCCTGCTGTTGACGATCGTGTTCGGGGTCATCGCGCTCGCGCTCGTCCTCGTCGCGGCATCCGCGACCTCGCTCTACCTCGAGCGCAAGCGCCTGTACACGCTCGCCGACGGCGCCGCGCTGGCGGCGGCCGAGGCGTGGCGCATCGACGACGTCCGGGTCGACGGCGACCGGCTCCTGCTCGGGCTCGACGACGCGTCCGTCGGTGCCGCGGCATCCGCATACCTCGCCGACGCCGGTTCCGACCTGCACGGGCTCGAACTCGTGCACGCCCGTACCGACGACCGTCGCGGCGCGACCGTGACCTTGCGCGCGATCTGGCGGGCCCCGCTCTCGACCGAGTTCATCCCGGTCGCCGTTCCCATCGAGGTCACCGCCGACGCGCGTTCGGTGTTCCACTGACGAGGACCGCTCGCGGCGCTGCCGCGGATGCGACGGCGAGCGCCCGCGCACACGAACGACCGGTGACCCGGAGGTCGCCGGCCGTTCGCGATCGGGACCCACCCCGATCAGTCGGAGAGGTCAGTCGAGCAGGTGGTCCAGGGCACGCCCCATCCACTCGGCGCGAACCGCGGCATCGGTGATGCCCTCGAACCCGAATCCGGCGAACAGCGAGCCGGGGGTGGCCACGACCGCAGCCTCCGGGAACCCGCCCGCATCCGCGCGGATGAAGGTGTTCGGGTTGGGCGCGCTGCCCTCGGGCGGACCGGTCAGCTCCCAGCCGTCGAGCCCGGCCTCGAACGAGGTCGTGCCCTCACCGGTCGAGACCTCGATGTCGTCGAAGAAGACGCCGAGACCCTGGGTCGCCCAGTCGCTGATGTACGACAGCGAGATCTCGACCTGGCCGCCCGCATAGGCGCCGAGGTCGACCTCCCACTGCTGCCAGCCGCCGGAGTTGCCGGACGCGGCGTTCCACGCGCCGGTCGACCCGGTCGGCTCGCAGGAGCCGGGCGTCTGGTAGTGGTCGACCTGCGGGTGCAGCACGTTCCACCCGGACAGGCAGCTGTCGCCGGTGTCCTGGGAGGTGTGGCCGTTCAGGTCGGGCAGGGTCGTCCAGTCGTCCTGGCCCGGCGTGTGCGCTTCGACCGCGAGGAAGTCCCAGTGGGCCTCGGTGTCGTAGGACGTCCAGAACGACAGCGTGGCGCCGCCGGCCGGAACGTCGATGGTGCGCATGACCTGCTTGTACGACACATCGCCGAGTTGCGAGTAGACGTAGTAGTCGCCGGTGCGCGGCTCGTACGGTCCACCCGCGCGATCCCAGCGGGCCGCGACCCAACTGTCGAACTGCGGGTAGTCGGCCGGGTCCAGGATGCCGCTCGTCGTGATGAACGAGTTCGTGTGGAACTGGTTCTGGGCGCTGTCGGCGCCGTTGAATCCCCAGCCGAGACCGTCGAGCGGAACGTCCACGCCGAGCGCGTCGAACACGTCGCCCTGGTCGTCAAGTCCGGCCGAGTCGACGGCGAGGTAGGCGCCGAGCCAGTACTGCAGCACGTCGTTCGTGAGGTCACCGGCTCCACCGAGCGGCTTGCACTTGGCCGGCGGCGGTCCGCCGGCGATGCGGCACTGCTCGTTGGCCGACGTCGGGTCGAAGTACTGCGTGCCGACGTTCGGCGTGTACTGGCTGCCCGCCCAGTCGCCCGTGTAGAGCACCCTCCCGCCCTCGTTCATGAAGTCGCGGACGTTCAGGATCTCGTCCATCGCCAGGCGCGAGGCGTTGCCGCCGCCCCAGCCGGGCTCGCGGGTCACGATGTCGTCGCCGGTGTACCAGACGACGGCGTCGAAGTGCGAGAGCACGCCGAGCGCATCCGCCGCGATCCGGCCCCGGGCGTCGACGTCGTAGACGTCGTAGCTCGTTCCGTCCGCGTCGAGCGCGTCGGTGTAGTACGAGAGGTGGTGCGGCCCGGCGGCCTGCACCGGTGACGCGCCCGTGTAGTCCTCGGCCGCGAGCACGAGCACGTCGGCGCCCGACTCCGAGACGGCTTCGTAGGTGAACGAATCGCTCGTCTCGCCGCCGCCCTCGAACCAGACCTCGACGCTGTCGCCGGGGTCGGTGCCCGTCACCGTGCCGCTCATGACCCGGTAGTAGACGTCGGTCGAGCCGCCGTAGCGGTCGCCGCCGTCCCACTCCGCCGTGGGCGCGCTCTGCGCCGGACCGCTGTTGATCGAGTACTTCACGGTGACGTCGCCGAGACTGCGCTTGGCGAGCACGCGCACCTCCTGCGGGTCGCCGTAGGAGTGCTCGAACGTGAAGTTCGCCTGCGGCAGCCCGGTCTTGTAGTCGTCGTCGCTCTGCAGGTAGAACGGCTCGGTCTCGATGCCGAGGTGCGACACCGGGTCGTCCGGGTCGACCGCCGACTTCGCGACATCCGTCGAGAACGGCAGGACGCGCTCGAACTCGGCCTGCACGAGCGCCTCGTCGTCGGGGAAGACGAATCCGCCTCCGCTGTCGCCGTCGCTCAGCTCGGGCGTCCACGCGAGCGTTCCGTGCTCCACGTGCGCGTAGTCGGTCGTCTCACCGTTCGTCACGTACAGCACGTCGGAGGACAGGCCCGGCTCGTAGCCGTCGATCGCGGGGGTGTCGAGGTTGCCCGACAGGGCGTAGTAGATCGGGTCGTCCGCGCTGGGTGTTCCGACCTGCCACCCCTCGGGGTAGAGGAGGTACTCGCCGAACGAGTGCCAGTTGACCTGGAACTCCGGATTCGCCCGTTCGAGGAGCGCCATCATCGCCTGCGTCTCGGGCTCCGACCCCCCGGACGGGCCGCGGTAGGTGGCGCTCGAGATCTGCGACGACGACCCCTCCTCGTCGTAGGCGAAGTGCTCGGGATAGTTGCGGTTCGGGTCGACGCCGTCGGCGCCGGTGATGACGCCGTCGCCGTCGTTGTCCCTGAGGTTCTTCCGCCAGAGCCGTTCCTCATCGAACGTGTACTGGTAGCCGTCGGGGTTGGCCACCACGAGGAACCAGAGCTCGGTCGACTTCAGGAGGTTCTTGACCTCCTTGTCGTTCGCGCGCCACGCGTCGATGTACCAGTTCAGCAGCCGCCGGTTGGTCTCGGTCGAGATCCATTCGCGCGCGTGCTGGGTCGAGCTGTAGAGCACCGCCGGCCGCGACCCGTCCTGCTGGCCCCTCGCGCCCTGCGTGAGCTTGAGCGCGATGATCTCGCGGCCTTCGTAGGTGTGGCCGAGCACGACGAGCTTGACGAGTTGCGGGTTCTGCTTCGCGAGTCGGTAGAGTTCGTCGCGGATGCCGCCCGGCTCGTCGAACGAGCGCCAGACGTCGAACCCGTGGGCCGACTGCTCCTGCGCCATCTGCTTGGCGGACTTGCCGTCCTTGTTCTTCTTGACCTTCACGGCGACACCGCGCTCGGCGAGTCCCTCGGCCTCGCTCTCGGTGAGGATGAGATCCAGCGCCACACCCTTGCCCGAGGCCCGCGTGGCGGCGATGTCGAGTCCGGAGTTCGCCAGGTCGGCGGCCTGGTCGGCGCTGACCTCCGCCGTGTACATGTCGAGCGCTCCGACGTCGTCCTCGGCGGCATTGGCGCCGATGGGACTCAGCATCGCTGCGACGACCGCGGCCGCAGCGGTTCCGAGGGCGATCCGGGTTCGGGTGGAACGGTTTCCAGTCATGACGACCCCTCCGGTCCGTCTTCCGGCCAGAGGGGATTGGTGACGACGACGTTGTGCGTACCAAGCTCGCCACGCTTCTGGCGCCTGCGGACCCTACGGGCCACCTTGGCCGTGCGCGTCGCCTGCTGTCAAGAGCCGAGTCGAGGATTCATCGATTCCGCACGCGGACGCTCGCGCAGGGCCACCGGGCGCCACGTCGGCGGCACGACGGCGGTGGGTCAGGTGTCGGCGGTGGGGGTCCAGGCGGCGTCGGGTTCGGGCGGCGGTTCGGGCGACGGATGCCGCGGCGAGCGCGGCACGTACCGCGGGATCCAGCGCCACAGCATGCCCGCGCCGATGAGGCCGACGACGCCCATCGCGGCGGCAGCCGCCATGAGCGAGAGGGCCGAGGTGAGGCCCGCGATCGCGAGCGGCGCGGCCGCGCCGCCGGCGTCGGCGATGGTGCGGAACGCCCCGAGGAACGGGGCGGGATGCGCGGAGGGCGCGAGGTCGGCGCCGAGCGTGAGGATGACGCCCGAGGAGAGGCCGTTCGCCACCCCGAGGAGCATGGTGATGCCCGTGAACCACGCGATCGCACCGGGGACGTCGTGCGTGACCGCGAGCACGAGGTGGCCGACCGAGAGCCCCACGAGTCCGGGGATGGCGCTCCAGAGCCGGCCGTGGCGGTCCATGACGTGCCCGCTGACGTAGAACAGGGTGAAGTCGACCGCGGCGGCGATGCCGATCACGAGCGCCGCGGCATCCGGCCGCATGCCGAGCGAGACCGCCCACAGCGGGATGATCACGGTCCGGCTCGCGCGGAGCGCGGCCAGCAGGCCCACTCCGGTGCCGACGCGGGCGAGCACCGCGCGGTACGCGACGATGGTGTGGCGGATGCCGCCGGCGGCATCCGCTCGGGCCCGGTCGGCGACCGATCCGTCGGTGCCGGCGGCCGGTCCGGCCGCGACCTCGGCGCGCGCCCGCGCGGCAGCACCGAACACGCGCTCGGGGTCGGGCAGGACGAGCAGGACCGCCACGACGGCGGCGCACGCGGCGACCAGGACCCAGAACACCGCGGTCGCGGAGCCGGTCCAGGCGATGATGGCGGCCGCGGCGAAGGGCCCGATCGCCCACCCGCCGCGGAACACCCCGGCGAGGGTCGACAGTGCGCGGGCGCGCACCCGCGGCGGCACGTAGCTCGTGAGGAACGCGTGCCGCGCCAGGCCGAACACGGCGGTGGCCAGGCCGAGCAGGAACACCCCGATCGCGAGCGCGGTCGTCGTCGGGACGACCAGGGCGAGCAGCGTTCCCGCCGAGGCGAGTGCCGACGCCGCGATCATCGCCGCGCGTTCGCCGATGCGCGCCACGAGCCATCCGGCGGGGAGGTCGCCGACGAGGTTGCCGACCATGAGCATCGCCGCGATGAGCCCGGCGAGTGCGAGCGATGCGCCGCGGTCGGTCGCGACGACCGGGATGACGGGCACGAGGGCGCCCTCGCCGAGCGAGAACAGCAGCGTCGGCAGGTACGCGGGGAGGATGATCGAGCGCCACGAGAACGGGTGGTGCGCGGCGACGGAAGGCATCGGGCACGATGTTACGCTCCCGGCCGAGGCCACTAGGCTGAGTGGGCCATGTTGGATCTTGACCTCTCGCAGGAGATCGCCGCGCTGCGATCCACCTTCAGCGACATCCGTGCCGTCGTCGACGTCGATGCCCTCCGGGCCGACATCGCCCGCCTCTCCGAGGAGGCCGGAGCACCCGACCTCTGGGACGACGTGGACCACGCGCAGAAGGTCACGTCGGCGCTCAGCCACCGGCAGACCGAGCTCAAGCGCGTCACCGACCTCGAGCAACGCCTCGACGACCTCGATGTGCTCGTCGAGCTCGCCCTCGAGATGGACGACGCCGACTCGGCAGAGGAGGCCCGGCAGGAGCTCGCGGCGCTCACCGAGGTCGTCGGCCAGCTCGAGGTGCAGACCCTGCTCGACGGCGAGTACGACGGCCGCGGCGCGGTCGTCACCATCCGCTCGGGCGCCGGCGGCGACGACGCGACCGACTTCGCCGAGATGCTCATGCGCATGTACCTGCGCTGGGCGGAGCGCCACAAGTACCCGGTCAAGGTCATGGACACCTCCTACGCCGAGGGCGCGGGCATCAAGTCGGCCACGTTCGAGATCGACGTGCCGTACGCCTACGGCACGCTCTCGGTCGAGGCGGGCACGCACCGCCTCGCGCGCATCAGCCCGTTCGGCTCCGCCGACAAGCGGCAGACGAGCTTCGCCGCGGTCGAGGTCATCCCGGTGATGGAGGAGGCCGTCGAGGTCGACATCCCCGAGAACGACATCCGCGTCGACGTGTTCCGCTCCTCGGGCCCCGGCGGGCAGTCGGTCAACACGACCGACTCGGCCGTGCGCCTCACGCACATCCCGACCGGCATCGTCGTGTCGATGCAGAACGAGAAGTCGCAGATCCAGAACCGCGCCGCGGCCATGCGGGTCCTCCAGACCCGTCTGCTCCTGCTCAAGAAGGAGGAGGAGGCGGCGAAGAAGAAGGAGCTCGCGGGCGTCATCACGGCGAGCTGGGGCGACCAGATGCGCTCCTACTTCCTCTACGGCCAGCAGCTCGTCAAGGACCTCCGCACGGGCTACGAGGTCGGCAACCCGGCGACCGTGTTCGACGGCGACCTCGACGGGTTGATCGCGGCCGGCATCAAGTGGCGCAAGCAGAAGCACGACGACTGAGCGCCGCCCCGATTCCCGGTGTCGCTGGCCCGAATCGTCGAACCACCGCCTACGCTCGAACCCGATGATCCGCTTCGACTCCGTCACCAAGTCCTACCCCGGGCAGACCCGACCCGCCCTCGACGGCGTCACGGTCGAGATCCTGCGCGGTGAGTTCGTCTTCCTCGTCGGCGCCTCGGGCTCGGGCAAGTCGAGCTTCCTGCGCTTGATCCTCAAGGAGGAGAAGCCCAGCGCGGGTCGCATCCACGTCCTCGGCCAGGAGCTGCGCACGATCTCGACGCGCAAGATCCCCTACTTCCGGCGCAGTCTCGGCGTCGTCTTCCAGGACTTCCGGCTGCTGCCGAACAAGACCGTGTTCGACAACGTGGCGTTCGCGCTGCGCGTGATCGGCAAGTCGCGCGGCTACATCCAGTCGGCGGTTCCCGAGACCCTGAAGCTGGTCGGTCTCGACGGCAAGGGCAAGCGGATGCCGCACGAGCTCTCGGGCGGCGAGCAGCAGCGCGTCGCCATCGCGCGCGCGATCGTGAACAAGCCGCAGATCCTCCTGGCCGACGAGCCGACGGGCAACCTCGACCCGGTGACGAGCGCGGGCATCATGACGCTGCTCGAACGCATCAACGCCTCCGGGACGACCGTCGTCATGGCCACGCACGAGGCGGGCATCGTCGACCAGATGCAGCGCCGGGTGATCGAACTCAGCGCGGGCGAGGTGGTGCGCGACGAGCGCAGCGCCGGGTACGCGGTCGCCGGTGACGGACTCGGCGGCGATGCCGAGTCGGTCGACGAGGGCGCGGTGCCCGCGGATCGTGCGGCCGCGGCGCTCGCGGCGATCGGGACGGATGCCGCGGCCGACGAGCAACCGGATGCGGAGCCCGACGCCGACGGCGAAACCGGTGCCGACGGCGATGTGCGCGCCGACGGAGATGTGCGCGCCGACGGAGATGCGCGCGCCGACGGAGATTCGCGCGCCGAGGAGGCTTCCGCCGTGGCGGCCGCCGAGTCGGCACCGGAGGCGACGGTGCAGTCGGCGGCGCCGAAGGTCTCGGCCGACGTCATGCGCGACGCGCCGCCGCTGTACACCGAGCCCGAGGAGCGCGACGACGTGACCGACGAGGCCGCCGAGATCACGGCGGCCGCGACCATGCCGATCGAGCCGCTGCCGGGCGCCGAAGCCGGCGAACCCGACGCGGAACCCGACGCAGGGCCGCCCGGTCGGCCCGCATCGCCCGCCGGGGCGAAGTCGGCGCACCTGACCCTCGCGGAGCGGCTCGGGCTGCGCAGCCCCGCCGGCCCGCGCGCGGGCGATGACGAGCAGGAAGTGGGGCCGGTCAAGTGAGGTTCGGACTCGTGCTCGCCGAGGCGGCGAACGGCCTCAGGCGCAACGCCACCATGGTCATCTCGGTCGTGCTCGTCACGTTCGTGTCGCTGACGTTCGTCGGGGCGGCCGCGCTCATGCAGCTGCAGATCGCGCAGATGCGCGGCTACTGGTACGACCGCGCCCAGGTCGCGGTGTACCTGTGCACCGCGGTTTCGACCGCGGAGGGATGCATCGACGGCGAGGCGACGCTCGAGCAGAAGGACGCCGTCGAGGCGCAACTGCGCGGCGACACGCTCGCGCCCTTCATCGGCGAGTTCTACTTCGAGAACCGCGACCAGGCGTACGAGAACTTCCAGGCCCAGTTCGAGGGGACCCCGGCCGCCGAGTACGTCACGCCCGACGTGCTCAACGAGACGTTCTGGGTGAACCTCGTCGACCCGTCGCAGGCCGACGTGCTCGTCGAGAGCCTGTCGGGCACGGCCGGGGTCGAGCAGGTGGTCGACCAGCGCCGCTACCTCGACCAGATCTTCGACGTGCTGAACGCCGCGAGCTACTCGGCGATCACGGTCGCCGCGATCATGCTCGTGGCCGCGGCGCTGCTGATCGCCACGACGATCCGCCTGTCGGCGTTCTCGCGCCGCAAGGAGCTCGGCATCATGCGGCTCGTCGGCGCGTCGAACCGGTTCATCCAGACCCCGTTCGTGCTCGAGGGGATCTTCGCCGGCCTCATCGGGTCGCTGCTCGCGGGCGGCGCGGTGGTCGCGATCGTGCACTTCTTCGTCCAGGGCTACCTGGTCGACTCGCTGTCGTTCACCTTCGTGGACCTCGGCGACGCGTTGCTCGTCGTGCCGTTGCTGATCGTCGTCGGCGTGCTGCTCGCGGCGGCGTCCGCCGCGATCGCGATCCGGAGGTACCTGCGGGTCTGACGCGTGGCGCGGCCGAGCCCCGCCGGGCGGGCAGCGGATGCCGCGGCCGCCGCTAGACTGAATGGCTCGCCGGCGACCGCCGCCGGCATCCGTCATCGAAGCGAGGAGTGGACCGTGCCCAAGGAACGCGGTGAGAAGGTCGTGGCGACCAACCGCAAGGCGCGCCACGACTACCTGATCGAGGACACCTACGAGGCCGGCATCGTGCTCTCGGGCACCGAGGTGAAGTCGCTCCGCCAGGGCCGGGCGTCGCTCGTCGACGGGTACGCCTTCATCGACGGCGGCGAGATCTGGCTCGACGCGGTGCACATCCCCGAGTACACGCAGGGCACGTGGAACAACCACGCCCCGCGACGCAAGCGCAAGCTCCTGATGCACAAGCAGGAGATCGTGAAGATCAGCCACAAGACCAAGGACGGCGGCTACACGCTCATCCCGTTGTCGCTGTACTTCAAGGACGGGCGCGCGAAGGTCGAACTCGCGGTCGCCAAGGGCAAGAAGGAGTACGACAAGCGCCAGGCGCTGCGCGAGCGACAGGACAAGCGCGAGGCCGATCGCGCGATGGCCTCCCGGCGTCATCTCGGCGAGTAGTTCCCCGGCTCCGGTCGGCGGGTCGGGTTAGACTCCGCGTCGTGGAGATCTCGACGCGCATCCCGGTGCCGGGCACCTACAACTTCCGCGACGTCGGCGGGCTTCCGGCACGTGGCGGCAGCGTCCGCTACGGCCGCCTGTTCCGTTCCGACGGACTGCACCGGCTCGGCGAGGAGGGGCGCGACGCCCTCCGCAGGCTCGAGGTCGGCGTGGTCGTCGACCTGCGCGACGAGAACGAGTCGCGCCTGATGCCCGACGACATCTCGGGGCTCGAGATCGAGGTGCTCCAGCTGCCCGTGTTCGAGGGCTCAGGCGCCTCGCAGGGCGAGCGCGGCATCTCGCTCGACGAGCTGTACCATCGCATCCTCACGCGGCACGCGGGTGTCGTCGTCCAGGTGCTCCGAGAGATCTCGTCCGCCGGGGACCGGGCCGTGGTCGTGCACTGCACGGCGGGCAAGGACCGCACGGGCATCGTGGTCGCGCTCGCACTGCTCGCGGCCGGCGTCGATCGGGAGTCGGTCATCGCCGACTACGTGGTGACCGAGTCGCTGCTCGCGGGGGAGTGGCTCGAGGAGATGGTCACGCTCATCGGCCGGTACGGCATCCCCGACACTCCCGAGCTGCGCACCCTCATGGGCGGAAGCCCGCGTGCGGCGATCGAGTCCGCGCTCGACGAGGTCGAGCGGCGGCACGGCTCGGTGCGCGAGTTCCTCGTCGCATCGGGCCTCGACGACGCCGAGCTGCGGGCGTTGGAGTCCTGGCTCGTCGAGCGCGACTGAGCGCGCCCGGCTCACTGCGTGCTGAACCGCGCGTCGACGGCGGCCTCGACGACGAGCTTCGCCGGCGCGAACTCCGCGGCGGGCGCCGCGGCATCCGCCATCGCCATCGCTCGCACCGGCGCCTGCCGGTGGTTCCGCTGGACCGGCCGCTCGCCTGGCATGCCGTGGTCGGCGATCTCGACCGGGACGGGCGCGGCGAGCCCCAGCGCCTCGGCGTAGACGCCCGCCTTCCGCACCGCGTCGGCCACGGCCCGACGCTGCGCGGACTCGTGCACGCGCGAACGCGTCGCCTCGGTCAGGCGCCATTCGATGCCCTCGAGCGTGACGGACTCGGCCCATGCCGCCGGCCCCGCCCACGCCCCGAGCGCATCGAGGTCCCGGAACGAGGCCTCGACCTCGGCTGCGGCCTCGTGCACGAGCGGGAGTCGCCGCCCCTCGGCGTTCCACGGTCGATGCGACCAGACGCGCAGCGACCCCGCAGACCACGACTCCAGCGAGCCCGCGGCGTCGAGCCCGCGGAGGTCGGACAGGACCTGCTCATGGGCCGACCCGACCTGCGCGAGCACGTGCTCGCGGTCCTGGCCGCTCGCGGCGACGGTCAGGCGGAGCACGCCGAGTTCGGGCTCGACGTGCTCATCGGCGCGACCGGTGACCGAGATGGTGGTCGACATGCGCTTCCTCCCCGGAGACGGCCGCGGGCGCGGCATCCGTCGGCCGCCCTGCGGCCGTGCCCAGCCTATGCCGCACTGGATCCCGTGTGCACGACTGGTGTATCCTGAAAGGCCGCGTTCCCCTCGGGGTCCGCGGAGTTGGCAACTCCACAGCGTGCGATGACGACCCGCCTCCGACCATGTCGGAGCGCGTCTCATGGGGATGATCGGTTTCGACATCGCCTGCGAGACCACGAGAAGCGGGCCGAGGATGCAGGGTTATCTCGTGAACGCTCCCTGCGAACCAATAACTGCCAATAAGTCGCAGAACGACTACGCCCTCGCTGCCTAAGCGAGTCCGTTAGTCCGTCAGCCCGGGTTCGTTCCCGCCCCGGTCGCTGGCGTCATCAAGGGAACTCGCTGTACGACGTCGCCTGAGCGTCGTACGGGACTTTCTTCAGGCTGGGCCCGTCGACCTGGCTGCCTGTGGCAAGGGTCGGGGCCGAGCAGAACGCTTCACAGGATGCGCCCGGAGAAACCGTGGAATCCCAGCGATGGACGGGGGTTCGATTCCCCCCATCTCCACCACCGGCCGTCATCGCACGCTGTGCCACCGAACGCGGCGTGCATCGAGCGCGCCGCGTTCGTGCATGTCGGCTCAGCGGCCCCGGGCCGCGTTGACGTGTCCGAGCGCGGTGATCCTTCGGAGCCACCCGCCCCGGACCGCGGCGTCGTCGGAGTCGCCGCTCGCATCGGCGGACACGGTGCCGTCACCGGCATCCGCACCGCCCTCGGTTGCCGCGAGTGCGGCCGCTTCGGCGTCGCGCTCGGCCTTCCAGGCCAGGTAGTCGGCGTACGGGTCATCCCCCGGAACGCGCGGTTCCTGTTCGACGACCTCGTGTCGTCGGCGTGTCATCGCCCGCATGTCTTCCCCCCGAGGCCCCCCGGCCCTCGGTTCCAAGGGTACGCGACTGCGCAGACGTTCCCGACACGATGACGCCGGTGCGGGCCGCGCAGGACGACGGCGGGTCAGCGGACGTGGGGGAGGACCTCGGTCGCGATGAGCTCGACGTGGTCGAGGTCGCGCTGGTCGACGAGCTGGAGGTACACCCGATCGGCGCCGAGATCGGCGAGCCGCCGGATCTTCTCGACCGCGACCTCGGGGGTGCCGGCCAGGTTGACCGCCGCGAACGTGTCGGGATCGGCGCGGATCGCGGCCAGTCGTGCGAGGTAGGTCGAGTCATCCGACGCCACGACCGTCGGCAGCGCGACGCTCAGCCGCATGGTGCCGGGATCGCGGCCGATCGCCTCGCACGCGGCGCGCACGCGCGCGAAGGATGCGGCGATCTCGTCCTCGTCGGAGAAGCCGCGGTTGAATTCCGTCGCGAATCGCGCCGCGAGCGCGGGCAGTCGCGTGCGACCGCCGCCGCCCATGATCAGCGGAACCGGCGACTGCACGGGCTTCGGCAGCGCGGGCGCGTCGGCGAGGTCGTAGTGCTCGCCCGCGAACGAGAACCGCCCGCCGACGGCGGTCTGCCAGAGCCCGGTGACGACCTGCAGCTGCTCCTCGAGGAGGTCGAACCGCCGGCGGGGGAACGGGATGCCGTAGGCCGCGTGCTCGGAGCCGAACCATCCCGCGCCGAGCCCGAGCTCGACCCGGCCGCCCGACATGTCGTCGACCTGGGCGACCTGGATCGCGAGCAGGCCCGGGTGCCGGAACGTCACGGGGGAGACGAGCGTTCCGAGCCGGATCCGATCGGTCTCTCGCGCGATGCCGGCGAGGGTCGTCCAGGCGTCCGATGGTCCGGGCATCGGGTCGCCCGCGCCCATGCGCAGGATGTGGTCGCTGCGGAACCAGCCGTCGAACCCGAGCCGCTCGGTCGCCTGCGCCTGTGCGAGCTGCTCGTCGTAGCTCGCGCCCTGCTGGGGCTCGGTGAAGATGCAGACCTCGAGCGCCCGGCTCACGTCAGGGCCTCGAGCACGGCGTCGTGCAGCAGCCCGTTCGTCGCGAGCGCACTGCCGTTGCCGGCGCCCGCCTCGCCCGTGACGGACGTGAATCGCCCGCCGGCGCCCTCGACGATCGGGATCAGCGCGGTCAGGTCCCACGCCTTCACGTCGAACTCGCCGACGATGTCGACCAGGCCCTCGGCGAGCAGGCAGTACGACCACAGGTCTCCGTACGCCCGGTCGCGCCACACCCGTTCGCCGAGCGCCAGCAGGCGCTCGAGGTAGCCCGCGTCGCGCCACTGCGCGATGCTCTGGAAGCTGAGCGATGCGTCGCCGAGGTCGGCGACGCTCGACACGCGGATGTCGCGGGGCGTCGCGCCCGGGGCATCCGTCGTCTGCGCGCCGAGACCGGTCGCGCCCCACCAGCGCCGCCCGAGCGCGGGCATCGAGGCGACGCCGACGACCGGCACGCCGTCGACGGTGAGCGCGATGAGCGCACCCCAGACGGGCACGCCGCGGAGGAAGTTCGAGGTGCCGTCGATCGGGTCGATGATCCACCGCCGCGAACCGCTGCCCTCGGTGCCGTACTCCTCGCCCAGGATGCCGTCGCCGGGGCGCCGTTCGGAGAGCACCTCGCGGACCGCGCGCTCGACGGCCAGGTCGGCCTCGGTCACGAACGTGCGGTCGGGTTTCGTGTCGATCCTGAGGTCGACCGCGCGGAAGCGGGCCATCGCGGCCGCATCGGCGAGGTCGGCCAGTTCGAGGGCCAGGGCGAGATCGTCGGCGTAGGTGGCATCCGTCACCGGGACAGACTATCGACGCACGGCGGGGCGGCCGCGGGTGCGGCCGCACCCGATCCGCGCTCGACCGGCACCCGACACGCGCCGATTTCATGATCGTCACGCGAACTGATACCGTGGTCTCTCGGTTCGGGGTTCACGAAGTCCGACCGAGACGCACCTCTAGCTCAATCGGCAGAGCAACTGACTCTTAATCAGTGGGTTCAGGGTTCAAGTCCCTGGGGGTGCACCAGCAGGCCCCGGCGAGCGATCGCCGGGGTCTTCGTCGTTCCCGGGGTCTTCGTCGTTCCCGGGCACTTCACCGTCGCACATCCGACCGTGACCGCCCGGACTCGCCGTTCAGGACGGATTCGGCCGGCGGCGGTGTGTCGCAGCGCGACACGCCGCAGCGACATCTCTTTGTCCTGAACGGCGATCGCGGCTGGCGACGGATGCCGACCGCTCGGCCTCGCGCGGTTTCCGCGAGCCCTCCTCGATTCCCACGGTCGAAGGACGCCGAACGACGAGACGGAGACATGCCATGCGAACCGGTGGGAAGATCGCGATCGGGGTGGGTGCGGCGCCGGGAGCGCCGCTGACCGGCGTGTCGGTGGTGCTGTTCGCGACGTACTCCGATCGCGACGGGACGCTCCGCGAGTACAGCGCGGGAACCGCGGCGGCCGGCTCCGAGGCTCCAGCCGGGGTGGACACCCGGTTCCATTCGGCAAGCGTCGCCGCCGTGTACGGGCAGCTCGTCGACGAGGCGACGGTGCGATTCGACGACCCGATCGCGGCGACGCTCGCCCCCGAGGTGCTCGACGGCCTGTTCGTGGTCGGTGGGGTCGACCGCTTCCGGCTCGCATCGCCCGCGCCGGGAGGTGCTTCCTGATCAGTGCGCCAGGTACGTCCTGATCAGTGCGGCAGTCGCGATCGTGCCGTTCAGGACGAACTCGGCCGCAGGCGGCGTGTCGCGGCGCGACACGCCGTCGCTGCATCCGTTCATCCTGAACGGAGGGGGCGGCGGGGGGGCGGCGGCGGCGGCGGGGGCGACGGGCGACGGGCGACGGGCGGCGGGGGCGACGGGCGGCGGGGGGCGGGCGACGGGCGACGGGTGGCGGGCGACGGGTGGCGGGGGCGGGGGCGGGGACGACCTCAGTCGTCCACGCCGCGCGCCATGAGCGCCTCGCCGAGGCGGTCCGCGGTCCGGAGGGTGCGCACCATCACGGGCACGGCGAACGCGGTCGGCGAGCCCTCGGCGCCGCGCGCGCGGCGCGCGTCGAGGACCTCGCGGACGAGGTCGGCGAGCAGCGGGACGCAGCGGATGGCGAGGGCGAGGGCGAGCCCGATCCGGTCTGGGTCGACCCAGCGTGCGAAGGGCCGCAGGAGCAGCTGCACGGCGTCGAGGGTCGCGGTGACCGTGGTCGTCAGCGTGTACACGGCCGCGAGCGCGACGGCGATCACGAGCCGCCCGGCCATCGTCGCGGCGGCCTCCCATCCGGCGAAGAACCACTGGACGGGAACCGCGAACGCGAGTACCCAGAGGATGGGGGAGACCTGCCGCCAGGCGACGCGCACGGGGATGCCCGCGAGCGCGAACAGGCCGACGGTGACGGCGCCGGCGACGCCGAGCACCGCGGGGGTCCCGGCGACCGCCGTGACGGTCAGCGCGAGCGCGAGCAGGCCGAGCTTGGCCGGTGCGGGCAGTCGGTGGAGCACCGAGTCGCCGGGGTGGTGGACGCCGATCATGCGCGGCTCACCCGATCAGGGCGCGGTACGCGTCGAGCGCGCGGTCGGGAACGTCGTCGGCCACGATGCGACCGCCCTCGACGACGACCACCCGATCGAACGACTCGAGCAGTTCGAGGTGGTGGCTGACGACGACGAGCTGCTGGTCGAGCGTTGCGAAGTGCTCGGCGATCCGGCGTGCGTTGCGCGCGTCGAGGAGGGTCGTGGGTTCGTCGGCGACGACGATCGCGGGCTCCCCGACGAGGACGGATGCCAGCGCGAGCAGCTGCTTCTGCCCGCCCGACAGGCGGTGCGCCGGCCGATCCGCGAGGTCCGCGAGCCCGAAGCGCTCGAGCACGGCGTCGACGCGGGCGGCGGCGGTGCCGGGGTCGAGCCGGTGCCGTCGCAGGGTGAACGCGACGTCTTCACGCACGGTCGGCATGACGATCTGCGTGTCGGCGTCGGTGAAGACGAAACCGACCCGGCGCCGCACCTCGCGGCCGTGGCGGGCGACGTCGAGGCCGTCGACGGTCACGGTGCCGCTGGTCGGCGTCACGAGGCCGTTGATCATGCGGGCGAGCGTCGACTTGCCTGAGCCGTTCGCGCCGACGATGCCGACGCGGCGCTCGGCGAGTTCGAGGTCGACGCCATCGAGGACGGTCTCGTCGCCGTAGCGGTGACCGACCCCGTCGAAGCGGATGACGCTCATGCCACGCGCTCCACGATCATGGCGACGCCCTGCCCTCCGCCGATCGAGCAGGCGGCCAGGCCCGCGCGCGCGTCGTCTGCGGCCGCCATGCGGGCGGCGAGGCGGACGAGCAGCACGGCGCCGGAGGCGCCCCACGGGTGGCCCAGCGCGATCGCGCCGCCGTCGCCCGAGATGGTGGCCTCGTCGAGGCCGAGTTCGTCGCTCACGGCCAGCACCTGGGCGGCGAACGCCTCGGTGATCTCGACGAATCCGAGGTCGTGCGGGGTCATCCCGGCGCGCTCGAGGGCACGCCGGCCGGCCCATGCCGCCCCGAGCCCGGGCAGCGCCGGGTCGCCCGCGGCGATCGCGACCGAACGCACCCGGAGGGCGGGGAGCCCGGTCGCGCGTGCGACGGCGGCCGTGGTCACGGCCATGGCCGCGGCCCCGTCGGAGAAGCCGCACGAGTTGCCCCCGGTCACGGTTCCGCGGTCGTGCCGTCCGGACGCGGCATCCGCTCGGCCGGCGGTCGGGAACGCCGGCTCGAACCTGGCCAGCACCGCCGCATCGATCGAGGCGCGCGGCCGGTCGTCGCGGTCGACGCCGTCGACGGGCACGATCTCGGCGGCGAAGCGGCCCGCGTCGCGGGCGGCGGCGGCGAGTGCATGGGAACGCGCGGCCCAGGCGTCCTGTCGATCGCGGCCGATGCCCCGAGCCCGTGCGAGGTGTTCGGCGGCCGGGCCCATGTCGGGGTCGGGGAAGCCGGTCGGGGCGAACGGCGCGCGCGTGTAGCGTGCGCCGCCGTCGGGCCAGTGCCGGTGGGGTGCGGTGGACGCCGACTCGGCGCCGCCCGCGAGCACGAGCGACGCGTCGCCCGCGCGAACGCGCGAAGCGGCCTGGACGACCGCGTCGAGTCCCGAACCGCACTGCCGGTCGACGGTCACGCCGGGCACGTGCGTGCCGAGCCCGGCGCGCAGCGCCGCGACCCGGGCGAGGTCGCCGCCCGGCCCCATGCAGTTGCCGAGGATCACGTCGTCGATCGGGGCTCCGGCCGGGGCCACGGTGCGGGCGACGTCGGCGAGCACGGGTGCGGCGAGCGCGTCGACCGTGTGGCGTGCGAATCCGCGCGCGGCGGTCGCGATCGCGGTGCGCCGCGTCGCGACGAGGATCGGACGGGGGTCGGTGCGGGTCATGGGCGTGCTCCCTCGGCGGCGGGCGGATGTCCGGGGCCGAACGCCCCCGAGGCGATCTGCTCGCGCAGGAGCCCGCGGGCGGGCTTGCCCGTGGCGGTGCGCGGCAGGGTCCCCGCGTACCACCGGCGGGGCAGCTCGGCCGGTCCGAGCCGCGTGCGGGCGGCCGCGGCGACCTCGGCGAGGTCGGTGCCGGGGGCCAGTTCGACGAGCGCGGCGATGCGCTGCCCGAGTACGCGGTGCGGGGTGCCGACGACGGCGGCGTCGTGCACGCCGGCGAGCGTCGCGAGGCGCGCCTCGACGTCCTCGGCGAGCACGGTCGCACCGGCCGTGGTGATCGCCGAATCCCCGCGTCCGAGCACGCGGATCCCGCCGTCGAGGGTGCGTTCGGCGAGGTCGCCCACGGTGGCGAAGCCGTCGGCGTCGCGGCGCAGGCCGCCCCCGACGACGTCGAGTGCGAGGAACGGCGAGCGCGCCCAGAGCAGGAGTCCGTCGGCGGTCGGCCGGAGGTCGACCTCGACGCCGGGGAAGGGATGCAGTCCGCCCGTGACGCCGTCGTCGCGCGCGGCGAGGACGAGGGAGAGCTCGGCCGCGCCGTAGTACTCGACCAGCCGGATGCCGCGGTGCAGCGCCGACGCGCGGACGGCGTCCGGCAGTGAGGCTCCCGCGACGATCGCACGCGTGCCGGGCGCGAGGGCGTCGGCGTGGAGCAGGCGGGCGAGCCGGGTCGGGGTGGCGTGCACCGCGGTGGCGTCGTGCACGCGGTCGGTCGCGGTCGCACCGATCGCGAGCGACTGGAGCACGGCGAAGAGGTGCATCGACGCGACGAGGGGTCCGGTGATCGCGACCCGGTCGCCCGCGTCGAGTCCGGCGACCCTCGCGAACGGGACGAACGAGTCGGTCCAGGAGGCGGCCGTGCGGGCGATGACGCGGGGCCGACCGTCGCGCGAACTCGAGCCCGAGGTCATGACGGCGAGCCCGGTTCCCGGGGGCAGGCTCGGTGCCAGTCGTGCGGCGTCGTCCGTCCCGCCGCCGATGAGGACCGGTCGATGCGCCGCGAGTGCGGCGAGCACCGCGATGGCGGTGTCGATCGGGTCGCCGTCGCCGCGGCATCCGATGGGGCCGTCGGCGGGCGCGGACCCGGCGGCGGCGACCGCGCGCGCGAGTTCGTCGTAGCGGACGCGCCGCTCGCCGAACTCGAGCGCGACGCGGTCGCCGGTTCCGCCGAGCCCGTCGGTCATTCCGCGGACGCCCCAGCGGGGCGGGCCGCGGCGCGGGCCCAGGGCCACGGCTGCGGCTCGATGAGGCCGGGCCATGCGCGGTGGACGCCCTTGGCGACGAGGACGGTGACGACCACCTTGAGGATGTCGCCCGGCAGGAAGAGCGCCGAACCGGCCAGGGCGGCGCCGATCGGGGTGGCGGTGATCGCGGCGAACACGGGCACGCCGACGAGGTAGACCGCGACGATCCCGCCGAGCGCGGTAGCGCCGAGGGCGGGGAGCACGCGGTAGCGGGGCAGGAGGCGGGCGGTGCACCATCCGATCACGAGCGCTCCCAGGACCCAGCCGATGAGGTAGCCGACGGACGGGCCGACGAAGACCCCGAGGCCGCCGCGACCGCCGGAGAGCAGGGGGAGCCCTGCCGCCACGAGCGCGAGGAGCAGGAGCACGGAGAGCGCCCCCTTGCGTGCGCCGAGGATGGCGCCGGCGAGCATGACGCCGAGCGTCTGGAACGTGATCGGCACCGCGCCGCCGCCGATGTAGAGTGCACCGGGCAGGCCGAGAGCGGCGATGAGCGCGGCGAAGACGGCGATCTGGGCGAGGTCGCGTGCGGGGGTTCGGCCGCGGCGCCGCTCGGCGGCGGGTGCCGTCGAGCCGGCGGAGGACGCGGTCGGGGAGGGCGGCGCGGAGGTCATGCTGCTCCTGTCGTTCGAGCGGTTCGGGCCGGGTGGACCCGTGTGATCACGCTACGAACGGCCGCGCGGGGGCCGCGCGAGGCGGCCGTACAAGAAAGCCCCGCCGATTTTGGAACGTCATCTCCGTCATCGGCGGATGCCGCGGGCCCGGGTTCGTCGGTCAGGCGGCGCGCGCGGCCTCGACCGGTTCGTCGTGCGGCGCGTCGGCGTCGGACGCGGCGGGGTGCGCGGCATCCGCTTCGTCGACCTCGACCGGGTCGGCCCAGACGACGAGCGGGGCGGGCGTCCACGACAGGGCGAGGGAGGCCTCGTCGGCGGGGACGATGACGGCGACCTGCTCGCGCTCCTCGAGGATGACCCGGGTGACCTCGGCGGCGATCTGGTGGGTCAGCATGGCCTGGAAGATGCGGTCCGAGTCGCCGGACTCGCGGCGGACGAGGGACCACTGGCCGTCGGGGCCGATGAACTTCGAAAGGCGCGCGTTGACGAGCTCGAAGATGTGCTCGCCGCGGAGATCGGCCGCGGTCGCGCGGGGCGACGGGGCGGGTGCGGTGTGGGCGGCGGTCTGTGCGGCGAGCCGTGCGCGACGCCAGCGGCGGAACATCGGGGTCCTCTCGGTCGTCGGTGGTTCAAGTGTCCGTCACGCGAGGACCCCCGGGGCTCGGACACGCCGCAGGGGCGCCGAGCCGTCAGCGCGGACGGGGAGGTGGGGTCGGGTCGTGCTACTGCGTCAGTTCGCGGCGCTTCTCGTCGTCGGCGACCGTGCCGATCGCGATGGCGAGGCTCGCGGCCCAGGAGACCCACATGAGCACGAGCCGCCAGTCGCGCGGACCGTCCTTGGTGGTGCGGATCACGCTGATCGCACCGAACAGCGAACTGAGGACCGCTCCACTGAAGAGGTACTTGCGCATCCCGCCACGCTAGCGCGTCGGCGGGGTGCGCGCGAGTGATCGCCCGCGGGCGTGGCGCGATGGTCGGGGCGAGACTGGGAGAACACCCCGAGTCTGACCGATCGGGCAGGATCTGACCGATCGGTCAACTAGCGTCGACGCCATGCCCACGGATGTCACGCCGGCGTCGCGCGTGCGCGCGGCCGACGAACTCAAGCACGCCGCCCTCGAGCAGTTCGCCGCGAGCGGATTCGCCGCGACCTCGCTCCAGCAGATCGCCGACGCGGCCGGCTACGCGAAGTCGAGCGTGCTGTACCACTACGGGTCGAAGGAGGCCCTGCTCGAGGCCGCCATCGAGCCGGCCGTCGAGGCCGTCGAGGCCGCGCTCGAACGCTTCCTCGCCGGGAGCGGCACCGACCCGAGGGCCGAGCTCGTCCGAGACATCGTCGACCTCCTGATCGCGCACCGGCAGGCCGTCCACGTGTTCCTGATCCAGGGCCCGAGCCTGTCCGAACTGCCCATCATCGCCCGCGCCGACCTCGCCATCCGGCGGCTCGACGCCGCCCTGTGCGGGCAGGGCGAGAGCGTCGAGGACCAGGTCCGGTTCGGCATCGCGCTCGGCGGCGCGGCCTTCCTGCTCACCGCGGGACGCGGGTTCACCGACGAGGCCGCGCTCCCGGGCGACGACGACCTGCGCGCCGCGCTGCACCGGATCATCCCCGACATCCTCGCCCCCGTCCGTCACGCCGAAAGCTGAAAGGCGAACCATTGGCCCTGCTGCTCCACCGAATCGGACGATTCGCATTCCGTCGCGCCTGGATCGTGATCCTCGCCTGGGCCCTCGCCCTCGGCGGCCTCCTCGGCGCCGGACTCGGCCTCGGTGGCCAGCTCGAGGAGTCCTACTCCATCCCCGGCACCGAGTCGCAGGACGCCATCGACCACCTCGCGGCGGTGTTCCCGCAGACCGCGGGCGCATCGGCGAAGGCGGTCCTCGAGGCCCCGGACGGCGACTCGGTCGAGAACGAGCCGTACCGTAGCGCGATCACCGACCTCGAGACCGCGCTCGAAGACGTCGACGGCGTCGACAACGTGCTCGGTCCGTTCGACGAGTTCGCCGGCGACCAGGTCTCCGGCGACGACCGCACCGCCTACATCCAGATCCAGTTCGAGGGCCAGGTCACCGAGGTCACCGACGAGCAGCTCGACGCCGTCATCGCGACGGGCGCGATCGGCGAGGACGCCGGGCTCGAGGTCGCGTTCGGCGGCGACGTGTTCACCGAGACCACGTTCGGGCTCACGATCACCGAGGTGTTCGGCGTCGTGTTCGCGGGCGTCGTGCTCGTCATCACGTTCGGGTCGCTGCTGGCCGCGGGGATGCCGCTGCTCACCGCGATCGTCGGGGTCGGCGCGACCTTCGGCGGGATCGCGCTCGTGGCCGCGTTCGCACCCGTCTCGAGCACCGCGCCCATGCTCGCGGTGATGATCGGCCTCGCGGTCGGCATCGACTACGCCCTGTTCATCCTGTCGAGGCACCGGACCCAGCTCGCGCGAGGTGCGGACCCGGAGGAGAGCGCGGCCGAAGCCGTCGCGACCGCGGGCAGCGCCGTCGTGTTCGCGGGGCTCACGGTCATCATCGCGCTGCTCGGCCTGCTCGTGGTCGGCATCCCCTTCCTCAGCGTCATGGGCGTCGCCGCCGCGTTCGCCGTCCTCCTCGCGGTGCTCGGGGCCACCACGCTCCTGCCCGCGCTGTTCGGCCTCGCGAAGCGACGGCTCGTCCCGAAGCCGGGTGGTCGCGCGCACCGTCGCGCCGTGGCATCCGACGACGCCACGCGCCGCACGCTCGGCCGACGCTGGGTCGACACGGTGCTCAAGGCTCCGGTCGTGTTCGTGCTGCTCGTCGTGGGCCTGCTCGGCGCCGCAGCCGTGCCCGCCGCGAGCCTCGACCTCAACCTGCCCGGCGGCGAGGGCGACCCGGGCTCCAGCCAGCGCGAGGCGTACGACATGGTCGCCGAGGGCTTCGGCCCCGGCTACAACGGACCGCTCATCGTCACGGTCGACATCACGCAGACCACCGACATCTTCGGCGACCTCGACGCCATCGGCGACCGGCTCGCCGAGGTCGAGGGCGTCGCCTACGTCGGCGAGGGCCTGCCCAACGAGACCGTCGACACCGCGATCATCCAGGTCGTGCCCGAATCGGCCCCGACCGACGCGGCCACCAAGCAGGTCGTGCAGGACATCCGCGACCTCGCCGACGGCATCGCCGACGACTACGGAACGCCCATCGCGGTCACCGGCTACACGGCCGTCGGCATCGACATCTCGCAGCGCCTCGACGACGCGCTGCTCCCGTTCGCGCTCATCGTGGTCGGGCTCTCGGTGATCCTGCTGCTCATCGTGTTCAGGTCGGTGTTCGTCCCCGTGAAGGCGGCGCTCGGATTCCTGCTGTCGGCGTTCGGCGCGATCGGGGTCACGGTCGCCGTGTTCCAGTGGGGGTGGTTCGCCGACCTCATGCACATCGAGCCGGGACCGATCCTGAGCTTCCTGCCGATCCTGCTCATGGCGATCCTGTTCGGCCTCGCGATGGACTACGAGGTGTTCCTCGTCTCGGGCATGCGCGAGGAGTTCGTGAAGACCCGGAACCCGCGCACCTCGATCGTGCACGGCTACCAGCACGCCGCGCGCGTGGTCACCGCGGCGGCCCTGATCATGTTCTTCGTCTTCTTCGCCTTCGTGCCCGAGGGCACCGGGGTGATCAAGGGCATCGCGTTCGCCCTCGCGATCGGCGTGGTGTTCGACGCGTTCCTCGTGCGCATGACGCTCGTGCCCGCGGCGATGGCGCTCGCCGGACGCGGCGCGTGGTGGCTGCCGAAGTGGCTCGGCCGCGTGCTGCCCGACGTGGACATCGAGGGGGAGGGGCTGCGCGCCCACCTCGCCGAGTCGGAGTGGGCCGCGGCACGCGGCGCCGACGTGCTCGCCGAGGACCTCCGCATCGGCGACCCCGACGATCCGGTCGGGCCGCTCTCGATCGCCGTCCCGAACGGCGCCGTCCTCGTCGTGCGCCGCGCGCCCGCCGAACGTCGCCTCCTCGGCGCCGTGCTCGCCGGTCGCGTCGCACCCGCCGGCGGCCGGCTGGCGGTGCTCGGGTCGCCGCTGCCCACCGACGCGGGTGCGGTCATGCGCCGCGTCGCCCTGGCCGACACCGTGACGGATGCCGCAGCCGGCGCCACCGCGGGCGAACTCGTCGCCGCACGCGTCGACGCGACCCGGGCGTGGTACCGCCTCGACTCCGGCCGACCGGCCGTCCGGACCGCCGTGCGCCGCGCCGGAGAGGCGCGGACCGCCGTGGGCGACCCGCTCGTGCGCCCCATCGATCCCGACACGCCCTTCGACGCGCTCGACACGCTCGACCGGGTGCTCGTGTGCGTCGCCGCAGCCCTCGCCGAGAAGCCGCGCGCGGTGGTCGTCGACCTCGATGGCGCATCCCGCATCCCGGACCGGTTGTGGCCGGCGCTCGCGCGCCTCGTGCCGTCCGACGTCCTGCTCATCGCCACCACCGCGCCCGATGCGGACCTCGAGCACGCCGCGACGGCGTTCGAGGGCCGCGGCATCCGCTCGCTCGACCTCGTCGCCCGCCCCCAGGAGGCACTCCGATGACCCGCACCGAAACGCTCACGGCATCGCCAGGTCGCCGCCGGTTCCGGCGTGCAGCGCTCGTCGCGGCCGTGATCGCCGTCCCGCTCGCCGTCGCGGGCCTCGTCGCCGGCGCGATCGGCGGCGCCGACGAACGCCTCGACACGATCCCCGCGATCGTGGTCAACAACGACGAGATGGTCACGACCACGACGCCCGACGGCCAGGAGCAGCCCGTGCTCGCCGGGCGGCTGCTCGTCACCGAGCTCACCGGCGACGGCGACACCGGGTTCGACTGGAGCATCTCGAACGACGAGGACGCCGCAGCGCGGCTCGCCGACGGCGAGGCCTACGCGGTGCTGACGATCCCGGCCGACTTCTCGGCCTCGGTCACCTCGCTCGCGGGCGACGCACCCACGACCGCGGCCCTCGACATCCGCACCGACGACGCGCACAGCTACCTCGCGGGGAGTGTCGGCGCCGCGGTCGGCGACGCGGTCGCGACCACGTTCGGGCACCAGCTGACCACGCAGTACCTCGAGGGGCTCTACGGCCAGCTCGTGCAGGTCGGCGGGTCGTTCGGCGACGCCGCCGACGGCGCCGGGCAGCTCGCCGACGGCGCGGACTCGCTCGCGACCGGGCTCGGGCAGCTCGCCACGGGACTCGGATCGGCAGCCGACGGCAGCGCCGAGGCCGCGGACGGGGCCGCCGCGTACGCCTCGGGCGTCGGGCAGTACACCGCGGGTGTCGAGCAGCTCGCGGGCGGCGTCGCGACCCTCGACGCGCAGGCCGGCGGGCTCGACGGCATCACCTCCGGGATCGCGCAGTACGTCGACGGCGTCGCGCAGGCCGGCGACGGCGTCGACACGGGAATCGGTCAGTACGTCGGCGGCGTGCGCGCCGCGGGAACCGGCATCGACACCGGCATCGGCGCCTACCTCGACGGCGTCGCGGCGACCGGCGCCGGACTCTCGGGGTCGACCGGGCAGTTCGCCGACGGACTCGACCAGCTCGCGGGCGGCGGCGACGACCTCGTCGCGGCTCTCCCGAGCCTGATCGCGGCGGACCCGAGCGGTGCGGCAGCGCAGGCGGCGCTCGCCGACTACGTCACCCAGGTGCGCGGTGCAGCGGATGGCGCCGACGCCCTCGTCACGGGCATCGACGACGCGTTCGGGGTGCTCGCAACCGGCGGCGCGAAGCTCCGCACCGAGACCGCGGGCGGATTCGCGCAGCTCGGATCGGGCGGCGACGCGCTTCGCGCCGGAACGGCGGCCGGGTTCGACGAACTCGCCGCCGGCGGCGCAGCGCTCGTGGCCGGAACCGGTTCGGGCGTGAACGACCTCCAGTCGGGCATCTCGCAGCTCTCCGGCGGTGCCTCGCAGGCGGCAGCGGGCTCGCCCGCGCTCCGTTACGGCGCGAACGGGCTCGCCTCGGGTGTGAGCGGGATCGCGACCGGCCTCGGGCAGCTCGGCGACGGCGCAGCGAAGTCCGCCGACGGCGCCACCGAGCTCGCCGCGGGCACCGACGAACTCGCCGAGGGGCTCGCCCTGGGCGCCGAGGGCACCGCGTCGCTCGACGACCTCGACCCCTCGGCCACCGCGAGCGTCGTGGCCGACCCCGTCGTCGCCGAGGCGACCCGCGACAACGAGATCACCTCGTTCGGCCAGGTCGTCGCGATGCTCATCGGCCCCATCGGCCTCTGGCTCGGGGCGATGACCCTCTTCCTCGTGTTCCGGCCCTTCACGCGCGAAGCGCTCGCCAGCACCGCGTCCACGGGCACGCTCGTCGCGCGCACCCTGTTCCGGGGCGCCCTCATCGGCCTCGCGCAGGCGCTCGCCGTCGTCGCCCTCATGCACACCGTGCTCGGGGTCTCGTGGGCGATGCTCCCGCAGACCCTCGCGTTCTCGGCGCTCCTCGCGGTCGCGTTCACCGCGCTGCACGCGTTCCTGTCCGCCTGGCTCGGGCGGATCGGGACGGTCGTCTCGCTCGTGCTCGTCGTGCTCCAGCTCGCGGCATCCGGCGGTGTCTACCCGCTCGAGGTCGTCAGTGGTCCGTACCAGGCGATCAGCCCGTTCCTGCCCCTCACCTGGGCGGTGCAGGGGATGCAGCTCATCGTCGCCGGGGTCGGCGGGTCGGGCGTCTGGGCCGCGGCCGGCGCACTCGTGGTCTTCGGGGTCGTCGGCGTCGCGGGCACCGCGATCGTGATCGCGCGCCGCCGCGGCATCCGCTCGGTGGCCGCCGCCGCACCGGCGACGGCCTGACCGCACGGCGACGCCGGGCCGCGAGCCCGGCGTCGCCGGACACGGTCGCGACGTCGCGTCAGGCGTGCCGGCCCGGCACGATCGCGTCGATCACGCGGCGGAACGGCGAGGCGTGCGCAGGCGCGATCGCGGTGTGCTCGCGCGCGAACAGCGCCGTCTCGCGCAGCAGGTCGAGGCGTTCGGACTCGGTCTTCGCCTTGCGCGTGTTGACCTCGGCGACGATCGAGCCGCCCCAGCCCTGATCGGCGAGCATGCGAAGCACCTCGGCGACCGGCTCGCGGCCGCGCCCGGGCAGCAGGTGCTCGTCGAAGATCTGGCCCTCGCCGATCGCCCCGGACCCGTCGCACAGGTGCACGTGGCGCAGCCGGTCGCCGAGGTCGGTCGCGAGCTGCATGCTGTCGGTGCCCGACAGCGCCGCGTGCGAGAAGTCGAGGGTCACCGCGTCGCAGTCCATCTGCCGCGGATCCCACCCGGGCGCGTACGCCTTCACGTTCCGCCCGGCGGCGCGCCACGGGAACATGTTCTCGACCGCGATCTCGACGCCGTGCTCCTCGGAGAGCTCCCGCACGATCGGCAGGAACTCCAGCGCGTAGCTCGCCTGCCAGCGGAACGGCGGGTGCACGACGACGCTGCCGGCACCCACCGCCTTCGCCAACTCCGCGGTCCGCGCGAGCTTCACGCGCGGATCGCGACCCCAGACGAAGTGGGTGAGCAGCAGCACCGGCGCATGGATCGACAGGATCGGCAGCTCGAAGCGTTCGGAGAGTTCGAGGAGCACGTCGGGGGACTGCGTCGAGGCCTCCTGGGTGACCATGACCTCGACCCCGTCGAAGCCGGCCTCCCGGGCGATGCGGAACGCGTGCTCGGGCTCGAGCGGGTAGACGCAGGTGGTGCTCATACCGATGCGGATCATGAGGCTCGAAGTCTATCCCCGACGGCTGGGGAACGGATGGGACCACGTGACTGTTAGCCTGAAATCCACCCCGCGAGGAGGATCCGACGCCGTGAAGCCCGAAACCGACTCCGAGGCGGACCCGATCTTCGACACGACGTACGACATGGTCGTCGTCTCGAACCGGCTCCCCGTCGACTACGTCGGCGGCGACGGCGCCGACACCCGCTGGAAGGTCTCGCCCGGTGGCCTCGTCACCGCACTCGAACCCGTGATGCGCGCGAACGAGGGCGCGTGGGTCGGCTGGGCCGGCGTCGCCGACCGCGAGTTCGACCCGTTCGAGCACGACGGCATCTCGATCGTGCCGGTCCCGCTGTCGGAGGACGAACTCGAGGAGTACTACGAGGGGTTCTCCAACGACACGCTCTGGCCGCTCTACCACGACGTGATCGCGCCGCCGAGCTTCCACCGCGAGTGGTGGGACGCCTACGTGCGCGTCAACCGACGGTTCGCCGAGACGGCCGCGCGCGTCGCAGCGCCCGGCGCGGTCGTGTGGGTGCAGGACTACCAGTTGCAGCTCGTCCCGCGCATGCTGCGCGAGAGCCGGCCCGACCTGGTCATCGGCTTCTTCAACCACATCCCGTTCCCCGCCTACGGGATCTACTCGCAGCTGCCGTGGCGCAGGCAGGTGATCGACGGGCTGCTCGGCGCCGACGTCATCGGGTTCCAGCGCGCGGCCGACGCCGGCAACTTCTCGCGCGCGGTCCGGCGGCTGTTCGGGTACAAGACCCGGGGCACCGTGCTCGAGGTGCCCGGGGCCGACGGCGAGATGCGACACGTCGTCGCCCGCCACTTCCCGATCTCGATCGACGCGGCCGCGTTCGAGGAGCTCGCCCGCACGCCCGAGGTCCAGCAGCGCGCCCGCGAGATCCGACGCAGCCTCGGCGACCCCGAGGTCGTGATGCTCGGCGTCGATCGGCTCGACTACACCAAGGGCATCCGGCACCGCATGAAGGCGTTCGGCGAGCTGCTCCGCGACGAGCGGCTGTCGGTCCAGCAGGCCACGCTCGTGCAGGTCGCCAGCCCTTCGCGCGAACGCGTCGAGACCTACCGGCAGCTCCGCGACGAGATCGAGCTCATGGTCGGGCGGCTGAACGGCGACCATGCCGCGCTCGGGCACCCGGCGATCACCTACCTGCACCACGGGTACCCGCGCCAGGAGATGGCGGCGCTCTACCTCGCGGCCGACGTCATGCTCGTGACGGCACTGCGCGACGGCATGAACCTCGTCGCGAAGGAGTACGTCGCGAGCCGGTACGACGACGACGGGGTGCTCCTGCTCAGCGAGTTCACGGGGGCGTCCGACGAACTCCGGCAGGCGGTGCTCGTCAACCCCCACGACATCGAGGGCCTGAAGGACGCGATGGTCGAGGCCGTGAACATGCCCCCGCGCGAGCGGGCGCGCCGCATGCGCGCGCTGCGCCGGCGCGTGATCGAGAACGACGTCGCGAACTGGTCCGCGACGTTCCTCGAGACCCTCACGGGCGTGGGGAAGATCCCCGGCGGCGTCTCCGACGCGCTGCGGGGCGCGGTGTCGCGACTCGCGCAGACCCCGCGCCTGCTGGTCGCGCTCGACTTCGACGGGACCCTCGCACCGCTCGTGGACCGCCCAGAGGACGCGCGGGCCACCGACCGGGCGCGCGCCGCGATCGAGCGCATGTCCGAACACGAGGACACGCGCGTCGCGCTCGTGTCCGGCCGGGCCCTCGACAGCCTGAAGGAGGTCGCGTCGCCCCCCGTCGCCGCGCTGCTGAGCGGATCCCACGGGGTCGAGCTGCAGCTGGACGCCGGGGGAGTGACCATCGACCTGCGCGAGGGCGAGCTGGCCCGGCTGGGTGAGCTCATCGAGATCGTCGAGTCCGCGGCATCCGCTTCGGACGGCGCCTGGGTCGAGCGCAAGCCGGCCGGGATCGCCCTGCACACGCGCAAGCTCGGTGCGAGCGCCGGCGCCGCGCTGCAGCGCAGCGCGCGCGATCAGGTCGAGCAGGCGCTGCCGGGTCTCGCGACGCGGACGGGCAAGAACGTGCTCGAGTTCGCCGTGCGGGCCAGCGACAAGGGCGAGGCGCTCATCCGCCTCCGCCAGCACGCGGGCGCCGACGTCGTCCTCTACATCGGCGACGACGTCACCGACGAGGATGCCTTCGCGATCCTCGAGGGCCCGGACGTCGGGGTGAAGGTCGGGCAGGGCAAGTCCCTCGCCGCGTACCGGCTGAACGGGCCCGACGACGTGGCCGAGCTCCTCGAACTGCTCGCCGACGCCCGCGACGCCTCCCGTTGAGCGTCGCGACCGGTACGGTCGACCTGACGCGGCGGCGAGCGGATGCCTCCGGCGTCGCCGTCGCCGCGACGAAACCGGCTCCGCGCGGCCCGTAGACTCGACCCCATGTCGGAGATCGATCCCAAGCCCCGCAGTCGCGTCGTCACGGATGGCATCGAGGCCACCACCAGCCGGGGCATGCTCCGCGCGGTCGGCATGGGTGACGCGGACTGGGACAAGCCCCAGGTCGGCATCGCGTCGTCGTGGAACGAGATCACGCCCTGCAACCTCTCGCTCGGCCGCCTCGCGCAGGCCGCGAAGGAGGGCGTGCACAGCGGCGGCGGGTACCCGCTGCAGTTCGGCACGGTGTCCGTCTCCGACGGCATCTCGATGGGCCACGAGGGCATGCACTTCTCGCTCGTCTCGCGCGAGGTCATCGCCGACTCGGTCGAGGTCGTCATGCAGGCCGAGCGGCTCGACGGGTCGGTGCTGCTCGCGGGCTGCGACAAGTCGATCCCCGGCATGCTCATGGCCGCCGCGCGACTCGACCTGGCGTCGGTGTTCCTCTACGCGGGCTCGATCGCACCCGGCTGGGTGCGGCTCTCGGACGGCACCGAGAAGGACATCACGATCATCGACTCGTTCGAGGCCGTCGGCGCGGTCAAGGCCGGCAAGATGAGCGAAGAGGACGCCAAGCGCATCGAGTGCGCGTTCGCGCCCGGCGAGGGTGCCTGCGGCGGCATGTACACCGCGAACACCATGGCCTCGGTCGCCGAGGCGCTCGGCCTCTCGCTGCCGGGTTCGGCCTCGCCGGCCTCGGCCGACCGTCGTCGCGACTACTACGCCCACCGCTCGGGCGAGGCGGTCGTGAACCTCCTGAAGCAGGGCATCACGGCACGGCAGATCCTCACCAAGGAGGCGTTCGAGAACGCCATCGCGGTCGGCATGGCCCTCGGCGGCTCGACGAACATCGTGCTGCACCTGCTCGCGATCGCACGCGAGGCCGAGGTCGACCTCACGCTCGACGACTTCAACCGCATCGGCTCGAAGGTGCCGCACATCGGCGACCTCAAGCCCTTCGGCAAGTACGTCATGAACGACGTCGACCGCCGCGGCGGAGTGCCCGTGCTCATGAAGGCCCTCCTCGACGCGGGCCTCCTGCACGGCGACGTGCTCACCGTGACGGGCCGCACCATGCGCGAGAACCTCGAGGAGATGGACCTTCCGGGTCTCGACGGCGAGGTCCTGCACACGCTCGACGACCCCATCCACGAGACGGGCGGGCTGACGATCCTGCACGGGTCGCTCGCGCCCGAGGGCGCGGTCGTGAAGACCGCCGGGTTCGACGCGGCCGTCTTCGAGGGCCCCGCGCGCGTGTTCGAACGCGAGCGCAGCGCGATGGACGCGCTCACGAACGGCGAGATCACGCACGGCGACGTCGTCGTCATCCGCTACGAGGGTCCCAAGGGCGGCCCGGGCATGCGCGAGATGCTGGCGATCACCGCCGCCATCAAGGGCGCCGGGCTCGGAAAAGATGTACTACTCTTGACGGACGGTCGATTCTCAGGCGGCACAACCGGCCTGTGCATCGGCCATCTGGCACCCGAGGCGGTGGACGCAGGTCCGATCGCCCTCGTGCGCGATGGTGATCTCATTCGGGTCGATATCGCGGCTCGTTCCATCGACCTACTGGTCGACGAGACCGAGCTGGCTGCCCGCCGCGAAGGCTGGGCGCCGCTTCCCCCGCGCTACACCCGAGGCGTCCTCGCGAAGTACTCCAAGCTCGCCCGTTCCGCAGCCGAAGGCGCGACCACGGGCTGAGCCGGCTTCGCCGTCCCGAACCCACCATCTCCATGAACAGGAATCGAATGCCCACGGAATCCAGTCCCGTGCCATCGCCCGCCACCCTGTCCCAGTCCCAGGGTGCGCCCGAGATGCTCACCGGAGCCGAGGCGGTCGTCCGCTCGCTCGAACTCATCGGCATCACCGACGTGTTCGGGCTCCCCGGCGGCGCCATCCTCCCGGTGTACGACCCGCTGCTCGACAGCCGCAAGCTGCGCCACATCCTCGTGCGCCACGAGCAGGGCGCCGGGCACGCCGCCGAGGGGTACGCCTCCTCGAGCGGAAAGCTCGGCGTCGCGATCGCGACCTCGGGGCCGGGAGCGACGAACCTCGTCACCGCGATCGCCGACGCGCACATGGATTCGGTGCCGCTGCTCGCGATCACCGGCCAGGTGTTCTCGAACCTGATGGGCACCGACGCCTTCCAGGAGGCCGACATCGTCGGCATCACGATGCCGATCACGAAGCACTCCTTCCTCGTGAAGACCGCCGAGGAGATCCCGGCGACGATCGCGGCGGCCGTGCATATCGCGACCACCGGTCGCCCCGGCCCGGTGCTCGTCGACATCACCAAGGACGCCCAGCAGGCGAAGTTCGCGTTCTCGTGGCCGCCCAAGCTCGACCTGCCCGGGTACCGCCCCACCACGAAGGCACACGGCAAGCAGGTGCTCGCCGCGGCGCAGCTCATCGCCGAGGCCCAGCGCCCCGTGCTCTACGTCGGCGGCGGCGTCATCCGCGCCGGAGCCAGCGACGAACTCGTCGCGTTCGCGGAGGCGACCGATGCACCGGTCGTGACCACGCTCATGGCGCGCGGCGCCTTCCCGGACTCGCACCGGCAGCACCTCGGCATGCCGGGCATGCACGGCACCGTTCCCGCGGTGCTCGCGCTCCAGGAATCCGACCTCCTCGTCGTGCTCGGCGCCCGGTTCGACGACCGCGTGACCGGCAAGGCCGCGCTCTTCGCGCCGGACGCCAAGGTCGTGCACGTCGACATCGACCCGGCGGAGATCGGCAAGATCCGGTCGGCCGACGTGCCGATCGTCGGCGACGCGAAGGAGGTGCTCGTCGACCTGCTCGCCTCGTACCGCGAGGTCGCCGCGACCACCACCCCCGACCTGACGGAGTGGTGGGCCACGCTCGACGGCCTCCGCGCCGAGTACCCGCTCGGGTTCTCACCGACCTCCGACGGCCTGCTCGCACCGCAGTACGTGATCCAGCGCATCGGCGAGCTCACGGGCCCCGAGGGCGTCTACGCCGCGGGCGTCGGCCAGCACCAGATGTGGGCGGCGCAGTTCATCAAGTACGAGCGGCCGAACTCGTGGCTGAACTCGGGCGGCGCGGGCACCATGGGCTACTCGGTTCCCGCGGCCATGGGCGCGAAGGTCGCCGAACCGCACCGCCACGTGTGGGCGATCGACGGCGACGGCTGCTTCCAGATGACCAACCAGGAACTCGCGACCTGCACCCTGAACGAGATCCCGATCAAGGTCGCGGTCATCAACAACTCCTCGCTCGGCATGGTGCGCCAGTGGCAGACCCTGTTCTACGACGGCCGGTACTCCAACACCGACCTCAACACGGGGCACGACACGGTCCGCGTCCCCGACTTCGTGAAGATGGCGGAGGCGTACGGCGCGCTCGGCATCCGCGTGACGAAGGAGGAGGAGGTCGACGCCGCGATCAAGCTCGCGCTCGAGACGAACGACCGCCCCGTCGTGATCGACTTCGTCGTCTCGGCCGACGCCATGGTGTGGCCGATGGTGCCGCAGGGCGTGTCGAACTCCTACATCCAGTACGCGCGAGACCACGCGCCGGCATTCGAAGAAGGGGACTGACATGTCGACCCACGTGCTCTCCCTCCTCGTCGAGGACAAGCCGGGCCTGCTGACCCGCGTCGCCGGGCTCTTCGCGCGTCGCGGCTTCAACATCGAGTCGCTCGCGGTCGGCCACTCCGAGATCGACGGCCTCAGCCGCATCACCGTGGTGGTCGACGTCGAGGACCTGCCGCTCGAGCAGGTCACCAAGCAGTTGAACAAGCTCGTCAACGTGATCAAGATCGTCGAGCTCGACCCGGCGCAGTCGGTGCAGCGCGAGCACCTGCTCATCAAGGTGCGCGTCGACAACACCACGCGCTCCCAGGTGCTCGAAGCGGTCAACCTCTTCCGTGCGCGCGTCGTCGACGTGTCGACCGACGCGCTCGTGATCGAGGTCACCGGCGACTCCGGCAAGACCAACGCGCTGCTGAAGGTCCTCGAACCGTACGGCATCAAGGAGATCGCCCAGTCGGGCCTGCTCGCCATCGGGCGCGGCGGCAAGTCCATCACCGAACGCGTCTTCAAGAACTGACCAGCGGATGCCGCAGCGCCGTGCCGCGGCATCCGTCACCTGAACCCCACCCAAGGAGAAAGAACAGCAATGGCTGAGATCTACTACGACAAGGACGCCGACCTCTCGCTCATCCAGGGCAAGAAGGTCGCCGTCATCGGCTACGGCTCGCAGGGCCACGCGCACGCGCAGAACCTCCGCGACTCGGGCGTCGAGGTCGTCATCGGCCTCAAGGAGGGCTCGAAGTCGGCCCCCAAGGCCGAGGAGCAGGGCTTCGAGGTCAAGTCCGTCGCGGATGCCGCCGCGTGGGCCGACGTCGTCGTCATCCTCGCCCCGGACCAGTTCCAGCGCCACATCTACGCCGAGTCCGTCAAGGACAACCTGAAGACCGGCGACACGCTCGTCTTCGGCCACGGCTTCAACGTGCGCTTCGGCTACATCGAGGCGCCCGAGGGCGTCGACGTGATCCTCGTCGCGCCGAAGGCGCCCGGACACACGGTGCGCCGCGAGTTCGTCGCCGGTCGCGGCATCCCCGACATCATCGCGGTCGAGCAGGACGCCTCCGGCTCCGCGTGGGACCTCGCGAAGTCGTACGCGAAGGCCATCGGCGGCACCCGCGCCGGCGTCATCAAGACGACCTTCACCGAAGAGACCGAGACCGACCTGTTCGGCGAGCAGGCCGTGCTCTGCGGCGGCGTCTCGCAGCTCGTCCAGTACGGGTTCGAGACCCTGACCGAGGCCGGCTACCAGCCCGAGATCGCCTACTTCGAGGTCCTCCACGAGCTCAAGCTCATCGTCGACCTCATGTGGGAGGGCGGCATCTCGAAGCAGCGCTGGTCGGTCTCCGACACCGCCGAGTACGGCGACTACGTCTCGGGCCCGCGCGTCATCGACGAGCGCGTCAAGGAGAACATGCAGGCCGTGCTCGCCGACGTGCAGAACGGCGCGTTCGCCAAGCGCTTCATCGACGACCAGGACAACGGCGCCAAGGAGTTCCTCGAGCTCCGCGAGAAGGGCCAGGGCCACCCGATCGAGACGACCGGTCGCGACCTGCGCAAGCTCTTCGCCTGGGCACAGGTCGACGGCGACGACTACGTCGACGGCGAGGTCGCTCGCTGACGCTCGCGTCCTGCACGCTCCGCATGGCGGGGCCGGCTCCGGCCGGCCCCGCCATCGGCGTCATCCGGCCGCGTGAGCGGTAGCGTGTCCGTCGTGCCGAAGCAGAACCTCCCCGTCGAGATCGCCGTCCAGGATGCCGCGGGCGTGCGCATCGCCCTCGAAGCGGGCGCCGCCCGGGTCGAGCTCTGCCAGGCGCTCGCGCTCGGCGGGCTGACGCCGTCGGCCGGGCTCGTCGAGGCGGCCGTGGAGGCCGCGGCCGCGGCATCCGTCACGGGGTTCGTGCACGTGCTCGTGCGCCCGCGCGGCGGCGGGTTCGTCTACGACGCCGACGAGGTCGCGGGCGTCGAGCGCGACATCCGCGCGGCCGTGCGCGCGGGCGCCGACGGCGTCGTCGTCGGCGCGATGCGCGAGGACGGCACGCTCGACGCCGACGCGATCGCGCGCTGGATCGAGGCCGCAGGGGCGGCCGATGTGACCGTGCACCGGGTCGTGGATGCCGCGGCCGACCCGGTCGCCGCGGTCGCGTCGCTGCCCGCGCTCGGCGTGCGCCGTGTGCTCACCTCGGGCGGCGCGCCCGACTGCCGTGCGGGCCTGCCGGGGCTCGCCGCGATGCACGCCGCGGTCGGGGACACGGTCGAGGTCATGGCGGGCGGCGGCGTGCGCGTCGCCGACATCCCCGAACTCGCGAGCGCCGGGGTCGATGCGGTCCACCTGTCGGCGCGGCGCAGCGTCACCCGCGGTGCGGGCGGCCCCGGCGGCGGCATCGACGCGTTCGATGCGACGGATGCCGCGACGGTGGTCGACGCGATCGCGGCGGCGGCGCAGGGCTGAACCCCCCAGGGGCGATCGTGCCTCGAGCTGGACGACGCGGTGCGTGCCGTGCAGCGCCGACCTTCGGTGCGCCGCCGCATACCGTCCGCATACCCGGCGGGGCGGCGTCGCATACCCGGCAGGGGCAACGTCGGAGACATGAACACCGCAACCGCACTCGCTCGCATCACCGCTGCCGCGTCCGCCGTCGTTCTCGGCGCGGCGCTCGCCGGGTGCCAGGGCACCCGTTCCGACGATTCCGGCGGGTCGGCGAAGCCGCCGGCATCCGCCGTCGTCCCAGACGACCTCAGCCCGCTGCGGTCACGGCCGCTGGTCGAGCCGTTCCGGCTCCCGGAGCCGGAGGCCGACGACCTGAGCCCGCTCGCGGGATGCTGAGCACGGTCAGTCGAACCCGCACGTGCTCACCTGCTCGCCGAGGTCGGACAGGTACGTGCGCCACTCGTCGGCGCTGAGTTCGCGCCCGGCGATGCGGCAGACCGCGTCGAACTGGTGGGTCGGGTCGAGGTCCCAGACGACGACGCCCTCGGGCATGCTGAGGGCCATCTCGAGCCCGTCCGGGCGAAGGTGTCCGGCGCCGAGCGTGCCCGGGTCCATGCGGAAGGGTTCACCGATCCGGATGCCGCTCGGGAGGTCGAACAGCATGCCGCTGCCGTCGGCGGCCGTGATGAGCAGGGTTCGACCGTCGACGCTGAGCTTCGGGATGCCGAGGCCGCCCGCGGTTCCGGTGAGGCTCCCCACCCGGCTCAAGCCGTCCGACTCGTATCGACCGATCCGGTTGTCCTCGAGGCCGATGAGATCGCCGGTGTCGAGGATCACCGTTCCGCCGGCCGGGAGAGGCTCGCTCGAGATCACACGGTGGTCGTCGGGGTCCAGCACGTCGACGCGGATCCGGGTCAGGGTTCCGTCGGCGGTTCGCACGGGCTCGACGAAGTACGAGACGCTGACGCGTTCGCCGTCCGGGGACTTGGCGAACCAGATGGGCCATCCGTCGCGTTCGAGCGGCATTCCTGCCGGCCGGAGGTCGGCAGCATCGAGCGGCGTGATCACGCCGTGCGGGTCCATCGCCTGGACGCGGGTCCCGGCATCCGTCACCCAGAGGCGAGACAGTTCCAGGCCCTCGGTCCCGACCATCCCCGTCTCGGCTTCGAGGGCGTGGAACAGTCCGTCGGAGTCGTGGCGCGCGAGCACGCGTCCGCCCGCGATCCACGCCGCGTCGCCGATCGGCTCGGGGAACGAGACGGACTTCGCGCCCGACGCGGTGTCGGTGACGGCCGCGTCGGCCCAGCCGTCCGCGAAGATCGAGGCGCTCCGTCTCGTGGCGGTCACGATCGAGGAGCCCTCGTAGGAGTATCCGGCGATGGCCGTTCCCGGTGCCGGGGACGGCAGCGCCCCACGAGTGCTGCGGACCGTCGATGAACGCGTTCCCGAGGAAGCCTTCCGCACCCTGGAGGACGCCCATGAGCGCGGAGCGCGTCCGCGGGTCCTCGGGCCAGCGCCGGTACGCCTCCGCCGCCAGGAGCGCGGACACGTCCCGCTCCGAGGACCGCACGGACAGTGCGGTCCCGACGAGGGCCTCGATCATCGCGCTGTCGCGCTGCCGGTCGGCCTCCCCGGTGGCGACGACGGCGATCGAGCCCGCCCCGACGAGCAGCACGATGAGACCGGCTGCGGCCCCGAGCAGCCCCCGAAGCCGACGATTCTGCCTTCGCTCCCGATGCGCTCGCGCGGCGAGCTCGTCCCGTTCCGCCGTGGCGAGGGCGGCCGAGCGGTCGAGGAACGAGGCCTCCATCTCGGTCAGGTCGCGCGGCGCGGCATCCCGCCACTCGATCGCCGACTGCAGGCGTGCCCCGCGGTACAGGTCGTCGTCGGGCCGCCCGGCCGCATCCCACGAGTCGGCCGCGGCCGCGACGGCCGTGAGCGATCGCGTGCTCTCCTCGTACTCCTCGAGCCACGCGTGCAGTCGCGGCCATGCGCGCGCCAGCGACTCGTGGGCGACCTCGATCGAGTCGGCCTCCGCGCTGACCAGCCGTGCGCCGGCCAGCCGGGCGAGCACGTCGTCGCGGGCGGCATCCGTCCGGAGGGGTTTGGACGGGATCCGGCGCCGCACGGGGCTGCCGTCCGGTCCCAGGGCGACCAGACGCAGGAGGACCGAGCGGCACATCGCACGCTGGTCGTCGTCGAGCGACTGGTAGAGCCGGTCCGCCGACTGGGCGATGGCACCCGAGATGCCCCCGGAGGCCTCGTAGCCGGCGACCGTGAGCGTCGCCCCCTCGCGACGCAGCCAGGTCTCCACCAGGGCGTGCGACAGATGGGGGAGGGCGCCCGGCTCGTCTGCCGCATCCCGCAGCAGCAGTTCGACCAGCCCGGGCTCGAGGCGCAGCCCCGCACGAGCGGCCGGTTGCTCGATCGCCTCGCGAAGCGCACCCGGCGACATCGGGCCCACGACCTGGACCTCATCGGTCACGAGCGGCGCGAGGTCCGGGTGCGCGGCGCACGCATCCAGGAAGTCCGAGCGGATGACGACCACGACGGTCCGGGTCTCGGCCGCCTCGGCGATCGCCGACGCGGCGTCGTCGATGTCGGCCTCACCGGCGTGGAAGACCTCCTCGAACTGATCGATCACGACGACATCGGCGCGGCCTCGACCGCGGACGGAGTCGCGCACGCGCACAGCCAGGTCGCGCCCCGGGATCAAGAGGGCGACCCGGTCGCCGCGCCGTCGCAGCGTCGGGACGACCCCCGCGCGCACGAGCGACGACTTGCCGCTGCCCGAGGCTCCCGTCACCGCGAGGGTTCGCGAGCGCGCGAGACGAGCGAGCGTCGCGCCGATCTCGGCGGTGCGACCGAAGAAGTCGTCCTCGTCGTCGACGCCGAACGGCGAGAGCCCGCGGTACGGGCACGTGTCGCTCGGAGCCGACGGCACCGCTCCGGGGGCGAGCGACGGGTCGTGCCGGAGGATGGCGACCTCGATCGCCCTCAGCTCATCACCCGGCTCGGCGCCGAGCTCGGCGTCGAGCCGCTGCTTGGCCGCACGGATCGCCGACAGGGCGTCCGCCTGCCGTCCGCTGCGATACAGCGCGGTCGCGAGCAGGGTCCAGCGGCGTTCGCGCAGCGGCGCATCGCCGACGAGTCGCTCCGCGTCGCCGACGGCTGCGGCGTGCTCCCCGAGCCCGAGCCGGGCCTCCAGCCGCACCTCCTCGAGGCCCATCCTCACCTCAGCGAGCCGCTCGGCCTCGACGACGGCCGCGGGCCAGTCGGCCAGGTCGGCGTACGGCGTGCCGCGCCACAGCACGAGCGCCCGGTCGGCGGCATCGATCGCGCGTGCGGGGTCGCCGTCCGCGAGGTGGTCCCGGGCGGATGACGCCAAGCGCTCGAATCGCACGGCGTCGACCGTGTCGAGGTCGAGCCGGATGCCGTATCCGCCGGGGCTGGTCTCGATGGGGTCCCGCCCGATCGCCGCGCGGACCCTGCCGATCGATGCCTGGAGCTGCTTCGGCCACGTGCCCGGAGGTTCGTCGTGCCAGAGGGCGTCGGCGAGTTCATCCGTCGACACCGGCCGGTCGGCGTGGAGGATCAGCGCCGCGAGGACGACCCGTTCGCGCGGGCTGAGTGCGACGCCGTCGAGGCGAAGCGGGCCGAAGACCCCGATGCCCATACCCGAAGTGTGCTCCCGGCCGGAGGGGGCGTCAACGTGTGCGGAGGGCGACGCATACCATCCGCATACCGGTCGCGCCGCGACCGCATACCTTGCGGGCGCACCGTCGAAGCATGAACACCGCAACCGCACTCATTCGCATCACCGCTGCCGCGTCCGCCGTCGCGTTCGGCGTGGCGCTCGCCGGGTGCCAGGGCACCCGTTCCGACGACTCGTCCGAGTCGGCGCAGACGTCGGCATCCTCCGTCCTCCGTGACGACCTCAGCCCGCTGCACTCCGGTCTGACGGCCGAGACCTTCCAGCTGCCGGAATCGACCGTCGACGACGATCTGAGCCCGGCCGCTCCGAAGTCGGGGACTTCGCCGTCTCCGACCCCTTCGCCGGCCGAGGTCCCCGCGATCGACGACGACCTGAGCCCGCTCGGCGGGCGCTGACCGATCCGATCCCCGGCGCGCGGATAGGCTGGACCGCATGGCGCGCGACGGCGACGACGAGGAAGCCCTCCAGTGGGAGGGCGATGACGAGGCCGCGCTCGCGGAGGGCTGGAAGCGCGGCGGGGCATCGCCGGCCGCCCCGGTCGGCGGCACCGTCGACGGTACGGATGCCGCGGCATCCGCTGCACCTGGCCCGGAGGCCCGCGACGAAGCCCCGACCCAGGTCGGCTCGACCGAGCTCGTGCTGCTCGGCATCTTCGCCGGCGCCTACCTGCTGTACACGCTGGGCTGGATCCTGACCGTGTTCCGGGTGACGAATCCCGGCGCCGATGCGCTCGCACAGTTCATGTTCGCGCTCGGCCTCTGGCTCGCGGTGCTCGCGCCCGCGCTGTGGTTCGGGGTGACCTTCGCGCTCACGCAGGGTCGCACGGTGCGCAGGTTCGTCTGGTTGGCGGTCGGCGCGGTCGTCCTGCTGCCGGTCGCGTTCGTGGCGGGGGTGGGATCGTGAGTGCCGACGTGTCGTCGACGGATGCCGCGCCCGCGCGTCGCACCCCGTTCTGGCTCGAACTCGTGCTCGCGATCGGGTTCGGGTTGTTCTACGCGTACGACGCGTGGGAGGCGGTCGGCAACCTGGTCGGCGTCGGCGGCATCGCGGCGGATCTCGGGACGACCCTGAGCGCCACGGGGTGGGTCGTCCTGATCATCGCCGTGCTGCTGCCGGTCGCGATCTTCGGCGTCGCGTTCCTGCTCGGGCGCCGTCGCTCCGCGTTCCTGCAGTCGGCGCTGTACCTCGCGGGGCTCGCGGTCTCGGCCGTGCTGTACCTCGACGTCGTCCAGCTCTTCGGGCTCGGCGCGCTGCTCGTCTGAGCTGCCCGCGCGATCGGGGCCGGTCCGCGCGCGTCACACGATTCGGGCGCCGCCGACGGCGTGAAGTAGGCTGTCCGCGTCATCCGCGCCCCGACGACGCCGGCGCGACTCCCCGGTGCGCTCGCACCACGTCTCGATGCAGTGAGGATCCGCCCGTGACGAAGCCCGTCGTGCTGATCGCCGAAGAACTCTCGCCCGCCACCGTCGACGCCCTGGGGCCCGACTTCGACGTCCGCAACGTCGACGGCACCGACCGTCCGGCGCTGCTGGCAGCGCTCGCCGATGCGAACGCCATCCTCGTGCGGTCGGCCACGAAGGTCGACGCCGAGGCGATCGCCGCCGCGCCGAAGCTGAAGGTCGTCGCGCGGGCGGGCGTCGGCCTCGACAACGTCGACATCAAGTCGGCCACGACCGCCGGCGTCATGGTCGTGAACGCTCCGACGTCGAACATCATCTCGGCCGCCGAGCTCACGGTCGGGCACATCCTGAGCCTCGCCCGCCACATCCCGGCCGCGCACGCAGCGCTCGCGCAGGGGGAGTGGAAGCGCTCGGCCTACACGGGCACCGAGCTCTACGAGAAGACCGTCGGCATCATCGGCCTGGGCCGCATCGGCGCGCTCATCGCCGCGCGCCTGCAGGCGTTCGGCGTCGAGGTCATCGCATACGACCCATACATCACGGCCGCACGCGCGCAGCAGCTCGGCGTGCAGACGGTGAGCCTCGACGACCTGCTCGAGCGCAGCGACTTCATCACCATCCACATGCCGAAGACGCCCGAGACCACCGGCATGATCGGCGCCGAGCAGCTCGCGAAGATGAAGCCGACCGCCTACGTCGTCAACGTCGCGCGCGGCGGGCTGATCGACGAGGACGCGCTGCACGACGCGCTGGTCGCGAAGACCATCGCGGGGGCCGGCCTCGACGTGTTCGTGCAGGAGCCGCCGAAGGAGTCGCCGCTGCTCGCCCTCCCGAACGTCGTCGTCACGCCGCACCTCGGCGCCTCGACCGACGAGGCCCAGGAGAAGGCGGGCATCTCGGTCGCGAAGTCGGTTCGCCTCGCGCTCGCCGGCGAACTCGTGCCCGACGCGGTCAACGTCGCCGGCGGCGTCATCGACCCGTACGTGCGCCCGGGCATCCCGCTCGTCGAGAAGCTCGGCCAGCTGTTCGCCGGGCTTGCGCAGGGCCCGCTCGAGAGCCTCGACGTCGAGGTGCACGGCGAGCTCGTCGACTACGACGTGAGCGTGCTCAAGCTCGCCGCGCTCAAGGGCGTCTTCACCAACGTGGTCAGCGAGACCGTGTCGTACGTGAACGCGCCGCTGCTCGCCGAGCAGCGCGGTGTGGCCGTGCGACTCATCGCCGACGCAGACAGCCCCGAGTACCGCAATGTCATCACGCTGCGCGGAGCGCTGGCCGACGGCACGCAGGTCTCGGTCTCGGGCACGCTGACCGGCACGAAGCAGATCGAGAAGCTCGTGGGCGTCAACGGCTACGACGTCGAGGTGCCGATCGCCGACCACCACATCGTCATGCTCTACACCGACCGCCCGGGCATCGTCGCGGTCTACGGCAGCGAGTTCGGCGACGCCGGCATCAACATCGCGGGCATGCAGATCGCGCGCCGCGAGGCGGGCGGCCAGGCCCTGTCGGTGCTGACGGTCGACTCGCCGGTGCCCGCCGAGGTGCTCGAGCGCGTGCGGGTGGCGATCGAAGCGGACGTGCTCGTCGAGGTCGAGATCACCGAGTAGTCGAGCGGATGCCGCGCGGCGGCGGTTCGCGCGTGCGAACCGCCGCCGTTCGCGTCAGTGCCCGTCTCCGTCAGTGCCCGTCGGCGGCGAGTCGTTCGAGCAGTGCGACGAGCGCGTCCATCTGATCGGGGCTCATGTCGCCTCCGGTGCCGACGTCGTCGACGGCTTCCGCGCGGAGCGCGGAGTGGTAGTACAGCCCGTCGCCGATGAGGGTTATGGCGATCGCGAGCGCGGGATCGTCGACGTGGCGGCCGAGTTCGGCGAGCCAGCGTTCGCGGACCTCTTCGATGGCCTGCCCGGCCTGCCGGTCGCCGCCCTGTGCGAGGCGCACGGTCGCGATGAAGCTGCGGTCGAGCGGCGTCTCGATGACGAGTGAGGAGCGCACGAAGTACGAGATCGGGCCGTCGGGCGCGTCGTGGATGCGTGCGACGTCGTCGTCGACGAGGCGGTGCAGGCGTTCGATCAGGCCGGCGATGAGGGCCTGGCGCGAGCCGAAGTGGTAGAGCAGGCCGCCCTTCGAGACGCCGGCCGCCTTCGCGGTGGCGTCGAGGGTCGCGGCACGTTCGCCGTCGGCGATGATGAGCCGCTCGAAGGCGTCGAGCACGGCGTCGCGTGCGGCGGGGGGTCTGCTCATGGCTCCGATGGTATCGATGGCGGGTGGTCGGCGACATCTGATACTCTACCGTCTAGCCGGTACAGTTATAGGAATCGACATGCACGACCACACCAACACCACGACGCTCCCCGTCACCACGCCCGAATCGGGCGCGCCCGCGGCATCCGCTCGCCTGCGCCCCGACCCCGGCCGGGGTGCCCCGCAGGGCGCCGGGCGAGCGCGACGCTGGCTCGCGCTCGCGGTGCTCATGCTGCCCGTGCTCCTCGTCGCCGTCGACAACACCGTGCTCAGCTTCGCCCTTCCCGCGATCGCGCGCGACCTCGCGCCCACCGCCGCGCAGCAGCTCTGGATCATCGACGCCTACCCGCTCGTGCTCGCCGCACTGCTCGTCTCGATGGGCAGCGCAGGCGACCGCTGGGGGCGCCGACGCATGCTGCTGATCGGATCGGTCGGCTTCGCGCTCGTCTCGATCGCCGCGGCGTTCGCGCCCACCGCCGAACTGCTCATCGCCGCCCGCGCGGGACTCGGGTTCTTCGGTGCGATGCTCATGCCGTCCACGCTCTCGCTCCTGCGCTCGGTCTTCACCGACCGCGAGGAGCGGCGCCTCGCGATCGCGATCTGGGCCTCCGGCTTCGCCGCCGGGGCCGCGCTCGGCCCGATCGTCGGCGGCGTGCTGCTCGAGCACTTCGCGTGGGGCTCGGTGTTCCTGCTCGCCGTGCCCGTGCTCATCCCGCTCGTCGTGCTGCTGCCGCTGCTCATCCCCGAGAGCCGCGACCCGGCCCCCGGCCCGATCGATCTCGTGAGCATCCTCCTCTCGTTCGCCGCCATGGGCGCCGTCGTCTTCGGCATCAAGCACCTCGCGACCGAGGGGCTCGACCTGCTCGGCGTGGCCTGCATCCTCGTCGGCGCCGCGGCGGGCGTCTGGTTCGTGCGCCGGCAGCTGCGTGCGCGCGTGCCGATGCTCGACATGCGACTCTTCCGCATCGGCGCGTTCGGCGGCGGCGTGATCGTCAACCTGCTCAGCGTCGTGGCACTCGTGGGCTTCCTGTACTTCGTGTCGCAGCACCTGCAGCTGGTCGTCGGGCTCTCCCCGGTGATGGCCGGGCTCGCGCTCGTCCCCGGGCTGGTCACGATGATCGCGGCGGGGCTCGCCGTGGTGCCGCTCTCGCGGCGCATCCGCGCGCGCATCCTCGTCCCGGCGGCGCTCGCGGTCTCCGCCGCGGGCTACGTCGTGGTGGCGCTCACCGCGGGCGGCGGCATCGCCGGCGTGGCGATCGCGTTCGTCCTGCTCGGCCTCGGCATCGGCATGGCCGAGACCGTCTCCAACGAGATGATCCTCTCGACCGCCCCGCCGGCCAAGGCCGGCGCGGCCTCGGCGGTGTCCGAGACCGCGTACGAACTCGGCGCGGTGCTCGGCACCGCGCTGCTCGGCAGCATCCTCGCGGCCTGGTACCGCACCAACCTCGAGGTTCCCGAGGCGTTGTCGGTCGCCCAGGCGGATGCCGCACGCGAGACGCTCGCGGGCGCCGTGAACGTCGCGGAGACGGTGCCCGCCGAGGCGTCGGCCGCGCTGCTCTCGTCCGCCGCGCACGCGTTCGACGGGGGCGTGGTCGTGACCTCGATCCTCGGCGTGGTGCTCATGGTCGCGGCCGGCGTCGTCGCGGCGCTCACGCTCAACGACGCGAGGGGCGACGCCTCGGAGTGAGGCGACGCCCCTCGCGGGCGATCCGGTTGATCCGGCTGATCCGGGTCAGATCGCCGTGGTGTCGTCCGGGCGCGACGTCTCGTTGCGCGTGACGCGGTCGCCCGTCGCCGGGTCGACGGTGGTGCGCGAGGTCGCGACCGAGTTCCGGCGACGCGCGAGCAGGATGATGCCGAGGATGATGACGACCGCTCCGGCCGCCATAAGGATGTATCCGACCAGTTCCAGGTTGATCCACTCCACCGAGAGGTTCAGCGCGAACGCGAGGATCGCGCCGATGACGAAGAGGACGATTCCGAGGCCGAGACTCATGTGGGTTGCCTGCTTTCACTCGGGCGGCACGCAGCCGCGGGGCCGGGGCGGGATGCCGCCCCGATGCGCCCGAGTGTAGTGATCAGCGCCCGCGGCGGACAGTACGCTGGGAGGGCTGGCGTACGAAGGAGTGTTCATGGTAACGACGGTCAGGCTCGCGGTCATCCCGGGCGACGGCATCGGTCCCGAGGTGGTGGGCGAGGCGCTCAAGGCGCTCGAGGCCGCGACCGCCGGCGCCGACGTGGTGTTCGAGCAGACGCACTTCTCGCTCGGTGCCGCGCGCTACCTCGCGACCGGCGACACCCTGACCGATGACGACCTCGAGGCCGTCAAGGGCCACGACGCGATCCTCCTCGGCGCGGTCGGGGGCGTTCCCGGCGACCCGCGTCTCGCGGGGGCGAACATCGAGCGCGGCCTGCTGCTGAAGCTGCGCTTCGAACTCGACCACTACGTCAACCTCCGCCCGAGCGTGCTGTACCCGGGCGTCGCGAGCCCGCTCGCAGACCCGGGCGACGTCGACTTCGTCGTCGTGCGCGAGGGCACGGAGGGGCCGTACGTCGGCAACGGCGGCGCGATCCGCGTCGGCACGCCCGCCGAGGTCGCCAACGAGGTCTCGGTGAACACCGCCTACGGCGTCGAGCGCGTCGTGAGCTACGCGTTCGCCGCGGCATCCGCTCGACCGAGGAAGAGGCTCACGCTCGTCCACAAGACGAACGTGCTCGTCTTCGCCGGCTCCCTCTGGAAGCGCACGGTCGACGCCGTCGCGACCGACTACCCCGAGGTCGCCGTCGACTACCTGCACGTCGACGCGGCGACCATCTTCCTCGTCACGGATCCTGCTAGATTCGACGTCATCGTCACGGACAACCTCTTCGGCGACATCCTCACCGACCTGGCCGGCGCGATCAGCGGCGGAATCGGACTCGCGGCCTCGGGCAACATCAACCCCGACGGCCGGTTCCCGAGCATGTTCGAGCCCGTGCACGGTTCGGCTCCGGACATCGCAGGGAAGGGCATCGCCGACCCGACCGCCGCGATCCTCTCGGTCGCGCTGCTGCTGGACCACCTCGGTCACCCGGCCGCCGCAGCCAGGGTGCGCGAAGCGGTCGCCGCAGACGTCGCCGAACGCGGCGACGCCGTGCGGTCGACCTCCGAGATCGGCGACGCCATCGCCGCACGCATCGGCGCCGTCGTCGGCGCCCACTGAACCGCACCTTCCGAAGGAGGAGCACATGTCCACATCGAACCTCACGCTGCAGGCACCGTCGCCCGCGGGGCTCATCTGGCGGATCACGCGCAACGAGGCCGCGAAGTCGGCCGAGGAACGCGCGGCCGTCCTCGCCGACCCCGGGTTCGGCAACCACTTCACCGACCACATGGTCGACCTGTGCTGGTCGGAGAAGGGCGGGTGGCACCGTCCGCGCGTCTCGCCGTACGGCCCGATCCAGCTCGACCCGGCTGCGGCCGTGCTCCACTACGCACAGGAGATCTTCGAGGGCCTCAAGGCCTACCGTCACGCGGACGGCTCGATCCGCACCTTCCGGCCCTTCGAGAACGCGGCGCGCATGCAGCGTTCGGCCCGGCGCATGGCGCTGCCCGAACTGCCCGTGGACCTCTTCATCGACACGCTGAAGCAGCTCGTCGCGGTCGACGCCGACTGGGTTCCGAGCGAGCCCGAGACGAGCCTGTACCTGCGGCCGTTCATGTTCGCCAAGGAGGCGTTCCTCGGCGTGCGACCGGCGAAGAAGGTCTCGTACTACCTGATCGCGAGCCCGGCCGCCGCCTACTTCCCCGGCGGCGTGCAGCCCGTGAACATCTGGCTGTCGACCCGCTACGCGCGGGCCGGCAAGGGCGGGACCGGCGCCGCGAAGACCGGCGGGAACTACGCTTCGAGCCTGCTGCCGCAGGCCGAGGCGGCCGAGCACGGATGCCAGCAGGTGCTGTTCCTCGACGAGGGCGAGTACCTCGAGGAGCTCGGCGGCATGAACGTGGTGCTCGTGAAGAAGGACGGCACGCTCCTCACGCCGCAGTCCGACTCGATCCTCGAGGGCATCACGCGCGACTCGATCCTGCAGCTCGCCGCCGACCGCGGCCACCAGGTCGAGCAGCGGCCCGTGACCCTCGAGGAGTGGCGCGAGGGCGCGGCATCCGGAGAGATCGTCGGCGCGTTCGCCTGCGGCACCGCAGCCGTCGTCGTGCCCATCGGCCGCTTGCTCGCCGAGGACTTCGAGATCGTGCACAACGGCCCCGCCGCGTCCGAACTCGCCCTGTCGCTGCGCGAGGAGCTCACCGGCATCCAGTACGGGCGCGTCGAGGACCGCCACGGCTGGATGGTTCGGCTCGACGCATGAAGATCGCACGGTTCTCCCACGACGAGACCATCTCGTTCGGCATCGTCGACGAAGAGGAGCACGAGCTCGTCGTCCTGAAGGCCGACCCGATGTTCGCCGGCTACGAGCCGACGGGGGAGCGTGTACCGCTCGCCGAGGCGAAGCTGCTCGCGCCGGTCATCCCGCGCTCGAAGGTCGTCGCGGTGGGCAGGAACTACCACGAGCACGCGGAGGAGATGGGCGGCCATGCGCCGCCCGAGCCGCTGCTGTTCCTGAAGCCGAACACGTCGGTCATCGGTCCGGGGGATCCCATCGTGCTGCCGCCCGAGAGCGACCAGGTCGAGTTCGAGGGCGAGCTCGCGATCGTCATCGGGCGGGTCGCCCGCCGGGTGAGCGAAGCGGAGGCGGCATCCGTCGTCTTCGGCTACACCATCGCGAACGACGTGACGGCGCGCGACCTCCAGCGCAGCGACGGGCAGTGGACGCGGGCGAAGGGATTCGACACGTTCTGCCCGCTCGGGCCGGTCATCGAGACCGACGTCGACCTCGAGGGCGGCGAGCTCACGACGAGCGTCAACGGCACGAGGCGTCAGCACGGCCGGCTCGCCGACATGGTGCACCCGGTTTCGAAGGTCATCGCGTACGCGTCGAACGTGTTCACGCTGCTGCCGGGCGACGTGATCCTCACGGGCACGCCGGCGGGCGTCGGCCGGATCGTCGACGGCGACTCGGTCGACGTGACGGTCTCGGGGCTCGGGTCGCTCGTGAATCCGGTGCGCTCGGCGCCGGCGCGCTGAGACCGGCGGCCCAGGCGCCGCCGCGAGCGCCGGGTGCGCGGATTCGCGCCAGGTGCGCGGGAGCGCGCCCGCGCACCGGTCGCGAATCCGCGCACTCGGCGTGCCGACTCGCCGAGTCAGGCGCCGCGGAAGACCGTGAGCACGACCTGGCTCGCGCCGCCGTCGGCGCTGAGCGCGTGCGGGACGCCGGTCTCGATGTGGAGGAGCGTGCCGACGTCGAGTTGCACCTCTTCGCCTGCGACCGCGATGCTCGTGCGGCCGGTGAGCCCGCGCAGGAGGATCGGTGCGGTCGCGGTGTGTTCGCGCATCACGGCGCCCTCGCCGAGGGTGATGAGCATCATCGAGATGCCGTCGTGCGCGAAGACCCGCGCGGTGCGGACCACACCCGCTTCGGGGGTGCTGTGCTCGCGCAGGCGGTCGTCGTTCGCGGCGATGATTCGGTGAGACTCTGGCATTCTGCTCCTTCCGCAGGTATTGAACGTATCAGAATGCGTTTTAATCGGGTAGGGTGGTGGGGTGGACACCGGGCTCGAAGATCTCCGCGGCCGCGACGACGTCGCCACGCTCGTCACCGCGTTCTATGCACGCGCGTTCGCCGACCCCCTCATCGGCCCGATCTTCACCGACATCGCGAAGCTCGACCTCGATCGCCACCTGCCCATCATGTGCGACTTCTGGGAGACCGTGATCTTCCGCACCGGCGGCTATCGGCGCAACGCGCTCGCGGTGCATGTCGCACTCAACGACCGCGCGCCCCTCGGCGAACCGGAGTTCCGGCGTTGGCTCGAGCTGTGGACGGCGACCACCGATGCCCTCTATACGGGGCCGGCCGCCGAGCGGGCGAAGCTCCAGGCCGGTCGCATCGCCGGATCGATGCAGCGCCGACTCGCGGGCGGCTCGGGCAGCGCGTATGAGCGCCTCGACACCCGCGAACGACTCACAGCCAGTGGCGGGATCGATGACCTCCCCGCAGGCTGACCCGGGCCGGGTCTCCGCGCCCCGGCGCCGGGTGCTCGACGTGCTCGCCACGGCGGGCGAACCGCTGGGCGCGGACCGGGTCGCCGAGGCGCTCGGCGTGCACCTGACGACCGCGAGGTTCCACCTCGACCGGCTGGTCGAGGCGGGGTTCGTGCGCGCGGAGCCCGTCGCCGACGGTCGGCGTGGGCGGCCGCGCCTGCGCTACCGGCTCGTCGACGATCGCGCGCGCGATGATCGCGCCCGCGATCGGCTGATCGGGGCGCTCGCTGGAGCGCTCGCGGCGGATGCCGGAGTCGCGGGCGGGGATACTTCGGGCGGGCCTGCGGAACTCGCGCGGCTCGCGGGGCTTCGATGGGCGCAGGAGCTCACCGGGCGTGCCGCCCTCGCTGCCGACCAGACCGACGCGGCAGCCGCCGTCGCCCGGCTCGACTCCGTGCTCACCGAGATCGGGTTCGCACCCGAGCGCGACGCCGACGGATTCGCGCTCACCGCGTGCCCGTTCCGCGACGCCGCCCGACGCGACCCGTCGGTCGTGTGCTCGGTGCATCGCGGGCTCATCGAGGGCGTCTGGGCGGATGCGGCCGGGGCAGGCGAACCGCCGACACTCCTGCCGTTCGTGGCGCCGGAACGTTGCCTCGTGCGCCTGCCCGAGCCGACGGACCGCTGACCGGAGTCGCGAGCCGAGGCATCCGATCTCAGCGGGCGCCGCGTCGCGCGGTGACCGCTCGCGCCGCGCGCTCCACATCCTCCTCGTCGTTCCACAGGTGGAACGCGACGCGCGCCCGGCCCGCGCGCCCCGACGCCACGAGGCCGTCCTTGGTGAGGGCGGCGAGGTGGCATCCGTCGGGGTCGGGCCAGCTGACGATCGCGCTGTCGGACGGGCCGAGCCCGATGCGCTCGCGGAAGGCGTTCGCGAGCGCGACGTCGCGGTCGCGTACCGAGGCCAGGTCCATGCCCGCTGCGAGGCCGAGCGCGACCTCGGCGCCCGCCCACGCCTGCCAGGCGGGGGAGACGTCGAACCGCCTGGCGCCCGCGGCCAGGTACAGGTCGGGGCCGTAGCACGACGCCCACGGGTCCTCGCCCGAGTACCAGCCCGCGGTCAGCGGCGCGATCTCGGCGAGCGCGCGGTCGCTCGCGCCCATGAACGCCGCGCCGCGCGGCGCCGAGAGCCACTTGTAGGCGTGGCATACGACGAGGTCGGCGTCGAGGTCGTCGGTGGGCATCCATCCGGTCGCCTGGGTCGTGTCGACGAGCGTGAGCGCGCCCGCATCGCGGGCGGCGGTGAGAACGGATGCCGCGTCGGCGACCTCGCCCGTCGCGGACTGCACCAGTGAGAACGCGACCAGCCACGTGGTCGGCCGGATCTCGTCGGCGAGGCTCGCGAGCGGCACGTGGCGCACGCGCAGGTCGCCGCGCGCGAGGAACGGGGCCACGACCGAGCTGAAGTCGCCGTCGACGCACAGCACCTCGGCGCCCGCCGGGGCGGATGCCGCGGCGAGTCCGGTGAACACCGAGACCTGCGAGCCGAGCGCGATGCGCTCGGTGGTCGTGCCGAGCAGGGTCGCGGCGTGGGCGCGCGAGCGCTCGACGATGCCCGAGTACTCGGCCGCCGAGGCGCGGCCCGCGCTCCAGCGGTCGAGGTCGGAGCGGAGGGCGTCGACGGTCGCGGTCGCGGGAAGGCCCATGGTGCACGCGGCGAGGTAGCCGCGGCCCGCTTCGAAGCGGGGTGCGGTGTCGGGTGCGACGGTCGGACGCGAGGTCGTGAGGGGCATGCATCCAGCCTGCGGCGCGGCATTCGATCACGGAAGTGCCGCTCTGCGATGAAATGCATAAGCATCCCTTATGCTCAGGGCATGGATGCCACGACACCGCCGGACGTGTCGCCGGACGTGTCGCCGGTCGCCGACACCCTCGGCCTCGCCGACCTCGACGCGACCAGCCTGCTCGTGCTCCGCGAGATCGCCGAACACGGGGCGATCACCGCCGCCGCGAAAGCGCTCGGGTACAGCCAGCCCGCACTCAGCCAGCAGCTGCGTCGTGCCGAGGCCCGCGCGGGCGTCGCACTCGTGGAACGCACCGGCCGCGGCATCCGCCTCACCCCCGCAGGGGGGGTGCTCGCACGGCACGGCGGCGCCGTCGCGACCGCGCTCGAAGCGGCCCGCGGCGAACTCGCCGAACTCCGCGGGCTCCGCGCCGGCCGGGTCCGGCTCATGGCGTTCCCGTCGGCGTCGCCCAAGATCGTGCCCGAACTCATGGTCGAGCTCGCCCGGCGCCACCCGGGCGTGCAGGTCAGCTTCGTCGAGGCCGAACCGCCCGAGGCCGTCGCCGCCGTCCGCGAGGACCGCGCCGACCTCGCGCTCACGTTCAGCTACCCGGGCGACCGCAACGACCCCCACCGCGAGAGCGCACGAGGACTCGAGGTGAGCACGATCGGCATCGACCCGATGCACGTGGTGCTGCCCGCGCGACATCCGCTCGCCGCGGGGGAGCGCGTCGACCTCGCCGGCCTGGCGGGCGAACGCTGGATCGCCGGATGCCCGCGCTGCCGCGGCCACCTGCTCGAACTCTGCGACGCCGCCGGCTTCGCCCCGCGCATCGCCGTCGAGACCGACAACTTCGTCGCCGTCGAGGAACTCGTCGCCGGCGGGCTCGGCGTCGCCGTGCTCCCGGCGCTCGCGATCGAATCCGCGGGCGAGCGCGAGGGCGTCGCCGTCCGCGCGACCACGCACGGCGACCGGCGGACCCTGCACCTGGTCACCGCACGCGGCGGCCGGGGCGTTCCCGCCGTCGCGGTGGCCGCCGAGGCGCTCGCCCGGCTGCTCGTCCGCCGCGGCGGACCCGGTGCCGAGCCGGCCTCTGGACGTAGCATTGAGGGCGATGCCTGACACGACGCACCCCACGACGACCGCCATCGGATCCGACATCCGCGTGCGGTTCTGCCCCTCGCCCACCGGAACCCCGCACGTCGGCCTCGTGCGCACGGCCCTGTTCAACTGGGCGTACGCACGCCACACCGGCGGCACGTTCGTGTTCCGCATCGAGGACACCGACGCCGCCCGCGACAGCGAGGAGAGCTACGGCCAGATCCTCGACGCGCTGAACTGGCTCGGCCTGCACTGGGACGAGGGCATCGACGTCGGCGGCCCGCACGGCCCGTACCGACAGTCGCAGCGCGGCGAGATCTACACCGAGGTCATCGCGAAGCTGAAGGCCGCAGGCCACGTCTACGAGAGCTACTCGACCGCCGACGAGATCGACGCGCGCAACCAGGCGGCCGGCCGCCCGAAGCAGTTCGGCTACGACAACTTCGACCGCGACCTGACCGACGAGCAGCGCGCCGCGTTCCGCGCCGAGGGGCGCCAGCCGGCGCTGCGCCTCCGCGTGCCCGACGTCGACCTCGGCTTCGACGACCTCGTGCGCGGCCGCATCGACTTCGCGGCCGGCTCGACGACCGACTTCGTCGTCGTGCGCCCCAACGGCGCGCCGCTCTACACGCTCGTGAACCCCGTCGACGACGCGCTCATGGGGATCACCCACGTGCTCCGCGGGGAGGACCTGCTGAGCTCGACCCCGCGCCAGATCGCGCTCTACCACGCGCTCATCGAGATCGGCGTGACGAGCTTCGTGCCGCGCTTCGGCCACCTGCCCTACGTCATGGGCGAGGGCAACAAGAAGCTCTCCAAGCGCGACCCCGAGTCGAACCTGTTCCACCACCGCGACCGCGGATTCATCCCAGAGGGCCTCGTCAACTACCTGGCCCTGCTCGGCTGGGGCTTCTCGGCCGACCGCGACGTGTTCAGCCGCGACGAGCTCATCGGCGCGTTCGACGTCGAGCAGGTCAACCCGAACCCCGCCCGCTTCGACCAGAAGAAGGCCGACGCGATCAACGGCGACCACATCCGCCTGCTCGACCTCGCCGACTTCACCTCGCGCACCGTTCCCTACCTGCAGACCGCCGGCGTCGTCTCGACGCCGATCACGCCTGGCGAGGAGGCACTCCTCGTCGAGGCCGCCCCGCTCGTGCAGGAGCGCATCACGGTGCTCGGCGAGGTCCCGGCGCTGCTGGGCTTCCTCTTCACGGATGCCGCCGGCCTCGAGTTCGACGAGGCCGCCGTCGGGTCGCTGTCCGCGGACGCACCCGCGGTGCTCGCCGCCGCCCGCGAGGCGCTCGAACGCATCCCCGGCGAGGCATGGACGCACACCGAGATCGAGGAGGCCCTCCGCTCGGCGATCATCGACGGCCTCGGCCTCAAGCCCCGCGTGGCGTTCGGCCCGATCCGCGTCGCGGTCTCCGGTCGCCGCGTCTCGCCGCCGCTCTTCGAGTCCATGCAGATCCTCGGTCGCGTCGAGTCCATCGAGCGCATCGACCGGCTCGCAGCGCTCATCGGGTGAGCCGAAGCGGATGCCGCAGCCGGCGCTCACGGAGGCGCTGCGGCATCCGCTCACGGGCTCGTTCGATTTGGCCGGACCCCCCGGATCGGCTACAGTTACATGTCGGCCCGGGAACTCCGGTTCAGGGCCATTGGGGTATGGTGTAATTGGCAACACGGCTGATTCTGGTTCAGTTGTTCTTGGTTCGAGTCCAGGTACCCCAGCAGTGAAATCGGCGGAATTCCGCGGCAAACTCCAGTATTGCCCAACCGCCCTCTGGTAGCCCGAAGGGCCGAATCACCAGATTCGTTACCAGAAACCCTCTCGAACGAGGCGTTCTGCACACGGTGCCACCGAACGATCGCGGTTCTTCCTGACCGCGTCGTGGTGTGCCGGGTCGGCCTCGCGTACCTCACGGGATGAACGAGACGACGACCACCACCGCTCCGGTGCTGCTCACGCAGCACGAACTCGCCGAGCTGCTGCAGATGCCCGAGCGCACGCTCGAGGACTGGCGCCTGCGCAGCTCCGGCCCGGCGTTCCTCAAGATCGGCCGGCACGTGCGCTACGAATTCACCGACGTGCTCGCCTGGCTGGGGGAGCACCGGCATGCCTAGACCGAGAATCCCGGTGGGCGAGCTGGGCACCGTGAACGTCACCCGCCTGTCGACCGGGATGTGGCGCGCGCGGGGGAACACCCGCGACGGCGGCGGCGTCCCGATCCGGCTCGCGGTCACCGCGCCGACCGAGCACGCCGCGCGCGAGGAACTCAAGCGGCGCGCGATGTCGGTGGGAAGCGGCGTCGCGGTCACGCTCACGAAGCGAGCACGGTCGCCGAGGCCGTCGACCTCTGGCTGACCCAGATCCGCTCGCGCGCGAAGACGGGCAGCCCGTCGTACTCGACGCTCGAGTCGTACGAGACCACCGGGAATCTCGCCGTACTGCGAGCGGTGCCGCGCCTGCCGCGGCGCCTCACATCTTCGGATCGAACGCCCTCCATACCCGGTAGGTGCGCACGCCTTCCCTGGCCCGATCCGTCGGGCGCGTGAGTGAAGGCGGTTGAATGCCGCTCCTCGATCCTGATGTTCAGCAAAGAGGACATAGTGTGCATATGTCCTGTTTATCGTACCCCGTGCTAGGGTGTCCGATGGAAAGGGCGTGATTGTGGACATCTCCGATCTCTTGAGCAGTCCGACTGTGCCGAGGTCCGAGCTCGCTCAGCGTGCCGGGATCTCCCGCAACACCGAATGGAACCTCCGCAACGACTACCGTCGCGCGCGGCTGTCCACCCTTCGGGAAATCGCCCTCGCCTGCGGGTACGACATCGACGTGACCATCTCCCGCACTTACGAACCGGTCGCGGTCGCAGCCGCGCGGCAACTGGTCGGTGACCTCGCCCCGGAGGAGATCCAGCGAGTCGAGTCGAACCTGCTCGGCGGCAACCCTGAGTGGGCCGAGACCGCCGAGTGGGTCGACCGCCTGGAGCGTTTCGTGCTCTCCGGACAGGACCAACTGGTCCGCTCAGTCGGCATCGATGACCCGCTGGCGGTCGCCGTCGAGGCTTCGGAGTTCGCCTCTCCGCAGGTGGCGCCAGGTGCCGTCATGCTCGCCGGTCGGGGTGACATCGAACGGCTGATGTCAGCGGCGACCGCAACGTCAGACCTGTTCCGGAGGGCTGCCGACACCAGCGAGCGATTCGGGCACGAGTGGGTGTTCTCCGGCCGGCCAGCGCTCGAGGCGCTCGGCGCCGAGATCGACACCACCGACCAAGTGGCGCCGACCGTGGTCTGGACGACGCTGCCGCAGCAGTTCAGCACGTTCCTCGGCGAGACGCACCGCAGAGTGAAGACCGTCCGCGCGGCGAACGTCATCATCGCCCCGCTGGCAGCCGTGCATCTCGCCGGGGCGGGCGATGTGGACGGTGCCCCCTACGTCGCCCCGGTCCAGTGCGTCATCGACAGTCTCGGTGTTGGCGGCCCGCTCTCGACCGCAGCCCACGACCTCGCGCGGGAGTGGTGAACGATGGTGACAAGCGACCAGAGCGGCACGAGCAGCCCGAGCGGGCGACGCTGGGGAGTCGGCGCCGAGGGCTACCAGCGGCCATCCCTTCCAAGGCAGGCGACGAGCGCCGGATCACGGGCCGGCCAACACCGGAACGCTGCTGCGGCAGAGCGGCGCGAACAACTCGCGCTGACCGGCATTACCTGGGACCTGTCGGAGGTCGACCTCAACCTGATCGGAGGCGGCCCCGGGGAGTTCGAACGCGCTCGTCACCGCTTCCGCGAACGCAAGCCCGACTTCATCTGGGACGCCGCCCGACTCGAGGGGAACACCTTCACCCTCCCCGAAGTACGGACTCTCCTCGAAGGCGTCACTGTCGAAGGCAAGCGTCTGGAAGACCAGGACCAAATTCTCGCCCTGAACGAGGGCTTCAACGACATCGATTTGCTGATCGGCGTCGGGAAGTTCTCGCTGTCGAAGCCGGTCTCGGACAGAATCCACGCGAAGGTCGCCGTCCACGAGGCGATCGAGGCGGGCAACTTCCGCGGCGAGGGCAGCGTGAACGGCGGCGGCGACGTCATCCTCTCCACCGGTGGTGTCATCGCCGGGCGCGAGCACGGTGAGGGCGGATCGCTCCTCATCGCGGCGTACGCCGACCTCCTGGACTACCTCATCGGCGAGACGGACCCGCGCGTCCGCGCGTTGGTCTACGCTGCCGCGGTCATCCGTCACCAGCTGTACTTCGACGCCAACAAGCGCACCGCGAAGCTCATGGCGAGCGGCGAGCTCATGATGCACGGCTATGACGCCATCTCGATCCCGTACACGAGGCTCTACGAACAGAACGTCGCCCTGGACGAGCTGTTCCAGACTGACGACGCGACGAGCCTGATGCGGCTGATGGCGGACTGCGCGCGCTGATTGCACCGGCGAGGCCAGCCTCGGACAGCTGAGTCGGCTACGACGTTGAGATCCGCAACGTGATCTGCATGACCAACGCGATCGAGCCGACCAACGCCCGCTATGGGCGGGGCGTCCCCAAGTCTGGGTCTCTCGACGACTCGACTGTTCGTGCCGGCAGGCACGCGCTCACCCAGCGCAGTCGACTTGTCGCAGGCGCTGCTGAGTTGTCGTCGAGAATGGCTCAGTGACCGAACTCGCCGACGCCGTGCTCCCGCTCATCCGCACCCGCGGCGATCTGTACCGGTGGAGCGCGTCGAACGCCCACGGCCGCGAGATGCATGAGGCGATCGACATCCTCGAATCGCACCTGGACGCGGCCGACCCCGCCGATGCGTACGCCGTGACCCACAAGGCACTCGCGAGTTCGCTCAAGGTCATCGCGCGTGCCGACGACTCGAGCGGCATCATCGGCGACGCGTGCCGGCGCCTGCTCAACCTTCACCCGAGACTCGCTGCCGCGGCATCCGTTCCGCCTTCGAAGCTCGTGAAGTGGATGTTCGCGTTTCAGCTCGACGGTGACGTCGACTACTTCGAGCTCGACCCGGTCGCCTATGCACCAGCGCTCGGCGAGCAAGGTCTGCGCACGTATCGCGAGCGACTCGAGGAGGTTCGGACATCCATTCCGGCGAAGAACACCGATGACTGGCGCGACCCACACAGCCACGAGCGCTGGGTGCTCGAGTGGAACGATCGGCGTCTCGCGGTGCTCGACCGGTCAAGCCCCAGGAAGTGGTGTAGTTCGGGTTCCTTCGGTCTATTGATGGATTAGGCGGTGAGTTCGAGGGTGGTGTCGGTGTTCACCTCCTCGGGTTCGGTGTCGGTGACCAGGGTGAGTCGGGACTTCGCGAGGATCTCGAGCCCGAGGTAGCGGCGGCCTTCGGCCCATTCGTCGGTGATCTCGGCGAGGACGGCGCCGACGAGGCGGATGATCGCGTCCCGGTTCGGGAAGATGCCGACCGAATCGGTGCGGCGGCGGATCTCGCGGTTCAAGCGTTCGTTCGGGTTGTTGGACCAGATCTGCTGCCAGAGCCCTTCGGGAAACCCCGTGAACGCGAGGATGTCCGCCCGGGCGGTGTCGAGGTGCTCGTGCGCGTCGGGAAGCTTCCCGTCGACGTAGTCCAGGAGGCGGTCGAACTGGGCGTGTACCGACTTCGCGTCGGGCTGGTCGTAGACCGAGTGCAGCATGGCCTTGACCGCGGGCCACATGCTCTTCGGTGTGACGGACATCAGGTTGGCCGCGTAGTGGGTGCGGCATCGTTGCCAGACAGCTCCGGGCAGGTTCGCCGCGATCGCTTCCACCAGCCCGGCGTGCGCGTCGGAGGTGACCAAGCGGACCCCGCCGAGGCCGCGGGCGACGAGGTCGGCGAAGAAGCTGTTCCAGGCCGCCCCGGTTTCACTGGTCGCGACCCGCAGGCCGAGGACTTCGCGGCGTCCGTCGGCGTTGACGCCGGTCGCGACGAGCACGACCGCGTTGATCACGCGGCCACCTTCACGGACCTTCATCGTGAGCGCGTCGGCCGCGACGAACGTGAACGGCCCTGCGTCCCCCAGGGGACGGTGCCGGAACTGGTCGACGTGCTCGTCGAGCTCCGCGGCCATCCTGGACACCTGCGACTTCGACAGCGAGTGGATCCCGAGCTGCTTGACCAGCTTGTCCATCCGACGGGTGGACACGCCGGCGAGGTAGCAGTCCGCGACGACGGTGATCAACGCGGTCTCGGCGCGCTTGCGGCGCTCGAGCAGCCATTCCGGGAAGTACGTCCCCGAACGCAGCTTCGGGATCTGAACGTCGATCGTCCCGACCCGGGTGTCCAGGTCGCGGTGCCGGTAGCCGTTGCGCTGCGCCGTCCGGTCGCTGGAGCGTTGGCCCCACTCCGCGCCGACGACGGCGTCCGCGTCCGCGGACAGCAGCGCGTTGATCATGGTCTGCAGCAGGCCGCGCATCAGATCGGGCGACGCATCGCCCAGCGCTTCCTCGAGCAGGCCAGCGGGTCGAGAATATGAGGTGCGGTCATCGTGAAGATGCCTTTCGAGTGGGATGTGAGAGTTTCCTCGAAGGGACTACACGGTGACCGCACCCACGTCTACGACGAGGGCGGGGCGGCCACCGCGAACTACACCACGTTAAGGGGCACTACTCCCATCGCTCCGGCAGTGTTGGCACGAGTGTCACGAGCCAACCCTAATTTCCCATTCGATGACGCGGGGTCGCGTGGGGTGTATCAGCCACGCTGCCGTTACCAAAAACAACACCAAGAACCCCTCAGAAGAACCAGAAAACCCCCCGCCGACACGAGGATCGTTCGGTAGACTCGACCCCATGAGATCCGCAGAAACACGCGGATTTTCGCTGATTTCGGCGGCTGGCGGCAACGCTCCGGGAGCTCTCAGTTGTTCTTGGTTCGAGTCCAGGTACCCCAGCAGTGAAAACCCCCGCTCAGGCGGGGGTTTCGTGTTTCCGCGGCAGGTTCGAGCCTCGCCCGGCCGTGGCGTGCAGCGCCGCGGGCGACGAGCCGAACCACCGCAGGGTGCTTCGGCGCAGTGAGCGGTCGTCTCGGTAGCCCAAGCGGAATGCGATCTCCGCGGTCGTCAGCGTCGGGGAGGTGAACAGCTCGGCGGCGAGCCGCTTGCGCACGTCGTCGAGTACACCGGAGTAGCTCGCGCCCACCTCGAGCAACCTCCGCCGCAGGGTGCGCTCGCTGGTCGCGAGCGCACGCGCGTGCGCCGCCAGCGGCAACACCTCCGGCAGGGCCTGTTCGATCTGGACGGCGAGCACGGCGACGAGCTCCTGGCGCTCGACGAGGTTCTCGGTCTGCGCCTCGAGCATGGCGACGGTGTCGCGATGCGTCCATGCGTCGGCGCTCGGCAGGGGCGCGTGCGCGGCTGCGAGCGGGACGTGCCAGGCATTGCGCGGCGCGGAGAACCGCACCGCGCTGCCGAAGAGTTCGCGGTAGACCTCGGCATCGGTGCCTGCGGGGTGGGTCAGTTCGACCATTCCGGGCCGCGCCGATACCGTGATCTCGTGGGCCATCCTGGTGAAGTTGGCGAACGCCTCCTCCACCAGGAACGTGCCCACGGCCGACACCGACTCCCGGAGTGCGGCGGTCACCACGAGGGCACCGACTTCCTCTGCCGAGCTGAAGCGCACCATCGAACCGGCGAGGTTCTGAAACCGCAGTCCGACGTTCACGGCCTCGCGCAGGGTGGCACTCGACATCATCGCGAGTCCGAGCAGTCCCGAGGCGGTGATCGGTTGGCGGCGACCGACCTCGAGTCCGAGGGCCGGCACCGGGACCAGCATGACGGCCTGTTCGATGATCGCCCGCCCCTGACGGTACGAGACGCGGAGCGCCGGGGAGTCGATCGCGGCGCGGGTGAGGGATGCCGCGCGCAGCGCCCGGTCCAACGACACGCCGTGCTCGTCCGCCACCTGCAGCAGGTAGCGGATGATGTTCGGAGTGATCACCGCCGATGAGGGGGTGACGGCGACGGGTTCGGACACGGAGGTCATCGTACTTGGCCGTTCGTGTCCGCTGTTTGGCGGGGACGGACCGTGGCCGAACGGAGCCCGTCGCTAGCATCATCGGCAACCCGTCCCCAGCGGCCGCCCTGGGCCGTCACCCCAAGCGTCGATGACGCTGAGCTCGAGGAACCGCCATGCCCGCCTCTTTCGTCGCCTCCGAACGCCTGATCCGCGGTGTCATCCGCACGCTGGGCGCACTTCCCGAACCCGTCCAGCGCGTCATCGCGGGCCGGCCCGTCGTCGTTGACGGCCAACGCCTGTACACCGAGGTGCAGATGGCGCTGCGGCTGCTCAACGCGCTTCCGGGCTCCGACTTCTCAGACCATTCACTCGAGCGCGCCCGGGCCCAGATCGATTCCGAGGCGCGCATCTTCGGCGGCTCGATGTCCGTCGCCACGGTCGAGGACATCGAGATCCCCACGCGTGCCGGGGCCGTCGCGGGCCGTCGATACCTCAACGCCCGCGAGGCCGAGGGTACCGTCGTCTACTTCCACGGCGGCGGGTGGGTGCTCGGCAGCCTCGACTCCGCCGACTCGGTGTGCCGCTTCATCGCCGCCACCAGCGGCCTCGAGGTGATCTCGGTCGACTACCGCCTCGCTCCGGAGCATCCGTTCCCCGCCGCGGTGGAGGATGCGATCGACAGCTACCACTGGGTGCGGGAGAACCGACCGAACAGCAAGGTCGCTGTGGCAGGGGACAGCGCCGGAGGCAACCTGAGCGCGGTCGTGAGCCTTGCGACCGTCGGCGACCCGGCCGGCGCCCCCGACTTCCAGCTGCTCTTCTTCCCGGTGACCGACCTGGCCGACAAGCGCGGATCGTATCGCCTGTTCTCCGACGGCTACTTCCTCACCGAGAAGCAGATGGACTGGTATCGCGAGCACTACCTCGCGCGACCGGCGGACGCGCTGGACCCCTTCGTATCGCCCCTGCACGCCGAAGCAACGGCGCTCGCGGGGCTGCCTCCGGCACATGTCGCCGTCTCCGGCTTCGATGTCCTGCGCGACGAGGGCATCGCCTACGCCGAACGGCTGAAGGATGCCGGGGTCCCTACGACCCTGCAGGTCGTCGAAGGACACATCCACGCCTTCGTGAACGCGACCGGCGTCGGCCGTCTGAGCTCGCAGGCGCTCGCCGAGGCGACCGGTCACCTCGTCCGCGGCCTCGGTCGTGATTGAGACGGGTGCGGTCTGATCCGACCCGTTCGGCGCACGTCTCGGCTGGTCGGTGCACCTCGTAGACGCTCGTAGTCGGCGAATCATCATCCTCTGACGGAGCGGCGGTCAGGCCTTCGGCCGCGTGCTCGTTCGCACCACCAGTTCCGGCAGGAAGACCGTCTGGCGTGGGATGAGCTGCGGGTCGGCCGTCTCCTCGAGCAGGATGCGGAGCGCGGTTCGGCCGATGATGCGGCTCGGCTGCCGCATTGACGACAGGGGCACGGCCGCCGCGGCGGCGAACGAGATGTCGTCGAAGCCGATGAGGGCGATGTCGTGCGGGACGAGCATGCGGCCGTCGACGATGAGGGCCTGGAGGAGCCCGAGGGCGAGCAGGTCGTTCGCCGCGAAGATCGCGTCGGGCCACGCCGACCGGGGGCGAGCGAGGATCCGCGCGCCCGCGGCGGCGCCGTCCGCTACGGCGAGGGCGTCGGTGGCGACGACCTCGAGGTCGACGTGCTCGCCGGCGTTCTCGGCGGCCGCCCGCGCGCCGGCGAGGCGGTCGGTGACCTGTCGCATGTCGAAGGGCCCGCCCACGAAGGCGATGCGGCGGCGACCCGTCGCGATCAGGTGTTCGACGGCCATCCGCCCGCCCGCGACGCTGTCGACCGAGACGGAGCTGAACCGGCCGTCGCCGCTGAACCGGTCGACGAGCACCGCCGCGATCCCGCGCGCGCGGAGCCGCTCGAGGCGCGGGTTGATGTCGCCGTACGGGGAGATGAGCACGCCGCGGACCTGCTGCTCCTCGAAGAGATCGAGGTAGGTGCGCTCGCGCTTCGGATCCTCGTCGGTGTTGCCGTAGAGGATCGCGATGCCCGACTTGGAGCCCTCGTCCTCCGCGCCGCGGACCACGTCGTTGAAGAACGGGTTCTGCCCGTCGAGCACCACGAATCCGACCGTGGTGCTCACTCCGTTCCGAAGCTTGCGGGCAGCGTCGTTGCGCACGTACCCGAGGGCCTCGATGGCCTCCTGCACGCGGCGAACCGACTCGGCGGACACTTCGCCCGGTCGGTTGAGGACGTTGGAGACCGTGCCCACCGAGACGCCCGCATGCTGGGCGACGTCGCGAATACTGACCGCGGCCATCCTGCTCCTTCGCAATCGAACTTCGAGGTCATCCGTCCGGGCCGGACTTGACCCTCGCCGATGTCCTCCATAGAGTATGCCTGAATCGAACCTGAATCGATTCATAAGTTTTCACCTCAAGGAGGAGGACGTGACCGTGGACCAGACCACCACGACCCCCGCGCCCCCCGCGCTCGAACTCGCCAGGGTCGTGAAGTCGTTCGGCGCCGTCGTCGCCCTCCGATCGGGCACCATCACCCTCGAGCAGGGATCGATCCACGCGCTGATCGGCGAGAACGGCGCGGGCAAGTCGACCCTCGTCAAGATCATCGCCGGCCTCTACCGGCGCGACGCCGGCACGATCCGGCTGCGTGGCGAGGAGGTCGACTTCCACTCGACCGCCCAGTCCAAGGCCGCGGGCATCGCCGTCATCTACCAGGAGCCGACGCTCTTCCCCGACCTGTCGGTCACCGAGAACATCTTCATGGGCCGCCAACCCGTCAATCGGATCGGCCGGATCGATCGGAAGGCGATGCGGGCCGAAGCACAGGAGATCTTCGCGCGGCTCGGTGTCTCGATCGACCCCGACCGGATCACCGACGGCCTGTCGATCGCCGACCAGCAGATCATCGAGATCGCCAAGGCGATCTCGCTCGACGCGCGCGTCCTCATCATGGATGAGCCGACCGCCGCGCTCTCGGGCGTCGAGGTCGAGCGCCTGTTCGCCGTCGCGCGGAGCCTCCGCGACGAGGGACGCGCGCTAATGTTCATCTCGCACCGGTTCGACGAGGTGTTCGCACTGTGCGACACCGTCACGGTCATGCGCGACGGCAGCTACATCGCCACCGAGCCGATCGCCGAGACGAGCGTCGACGAACTCGTCCGCCAGATGGTGGGCCGCGACGTCGCCGAGCTCTTCCCGAAGCTGCCCGCTGAGATCGGCGACGACGTGCTCGTCGTAAACGGGCTCACCCGGCCCGGCGTCTTCCATGACATCAGCTTCACCGTCCGGGCCGGTGAGATCGTCGGCCTGGCCGGCCTCGTCGGCGCGGGCCGCAGCGAGGTCGCCCGCGCGATCTTCGGCGTCGACCCGTACTCCTCCGGGTCGGTCCGGGTCGCCGGAACCGCGCTGCCGAAGGGCAACCCGAATGCCGCGATGACGCGGGGCCTCGCGCTCGTCCCCGAGGACCGGCGCAAGCAGGGCCTCGTGCTCGACGAGTCCGTCTCCCGCAACATCACCCTCGCCATCCGCTCGACCCTCACCAAGGGCGGGCTCCTCACCGACCGGGCGCAGAACACCGCGGCCGCTCTGTGGGCGAGCCGGCTCGAGGTGAAGACGGCGGCACTCGACGCCGAGACGGGCACGCTCTCGGGCGGCAACCAGCAGAAGGTCGTGCTCGGCAAGTGGCTCGCCACCGAGCCCAGGGTGCTCATCGTCGACGAGCCGACGCGAGGCATCGACGTCGGCACCAAGTCCGAGGTGCACCGCCTCCTCTCCGAACTCGCCCAGCAGGGCATCGCGATCCTCATGATCAGCTCCGAACTGCCCGAGGTGCTCGGGATGGCCGATCGCGTGCTCGTGATGCGCGAGGGTGCCCTCACCGGCGAGTTCCCCCGATCCGAGGCCACCCCCGAGGCCGTCATGTTCGCCGCCACCGCCGACAAGGAGGACGCGAAGTGACCGCGACCACCGCCCCGCCCGCCAAGCCCGCGCAGCCGGGATCGTCAGCTGCGACGCGCATCGTCTCGCACGTCTTCAAGGCCCGCGAGACCGGCATCCTCATCGCACTGCTCGCCGTGATCGTCGTCGCGACCACCGTCAACCCGAACTTCCTGTTCTCCTCCGACGGATTCCGCGACCTCCTGCTCACGCCCTCGCTGCTGCTGCTCGTCGCCGTCGGCCAGGCGATCGTGATCATCACGCGCAACGTCGACCTCTCGGTCGGCTCGGTGCTCGGGCTCACCGCCTACCTCACGGGTCGGCTGTTCATCGACATCCCCGGCATCCCGGTCATCGCGGTGTTCCTCGCCGGCATCGCCTTCGGTGCGATCCTCGGCCTGATCAACGGCGCGCTCGTGGCGTTCGCCAGGGTGCCCGCACTCGTGATCACGCTGGGCACGCTCTACATCTACCGCGGCATCAACGTCGCGTGGACCGGGAGCGACCGGATCAACGCGTCCGACCTCCCCGCGGCATTCCGCGGGCTCGGCACCGGCCAGATCCTGTTCATCCCGATCCTCACGATCATCGCCGTGATCGTGCTCGTCATCGCCGCGTGGGTCCTGCGCAACCTGCGCAGCGGCCGCGAGTTCTACGCGATCGGCTCCGACCCCGACGCCGCGCACCTCTACGGGCTCCGCGTGACCCGTCGCATCCTCACCGCGTTCGTCCTCAGCGGCGCGCTCGCCGGCCTGTCCGGAGTGCTCTACGCCGCGCGCTACGGCACGGTGAGCTCGGCTGCCGGCACCGGCCTCGAACTCCAGGCGATCGGCGCCGCCGTCATCGGCGGCGTCGCGATCTCGGGCGGCGTCGGCACCGTCTGGGGCGCAGCGATCGGCGCGTACCTGCTGCTCACGATCAATCGGGCGCTCCCGATCCTCGGCATCCAGGACTTCTGGCAGCGCGCAGTCGTCGGTGCGCTCATCATCGGCGCGATCGTGCTCGACCGGGTGCTCGCGATCCGACAACACCGCAAGCTCATCGAGGCCAGGGAGGACGTGCGATGACCGCCACGGCACCGGCACCCGTTCCGAACACCCGCCCCGCCCGCACCTACGCGGCATACTCGCGGCCGCTCTGGCGCCGCGTGCTCCTCACGCGCGAGTCCGCGATCATCGGGCTGCTCGTCGTGGTCATCGCGGTGTCGCTCGCGGTCGTCCCGAACTTCGACAGCCCGCTCACGGTGACGTACCTGCTGCGCGACATCGCTCCGATCCTGCTGATCGCCCTCCCGATGACGCTCATCATCATCACCGAGGAGATCGACCTGTCGGTCGCGAGCATCGTCGGCCTCTCCAGCGTCATGACCGGCATCCTCACGCAGGCGGGCTGGCCCTTCGCCCTCGCGGCGATCACCGCGATCCTCGTCGGTGCCATCGCCGGCGTGGTCAACGGCTTCCTCGTCACTGTCGTCGGCCTGCCCTCGCTCGCCGTCACCATCGGCACGCTCGCGCTGATCCGCGGCATCGCCGTCGGGCTGCTCGGCACCACCGCGGTCACGGAGTTCCCCGAGTTCTGGTCGGACCTGGCGAAGGACAACATCCCGGGGACCCCGATCCCGGGAATCATGATCCCGTTCGTCGTGCTCGCGATCGCATTCGCGATCCTGTTGCACTTCACGCCCTTCGGACGCTCGCTCTACGCGATCGGCCTGAACAAGGATGCCGCGTCGTTCTCTGGCATCGACGTCGGGCGCACGAAGTTCTGGCTGTTCGTCATGAGCGGCACGATCTCCGGCTTCGCCGGCGTCTACTTCACGCTGCTGTACAACAACGCCCGCGGCGACAACGCGACCGGGCTCGAACTGCAGGTCATCGCTGCGGTGCTGCTCGGCGGCGTCTCGATCTTCGGCGGCCGCGGCGCACTCCACGGGGTGATCGCCGGCGTCCTGCTCATCGGCGTCCTCGGCAGCGCCCTCCGGCTCGCCGGGGTCACCTCGGACATCATCAACGTCATCACGGGCGTGCTGCTCGTGCTCTCGGTGGTGTCGGCAAGCCTCCTCGCCTGGCTCCGCCGTCGGCGGATCTCGGCGATCGGGAAGAAGAAGGAGCGCGAACTGGCGGCATCGTCGTCCTGATCGCTCCACCTGGAATCGCACACAGTCGCCTCACCGGCACCAAGGAAGGAAACAACGATGTTCACCAAGCAGCGTTCGCGCCGATTCGGCGTGGCGATCACCGCGGCGGCTGCCGCGACGGTCCTGGCCCTCACGGGCTGCGCCTCGAGCGGGGACGGCGGGGGTGACGGGGGCGGGGACGACGCGAACCTGTCGGTCACGTTCCTGCCGAAGAACCTGGGCAACCCGTACTTCGACACCTCGTCGGCGGGTGGCCAGGAGGCGGTCGAGGAGTTCGGCGGCGAGTTCGCCGAGGTCGGCCCGACCGAGGCGTCGCCCACCTCGCAGGTCTCGTTCATCCAGACCGCGGCGCAGCAGGGCGTCGGCGCCCTGGTCGTCTCGGCGAACGACCCGGAGGCGATCTGCGACGCGCTGGACGAGGCATCCAGCGCCGGGGTCAAGGTCGTCACGTTCGACTCGGACACCAACCCGGAGTGCCGCGACCTGTTCATCAACCAGGCCACCGCCGAGGGCATCGCGAAGGTCCAGGTCGACCTGATCGCGGAGCAGATCGGCGATGCAGGCCAGATCGCGGTGCTGTCGGCGTCGGCGAATGCGACGAACCAGAACGCGTGGATCGAGATGATGGAGGAGGAGCTGGCCGCCAGCCACCCCGACATCGAGCTCGTCGAGGTCGTCTACGGTGACGACGACGACCAGACCTCGTTCGACAAGACGGCGGCGCTGCTGCAGACCTACCCGGAACTCAAGGGCATCATCTCGCCCACCACGGTCGGCATCGCGGCCGCGGCCCGCTACCTCTCGACCTCGGAGTACCAGGGCCAGGTCGCGCTGACCGGACTGGGCACCCCGAACCAGATGCGCGAGTACGTCGAGGACGGCACCGTCACCGCGTTCGCGCTGTGGAACCCGGCCGACCTGGGCTACCTGGCCGCGTTCGCGGCGCAGGCCCTGATCACGGGCGAGGTCACCGGTGAGGAAGGCGACACGTTCGAGGCCGGCAAGCTCGGTTCGTACGAGGTGGGCGCCGACGGCACCGTGCTGCTCGGCGACCCCTACGTCTTCGACGCCGAGAACATCGGCGACTTCGACTTCTGATCGATCATCACGTCCGCTCGACGAGCACGTGGGCGCCGTCCGGGTCTCCGGGCGGCGCCTTCGACGTCGTCCGACTGCGCCCGGGCTACCGTGGACGGGTGATGACTGGTGGGCGCGCCACTCGGTGCTCATCCCCGGCGGCACGTTCCGGATGCGGTCGGAGGAGTTCCACCCCGATGAGCGGCCGGTGCACGATCGCGCGGTTGCGGAGTTCCTCAGTACATGGCGTTCGTCGACGACACGGGGTACGTGACGCTCTCCCGCGATGTCCTCCTGTTCATCCCGGCACGCGCCTTCGTCGCCGAGGTGAACCAGACGATCATCGAGTTCCCGGCGCGGCCCGGGTTCGCCCGCGCCGCCCGCGGCGCGCGGCGCGTCGCATCGTCAATCTTCCGTAGGATTCGCGGGGCATCCGCGCTCCCTACGCTTGCCCGCATGGAATCGCGGATCGACCCGACGCAGTTGCGGGACTTCATCACGGGCGCCGAGGACCGGATCTCGCCCAGGGGCGTCGCCGCCCTCTACGGGCGCGCCGAGATGCTGGCCAGACTGCCGATCGGATTGCAGCGGTGGATCGTGTCGAAGGCTCGCGGCGAACCGTACATGGGCTTCGTCGTGGACCCGTACTGCACGTTCCTGGCGTACGGGATCCGTGACCTGCCCGCGGCGGAGCGACTGCTGCCGCCGGGCTATCGTCTCGTGCCGACCGCCATGTTCGCCGACGAGGCGCCGCGCGTGTGCGCGATCCTCGGGGCGTTCAACGTGCGCGCATCGGTGTTCACGGGTGCTCGGGTGGAGCTGTACCTGATCGCCGAGCACACGAGCACGGGCATGCTGACCTGGGTCATCTGCGACTACGAATCCGACACGATCAACTACGACCCGGGCGGCGGATTCTCGGGTGCGACCACCAGCCGTGCGGTGATCACCACGTCCCACGCAGGCGAGGTGATCATCGACGTCCGCAGCGACCGCCGGGCGAACGCGCTCGCGGCGACGGCCGCACTGCCGGACGGCACGATACGACCGCTCGACCAGCGCCTGTGGGTCGACGGCAACCTGTCCGTCGACTACGGCGGTCGGCTCGAGCACGCGGATTCGGTGCCGTTCGGCCTGATCTTCGATCCGGGCGAGATGGCCCGGGCACTCGAGCTCCCGCTGGGGTCGGTGACGGTCGAACGGAACACGTTCGGCGCCGACTTCCTCGAGGAGCACCCGTTCTCGGTGGCGTGCTTCCCGTACGCGCAGCACTTCCTGACCACCAGCTACCCGCGCTCGAGTCCGATCCGCGACCGGCGCGCGCTCGAGGATGCGGTCCGGGCGGTCGCGGACGCGACGCGCGGCACGACTGCGCCGCGGGGCGCCTTTACATCCGGCGTGCGCTGAGGTTCGATTGAGAGTGACGCCGTGACGGGCCGGCACCCTGCTCCGGAACTCCCCGAGACGGCGCGAGGCCGGGAGACGCGATGGAGTACGGCGAGACGCACGAGCGGGCGGTGACGCGTCGGCGCTCCTTCGGCGGCGTGCTCGGCGGGCTCGCGGGCCTGCTCGCGGGCAGCGCGGCGGCGGCCGTCCTCGTCGCGGCCGCGGTGACCCCGGCGATCGCGACCGTCGGCAACGCGGCATCCGACACCATCGACCTCTTCGAGCACCTGCCGAGCTATCTCGAGATCGGCGAACTCTCGGTCAAGAGCAACATCTACGCGACGACGAGCGACGGGAAGCCGCAGTTGCTCGCCTCGTTCTACGACCAGAACCGGGTCGAGGTCGAGTGGGACGAGGTCAGCCAGTACGTCAAGGATGCCGCGGTCGCGGGGGAGGACCCCCGGTTCTACGGGCACAACGGCATCGACCTGCAGGGCACGATGCGTGCTGCCGTCACGACCGCCGCCGGGCGCGACACCCAGGGCGGTTCGTCGATCGCCCAGCAGTACGTGAAGAACGTCCGCGTCCAGGAGTGCGAGCGGGACGCCGTCGACGAGACCGCTCGCGACGGATGCTACGCCGCGGTCACCGAGACCTCGATCGACCGCAAGCTCAAGGAGATGCGGCTCGCGATCGGGGTGGAGAAGCGCTACTCGAAGAGCGAGATCCTCCTCGGGTACCTGAACATCGCGGGCTTCGGCGGCACCGTCTACGGGATCGAGGCCGCGGCGAACTACTACTACGGCACGACCGCAGCGAAGCTGACGCTCGCGCAGGCGGCGTCGCTCGTGGCCATCGTCAACAACCCGGCCAAGTTCCGGCTCGACCGCCCCGACAACGAGGTCAACGGCGCTGCCGACGGCTACGCGACGAACCACGCGCGGCGCGACTACATCCTCCGGGCGATGCTCGCCGAGCGGAAGGTCACCTACGACGAGTACGTCACGGCCATCACCAGCCCGGTCGAGCCGAAGATCACCGAGCCGAGCACCGGATGCCAGACGGCGCGCGGTGCGGCGTACTTCTGCGACTACGTCAAGCACATCCTCCAGAACGACCCGGTCTTCGGCGACGACGAGGCATCGCGACTGCTGAACTTCCGGCGCGGCGGCTACGAGGTCTACACCTCGCTCGACCTCGACCTGCAGGCGGCGGCCGAGCGGGCCGTGACGACCCACGTGCCCGCCACCTATCCGGGATGGGACGTCGGCGGGGTCGTCTCGAGCGTCGAGGTCGGCACCGGGCGGGTGCTCGCGATGGCGCAGAACCGCGCCTACAGCCAGGATCCGAAGGTCCTCGAGCGCGGGCCGCAGTTCACGAGCATCAACTACAACACCGACTTCGACTACGGCGGTTCGCGCGGATTCCAGCCGGGATCGACCTACAAGGTGTTCACGCTCGCCGAGTGGCTGAAAGCGGGGCGCGGTCTCGCCGAACGCGTCGACTCGCGCGTCAAGAGCAACTGGGGCACCTTCCAGGACAGCTGTCTCGGACCGTGGTCCGCGGGCACCTGGAACCCGCGGAACGACGCCAACGAGTCGGGTGCGAACTACAGCGCCCTCGAGTCGACGGTCGGATCCATCAACTCCGGTTTCGTCGGGATGGCGAAGGAACTCGACCTGTGCGGCATCCGCAAGTCGGCCGAGGCGTTCGGCGTGCACCGCGCCGACGGGGATCCACTCTGGCAGGGGCCGACCTCCGTCATCGGCGTCAACGAGGTCGCGCCGCTGTCGATGGCCGTCGCGTTCGCCGGCATCGCGAACAACGGCAGGTCGTGCTCGCCCATCGCGATCGACCGCATCGTCGGACGCGATGGTGCGGAGATCGAACCGCCGAAGACGACGTGCACCCAGGCGGTACCGGGGCCGGTCGCCGCGGCCATGCACACCGCGATGAGCGCGGTCATGACGAGCGGAACCGGCCAGGCCTCGAACGCCGGGACCGTGCCGAGCGTGCCGCTGATCGGCAAGACGGGAACGACCGACGGATCGAAGGACACCTGGATGGTCGGCGCGAGCACGAAGGTCGCCACCGCGGCGGCCGTCGTCAGCGTCAACGGCGACGCGAACCAGCGCGGGATCTACTTCGAGACCGGACGGGCCGCCGAGGCACGGCACCGCATGTGGCCCGAGGTCATGTCCGTCGCCGCTGCGAAGTACGGCGGCGGGGAGTTCACGATGGCCGGCCTCGGGCCGGTCGCGGGGCCGGGATCGTTCCCGGACGGCCGGATCGTCAAGCCGGATCCGCCCGCGCCGTCGAACGACGACGAGCCCGCGAGTGGCGGCCCGGCGGGCGCGAACGGCGGCCCGGGCAACGGCGGCCCTGGCAACGGCAACGGCAACGGGAACGGCAACGGCAACGGCAACGGGAACGGCGACGACTGACGGGCTCGGCGTGCCACCACCGCCGACGGCGTCGCAGCCGTGGCATCCGCTCGCTACAGGTCGAACGAATCGCCGGGTTCGAGCGCCAGGTACTCTCCGCCGACCTGCTCGGTCGCCCAGGCCAGGCGGGCGTTGGAGAGCTCCTTCCCCGCCCGCGAGAGGACCATCTCGTGCGTCGGGAACGCGCGCTTCGGGCGCACGGCCATGACGTAGTCCATGGCCTCGGAGATCTTCATCCACGGTGCACCCGCGGGAGCCGCGAGGACGTCGACCTCGACGCCCTCCGGCACCGCGAACGAGTCCCCGGCGTAGTACAGCGCGTCGTCGACGAGGACCCCGACGTTGTCGATCACGGGGATCGAGGGGTGGATGACGGCGTGGCTGCCGCCGAAGAACCGCAGCCGGAACGGACCGACCTCGACCGCGTCACCCGGCTCGACGCGTTCGACGGCGATGCCGGTGTCGGCGGCGGCCTCGACGACTCCCTTCGGCCCGAACACGCGAACGTCGGGATTGCGTTCGCCGATGCGCGCCAGCTGCTCGGGGGTCCAGTGGTCGTCGTGCAGGTGCGTGATGACGACCGCGAGCGCTCCGGAGGCCTCGGTGATGGGCGTCGTGAACTTGCCGGGGTCGATGAACAGTCGATCGCCGGAATGCTCCACCACGAGGGCGGCGTGCTCGAGCTTCGTGACGCGCATGCTCCGAGCCAACACGTCCGGCGGCGCGCGCGCAACCGTCGGCGCCTGCCATGATCGCTCCATGCCGCCCAAGCCCCGCCGCCTCCTGCTCGCGGTGAACCCGACCGCGTCGTTCGGCCGTCATCGCACCATCGGGCCGCAGGCCGCCCTGCGGCTCGAGGCGGCGGGCTATGAGGTGACGGTGCTCGAGGCGGCGAACTTCGAGCTGCTCCGGCAGGAGGTTCAGGCGGCGTTCGCGCTGGGAACCGACGGGCTGGTCGTCGTCGGCGGCGACGGGATGGTCTCGCTCGGCGTGAACGTGCTCGCCCGCAGCGCGGTCCCGTTGGGCGTCATCGCGGCGGGGACCGGCAATGACCTGGCCCGGGCGCTCGGGCTGCCGCACGACGACCCGGAGGTCGCGATCGACGCGCTCGTCGAAGCGCTGCGGCGCCCGCCGCAGCCGATCGACCTGGGGCTCATGCGCCACGGCGGCCTGCACACGTGGTTCGCGTGCGTGCTCTCGGCCGGGTTCGATGCGGTCGTGAACGAGCGGGCGAACCGGATGTCGCGTCCGCGCGGGCCGAGCAGGTACACGCTCGCCCTGCTGCGCGAACTCGCGACGTTCCGGCCGCGACGCTATGCGATCACCCTCGACGGCGTTCGCCGCGAGCAGGCGGCGATGCTCGTCTCGGTGGCGAACACCCCGTCGCTCGGCGGCGGCATGCGGATCGTTCCCGAAGCGGATGTCGCCGACGGGCGGTTCGACGTGTTCATCGTGCATCCGATCTCGCGTCTCGGGCTGCTCGGCGTGTTCCCGCGCGTGTTCGCCGGCGCGCACGTGGACCATCCCGCGGTCGAGATCGTGCGGGCCGAGCGCGTGCGCCTCGAGGCCGACGACATCGTCGCGTATGCGGACGGGGAGCGGGTCGGAACGCTGCCGATCGACGTCGAGATCGTGCCCGGCGCGCTGTCCGTCTTCGCGTGAGGGGGAGGGGCGGGGCGCGGGCCGCCTCGATTTGGAACGCGTGCGAGTCGTATGCCATACTCGTACACGTCGCAGCGAGGCCCCATCGTTTAGCGGCCTAGGACGCCGCCCTCTCACGGCGGTAGCGCGGGTTCAAATCCCGCTGGGGTCACCAATGACAGGCGAACGCCCCCGCATCATGCGGGGGCGTTCGTCGTTTCCCGGGGCGTGCCCTAGACTCGTCCGAGCGAAGGGGAGTATCCCGTCGAGGCATGCCGCCTCGAGACCACGATCGTCAATACGAGCGCCGCAGACGTCGCTCCGGTCGTGGCGGCGCAGTGCCTGCGCGGGGAGAGACTTTCGGTCCTGAACGTCTCCTTCCGAAAGGCCACTGCGTGACCGCCCTCCCTCTCTGGTTCGAAGTCGGCTCCCTCGTCGTGCTGACGGTGATCCTGATCGCCGACCTGCTGCTCGTGATCAAGCGCCCGCACGTGCCCTCGTTCCGCGAATCCACGCTGTGGGTCGTGTTCTACATCACGCTCGCGCTGATCTTCGCCGGCCTCATGTTCGTCATCGGCGACGCCGAGCAGGGCGCGCAGTTCCTCGCGGGCTGGCTCACCGAGTACAGCCTGTCGATCGACAACCTGTTCGTGTTCGTGATCATCATGTCCAGGTTCGCGGTGCCGAGGAAGTACCAGCAGGAGGTGCTCATGGTGGGCATCATCCTGGCGCTCATCCTGCGCGGCATCTTCATCCTGCTCGGCGCGCAGCTCATCGCGAACTTCAGCTGGATCTTCTACATCTTCGGCGCGTTCCTGGTCTACACCGCGGTGCAGCAGGCGTTCGGCGACCACGAGGACGAGGGCGGCGACACGGCGCTCATCCGCATGCTGCGCCGCCGGCTGCCGATCACGAACGACTACGACGGCATCAGGCTGCGCACGATGATCGACGGTCGCCGGTTCTTCACCCCGATGCTCATCGTGTTCGTGGCGATCGGCACGACCGACCTCATCTTCGCGCTCGACTCGATCCCGGCGATCTTCGGGATCACCCAGAGCCCGTTCATCGTCTTCACCGCGAACGTGTTCGCGCTCATGGGCCTGCGCCAGCTCTACTTCCTGCTCGGCGGCCTGCTCGAGCGGCTCGAGTACCTCAAGTACGGCATCGCGTTCATCCTCGCGTTCATCGGCGTGAAGCTCGTCTTCCACGCGATGCACGAGAACGAACTGCCGTTCATCAACGGCGGCGAGCACATCGAGTGGGTTCCGGTGATCTCCACGTGGACCTCGCTCGCGGTGATCGTCGGGGCGATGGTCGTCGCGACCGTCGCGAGCGTCGTGAAGGCCAACCTCGACGCCCGCCGGCGCGGTCACACGCTCGGCGAGGAGATCCCGCACTTCACCGAGGAGCCCGAGCGCGACGTGGACGAGTCCCAGGCGTCCCGCTGATCGGAGCGCCCGCGCGGCGTCGCATGGCGCGGGCGAGGCGCATCGCTTGCTAGCGTGGATCGACTGCGCCCGGCGCAGACGACTTCTGCCCTGGCCAGAGAGGACCCGAACCTCGTGACGAGTGACGTCGGCGGCGTCGTGCCCATTCCGAGCGGGTCCGCGCGGATCGCGCACAGTGCCCGCACCCATGTCGGCAACGTGCGCGCGGTGAACGAGGACTCCGTGCTCGCGCAGCCTCCGATCTACCTCGTGGCCGACGGCATGGGCGGGCACGCGCGCGGCGACGCCGCGAGCCGCGCCGTCGTCGACACGTTCCGCCGCCACCTCGACGCCGGCGTGCCGTCGACTCCGGCCCAGGTGCTCGACGCGATCCACAGCTCCAACGACGTGGTCCGGGCGCTCTCGGAGGAGGGCGACGAGGGCACGGCGGTGGCCGGCACGACCCTCGCGGGCCTCGTGCTCGTCGATGCCGGCGACGGCCGCGGCATCCACTGGATGGTCTTCAACGTCGGCGACTCGCGCGTGTACGCGTGGGACGGCCGCAGGCTCGACCAGGTGACCGTCGATCATTCCGCGGTGCAGGAGATGGTCGACGCCGGGGTGCTCCGTGCGGAGGATGCCGAGCGGCACCCGGATCGGAACGTGATCACGCGCGCGATCGGCGCCGACGAGCATGTCGAACCCGACGTGTGGCTGGTCCCCGCGGTCGGTCGCCAGGTGTTCCTCGTCTGCTCGGACGGCCTGTCGAAGGAGGTCCCCGACGACGAGATCGCGCGGGTCCTCGCGGGCGGTTCGACGCACGACGCGGGGCTGGCCGGCGACCTGGTCGATGCGGCCCTCGCGGCCGGGGCGCGCGACAACGTCAGCGCAGTCGTCGTCGAGAGCGACCTCGGCGGCGAGGCCGACGACGACGGCACGACGCGCGATCGCGACGGAGAGCTGGTCGCGGGCGTCGAGGAGACCCGCCCGCGGAAGGGGGAGAGCGGTGCCGGACTACCTGCCTGACGCCGGCGGCCGTTGGCTCGCCGCGGTGCGCGATGACGCGCTGCTCGTGCTGCCGGCCGACCGGATCGAGGACCTCCGGGCGCTCTGGCCGGGCCTGGGGGCGACGGATGCCGCGGCGCGCGTCATCGATCGACTCGCCGCCGGCGGGGTGACCGCAGCGCCGAGCTTCGCACTCGTCACCCGGGAGCGGGGCAGCGGCAGCGTGCGCACGCTCGTCCGCGGTCCGGTGCGGGTCCGCGTCGGCGACGTCGAGGTGTCGGGCGCCGGAGTGTCGACGTGGCAGGAGTCGGTCGTCGAAGGTTCACCCGACGTCCGCGTCGACACCGGCGCGTCGGGCTCAGACGAGCCGTTGCCGATCACGGCGGGCGTCGTGGCGGCCCGCGTGATCGAGTGGAGCGCCGACGACGCCCCGGCCGCCTCCGCGCCGCGGGTCGAGTCCGCGGCTGCTGCAGGATCAGCGGATGCCGCGGCTGCGGCGGTTCCGGCAGGATCCGCGGATCGCGCCGACGTCGATCCGGCGAGGTCCGCGGGCGACGACGAGCCGACCGAGGCGACGATGGTTCCCGAAGACACGGTCGTCGGCATCTCGCGCCGCGAGCGACCGCGGTTCGATCGCGCGGATCCCGCGCCGCCCGCGGCGCCGCCCGCCGCGCCCGCGTCCGCGCCCGCGTCGGCGTCCGTGCCCGTCATCGTTCCCCCCGACTTCGGGCCCGTGGGCGGGGCGGCCGCGCAGCCCGCTCGCGTCCCCGCACCGGACGGCCCCGCCGGGCACGCCGCGCACGGCGGGCTCGGAGACCACGACGGCCTCACGGTGATCGGAGCCGACATCCGTCGCATGCGCACCGAGCGCGAGCGCCCGGACGACTCCGCACCGGTGCCGGCCGGGGTCGGCGCGAGCCCCCAGCGGCCGGCCGCGCAGGGGCTCGCACTGCGCCTGCCCGACGGGTCGATCGAACCGATCGTCGGCGAACTCGTGCTCGGACGAGCGCCCGCGATCGGTCGGGTCACCGGGACGAGCATCCCCCGACCGGTGGTGATCGGCGCCGGCGACCCCGACATCTCCCGGACGCACCTCCGCGTGGCCGTCGAGGGCGGCACGGTCGTCGTCACCGACCTCGAGTCGCGCAACGGCACCCACGTGGTCGCCCCCGGCCAGTCGCCCGTGCGGCTGCGCCCGACCGAGCCCACGCCAGTGCTCGCCGACACCGTCATCGACCTCGGCGGCGGCTGGAGCGTCCAGGTGGTGAACCGCTGATGCGCCGCACGCCGTCCGTACCGCCGGAGCTGCCCGGCTACACGCACCTCGGGCTGCTCGGTTCGGGGGGATTCGCCGACGTCTTCCTCTACGAGCAGCGACTTCCGCGCCGGAAGGTCGCCGTCAAGGTGCTGCTCGCCGACGACATCGACCAGGCCAGTCGCGCGCAGTTCGTCGCCGAGGCGAACCTCATGGCGCGCCTGTCGGCCCACCCGTTCATCGTCACGATCTTCCACGCCGACGTCTCGGCCGACGGCAGGCCGTACTTCGTCATGGAGTACTGCTCGGGGCCGAGCCTGTCGGAACGGTACAAGCGGCAGCCGCTCACCGTCGAGGACGCGTTGCGCACCGGCATCCGCCTCTCCGGCGCGGTCGCGACCGCGCACGCCGCCGGCATCCTGCACCGGGACATCAAGCCCGCGAACGTGCTCACCAACGACTACGGCTGGCCGGCGCTGAGCGACTTCGGCATCTCGAGCGACCTCGAGGGCGAGCTCCCCGTGCACACCATGAGCTTCGCCGGGGATGCATCGGCGACCGGGTCCGCGTCCGGCTCGGACCGCGCCGCGGTGGGCATGAGCGTGCCGTGGTCGCCGCCCGAGATGTTCGAGGACGACCCGCGACCCGACCCGAGCAGCGACGTGTTCGCGCTCGCGGCGACCGTGCACACGCTGCTGGCCGGGCGCACGCCGTTCGAGGTCCCCGGGCGGCCGAACGGCCCGCTCGACCTCATCGGGCGCATCGAGCGCGGGCGGGTCACCCCGATCGGGCGCGACGACGTCCCGGCGAGCCTCGAGGCCGTGCTCGCCACGGGCATGGCCGTGGATCGCGCGGAGCGCTACCAGAGCGCCGTCGAACTCGGCCGCGCGCTCCAGCGCATCGAGCTCGAACTCGGGTACACGGTCACCGGCATCGAGGTCCCGAACCTCGGCGCGGCGACCCGCGATCCCGCGCCGGCCCCGAGGGCGCCGGTCCGGCCGGCGGAACCGACGCGGGGGCACGCGGGGCCGGGCTCGGACGCGACGCAGGTGCGCGGTGTGCGGCAGGTCTCGGCGCAGCCGGTGGCGTCCGCCGCGCCCATCGCCTCCGTCGCCCAGGTCGACGACGGCACCGTGATGCGCCCGGCACCGCGTGCGGCTGCGGCGGGCGATCGGGTCGGCGACCAGGTCGAGGGAGCGACCCTCGCGGCGCCCCGGCGAGGCTCGGCCGAGGCATCCGCCCAGCGGGCCGAAGCGGCCGCACCGTCTCGGCGCAGGCGCGCGGTCGCCGCCGCGATCACGGTCGCCGCCGGGCTCGCCGTCGTCGCCGCGGTCGGTGCGGCCGTCGTGCTCGGCGGCGGATCGGATCGCGACGGCGATGACGACCTCGCCGCCCCGTCGGCCCCCGAGAACGCCGTGGTCGCCGCGACCGTGCCGACCCCGGAGGTCGCCCCGGGCACGATCGCCGGCGGGCGAGCGGTGTTCGCCGTGCAGCACGAAGGCGCCGAGGAGGGCGATCGCTATCGCTGGCAGCGGGCAGACGGAGCCGGATCGCTCGCGGTCGCCGAGGGCCCGGAGATCGTCGTCGACGGTGTCGAGGCCGGGCAGACGGTGTGCATCGAGGTCCAGGTGCAGCGCGGGAGCAAGACCTCCGAGCCCGTGACGGAGTGCACGTCGTGAGGCCGCTCCGCGTGGAGTACTGCGGTGAGTGGCACACCGTCGAACCGGGGTCGACGTTCACCATCGGCCGCGAGTCCGACCTGACGATCGACGACAACCCGTACCTGCACCGCACGTTCCTCACGCTCTCGAGCGAGTTCGGGCTGTGGTGGCTCTCGAACGTCGGGCAACTGCTCTCCGCGACGGTCTCCGACGCCACCGGGAGCGTGCAGTCCTGGGTCGCGCCGGGCGCGAAGCTCCCGCTCGTGTTCAAGTCGGTGCACGTCATGTTCAGCGCGGGGGCGACCACCTACGACTTCACCGTCCACGCCGAAGAGGACTTCTACAACACCTCGCTCACCGCGTCGCCCGCCGAGCACGGGACGACGATCATGCCCGTGACGCTCACGACGAGCCAGCGGCAGCTCATCGTCGCGCTCGCCGAACACGTGCTCTCGCAGCCGACCGCGGGCCGTGCGACAGTGCCGTCCTCGGCCGAGGCCGCGGCGCGGCTCGGCTGGAGCATGACCACCTTCAACCGCAAGCTCGACAACGTGTGCGAGAAGCTCGACAAGGTCGGCGTCGACGGGTTGCGCGGCGGCCGGGGCAGGCTCGCGGTGAACCGTCGCGCGAGGCTCGTCGAGTACGCCGTCGCGACCCGGCTCGTGAGCGCCGACGACCTCGACCTGCTCGATCGTCCGCCTGCGAGCGAGGCGCGCGGCGCACCCGGATGACGCCGGGTGACGTCGCGCACGGTGGGGAGCACTCCCCATTTCTGAGGATTTCCTCCGCATGTTAGGTTGATCCGCGTCCGCCGGTCCTCCGGCAGCGACATCCGACGCCCTACCGACGGAACGTACCGGGGGAGACGAACTGTGGTCAGCTTGAGGTCCTGGGCGAGCTCGCGCCGCAACGTCGTCACGGCCGCGACCCTCGCCGTGCTCGTCGCCGTGCCCGTCGGGTTCGCCGCGGCGTACGAGGGCTTCCCGGTGACCGACCCCGATCTCCGGGTCCGCGAGGTGTGGGTCACCAACGGCGAGGAGCTGCTCGCAGGCCGGCTGAACCGGCAGATCGAGGAACTGGATGCCGCGGTCGCGGCGGCCTCGAACGAGGTCGACGTGTTCCAGCACGGCGAGGATGCCTTCCTCTTCGACCCGGCCGTCGGAACGATCGAGCGCATCGATCCCTCGTTCACCACGCTGGTCCAGCGCATCGACGTGCCGCCGTCGTCGACGGTGGCCTACGGCGGCGACGTCTTCGCCGTCCTCTCACCGGACGGCGAGCTGTGGCGGGTGCCCGCCGACGGCGACCTCGCGTTCGACTTCCGGGGCACCGACCCGATCGCCGAGCTCGGAGCCGATGCCCGAGTCGCGGTGTCGGAGGCGGGCACGATCATCGCGACCTCGCCCTCCGACGACGAGCTCGTGACCCTCGAGGTCTCGCAGGCCGAACCGACCACCTCGAAGCTGGCGGCGTTCGGCGAGCACCAGCTCGCCGCGGTCGGCGAACGTGCCGTCGTGCTCGACACCGAGCGCGGCGCCGTCGTCGTGGGCGATCGAGAGATCGACCTGCCCGAGGCCGCGCTGCGGATCCAGCAGTCCGGGCCCGAGCACGACTCGGTGCTCCTGGCGACCGCGACCGGCCTGCTCGAGGTCCCGCTCGGCGGAGGCGCCGTCCTGTCGATCCCGAACGGCGGCGAGGTCGCCGCGGCCGGGGCCGACGAGGTCGCGGCCCCCGTGCGGCTGGGCGAGTGCGCCCACGGCGCCTGGGCGGGCGGTTCGGGCCGCTACCTGCTCGCGTGCGACGGCGAGGAGCCGGCACCGGTCGTCATCGACCAGCCGACCGCGGGTGCGCGCCTGGAGTTCCGCGTCAACCGCGACGTGATCGTCCTGAACGACCTCGCGAACGGCAACGCCTGGCTCGTCGACTCCGACCTGCGCCTCGTCGACAACTGGGAAGAGGTCACGCCTCCGGAAGAGAGCGACGAACTCGAGGGCGACGAGAAGTCGGCCCAGCAGACCTTCGAGGACACGCTCGCCGAACGCACCGACGTGAACCGACCCCCGGTCGCCCGCCCGGACGAGTACGGGGTGCGCCCCGCACGCACGACCATCCTCGAGGTCCTCGAGAACGACACCGACCCCGACGGCGACGTGCTGACCATCTCGTCGACCTCGGAGGTCACCGAGGCCGCGGGCCGCCTCGAACTCATCGACGGCGGCCGCGCGCTGCAGTTCACTCCCGCGGAGGGCGCCGCAGGCAGCGTGTCGTTCCGCTACGGCGTCGACGACGGTCGCGGCGGCGTCGCCGAGGCATCCGTCGACGTTCGCATCGTTCCCGATTCCGAGAACGCCGCACCCGTCGCCCTGCGCCAGGGGGCGATCAGCGTCGAGCAGGGCAGGCAGATCGGCTACAACCTGCTCGCGGACTGGAACGACCCCGACGGGGACGACCTCTACCTCGTGAACGCGTCGCCGACCGGCGGCGACCAGGTGCGCTTCAGCCCCGACGGCACGATCACTTTCGAGCACAAGTCCTCCGAGCTCGGCACGAAGGAGGTGCAGTACGCGGTCTCCGACGGGCAGACCACGGCCGCCGGAACGCTCACGGTCGAGGTCAAGCCGACCGGCACCCTGAACCCGGTCGGCACGCCCGACTTCGCGCGCGTGTTCGTCGGCGAGACCGAGCTCATCGAGCCCCTCGTGAACGACCTGTCGCCGTCGGGCGCCGGGCTCGAACTGCTCGGCGTCGAGGACCCGCCCGATGGCGCCTCGGTGGTTCCGAACCCCGAGCGGGGGACGATCGCCTTCTCGAGCTCCGAGCCGGGGGAGTACGTCTTCCTCTACACGCTCGGCGCGGGCGCGGCCACGAGCAACGGGCTCATCCGCGTGCAGGTCGTCGACGAGCCCGCTGAGGCGCAGCCGCCCATCGCGGTGAAGGACACCGCGTACCTCCGGGCGGGGGAGCCGCTCAGCATCCCGGTGCTCGCCAACGACGTTTCGCCCTCGGGCCGGGTGCTCGCGATCCAGTCGATCGACGACTCCGAGGCCGACGGCCTCGCCTCGGTCGAGATCCTGACCAACACCGTGCTCCGGATCACGGCGTCGCAGGCCCTCGACCAGCAGCTCCAGGTCGCCTACACGATCTCCGACGGCGTGGAGTCCTCGACCGCGAGCGTCACGATCGTTCCCGTCCCGCCGCTCGTCAAGCACCAGCCCCCGGTCGCGGTCGACGACGGGGCGATCGTGCGCGCCGGCGACATCGTCACGGTCGACGTGCTCGAGAACGACACCCACCCGGACGCCGAGGCGATGCACGTGCTGCCCGAACTCGTCGAGGTCGAGGCACCGGACGGGCTCGCCTTCGTCGACGGCGACACCGTGCGGTTCCAGGCTCCCGAGGAGCCCGGCGTGTACAGCGCGGTCTACACGGTCGGCGACGACTTCGACCAGTCGGCGCGCGCGACCGTGCGCTTCACGGTGGTCCCGCGCGATGCCGGTGAGAACCGCGCCCCGCTGCCCACGCCGCTGACCTCGCGCACGTTCGCGGGTTCGGGTGTCAAGGTCGACGTGCCGCTCGACCAGCTCGACCCCGACGGCGACTCGGTCACCCTGACCGGCATCGCCTCGACCCCGAGCCTGGGCCGCATCGTCGAGCGCACGAGCACGTCGTTCACCTACGAGGCGCTCCCGGGCTCGGCGGGCACCGACACGTTCACCTACGAGGTGCGCGACACGCTCGGCGCATCGGCGGAGGGCACGATCCGGATCGGCGTCATCCCGCGGCCGGTGGTCCAACTGCCGCCGAAGGCCGTCGATGACGCGATCGAGATGAAGCCCGGCCGCACGGCGTCGATCGAGGTGCTCCTGAACGACTCGGATCCGAGCGGCTACGAGCTGCACATCGCCGACCTGCCCGAGATCGACGAGGACCTCGAGGCCGAGATCCGCGACCGCCGGCGCATCGTCGTGACCGCCCCCGAGCAGGAGGCCGCGTACACGGTCCGGTACGAGATCTCCAACGGCCGCGGCGGGGCCGACAGCGCCTTCCTGCAGATCGCGGTCACCGAGGATGCGGTCATCGAGCCGCCGACCGCCGAGGACCAGGTCATCGAGCCCGAGGAGGTCGTCGACGACACCCCGATCACGGTCGACCCGTTGGCGGACGCCACGAACCCGGGCGGCCTCGTCGAGGACCTCGCGGTCGCGGTCGAGGGGCCGAACGCCGATCGAGCGGATGTCGCCGGCGACGGGACGATCACGGTCGAGCCGGGGAACGAACGCTTCGCGGTCGCGTACCGGCTCACGAACGAGCTCGACGACCTCTCCGCGATGGCCTTCGTGATCGTCCCGCCCGTGCCCGACCCCGAGCAGGAGGACGAGCGGGCCCTGGAGGAGCAGAAGCCCGAGGAGACCGAGCGGCCGAAGACCCCGGAGGAGCTCATCGCCGAGGAGAAGGCGAAGTTCCCGGCCCCCTACCTGAAGGAACTCGGCGAGGTCATCGTGCCGATGAACGGCCGGATCAGCTGGAACGTCGACGACCTCGTCGAGGTGCCGTCCGGGGAACCCGCACTGATCCTGTCGGCTTCGGGGACGAACGTGGCCGAGGAGTCCTTCATCGACGGAACCTCGCTGCAGTACGTTCCCGAACGCGACTACCGCGGCCAGGCCTCGGTGACGTTCGAGGTGACCGACGGCGAGAGCGCGTCCGACCCGGTCGGGCGCACCGCCATCCTGACGATCCCGATCACGGTCGGCGACCCGAACTTCAACGACACGCCGCCGACGTTCACGCCGCGCAGCGAGACCGTCCAGGCCGGCGAGCAGCCGCTCGAGGTCGACCTGCGCTCGTCCACGTACCAGCCCAACCCCGAGAACATCGAGCGCGTCGAGTACCGCAACCTGACCGGCGCGAGCGCCCAGATCGTGGCCGAGGTCGTCGAGGGCTCGATCCTCAGGCTGTCGGCCCCGCTCGGCGTGCAGCCGGGCACGCAGGCGCGCATCGGGTTCGACGTCGTGTTCAACGAGTTCACGGTGCCCGGGTACGTCGACGTGAAGGTCGTCTCCTCGACACGCGCGCTGCCCGATGCGAAGGACGACGGGCCGATCGACATGAAGGTCAGCGAGTCGAGGGCGATCGACGTGCTCGCGAACGACTTCAACCCGTTCGCCCCCGACGCGCCCCTGCGCATCGTGTCGGCCGCGATCGACCAGTCGAGCGTCGGCACGGCGGCCTCGGTGTCGCACACGGCGAGCGGGATCACCGTCCGCACCGGCGCGAGCTTCACGGGAACGCTCAGCGTGATCTACCGGATCCAGGACGGCACCCGCGACCCCGCGCGCGAGGTGCAGGGGCGCGTGAACGTCGTCGTCCGCGACGTGCCGGACCGCCCGGCCGCACCGTCGATCCAGAACTCCGGGAACCAGTCCGTGACGATCCGGTGGGCCGCGCCGGCGAACAACAACTCGCCGATCACGGGGTACCAGGTCGACTACAACGGCACGATCAGGGACTTCGGCGCGGGCGCTGCCGGCGTCAACCAGGCGTTCGCCGGCCTGACCAACGGCACCGCCTACACGTTCCGGGTGCGCGCGAAGAACACGATCGGATGGGGCCAGTGGTCGCCGCTGTCCGCGTCGCGGACACCCTACGGCACGCCCGGCGCGCCCGGCGGACTGACGACGCAGGTCAACGGGTACGCGACCACGAGCGTCGACGTGTCGTGGAACGCGCCCTCGAACACCGGCGGCGGAGCCGTCAGGTACGAGGTGCGGATCGACGGCGGCGGATGGCAGAACTCCGGGCAGGACCGCAGCCACCGGTTCACGGGAGTCGGTGCCGGCTCGCACACCGTCGCGGTGCGCGCGGTGAACCTGGGCAGCGGGAACGCCGGCACCGCCACGTCGAGGACCTTCAGCGTGTCGAACCCGCCCCCGCCGAGCCCGAGCGCCACGGTGAGCAAGGGGGGCGCTGCGCCCTACTGCAACGGATGCCGGTATGTCGTCGCCAACTACCAGGACTTCACTCCCGGCAGCTACTCGCTCACCGTCCAGTACAAGCGGTGGAGCACGAGCAACCCGTGGGAGAACCTGTCGACGTCGACGCACAGCCTGTCGAGGAACGGCAGCGTGCAGACCTCGAGCGGTCTCGGCACCGTGAATCCGAACGAGTTCGTCGCCGTCCGCGTCCGCTTCGTGCGAGGCGGCGAGACCATCTACAGCCAGACGTCCCACTGGGGCCAACTCTGACCGCCCACTGGGGCCAGCTCTGACCACCCACCATCACGAGGATCGAACCACCATGACCGTGACCCAAGACCAGGCCCTCTGGTTCCAGGACGCCTTCTCCAAGCTCGTCGACAACGTCGACCGGGCCATCCTCGGCAAGCGCGAGATCATCGAGCTCGTCGTGACGGCGATGCTCTCCGAGGGTCACGTGCTGCTCGAGGACTTCCCGGGCACGGGCAAGACGGTGCTCGCGAAGGCGCTCGCGAACACGCTCGACGGCACGCACTCGCGCATCCAGTTCACGCCCGACCTGCTGCCCTCCGACGTCACGGGCGTCACGATCTACGACCAGGCGAAGGGGCAGTTCGAGTTCCACCGCGGCCCGATCTTCGCCTCCGTGGTCCTGGCAGACGAGATCAACCGCGCGAGCCCGAAGACCCAGTCGGCGCTGCTCGAGGTCATGGAGGAGGGGCGGGTCACGGTCGACGGCGTCGGCTACGAGGTCGGCAGTCCGTTCATGGTCATCGCGACCCAGAACCCCGTCGAGCAGGCGGGCACCTACTCGCTGCCCGAGGCGCAGCTCGACCGCTTCCTCATCAAGACCTCGCTCGGCTACCCCGACCACGACACGGCGGTCACCCTCCTGCTCGACTCGGCCAACCGCGCTCGCGCATCGAAGGTCTCGCCGATCATCGCCGCCAGCTCGGTCACGACCATGGCGCAGCTCGCGGCCCAGGTGCACGTGGATGCCGCGGTGCTCGGCTACCTGAACCAGATCGTCTCCGCGACCCGCGACCACCGCGACTCCGCGCTCGGCGTCAGCATGCGCGGGGCGCTCGCACTCGCGCGTGCCACCAAGACCCGGGCGATCTCGCGCGGACGAACCTACGTCACGCCGGACGACATCCGGGAACTCGCGGTTCCGGTGCTCGCACACCGCATCATCGTCGACCCCGAGTCGGAGTTCGCCGGCGTGAGGGCCGAGGAGATCGTCGGCAAGGTCCTCTCCGAGATCGCGCCCCCGGCGTACCGCGCGGCATGAGCCGGGGCGTGTCGGCGCCCGCTCCGCCGTCCCAGAACCGGATCGCGCTGCGCTCGGCGGCTCGGTCCCTCGCGGCGTCCGGGCGCTCCGCCGCCCGCGCGGCGCGCCGCGCCGGCGGCGCGGTGCGCTCGTTCGCTGCGCCCGTGACCTCACTGATCTCACCGGTCGGATGGCTCGTGCTCGCCGCGAGCGGCGTCTCGTTCGCGCTGGCCTGGGCGCTCGGATGGATCGAGCTCGCGTTCGTCGGAGCGACGCTCGCGGCGGCCATGCTCATCGCGATCCCGTTCGTGTTCGGCCCACTGCGCTACCGGGTCGGCATCGAGCTCCAGCCGCGGCGCGTCATCGCGGGCGAGCGCGCGCTCGGCCGGCTCGTCGTGCACAACGCCGGCGACGCGGCATCCGTGCCCTCGCAGCTCGAACTGCCGGTGGGTCAGGGCCTCGCGGAGTTCGTCATCCCGACGATCGCGGCCGGCGCAGAGCACGAGGAGCTGTTCGCGGTCCCGACGCAGCGCCGCGCCGTGATCGTCGCCGGACCGGCGACGTCGGTGCGCGGCGACCAGCTCGGACTGCTGCGCCGCGAGGTGCGCTGGACCGAGCCCGTCGACCTGTTCGTGCACCCCGTCACCGCTCGCCTGAAGCCCTCGGCGGCGGGGCTGGTCCGCGACCTCGAGGGCGAGGTCACCAAGACCATCACCGACAACGACATCTCGTTCCACGCGCTCCGCGCGTACGAGCCCGGCGACGCGCTCCGCAACGTCCACTGGCGCACCTCGGCGCGAACCGGGCAGCTCATGGTCCGCCAGTACGAGGAGACCCGTCGATCGCAGCTGCTGCTCGTCCAGGCGACCACGGCCGAGCACTACGCCTCGGACGACGAGTTCGAGCTCGCCGTGTCGATGCTCGCATCCCTCGGCGTTCAGGTGATCCGCGACGCCACGCAGCTCGAGGCTGCGACGGACCGCCTGCGGCTGGGAACGGCCACGCCGACGGCCCTGCTCGACGACACCTGCCGGATCGCACCGCGCGAACAGGGACCGGGGCGGATCCGCGACGTCGTCCGCGAGGCCGCACGACGGGCCGCGGCGCCGAGCGTCGTGATCGTCATCGGCGGTTCACTCGCGCCGCTCGCGGAGTTCCGGGCGGTCGAGACCGTCTTCGGCTCGGACACGCAGATCCTGGCGTTCCGCGCCGAGCTCGGCGCGCCGTCGCGCATCACGCGCGTCGGCGAGTCGACCGTCGTCACGGTCGGTGCGCTCGACGAGCTCTCCCGTCTCGTGAGGAGGGTCCGCCCGTGACGCGCATCCCCAACGCATCGCTCGTCGACCTCGGCGTGCTCTGCGTGCTCTCCCTGCTCGCGATCGCCGGCTTCGAGACGAGCTTCGGCGGCCTCGACTTCCTCACGGCCGCGCTCGCGGGCCTCGTGGTCGGAACGCTCGCCGCCGTGCTCGGCACCCTGTTGAAGCTCGACGTGCTCGTCACGGTGCTCCTCGGCATCGTGCTGTACTACCTGGCCGGCACCCCGTTCGCGATGCCGGGCGAGGCGTTCGCCGTCGTGCTCCCGACGCTCCCGTCGCTCGCGGGCCTCGCCGTCGGGGCGGTGCACGGCTGGGCCGACATCCTCACGATCGCGGCACCCGTCGAGGCGCCGGACCATGTCGCGGCCGTGCCGTACGTGGCCGCGTGGCTCGTCTCGCTCGTCGGCGGGATGCTCGTGCTGCGCTGGCTGCCGCGGCGTCGCACGCCGCTGCGGGCCGCGGTCGTCGTCGTCGGGCCGGTGCTGCTGCTGCTGGCCGGCATCCTGCTCGGCACCGACCAGGCCTACCTCGCCGCGGTGCGCGGCGTCGCGTTCGCGGCGATCGCCCTGGTGTGGATCGCGTGGCGGCGCGGCGCCGGCGTCGAGTCCCGCGGCGACGGCGCGGCGCGCCTGCGCCGCCGCAAGCTCGCCGGGTCGACGCTCGTCATCGCGGGTGCGGTGACGGTCGGCGCCGTCGCGGGTCTCGCGCTCGCACCGGTCGCGCCCGACCGGTTCGTGCTGCGGGAGGAGGTCGTGCCGCCGTTCGACCCGCTCGAGTTCCCGAGCCCGCTCGGCGGGTACCGCGAGTACACCAAGGACCTCGCGGAGACGCCGCTGTTCGCCGTGACCGGACTCGAGCCCGGTGACACGCTGCGCCTGGCCTCGATGGATTCCTACACGGGCCGGCTCTGGAACGTCGCCGGGCCCGAGGAGGCCGCGGCCGACGGCGGGTACTCGATCGTGGGCGAGACGCTCCCGGCGCCCGACCTCGCGGACCTCGGCAGCCGGCGGACGATCGAGGTCGACATCTCCGGCTACTCGGACGTCTGGCTCCCCACCGTCGGCTACGGGTCCCAGCTCGTGCTGCTCGACCGAGGCTCGGTCGCGCGTGCGGGCGACGTCCGGTACAACCCGGCGGCGGGCACCGCGGTGCTCACGAGCGGCGCGGGGGATGGGACCCGGTACCGCCTCGAGGCCCGCGTGCAGCGCCAGCCCGACGACACCGACCTCGCGAACACGCCCGTCGCACGACTCGAGATGCCGATCGTCGAGAACCTGCCCGACGTCGTCGCGGCGAAGGCCGAGGAGTTCGCCGGAGACGCGACCAGCCCGGTCGAGCAGCTCCGGGGCATCGAGCGCGCGATGAAGACCCAGGGCTTCCTCAGCCACGGACTGGCCAGCGACGCCGCGTCGTCGCGAGCCGGGCACGGCGCGGACCGCCTCATCGAGATGTTCACGCGGTCGGAGATGGTCGGCGACGAGGAGCAGTACGCGGCGGCGATGGCGCTCATGGCCAGGCACCTCGGATACCCGTCGCGCGTCGTGATGGGCTACGCGCCCGAGATCGCGGAGGATGCCGACTCGGTCGAGGTCGTCGGTGCCGATGTGACCGCATGGGTCGAGGTGCCCTTCGAGGGCGTCGGATGGATCGCCTTCCGGCCGACGCCCGAGAACGTCGACGTGCCCCAGGAGCAGACCCCGAAGCCGAAGTCCGAGCCGCAGCCGCAGGTGCGCCAGCCCCCGCGGGCGGAACAGGTCGAGGACGAACTGCTCACGACGACCGAGGTCGACGACACCGACGACGAGGACCGCGAGCGGCCGTTCAAGCTGCCCATGTGGGCGTGGGTGGCCATGGGGTCGGTCGCGGTTCCTGCGCTGGTCGCGTTCGTGCCGTTGCTGGTCGTCGCGCTCGCCAAGCGCCGCCGTCGCAGCCGTCGCCGTCGGGGCGCGCGCGACCGGCAGGTCGCCGGCGCGTGGGACGAGCTCGTCGACCGGTACGCCGAGCTCGGGTTCGAGCCGCCGGACCGCGCGTCGCGCCTGCAGACGGCCCGCGCCCTCGAACGCCAGCTCGACGAGCAGGGGCTCGGTGCGCTTCGCGCCGAGGGCGGGGCATCGCTCTCCGTGCTCGCGGCCACGGTCGATCGCGACGTGTTCGGCGGCGGCGAGGTCGCCGAGCGGGCGGTCGAGCGCAGGTGGACCGAAGCGGATGCCGCGGCCGCGGCGGTCGCGGGTGCCGCCGGGCGCCTGCGGCGGATCCTCGCCCGGTACCGGTTGCGCCGCCGGGGTTAGGGTGGGGGCGTGAGCGAGCCCGACTTCATCGTGCCCCCGCCGGGGCTCGTCCCGGGTGCGCCCGTGGCCAAGCCCCAGGCGCCCGAGACGGCGATCGAGGGCACCGTGCGAGCGGATCGCTCCCTGCCGTCGTTCCAGCCGCCGCCCGGCATCCGCACGCCGTCCTCGCTGCCGGCCGCGCCGTCTGCGCCGGCGCAGGCAGCGTCGGCGCAGGCGCAGGCGCAGGCGCAGGCGCAGTCGCAGTCGCAGTCGCAGCCGCGGTGGCGCCTGCGCAGCGCCGACGGCGTCGAGATGCGGATCGACGACCGCGTGGTCGCGGGCCGCGACCCGAAGCCGCCGGCCTGGATGGCCGGGGCGGTCCCGTTCGTGGTCGAGGACCCGTCGCGCTCGATGTCGAAGACCCACGCGCTCATCGAGGTCTCGGGCGGTCGACTGCGCGCGACCGACCTGGATTCCACGAACGGCGTCCGCGTCTGGCCGGACGGCGGGGACCCGCTGGATCTCGAACCCGGAGTCCCGACCGAGGTTCCGCACGACGCGGTGCTGCTGCTCGGCGACGTGGCGTTCCTGGCCGAGCGGATGCCGGACGACGGGGCGTGATGCACCGCAGCGACACCATCGAGGCCCCGCGTCACCCGGCCGGGGGCGGGCGGACGGGATGGTAGCCTTGCGACGTGCTCAGCGGCCGGCTTCTTCTTCTCCGCCGCGACGGGGCCTCGTTCTGACGGCCGTCCCCGTCGCGGAGTTCGTCGTCGGCTGCCACACCCGTCACGAGGAAGAACACATCAATGCCCGCGGAAGCGACTGAGCGACACCCGAACGAGCCCGCCCGCCCGCGCACCCTGGCCGAGAAGGTCTGGGATGCGCACCTGGTGAAGAAGGGCGAGGGCGGCACGCCCGACCTCATCTACATCGACCTGCACCTCGTGCACGAGGTCACGAGCCCGCAGGCCTTCGACGGCCTGCGCATGGCCGGGCGGCCGGTGCGCCGGCCCGACCTGACGATCGCGACCGAGGACCACAACACCCCGACGCTCGAGATCGACAAGCCCATCGCCGACCCGACGAGCCGCATCCAGATCGAGACGCTGCGTCGCAACGCCGCGGAGTTCGGGGTGCGCATCCACTCGCTCGGCGACAAGGAGCAGGGCATCGTCCACGTCGTCGGCCCGCAGCTCGGACTCACCCAGCCGGGCATCACCGTGGTGTGCGGCGACAGCCACACCTCGACGCACGGCGCGTTCGGCGCCATGGCGTTCGGTATCGGCACGAGCGAGGTCGAGCACGTGCTGGCCACCCAGACGCTGCCGCTGAAGCCGTTCAAGACCATGGCGATCACGGTCGACGGCACGCTGCGCCCCGGCGTCACCGCGAAGGACATCATCCTCGCCGTGATCGCCAGGATCGGCACGGGAGGCGGTCAGGGCTACGTGCTCGAGTACCGTGGCAGCGCCATCCGCTCGCTGTCGATGGACGGCCGCATGACGATCTGCAACATGTCGATCGAGGCGGGCGCCCGGGCCGGCATGGTCGCACCCGACGAGACCACGTTCGAGTACCTGAAGGGCCGAGCGCACGCGCCCGAGGGTGCCGACTGGGATGCCGCGGTCGAGTACTGGAAGACGCTGCCGACCGACGAGGGCGCCGAGTTCGACGCCGAGGTCGTCATCGACGCCGACGAGCTCGAGCCGTTCGTGACGTGGGGCACCAACCCGGGCCAGGGCGTGTCGCTCAGCCAGAACGTGCCCGACCCGGCCGACATCGAGGACCAGCACGAGCGCGCGGCCGCCGAGCGCGCACTGGAGTACATGGACCTCGCGGCGGGCACGCCGCTGAAGGAGGTCAGGGTCGACGCCGTGTTCATGGGCTCGTGCACCAACAGCCGCATCGAAGACCTCCGCGCGTTCGCGTCCATCGTGCAGGGTCGGCGCAAGGCCGACGGGGTCCGCGTCATGGTCGTCCCGGGCTCGGCCCGCGTGCGACTCGAGGCCGAGGCCGAGGGGCTCGACAAGGTCTTCGAGGAGTTCGGCGCCGAGTGGCGCTTCGCCGGATGCTCGATGTGCCTCGGCATGAACCCCGACCAGCTCGCGCCGGGCGAGCGCTGCGCGTCGACCTCGAACCGCAACTTCGAGGGCAGGCAGGGCAAGGGCGGCCGGACGCACCTGGTCTCGCCGCTGGTCGCAGCCGCGACCGCGGTCCGCGGCACGCTCTCGAGCCCGTGGGATCTCGAACGGGATGCCGCGACCGACGCGGCGACCGCTGCCGGCGCCGTCGCAGGGAAGGGGCACTGACCATGGAGAAGTTCAGCACCGTGACCGGCGTCGCAGCGCCCCTGCGTCGTTCGAACGTCGACACCGACCAGATCATCCCCGCCGTGTTCCTCAAGCGCGTGACCAAGACCGGGTTCGACGACGCGCTGTTCCACGGTTGGCGGCAGGATCCGGAGTTCGTGCTCAACCGCCCCGAGTACGCGGGCGCGAAGGTCCTCATCGCCGGACCCGACTTCGGCACCGGCTCGAGCCGCGAGCACGCCGTGTGGGCGCTGCGCGACTTCGGCTTCCAGGTCGTCGTCTCGAGCCGGTTCGGCGACATCTTCCGCGGGAACGCGGGCAAGCAGGGGCTGCTGGCGGCGCTCGTCGCCTACGAGGACGTCGAGCGGCTGTGGGCGGCGATCGAGGCGCAGCCCGGGGTCTCCGCGACCGTCGACCTCGTCGCGCGCACCGTCTCGGTCGGCGATCTCTCAGTCGAGTTCGACATCGACGACTACACTCGGTGGCGGCTCCTGGAAGGCCTCGACGACATCGGGCTGACCCTCCGGGACGAGCCGGCCATCGCCGAGTTCGAGTCGCGTCGGGAGGCGTGGCGCCCGAAGACGCTTCCCATCAGGGAGCCGGCAGAGACAGGGATCTGAGTGAGCACACTCGTGGATGACGCGAAGCAGCACGGCACGGCGGTCGGCCTCCAGGTCGACCGGATCACGATCAACGGCGGCAAGCCGCTCCGCGGTCGGATCGAACTGAAGGGTGCGAAGAACCTCGTCACCAAGGCGATGGTCGCGGCGATCCTCGGCGACACCCCGAGCGTCCTGAAGGACGTCCCGAACATCAGCGACGTCCGCATCGTGCGGGGCCTGCTCGAGGTGCACGGCGTGACCGTGACCGAGGGCTCGGCGGAGGGCGAACTCGTCCTCGACCCGGCAGCCGTGGAGTCGGCGCACATGGCCGACATCGACGCCCACGCGGGCTCGAGCCGCATTCCGATCCTGTTCTGCGGCCCGCTGCTGCACCGGCTCGGCGAGGCGTTCATCCCCGACCTCGGCGGCTGCCGCATCGGCGACCGGCCGATCGACTACCACCTCGAGGTGCTGCGCAACTTCGGCGCGATCGTCGAGAAGCTGCCGAGCGGCATCCGCATGTCGGCCCCGAACGGGCTCAAGGGCGCCAAGGTCTCCCTGCCCTACCCGAGCGTCGGCGCGACCGAGCAGGTGCTGCTGACCGCGGTCCGCGCGGAGGGCATCACCGAACTGACCGGGGCCGCGATCGAGCCCGAGATCATGGACCTCATCAACATCCTCCAGAAGATGGGGGCCATCATCACGGTCGACACCGACCGGGTGATCCGCATCGAGGGTGTCGAGCGGCTCACCGGCTACACCCACCGCGCCCTGTTCGACCGGAACGAGGCCGCGAGCTGGGCCGCAGCGGCCCTCGCGACCGACGGCGACATCTTCGTCGGCGGCGCACGCCAGGCCGAGATGCTCACCTTCCTCAACATCTTCCGCAAGGTCGGCGGCGCGTTCGAGATCGAGGACGACGGCATCCGCTTCTTCCACCCCGGCGGTGAGCTCAAGCCCGTCATCATCGAGACCGACGTGCACCCCGGGTTCATGACGGACTGGCAGCAGCCGCTCGTGGTCGCGCTGTCCAAGGCCAAGGGCGTGTCGATCGTGCACGAGACCGTCTACGAGCAGCGGTTCGGCTTCGTCGAGGCGCTCGTCGAGATGGGCGCATCCATCGACGTGCACAAGGAGTGCCTCGGCGGCCGGCCGTGCCGGTTCGGCCAGCGCAACTTCCAGCACTCCGCCGTCATCTCCGGTCCGGCGAAGCTCCACGGCGCCGACATCGTGGTGCCCGACCTGCGCGGCGGCTTCAGCCACCTCATCGCGGCGCTGACCGCCGAGGGGCGTTCGACCGTGTCGAACGTCGGCATCATCGCGCGCGGCTACGAGAACTTCATCGGCAAGCTCGAGCTGCTCGGGGCGGACTTCGCGCTCGAAGGATAATGGGTCAGTGCCACACCAAGACCCGACCGCCTCGGCGGCGCCCGTGAAGCGCGGCGCCGAGAAGCGGCGTCCCTCGTTCTTCTGGGTGCTCGCCGCCCTCGTCCTCCCGCTGTGGAGTCTCGGCGTGAAGTACCGGTTCCACCACGCCGAGCGGATGCCGCAGTCCGGACCGCTCGTGCTCGCGCCCAACCACTACAGCGAGATCGACCCGATCGTCATGGGGGCCGCGGCATGGCACCTCGGGCGCCTGCCGCGGTTCATGGCCAAGGCCTCGCTGTTCAAGAACCCCGTGCTCGGCTGGTTCCTGCGCACCTCGGGGCAGATCCCCGTCGAGCGTGCGGGCAGCCGCAGCCACGCGGCGCTCCGCGCCGCGGAGGACCTCGTCGAGAAGGGCCGGATGGTCATCGTCTACCCGGAGGGCTCGCTCACCCGCGACCCGGACCTGTGGCCGATGCGCGGCAAGACCGGCGCCGTGCGCATCGCGCTCGAGCGCGGCATCCCGCTCGTTCCCGCAGCCCACTGGGGAACGCAGGCGATCATGCCCCGCTACGCGAAGAAGCTCAGCTTCTTCCCGCGCAAGACGGTCGACGTCATCGTCGGCGAACCCGTCGACCTGTCGGCGTACGAGGGCCGGCCGCTCGACCAGGCGACCATGGCGGCCGCGACCGACGACCTCATGGACGCGATCGCGGCACTCGTCGGCGAACTGCGGGGCGAGACGCCGCCGCCCGAGCGCTGGGACCCGACCGCGCACGGCCAGCGCGAGACGGGGCGACTCGATGGCTAGGGCCGGGCGCCGGGCCCCGGGCAGGCGCGTCGCGGTCCTCGGCGCCGGCAGCTGGGGCACGACGTTCGCGAAGATCCTCGCCGACGGCGGCGCCGACGTCGTGCTGTGGGCCCGCCGTCCGGAACTGGCGCGCGAGATCCAGGAGGCCAAGCGCAACAGCGACTACCTGCCCGGCATCAACCTGCCCATCGGGCTCCGCGCGACGAGCCGGCTCGATCTCGCACTGGCGGGTGCCGAGCAGGTGTTCGTGTGCGTGCCCAGCCAGTCACTGCGCGACAACCTGATCGCCGCGGAGCCGCACCTGCACGCCCAGGCGACCGTCGTCTCGCTCATGAAGGGCGTCGAGAAGGCCACCGGCCACCGCATGAGCGAGGTCATCGCCGAGATCCTGCCCATCGCCGAGTCGCAGATCGCGGTCATCTCCGGTCCCAACCTCGCGCTCGAGATCGCGCGGGAGCAGCCGACGGCGGCCGTCGTGTCCTCGACGAGCCTCGAGACGGCGCAGGCCGTGGCATCCGTCGCCCGGAACACCTACTTCCACTCGTTCGTGAACACCGACGTGATCGGCACCGAGTTCGGCGGGGTGCTGAAGAACCTCATCGCCGTGGCGATCGGCATCGTCGACGGTGCCGGCTACGGCGAGAACACGAAGGCGTCGATCATCACCCGCGGCCTGGTCGAGATGACCGACTTCGCCGTCGCCTACGGCGCGCACCCCGACACGCTGTCGGGGCTGGCCGGCCTCGGCGACCTCATCGCGACCTGCCAGTCGCCGCTCTCGCGGAACAACACGGCCGGGCGGCTGCTCGGCCAGGGCTACAAGCTGCCCGAGGTCGTCAACCAGATGCAGCAGACCACCGAGGGGCTCGCATCCGTGGGCCCGATCCTGGAGCTCGCGCGCGCGAAGGGCGTCGAGATGCCCATCGTCGAGCAGGTCCGCCAGGTGCTGGCCGGATCGCTCGACCCGAAGGACATCGCACCGCACCTCACGACCGACGACGAGCCGCAGGGCGAAAGGACTTCAGATGGACAAGCTCAGGGTGGTTCTGCTCTTCGGCGGGCGTTCAAGCGAGCATTCGATCAGCTGCGCCACGGCGGGGGGAGTGCTCCGGGCGATCGACCGTGAGCGCTACGAGCTGATCCCCGTCGGCATCACGCGCGAGGGGGCGTTCGTCCTCGAGGCCGACGACGCCGACCGGTTCGCCCTCGACCCGGAGCGCCTGCCCGAGGTGCACGACAACGGCACGCGCGTGCTGTGGCCCGACTCGTCGGCCTCGCGCGAGCTGCGGGTCGTGACGGCCGACGGCGGCACGGCCTCGCTCGGCGAGGTCGACCTCGTCTTCCCGATCCTGCACGGGCCGTTCGGCGAGGACGGCACGGTCCAGGGGCTGCTCGAGCTCGTGGGCCTGCCGTACGTCGGGTCGGGCGTGCTCGCGAGCGCCCTCGGCATGCACAAGCACTTCGCCAAGACCGCGCTGGCCGCCGCGGGGATCCCCGTCGCACCGTGGCGCACGGTGACCGTGCGCGAGTGGGCGGACGACCCCGCCCGGGTCCGCGAGGCGGCCGCCTCGCTCGGCCTTCCGCAGTTCGTCAAGCCCGCGCGGGCCGGTTCATCGGTCGGCGTGAGCAAGGTGACGGATGCCGCGGGGCTCGACGCCGCACTCGAGATCGCGTTCGCCGAGGACGACACCGTGCTCATCGAGTCGGCCGTGGTCGGCCGCGAGGTCGAGATCGCGGTCCTCGGCGGCGCGCCGGGCGAGCGTCCGCGTGCGTCGGTCGCGGGCGAGATCGTGCTCGCGGGCGACGGCTTCTACGACTTCGCGGCGAAGTACCTCGACGCCCCCGGGGTCGACCTGGTGTGTCCGGCCGAGCTCGGCGACGGCCGGCTGGAGGAGATGCGCGAGCTCGCGATCCGCGCGTTCGAGGCGATCGGCGCGGAGGGCCTCGCCCGAGCCGACTTCTTCCTGACCGATGGCGGGTTCGTGGTGAACGAACTCAACACGATGCCGGGGTTCACGCCGATCTCGATGTTCCCCAGGTGCTGGCAGGAGTCTGGGCTGTCGTACCCCGAGCTGATCGACGAACTCATCCGGGTCGGGCTCGCGCGCGGCGTCCGGGTCGGGTGACGAGGCCCGCGGAACGCTCGGGCGGGGCCGCCCGAGGCGGAGCGCGCCGGCTCAGCCCTCGTCGAGTCCGCCGAGGTCGGTCAGGTCGGTGCACCCGCCCTCTGCGGGGATCGCCGCGACCGCGGCCGACAGGTCGGTGATGGCGCTCGACCCCGACACGACGTCGTTGTCGACGACGACCTCGACTGCGGGCGTGCGCCCGTAGGTCGTGAACCGGTAGGTGGGCGCGTCGGACTCGTCGATGATCCAGTCGACCTCGTCGACGCTCACGCAGCGCAGCGTCGTCGGGCCGGGCGGCTCGACCCCGCAACGCAGCAGCACGCTCGCGGGGGACCCCCATGCGCCGGTGCCCTGCGCACTCGTGGCGCGGGCGTCGAGGCCGGCGGCTTGGTCCGGCAGGCGCACGACGACGGCGGCGCAGTCGGGGTCGGCGGCATCCGGTGCCGGATCGAACGGCACGGGCTGGCTGCAGGCGGCGAGCAGCGGGAGGGCGGCGAGGACGGCGACCGCCGAGCCCAGTCGGGCGAGGCGGCGCGGGGGGCGACCGGAGCGGGGAGCGGACATCGTCGATCAGGCTACCGTGGGTGCCATGGATCAGCCTGCACGCGAGTCGTCCCCGACGATCGGCGACCTCGGCGAGACGGCCGTGCTGGGGCGGATCCTGCCGCGGCTCGAAGACGGCCGGGCGGCGCTCGTGGGAGCCGGGGACGATGCTGCGGTCGTGGCGGCTGCCGACGGCCGGTTCGTCGTCACGACCGACCTGATGGTGCACGGGCCCGACTTCCGGCTCGCGTGGTCGAGCCCGCACGACCTCGGTTGGAAGGCCGCGGCGACGAACCTGACCGACGTCGCCGCGATGGGCGCCCGCCCGACGGCGCTCGTCGTCGCGATCGCGGCCCCGCCGTCGATGCCGGTTTCGGTGCTCGAGGGCATCGCGGACGGGCTCCGGGACGGGCTCGCCGCGCTCGCACCGGGCGCGGGCGTCGTCGGCGGCGACCTGTCGGCGTCGAGCGTGCTGACGATCGCGGTGACCGCATTCGGCGACCTGGAGGGGCGGGCACCCGTGCTCCGGTCGGGTGCGCGCCCGGGCGACGTGCTCGCGCACGCGGGGGCGCGCGGCGATGCCGCGCGCGGTCTCGCGCTGCTGTTCGCGCAGGCGAGGGATGCCGCGGGCGAGCCCGACCCCGAGCTGGCGGAGGCGCTGCGCGCGCGGCACCCCCACCTGGTCGGGGCGCAGTTGGCGCCGAGTCCGCCGGTTGCGGCGGGGGTGCTCGCGGCGAGGGCGGGCGCGACGGCGATGCTGGATGTCAGCGACGGGCTCGCGCGGGACGCGCGACGACTCGCCGAGGCGAGCGGAGTCGCGCTCGACTTCCACGGGTCGGCGTTCGGCGACGACCCGATGACCGCGCTCGCCGGAGCCGAGGACCACGGGCTGCTCGCGACCTTCCCCGCAGGGGCGGTGCCGCCGGAGCCGTTCCAGGTGGTCGGCTCCGTCGTCGCGGGAGGCGGCGGCGCTGCCGTGCGCGCGGGCCTGCTCACGCTCGACGGCGAGCCGGTCGACACCGGCGGGTGGGACCCCTATTCGGGCTGGGACGGCATCGCCGGCTGATCCGTCGGGTCGGCCGCGGCCCACCACAGCGTCGTCTCGCCGTAGTCGCGTCGACGTTCGGGGACGATGCCCGCGGGCCACTCCGGTTCGGGGGAGCGGCTGCTGCGTTCGACGACGACGATCGCGTCGGGTCGGAGGAGGGGGGCGAGCAGCGCGAGGTCGCGCGCGAGGTCGGCTTCGCCGAGGTCGTAGGGCGGGTCGACGAAGGCGAGGTCGACGCCGGGCGCGGCGGCCTCGAGGTAGGCGGCGACGCTCCGCGGCTCGACCCGCACGCGGGGCGTCGTGCCCCCGCGGGCCGCCTTCGCGAGCGCTGCGGCGTTGCGCCGGCACACCTCCGCGGCGGGCCTGGCCCGCTCCACGAGGACGACCTCGGCGGCGCCGCGGCTCCCGGCCTCGAGGCCGAGTGCCCCCGATCCGGCGTAGAGGTCGAGGACGACCGCGCCCTCGATCGCGTCGCGCGCGTCGAGCGCGGAGAAGATCGCCTCGCGCACCCGGTCGCTCGTGGGGCGGGTGCCGGATCTCGGCACCGCGAGCGTGAGGGACCCGGCGAAGCCGGCGATGATGCGCGTCATGTCTCGGGAGCATAACGGCCGCCTCCGGGCCGCTGCCATGATTGGTGGTGTGGAAGACTCGACCGACGCCCTGCACGCCGATCCGTCCCACCGGGACTCGGAGCAACGGGCCATCGACCGCATGTGGGACTTCGGCGATCCGATGGCGAGCGAGGCGCGATTCCGCGCCGCCGCGGCCGACGAGGCCCTCGACGCCCACGCACGGGCGGTGATGGCGACCCAGCTCGCCCGGGCGATCGCGATCCAGGGCCGAGTGGACGAGGCGCACGCCGCGCTCGACGCGCTCGAGGCCGAGCGGCACGAGTCCGGGGCACAGGACGCCGCCGAACTGCGGGCGCGCATCGCACTCGAGCGGGGCCGCATCGCGGCGTCCGCCGAACGGGCCGACGAGGCGGTCCCGGAACTGACCCGGGCGGTGCGCGAAGCGGCGGTCTCCGGCTCGACGTTCCTCGTGCTCGACGCCCTGCACATGCTCGCGCTCAACGACGCCGGCCATGAGGAGGAGTGGGCAGCGGAGGGCTTCGACATCCTCGACGGGGTGCGCGATCCGCGGCTGCGGCGGTGGGGCGTGGCGCTGCACAACAACCTCGGCTGGACCAAGCACGACGGCGGCGACGCGCTCGCCGCGCTGCACCACTTCCGCAAGGCCGTCGAGGCCGCCGATGCCTACGGCACCGCGGGGCAGCAGCACGTCGCGCGCTGGGCCGTCGGCCGCGCGCTGCGCACGCTCGGCCGCACCGACGAGGCGCTGGAGCTGCAGCGCGAACTCGCACTGGCGCGCCCCGACGACCCGTACGTGCGCGCCGAACTCGACGCGCTCGCCTCGCCGACGACGGAGGCCGAGCCTACGATCGAGGCATGACCGTCGACCGTGTGGCCGAGGGCGGGCCGAACCTCGACAGCAAGCTCTCGGGCGTCCTGGGCGGGCGCACCGCGCAGGCGCTCCAGCGCGCGTTCGGGTACTCCGTCGTCGGCGACCTGCTCGCGCACTACCCGCGCCGGTACGCCGCCCGCGGCGAGCTGACGGCCCTCGCGTCGCTCCCGCTGGAGGAGAACGTGACGATCGTCGCCGAGGTGCTCGAGGTGCGCGAGCGCACGATGCGGTCGCGCCGGGGCTCGATCCTCGAGGCGAAGATCTCGGACGGCACGGGCGTGCTCACCCTCACGTTCTTCAACCAGGCGTGGCGGGCGCGAGAGCTCAAGCCCGGGGTGCGCGGCATGTTCGCGGGGAAGGTCTCCGACTACCGGGGGGCGCGCCAGCTCGCCCACCCCGACTACCAGGTCTTCGACGAGTCCGCGCCCGCGACCACGGGAGCGGATGCCGCGGCCGTGCGGTGGGCGACGGCGCCGATCCCGATCTACCCGGCCACCGGGTCGCTCTCGAGCTGGCAGCTGCAGACCGCCGTCGGGCTGGTCCTCGACGGGGTGGGCGGCGTGCCCGACCCGCTTCCCGAGGGCGTGCGCCGGGCGCACGGCCTGCTCGCCCACGCCGACGCGCTCGAACGCGTGCACCGGCCGGAGCGCGACGACGACTGGAAGGCCGCGCGCCGCACCCTGCGGTTCACCGAGGCGTTCGTGCTGCAGACCGCGCTCCTCGAGCGCCGGGCCGCCGCGCGTGCGCACGAGGCCGTGGCGCGGATCCCCCGCCCCGGCGGCCTGCTCGACCGGTTCGAGGCGTCGCTGCCGTTCGAGCTGACCGACGACCAGCGCGAGGTCGGCGGCGAGATCCTCGCCGACATCGCGGCGGCCGTGCCGATGAACCGGCTCGTACAGGGCGAGGTCGGCTCGGGCAAGACCGTCGTGGCGCTGCGCGCTATGCTCGCCGTCGCCGAGTCCGGCGGCCAGGCCGCGCTGCTCGCCCCGACCGAGGTGCTCGCCGCGCAGCACCTGCGTTCCATCGCGCGCATGCTGGGCCCCGGACTCGCGGCCGAGGTCATGCCGACGCTCGTGACCGGGCAGATGCCTGCGGCAGACCGCCGGAGGGCGGCGCTCCGGGTCGCGGCGGGCCAGGCGCGCATCGTCGTGGGCACGCACGCGCTGCTCGGCGACACCACCAGCTTCGCCGACCTCGGCCTCGTCGTCGTCGACGAGCAGCACCGCTTCGGCGTCGAACAGCGCGAGGCGCTGCGGCTGAAGGGGCGGCACCCGCACGTGCTCGTGCTCACGGCCACGCCGATCCCGCGCACCGTCGCGATGACCGTGTTCGGCGACCTCGACGTGAGCACCATCCGGCAGCTGCCCGCCGGCCGCGCAGGCATCGAGACCCACCTCGTGCCGCTGGCCGAGCGCCCGACGTGGCGCGCCCGCGTCTGGGAGCGGCTCGCGGAGGAACTCGCCCAGGGGCGGCAGGGCTTCGTCGTGTGCCCGGCCATCGAGGCGAAGCTCGTCGAGGACGACGGTGGAGCCGACGCGGCGCCCGACGCGGGCGGCCCCGTGGCATCCGTCGCCTCGGTGCTCGCCGAGCTCACCGCGCTCCCGGCCCTCTCGGGCGCGCGCATCGCACCGTTGCACGGCCGCATGGCGGCCGACGAGAAGGACGAGGTCATGCGCGCGTTCGCCGCGGGCGACCTCGACGTGCTGGTCGCCACGACCGTCATCGAGGTCGGCGTCGACGTCCCCAACGCGAGCACCATGGTCGTCGTCGACGCGGATCGGTTCGGCGTCTCGCAGCTGCACCAGCTCCGCGGCCGCGTCGGCCGGGGCAGCGTCCCGGGGCTGTGCCTGCTCGTCTCGGCGGCCGAGCCCGGCACGGTCGCCCGCGAGCGGCTCGAGGCCGTCGCGGCGACCGGCGACGGATTCGAGCTCGCGCGCGTCGACCTCGAACTGCGCCAGGAGGGCGACGTGCTCGGGGCCATGCAGTCCGGCGGGCGGTCCTCGCTGAAACTGCTCCGCGTCGCGCGCGACGGCGAGGTCATCGCCGACGCGCGCGAGGCCGCCGCCGGGCTCCTGGCCGACGACCCGAAGCTCGCCGCGCACCCCGCGCTCGCCGACGCGGTGCGCCGCCGCCTCGACGACGAGACGAGCGAGTTCCTGAGCAGGGGCTGAGACTGCGACGCGACGGGCCCGAGACCCGCGCAGCGCACTACGCTGGCACGTATGCAGCGGATCGCCGTCGTTCCCGGATCATTCGACCCCGTCACGCGGGGGCACCTCGACGTGATCGGGCGGGCGGCGGGGCTCTACGACCAGCTCCACGTGGTGGTCGTGCACAACCCGGACAAGTCCGCGCTGCTGCCGATCGCGCAGCGCGTCGCCCTCATCGAGGAGTCGATCGCCGAGGCCGGCATCGACGGCGACATCGTCGTCGCGGCGTGGAGCATGGGCCTCCTCGTCGACTACTGCACGGACGTCGGTGCGAGCGTGCTCGTCAAGGGCATCCGCTCGCAGCTCGACGTGGCCTACGAGACGCCCATGGCGATCGTGAACCGGCACCTCGCCGGCGTCGAGACGGTCTTCCTGCTGCCTGATCCGGCCAACGCGCACGTGTCGAGCTCCCTCGTGCGCCAGGTCTCCGCGCTCGGCGGCGATGTCGCACCGTACGTGCCGAACCCGGTCGCGACCTACCTGCAGGGGGCGATGCAGCCGTGAGCGGGACCGAGACGGCCGTCGGGACTCCCACGATGGGCATCGACGAGGTGGGAACGCGTTCGGCCGACATCGTCCGCAACGTCGAGGCGGTCATCAGCGGCAAGCGCGACGCGGTCACCGCGGCGCTGACCGTGCTCCTGGCCGAGGGGCACCTGCTCATCGAGGACGTCCCCGGGGTCGGCAAGACGATGCTCGCGAAGGCGCTCGCGCGCTCGGTGGACTGCACGGTCAGTCGCATCCAGTTCACCCCCGACCTGCTGCCGTCGGACGTCACGGGCGTCTCGGTGTTCGACCAGGTCTCGCGCCGCTTCGAGTTCAAGCCCGGACCCGTGTTCGCCAACCTCGTGATCGGCGACGAGATCAACCGCGCGAGCCCGAAGACGCAGTCGGCGCTCCTCGAGTGCATGGAGGAACGGCAGGTCACCGCCGACGGCACCACCTACCGTCTCGAGCAGCCGTTCACGGTCGTCGCGACGCAGAACCCCGTCGAGATGGAGGGCACCTACCCGCTGCCCGAAGCGCAACGCGACCGGTTCATGGCCCGCATCTCGATGGGGTACCCCGCCACCGCCGACGAGCTCTCGATGCTCGCGCACCGCGAGACCGCGAGCCCGCTCGACTCGCTCGAGCCCGTCGTCACGCTCGCCGAGCTCCGGGCGATGGTCGTGACCGTGCAGCACGTGTTCACCTCCGAGCCCGTGAAGCAGTACGCGGTCGAACTCGCCCGCGCGACCCGCGACGACCGCCAGCTCCGGCTCGGTGCGAGCCCCCGCGCGACGCTCCAGCTCGTCAGGGCCGCGAAGGCGCACGCGGCCATGCACGGCCGCGACTTCGTGCTCCCGGACGACGTCGACGCGCTCGCCGTGCCCGTGCTCGCGCACCGGCTCGTGCCGACGAGCCGAGCGGTCGGCGGCCACGACCACGACGGCGGGCCGCTCATCGACCAGATCGTGCGCCGGATCCTCGCCGAGACGCCGGTCCCGGTGGGCAGCGCCCGGAGGGAGTGACCGCCGATGCCGTGGCCCCGCCGTGCACGCCATCCGGCGCGTCCGCGCCTCACCCGGCGCGGGATCGCACTGCTCGTGCTCGGCGGCATCCTGTTCGCGGTCGCGCTGTGGTTCGACCTGCGCGACCTCCTGCTGCTCGCCGCGGTCGGCCTCGCGATGCCGGTCGCCGCGCTCGGGTACCTCGCCATCCGGCCGCCGGCGCTCACGGTGCACCGCACGTTCGAGCCGGGCATCGTGGGCGCCGGGCGCTCCTCGACGGTGCGGTTGCGCGTGCGCAATCGCAGCAGGCGGCCGTTCGACGGCGCGCACTGGCGCGACCTGGCGTCGCCCGCATTGCGCACCCCGCCCGAGGCCATCCTGCCGGCGATCGGGCGGACCGAGCCGTACCTGCGCTCGGGCGACGACGAGGTCGGGGTGGAGTACCGGGTGCGCACACCGCGCCGCGGCGTCTTCGAGGTCGGCCCGCTGCGCGTCTCGGTGACCGACCCGTTCGGGCTCGCGCGCCTCGACCGGGTCGCGGGCGGCGCGAGGGAACTCGTGGTGACCCCTCGGATCACGCCGCTGGACTCGGCCGTCGGACTCGTCGCCAGCGTCGACGGCACGGTGCACGCACTCCAGCGCCGGACGCACCCCAACAGCGACGAGCTCATCGCACGCGAGTACCGCTACGGCGACCCGATGCGCCGGGTGCACTGGGCCGCGACGGCGCGCCGCGGCGAGCTCATGGTCCGCGACGAGGAGCAGCGCGGCGACCCGGAACTCCGCATCCTGCTCGACACCGTGCTCGGCGCTCGAGCGCATCCGCCGGGGTCGGGAGGCCTGCGCGAGGGGGCGGACCCGCTCGATCCCGCGTTCGAGCTCGGCGTCGAGATCGCGGCCTCGATCGGGGTGCACCTGATCGGCCAGGGGTTCCGGGTCCGGGTCGATCCCGTCGACGACCCCGACGCGGACGTCGCGGCGATCGCGCCCGAGGGCGGCGGCTACCGGTCCGGCGGCGGCGAGGCCGCGCTCCTGGAAGACCTGGCGCGCCTGGAGTCGCCGGGGCCTGCACCGGCACGGCGCGCCGGTGCCGGCGATCGGGGCATGCGCGGCGCGACCCCGACCTCCGCACGCCGCGACGCGCGGATGCCCGCGGTCGCGGTGATCGTCGACCCGTCGGCGGCGGCCGTCGACGGCCTCGTCGCGCTGCGGAGCTCGGTCGAGCCCGCGATCGCGTTCGCGGCCGAGTCCGTCCCGCACGCCCACGTCGTGCACCTCGAGGACGCGGACTGGCGCGTCATCCGCGTGCGCCGTCCGGCCGACCTGCCCGCCGCCTGGCAGGAGGCGTGGCGAACCGCACGCGAGGCCGCCCGCACGGGAGGCCGCGGTGGTGCCTGATCGTCTCCCGCTGAGCCGCGCGCAGTCGCTCGCGTTGTCGGCGGTGAGCCTGCTGCTCGTCCTCGTCGCGACGACCGCCCTCGGTCCGCTCATCTCGGGCAGCGCGTGGTGGTGGGCCGGTGCCGTGGTCGCCGTCGCGGTCATCGGCGGCGGCGCCGCGCTGCGCAGCATCCGAACGCCGCCGTCGCTCGTGCCCCCGCTCGAGCTCGTCGCGGCCCTGCTCGCGCTCACGCTCCTGTTCGGCGGCGGCACCGCGCTCGCGTTCATCGTCCCGACCCCGGACACGCTCGCGGCGTTCGGCGCGCTCGCCGAGGGGGCCCAGCGCACGATCGAGCAGCAGTCGGTTCCCGCGCTGCCGGTTCCGGCGCTGGTGTTCGCGATCGCGGTGGGCGTCGGACTCGTCGCCGCGCTGACGGACTTCCTCGTCCAGACCGTGCGGGTCCCGGCCCTCGCGGCGGCCCCGGCGCTCGTGCCCGTGCTCGTGCCCGGACTCTTCCTGAAGGACGGCGCCGACACCACCGCGATCGTCTTCACGGCGCTGGCGTACCTGTTGCTGCTGCGCATCGACGTCCGGGTGCGCCGCGCGTCGGAGCTGCTGCACGAGTCCGAGGGCGAGGACGCCCCCGTCGTGCGGGCACCGAAGCGGGCCCCGCTGGTCTCGACGTTCGGCGGGTCGATCGCCCTGGCCGCGGTCGGGGTCGTCGCGGCATCCGTCATCGCGGCCGCGACGCCGAGCGTCTCGACGAGCTTCCTGGTCGGCTCGGGCGGGCCGGGCACGCTGTTCGCGCGGGGCGTGAGCCCGTACGTCGACCTCGGGAGGGACCTGCGCCGACCCGACCCGGTACCGGCGTTCAGCTACGTCTCGCCCGAGGGCGCCCGGCCGTACTTCACGCTGCTGACGGTCGAACGTCTCGAGGGGCAGGTGTGGTCGGCGACCGAACGCGCGGTCGACGGCGCCAACACGCTCGCGACCATGCCGGGGCCGGACGGCCTGGCGGACGCGGTTCCCGCCGAGTCCAAGCAGGTCGCCGTCCGGGTCGAGCAGGTGCGGACGGCGTGGCTGCCGTTGCCGTACCCGTCCGTGCAGGTCGAGGGCGTCGAGGGGTCGTGGTTCTGGGATCGGGGCACGCTCAACGTGCGCAGCGTCGACGCGACGACGCTCGGCCAGGAGTACCGGCTCTCGCACCTCGACGTGGACCCGACCGTCGCGCAGCTGCGCGGCGCCCCGGCCGCTCCGGGCGGCGCGGTCGCGGAGGAGACGCGGAGCCTGCCGGAGGACCTGCCGCCGATCATCGGCGAGACCGCGGCCGAGGTCACCGCGGGCGCCCTGACGAGGTACGACGCGGCGGTCGCCATCCAGCGGTACCTGCGCTCGTCGGCGTTCGAGTACTCCGAGACCGCTCCGGCCGCGTCCGGGTACGACGGTGCGGGGTTCGAGGCGATCGGCGCGTTCCTCGAGCAGCGAGCGGGCTACTGCGTGCACTTCGCCTCGACGATGGCCGTGCTCGCGCGGGAGGTCGGCATTCCGTCGCGGATCTCGATCGGCTACACCTCGGGGAACCCCGGCGACCGTCGGATCGACGGCGACGTGGTCATCGAGGTCGACTCGCACGACCTGCACGCCTGGCCCGAGCTCTACTTCGAGGGGGTGGGCTGGGTTCCGTTCGAGCCGACTCCGGGCCGGGGGAGCGTGCCCGACTACACGCGGCCGAATGCGGGCGACCTGACGCCGGGGATCATCCCGACCGCGCCGTCGACGTCGCCTGGCGCGACGGGGCGTCCCGAGGGCGACCCGGATCGCGCGCTGGGTTCCGACGCGGCGGCGGCGCAGGCCGGCCCGGCGTGGGTTCCCGTGACGGTGATCGGCCTCGTCGTGGTCCTGCTCCTGCTGGTGCCGGCCGGCTCGCGCGCGGTCGTGCGCGCGGGTCGCCGATCGCGCATCCGGTCGGGCGTGCAGCCGGCGGATGCCGCGTGGCGGGAGGTCGTCGCGACGGCCGGCGACCTCGGGCTCCCGGTCGACGAGCGCAGCACGGTCCGAACCGTCGTGGCGGGCCTCGCGGCCGGGGCCGCGTTCGCCGATCCGGGGGCGCGAGCCGCCCTCGACCGGATCCGGGACGACGTGGAGCGCGAGCGGTACGGGCGGGTCCGCTCCGTGGCGTCCCCGGCGCACGTGGACGCCCGGAACGCCCCGACGAGCGAGGGGGCCGAGGCCGAGCAGGGCCGACGTGCGCGGATCGCCCGGGACGTGGATGCCGTCTGCGCCGCGCTCAGGAGGGACGCGCCGCCCTGGCGTCGGGCGGCCGCGATCCTGCTTCCGGCGTCGCTGCGACCCGCCATCGGCCCCGTGGTCGGCAGAACCACGACGCCCGGCGCGTAGAATGCTCGACCGTGGCCGATCAGCACTCCCCGTTCCGCGTCAACGTCCGCGACCTCGTCAACCGTCCCGGCGAGATGCGCGAGCAGCAGTTCGACGTCCCCGCACCCGAAACGCTGGGTGAGGGGCTGGTCGGCGTGCGCGAGGGTTCCGACCTCGGCGTCGACGTCCGCCTGGAGTCCGTCCACGAGGGCGTGCTCGTGACCGCCGAGGTCGATGCGACCGCCGAGGGGGAGTGCGGGCGGTGCCTCACCGAGATCGCCCTGCCGGTCCGAGTCGAGTTCCAGGAGCTTTTCGCGTATCATTCTGGGGAAGCTTTCGAGTATGAGGTTCAAGACGACCACGTGGATCTTGAACCGCTCATCAGAGATGCGGTAGTGCTGGCACTGCCCTTCCAGCCGGTGTGCCGGCCCGACTGTCCCGGTCTCGATCCAGAGACCGGTCTGCGTCTGGCCGAGCATCCGGAGCTCGACACCCCTGAGGCACCGTCCGACCCGCGTTGGGCTGCGCTCGCCGGGTTCCAGGCTTCCGAGGACGACGGCACGGATCAGGCATCCGAGGCCGACCAGCAGAGAGATTGAGAGAGAGTCATGGCTGTTCCCAAGCGGAAGAAGTCACGCGCCAACACCCACGCGCGCCGTTCGCAGTGGAAGGCCGAGGCCCCCACGCTCGTCAAGACCGTCGAGAACGGCAAGGTCACCTACAGCCTGCCGCACCGCGCCCGCGTGGTCGAGGACTCGGCGGGCACCCCGCTCTTCCTCGAGTACAAGGGCCGCAAGGTCGCCGACGTCTAGTCGGCCCAGAGACGACGAACGACCGGTCGTGAGGCGCGCGGAGCGTACGGACACCGGGGCTGACGAGCTCGCCCAGCTGCAGCGCACGCTGGGCGTCGAGCTCGACCCCGATCTCCTGCTCCTCGCGCTCACGCACCGGTCGTTCGCGTATGAGAACGGCGGCATCCCGACCAACGAGCGCCTCGAGTTCCTGGGCGACTCGATCCTCGGGCAGGCCGTCACGGTGCGGCTGTTCACCGACCATCCCGAACTCGACGAGGGCGAGCTGGCCAAGCGGCGCGCGAGCCTGGTCTCGAGCGCCGCGCTGGCCGAGGTCGCGCGCACGATCGGCATCGGCCGGTTCATCCGGCTCGGCCGTGGCGAGACGATGACCGGCGGCGCCGACAAGCCGTCGATCCTCGCCGACACCGTCGAGGCCATCATCGGCGCGGTGTTCCTCTCGCGCGGCGGCGAGGTCGCGACCGAGTTCGTGCTGAGCCTCGTGGCGCCGCTCATGGACGATCCCGCGCGCTTCGGCGCCGCGATGGACCCGAAGACGAGCCTGCAGGAGATCGCGGCGCGCCGCGGGTCGGCTGCCCCGGCGTACTCGGTCAGCGAGAGCGGGCCCGACCACAACAAGCACTTCGTGGCGACGGTCGTCGTCGGCGACCTCGTCGAGGCGTCCGGCGAGGGATCGAGCAAGAAGCAGGCCGAGATGGCCGCCGCGCTGCGCGCGTGGACCCTGCTCAGCGACCGCTGACGTGCCCGAGCTTCCCGAGGTCGAGGTCGTCCGTGCGGGGCTCGCGCCGGCGGTCACGGGCGCGCACGTCGCCGGGGTCGAGGTGCTCGACGCCCGGTCGTTGAAGCGGCACGACGCGGCATCCGGCGATTTCGAGGCGCTGCTGACCGGCGAGCGCATCGAGGCCGCGGTGCGGCGCGGCAAGTTCCTGTGGATGCCGCTGACCGGAGGCGCCGCACTGGTCGGCCACCTCGGCATGAGCGGGCAGCTGCTGCTGCGCACGAGCGACCACCCGGGCGACGACCGCCATGCGCGGATCCGGCTGCACCTCGAGCACCCCGAGCATGGCGAGCTCCGGGTCGACTTCGTCGACCAGCGCATCTTCGGCTCGATGGCGATCGATCGCCTCGTGCCGACCGCCGACGGCAGGGTCGCCGGCTACTCGGCCGACGTCACCGGCCGGTGGGCGCGCAGCATCCCCTCGCAGGTGGCGCACATCGCGCGCGACCCGCTCGACCCGGCGTTCGACGACGACACGTTCGCCGCGGCGCTCGCCCGCCGGGCGACCGGCATCAAGCGCGTGCTCCTCGACCAGGGCGTTATGTCGGGCATCGGCAACATCTACGCCGACGAAGCCCTGTGGGCCGTGCGCATGCACGGCGAGCAGCCCGCGTCGAGCCTCGGCCGACGGCGGGTGCGCGAGCTGCAGGCCGCGGTGCGCGAGGTGCTCCGGAAGGCGCTCGCCGAGGGCGGCACGAGCTTCGACGCGCAGTACGTCAACGTCAACGGCGCATCCGGGTACTTCGCGCACTCGCTGAACGCCTACGGCCGCACGGGATCGCCGTGCCCGAGGTGCGGGACGCCGATCGTGCGCGAGGCGTTCATGAACCGCTCCTCGCACCGGTGCCCGCGCTGCCAGCGGATGCGCGCGGGGCGACGGTCCCCCGGCGGCGGCGCCGGCGTCATCCGCGCTGCCACGTCGCCTGGATCGAGTGCGGGCGGAACCCCAGCCCGCGGTTGATGGCGAGCATCGGCCCGTTCTCGTCCGCGTTCCAGGTGTACACCGAGGTGCGTTCCGGTGCGGTCTCCGTCAGTGCGACGAGGTTCGCGAGCTTCATCCGCATGCCGAGGCCGTGGCCGCGATGCGGCCCGAGGACGAGGGTGTCGTCCTGGTAGGCGCCGTGCTTGCCCGGCGCGAGGGTCAGGATCGTGAATCCCGCGACCTCCCCGTCGGCGGCGATCGCTGCGACTGTGAGGTGCGTGCGCCCCGCCTTCGTCGCGCGCGCCTCGTCGTCGCGGATGCGCGCCGCGTCCCAGTGCTCGTCGGCGAAGTCCACCCCGCCGCTCGGCGCTTCGGCGACCATCTGCGAGCGGGCGGCGGCGAACGCGTCGAGGTGCTCGTCGGGCGTGCGCTCGCGCCACGCCTCGAGGCGGTAGCCGTCGTCGCGCGCGGCGTGCCGGGCGAGGCCGCGGAAGTGCGCCGCGCGGCCCGCGACCGGCAGGGCGCTCGCGACGAGGAGCTGGCCGAGGCGGTACCCGCGCGAGCGTGCGAACCGCACCGCGGGCGCGTCTGCTGGCAGCGACGCCTCGCCCTGCGGTGGGCGGATCCGCTCGCCCGATCCGTCGTCGGTGCGGTGCTCCGAGATGAGGAGGGTCGTCTCGCGGCCGGCGTCGCGAGCGGATGCCTCGACGGCCTCGAGCACGGCACCGCCGAGTCCGCGCCGCCGGTGGCCGGGGTCGACGCCGACCATCGTGATCATGGGTGCGCCGTCGGCCTGCTCGCGTTCCCACCATGCCGCTGCCGCGGCGATGAGCCGCCCGCCCTCGAAGACCCCGAACCGGCGGCGCTCGAGGTAGGGGTCGCCGCCGAGGACGGCGAGCTCGGCGGCCGAGTAGCTGAACTCGTCGGTGCCGGTGGTCTCGAGCTGGATGCGGCGCGCGAACTCGGCGTAGGCCTCGAGGTCGGCCGACTCGGGGATGCCGATGCGGTCGGGTGAGCGGATGGCGCGGAGCGCTCCCGGCCCGTCCGCCGGCGCGGCTCCGCCGGGCCGCGGCGCCGCGCTCACGGTCGCTGCCAGACCGACTCGAGCGCGAACGGCCGGAAGCCGAGGTCGATGTTGATGGCGAGCATGTGCTCATTCTCGTCGGCGTTCCACGTGTAGACGCGCTCGCGGGTGGCATCCGTCGCCTCGAGCAGGACGAGGTTCTCCAGCTTCAGGCGCATGCCGAGCCGGTGGCCGCGGTGGGCGGCGAGCACGATCGTGTCCCACTGCTCGACGGCGGGGGAACCGGCCGGCAGCGAGAGCACGGTGAATCCGGCGACCGTGTCGTCGGGTGCGACGGCGGCCGCGGTCAGGGTCGTGCGCCCCATCGCGGCGGTGCGCCGCTCGTCGTCGCGGACCCGGTCGGCGTCCCAGCGCTCGAGCTCGTAGTCGATCGCGCCCGACGGCGCGTCGACCGACATGCGCTCGTGCGCGACCGCGAGCGAGTCGAGCAGGTCGTCGGGGGCGTGATCGACCCAGGTGCGCACCCGGTACCGGGCGGATGCCGCGAGCCCGTCGAGTCGCGACCGGAACTCGTCGGCACGTGCCGCGGCGTCGAGCACGCTGACCCGGTCGAGCTGGCCGAGGGCGTAGCCGCGGGCCACGGCGAAGCGGGCGGGCGGGTCGCCGGCGGGGATCGTCGCGTCGCCCTGCGGCGCGTGCAGCACCTCGTCGCCGTCGGACCCGGCGTCGGCCGGGTGGTCTGCGGCGAGCACGAGCGTCGGGCGCCCCGCGTCCCGGGCGATCCGCTCGGCGCGCTCGAGCAGCGCCGAGCCGATGCCCTCGCGTCGTCGCTCGGGGACGACGCCGAGCATCTCGAGGTACGCGGTCCGCGCCTGGTCGTCCCGCTCCCACTCGAGCTCGGCGATGCCGACGAGGGCGTCGCCGTCGAAGGCGCCGAGCGGCACGTGCGCACGGTACGGGTCGTCGGCGAACTGGCGCACCAGCTCGGTCACGGGCCGCGCGAGCTCGTCGGTGCCCAGCCGCTCGAGGTCGAGCCGGCGGATCAGCGCGGCGTACGCGTCGAGCTCGGCGGATGCCTCGGCATCCGCCTGGTGGGGGACCCGGACGGGTCGGATCTCGATGCCCATGCGTCCTCCTCGACTCCGAGCAGCCTGCCAGCCTAGCCCGCGGGTGCGCCCGCCGGAAGCGCCTCCCGCGGCGTCGACGGCCGTCGGAGCGTCCGGATCCGCGCGAACCCGGCGAGCGAACCCGGCCGGCGGCATCCGCTCGGGTACGCTCGTGCGAGGCATCCAGCACCATCACGCCGCGACACCGGGGGGACATGTACCTCAAGAGCCTCACGCTCAAGGGCTTCAAGTCCTTCGCGCAGCCGACCACGTTCGCGTTCGAACCGGGCGTGACCTGCATCGTCGGCCCCAACGGCTCCGGCAAGTCGAACGTCGTCGACGCGCTCGCCTGGGTCATGGGCGAACAGGGCGCCAAGACGCTGCGCGGCGGCAAGATGGAGGACGTCATCTTCGCGGGCACCTCGACCCGCGGGCCGCTCGGCCGTGCCGAGGTGAGCCTGACGATCGACAACTCCGACGGCGCGCTGCCGATCGAGTACACCGAGGTCACGATCTCGCGCACGCTGTTCCGCAACGGCGGCAGCGAGTACGCCATCAACGGCGAGCAGTGCCGCCTCCTCGACGTGCAGGAGTTGCTCAGCGACTCCGGCCTCGGTCGCGAGATGCACGTCATCGTCGGTCAGGGCCAGCTCGACCAGGTGCTGCACGCGAGCCCCGAGGACCGCCGCGGGTTCATCGAGGAGGCCGCCGGCATCCTGAAGCACCGCCGCCGCAAGGAGAAGACGCTCCGCAAGCTCGACGCAATGCAGGCCAACCTCACGCGCCTGACCGACCTCGCCGCCGAGCTGCGCCGCCAGCTCAAGCCGCTCGGCCGCCAGGCCGAGGTCGCACGCGAGGCCGCCGGCATCGCCGCGGTCGTGCGCGACGCCAAGGCCAGGCTCGTGGCCGACGAGGTCGTCGAACTCCGGCGCGTCCTCGCGGACGCGGGGCGAGCCGAGCACGAACGGCACGCCGAACGCCTCGTGCTGCAGCAGGAACTCGAACAGCACCAGGCGCGCATCGAACGGCTCGAACAGGCGCAGGGCGGCGACGCCGTCGACCGCGCTCGCGCCGCGAGCTTCGCGCTCGAGCAGTCGGAGGCCCGACTACGCTCGCTCGACTCGCTCGCACGCCAGCGGATCGCGCTGCTGTCGAGCCCGGACGACGGTGCGGATGCCGCGCCGACCGTGACCCTGGCCGACATCGACGCCGCGCGGGCCGAACTCGAATCCATCCGGGGCGGGGTGGGCGAGGCCGGTGCCGCGCTCGAACGCGCCGGGCAGGTCACGCGCGACGCGCGCGCCGCGCTCGACGCCGTCGACGAGCAGATCGCGGCGCAGGCCGCACGGGTCAGCGCGTACGACCTGCGGGCCTCGCAACTGGCCGGTCGAGCGGATGCCGCGGCCTCGAACCTCGCCGCCGTCCGCGGCGAGGTGCTGCGCCACCGCACCGCACTCGAGTCGGCCGAACTGCGGCGCGACGCCGCGGCCGCCGAGCTCGCGCGCATCGAAGCCGAATCCGACGCCGACCCGGGAGCCTCGACCGACCTCGACGAGGCGTACGAGCTCGCGCAGGCGGCCGTATTCGAGGCCGAGGGCGAGATCGACCGGCTCCGGGAGGCGCTGCACGAACGCGAACGCGAACGCGACGCCCTCGGCGCGCGCGTCGGCGCACTCTCGCTCGCGCTCGACCAGAAGGACGGTTCCGCGGCGCTCGCCGCATCCGGCGCCCCGGGCGTCCGCGGGCTCCTCGCCGAGCACCTGCGCGTCGAGCCCGGCTACGAGGTCGCGGTCGCCGCAGCGCTCGGACCGCTCGCCGAGTCGGTGCTCGTCGACGACCGCGCCGCCGCGCTCGGCGCGCTCGCGGCGGCCGCCGCCGACGACCTCGGTCGCGTGGCACTCACGATCGCCGACCCCGGCGGCGCCCCGCCCGACGGCCTCGACGTCCCGGGGCTGGTCCCCGCGGCATCCGTCGCGGACGCCCCCGACGGGGTGCGCGCCCTGCTCGCCGAGGTGCTCATCGCCGACGACCTCGACGCCGTCCGCGCCGCAGAGCCCGCGCTCGCCGCCCTCGACCGGCCCGCCACCGTCATCACGAAGGACGGCACGGTCATCGGCCGGTACGTCGTCCACGGCGGATCGGGTCGCACGCAGAGCCGCATCGAACTGCTCGCCGAACGCGACCGTGCGAAGGCCCGCCTCGACGAGGTCCGCGCCGAGATCGAACACGCGACGTCCGACCTCGACGAGCAGCGGGGGGCTGCCCAGCACGCGCGCGAGCGCTCCAAGGCGGCACTCACCGCGCTCCGCGAGTTCGACGCGCAGCTCGCCCAGCGCACCGAGGCGCTGAACCGCGCCCGGGTCCGGGCCGAGGCGGCGCTCGCCGAGACCGGCCGGCTCCACGAGGCGCTCGCCACCGCCGAGGAACGCATCGTCGAGGCCGAGACCGCGGCGGCCGACGCCGGCGCCGAGCTCGAGGCCGCCCGCGCCGAGACGCGCCCCGTGCTCGAGGCCGACCGCCGCGACGGGGCGCTGGCCGAGCTCGAACGCGCCCGCGAGGGCGAGGTCGAAGCGAGGCTCCGCCTCGAGACCGCTCGCGAGCGCGTGCGCTCGGAGGAGACCCGCATCGCGGGCATGGAACGCCAGCACGAGGCGGAGCGCCGCGCCGCCGAGGAGGCCGCACGGCGCACCGTCATCCGGCGCGCCCAGCTCGAGTCGGCGCAACGCGTCGCCGACGCCCTGCCCGCCGTGCTGTCGGCCGCGGGCCGGTCGGTCGCCGAGGCCCGCGTCGCGCTCGCCGCGGCGGAGGCCGAACGCGCGAGCCGGAACGAGGAGGTGCAGACGGCGCGCCGCGCCGAGGCATCCGTTCGCGAACGCCTGCACGCCGTCACCGAGGACGTCCACGGGCTCGAACTGCGCATCTACGAGAAGAAGCTGCACGTGGGCTCGCTCGTCGAGCGCGCCGCGAGCGAGCTCGGCCTCGACGAGGCCGTCCTCGTCGCCGAGTACGGACCCGATCAGCCCATTCCCGACGAGGCCGACCCGGACGCCGAACCGCGCCCCTACGACCGCACGGAGCAGCAGAGGCGCCTGCAGGCCGCCGAGCGCAAGCTCGGCCAGCTCGGCCGGGTCAACCCACTCGCGCTCGAGGAGTTCGCCGCCCTCGAGCAGCGCCACCAGTTCCTCACCGAGCAGCTCACCGACCTCGCGAACACCCGCAAGGACCTCCTCACGATCATCGAGGAGATCGACGGGCGCATGGAGTCGATCTTCCGGTCCGCGTTCGAGGACACGCGCGAGGCGTTCGCCGAGGTGTTCCCGATCCTGTTCCCCGGCGGCGAGGGCCGCATCGCGCTCACGAACCCCGACGACCTGCTCACGACGGGCATCGAGGTGAGCGTCAAGCCCGCGGGCAAGAAGATCGAGCGGCTCTCGCTGCTCTCGGGCGGCGAGCGCTCCCTCGCGGCCGTCGCGCTGCTCATGGCGATCTTCAAGGCCCGACCGAGCCCGTTCTACATCATGGACGAGGTCGAGGCCGCGCTCGACGACGCCAACCTCGGCCGGCTGCTCACGACGTTCGAGAGCCTGCGCGAGGAGAGCCAGCTCATCGTCATCACGCACCAGAAGCGCACGATGGAGATCGCGGACGCCCTCTACGGCGTGTCGATGCGACAGGACGGGGTGTCCGCCGTGGTCGGCCAGCGCGTGCGCCAGGAGCTCGACGCGAAGGCCAGCTGAGCAGACGGATGCCGGGGCCGCGGCATCCGCTCAGGTGAGCCGCCGGTCGCCCGGCGCGAGCACCCGGAACCAGCGGTACCCGTAGGCGTCGAGCTCGACGTCGACCCGCCCGCGATCATCGATCGGATCGGCGTCGACGGCGAACAGGTCGGAGAGCACGGCCCCGTCGGGAACGTCGCCGAGCTCGAGGGTCACCCGCACGGGGCGCGGCGCGAAGTTGTGCAGCGCGACGAAGCGCAGGTGGTCCTCGGTGATGCGGTGCGCGAGCACCGCGGGCTCGCCGACCTCGAGCAGCTCGAACGCGCCCCAGCCGATCTCGGGCGAGCTGCGGTACCGGGCGACGAACCCGCGTATCGCCGCGAGCAGCGAGTCGGGGTCGTGCATCTGCGCCTCGACGCTGACGTGCTCGGGTGCGTACCCGTCGGCGGGCGGCGTGGCCGCGAGGCGGCTCGGAGCGGCCCGCGAGAAGCCGCCGTTGCGCCCGCCGGTCCACTGCATGGGCGTGCGCACCGCCTGGCGCTTCTCCTGCTCGCCGTTCTCGCCCATGCCGATCTCCTCGCCGTAGAAGAGCACCGGCGTGCCGGGCAGCGCGAACAGCAGGCTGTAGACCATGCGCACCCGGCGCGGGTCGCCCTCGAGCATCGGCGGGAGCCGCCGCACGATCCCGCGACCGTAGACGCGCATCCACTCCTCGGGGGCGAACGCGTCGAACACCTCCTCGCGCTCGGCGTCGGACAGCTTGTCGAGCGTCAGTTCGTCGTGGTTGCGCACGAAGTTCGCCCACTGCTTCTCGGGTTCGAGTCGAGGGCGCTTCGCGAGGGTGTCGCGCAGGGCCGTGGCATCCTGTCTCGCGAGCGACAGGTAGAGCCGCTGCATGGCCTCGAAGTCGAACTGCAGGGTCAGCTCGGCCGGGTCGCCGTCGGCGCCGAAGTAGGCGATCTGCTGCTCGTACGGCAGGTTGACCTCGCCGAGGAGGATCGCCTCGCTCGCCCGGCGCTGGAGGTAGCGCCGCAGGTCGCGCAGGAGCTCGTGCGGGTCGCCGACGTCCACGCCGGCGGGCGGTTCGATGAGGAACGGCACGGCGTCGACGCGGAAGCCAGAGAACCCGAGCTCGAGCCAGAACCCGACGGTCTTGGCGACCTCGTCGCGCACCTCGGGGTTGGCGATGTTCAGGTCGGGCTGGTGCCGGTAGAACGAGTGCAGGTAGTACTGGCCCGTGCCCTCGTGCCACTCCCACACGCCCTCCTCCTCGCCGGGGAAGACGCTCTCGGGCGGGTTCGGCGGGATCTCGTCGCGCCAGACGTAGAAGTCGCGGTAGGGCGCGTTGCGCCCGCGCTTGGCCGAGACGAACCACGGATGCCGGTCGGACGTGTGGTTCATGACCAGGTCCATGATCACGCGGATGCCGCGGTCCCGCGCCGCGCGCGTGAACGCGACCACGTCGCCGAGCGAGCCGAGCCGCGGGTCGACCCCGAGGAAGTCGACGATGTCGTAGCCGTCGTCCTGGTCGGGCGAGGGCTGGAACGGCATGAGCCAGATGCACGTGACGCCGAGCTCGGCGAGATGGTCGAGCCGGTTCGCGAGCCCTTCGAAGTCGCCGGAGCCGTCGTCATTCCAGTCCATGTAGGTCTCGACGTCGAGGCAGTAGACGACCGCGGTCTTCCACCACAGGTCGCCGCGGTCGGTCGCGCGCATCGGGCTCAGCCTTCGCTTCCCGTCGACGCTCCCGCGGCTCGCAGGGCGGGCAGCACGTGCGCTCCGAACGCGTCGATGAACCCGCGCTGCTGCCGGCCGACGTGATGGAGGTAGATGCGGTCGACGCCGAGGTCGGCGATCCCGAGCAGGGCGTCGAGGTGACGCCGGGTGTCGGATGAGGCGAGCAGGGTGTCGGCCACCTCGGACGGCTCGGCGTCGGCCGTGCGCTCGTCGAAGGCCTCGGGGCTCGCGAGTTCCCACGCGAGGTGCGGCGACACGAGACTCTGCCGCCACTGGTCGTGCGCGATCGCGACGGCCTCGTCGTCGGTCGGGGCCCAGCTGAGATGCACCTGCACGCAGATCGGGCCACGACCACCGGCTCCGCGGTACGCGTCGATGAAGTCCCCGAGCGCGTCGCGGCCCTGGTCGACCGTGATGACCCCGTCGGCCCACGCCGCGGTCTCGGCCGCGGTCTCGGTGCTGACCGCGGCCGCGATGAGCGGCGGGGTCTCGTCGGGGCGCGTCCAGAGCCGGGCCTCGTGCACGCTGACCTCGCCCTCGTGGGTCACCGTCTCGCCCGCGAGGAGGCGCCGCATGACGTCGACGGTCTCGGCGAGCCGGCGGTCCCGGGCGTCCTTGTCGGGCCATGGCTCGCCGGTGATGTGCTCGTTGACGGCCTCGCCGCTGCCGATCGCCGCCCAGAACCGGCCGGGGAACATCTCGCCGAGCGTCGCGATCTTCTGCGCCGCGACGGCCGGATGGTACCGCTGGCCCGGCGCGGTCACGACGCCGAGCGAGAACGAGGTCGCCTGCAGCGCGGCGCCGAGCCACGACCAGGCGTAGCCCGAGTGGCCCTGGCGCACGCTCCAGGGCGCCCAGTGGTCGCTGCACATGGCTGCGTCGAAGCCGGCCCGCTCGGCCTGCACGACGGCGTCGAGGAGCGCGCTCGGCGGGAGCTGCTCGTGCGACGCGTGGAATCCGACGAGGGGCATGGGGGGTCTCCTTCCGTCCGTGGCGATGCTTCCGGGACGGTTCGGCCGCGACAAGGCCTTGCGGCCCTCGCGCCCGCCGGGTATGCGCGGGCGCGGGCGAGGTGCGGCCGATGAGTGCGGGGCGGGCACGAGGCATCCGCCCCCGTAGGCTGGGAGGCATGGTGGAACGCGCATCGTGGTCGCTCGGATCGGCCCTCCGCAACGTGTTCGGCGCGCGGACGATCGACGAGGACACGTGGGACGACCTCGAGTCCGCGCTGATCCGCGCCGACTTCGGGCCTGCGGTGACCGAGGAGATCGTCGAGTCGATCAAGGCGCAGGTCGAGCGGTACCGCACGACCGACCCGAAGGACGTCCAGCGGATGCTTCGCGAACTCGTCGAGGAACGGCTCGCGAAGTACGACCCCACGCTCAAGCTCACCGAACGGCCCGCGGTCGTGCTCGTGGTCGGCGTCAACGGGGTGGGCAAGACCACCACGATCGGCAAGTTCGCGAAGTTCCTCCGCAACTACGGCCGCACCGTGGTCGTCGGCGCCGCCGACACCTTCCGGGCCGCCGCGGTCGACCAGCTCGCGACCTGGGCCGAACGCGCAGGCGCCGAGGTCGTGCGGCCCGAACGCGAGGGGCAGGACCCGGCGTCCGTGGCGTTCCAGACCGTCGAGCACGCCAAGCGCACGGGCACCGAGATGGTCATCATCGACACGGCCGGTCGCCTGCACACCAAGGGCGGGCTCATGGACGAGCTCGGCAAGATCCGGCGCGTCGTCGAGAAGCAGGCGCCGATCAGCGAGGTGCTGCTCGTGCTCGACGCGACCACCGGGCAGAACGGGCTCGCGCAGGCCGAGGCGTTCATCCGGCACGGCGGCGTCACGGGCCTCGTGCTCACCAAGCTCGACGGCTCGGCCAAGGGCGGGTTCGTCATCGCAGTCCAGGAGAAGACCGGCCTGCCCATCAAGCTCATCGGCCAGGGCGAGGGCATCGGCGATCTCACGGGTTTCACGCCGCACGTGTTCGCGCAGCAGCTCGTCGGCTGAGGAGGGGAGGGCACGCATGTCCATGGAGCACGACTACTTCGGACTCGTCGGCGACTACTGGTCGGAGGACGTCGAGTACGCCGACCAGCGCGTCGAGGTCGTCCTCGACGCCGACGCCGACGCCGTCTCGCTCGCGGCGCTCGATACGGCCGCGACCCTCATCGGGGAGCTCGAACTCGTCGACGACGAGCTGCGGTCGCTGTTCGTCACCCAACTCGACTCCGCTTCCTCGCCCGTGGCGCAGTTCCTCGGCGCGATGCTCGACGCCGATCTCGACGAGGCCGACGAGGTGGATGCCGCGATCGGCCGCGACTCGGGCGACCGCCAGATCGACGCGCTCAGGTCGATGTCGCTGGTGCGCGTCGACCTCCGCCCCGATGCCGACGGCCCCGGCGACGTGTTCGCCGAGTTCGAGTACGGTCTCGCGCCCGAGGACACCGATGAGCGGCTCGTCGCCACGATCGACGTCGAGCGCGAGATCGTCGACGTGCGCTTCGAGGGGTAGGTCCGCGCCAGTAGACTGGGCGGCACTATGGCTACGTTCGGCACCCTCTCTGACCGTCTGACCGAGACGTTCAAGAACCTCCGCACCAAGGGCAAGCTCTCCGCGTCCGACGTCGACGGCACCGTCCGCGAGATCCGGCGCGCGCTGCTCGACGCCGACGTCTCGCTCGACGTCGTGAAGACCTTCACCGCGACGGTGCGCGAGCGTGCCCTCGGCGACGAGGTGAACCGGGCGCTGAACCCCGCGCAGCAGGTCGTGCAGATCGTGAACGAGGAGCTCGTCGGCATCCTCGGCGGCCAGCAGCGGCGGCTGCAGTTCGCGAAGAACCCGCCGACCGTCATCATGCTCGCGGGCCTCCAGGGCGCCGGCAAGACCACGCTCGCGGGCAAGCTCGCGAAGTGGCTGAAGAAGGACGGCCACACGCCCATGCTCGTGGCCGCCGACCTCCAACGCCCGAACGCGGTGAACCAGCTGCAGGTCGTCGGCGAGCAGGCCGGCGTGACCGTCTTCGCGCCCGAGCCCGGCAACGGCGTGGGCGACCCGGTCCGCGTCGCGAAGGATGCGGTCGCGCAGGCGTCCCGCGCCCAGCACGACGTCGTCATCATCGACACCGCCGGCCGTCTCGGCGTCGACGCCGAGCTGATGAAGCAGGCCGCGAGCATCCGCAAGGCCACGAACCCCGACGAGGTCCTCTTCGTCATCGACGCCATGATCGGCCAGGATGCGGTCACGACCGCGAAGGCCTTCCAGGACGGCGTCGACTTCACGGGAGTCGTGCTCTCCAAGCTCGACGGCGACGCGAAGGGCGGTGCCGCGCTGTCCGTGGCATCCGTCACCGGCCGGCCCATCATCTTCGCCTCCACGGGCGAGGGCCTGGACGACTTCGAGCCCTTCCACCCCGACCGCATGGCGAGCCGCATCCTCGACCTCGGCGACATCCTCACCCTCATCGAGCAGGCCCAGCAGGCCTTCGACGAAGAGGAGGCCCTCAAGGTCGCCGAGAAGATCGCGTCGGAGCAGTTCACGCTCGAGGACTTCCTCAAGCAGATGCAGCAGCTCCGCGGCGCCGGTTCGATCAAGAAGATGCTGGGCATGCTTCCCGGCGCCGGCGGCATGAAGCAGCAGCTCGAGAACTTCGACGAGCGCGAGATCGTGCGCACCGAGGCGATCATCCAGTCGATGACGCCCGCCGAGCGGCGCAACCCGAAGCTGCTGAACGGATCGCGTCGCCTGCGCATCGCCAAGGGCTCGGGCATGACCGTGACCGACGTGAACCAGCTCGTGCAGCGGTTCGAGCAGGCCGCGAAGATGATGAAGACGGTCGCGCGCGGCGGCGTCCCGCAGATCCCCGGCATGGGGCCGATCCCCGGCGGTCACGGCGGGGGAGCGCGCAAGGCCAAGGGCAAGAAGAAGTCGCAGGGATCGCGTTCGGGCAATCCCGCCAAGCGCGCAGCCGAGAACGCGGCCATCGCGTCCGGTGCCGCGCCCGCGGGCGCGTCGGACGCGCCCGTCGGATCGGGCTTCGGGCTCGGCGGCGGCGGTGCGAAGGGCGGGCCGACCGAAGAGGAGCTGGCCAGCCTGCAGAAGATGCTCGGTCGCTGACCTCGCCGAGCTCGCCGAGCTCGCCGGCGGGCGCTCACTGCGCGCGCGTCGTCCCCTCGCGCAGCTCGCGGGCGAGGTGCGCGACGACCGCGGTCAGGTCGCCGCCGTGCTCGGCAGCGACGCGAAGCTGACGCTCGTAGCCTGCGCCGTGCTCGAGCATCGCCCGGATGCGCTGGAGCTCGACCGGGCACCCGAGGCGCTCCGCGACGGGCGCCAGCGTCGTGAGCAGGTCGGCGACCTCGTCGGCAACGAGGCGCTCGGTGCCCGCGGTGTCCGTGATGATCTCGGCCTGCATGCCGTATCGGGCGGCACGCCACTTGTTCTCGCGCACGTACCAGGGCTGCATCGTCGGGAGGGTCTCGCCCTCGTCGAGCCTCGTCGACAGCCACTCCACGAGGCAGTGCACGAGGGCGGCGATCGCACCGATCTCGTCCGCTGAGGACACGCCGTCGCAGACGCGCACCTCGATGGTGCCCCAGCGGGGCGAGGGCCGGATGTCCCAGCGGACCTCGGTGTGATCCTCGATGACGCCGGTGCGCACGAGGTCGTCCACGTACCGCTCGTAGGACGCCCAGTCCGGGAACTGGTAGGGCAGCCCGGCGGTGGGCAACTGCTGGAACATCAGCGCTCGATTGGACGCGTACCCGGTCTCGACGCCCGCCCAGAACGGGCTCGACGCGGAGAGCGCCTGGAGGTGCGGCACGTACGCGAGCATCGCGTCGAGGATCGGAAGCGCCTTGTCGCGCTCCTCGATGCCGACGTGGACGTGGATGCCCCAGATCATCATGTTCCGACCCCACCAGCGGGTCCGCTCGACGAGCTTGTGGTACCGGGGCTTGTCGCTGAGTCGCTGGTCGTACCATCGGCTGAACGGGTGCGAGCCGCTGCAGATGAGCTCGTACTCGCCGAGTCGGTCGAGCACGGCACGCACCTCGGCGACCTGGCCGGTGAGGTCTTCGACGGCGCCGGCGACACGATCGTGGACTCCGCTGACCAGCTCGACGGTGTTCGTCAGGAGCTCCGACGTGATCCACGGGTGCGGCGACCCGTCGGGGCCGCCGAGTTCGGTGAGGACGACGTCGCCGACCGATGCGAGCTCGCCGGTCGCCCGATCGACGATGGCGAGCTCCCATTCGATGCCGACGCTGGAACGCGCGGACCTCGCGAACTCGATCTCCATTGGCGACCCCCCGTCCCCGTTCGCCGCGCGTGCGGCGTGTGAGCAAATCCTCCCACGAGCACGGGGGAGCGTCTCGTGCGCGCCGCACCCGACGGGTCGGGACGACCGAGTACGATGTGCCGCATGACACCTCGAAAGGCCGGCACTCCGTGACGCTCGAGCCCATGCGCCTGCCCGAGGTGCAGAGCCTGCGCGAACAGGTCGAACGCACGCTCTCGTCGCGGATCGTGGCCGGCGAGTTCGCGCCGGGCACCGTGCTCACGGTGCCGACCCTGGCGAGCGAGTTCGGCGTGAGCGCGACGCCCGTGCGCGAGGCGATGCTGAACCTCGCTCGTCGGGGGTTCCTGAGCCCGATCCGGAACCGCGGATTCCGGGTGACCGAGATCTCGCTCGACGAACTGCGCGAGCTCGGCGAGGTCCGCGCCCTGCTCGAGGCGCCGCCGCTGCGCAGGCTCGCCGGCCATGTCCCGGCCGAGACCGTGGCCCGCCTCGACGAGCTCGCTGCCGAGATCGTCGCCGCCGGTCGCGAGGGCCGCTTCGAGGCGTACCTCGAGGCCGACACGGCGTTCCACCTGACCCTGCTCGAGCTCACCGGCAACCGGCATCTCGTGCGACTGGTGAGCGAGCTGCGGCAGCAGACGCGGCTCGTCGGGCTCGTGAACCTGGCCGAGAGCGACGCGCTCGTCGCCTCGTCGCTGGAGCACGCCGAGCTCGTGCGCCTGCTCGTCGAGGGTGACGGCCCGGCCGCCGAGGCGCTGATGCGGCGGCACGTCGGCCATGTGGCCGGGATCTGGAGCGGCCAGGACGAGGGCTGACCCCGTTCGTCGTCGTAGAGTAAAATGTCACACGTGACATGTGCTTTGGTTCTGCACGGCAGACCACTGGAACACGACGAAGTGGAGGCGCCGTGCGCGTCATCGTGATCGGCGCGGGCGCCGTCGGGGCGGCCAGCGCCCTCGCGCTCGCCGAGGCGGGAGCCGAGGTCGTCGTCGTCGACCGGGTCGGCGTCGCCGGCGAGACGTCGAGCCGCTGCGAGGGCAACATCCTCGTCTCCGACAAGGGGCCGGGCGCCGAGGCCGAGCTCGCGATCGTCGCCAACCGCGCCTGGCGGTCGCTCGCCGAACGCCTCGACGACGAGCGCGGGCCGGGCCGGCCGGCCACCGAGTTCGAGGCGAAGGGCGGCATCGTCGTCGCCTTCCCCGGCGGCGAGGGTGCGCTCGCCGACTTCGCCGGAACCCAGCGCGGCATCGGCATCCGCGCCGTCGAGCTGGATGCCCCGGAGCTGCGCTCCCTCGAGCCGCACCTGTCGCACGAGATCGGCAGCGGCATCCACTACCCCGACGACGCGCAGGTGCAGCCGAGCCTCGCGACGCAGGCGATGCTCGCGCGGGCGGTGCGCCTCGGGGCGCAGCTGCGCATCGCCGAGGTGACGGGGGCGCGGTACGCGCGGGGCCGCTCGGGCGGCGCCTCGGGCCGCATCGTCGGCATCGAGACGAACGCCGGGCCGATCGAGGCCGACGCGGTCGTGAACTGCGCGGGCCCCTGGGCCGGCGAGGTCGCCGCCCTGCTCGGTACCCGCCTCGACATCCGGCCCCGCCGTGGCATGATCCTCGTCACGGTGCCGATGCCGCAGCGCGTGTTCCACAAGGTCTACGACGCCGACTACGTCGGTGCCGTGGGTTCCGCGGATGCCGCGCTGCAGACGTCGACCGTCGTCGAGTCGACGCCCGCGGGCACCGTGCTCATCGGTTCGAGTCGTGAACGGGTCGGGTTCTCCGACGCGCTCGCCCTGCCCGCGCTCGCCGGGATCGCCGCGAAGGCCACCCGGCTCTTCCCGTTCCTCGCCGACACCATGGTCCTGCGCAGCTACCACGGGTTCCGCCCGTACGCGCCCGACCACCTGCCCGCGATCGGCGCCGACGGCGGGATCGACGGGCTCTTCCACGCGGCCGGCCACGAGGGCGCCGGAATCGGGCTCGCCCCGACGACCGGCGAACTCGTCGCGCACGCGGTGCTCGGCACGCCTGCGCCGCTCGACCCCACCCCGTTCCTGCCGACCCGTGCGGCCCTGCGAGAGGAGGCCGCGTGAGCGCCCCCATCGACGACGTCCGCATCAGCTTCGAGGGCGAGGAGCTCTCCGGCCGCGAGGGGCAGACCATCGCCGGCGTGCTCATCGCCGCAGGGCACCGCAGCTGGCGCACGGCCGACGGCGCCGAGCGCGGCGTGTTCTGCGGCATCGGCGTCTGCCAGGACTGCGTCGTCACGGTCAACGGCGTCGAGAGCGTGCGTGCCTGTCAGCGCACGGCCGTCGACGGCGACGAGATCGCCCGGGAAGCGCGATGAGCCGCCGCGTCGTCGTCATCGGGGCAGGGCCCGCCGGGCTCGCGGCCGCCCAGGCGGCGCTCGCGCACGGGGCCGAGGTCTGCGTGCTCGACGAGGGGGAGCGCCCGGGCGGCCAGTTCTGGCGGCACCACGACGCGCTGACCGATCCTCGACTGCAGCACCAGTGGTCGCGGTTCGAGCGGCTGAGGGCCGTGCTCGAGCGGGCGAGGGTGCACCGCAGCACGAGCGTCTGGCGCATCGAGACCGAGGGCGGGTTGCGCGTGCACGCGCTCGCGGGGCCCGCCGACGCCGCAGCGCGTACCGCGCTCACGATCGATGCCGATGCGCTCGTCATCGCGACCGGGGCGCACGACCGGGCGCTTCCGGTGCCCGGGTGGACCCTGCCGGGCGTGACCACGGCCGGGGCGGCCCAGGCGCTCGCGAAGCGCGACGGCATCGCGCTCGGGCGGCGCACCGTCGTCGCGGGTGCCGGTCCGTTCCTGCTTCCCGTCGCGGCGAGCCTCGCCCACGTGGGCGGCGAGGTCGCCGAGGTCGTCGAGGCCTGCGCGGCCGGGGCGCTCGCCCGCGGCTGGGGCCGGGCGCCGTGGCAGCTCGCCGGCGCCGCAGGCAAGGCGAGCGAACTGGGGGAGTACCTCGCCTCGCTCGCCCGCCACCGCACCCCGTACCGCTTTGGGCAGGCCGTCACCCGCATCCACGGCGACCGCGCCGTCGAGGCCGTCACCGTGCAGCGCATCGACCGCGACTGGCGCCCGATCCAGGGCACCGAGCGCACGGTCGAGTGCGACGCGGTCGCCCTGGGGCACGGGTTCACGCCCAGGCTCGAAGCTGCGATCCAGGCGGGCTGCGCGATCAGCGCGGCGCGCTTCGTCACGGTCGACGAGCGGCAGGCGACGAGCACCGACGGCGTCTTCGCGGCCGGCGAGGTCACCGGGATCGCGGGCGCCGATGCCGCGCTCGCGGAAGGCGCGGTCGCGGGCTTCGTCGCGGCCGGCGGCGCCCTCGACGACGAACGGATGCGCGGCCCGCTCCGGGCACGTCGCCGCATGCACGCCTTCGCCGAGCGACTGGCGACGCACGAGATCCGACCCGGCTGGACCGCGTGGCTCGACGACGACACGATCGTCTGCCGCTGCGAATCGGTGACGCGCGCCCGGATCGAGGCGTTCTCGGAGCGCGGCGTCGCCGCGGTGGACACGAGCTCGAGCCGCGGCTTCCGCCTCGCGACCCGGGCGGGACTGGGGGCGTGCCAGGGCCGCACGTGCGGCCGGAGCGTCGAGGACCTCGTGGGGCGGCCCCTCGGGCTCGACCGCCGCCCCGTGCTCTCGTCGCTGCGCATCGGCGAGCTCGCTGCGTGCGAGACTTCTCCACCGATGTAGTGCGTGATATATTACTCGGAACCGGTGCACGTCGGCGGTCGCCGACACCGCCCGCCCGAGACATCCGCACTTCGCACACCGAACGGCGAACGACAGAATGGACAGCAGATGACCACCCAGACCATGGACCTCGGCGGTGTCGTCGTCGCCACCACCCTGGCCTTCCGCGAAGACGACTCGGCCCCCGCCGGGCTCGCCGTCGACTACGACAGGTTCGGCGAGCACGTCGACTTCCTCATGTCGAACGGATGCCGCGGCGTCGGCCCCAACGGCTCGCTCGGCGAGTACTCCTCGCTCACCGACGACGAGCGCCGCAAGGTGACCCAGGTCGCCGTCGACGCCGTCGCCGGGCGCGGGATCGTCGTCGCCGGCGTGCACGGCGTCGGAAGCCACCAGGCACGCACGTGGGCCGAGATCTCCCAGGAGGACGGCGCCGACGGCGTGCTCCTGCTGCCGCCGACGCTCTACCGCGCCAACGAGGCCGAGGTCATCGCGCACTACCAGGAGGTCGCGAAGGTCGGACTGCCGATCATGGCCTACAACAACCCCTTCGACACGAAGGTCGACCTCGTGCCCTCGCTCGTCGCGAAGCTCGCCGAGATCCCCGAGGTCGTCGCGATCAAGGAATTCTCCGGCGACGTCCGCCGCGTCTACGAGATCAAGGAGCTCTGCGACATCGACATCATCGCCGGTGCCGACGACGTGCTCTTCGAACTCCTGGTCAACGGCGCCGTCGGCTGGTTCGCCGGCTACCCGAACGCCTTCCCGCGCGAAGCGGTCGAGCTCTACGACCTCTGCGTGCGGGGCGAATGGCACGAGGCGAAGGCGCTCTACGAGCAGCTCGTCGCGGTCTTCCGCTGGGACTCGCGCACCGAGTTCGTGCAGGCCATCAAGCTCTCGATGGACATCTGCGGCAACTCCTACGGCGGCCCGACCCGCCCGCCCCGCGGACCGCTCTCGCCCGAGCAGCACGCGCAGGTCACGGCCGACACCGAACGCGCGCTCGCCGCGCTCGCGGCCCGGAAGGCGGTGCTCGCCTGATGCGCGCGCGCCGGGTGATCACGGCCGTCGACTCCCACACCGAGGGCATGCCGACCCGCGTCGTCACGGGTGGCGTCGGCCGGATCCCCGGCGCGACCATGAACGAACGCCGGCTGCACGCCATCGAGCACCTCGACGGCCTGCGGGGCCTGCTCATGAACGAGCCCCGCGGCCACGCGTCGATGTCCGGAGCGCTCCTGCAGCCGCCCGCACGCGACGACGCCGACTGGGGGGTCGTGTTCATCGAGGCGAGCGGCTTCCTGCCGATGTGCGGGCATGGCACCATCGGCGTCGCGACCGTGCTCGTCGAGACCGGCATGGTCGAGGTGACCGAGCCCGTCACCGAGATCCGGCTCGACGTTCCCGCCGGCCTCGTGATCGCACGGGTCGCGGTCGAGGACGGCCGAGCCGTGAACGTCACGATCGAGAACGTCGAGAGCTTCGTCGAACGGCTGGACGCGCGGATCGAGGTGCCCGGCTACGGCGACATCCCGTACTCGATCGCGTTCGGCGGCAACTTCTACGCCCTCGTCGAGCTCGACGACGTGGGGCTGCCCTTCGACCGCTCCCGCAAGGACGACATCATCCGCGCCGGCCTCGCGATCATGGACGCCGTCAACGACCAGCACCCGCCGCGCCATCCGCTCATCGCCGGAGCGAACCACGTGCACCACGTCGAGTTCATCGCGCCCGGCTCCGACGCGGTCCGGTCCAGGCACGCGATGGCGATCCATCCCGGCTGGTTCGACCGCTCGCCGTGCGGTACGGGCACGAGCGCCCGCATGGCCGAGCTGCACGCCCGCGGCGAGCTCGCGCTCGACACCGAGTTCGTCAACGAGTCGTTCATCGGCACCGCCTTCACCGGGCGGCTCGTCCGCGAGACCGAGGTCGGCGGCATCCCCGCCGTCGTGCCCACGATCACGGGCCGCGCGTGGGTGACCGGCCACGGCCAGTACCTGCTCGAGGACGACGACCCGTTCCCCGAGGGCTTCGTCTTCTGACCGTTCCCGCCCCGCGCGGACCCCGACCCGACCACCTGGAGACCCACCCATGCAGACCGGAACCGACATCGACGAGGTCGCGGGCCGCGCCGCGAGCGCCGCCCGACCCTTCGCCGGCACCCGCCCCCGGGACCGTGCCGCGGCACTCGTCGCCGTCGCCGACGCGCTCGACGCCGCAGCCGCCGAACTCATCGCGATCGCGATGCGCGAGACCGGTCTCGGCGAGGCGCGCCTCACCGGCGAGGTGCGCCGGACCACGAACCAGCTCCGCCTGTTCGCCGAGGCGATCGTCGACGGCGCGTACCTCGACGCGCGCATCGACGACGCCGACCCCGGCTACGTGATCGGCCCGCGACCCGATGTGCGGCGCGTGCTCGAACCCGTGGGCCCCGTGCTGAACTTCGCCGCCTCGAACTTCCCCTTCGCGTTCTCGGTCGCCGGCGGCGACTCGGCCGCGGCGCTCGCCGCCGGGTGTCCCCTCATCGTGAAGGCGCACTCGGGGCACCCCGACCTCTCGCACCGCACCGGCGAGGTCGTCGCCGCCGCGCTCGCCGGAGCGGGCATGCCCGAGGGCACGTTCCAGGTCGTCGCCGGCCAGGAGGCGGGGGTCGCGCTCCTGAAGGACGAGCGCATCCGCGCTGGCGCCTTCACCGGGTCCACGCACGTGGGCCGGCTCCTCGCCGACATCGCAGCGGCACGCCCGCGCCCGATCCCGTTCTTCGGCGAGCTGGGCAGCGTCAACCCGGTGTACGCGACGGCGGCCGCCGTGTCGGAGGACCCCGAGCTGCTGCGGGGCTTCCTCGCGTCGGTTGCGGGCTCGGCGGGGCAGCTGTGCACCAAGCCGGGCTTCCTGTTCGTGCCGCGCGAGGTTGCGCTCGGCCCGGTCGGTGAGACCGCGGCGTCGATCGCGGAGCACCGCCTGCTGAACCCCGGCATCGGACGCGCGTTCGAGGAGCGTCGGGCCGCCGTGCTGGGCGCCCCCGGCGTCACCGTGCTCGCGGAGGGCGGCGTGCGCGTCGACGACGCCGAGCAGCGGTTCGCGACGCCGACCGTCGTCGAGGTCGACCTCGCGACGCTGCGCGAGCATCGCGACGAGCTCCTCGAGGAGTCGTTCGGGCCGCTCTCGATCATCGTCCGCTACGACGACGCGAGCCGGCTGCCCGAGGTGCAGCGCGAGCTGTTCCCCGGCAACCTCACCTCGACGCTGCACGCGAGCGACGCCGAGCTCGCCGACGGCGGATTCGCCGATCTCGTCGAGGCGCTCGCCGAGACGAGCGGCCGCGTGCTGTTCGGCGGCTGGCCGACCGGCGTGTCGGTCACGAGCGCGATGCAGCACGGCGGTCCCTACCCGGCGACCACGAACGACTCGACGAGCGTCGGGACCGCGGCGATCACCCGGTTCCTGCGCGCCGTCGCGTACCAGAACGCACCGCAGGCGCTCCTGCCGCCGCCGCTGCGCGACGACAACCCGTGGGGCGTGCCGCAGCGGCGCAGCGCAGCGGGCCGCTCGGCCGGCTGGGGGAGCCTGACCGGGGAGCATTGAGCACGTCGGGCGGGGGCGGATGCCGCGGGGCCCGGGCCCCGCGGCATCCGCCCCCGTCGTTCGTGCGGTCAGCGGCCGTCAGCGCAGGCTGAACCCGTCGGCGAGCGGGTCGGCCGGGTCGAGCTCGAACTCGCAGCGGCCGACCCGGTACGCCTGCCCGGTCACCTCGGGGATCACCCCGTCGGCGGTGCGCTCGGCGACGCGTGCGAGGAACCGGGTGCCGATGATCGAGTCGTGCGTCAGCGTCTCGCCGTCGGCGAGCTCGCCGCTCCGGTCGAGGAGCGCGACCCGCGAGGCGGTGCCCGAACCGCACGGGCTGCGGTCGACCTCGCCGTCGGCGAAGACGGTCACGTTGCGCTGCCACGGGCCCGACTCGGTGCGCCCGAGCCCGTCGAAGAGGATCGTGCCGTACACGCCGGAGAGCCGCTCGTCGTCGAGTCGCGCCGCAGGGTGGTCGTTCAGGGCCCACTTGATCTCACGACCGAGGCGGATCAGTTCGGGCGTGTGCGCCGGGGCGACCTCGAGCCCGAGTGACGCGGCCGGCAGCGTCGCGTAGACGGCACCGCCGAAGACGAGGTCGACGAGCACGTCGCCGCGGCTCGTCGACAGCGGGATCGTCCGCGCGAGCACGCGCGAGGCGACGTTGCGGAACACGACCGCCGTCGTGCGTCCGGCCTCGCGCAGCACGCGCGCCTGGACCCGACCGCTCGGCACGTCGATCGTGACGACCGCCTCCCCGTCGTCGGGCGCGGCGATGCGACCGCTCGCGACCGCCCAGGCGCCGAGCGCCATCGTGCCGTGACCGCACGCGGTGGAGAAGCCGTCCTTGTGCCAGAACAGCACGCCGAAGTCGGCGCCGTCGTCGTCGGGCGGCGTGATGAAGCCGCCGTACATGTCGTCGTGCCCGCGGGGCTCCAGGCAGAGGAAGCGCCGTACGACGTCGGGTTCGCCGGTCATCGCGTTCACCCGCCGCTCCGCGACGGTCCGCCCCTCGGTCGCGACGCCGTCGACGATCCTGAAGGGCTCGCCGGCGGTGTGCCAGTCCTCGGTGCTCCAACGCATCACGCCCGCCCTCCTTCGATCGCGGCCTGGGCGACCGCGAGGTCCTGCCAGCCCATGCCGCACGTCTTCACGACTCGCGGGCGATCCCATGCCACCGCGACGTCGCCGGTGGCGATCCGCGCCATCGGCACGAGGTCGTCGAGGCGGAGGTGCCCCTCTTCGACGGCCATGATCACGTCCCCGGCCTCGGTGCGCGCGACCCGTTCGGACTCCACGATCACCTGGGCTCGCGCGAGGAGCGCGCCCGGCAGTTCGCGCGCGTCGCGCTCGTGCGAGCCGACCGCGACGAGCGCGGCGCCCTCGCGCACGAGGGTCGCATCGAAGAGCGGTTCGCGCGCGGTCGTCGCGCAGACCACGAGGTCGGCGTCGGCGACGTCGCCGGCGGTGCCGACGGCCACGTCCAGCCCGGTGGTCGCGAGCGCCGCCACCGCGCGTTCGGCCCGCCCCCGATCGCGGCCGACCAGGCGGACCCGCTCGATCGGCCGGATGGAGCGCATCGCCTCGACGTGGCGAAGGCCCTGCGGGCCGGTGCCGAACACGACGAGGCTCGCGGCCTCGGGTTCGGCGACGAGGTCGAGCATCGCGGCCGACATCGCCGGGGTGCGCAGGTTCGTCAGTTCGGTGCCGTCGAGCAGGGCGACGGGCGCGAGGGTCTCTGCGTCGAGCACGATGTACACGGCCTGGATGCGATCGAGTCCGCGTTCGGGGTTCGCGGGTGCGACCGTCGCGAGCTTCTGGCCGGCGTACCGGCCGAAGTCCGCGGGCATCAGGAGGAGCTGCCCGCTCCGCACGTCGACGATCGACCGGGGCGGATCGTCGTCGGGATCGAATCCTGCCCGAAGTGCGTCCCGGAGCGCGCGGGCCGCGCGGGGGAGGTCGATGCGGGCGCGGAGGGCCGCCGCATCGAGGACCTGCATGGCGGCGATGACATCGGGCATGTCGACAATCTTACTATGTGACGTGTAATGTGGCACACATCGCGGATTGTTCGACGAAGCACTTCCGACGATCCGCGGTGCTGAACGGCCTCGCGGCACGGATGAACCCGAAGGTGACCGATGTCCCGGAAGCTCCTCTCGCTCGAGACGGCCGCCCGGGTCGGCGCCGTCGAGGCGTGGATCACCAACGAGTTCGAACACGACGGCCTGCACCGGGGCGACGTCGCCGAGCGACTGTTCACCGCCCTCGAGGTTCGCCTCGGCATGGCACCAGGAACGATCGAGGGCCGCGAACCAGTCGGCCGGGAGGAGAACCGATGACCACGAACGACGCACTGGATGCCGTCGCCGAGCGCGCCGTGCCCGACGCGGCGGCACCCGCGCGATCCATGCCGCAACCGGCAGAGCCCGATCCTCGGATGCCGCGGCTGACCGAGGTCCCGGGCTTCCGACAGTGGATGCGCGAGGGCTGGGGCGGGGCCGATCGCACGCCCGTGGTCCCGCCGGGGGGCGCGGATGCGGGTGCTCGGCACCGGGTCCAGCTGGGGGAGGCGCTGCCCGGCCGCGTGCTCGCGGTGGCGGCGGGGCGGGCGCCCAGGCGCGTGAACGACAACGCGCACGAGTTCCGGGCCGACAGCGACTTCCTCTGGCTCGTCGGGGCCGCGATCGAGGATGCCGTGCTCGTACTCGAACCGGTCGCCGGCGGGCACGATGCGACCCTCTACCTCCCCGCTCCGTTCCGTCCGGGCGACGACGGCTTCTTCGCGGATCCGCTGCGGGGCGAGCTCTGGGTCGGGCCGATGCCCGGGCTCGAGGAGTACGCCGACGCGCTCGGAATCCGCACCAGGAGCGTCGAGCAGCTCGAGCTGCCGGCCGACGCGCTCGTCGCGGGCACCGTGGCGACCGAGGGGCCCTCCTCGGCGCTCGCCGCTCGGCCCAGGTCGGGAGAGCTCGCACGCGTGCTCGCCGAGTTGCGCATGATCAAGGACGAGTGGGAGCTCGCCGAGCTGCGCGCGGCCGTCGACACGACCGTCGACGGATTCGCCGCGACCGCGCTCGAGATCCCCGAGTCCGTGCGCCGGGGCGGCGAGCGCTGGCTCCAGGGCACGTTCGACCGCCACGCGCGCACCTTCGGGAACGGCGTGGGGTATGCGTCGATCGTCGGCTCCGGTGCGCACGCGCCGGTCCTGCACTGGGTGCGCGCGGACGGCGACGTCGACCCCGGATCCCTGCTGCTGCTCGACCTCGGCGTCGAGCGCCGATCGGGCTACACCGCGGACATCACCCGAACCCTGCCCGCGTCGGGTCGGTTCACCACGGCACAGCGCGAGGTCCACGACCTCGTCGAGCGGTCGCACCGCGCGGGGCTCGCAGCGGTCGGCCCCGGCCGCGACTGGTCCGACTTCCACACCGCGTGCATGGACGTGCTCGCACGGGGACTGGCCGATTGGGGCCTCCTGCCGGTCTCGGTCGACGAGGCGCTCTCGCCCGGCGGCCAGCAGCACCGGCGGTACATCGTGTGCGGGGTGGGGCATCATCTCGGCATCGACGTGCACGACTGCTCGGCGGCGAGCCACGGCGCATACCAGGGGGCGAAGATGCGCCCGGGGATGGCCCTGACGGTCGAGCCGGGGCTCTACTTCCACGCGTTCGACGAGACCCTTCCGCCCGAACTGCGAGGGGTCGGCGTCCGGCTCGAGGACGACCTCGTGGTGACCGAGGGCGGGAGCGAGGTGCTGTCGGCGGCGCTGCCGATCGACGCGGCCGGCATCGAATCGTGGATGGCACGACTCGGGTGATCCGCCGGTTCGCGGCATCCGGCGGAATCTGGCAGAATAGGGGGTTGGATCGCCGCCCGACCCTCTATCCGGCCGTGGTCCGCCCTTTCGAGCTTCCGCCGGGTGTGCACCCCACGCTCCAGGCGATCGGTTCACCGTTTTCTACACATTCAGGAGAATTGTGGCTGTCAAGATCCGTCTCAAGCGGCTCGGCAAGATCCGTGCCCCGTACTACCGCATCGTCGTGGCCGACTCGCGCACCAAGCGCGACGGTCGCGTGATCGAGGAGATCGGCAAGTACCACCCGACCGAGAACCCCTCGTTCATCGAGGTCGACTCGGAGCGCGCGCAGTACTGGCTGGGCGTCGGCGCGCAGCCGACCGAGCAGGTCCGTGCGATCCTCAAGCTGACCGGCGACTGGGGCGCGTTCAAGGGCGACAAGGACGCGAAGTCCACCGTCCAGACCGCTGAGCCCAAGGCCGAGTTCAAGGTCGACGAGGCCAAGAAGTCCGTCGTGAAGCCGAAGGTCGAGAAGGCCGCCGAGAAGCCCGCCGAGGCCGAGCAGGCGCCCGAGACCGAGTCGAACGAGGCGTAGGCCTTGCTCTCTTCCGCGCTCGAGCACCTCGTCAAGGGGATCGTCGATCACCCGGCCGAGGTGAAGGTCGTCTCCGCGTCGAGCGCGCGCGGCGAGGTCCTCGAGGTGCACGTGCACCCCGAGGACCTCGGCCGTGTCATCGGGCGGTCCGGTCGCACCGCCAAGGCGCTGCGCACCATCGTCGCAGCCCTCGCCGACGGTCGCCGAGTCCGTGTCGACGTCGTCGACACCGACGCCTGACGTGGCCGCGGCGAACCGCCCCCAGCAGCTGCGCATCGGTCGGCTGACCAAGGCGCACGGCCTGAAGGGCGCCATCAAGCTCGAGCTCTACACCGACGACCCCGAACGGCGATTCGTGCCGGGGGCCGTCTTCTCGCTCCAGGTCCCGGACTCCTCGCCGTGGCACGGCAAGGACCTCGTCTTCCGCGAGCTCCGCTGGTACAACAGCCAGCCCGTCGGGTTCTTCGAGGGCGTCGACGACCGCACTGCGGCGGAGGGGCTCGTGAAGGCGATCCTCTGGGTCGAGCAGCCGGCCGACGAGGAGCCCGAACCCGACGCCTGGTACGACCACCAGCTCGTCGGCCTCGCCGTCGTCCGCGACGGCGAGAAGGTCGGCGAGATCCTGCACGTCGACCACCTTCCGGCGCAGGACCTGCTCGTCGTCAGGACTCCCGGCGGCGAGGTCATGGTGCCGTTCGTCGCCGCGATCGTCCCCGAGGTCGACGTGGAGGCGGGAACCGTCACGGTCACGCCCCCGCCCGGACTGTTCGAGGATCTCGAGTAGGCCGCGACATGCGCATCGACGTCGTCACGATCTTCCCGTCGTTCTTCGACGTGCTCGACCTGTCGCTGCTGGGCAAGGCGCGCCAGTCCGGCCTCATCGACGTGCGCACGCACGACCTGCGCGACTTCACGCACGATCGACACCGCACCGTCGACGACACCCCGTACGGCGGCGGCGCGGGCATGGTCATGAAGCCCGAGCCGTGGGGCGAGGCGCTCGACGCCATCGTCGGCACGGGTCCCTCGGACGCGCTGCTGGTCGTGCCGTCGCCCGCGGGCGAGCCCTTCACGCAGGCCGCGGCGCGCGAGCTCGCCGCCGAGGAGCACCTCGTGTTCGCCTGCGGGCGGTACGAGGGCATCGACCAGCGGGTCGTCGACCACTACGCCACGCGACTCCGCGTGCGGCTGATCAGCCTCGGCGACTACGTGCTCAACGGCGGCGAGGTCGCGGTCATGGCGATGATCGAGGCCGCCGGCCGCCTCGTGCCCGGTGTGGTCGGCAACCCCGAGAGCCTCGTCGAGGAGTCGCACGAGGACGGCCTGCTGGAGTATCCGAGCTACACCAAGCCCGCAGAGTGGCGCGGTCTCCCAGTGCCGCCGGTGCTGCTCTCGGGTCACCACGGCCGGGTCGCCGAGTGGCGCAGGCAGCAGCAGGTCGAACGCACCCGCCGGGTTCGGCCGGAACTGCTCGCGAGCCCGGGGGCACCGAGCCCCGGCGACGAAGCGGAGCCGCCCGCCGGCCTCGCGTGAGGCACTCTTCACGGATCGGAAACACTCGGGCCGATTCCGTGAAACATGCCGTGCCTACCGTCGGATCGGCGGGTGGGAACGGATTCCGCCGGAGAGGCGGGGCGGCGGATGAGGCGGACGACTGACCCGGAACCCGCCTCGGGCCCCGGCCGGGCACCGCTTCGGCTGGTCGCGGTGACCCACGGAGCCGCATCCGCCGCGAACCGCCGGGCGATCATGCGCCTGGTCGACGGGGTGGCCTCCGCCCGACCTGAGCTCGACGTGTCGATCGTCTTCCTCGATGCCCGCGCCGACGATCTCGACCGGGTCCTCCGGACCGCATCGGAACCGGATGCCGTGATCGTGCCGCTCGTGCTCTCGGCCGGCTTCCACGTCCGGACGGGGCTCGCACTCGGACTGGACCGGCTTCCGGGATCGGCCCGACTGGCGTCGGAGCTCGGCCCCGACGAACGCATCGTGGACGTGCTGGCGGACCGGTTGCGCGCGGCCGGACTCGGCGACGGCGACGCCGTGCTGCTGGCCGCTGCGGGTTCGAACGACCCGCGTGCGGTCCGCGAGTGCTTCGAGGTCGCCCGCCGGCTCGGCCAGCGCCTCGGCCGGTCCGCGACCGTCGGCTTCATCGCGGCCGGCATCCCCCGGTTGCCCGACGCGATCGAGATGATCCGCGAGGTGCACCCGGCCGCGAGGGTCGTTCTCGCTCCCTACCTGCTCGCGCCCGGCGCGTTCCACGACCAGGCGATCGCGGCCGGGGCGGACGTGATCGCCGAACCGCTGCTCGGCCCGGACGAGCCCGCGGCGGCGCCGCTGGTCGAACTCGTGATCGACCGGTACTCCGCCGCGTCGGCGGAACGCCGCGGGCGCGTCTGACGTCGGCCCGACGCGAACCCCGCGGCCGTGGCGACGGGCGCGGGGCGGTCGCGACTCAGGCGGGCATGCCCGCTGCTCCGTCGCGGTCCGGAACCTGCGCGTCGGCCGCCGAACGTGCCAGGACCTCGGCGATCCGCCCGCGGCATCCGCCGCACCCCGTCCCCGCACGGGTGTCGCGACCGACGCACTCGAGGGTCGCGCTGCCGCACGCGGCCGACTCCAGGATGCGTCCGACGGTGACGCCGTTGCACCAGCACACCGTCGCGTCCGGCGCGAACGCGTCGGCGCGCGTCGACGGGTCGTCGTCGGGGCCGTCGAAGCGCAGCAGGAGCGAACGGTCGGCGGGCAGTTCGGCGGCCCGCTCGAAGAGCAGGGTGAGTTCGGCCGCCGTGCGCGGCATCCCGACGCTCGCGAACCCGGTCAGGATGCCGTTCTCGGTGACCATCTTCACGTATCGCAGGTGCTCGGGGTCGGCCCACTGCGCGACCCGTCGGCGCGGTGCGACCGCGTCGTCGTCCCACGGGTCGGCGGTCACGTCCCCGACGGCGACGACGTCGACGTGCTCGGCCTTGAGCATCACGATCGCGTCGCGCTCGGGCGCGAGCGGTTCCGGGGCGTGGACGTCGGGCGCGAGCCCGGGTGCGAGCGCCGGCGCGGCGCCGGCCGCCGCGGTGCCGAACGCAGCCGCCTCGGCGAAGCGGCCGGCGAGGTGCTCCGCCTGGCGCCAGCCGGGTCCGATCAGGCCCGAGGGAGCGCCGGGCAGGATGCGCCGGCCGACGGTCTGCTCGGTGCGCTCGACGACGTGGGCGCAGTCGCCGATGGCGAACACGTCCGGGTCGCTCCAGCTCGCGAGGTCCCGTCCGACGACGATGCCCACGGCGGTGCGGAGCCCGGCGAGCGTGGCGAGCTCGGTCCGGGGGCTCACGCCGCACGAGAGCACGAGCAGGTCGCCGCGGACCTGCTTGCCGTCGGCGGTGACGAGCATGTCGAAGCGCCGGGTGCCGTCGCGGTCGGTGCGGAATCCGATCGCCTCGGCACGACTGTTCGCGATGACGGTGATGCCGGTTCGTCGGAGCGCCGAGCGCAGCACGTGCCCGGCTCCGCGATCGAGGTTGCGCGGCATCGGGTGCGGTCCGTGGTGCACGACGCACACCTGTGCGCCCGCGTGGGCGGCGGCGAGCGCGAGTTCGAGGCCGAGCACGCCCGCCCCGAGCACGACGATCCGGCGACGGCCGCGCACGGCCTCGAGCACGCGTTCGGCGTCGTCGAGGTCGCGGAGCGCGGTGACGCCCGCGGGCAGGTCGTCGTCGCGTGCGACGAGCGTCGACGGGTGACGCTCGAGGTCGGCGAGGTCGCGGCGGTGGCGCTCGACGCCGTCGAGCGTCGGCACATTGGCGCGCGAACCGGTGGCGAGCACGAGCCGGTCGTAGGGGAGCGACTCGCCCGTCGAGAGGTGCACGAGGTGCGCGTCGCGGTCGATCCGCGTCGCGCGCACGCCGAGCAGCACGGCGGCGCCGGCCTCCTCCGCCGCGTCCCGGTCGCCGACGAGCATCGTCTCGAGGTCGGCGTTGCCGACGGCGTACTCGGCGACGAGGACCCGGTTGTAGGCCTCGACCGGCTCGCCGGCGACGACGGTGAGCGCGATCGCGCCCGCCCGCACGGCGGGCAGCAGCCCCTCGACGAAGCGCGCACCGACCGGTCCGTAGCCGACGAGGACGACCCGGATCGGGCTCATGACGCGGCTCCCGCTTCGACGAGGCGCGTCACGCGCACGAGGTTGGCCTTGAACTCGGGCATCGACGAGATCGGGTCGACCGCGTCGGAGGTGAGCAGGTTCGCGGCCTGCTCCTCGCCGTAGTGGAAGGGCAGGAACACCGTGTCGGTGCGGATGTCGGTGGTCAGCCGAGCGCGGCAGCGCACCGTGCCGCGCTCGTTGCCGACCTCGACGGGCTCGTCGTCGGCGATGCCGAGCCTCGCGGCCGTCGCCGGGTGCAGTGCGGCGCGCGCCTCGGGCTGCGCGTCGAGGAGTTCGGCCACCCTGCGGGTCTGCGCCCCGCTCTGGTAGTGCTCGAGCAGTCGGCCGGTCACGAGCGTCAGCTCGTCGGGCGACGGCGCCGGCCGGGCGCCCGTGCGCGGCGCGACGGCGACGAGCCGCGCGAGCCCGTCGTCGTGGTGGAACCGCTCGGCGAACAGGCGCGGGGTTCCGTCGCCGCCGCGCGGGTAGGGCCAGAACGCCTCGGCGCCCGAGTCGAGCAGCGCGTAGTCGATGCCCGAGTAGTCCGCGATGCCGCCCTCGGAGGCCAGCCGGAGTTCCTCGAACACCGCCTCGGGGTCGGTGTCGAACCTCGCGGTCGAGCCGAGCCGCCGGGCGAGCTCGTGGAGGATCCAGAGCTCGTCGCGCGCGCCGGCCGGCGGCGCGAGCGCGCGGCGACGACGGATGACGCGTCCCTCGAGGTTCGTCATCGTGCCCTCCTCCTCGGCCCACTGCAGCACCGGCAGGACGACGTCGGCGAGGGCCGCAGTCTCGGACAGCACGAAGTCGCACACGACGAGCAGGTCGAGGCGCTCGATGCCGCGTCGCACGTCGGCGACGTTCGGCGAGGACACGACGAGGTTCGAGCCGTGCACCAGGAGGGCCCGGACTCCGCCCGGTCGACCGAGCGAGCCCAGCAGCTCGATCGCGGGCACCCCGGGCCCCGGGATCGCGGAGGCGTCGACCCCCCACACGCGCGCGACGTGGGCACGCGCCACTGGGTCGGTGATCTTGCGGTATCCGGGCAGTTGGTCGCACTTCTGGCCGTGCTCGCGGCCGCCCTGGCCGTTGCCCTGGCCGGTCAGGGTGCCGTAGCCGCTGCCCGGGCGGCCGGGCAGCCCGAGCAGCAGTGCGAGGTTGATCGCGGCGGTCGCGGTGTCGGTGCCGTCGACGTGCTGCTCGACGCCGCGACCGGTGAGGATGTAGGCGCGATCGCTCGCCGCGAGACGGCGCGCGATCGCCCGGACCGTCGCAGCGGGAACGCCCGTCGCCGATTGCACGCGCTCGGGCCACCACTGGGCGACTCCGCGTCGCAGCCGGGCGAGCCCCGTCGTTCGCGCCGAAACGTACGCCTCGTCGACGAGCCGCTCCGCGATCACGACGTGCGCGACGCCCAGCAGCAGCACGAGGTCGGTCCCGGGCGCCGGCTGCACGTGCAGGCCCCGCCCGTCATCGGTGAGCCGTGCGGTCGCGGTGCGCCGCGGGTCGACGACGACGAGCCCGCCCGCCTCCTGCGCCCCGGCCAGGTGCCCGATGAACGGCGGCATGGTCTCGGCGACGTTGGTTCCGAGCAGGAGGATCGTGTCGGCGTCGTCGAGGTCGGTGAGCGGGAACGGCAGGCCGCGATCGATGCCGAACGCGCGGTTGCCCGCGGCGGCGGCCGACGACATGCAGTACCGGCCGTTGTAGTCGATGCGGCTCGTACCGAGCGCGAGCCGCGCGAACTTGCCGAGCAGGTAGGCCTTCTCGTTCGTCAGTCCGCCGCCGCCGAAGACGCCGACGGCGTCGGCGCCGTGCTCCGAGCGGATGCCGCGGAGCCGGTCGGCCACGAGGCCCAGGGCCGCGTCCCACGTGGTCTCGTTCAGGGCGCCGTCGGCGCCCCGCACGAGCGGCGCGGTCAGGCGGGAGGGCGAGGCGAGCAGTTCCGCGGAGGTCCAGCCCTTCTTGCAGAGCCCGCCGCGATTGGTCGGGAAGTCGCGCCCGGCGACGGCGACCGGCGGGGACGTGGCATCCGTCGTGCTCGCAGGAGCCGAGGCATCCGTCGCCGTCAGCGTCATCGCGCACTGGAGGGCGCAGTAGGGGCAGTGGGTGTCTGCTGCCATGTCGTCCTCCCGGGGGGGGGGGGGGGGGGGGGGGGGGGGGGGGGGTGCCTGTCGATGGGAGCGGGCCGGGCGGTGAGGTCGCCCGGCCCGCCGATCAGATCCGGTGCCCGGAGCGCTTCGCGAGCGTCAGGTAGACGCCCCCGGTGATGGCGAGCATCACCGCGTACGCCCACACGAACCAGCTGAGTCCGGTCGTGTAGTCGCCGAACGTCGTCTTCGAGAAGCCGAGCAGCTGCGGGATCACGAAGCCGCCGTACGCGCCGACCGCTGAGATGATGCCGAGCGCCGCCGCGGCCTTCCGCTGCGAGCTCACGTCGCCGGCCGACTCGTGCGCGTTGTGCGCGCCCGCGCGGAGCGCGAACACCGTCGGGATCATTCGGTAGGTCGAGCCGTTGCCGACGCCCGACGCGGTGAAGAGCACCAGGAAGAGACCCAGGAAGAGCCAGAAGTTCCCGAGCGGGAGCGTCCAGACCACGGCCAGCGCGCCGGCCGCCATGACCGCGAACGCGGCCATGGTGATCTGCGTGCCGCCGAACCGGTCGGCGAGGCGGCCGCCGTAGGGTCGGGCGAGCGAGCCGACGAGCGCACCCAGGAAGGCCAGCTGCAGGCTCGCCGAGCCGACCTGGAACGTGGAGAAGTCGGGGAACTGGTCGGCGATGAGCTTCGGGAAGACACCCGCGAACCCGATGAACGAGCCGAACGTGCCGATGTAGAGCACGGCGAGGATCCAGAGGTGCGGCTCCTTCAGCGCGGCGAGGGACGCCGCGACATCCGCCTTCGCGTTCGAGAGGTTGTCCATGCGGAGCGCGGCGCCGGCCATCGCGACGAGGATGAACGGCACCCAGATCCAGCCGGCGAGCGGCAGGTTCAGCGTCACGGCCGCCCCGATCGTGATCGCGATCGGCACCACGAACTGCGCGACCGACGCGCCCAGGTTGCCGCCCGCGGCGTTCAGGCCGAGCGCCCAGCCCTTCTCGCGCTGGGGGAAGAAGTAGGTGATGTTCGACATCGAGCTGGCGAAGTTGCCGCCCCCGAAGCCGGCGAGGGCCGCGATCGCGAGCATGACGCCGAACGGCGTCTCCGGGTTGCCGACCGCGACCGCGAGGCCGGTCGCCGGGATGAGCAGGAGCGCCGCCGACACGATCGTCCAGTTGCGCCCGCCGAAGCGGGGGACCATGAAGGTGTACGGGATCCGCAGCGTCGCGCCGACGAGCGCGGGGATCGAGATGAGCCAGAAGATCTGGCCCGTCTCGAAGGCGAAGCCCGCGGCGGGCAGCGAGACGACCACGATCGACCACAGCTGCCAGACGACGAATCCGAGGAACTCGGCGAAGATCGACCAGCGCAGGTTGCGCGCGGCGATCCGGCGGCCCTCGCGCTCCCACTGGACGGGGTTCTCCGGGTCCCAGCCGTCGATCCAGCGGCCGGGTCGGACGGTCAGGGGGCCCGTCGAGACGGGCGGCGCGGCGGGCGCGGCGACGGCGGCGGGGGCCGCGGGCGGCGAAGCGGAGAGGGTCTCGGTCATCGGTGCCTCCGGTCGGAGTCGGTCACGGGTCGAGCTGGTGAGGCGACGCTATCCGCGGCGTGTTTCCCGTGATGGCGTGAGGGGTGAACACCCTGTTCCCGCCTGCTCACCGCACGACGGGGCCGATGTGAGGTCGGCGTCACACATCGATCCGGTACCCGCGCTTGACGACGGTCGAGATGAGGCCCGGCACCCCGAGGCTCTGCCGCAGGCGGCTGAGCGCGACCTCGAGCGCCCGCTCGTCCGAGTCGCCCGGCATCCCGGCGACGAGTCGCCCGCGGGGCACGACCGCGCCGCGCGCGTGCGCGAGCGGCCGCAGCAGGGAGAGCGCGACGGGCGCGAGGGGGATCCGTCGCCCGTCGAGCTCGACGACCGAGCCGCGCAGCGACAACGGACCGTGGGCGGTGTCGAGCCGGACCACCCGCTCGGACTCCAGGTGCTCGCAGACCAGGCGCACCATCGCACCCATGCGGAACCGTTCGGGCTGGACGGGCGGGATCCCGGCCGCGACCAGTGGCGCGGAGGTGACCGGGCCGACGGTCGCGGCGACCACGGGCCCGCGCATCGCGTCGACCAGGTCGTCGTGGCATCCGCGCGCCTCGGCCGCCATGAGCAGCGCGTGCACGGCCGGTGCGCTCGTGAACGTGATGCAGTCGAGGCCGCCCGTGCAGGCGGCCTCGATCAGGCGGTCCACGCGCTCGTCCGTGAGGTCGGGATCGATCCAGCGGTACGGCTCCACGGTGAGCACGCGAGCGTGCGCGTCCCGCAGGCGGTCGAGGGCTTCGGACGGCAGGTAGCCGTGCAGCTGCACCGCCACCGTGAGGCCGGGCGGATGCGTCGCGAGCACCTCGTCGATGAGCGACTCGGTGGTCTCCTCGGCGCTCATGCCGACGTCGTCGAGGCCGGCAGCGCGGATGCCGCCGCGCGCCTTCGGCCCGCGGACGAGGATCGCCGTGCGCGCGAGCGCACCCATGAGGTCGTCGCCGAGGCCCGCGGCGTCCGCGACCTCGAACCACCGGCGCACGCCGTAGGCCGTCGTCGCGAGGAGCACGTCGGGCCGGGCCTCGATGATCGCACGGGTGTCCGCGATGACCGGCTCGTCGGAGGTCGCGTTCGCCATGCGGATCGTCGGGGCGTGCACGACCTGCGCTCCGCGCCGTGCGAACGCGTCGATGAGGTCGGACGAGCGCCGGTCGCTCGTCACGCCGATCCGGAAGCCCTCGAGCTGATCGGGGCGGAAGCCGATCGCCGAGTCGGCCCGGTCGGTCACGCGCCGGCCTCGGCCAGGACGGCGGCCTCGGCCAGGGCGGCGGCGCGGGCCATCGTCCCGGCGGCCGATCGATCGCCGTCGTGCGCGAGGCGGACGACCTCGCCGACCACGACGACCGCGGGGGAGGCGACGCCGACGACGCCCGCTGCCGTCACGATGCCGCCGAGGTCGGCGATCGTCGTGCGCTGGTCGGGTCGGTGCCCGCGCTCGATGATCGCGACGGGCGTCGACGGCACCAGGCCGTGGCGTGCGAGCCCCGACGCGAGCATGGGCAGGGTGCCCACTCCCATGAGCACGACGAGCGTCCCGCCGAGCTGCGCGAGGTGGCGCAGCTCGTCCTCGGTGAGGGGCGCGTGCCCCGAGACGACGGTGAACAGGTGGCTCACGCCGCGGTGGGTCAGCGGGATGCCGGCGGCCGCCGGCACCGCGATGGCGCTCGTGATGCCCGGGACCACCGCGACCGGCACCCCGGCGCGACGGCAGGCGAGGACCTCCTCGCCGCCGCGGCCGAGGACGTACGGATCGCCGCCCTTCAGCCGGACCGCGTGGCGTCCGGCCCGCGCGTGCTCCACGAGGAGGGCCTCGATCCCCGACTGGGGGAGCGCGTGGTGGCCGGGCCGCTTGCCGACGTCCACGAGGTCCGCTCCCGGTGCGAGGTCGGCGAGGGCCTCGTGCGGCGCGAGCCGGTCGTACAGCACGACGTCGGCGGTGGCGAGCGCGCGCACGGCGGCGATGGTGAGCAGGTCCGCGTCGCCCGGACCGCCGCCGACGAGGGTCACGCGGCCGCTCATGCGCCCGCTCCCCGCACCGGCAGCGTGGGCCCGGCGACGAGCACGGCCTCCCCGCGCGCGATCTCGTCCGGTCGTGCGGGTCGCAGCTGTCCGCGCTCCTCGACGCGCGCGTGCGCGGTCGCGATCGCGGCATCCGGATGGTCGGCCTCGGGCGCGTTCACGAACGGGCGGAACCGGCGCAGCCGCTCGGGGTCGGCGAGCGTCGCCGCCCACTCGTCCTCGTACGTGTCGACGTGCTTCGCCATCGCCGCTTCGAGCTCGTCGGCGAGGCCGAGCGAGTCGTGCACCACGACGTCGCGCACGTGGTCGACGCCGCCGTCGAGGTCCTCGATCCATCGGGCGGTGCGCTGCAGCCGATCGGCGGTGCGGATGTAGTACATCATGTAGCGGTCGATGTAGCGGATCAGCGTCTCGTCGTCGAGGTCGCTCGCGAGCAGCTGCGCGTGCGCGGGCTGGAAGCCGCCGTTGCCGCCGACGTAGAGGTTCCAGCCCTGGTCCGTCGCGATCACGCCGACGTCCTTTCCGCGCGCCTCGGCGCACTCGCGCGCGCAGCCCGAGACGCCGAACTTCAGCTTGTGCGGCGAGCGGAGCCCGCGGTAACGGAGCTCGAGGCGGATCGCCATCGCGACCGAGTCCTGCACGCCGTACCGGCACCAGGTCGAGCCGACGCAGCTCTTCACGTTCCGGAGGGCCTTGCCGTACGCCTGGCCCGACTCGAAGCCGGCGTCGATGAGCCGCTTCCAGATCTCCGGGAGCTGGTCGAGGCGCGCACCGAAGAGGTCGATGCGCTGGCCTCCCGTGATCTTCGTGTACAGGCCGAAGTCGGTCGCGACCTGCGCGATGACCGCGAGCTTGCGCGGCGTGATCTCACCGGCCGGGATGCGCGGGACGACGGAGTACGTGCCGTCCTTCTGCATGTTCGCCATGGCGCGGTCGTTGGTGTCCTGGAGGCCGCCGCGGCCGCCGTCGAGGATGTACGAGCCGTGCTGCGCGGCGAGCACCGACGCGACCACGGGCTTGCAGACGTCGCAGCCGCGGCCGGTGCCGAGCCGGCCGATGATCTCCTCGAACGAGGTCAGCTCCAGCACGCGCACGGACTCGAAGATCTCCTGCCGCGAGATCGGGAAGTGCTCGCACAGCGCGCGCGAGACCGTCTTGCCCGACTTCTCCAGCTCGGCCTCGAGGAGCTTCTTCACGAGCGGCACGCACGACCCGCACTGGGTCCCGGCCCGCGTGCAGGCCTTCAGGGGGCCGAGCTCGGCGCAGCCGACCTCGTGCCCGCCGTGCGGTCCGTTCACCGCATCGCGGATCGTCCCGGCCGCGACGTTGTTGCACGCGCACACCAGGGCGGATGCCGGAAGCTCGTCGCCCGTGGGCGCCTCCATGCCCGACGCCGAGAGGTACGCGGCCGGCTCGCCGGACAGCTCGGTGCCGAGGAGCGGCCGCAGCGACGCGTACGGCGAGGCGTCGCCGACGAAGACGCCGCCGAGCAGGGTCTTGGCGTCGTCCGTCATCACGAGCTTCTGGTACAGGCCGCGCGCCGGGTCGGCGTAGACGATCTCGAGCGCCCGGTCGGTCCGGGCGAGCGCGTCGCCGAAGCTCGCGACGTCGACGCCGGAGAGCTTCAGCTTGGTCGCGTCGTCGACGGTCGTGAACTCGGCCGCACCGCCGAGCAGGCGGTCGGCGACGACCTCGGCCATCGCGTTCGCGGGAGCGACGAGACCGGTGCAGCGCCCCTCGAAGCTCGCGACCTCGCCGATCGCCCAGACGTTCGGGGCGGATGCCGCGCAGCGGGTGTCGATCGCGATCCCGCCGCGCGGCCCCAGCTCGAGCCCCATCGCCCGAGCCAGCTCGTCGCGCGGGGTGATCCCGATCGCGAACACGACGAGATCCGCGTCGACGCGGCGGCCGTCGGTGAGCTCCACCCCCACGACGCCGCCGCTGCCGGTGAGCACCTGGACGGGGCGGACCCCGAGGTGCAGTTCGATGCCCTGGCCGGCGATGATGCGTCCGAGCGCACGCCCGGCACCCTCGTCGAGCTGGGCGGACATGAGCCAGTTCCCGGAGTGCACGATCGCGGCCTCCGCGCCGAGCTTCGCCAGTCCGCCGGCCGCCTCGAGGCCCAGCAGGCCGCCGCCCGCGATCAGTGCGCGCGGGGCGCGGCCGAGCGTCGCCGCGAGCTGGGCCGTCTCGGCGACGAGTGCGTCGACGTCGTCGATCGTGCGGTAGACCCGGACGGCCTCTGCGCCGGGGATCTGCGGGACCGGCGCGCTCGAGCCGGTGGCGAGGACGACGTCGTCGAACCGCAGTTCCCGGCCGACGTCGGTCCGCGCGATCCGGTCGACCGCGTCGATCGCGACGACCCGCTCGCCCGAGACGAGGTGCGCGGCGCCCTCGGTCCACGGCGCCGCCGGCAGCGACAACCCTGCCGCGGGGTCGGCCAGGCGCGTGCTCAGTGCGACCCGGTCGTAGGGCGCGTGCCGCTCCTCGCCGACGATCGTGACGCGCAGCGTGCGGCCGCCGTCGCGGGCATGCAGGCTGTCGACGAGTCGGTGGGCGGCCGGGCCGCCGCCGACGACCAGGATGTCGCGCGGGCCGCGCGAGTCGCCGGTCCTGTCCGCGGTCTCGTGCATGGCTCCTCCATCGCTCGTCCGGTCGGACCCGGCGGCGCGGCGCCCCGGGTGACGGCGAGCGTACGGCGGAGTGGTTTCCGCCCTGTTTCCGGGCTGTGACGCGGGGCGTCGTGCACCTCGCATCGGCTGCATGCCGGTGTGAGCCGGCTTTCACCCGGGCGAAACACCGCGGACGAGGCGTGCGAAACATGCCGCTCGTAGCGTCGAGCACGACGCGGAGGAGGACTGGATGACGTCGACGATCGAACTGACGACCCGTTGGATGCGCGCCTGCGGGCTGGCCGAGCTCGAATCCGGCTGGGGCGAGGTGGCCCTCCTGGGCGCTCGCCCGGTGGCCCTGGTCCGGGTCGGCGCCGACGAGGTCTACGCGGTCGACCACCACGACCCGCACACGGGGGCGCCGGTGATGGCGCGGGGGATCGTGGGCTCCCGCGGCGATCGCCCGACGATCGCCTCGCCGCTGCACAAGGAGGTCTACGACCTCGGCACGGGCGAGTGCTTCAGCGACCCGTCGCTCGGGTTGCGAACGTTCCGCACGCGCGTCGTCGGCGGGATGATCGAGGTGGAACTCGAGGCGTGAGCGACTCAGCCTCGCGCGGTGAGCACGATCGGGTCGCCGTCGGTGATGGCGATCGTGTGCTCTGAGTGCGCTCCCCGCGACCCGTCGACGCTGCGAAGGGTCCACCCGTCGGGGTCGGTGAAGATGCGGTCCGTCGTGTGCAGGAACCACGGCTCGATCGCGATCACGAGGCCCGGCTTGAGCGGGAGCCCGCGGCCCGGCCGGCCGTTGTTGGGCACGTGCGGTTCGCCGTGCATCGTCCGTCCGACGCCGTGGCCGCCGAAGTCGGTGTTGATCGAGAGCCCCTCGGCCTTCGCGACGTCGGCGATCGCGCGCGAGATGTCGCCGATGCGGTTGCCCGGTCGGGCCGCGGAGATCCCGGCGTCGAGTGCGCGACGGGTCGTGTCGATGAGCCGGAGGTCCTCCTCGCGCGGGGTGCCCACGACGACCGAGATCGCCGAGTCCGCCACCCAGCCGTCGACCGACGCCGCGAAGTCGACCGTGAGCAGGTCGCCGTCCTTCAGCGTGTAGTCGCGCGGCAGGCCGTGCAGGACCGCGTCGTTGACCGAGGTGCAGATGACCTTGCCGAACGGGCTCGCGCCGAACGACGGGTGGTAGTCGATGTAGCAGCTCTCGGCGCCGGCCTTGCGGATCATCTCGTGCGCGAGCGCATCGAGTTCCAGCAGGTTCACGCCGACGGCCGCGGCCTTCGACGTCGCCTCGATCACGCCGGCCACGAAGCGGCCGGCCGGTCGCATCTCTTCGATCTCCGCGGGGGTCCTCAGTTCGATCACGTGTCCCATTCTGTCGGCTCCGCCCTGAGTGAACACCCGGCCGACGCGCAGTCGGCGCGAAGTACGCTTGCCGCATGCTTCTCCGACGGGGGTTCTACCGGTGGCAGTTCGCCGCGGCGTTCGTGCTGCCGCTCTGGTTGCTGCTCGGCTACGCGATCTTCGGCGACAGCGGCTGGGGCGTCCTCGGGCTGATGTTCGCCGCGCCGATCGCGTTCGTCGCGCTCGGCGTGATCGCGCTGTTGATCGCAGCCCGGCCGGGCGTGCGCCAGGCCAAGGCCGTCGAATGGGCGGATGTCGCGGTGATCGGCGCGTGGCACCTGCTCATCGTCGGCGCGGGGTTCTACGGCCCCTCGGGCATCACGTTCGCGATCCTCGCGATGGTCGGCGCGATCGCCGCCTTCTGGTACGCGGTGTGGCGGCTCGTCCGCGACGGCGCCAAGCGCATGCGCGCCACCATGGACGAGTACGAGCGCCTCGCGGCCCAGGGCCGGCCCGCCGCGGCACCGGGTGGTCCGTCGCCGCGGGCGACCGCGGCAGATGACGCCGGCGAGGTCATCGTCATCCACGAGGAGCGGCGCTGGGAGCAGCGCGGCTGAACCCGCCACGGTCGTGGCGCGGGCACCGCGGCATCCGCTTTTTGACGCACGCCGCCGATCTGGCAGAATAGACCTTCGTGCCGTCGCACGGCTCTGCCTCCGGGGAGCCCGCACGTCGCGAGTCATCGCGCGAACGGCACCGATTCCTCACTTCATCACTGATCCGCGTTCGACCGGTTGCGGGCGCAGAGAGCGAACCATCATGCACATCCTCGACCACGTCGACGCCGCGAGCCTGCGTTCGGACATCCCGGACTTCCGTCCCGGCGACACCGTCAAGGTGCACGTGAACATCATCGAGGGCACGCGTTCGCGTGTCCAGATCTTCCAGGGCGTCGTCATCGGCCGTTCGGGCGAGGGCGTCCGCGAGACCTTCACGGTCCGCAAGATCAGCTTCCAGGTCGGCGTCGAGCGCAAGTTCCCGGTGCACTCGCCGGTCATCGACCGCATCGAGGTCGTCACCCGCGGCGACGTCCGCCGCGCGAAGCTCTACTACCTGCGCGAACTGCGCGGCAAGAAGGCGAAGATCAAGGAGAAGCGCGACAACTGATCGGCCCCGCGCCGCTCCGCACGCGTCATCCGCTCGAGCTCCCCACCCCTAGACTGGGGCGGGGAGCTCGAGCCATTTCAATGACAGAAGACACACGTACCGAGCGCGAGGATCGCGCCGAATCCGGAGCAGCGTCGCGCCGCAAGAGCGCGCTGCTGTTCCTGCGCGACCTGGTGGTGATCTTCCTGGTCGCCGTGCTCGTCTCGTTCCTCATCAAGACGTTCCTGATCCGGTCGTTCTTCATCCCGTCCGCCTCGATGGAGCAGACGCTGATGCGCGACGACCGCATCATCGTCAACCAGCTGGTGCCCGAGGTCGCATCGATCGAGCACGGCGACGTCGTCGTGTTCCGCGACCCGGGCGGGTGGCTGCCCGCGCGCGCCGACGAGGCCAAGCCGCCGCTCATCGCGGTCATCGACGGGTTCCTGACCTTCGTCGGGCTGTCCGCGTCCGACTCCAACGACCACCTCGTCAAGCGGGTGGTCGGCCTGCCCGGCGATCACGTCGAGTGCTGCAACGCCCTCGGCCAGATGAGCGTCAACGGCATCCCGCTCGACGAGCCCTACGTCGTGCTGCCGCCCGGCGACACCAAGGTCTCCCGCGACGATTTCGAGGTCACCGTGCCGGAGGACTCGCTGTGGGTCATGGGCGACAACCGGTACAACTCGAAGGACTCCCGCTACAACACCGGAACGCCGCTCGAGGGCTTCGTGCCGATCGAGAACGTCGTCGGCCGCGCGGTCGTCGTGAGCTGGCCGATCTCGAACTGGGCGTGGCTCGACAACTACCCGCAGGTGTTCGCCGGCGTCGACGAGGGGACCGGCTGAGGTGAGCCCGGCCGGCGTGCCGACGCTCAAGCTCGAACGAGACCTGCTCGCGGGGGGCGCACCGGTCGTGCTCGCGTGCGACGAGGTCGGACGAGGGGCGCTCGCCGGACCGGTCGCGGTCGGCATGGTCGTCATCGATGCGAGCGTGAAGCGGATGCCGGCGGGCCTGCGCGACTCCAAGCTGCTGCCCGAACCCAAGCGCGAACTGCTCGCGCCGCGCGCGTCGGCCTGGGTGCTCGCCTCAGCGGTCGGCGAGGCCACCGCCGAGGAGATCGACCGCCACGGCATCATGGCCTGCCTCGGCATGGCCGGTGCCCGGGCCTTCGCCGCGCTCGGGATCGATTCCGGCCTCGTGTCCGGCGCCCCGCTCCTGCTCGACGGCAACCACGATTGGCTGAGCGCACGCATCGAGCATCGCGCCCGGGTGATCACCCGGATCAAGGCCGACCGCGACTGCGCGTCGGTCTCCGCGGCATCCGTCATCGCCAAGGTCCACCGCGACCGGGCCATGCGCCGCGCGCATGAGGCGACCCCCCTCTACCACTGGGACGAGAACAAGGGCTACTCCAGCCGCGCCCACTTCGCCGCGCTCGCCGAGCACGGCCCGAGCGACCTGCATCGGCGCACCTGGCTGCACGACCGCGCCCCCGAACCGGCGCCGTCGCTGTTCGACCTCGAAGTAGGATGAACCACGATGGATGAAGACGAGTTCGACGACTATGACCGCGAAGTGGAACTCGCGCTCTACCGCGAGTACCGCGACATCGTGTCGCAGTTCAAGTACGTGGTCGAGACCGAGCGCCGGTTCTACCTCGCGAACGAGGTGGAACTCGTGCGTCGCGACACCGAGCACGACTTCTACTTCGAGCTCTCGATGAAGGACGTCTGGGTCTGGGACGTCTACCGCGCCGACCGCTTCGTGAAGTCGGTCCGGGTGCTGACCTTCAAGGACGTGAACGTCGAGGAGCTCGCCACGCGCGAGTTCGAACTGCCCAAGGACCTCGCACTCGAGGAGTAGCACCCGCCTCGGCCCGTGCGCCCGGGCCGCCCGCGAGCCGGCCCACCCGTCCTCAACAGGGCAGCGGGTCGCCGTCGCGTGAACGGATGCCGTGGTGCGCCGATCCCGGTGCGCGGTCGCCCGGAAGCCTGTGCGCATGGCACACCACATCGACCTCGGTCGGCGAGGCGAACAGCTCGCGGCCGATCACCTCGAGGCCCGCGGCATGCGCGTGCTCGACCGGAACTGGCGCTGCAGACACGGTGAGCTCGACCTCGTGCTGCGCGACGGCCCCACCCTCGTGTTCGTCGAGGTGAAGACCCGCGCGGGGTCCGGTTTCGGGCACCCGTTCGAGGCGATCACCCCGCGCAAGCTCGCTCGGCTGCGACGGCTCGCCCTCGCGTGGTGCGAGGCGAACGGGTCGCCGGCCGGTCGCATCCGCATCGACGCCGTCGCCGTGCACGCACCCGCCGACGCGCCCGCGATCGTCGAGCACCTCGAGGGGATCGGCTGATGCCCGTCGCACGCACCGCGTCGGTCGCGCTCGTCGGGCTCGCCGGTTCGATGGTGCACGTCGAGGCAGACCTCTCGAGCGGACTGCCGGCGTTCGCGATCATCGGCCTGCCGGATGCCGCGCTCGGCGAGTCGCGCGAACGCGTGCGCTCGGCGGCGACCAACGCCGGATGCCCGCTGCCGGCCCGACGCCTCACCGTGAACCTCTCGCCGGCCGCGCTGCCCAAGCACGGATCGGCGTTCGACCTCGCGATCGGGCTCGCCTGCCTGGCGGCGGCCGGGAGCGTCGACCCGGAATCGGTGGCGGGCTGCGTCCACCTCGGCGAACTCGGGCTCGACGGGCGGCTCCGGCCGACGCACGGCGTGCTGCCCGCCGTCCTCGCCGCGGCCCGCGCCGGGTGGGAGCGGGTCATGGTGCCGGCCGCGAACGGCGCCGAGGCCGCGCTCGTGCCCGGGATCGAGGTGGTCGCCGTCGCATCGCTCCGCGACGCCGTCCGCTGGCACGGCGGCGAGGTCGACGACGCGCCCGAGGCGGTCGAGCCGATCGCGCGGGCATCCGCTTCGGCCGAGGGATCCACGGCGCCCGCCGGCGACCTGTCCGACGTCGTCGGCAACGACGACGCGGTCGAGGCGCTCATGATCGCCGCCGCGGGCGGGCACCACGTGTTGTTCGTCGGCCCGCCGGGAGCGGGCAAGACGATGCTCGCCTCGCGCCTGCCCGGACTCCTGCCGGACCTCGCGCCGGACGCGGCGCTCGAGGTCGCCTCGCTCCGCTCGCTCAGCGGTCACGTCGTCGAGCGGTCGCTCCCCGTGCGGCCGCCCTTCGAGGCGCCGCACCACACGACGAGCGCGGCGGCGATGGTCGGGGGCGGCAGCCGGGTCATCCGCCCCGGCGCCGCGGCCCGTGCCTCGCACGGCGTGCTGTTCCTCGACGAGGCGCCGGAGTTCCCGTCGGCGGTGCTCGACGCGCTCCGGCAACCGCTCGAGTCGGGCGAGATCAGCATCCATCGGGCGCACGCCGTCGCGGCGTTCCCGGCGCGGTTCCAGCTCGCCCTGGCCGCGAACCCGTGCCCGTGCGGCGGCAGCGACGACCCCCACGAGCCGTGCGCCTGCCCGCCTGCGACGAAACGGCGGTACTTCGCGCGGATATCCGGGCCGCTGCTGGACCGGGTCGATCTCAGGCTCTGGGTGCCCCGGGTGACGCCCGCGCAACTGCGCATGCAGCACCAGCCGGACTTCGTTCCGGCGCCGAGCACCGCGAGCGCCCGGCTCCGGGTCGTCGAGGCCCGCGAGCGCGCGGCCCGGCGACTCGAGGGCACGCCGTGGCGGACCAATGCCGAGATGCCCGGTCCGTGGCTGCGCGGGGAGGGCGGGTTGCATCCGGGCTCCAGGGCGACCGCGAGCCTGGATCACGCGCTCGAGCGCGGACGCGTCACGATGCGCGGCTACGACCGCGTGCTCAAGGTCGCGTGGACCGTCGCCGACCTCGAGGGCGCGTCGAGGCCGACGTCGCAGCACGTCGGGCAGGCCCTCGCCCTGCGCACCGGGACGGTGGCCGCATGACCGGGCCGATGACGTCGACGGCCGCGCTGGCGGCGCGCATCGGGGCCGATCTCGGTCGAGTACGACCGCAGCCCGGCACGCAGGCGACGGCGGCCGTCGTTCTCGGCTTCGTCTCCGAGCCCGGTGACGGGGTGCTCGGTCGCGTTGCGGAGATCCTGGGTGCGGAGGCGGCCGCCGCGGCGCTCCTCGCCGGAACGTCTGCCGGCGAACTCGCCGACCGGGTCGGAGCATCGGGCGAGGGTGCGCCGAGTGCGCGCGAGCTCGCGGCCGGGCTCGGCCGGTGGATGCCGCGGCTCGACCTCGACGCGATCGCCCGCTCGGTCGCGCAGGCGGCGCGCGTGGGTGCGCGACTCGTGCTGCCAGGGGACCAGGCCTGGCCCGTCGGCCTCGACGACCTCGGCGCCCACGCGCCGCACGGGCTGTGGGTTCGAGGCAGGCCCGCGGCGCTCGCCGCGCGAGCCTCGATCGCCCTCGTTGGTGCGAGGGCCGCGACCGGGTACGGCGAGCACGTCGCCGTCGATGCGGCAGCAGGGCTCGCCGACCGGGGCTTCACGGTCGTGTCGGGCGGGGCGTACGGCATCGACGGTGCGGCGCACCGGTCGACGCTCGCGTCCGGCGGCACCACGGTCGCGTACCTCGCGGGCGGCATCGACCGCTTCTACCCGGCGGGCCACGAGGGGCTGCTCGGCCGCATCGCCGAAACCGGCGCGGTCGTCTCGGAGCTGCCGTGCGGTGCCGCGCCGACCCGGTGGAGGTTCCTCCAGCGGAACCGGATGATCGCTGCGGTCGCGACCGCGACCGTCGTGATCGAGGCGGGGCTCCGGTCGGGGTCGCTCAACACCGCCGGGCACGCGGCGACCCTCGGTCGTGCGCTCGGAGCGGTCCCCGGTCCGGTCACGAGCCCGGCCTCCGCGGGATGCCATCGGCTGCTTCGCGAGTACGCCGCGGTCTGCGTGACGGATGCCGCGCAGATGGCCGAGCTCGTCGGCGTCCCGGATGGCGGCGACGCCGGCGACGGCGACGTCCGGACCAGTGCGTCCGCGGACCCGACCGACCGGGCGTTGGCGATCCTGACCTCCGACGAACGGCGCGTCCTCGATGCGCTGGCGATGCGTCGCGTCAGGTCGATCGAGGAGCTCGTGCGCTCGACCGGGATGGCCTCGGGCGCGGTCCGGGGCGCGCTCGGAGCGCTGGATGCGACGGGCCTCGCGACCCGGGCGGCGGGCGGTTGGGTTCGACGACGAACCGGGTGACCCTGTCGCACCGGGCGAGGGTGGTCCTAGGCTGGCCCCGGAGGTGGACATGGAACACCCTCGACTCGGCAGGTATCCCGCGGCACGCCACGTGATCGCGCACCTGAGCGACACGCACCTGCTCGCGGGCGACGCGCCACTCGGCGGCCGTGCCGACACGGTCGCGCAGCTCGAACAGGCGGCCGAACAGCTGCTGCGCATGCGCGGCGCGCTCGACGCCATCCTCGTCTCGGGCGACATCGCCGACCTCGGCGAGCCCGACGCCTACCGCCGCGTCCGCGGCATCCTCGATCCCGTCGCCGAGGCGACCGGGGCCACGATCGTCTGGGTCATGGGCAACCACGACGAACGCGAGCCGTTCCGCACCATCCTGCTCGGCGAGGAGGGCGGATCGGACGGGCCCGTCAACCACGTCGTCGACATCGCGGGCCTGCGCATCGTCGTGGTCGACTCCAGCGTGCCCGGCTACCATCACGGAACCCTGCCGCCCGAAACGCTCGACTGGCTCGACGAGGTCCTGGCGGAGCCTGCCCGGTACGGCACGATGCTCGCCATGCACCACGCGCCCATCGCCACGCCGCTGGCCCTCATGGACATCCTCGAGCTGCGCCGCCAGGACGACCTGGCCGAGGTGCTCCGGGGACGCGACATCCGCGCGATCCTCGGCGGGCATCTGCACTACCCGACGCAGGGCATGTTCGCCGGGGTTCCCGTCTCGGTCGCCGGGGCGCTGGCCTACACGATGGACCTGTCCGCGCCCCCGCGCTGCCTCGTCGGAATCGACGGCGGCCGTTCGTTCTCGCTCGTGCACTGCTTCGACGACGAGATCGTGACCTCGGTCGTCCCGGTCGGCGGGTTCGCTGAGATCACGAGCTTCGGCGAGCAGTTCCTCGCCGAGGTCGAGGCCCTCGACGAGGAGGGCCGACTCGATCGCTGGTCGCGCAAGCGCGAGTGGATCACGGATGGCTGACCCGCGCTCCGAGGCGATCGCCCGCGGGTCGACGCGGGCCGGGCGCCTCGACGCGCAGGTCGATCGGTACCTGGCCCACGTGCGGATCGAGCGCGGGTACTCCGAGCACACCGCGGCCGCGTACGCCGGAGACCTCGCGGACCTGGTCCGATTCGCCGAGCGCGCGGGTGTCGTCGAAGCGGGCGGACTCCACCTCGACCTGCTGCGCGACTGGCTGTGGGAGGCGACCGAACGCGGTCTCGCCCGGGCGACGGTGGCTCGCAGGGCCGCGACGGCACGCGGCTTCTGCGCGTGGCTCGAACGCACCGGGGCCACCCCGTCCGACGCCGGCGCGCGGCTGCGCGCCCCGCGGGCGAAGCGCACGCTCCCGCGGGTCGTGGCCGCACCCGCGGTCTCCGACCTGCTGGAGCGGATGCAGGCCAGGACGGACTCCGGCGACCCGATCGCGTCGCGCGACCACGCGATCGTCGAACTGCTCTACGCGTGCGGCCTCCGCGTGTCCGAGCTCGTCGGGCTCGACCTGGACGACGTCGACCGCGGGAACCGCACCGTGCGGGTCACCGGCAAGGGGGCCAAGGAGCGCGTCGTGCCGTTCGGTGCACCTGCGGCCGCCGCGCTCGATGCCTACCTCGGTCGGGCGCGGCCGGCGATCCTCGCCGCGGCGTCGGGGGAGGGCGAGCGGAAAGCGGCGCCGCGACCGGCGCCGCGCGCGGTGTTCGTGGGAGCCCGCGGTGCACGGCTCGGCGTTCGGAGCGTGCACCGCCTCGTCGCCGGCTTGCTCGCCGACCTCCCGGGATCCGGACCGGCGGGTCCGCACGCGTTCCGGCACAGCGCTGCCACGCACCTGCTCGACGGTGGCGCCGACCTGCGCGCCGTCCAGGAATTCCTCGGTCACGCGAGCCTCGGCACGACGCAGATCTACACGCACGTGTCGGCGGAGCGGCTCAAGCAGTCCTACCGTCAGGCGCACCCGAGGGCCTGAGTCGGGAGCGATTCACCCGCCGCGGGGGAGGAGGACCGCCCGCGGGACGCCGCCGAGCCAGTTCAGGGGCGAGACGTACTCGCCGTGCACGCGCACGCCGAAGTGGACGCATCGCGACTCGCAGTGCCCGCCGCTCGAGACGACGCCCACCGGCTCGCCCGCGCGGACGACGGTGCCCGCCGCGAGGCCGCTCTCGACCGGTTCGATCGCGCTGACGACACCTCCGCCGTGGTCGATCGAGAGCACCTCGCGCCCGGCCACCGGCCCGGCGAAGGAGACCACGCCGTCCGCGGGGCTCACGACCGCGGCCGCCTGCGGGGCGAGGAGGTCGATGCCGCGGTGCCCGCTCGAGTAGGGCGTCGCGGGTGCGCGGAACGGCTCGACGAGGAGCACAGGCGGCCCGACGGGCCAGATCCACCCCGACTCGGCGGCCGGGGCGGGTTCGAACGATCCGGCTGCCGTCGCGGGCGGCGGCGGAGGGGCGGCTGCAGCAGGGAGGGCCGCGGCCGCCGGCCCGAGTGCGACGGCGGCGACCACGGCGACGGGCGCCGCGCACCGCACCGCGATGGGCCGCTGCGAGGGGCGGGGGCGAGACGAGTCCGACATGCGACGAGCGTGCCCGCCGCGGCATCCGCTCTCGACGGTCTCGTGATGACCCGGGGTGGCGGCACGGCCGCTGCGGGCCGGGGGAGGACGGGTCGCCACGCGGCGCCGTGATAGCATGGCCGACAGCGTCCCGCCTGTCGGGGCGACTACGCGTGCCCATTCGGCCACCGACTCCACTCAGTCCCGCTCGCGATCCGATCGCGAGCCGGCGGAGCCGTGCCGGGCACCAGGGCTTCCGGCCGCCGGCCGGAGCGAGAACTGAGAACAGAAGGAGAACGGCCATGGCCGTCGTCACCATTCGCCAGCTGCTCGACAGCGGCGTCCACTTCGGGCACCAGACCCGCCGCTGGAACCCGAAGATGAAGCGCTTCATCTTCACCGAGCGCTCGGGCATCTACATCATCGACCTGCAGCAGTCGCTGGCCTACATCGACAAGGCGTACGACTTCGTCAAGGAGACGGTCGCCCACGGCGGCACCATCCTCTTCGTCGGCACCAAGAAGCAGGCGCAGGAGTCCATCGCCGAGCAGGCCACGCGCGTCGGCCAGCCCTACGTCAACCAGCGTTGGCTCGGCGGTCTCCTCACCAACTTCCAGACCGTGTCCAAGCGACTCGCTCGCATGAAGGAGCTCGAGGAGCTCGACTTCGAGGGCACCACCTCGGGCTTCACCAAGAAGGAGCTCCTCCTCAAGAAGCGCGAGCTCGACAAGCTCCACAAGTCGCTCGGCGGCATCCGCAACCTCTCGAAGACGCCCTCGGCGCTCTGGGTCGTCGACACCAAGAAGGAGCACCTCGCGATCGACGAGGCGAAGAAGCTCGGCATCCCGGTGATCGCGATCCTCGACACCAACTGCGACCCCGACGAGGTCCAGTACCCGATTCCGGGCAACGACGACGCGATCCGCTCGGTGAGCCTGCTCACCCGCATCGTGGCCGACGCTGCAGCCGAAGGCCTCATCCAGCGCCACCAGAAGCCCGAAGAGGGCGAAGAGGCCGAGCCGCTCGCCGAGTGGGAGCAGGAGCTCCTCAAGGCCGGCAGCGAGACCACTCCGGAGCAGGCGTCCGCCGAGACCGAGAAGGTCGCCGAGACCGAGGCCGAGGCCAAGGCCGAGGGCGCCGAGGTCCAGGCCGAGGTCGCCGAGGCCGCCGCCGAGGCAGCCGCCGAGTAATCGGCACCCCAACTCACCCACTCCGAATCGACAGGGAGTCCATTCCACATGGCCAACGTCAGCATCGCCGACATCAAGGCGCTCCGCGAGCAGCTCGGGACCGGCATGACCGACACCAAGAACGCGCTCGTCGAGGCCGACGGTGACATCGAGAAGGCGACGGAGATCCTTCGCCTCAAGGGTGCCAAGGGCAACGCGAAGCGCGCCGACCGCTCGACCTCCGAGGGGCTCGTCGCCGCCGCCGAGAACGGCGACGGCACCGCGACCCTCATCGAGCTCGCCTGCGAGACCGACTTCGTCGCCAAGGGCGACAAGTTCGTCGGGCTGGCGGACCGCGTCCTCGCGGCCGTCGCCGCGGGCCGCGCCGAGACCGTCGAGGCCGCACTGGCCGCGCCGGCCGAGGGCGGGACCGTCGCCGAGCTCATCGACGGCGAGGCCGCGATCCTCGGCGAGAAGGTCGAGCTCCGTCGTGTCCGCCTCGTGAAGGGCGAGCACTTCTCGATCTACCTGCACAAGACCTCCAAGGACCTGCCCCCGCAGGTCGGCGTGGTCCTCGGCTACGCGGGTGACGACGCGGAGACCGCGCGTTCGATCGCGCAGCACATCTCGTTCGCGGCGCCGGAGTACCTCACGCGTGAGGACGTCCCGGCCGAGGCGGTCGAGAAGGAGCGTGCGCTCGTCGAGCAGATCACGCGCGAGGAGGGCAAGCCCGAGGCCGCCCTCCCGAAGATCGTCGAGGGTCGACTCGGCGCGTTCTTCAAGCAGGTCGCACTGCTCGAGCAGGACTACGCCAAGGACAACAAGCTGTCCGTCGGCAAGGTCGTGCAGGACGCCGGCGTGACCGTCAGCGACTTCGCCCGCTTCAAGGTCGGCGCGTAACACGTGCCAGGGGAGTCCGGACCGCGATCGTGCGGTCCGGGCTCCTTTGCTGTGTGCGGATGCCGCGGCGTCCCGTGCACGGCCCGGACGTTCGGCACTGCGCCGACGTACCGGAACCACTAGCTTTACTCCCAGAGGGGAAGGATCGGTCGGGGATGACGGAACACACGCGCAGGGTGCTGCTCAAGCTTTCCGGTGAGGCGTTCGGCGGCGGCGCGCTCGGGGTCAACCCCGACGTGGTCGGCTCGCTGGCCCGCGAGATCGCCGATGCGGCACGCACCGTCGAGGTGGCGATCGTGGTCGGCGGGGGCAACTTCTTCCGCGGCGCCGAACTCAGCCAGCGCGGCATGGACCGCGGTCGTGCCGACTACATGGGCATGCTCGGCACCGTGATGAACGCGCTCGCCCTCCAGGACTTCCTCGAGCAGGCCGGCGCCGAGACGCGCGTGCAGTCGGCGATCTCGATGACCCAGGTCGCCGAGCCGTACATCCCGCGTCGAGCCGAACGTCATCTCGAGAAGAACCGTGTCGTCATCTTCGGCGCCGGGGCCGGTCTTCCGTACTTCTCGACCGACACGGTCGCCGCGCAGCGCGCGCTCGAGATCGGCGCCGACGAGGTGCTCGTCGCCAAGAACGGGGTCGACGGCGTCTACTCCGACGACCCGCGCACCAACCCCGATGCGCACAAGATCGACCGGATCAGCTACCTGGAGGCGCTCCAGCGCGGACTCAAGGTCGTGGACTCGACGGCGTTCAGCCTCTGCATGGACAACGGCATGCCGATGACCGTGTTCGGCATGGAGCCCGCGGGCAACGTGACGAAGGCGATCCTCGGCGAGCGGATCGGCACCGTGGTCAGCAACGGCGAGACGCCCGCCGATCGATAGACTGTCCCGAGCCCGAGAGAAGGAGTCGCCGTGATCGCGGATGTGCTGTCCGAAGCAAGTGAACGCATGCAGAAGGCCGTCGAGGTCGCCAAGGACGACTTCGCGTCGGTCCGGACGGGGCGGGCGAACCCGCAGCTGTTCCAGAAGATCATGGTGAGCTACTACGGCACCCCGACGCCGCTCGCGCAGCTCGCGTCGCTGTCGAACCCCGAGGCCCGCACCCTCGTCGTGACCCCGTACGACAAGGGCGCGATGAGGGACATCGAGCAGGCGATCCGCGACACGCCCAACCTGGGTGCGAACCCGTCGAACGACGGCAACATCATCCGAGTGACCCTGCCCGAACTCACCGAGGAGCGGCGCAAGGAGTTCGTGAAGCTCGTCAAGTCGAAGGCCGAGGACGGCCGGGTCTCGATCCGGAACGTCCGCCGGAAGGCCAAGGACGACCTCGAGTCCCTCAAGGGCGAGGTCGGCGACGACGAGGTGGCTCGCGGCGAGAAGGAGCTCGAGCAGATCACGAAGTCCCACGTCGACCAGATCGACGACGCGCTCAAGCGCAAGGAAGCCGAACTCCTCGAGGTCTGAGGTACACGATGACGGGCGTCCCTGAGGGAGACCGGTCGGACGCCGACGACCAGCGGCATCCGGGGCGGGACGATCTCCGAGCGCAGTTGCACGCGAAGCGGGTCGACCTCGAGCGGCAGTTCGAGGTCTCCCGTGCGCATTTCGACGAGGCCCAGGAGCGGATCAACGCGCGCACCGGGCGGAACCTGCTCGGGGCGGTGCTGATCGGGCTGGTCTTCGGCGGCGCCCTGCTGCTCAGCCTGCTCGTGTTCAAGGAACTGTTCATGGTGTTCGCGGTCGTCGTGGCCGCCTTCTCCAGTTCCGAGCTGGCGTCGGCGCTCCGGCACGGCGGCTACCGGGTCCCCAGGATCCCGACCGTGGCGGTGGCGATCATCGCCGTACCGGTCGCCTACTACGGCGGCGCGGCCGGGCAACTCGTCGCGGTGCTCGCAGGCATGGCCCTCGTGGTCTGCTGGCGGCTCGTCGAGCAGGTGCCCGCAGGTTCGCGCAGCGACGGCCGCGCCCTCGCGCGCGATCTCGGCGCCGGCATCTTCGTGCAGGCGTACGTCACGTTCCTCGCGACGTTCGCCGTCGTGCTCGTGGCCGCCGACGGCGGCCAGTGGTGGACGCTGGCGTTCGTGCTCGTCGCCGTGGCCGCCGACACCGGCGCGTACGCCTCGGGCCTCGCGTTCGGCAAGCATCCGATGGCGCCGGTCATCAGCCCGAAGAAGACGTGGGAGGGCTTCGCGGGCGGCGCTGCGGCGGCGCTCGTCGTGGGCGTGCTGGCCGCCCTGTTCATGCTCGGCCAGCCATGGTGGTTCGGGCTCGCGTTCGGCGCCGCCATCCTGCTCTCGGCGACGCTCGGCGACCTGGCCGAGTCGCTGGTCAAGCGCGACCTCGGGATCAAGGACATGAGTTCGTGGCTGCCGGGCCACGGCGGGTTCCTCGACCGGCTCGACTCGATCCTTCCGTCGGCGGCGGTCGCGTTCGCCGCGTTCCATCTCTTCGGCTGAGGGTGTACGAGATCAGGTGAGCGTGCGCGATACTGGTGCGGTGGATGCCACGTTCCCCCGGGCCCGCAGGAATCAGCTGGGCTACAAGACCGTCGAGGTCGAGGAGTTCCTCCGGCGTGCCCGCCGCGCCTACGACGGCCGGCCGGCACCCGACGACGACCCCCTCGACGCCGAGCGGATCCGGTTGACCGCGTTCTCGATGCAGAAGGGCGGCTACTCCACCTCGCACGTGGATTCCGCGCTCGAGCGGCTCGAGGATGCGTTCGCGTTCCGCGAGCGCCAGATCGCCTCGCGCCTGCACGGTGACGAGGCATGGCTGTCCGAGGCGCGGTCGACGGCACAGGTCGTCGCGAACCGGCTCGCGCGGCCCGAGGGCGCCCGCTTCGAGCGGGTCAGCAAGCTCGCGAAGGGGTACGACGTCGGCGAGGTCGACGCCTTCGCCGACCGTCTCACCCAGTACTTCCGCGACGGTTGGCCGATCGCGATCGACGATGTGCGCACCGTCGTCTTCTCGGCGCAGCGGGGCGGATACCGCGAGGCCCAGGTCGACCTGGTGCTCGACGCGGTCGTCGACGTGATGCTGGCGGTGCGATGAACGGGGGCACGGGCGGCGACCGGTTCGGTGCGCGCGACGGTGAAGCGCCGATGACGAGGCGGGAGGCCCGACTCCGCGCAACGGGCGGGCACGAGGTGCCGCGGACCGCGCCGGAGCGGCCCGTTCCGCAGCCGCACGTCGCCCAGTTTCCCGCGACGCCGCTCGCCGCGACGCCGCGCCAGGTTCCGCAGCGCAGGAGCGTCCACGGGCCGGTGCGGCAGGCCGCGAGCGTGGTGTTCGCGTTCGCGGCATCGGTCGGCTTCCTGCTGGTGAACGTGGTCGACCCGTACGCGGGTGCGACCGCCACCGCGACGTACACGCCGGTCGACCGCTTCGGCGGCCATGCCACCCAGGAACTCGAGGTGTCGGACGGCTACGCGTCGGTCGCGGTCGCCTCCGAGGACTACGTCGTCGAGGCGAAGCCCGAGGAACCCGAGCCCGCGTCGGCTGCCGGGTGGGCTCCGCCCGCGGTGGTGCCCGATCCGGGCTCGGCGCAGGCGTACGGCGCCCAGGCGGTCGCGGCGCGCGGGTGGCCGACCACCGAGTTCGATTGCCTGGTCGCCCTGTGGAACAAGGAGAGCGGATGGCGCGTGAACGCGTACAACGCCTCGAGCGGGGCCTACGGGATCCCGCAGTCGTTGCCCGGCGACAAGATGGCCAGTGCGGGCGCCGACTGGGCGACGAACCCCGCCACGCAGATCGAGTGGGGTCTCGGCTACATCCAGGGTCGGTACGGGGCGCCGTGCGGAGCCTGGGCGCATTCGCAGAGCGTCGGCTGGTACTGATCCGGACGGCCCTCGCGTTCGGCACCCGTCGCCGCGTTCCCCGCGAGTCGTAGACTGGTGCGATGCCCCGCTCCCACCGCTCCCGTGGCCGTGCCGCGCGGGCACGCGAGCCGCATCCCGAACTCGATGTCGATCGCCTGACGGCCGCGTGGCGCCGCACCGAGGTGCGCGGAGGGCGCGAATGGAACGTCCAGCCCGTGTCCGAGGCGCAGGCGGTCAAGGCGTACCTGTGCCCGGGATGCGGTCTCGAGATCGACCCGGGTGTCGCACACCTCGTGGCGTGGCGGGCTGACGGCGTGCTCGGCGAAGCGGCCGACCTGGCGTCGCGCAGGCATTGGCACACGTACTGCTGGAGGATCGGACCGACGTGACCGACGAGACCATGACCGAGATCCGCGCGGGCGTCGTCCTTCCCGCCCGCCGCGAGGAGATCGAACTGCGAACCGACGACGGGCTGCGGCTCGTCGGCGAACTGGCCGTGCCCGAGACGCGGGCGCCGGTCGCGACGCTCGTGACGCTGCATCCGCTGCCGACCGCCGGTGGATTCATGGACTCGCACATCCTCCGGAAGGCCGCCGCGCGGCTGCCCGCGCTCGCAGACCTCGCGGTGGTGCGGTTCAACACGCGGGGCACGGCGTCTCCGCGGGGCACGAGCGACGGCCGGTTCGGCGAGGGGGTGAGCGAACGAGCGGATGTCGCTGCTGCGATGCGGTTCGTCGCCGAACGGGGCCTGCCCGCCCCGTGGCTGGTCGGGTGGTCGTTCGGCACCGAGCTCGCCCTGAAGTACGGTCTCGAGCACGGCATCGCCGGCGCGATCCTGCTCTCGCCGCCGCTGCACCGGACGAGCGAGGACGAGCTGCTGCGGTGGCGTTCGGCGAGCGTGCCGGTCGTGGCGCTCATCCCGGAGCACGACGACTACCTGAAGCCGGCCGAGGCTGCGGAGCGGTTCGCCGGGCTGCCGAACCTCACGCGGATCGATGTCGAGGGCGGGCGGCACCTGTGGGTCGGGGAGTCGCAGACGCGTCGGGTGCTCACCGAGATCGTGCGGGCCGTGAACCCCTCCGCGCTGCCGATGCCGGCCGAGTGGCCGGCGGCATCCGTCTCGGATTCCTGAGGCTCAGCACGCGTTCTGCCGTCAGCGCTCGTTCTGCCGTGGGATCACGACCTGCTTGATGATGAGCAGGGTCGCCGCAGCGACCGGGATCGCGATGAGTGCGCCGAGGATGCCGAGCAGCGCGCCGCCGGCGAGTGCGGCGACGACGACGAGCGCACCGGGCACCTTGACCGCCCGGCTCATGATGCGCGGGGAGAGCACGTATGCCTCGACCTGCATGTAGATCAGGTAGTAGATCCCGGCGGCGAGTGCGGTCAGCGGTGACCCGAGCCCGGGAATGAGGCAGAGCAGGACGATGATGACCGAGCCCGTGAGGGTTCCGACGAGGGGGACGAGCGAGAACAGGAACGCGATGAATGCGAGGACCGCCGGGAACGGTGCGCCGATGATCGAGAGGTAGGTGAAGCTCAGGAATCCGTTCACGGCCGCGAGCGAGACCTGCCCCATGACGTAGCGGCCGACGGACTGGGTGATCTGCTCGGTCAGGTCGGCGAATCGAGCCCGGCGCGAGGCGGGGATGAGCTGGTAGGTCGCGCGCTTCATCGAATCGAGCGACGCCGTGAAGTAGATGGTCAGCACGGCGACGATGACGACCGCGAACGCGCCGCTGCCGATCGCGATCGCGACCGCCCAGACGCCGCCGAGGAGCTCGCTCAGCTTGTCGGGGTTGGTGAAGAAGTCGGTGAGCGCCGCGCCGGCCTGCTCGCTGATCTCGTCGATCTTCAGCAGGGGGAACTGCTCCTGCAACCAGGTGATCCAGTCGATGCGGTTGACCTGCAGGACGATCAGCGGGATCTGCACGACGAGCTGCGCGACCTGGTCGACGATGATCGGGATGACCGCGAGCAGCAACGCGGCGACGACCGCCGCGACGCCCACGATGACCAGGAGGATCGCCGCCCAACGCGGAAGCCCCCGGCGCTCGAGTCCGCTCACGGCGGGCTCGAGGCCGAGGGCCAGGAAGAGTGCTGCTCCGATGTAGGTGAGGATCGTCGACAGGCTGGAGACCGCGGTCAGGATGACCAGGCCGACTCCGACGCCGAGCGTGCCGACGAGGGCGAGGGTGAACGCGTTCTGGATCTTCACCGACCGCGCTCCCTCGTCTCGGGCTACTTGCCAGCCACCTGCTCCGCCTGGGTCAGCACGCTGCGGAGGCTCTCGAAGTAGCCGGCAACGGCGTCTCGCTCGATCCTAATCTGGGCGAGGCGGTCCTCGGCGTCGGCGACGAGTGCGCGTGTCCGCTCCTCGGCGTCGGCGATGAGCTTGCGCGCCTGCGCGTGCGCGGCGGCGATCCGCTCGCGCGCTTCCTCGTCGGCCTTGTCGCGGATGTCGGCGATCTCGGAGCGGGCCTCGGTCTCGAGGCGCTCGGCTTCGGCGCGGGCAGCGTCGGCGCGTGCGACCGCGGCGGCGAGTTCGGTGTTGGCGTCGTCGAGGAACTTCTTGGTCTGCTCGGCTGCGTCCTGTTGCGCCGTGAGCAGCTCCTGCTCGGCCTCGTCGCGCTTGGTCGCGATCTCGGCTTCGAGGTCCATCCGGGCCCGCTCGACCTCGCGGCGCATGCGGTCGACCTCGTGCGTGGTCTTCTTCTTCATCGACGTGAGCTGGTTGTCGAGGTCGATGCGGGCCTGCTCCGCCTCGGCTTCGAAGTCGGCGCGGGCCTGCTCCTGCTCGAGGGCCAGGTCGGCGCGCATCTGCTCGAGCTCGGCGGCGTGCTTGGTGCGGACGCGGTCGAGTTCGTGCTGGAGCTTGAGGCCGGCGGTCTCGGCCTCGCGCTCGAGGTCGACGACGGCCTGCTCGCGCTCCTGGGCGAGCTTCACGCGCTCGGCCTCGAGTTCGCGCTCGAGGTCGGTGCGGGCCTGCTCGAGTTCGTGCTCGAGCGTGGCGCGGCGCTCGGTGATCTCGGCCTCGATGGCTGCACGGGCCTCGCGGTTCTCGCGCTCGAGGTCGAGGCGGGATTGCTCGGTCTCGCGAGCGAGGTCGATGCGTGCCTGCTCGGTCTCCTTCGCGAGCTCGGCCCGCTTCTGGTCGAGCTCGATCGCGACCTCGGCGCGGGTCTGCTCGGTCTCCTCCTGCAGGCCGGCGGCGGCAGCGCGCGCCTCGTTGGCCTCGGTGTTGGCCGAGACCAGCATTTCGGCGGCCTTGCGCTCGGCTTCGGAGACGACCGCGGCGGACTCGCGCTTCGCGGTCGCGCGCGCCTCGGCGGCCTCGGTCGCTGCGGTGCCCCGGATGGAGGCTGCGTCGCGCTTGGCGTCCTCGCGTGCCTGTTCGCTGGCCTCGTGCGCGCGGGCGACCATGTCGTCGGCCTCGGCGCGCGCGTTCTCGAGGAGGCGGTTGGCCTGCGCGCGCGCTTCGCTCAGGGTGCGCTCGGCGAGCTCGTGCGCGTCGGACCGCATGAGGTGCGACTCGTCCTCTGCGGCGCGGCGCAGCTTCTCGGCGTCGATGTCGGCCTGCGCGATGAGGCGGGTGGACTGCTCTTCGGCGACGCGGAGCGTGTTCTCGAGCTTCGTGCCGAGGCCGGAGAAGGTGGGGCTGCCGACCTCTTCGAGCTCGGCGGTGAGCTCTTCGATGCGTGCGAGGAGACGCTTGTTCTCCTTCTGCACTTCGCCGGTCGAGGTGTTCGCCGCGATGATCTCGCGACGGAGCTGGTTGATGCTCTTGTCGACCTCGTCCTTGTCGTATCCGCGGAACACCTGCGTGAACTCGGTCTCTTCGACGGCCAATTCTTCCTCCGGGGTCCGTGTCCCGCGTTCTGGGGGATTGTGTGGGGGCGCGCGGGTCGCATCCGATCATACGGCGCGCGGGCACCGCGCGGGGCGGGCGGGCACGCTCAGTCATCCGTTAGGAGACTCCCAGACACGGTGGGTAGTGTTGGGTGTCTTTGTCGGATGCCGCATGGTGCGGCCTGGAGGTGCCCCGAGTGCGTTTCGTCTTCGCCATTCTGGCGTTCGCCGCTGCCGCCGTCCTGGTCGGTTTCGGCATCGCCCAGCGGACCGTCTTCCTCGAACCCGACAGCGTGTCGCTCGGGACGGTCGTCGAGAACCAGGCGAGCTACACCGTGCTCACGCCGGAGGTGCTGGCGGCGCAACCCGGCAAGCAGACGATCACGGTGTCCGGGGGCGGACCGGTGTACCTCTCCTACGGGCGCACCGGCGATGTGGCCGCGTGGATCGGCGACGACCTCTACACGGCGGTCGGGTACGACGCCGAGACGGGCGAGCTCACGAGCGAGGTCGTCGTGGCGAACCCGGTCGACGACACCACGCCGACCGCGCCTCAGACGGAGGAGCCCGCGGTCAGCGATGAACCGGCGACCGACGAGGAGGCGGAGCCCGACCCCGCGGCTTCGCCCGCGGGGAGCGACCTCTGGCTCGACGAGTTCACCGGCGACCGGACCCTGACGACGACCATCGACGTTCCCGAGGGCATCTCCGTGCTGATCGCCTCGGATGGCACCCAGCCGGCACCCGGGCGCATCGTCCTCGCATGGCCGCTCGAGAATGCGACGCCGTGGGCGGGCCCGCTCATGGCGGGCGGCGGGCTGTTCTTCCTCGTCGGTGTCGGCCTGCTGATCTCCGGGATCCTGGCGCATCGTCGCTCGCGCGGCCCGCGCCGGAACCTTCCGAAGGGCCCGAAGGGCAAGCTGATGCGTGCCCCGCGCGCGCCGCGCTCGGAGCGGTCCGCGCTGTCCGGTTCGGGTCGGGCGAAGCGGATGGCGCTGCTGCCGGTCGTCCTGGTGCCGGCGATCGCGCTCTCGGCATGCTCGTCCGACTACTGGCCCGACCTGTCCTCGGCGCCCGAGACGACCGCGCCTGCGACGCCCGTGCAGACGGCTCCGGCCGGCGAGGAGCCGGCGCCGACGGCGGAGCCCGAGGCACCCCAGGTCGTGCCGGCCGTGAGCGTGCCCCAGATGGAGCGCATCATGCGCCGGGTCGCGGTGTTCACGACCGAGGTCGACCAGGCGGCGGACGCGCAGCGCCTCGCGGAGCGCTTCACGGGTCCGGCGTTCGAGGCACGCAAGGCCAACTACGCGATCCGCAAGTCGCTGCCCGACCAGGCGTCCCTCCCTGCGATTCCCGCAGCCCCGCTCACCCTCACCCTCCCGCAGCAGGCGAGCGGGTGGCCGCGCACGGTGCTCACGATCGCGAAGAACAGCGAAGACGAGACGATCGCGCCCACCGCGCTCGTGATGCGGCAGGAATCTCCGCGCGAGAACTACAAGGTGTTGTACGCGACGGCGCTCGTCCCGAACGCGGACGTGCCCGAGGTCGCACCGGCATCCATCGGCGCTCCGCCGATCAACCCCGAGTTCAAGGGGCTCGTCATGCCGACCGGGCAGGTCGCACCGGCCTACGCCGACGTGCTCCTCAAGGGCGACGAGTCGGAGTTCGCGCAGTTCTTCGACCCCGAGGGGGATGTGATCCGGCAGGAGCTCGGCGTCGAGGGGCAGCAGGCCACGGCCGATGCGCTGCCTGAGACGGCCGACATCGCGTTCTCGAACGCCGTCGGCGACAGCCCGACGGTGGCGCTCGCGACGAACGACTCGGGCGCGCTCGTGACGGTGTCGATCAACCAGACCGAGAAGGTCACGCCGAACGACGGCGGCACGATCGGCTTCGAGGCGGGCCAGCCCGGCGCCGCGCTCTCGGGATTCGATGAGAAGAGCGCGAAGGGCGTGCAGCGCATCATCGGAATCCAGCTCATGTTCTACGTCCCCGCGGTCGGGTCCGACGAGCAGATCCGTCTGCTCGGCTGGTCGGAGTCGCTCGTCGGCGCATCGGAGGTCAAGTGACGAACGCGTTCCCGCCCAACGAGCCCGCGAACCTGCGCGGTGCCATCGACCTGTCTTCGCTCGTCCACCGCGACGAGCGTCGACCGACGGATGCCGCGGGCGCGGCGCCCGGGGGCGGCGGCTACGTCGCCGAGGTCGACGATCAGAGCTTCGGGCAGGTGGTCGAGCTGTCCCGCACGGTGCCCGTCGTGGTCGCGCTGTGGGCGTCGTGGAGCGAGCAGTCGGCCCAGCTGGTCGCATCGCTCGAGAAGCTCGTGAACGCCCGCGAAGGACGACTCGTGCTCGCCCCGGCCGACGCCGACCGCAGCCCGCAGCTCGTCCAGGCGCTGCAGGCGCAGGCCATCCCGACCGTCGTCGCGCTCGTCGCCGGCCAGCCCGTGCCGCTCTTCCAGGGCGTGCAGCCCGACGAGGTCATCGACCAGGTCTTCGACCAGCTCCTCGAGGTCGCCGAGCGCAACGGGGTGACGGGCCGTGTGCCCGCGCCCGAGGGGGAGTCCGGCGGCGACGCCGCCGACGAGGCGCCGGCGGAGGAGCCGTTGCCGCCGTTGCACCAGGAGGCGTTCGACGCGATCAGCCGTGGCGACTACGAGGCCGCGGCATCCGCGTACCGGACCGCGATCGCGCAGGACCCCCGCGACGAGCTCGCGGTGGCCGGTCTCGCGCAGGCCAACCTGCTCGGACGGCTGCAGGGCAAGACCCTCGACGAGATCCGGAATCGTGCGGCGTCGGAGCCGGGCGTGCTCGCCGCGCAGCTCGACGTCGCCGATCTCGATCTGTCCGGCGGTCATGTCGAGGACGCGTTCGAACGCCTGCTCGACCTGTTCCCCACGCTCGACGCCGACGGGAAGAACCTCGTGCGCGAGCGCCTGCTCGAGCTGTTCCTGGTCGTGGGCGTCGATGACGCTCGCGTCGGTGCGGCGCGCGGACGCCTGGCGTCGCTGCTGTACTGAGTCGCTGCCGTACCGCGTTGCTGCCGTACCGCGTTGCTGCCGTACCGAGTCGCCGGTGACCTGAGCGGTCCGCTCAGCCCGCTGCGTCCGGTGCGAACCACAGCGCGCCGAGCGGCGGCAGGGTGAACACCGCCGACGCGGGCTTGCCCGACCACGGCTCGCCCGTTGCATCCACCCCGCCGAGGTTGCCCACGCCCGAGCCGCCGAACTCCGCGGCATCCGTGTTGAGCACCTCGCGCCAGCGCCCCGCGAACGGCAGGCCGAGCCGCACGCCTTCGTGCGGGCGCCCGGCGAAGTTCACGACGCACAGCAGGGGCCGCCGCTCGCGGTCGTAGCGGAGGAAGGCGATGACGTTCCGGTCGGCGGCGCCGCCCTCGACCCAGTCGAACCCGTCGGAGTCGTCGTCGAGCTGCCACAGCGCCGGCATCGCACGGTAGGTGCGGTTCAGCGTTCCGACGAGTTCGGCGAGCTGCCGGTGGCTCGGCTGGTCGAGGATCCACCAGTCGAGGCCGCGCTCTTCGCTCCATTCGGAGAGCTGCCCGAACTCCTGCCCCATGAACAGCAGTTGCTTGCCGGGGTGCGCCCACATGAACGCGAGGTAGGCGCGCGTGGTCGCGAGTTGCTGCCAGTGGTCGCCGGGCATCTTGCGCACGAGCGACCCCTTGCCGTGCACGACCTCGTCGTGGCTGATCGGCAGGATGAAGTGCTCGCTGAACGCGTACTGGAACGAGAACGTGAGTTCGCCGTGGTGGTGCGCACGGTGCACGGGGTCGCGCTGGACGTACTGCAGGGTGTCGTGCATCCACCCCATGTTCCACTTGTAGCCGAACCCGAGGCCGCCCGACTCGGTCGGGGCGGTGACGCCGGGCCACGAGGTCGACTCCTCGGCGATGACGACGATGCCGGGGTTGCGCTTGTACGCGGTCGCGGTCGTCTCCTGCAGGAATGCGATCGCCTCGAGGTGCTCGCGGCCGCCGTGCACGTTGGGCGCCCACTCGCCGTCCTCGCGCGAGTAGTCGAGGTAGAGCATGGATGCCACGGCGTCGACCCGCAGTCCGTCGACGTGCATCTCCTCCAGCCAGAACAGGGCGTTCGCGACGAGGAAGTTCCGCACGCGCGGGTTGCCGTAGTCGAAGACGAGCGTGCCCCAGTCCTGCTGTTCGCCGCGCCGCGGGTCGGCGTGCTCGTAGAGCGGTTCGCCGTCGAAGCGGGCGAGGGCCCAGTCGTCCTTCGGGAAGTGGCCGGGCACCCAGTCCATGATGACGCCGATGCCCGCCCGGTGGAGGCGGTCGATGAGGTGCCTGAGGTCGTCGGGTGAGCCGAAGCGGCTGGTCGCGGCGTAGTAGCCGGTGACCTGGTACCCCCACGACCCGCCGAACGGGTGCTCGGCGAGGGGCAGGAACTCGACGTGCGTGTATCCGAGCCACTGCACGTACTCGATGAGTTCGTCGGCGATGTCGCGGTAGCCCTTGCCGGGTCGCCACGAGCCGACGTGGAGTTCGTAGACGCTCATCGGCAACTCGTGCGGGTTCGCGGCGGCTCGCCGCGACATCCACTCGCCGTCGCCCCACTCGTACGTGCTCGACTCGACGATCGACGCCGTCGCGGGGGCGATCTCGGCCCGGCGCGCCATGGGGTCGGCCTTGACGAGCCAGTCGCCGGTGGCGGTGTGGATCTCGAACTTGTACGCCGTGCCGGCCTCGACGCCCGGCACGAACAGCTCCCACACGCCGCTCGCGCCCATCGAGCGCATCGCATGCCCGGCGCCGTCCCAGCGGTTGAAGTCGCCGACGACGCGCACGGCCCGGGCGCGCGGCGCCCACACCGTGAAGGCGACGCCGTGGATGCGTCCGGCGGGGGAGTCGTGCTCGCGGCGGTGGGCGCCGAGCACGCGCCAGAGCTCCTCGTGGCGGCCCTCGTCGATGAGGTGCAGGTCGAGGTCGCCGATGGTCGGCGCGAACCGGTACGGGTCGTCGGCCGTCCACTCCGTGCCGTCGGGGTACCTCGCGAGCACCCGGTACCCGGTGGGGCCGAACCTGCCGGCGCCCGCCCAGATGCCGTGCGCGACGTGCCCGAGGGGCAGCTCGGTTCCGTCGTCGAGCAGGGTGAAGACGGATGCCGCGAGCGGCCGTCGCACGCGGATGACGGTGTGCGTGCCGGCTTCGCCGGCGACGTCGAATCCGTGCTGGCCGAGCACAGCGTGCGGGTCGTGGTGGCGGCCCTCCGCGACCGCGCGGAGCACGTCGTCGGGGACGGCCGGCGGGGTCGCGGGGGTCACTTCGGCGGTCATCGCGCACCTCGGATCACGCGGAGGACGTGCACCGGCTGGGTGAACGCGTCGAGGCGCACGTAGTTGTGCTCGCCCCACGTCCAACGCTCGCCGGTCACGAGGTCCTCGACCTCGAAGGAAGCGCCCTCGGGCAGGTCGATCGCGGCGAGGTCGAGGTGCACGGTCGTCTCGCGCACGGAGTGGGAGTCGACGTTCGCGACGACGAGGATCGTGTCGTGCTCGTCGTCGGCGCGCCCGTCGATGAACCGGCTCTCGAGGTGCTTGGAGTAGACCAGCACGGAGTCGTCGTCGCTCCAGTGGAACGCGAGGTTGCGCAGCTGCCCCAGTGCGGGATGCTCGGCGCGGATGCGGTTCAGGATGCCGAGGTAGAGCGCGAGCGACGCGCCATCCGCTTCGGCCTTCGCGAAGTCGCGCGGCTTGACCTCGTACTTCTCGTTGTCGATCGCCTCTTCGGCGCCGGGTCGGGCGACGGACTCGAAGAGTTCGAAGCCCGAGTAGACGCCCCAGGTGGCGCCCGCGGTCGCGGCGATCGTGGCGCGCACGGTGAACGCGGCCGGCCCGCCGAACTGGAGGTACTCGGTGAGGATGTCGGGGGTGTTCACGAACAGGTTGGGCCGCATGAAGTCCGCGGTCTCGCGCGTGACGCTCGTGAGGAACTCCTCGAGCTCGGCCTTCGTGTTGCGCCAGGTGAAGTACGAGTACGACTGCTGGAAGCCGACCATCGCGAGTGCCTGCATCATCGCAGGGCGGGTGAACGCCTCGGCGAGGAACACCACGTCGGGGTCGGTGGCGTTGATGTCGCCGATGAGTCGTTCCCAGAACATGAGCGGCTTGGTGTGCGGGTTGTCGACGCGGAAGATGCGCACGCCCTGCTTCATCCAGTGGCGCACGATGCGGGTCACCTCGGCGAGAAGCCCCTCGAAGTCCTGGTCGAAGTCGATCGGGTAGATGTCCTGGTACTTCTTCGGCGGGTTCTCGGCGTAGGCGATCGTGCCGTCGGGCAGGGTCGTGAACCATTCGGGGTGCTCGGTCACCCACGGGTGGTCGGGAGAGGCCTGCAGGGCGAGGTCGAGGGCGACCTCGATGCCGAGCGCGGTCGCGCGGCGAACGAACGCACGGAAGTCGGCGAGCGTGCCGAGGTCGGGGTGCACGGCGTCGTGGCCACCGGCCGTGCCGTCGGCGAGGGCGCCGCCGATCGCCCACGGCGAGCCGGGGTCGCCCGGCCCGGCGTTCAGGGTGTTGTTCGGCCCCTTGCGGTGGGTGCGGCCGATGGGGTGGATCGGCGGCAGGTAGACCACGTCGAAGCCCATCGCGGCGATGCCGTCGAGCCGCTTCTGCGCGGTGCGGAATGTGCCCGACTTCCACGAGCCGTCCTTGAGCTTTCTGGCGCCCTCGGAGCGGGGGAAGAACTCGTACCAGGAGCCGACGCCCGCGCGGCGGCGCTCGACGACGAACTCGTGCTCATCGGAATCGGTCGTGAGGCGCGCGAGCGGGCGCGCATCGAATTCGGCCAGGACGGGATCGTCGATCAAGGCCCGTCGAGCGGATGCCGCGGCATCCGTCTCCCTCAGTGCCGCCGCCCACGCGGCCAGCCGTTTCCGGACGGCGGCGGTCCGGTCGGTCTCGGCGGCGGCGCGTTCGGCGAGGCGTGCGCCGATCTCGTACATGAGGTCGACGTCGACGCCCGCATCGACCTTGACCGCGGCGTCGTGCGCCCACGTGGCGATCTCGTCGCCGAACCCGGTCACGTGCCAGCGCCACACGCCGACCTCGTCGAGGCGCACCTGAGCCTCCCACCGGTCGGTGCCCGGCGCACCGGCGAGCATGCGGTGCCGCTGCGTCGTACCGCCCGGGCCCGTGAGCACGAGCATCGCGCCGACCCGATCATGCCCCTCACGGAATACGGTCGCACCGAACGGCACGACCTCCCCGGCGAACGCCTTCGCGTTCCAGCGCGGATCGGGCGTGGCGGGCGTGAGCCGGGTCACGGGGATACGGCCGGCAGGTGCGGGGCGACGTGTCACGTTCCGACCGTAGCGGGGATGCGGCGCGAGCGGCAGGTCGTGGGCGCGGTCCCTGCCGATCCGCGCGGCCCGATTGCGCCGCCTCGTGTGCGTCGCCTTTGCGCCACCTCGCGCGCGTCGCCTTTGCGCCACCTCGTGCACGTCGCCTTGCGCCACTTCGTGCGCGTCGCCGTTGCGCCACTTCGTGCACGTCGCGCCAGTTCACGTGGTGCAGTGCGCGGAAAGTGGCGCAGACCCGAGCGCGAGGTGGCTCAGCGTGCGGGAGCTGGCGCAGACCCGAGCGCGAGGTGACGCAGCGCACGAGAGGTGGCGCATACCCGGGCGCGGGAGGTGCGGCGGAGCCGTACCGGGAGGTGGCGCAGCGCGCGCGAAGTGGCGCAGTGCGCCGGGCCGCAAGCGCGCGCGTCAGCGTTCGGCGGCGAGGTACTCGCGCGCGACGCGCTTCGGGGCCCGGTCCAGCCAGGCGTCGACGATGAGTTCGCGCAGCAGGGCCGGATCGACCCGGTCGAGTCGCACGAGCACCGCCGGGTAGCCGTCGAAGTGCGGGATCGTGAAGAGGCAGTCCGGGTTCGCCTCGAGCAGCGCCTCCTTGGTGTGGAGCCCGTCGGTGCGGATGCCGACGACCGCGCCGTCCGGCCACTCGCGGCCCGCGGCATCCAGCGCGGTGAGATCTGCACCCGTCGGGCCGCGCTCCCACACGAACATGCCGTTCTTCGTGCGCCACGCCCGACCGCCCCGGTGCCCTTCCACGACCTCCTCGGTCTGCGGAAGCGCGAGTGCGATGCGTGCCACGTCGTCGAGCGCGAGCATGCGCACCACGCTACTCCGCGGCGACGGCGGGGTCGACGCGGCGATCGTGTCGGATGCGGGTTGCGGCGGGCGGGTTCCCACCCGGGGCGGCCCCGATTGCGCCACTTCGCGGCGGTCGCGCCACCACACGTGGCGCAGCACGCGGGAACTGGCGCAGACCAGCGCGTGAGGTTGCCCAATAGCGCGCGCTGCCCGACGCGAGAGCCCCCGGCACGGCGTCAGCGGGCGCGGGCGATGGGAGCGTAGCGGGCGGAGGTGACCGCGATCAGGTCGTCGGGGGCGAGTTCGAGGTCGAGGCCGCGGCGCCCGCCGGAGACGAGGATGGTCTCGAACAGGATCGCGGACTCGTCGAGCACGGTCGGCAGCGCCGTCTTCTGCCCGATCGGGCTGATGCCGCCGACGACGTAGCCCGTCTTGCGCTCGGCGAGCGACGGGTCGGCCATCTCGGCGCGCTTGCCGCCGAGCGCCGCGGCGAGCGCCTTCAGGTCGAGCTGGTCGGCGACCGGGACGATACCGACCGCGAGCGCGCCGTCGACGTTCGCGAGCAGGGTCTTGAAGACGCGGTCGGGTTCGACGCCGAGCTTCTCCGCGGCCTCGAGCCCGTAGGCCGCCGCGCGCGGGTCGTGCTCGTAGGGGTGGGCCGTGAACGGCACCCCGGCCCGGGTGAGCGCGAGCGTCGCGGGGGTACCGGCCGCGGCATCCGCTCGCCCGGCCATCAGCGCACCAGCCCGCTCATCAGGCGGCTCGCAATCCGCCGTGGGCACGGTAGAGCCGCATCGACTGCGGCGCCACGGCGACGCGAGCCCCAGGCGCCTCGCGGGTGCCGAGCCCGTCGCCCGGCGCCTCGTCGCCGGAATCCCACAGCAGTTCGTACGCGTCGACGCCCGGGTGGGTCGGCAGCAGCACGTCGGCGGGCGTCTCGGAGGCGTGCACGACGAGCAGCACCCGGTTGAACCCTCCGGTGCGGGGCGTCGACGCAGCCAGGAACAGCAGGGTGCGGCGGGAGGGGTCGTGCCATTCGTCGATCGTCATGGTGTCGCCGTCGGGCGTGTACCAGTCCATCTGCGACGCGGTCGGCACGTGCTCGCCGAGCCGCCCGTAGTCTTCCGGCCGCAGGGCCGGGTTCTCGCGGCGCAGCCGCAGCAGGTGCCGGGTGGTCGCCTCGAGGGCGGCGTCGCGTTCGGCGGCGTCCCACGTGAGCCAGGTGAGTTCGGAGTCGTGGCAGTACGCGTTGTTGTTGCCGTGCTGGCTGCGCCCGTACTCGTCGCCGGCCGTGAGCATCGGCACGCCCGCCGAGAGCAGCAGGGTTCCGAGCAGGTTGCGGATGCTGCGCCGACGCGCCGCACGCACCCCCTCGTCGTCGGTGGGGCCCTCGACGCCGTGGTTGTAGGAGTTGTTGTGGTCGGTGCCGTCGCGGTTCTGCTCGCCGTTGGCCTCGTTGTGCTTGACGTCGTACGCGGTGAGGTCGGCGAGGGTGAACCCGTCGTGCGCGGTGATGAAGTTCAGGCTCGCGAGCGGGCCCCGGTCGGCGGCGAACGTGTTCGACGACCCGGCCAGCCGGGTCGCGAAGCGGCCGATGCCGCTGCCCGGTTCGCCGTGCCGTTCGCGGCGCAGGTCGCCGAGCCAGAAGTCGCGCATGCGGTCGCGGTAGCGGTCGTTCCACTCGGTGAACCCGGGCGGGAACCCGCCGGTCTGCCAGCCGAACGGGCCGACGTCCCAGGGTTCCGCGATGAGCTTGCCCGCCCCGATGACGGGGTCGTCGAGCATGCCCTGCAAGAGCGGATGCTCCGGGGTGAAGGTTCCGTGCGCGTCGCGGCCGAGCGTGGCGGCGAGGTCGAGCCGGAACCCGTCGACCTGGAGTTCGCCCGCCCAGTACCGCATCGAGTCGAGCACGAGCCGCACCGCGGCATCCGTTCCGAAGTCGATCGTGTTGCCGCACCCGGTCGTGTCGACGGGGCGGCCGTGCGCGTCGTGCCGGTAGTACGAGGCCTGGTCGATGCCGCGCAGGCTCAGCGTCGGGCCACCCTGCCCCTCTTCGGCGGTGTGGTTGTAGACGACGTCGAGCACGACCTCGAGGCCGGCCTCGTGCAGGCGGCGCACCATCCCGGCGAACTCGTGCCGCACCGCGGCCGCACCGCCGGCCCGCGCCTCGGCGCTCGCGTACGGGGCGTGCGGGGCGAAGTAGCCGACCGTGTTGTAGCCCCAGTAGTTGGCGCGGCCCTTGCGGCGAAGCCATTCCTCGGTCGCGAACGCGTGCACGGGCAGGAGTTCGATGGTCGTCACGCCGAGACCGGTGAGGTACTCGAGGGATGCGTCGTGCGCGAGCCCCGCGTAGGTGCCGCGCAGCGGCTCGGGGATGCGTTCGTTCAGCCTGCTGAACCCGGTGAGGTGCGTCTCGTACACGACCGTGCGGTCGAGCGGCACGCGCGGCTTGCCGACGCCGCCCCAGTCGAACCCCTCCTCGGCAAGCGGGTCGAGCACGACCCCGCGGAAGGTGCCGTCGGCCGCAGGGTGCAGCCCGCGCGCCCACGGGTCGAGGAGGGCACGGCCCGGGTCGAACGCGTGCGGCGGGCCATCGGGCCCGTCGACGCGCAGGCCGTACACGGCGCCCGCGACGAGCGCGGGGGAGTGCGCCTCCCACACGCCGTGCGCGTCGCGCGCGAGCGGCGACCGTGCGATCGGGCGCTCGAGATCGGCCGGGTCGAAGACGACGAGTTCGACGGATGCCGCGTTCGCCGACCACACCCGGATCGTGCCGCCGTTCGCGTGCGTGCGGACCCCGAGGTCGCGCAACGGATCTTCCGTGTGCGGGCGCGCGGAAGCGGCATCCGCTTCACGGACGGGGACGGCTTCGCGCAGGGAGTCGGCCGGACACATGCGAACTACAGTAGTTCGGTAGGGTTTCGTCTTCCCGGCAGGAGGTGCAGGTGCTCGGCCGCGACCCCGTCTACCTCGACCACGCCGCCACGACGCCGCTCCGGCCCGAGGCGATCGACGCCGTCACCGAAGCGCTGCGCCTCGTCGGCAACCCCGCGTCGATCCACAGCATCGGGCAGGATGCCAAGCGCCGACTCGAGGAGGCCCGCGAGCAGATCGGCGCGACGCTGGGCGCCGACGGCATCGAGGTCGTGTTCACCGGAACCGGCACCGAAGCGGTCAACCTCGCTCTCAAGGGGCTGTACTGGCGGCGCCGCGCCGAGACCGGCGCGCGCCGCATCGTCGTGCCCGCGGGCGAGCACCACGCCACGATCGATTCCGTCGACTGGCTCGTCGCGGCCGAGGGCGCCGAGGTCGTCGAGGTTCCGCTCGACGCGGTCGGGCGGGTGCGGGTCGACGCGCTCGCCGAGGTGCTCGCGGGGGATGCGGCATCCGTCGCCCTCGTCACGATGCTGTGGGCGAACAACGAGGTCGGCACCATCCAGCCCGTGCGCGAGGTCGCGGAACTGTGCGCCCGCGCGGGCGTGCCGCTGCACGTCGACGCGGTCGCCGCCTACGGGCACCTGCCGATCGATCTGCGGGCGCTCCGCCGCGAGACCTCGGCGCCGCCGGGCGCGGGCCTCGTCGCGCTCAGCGTCTCCGCGCACAAGATCGGCGGGCCGGTCGGCATCGGCGCGCTCGTGCTCGACCGGTCGACGCGCATCGAACCGCTTCTGCACGGCGGCGGCCAGCAGCGCCGAATCCGCTCGGGCACGCAGGACGTCGCGGCGGCGGTCGGGTTCGCCGCGGCCGCGCTCGCCGCGCAGGCCTCGCGCGAGGTCGAGAACGAGCGGATGTCGCGCCTGCGCGACCGACTCGTGGCGGGGGTCGCGGCATCCGTGCCGTCGGCCGTGCTCTCGGGCGACGCCGAGGCTGCCGGGCGTCTGCCCGGCACGGCGCACTTCGCGTTCCCCGGGTGCGAGGGCGACTCGCTGCTGTTCCTGCTGGATGCCGCGGGCGTCGCCGTCTCGACGGGCTCGGCGTGCCAGGCGGGCGTGCCGGAGCCCTCGCACGTGCTGCTCGCGATGGGCCGCACCGAGGCCGAGGCGCGCGGTGCGCTGCGGGTCACGCTCGGGTGGTCGAGCACCGAAGCGGATGTCGACGCGTTCCTCGGTGCTCTGCCCGCCGCCGTCGAGCGCGCTGCGCGCGCGGGCATGGCATCGCGGGTCACGAGCTTCGACCGGTGACCGCGCGGCCGCGCGGATTCTTGGCAGGAGGCGGACTCGCCGCAGTTCAGGGAGACTGTGAGCAATTCGAACAAGGTCTCGTGCTCTGCTCTGGCCTTCCGGTTGATGGGACCATGACAATCGGGAATACGATTCTCACGCGTCTTCCGCATGATGAGTTCGCAGATCGCCCTGGGCTAGTCGCGCACGAGATTTCACATTCGACTCAGTCCGCGACGCTCGGGAACGACGTGTACGTTGTCGTTTGGGCAGTCGGCGCGGCCGCCTCCTATGTGACCGGGAACGCGCCCTACGGCGGTGGCGGTTGCCTCAGTCCGATCGAATTGACCGCAGCGCCAGGCGGCGGCTACGAGAGGTGCTGATGGTGAATCGATGGAAACGGTTCGTCGCCGCGGCGTCGATCCTTGGGCTCACGCTCTCGCTGGCGGCGTGCAATCGAAACTATGAGATCCTCGGCCCCTATAGCCTCGGTTACGACGGGCAGCACCTTCTGGTTGGAATCTGCACGAACCTGCAGGTTCACCACGTACGTCTCAGTGCCACCCCACCGGGCTCGCAAGCGCGTGGGGATACAGTGTCCGTGTGGGAGGCATCTGGCGACGCCCAAGCACGCGAAGGTGATCGACTCATCGTCGGAGGCACGAATCCTGGGCTCAGGAATGAGGTCGTACTAGATGACGCGTATCCGGAGCCAGGTGTGCTCTTCGTGCTCGGTTTCAACGATCTCTCAGATGCAGCCCTGTCAGCTGTGTTCGAGATTCCGGACGACGGACTTGCTCCTGGTAGTTGGCTCACGCCACTTGACGAAATCCGCGAGACACCTTGCGAAGCACTTGAGCGAACAGGGTGACGGCAGTGTCAAGTCGTCGTAGCAACGTGGGGACCGGGGCAGACCCAAGCTCAAGCTGCGGCGTGCAAAGGAGCTCTTCGGATGATGGGTTGGCTGGGCCTCGGCTACGACCGTGAAGGGGCCCGCCCGCGGCATCCGCTCGGCCCGCGCTCAGGACCCGGCTCGTAGACTGGAACCCATGCGGGTTCTGGCAGCGATGAGCGGCGGCGTCGACAGCGCCGTCGCGGCGGCGCGCGCCGTCGAGGCCGGCCACGATGTCGTCGGTGTGCACCTCGCGCTCAGCCGCATGCCGGGCACGCTGCGCACGGGCAGCCGCGGCTGTTGCACGATCGAGGACTCGATGGATGCGCAGCGCGCCGCGAACCTGCTCGGCATCCCGTACTACGTGTGGGACTTCTCCGAGCGGTTCAAGGCCGACGTCGTCGACGACTTCATCGCCGAGTACTCCGCGGGGCGCACCCCGAACCCGTGCATGCGCTGCAACGAGCGCATCAAGTTCGCGGCGCTGCTCGAGAAGGCGCTCGCGCTCGGGTTCGACGCGGTCGTCACCGGCCACTACGCGAAGATCGTGACGGATGCCGCGGGCAACCGCGAACTGCACCGCGCGTCCGCCGAGGCGAAGGACCAGTCGTACGTTCTGGGCGTGCTCACGACCGAGCAGCTCGCGCACGCGATGTTCCCCCTCGGCGACACCCCGTCGAAGGCGCTCGTGCGCGAAGAGGCCGCGCGCCGCGGCCTGTCGGTCGCGAACAAGCCCGACTCGTACGACATCTGCTTCATCTCGGACGGCGACACGAAGGGCTGGCTCGCCGAGAAGGTCGGCACCGCGCCGGGCGAGATCGTCGACCGCACCGGAGCCGTCGTCGGCGAGCACGAGGGCGCGCATGCCTACACCGTCGGGCAGCGCCGTGGCCTGAGGCTCGGCACGCCCGCGCCCGACGGCAAGCCCCGCTTCGTGCTCGAGGTGCGCCCGAAGGAACGCACCGTCGTCGTCGGCCCGAAGGAGGCCCTCGCGGTGGGCCTCATCGCCGGATCCCGCTTCTCGTGGGCGGGCGCCGACCCCGTGGCATCCGGCTACGTCGCCGCCGACGGCGACGAGTTCGCCTGCGAGGTGCAGATCCGCGCGCATGCCGACCCGGTGCCCGCGGTCGCGAAGATCGAAACGGATGCCGCCGGCTCCGCCGAACTCGTCATCACCCCCGACGCGCCGCTCACCGGCGTCGCTCCCGGGCAGACCGCGGTCGTGTACGTCGGCACGCGCGTGCTCGGTCAGTGCACGATCGACCGCACGGTCAGCGCGGTGCCGGTCGACGCCTGAGCTTCGCGCCCGACCCGGGCCTGGTCGATGCGGCGCGCCGTTCGCCGGCGCGTGCGGTCGGCACCGCGCCGCCGGTACCGCCGAGTGCGCGATTTCGCGACCGGTGCGCGGGCCCGCATTCGCGCACCTGACGCGAATCCGCGCACCCGACGATCGGTGTCGACTCCCAGCACCGCATCCACCACGGGTTGAGGCGTTGCCCGCAGGCAGGGCTGCGAACCACCTCGGCCAGCCATACCAAAGCTTTCTCCCTTTAGCTTTGTTATGATGTGCGCATGCCAACGTGGCCTGCGGTTGCGTACGAGCCTCGCCCCTGGCAACGATCGGGCGACGAGGTTGCCTCGCGGCGCGCGCTCAGGGCGGCCCACGGCGACTACGAGGCTGCCGTCCCTCCACTGATCGCCGACGCGGCGGTCGAGCTCGCCGCGGAAACGCTCGCGATCGCCGACGATGCCAGTGCGGAACTGGCCCGGTTCGACGCCGAGTCGGGGGTGATCGCCGCGCCGTTCGCGTCGATCCTGCTGCGGACCGAGTCGGCATCCAGTTCCGAGATCGAGCATGTCACCGCGAGTGCGAAGCAACTCGCCCTCGCCGAGCTCGGCAGATCACGCTCCCCGAACGCGCGGCTGGTCGTCGCGAACGTCACCGCGATGCAGGCCGCGCTCGACCTCGCCGACCGCATCGACGAAGCCTCGATCCTCGCCATGCAGGACGCGCTGCTGCGTGAGAGCGCACCCGGATACGTCGGCGCCTGGCGCAGCGAGCAGGTCTGGGTCGGTGGGGGAGGGATCTCGCCGCACGCGGCATCCTTCGTCCCACCCCACCACGATCGGGTGCCGGCGCTCATGGCCGACCTGGTCGAGTTCGCCCGGCGCACCGACATCCCGGTGCTCGCGCACGCGGCGATCGCGCACGCCCAATTCGAGACGATCCACCCCTTCCCCGACGGCAACGGCAGGACGGGGCGGGCGCTGCTGCACAGCATGCTCCGGCACCACCGGCTGACGAGGAACGTCACAGTGCCGGTCTCCGCGGGGCTGCTCGCCGACACCGACGCATACTTCCGGGCCCTCACCGAGTACCGTCGCGGCCGACCGGACGCGATCGTCATCGCGGTCGCCGAGGCGTCGTTCGCCGCCGTCCGCAACGGAAGGACCCTGGTCGAGGAGCTGCGGGCCATCGCGGAAGGATGGGATACGAAGGTCACCGCCCGCAGCCACTCGTCGGTGCACCGCGCGATGCGATTCCTGCTCCAGCAGCCGGTCGTGAACACGAGAACACTCGCCGCGAGCCTCGACGTGTCGGCGGTCGCCGCTCAGGCCGCGATCGATCGACTCGTCGACGTGGGCGTGCTCACCCAGATCAGCGCGGGCAACCGCAACCGCATCTGGCAGGCGACCGACGTGCTCGACGCGCTCGACGCGTTCGGTGCGCGGGCGCGGCGTCGGCACGGATAGCTCCGGCGCGCCCGTCGTTTCGCTGCCGAGGTGTTCGAGGCGGTAGTCAGTCGCTGAGCGGGACACGCCGCAGCTGTGCGGCAAGTGGCGCGAGTTGGCTATCGACGATATCGATGATGAGCGACGAATCAACGCGGAAGTACTCGTGGATCACGACGTTCCGGAGTCCCGCGATCGCGGCCCATGGAACGTTCGGCATCGAAGCGGTGAACTCGGCGGGCAACGTGCGCACTGCCTCACCGATCACCGCAAGGTTGCGGAGGACGGCGTCGTACGCCATTGCGGCCTGGGTGTCGTTCGTCTGATCGAGGAACTGCCGGTAGGTCAAGCATCGATCGATCGCAGCGAGGATGTCGGCGATGCGTTCGTCGGCTGAACGGCTCACAGGGCGACCGCGTCCGCCATCGCGGTCGCTGAGACCGGGTCGCGCAAGAGCGGCGGTGTCACCACATCGACTCGGGCCCCGAGGATGCGGCTGAACTCCTCGCCGATGCCGGCCACGCGGAGCAATGGGTTCCCGCCATCGGGATCCAGGTCGACCAGGATGTCGACGTCGCTCGCGTCGTCCGCATCACCGCGGGCCACCGATCCGAACAACCGTGCGTTGAGCGCGCCGTATCGGCGAAGCACTGCATCGAGTTCCTCGCGGTGGGCGACGAGCGCGGCCCGTTTGGTCGCGGCCGCTGGCGATACGGTGGCCATGCGACTCAGGATAGCGGCGATTGTCTCAAGTCTTGGGGTGGAGTGGCTGTGCATGCTAACCGAGCAGCATCCGTCGACGCGCACGACGTGGACACGGCACGCGGCCCAGTTTCTGGACTGGCAACGCGTAGTGGAGTACTTCGAACGCGACGAGGCGGAGCGGGTCAACAAGCGCATCGAACTCATCGACGGAAAGCGGCTCGCCGAGCTCATGCTCAGGCACGGCGTCGGCGTACAGCCCGACCAGACCGTGACGCTCTACAAGGTCGACGAGGACTACTTCGACACCCTGTGAGTCCCCACCGGAGGTCGGCCGCCGTACGGTCGTTCGTACGATGGGTGGATGAGGACGACGTTGTTCTTGCCTGATGACCTCGAGCGCGATCGCCGTCGAGGCGGCGCGGCTGGGCATGTCACGGGCCGAAGTCATCCGACGGGCGGTTCGCCGGACTCTGCTGCCCGCTGCACGACCGCGGCCGAGGGGTGCGCTCTTCGCCGGGCGCGAACCCATCGCCGGGCGCGTCGATGAGCTGCTTGGGGCCGCGCCGGCGCCACCCTCGGCACCGACTGCTGGCGACCGCCGAATGTGACCGCCGCCGCCGATCGCGTGTCCGAGGGCATCCCTAGGATTGGTGCGTGAGCGAGACGACTGCTGCGAGCGGCATCCCCACCGATCTCGAATCGATGGACTTCGAGTCCGCGCGAGCCGAGGCCGACCGGCTGGCCGAACGCATCGACGCCGCTCGGCGGGCGTACTACGGCGATGGCGATTCGCCGCTCTCCGACGCGGAGTACGACGAGGCGTTCCACCGCCTCGAGGCGCTCGAGCGCGCGTTCCCAGAGCTCGCCGGGCAAGACAGCCCGACCCAGCAGGTGGGTGCCGAGGTGGCATCCGCCGGGTTCCCCGAGCACGAGCATGCCGAGCGGATGCTGAGCCTCGACAATGTCTTCTCCGAAGCGGAGTTCCGCGAGTGGGCTGCGAAGGCCGAGGCATCGGCCGGCCGGCCGGTGCGCTGGCTCACGGAACTGAAGATCGACGGGCTCGCGATCAGCCTCGCGTACCGCGACGGCGTGCTCGAGACCGCGACGACCCGAGGCGACGGGCGGGTCGGCGAGAACATCACCGAGAACCTCGAGTTCATCCCCGCCATCCCGACCCGACTCAGCGGAGAAGGGTTCCCTCCGTTCTTCGAGGTCCGGGGCGAAGTCTTCCTCAGTACCGCCGACTTCGCCGCGCTCAACGCGCGCCAGCGCGAACTCCAGGCCGACCACGAGGCGGCCGAACTCGCCAAGGGCAGAGACCCCGAGAAGATCACGACCCGGTACCCCGAGTTCGCCAACGCCCGCAACACCGCCGCCGGAAGCCTTCGCCAGCGACGTGAGAACAAGAGCGCCCTCGACCTCGAACTCATGCGAGACCGGCTCGGCCGCCTCGCCGTATACCTGCACGGCATCGGCGCCTGGAATGAGCCGCCCGTGGCGGCGCAGTCCGAGATCTACGACCTCATCGCCGGGTGGGGCCTGCCCGTCTCGCCGCACTCGCACGTGTTCGACTCGGTCGACGACGTCGCCGCGTTCATCGCGCACTGGGGCGAGCACCGGCACGACATCGAGCACGAGATCGACGGCATCGTCATCAAGGTCGACGACCTCGCCCTGCACGACGAACTCGGCGCGACCAGCCGCGCACCGCGCTGGGCGATCGCCTACAAGTACCCGCCCGAAGAGGTGCACACGAAGCTGCTCGACATCGTCGTCGGCGTCGGCCGGACCGGGCGGGCCACCCCCTACGCCGTCATGGAACCGGTCAAGGTCGCCGGCTCCACCGTGCGGCAGGCGACCCTGCACAATCAGCAGGTCGTGAAGGCCAAGGGCGTGCTCATCGGCGACACGGTCGTTCTCCGCAAGGCCGGCGACGTGATTCCCGAGATCCTCGGCGCGGTCGAGTCCGCCCGCGACGGCACCCAGACCGAATGGCGCATGCCCGAGACTTGCCCCGAGTGCGGCACCCCCTTGCGCGCCATGAAAGAGGGCGACATCGACCTGCGCTGCCCCAACGCGCGGTCCTGCCCGGCGCAGGTGCGCGGCCGCGTCGAACACATCGGCTCGCGCGGCGGGCTCGACATCGAAGCGCTCGGCGAGGTCTCGGCCGCCGCGCTCACCCACCCCCTCCGGCCAGAGACCCCACCGCTCGTCACGGAGGCCGGCCTATTCGACCTCCGCCTCGACGACCTGCTGCCCATCGAAGTCGTCGTGCGCGACATGGAGACCGGGCTCGAGAAGCTCGAAGACGACGGAACCGTGCGCGTACGCGCGCCGTTCCAGCGCGTCACCAAGGAGTACCCGCCCGAGGCCGCCGGGCTCGACGCGGCCGAGCGCCGCAAGGCCGGCTTCAAGAAGGACTTCGTCGTCGTGCACCCGTCGGCCGCGGCGAACAAGCTCCTCGCCGAACTCGACAAGGCCAAGACCAAGCCGCTGTGGCGCCTCATCGTCTCCCTCAACATCCGGCACGTCGGGCCCGTCGCGGCACGCGCACTCGCCGACCACTTCGGCTCGCTCGACGCGATCCGTGCGGCGACCCGGGACGAACTCGCCGAGGTCGACGGCGTCGGCGGCATCATCGCCGACTCGCTCATCGACTGGTTCGAGGTCGACTGGCACCAGGAGATCGTGGACCGGTGGCAGAACGCGGGCGTGCAGTGGGCGACCCCGAGACACCCCGGGCCGGGCAGGGCTGCAGCCGCCGACGGCGTGCTCGCCGGGCTCACGATCGTCGCGACCGGATCCCTCGAGGGCTATACGCGCGACGGCGCCCAGGAGGCCATCATCGCCGCGGGCGGCAAGGCCGCCTCGAGCGTGTCGAAGAAGACCGACTACGTCGCGGCCGGCCCCGGCGCCGGATCCAAGCTCGCCAAGGCCGAAGCCCTCGGCATCCGCGTGCTCGACGCCGCGCAGTTCCGGGTGCTCGTGACCGAGGGCCCCGACGCGCTCGGGTGACCCGGAGGCCCCGGGCCCGCGGCATCCGCCCCGATAGAATCGAACGATCCCATCCCCACACGACGGAGCAGCATGTCTGAAATCAGCGCCGAGCAGGTCGCGCACCTCGCGAACCTCGCCCGCATCGCGCTCACGGAAGAAGAGATCGGCCACCTCACGACCGAGCTCGGCCAGATCATGCACGCGGTCGAGAAGGTGAGCGAGGTGGCCACGCCCGACGTGGTGCCCACCAGCCACCCGATCCCGCTGCACAACCCGCTGCGAGCAGACGTCCCCTCCGACGTGCTCACCGTCGAGCAGGTGCTCTCGGGCGCGCCCGAGCACGACGGCACGCGCTTCGTCGTCTCCGCGATCCTGGGGGAGGAGCAGTGAGCGAGATCATCCGGCTGACCGCCGCCGACCTCGCCGACAAGCTCGCCTCCGGCGAGGTCTCCGCCGTCGAGGCCACCAAGGCGCACCTCGACCGCATCAGCGCGGTCGACGGCGCCGTGCACGCGTTCCTCCACGTCAACGAGCAGGCGCTCGAGACCGCCGCCGAGATCGACCGCCGCCGCGCTGCTGGCGACGAGCTCGGCCCGCTCGCGGGCGTGCCCATCGCCGTCAAGGACGTGCTCGTGACCGAGGGCATGCCCTCGACCTCCGGCTCGCGGATCCTCGAGGGCTGGATCCCGCCGTACGACGCGACCCCGGTCCGCAAGGTCCGCGAGGCCGGCATGATCCCGCTCGGCAAGACCAACATGGACGAGTTCGCGATGGGCTCCTCCACCGAGCACTCCGCGTACGGTCCGACGCACAACCCGTGGGACCTCGAGCGCATCCCCGGCGGGTCCGGCGGCGGGTCCGCCGCAGCGGTCGCCGCGTTCGAAGCGCCGCTCGCCCTCGGCAGCGACACAGGCGGGTCGATCCGCCAGCCCGCGCACGTCACCGGCACGGTTGGCATCAAGCCAACCTACGGCGGCGTCAGCCGGTACGGTTCGATCGCGCTCGCATCGAGCCTCGACCAGGTCGGCCCCGTCAGCCGCACCGTGCTCGACGCGGCACTCCTGCACGACGTCATCGCCGGGCACGACCCGCACGACCAGACCTCCATCCCCGACCCGTGGCCGTCGATGGCCGACGCGGTGCGGCGAGCGGATGTCTCGGGGCTGCGCATCGGCGTCGTGAAGGAGCTCGACTCCGACGGGTTCCAGGCCGGCGTCCGCCAGCGCTTCCACGAAGCGCTCGACCTGCTCGCCGCGAACGGCGCCGAGATCGTCGAGGTCAGCGCACCGAACTTCGAGTACTCGATCGCCGCGTACTACCTGATCCTGCCCGCCGAGGCGTCCTCGAACCTCGCGAAGTTCGACTCCGTCCGCTTCGGCCTGCGCGTCACGCCCGACGGCGGCGGGACAGTCGAAGAGGTCATGGCGGCCACGCGCGAAGCGGGCTTCGGGCCAGAGGTCAAGCGCCGCATCATCCTCGGCACCTACGCACTCTCGGCCGGCTACTACGACGCCTACTACGGCAGCGCGCAGAAGGTGCGCACGCTCGTGCAGCAGGACTTCGCGAACGCGTTCGCCGAGGTCGACGTGCTCGCCACGCCGACGGCGCCGACGACCGCGTTCAAGTTCGGCGAGAAGCTCGCCGACCCGCTCGCGATGTACCTCAACGACGTCGCGACGATCCCCGCGAACCTCGCGGGCGTTCCCGGCATCTCCGTGCCGTCCGGGCTCGCGCCGGAGGACGGCCTGCCCGTCGGCATCCAGTTCCTCGCGCCCGCGCGCGAGGACGCCCGCCTCTACAACGTCGGCGGCGCGCTCGAGGCGCTGCTCGTCGACCGCTGGGGCGGCCCGCTGCTCGCGCAGGCGCCCGACCTGTCCACCCATGAACTCACGGCGACCGAGGAGGGCGTGCTCTGATGGCCCACGTAGAACTCATGGACTTCGACGACGCGCTGCTGCGCTTCGAACCCGTCATCGGCCTCGAGGTGCACGTCGAGCTGAACACCGAGACGAAGATGTTCTCGCCGGCACCGAACCCCGCCAACGAGCGGTACCACGGTGCCGAGCCGAACACGCTCGTCGCGCCGGTCGACATGGGCCTGCCGGGCGCCCTCCCGGTCGTCAACGCGACCGCGGTGCGTTCGTCGATCGCGCTCGGGCTCGCGCTCGGCTGCTCGATCGCGCCGTCGAGCCGGTTCGCGCGGAAGAACTACTTCTACCCCGACCTCGGCAAGAACTACCAGATCTCGCAGTACGACGAGCCGATCGCGTTCGAGGGCTCCGTCGAGGTCGAGATCGACGGCGGCCGCACCTTCCAGATCGCGATCGAGCGCGCCCACATGGAAGAGGACGCCGGCAAGCTCACGCACATCGGTTCGACCGGCCGCATCCACGGCGCCGAGTACTCCCTCGTCGACTACAACCGCGCCGGCGTGCCGCTCGTCGAGATCGTCACGAAGCCCATCGTGGGCGCCGAAGCGGATGCCCCCGCCCTCGCTCGCGCATACGTCGCCGCGATCCGCGACATCGTGCTCGCGCTCGGCATCTCCGAGGCGCGCATGGAGCGCGGCAACCTCCGCTGCGACGCGAACGTCTCGCTGCGCCCGCGCGGTCAGGAGCAGTTCGGCACGCGCACCGAGACGAAGAACGTCAACTCGATGCGTTCGGTCGAGCGCGCCATCCGCTACGAGATCCAGCGCCAGGCGGCCATCCTCGCCGCCGGCGGCACGATCACGCAGGAGACGCGTCACTGGCATGAAGACACGGGCAAGACCAGCCCCGGCCGGCCGAAGTCAGACGCCGACGACTACCGCTACTTCCCCGAGCCCGACCTGCTGCCGGTCGTGCCCGACCCGGCCGTGATCGAGGAGCTCCGTGCGGCGCTGCCCGAGCCGCCCGCCGCGCGCCGTCGTCGCCTCAAGGCCGAGTGGGGCTTCACCGACCTCGAGTTCCAGGACGTCGCGAACAGCGGCCTCCTGAACGAGCTCGCCGAGACGGTCGACGCGGGCGCGAGTCCCGCGGCGGCCCGCAAGTGGTGGACGGGCGAGATCGCACGCGTCGCCAACGCACAGGGTACGGATGCCGCGGGCCTGGTCACTCCGGCGCACGTCGCCGAGCTCGCCGTGCTCGTCGACGAGGGCACCCTCACCGACCGCCTCGCGCGCCAGGTGCTCGAGGGCGTCATCGCGGGCGAGGGATCGCCGCGCGAGGTCGTCGACGCCCGCGGTCTCGCGGTCGTCTCCGACGACGGCGCGCTCGTCGCCGCGATCGACGAGGCGCTCGCCGCCCAGCCCGACGTGCTCGCCAAGATCCGCGACGGCAAGGTGCAGGCCGCAGGCGCCGTCATCGGCGCGGTCATGAAGGCCATGCAGGGCAAGGCCGACGCCGCACGCGTACGCGAGCTCGTGCTCGAACGCGCCGGAAGCGACGCGTAGCCCGAGGCCGAGCAGCGGATACCGCGGCGTGCGACTCGCGCGCGCGGCATCCGCTGCTCACAGCCCGCTCATGGCAGGCGACCCTACGCTGGATCACCCCGAACACTGCGAGGACACCATGGGATTCCTGGACCGACTCTTCGGCGGCGGCGATGACCGCGCTGCACGCCCCGTTCCGACGCCTGTCCGTCAGGCGCCCGGCGCGCCGCAGCAGCGTCCGCTGAGCGAGGACGAACTCGCGATCGAGCGCTACCGCTACCTGCTGCGCACAGCCCCGCCCGAGCAGGTCGAGGCCGTGCACGCCGAGGCGTTCGCGAAGCTCACCCCAGAGCAGCGGCAGCAGGTCTACCGTTCGCTCGCCGAGCAGGCGCCCGCGGGCGAGCCCGTCGCTTCCGACGACCCGGCCGCGCTCGCGCGTGCCGCGACCCGCCAGGAGCTGCGCCAGCCCGGTTCGATGGAACGCGCGTTCGCGGGAGGCCGCCCGGGCGCGCCGTCGTTCGGGTCGATGGTCGGCAGCTCGATGCTCGGCACCATCGCGGGCGTCGTGATCGGATCGGCGATCGCGCAGGCGTTCCTGCCGGGCCCGGGCGCGTTCGACGCGGCCGGTGCAGAGGGTGCGGGTGCGGATGCCGGTGCGGGTGCGGATGCCGGTGCGGCGGATGCCGGTTCCGTCGATGCAGCCGGCGCGGATGCCGGCGGCGACTGGGGCGGATTCGGCGGTGGCGACTTCGGCGGCGACTTCGGCGGCGACTTCGGCGACTTCGGCTTCTGACGCGCCGGTCGGTGTCGGCGGTCGGCGCTAGAGTTCCCGCGTGAGCAAGCAGGACGGCTCGTCGCGCCAGGTCACGACCGGCCCGGTCGACGACTCGGGCACCCCGATCCTGCACGTCGACATGGACGCGTTCTTCGTCTCCGTCGAGCTGCTGCGTCGGCCCGACCTTCGGGGCAAGCCGGTGCTCGTCGGCGGCACCGCCGGCCGGGGCGTCGTCGCGGCTGCGAGCTACGAGGCACGCAGGTACGGCGTGAACTCCGCCATGCCCATGTCGATCGCGCTCCGACGCTGCCCGAACGCCGTCGTGCTCCGTGGCGACTACCGTCGATACACCGAGTACTCGGGCAGGGTCATGGAGATCTTCCGGTCGCTGACACCGCTCGTCGAACCGCTCTCGATCGACGAGGCGTTCCTCGACGTGTCCGGCGCGCGGCGGCTGCACGGCAGCCCCGCCGAGATCGCATGGACGATCCGGCGGCGTGTGCTCGACGAAACGGGGCTCACCTGCTCGGTCGGCGCCGCCGCGAGCAAGTACGTCGCCAAGGTCGCCTCCTCGCGCGCGAAGCCCGATGGCATGCTCGTGGTGCCGGCCGCCGACACGGTCGCGTTCCTGCATCCCCTGCCCGTCTCCGTGCTCTGGGGCGTCGGGCGCGTCACCGAGCAGTCGTTGCTCAAGCTCGGCCTGCGCACGGTCGGCGACGTCGCCGGCATGCCCGCCGACGCGCTCGAACGCGCGGTCGGGCCGGCGCTCGCGGGGCGGCTCGCGCGCCTGGCCGCGGGCATCGATCCACGCGACGTCGAGACGCGCCGGGTCGAGAAGAGCATCGGCCACGAGTCGACGTTCCACCACGACCTCGTCGAGCCCGAGGAGATCGCGCGCGAGCTGCTCCGGCTCGCGACCGACGTCGGCGTGCGACTGCGGCGGGCCGACCTCCTCGCGAGGACCGTGACCCTGAAGGTCAGGTACGCCGACTTCACGACCCTGACCCGCTCGCGCACGCTCGCCGAGCCGACCGACGTGGCCCGCCGGATATACGAGGAGGCGCTCGTCCCGCTCGCCGACCTCGTGGGCGACGGGCGTCGGGTGCGGCTCATCGGCGTGCGTGCCGAGCACCTGCGGGCGGCCGGCGACGGCGCGCCGCTGTGGGATCCGGATGAGGACTGGCGCGACGCCGAACGCACGATCGACGAGGTCGTCCGCCGCTTCGGTCGGGGCGCCGTCAAGCCGGCGACCCTCGTCCGACCGGCCGCCGAATCCGCGGCGCCGACCGTCCGCGACGGCGATGCCCCGGACGGACACGGACCAGACGACGACCCGCCGCCCGGGCTTCGCACGTTCTGGTGAGCGCACATCGGCGCGGACGAATGGCGCGACGCGCGGCATCCGCTCGCCCTTTCGACCCCGCCGCCGCCCCGGTAGCGTGGCGGTATGGCTGATTTCGTACTCGAACTCGCAGACAAGGTCGCCGGCATCGGCGTGCGCACGTCCTACGCAGAGAAGGTCGAGGTCGGCGGCACCGAGGTCGTCCCGGTCGCGCTCGGCGCATACGGATTCGGCGGCGGCGCGGGCACCGATGACACGCAGGGCGAGGGCTCGGGCGGCGGTGGCGGCGGCTGGTCGGTGCCGCTGGGCGCATACGTCGGGCGCGGCGGCGACGTCAGGTTCGAGCCGAACGTGCTCGGCCTGGTCATCGTCGCGATCCCGCTCATCGCGGTCACGGGCAAGGCGCTGCGCATGGTGATCCGCGCGCTCAAGCGATAGCCGGTCCGCGTCGCCCGACGCCGCCGGCCGAAAGGGTCGGCGACGGCGGGCGTATACTCGTGCTCGAACACGGGAGTCCGGTGAGCCGGGCTGAGAGGAAGGTTCTCAACCTTCGACCGTCGAACCTGATCTGGGTCATGCCAGCGCAGGGAGGGCAGCACATCTCATATCCCGTGCCTCTTTCCCCGACATGGAAGGGCACGAACAGTGCACGAGACATCCACCACCGGCACGTCCACCACGCACAGCGACGAGCACCGGACTGCGGCCGCGCGCAGCACCCGCTGGCGCGTCGTCGACATCGTCGTCGCGAGCGTCATCGGCGTCGCCACCGGCGTCGTGTTCCTCATCTGGAACAACGTCGGCGCCGCCTGGTACGGCGCCGCCGACGCCGTCACCCCCGGGCTCGGCGGCTTCGCGATCGGCATCTGGCTCATCGGCGGCGTGCTCGGCGGGCTGATCATCCGCAAGCCCGGCGCCGCGCTCTACGTCGAACTGCTCGCCGCGACGGTCTCCGCACTCGTCGGCAACCAGTGGGGCATCGAGGTGATCTACTCGGGCATCGCCCAGGGACTCGGCGCAGAACTCGTCTTCCTCGCGACCCGGTACCGCCGGTTCGGCATCCCCACCGCGATGCTGGCCGGTGCCGGCGCCGCCGTCGGAGCCTGGCTCCTCGAGCTCTTCCTCGCCGGCAACCTGCAGAAGTCGGCCGAGTTCCTCGCGATCTACTTCGGCGCGGTCGTCGTCTCGGGAGCGGTGCTCGCGGGCCTGCTCGGTTGGTTCGTCGTCCGCGGGCTCGCCGCGACAGGAGCCCTGAGCCGGTTCGGGGCCGGGCGAGACGTCTCCGAACGGGTCTGAGGCGTGGGCGACGCGATGCCCGCCGTCCGCCCTGCGCGACTCGTCGCGGAGGGCTGGGGGTGGCGGCATGCCGGCCGGCGCCGGGCGGCCCTCCACGGGCTCGACCTCGTGATCGAACCGGGGGAGCGGGTCCTGCTCCTCGGTGCGTCCGGGTCGGGGAAGTCGACCCTGCTGCATGCGTTCGCCGGCGTGCTCGGCGGCGAAGACGAGGGTGAGCAGCACGGCACGCTCCGGCTCGACGGAGTCTCCCCGGTCGCCGCCCGCGGACGAGCGGGACTCGTCCTGCAGGACCCCGACTCGCAGGTGATCCTCGCCCGGGTCGGCGACGACGTCGCCTTCGGCTGCGAGAACCTCGGGGTTGCGCGCGATGAGATCTGGTCGCGGGTGCGCGAGGCGGTTCACGCCGTCGCGCTCGACCTGCCGCTCGATCACCCGACCTCACGCCTCTCCGGCGGGCAGAAGCAACGGCTCGCCCTCGCCGGCGCCCTCGCGATGCGGCCGGGGCTCCTGCTGCTCGACGAGCCCACCGCGAACCTCGACCCGGAGGGTGTCGCCGAGGTCCGTCGGGCGGTGGCGCGGGTCGTCGAACGCACGGGCGCGACGATGGTCGTCGTCGAGCACCGCGTCGACGTCTGGGTCGACCTCGTGGATCGGGTCATCGTGCTCGACGCCGACGGCGGCGTGCTCGCCGACGGCACCCCGGCATCCGTTCTCGCCGAACAGGGCCGGTCGCTCGCGGCGAAGGGGGTCTGGGTTCCCGGCATCCCGCTCGACGTGCCCGGGGCCGCCGACGCGACTCGGGCGGATGCGCCGTCGGCACTCGAAGCCGCGGGGCTCGCGATCGGGCGCCCGCGCGGTGCCGTGCTGCACGAGGGCCTCGCCTTCGACGTGCCCGAAGCGGCATCCACCGTGCTCACCGGGCCGAACGGCGTCGGCAAGTCGACGCTCGCGCTGACCCTCGGCGGGTTGCTCCCACCCCGGGACGGGCGCGTGGTCGCGGCGCCGGGCATCGCGCGCGGCATCGGTGAGGAGCCCCACCGGTGGCGCTCACGCGAGCTGCTCACCCGGATCGGCACCGTGTTCCAGGAACCCGAGCACCAGTTCGTCGCATCGAACGTGCGCGACGAGATCGCCGTCGCGCCGCGCGCGCTCGGCCTCGCGCCCGCCGACGTCGACGCCCGCGTCGACGAGGTGCTGCAGCGGCTCCGCCTCGACCACCTCGCCGGCGCGAACCCCTTCACGCTCTCCGGCGGCGAGGCACGACGGCTGTCGGTGGGCGCGGTGCTCGCGACCCGGCCCCGCGTCGTGATCCTCGACGAGCCGACCTTCGGCCAGGACCGACTGGGGTGGATCGAGCTCGTCCGGCTCCTGCACGAACTCGTCGCCGACGGGGCGTCGCTGCTCTCGGTCACCCACGACGCCGCGTTCACCGCCTCGCTCGGCGGGCGGTGCATCGCGTTGACCCCGGGCGGCCCGGTCCTCACGAACGCCATCGGGGCGCGGCTCGCAGGAGAGGTCTCGTGACCGCGGTCGACGTCGAGCCGGCCGTGCCCCGGGTTCGGCTGCGGTACATCGACGACGTGAACCCCGCGATGCGCCTCGCCGCCGCCATGGCGCTCACGACGCCGCTGATCATCACGGTCGACTGGGTCAGCGCCGCGATCGCGGCCGGAATCCAGCTCGTGCTGTTCGCCATCGCGGGGGTGACGCCGCGCCTGCTGCTCCGCCGCACCTGGCCGATCCTGATCGCGGCGCCCCTGGCGGGCCTGAGCATGCTGCTCTACGGCAAGCCGTCGGGCACGGTCTACTGGGAGTTCTGGGTCGCGAAGATCACCGACGGCTCGATCGAGCTCGCGGTCGCCGTCACGCTTCGCGTGCTCGCGATCGGCATCCCCGCGGCGCTGCTGTTCATGCGGGTCGACCCGACCGATCTCGCGGACGGACTGGCGCAGATCTGGCGGCTGCCCGCCAGGTTCGTGCTGGGCGCGCTCGCAGCGACCCGACTGGTCGGGCTCTTCGTCGAGGACTGGCGGGCCATGGCCCTGTCGCGCCGCGCCCGGGGCATCGGCGACCACGGTGCCCTCCGGCGCGGTGCGACCATGGCCTTCGCCCTGCTCGTCCTCGCGATCCGTCGTGGATCGAAGCTCGCGACCGCCATGGAGGCGCGCGGCTTCGGTTCCGAAACGACCCGCACCTGGGCGCGCGTGTCGACCGTCGGCCCCCGTGACGTGCTGCTGATCGTCCTCGCCGTGCTCATCGCGGCGGTCTCGCTCGCGGGCGCCGTCTGGGCCGGGACCTTCCACCCGGTGTGGTCGTGACCCGGGGCGGCGCGCTCGCGCTCCGGCCCGCGCTCGACGCGGTCCGGACGGCGGCGCGAGCCCGCCGGCATCCGCTCGTGCTCATCGACGGACCGAGCGGCTCGGGCAAGACCACCTTCGCGGCGGCGCTCGTCGAAGCCTGGCCGGGCCGCCCGCCCGCGGTGGTCCGAGTCGACGAGGCGATCCCCGGATGGCACGGCCTGCGCCGGGGCGCGGAAGCGCTCGGCCCGCGGCTCGTCACCCCGCGACAGTCCGGCCGGATCGGCGTGCTCCGGCGATGGGATTGGCATGCGAGCCGCTGGAACGGCCTCGCGCACCTCCGGCCCGGTGCGCCGCTCATCATCGAGGGGTGCGGCGCGTTCCTGGCCGGCGAGCCCGCGCCCGGCGCGATCCGGGTGTGGCTCACCGCCCCCGACGACACCCGCCGAGTGCGTGCGCTCGCTCGCGACGACGGCGGCTTCGACGACTTCTGGGATGCGTGGGAATCCGACTGGCGCCGGTATCTCGGCCGGTCGGGCGAGCGCGCTTCCGACGCGATCCGCGTCAGGATCTGATCGCCGCGGCGGCGGGATGCGGCGGCAGGTCGCGGCGGCGTGACCGGCTGCGGGACCGGGACGCGCTGCGCCGGGGACTGCCGCTCGAGGCCGAGCGGGACTACGCTCGGGTCATGGAAGACGCGACGACGTACGTGGCGGAGTTCATCGACGGCCCGCTCGAGGGCGACTTCGAGCAGCGGGCGCTCGTGGGCGGATCGCACGAGGAACGGGTCGGCATGGTCGCCGCCGTCGACGGACTCGAATCGCTGTTCTGGTACGACGCGGTCGACCGCCGTGACGTCGGCGGCCAGCTGCGCGTGAGGTTCCGATTCGATCCGGCCGGATCGGACCCCGTCGAGTCCGACGAGGAGAACGACTGAACCGCGACGGCGTTCAGTCGCCGTCGAGGAACGCCCCGATGAGTTCGGCCGGGTGGGTCAGCCGCCAGAACAGTCCCGGGTCCTCGATGGGCGCGTCGAGTTCGAGCGCGGACGTGACCTCGCGATCTCCGATGCGCACGCCGACCGACCCGACGGCGCGACCGGCGGGTGCGGTCGCGAACGGCTCGACCTCGATCACGGCATCGTCCGCGGCCGCGCCGAATGCGGCATCCGTCCGTCCGCTCGTCGCCACGAGGTTCGCCCGATCGCCCCAGGCCGAAGCGACCGTGCCGTAGGCCGCCCCGCCGGTGATGACCTCGATCGGCGCGGATGCCGCGGCCATGCCCTCCACCGCGGCGAGCACCGCTGGGTCGAGCGTGTCGTAGTCGTCCACACCCGTCATCGCGCCGACCATCCGGCGGTCGGTCTCGCCTGAGCGGATGTCGGCCGTCCAGACGAAGCTGATCGCGGCCTCGTCGGTGTAGCTGCGGCTGAGGGCGCGGATGCCGTCGTCCTCCAGGTGCGCGATCGCGTCGGGGACCCGCCGATCATCGGTCGGCGTCGACGTCGACGTGCCCTCCAGCATTCCGGCGAGTGCGGGGTCGGCGACGACGAGTGCTGCGAGGCGCGCGAGCTCGCTCGCCGTGCCGACGTTGCCGCCCGACAGGCCGGTGGCGTCGACCACCCGGGTCGCCGCGAACCCCTCGTCCTCGAGCCAGCCGTTCGCCCGGTCGACGTACGCGTCGACGCTGCCGAACGCCCAGCGCGCGAGGGTGTCCGCGTGGTTGTTGCTCGAGGCCAGGAGCACGGCGCGAACGGTGTCGCGTTCGCTCCAGGTGTCGCCGGGGGAGACCCGCAGCGCGCGCGAACCCTCGTCGGAGTACGTCAGGAAGTCGGTGAAGTCCTCGGGTCCGATCCGGATCGCCGGACCGTCGTCGTCCGGTCCGAGCGGCAGCGCGTCGAGGACGGTGAGCACGGTCACGAGCTTCGCGGCCCCGCCGATCGGGCTCGGCTCGTCGTCGGCGGATGCCGCGACCGGCGTGATCTCGCCGTCGTCGCCGAGCAGCGCGACGGCGGACGCGTCGTCTGCGGGGAGGGTCACCGCGACGGAGGCGGGCGCGGCGGCGCGCTCGGCGTCGGCGGTGATCGTCACGTCGGGCAGCGGGCCGAGCAGCATCGCCGGGCCGTAGACGCCGATGCCGAGGATCGCGAGCGCGCCGACGGCGATGCCGACGACGCGTCCGGGGGAGGGACTCATGCCGAACAGGCTAACGGCTTCCCACGCAGGTTCAGCGCGAGCCACGGCGCCCGACGCGCCGTCACGCCCAGCCGAGCTCGTGCAGCCGATCGTCGTCGATGCCGTAGAAGTGCGCGATCTCATGGACCAGCGTCACGTGGATCTCGTCGCGGAGCTCGTCCTCGGTCTCGGCGACGGAGAGCAGCGGCTCGCGGTACAGGACGATGCGGTCGGGCATCTCGCCGAAGCCGTACCGATCGCGCTCGGTCAGCGACACGCCCTCGTAGAGGCCGAGCAGGTCGAGCGAGCCGTCCTCCGGGCGATCCTCGACGACGAACACGAGGTTCTCGAGCCCCTCGACCATGTCGTCGGGGAGAGCGTCGAGTTCATCGACGACGAGCTGCTCGAAGGCCTCGGCGTCGAGTTCCACGTGCGGCTCCGTCCGGGCGACGATTGGGGTGAGTAACGGGGCTTGAACCCGCGACCTCCTGGACCACAACCAGGCGCTCTACCGACTGAGCTATACCCACCATGTGCCGGCCCGCTCGCGCGTGCGGCAACCCTACGAGATTACACCACGTTCGAGGCCTCTGATGACACCTCGCCCGCCTCGGCGGCGTCGGCAGCGACCTCTGCGGCGATGGCCTGGAGCTCCTGGCTCGTCGGTCCGGGGTCGGCCACGAACACCGCGCGCCGGTAGTACCGGAGTTCGCGGATCGACTCGAGGATGTCGGCCAGGGCGCGGTGCCCGCCGTCTTTCGCGGGGGCGTTGAAGTAGGCACGCGGGAACCAGCGCTTCGCCAGCTCCTTGATCGACGAGACGTCGACGTTGCGGTAGTGCAGGTGGGCATCGAGCCGGGGCATGTACCGCGTGAGGAATGCCCGGTCGGTGCCGATCGAGTTGCCGGCGAGCGGGGCCTTCTGCTCGTCGGGCACGTGCTTCAGGACGTACTCGAGCACCTGGTACTCGGCATCGGCGACCGAGACCCCGTTCGGGATCTCGTCGATCAGGCCGGAACGCGTGTGCATGTCGCGGACGAACTCGCTCATCGACTCGAGCGCGCTCGCGTCGGGCTTGATCACGATGTCGAGCCCTTCGTCGACCGGTTGCAGGTCGTAGTCGGTGATGACGACCGCGATCTCGACCAGTTCGTCGACCTCGAGGTCGAGCCCGGTCATCTCGCAGTCGATCCAGACGAGTCGGTCGCTCGGGGATGCCATGCCGCGAGTCTAACCGCGCACACCGACACGGGCGGATGCCGCGGGCAGGAGGCATCCGCTCTCGACCGGGGGCACCCGGACCCCTGCGGTATCGTGGTGGCGATCGGCCCTCGTAGCTCAGCGGATAGAGCAGGAGCCTTCTAATCTCTTGGTCGCAGGTTCGATTCCTGCCGAGGGCGCCGAGAGCCGCCGCGCTCGACCGAGAGCGCGATGAGCGGGAACAGCAGCATCGAGAGCAGCCCCGCACCGACGAGCGCCGCCGCCGTGCCCGAGTCGAGATCGCCCGCGCCCACGCCGATCGCGGTGACCGCGACGATGATCGGCAGCGCGGTCGCCGCGAACAGCCCGGTCGCGGTGCGATCGCGAAGGCTCGACCCCGGGTCGGCCAGGAGTGCCGACGGGATCCCGCGCGCGACCAGCAGCAGGAGCGTGAACACCGGCAGCAGGGCGAGGGTCGCGGGGTCCGAGACGAGCGCCTCCAGGTCGAAGGTGATCCCCGTGTAGACGAAGAACAGCGGCACGAGCAGCCCGAACCCGATCGCGTCGAGCTTGACCTCGATGGTGTGCCGGTCCGCCTCGGGCGCCCCTGACAGCAGGATCCGCATGATGATGCCGGCCGCGAACGCGCCGAGGAGCATGTCGAGGTCCACGACGACGGAGAGTCCGACCAGGGCGAGCAGCAGGAACAGGACGAGGCGGATCGCGAACTGGCCGCTGGTGTGCAGCGTCGCCGCGATGACCTCGTGGAGGCCCCGGTTGTCTCCCCGCGACGCGCGCCGGATCGCGAACCCGGTGATCACCGCGAACCCGAGCAGGACGAGCGCGGCGTGCAGCGGCGACCGGCCCGACAGGAACAGTGAGATCGCGATGAGCGGCAGGAACTCCCCGGCAGCGCCGATGGCGAGCACGCCGACCCCGATCTTCGAGCGCAGCAACCCGGCGTCGCGGAGGATCGGCAGGAGCGCCCCGAGCGCCGTCGACGTCAGGGCGATGCCGATGAACACGGCGCCGGCATCCGGGTCGAGGAGCCAACCGACGGCCAGCCCGATCGCGAGCGAGACGACCCAGCCGAGGCTCGCGCGCGCGAGCGGCCTGCCCCGGACCGTCGCGAAGTCGATCTCATGCCCGGCGAGGAAGAACAGCATCGCGAGGCCGAAGTCGGCCAGCAGTTCGAACATGTCGCTCGGTCTCGCCCAGCCGAGCACATCCGGTCCGATGACGATGCCGAACACGAGCTCGAAGACGAGCACCGGGACCGCGATCCAAGCTCCGATGGCCCGCGTCGCGAGCGGCGCGAGTGCGATGACCAGCGGGACGAGCACCAGTGTGGGAACGTCGATGTGCACGCGCGTGCCCCCTTCGTTGGTCGAATGCTAACCGAGACCGGTCGGACCGTGACGCGCGCGCAGGGGACGGTGCCGAGGGCGGCGGATGCGACATCCGCCCGTCACACGCGTGCCGTATCGTCATGGCATGCGCGACCTCCAGGCCCGGATCATCGAAGAACTCCACGTCGAACCCGTGATCGACGCGGCAGAGCAGGTTCGCCGCCGCGTGGGGTTCCTCAAGGACTACCTGGCCGCGTCCCGCGCGAAGGGGCTCGTGCTCGGCATCAGCGGCGGCCAGGACTCCAGCCTCGCCGGCAGGCTCTGCCAGCTGGCGGTCGACGAACTCGCGGCCGAAGGCCGACCGGCGCGGTTCATCGCGGTCCGGCTGCCGTACGGGGTGCAGCGCGACGCCGCCGACGCGGAACTCGCGCTCGAGTTCATCCGGCCCGCCGAGACGATCGGGTTCGACATCCGTCACGGCGTCGACGGGCTCACCGAGGAGTTCGGCCGTGCGATCGGCGAACCGCTCACCGACTTCTCCAAGGGCAACGTCAAGGCGCGCATGCGCATGGTCGCCCAGTACGCGATCGCGGGCGACGCCGGCCTGCTCGTCGTCGGCACCGACCATGCGGCTGAGGCGGTGACGGGGTTCTTCACGAAGTTCGGCGACGGCGGCGCCGACCTGCTGCCTCTGTCGGGCCTGACCAAGCGGCAGGGGCGGGCGCTGCTCGAGCACCTCGGCGCACCCGAGCGGCTGTACCTGAAGACGCCGACCGCCGATCTGCTCGACCACGACCCGGGCCAGGCAGACGAGGCGAACCTCGGGATCACCTACCGCGACATCGACGACTACCTCGAGGGTCGGGCGATCGACGCCGGCGTCGCCGAGCAGATCGAGACGCGGTTCCTGCAGACCCGCCACAAGCGCGCCGAGCCGGTCACCATGTTCGATTCCTGGTGGCCGGGGTAGGCGCGCAGTTCAGTCGCGCTGCGCGACCGGACGGCGATCCGTGTCCGCGTCCGCACTGGCGTCGACATCGGCGGCAGGGGCGATCGGCGCGATCGGCTGCGTCTGCGACGGCGCGGACTCGTCCTCGAGCAGCGGCGATTGCGCGTAGCGCTCGTGGTGCTGCTCCGCGACCCACGAGTCCTGCTCGGCCGCGAGCGACTGCCTCGGTTCCTCGCGCTGCGCTCGCCACCGGTCGAGATCGTTGCGGAAGTCGCGCCGCGTGCGGGAGGGATGCCGCTGCCACTCGAGCATGCGGTCGCGGAACTCCACGACGGCCGGGTCGAGCTGGTAGCCGAAGGTCGCCGACGCGCGCTTGAGCTCGTGCAGCTGATGGGTCGCCCAGTCCGCGGCGACGTCCGAGCCGCGCACCGGAAGCAGGCGGACTTGGATGTCGGCCTGCCCCACGGCCCGATCCGCGAGGACCTGCTCCTGGGGTGTCAGCGAGTTCCACACCGACGCCTCGGTCGCGGCATCGATGAGCGTCGCGATCGCGGCACGGCGAAGCTCGCGATCGCGCTGCCGGATGAGTCCGCGCACCGCCGAGCGCGAGATCCAGGCCGCGAGCAGCCCGGCGACGAGGACGGAGACGAACACCACCGCCGCCGTGAACAGCACGGGGCGGGTCCCGTCCGCGAAGAGCCAGTCGACGAAGTCATTCCACCACTGCATGTGCGCAGGCTAGCCCCGGCGTGCTCGAGCGGGCGGCAGCGCGCGCGGCGCGCCATGGGGCGGGCCGGCGCGCCGTGGCATCCGCTCGGCACGTCACGAGGCGCTCAGCCCATCACGCCGCGCTCAGCCGAGCGCGGTGCCGTCCGCCGCGTACGGCTCGATCGCGGCGATCTCGGCCTCGGTGAGGGGATCGGCATCGAGGGCTGCGACGTTCTGCTCGAGTTGGGCGACGCTCGACGCGCCGATGAGCGCGCTCGCGACCTGCGGAACCCGGAGCACCCACGACAGCGCGAGCTGCGCGAGCGTCTGCCCGCGTTCTGCCGCGAGGGAGTCGAGGGCTCGCGCGCGCTCGAGGTACTCGTCGCTGATGCGCTCGGCCGGCAGGAAGTGACTGGTCGCCGCGCGCGACCCCTCCGGGACCCCGCCGGAGAGGTAGCGATCGGTGAGCAGGCCCTGCGCGAGCGGCGAGAAGACGATCGCGGACGCGCCGACCTCGTCGAGCGCCGGGAACAGGCCCTCCTCGATGTGCCGGTCGAACATCGAGTACCGGGGCTGGTGGATGGTCAGCGGAACCCCTTCGGCGGCGAGCGCCGCGGCGGCCGCGCGCGTCTGGTCGGGGGAGTAGTTCGACACGCCGACGTAGAGCGCCTTGCCCTGCCGGACGGCGTGCGCGAGCGCCCCCATGGTCTCCTCGATGGGCGTTTCGGGGTCGGGACGGTGCGAGTAGAAGACGTCGACGTAGTCGAGGCCGAGCCGGTCGAGGCTCTGGTCGAGCGATGCGAGCAGGCTCTTGCGCGACCCCCACTCGCCGTACGGGCCGTCCCACATCAGGTAGCCGGCCTTGGAGGACACGATGATCTCGTCGCGGTACGGCTTCAGATCGCCCGCGAGCAGGCGGCCGAAGTTCTCCTCGGCGCTGCCCGGGGGCGGCCCGTAGTTGTTCGCGAGGTCGAAGTGCGTGATGCCGAGGTCGAACGCGCGCCGCACGATCCGCTGCTGCACGTCGAAGGGCCGCTCGTGGCCGAAGTTGTGCCAGAGGCCCAGGGAGAGTGCCGGCAGGCGCAGGCCGCTCCGGCCGATCCGGGGGTAGGACATGCGGGCGTACCGGTCGGCGGCTGCGGCGTAGGTCATGCCCGATAGCCTAGGTCGATGGAGAGCTTCGTCCTGGCCGGTGGGTGCTTCTGGTGCCTGGATGCCGTGTACCGCACCCTGCGCGGCGTGCACGATGTCGTCTCGGGGTACACCGGGGGTGCTGTGCCCGACCCGAGCTACGAGCTCGTCTGCACCGGCACGACCGGGCACGCCGAGGCCGTACGCGTCGAGTTCGATCCCGACGTGATCCCGCGCGAGGTCGTCCTCGACGTGTTCTTCACCCTGCACGACCCGACCCAGCTCAACCGCCAGGGAGCGGATGTCGGCACGCAGTACCGTTCGGCGATGTTCTTCGGCGGCGAGGACCAGCGCGACCGGTTCGAGGCTGCGCGCGCGCGGGCGGCCGACTGGTGGCCGGGCAGGATCGTCACCACGATCGAACCGCTCGGCGAGTTCTTCCGTGCCGAGGAGTACCACCAGGACTTCTTCGCCAAGAACCCCGGCCAGGGGTACTGCGTCGCGGTCGCACTGCCCAAGGTCAACAAGATCCGCCGGTCGTACGCGGAGTGGATCGTCTCCTGACCCGTCCTCCCCAGTGCTCCGCGGGCGGCGGGCGACCCCGGTCCCGAGCCCGCCGGACGGCGGCCGTCCATCCGCGGCCACGCTTGGCACCAGCGGCATCCGGGGTCGTTCCGGCACGAGGGCCCCGGATGCCGCGAGCCGCCGATCCGCGGCGGCGACGAGCCCGCAAGGAGCACACCATGACCGATCACGTGACCGTCGTCGGAGTCGTCGGCAGCGACCCGCGCCACACCGTCACCTCGACGGGACTGTCCATCACGAACTTCCGCCTCGCATCGACCCGCAGGTACTTCGACCGCGAGCGCGGCGCGTGGGCCGACGGCGAGACCAACTGGTTCACCGTCGCCACCTTCCGCCAGCTCGCCCTGAACGCGTCCCAGTCGCTGCGGAAGGGGCACCGCGTCATCGTGCACGGGCGCCTGAAGGTGCGCTCGTGGGACACCGGGGAACGCTCGGGCACCGCGATCGAGATCGATGCCGACTCGATCGGACACGACCTGGCGTGGGGCGTGAGCGCGTACGCCAAGACCACGGGTCGGCCCGCAGAGCCGGCGTCCGCCTCGACGACCGCCGCCGCGGGAGCCGACGGCGACGCGCACTCGAACGGAGCCGGGATCGACGCGGGAGGCTCGTCGTGGATCACCGGCGACGCGTCGGAGTCGAGCACGGCCTGGAGCGGCACGGATGCCGCCGACCTCGACCCCTTCGACGGTGACGCCTCGGGCGACGGCGATGAGCCCGATCGGGACGACCCGGCCGACGCCGACACGGAGCTCGACGACGTCGCACGCCGGGGCTCCGTGCTCGAGGAGGGGATGACCCTGCGCGTCGACGCGTGACGGACGCCTCGACGGCGTCGCACGAACGCATTCCCGGGTTCTCGCCCCGGCCGTAGACTCGGGCATCGTGAGCATGGTCGGTTCGAGCAGCGCCGGGCGACGATCGGGCGTGTACGCGTTCGCCCTCGCAGCCGTCGTCGTCGTCGCGCTCGCCGGATGCGGGCTGTCGTGGTGGCCCGGCGGGGAGGACCCGGGTCTGCGGCCGACGCCGTCGTCCTCGCCGGCGCCGGCTGATCCGGCCGACGTCGATGCCGGGGGCGACGCGATCGCCGAAGCCCTGACTCGATTCGACGAGACCGCCCGGGCGGTCATCGCGGCCGAGCCCGCGGCATCCGGTGCCGACTTCGTCGCCGCCCTCGTCGCCGCGGGCTTCGACCCCGCGGCGATACAGGTCACCTCCGACACGACCACCCTCGGCGACCGGGCCGACTCGATCCAGTTCGCCGTCCGGATCGGCGAGGACTGCCTCGTCGGCCAGTACGGCCCGAAGTCGGACGGCTACCTCGGCGCGGTGCAACCGGGTCTGGGGGCCGGCGGCTGCCTGGTCGGTGCGACGGGGTCGATCCCCGGGTAGCGGTGGGTGAGGGCGGCCCGGCGGGTGGGCGAGCGCTGGAGCGACCGATCCGACCGGACCGGTAGGCTGGAACGCTGAACCGCGACCTTTCGACGTGAGGACTCCCACTTGGCTGACTACATTTACTCGATGGTCCGCGCCCGCAAGGCGGTCGGCGACAAGGTGATCCTCGACGACGTGACGATGGCGTTCCTTCCCGGCGCCAAGATCGGCGTCGTCGGTCCGAACGGCGCCGGGAAGTCGACCATCCTCAAGATCATGGCCGGACTCGACCAGCCCTCCAACGGCGAGGCGCGCCTCACGCCGGGCTACACCGTCGGCATCCTCATGCAGGAGCCCGTGCTCGACGAGACGAAGACCGTCCTCGAGAACGTGCAGGAGGGCGTCGGCCCGATCAAGGCCAAGATCGACCGGTTCAACGAGATCTCAGCCCTCATGGCCGACCCCGATGCCGACTTCGACACGCTCCTCGCCGAGATGGGCACCCTTCAGGAGGAGATCGACGCCGCTGACGCGTGGGACCTCGACTCCCAGCTGGACCAGGCGATGGATGCGCTGCGCTGCCCGCCGAGCGACTCCCCGGTCTCGGTGCTCTCGGGCGGTGAGAAGCGCCGCGTCGCGCTCTGCAAGCTGTTGCTGCAGAAGCCCGACCTGCTGCTGCTCGACGAGCCCACCAACCACCTGGACGCCGAGAGCGTGCTCTGGCTCGAGCAGCACCTCGCCAAGTACCCCGGCGCAGTCCTCGCCGTGACGCACGACCGGTACTTCCTCGACCACGTCGCCGAGTGGATCTGCGAGGTCGACCGCGGCCGCCTCTACCCGTACGAGGGCAACTACTCGACCTACCTCGAGAAGAAGGCCGAGCGCCTCCAGGTCCAGGGCAAGAAGGACCAGAAGCTCCAGAAGCGACTGAAGGACGAACTCGAGTGGGTCCGCTCGAACGCCAAGGGCCGTCAGGCGAAGTCGAAGGCGCGTCTGGCCAGGTACGAGGAGATGGCTGCCGAGGCCGAGCGCACCCGCAAGCTCGACTTCGAGGAGATCCAGATCCCGCCGGGGCCGCGCCTGGGCGACGTCGTCATCGAGGCGAAGAACCTCGAGAAGGGCTTCGGCGACCGCACCCTCATCGACGGGCTGAGCTTCACCCTCCCGCGCAACGGCATCGTCGGCATCATCGGACCGAACGGCGTCGGCAAGACCACGCTGTTCAAGACCATCGTCGGTCTCGAACCGCTCGACGACGGCAAGCTCAAGGTGGGCGAGACGGTGCAGATCTCGTACGTCGACCAGTCGCGCACCGGCATCGACCCGAACAAGACCCTGTGGGAGGTCGTCTCCGACGGGCTCGACTACATCCAGGTCGGCAAGACCGAGGTCCCCAGTCGCGCCTACGTCTCGACGTTCGGCTTCAAGGGACCCGACCAGCAGAAGAAGGCGGGCGTGCTCTCGGGCGGTGAGCGCAACCGACTGAACCTGGCGCTCACCCTCAAGCAGGGCGGCAACCTCCTGCTGCTCGACGAGCCGACGAACGACCTCGACGTCGAGACGCTCTCGAGCCTCGAGAACGCGCTGCTCGAGTTCCCCGGCTGCGCCGTGGTCATCACGCACGACCGGTGGTTCCTCGACCGCATCGCGACCCACATCCTCGCCTACGAGGGCACCGACGAGAACCCCGCCGACTGGTACTGGTTCGAGGGCAACTTCGAGTCGTACGAGGCGAACAAGGTCGAGCGACTCGGCCCGGAGGCGGCCAAGCCGCACCGTTCGACGTACCGCAAGCTCACCAGGGACTGACCATGCGCCTGCACGTGCCCACGCCGCTGCGGTGGAGCGACCTCGACGCGTACGGGCACGTGAACAACGCCCGGATGCTGAGCCTGCTCGAGGAGGCTCGCATCCAGGCGTTCTGGGTGAATGAGGACGGCACTGCCGAGCACGCCGTCGGCGCGTCCACGGCCGTGCTCGACGCGACGCCGGGATCGGCGACGCTCACCCTCATCGCCAGGCAGGAGGTCGAGTACCTCGCCCCGATCCCGTATCAGCGGCTCCCGCTCGACATCGAGCTGTGGATCGGCCGGATGGGCGGTGCGAGCCTCGACGTCTGCTACGAGGTGCACTCACCGGCGGGGGTCGAGCCGCGCACCCTCTACACGCGGGCGACCACCACGATCGTGCTCGTCGACGCCGCCACCGGCCGACCGCGCCGCATGACCGAGACCGAGCGCGGCGCCTGGGAGCCGTTCCTCGGCGAGCCCGCGGAGTTCCGCCGGAGCTGAGTCGCGACCCTCAGCGCTCCTCGAGCGGGTCCTCGCTGAACGAGCCCTCCCACACCGCTCGGCTGCCCGCCTCGCCGATGAGGACCACCGTCCAGACCGAGCCGACGCCGACGACGACGGCCGCGACGATCGAGAGCGCCGCGAGCACCGCCACGGCCGGCCGACGGCGCCCCGGACCCTGCCGTCGCGCCAGCAGTGCAACCACGCCGATGAACGCCGCGACGGCCACCATGCCGACGATCCACGGGGTCAGGTCGTCGCCCTGGTCGGTGTGCGCCTCGATCAGCGGCGTCTCGGGCACGCGATCCGCGAGCCATTCTCCGGCCGAGACCGTCACCAGGACGAGCCCCAGCAGCAGGATCGACCCGATGAGGGCGGGCAGCCAGAGCACCCGTCGGGCTGCCGGCCACGCGGCGATCAGGATCAGCAGCAGCGCGAACACCGGAACGCCGATCACCACGGCGTGCACGAGCAGCACGTGCGCCGGGAGACCGGCGACCTGGAAGTCGAGCAGGTCGCTCATCCCGCGAGCACCCGGTCGCCGTCGACGGTCACCGGAACCGACGGGAGCGGTTCGAGGGCCGGCCCCACCGTGACCTCCCCGGTGGCTGCGTCGAACGTCGATCCGTGGCACGGGCATTCGAACGAGGCGCCGGCCGCAGCGACCGTGCACTGCTGGTGGGTGCAGACCGCACTGAACGCCACGACCTCGCCCGCGATCGGCTGCGCGAGCAGGACGGGCGCTCCGGCGATCATCGCCGAGATGCTCCCGCCCACCGGGATGTCGGCGAGCGCCGCGATCTCCTCGCCGGCGGCTTCCGAGGGCACTGCCGAGCCGGCGCCGTCGCCACCATCGCCGGTCGGCCCCTGCGAGTCCGACTCATCGGGTGTCGACGGTGCACAGCCGGACAGCGCCAGCATGCCCGCCGCGACACCTCCGCCACCCAGCGCGAGCGCCGTCCGGCGCGAGAGTTCACGGGCGTCATCCATGGCAACCTCCGTCGGCGGTCCGCAGCGCGGTCTGGTGCCATTCTGGGTCACGCCCATGCTCGGCCGCGGGATTTCGCCGCAAGCGCTCAGGAACTCGGAGAGCTCGACCGCCGGGCCTCGGCCCGGACGCGCACCATCCCCTCCTGCGCGACGCTCGCCACGAGGAGGCCGTCGCGGGTGAAGATGCGGCCCATCGAGAGCCCGCGGCCGCCGCTCGCCGACGGCGAGTCCATCGTGAACAGCAGCCAGTCGTCCACCCGCGCGTCGCGGTGCCACCACATGGCGTGATCGAGGCTCGCGACCTTGAGGCCCGGCGTCGCCCAGGCGATGCCGTGACCGCGCAGCACGGGTTCGAGGATCGAGTAGTCGCTCGCGTACGCCAGCGCGGCGCGATGCAGGCGGAGGTCGTCCGGCAGTCGCCCGTAGGCCTTCATCCACACCGCCTGACGGGGCTCGGGCTCGCCGTCCACCGAGAGGTAGATCGGCGACGGGACGTGCCGGACGTCGAACGCGCGTTCGCTGGACCAGTAGCGGGCGACGTCGTGGTCGAGGTGGCCGAGCACGTCTGCCGTCGAGGGCAGCGTCTCGGGATCGGGCAGGTCGCCGGGCATCTCGAGCCGGTGCTCGAGGCCCTCGTCGCGCGTCTGGAACGACGCGATGAGGGAGAGGATCGGGAGGCTGTTCTGGAACGCCTGGGTGCGCCTGGTCGAGAACGAACGCCCGTCGTGGATCCGATCGACGGCGAACGTGATCGGGTGGGCGACGTCGCCCGGCCGCAGGAAGTACCCGTGCATCGAGTGGATGGGCCGGTCGTCGGGAACCGTGTTGGTCGCTGCGATGACCGACTGCGCGAGCACCTGTCCGCCGAACACGCGGCCGAGCGGCATCCACTGCGACGGCCCGGTGAAGATGTCCTCGTCGGTGCGCGCACCCGTGTCGGTCAGCCGCAGCGTGCTCAGCAGGCCGTCGATCGAACCGCTCATCGTTCCTCCGTCTGGTCATCGCCCGCGTCGCCCGCCTCGGCGGGGGCGCGGTGGGCCAGGCCCGCGGCGCTCCCTCGGTAGTCTAGACAGGCCATGGTCCAGCAATTCACGCTTGCCGACAGCCTGTCGCTCGGCGATCTGCACACCTACCTCCAGCGCGCCTCGCGCGTGGAGGACGGTTCCGTGCGATTGGTCGCCGCGAACGGCATCCTCGCCGTGTACACGGCGATCCTGTACCCGCGCGGCATCCTCGACGAGAGCCCGACCGTGCTCGGCCTGCGGACGTTCCAGCTCTTCGAGACCGACGACTTCGACATCGTCGTGCCGATGCGATCGGTGATCGAGCGCATCGTCCGCGCCCGCGGCGCACTCGCAGAGGACGACGAGTCGCGCCCGGTCACGATGACCCGTCCGCCCGAGGTGAACACGGTCACCTGGGCGGGCATCTCACCTCCCCGCGGCGGGTGGCGCCCACTCGGCGAAGCGGATGCCGCGACGCTCGAGCGTGCGGCCAGGGCGGGGATCGACGAGGTCGCCGCGGCCATCCCCGACGGAACCGGCGAGCAGCTCGTGCAGCGCGTGCGCGCCGAGGTGTGGGGGCGCGGGGTCGACGGGCTCGAGTTCGTCCCGGCCGGTGCCGGCTTCGCGGCGTTCAGCCTGGGCTTCCTCGGCGACGACCCGATCTCGCTGTTCGAGACGGGGCCGTGGACCCGGCTGAGCTCGCGCCGCGGGCACGTGCTCGTCCGGCGGAAGGCGTGGACGCTCAAGGCGTAGTCGCGGCATCCGTCATCGACGCGGCCGCGCCGGCCGCACCCGGCAGCACGGCTCAGCCGGCTGCGACCGCTCGGCCGGCCGTGCGGCCGGTGAACAGGCACCCGCCGAGGAAGGTCCCCTCGAGCGCCCGGTAGCCGTGCACGCCGCCGCCGCCGAACCCGGCCGCCTCGCCGACCGCGAACAGGCCGGGCACGGGAGCGCCGTCGGCCCCCAGCGCACGCGAGGAGAGGTCGGTCTGGATGCCGCCGAGGCTCTTCCGGGTGAGGATGTGCAGCTTGACCGCGATGAGCGGACCCGCCTTCGGGTCGAGCAGGCGGTGCGGGGCGGCGACCCGGATGAGCTTGTCGCCGCGGTAGTTCCTGGCGCCCCGGACCGCGGTCAGCTGCAGGTCCTTGGAGAACTCGTGCAGGGCCTCCCGGTCGCGCGCCACGATCTCGCGCTCGATGACGCTCGTGTCGAGCATGCCGTCGGGGGAGAGCCTGCGCATCCCGTCGAGCAGTTCCGGCAGGGTGTCGGCGACGACGAAGTCGGCGCCGTGCTGCTTGAACGCCTCGACGGGGCCGGGCGCGCCCGATCCGATGCGGTCCGCGAGCAGCCTCAGGTCCTTGTTCGTCAGGTCCGGGTTCTGCTCGCTGCCCGACAGCGCGAACTCCTTCTCGATGATGCGCTGCGTGAGGACGAACCACGAGTGGTCGTGGCCGGCGCGCATCAGGTGCTCGAGCGTGCCGAGCGTGTCGAAGCCCGGGAAGAGCGGCGCGGGAAGCCGCTGGCCGGCGGCGTCGAACCACATGGAGGACGGCCCGGGGAGGATGCGGATGCCGTGCGCCGGCCAGACCGGGTCCCAGTTCGCGATGCCCTCCGTGTAGTGCCACATGCGGTCGCCGTTGACGAGCCGGGCACCGGATGCCTCGGCGATGCCGAGCATGCGGCCGTCCACGTGCGCCGGAACGCCGGAGAGCATGTGCGCGGGCGGCGTGCCGAGCCGCTCCGGCCAGGCTGAGCGGACGAGGTCGTGGTTGCCGCCGATCCCGCCGGACGCGACGATCACGGCCGGCGCCCGGACCTCGAAATCGCCGACCACGTCGCGATTGGACGGGGCGCCCCGCACTGCCTCGTCCTCGGCGAGCCGTGAACCGCGCACGCCGACGACCGCCCCGCCGTCGACGATGAGCTCGTCGACCCGGTGCCTGAACCGCAGCGAGACCAGCCCCGCGGCCTCGCCCGCGCGGACTCGCGCGACGAAGGGTTCGAGCACGCCCGGTCCGGTGCCCCACGTGATGTGGAACCGCGGGACGGAGTTGCCGTGGCCGATCGCCCGGCCCTGCCCGCGTTCGGCCCAGCCGACCACGGGGAAGAACCTCAGGCCCTTCCCGCGCAACCACGCACGCTTCTCACCGGCCGCGAACTCGAGGTACGCCTCGGCCCACCTGCGGCCCCACTCGTCGTCGTCGCGATCGAACCCGGCCGTGCCGAGCCAGTCCTGCCTGGCCAGGTCGAGCGAGTCGCGCACGCCCAGGCGGCGCTGCTCGGGCGAGTCGACCAGGAACAGGCCCCCGAACGACCAGACGGCCTGGCCGCCCAGGCTCGCCTCGGGCTCCTGGTCGAGGATCGCGACGCGCCTGCCGGCATCGACGAGTTCCGCGGCGGCCACGAGACCGGACAGGCCGGCCCCGACGATGACGGCGTCGAACTCGGCTGGGGCGGGGGCGGTCGTCGGGTCGGCCACGGGGACTCCTTCGTCTCGGGGCGGCCTCACTCCTCGAAGGTGTTCACCATCGCGTAGGCGGCCCGGTGGAGATAATCCCACAGCGTGGTCTCGAGCACCGGCGGAAGCTCGAGCGTGTCGACTGCGGCGCGCATGTGCGCGAGCCACCGGTCGCGCGCGTCGGGATTGACCTTGAACGGCTGATGCCGGAGTCTGAGCCGGGGGTGGCCGCGCTGCTCGCCGTACGTGGTCGGCCCGCCCCAATACTGCTCGAGGAACATCAGCAGGCGCTCCTCGGCCGGGCCGAGGTCCGCTTCGGGGTACATGGGCTTCAGAACGGGGTCATCGGCGACGCCCCGGTAGAACTCGTGCACGAGCTTGCGGAAGGTCTCGTGACCGCCGACCTGGTCGTAGAAGCTCGGCGAGGGCAGGTTGTCTTGCAGGCTCACTCGGTGTCCTTCGGTGGCTCAGTGGGGGAGGCATCCGGCGGGGCGACGGTCGGGACGCTGCCCGTGCCGGTCACCGTCTTCGCCGCACGCATCGCGCGCAGCAGACGCTTGTTCTGCGCGGGGCGGTCCAGGACCGGGTTCGGCTCGGTCGTTGGCGGCTTGGCGCCCTTGATGCGGGTCACGCCGTCGAACCCGGCCAGCACGACGCTCGCCAGGCCCGGGACGGCGATGCCGAGGTCGTCGAGGGTGCGCTTGAGCCTCACCCGCAGTTCGTGCGCGACGTCGTCCTTCGCCGAGGTCCGGACCTTCATGACCACGCGAGTGATCATCGCGTCGGCCGTGACCGACTCGAGTCCCCACACCTCGGGCTTGTCGAGGATGCGAGAACGCCACTTGCCGGTGCCGGCGAGCTCGTTCGCGGTCGCCAGGACGTGCTTCTCGACCTCGATGATGTCGGCGTCGTGCGGCACCGACACGTCGATGATGACGCGTGACCAGCCCTGCGACATGTTCCCGATGCGCGTGATCTCGCCGTTGCGCACGAACCAGAGCGTGCCGTTGACGTCGCGGATCACGGTCACCCGGATTCGGACCTCCTCGACGATGCCGGTCGCATGCCCGAGGTCGACGATGTCACCGACCCCGAGCTGGTCCTCCACGACCATGAACATGCCGTTCAGGGAATCCTTCACGATGTTCTGGGCGCCGAACCCCAGTCCCGCGCCGATCGCTGCCGACAGCAGCGTGAACGAGCCGAGGATGTCCGGCCAGAGCGTGCCGACGACGAGGATCAGCACGAGCACGCCGACGGTGACGTTGACGATGTTCGTGAGCACCGACCCGAGGGTTCGCGTGCGCTGCACGATCCGCACCGACGCGAGCGGAGACGCCGCGTTCAACGCCTGCGTGTCGGTCACGTCCTGCTTGCGCTTGACGCCCGTGACGACCTGGTTGACGGTCCGTCGGATCACCAGGTGCAGGATCCACCGGATCACGAGCGCGACCGCGACGATGATCGCGATCCGGATGGCGTCCTGCAGCACCTGGCCGTACCAGGTCTGCCAGAACACGTCGAGCTGCTCGGTCACGTCGACCTGCTCGGGGTCGGGTTCGAGGAAGCGCATGGTGATCGGAAGCCTAGAGGGATGCCGAGTCCCGCGCCCGCGCAGCGAGCGCGCGGTCGAGCTCGCTCGACTGCTCCGCGATGAGACGGTGCAGCGGCGCGGGCTCCGGGTGCGCGTCCAGCCAGGTGCGGACCCGCTCCGCGAGGACTTCGTCGACGACCGGCGCGGGGAAGAGCCGCTTGACGATGAGCGAGGCCATCGTGAAGCTGCGCTCCTCCCAGACCCGCTCGAGCATCGCGAGGTAGTCCTCGGACCGTTCCGCGAGCAGTGCCGGGTCGGTCGTGCGCTGCCAGCCGTCCGCGATCGCACGGGCCAGGTCGTTCGACAACGACGAATCGCTCGCCACCCGCTGCCACGCGGCGTCCTTCGACGCCTGGTCCGGCCGTGCGGCGCGCGCGGTCTCCGCGAGCTGTCGGCCCTTCGCGGTGTCGTCCGCGGCGAGCGCCGCGTCGATCTCGGCGTCGTCCGCGGCCCCGAGCGCGGCACGCGCGATCGTGATCTCCCAGCGGAGGTCGAGGTCGATCTCGAGCCCGTCGAGGCGGGTCTGCCCCGATGCGAGGGACCCGAGCACGTCCGCGTGCGCGGGCACGCACGCGAGCCGGGTGAACGCCTTGGCGGACTGGAGCTGCGCGTCGGACCCGGCCTCGGCGAGCTCGGCGAGCGCCCACACCGCGTCTGCTGCCTCTTCCGCGAGCGACTCGCGATGCCCGTCCGCGAGATACCGGTTCACCGCGAGCTCGAGGCGGCCGAGCGCGAGCCCGCGCGCCGCGGACTGCGTCTCGTGGCCGACGTTCGCGACGACGAGCCGCACGAAGTCGCCCGCGGGCAGCTCGGCATCGCGGACGCCGTCCCACGCGGACCCGAGGATCACCGCGCGGGCAACCGGGTCGGCGATCTCCGAGAGGCGGTCGCGCGCGACGGCGAAGCTCTGCTCGTCGAGTCGGACCTTCGCGTACGTGAGGTCGTCGTCGTTCACGAGGAGCAGCGCGGGCCGCGGAAGGCCGACGAGCTCGGGCACCTCGGTCGATGCTCCATCGATGTCGAGCTCGATGCGCCGGACGCGTTCGAGCCGGCCGTCGACGTCGTCGTAGCAGCCGATCGCGAGCCGGTGCGGTCGCAGCGTCGGGTGCGAGTCCGACGCGGTCTGCTCGATGCGCGCAGCCGTGATGACGGCGCCGTGAGCACCGCCGCCGGCAGCGGCATCCGTCTGGATCGAGAGCCTGAGGGTGTTCACGCCCGCGGTCTCGAGCCACTTCGCCGACCAGTCCGCGAGCTCGCGCCCGCTCGCGGCCTCGAGCTCGGCCAGCAGGTCTGCGAGCGTCGCGTTGCCGCCCGAGTTGCGGGTGAGGTAGGCGCCCACGCCGCGCTGGAACGCCTCGAGGCCCACCCAGGCGACCAGCTGCTTGAGCACCGAAGCGCCCTTGTCGTAGGTGATCGCGTCGAAGTTGACCTCGACGTCGGCGATGTCATCGATCACCGCGACGATCGGATGCGTCGAGGGGAGCTGGTCCTGCTCGGCAGCGTGCGTCTTCTCGTCGGAGGCGAAGCTCGCCCACACGTCGGCGAACTCGGTCACGCGCGAGGTCGCGAGCGTCGACGCCCACGTCGCGAACGACTCGTTGAGCCACAGGTCGTTCCACCAGCGCATCGTGACCGAGTTGCCGAACCACATGTGGCTGAGCTCGTGCAGCACGACGATCGCGCGCTGCTCGCGACGTGCATCGGACACGCGCGAGCGGAACAGGTAGCCCTCGTTGAAGGTCACCGCGCCGACGTTCTCCATCGCACCCCAGTTGTACTCGGGCACGAAGATCTGGTCGTACTTGCCGTACGGGTACGGCACGCCGAACGCGTCCTCGTAGAACTCCAGGCCGTCGCGCACGAGCTCGAACATCACGTCCGGCTCGGCGTGACGGGCGAGCGAGGCCCGCGTGAAGACCCCCAGCGGGATCTCGCGCCCGTCGCGGCTCGCCGCCGACGAACGCCACACCGCGTACGGACCGGCGACGATCGCGACGATGTAGCTCGAGATGACCGGCCCGGTCTCGAACGCCCACACCGCGGCACCGGATGCCGCGGGCCGAGGCTCGGGCGACGGCGCGTTGCTCAGCACGTTCCAGTGCGCGGGCGCCGTGATCGTGAACCTGACGGACGCCTTCAGGTCGGGCTGGTCGAACACCGCGTAGACGCGGTTCGCCTCGGCGACGGCGAACTCGGTGTACAGGTACGCCTCTTCGTCGACGGGGTCGACGAAGCGGTGCAGCCCTTCGCCCGTGTTGGTGTACTCCCTGGTCGAGACCACGAGCAGCTCGTTCTCGGCCGCCAGGTCGTCGAGCCGGATGCGGCAGCCGTCCGAGACGGATGCCACGTCGAGCGCCCGGCCGTTGAGCACGATCTCGTGCAGCTCGGCCGTGGTGGCCTCGATGAACGTCGACGCGCCCGGCCGTGCGGTGAAGTGCACGAGCGTGTCCGAGCGGAACCGGCCGTCATCGCCCGTGAGGTCGAGCGTGACCTCGTACGCGGGGGCGCCGAGGAGCGCGGCGCGCTCCTCGGCCTCCGCCCGGGTGAGGTCGGGGCGAGCCGACATCACGCCGCCTCGGCGTCGCGCGCCTGCGCCGCGAGCGCCCGGTCGACGCCCGCGAGGTTCTCCACGACGAGGCGGCGCAGCGCCGCGGGAGCCTCGGGGTGGGTGTCGAGCCAGGTGCGGCTCGCCTCGGCGAGGTTCGCGCTGGCGAGCGGCGACGGGTAGAGGCCGTCGACGAGCTTCTCGGCGATCGCGTAGCTCCGCGCCTCCCAGATGCCCTCGAGCATGCCGAAGTACCGGTCGACGAACGCCTCGAGCAGCGCCGGGTCGACCGCGCGGAGGAACCCGGCGGCGGTGTCGCGCACGACCGAATTCGACGCGGCATCCGACTCGACGATCGACGCCCACGCGCGCTGCTTGGCCTCCGTCGTCGGGATCGCGGCGCGCGCCTTCGCGGCGGCCTCGCGCCCCGTGACCGTGTCGTCCTCCGCGAGACGCGCATCGATCTCGGCGTCGCCGGCGCGACCGGCGGCCGCGAGCGCGATGAGCAGCTCCCAGCCGAGGTCGGTGTCGACCTCGAGCCCCTCGAGCGAGACCGTGCCGCCGAGGAGGCCCTGCAGGTCGTCCAGGTGCGAGCCGTGCTCGGCGATCGCGGCGAACGCCTTCACGAACTGGAACTGCGCATCGCTGCCGGCCGCCGCCTCGAACGCGAGGTCGCGGAAGCCGTCGGCGACCAGGCGCAGCGCGTCGGCACGACGGCTCGGCTCGGTGTAGGCGCTCGCGGCGAGAATCGCGTTCGCGAGCACGATGCGCAGCGTCGTCGACTCGGTCTCGCTCGCGATGTTGCCGAGCACGAGCGCGAGGTAGTCCGTCGCGCGCGTCTCCGCGTCGCGAGTGGCATCCCACACCGAGCTCCAGACGAGGGCCCGCGCGAGCGAGTCGTCGATCTCCGAGAGGTTCGCCAGGGCGACGCCGTGCGATGCCGGGTCGAGCCGGATCTTCGCGTACGCGAGGTCGTCGTCGTTGAGCAGCACCAGGTCGGGGCGCGCGAGCCCCACCAGGTCGGCGACCTCGGTGCGCTCGCCGTCGACGTCGAGCTCGACGCGGTGCTCGCGCACGAGCTTGCCGCCGACCAGGTTGTAGAACCCGATCGCGAGCCGGTGCGGGCGCAGCGTCGGGTACTCCGGCTTCGCGGACTGCAGCACCGCGAACGACGTGATCAGCCCCGCGTCATCCGTCTCGATCTCGGGGCGCAGCGTGTTCACCCCCGCGGTCTCGAGCCAGAGCCCGCCCCAGCCGGACAGGTCGCGGCCGCTCGCGGCCTCGAGCTCGACCAGCAGGTCGGCCAGCGTCGTGTTGCCCCACGCGTGCTTGCGGAAGTACGCCGAGACGCCCGCGAAGAACGCGTCGACCCCCACCCACGCGGCCAACTGCTTCAGGACCGACCCGCCCTTGGCATAGGTGATGCCGTCGAAGTTGACCAGGACGTCCTCCAGGTCGCGGATCTCGGCCACGATCGGGTGCGTCGAGGGCAGCTGGTCCTGGCGGTACGCCCACGCCTTCTCCATCGAGTTGAACGTCGTCCATGCGTTCTTCCACTCGGTGGCCTCGGCGGTGGCGATCGTCGACGCCCACTCGGCGAACGACTCGTTCAGCCACAGGTCGTTCCACCACTTCATGGTCACGAGGTCGCCGAACCACATGTGCGCCAGCTCGTGGAGGATCGTGACCACCCGGCGCTCGCGCACCGCATCGGTCACCTTCGACCGGAACACGTACACCTCGGTGAAGGTGACCGCGCCCGCGTTCTCCATAGCACCGGCGTTGTACTCGGGGACGAACAGCTGGTCGTACTTCTCGAACGGGTACGGAACGCCGAACCGGGCCTCGAAGTACTCGAATCCCTGCTTGGTCTTCTCGAAGATGTAGTCGGCGTCGAGGTGCTGCGCGAGGCTCTTCCGGGCGAACACGCCGAGCGGGACGACCCGGCCGTCGGCGCTCGTGAGCTCGTCGCGCACGACGTCGTACGGGCCGGCGATGAGTGCCGTGATGTAGCTCGAGATGCGCGGCGTCGGCTCGAACGCCCACGTCATCGAGCCCTCGCCCGCATCGGCCGGCTCCGGCGTCGGCTGGTTCGACACCACCTGCCAGTGCGCGGGCGCCGTGACCGTGAACCGGAACGCCGCCTTCAGGTCGGGCTGCTCGAACACCGCGAACATGCGGCGCGAATCCGGGACCTCGAACTGGGTGTACAGGTACACCTCGTCGTCGACGGGGTCGACGAAGCGATGCAGGCCCTCGCCCGTGTTCATGTAGCGGCCGTCGGCGACGACCGTGAGCTCGTTCTCCTCGGCGAGATCCGGCAGCTGGATCCGCACGCCGTCGCTCACGACGGCCGGATCGAGCTCCACGCCGTTCAGCGTCACCGAGTGCACGGCTGCGGTGATGGCGTCGATGAACGTCGACGCGCCCGCACGCGCCGCGAAGCGGACCGTCGTCTCGGAGCGGAACACCTCCGGGCCGGTCGTGACATCCAGCCGGACGTCGTAATCGTGCACCGTGACGAGCGCTGCGCGCTCCTCGGCCTCGATGCGGGTGAGGTTCTCTCCAGTCACTAGGTCTCCATCTGCGTCGAACGGATGCGTCGCCCCGGCGTTCGTGGCGCGGAGCAACCCGAACAGCCTAGTCGCGCCGACCCCGGCCCGGCAGGGTCGCGCGGCTCCCTAGACTTGGCGCATGCGCATCCACATCGCGACCGACCACGCCGGCCTCGAGTTCAGCCGCACGCTCCAGGCGCACCTCGCCAACGGCGGGCACGAGGTCGTCGACCACGGTCCCGTCGAGTACGACGCCCTCGACGACTACCCGGCCTTCTGCATCAACGCCGCGCTCGCCGTGGCGCGCGACCGGGCCGCGGGCGTGAAGACGCTCGGCATCGTCTTCGGCGGGTCGGGCAACGGCGAGCAGATCGCCGCGAACAAGGTCGCCGGCATCCGCGCCGCGCTCGTGTGGAGCATGGACACCGCGATCCTCGCCCGGCAGCACAACGACGCCAACGTCATCTCGATCGGCGCGCGCCAGCACACCGTCGAAGAGGCGATCCGCTACATCGACGCGTTCATCGCCGAGCCGTTCTCCGGCGACGAGCGGCACGTCCGCCGCATCGGCCAGCTCGCCGAGTACGAGACCACGGGCGACATCGCGGGCAAGGCCGTCGACGTCGACGCCTCGACCGGTCGCATCGTCGGCTCGCCCGCGGAGTAGCCGGTGCCCGAGGGCCACTCCGTCCACCGCATCACGCGCCAGTTCGAACGCAACTTCGTCGGCCGCCTCGTGCGGGCGTCGAGCCCGCAGGGCCGGTTCGCCGAGGGCGCGGCCGACCTCGACGGCAGGCGGATGGTCGATGCCCGTGCCGTCGGCAAGCAGATGTTCCTCGGCTTCGAGGGCGGGCGGTGGCTGCGCGTGCACCTGGGGATGTACGGCGCGTGGGACTTCGCGGGCGACATCCGACTCGACGCGACGATCGCATCGGCCAACGGGCGCATGGGGCAGACGAACCAGCGGGGCACGTTCCTCGACGGCCCGAACCCCGACGCGGTCGTGTTCGACGCCGCGGGCGAGAACTCCGTCGCGTCGATCGGCGCGCCCCGGCGCACGAGGCTGCGCATGTCCGAGTCCGAGAAGGAGGGCGCTGCGCTCGAGACGTTCCCGCCCGAGCCGATCGGGCAGGTGCGGGTGCGCCTGCTCACCGACACGGTCGTCGCCGACCTCCGCGGACCGACCGCGTGCGAGGTGCTCGACCCGGCGCAGGTCGAGCGGGTGGTCGGCCGGCTCGGTCCCGACCCGCTCCTCGACGACGGGCCCGATGCCGAGGAGCGCTTCACGAGCGTCGTCCGACGGAAGCCGACGCCGATCGGGCTGCTGCTCATGGACCAGAACGTGGTCGCCGGCATCGGCAACGTGTACCGCGCGGAACTGCTCTTCCGTGCCCGCCTGAACCCGCACACCCCGGGCCGGCTCGTGCCCGAGGAGACCGTCCGGGAGCTGTGGCACGACTGGGCGCGCCTGCTTCGCGTCGGTGTCGAGACCGGGCAGATGATGACGATGGACGGCCTCGCGGGCGAGGCCTGGCGGGCCGCCATGGCGAACCGCGACGATCGGCACTGGGTGTACAAGCGCGAGGGGCTTCCATGCCGCGTGTGCGGCACGAACATCGCCCTCGAGGAGATGGGTGCCCGGAAGCTGTACTGGTGCCCGAACTGCCAGGCATAGGAGCGGAGATGAGTCTGAACCCGGCATGCGGGCCGCGTGCGAGCCTGCCCGGATCGAGGGAACGCGCATGATCGGGGCGGAGGCCTCGGCGCACCGCTCGGCGGACGCGCTCGTGCTCGCCGGCGGGCGCCTTCCCGGGCAGTCATTCCCGGTCGACCTCCACCTCGACGGCGGAGCCGTGCGCGCCGTCGTGCCGACGGGGTCGGTCGCGCCCGCGACCGGCGCCCGCCGGGTCGAGCTCGACGGAGGCTGGGTCGTCCCGGGCCTCTGGGACCGCCACGTGCACCTGTCGCAGTGGGCGATGGTGTCGCGCCGGCTCGACCTCGGTGCGGCCGGGTCGGCGGCCGAGGCTGCGACGCTGGTCGCGGCATCCGTCACCGGGGGAGCCGACGAGGTCGTCGGCTTCGGGTACCGCGACGGACTGTGGCCCGATGCGCCGACGATCGCGACGCTCGACGCGGTCTCGGGCGACGTGCCGGTCGTGCTCGTCTCGGCCGACCTGCACTCCTGCTGGGTGAACCGCGCGGCAGCGCGACGGCACGGACTCGCCGAGGCCGCGGGGGAGAGCGGCATCCTGCGCGAGGACGACTGCTTCCGTCTCGTCCGCGAACTCGACGACCTCGCCGATGGCGTGCTCGACGCCTGGGTCGACGAGGCGTCGCGAGCGGCCGCCGCGCGCGGCGTCGTCGGCGTCGTCGACCTCGAGATGCGCTGGAACCGCGACGACTGGGCGCGGCGGGCGGCGGGCGGGGCCGACGCGCTCCGCGTCCGCTTCGGCGTCTACACGCGCGACCTCGCCCGTGCCGAGGCCGAGGGCCTCCGTACGGGCGACGAGGTGGCGGGCACGGGCGGTCTCGTCCGCGTCGGACCGTACAAGGTCATCACCGACGGCTCACTCAACACCCGCACGGCCTGGTGCGTGGACCCGTACCCCGGACTCGCGGCCGACGAGCACCCGCACGGCCTCGTGAACGTGCCCTTCGACGAGCTCGTCCCGCATCTGCGGCACGCCGATCGGATCGGCCTCGCCCCCGCCGTGCACGCGATCGGCGATCGGGCGAACGAGCGCGCGCTCGACGCCATGGAGGCGGTGCAACCCGGCGGATGGCACGGCCGAGCGTCGATCGAGCACGCGCAACTGCTCCGCCGCGACGACCTCGCCCGGTTCGCCGCGCTCGGTATCGTCGCGAGCGTCCAGCCCGAGCACGCCATGGACGACCGCGACGTCGCCGACCTCTACTGGGCCGGACGCACCGATCGCGCCTTCATGCTCCGCGACCTCGCCGCCGCCGGCGTCGAGCTCGCCCTCGGCTCCGACGCGCCCGTCGCGCCGCTCGACCCGTGGATCGCCATCGCCGCGGCCGTCGGGCGCTCCCGCGAGGGCCGCGAGCCGTGGCATCCCGAGCAGTCCATCGACGCGCGCATCGCGCTCGCCGCCTCGACCGACGGGGCTGGCGCCCGGGTGCGGCCGGGCATGGTCGCCGACCTGGCCGTCGTCGGACGTGATCCGCTCGCGGCATCCGCCGACGACCTCAGGCGGATGCCGGTCGCGCTCACGCTGCTCGGCGGACGCGTGACGCACGACGCCCTCTGAGGCCGGCGCTGGCACGCGTCGTCGGTCCGCGCCCGCGCCACGGGGGTGAACCCCCGTGGCGATCCGGGTGGCGGTCGGCTGGGGGAACCACGCGTCGCGGGCGAGGCTCGAAGCATGATGCACCGGGCCGCCCGGTCGACCCGGCCGGGCCCGCCCGCCGTCGTCGCCCCGCTCGGCGTGCGACGATGACCGAGGAGACGAACGACCATGACCACGCTCACCGACCCCGCGGCGCCCGAGGCGGGCGCGCCGGCATCGACGACGGATGCCGGGCCGCGCCGCCGCGGCTACGGTCGCCTCTGGGCCGGCGTGCCCCGCGAACTCGGGTACCTGCTGCTCGGATTCCCCGTCGCGCTCGTCGCCTTCGTCACGCTCGTGACGCTCTTCTCGACGGGCGTGAGCCTGCTCGTCGTGGTCGTCGGCCTCGTCATCATCGTGGCGTCGCTCTACACTGCGCGCGGCTTCGGAACCTTCGAGCTCGTGCGCCTGGGCTGGACGGGCCGACCCGGCATCCGCCGGCCGCGATGGGATGCCGCGGCGCCCGGCGGCGACGGACCGTGGCGCGCCTTCTTCGCCCCGTTCGTGGACGGCCACTACTGGCTGTACCTCCTGCACGGCATGGTGGTCGCGCCGATCGTCGCCCTGTTCAGCTGGACGGTCACCGTGGTCTGGCTCTCGATCGCGCTCGGCGGGCTCACCTACTGGATCTGGGCGATCTTCCTCCCGCAGGGTTCGCGCGACGTCTGGCCGGCCGACCGGGTCCTCGACGGAGTCTGGCCGGGCGGGTCCGCTGCCGTCGGCCTCGACCCCCTCGCGATCGAGGTCATCGCGCAGTTCGCCCTCGGCGCCGTGTTCGCGCTCACGCTCCCGCTCATCACCGCGGGACTGACCCGGATGCACGACGGCATCGGGCGCGGGATGCTCGGCGCGTGGCGGTCCGAGGCGCTCGAACGCCAGGTGCGGCACCTGTCCGCGTCGCGCGGCGCCGCGGTGCAGGCCGAGGACGCCGCCCTGCGGCGCCTCGAGCGCGACATCCACGACGGCCCTCAGCAGCGCCTCGTGCGCCTGCAGATGGACCTCGCCGCCATCGAACGCAGGCTCGACGCCGACCCCGCGGCGGCGAAGGACCTGCTCGCCGAGGCCCGCGACCAGGCCCGCGACACCCTCGACGAGCTCCGGGCGCTCTCCCGCGGCTTCGCGCCGCCGCTGCTGCAGGACCGAGGGCTCGCCAGCGCCCTCGAGTCCCTCGCCGCGCGGAGCCCGGTTCCGGTCGAGCTCGAATGGCTGCTCCCCGCGGATGCCGCGCTGCCGGCCGCGATCGAACGCAACGCGTACTTCATCGCCGCCGAACTGCTGACCAACGCAGCCAAGCACTCGGGTGCGAGCGCCATCCGACTCCGGCTCGCCGACCGCGACACCGGGGCGACCGGGCACTGGCTCGACCTCTGGGTGACCGACAACGGGCACGGCGGCGCGGTGAGCGTGCCAGGCCACGGGCTGTCGGGTCTCGACGAGCGCGTCCGGGGACTCGGCGGGGTGCTGCTCGTGGACAGCCCCGCCGGCGGGCCGACCGTGATCGGCGCGCACTTCCCGGCCGCGCCCGTCGATAGGGTGGGCGCGTGAGCCAGATCCCAGCGCCCGACCGGCCGATCCGCGTCGTCCTCGCCGAGGACTCGATGCTCCTCCGCGAGGGACTCGTGCGCCTCTTCGACGAGGCGGGCTTCGAGACCGTCGGCGCGTACGGCGACGCCGAGGCCCTCCTCGGCGACCTCGGGTCGACGGCACCGGATGTCGCGGTGCTCGACGTGCGCATGCCGCCGACGTTCCGCGACGAGGGCGTGCGTGCCGCGATCGAACTGCGACGACGGCGCCCGGGCACCGGGGTGCTCCTGCTCAGCCAGTACGTCGAGGGGACCTACGCCCAGGAACTGCTGTCGTCGGCCGACGGCGGGATGGGCTACCTGCTCAAGGACCGGGTCGCGTCGCTCGACGACCTGCAGGATGCGGTGCTGCGCATCCGCGACGGTGGCACGGTGCTCGACCCGCAGGTGGTGCGCGAGCTGCTCGCCCGCCGCGGCGACCCGCTCGCGTCGCTCACGCCGCGCGAGCGCGAGGTGCTCGAGCTCATGGCGGAGGGGCGCACCAACGCGGGCATCGCCGCGCAGCTCTTCATCGGCGTGGGCGCGGTCGAGAAGAACGTGACGTCGATCTTCCAGAAGCTCGGGCTCGAAGGCTCCGGTACCGATCACCGCCGCGTGCTGGCCGTGCTGGCCTGGATGCGGCGTTAGCGCGTCGAGCACCGGCGGCGAGCGGTCACCCGCGTCTCGTGGTCCGCAGCGGTTCGTGCAGCTCGAACAGGTTCCGGTAGCCGCGGTAGCCGATGAACATCGACGCGACGATCGATCCCACGCAGGCCGCTGCGCCGACGGTGATCGCCAACCAGATCGCCCCACCGACGGCCAGGACGACGCCCCCGGCGAAGAGCCCCACCACCGCGCCCTCGACCACGGAGATGATCATCGCGGAACTCGCGAGGATCTGGCCGCGGCGCGCACCGAACGCGTAGTAGGTGCGCTCACTGCCCGCCTGGTCGTCGTCCGCCGATGAGATGAGGTACGGCGCCAGCCCGGGATCGAGATCGAGGTACGCGCCCCGCAGGCGGTTCATCGCGACGACGTACATCAGGTCGTCGAGGGACGCGTTCGTGGTGCGCTGCTGGGTGATCAGCCCGAGGAGCACGAGCAGCAGCAGGACCCCAAGCGCCGCGACGCCGAACCATCCCCGGAACTGGGTGGCGTTGCCGAGCACGCCGAGCGTCACGAGTCCTGCCGAGACGAGCGTCAGGAAGATCGCGATGCGCGTCAGCACCTCGCTCTGCGTCGTGCTCCGCGAGGCCAGGAGGCTCCAGTGCTCGGTGGCGAGCATCTGCGCGCGCAGCGACTTCTGCGCGTCGGTCAGTCCGGCGGCCGGATGGCCGTCGTCCCCGGGCGTCGGGGACGGCCCGGGCCCGGATGCATCCGCCATGTCGGTATTCTGCACCCGGGCCCGCGCCGCCGCAGCCGCCTGCGGGGCGTTTCGGAGCTCAGCCCATCGGCGTCAGCTCACGCTGACGTGCGCGGCGAGGAACCAGCGGTCCTTGTCGAGGCCCTGGCGGATCGCGATCGCCACGTCCTGGCTCGCCGGGTCGAGTTCCTCGAGCCCCTCGATCGCGGCGTTGACGCGCGCGGTGACGACGTCGATCTGCGCGACCACGTCGGCGATCGTGTCTTCGGACTGCTTGAATCCCGCCTTCGGGTTCGCCGCTTCGGACTTCGACGCGATCGTCGCGAGGCGTGCGTCGATCGGAAGTCCGAGCGCGACGACACGCTCCGCGGCGAGGTCGGCCCACTCCTGCGCGTGGTCGACGACGGTGTCGAGGAACTCGTGCACCTCGAGGAAGTCGCGGCCTCGCACGTTCCAGTGCGCCTGCTTGCCGTTGATCGCCAGCACGGTGAGCTCGTGCACGAGCGGCGTGAAGAACTGGGAGACGCCCGAGGCGACCTCGGGGTCGGCCCCGCTCATCGGCGCCTTGGGCTTCGGTGCGGTCTTCGAGTCGGTCATGTGGTCCCCTTCCACTCGTTCCCTTACGGATGCCACGGTAGGGCCAACGCGTCCCGGTGTCGCCGGATTCCCCGCGGACTCGCAGGGGGTTCGTCCCCCGGACCGGCACTCACAGGTCTGCCGACGGCCGGGGATGCCTCGTGCCGCGATGGATCTCCGTGACCGCTGCCCGACCGGGCGAGTCGGGATCGTCGACGATCGCGCGGTCGGCCATGAACGAGCGGATCACGTGCGCGAGTTCACCCGGGTGGCTGAAGTTGATCGCGTGGGCTGCGCCCTCGATCTTGACGAGGAGCACGTGGTTGTCGGTCATCGCCGCGACTCGACGGACCCGCTCGGGCGGCGGCAGCAGCGGGTCACGGTCGCCCACGACCACGAGCGTCGGTATCCGCAGCGCCAGGAGTCGCTCGAGTGATGGATACCCGGTGAGGGCACGGAACATCCGGAACGTGCTCGGCACGCCGAACCGCACATAGTCGGGTGCCGCGACCCCGATCATGCGGGCGGGTTCGCGCGTCCCGTCGCGACTGAGCTGCCCGACCGCTCTCGCCAGCGGTTGGTTGTGCCGGCCGCCGGCGGGGGAGACCAGCACCGCGCGTTCGAGTCGCTCGGGGAAATGGTGGGCGAACTCGCAGATGACCGGGCACCCCATCGAGTTGCCGACGAGCGTGACCTTCTCGATCCCGCGATCGTCGAGGAACCGTGCGGCCGCGTGGGCGAGGTCGGGCACGTCCAGCGCGTTGCGCGCGCGACCGCTCCGCCCGAATCCGGGCAGGTCGGGGACGAGCGTGTGGAAGTCGGCGCCGAGGCGTTCCGCCGTCGGCAGGAGATAGCGCCCGGAGAGTCCGAAGCCGTGGACGTGCATCATGACGGGGGCGTCGGGAGGTTGCTCGGACTCGCGATAGAACACGTCGATCCCGTCGACGCTCGTCCACCGTTCGGCGAGCCACGACTGGGGGCGCCGCGGGTGCATCCTGGCTCGGTGCTTGGCGCTCTGATCTGCGACGTGCGGTGATGGGTGCGACGCCATGACGCTCTCCTTCGTCACCGTCGCCCGGGGATGACGGCCTGACGATGACGATACTCTCGCGGCGTTCTTTGGAGGGGATGACGGGAATCGAACCCGCACCATCAGTTTGGAAGACTGAGGCTCTACCATTGAGCTACATCCCCGAGCGCCCGCGAGCGGGCACCCGATCATCGTACACGGCGCCGGGCACGTCTCCGCGCACGGTCGAAGCCGGTGAGTCCGGGAGGGCCGGTTGAAACGCCGGCTGCACCACTCATCGCAGCGATGCGATCGTCCGACCCAGTCCGCGGGCGAGCCTGACCTGGCGCTCGTAGGTCGCGGCGATCGCGATGAGCAGGGCACCGGCGATCCCGAGCCACAGCCACCACCACACGGCCTCGTAGAGCAGCGTGATCCACGGCCAGAGCTGGGCGATGGCGTGCACGAACAGCACGGCGCCGCCGAGCAGAAGCGGCGCCTGGAGCCGGAGCACCGCTCCGGTGACGACCGCCGCGACCGCCGCGACCCCGAGCGCGACCAGTCGCCACAGGACCGGGTCGGTCCAGTCGGCCAGCAGCGCGGGCAGCAGCAGCACCGCGAGTCCCGGGCCGAGCGTGGGCCAGCTCCTCGCGCCGGGCGATCGGTGCAGGTGAACGGCCCCGGCGGCGACGAGCGCCGCGCCGATCGGAACGGTGACGAGGTCGAAGGGGTCGACCGCACCCGAGACGAGCGCGAAGCCGCCGGCGACGACGGCTGCGGCGAGGCTCGTCCAGGTGAGCGCAGGGCCCGAGAAGGGCCGCGTCCGGGTCGCCGTGCCGACGACGTGCACGACGGCGAGGCACCCGAGGAGCACGGCCGCGCGAAGCCCGGCGTTCCGACCGTCGGCGATCGCGAGCGCCGTCGGGACGGCGGCCAGCGTGACCGAGACGGCGAGCGTAATCTCGGCCGCACGCTCGGGCACCGCCCGGTCACGTGCCCAGAGCACGGTCGCGACCACCCCGACCGCGAGAGCCAGGACGGGCCAGAACTCGATCGGAAGCCCGCTCGTGCCGCCCGTCGCGATCGTCGACCCGCGGAGGAGGGCGGCGCCGGTGGCGGCGACCCAGCCGGTCGCCACGACGAGCATCCTGACGGGAATCCCGCGTACGAGCTCGGGCACGAAGCTTCCCGCGATCACGAGCACGGCTCCGATCGCGACGAGGACGAGCGTGCGCAGCTCCGAGTCGCCCGCGGTGGCCAGGCTCGGTAGCACGGCCACCGCGGCGCCGGCGGCCAGGAGGGTCGTCCGCCCGGCGGCCGTGGTGTCGGTCGCCGGGCGCCGCCAGAGGACGAGGCCGGCCGCGACCCACAGTCCGATCGCGAGCGGGAGGGTGTAGGCCTCGACGTCGGACGCACCGCGGTCGCCGAACCACGCCCACATGCTCCCGACGCCGAGCACGAGCGAGCCCCAGGAGCCGTTGGCCACGACGGACGGCCCACCGATCGGATCCCCGAACAGCGCAGCGAGGATCAGCGGAGCGGGTGCGAGCAGGAGCAGCACGAGCCACACCGCTTCGGAGGGCACGGGACCGGCGAGTGCGATGACGGTGGTGACGGTGACGAGGATCGCCGTGGCCGAGCACCAGACGCGTCGGACGATCTGATCCCGCGGCAGCGCCACGTGGGCGACCACGGCGGCGACGAGCGACGCAGCAGCCATGCCGATCGCGATGCTCCCGCCCTCGAGTCCGGCCGCCACCCCGGCTCCCGCGAAGACGGTCGCGAGCGGCGTTCCCGCGGCGAACAGCGAACTCACGGCTCGGTTGCCGGATCTCGCCCACACGAGTCCGACGAGGGCGAGGGCGGCCGCAGGCACCCAGCCCCAGGCGGGGGGCGGGGAGAGCACGAGCCAGGTCGACCCGAGCATCGCGCCTGCGAACAGCGTGGCGCCGAGGGCGAGCCGGTCGTCCACCGGCAGCTGGCGCGCGAGCGCGAGCACGCCGAGCGCCATGGCCGCCAGGAGTGCGACGAGGAATGCGGGATCGTTCCACGGCGCGACCGAGGGAAGGCCCACGGCCCGCGCCCAGCCGGGGAACGCGAGCGCCGCGAGCAGCGCGATGAGGGACGCGGCGATCAGGTGGAGCATGCGCGCTGCCGCCGCCGTCCGCCAGATCCGGTTCGCGACGACGCGCCCTGCGATCGCCAGGACGAGGACGGACGGCACGACCCACCACCACAGCCCGGTAGATGCATGTGCGAACAGCCAGGCGAGCGCCGCTGCGGGGATCCCGCCCGCGGCCAGCACTGCGCCTGCGCCCCGGAGCCGCCGCGCGAGACCGGCCGCGGCCGCTCCGAGCGACGCGGCGGCGACGACGATCAGGCCGATCATCGCGGTGAGGAGCGTCGGCATCAGCACGGCGGCGGCGAACGCGGTCGCCACGACCAGGGCGACGACGGATGCCGCGAAGCGCCGCAGTCGGCGGGTCAGCGCGAGCACGGCGAACACGGCCGTGGCGGTGATCGCGAGCGCCAGCACGGCGGCCGCGGGCTCGCCGGGGACGCCGCGGGCCACGGTCGCGTTCGCGGGGCGCGACCACGGCCCCGCCACGTCGGAGAAGAGGTCGCCGAGCCCGACCAGCGTGCTCACGAGTGCCGGCAGGGTCGAGATGCCGGCGACCATCGATGCGGCGAGGAGGGCCGGCGCCGCGTCGCGCCGGGCGGCCCCGACCCGCGTGAGCGCGGCCGCCCCGACGGCGACGAGCGCCGCCAGCCCGGGCGCCAGCCACACGGACGTCACGGGCCCCGCATCCACGGCGATGCCGAGGACGAGTGCGAGCGGAAGGCTGAGACCGACCACGACCGAGGCCGCCGTGCGCCAGCCGCGCGGACCGGCAGCCGAGTCCGGCATCGCGACGAGCACGATCGTCCACACGGCGGTGACCGCGAGGAACGACCAGAGCGTGCCGCCGTCGACGTCGGGCAGGGCCCAGGCCGCGCCGATCACGGCGAGCCCTCCGCCCGCGAACCCGAGGGACCGCACGATCGCCTGCTCGGCCGGGAGGCGGATCACACGCGAGGCCGCGGCGAGGAGCGCCGTCGCCATCCCGCCGAGCCACAGCCCCGTCGCGGTCCCACCATCGGGCACGAGTCCGAATCCGCCGACGAACACCCCCGCCGGGGCCAGTGCCGCCGCAGCGACGCGCGGGACCCGCAGGCGGCCCACGACACCCGCGGCGGCGAGCACGGCGGCGACCACGAGCAATGCGCCGCCCCAATACGCGGCACCGTCGATGTGATCGGCACCGAACAGGCCGTTCGCCCTGATGATCCAGGCGTCGAGCACGAGGAGCACCGCGCCGACCGCCGACACGCCCTCGGCCGTTCCCGGGAGACGGCGAGCGCGGAGCAACCAGGCGACGCCGAGGACGACGACGCTGGCCGCGGCGACGATGAGGGAGCGCACCTCGAGGTCTGCGACGACGAAGGCGAAGAAGAGGAACACCATCGCCGCGACCGAGAGCAGCACGACGCCGAGGGTGAGCAGCAGCACCTGCACCCCGGACCGTCGAGGGGCTGCGACCGGCGAGGTCGCGGTCTCCGCCGGGGCGGCAGCTGCGGCCCGGTCGGGGGCGGCAGCGGTCGGGGCGGGGACCGGGGACGGAAGGGCCGGGCCGCCCGCCGGGCCGCCCGCCGCGGTGCCGCCCGCCGCCGCGCGTGCGACCTGCTCCGCACGCATCCTCGTGATGATCGTCTGCCGCTCGATCTCGGCATCCCGCACGCGCAGGCCCGCACCGAGCAGTTCCGCAGCGGCCGCGACGTCGAGTCGGAGCCCGCACACGTCGCATCGCGCGCCGCGCAGGCCTGCGAAGCAGGAGGGGCAGAGCGTCGTGTCGGCGAGCTGGGCGGGGTCGCTCGGCCAGCGACGCAGATCGGGCGCGGGGGAGCGCGTCGAGTCGGTCATGCGCACACTCTGGCACGCACGCGACGGCCGAGCGCCCTGCATTCGCACCGGCCCCGCTCTCCACACCGCGTGCGGACGGGTCGCGCCGACGCGGTCGAGGCGGCATCGGGCGTACGACGGCGCGTGCAGTAGACTTTCCCGGGTCCATTCCGCGCTTCGGCCTGCTTCGGCGTGCCGACGCGTCGGACCGGCGAGTCAAGCCGGCGACTCGGGGCGTAGCTCAGCTTGGTAGAGCGCCCGCTTTGGGAGCGGGAAGTCGCAGGTTCGAATCCTGTCGCCCCGACGAGTCGCATCGGCTCGACCACGTACTTCCACCAAACAGGAGAGTCTTCCCCATGCCGACCACTTCGGTTGAGAAGCTGAGCCCGACTCGCGCCAAGCTCACCATCTCGGTGACGCCGGACGAGCTCAAGCCCAGTATCGCCCACGCCTACGAGCACATCGCCGAGCAGATCAACGTTCCCGGCTTCCGCAAGGGCAAGGTCCCCGCGCCGGTCATCGACCAGCGGGTCGGCAAGGCCGCCGTCCTGGAGCATGCGGTCAACGAGGGGCTCGACGGCTTCTACCGCGCCGCGGTGACCGAGCACGAACTGCGCCCGCTCGGCCGCCCGGCGGCCGACATCGTGGAGTGGCCGAACGAGAAGGACTTCTCGGGCGACCTGCTGCTCTCGATCGAGGTCGACGTGCGTCCCGAGATCGAGCTGCCCGAGTACGCGGGCCTCGAGCTGACGGTCGACGCGGTCGAGGTCTCCGACGACGAGATCACCGAAGAGCTCGAGCGTCTGCGCACGCGTTTCGGCACGCTCGTCACGGTCGACCGCCCGGCCACGTCGGGTGACTTCGCCACGATCGACCTCGTGGCGACGATCGACGGCGCAGAGGTCGACACCGCCAGCGGCGTGTCCTACGAGCTCGGCTCCGGCGAGCTGCTCGAGGGCATCGACGACGCGCTCGATTCCCTCACCGCTGGCGAGACCACGACGTTCGCGTCGAAGCTGCTCGGCGGCGAGCACGAGGGCGAGACCGCGGAGATCACCGTGACCGTCACCGCGGTCAAGGAGCGCGAACTCCCCGAGGCGAACGACGACTTCGCGCAGATCGCGAGCGAGTTCGACACGCTCGACGAACTCACCGCGAGCCTGAAGGACCAGATCGCGAAGAACAAGTCGTTCGGCCAGGGCAGCCAGGCCCGCGACCTGCTCGTGGACAGGCTCCTCGAGCTCGTCGAGGTCCCCGTCGCCGACAGCGTCATCGAGGACGAGGTGCACCGCCACCTCGACTCCGAGGGTCGCCTCGAGGACGACGAGCACCGCGCCGAGGTCACCGAGGCGAGCACCAAGGCCTTCAAGACGCAGATCGTGCTCGACGCGATCGCCGAGGCGGAGAAGGTCCAGGTCGGCCAGGAGGAGCTCACGCAGTACCTCGTCCAGGGCGCTGCGCAGTACGGCATGGACCCGAACGAGTTCGTGCAGGTCCTGAGCCAGAACGGCCAGATCCCCGCGATGGTCGGCGAGGTCGCGCGCAACAAGGCGCTGGCGATCGCGCTCGGCAAGGTCACGGTGAAGGATGCCGCCGGCGGCGCCGTCGACCTGTCTGAGTTCACCGCGGTCGCCGACGAGTCGTCGGAGGCCGACGAGGACCCCGCCGCCGAGGAGCCCGCCGAGCAGAAGCCGGCGCGCAAGCGCGCCGCGAAGAAGGCCGCCGCCGACGCACCGGCCGAGGCCGACGCGGAGGCGCCGGTCGAGGAGAAGAAGCCCGCGCGCAAGCGCGCCGCGAAGAAGGCCGACGCCGAGTAGGTCGTCGAGCACACCGCAGCGGACGGGGCCGGGCGCATGCCCGGCCCCGTCCGTCGTCTGCGGGCCGGGCCCGCGACCCAGGAACGAGAGGAAGTCATGATCGACTGGCAGGAGCGCATCGACGCGGTCTGGGCTGCGGCATCCGAGCTGGGGGAGGAGCAGGTCCTCGCCGGCATCGACGCGCTGGTCTCCGAGCTGCCCCCTGACGACCCGCGTGGATGGTTCGAGGCGGCCGGTGCGCGGGACTCCGCCGGGCTCGAATCGGACGCGGAGCCGCGATACCGGCGCGCCCTCGACCTCGGGCTCGACGGGCGGGCACGCATCGAGGCGCACATCCAGCTCGCCTCGACCGTTCGCAACCTCGGACGGCCGGAGGAGGCGCTGGCCCTCCTCGACGCGGTGTCCGACGAGCCCGGCGACCTCGTGGATGCGATCGCGGCGTTCCGCGCGCTCGCATTGGCGTCGGCGGGGAGAGCGGATGCCGCGGCATCCGTCGCCCTCGTCGCGCTCGCACCGCACCTGACGCAGTACCGCCGCTCGGTCGACGCCTACGCACGCGAACTGCCCGCTCGGCCGAAGGCCGGCGAGGAGCCGGACGCCGGCGTCTGAAGGCCCTCGTCACGGCGCGGCATCCGCCGACGGCGAACAGCCCGATTCACGTCGGTCGCACCGGATAGATTCGACACAACGAAGCAACGGAACGGAGCGAAATCCATGGCCGAACCGACACTGCAGCCCAGTGTGTTCGATCGACTGCTGAAGGACCGCATCATCTGGCTCGGCTCCGAGGTGCGTGACGACAACGCGAACGAGATCGCCGCGAAGCTGCTGCTCCTCGCCGCCGAGGACCCGAAGAAGGACATCTACCTCTACATCAACTCGCCCGGTGGCTCGATCACGGCGGGCATGGCGATCTACGACACCATGCAGTTCGTCCCGAACGACATCGTCACGGTCGGCATCGGCATGGCGGCCTCGATGGGGCAGCTCCTGCTCACGGCCGGCACGAAGGGCAAGCGGTACATCACGCCGAACGCGCGTGTGCTGCTGCACCAGCCCCACGGCGGCTTCGGCGGCACCGCGAGCGACATCCAGACCCAGGCGCAGCTCATCCTCGACATGAAGAAGCGCCTCGCCGAGATCACCGCGGCGCAGACCGGCAAGACCGTCGAGCAGATCAACGCCGACGGCGACCGCGACCGCTGGTTCACGGCGCAGGAGGCGCTCGAGTACGGCTTCGTCGACCACATCCGCGAGTCGGCGCTCGACGTCGCCGGCGGCGGCGGGACCAACGCGTAGGAAGAGAGAACGAGCGAATGACAGTACCTGCCCTCGGTGGCCCCTCCTTCGGCGGCACCGCCTTCTCGGGCCGGCAGGCCCCCGGCTCGCGGTACATCCTGCCGAGCTTCGAAGAGCGCACGGCGTACGGCTACAAGCGACAGGACCCGTACGCGAAGCTCTTCGAGGACCGCATCATCTTCCTCGGCGTGCAGGTCGACGACGCGTCGGCCGACGACATCATGGCGCAGCTGCTCGTGCTCGAGTCGATGGACCCCGACCGCGACATCATGATGTACATCAACTCGCCCGGCGGCTCCTTCACGGCGATGACCGCGATCTACGACACGATGCAGTACATCCGTCCGCAGATCCAGACCGTCGTCCTCGGCCAGGCGGCCTCGGCGGCCGCCGTGATCGCCGCGGCCGGGACCCCGGGTCGACGTCTCGCGCTGCCGAACGCGCGCGTGCTCATCCACCAGCCGGCGATGGGCGAGGCCGGCCACGGCCAGGCCTCCGACATCGAGATCCAGGCGGCCGAGATCCTGCGCATGCGGACCTGGCTGGAGGAGACGCTGTCCAAGCACTCCACCCGGACCCAGGAGCAGGTCCACACCGACATCGACCGCGACAAGATCCTGTCCGCCGACGAGGCGCTCGCATACGGCCTCATCGACCAGGTGCTCTCGTCGCGCAAGACGCTGCCGGCGGTCAACCGCTAGATAGGCGAGCGGGCGAGGGGCGGATGACGGCATCCGCCCCTCGTTCGTTCCGTTTCCGCCAAACCCGTGGCGGGCGGCCACGCGGCGGCCCCATCGGGCTAGGCTCGGAGAACACTCGGTACGAGGGAGGAAGCGATGGCGCGCATCGGGGAGAGTGCTGACCTGTTGAAGTGCTCCTTCTGCGGAAAGAGTCAGAAGCAGGTGCAGCAGCTCATCGCCGGACCCGGCGTGTACATCTGCGACGAGTGCGTCGAGCTCTGCAACGAGATCATCGAGGAGCGTCTCGCCGAGGCGGGCGAATCCGAGGCCGGCGAGTTCGAACTGCCCAAGCCGAAGGAGATCTTCTCGTTCCTCGAGGAGTACGTCATCGGCCAGGAGGCCGCCAAGCGTGCGCTCGCGGTCGCGGTCTACAACCACTACAAGCGCGTGCGGGCCCGGACCGAGATCACCCCCGCCGATCGCGCACACGACGACATCGAGATCGCGAAGTCCAACATCCTGCTCATCGGTCCGACCGGCTGCGGCAAGACCTACCTCGCCCAGACCCTGGCGAAGCAGCTGAACGTGCCGTTCGCGGTGGCGGATGCCACGGCGCTCACCGAGGCCGGCTACGTGGGCGAAGACGTCGAGAACATCCTCCTCAAGCTCATCCAGGCCGCCGACTACGACGTCAAGCGCGCCGAGACGGGCATCATCTACATCGACGAGGTCGACAAGATCGCGCGCAAGGCCGAGAACCCCTCGATCACTCGCGACGTCTCCGGCGAGGGCGTGCAGCAGGCGCTGCTGAAGATCCTCGAGGGCACCGTCGCGTCGGTCCCGCCGCAGGGCGGCCGGAAGCATCCGCACCAGGAGTTCATCCAGATCGACACGACGAACGTGCTGTTCATCGTCGCCGGCGCCTTCGCCGGCCTGGAGGACATCATCTCCTCGCGCGCGGGCAAGCGCGGCATCGGCTTCGGGGCACCCCTGCACTCCAAGCAGGACGAAGCGGAACTGTTCAGCGAGGTGCTCCCCGAAGACCTGCACAAGTTCGGCCTGATCCCCGAATTCATCGGTCGACTGCCGGTCGTCGCGACGGTCACGCCGCTCGACCAGGAGGCGCTCATGGAGATCCTCACCGTGCCGAAGAACGCCCTGGTCAAGCAGTACCAGCGCATGTTCGAGCTCGACGGCGTGCAACTCGACTTCGATCACGCGGCGCTCGAGGCGATCGCCGACCTCGCGGTGCTGCGTCAGACCGGCGCGCGCGGACTCCGCGCGATCATGGAAGAGGTCCTCGGGCCCATCATGTTCGAGGTTCCGTCGAGCACGGGCGTCGCTCGGGTCGTGGTCACGAAGGAGACGGTCGTCGACAACGCCGCGCCCACCATCGTTCCGGCCAAGCCGCGCCGCACCGAGAAGTCCGCCTGACCGCGCCGCCGCCGTCCGCGACCCGACCGCAGCGCTCGTCGGACTCCTGAGCCCGGCGCCCGGAGCTCACCGCGCCGTTCGGCTACGCCAGGTCGTCGTCGCTGCGAGCGCCGAACACGATCTCGTCCCAGCTGGGCATCGCAGCGCGGCCCTTCTTCGACTTGCCGGCCTGCGATGCGGACCGTCCGCCGCCCCAGAGCGCGCGTGCCGCAGCGCCCGAACGCTCGTGCTCGTCGTCGGCCGCGGCATCCGCCTCGGGACGCTCGGTGCGTTCGGTGGGTGCCGCCGCGTCAGGTGCGCCGGGCGCGAGCGGGGAGGGCACGGAGATCGTCGGGTTCACCGGACCGATCTCGCGTTCGCCGCGCCGGCGGCGAAGCGCCTCGAGCAGGTCGGCGGTCTCGCCGGTCGGCGGTGCGGGCTCGTCGGCGCGCTTGATCGCCGCACGCGCGACGGCCGGACTCGACGTCGGCGCCTGCGCGGGCTGGCGCGCTGCGGCGAGATCGGGCTGCGGTGCCGTGTCCTGGTCGGCGGAGTCCGAGGGTTCGAACGTGAACGCTCCGCTGTCGAAGCGCGTGCCGTCCTCCTCCGAGGGGGAGACGGCCCGGAGGCGCGGGATCATGCCGCCGCGGACCTCACCGTGCGAGGAGAGCGTCGTGGCATCCGTGTTCTGCGGGTGGAGCGCCTGCTTGCGCGGCTCGAAGGACCAGCGTGCGTCGTGGTCGATGCCGTCGGCGGTGAACTCGAGCTTGACCATCCAGCCGCGCTCGTCGTCCTTCCAACTCGCCCAGCGTTCGCCCTGGGCGCCCAGCTTGGCCAGTCGCTCGCGCAGGACCGTGCCGAACGACGCGGGTTCGTCGCCCTCGGTGTGCTCCGCCGCGTTCACCGGGACGGCGAGTGCCGAGGTGACCATGTGTTCGCGCTCGGCGATCACGGGACCTTCGAAGCGACGGATGTACTCGACCGATGCGCCGGTCAGTTCGGCGACCTCCTCGGCGGACAGGCCCGACCGGATGTGCGTCTGCACCTCGCGCGGCGACAGCTTCGGCCCGGTCTGCGCCTCGGGGGTCGCCTGCCGGATGCGGGACTGCAGCACCTCGTCGATCTCGATCCGGAATCGCGCGCCGTCGTCGGAGGCCGCGATGAGGGCGCCGCTCTCGACACCGATCACCTTGAGTTCCTGCATGGCGAGACGCCCTTCCCTGCCCTTGATCTCCGCCCTAGGATGCCACGCCCGGCGTGCGCCGGCTGGGAATACCCCGGGCGCGCCGTCAGTTGTGCATTCCACCGGTTTCGACCCGCGGGGAGTGGTTTGCTTACGCACGTGATTTCGTGCAGACTATGCCCGCCGAAACCACGGCCACGGAAATAAAGGATGGGAATGGCAACGGATTACGACGCGCCGCGGAAGACCGACGACGACTCGGAGTCGATCGAGGCCATCAAGGAGCGCGTGCCCGACAAGATGTCGGGCAATGTCGACGCCGAGGACGCCGACAACCCGGGCAGCTTCGATCTCGCGGGCGCCGACCTGTCCGACGTCGAACTCGACGTCGTCGTCCTCCCGCCGCAGGCTGACGAGTTCACCTGCGCGAACTGCTTCCTCGTGAAGCACCGCTCGCAGATCGACCACGAGTCCAAGCTCGGTCCGATCTGCCTGGAGTGCGCCGCCTAGGCCGGCCCGCTCCCCGTATGTGGCCGTCGCGATCGATTGATCGCGGCGGCCAGTTCTCGTGGATGCCGCGTCGACACGAGCCAGTACGGCGCCGGGTCGGCGGCATCCGCCACCGGCACGCGCACGACGTCGGCGATCCAGCCCCTGATCACCAGGAACGCGCGGGCGTCCAGTCGCGTGCCGCGCTCGGCGCGCGCGGCCTCGCCCTCGGCGGGCACCGCCTCGCCGGTCACGTCGAGCGGGATCTCGGCGCGACCAGCCCGGAATCGCCCGTCGCGCACCTCGATGACCGGCGCGGTCAGGGTGAGCGTGCCGGCCACCGCGAGATACAGCAGCACCCCGGTCGCGATGCCCGCGGGCAGCGAGACCGGGGCCAGCACCAGGATGCTGGCGGGAACGAGCAGGAGGCTGGAGAGGTAGATCCAGGGCGTCGGCCAGAGCCGTTCGCGGTAGTCGGGCATGGGACTATCAGACCAGACTTCTGCACTACCCTCGAACGGTGACCGATTCCGTCGATGTGCTGATCACGGCCGAGCGCATCCCGGCGTACGCCCATCCGGGCGACGCGGGTGCCGACCTCCACGCCTCCGAGTCCGTCCTCCTCGAGCCCGGTGAACGGGCGACCGTGGGCACGGGCGTCGCCATCGCGCTGCCCGACGGGTTCGTCGCCTTCGTCGTCCCGCGTTCCGGTCTGGCGTTCAGGCACGGCCTGACGATCGTCAACGCCCCGGGGACGGTCGACGCGGGCTACCGCGGCGAGATCAAGGTCGCACTGCTGAACACGGACGCCCGCGAGGCGTATCGCGTCGAGGAGGGCGACCGGATCGCCCAGCTCGTCGTGATGCCGGTCTCTCGCGCGCGGTTCGTCGAAGTCGAGAAGCTGCCCGGCAGCCTTCGCGGAGAAGGCGGATTCGGATCGACCGGGTTCGGGGCGAACCACCAAGGAGCACACGCGTGAGCGACATCGAGAACGTCGGCGACGTGCCGATCGACCACCCCAAGTCCGCGCCCGAGGACCGGGCCACCAACGGCCCGCTCGACGAGTCGGAGGCCAACCCGGTCCGCCCATACGTCGACCTCGGCGGCGTCAAGGTGCTGCCGCGCGACGGGCTCCACCTGCGCCTCGAGGTCGAGGAGAACACGAAGCGGGTCGTGGCGGTGGGCCTCGACTACGCCAAGTCGACGCTGCAGGTCCAGCCTTTCGCGGCCCCGCGATCCAGCGGCCTGTGGCACGAGATCCGCGACCAGATCGCCGACCAGATCGCGCGACAGGGCGGCACGACCCAGGTCCGTGAGGGAACGTTCGGTCCCGAACTGCTCGCGCAGATCCCGGTGACCACGGCCGAGGGGCAGGCGGGCCAGATGCGCCTGGCCCGGTTCATCGGCGTCGACGGCCCGCGCTGGTTCCTCCGTGGCGTGATCGCCGGCGAGGCTGCGGCAGACCCGGTCGCCGCCGCCAAGGTCGAGGACCTCTTCCGCTCGATCGTCGTCGTGCGCGGAAACACCCCCATGCCGCCGCGCGACCTGATCCCGCTGCGCATGCCGGCCTCGTCGACGGGTGGTCAGCCCGCGTGAGCCGGGACGATTCCGCGGACCTGGATCCGGCGGCGGGCACCGAAGCGGGCGACGAACCCGAAGCGGATGCCGCCGCGGGCGAGTTCGGCCGACAGATGGCGGCCGCCGCGGAGAAGTCCGGCCTCGGCCGGATCGCACGCGACGAGACGCTGACGCCATCCGACCTGATCGGCGCGCTCGGCGGCATCCGCGGACTCGCCGAGGCGATCCTGCCCGGCCTGGTCTTCCTGGTCGGGTTCACGTTCACGCGCGAACTGGTCTGGGCGCTCGGCGCATCCGTCGGGCTCGCCGTGCTGTTCACGGTCGCCAGGCTCGTCGCGCGAAGCCAGCCGACCCAGGCGATCGCGGGGCTCATCGGCGTCGGGGCGTCCGCCGCCCTGTCGCTCTGGACGGGACGCGCCGAGGACAACTACGTCATCGGCTTCTACACGAACGCCGTGTACGCCGTCGCCATCGTCGTCTCGCTGCTGGTGCGGTGGCCGCTGGTCGGACTGATCGTCGGCTTCCTGATGGGAGACGGCACCGCCTGGCGCGGCGAGCGGCGCAAGTATCGCGCGATGCAGCTGCTCACGTTCGTGTGGCTCGGCATGTTCGTCGCACGCCTCGCGGTGCAGGTGCCGTTCTACTTCGCGGGCAACGTCGAGGCGCTCGGCGCGACCCGGTTGCTCATGGGCGTTCCGCTGTATGCGCTGCTGCTCGTGTTCTCGTGGCTCGTCGTGCGCGTCGTGTACCCGGCGAAGCCTGCCGCCGAGTGATACAGTTATCTCGACATCAAGATAAATTCCGCGTCCCGGCGGAGCATGTCGGCAGGCGAGGCGCTTAGGTTACCCTTGCTGGAATCGCCCCCTGCTCGACAGAGAAGTTGGAAGCTCGCGCGCTCTGCGCGAGGCATCCGTGAAGGAGAGGACACCGTGTCTGCAGTGAACAGTTTCGGGGCGAAGGACACGCTCCAGGTCGGAGAGCAGGCCTACGAGATCTACCGGATCGACACGGTCGCCGGCTCCGAGAAGCTCCCGTTCAGCCTGAAGGTCCTCCTCGAGAACCTGCTCCGCACCGAGGATGGCGCGAACGTCACCAAGGAGCAGATCGAGGCGCTCGGCTCGTGGAACCCGGCGGCCGAGCCCGACACCGAGATCCAGTTCACCCCTGCGCGCGTGGTCATGCAGGACTTCACCGGCGTGCCCTGCATCGTCGACCTGGCCACCATGCGCGAGGCCGTCACGGCCCTCGGCGGCGACCCGAAGCGGATCAACCCGCTCTCGCCCGCCGAGATGGTCATCGACCACTCGGTCATCGCCGACCTGTTCGGCACCGAGAACGCGCTCGAGCGCAACGTCGAGATCGAGTACGAGCGCAACGGCGAGCGCTACCAGTTCCTCCGCTGGGGTCAGACCGCGTTCGACGACTTCAAGGTCGTCCCGCCCGGCACGGGCATCGTCCACCAGGTCAACATCGAGCACCTGGCCAAGGTCATCTACGACCGCCAGGTCGACGGCGTCCTTCGCGCCTACCCCGACACGTGCGTGGGAACCGACTCCCACACCACGATGGTCAACGGGCTCGGCGTCCTCGGCTGGGGCGTCGGCGGCATCGAGGCCGAGGCCGCGATGCTCGGCCAGCCCGTCTCGATGCTCATCCCGCGTGTCGTCGGCTTCAAGCTGAGCGGCGAGATCCCCGCAGGCGTCACCGCGACCGACGTCGTCCTCACGATCACCGACATGCTGCGCAAGCACGGAGTCGTCGGCAAGTTCGTCGAGTTCTACGGCGCCGGCGTCGCATCGGTGCCGCTCGCGAACCGCGCGACCATCGGCAACATGAGCCCCGAGTTCGGCTCGACCGCCGCGATCTTCCCCATCGACGACGTCACGCTCGACTACCTGCGCCTGACCGGTCGCGACGAGCAGGCCGTCGCCCTCGTCGAGCAGTACGCCAAGGCGCAGTCGCTCTGGCACGACGCTGCCAGCGAGCCCGAGTACAGCGAGTACCTCGAACTCGACCTGTCCACGGTCGTGCCCTCGATCGCCGGCCCGAAGCGTCCTCAGGACCGCATCCTGCTGTCCGAGGCCAAGGAGCAGTTCAACGCCGACCTCACCAACTACGCCGACGCCGACCACGACCTGGTCGACCTGACGATCTCCGAGTCGTTCCCGGCATCCGACCCGCCCGGGTTCACGCCCGAGGACGAGCACAACCACCACGAGCACCACCACCACTCGCACGCGCCGCACTCGGTCTCCAGGCCGACCGCGGTGACCACGGCCGACGGGGCCTCGTACACGCTGAACCACGGCTCGGTCGCGCTCGCGGCCATCACCTCGTGCACGAACACGTCGAACCCCTCGGTCATGATCGCAGCGGGCCTGCTCGCCAAGAAGGCGCTCGACAAGGGCCTGACGTCCAAGCCCTGGGTCAAGACCACCCTCGGCCCGGGCTCGAAGGTCGTCACCGACTACTACGAGAAGTCCGGTCTCGACAAGGCGCTCGAGGGCCTCGGCTTCTTCACCGTCGGGTACGGCTGCACGATCTGCATCGGCAACTCCGGGCCGCTCATCGAAGAGGTCTCCGCCGCCATCAACGAGAACGACCTCGCCGTCACGGCGGTGCTCTCGGGCAACCGCAACTTCGAGGGCCGGATCAGCCCCGATGTGAAGATGAACTACCTGGCATCGCCGCCCCTCGTGGTGGCGTACGCCCTCGCCGGCTCGATGAACTTCGACTTCGAGAAGGACCCGCTGGGCACGGGATCGGACGGCGCCGAGGTGTTCCTGCACGACATCTGGCCCGCGCCCGAAGAGGTCCAGGAGATCATCGACTCCTCGATCTCGCGCGAGCAGTTCATCAAGCAGTACGCGACCGTCTTCGACGGCGACGAGCGCTGGAAGAACCTGCCGACGCCGACCGGCCCGATCTTCGAGTGGGACGACGCCTCGACCTACGTGCGCAAGGCCCCGTACTTCGACGGCATGTCGATGGAGCTCACCCCGGTCTCCGACATCAGCGGCGCGCGGGTCATGGCGACGCTCGGCGACTCGGTCACGACCGACCACATCAGCCCCGCCGGCAACATCAAGGCCGGCACGCCCGCGGCCCAGTACCTCACCGAGCACGGCGTCGGGCAGCGCGACTTCAACTCCTACGGCTCGCGGCGCGGCAACCACGAGGTCATGATCCGCGGCACGTTCGCGAACATCCGGCTCAAGAACGAGCTCGTCGCCGCGGTCAACGACGGCCAGATCATCGAGGGCGGGTTCACGCGCGACTTCACGCAGGACGGCGGCCCGCAGTCGTTCATCTACGACGCGTGCACGAACTACCAGGCCCAGGGCACCCCGCTCGTCGTCTTCGGCGGCAAGGAGTACGGTTCCGGTTCGTCGCGCGACTGGGCGGCGAAGGGCACCAGCCTGCTCGGCGTCAGGGCGGTCATCACCGAGAGCTTCGAGCGGATCCACCGTTCGAACCTCATCGGCATGGGCGTCGTGCCCCTGCAGTTCCCGGCCGGCGAGAGCTGGAAGTCCATGGGACTCGACGGCACCGAGATCGTGTCGATCACGGGTCTCGAGCAGCTCAACGAGGGCGTCACGCCGAAGACCGTCCGGGTCGTCGCCGAGCCCAGCGAGTTCTCGGCGGAGGGCAAGCAGACGGTCGAGTTCGACGCGGTCGTCCGCATCGACACGCCTGGTGAGGCCGACTACTACCGCAACGGCGGAATCCTGCAGTACGTGCTGCGCAGCCTGGTCTGACCGCAGCGCACACGGTGGGGGCGGCGGGCTTCGGCTCGCCGCCCCCTCGGCCTGCCGGGGGTTCCCAGCCCGCCCGGCGTACACTCGAAACGTTCACGATGGGCGCATGGCGCCCGACACCCGGAGGCACGACGGATGACGCTGCTCGACACGATCCGCGGACCGCGGGACCTCGACAGGCTCTCGGAGGAGCAGGTCGTGGAGCTGGCCCGGGAGATCCGCGAGTTCCTCGTCGCGGACGTGTCCAAGACCGGCGGGCACCTCGGGCCGAACCTCGGTGTCGTCGAACTGACCATCGCCATCCACCGGGTGTTCGACTCGCCGCGCGACCCGATCATCTTCGACACGGGTCACCAGTCCTACGTCCACAAGCTCCTGACGGGGCGCCAGGACTTCTCCACCCTTCGCCAGACCGGCGGACTCGCAGGCTATCCGCAGCGATCCGAGTCCGAGCACGACGTGGTCGAGAGTTCTCATGCGTCGAGCTCGCTCTCCTGGGCGGACGGGATCTCGAAGGCGTTCGAGATGACGGGGCAGGGCGACCGGCACGTCGTGGCCGTCGTCGGAGACGGGGCGTTGACGGGCGGCATGACGTGGGAGGCGCTGAACAACATCTCCGACGACAACACCCGCAACCTCGTGGTGGTCGTCAACGACAACGGCAGGTCGTACGCCCCGACGATCGGCGGCATGGCTCGATTCCTCAACTCCGTGCGCACCAAGCAGTCGTACCGTTCGCTGCACCTGAAGAGCCGGAGCGCGTTCGATCGGCTCGGCTCGCCCGGACGTGCGATCTACCGCGGCGTGCGCGGGGGTCTGCACGGGTTCCTCAGCCGGGTCTCCGGGAACGAGGCGCTCTACTCGAACCTCGACATCAAGTACATCGGCCCGATCGACGGCCACGACGAGCGAGCGCTCGAGGAGGCGCTCCGTCAGGCGAAGGACTACGGCGCCCCGGTCATCGTGCACACGATCACCGAGAAGGGCCGGGGGTACGAGCCGGCACGTCGTGATGCCGCCGACCAGTTCCACGCCGTCGGCCAGATCGACCCGGAGACGGGCGAATCGCTCGAGATCGCATCGGCCCCGTCGTGGACGGGCGTCTTCGCCGACGAACTGGTGAGCCTGGCGGAGCGCGACGAGCGGATCGTGGGCATCACTGCGGCGATGCTCAGGCCGACGGGGCTGCACCGCATGGCGGAGCGGTTCCCCGAGCGGGTGTTCGACGTCGGCATCGCCGAGCAGCACGCGGTGACGAGCGCGGCCGGACTCGCGTTCGGCGGACTCCACCCGGTGGTCGCGGTCTATGCGACCTTCATGAACCGCGCGTTCGACCAGTTGCTCATGGACGTCGCCCTGCACGATGCGGGCGTCACCTTCGTGCTCGACCGGGCGGGCGTGACCGGACCGGACGGTCCGAGCCACCACGGCGTCTGGGACCTCTCCATCCTGCAGGTCGTCCCCGGGATCCGCATCGCTGCTCCTCGCGACTCCGTCCGCCTGGCGGAGGAGCTCGGGGAGGCGGTCGCGATCTCCGACGGCCCGACCGTGCTCCGCTTCCCCAAGGGCGCCGTCGGGACCGAGTACGACGCGGTTCGCCGACTCGACGACGGGGTCGACGTGCTCGTCGAGTCCGAGCGCCGCGACGTCCTGCTCGTCACGGTCGGCCCGATGGCGGGGATCGGGCTCGAGGTCGCTCGCCGGCTCGAGGCACAGGGGATCGGTGCCACCGTGGTGGACCCCCGCTGGGTCGTTCCCGTGCCGGAGAGCCTCGTGTCGCTCGCCGGCGACTACCGCATCGTGGTGAGCATCGAGGACGGCGTCCGCGTCGGCGGCATCGGGACGCGGATCCGCCAGGACCTCCGGGAGGCCGGGGTCGACACCGCGGTGACCGAGATCGGCCTGCCCGACGAGTTCCTCGACCACGGATCGCGCGGCGACATCCTCGAGCGGGTCGGCATGACCCCGCAGCACATCGCGCGGGACGTCACGGCGATGGTGCTCGGAAGCAAGCTGCCGCATGCTCGGAACGCCGGCGCACCCCTCTCGACCGACACCGGCGCGCACCCCCGCGTCTGACGAGGAGCGCTTCGCGCGAGCGCCCCGCTTCCCGGGACAGACGAACGGCCCCCGACATCGCGTCGGGGGCCGTTCGGCGTGCAGCGGGGGATCAGCCCTCGACGCCCTCGACCCGCGGGTCGTGGAAGGTGGCGCCGAAGACGCGCTCCGAGGCACCGACTCGGTCGAGGTACGGCGTCAGCCCGCCCATCTGGAACGGGAAGCCCGCGCCGAGGATCATGCAGAGGTCGATGTCCTCGGCTGCGGCGACGACCTCGCCGTCGAGCATGAGCCTGGTCTCGCGCGCCAGCCCGTCCTGGAGGCGGGTGAGGATCTCGTCGGGGCTCGACGGGTTCGTGCCGCCGGCCACGATCTTCAGGGCGCCCTTGTCGAAGCCCTTGACCTTGCCCTTGTCGTCCTTCTCGAGCAGCGTGCCGTGGTCGGCCAGCGCGTGCAGGTTCTCCGAACGGTAGAAGCGGTCGGGGAACGCCGCGTGGTGGGTGTCCAGCACGTGCGCGCCGACCTTGAGCCCGACGAGGTCGAGCAGCGCCGACGGCGACATCGGGAGGCCGAGCGGCGCCATGGCCTGGTCGACGGTCTCGAACGAGGTGCCCTCGTCGACCGCGCGCATCGCCTCGCCCAGGAGCACCGCGAGCAGGCGGTTGACCACGAAGCCGGGGGTGTCGGCCGTGATCACCGCGTTCTTCTTCAGCTTCGCGGCCGTCACCATGGCGGTCGAGAGCGTCGCGTCATCCGTCTTCGTGGTCTTCACGACCTCGATGAGCGGCATGACCGCGACGGGCGTGAAGAAGTGGAAGCCCACCACGCGCTCGGGGTTCGCGAGCTTCGCGCCGATCTGCTCGACCGAGAGCGAAGAGGTGTTCGTCGCGAGGACGGCCTCGGGCGAGACGATCTTCTCGATCTCGGCGAAGACGTCCTGCTTGATGGCGAGCTCCTCGAAGACGGCCTCGATGACCCAGTCGCAGTCGGCGAACTCGGCCTTGTCGGTCGTGCCGCGCACGAGTGCCTTGAGCCGGTTGGCCTCGTCGGACGAGATGCGGCCCTTGCCGTGCAGCGCGTCGATCTCGCCGGCGATGTACGCCACGCCCTTGTCGACGCGTTCCTGGTCGAGGTCGGTGATGATCACCGGGACCTGCAGCCGGCGCACGAAGAGCAGTGCGAACTGACTGGCCATGTACCCGGCACCGAGGACGCCGACCTTGGTGACCTTCTTCGCGAGCGCCTTGTCGGGCGCACCGGCCGGGCGCTTGGCGCGTTTCTGCACGAGGTTGAACGAGTACATCGAGGCATGGAACTGGTCGCCCGAGACGAGGTCGGCGAGCATCTCGTCCTCGCGCGCGAAGCCCTCCTCGCGTGTTCCCGACTTGGCGGCCTTGAGCAGGTCGAGGGCCGCGTACGGCGACTTCGGCACGGTGCCGATGCGGCTCTGCAGCATCTTCTTCGCGATGCCGATCGCGGCATCCCACTTGACGAGGCGCTCGACCTTGCCGGGCTCGTTCGGGCGCTTGACCTTCACACGACCGGAGATCACGTCGTCGGCCCAGCGGATCGAGTCCTCGAGGTAGTTCACCGACGGGAACATCACGTCGGCGATGCCGAGCTCGAGCACGTCGGGCGCCTTGATGGTCCGGTTCTGCTTGAGCGGGTTCTCGACGACGATCTTCAGCGCGTTCTCGATGCCGATGAGGTTCGGCAGGAGGGTCGCGCCGCCCCAGCCGGGGATCATGCCGAGGAAGACCTCGGGCAGCGCGAGTGCCGGCAGCGACGCGTCGACCGTGCGGTAGTCGGCGTGCAGGCCGATCTCGACGCCGCCGCCGAGGGCGAGTCCGTTGATGAACGCGAACGACGGCACGCCCACGCTCGCGAGCTTGCCGAGTGCGTGGTGGCCGAGCTGGGCGATGCGCAGGGCGGCTTCGCGGCTGGGCAGCAGCGACACCTTCGAGAGATCGGCGCCCGCGGCGAGGATGAAGGGCTTGCCCGTCACCGCCACCGCGTGGATCTCGCCCGCGGCGGCCCTCGCCGTGAGCGCGTCGAGCGTCGCGGCGTACTCGAGCAGCGTGTTGGGGCCGAGGGTGTTCGGTCGCGTGTGGTCGCGCCCGTTGTCGAGCGTGACGAGCGCGAGCGTGCGGCCGTCGGAGAGCGGGACGTCGCGCACGTAGGAGTGCGTGACGACCTCGTCGTCGAACATGCCCGCGAGTTCGGTGAAATCGATCTTCGTGTAGTCGGTCATCGTCGCTTCCTCAGGCCTTCTTCGCAGCCTTGCGCGAGTAGTTCGGGTTCTCCCAGATCATCGTGCCGCCCTGGCCGAGGCCGACGCACATGGTCGTGAGGCCGTAGCGCACGTCGGGGCGCTCGGCGAACTGGCTCGCGAGCTGGTTCATCAGTCGCACGCCCGACGAGGCCAGCGGGTGGCCGACCGCGATCGCCCCGCCCCACGGGTTCACGCGGGGGTCGTCGTCTTCGATGCCGTAGTGGTCGAGGAGCGACAGCACCTGAACGGCGAACGCCTCGTTGACCTCGAGCAGGCCGATGTCGTCCATCGTCAGGCCGGCGATGCGCAGCGACTTCTCGGTCGCCGGCACCGGGCCGATGCCCATGATGGCCGGGTCGACGCCCGCGAAGGCGTAGCTGACGAGCTTCATCTTCACGTTCAGGCCGAACTCCTTCGCGGCGTCGCCGCTGGCGAGGAGCGCCGCGGTCGCGCCGTCGTTCAGGCCCGAGGCGTTGCCCGCGGTCACGCGGCCGTGCGGACGGAACGGGGTCTTGAGGCCTGCGAGGCCCTCCATCGTCGTCTCGGGGCGCATGACCTCGTCGCGGGTCGCGAGCCCCCAGCCCTCACCGCTGCGGATCGCGACCGGGACCAGGTCCTGCTGGATCTTGCCCGCCTCGTATGCGGCAGCCGTCTTCTGCTGGCTGCCGAGGGCGTACCGGTCGGCGCGCTCCTTGGTCAGGTGCGGGAAGCGGTCGTGGATGCGCTCGGCGGTCGCACCCATGACGAGGGCGTCCTCGGAGACCATCTTCTCGGCCACGAAGCGCGGGTTGGGGTCGACGCCCGAGCCCATCGGGTGGTGGCCCATGTGCTCGACGCCGCCGCCGATCGCGAGGCGGTACTGGCCGTACCCGATGGATCCGGCGAGCATCGCAACGGAGGTCATGGCGCCCGCGCACATGCGGTCGATCGCGAACCCGGGGACCGATTTCGGCAGGCCCGCGAGGATCGCGGCGCTCCGGCCGATCGTGAGTCCCTGGTCGCCCGTCTGCGTCGTGGCCGCGATGGCCACGTCGTCGATCTGGTCCTTCGGCGCGTTCGGGTTGCGCTCGAGGAGTCCGACGATCGCCTTCACCACCAGGTCGTCGGCCCGGGTGTTCCAGTACATTCCCTTGTCGCCGGCCTTGCCGAAGGGGGTACGGACCCCATCGACGAACACGACGTCAGCTCGTTCAGCCACGCTGCAGCTCCCTTTCGAATGGAGGATTCCCCGATCCTAGGAACGCCGCTCGCGACCCCCGGAATCGGTTGCCGGTTCCTACGAATGCTCGTGCGCGGCGTCTTCGAGCGATTGTGTCGCCTGTACAAACGCCACGGCGATTCTCTGTGAGGTTGCCTCAACCTGCCACGCCCGTGCCCCGAGATCGAGGAGCGCCTGCCCGATCGCGTCGGGCCCGTCCTCCTCCGGCGGAGTCCACGCGAGCCGGCGCAGGTGGTCGGGCGTGAGCAGGTTCTCGACCGGCATGCCCAACGCCTCGGCCGCCTCGACGACCGAGGCCTTCGCGAGGCGCAGTCGCGCGTCGGCCTCCGGATTGCGCGCAGCCCACGCGCGTGGCGGCGGAGGAGCATCGCTCGGCACCCGCGTCGCGGGCGGATCGGCCGTCCGCGCGGCTTCGATGGCCGCCCACCAGCGATCGAGTTCGGTGCGGCTCGCGCGGCCGTTGAACGCCTTGAGGTCCGCGAGTGCGCGCTTGGACTCGGGCAGCGCCTTCGCGACCGCGAGCAGCGACGCATCGGGCACGAGGCGTCCGGGCGCGACATCCGTCTCGGCCGCCAGGGCGTCGCGCGCCTGCCAGAGCGCACGCGCGACGGAGAGGTTGCGGGGCGAACGCAGGGCGTGGATGCCGCTCAGGCGCCGCCACGGCTCTGCCGCGGGAGGCTTGGCCTCACGGTGCACGGTCGCCTCGAACTCCTGTCGGGCGATCTCGGCCTTGCCCGCCTCGTCGAGGCGTTCCGCAAGCCGGTCGCGCACGTCGACGAGGAGCTCGACGTCGAGTGCGGCGTACTTCAACCACGACTGGGGCAGTGGCCGCGTCGACCAGTCGGCCGCGGAGTGCTCCTTCGCCAGGCGGATGCCGAGCAGTTCCTCGACCACGGTCGCGAGCCCGACGCGCGGCATCCCGAGCAGGCGAGCCGCGAGTTCCGTGTCGAAGATCCCGACCGGGTCGAGCCCGACCTCGCGCAGGCACGCGAGGTCCTGGCTCGCCGCGTGCAGGACCCATTCCTCGTCGCGGATCGCGTCGTGGAGGCTCGTGAAGTCGTCGATTCCGGTGGGGTCGAACAGGAACGTGCCGGCCTCGCGCCGGAACACCTGGATCAGGTAGGCGCGCTGCGAGTACCGGAACCCGCTCGCCCGCTCCGCGTCGACGGCGACCGGGCCGACGCCGCCCGCGAGCGCCGCGACGGCATCGTCGTAGGCGTTGCGGGAGTCGATCACGTGGAAAACGTCAGCCACGTCTCCTCCTCCGAGTGGGAAGGGCCGTCACCCCCTCCGAGCCAGGAGGCAGGCCGGCCAGCATGCACAGCAGTTCACTCCACCCTTCCACATGCGGTGCGATCGCGGCGTCGAGCGGGGTCCATGATGCGCGGAGCTCGAGCTCGGCCCCGTCGCCCTGCCGCGCGAGTTCGCCGTATCCCGTCGAGAGGATCTTGGTCACCGTTCCCGACGCCGCCACGTACGCGGCGCCGTGGGAGTCGAGCGCATCGGTGAGCCAGGACCACGCCACGTCCGCGAGGAACGGGTCGATGCCGATGTCGGTCTCGAGCGGCGCCTGGGCGAAGCAGACGACGCGGAACCGCCCGCCCCAGGGCTCGGGCTCGTCGGGGTCGTAGAGGAGGATGAATCGCCCGGTCCCGAGGTCGGAGTCCTCGGCATGGCGGCCGGGCGCGAGATCGGCCGCGAGCGCGACGGACCAGGGCGCCAGTGAAGCGGGCGCGCTGATCTCCGACACGCGCAGTTCGGAGCGCGGGGTCGCGGCTCGCAGCGACTCGAGTGCTGCGGCGAACTCTGGGGGAGGAGGGGGCGCCGAGTCGGACACGTTCGCAGACTAGAGTCTCGGTCACGGGGGCCGGCGGCGGCGCGCCGCACGAGGGCGCCCTCGACGCGACGAGGGAACCAGGAGGCAGGATGTCACGGCTCGAACGAGCGGTCGGACCGGTCGGCGCGGTGCTCGGGGGGATCGCGGTCGTCGGGTTCGCGTTCCTCGCGGCGGCGGCGGCGACCGCGGTCGTGTTCGCGCGGCGGGTGGTGACGCCCGAGCCGCCACGCGAAGACGACGTCCGCATCGAGCGCGTCGACCTGGTCGCGGGCGAGGTCGTGCTCTCGGGCACCGATGAGATCCGGATGCCGGGCCGGTACGGGCTGTGGTTCGAGCGGGATTCGGGGTACGCGCGGATCGGCGACGTGCTGGACGACGACGGCCACCGGGTCCGTCGCGTGCTCGAGGGCGTGGACTTCGGCCGGCTCGAGCGGGCGCATCGCGGTCGCATCAGCGGATGGTTCCACCTGGGGCCGTGGGAGGTCGCGGGCGACTACGAGAACGTCGCCGTCCCGACGCCGCTCGGGCCGGCCCCGGCCTGGTTCGTGCCGGGTGCGGATGCCTCGGGCTCGCCGTCTGCCGACTGGGTGATCGGCGTCCACGGCAGGGGCGCGCGCCGGGCCGAGGCGCTGCGGGCGGTCGCCCCGGCACGGGATGCGGGCTGGTCGAGCCTCGTCGTGTCGTACCGGAACGACGGCGACGCACCCCACAGCGAGGATCGACGCTACGGACTCGGCGGCACCGAGTGGGAGGACGTGGTCGCCGCCGTCCGTTTCGCGCGCGAGCGCGGTGCGCGTCGGATCGTGCTCATGGGCTGGTCGATGGGCGGTGCGATCGTGCTGCAGGCGGTGCTGCGCGCCGCGGAGGTCCGCGAGCGGCTCGCCGGCGTCATCCTCGAGTCGCCCGCGGTCGACTGGCCCGACATCCTGCGCTTCCAGGGCCGAGCGCTCGGCCTGCCCGCCGAGCTCGGCGGAGCCGTCGCACGCGTGCTCAGCGCGCCGATCGCCGGATCGCTCACGGGGCTCGCCGCGCCGATCGACCTGGAGTCGCTGGACGCGGTCGCGCGGGCCGACGAGCTCGAGGTGCCGATCCTGCTCATGCACAGCGAGGACGACGGCTTCGTCCCGATCGACGGGTCGCGTCGCCTCGCAGAGGTGCGGCCCGACCTCGTCAGGTTCGAGGTGTTCGAGCGTGCCAGCCACACGAAGCAGTGGAATCAGGACCCCGAGCGCTGGACGCGCCTCATCCGCGACTGGCTCGCCGAGCGCTGACGCGCCGCGTCACCGGCGTCAGGCCGCCATCCGCTCGGCCAGCTGTCGCTTCGCACGGGCGAGCATGCCCGACATGCCGCGCACCCGCAGCGGCGAGACGGCCTCGCCCAGGCCGAGCGACTGCGGGTAGTCGTCGGGGATCGCCATGACCTCGTCGGGCGCGAGCCCGTCGAGGCCCTGCGCGAGGATCGAGGCGAATCCGCGCGTCGTGGGCGATTCGGCCGGCGCGGTCGCGTGCAGGTGCACGAGGCCGGAGTCGTCGACCTCGATGAAGATGTACACCGGCGACTGGCACTCCACGACCCGTTCGAGCAGGTCCGGGTGGTCCCGGTACCGCTCCGGCAGTTCCGGGAGCTCGTTCGAGAAGTCGAGCAGGAGCGTCAGGCGATCCTTCACGCCGAGCGCGAGGAAGTCCGCGCGCGTCTCCGCGAGCGCCGGGGGGAGGGTCGTGGCATCCATCGGTCCATTCTCCCACCCGCCGCCGGGCGTCCGGCGGCGTCCTACCGCCCGGGCGCCTCGCCCCGCTCGGGGCCCGTGGCGATGGGAACGCGCACCGCGCTGCCCCACTCCGTCCACGACCCGTCGTAGTTGCGCACGCCCTCGAAGCCGAGCAGGTGCGTCAGCACGAACCAGGTGTGGCTCGAACGCTCGCCGATGCGGCAGTACGCGATGATGTCGTCGCCCGCGGCGAGCCCGACCTCGTCGAGGTAGATGGCCTCGAGTTCGGCCCGGCGCCGGAACGTGCCGTCCTCCGCGGCGGCGCGCGCCCAGGGAACGGATGCCGCGGTCGGGATGTGGCCGCCGCGGAGGGCGCCCTCATCGGGGTAGGCGGGCATGTGGGTGCGCTCGCCCGTGTACTCCTCGGGCGAGCGGACGTCGATGAGCGGGTTGCCGAAGTGGGCGAGGACGTCCTCCTTGAAGGCACGGATGCCGCCGTCCTCGCGTTCGACGACCGGGTACTCGACGGGCTCCCGGTCGGCCGGGTCGGTCGTGATCGGCCGGCCTTCGGCGATCCACTTGTCGCGCCCGCCGTCGAGCAGGCGCACGTCCTCGTGGCCGAACAGCGCGAACACCCAGAGGGCGTACGCCGCCCACCAGTTGTTCTTGTCGCCGTAGATCACGACGGTGTCCTCGCGCGCGATGCCCTTGCCGCCGAGGAGCGCGGCGAACTGCTCGCCGCTGAGGTAGTCGCGCACGACGGGGTCGTTCAGCTCGGTGTGCCAGTCGACCTTGACGGCACCGGGGATGTGGCCGGTCTCGTAGAGCAGGACGTCCTCGTCGGACTCGACGACGACGAGCCCGGGGGTTCCGAGCCGATCGGCGAGCCACTGCGTCGTGACGAGGCGCTCCGGATGGGCGTAGTCGGCGAACTCTGCGGCGGGATCGAACTCGACGGACATGCGGGCCTCCTGTGGTCGCCCGGGCGGGCGAAGCGGGTTCGGTCGGCGGACTAGGCTGGTGACCCGTCCACCAACGAATCTACGCGTCGGTGCGGTCGGAGTCACCGCGCGCGTCACCAGGTGCAACAGGAGCCCAACGCCCATGACCTCTGCCGCGGCATCCGCTCTCGAGCATCTCGTCGACCGCGACCCGAGCATCACGGGCGCGGAGATCGCCTCGGAGCTCGTGCCGCCGCCGCAGTTCGCCGCGGCGTCGTTCGAGTCCTATCGCCCCGACCCCGACTTCCCGTCGCAGCAGGCCGCGCTCGATCGTCTCAAGACCTTCGCGGGCGCGTGGCGCGCCGCCCAGCGCCCCGGCGGGTTCTTCTCGCGCAAGCGGCCCGCACGCATCGAACTGCCCGGCGTCTACCTCGACGGCGGGTTCGGCGTCGGCAAGACCCACCTGCTCGCCTCGCTCTGGCACGTCGCGCACGGACCCAAGTACTTCGGGACGTTCATCGAGTACACCGCGCTCGTCGGTGCGCTCGGGTACCGGCCGGCCGTCGAACTGCTGCGCGGCGCGCGGCTCGTCTGCATCGACGAATTCGAACTCGACGACCCGGGCGACACGATGCTGATGACGCGCTTCCTCGGCGAGCTCATGGCAGGCGGCACGCGCGTCGCCGCCACGAGCAACACCCCGCCGAACGCACTCGGCGAGGGCCGGTTCGCGGCGGCCGACTTCCTCCGGGAGATCCACGCGCTGTCGTCGAACTTCGAGACCCTGCGCATCGACGGGCTCGACTACCGCCGCCGCGACACCGAGGGGCACGCCGAGGCGCTCACCGACGACGAGGCGGTCGCGCACGCGGCATCCGCTCTGGCATCGCGCGGTCATCGCGTCTCGATCGACTCGTTCGACGCCCTCATGGCGCACCTGTCGACCGTGCACCCGTCGAAGTACATCAAGCTCATCGACGGCATCGAGTTCATCGCGCTCACGGGCGTGCGCGAACTGACCGACCAGAACGCCGCGCTGCGCCTGGTCGCCTTCATCGACCGGGTCTACGACGCGGAGGTGCCGATCCTCGCCGGCGGCGTGCCGCTCGACCGGGTGTTCGGCGGCGACATGCTCTCGGGCGGCTACCGCAAGAAGTACCAGCGCTCGATGTCGCGAATGATCGCGCTCACGACCGGCGAGCTGCCGCCGCACGACTGAGCGCACCGCCCCGGCGCGGCCGCGCCCGCGACCGAGGCCCGTGCCGGCGTGCATCGCCCTCGAAGCGGATTCGCCGGTTCGTCTCGGCGCCCCGAAACATGCTCGTTACACGCACGCCGTTTCCGTAACCGTCCGGAAACGCGGCAGCCCCCGTCGTCGAAACGTGGCCGCACCAGTCTGATCCTGCGTACCCCGAGACCGACGCCCGTCGCCGATCCATCCAGGTACGCCCCCTGCAGATCACGACGTGTGAGGAAAGACTATGGATACGGGAAGCATTGCGTGGGCCATCACGGCGACCGCGCTCGTGCTGTTCATGACGCCGGGCGTGGCGTTCTTCTACGGCGGTCTGGTGAAGGCCAAGAGCGTCGTCAGCATGATGATGATGAGCTTCGGCGCGATGGGGCTGATCAGCGTCCTCTGGGTGCTGTACGGCTTCAACATGAGCGCCGTCGGCGGCACCTGGGACTTCGCAGGCAACCCGTTCTCGGACTTCGCGCTCGGTTCGCTCGCGACCGGCGAGACCGCGAACACCGACCTGATCGGCGTCGCCTTCGGCGCGACGTTCGCGATCATCACGGTCGCGCTGATCTCGGGCGCGATCGCCGACCGCGCCAAGTTCGGCGCGTGGATGATCTTCGCCGGCGTCTGGGCGACGCTGGTGTACTTCCCGGTCGCGGCGTGGGTCTGGGGCGGAGGATGGATCCTGGGCCTCGGTGAGTCGCTCGGGCTTCCGGGCGTCATCGACTACGCGGGCGGCACCGCCGTCCACATCAACGCCGGCGCGGCGGCCCTCGCCCTGGCGCTCGTGCTCGGCAAGCGCGTCGGGTTCCAGAAGGGCATGGACAAGCCCCACAACGTGCCCCTCACGCTGCTCGGCGCCGCGGTGCTGTGGTTCGGCTGGTTCGGCTTCAACGCCGGCGCGGAGTTCCTCAACGGACTCGAGGGTGCGGGCCTCATCGTCCTCAACACGCTCGGCGCGACCGCTGCGGCGATCCTCGGCTGGCTCGTCGTGGAGAAGTTCAAGGACGGCAAGCCGACGTCGGTCGGCGCGGCATCGGGCGCCGTCGCGGGCCTGGTCGCGATCACCCCGGCGTGCGCCAACCTCGAGCCCGGCTGGGCGCTCCTGCTGGGTGCGGTCGCCGGCGCCGTCTGCGCCCTCGCGATCGAGCTGAAGTTCAAGCTCGGCTTCGACGACTCGCTCGACGTCGTCGGCATCCACCTCGTCGGCGGCCTGATCGGCACGCTGTACCTCGGCTTCTTCGCGATCGGCACGGGCCTGTTCACCGGCGGCGACCTCGGCCAGCTGGCGGTCCAGACCATCGCCGCGGTCGGCGTGCTCGTGTACTCCTTCGTGGTCGCGTTCGTGCTGGGCCTCGCGATCGAGAAGACCATCGGCTTCCGCGTCAAGAACGAGGACGAGCTCGCGGGCATCGACACCGTCGTGCACGGCGAGGAGGGCTACAAGCTCGAGGTCGTCTGATCCGCTTCGATCACCGCGAGGGCGGTGAGGGTAGTGTGCCGGTGTGCCTGACGCCAGCCGCTTCCTCACCGCCCTCGGGCGTGCCATCCGTTCGCTCGCGCGGCCCGGTCGGCGGGAGGCCTCCACCCGCACGGGGCGCCCATCCACTTCATCGGCGGATGCCGCGACCGGGCCGCGCACGGACGCCGGTGGGGAATCGCCGGGCCGATCGGGGCCGACCGCGACGGTCGAGCTCGAGCCTTCGCGGATCCGCGCCGTGCGCTTCTCGTACGCGCCCGAGCGAGACGGCGAGCCGGACCCGGGCGAGGTCGTCTGGACCTGGGTGCCCTACGAGGAGCGCGACGGGCGGGGCAAGGACCGCCCCGTCGTGATCGTCGCAGCGGGGGAGCGGGAGAGCTTCCTCGCCGTGCAGCTCACGAGCAGGCCGCAGGGCCGCGACGCGGTCGAGCTCGGCACCGGCGCATGGGACGGACAGGGCAGGCCGAGCTGGGCGAAGATCGACCGGGTCTTCAAGGTGCACGCCGACGGGATGCGTCGCGAGGCGGCGACCCTGGATGCCGCGCGGTACCGTCGGCTCGTCGAGGCCCTCGCCGAGCGCTACGGCTGGGGCTGACGCTCCGTTCGCCAGCGGCATCCGCTCGTCGATCTGGAGCCTGCTCGTCGCTCGGAATCCGCTTCCGGCGTTCGAATCCCGCTCCGGGCGGGTTCGGATGCCGGAAGCGGATTCCGATGCGATGGGATGGCGCAGCGCGCCGGCCGCCCGGGAACGACGAACGCCCCCGGGATCGTTCCGGGGGCGTTCGTGATGGTGGGCGATGCCGGGCTCGAACCGACGACCTCTTCCGTGTGAAGGAAGCGCGCTACCAGCTGCGCCAATCGCCCGCGTGCGGGTTTCGCGACCGCGTGACGGCCGCGGATCGATAGTAGCCCACGCGGGAGGGCGAATGCACATCGACCGGCGTCGACACGCCCGGCGTGCATGCCCGGATTGCCAGCGTGATCGGCCCGAACGGTGCGGGCGGTCCGCTCGGTTTGTCATTCGTTCACCGGATCGGTTATTGTCTTCCTGCACGCAGAAATGCGAGCAACGCGGATGTGGCGCAGTTGGTAGCGCATCACCTTGCCAAGGTGAGGGTCGCGAGTTCGAGTCTCGTCATCCGCTCAGACCAAGCCGGCGCAAGCCGGTTTGTCTTTGGTGGTGAACCCAAGCAACGGTGGATTGGCCGAGAGGCGAGGCAGCGGCCTGCAAAGCCGTATACACGGGTTCGAATCCCGTATCCACCTCGAGCAGAGCCCCAGGGCTCGACTCACAACCCGGGCGATTGGCGCAGCGGTAGCGCGCTTCCCTGACACGGAAGAGGTCACTGGTTCGATCCCAGTATCGCCCACCAGCACGAAGGCCCCGGCAGCAGCCGGGGCCTTCGTCGTCTCCGTGCGCACGGGCCAGGGCGTGGACTCCCGCGCGCGCCGCGGCATCCGCTCGCGACTACAGTTGAGGGGTTGCACCTGAGACTGCATGGGAGTGGATCCACTTGGCCGACGGCTTCGAGCTCTTCACCGATCGTTCCGTTGTCGCGATGCGCGTCAACGGCGAGCTGAAAGACCTCGCGACGACGGTGACGGGCACCGACGTCGTCGAGCCGGTCACGATCGACTCGCCCGACGGGCTTGCGATCCTGCGCCACTCGACTGCCCACGTGCTCGCCCAGGCCGTGCAGAAGATCAACCCCGAGGCCAGGCTCGGCATCGGCCCGCCCGTGACGGACGGGTTCTACTACGACTTCGACGTGGCCGAACCGTTCACCCCCGAAGACCTCAAGGTCCTCGACAAGGAGATGGCCCGCATCATCCGTTCGGGCCAGCGATTCGTGCGCCGGGTCACGAGCGACGACGAGGCCCGCGTCGAACTGGCCGACGAGCCGTACAAGCTCGAGCTCATCGGGCTCAAGGGCTCGGCGGCGTCCGGCGACGACAACGAGAACGTCGAGGTCGGCGGCGGCGAACTGACGATCTACGACAACGTCGACCCCAAGACCGGCGAGGTCGCCTGGAAGGACCTCTGCCGCGGCCCGCACCTGCCCAGCACCCGCATGATCGGCAACGGCTGGGCGCTCATGCGCGTCGCCGCGGCGTACTGGCGCGGCTCCGAGAAGAACCCGCAGCTGCAGCGCATCTACGGCACCGCGTGGCCCACCAAAGACGAACTTCGCGCCTACCAGCACCGCCTCGAGGAGGCGCAGCGCCGCGACCACCGCAAGCTCGGCGCCGAGCTCGACCTGTTCAGCTTCCCCGACGAGATCGGCTCTGGCCTCCCGGTGTTCCACCCCAAGGGCGGTGTGATCAAGCGCGAGATGGAGGACTACGTCCGCCGGCGCCACATCGAAGAGGGCTTCCAGTACGTCTCCACGCCGCACATCACGAAGGCGCACGTCTTCGAGCTGTCCGGCCACCTGCCGTACTACAAGGACACCATGTTCCCGCCGATGGAGCTCGAGAACAGCGAGTACTACCTCAAGGCGATGAACTGCCCGATGCAGAACCTCATCTACCGTTCCCGCGGGCGTTCATACCGCGAGCTGCCGTTGCGGTTCTTCGAGTTCGGCACCGTGTACCGCTACGAGAAGTCCGGTGTGGTGCAGGGCCTCACCCGCGTGCGGGGCCTGACCCAGGACGACTCGCACAGCTACGTCACGCCCGAGCAGGCGCCCGCCGAGATCGAGCACCTCCTGAACTTCGTGCTCGGACTCCTGCGCGACTTCGGTCTCGACGACTACTACCTCGAGCTGTCGACGCGTGACGCCGACTCCGAGAAGTTCAAGGGCACCGACGAGCAGTGGGAGGCCGCGACGAACGTGCTGCGCGAGGTCGCCGAGGCCTCCGGGCTCGAGCTCGTGATGGACCCGGGCGGGGCGGCGTTCTACGGCCCGAAGATCTCGGTGCAGGCGCGCGACGCGATCGGCCGCACCTGGCAGATGTCGACCATCCAGTACGACTTCAACCAGCCCGAGGGGTTCGGGCTCGAGTACACGGCGGCCGACGGCACGCACCAGCGGCCGGTCATGATCCACTCGGCGAAGTTCGGGTCGATCGAACGGTTCTTCGGCGTGCTCACCGAGCACTACGCCGGGGCGTTCCCGCTGTGGCTCGCGCCCGTGCAGGTCGTCGGCATCCCCGTCGCCGACGAGTACGCGCCCTACCTCGGCGGCATCCTCACCCAGCTCTCCGGTGCCGGGGTTCGCACCGAGCTCGACACGAGCGACGACCGCATGCAGAAGAAGATCCGCACCCACACCACGCAGAAGGTGCCGATCCAGCTCATCGCGGGTGAGAACGACCGCGCGGGCGAGACCGTGAGCTTCCGCTTCCGCGACGGCACGCAGGAGAACGGCGTGCCGATCGCCGATGCCGAGCAGCGGATCCTCGAGGCGATCGGCGACCGTCGCCAGATCACCACCCGGGACGACCTCTTCGCATGACCGCGTACCAGCCCGACGAGTTCGACGGCGTGCAGACGGATGCCGCGGCCGACCTCGCCGGAGTCCCGGACGCCTTCCAGCGGCTCTGGACCCCGCACCGCCTGGTCTACATCCAGCACGGGCAGCAGCCCGACGAGCACTCGTGCCCGTTCTGTCGTGCGCCCGAACTCGACGACGAGCAGTCGCTCATCGTCGCTCGCGGCGAGCACGCGTACGTGCTGCTGAACCTGTACCCGTACAACAGCGGTCACCTGCTCGTGTGCCCGTACCGGCACATCGCGACCTACGACGAGGCGAGCGCAGAGGAGGTCGCCGAGATCGGCGAGCTCACGCAGATCGCGATGCGCACCGTCAAGCAGGTCTCGCGCTGCGACGGGTTCAACATCGGCATGAACCAGGGCCGGATCGCCGGTGCCGGCATCGCCGAGCACCTGCACCAGCACATCGTGCCGCGGTGGGCGCTCGACTCGAACTTCTTCCCGATCATCGCCGGCACGAAGGCGCTGCCGCGCCTGCTCGGCGAGGTGCGGGACGAGATCGCTGGGGCCTGGCCGCGCTGAGGCGCGCTCAGCGGACCTGACGGACCTCGAACTGCATCGCGGGGTTCGCGTACGACTCCTGCGACTCGACGAGCCGCAGTTCGCGTTCGCCCGACTCGTGGGTGTTCGTCAGCAGGTCGAACACGCTCGACGCCGTCTTCGCAAGCGCGCCGGCCGCGTCGCCGGTTCGGCGGTAGTGGGCCGTGAACAGGGCGGCCGTGACATCCCCTGAGCCGTTCGCCTTCATCGGCAGCAGGGGAGTCTGCACGATCCAGGCGCCGCGGTCGTCGACGGCGAGCATCTCGATCGTGCCCTCCTCGCGGTCGGGGCGCTCGACGCTCGTGACGAGTACCGTCCGCGGCCCGGAGGCGCGGGCGAGGTCGACCGACTCGAGCGTCGACTCGAGCGAGGCCGGCTCGGTGCCAGTGAGGTAGCCGAGCTCGAACTGGTTCGGCGTGATGAGGTCGGCGGCCGGGACCACGCGGTCGCGGAGGAGGACCGGGATGGCCGGCGCCACGAAGCATCCGCTCTTCGCATTGCCCATGACCGGGTCGCACGAGTAGATCGCGGCGGGGTTCGCGGCCTTGATTCGGGCGACCGCGTCGAGGATGACGTCGGCGATGCCCTCGCTGCCCTGGTAGCCGGAGAGGATCACGTCGATCGTCGGGAACGCGCCGCGATCCTCGATGCCGGAGATCACCTCGGCGACGTCGGCGGGCGCGATGAGCGGGCCGCGCCACGCGCCGTACCCGGTGTGGTTGGAGAAGTTCACCGTGTACACCGGCATGACCTCGACGCCGATGCGCTGGAGGGGGAACACGGCCGCGGAGTTGCCGACGTGGCCGTACGCGACGGCGGACTGGATCGAGAGGACCTTCACCCGTCGATCATGCCATTCCCGGCCGGGACGAGCCGTCCACCCGCGGCGCGCACGGCCGACGCGATGTCGGCCGCGAGCCGATCTGCGTCGGCGTCGGCGAGGTCGTGGACGGTGAGCCGCAGTCGCCGTGCGGCCGGTGCGTCGGCGAGCGCGAACTCGTCGCCGGCACGGGCGAGCCAGCCGCGTCGCATGAGCTGCTCCGAGACGTCGCGGGCGGGCACGGGCAGCGCGACCCAGAGGTTGAGCCCGTCGCCGGCTGCGGCCGGCACGCCGAGCGCGGTCAGGCGCGCGGCGAACGCGTCGTTGCGGGCGGCGTAGTGTGCGCCCGCGGCCTCGATGCGCGACGCGACCTCGGGGTCGGTCACGAGCGCGAGCGTGAGCCGCTGCAGGAGGTGGCTCACCCAGGTCGTGCCGGGCGTGAGGCGCATCGCGAGCCGGTCGGCCGTGTCGGGGTCGGATGCGGTGACGGCCAGGCACATGTCGGGCCCGAGGAACTTCGACACCGAACGCACGAGCGCCCAGCGCCGGTGGTCGGGGCCGATGATCGAGCGGAACGGGCTGCGAGAGAGCATCGAGAAGTGGTCGTCCTCGATGACGAGCACGTAGGGGTGTGCGCGGAGCACCTCGCGCAGCTCGGCCGCGCGCTGCTCGGTCAGGCTCGCGCCGGTCGGGTTCTGCGCGCGCGGGGTGCACACCACTGCGCGCACGCCCTGTTCGAGCGCGGTGCGGAGGCCCTCGACGGTCATGCCCTCGTCGTCGACCGGGACGGGGACGGCCCGATACCCGCCCACGCGCACCGTGTGGATGCTCGTGAGGAAGCACGGGTCCTCGAGCGCGACGGCGTCGTCGCGCACGAGCGCCTGGGCGAGCAGCCGTTCGACGGCGTCGCCGGCCCCGCTGGTGATGGTGAGGCGGATGTCGCGGGGGGCGAGTCCCTCGGACATCCACGCCCGGGCCCACCGCTCGAGTCCGGGGTCGATCACGGGTTCGCCGTAGAGCACGGGCCGGCCGGCCATGCGGGCGAGCGCTGCGACGGGGTCCGGGATGCGGTCGGGGTCGGGGTTCCCGGTCGCGACGTCGCGGAGCACGCTGTCGGCGGCGAACCCCTCCTGGGCGACGGCGGCCCGGTCGGCGACGTGGGTGCCGCCCCGGCCCTTCGTGACGACGATGCCCGCCGCGGTGAGTTGCCCGTAGGCGGCGACGGCCGTGTTGCGGTTGACGCCGAGGTCGTCGGCGAGCGCGCGCACCGAGGGGAGCGGGTCGCCGGGGCCGAGCGCGCCGCGCTCGATGAGCGCGCGCACGCTTGCGGCGATGTCGGACGCCGATCGGCCGGTGATCTGGAGGGTCATGTCATGTTCCATCGCAGGGACGAGTCTAGGTTCCGGACCATGCTATCTTTTGGCCTAGGTCAAGCAAACGTCTTGACTTGCCGTGCTGCGCGAGACCGCGTCATCCGTTGAAGGGAACACCCGATGAGCTCTGCCGAGATCGGTTCCAGCCGCGTCAAGCGCGGCCTCGCCGAAATGCTGAAGGGCGGCGTCATCATGGACGTCGTCACGCCCGAGCAGGCCCGCATCGCCGAGGACGCCGGCGCGGTCGCCGTCATGGCGCTCGAGCGCGTCCCCGCCGACATCCGCGCCCAGGGCGGCGTCGCGCGCATGAGCGACCCCGACCTGATCGAGGCGATCATCGCCGAGGTCTCGATCCCGGTCATGGCCAAGGCCCGCATCGGCCACTTCGTCGAGGCCCAGGTGCTCCAGGCGCTCGAGGTCGACTACATCGACGAGTCCGAGGTGCTCTCGCCGGCCGACTACGTCAACCACATCGACAAGTGGGGCTTCACGACGCCCTTCGTCTGCGGTGCGACCGACCTCGGCGAGGCGCTGCGTCGCATCAACGAGGGTGCCGCGATGATCCGCTCCAAGGGCGAGGCCGGCACGGGCGACGTCTCCGAGGCGACAAAGCACATCCGCAAGATCACCTCCGAGATCAACCAGCTGAAGTCGATGACGCGCGACGAGCTCTACGTCGCCGCGAAGGAACTCCAGGCGCCCTACGACCTCGTGCTCGAGGTCGCAGAGACCGGCAAGCTCCCCGTCGTGCTCTTCACGGCCGGCGGCGTGGCCACCCCGGCGGATGCCGCGATGATGATGCAGCTCGGAGCCGACGGCGTCTTCGTCGGATCGGGCATCTTCAAGTCGGGCAACCCCGAGCAGCGCGCGGCCGCGATCGTCAAGGCCACCACCTTCCACGACGACCCGAAGGTCGTCGCCGAGGTCTCGCGCGGGCTCGGCGAGGCCATGGTCGGCATCAACGTCGGCGACCTGCCCGCGCCGCACCGCCTCGCCGAGCGCGGATGGTGACCCTCCGCACCGAGTCGTTGGGGGCGAGCGACGCTGCCGGGCCCACCGTCGGCGTCCTCGCCCTGCAGGGCGACTTCCGTGAGCACGCGCGCGTGCTCGCCGGACTCGGGGCGCGCATCGTGCTCGTGCGACGACCCGAGGAGGTCGACGCCATCGACGGCCTCGTGATCCCCGGCGGGGAGTCGACCGTCATGGACAAGCTCTCGCGCGCGTTCGGCGTCGCCGACCCGCTGCGGCGCCGCATCGCGGAGGGGCTTCCCGTCTACGGGACGTGCGCGGGCCTGATCATGCTCGCCGACACGCTGCACGACGCGATCGACGGGCAGCAGACCTTCGGCGGCCTCGACATCGTCGTGCGCCGCAACGCGTTCGGATCGCAGAACCAGTCGTTCGAGGTCGACCTCGACGTTCCCGTGCTGGGGGAGCCCCCGGTGCGAGCGGCCTTCATCCGCGGCCCCGTCGTCGAGTCCGTGGGTCCGCGTGCGAGACCGCTCGCGGCGCTGGCCGACGGGCGCGTCGTCGCGGTCGAGCAGGACGGCCTCATCGGAACGAGCTTCCACCCGGAGATCCTCGGGGACCACCGGTTCCACGAGTACTTCCTCGGGAAGGTCCGGGCCCGCATCGCCTGAGCATTCCTCAGTGCTGGCACGGATGCCGCGTGGCCGCGTGCGCGGTTGCCTCGCGTCATGACCACACGACTGCCGAGCACGTCGGGCGCGCTGCCCGAGGGAGAGACCCCGGGCTGCGACGTCTCGGACATCTACCTCGTCCATCGGATCTTCCGGTGGGGGTTCCGCGAGTTCCCGACGATCGTCCGCGGCGTCGACGACGGCGACGTCGAGCGCGCCGCGACCGTGTCGGGGGCGGTGGAACTGCTCACGCTCGGGCTGCACGTCCACCACGAGGGCGAGGACGCCCTGCTCTGGGACCCGATCGAGGCCCGCAGGCCCGCGTGCGCGGTCACCGTCGAACTCATGCGCGAGCAGCACGCCCGCATCGCGACGATGCTCGACCGGGTGCCGGGTCTGGCCGCCGAGTGGCGCGAGGGTGCGACGACGGATGCCGCGGCGAACCTGGCCGCGGCACTCGACGAGATCGGGCACACGCTCGGCGTGCACCTCGGGCGCGAGGAGTCGGACATCGTCCCGGTCGCGGCCGAGGTGATGAGCCAGCGCGAGTGGGATGCGCTCGGCGAGCACGGCCGCGAGGACTTCCCCAAGGAGGAGATGCCGATCCAGCTCGGCCTCATGATCGAGGCGGTGCCCGAGGCCGAACGCGCCGCATGGTTCAAGCGGAGCTTTCCCGCGCCGATCCGGTTGCTCTGGGCGCTGCTCATGCGTCGCAAGTACGTCGCGTGGCAGCACGCGGTGTTCCCCGAGGGGATGCCGGCGCTCGTGTGAACCGCGCGCCCCGGCATCCGCTCGGGCCCGCCGGTCCCCGGCCCGTCGGCGGGGCTGTTCTAGAATGTCGTGTCGGCGGGCGCACCCGCCGAGGTGAACCGATTCGGGAGCAGCATGTCCGGGCATTCCAAGTGGGCGACGACCAAGCACAAGAAGGCCGTCATCGACGCGCGGCGCGCGAAGTCGTTCGCCAAGCTCATCAAGAACATCGAGGTCGCGGCCAAGCTCGGCGGCGCCGACCTGAACGGCAACCCCACGCTGTACGACGCCGTGCAGAAGGCCAAGAAGACCTCCGTCCCGAACGACAACATCGACCGGGCGATCAAGCGCGGGGCGGGCATCGGCGGCGAGGCCGTCGAGTACCAGAACATCACCTACGAGGCGTACGGCCCGAACGGCGTCGCACTCATGATCGAGGTGCTCACCGACAACAAGAACCGCGCGGCCGCCGAGGTGCGCACCGGTCTCAGCCGCAACGGCGGCACGCTCGCCGACCCGGGTTCGGTCGCCTACAACTTCACGCGCAAGGGCGTCATCGTCGTCACGGGCGACGGCACGACCGAGGACGACGTCATGATGGCCGCCCTCGAGGCCGGAGCCGAAGAGGTCGAACCGCACGCGCAGGGCTTCGAGGTCGTCACCGACGCCTCGGCGCTCGTCGAGGTCCGGAAGGCGCTGCAGGAGGCCGGGCTCGACTACGAGTCCGCCGACATCGAGTTCGTGCCGAACCTCAAGGTCGAGATCGACGCCGACACGGCGAAGAAGGTGTTCCGCCTCATCGACGCGCTGGAGGACAGCGACGACGTGCAGAACGTCTACAGCAACTTCGACCTCACCGCCGAGGTGCAGGCCGAGCTCGAGGCGGACTCGGAGTAGCGGCCGTGCGGGTCCTCGGCATCGACCCCGGGCTGACCCGCTGCGGCGTCGGCGTCGTCGACGTCGCATCCGACCGCTCTGCGAAGCTCGTCGACGTCGTCGTCCTGCGCTCGCCCGCCGACCTCGACACGCCGTCGCGACTGGCTCGCATCGCGGACGGCCTGGAGGCGATCCTCGAGGAACACCGGCCGAACGCGGTCGCGCTCGAGCGGGTGTTCGCGCGCAGCGACGTCTCGACGATCATGGGCACCGCGCAGATCTCGGGTGTGGCGATGCTGATCGCCGCGCGGCGCGCGCTGCCCGTCGCGCTGCACACCCCCAGCGAGGTCAAGGCCGCGATCACGGGTTACGGGCGCGCCGACAAGAAGCAGGTCGGAGCGATGGTCGCCCGCATCCTCGGACTCGAGGTGGTGCCGAAGCCGGCGGATGCCGCGGACGCGCTCGCCCTCGCGATCTGCCACGCCTGGCGGACCGGGGGAGCGGCCGGGGCAGCGATCGCCGACGCGTCGGGCGCGGGTGCGGCCGGTCGCGGCGCGGATGCCGCGGGCATGACGCCCGCGCAGCGTGCATGGCTCGCCGCGGAACGTGCGGCTTCGGTGTCGGGGGCGGCCCGTAGGGTGAGGGAGTGATCTCCTCCCTCCGCGGTCGCGTGCTCAACGCCTCCGGCAGTTCCCTCGTCGTCGAGGTCTCCGGCATCGGCTACCTCGTCAACGCGACGCCGGCGTTCGTGCTCGCGTGCCGCGAGGGCGACGAGGTGCACGTGCACACGAACCTGGTCGTGCGTGAAGACTCGCTGACCCTGTTCGGGTTCGCCTCGCGCGACGAGCTCGAGGTCTTCGCCCTGCTCATCGGGGTGACCGGCGTGGGGCCGAAATCCGCACTCGGCGTGCTCTCCGCGATGTCGCCCACCGATGTCGCGCGTGCGGTCGAGGCCGACGACGACGCCGCCTTCCGGCGTGTGAGCGGCATCGGGCCGAAGACGGCGAAGCTCATCACGGTGTCGCTCGCGGGCAAGGTGGTCGCGCCCGTCGCCAGCGCTCCGGGCGCGGGCGTGGCGACCGGTGGCGTCGCAGACGACGTGCTCGCGGCGTTGACCGGGCTCGGGTGGTCCGAGAGGCTCGCGGGCGAGGCGATCGCGCAGACGCTCGAGGCCTCAGGCGAGGCTGCGTCGTCCAGTGTTCCGGTGCTGCTGCGGCTCACGCTCGCCCGGCTCGGTCCCGCCCAGCAGGGGGCGCGCGTCCGATGAGCGAGCGCGACCTCACCGATCCCGAACTCGCCTCGGAGGCCGAGCTCGCGTTCGAGGGCGCCCTCCGCCCCCGAAGTCTCGACGAGTTCGTCGGTCAGACCCGGGTGCGCGGTCAGCTGCAGCTGCTGCTGGCGGCTGCCGCCATGCAGCAGCGGACCCCGGACCACATCCTCCTCGCAGGCCCGCCCGGCCTCGGCAAGACCACGCTCGCGATGATCGTCGCCCACGAGGGCGGTCGGCCGCTGCGCATGTCGAGCGGCCCGGCGGTCCAGCACGCGGGCGACCTGGCGGCCATCCTCTCGTCGCTGGTCCCGGGCGAGGTGCTGTTCATCGACGAGATCCACCGCATGGCCCGCTCCGCGGAGGAGATGCTGTACCTCGCGATGGAGGACTTCCGGATCGACATCATGGTCGGCAAGGGCGCCGGGGCGACCTCGGTGCCGCTCGACCTCGCCCCGTTCACGCTCGTCGGCGCGACGACGCGCGCCGGGCTGCTGCCGAACCCCCTGCGCGACCGGTTCGGGTTCACCGCCCACCTCGAGTTCTACGACGAGCGCGAGCTCGAGCAGGTGCTCGGGCGCGCCGCGGTGATGCTCGGGCTCGACATCGACCGGCCGGCGATCGCCGAGATCGCGGGTCGCTGCCGCGGCACCCCGCGCATCGCGAACCGCCTGCTGCGACGCGTCCGCGACTACGCACTCGTGCACACCGATCGCGCCGACATCGAGGCGGTCCGAGCGGCGCTCGAGCTCTACGACGTCGACCCGTTGGGGCTCGACCGGCTCGACCGCGCGGTCATGATGACGATCCTCACGAGGTTCGGGGGCGGGCCGGTCGGGCTGAACACCCTGGCCGTTTCGGTCGGTGAAGAGGCCGAGACGATCGAGGCGGTCGTCGAGCCGTTCCTGGTGCGCATCGGGCTGATCACGCGGACGCCCCGCGGGCGGATGGCGACCCAGACCGCATGGCGGCACTTCGGCCTGACCCGCGAGTCCGAGGAGGTCGCGGCGGCGTTGCCGCTGGATGACCTATAATCCTTGGAGGCTCCGGCCACCCCACCCCTGATCTCGTGCGCTGCGCGCACACCGGAAGGTTTCCCATTTCATGGATCCGCTGACTCTCATCATGCTCGCCGTCCTGGCGGTGCTGATCTTCTTCATGTTCCGCAACTCGCGCAAGCGCCAGGCGGAGATGCGGGACCTCCAGTCGAAGGTCGTGCCCGGAGCGAAGGTCATGACGAACTTCGGCCTCTACGGCACCATCCTCTCGATCGACGAAGACGAGAACCAGGTGGAGCTCGAGGCGAACCCGGGCACGGTGCTCAGCCTGCACCGCCAGACGATCGCCCGTGTCGTCGACCCGGTCGTCTCCGACGAGGTCGCAGCCGAGACGACTGAGGGCGAGCCGGAGTTCGGCGAGCGAGTCGACGACGTTCCGAGCGACGAGAAGCCCGACGCCAAGAAGTCGGACGACTAGAAGCCCCCACACGCTCTGCCCGGGCGATGACGCCCGGGCTCCCTGCAGAGAAGGCACAATCCGTGGCTGCACCAACGAAGCGGTCCTCGCGACCGACGCCCGTCCGGAAGGCCGTGCGATCCCTCACCTGGCTCGGCGTGCTCATCGTCGCGCTGTTCGGCATCAACGCCGCAGGCGTGATCTGGGGTGACGGATCCTGGACTCCCAAGCTCGCCCTCGACCTCGAGGGCGGCACGCAGATCATCCTCGCGCCGCAGCTCGCGGAGGGTGAGACGGTCACCCAGGAGCAGCTCACCCAGGCGGTGTCCATCATCCGCCAGCGCGTCGACGCGTCGGGCGTCTCCGAGGCCGAGATCAACACGCAGGGCGGTGAGAACATCGTCGTCGCGATCCCGGGCGAGCTCGACGAGCAGACGCGCAACCGCATCGAGTCGTCGGCGAAGCTCGAACTGCGCCCGGTCCTCCTGGCCGACGCCGCGACGAACCAGGCGATCACGCCGAGCGACGAGCCCGTCGACGGCGAGGCCGACGAGCCCGCTGCGACGCCGACGGTCGAGCCGACGGACGCGAGCGATCCGAACTGGGTGACCCCGGCGCTGCAGGAGGAGTTCGACACCTTCGACTGCTCCACCCTCGACGACACCGAGGCGAACGTCGCGCCGTCCGACGAGCCGCTCGTCACGTGCGACAGCTCCCGGACGATCAAGTACCTGCTCGGGCCGGTCGAGGTCAGCGGCGAGGACATCGTCGACGCGACCAACGGCATGGTCCAGACCCAGACCGGCGGCGTCACCGGCCAGTGGGTCGTGAACATCGTCTTCAACGACCGCGGCACCGAGGCGTTCTCCGAGGTCAGCCAGCGGCTGTTCGCGATGAACGGCCAGACACCGCGCGACCAGTTCGCCTTCGTCCTCGACGGCGCGGTGCTCTCCGCGCCGCAGATGAACGCCGTCATCACCGACGGCCGGCCCCAGATCTCCGGCGGGTTCGACCAGGAGAGCTCGAAGGCGCTCGCGGACCAGCTCAAGTTCGGCGCGCTGCCGATCAGCTTCGAGGTGCAGTCGTCAGAGACGATCTCGGCCACGCTCGGTACCTCGCAGCTGCAGTCCGGCCTCATCGCCGGCCTCATCGGCCTGATCCTCGTGGTCATCTACACGCTGTTCCAATACCGGGCGCTCGGATCGGTGACGATCGCGTCGCTCGTGATCGTGGGCATCGTCACCTACCTGACGATCACGATCCTGTCGTGGCGCGAGGGCTACCGCCTCTCGCTCGCGGGCATCGCCGGTCTGATCGTCGCGATCGGCTTCACCGCGGACTCGTTCATCGTCTACTTCGAACGCGTCCGCGACGAACTGCGCGACGGACGCGCGCTCGTGGGGGCCGTCGAGGCCGGCTGGAAGCGCGCACTGCGCACCATCCTGTCCTCGAAGGGCATGAACCTGCTCGCGGCGGTGGTGCTGTTCATCCTCGCGGTCGGCAGCGTCCGGGGCTTCGCGTTCACGCTCGGTCTCACGACCGTGATCGACGTCATCGTCGTGATCCTCTTCACCCACCCGATGCTGCAGCTGCTCGCGCAGACGCGCTTCTACTCCAGCGGTCACCCCTGGTCGGGCCTCGACCCGCAGGCGCTGGGCGCCGTCTACCGCGGACGTGCGGAGTTCCGCAAGCCCGTCGCGGCGTCCTCGAAGAAGATCGCCTCGAGCTCGCGTGAGGCGCAGAAGCGCCAGACGATCGCGGAACGCAAGGCAGCGCAGGCCGAAGCCACCGTGGGCGCCGGCGAAGGCAAGGAGTCCTGATGGCCAACCGACTGACGACGTTCGGCAACGACCTCTACACGGGCAAGCGCTCGTTCAACTTCGTCGGCGGCCGCCGCAAGTGGTACACGATCGCCGCCGTGCTGATCATCCTGTCGCTGCTGATGCCCTTCGCCCGAGGGTTCAACTTCGGCATCGAGTTCCGCGGCGGGTCGCAGTTCCAGATCTCGGGCGTGGAGAACGCGATCCAGCAGCCGGCCGTCGACGCCGTGGCCGAGGTCGCTCCCGACGCCGTCGCGCGCGTGACCATCGTGGGCGAGGACGGCGTCCGGGTCCAGACCGATCAGCTGGAGCAGGCCGAGTCGCGCGAGCTCACGACCGCCCTGGCCGACGCGTACGGGGTCCCCGAGAGCGAGGTCACCTCGTCCTTCATCGGAGCGACCTGGGGCGCGGATGTCACCAGGCAGGCATTGCTCGGCCTGCTCGTGTTCCTCCTGCTCGCCGCCATCGTGATGGCCCTGTACTTCAGGACCTGGAAGATGTCGCTCGCCGCGATCCTGTCGCTGCTCGGCGACCTCATCGTCACGGCGGGCGTCTATGCCGCCGTCGGGTTCGAGGTGACGCCCGCGGCGATGATCGGCATCCTCACGATCCTCAGCTATTCGCTCTACGACACCGTCGTGGTCTTCGACAAGATCCGCGAGAACACCTCCGAGGAGGGCGAGGAGTCGAGGCGCACCTTCCCGGAGGCGGTCAACCTCGCCGTGAACCAGACGCTCGTGCGTTCGATCAACACGAGCGTGGTGGCTGCGCTCCCGGTCGCTGCGATCCTCTTCATCGGTGCGGGTGTCCTCGGCGCCGACACGTTGCGCGACATCTCGCTCGCGCTGCTCATCGGCATCATCGTGGGAACCTGGTCGACGGTGTTCATCGCCGCGCCGCTCTACTCGCAGCTCCGCGAGGGCGAACCGGCGATCAAGCGGCACGATCAGAAGGTGCTCAAGGAGCGCGAGCGGGCCGGCGGGTCCGCCGCCGAAGCCGTCACGGTCGGCTGATCGGTGCACCTCCAGGTCTCGTCGTCATCGGAGCGCTCCGCGAGCGGTGATAATTGAGGTCTGGAGGTGCGGGGGTCATGACCGATACCGGGATCAACTCGACGGCGTCATTGCGGCGCCTCGTGCCTCGGATCTTCTCCAAGGCGCTGCCCGCCGGCGCCGTCGACGGCGTCATGCGCACCGTGCGCATGCACCACCCGAAGGCCGACCTGACGGTCATCGAACGCGCGTACACGGTCGCCGAACGCGCGCATGAGGGCCAGAAGCGCCGCAGCGGCGAGCCGTACATCACCCACCCGATCGCCGTCGCCCAGATCCTCGCCGACCTCGGCATCGGCTCGAAGGCGGTCGCGGCAGCCCTCCTGCACGACACGGTCGAAGACACCTCGTACACGCTCGACCAGTTGCGCGGCGACTTCGGCGACGAGATCGCGATGCTCGTCGACGGGGTCACCAAGCTCGACAAGGTCAAGTACGGCGACTCGACGCAGGCCGAGACCGTTCGCAAGATGATCGTCGCGATGTCCAAGGACATCCGCGTGCTCATCATCAAGCTCGCCGACCGGCTGCACAACGCCCGGACCTGGGGGTTCGTGCCCGCCGAGTCCGCGGCCCGGAAGGCCACCGAGACGCTCGAGATCTACGCCCCGCTCGCGCACCGACTGGGTATCCAGACCATCAAGTGGGAACTCGAGGACCTCTCGTTCGCGGTGCTGTACCCGAAGCTCTACGCCGAGATCGAGAGCCTCGTCAAGCAGCGCACCCCGCAACGCGAGGAGTACGTGCAGTCGGTGATCGACCTGGTCGCCGACGACCTGAAGGCGAGCAGGATCCGCGGCAAGGTCGTCGGCCGGCCGAAGCAGTTCTACTCGATCTACCAGAAGATGATCGTGCGCGGGCGCGACTTCGACGACATCCACGATCTCGTCGGCATCCGCGTCCTCGTCAACTCGGTGCGCGACTGCTACGCCGTGCTCGGTTCGATCCACGCGAGGTGGACGCCGGTGCCCGGGCGGTTCAAGGACTACATCGCGACCCCGAAGTTCAACCTCTACCAGTCGTTGCACACGACCGTGATCGGCCCGAAGGGCCGCCCGGTCGAGATCCAGATCCGCACCCATGACATGCACCAACGTGCCGAGTACGGTGTCGCAGCACACTGGAAGTACAAGGAGCGCGTGGCCTCCGGCCGGGCGGATCCCACCGGCGGCCGCAGCGACGCCGACATGGCGTGGCTCGCGCACATCTCTGACTGGCAGGCCGAGACCACCGACCCCGGCGAGTTCCTCGATTCGCTCCGGTTCGAGATCGGAGCCAAGGAGGTCTACGTCTTCACCCCGAAGGGCCGGGTGATCGGGCTTCCCGCCGGAGCGACTCCCGTCGACTTCGCGTACGCGGTGCACACCGAGGTGGGGCACCGCACCATGGGCTCGAAGGTCAACGGTCGGCTCGTCCCGCTCGAGACGGAGCTCACCAGCGGAGACGTCGTCGAGGTCTTCACGTCGAAGAACCCGGATTCCGGCCCCAGCCAGGACTGGCTGAACTTCGTCAAGAGTCCGCGAGCGCGCAGCAAGATCCGGCAGTGGTTCACCAAGGAACGACGCGACGAGGCCATCGAGCACGGCCGGGACGCGATCGCGCGGGCGATGCGCAAGCAGAACCTGCCGCTGCAGAAGCTCATGAGCCAGGAGTCGTTCGCCGAGGTGGCGGCGCAGCTGCGGTACGAGGACGTCTCCGCGCTGTACGCCGCGGTCGGCGAAGGCCACGTCTCGACGCAGTCGGTCATCGAGAAGGTCGTCGCCCTCGTCCGCGACGACGACGACGATGACGAGCCCGACCTTCCGGCGATCCCGGTCCGGTCGCGCCCGCTGCCGCGGACGAGCGATTCAGGCGTCCTCGTGCGCGGCGCACCCGACATCCTCGTGAAGATCGCCCGCTGCTGCACCCCCGTTCCGGGCGACGACATCATCGGGTTCGTGACGCGAGGCTCCGGCGTCTCGGTGCACCAGGCGTCGTGTCACAACGTGCAGTCGCTGCTGCGTGAGCCCGACCGCATGATCGACGTGGAGTGGGCGCCGAGCTCGAAGAGCGTGTTCCTCGTCCAGATCCAGATCGAGGCACTCGACCGCTCCGGGCTGCTCTCGGACGTGACCCGGGTGCTCAGCGAGCACCACGTGAACATCCTCTCCGCCAATGTCTCGACCTCGACCGATCGGCTCGCGATCAGCCGGTTCGTCTTCGAGATGGGGGACACCACCCACCTGGATCGGGTGCTCAACGCCGTTCGTCGCATCGACGCCGTCTACGACGTCTACCGCGTCAGCGACGGCTGAGCCCGGCAGCCGCGTCGAGGCGTTCGAGCGCCGCGCCCTTGTGCGGCATCCGGTGCGCGCCCTCGATTCGGGAGCGTGCGCGGTGCCCGGCAGCCGGGTCGAGCTCGATCAGTGCCGCCACGATCGCGATGGCGTCGGAGCCCGAAATCGGGTCGCGGACGAGGTCGTGGATGGTCCGCTCGACGGTCGTGCAGCGGATCGGCCCGACGATGACGACCTCGTCGGGCTCGATCGCGACCTCGCGAAGGTGGACGGACTGCCGGAGGGCACGCACCGACACGCGTTCGCTGTGGGGGACGCAACACTCCGAGACCACGGGCGGGGAGGGCAGCGCACCGTGCACCCAGGCGGCGCTGCGGCGCTCGAGGATCGCCGTGGCCGGGACGTTCGTCGCGACGGCTGCCGCGCGGAGCGAGGGCAGGTCGGGTTCGTCCACGGGGCACCACGCCTCGCCCAGTCGCATCACCTCGCCGTCGATGCGCGCTGCGCAGAGTTCGGCGAGGGGCAGGTCATCGGTGTCGAGGACGGAACGCAGTCGGGTCACGTGCCCATGCTGCGGCATCCGCTCGCGTGCGCGCGCCGGCACCCGCAGACCTGTGGATGGATCCGGCCGACCGCTCTCGACGAGGGGGAGTCGGCCGGAGCTCGAATCCGTGCGCTCCGGCGGCGTCAGCCGCCGACGGCCTTGAGCCAGGCACGCCGTGCCTCGAGGGCTTCGCGCGCAGTCGCTGCGGCCTTCGCATCGCCCGAGGCCTCGGCATCGGCCAGTTCGGACTCGAGCTTCGCGATCGCATCCTGGAGCTGGCCGAGCATGCCCTCGGACCGGGCCTTCTTCTCGGGGTCGTCCCGTTCCCACCGCTCGTCTTCGAGGGCCCGCACGTGGTTCTCGACCTTGCGCAGCCGGTCCTCGACCGTGCGCACCTGGTCGCGGGGGACCCGGCCGATCTCATCCCACCGTCGCTGGATGCCGTTGAGGGCGCCGCGAGCGGTGCGCGAGTCCTTCTCCTTCAGGAGCACGTCGGCCTCGTCGAGCAACGCGAGCTTCTGCTCGAGGTTCGCGCGGTACTCCTCGTCGTCCTTCGCGTCGATCTCGGCCTTGGCCTGGAACAGCACGTCGCCCGCGGCCTTGAACTTCGCCCACAGCGCGTCGTCGAGCTTCTTGCCGGCGCGGCCGGCCTGCTTCCACTCGTCGAGGAGCGCCCGGTACTCGTGCACGCCGTCGCCGCCGCGGGGCGCCAGCGCCTCGGCGCGCTCGATGAGGCGCTGCTTGCGCTGACGCACGTCGCGGTGCTGCGCGTCGAGGTCGGCGAAGAACGCCTTGCGGTGCTGTTCGATCGTGGAACGGGCGGCGCGGAACCGCTTCCAGAGTTCGTTCGCCTCGCCCTTCGGCAGGCGGGGGCCCTCCTGCTGGTGCTTCTGCCACGCAGCGAACAGGGCGTCGAGCGCGGCTGAGGTCTGCTTCCACTGCGTCTTCGCCGGGTCCTGGGCCGCCAGGGCCTCGGCCTCTTCGACGATGCGCGTGCGCTCGGCGATGGCGCCCGCGAGCGCCTCCTTCGCCTCGGCCTGCTGCTGGGCGGTCAGCTCCTGCGTCGTGCCCGACAGCGCCTCGAGGCGGCGGGAGAGCGACTCGAGGTCGCCGACGGCATGGGCATCGGCAACCGTCGCCTGCAGCGTGGAGACCGCCTTCGCGACATCCGCTGCGGGAGCGCCTCGCCGAACTCGCTGCTCGAGCAGGCCGACCGCACCGGCGAGGTCGGCGTACTTGCGCTCGAAGTAGGCCAGGGCCTCTTCAGGCGTCGCGTCGGGGTACTGCCCGACTTCGCGCTCGCCCTCGCTGGTCCGCACGAAGACGGTGCCCGTCTCGTCGACGCGGCCCCACGGTTGCTGTGCTGAATCGGTCACGGAATCACCCTGTCATCGATCGGCTGCCGCAGGCGCGGCGGTTGGACGGCATCAAGCCTATTGCACCCGCGTGTCGCCGACGCGTGCGCCGGATCCGGGGCGCACGGCCTCACTCGACGATGAACTCCGTGATGCTCACGGGGCGCACGGGAGCGCCGTCGGGGGCGCCGTCGGCGGCGCCCTGGTCGGTGATCGTCGAGCGCAGGTCCTCCAGGCCGGAGGTGACCCGACCGATGACGGTGTAGCCCCCGGCGGCATCCGACGGGATGGTCGAGTCCTCGTAGACGATGAAGAACTGGCTGCCCTGGCTCTCGGGGGCACCGAGCTGCCGGGCCATGGCGATGGTGCCCGCCGGGTAGACGTCGTCGGCCGGCGCGTTCTCGATCGGGCCGTACGAGTATCCGGGCCCGCCGCTGCCGTCCCCGTTCGGATCGCCGCACTGCAGGACGAAGATCCCCTCGGTGGTCAGGCGGTGGCATGCGACGCCGTCGTAGAAGCCCTCCTGCGCGAGCGTGACCGTGCTGGCCACGGCCTGCGGTGCGGCCTGCCCGTCGAGCTCGAGCGAGAGCACCGTGTCGTTCAGCGTCAGGGCGCCGACCCAGGCGCGGTCCTCCGCAAGCTCGGGTGAGGGTGCCTCTGCCTCCGGGGTCGGCGTCGGGGTCGCGGTCGGGACGGGCTCGGGAGTGCCCGGCCCGCCGTCGAAGTAGACGAGCTGGGCGCCGGTGGCGAGCGCGAGGACGACGACGAGCACGACGCCGGCGACGATGTTGTCGCGAGTGCGGCGGCGCTCGGCGCGGCGGTGCACTTCCTGTCGGGCCTGGTAGGTGCGCAGGCGCGAGCGCTCCTCGCGCGCCTGACGGTCGTTCGATGCCACGCTGCTCCTTCGGGGGATCCTGCTGGGAGAGCCTACGCAACCCGGGACCGCCCGAGCCAATCCTGCCCGACTGCCGGCGGCGGGCGTGTCGGCCGGCCCGATTACGCTGGTCGTCATGGTGGACACGGCTGCGGGACTGCGCGCCGGCGCGACCCCGCTTGCGGTCCGGATGCGTCCGCGGAGCCTCGACGAGGTCGCGGGGCAGCGGCACCTCCTCGGGCCGGGGTCGCCGCTGGTCGCACTCGCCGCCGATCGCACGGGTGAGTCGGGTGCGGTCTCGGTCATCCTGTGGGGGCCGCCGGGCACGGGCAAGACGACGCTCGCCCAGGCGATCGCCCGATCCTCCGGCCGCAGGTTCGTCGAGCTCTCGGCCGTGACCGCCGGCGTTCGCGACGTCCGCCAGGTCATGGAGGCGGCGCGGGCCGATCGCGACCTCTACGGCGTCTCGACGGTCCTCTTCCTCGACGAGATCCACCGCTTCACGAAGGCCCAACAGGATGCGCTGCTCCCGGGCGTCGAGAACGGCTGGGTGATCCTCGTGGCCGCGACGACCGAGAACCCGTCGTTCTCGGTCATCTCGCCGCTGCTGTCGCGCTCGCTCCTGCTGACGCTCGAGACGCTCGACGACGACGACCTCGCGATGCTCGTCGACCGCGCGGTCGACGACCCGCGCGGCCTCGGCGGCCGCGTCGAGCTGGCCCCCGAGGCCCGGGCTGCCATCGTGCGCCTCGCCTCGGGCGACGCCAGGCGGGCGCTCACGGCGCTCGAAGCGGCGTCGACCTCCGCGCTGAGCGAGGCGGCAGATGCCGGTGGGGCGGATGCCGCGCCCGCGCCGGTCGTCACGCCGGAGGTCGTCGCCCGCGCGGTCGACCGGGCGCTCCTGCGATACGACCGCGACGGCGACGAGCACTACGACGTGATCTCGGCGTTCATCAAGTCGGTCCGCGGCAGCGACGTCGATGCGGCGCTGCACTACCTCGCACGCATGATCGAGGCGGGGGAGGATCCGCGGTTCATCGCCCGGCGGATCATCGTCCTCGCCTCGGAGGACATCGGGATGGCGGACCCGACCGCGCTCGGCGTCGCCGTCGCGGCCGCGGATGCGGTGCAGTTCATCGGCATGCCCGAGGGCCGGATCCCGCTCGCGCAGGCGGTCGTGCACCTGGCGACGGCGCCGAAGTCGAACGCCGCCTACCTCGGCATCGACGCGGCGCTGGCGGATGTCCGTGCCGGGCGGGCGGGGCGCGTGCCGAAGCACCTGCGCGATGCCCACTATCCCGGCGCGAAGCGACTCGGCCACGGCAAGGGGTACGTCTATCCCCACGACGATCCGATCGGCGTCGTGGGCCAGCAGTACCTGCCGGATCCGCTGCGCGGCGCCGTCTACTACACGCCCACCGAGCACGGCAACGAACGCGACGTCGGCTCGCGGCTCGCGAAGCTCCGCAGGATCGTGCGCGGCGAACGGGGCTGACCGCGCCACATGCTAGGATTGTCGCTGGCCTGAAGCTGGATTCTCGCGTGCGGCTGCGCGGTCTCCACGGCGAAGGGATGCGACCTGTAGCCGGTCGCCCCGTGGCGAACCCCTCTGAACATCGTCTTTCCGGCGCTGCACGCGCCCGGAACCACACCGTTTGAGAATCCTCCGAAAGGACATCGTGACCAACCAGTCTCGAAGCAAGACCCGCCTCTCCCGCGCGCTCGGCGTCGCCCTCACCCCGAAGGCCGCCAAGTACATGGAGAAGCGTCCGTACGCTCCCGGCGAGCACGGCCGCACCAAGCGCAAGCAGGACTCCGACTACGCGGTCCGTCTCCGCGAGAAGCAGCGCCTGCGCGCGCAGTACGGCATCCGCGAGAAGCAGCTGCGCATCGCGTTCAACGAGGCCCGCCGCACCGACGGCCTGACCGGTGAGAACCTGGTCGAGCTGCTCGAGATGCGCCTCGACGCGCTCGTGCTCCGCGCCGGCTTCGCCCGCACCATCTCGCAGGCCCGCCAGTTCGTCGTGCACCGCCACATCACCGTCGACGGCAAGCTCGTCGACCGTCCGTCGTTCCGCGTGAAGGCCGGCCAGGTCATCGGCGTCAAGCAGCGCTCCGAGGGCACCGAGCCCTTCCAGGTCGCTGCGGCCGGCGGCCACGTCGACGTGCTCCCCAAGACCCCGGGCTACCTCGAGGTCGAGCTCGACAAGCTCCACGCCACGCTCGTGCGTCGTCCGAAGCGCGCCGAGGTGCCCGTCACCTGTGACGTGCAGCTCGTCGTCGAGTACTACGCGGCTCGCTAGCAGCACGGGCTCTCCCGAACGGGGTCGCGGTTCGCCGCGGCCCCGTTCGTCGTCTCGTCGCGGCATCCGTCTCACGCCCTAGACTGAGTGGACGCGTGCGCACCGCACCGCGCGAGCACGACCCATCGAGGAGTGAGACGTGAAGAGCATCCTGTGGTTCACCGTCGGCGTCGCAGCCGGGTTCGCGGTCGCGCACCAGGTCAACCGCACGACGCAGGGCCGCGAGTTCTTCGCCGGCGTCGATGCCAAGGCGCGAGCCTTCGGCCGTGCCGTGGCCGACGGCTACCACGCCCGAGAGGCCGAACTGCGCGCCTCCGAAGACCGGTAACCGTCCAGAACGCGATGTCCGCCGCCTCGGCGGCGCTCCACCATTCCCGAGAACCAGAACGGAACCATGCAGACTGCCGAGATCCGCCAGCGTTGGCTCGACTACTTCGCCGCTCGCGGCCACACGGTCGTGCCGTCGGCCTCGCTCGTGTCCGACGACCCGTCGCTGCTGTTCACGGTCGCGGGCATGGTGCCGTTCGTTCCGTACCTGACCGGCGTGGTCCCCGCTCCGTACTCGCGCGCGACGAGCGTGCAGAAGTGCATCCGGACCAACGACATCGAAGAGGTCGGCAAGACCCCTCGCCACGGCACGTTCTTCCAGATGAACGGCAACTTCTCCTTCGGCGACTACTTCAAGGACGGTGCGATCGCGTTCGCGTGGGAGCTCCTGACGACGCCCGAGGCCGAGGGCGGCTACGGATTCGATCCCGACGACCTCTGGGTCACCGTCTACGAGGACGACGACGAGGCACGCGAGATCTGGCGCCGCGTCGCGGGCCTGCCCGACGAGCGCATCCAGGGGCTCGGCAAGGACACGAATTTCTGGCACACCGGCCAGCCCGGTCCGGCCGGTCCGTGCTCCGAGATCTTCTTCGACCGGGGTCCCGAGTACGGGATCGACGGCGGTCCCGCGACCGATGACGACCGCTACGTCGAGATCTGGAACCTCGTGTTCATGCAGTACCTCATCGCCGATGTGAGGTCGAAGGTCGACTTCACGATCGTGAAGGAACTGCCGAAGAAGAACATCGACACCGGCATGGGCCTCGAGCGGGTGGCGTTCCTCAAGCAGGGCGTCGACAACATGTACGAGATCGACCAGGTGCGGCCGGTGCTCGACGCCGCAGCGCGGCTGTCCGGGCGACGCTACGGCGCCGACCACGAGGACGACGTGCGGATGCGCGTCATCGCCGACCACATCCGATCCTCGCTCATGCTCATGAGCGACGGCGTGACCCCGTCGAACGAGGGCCGCGGCTACATCCTCCGACGCCTGCTCCGACGCTCCATCCGGGCGATGCGCCTGCTGGGCGTCGAGGGCCCCACGTTCCGCGAGCTGTTCGCCGCGTCGCGCGACGCGATGAAGGCCGCGTACCCCGAGGTCGAGGCCGGATACGCCCAGATCGAGCAGCTCGCGCTCGGCGAGGAGGCGACCTTCCTGCGCACGCTCGAGGCGGGCACCGGCATCCTCGACAGCGCGGTCGCGAAGACCAGGGCCGACGGCTCCGACCGTCTCGCGGGCGACACGGCGTTCCTGCTCCACGACACCTACGGGTTCCCGATCGAACTCACGCTCGAGATGGCCGACGAGGCCGGGCTCGCGGTCGACCGGAAGGCCTTCGACGCCCTCATGGCCGACCAGCGGTCGCGGGCGAAGGCCGACGCGAAGTCGAAGAAGAAGGTCCTCGCCGACCTGTCGGTGTACTCCGAGTTCCGAGCGCACGGCGAGACCGTCTTCACCGGCTACACCGACCTCCTGACCGACTCGCGCGTGCTCGGCATCCTCGTCGACGGCCGGCCCGCCGCGTCGGCCATCGCGGGCCGGACCGCCGAGGTGATCCTCGCCGAGACGTCGCTGTACGCCGAGTCCGGCGGGCAGGCTCCGGACCGGGGGCGCATCGTCGGCGACGGCTTCGAACTCGAGGTCCTCGACGTGCAGAAGCCGGTCAAGGGCCTGATCAGCCACACGGTCAAGGTCACCAGCGGCGAGGTCGGGGTCGGCATGCCCGCGACGAGCATCGTCGACGAGGACTACCGGCGCGGGGCGACCCAGGCCCACTCGGGAACCCACCTCGTGCACGCCGCGCTCCGCCAGGTGCTCGGCCCGCAGGCGCACCAGTCCGGTTCGTTCAACAAGGCCGGGTACCTGCGTCTCGACTACGGCTGGAACCAGCCCCTCTCGCCCGAGACCCGGAGCGAGATCGAGGACGTGGCGAACGGTGCCGTGCGCGAGAACCTCGAGGTCGTCACCCGCGAGATGCCGATCGACGAGGCCAAGGCGCTCGGCGCGATGGCGTTGTTCGGCGAGAAGTACGGCGACGTCGTGCGCGTCGTCGACATCGGCGGCCCCTGGTCGCGCGAGCTGTGCGCGGGCACCCACGTCGCACGCAGCGCCGAGGTGGGGATGATCAACATCGTCGGCGAGTCCTCGGTGGGTGCGTCGAACCGGCGCGTGGAGTCGCTCGTCGGGCAGGATGCGTTCCGCCGGTTCGCCGCGGAGCGCGCCCTCGTGCAGGAACTCACCGGCACGCTCAAGACGCGACCCGAACTGCTCGTCGATCGGATCGGCGACCTCGTGTCGAGCCTCAAGGCGGCCGAGAAGAAGATCGCGGCCTACGAGGCGAAGGCGCTGAACGACCGGGTGCCCGACCTGGCCGGCAGGGCCGAGCGCGTCGGCGACCTGCTCGTGGTCGCAGAGGCGACCGGCGTGCTCGGATCCGGCGACGAACTCCGTTCGCTCGCGAGCGCGATCAGGGCACGGCTCGGCGACGCGGCATCCGTCGTCGCGCTCGTCGGCGAGGTCGGCGGCAAGCCGCTCGCGATCGCGGCGACCTCGCCGGCGGCCAGGGAAGCGGGCGCGAACGCGGGCACGATCGCCAAGGCGATGGCTTCGGCACTCGGCGGCGGAGGCGGCGGCAAGCCCGACCTCGCGCAGGGCGGCGGGACCGACCTGTCGGCGATCCCGGCCGCCCTGCAGGCGGCCCGCGCCGCAACGGGAGCCTGATCGTGCGGCCCGGTGCGCGACTGGGCATCGACGTGGGCCGCGCCCGGATCGGCGTCGCGCGATGCGACCCGTCGGCGATCCTCGCCGTGCCCGTCGAGACCGTGCGGCGCAGCGTCGACGGCGAGGATGCCGACATCCGTCGTCTGCTCGAGCTCGCCGCCGAGTACGAGGCGACCGAACTGGTCGTCGGGCATCCGCTGTCGTTGTCGGGGACCGCGACGGCCTCGACGGCCGATGCGGTGGAGTTCGCCGGACGAATCGCCGGCCACGGCGTCGCGGTGCGCCTCGTCGACGAACGGCTTTCGACGGTGAGTGCGCAACATGCCCTGCGGGCGGCCGGGAAGTCGGCCCGCAAGCAGCGGCCCGTGATCGATCAGGCCGCAGCCGTTATCATTCTGCAACACGCCATCGATGCCGAACGGGCATCGGGCATCGCCCCCGGACGCACGATACCCACCGAGGAAGGCCCCCGACCCTCGTGACCCAACCTCCCCCCGACCGGCAGCGCGGCCACGGTCAGCCCCCCGCATCCGAGCAGCACTGGGACGACCTGCTCAGCGGGAGCGCGCCTCCCGGCGCCCCCGTGCCGCCGCCCCGGCCGTCGACCGACACCGGCCTCCCGGAGGCGCAGCGCGCCCCGCGCACCCGACGCGAGCTCAGGGAACTCGAGCAGCGCCGGGCCGCGGAGGAGCGGGCCGGGCGCGCGGGGGAGCATCCGCCCCGCCCGGTGGACGAGCCCGACCACGCCCACCCGCGTCATCACCCGGCCGGCTCGACGACCCGGCCGACTCCGCCGCATGCCGATGCGGCCGACCGGCCGCACGGCCAGCACGCCGCTGCAGGATCGCCGTACGATGCAGCGGATGCCGCCGGCCGCCGGCCTGCACCGGAGTCCGCCCCGCTCCCGGCCCGCACCGGGATCGTCGCTGCCACCGATCCGCTCGCCGCAGACCCCTTCGCGGGGTTGGAGTCCGACGACGCGCGGCCGTCGCGCGCCGACCGTCGGGCGACGTCCTCGTGGGAACTCGAGGAGCGCGAGCGCGAGCCCGGCCGGCGTCGACGCGGCGCCTGGGGGTGCCTCATCGCCCTGCTCGTGCTCGGCGGCCTGATCGCCGGCGCCGCGTTCTTCCTGCAGGGACCGATCACCTCGCTCGTCGAGCGCTTCCAGCCCCCGGAGGACTACTCGGGTTCGGGCACCGGCGAGGTCGTCTTCATGATCGAGGACGGCGACGGGGGCGAGACCATCGCCGCCAACCTCGAGGAACAGGACGTGGTCGCCTCGGCCGAGGCCTTCATCGACGAGGTCACCGGTCGCTCGCCCCAACCGACGTTCTACCCCGGCGCCTACCGGATGGCCAACCAGATGAGCTCGGAGGCCGCGCTCGACGCCCTGCTCGACCCCGAGAACAAGCTCGAGAACACGTTCGTGATCCAGGAGGGACTGTGGGCGCGGGACGCGCTCGCGGCCGCGTCGACGGCCACCGGCATCCCGCTCGAGGAGCTGCAGGCGGCGGCTGCCGACCCGCAGGCGCTCGGCCTCCCCGAGCAGGCGACCACCGTCGAGGGATTCCTCTTCCCGGCGACCTACACCTTCGGCCCCGACGTCACCGCGCAGGAGGTGGTCCAGACCCTCGTCGACCGCTCGTTCCAGGCGCTCGACGCGGCCGGCGTCGCCCCCGAGAACCGCTGGGAGACGGTCGTCGTCGCCTCGCTCATCGAGCGGGAGGCGGGTTCCGAGGCCGACGCGTACAAGGTCTCGCGCGTCATCCGCAATCGACTCGACCCCGAGCAGTTCCCGTCGCAGCTGCTCCAGTTCGACTCGACCGTGCACTACGGCACCGGCGACGACACCGTCGTGACCACGACGGATGCCGAACGAGCGGATGCCGGCAACCGCTACAACACCTACGTGCACCCGGGCCTGCCCCCGGGGCCGATCGGCAACCCCGGCGATGTGACCATCGCCGCGGCGATGAACCCCGCGGACGGGCCCTGGCTGTACTTCGTGACCGTGAACCTCGAGACCGGTGAGACCGTGTTCTCCGCGACGCTCGAGGAACACGAGGCCGCGGTGGAGCAGTTCCTGCGGTACCTCGACGAGAACGGATGACGATGCCCGGCGCCGAGCCGAACGCGACCGCCGAGCGGCGAGCGGGAGGGCCTCCCGTGCGGCTGGCCGTGCTCGGATCGCCCATCGCGCACTCCAAGAGCCCGGCCCTGCACCGCGCCGCGTACGCGCGGCTCGGACTCGACTGGCGCTACGACGCGATCGAGGTCGCGTCGGGCGAGCTCGGCGGGTTCCTCGACCGGGTGCGGGTCGACCCGGATGCCGCGTGGCGCGGACTCTCGCTCACGATGCCGTTGAAGCAGGAGGTGCTCGGCCGACTCGATCACGTCGACCGGCTGGCCGCCCTCACGGGCGCCGCGAACACCGTGCGATTGACCGCGGACGGCGCCCTGCACGGGTTCAACACCGACGTCGAGGGCATCGTGCGCGCGCTCGGCGAGGAGGGGATCGACCGGATCCATCGCGGAGTTCTCGTCGGCGGCGGTGCCACGGCGGGGTCTGCGATCGTCGCGATGGCCGAGCTCGGCGCGGCGGAGGTCGACGTGCACGTCCGCGAGCCCGCTCGGGCTGCAGCGGTCGCCGATCTCGGGTCGCGCATCGGACTCGTCGTGCGGGTGCGCACGATCGCGGAACTCGCGGACGCGGCATCCGCCCCGCTCGTGATCAGCACGGTGCCCGGCGGAGCCGACCTCGGAGTCGCGCCGTCGGCGGCCCTCGTGCGCGACGCGCTGCTCTTCGACGTCGCCTACGATCCGTGGCCGACGGCGCTCGGCGCCGGATGGTCGGCCGCGGGCGGGCGGGCCGTGCACGGCCTCGGCATGCTGTTGCACCAGGCGCTGCTGCAGGTGCGGATCTTCGTCGCGGGCGATCCCTTCGCGCCGCTGCCCGACGAGGGGGGCGTGCTCGGCGTCATGCGCCGAAGCGTCTGAGCGCGCTGTGGGAGGATGGTGGTCATGCTCCGATGGCTCACCGCCGGGGAATCGCACGGTCCCGAACTCGTCGCGATCCTCGAAGGCCTCCCCGCAGGCATCCCCGTCTCGCTCGACGACCTCCGTGCCGATCTGGCGCGCCGGAAGCTCGGCTACGGCCGCGGCGCCCGCATGAAGTTCGAACAGGACGAACTGGCCGTCTCCGGGGGCGTGCGCCACGGGCTCACCCTCGGCGGCCCCGTCGCACTGCGCATCGGGAACACCGAATGGCCGAAGTGGCAGCAGGTGATGAGCGTCGAGCCCGTCGAGGGCGAGGATCTCGGCCGCGGGCGGGGCGCGCCGCTCACGCGGCCCCGCCCCGGGCACGCCGACCTGGTCGGCATGCAGAAGTACGGCTTCGACGAGGCGCGGCCCGTGCTCGAGCGCGCGAGCGCGCGCGAGACGGCGGCCCGCGTCGCGCTCGGCGCGGTCGCCCGGTCGTTCCTCGCCGAACTCGGCATCCGGCTCGTCTCGCACACGGTCGCGATCGGTCCCGTCAGGGTTCCCGAGGGGGCCGAACTCCCGCTGCCGTCGGATGTCGACCGGCTCGACGCCGACCCGTTGCGCTGCTTCGACGCCGACACGAGCGCCCGCATGGTGGCCGAGGTCGATGCGACGCACAAGGAGGGCGACACGGTCGGCGGCATCGTCGAGGTGCTCGCCTACGGCCTGCCGCCGGGGCTCGGATCGCACGTGCACTGGGACCGCCGACTCGACGCGCAGCTGGCCGCGGCGCTCATGGGCATCCAGGCCATCAAGGGCGTCGAGGTCGGCGACGGGTTCGAGACGACCCGCCGCCGCGGCTCGGCCGCCCACGACGAACTGCACCTCGCCGACGGGCGCATCGTGCGTGCGAGCGACCGCGCGGGCGGCACCGAGGGCGGCATGTCGACGGGAACGGTGCTCCGGGTCCGCGCGGGCATGAAGCCGATCGCGACCGTGCCGCACGCGCTGCCGACGATCGACGTCGCGACGGGCGAGCCCGCGCCGGCGCACCACCAGCGTTCCGACGTGTGCGCGGTGCCCGCCGCGGGCGTCGTCGCCGAGGCCATGGTCGCGCTCGTGCTCGCCAACGCCGTGCTCGAGAAGTTCGGCGGCGACTCGGTCGCCGAGACGCGCCGCAACCTCGAGGCGTACCTGGCGGCGATCCCCGACGCGCTCGCGAGCGAGGTCGCCGACGGCCGCGCCCGTGTCTGACCTCCCGGCTGGGGCCGACGGCCCGGCCCGGCCCGTGCCGCTGCCGATCGTGCTCGTCGGCCCGATGGGCGCGGGCAAGTCGCGCGTGGGGGCCCGGCTGGCGGCATCCCTCGGGGTGCCGTTCATCGACACCGACCAGCGGATCGCGCGACGCCATGGGCCCATCGACGAGATCTTCGAGCGCGAGGGCGAGGCGTACTTCCGCGTCGCCGAGCGCGAGGTCGTCGCGGAGGCGCTCCGCGAGGAGGCCGTGATCTCACTGGGCGGCGGCGCGATCCTCGACGCCGCCACGCGCGCCGACCTCGGCCGGCTCGCGGTGGTCCGACTCGACGTCACGCCCGAGGCGGTCGCACCGCGGCTCGTGGGCGGGTCGCGGCCGTTGCTCGCGGCCGGCGGGCTCGAGCGCTGGACCCGCATCCGCGACGAACGTCGCCCCCTGTACGACGAGGTCGCCGACCTCACCATCGACACCTCGCGTCGCTCGGTCGCGCGGATCGTCGCCCAGATCACCGAGTGGGCTGGAGGACGCGCATGAGCGAGCACGAGGCGACCGTGATCCGGGTCGGCGACGAGGACGGGTACGACGTGCGCATCGGGCGCGGCGTCGTGGACGGGCTCGCCGACGCGATCGGTTCGGCGGCGCGGAAGGTGCTCGTGGTGCACCCGCCGACGATGGGTGCGCGTGCGGCCGAGCTGCGCGAGTCGCTCGCGGATCGCTTCGAGGTGCTCCTCGCGGAGGTGCCCGACGCCGAACAGGCCAAGCGGGTCGAGGTCGCCGCGTTCTGCTGGCAGATCCTCGGCCAGGCCGATTTCACGCGCACCGACGTCGTGGTCGGGTTCGGCGGCGGCGCGATCACCGACCTGGCGGGGTTCGTCGCGGCGACCTGGTTGCGGGGCGTGCGCCTGGTCACCATCCCGACGACGGTGCTCGGGATGGTCGACGCCGCGATCGGCGGCAAGACGGGCATCAACACCAACGAGGGCAAGAACCTCGTCGGCGTCTTCCACGCGCCCGCCGAAGTGCTGTGCGACCTCGACCTCCTGGCGACCCTGCCGAAGAACGAGATCCTCGCCGGGTTCGCCGAGATCGTGAAGGCCGGGTTCATCCGCTACCCCGAGATCCTCGACGTCATCGAGGCCGATCCGGATGCCGCGACCGACCCGTCCGCGCCCGAGTTCCGGCGTGTGGTCGAACTCGCGATCCGGATGAAGGCCGAGGTCGTGAGCAAGGACTTCCGCGAGGCCGGGCTGCGCGAGATCCTGAACTACGGGCACACGCTCGGGCACGCGGTCGAGCACGCCGAGCGCTACCAGTGGCGGCACGGCGCGGCCGTCGCGGTCGGCATGGCCTTCGCGGCCGAACTCGGACGGCTCTCCGGCCGGCTCTCCGACGAGGTCGCCGACCGGCACAAGCGCGTCCTCGACCTGCTCAGCCTGCCGACGTCGTACCCGGCCGGTCGCTGGAACACGCTGCTCGCGACCATGCAGCGCGACAAGAAGTCGCGAGCCGGGCAGCTGAGGTTCATCGTGCTCGACGATCTCGCCAAGCCGACCGTCATGCTCGCCCCGGACCAGTCGCTGCTGTTCGCCGCGTACCAGGAGATCGCGTCCTGATCGTTAGGCTTCGGTCATGACCACGATCCTCGTCCTGAACGGACCGAACCTGGGCCGACTCGGCACCCGCGAGCCGGAGGTCTACGGCTCGGAGACGCTCCCCGACATCGGCGCGAGCCTCGCGGCATCCGTTCCGGACGGCGTCGAGGTCGACCTGCGGCAGACCGATGACGAGGCCGAGCTGATCGGGTGGATCCACGAGGCCGTCGACCGGCGGATGCCGGTGGTGCTGAATCCGGCGGCGTTCACGCACTACAGCTACGCGCTGCGCGACGCGGCCGCGCAGTTGAAGACCGCGGGCGTGCCGCTCGTCGAGGTCCACCTGTCGAACCCGCACACGCGGGAGGCCTTCCGGCACACCAGCGTCATCTCGGGTGTCGCGACGGGGGTCATCGCGGGATTCGGGTCCGACTCGTACCGGCTCGCGATCGACTGGCTCCTGCGATCGCACGGCTGAGTCGACTACACTCGATCAGTCGCACGCTGCTCGGGCGTGCCCGCCGACTTCCCCGAATCGAACGGAAAGCACTTCCATGGCATCCACCGCTGACATCAAGAACGGCGTCGTCCTGAACATCGACGGCCAGCTCTGGAGCGTCGTCGAGTTCCAGCACGTCAAGCCCGGCAAGGGCGGAGCCTTCGTGCGCACGAAGCTGAAGAACGTCGTCTCGGGCAAGGTCGTCGACAAGACCTACAACGCCGGGACGAAGATCGACATCGAGAACGTCGACCGCCGCGACTTCACCTACCTGTACAGCGACGGCGACGGCTTCGTGTTCATGGACACCACCGACTACGACCAGATCACGGTCCAGGCTGCGGTCGTCGGCGACGCCAAGCACTTCATGCTCGAGAACCAGTCGGTCACGATCGCGCTGAACAACGGCAACCCCCTCTACGTCGACCTGCCCGCCTCGGTCGTGCTCGAGATCACGTACACCGAGCCGGGCCTCCAGGGCGACCGCTCCACGGGTGGCACGAAGGCCGCGACCGTCGAGACCGGGTACGAGATCCAGGTGCCGCTCTTCCTCGAGACGGGTACCAAGGTCAAGGTCGACACGCGCTCGGGCGAGTACCTGGGCCGCGTGAACGACTAGTGAGCGCCCGTACGAAGGCGCGCAAGCGCGCCCTCGACCTGCTCTACGCGGCCGACATGCGGCAGGTCCCCGTCGAGCGTCTGCTCGCGGCCGAGGCCGAGCGGGCGGTCAACGAGCCCGAGCGCCAGGCCTCGTGGTTGTACGCCCGCGAGATCGTCGACGGCATCGTCGATCACCTCGAGGAGATCGACGAGCTCATCACGACGCACTCGCGGGGATGGACGATCGAGCGGATGCCCGCGGTCGACCGTGCACTGCTGCGCATCGGCGTCTGGGAGATCGTCTACAACGACGAGGTGCCCGACCCGGTCGCGATCTCGGAGGCCGTGGAGGCCGCGACCGTACTCTCGACGGATGATTCGGCCGGATTCGTGAACGGTCTGCTCGCGGCCGTCTCGCACGCGCGGGGCTGACCTCCGGGCCGGTCCGCCCGCGGACGGGGTTCAGGCCGTGCGGGCACCGCCCCGCCGGGCGACGAGGTCGAGGGTGTGCGCGACGACTTCGCGCGGGCCGTCGTGCCCGCGCAGGCTCCGGCCGATCTCCGCCGCCCGCTCCGCGTAGGACGGGTCGGCGTCGAGTCGCCGCCACGCCTCCAGGATCGCCCGCGGCTTCGGTGTTCCCGTCCGGAGGTCGATGCCCGCACCGGCCCAGTCGATGCGCGCGGCGATCTCCGGTTTGTCGAGGTCGCCGCCCGCAACGATGAGCGGGACGCCGTGGGTGAGCGCGGCGAGCACGCCGCCCCACCCGCCGTTGGTGATCATCGCCCCGACCCGGGGGAGGAGCTCCCGGTAGTCGAGCAGGCCTGCGACGTAGGCGTTCGGGGGGACGGGGAACGGCAGTTCCGGTGCGTCGGCTCGACCGGTCGCCGCGACGATCGAGACGGGCTGTCGACCGAGCGCGGCGAGCGCCGGTCGGAGCAGGTCGTCGGGGTCGACGTTCAGGGTGCCCTGCGTGACGTGCACGATCGGGCGATCCGCGGGCAGGTCGGGCCACCAGACGGGCGGGTGGCCGGGGCGGATCCCGCCCGACGGCGTGAGCGCTCCCACGAATTCGAGGGGCATGGGCCAGCTGGTCCGCGGGTACTCCAGTTCCGGCACGCCGGACGCGCAGACGAGGTCGGGGGAGTAGAAGGCGTTCTCGAACGGCGTCCCGACCCCGAGACCGGATGCCGCGCGCTGCGCGTCGTACGTCTGCTGCATGCTCCGTGTGGCGATGCCGAGGACGGCGTGCAGCGTGCGATCCCGCGCGCGGCCGAGCGGTCCGCGCGCGGGACGCAGGCCGAGTGACGGCGGTGGCAGTTCGGGGGTGCGGATCGCGAGCGGCACGATGCTCACGGTGACCCACGGCGTGCCGGTCCGCTCGGCGGCCAGGTGCGCGCCGAGGCTCAGGCCGTCGGCCACGATGACGTCCCATGGCCGTTCGCGGTGGGCGGCGACGAGGTCGTCGCCCTGCGCGGCGCCCGTGCCGATGAAGAGCTCCCGGACGTTGGCGAGCATCTGCCGCGGCCCCTTGCGGCCGCGCAGTTCGGGGAAGGTCGCGGCGAGGTCGTTCTCGTCGAAGTCGGGTGCGCGGGTCCACGGGACGACGTCGGCGCCGAGCGCGGCGAACCGGTCCGCGTGCGCGCTCCCGGTGTAGACGCGCACCGAGTGCCCGTCGTCGCGGAACGCCGCGGCGACGGCGGCGAGCGGTGCGACGTGCCCGACGAAGGGCATCACGGCGATCATCACATCGGCCATGCGGCATTCCAGCACGGAGCGCGGTCGGGCCGCCAGCGCCGGACGACGGAAAGGCCGGACGCGTCCCCCGGACGGGGGTGACGCTCGGGTGTGCACCGAGTCGGGGCCGGTGCGCACCCGCGCGAGGAAGCGGGGAGAACCCTCCGTGGGTTCCCGCGCACGCCCTGATCCGGCCGCGCTGCGGCGGGCGTTCACTCGGGACGGTGCCGCACCCCGCGGCATCCGCACCGAAATCTCACCGCTCTGGAAGGAGCACCCGACATGTCCACGATCTCCGCGCACGGCCTCCCGCACGCCGGACCCCGACCTGCGGCGAGCCGCCGCATCGCGCTCGCCGATCGATTCGCGAGCGCCGAGGCGGCGCTCAAGGCCCTGCTCGAGCGCTGGAGCATCCCCGCGCTGCGCATCGCGCTGGGCGCGGTCTTCGTCGTGTTCGGCGTGCTGAAGTTCTTCCCCGGGGCGAGCCCGCTCGAACCGCTCGTGCAGGCCACGTGGGGTGCGCTGACGTTCGGACTCGTCGGCGGCCAGTTCGCGATGATCCTGACGGCGGTGATCGAGACCGTCGCCGGCCTGGCGCTCATCTCCGGCGTCTTCGCCCGGCTCGGGCTCGTGATGCTCGCCGTCGCCTTCGTCGGCATCCTCTCGCCCGTGGTGTTCTTCCCCGGGGAACTGCTCGCCGACGCGGGGCCGACGCTGCTCGGACAGTACGTCGCGAAGAACGTCGTGCTCATCGCCGCGGCGCTCGTCGTGGCATCGAAGGTGCTGCGCGGCTCGCGCGCAGCGCGCTGATCGCCGCGCGCACAGGGGCGGGATCCGGCTTCGGCCGGATCCCGCCCCTGTGCGCAGCACCCGCCGATCAGCCGAGGCTGAATCCACCGTCGCTCGTGAGTACCTGGCCGACGATCCAGGCGCCCTCGGCTGTCGCGAGCCAGCCGATCAGTTCGGCCGGGTCGTCGGGCGCACCGTAGCGTCCGAACGGCGTTGCGGCCAGATGCGCCTCGAGTTCGCCGAGCGGCCGGTCGGTGCTGTCGGGATCCATGTAGCCGGTGTTCACGGGCCCCGGGTTGATCGTGTTGAGGATGATGCCGAGCTCGATCAGCTCCGCGGCGACGGTGGCGGTGATGCCGGCCAGAGCCGCCTTGCTCGCCGCGTAGGCGACCTCACCGCGCATGGGGCCGTTCACCTGACCGGAGGTCATCCAGAACACACGTCCCCGGGGCTGCGGGTGGGGCTTGCCGCCGTCGATCCGCTCGCCGGGCCGCCTCTCGTTCGCGGATCCACCGTGCGCCTTGCGCCGCGCGAACTCCGCAGTCAGGAGGAGCGTCGCGCGCGCATTCACATCCCAGTGCCCGTCGAGGCGATCTGGCGTCATGTCCAGGATGCTTCCGTCGCCACCGCTCCGTGCGTGGTTGCAGACGAGGATGTCGAGCTTCCCGGTGACCCCGGTCGCGGCATCGATGATCCGGGGGACGGCGTCGGGGTCGGCCAGGTCCGCGCTCTCGTCAGCCATGGTCGCACCGTCGACGAGGTGTCGCCGGATGCCGTCACGCACCGCATCGAGGTCGTCGCCGCCCCACGGCTGGTCGAGATCGTGTGGTCGGTAGTGGTGCACCACGACGTGGGCGCCGAGGGAGGCGAGCTTGGTGGCGACCGCATATCCGATGCCTCGGCGTCGGGAGACGCCGGTGACAAGCGCGGTCTGGCCATGGAGGGGAGATCCGGGGTGCAAGAGTGAGCCCTTCTTCGATGCCGAGGCGGCGGGGGAATGTGATGTCGCGGCTCAACTGCATTGCATGGCGAAGATGATATCCGCTCGGCGCCGTGCACAGCTGCGGGCACGCCTGCCGCCGGTCTCATCTGGTGGGCCGGGCCACGTGCGGGGCGTTCGGACTCGTCCTGTTCCTCGTCATCCTGCTCCTGAACTCGGCGATCGCGCTCCGAGCAGACCCTCCGTCGAGTGATACCGGTCGCGCCGAGTGATGCCGATGCACCGGTATCACCAGGCGCGGACGGTATCACTCGGTAGGGTCACGCGGGCTTCACAAAGCGCAACTAAGCGGTGAGGCGGTTCCTCGACGTGCTCGAGCAGCCCCCGATTCCCAGCGAGGCGTTCGCCGCTCTCGACCTCGAGGTTCGGCGAACCACCCGCGACACGGCAGCACAACCGCACCGAGGACAGGAGATCGCATGACCGAGCAGACGTCGCCGACGCCCACCGGGTCCACCACGCAGGGTCCGCTCGGCCCGGAAGTTCGCCTCGTGCGCCGCTTCCGAGCTCCGATCGACGCGGTCTGGGCCGCGATGACCGAATCCGAACGACTCGAGCGATGGATCGGGCGCTGGGAAGGCGAACCCTCGAGCAGTACTACCCCGCCATGCGCGAACACTACGCTCGCCGTACCTGACAGGTGGCGCCGTCACGCGTTCACCGAGTCGTCGTCCCAGATCGATTCGCCAGGCGGTCGGCCCCTGATGGCGCTGACGAGCGCTGCGGCGTCGGCAGGAGCACGGACCCACCCACCCGTACGAGCGGATGCCGCGGCAACGTGCCGCCCGCGGCATCCGCCGGGCTCGGCAACGCATGCAGCCCGATGGTGCCGCGTGCCCACGAGAGCGGCTGGTAGGATCGATCGACCGACATCCTTGAAGCCCGTCCCGTGAGGCGGAGAAGGGAGTCCGCATGGCTGTGCGCACAGTGCTGCAGCAAGCTGACCTCGAGCGGGCGCTGACCCGCATCGCACACGAGATCCTCGAAGCCAATCGCGGCGCCGACGACCTCATCCTCCTCGGCATCCCCACGCGCGGCGTGGCGCTGGCCGAACGACTCGCCCGGACCGTCTCCCGGATCGCCGGCACCGACGTGCCCGCCGGCGCGCTCGACGTGACCATGTACCGCGACGACCTGGGCCGGAACCCGGTGCGCGCGACCCACCCGACCGAGGTGCCGGGCGACGTCGTCGACGGCCGCGTCGTGGTGCTCGTCGACGACGTGCTCTACTCGGGCCGCACCATCCGCGCCGCGTTCGATGCCCTCGCCGACCTCGGCCGTGCTCGGGCCGTGCGCCTCGCGGTGCTCGTCGACCGCGGCCACCGCGAGTTCCCGATCCGGGCCGACTACGTCGGCAAGAACCTGCCCAGCTCGACGCGCGAGCGCATCAACGTGCGACTCGTCGAGACCGACGGCGAAGACGCCGTCACGATCGAGGGCGGCGACGCGTGATTCACCTGCTCAGCACCCGCGACCTCTCGCGCGAGGACGCCATCGGCCTGCTCGACGTGGCCGAGGACATGGCGGCCGTCCAGGACCGCGAGGTCAAGAAGCTGCCGACGCTGCGCGGCAAGACCGTGGTCAACCTCTTCTTCGAGGACTCGACGCGCACGCGCATCTCGTTCGAGGCCGCCGCGAAGCGGCTCTCGGCCGACGTCATCAACTTCAGCGCCAAGGGGTCGAGCGTCTCGAAGGGCGAGAGCCTGAAGGACACCGCGCAGACCCTCCACGCGATGGGCGCCGACGGCGTCGTCATCCGCCATCACGCATCGGGCGCGCCCTTCACGCTCGCGACGAGCGGATGGATCGACGCCGGCGTCCTCAACGCCGGCGACGGCACGCACGAGCACCCCACGCAGGCGCTGCTGGATGCGTTCACGATGCGGCGCCGCCTGCACGGCACCGCATCCCGCGGGCGCGACCTCGACGGAGTCTCGGTCGTCATCGTCGGCGACATCCTGCACTCGCGCGTCGCCCGCTCGAACGTCTGGCTGCTCGAGACGCTCGGCGCCGAGGTGACCCTCGTCGCGCCGCCGACGCTGGTCCCGGTCGACGTGACCGGCTGGCCGGCGAACCTCGAGTACGACCTCGACCGTGCGCTCGCGGGCGCACCGGACGTGGTCATGATGCTCCGCATCCAGGCGGAGCGCATGCACGGCGCGTTCTTCCCGAACAGTCGGGAGTACGCGCGCACCTGGGGGCTGGACGACGCGAGGTTCGCCCAGCTGCCCGCAAGTACGATGGTGATGCATCCGGGCCCCATGAATCGCGGGCTCGAGATCGCCGCTCGCGCCGCCGACTCCCCGCAGTCCACGGTGCGCGAGCAGGTTGCGAACGGAGTATCTGTGAGAATGGCCGCCCTCTACCTGTTGCTGTCCGGCGAGCGGGGTGAGGCCCGATGAGCGATCGCCACCTGATCCGAGGTGCGACCCTGCCCTCGGGCGAGCGCGCCGACATCCTCCTCGCCGACGGGCGCATCGCCGAGGTCGGCGCTGCGGCGGATGCCTCGGGCGCGACCGTGATCGACGCCGACGGGCTCGTCGCCCTGCCCGGCCTGGTCGACCTGCACACCCACCTGCGCGAGCCCGGCTACGAGCAGAGCGAGACGGTGCTCACGGGCACGCAGGCCGCAGCGGCCGGCGGGTTCACGGCGGTCTTCGCGATGGCGAACACGTTCCCCGTGGCCGACACCGCCGGGGTGGTCGAGCAGGAACTCGCGCTCGGCGAGGCCGCGGGCTACGCGACCGTGCAGCCGATCGGCGCCGTGACCGTCGGCCTCGCGGGCGAGCGACTCGCCGAGCTCGGTGCGATGGCGGCGTCCCGCGCTCGCGTGCGCGTCTTCAGCGACGACGGGTTCTGCGTCCACGACCCGCTGCTCATGCGCCGTGCGCTCGAGTACGTGAAGGCGTTCGACGGCGTCATCGCCCAGCACGCCCAGGAGCCGCGGCTCACGCAGGGCGCGCAGATGAACGAGGGCGCGCTGTCGGGCGAGCTCGGCCTGGCCGGGTGGCCCGCGGTGGCCGAGGAGTCGATCATCGCGCGCGACGTGCTCCTGGCCGAGCACGTCGGATCGCGGCTGCACGTGTGCCACGTCTCGACCGCCGGCTCGGTCGAGGTCATCCGCTGGGCCAAGGCGCGCGGCATCGACGTGACCGCCGAGGTCACGCCGCACCACCTGCTGCTCACCGAGGACCTCATCTCGGGCTACGACCCCCGGTTCAAGGTCAACCCGCCGCTGCGCCGCGAGGAGGACGTCCGCGCGCTGCGCGACGCGCTCGCCGACGGCACCATCGACATCGTCGCGACCGACCATGCGCCGCACCCCGTCGAGGCGAAGGAGGGCGAGTGGGATGCCGCGGCGAACGGCATGGTCGGCCTCGAGTCGGCGCTCTCCGTCGTCCAGCAGACGATGGTCGACCCCGGCCGGATGGACTGGGCCGGCATCGCGCGGGTGCTCTCGACGACGCCCGCGCGCATCGGTCGCATCGCCGGCCACGGCGAGCCCGTCGCGGCGGGCTCGGCGGCCGAGCTGACGCTCGTCGACCCGGCCGCCTCGTCGGCGTTCGGCGTCGAGCGGCTCGCGGGCCGCAGTGTGAACTCGCCCTACCTCGGCCGCACGCTGCCCGGCCGAGTCGTCGCGACGTTCCACCGGGGCGTGCCCACCGTGCTCGACGGCGCGGTCCGGCCCGCGGACGAGGTGGCGGCGGCATCCGCTCGTACCGAGGAGGTCGCCCGTGGATAACCGGTGGATCGGGATCGTCGTCGCCGTCGCGCTCGTCGGCGGGGCGATCTGGCTCATGCTGCGCTCGTGGCGTCGGCGCACCGTCCGAGACGAGACGCTGGCCGCCTACCCGGCGCCGTCGGTCCTCGCGCCCGCGGTGCTCGAGGTCGAGACCCTCTACGTGGCGACGACCCCCGAGGGCGAGCCGCTCGAGCGGCTCGCGGTCGAGGGGCTCGCCTTCCGCGGCGCCGCCCGCGTCGAGGTGCACGCATCCGGCGTGCTCCTGCGCATCGCGGGGGAGCGGTCGAGCTACATCCCCGCTGAGGAGATCGTGGGAGCCGGGACGGCGACCTACGCGATCGATCGCGGGGTCGAGCCCGAGGGCCTCGTCGCCCTCACCTGGAACGTCGACGACCGGTCGGAGCCCGAGACCCCGACCCGCGTCGACAGCTACCTGCGGTGCCGATACCCGGGCGATTCCGCCCGGCTCATCACCGCCCTGAACGAGATCGCCGCGGCGCCCGAGGCGCCGCACCCGAACGCAGAAGCAGGAAGCGAGGCCTCGGATGACTGAGACCCCGAACACGGTCGATGAGCAGGCCGCAGTGGCGACCATCGACCTCGATCGAGCCGTGCTCGTCCTCGAGGACGGCACGCGGTACGAGGGGCGCGCCTACGGCGCCCGCGGGCGCACGCTCGGCGAAGCCGTCTTCGCCACCGGCATGACCGGATACCAGGAGACCCTGACCGACCCGTCCTACGCGGGCCAGATCGTGCTCATGACCGCGCCGCACATCGGCAACACCGGCATGAACGACGACGACATGGAGTCCGCGCGGATCTGGGTCGCGGGCTTCGTCGTGCGCGACCCCTCGAGGGTCGTGTCGAACTTCCGTTCGCAGCGCAGCCTCGACGACGACCTCGCGGCCGCAGGCATCGTGGGCATCAGCGGCATCGACACGCGCGCGGTGACGCGGCGCATCCGCTCCTCAGGTGCGATGCGGTCGGGGGTGTTCTCCGGCGAGGACGCGTTCCTCTCGCCCGGCGAACAGCTCGACCTCGTGCGCGAGGGCGAGCAGATGGCCGGCCGGAACCTCTCGGGTGCGGTCTCGACCGCCGAGCCGTACACGCTCCCGGCGACCGCCGAGCGCGTCGGCTCGGTCGCGGTGCTCGACCTCGGCGTGAAGACGTCGACGCTGGGCTACCTCGCCGACCGGGGGTTCGACGTGCACGTGCTCCCGCAGACCGTGACGGCCGAGGACGTGCTCGCACTCGAGCCCGACGCCCTGTTCTTCTCCAACGGGCCCGGCGACCCGAGCGCCTCCGACCGCCATGTCGAACTGCTCCGCTCGGCGCTGCGCGCCGGCGTGCCGTACTTCGGCATCTGCTTCGGCAACCAGCTGCTCGGTCGAGCGCTCGGCTTCGACACCTACAAGCTTCCGTTCGGCCACCGCGGCATCAACCAGCCGGTGCTCGACCGCGCGACCGGCCGCGTCGAGATCACGGCGCACAACCACGGTTTCGCGGTCGCGGCTCCGACCGACGCGATCAGCGAGTCCAGCGTGGGCTTCGGCCGCGTCGAGGTCAGCCACGTCGGACTCAACGACGACGTCGTCGAGGGCCTGAACTGCCTCGACATCCCCGCGTTCTCCGTGCAGTACCACCCCGAATCGGCGGCCGGCCCGCACGACGCGAACTACCTCTTCGACCGCTTCCGCGACATGGTCATCGCCGCGAAGCAGAACGACCGCACCCAGGAGGCCGGCGAGTAATGCCCAAGCGCGACGACATCAACAGCGTCCTGGTCATCGGGTCGGGCCCGATCGTCATCGGACAGGCCGCCGAGTTCGACTACTCCGGCACCCAGGCGTGCCGGGTCCTCCGGGCGGAGGGCGTCCGGGTCATCCTCGTGAACCCCAACCCGGCGACGATCATGACCGACCCCGACTTCGCCGACGCGACCTACGTCGAGCCGATCACCCCCGAGGTGATCGAGTCGATCATCGTCAAGGAGAAGCCGGATGCCGTGCTGCCGACGCTCGGCGGCCAGACCGCGCTGAACGCGGCCATCGCCCTGCACGACGCGGGGATCCTCGACAAGCACGGCGTCGAGCTCATCGGGGCGAAGGTCGATGCGATCCGAAAGGGCGAGGACCGTCAGCTCTTCAAGGACCTCGTCATCGAGGCCGGGGCGGATGTCGCGCGCTCGCATGTCGCGACGACCCTCGAGCAGGCCAAGGAGTTCGCCCTCGACCTCGGCTACCCGCTCGTGGTCCGCCCGTCCTTCACCATGGGCGGACTCGGTTCGGGTTTCGCCTACACCGAGGAGGACCTGGTCCGCATCGTGACCCAGGGCCTGCACGATTCGCCGACCACCGAGGTGCTCCTCGAGGAGTCCATCCTCGGCTGGAAGGAGTACGAGCTCGAGCTCATGCGCGACACGCACGACAACACCGTCGTGGTCTGCTCGATCGAGAACGTCGACCCGGTCGGCGTGCACACGGGCGACTCGATCACGGTCGCGCCCGCGCTGACGCTCACCGACCGCGAGTACCAGAAGCTCCGCGACATCGGCATCGACATCATCCGCGCCGTGGGCGTGGACACGGGCGGCTGCAACATCCAGTTCGCCGTCGACCCGGCGGACGGCCGCATCATCGTCATCGAGATGAACCCGCGCGTCTCTCGCTCGTCGGCGCTCGCGTCGAAGGCCACGGGCTTCCCGATCGCGAAGATCGCCGCGAAGCTCGCCATCGGCTACCGCCTCGACGAGATCCCGAACGACATCACCAAGGTGACGCCCGCGAGCTTCGAGCCGACCCTCGACTACGTCGTGGTCAAGGTCCCGCGGTTCGCGTTCGAGAAGTTCCCGGCCGCCGACCCGACGCTGACGACCACCATGAAGTCGGTCGGCGAGGCCATGGCCATCGGCCGCAACTTCTCGACCGCGCTGCAGAAGGCGCTGCGTTCGCTCGAGAAGCGCGGATCGAGCTTCCACTGGGGCGACGAGGCGCGCACGGTCGACGACCTGCTCGAGGCGGCCTCCGTGCCCACCGACGGCCGTATCGTGCTCGTCCAGCAGGCGCTCCGGAAGGGCGCGACGATCGAGCAGGCCTTCGAGGCGACGAAGATCGACCCGTGGTTCCTCGACCAGATCGTCCTGATCAACGAGGTCGCCGAGCGGATCGCGGGTGCCGAGGCGCTCGACACCGACACGATCCTCCTCGCGAAGGACCACGGGTTCTCCGACGCGCAGATCGGCCAGCTGCGCGGCTTCGGCGAAGCCGACGCGCGTGAGGTCCGGCACATCCTCGGCATCCGCCCGGTCTTCAAGACGGTCGACACGTGCGCCGGCGAGTTCCCCGCACTCACGCCCTACCACTACTCGAGCTACGACTTCGAGACCGAGGTCGCGCCGAGCGACCGCCGCAAGGTCGTCATCCTCGGCTCGGGCCCGAACCGCATCGGCCAGGGCGTCGAGTTCGACTACTCGTGCGTGCACGCGTCGTTCGCGCTGTCGGACGCCGGCTACGAGACGATCATGATCAACTGCAACCCCGAGACGGTCTCGACCGACTACGACACGAGCGACCGGCTCTACTTCGAGCCGCTCACGCTCGAGGACGTGCTCGAGGTGATCCACGCCGAGTCGCAGTCGGGCGAACTCGTCGGCGTCGTGGTGCAGCTCGGCGGCCAGACCGCGCTCGGGCTCGCGAAGGGCCTCGAGGCCGCGGGGGTGCCGATCCTCGGCACCACGCCCGAGGCGATCGACCTCGCCGAGGAGCGCGGCCGGTTCGCGGCCATCCTCGACGCCGCTGGGCTGCTCGCTCCGCGCAACGGCACCGCGACCGAGCTCGCGGGCGCCGTCCAGATCGCCGAGGAGATCGGCTACCCGGTGCTCGTGCGCCCCAGCTTCGTGCTCGGCGGCCGCGGCATGGAGATCGTGTACGACACGCCGTCGCTCGTCGACTACTTCGCGCGCATCGCCGACCAGGGCATCGTCGGTCCGACCCATCCGCTGCTCGTCGACCGCTTCCTCGACGACGCGATCGAGATCGACGTCGACGCACTCTACGACGGCACCGAGCTCTACGTCGGCGGCGTCATGGAGCACATCGAGGAGGCCGGCATCCACTCCGGCGACTCGAGCTGCACGCTCCCGCCGGTCACGCTCGGTCGTGCCGAGGTCGATCGGGTGCGCGAGGCCACGCGCGCGATCGCCGAGGGCGTCGGCGTGAAGGGCCTGCTGAACGTGCAGTTCGCGATCGGCGCGGGCGTGCTCTACGTGCTCGAGGCCAACCCGCGCGCGAGCCGCACGGTGCCGTTCGTGTCGAAGGCGCTCGGCATCCCGCTCGCCAAGGCCGCGTCGCGCATCATGGTCGGCGACGCGATCCGCGACCTCGTCGCCGAGGGGATGCTGCCCGAGGTCGACGGCTCGAAGGTGCCGCTCGACGCGCCGGTCGCCGTCAAGGAGGCCGTGCTGCCGTTCCACCGCTTCCGCACGCGCGAGGGCATCATGGTCGACTCCGTGCTCGGCCCGGAGATGCGCTCGACCGGCGAGGTCATGGGCATCGATCGCGACTTCCCGCGCGCCTTCGCCAAGAGCCAGCTCGCCGCGTACGGCGGCATGCCGCTCTCGGGCCGCGTGTTCGTGTCGGTCTCCGACCGCGACAAGCGCGCGATCATCCTCCCGGTGCTCCGCATGCAGCAGCTCGGCTACGACCTCGTGGCGACCGAGGGCACGGCCGAGGTGCTGCGGCGCAACGGCATCGCGGCCGACGTCGTGCTGAAGTTCAGCGAGAAGGAGGGCGAGGACGCGACCTCGGTCGTCGAGCTCATCCACCGCGGCGAGATCGACGTCGTCGTGAACACGCCGAGCGGCCGTTCGGCGCGCGCCGACGGCTACGAGATCCGGGCCGCGGCGGTCGCGGCCGACATCCCGCTGTTCACGACGATCGCCGAGCTGTCGGCCGCGGTCGCGTCGCTCGACGTGAACGACGGCGGCTTCGAGGTGACGAGCCTGCAGGAGTACGCCCGTCGCCGTGCCGGAGAGGTGGTCGCGTGACGACCGTCACCGCGTTCGGCGACCGGCTCGAGGCGGCGTTCGCCGCCCGCGGGCGGCTGTGCGTGGGCATCGACCCGCATGCGTGGCTGCTCGACGAGTGGCGCCTTCCCGACTCGGGCGCGGGCGTGCGCGAGTTCGGCCTGCGGGTCGTGGATGCCGCGGCCGGCCGGGTCGGGATCGTCAAGCCCCAGGTGTCGTTCTTCGAACGCCACGGTTCGGCCGGGTATGCCGCGCTCGAGCGCGTGCTGGGACTCGCGCGCGAGGCCGGGCTGCTCGTGATCGCCGACGTCAAGCGAGGCGACATCGGCTCGACGGTCGAGGCGTACGGCCAGGCGTGGCTCTCGCCGTCCTCGCCGCTCGCGGCCGACGCGATGACGATCTACGCCTACCAGGGGCTCGGCTCGATCGAGGGCGTCATGCGCCAGGCGGAGTCCGCGGGTGCGGGCCTGTTCGTCGTCGCGGCGACGTCGAACCCCGAGGCGGCGGCCATCCAGCAGGCGGTGCTGCAGGGCTCGAGCCGCGAGGGCGCCTCGGTCGCCGGCGCGATCGTGTCGGGTGTCGACGCGTGGAACCGGGGACGCGACGGCGCCGACGAGCGCGCGTTCGGCTCGGTGGGCGTGGTGCTCGGCGCGACGATCGTGCCCGAGGAGTTCGGCATCGACGTCTCCTCCGATTCGCGTCCGCGCGTGCCCGTGCTGGTGCCCGGGATCGGCTTCCAGGGCGGTGAGCTCCGCGACGTCCCGGCCAGGCTCGGGTCGCTGGCTCCGGGCGCGATCCTGACCGACAGCCGGGGTCTGCTCGCCGCCGGTCCCGACGGCATCGCCGACGCGATCGCGCGGCGGGCCGACGAGGTGGGAGCGCTCGATGTCTGATCGCTCCGCGGCATCCGCCCCGCCCGAGGTCGACCGCGTCGCCGCGTCGCGCGCGGCCGTCGCCGCCCGGCGTGCCCGCGCGGCGGTCAAGCACGAGGTGGCGACCGGCCTGCGCAGCCCGCTCGACGTGCTCCGGGTCGCGTACGACGAGCCCGAGGGCGTCGAGGGGCGCCTGCGCGTCACGGAGTTCCTGACCTCGATCCCCGCGATCGGGCAGACCAAGTGCTCGCGGATCATGGCCGACCTGCAGATCGCGGCATCGAAGCGGCTGGGCGGACTCGGCCGGCTGCAACGCCGTCGGCTGCGCGAGTTCACGGCCGAGTGGATCGCAGACCACGGCGGGGTGGGGGATCGGCTCGTGGTCCTCGCCGGGCCGACGGCCGTCGGCAAGGGCACGGTCGCGGGCTACATCCGCGAGCACCACCCCGACGTGAAGCTCTCGGTCTCGGCGACGACCCGCGCCCCGCGCCCCGGCGAGGTCGACGGCGAGCACTACTACTTCGTCTCCGACGAGGAGTTCGACCGGATGGTCGAGGGCGGCCAGTTGCTCGAGTGGGCGACCGTGCACAACGCCCATCGCTACGGGACGCCGCGTGGACCCGTCGAGGAGGCGATCGCCGCGGGCAACGGCGTGCTGCTCGAGATCGACATCCAGGGCGCGCGCTCGGTGCGCCGTGCGATGCCCGAGGCGACGCTGGTCTTCCTGCTGCCGCCGACCTGGGAGGAACTCGTGCGGCGCCTCGTCGGCCGCGGCACCGAGAGTCCCGCTGAGCAGCAGCGCCGGCTCGAGACCGCGAAGGTCGAGTTGGCCGCGGTGGACGAGTTCGATCACCAGGTCGTGAACCACGAGGTCCGCGACGCTGCGCAAAAGGTCGTAGACTTGATGCGGCCGCGACGGGGTCGGCGTCAGCCTGCCCCGCGCCACGATCTTCCGCGCACCGAGGGTGCGCCCGTCCCGAAGGAGTCCCATGGCTGAGAAGCAGTCCGGCATCATCGACCCGCCCATCGACGACCTGCTGTCGAAGGTCGACTCGAAGTACCAGTTGGTCATCTTCGCGTCCAAGCGCGCGCGCCAGATCAACGACTACTACGCAGACCTCCACGAGGGCAGCCTGTTCGACAACGTCGGACCGCTCGTCGACTCGTCGATCGACGACAAGCCGCTCTCGGTCGCGCTCCACGAGATCAACGAGGACAAGCTGCGCCTCCGCCCGATCGGCGAGTAGCCGGCAGGCGCGGATGCCGCTGAACATCGTCGTCGGCATCACCGGCGGCATCGCGGCGTACAAGGCCGTGTCGGTGGTGCGATCCCTCGTGCTCGCCGGGCACGACGTGCACGTCGTGCCCACCGAGTCGGCCCTGCGGTTCGTCGGGCGCCCGACCCTCGAGGCGATCTCGCGCAACCCGGTTCACGTCGACCTGTTCGAGGGCGTCGCTGAGGTCCGCCACGTGGCGATCGGCCAGGCCGCGGATCTCATCGTCATCGCACCGGCCACCGCGAACTCGATCGCGAAGCTCGCCACCGGGCTCGCTGACGACCTGCTCGGCAACACGCTCCTCGCGAGCGAGGCGCCCGTCGTCGTCGCCCCGGCCATGCACACCGAGATGTGGCGCCACCCGGCCACGCAGGCGAACATCGCGACGCTCCGCGAGCGCGGGGTGACGGTCGTCGGGCCCGCGGTCGGTCAGTTGACGGGTTCCGATTCCGGGCCCGGACGACTCGAGGAGCCCGAGGTCATCGTGCGCGCCGCGCTCGAGGTCGCGGCCCGCCACGGGCTCGACGTCGGTGCGCCTGAGGCGCGCGCCGCGGCATCCGCTTCGGATCTCGACGGGGTGCGCATCGTCGTGACCGCCGGCGGTACGCGCGAGCCGCTCGACCCGGTCCGCTTCCTCGGCAACCGCTCCAGCGGAAAGCAGGGCGTCGCGATCGCCGAGGCCGCAGCCGCGCGCGGGGCCGAGGTCACGCTCATCGCCGCGAACCTCGAGGTCGACGCACCGGGCGGATGCCGCGTCGAGCGGGTCTCGACGGCCCTCGAACTGCGGGCCGCCGTGCTCGCGGCGGCCGAGCAGGCCGACGCGGTCGTGATGGCCGCGGCGGTCGCCGACTTCCGCCCCGCCGACGTGAGCGACGCGAAGATCAAGAAGGTCGACGGCCAGGAGCGGATGTCGATCGACCTCGTGCGCAACCCCGACATCCTCGCCGAGCTCGGTGCCTCGGAGCACGACGGCACCCTGCTCGTGGGCTTCGCGGCGGAGACCGAGTCCGACCCGGAGCGGCTGCTCGAGCTCGGACGGGCCAAGCGCCGCGCGAAGGGCGCCGACCTGCTCGTCGTCAACCGCGTCGGCTGGAGCCACGGGTTCACGGCCGACGACAACACGGTCACGGTCATCGACGCGCACGATCGGGTCGCGGCCGAGGCCGCCGGTGCGAAGACGTCGGTGGCCCGTGTCATCCTCGATCTCATCGCCGAGCGGCTCGCGCCCGGTACCGGACCCACCACGAAGGACACGCCAACCGCATGAGCGCACTGCGCCAGTTCACCTCCGAGTCCGTCACCGAGGGGCACCCCGACAAGATCTGCGACCAGATCTCCGATTCGATCCTCGACGCGCTGCTCGCGGAGGACCCGCGATCGCGGGTCGCCGTCGAGACGCTCGTGACGACGGGGCTCGTCCACGTCGCAGGCGAGGTCTCGACCGAGGCGTACGTCGAGATCCCGGCGATCGTGCGCGAGCGCATCACCTCGATCGGCTACGACTCGTCCGACGTGTGGTTCGACGGCCGGTCGTGCGGCGTCTCGGTCTCGATCGGCGGGCAGTCGCCCGACATCGCGCAGGGCGTCGACGACGCGTTCGAGACCCGCGAGGGCTCGAGCCACGACGAGCTCGACCGGCAGGGCGCCGGCGACCAGGGCATCATGTTCGGCTACGCGGTCCGCGAGACGCCCGAGCTCATGCCCGTGCCGATCTGGGTCGCGCACCGGCTCGCCGAACGACTCACCGAGGTGCGCAAGACGGGCGAGCTCGACTACCTCCGTCCCGACGGCAAGACGCAGGTCACCGTGGGCTACGAGGGCCAGACCGCCCGCACGATCGAGACGGTCGTGCTCTCGACGCAGCATGCGCCGAGCGTCTCGACCGAGCAGCTGCGCGCCGAGGTCGAGGAACTCGTGATCCGCCCCGTGCTCGATCGGGTCGAGCTCGTCCGGCCCGAGCTGAACGTGCTCATCAACCCCACCGGCCGGTTCGAGATCGGCGGCCCGCAGGGCGATGCCGGCCTCACGGGCCGGAAGGTCATCATCGACACCTACGGCGGCGCGAGCCGCCACGGCGGTGGCGCGTTCAGCGGCAAGGACCCCTCGAAGGTCGACCGCTCGGCGGCGTACGCCATGCGCTGGGTCGCGAAGAACGCCGTCGCAGCGGGGCTGGCCGACCGGCTCGAGCTGCAGGTCGCGTACGCGATCGGCGCGGCGGCGCCGGTGGGCCTGTACGTCGAGACGTTCGGCACCGGTCACCTGCCGGAGGAGCGCATCACCGAGGCGATCCGCGAGGTGTTCGACCTGCGTCCGGCCGCGATCATCCGCGACCTCGACCTGCTGCGCCCGATCTACGCCAAGACGGCCGCCTACGGGCACTTCGGCCGTGAGGAGCCCGACTTCACCTGGGAGCGGCTCGACCGCGTCGACGACCTCCGCGCGGCCGCCGGGCTCTGACGTGGCGTGCGGGCGCTGAGGTGAGCGGGCTGCCCGTCGCGCGGATCCTCGTCGATTCACCGCTGCCGCAACTCGACCAGCACTTCGACTACCGGGTGCCGGAGGCGCTCGACGCAGCCGCCGCGCCCGGTGTGCGGGTTCGCGTGCCGCTGCGTGCGGGCGGGCGGATCGCGACCGGCTGGGTGATCGAGCGCGTCGAACGGTCGGAGTTCCGGGGCGATCTCAGCGACGTCGTCGACGTGGTCTCCGACGTGCCGGTGCTCGCGCCCGACGTGTGGCGGCTCGCGCGGGCCGCGGCCGATCGCGCGGCGGGCAATGCGAGCGACATCCTTCGCCTGGCGATCCCGTCACGCTACGTCCGGGCCGAGCAGGCGTGGCGGAACGCCGAGGCCGATCCCGGTCCGCTGCCCGCCGCGGCGCCCGCGGTCGAGGGGTACGAGCCCGGGCGCGTCGAACGCGGCATCGCGGCGGGCGAGCGGATGGTGCTCGCCGCCGACGCGCGACCGGTGCAGCTCGGTTCGGGCACGTGGGTCGGCGCCTGGGCGCGCACGGTCGCGCAGGCGGCCGCGCACGCGCTCGCGCACGACCGGTCGAGCATCGTCGCCGTGCCCGACTACCGCGACCAGGAGCAGCTCGAGGCCGCCCTGGCCGAGGTCGTCGACGCCCGCCGGATCCTCCGCACCGACGCGAGGCAGACCGGTCCGGCACGATTCCGGGCCTTCCTCGAGGCGATGGGCGACCATGCCCGCATCGTGATCGGCAGTCGTTCGACGGTCTACGCGCCGGCTGCGCGCCTGGGCCTCATCGTGGTCGTCGACGACGGCGACGGTTCGCACGCCGAGCCCCTGGCGCCGGGCGTCCACAGCCGCGACGCGGCGCTCATCCGCCAGGAGCAGTCGGGTGCCGCGATGGTGTTCCTCGGGCACAGCCGCAGCGTCGAGGTCCAGCGCCTGGTCGGGCTGGGCTGGGTGCACGAGGTGCCGCTGCGGCGCGGGTCGCGACCGCGGGTCGTGCTCACCGAGCAGCAGGCCGCGCCCGACAGCGGCGGCGCCCGCATCCCGTCGGCGGCGTGGCGCGAGGCCCAGGAGGCGGTGTCCGCGGGCCCGGTGCTCGTGCAGGTGGCACGCCCGGGTCACACCCCGATGCTCGTCTGCGATCGATGCCGGGAGCCGGCGCGCTGCGCGGCGTGCGGCGGTGCGCTGGTGGTGCCGCGGAGCGGAGGGCCGGCATCGTGCGCACTGTGCGGCACGTCGGCGGCCGGGTGGCGGTGTCCGGTCTGCGAGGCGACGGCCATGCGCGCCGCGGTCGTCGGGGCGAGCCGCACGGCCGAGGAGCTCGGCCGGGCGTTCCCGCGCACGCGGGTCGTCGTGTCCGACGGCGAGCGGCCGATCCAGCGGGTCGGCCCGGAGTCCGGGCTCGTCGTCGCGACGCGAGGTGCGGAGCCGGTCGCCGACGGCGGGTACCGTGCGGTGCTGTTGCTCGACGGCGAGCGGATGCTGCTGCGCGAGAGCCTGCGCGTCGCCGAGGACTGCCTGCGGTGGTGGTCGAACGCCGCGGCCCTCGCCGCGCCGGGAGCCCCGGTGTTCCTCGTCGGCGTGGGCGGCGCGGTCGGGGGTGCGCTCGCCACCTGGCGGCAGGCGGACTGGGCGGCTGAGGAACTCGAGACGCGTCGCGCGCTGCGCTTCCCTCCTGCGGTGCGGATGGCCTCGGTGGTGTCGACCCCGGAGCGGCTCGGGGCCGCGCTCGAGCGCATCCGGGAGGCGCCGGGCGTCGACGTGCTCGGACCGACCCCGGCGGGGGAGGGTCTCGACCGCGCGGTCGTCAGGTTCGGCTATTCGGTCGGGGCCGAGGTCGCGCAGCGGCTGAAGGCCGAGGCGATCCGCGCCGCGACGGAACGCCGGCGGCCGGTCGGCGGGCGTCGGGCCGGGCGCGCGGTCGTGCGCGTGCGCATGGACGACCCGGAACTGCCGTGACCTTGGGAGAATGGAGCGTGCCCCAACTCCGGATCGTGTTCGCGGGAACCCCCGCCGTCGCCGTGCCCACCCTCGACGCCCTCGCGGCTTCCGGCCACGAGGTCGTCGCCGCGGTCACGCGACCGCCCGCGCCGATGGGGCGCAAGCGCGTGCTCACCCCGTCGCCGGTCGCGGACGCGGCGGAGCGACTCGGCATCCCGGTGGTCGAGGCTGCGCGGCTCGATGCCGACGCGACCGCGCGGATCTCGGCCCTCCGGCCGGACCTCGGGGTGGTCGTGGCGTACGGCGGTCTCGTGCGCGAGCCGTTGCTCTCGCTGCCGGAGCACGGCTGGATCAACCTGCACTTCTCGGCCCTGCCCGCGTGGCGAGGCGCGGCGCCGGTGCAGCGTGCGCTCATCGCGGGCGATGCCGAGCTGGGTGCGAGCGTGTTCCGGCTGGTGCCGGAACTCGACGCCGGCGACGTGTACGCCCTGCGGTCGCGGCCCGTCGCGCCGGGCGAGACCGCCGGCGCGGCGCTCGACTCCCTGGCCGCGAGCGAGGCGGACCTCGTGCTCGGCGTCGTCGATGCGATCGCGTCGGGCACCGCGACGGCGACCCCCCAGCTCGGCGAGCCGAGCTTCGCGCCCAAGCTCGGGATCGAGGACGGGCGCCTCGACTGGAGCCGGACCACCGCCGAGGTCGACGCGCGCCTGCGCGGCGTGACGCCCGAGCCGGGCGCGCACACCGAGGTCGACGGCGTCCGGCTGAAGGTCCTCGCCGCGGTGCCGGCCGACCCGGGGGCGCCGACGCTCGAACCGGGCGAGCTGCGCATGGATCGCCGGCGCGTGTTCGCGGGCACGGCCGACGGCGCGATGGAGCTTCGGCGGGTGCAGCCCTCGGGCCGCACCGCCATGGGCGCCGCCGACTGGTGGCGGGGCCTCGGCGTGGACCGGGCGGAGGCGCGATGAGCGGCGAGCGCAACGGCCCCCACCGGCGCGACGCCCGTCGGCCCGGCGGTGCGCGTCGAGGAGGGGCCGAGACCCGCGCCCGGCAGGACCGCGTGTCGGCCGCGCGCACCGTCGCGTACGACGTGCTGACCGCGGTGCGCGAGTCCGACGCGTACGCGAACCTGCTGCTTCCTGCGCGCATCGAACGGGCGCGCCTCTCGCCGGCCGACGCCGGGCTCGCGACCGAGCTCGCCTACGGCACGCTTCGACTGCTCGGCCGGTACGACGCGATCATCGCGCGAGCGTCGGGGCGCCCGGTCGAGGCGATCGACCCGCCCGTGCTCGACGTCCTGCGTCTGGGAGCCCACCAACTGCTCGGCACGCGCGTCCCGACGCATGCGGCCGTCAACGAACAGGTCGCGCTCGCGCGACGCGTCGCACCCGCGGCGGCGGGGTTCGTCAACGCGGTGCTCCGGGCGGTGTCGCGCCGCGAGCTCGCGGACTGGCTCGACGAGATCGCCGCCGGCGCCGGGTCGCCCGACGAGGCGCTCGCGCTCGTGCACGCCCACCCGGTCTGGATCGTCCGAGCGCTGCGCTCGGCGCTCGAGCGCGAGGGCCGCGGCGACGAGCTGGCCGCCCTGCTCGAGGCGGACAACGCCTCGCCGCGGGTCAACCTGGTCGCACTGCCGTCCCTCGCGCCCGATCCCGGAACGCTGGGCGATGCCGACGCGTACTCGCCGACCGGGTTCACCGCCGAGGACCCGATCGGGCTCGTCGGCCGCATGGACGGCCGGGTGCGCGTCCAGGACGAGGGCTCGCAACTGGCGGCGCTCGCGCTCAGCCGGGTGCTTCCGGTCCGGCCGGGTGAGCGGTGGCTCGATCTGTGCTCGGGTCCCGGAGGCAAGACCGCCCTGCTCGCCGCCGAGGCGCTCGAGGGCGGTGCGCAGCTCGTGGCGAACGAGGCGGTGCCCGCACGCGCCGACCTGGTCCGACGCGCGGTGGCCCCGGTGCCGATGGAGGTCCCCGTCCACGTCGGCGACGGCCGCGACCTCGATCCCGCGGCGATGGACGCCGAGGGCGGATTCGACCGGATCCTGCTCGACGCCCCGTGCACCGGGCTCGGCGCGCTCCGCCGTCGCCCCGAGTCGCGCTGGCGCAAGTCTCCGTCGGACGTCGCCGAACTCGCCCGCCTGCAGGGCGAACTGGCGGACGCCGCGTTCGCGGCGCTCGCCCCGGGAGGCGTGCTCGCCTACGTCACCTGTTCGCCGCACACCGCCGAGACGCACGCGGTCCTCGGCCGGGCGCTCGAACGCTGGGGCGACGCCGCCGAGGTGCTCGACACCGCATCGGTCGTGCAGCGCGTGGCGCGGCATCCGCTCGATCTCGCCGGCGACGACCGGACGGTGCAGCTCTGGCCGCACCGTCACGGCACGGATGCGATGTTCATCGCGCTCGTCCGCAAGGGGTGAGCCCGCGCGCCGCCGATAGGGTTGGCCGCATGGCGACCCGCATCAACCCGAGCATCCTCTCGGCCGATTTCGCGAACCTCGAGCGCGAGCTCGCACGCATCGGCACGGCCGACCTCGTGCACGTCGACATCATGGACAACCACTTCGTCCCGAACCTCACCTTCGGCCTGCCGATGGTGCAGCGTCTGCAGCAGGTGTCCCCGATCCCGCTCGACGTGCACCTCATGATCGACGACCCCGACCGCTGGGCGCCCGGCTACGCCGAGGCCGGGGCGGCCTCGGTCACCTTCCACGCCGAGGCTGCGAACGAGCCGGTCGCGTTGGCGCGCCGGCTCCGCGAGATCGGCGCGCGCGCGGGCATCGCGCTGAAGCCGGGAACGGATGCCACGCCCTACCTCGACCTGCTGCCCGAGTTCGACCAGGTCCTCATCATGACGGTCGAGCCCGGCTTCGGCGGGCAGAGCTTCATCCACGAGACGATGCCGAAGCTGCGTCGGGTGGCCGATGCCGTCGAGGCCGCCGGACTGGACGTGTGGTTGCAGGTCGACGGCGGGATCACCGCCGAAACGATCGGCATCGCCGCCGAGGCGGGCGCCGACACGTTCGTCGCCGGGTCGGCCGTGTACAACGGCGGCGACCCCGCGGATCGCATCGAGGAGCTCCGGGCCGCGGTGCTGTCACACCGGCATGGCCACGTCGGCGGCACCGGTAGTCTGGACGCGTGAAGACCTTCGACGAACTCTTCGTCGAGCTCGAGGACAAAGCCCGCACCCGCCCCGAGGGCAGCGGCACGGTCCGGCAGCTCGACGCGGGCGTGCACGCCATCGGGAAGAAGATCGTCGAGGAGGCCGCCGAGGTCTGGATGGCCGCCGAGTACCAGAGCGAAGAGGCGACCGCCGAGGAGATCTCGCAGCTGCTCTACCACCTGCAGGTGCTGATGCTCGCGAAGGGCCTCGCACCGGCCGACGTGTACCGACATCTCTGATCGCGCCATGACCGCAGATCAGTTCCGTCGACACGAAAGCCAGGGAATGCTCCGAATCGCCGTGCCCAACAAGGGCTCGCTCTCCGAGACCGCCGCGCAGATGCTCTTCGAGGCCGGGTACACCGGCCGTCGCGACTCGCGCGAGCTCGTCGTCGCCGACCCCCGCAACGGGGTCGAGTTCTTCTACCTCCGCCCCCGCGACATCGCGACCTACGTCGGCTCGGGCGCGCTCGACGTCGGCATCACCGGGCGCGACCTGCTGCTCGACTCCGGCAGCGACGCGGGCGAGATCGCACCCCTCGGATTCGGCGGCTCGACGTTCCGCTTCGCCGGTCCGCCCGGCGAGCACGGCGACCTCGCCGACCTCGAGGGCGTGCGCGTCGCGACGAGCTACCCCGGCCTCGTGGGCGACTTCCTCGCGGGCCACGGCGTCACCGCGAAGCTCGTCAAGCTCGACGGCGCCGTCGAATCCGCGGTGCGGCTGGGCGTCGCCGACGCGGTCGCCGACGTCGTCTCGACGGGCTCGACGCTGCGCACCGCCGGGCTCGAGATCTTCGGGCCCGTCATCCTCGAGTCCGAGGCAGTCCTGATCGGCTCGGGCAACGAGCGAACCGGTACCGCGACGCTCGTGCGCCGCCTGAGCGGGGTCCTCGTCGCGCGCCAGTACGTCATGCTCGACTACGACGTGCCCGTGAGCGCGCTCGAGGCGGCGACCGCCGCGGCGCCCGGGTTCGAGTCCCCGACCGTGTCACCGCTGCACGACAAGGACTGGGCGGCCGTGCGGGTCATGATCCGCCGCACCGACATGAACCACGTCATGGACGAGCTCTACGCGCTCGGCGCACGCGCGATCCTGGTCAGCGCGATCCACGCCGCGCGGCTCTGAGGGGAACGCGCATGTCCCTCGCGGTCCGCGTCATCCCGTGCCTCGACGTCGCAGCAGGCCGCGTCGTCAAGGGCGTCAACTTCCTGAACCTGCGCGACGCCGGCGACCCCGTCGAACTCGCCGGGCGCTACGCGGCGCAGGGCGCCGACGAACTGACCTTCCTCGACGTCACGGCCACCGTCGACGACCGGTCCACCACCTACGACATGGTGCGTCGGGTCGCCGAACAGGTCTTCATCCCGCTGACCGTCGGGGGCGGCATCCGCTCGACCGACGACGTCGCACGCCTGCTCGGGCACGGCGCCGACAAGATCGGCGTGAACAGCGCGGCGATCGCCCGGCCCGCGCTCATCGGCGAGATCGCGGACCGGTTCGGCGCTCAGGTGTGCGTGCTCTCGCTCGACGTCAAGCGGTCCGGTCGCACCGAGTCCGGCTTCGTCGTCACGACCCACGGCGGCCGCACCGAGACCGACCTCGACGCGCTCGCATGGGCGCGCCGGGCCATCGAACTTGGCGCCGGCGAACTGCTCGTCAACTCCATCGACGCCGACGGCACCAAGGCCGGGTTCGACCTCGAGCTGGTCGCGCTCATGCACGAACTCTCGAGCGTGCCGGTCGTCGCGTCCGGCGGAGCGGGCGCGCTCGATCACTTCGCGCCCGCCGTCGCAGCCGGTGCGGACGCCGTGCTCGCGGCATCCGTCTTCCACAACGGCGAACTGACCATCGGCGAGGTCAAGCAGGCGCTCGCCTCCGACGGGAGGACCGTCCGATGACGGGGAACGGCCACGAACGGACCGAGGGCGCGCTCGCACGCGCCCGGTTCGACGCGAACGGGTTGCTGCCGGCGGTCATCCAGCAGTGGGACACGGGCGACGTGCTCATGCTCGGCTGGATGGACCGGGAGGCGATGCGCCGGACCCTCACCGAGGGACGCGTGACGTTCTGGTCGCGTTCTCGGCAGGAGTACTGGCGCAAGGGCGACACCTCGGGGCACGCGCAGTACGTCCGTTCCGCGGCGCTCGACTGCGACGCCGACACCCTGCTGGTGCGCGTCGAGCAGGTCGGCGTCGCCTGCCACACCGGCACCCGGACCTGCTTCGACGGCGACCCGCTCGACGTCGTGGCCGGCGAGCCCGAGGACGGGTCGACGAACGCAGACGCCCCGGACGGAGGAGCACGATGACGGCAGCCCGAGGCGCGACGACCCGGTTCGACGAGTTCGGCGACCTGCTCGCCGACCGCCGCGTGGTCCCCGTCGTCCGCGAGCTCTTCGCCGACGGCGAGACGCCCGTGGGCATCTACCGCAAGCTCGCGGGCGGTCGGCCCGGCACGTTCCTGCTCGAATCCGCCGAGCAGGGCGGGATCTGGTCGCGCTACTCGTTCGTCGGCGCAGGATCCTACGGCGTCCTCACCGACCGCGACGGCCGGGTCGAGTGGCTCGACTACGGCATGCCGCGCGAGCGCGCACTCGGCGACGCCTCGGAGGGCCTCGCGCCGCTCGCGGCGCTCGAGGCGATGTACCGCCGGTGGGCGACCGAGGACGTGCCCGGCGCACCGCCGCTGACCGGCGGCCTGGTCGGGTTCATCGGCTGGGAGGCGATCCGGCAGATCGAACGCCTGCCGAACCGGCCGCCGGCGGACTTCGACGTGCCCGGGCAGGCGTTCGCCTTCGTGTCCGAGCTCGTCGTGATCGATCACCGCACGGGCACCGTGCAGCTCGTGGCATCCGTGCTGAACGACCTCGGCGAGCCCGCCGAGGAGCTCTGGGCCGACGCGCAGTCGCGTCTGGACCGCCTGCAGGCCGCCCTCGCCGGACCGGCCGAGGCGCACCTCGCCGAGATCGACCTCGCGCGCGCGCCGGAGCCGCGCCACCGCACCGAGAAGGCCGACTTCCTCGCGGCGGTCGAGCGGTCGAAGGCGTACATCCGCGAGGGCGACATCTTCCAGGTCGTGGTCTCGCAGCGGTTCGAGCAGGATGCCACGGCCCACCCGATCGACGTGTACCGGGTGCTCCGCAGCCTCAACCCGAGCCCGTACATGTACCTGCTGCACCTCGAGGACCTCGCCGGCGAACCGTACTGGATCGTCGGCTCCTCGCCGGAGGCGCTCGTCAAGGTCGAGGACGGTCGCGTGTACACGCACCCGATCGCCGGTTCGAAGCCGCGCGGCGAGACGCCCGAGGACGACGCCGACCTCGAGGCGGAGCTCGTCGCCGATCCGAAGGAGCAGGCCGAGCACCTGATGCTCGTCGACCTCGCCCGCAACGACCTCGCGAAGGTCTGCACGGCCGGCAGCGTCGAGGTGACCGAGTTCATGCGCGTCGAACGGTTCAGCCACATCATGCACCTCGTGTCATCCGTCGAGGGCGACCTCGCGGCGGGGGCGAACGCGGTCGACGTGTTCCGGGCCACCTTCCCGGCCGGCACGCTCTCGGGCGCGCCGAAGCCGCGCGCCCTCGAGATCATCGACGAACTCGAGCCGGCCCAGCGTGGCGTGTACGGGGGAGTGGTCGGCTACTTCGGATTCGGCGGCGACGCCGACCTCGCCATCGCGATCCGCACCGCGACCATCGTCGGCGGGATCGCACGCGTGCAGGCCGGCGGCGGGCTCGTCGCGGACTCCGACCCGGAGTCGGAGTTCCAGGAGTCGGTGAACAAGGCGGCCGCGCCGCTGCGCGCCGTCGCGGTCGCCAACGCGATGCGCCGCGTGGGGTCGGCGTGAGCATGCGGGCCGGGCGCGTGAAGCTCGCCTCGATCGTCGGCATCCTGCTGGGTTCGGGCCTCGCACTGCTCGCCTGGAGCCAGCCGTGGTTCGAGGTGGTGCTCGCATCCGGCGCGACGAGCGCGGCCGGCACCAGCCTGTCGGTGACCGGCCAGGTCGCGGCGCCCGCCCTGTCGGCGCTCGCGCTCGCGGGCCTCGCGCTCGGCGGCGCACTGACGATCGCCGGACCGTTGATCCGGGTGGTCCTGGGACTGCTCGGGGCGGTCCTCGGCGGATGCATCGTGCTCGCGGCGTCAGTCGCGATCGCCGATCCGATCGCTGCGGTCTCGGCATCGGTCGCCGAGGCGACCGGGGTCGCCGGCGGCGACCCCACGGCGGAGCTCGTCGCGCAGGCGAATGCGAGCGCGTGGCCGGCCGTGGCCGTGGCGGGCGGCGCGATCGTGGTGCTCGCCGCCGTCTGGGCCCTGGTCACCGCGCGCTCGTGGCCCGCCTCCCGCCGCCACGGCGGCGTCCGGCTCGCGGCCGACGGTCGGGGCGGCGCGGCGGGCGTGTCGGACCGTGCCGTGGACGACTGGGACGACCTCAGTCGCGGCGACGACCCGACGCACGACCCGGCCTGATCCCACCCGCTAGACTCTTCCCCGACCCCGCACAGAAGGAGCACCATGAGCACTGAGCACGTTGACCCCGGCCACGGACACTCGCCCGCGGCATGGACGGCCGTGGTGATCATGCTCATCGCGGTCGCCATCGGCACCGTCGCGTTCTTCTTCGACGTGCAGTGGCTGGTGTGGGGCTCGGCCGGGCTGCTCGTGGTCGGCCTCCTCGTCGGTTGGGCCCTCGCGAAGGCGGGCTACGGCGTGGACGGCGACAAGGTCGCGCCCAAGGCGCACTGACGCGTGCTGGCTGAGCTCACCGCGAACGCCGTCGCCGACGCCGAGGCACGTCGAGCCGTCCGCTCGATGGCCGACGTCGAGGCCGCCGCGCTCGCTCGCCCCGCCGCGCTCGACGCGCTGCGCGCGCTCGCGCCCGCGGACCGGATCAAGGTCATCGCCGAGATCAAGCGGTCGAGCCCGTCGCGCGGATCGCTCGCGGCGATCTCGGACCCGGCGGCGCTCGCGCGCACCTACGAACTCGGCGGTGCGAGCGCGATCAGCGTGCTGACCGAGGGCCGGAAGTTCGGCGGATCGCTCGAGGACCTCGAGTCCGTGCGCCAGGCGGTCTCGGTGCCGGTGCTCCGCAAGGACTTCATCGCGAGCGCCTACCAGGTCTTCGAGGCGCGCGCGGCCGGCGCGGATCTCGTGCTCCTCATCGTCGCGGCGCTCGACGACGCCACGCTCGCCGAACTGCACGGGCTCATCACCGAACTCGGCATGACGGCACTCGTCGAGACGCACTCGGCCGACGAGCTCGACCGCGCCGCGCAGCTCGGCGCGAAGCTCATCGGCGTGAACGCGCGCGACCTCACGACGTTCGAACTCGACCGCGACCTGTTCGGCCGGATCGCCGATCGCTTCCCCGAGGGCGCGATCAGGGTCGCCGAGTCGGCCGTGCTCTCAGCGGCGGATGTCGCTCACTACCGCTCGGCCGGAGCCGACGCGGTGCTCGTGGGAGAGGCGCTCGTCACGGGCGACCCCATCTCGAATCTCTCTGCATTCCTGGCGGTGTGACATGGCGCTTCGTGCCCGGACCGGTCCCTACTTCGGCGAGTTCGGCGGGCGGTTCGTGCCCGAGTCGCTCGTCGCCGCGCTCGACGAGCTCTCCGAGGCGTACGACCTCGCGAAGCTCGATCGTGCGTTCGGCGACGAATTGCGCGAGCTCGGGCGCACCTACACCGGGCGGCCCTCGATCCTCACCGAGGCGCCCAGGTTCGGCGCCCACGCGGGCGGGGCGCGGATCCTGCTCAAGCGGGAGGACCTGAACCACACCGGCTCGCACAAGATCAACAACGTGCTCGGGCAGGCGCTGCTGACCCGGCGCATCGGCAAGCGCCGCGTCATCGCGGAGACCGGCGCCGGTCAGCACGGGGTCGCGACCGCGACCGCGGCAGCCCTGTTCGGACTCGAATGCACGATCTACATGGGCGAGGTCGACACCGAGCGGCAGGCGCTGAACGTCGCGCGCATGCGACTGCTCGGCGCCGAGGTCATCGCGGTCAAGACCGGCTCGCGCACCCTCAAGGACGCCATCAACGACGCGATGCGCGACTGGGTCACGAACGTCGAGACGACCAACTACATCTTCGGGACCGTGGCCGGTCCGCACCCGTTCCCCGAGATGGTGCGCGACTTCCAGAAGATCATCGGCGAGGAGGCTCGGGAGCAGGTCCTCGAACTCACCGGGGCGCTCCCGACCGCGGTCGCGGCGTGCGTCGGCGGCGGGTCGAATGCGATCGGTATCTTCCACGCGTTCCTCGACGACACCGACGTGGCGCTGTTCGGCTTCGAGGCCGGCGGCGAGGGCGTCGACACGCCCCGTCACGCGGCGACGATCACCAAGGGCCGGCCCGGCGTGCTGCACGGCGCGCGCAGCTACCTGCTCCAGGACGAGGACGGCCAGACGATCGAGTCGCACTCGATCTCGGCCGGGCTCGACTACCCGGGCGTCGGCCCCGAGCACTCGTGGCTCGCGGCGATCGGCCGCGCGCAGTACCGGCCGGTGACCGACGACGCCGCCATGCAGGCCCTGCGCCTGCTCACGCGCACTGAGGGGATCATCCCCGCGATCGAGTCCGCCCACGCCCTCGCGGGTGCGGTCGAGCTGGGCAACGAACTCGGATCCGACGCCACGATCCTCGTGAACCTCTCGGGCCGCGGCGACAAGGACATGGACACCGCAGCCCGGTACTTCGGGCTCTACGACGGAGGCGAGCAGTGAGGAACGTCGGTCCCGTCATCCGTCGTCGCAACCAGGATGCCGCGGGCGCGCTCATCGGCTACCTGCCGGTCGGATTCCCGACGCTCGACGAGAGCGTCGATGCGGCCGTGGCCCTCGTGGAGAACGGCGTCGACGTCCTCGAACTCGGGCTGCCCTATTCCGACCCCGTGATGGACGGCGCGGTCATCCAGGCCGCGACCCAGCAGGCGCTCGCGGGCGGATTCCGCATCGCGCATGCGTTCGAGGCGGTCCGACGCGTCACGGAGCGCGTCGATGCCCCGGTGCTGCTCATGACCTACTGGAACCCGGTCGTGCAGTACGGCGTCGACCGATTCGCCGACGACCTCGCAGCTGCCGGGGGAGCCGGGCTCATCACGCCCGACCTGATCCCCGACGAGGCTGCCGACTGGCTCGCGGCATCCGAGCGCACGGGCCTCGACCGTGTGTTCCTCGCGGCGCCGACCTCGTCCGACGCTCGGATGCGGCAGGCCGCCGAGGCCAGCCGTGGCTTCGTCTACGCGGTCTCGACGATGGGCATCACCGGTGCGCGCAGCGACGTCGATCGCGCCGCCCGGACGGTCATCGACCGGCTGCACGAGGCCGGGGCCGAGGCCGGTTGCGTCGGCGTCGGCATCTCGACGCCCGAGCAGGTGGCCGAGGTGCTCGAGTACGCCGAGGGCGCGATCGTCGGCTCGGCGCTCGTGAAGGCGCTCTCGGAGGGCGGCGTCGACGCCGTCGGCGCGCTCGCGGCGCAACTCGCGCGCGGCACCGCCCGAGTGTGAAGTAGTCTCGACGAGGCCGCCGCTCACGGCGTGTCCCGCAGCATCGACGAAAGGCAGAGCCCGGCGTGATCGCACCGCTCAGCATCCCGAGTCCCGACCCGGCGTGGCGTACGCTCGAGATCCCCCTGTTCGGCCTGACGCTGAACATCCAGATGTACGCGCTGTGCATCCTGGTCGGCATCATCGTCGCGACGATCATGACCTCGCGCCGGCTCACCAAGCGTGGCGCGGAGCCGGGGATCGTGCTGGACGTCGTGCTCTGGGCGGTCCCGCTGGGCATCATCGGCGCTCGGCTCTACCACGTGGTCACGCACCCGGACGACTACTTCGCCGGCCAGGAGTGGTGGCGGGTCTTCGCGATCTGGGAGGGCGGCAACGCCATCTACGGCTCGCTCATCGGCGGTGCGATCGGCGTCATCATCGCCTGCCGCCTCACGGGGCTGCGGTTCTGGTCGTTCGCGGACGCGCTCGCGCCGGGACTGCTCGCCGCACAGGCGATCGGGCGTCTCGGCAACTGGTTCAACCACGAGCTCTTCGGCTGGCCGACCGACCTGCCCTGGGGGCTCGAGATCGAGTCCGACAACCCGGCGTTCCCCGCCGGGCTCGAGCCGGGCACCCTCTTCCACCCGACGTTCCTCTACGAGATCGTGTGGAACCTGCTCGGCGTCGTCGTGCTGCTCGCCCTCGAGCGCGCCTTCCGCCTGCGTTGGGGCAAGCTGTTCGGCGTCTACCTGATCTGGTACGGAGCCGGACGCGCCGTGTTCGAGACCATCCGCGTCGACCCGAGCGAGATGTTCCTCGGCATCCGATCCAACGTCTGGGCCTCGTTCCTCGCGATCCTGATCGGCATCATCGTCATCGTCGTCCAGTCGCGCCGGCACACCGGCCAGGAGACGAGCGTGTATCGCCCGGGCCGTGAATGGTCGCCCGCCGATGCTGAGGTAGACTCGGACCACACCGAGTCCGACTCCGACTCTCTCGACGAACGCGTCGAGGGTGAGAACGACCCCGGCGAGCCGGCTGCCACAAGCTCGAGCCGTTCAGCCCAGTAGGGGCCACGCCACTTCCGAGTTCTCCGCCGCTGCGCCGCACCTCGCGCCGCGAATCCTCCATCGTGGGCCGACGTCGTCCCCGTTGCCATCGAGATACCGAGGACGGTCCAACGTGTCGCTTCCCCCACCCCACGCCAGGTTTGGACTCGTACCGCCCGCCCAGGGCATGTACGACCCCGCCGACGAGAAGGACGCATGCGGCCTCGCGATGGTCGCCACCCTCCGCGGAACCGCAGGCCACGACATCATCACGGCCGCGCTCGACGCGCTGCGCAACCTCGAGCACCGCGGCGCGGTCGGCTCCGACGCCGGCACGGGCGACGGTGCGGGCATCAACACGCAGGTCCCCGACGCGTTCCTGCGCGCGGTCGTCGACTTCCCGCTCCCGCAGGCCGGCGCCTACGCCGTCGGCAACGCGTTCCTCCCGGTCGATCCGACCGCGCGGAGCCGGGTCAAGCAGGACCTGCAGCGCATCGCGAGCCAGGAGGGCCTGGACGTCATCGGCTGGCGCGAGGTTCCGGTCCGCCCCGGCGAACTCGGCACGCTCGCCCGCGCGGCGATGCCCGCCATCCAGCAGCTCTTCGTCCGCGCGAGCGCGGAGCCCGAGGGGGCGCCGATCTCGGGCATCGCGCTCGACCGGCTCACCTTCCGCCTGCGCAAGCGCGCCGAGCGCGAGCTCGAGCTGTACTTCGCGTCGCTCTCGGCTCGAACCCTCGTCTACAAGGGAATGGTCACGACGCTCCAGCTCGAGCCGTTCTACCCCGACCTCTCGGACGAGCGGTTCGCATCCAAGCTCGCCATCGTGCACTCGCGGTACTCCACCAACACGTTCCCGTCGTGGCCGCTCGCGCAGCCGTTCCGCATGATCGCCCACAACGGCGAGATCAACACGGTGCAGGGCAATCGCAACTGGATGCGCGCCCGGCAGTCGCAGCTCGAGTCGGAGCTGCTCGGCGACCTCGACCCGCTCATGCCGGTCGTCACGCCCGGCGCGAGCGACTCGGCATCCTTCGACGAGGTCGTGGAACTGCTCACGCTCGCGGGCCGCAGCCTGCCGCACGCCGTCATGATGATGGTCCCCGAGGCGTGGGAGAAGCAGGCCGAGATCGACCCCGCGCGCCGCGCCTTCTACGACTACCACTCGATGCTCATGGAGCCCTGGGACGGCCCCGCGGCGATCACCTTCACCGACGGCTCGCTCGTCGGCGCGACGCTCGACCGCAACGGGCTGCGCCCGGGCCGGTACCTCGTGACCGATGACGGCCTGGTCGTCCTCGCGAGCGAGATCGGCGTCATCGACCTGCCGCAGCGCCGGGTCGTGCGCAAGGGCCGCCTGCAGCCCGGGCGCATGTTCCTCGTCGACACCGAGGCGGGCCGGCTCATCGAGGACGACGAGATCAAGTCCGAGCTCGCGGCATCCGCGCCCTGGGGCGACTGGCTCGACGAGAGCCGGATCAGGCTCTCGGACCTGCCGGAGCGCGAGCACATCGTGCACCCGCCGGCATCCGTCAACCGCCGGCAGCGGACCTTCGGCTACACCGAGGAGGAGGTCAAGATCCTCCTCGCGCCGATGGCGCGCACCGGGCAGGAGCCCCTCGGGGCGATGGGCTCCGACACGCCGGTCGCGGTGCTCTCGCAGCGCCCACGCCTGCTCTTCGACTACTTCACGCAGCAGTTCGCGCAGGTCACCAACCCGCCGCTCGACTCGATCCGAGAACAGGTCGTCACGTCGCTGGCGACCTCCCTCGGCCCCGAGCGGAACCTGCTCGCGGCCGGCCCCGAGCACGCCCGCCAGGTCTCGCTCGACTTCCCGGTGATCGACAACGACCAGCTCGCGAAGATCGTGCACATGACCGCGCCGAACGGCGACCGGGCAACCCGCACGCTGCGGGGGCTGTACCGCGTCGACGAGGGCTCCGAGGGTCTGAGGGCACGCATCGAGGAGCTCTGCGGCGAGGTCGACGAGGCGATCGCCGAGGGCGCGTCCTTCATCGTGCTGAGCGACCGCGACACCACCAAGGACCTCGCTCCGATCCCGTCGCTGCTGATGCTCTCGGCGGTGCACCACCACCTGATCCGCTCCGAGACGCGCATGAAGGTCGGCCTGGTCGTCGAGGCCGGCGACGTCCGCGAGGTGCACCACGTGGCGCTCCTGGTCGGGTACGGCGCGTCGGCCGTCAACCCCTACCTGGCGATGGAGACGTGCGAGGATCTCGTGCGCTCCGGCGTCCTCACGGGCGTGACGCCCGAGTCGGCGGTGCGCAACGTCATCTCCGCGCTCGGCAAGGGCGTGCTGAAGATCATGTCGAAGATGGGCATCTCGACGATCGCGTCCTACGCCGGCGCGCAGGCGTTCGAGGCGGTCGGGCTCGCGCAGGGGTTCATCGACGAGTACTTCACCGGGACGACCTCGAAGCTCGGCGGCGTCGGGCTCGAGGTGATCGCCGACGAGAACCGCTCGCGGCACGAGGTGGCCTACCCGGCGGATGCCGCGGTGCGGGCGCATGAACGGCTGCAGACCGGCGGCGAGTACCAGTGGCGTCGCGACGGCTCGCCGCACCTGTTCAACCCCGAGACGGTCTTCCGGCTCCAGCACTCCACGCGCAACCGTCGCTACGACGTGTTCCGCGAGTACACCTCGCTCGTGGACTCGCAGGCCGAGGAGCTCATGACGCTGCGCGGCATGTTCGCGCTCCGCACGGGCATGCGGAGGCCGGTCCCGATCGAGGAGGTCGAGTCGGTCGAGTCGATCGTGAAGCGGTTCTCGACGGGCGCGATGAGCTACGGCTCGATCTCGAAGGAGGCGCACGAGACCCTCGCGATCGCGATGAACCGCCTCGGAGCGAAGTCGAACACCGGTGAGGGCGGCGAAGACCTCGACCGCCTGCTCGACCCGGAGCGGCGCAGCGCGATCAAGCAGGTCGCGTCCGGACGGTTCGGCGTGACGAGCATGTACCTCACGCACGCCGACGACATCCAGATCAAGCTCGCGCAGGGCGCCAAGCCCGGTGAGGGCGGCCAGCTGCCGCCGACGAAGGTCTACCCCTGGGTCGCGCGGACCCGTCACGCGACGGCCGGCGTCGGGCTGATCTCGCCGCCCCCGCACCACGACATCTACTCGATCGAAGACCTCAAGCAGCTCATCTTCGACCTCAAGCGCGCCAACCCGGGTGCGCGGATCCACGTCAAGCTGGTGAGCCAGTCGGGCATCGGCGCGGTCGCGGCCGGCACCGCGAAGGCCCTCGCCGACGTGATCCTCGTCTCGGGACACGACGGCGGCACGGGCGCAAGCCCGCTCAACTCGCTCAAGCACGCCGGAACGCCGTGGGAGCTCGGTCTCGCCGAGACGCAGCAGACCCTCATGCTGAACGGCATGCGCGACCGGGTCGTGGTGCAGGTCGACGGCCAGCTCAAGACCGGACGGGACGTCGTCATCGGGGCGCTGCTCGGTGCCGAGGAGTTCGGCTTCGCGACGGCACCGCTCGTCGTCGAGGGCTGCGTCATGATGCGCGTCTGCCACCTCGACACGTGCCCGGTCGGCGTGGCGACCCAGAACCCGGAACTGCGCAAGCGGTTCACGGGCAAGCCGGAGTTCGTCGTGAACTTCTTCGAGTTCATCGCCCAGGAGGTCCGCGAGTACCTCGCCGAGCTCGGGTACCGCACGCTCGACGAGATCATCGGCCGACGCGAGCTGCTCGATGTCGATCGGGCGCTCCAGCACTGGAAGGCCTCCGGCCTCGACCTCACGCCCGTGCTCGTCGGCCCCGACTTCTCCGAGTCGGAGGCGCGCCGCAACTCGCGCGCCCAGGACCACGAGCTCGAGTCGCACTTCGACAACGAACTGATCCGCCGCGCGTCGGAGGTCCTCGCGGACGGCGGCCGGGTCGAGGTCGAGCTGCCGGTGAAGAACACCGAGCGCGCCGTCGGCACGATGCTCGGCCACCACGTGACCCTTCGCCACGGCGCCCAGGGACTGCCCGCGGGGTCGATCGACGTGACGCTGACCGGCAGCGCGGGGCAGTCGTTCGGTGCGTTCCTGCCGAGCGGCATCCGCCTGCGCCTCGAGGGCGACTCCAACGACTACGTCGGCAAGGGGCTCTCGGGGGGCCAGATCATCGTCCGGCCCTCGCGGGAGGCCGGCTTCGCCGCCGAGCGCAACGTCATCGCCGGCAACGTCATCGGGTACGGCGCGACGCAGGGGAGCATGTTCATCCGCGGCATCGTCGGTGAGCGCTTCCTCGTCCGGAACTCGGGCGCGACCGCGGTCGTGGAGGGCGTCGGCGACCACGCGCTCGAGTACATGACCGGCGGGCTCGCACTCATCCTCGGCGCGACCGGGCGCAACCTCGGCGCCGGGATGTCCGGCGGGACGGCGTACGTGCTCGACCTCGCCGAGGCGAAGGTCAATCGCGAGGCGCTCGCGTCCGGCGAGATCGAGCTCCACGAGCTCGGCAGCGCCGATCACGAGATCGTCCGCGACCTGCTCGAACAGCATGTCGAGCACACCGATTCCGCGGTCGCCGCGGCCCTCCTCGTCGACGGGGATGCCGCGTTCGCCCGCTTCACCAAGGTGCTTCCGCGCGACTACGCCGCGGTGCTCCGCACCCGCCAGTCCGCCGTCGACGAGGGCCTCGACCCCGACGGCGACGTGGTGTGGTCGAGAATTCTGGAGGTGACGGGTGGCTGACCCGAAGGGCTTTCTGAAGGTCACCGAGCGGGAGCTTCCGAAGCGTCGCCCCGTGCCGGTGCGGATCATGGACTGGAAAGAGGTGTACGAGCCGGGCGATTCCGCTCAGCTGCGGCGCCAGGCGGGGCGCTGCATGGACTGCGGCGTGCCGTTCTGCCACCAGGGGTGCCCGCTGGGCAACCTGATCCCCGAGTGGAACGACCTGATGTGGCGGGGCGAGGGCCGTGCCGCGATCGAGCGGCTGCACGCCACGAACAACTTCCCGGAGTTCACCGGTCGCCTGTGCCCCGCGCCGTGCGAGTCCTCGTGCGTGCTCGGCATCAACCAGCCGGCGGTGACGATCAAGCAGGTCGAGGTCTCGATCATCGACCAGGCGTTCGGGAGCGGCTGGGTCCAGCCCCAGCCTCCCGGGCGCCTCACGGGCAAGACGGTCGCGGTCGTCGGGTCGGGCCCCGCGGGTCTCGCGGCGGCGCAGCAGCTCACGCGCGCCGGCCACACGGTCGCGGTCTACGAGCGCGACGACCGCATCGGCGGCCTGCTCCGGTACGGGATCCCGGACTTCAAGATGGAGAAGCGCCACCTCGAGCAGCGCCTGGCGCAGATGACCGCCGAGGGCACGAGGTTCCGTGCCGGGGTCGAGATCGGCGTCGACCTGTCGTGGGACGAACTGCGTCGCCGATTCGACGCGGTCGTCGTGGCGACCGGCGCGATCGTGCCGCGGGACCTGCCGATCCCGGGTCGCGACCTCCCCGGCGTGCACTTCGCGATGGACTACCTGGTGCAGTCGAACCGGGCGGTCGCCGGCGACGACGTGTTCGACCAGATCAGCGCGGAGGGCAAGCACGTCGTCGTCCTCGGCGGTGGTGACACGGGTGCGGACTGCATCGGCACCGCGCACCGGCAGGGAGCCCTGTCGGTGACGAACCTCGCGATCGGCAAGCAGCCGGGCACCGCGCGTTCGTCCGATCAGCCGTGGCCGATGCACCCGACGCTGTTCGAGGTGCAGAGCGCCCACGAGGAGGGCGGTCAGCGGCAGTACCTCGCCTCGACGGTCGAGTTCCTCTCGAACGACGCGGGCGAGGTCCGGGCGATCCGCGTCGCGGAGACCGAGTACCTCGACGGACGCCGGGTTCCGAAGGCGGGAACGGAGCGCGAGATCCCCGCGGATCTCGTGCTGCTCGCGCTCGGCTTCACCGGGCCCGAGACCGAGGCTGCCTCGGAGCAGCTCGGACTCGTGGCGACCGAGCGCGGCAATCTCGCGCGCGGCGCCGACTACGCGACCGAGGAGCCGGGCGTGTTCATCGCCGGCGACGCCGGTCGCGGGCAGTCGCTCATCGTGTGGGCGATCGCCGAAGGGCGCGCTGCGGCGGCATCCGTCGACCGGTACCTTGAAGGTGCGACGCAGCTGCCGAGCCCGATCCCTGCGACGGCGCGAGCCTTCGCCGTGTGACCGGCGCCGGTCGGCGCCCGTCGAATCTGATCCAGCGCCTCGGCGCGTAACCCCTGGAGCACAGAACACATGAGAAGAGCGAAGATCGTCGCCACCCTCGGGCCGGCGACATCGAGCTATGAGCAGATCCGCGCGATCGTCGATGCGGGCGTGAACGTGGCGCGGATGAACCTCAGCCACGGCAGCTACGACGTCCACGAGGGCGTCTATCAGAACGTGCGGAAGGCCGCGAACGACTCCGGCAAGGCCGTGGCGGTGCTCGTCGACCTGCAGGGGCCGAAGATCCGCCTCGGCAAGTTCGCCGACGGCCCGCACGAACTCGCCGAGGGCGACGTCTTCAAGATCACCACCGAGGACGTGGCCGGCACGAAGGAGCTCGTCGGCACGACGTTCAAGGGCCTGCCGCAGGACGTCCGGCCCGGCGACTTCCTCCTCATCGACGACGGCAAGGTCCGCGTCGAGGTCGTCGAGTCCGATGGCACCGTGGTCACGACCAGGGTCGTCGTCGCGGGCCCGGTGTCGAACAACAAGGGCATCAACCTTCCCGGTGTCGCGGTCAACGTTCCGGCACTCTCCGAGAAGGACGAGGCCGACCTGCGCTGGGCGATCCAGCTCGGAGCGGATGTCATCGCACTCTCGTTCGTGCGCAACGCCTCCGACATCGAGCGCGTGCACGAGATCATGGCCGAGGAGGGACGCAGGCTCCCCGTCATCGCGAAGATCGAGAAGCCGCAGGCGGTCGATGCGCTCGAGGAGATCATCGAGGCCTTCGACGGCATCATGGTCGCCCGCGGCGACCTCGGCGTCGAGCTCCCCCTCGAGGCGGTGCCGATCGTGCAGAAGCGCGCGGTCGAGATCGCACGGCGACTCGCCAAGCCGGTCATCGTCGCGACGCAGATGCTCGAGTCGATGACGCACGCGCCGGTGCCGACGCGCGCCGAGACCTCGGATGTCGCGAACGCGATCCTCGACGGCGCGGACGCGGTCATGCTCTCGGGCGAGACGAGCGTGGGCGAGTACCCGGTGCAGACCGTCCAGACGATGGCGCGGATCGTCGAGTCGACCGAGAAGCACGGCCTGGACCGCATCGACCCGCTCGGCACCAAGCCGCGCACGCAGTCGGGCGCGATCACGCTCGCCGCGGTCGAGGTCGCGGACTTCGTCGAGGCGAAGTACCTGTGCGTGTTCACCGAGACGGGCGAGTCGGTGCGACGGATGGCGCGCATCCGCAGCGTCATCCCGATCCTGGCGTTCACGCCGGACCCGGCGATCCGGCGCCGTATGGCGCTCTACTGGGGCGTCGAGTCGTTCGTCGTGGAGCGGGTGACCCACACCGACCAGATGGTCGGCCAGGTCGACGACGTGCTCGAGAAGACGGGCAAGGCCGCTCCGGGCGAGAAGGTCGTCATCATCTCGGGTTCGCCTCCCGGCATCCCCGGCACCACCAACGACGTGCGCGTGCACATCGTGGGCGAGGTGCTCTGATCCGACACGAAGGGCCCGGTCGCTGCGGCGGCCGGGCCCTTCGGCGTCCGCATCGTGGGATTTCGGCGTGCGGGGCGGATGCCGCTGCGCCCGTTCCCCTCGGTGCCGGTGGTGGGGGTCGAACCCACACGCCCTTTCGGGCAAAGCATTTTGAGTGCTCCGCGTCTGCCATTCCGCCACACCGGCCTGACGGCCCAAGGCAGAAGAATACCGTAGGCTCTTCTGCGTGACAGACACCGAAGACACCCAGCCGGCACCGCGACGCGTCGTCGTCGCGGAGGACGAGTCGCTCATCCGCCTCGACATCGTCGAGACCCTGCGCGACAACGGCTTCGAGGTGGTCGGCGAGGCCGGCGACGGCGAGACGGCGGTGCAGCTCGCGACCGAGCTGCGCCCCGACCTGGTCATCATGGACGTGAAGATGCCCCAGCTCGACGGCATCTCGGCAGCGGAGCGACTCTCCAAGGGGCACATCGCCCCGGTCGTGCTCCTGACCGCGTTCAGCCAGAAGGAACTCGTCGAGCGCGCCAGCGAAGCCGGCGCGCTCGCCTACGTGGTCAAGCCGTTCACCCCCAACGACCTGCTCCCCGCGATCGAGATCGCGCTCGCCCGCCACGCGCAGATCATCGCGCTCGAGGCCGAGGTCGGCGACCTCGTCGAGCGCTTCGAGACCCGCAAGCTCGTGGACCGTGCGAAGGGCCTGCTGAACGAGAAGATGGGGCTGTCCGAGCCCGATGCGTTCCGCTGGATCCAGAAGGCCTCGATGGACCGTCGGCTGACGATGCGCGACGTCTCCCAGGCGATCATCGAGCAGCTCGCTCCGAAGAAGTCCTGACCCCCTGTTCCCGCCGGGCGACGAGCCCGATGACGGATGCCGCGACGACCCGGTTCGTCGCGGCATCCGTCGTCTTCGGGGGCGAGCGATGGCGGCCCCGGGCGCGACGGGCGGTGTCGGTGCCCGCTTGTAGTCTTGTCGGGTGCCGGACCCCACCCCCGTGAAGCCCACCCTGCTCGTCGTCGACGGCCACTCGCTGGCCTACCGCGCCTTCTATGCGCTCCCGGTCGACAGCTTCAGCACCCGCGACGGCCAGCACACGAACGCCATCCACGGCTTCCTGTCGATGCTGCTGATGCTGCTGCGGAACGAGCGCCCGACGCACCTCGCCGTCGCGTTCGACACGTCGCGCGAGTCCTTCCGGACCCGCGAGTACGCCGAGTACAAGGCGAACCGCAGCGCGACCCCGCCCGAGTTCAAGGGCCAGATCCCGCTCCTGCAGGAGGCGCTGCGGGCGATGCGCATCACGGTGCTGACCAAGCCCGACTTCGAGGCCGATGACATCCTCGCGACGCTCGCGACCCGCGGCGCCGCCGACGGGTTCGACGTGCTGGTGGTCTCGGGCGATCGCGACACGATCCAGCTCGTCGACGACGACATCACGCTGCTGTACCCGAACGTGCAGGGCGTGTCGCAGCTCAAGCGCTACGACACGGACGCCGTCATCGAGAAGTACGGCGTCCGCCCCGAGCAGTACCCCGAGATCGCGGCCCTCGTCGGCGAGACGAGCGACAACCTGCCCGGCATCACGAAGGTCGGCGAGAAGACCGCGGTGAAGTGGCTGGGCCTGTACGGCAGCCTGGACGGCATCCTCGAGCACATCGACGAGATCAAGGGCGTCGTGGGCGAGAACCTGCGTCGCGAGCGCGAGAACGCGGTCCGCAACCGACGGCTCAATCGGCTCGTCCGCGATCTTGAGCTCGAGGTCGAGCTTCCCGACCTGGCCGCGCAGCCCATGGATGAGGCGGCCGTGCGCGAGATCTTCGACCGGCTCGAGTTCAAGACCCTGCTCGAGCGGGTCACCAAGATGGCCACCGAGGCGAACGGGCTGACCTCGGACGGCACGGCGGCCCTGTCGGCCGAGACCGAGCCGACCGTGGTCGCGCCGGTGCCGCAGTCGCTGCGCGGCGAGGCGCTCGCGGAATGGCTCGCCCGCGCGACCGCCGCGGAGCCGGCCGGACTCGGGCTCAGCATCGAGGTCCTCGACGGGCGGGTCATCGGCGCCGGGGTCGCGAGCACGACCGAGAGCGTGCGACTCGAGTGGGCGGCCGGCGACGAGGCCCTCGCGCCGTTCGAGGCCTGGCTCGCGAGCGAGGCGCCCAAGGTCATGACCGACGCGAAGCCCCAGCTCAAGGCGATGCGTCGATCCGGCCTCGACTTCTCCGGCCTCGAGGTCGATACGCTCATCGCCGGGTGGCTCGTGCGGCCGAGCCTCCAGGAGAAGGACCTGGTCGACCTCGTCTCGCGATACCTCGGCGAGGATGTCCCGATGGCCGATCCGTCGCAGCTCGTCCCGGACGCTGACGGCACGGCCGGCGCGCCGGAGTTCGCCTGGTACTCGCTCCGCGTCGCGCCGGTGCTGCTCGCCGCGCTGTCGGAGGGGTCGCGTCGCGTGCTCGCGGACATCGAGATCCCGATCGTCGGCGTGCTCGCCGAGATGGAACTGCGCGGGGTCACGGTCGATCATGAGCGACTCGCAGCCCTCTCTGCCCAACTGGGGGAGCGGGCCGCAGGGCTCGCCGCGTCGGCGTACGCCGAGATCGGGCGAGAGGTGAACCTCGGCTCGCCCAAGCAGCTCCAGGAGGTGCTCTTCGACCAGCTCGGCATGCCGAAGACGCGCGCCACGAAGACCGGCTACTCGACCGATGCGGGCGCCCTCGCCGACCTCCAGGAGACCAATCCCCACCCGTTCCTCGGACTCCTGCTCGAGCACCGCGATGCGACGAAGCTCCGTCAGATCGTCGAGACGCTCGACAAGTCGATCCAATCCGACGGGCGAGTGCACACGAGCTACGTCCAAGTCGGCACGACGACGGGACGCATCTCCTCGACGGACCCGAACCTGCAGAACATCCCGGTCCGGACCGAGGAGGGGCGGCGCATCCGTGCCGCGTTCACCCACGGCGCCGAGTTCGGCGAGCTGCTGACGGCCGACTACTCGCAGATCGAGATGCGCATCATGGCGCACCTGTCCGAGGACCCCGGCCTCATCGAGGCGTTCCACTCCGGCGAAGACCTGCACCGGTTCGTCGGTGCGCGCATCTTCGACGTCGATCCGGGGGAGGTCACGCCCCTCATGCGGACCAAGGTCAAGGCCATGTCGTACGGCCTGGCCTACGGACTCAGCGCGTTCGGCCTGTCCAAGCAGTTGCGCATCGACCGGGCCGAGGCGACCAAGCTCATGAAGGACTACTTCGAGCGGTTCGGCGCGGTCCGCGACTACCTCCGCGGGGTCGTCGCGCAGGCCAAGCTCGACGGGTACACGGAGACGATCTTCGGCCGCCGCCGGCCGTTCCCCGACCTGAACAGCCCGAACCGCGTGCTGCGCGAGAACGCCGAGCGCGCGGCGCTCAACGCGCCGATCCAGGGATCGGCCGCCGACATCATGAAGTTCGCGATGATCGGAGTGGAGCGCGAACTGCGGGAGCGCGGCCTGCGCTCGCGCATGCTCATGCAGGTGCACGACGAGCTCATCTTCGAGGTCGCGGGCGACGAGGGCGACGAGCTCGAGGCCGTCGTCCACGACCGGATGTCGCATGCCGCAGAGCTGCTCGTCCCGCTCGACGTCCAGGTCGGGCGTGGTCGTGACTGGGAGGATGCCGCGCACTGAGCGACGATGCCGTGGCGTGCTGCCGCGGCATCCGCTCGTCCGGGAATGGAAGAGGAACGCATGACCATCGCAGATCGCACCCCGACCGACGTCGACCGCATCGCCGAAGCCTGGGTCGACACCATCGTCGAACTGCAGCCGACGCTCGGCACGCATCTCGGGCGAACGGACCAGGACCACCGGCTTCCGGACTTCTCACCCGAGGGCCATGCGGCCCGCGTCGCGGCGACGCGGGCGACGCTCGCGGAGCTCCGCAGTGCGGTGGCCGCCGACGACGTCGACGAGATCACGGTCGACGACCTCGGGAGCGAGCTGGAGCTGGCGCTCGAATCGGATGCTGCGGATCTCCACCTGCGCGACCTCAACGTCATCGCGAGCCCGCCGCAGGAGATCCGGGAGGTGTTCGATCTCATGCCGACGGGCGACGAGGAGGCGTGGGCTCGCATCGCGACGCGCCTCCGGGGCGTCCCGGACGCGATCGACGGCTACCTCGCCACGCTCCGCGCGGGCATCCGTGCCGGCACCGTTCCCGCGATCCGGCAGGTCCGCGAGGTCGCCGAGCAGGCGCGCCGCCAGGCTCGAGCGGACGGCTTCTTCGCCTCGTTCGCAGCTGGTGCCGAGGGCACGGCTGGAGACGCGCTCCGACGTGACCTCGACGACGGCGCGGCGGCCGCGGCATCCGCGTACGCACGGCTCGCGGAGTTCCTCGACGGCGAGCTCGCGCCTGCGGCGGGCCCGGAGGACGCGGTCGGACGGGAGCGCTACGCGCTGGCCTCCAGGCGCTTCCTGGGCGCGGTCGTCGACCTCGACGAGACGTACGAGTGGGGACTCGAGGAACTCGCGCGCATGGTCGCCGAGCAGCAGTCGATCGCGAACGAGATCCTTCCGGGAGCGAGCGTGGAGGAGGCGGTCGCGCACCTCGAACGCGACCCGTCGCGCAAGCTCCGTGGCACGGACGCCCTTCGCGCATGGATGCAGGAGACCAGTGACCTGGCGGTGGCCGAGTTGGGCGCCACCCAGTTCGACATCCCGGAGGAGATCCGCACGCTCGAATGCCTCATCGCGCCGACCCAGGAGGGCGGGATCTACTACACGGGTCCGAGCGACGACTTCTCGCGGCCGGGCCGGATGTGGTGGTCGGTGCCGGAGGGGGTCACCGAGTTCGACACGTGGCGCGAGAAGACGACGGTGTACCACGAGGGCGTTCCGGGGCACCACCTGCAGATCGGGCAGGCGGTCGTGAACCGCGGCACGCTCAACACGTGGCGACGACAGCTCGCCGGCACGTCGGGCCACGCCGAAGGCTGGGCCCTCTACGCCGAGCGGCTCATGGAGGAACTCGGCTACCTCGACGACCCCGCCGACCGGCTCGGGATGCTCGACGGCCAGCGCCTGCGCGCGGCGCGCGTCGTGCTCGACCTCGGCGTGCACCTGGGCAAGCCGCGCCCCGACGGCGCGGGCACCTGGACGGGGGAGTACGCGTTCGAGTTCCTCGGCCGGAACGTGAACATGCCCGCGGAGTTCGTGCGGTTCGAGGTGCACCGCTACCTCGGCTGGCCGGGGCAGGCGCCGTCGTACAAGGTGGGCCAGCGGATCTGGGAGCAGCTGCGCGACGAGGTGCGCCGGCGCGAGGGCGCCGGCTTCGACATCCGCTCGTTCCACTCGCGGGCGCTCGGGCTGGGCGGGGTGGGGCTCGACACGCTGCGCTCGGCGATGGGTTGCTGACCGGGTTGCCGGGGGCTCCCGCATCCCGCTACGATGGAGCGTCACTCGTGTGACAATCCTGTCCGCCTGCCCGTCGCGGACCAATCCAAGAAACACTCACCGCGTCGGGCCCGATATTGTCCATTCGGAGCATCCACTACATGACCACCGTAACGACCAAGGCACCCAAGCAGGTCGCGATCAACGACATCGGTTCTGCTGACGACTTCCTCGCCGCGGTCGAGAAGACCCTCAAGTTCTTCAACGACGGCGACCTCATCGAGGGCACCGTCGTGAAGATCGACCGCGACGAGGTCCTCCTCGACGTCGGCTACAAGACCGAGGGCGTCATCCCCTCGCGCGAACTCTCCATCAAGCACGACGTCGACCCCAGCGAGGTCGTCGAGGTCGGCGACACCGTCGAGGCCCTCGTTCTCCAGAAGGAGGACAAGGAAGGCCGTCTGATCCTGTCCAAGAAGCGCGCGCAGTACGAGCGCGCTTGGGGCGACGTGGAGAAGATCAAGGAGAACGACGGCGTCGTCACCGGCCAGGTCATCGAGGTCGTCAAGGGCGGCCTCATCGTCGACATCGGCCTGCGCGGCTTCCTGCCCGCATCGCTCATCGAGCTCCGCCGCGTCCGCGACCTCACGCCGTACCTCGGCCAGGAGCTCGAGGCCAAGATCCTCGAACTCGACAAGAACCGCAACAACGTGGTCCTGTCGCGCCGTGCCCTCCTCGAGCAGACCCAGTCGGAGTCGCGTTCGACCTTCCTCCAGAACCTCCACCCGGGCCAGATCCGCAAGGGCGTCATCTCGTCGATCGTCAACTTCGGTGCGTTCGTCGACCTCGGTGGCGTCGACGGTCTCGTCCACGTCTCGGAGCTCTCCTGGAAGCACATCGAGCACGCGTCCGAGGTCGTCGAGGTCGGCCAGGAGGTCACCGTCGAGGTGCTCTCCGTCGAGCTCGACCGCGAGCGCGTCTCGCTGTCGCTCAAGGCGACGCAGGAGGACCCGTGGCAGGTCTTCGCGCGCACGCACGCGATCGGCCAGGTCACCCCGGGCAAGGTCACCAAGCTGGTGCCGTTCGGTGCGTTCGTCCGCGTCGCAGACGGCATCGAGGGCCTCGTGCACATCTCGGAGCTGTCGGGTCGCCACGTCGAGCTGGCCGAGCAGGTCGTCTCGGTGGGCGAAGAGGTCTTCGTCAAGGTCATCGACATCGACCTCGAGCGTCGTCGCATCTCGCTGTCGCTCAAGCAGGCGAACGACGGCGTCGACCCCGAGGGCACCGAGTTCGACCCGGCGCTCTACGGCATGCTCACCGAGTACGACGAGCAGGGCAACTACAAGTACCCGGAGGGCTTCGACCCGGAGACCAACGAGTGGCGCGAGGGCTTCGAGTCCGCGCGCGAGGCGTGGGAGCAGGAGTACGCTGCCGCGCAGGCTCGCTGGGAGGCGCACAAGAAGCAGGTCGCGGCCACGATCGCGGCCCAGGCGGAAGACGACTCGTTCACGGGTTCGTCGTTCTCGAGCGACTCGGCCGGGTCCGGCACCCTCGCCGACGACGCGTCGCTCGCGGCGCTGCGCGAGAAGCTCTCGAGCAACTGATCGCCGAGCAGCCGCAGGCTGCTCGAACAACGGAAGGCCGGTCCCGCTGGGGCCGGCCTTCCGGCGTTCCGGGCGGCATCGGCGCCCGGCGACGCAATAGGCTGTCGATGTGTATCTGATCGGCCTCACCGGCGGCATCGCGTCGGGCAAGTCCACCGTCGCGCGCAGGCTCGTCGAGCACGGCGCCATCCATCTCGACGCCGACCAGCTCGCGCGTCGCGTCGTCGAACCGGGAAGCGCGTGCCTGCGGGCGATCGCCGCCGAGTTCGGCGAAGGCATGCTCCGTGCCGACGGCACGCTCGACCGACAGCGCCTCGGCGACCTCGTCTTCCACGACGAGGATGCGCGCGCACGGCTGAACGCCATCGTGCACCCGGCGGTCCGCGAACTCTCGGGTCGCCTGATCGCCGAAGCGGATGCCGAGGACCCCGACGCCGTCGTGGTGTACGACGTTCCGCTGCTCGTCGAGGCGCAGGTGGACCATCCGTTCGACCTCGTTGTCGTCACGAGCGCGCCCAAGCGCGCCCAGGTCTCGCGCCTCGTCGAGGAGCGCGGCCTCGACCCCATCCACGCCGAGGCGCGCGTCGACGCGCAGATCGGCGACGAGGAGCGGCGCGCGGTCGCGGACGTGGTCATCGACACGGGCGGGACCATCGCCCACACCATGAGCCAGGCGGACGCGCTGTGGGTGGACGTCGATCGCGCGCGGCGGGCGAAGCGGGCGCAGCCGAGCGGATGACGCGGCCGCGGCGCGCGCACCCCGGTACCGCCTGCGCCGGACCCGGCGTCGACATCGCACCCGGCCGCGGTGTCGGCGGTGGAACCTAGACTTGCGTGCATGCAGTCGACGCGTTCCGTGCGCCCGTTCGAGGTCGTCAGCGAGTACTCGCCGAGCGGCGATCAGCCGCAGGCGATCGCCGACCTCGCCGCGCGCATCAACGCGGGTGAGACCGACGTGGTGCTGCTCGGTGCGACCGGGACGGGCAAGTCGGCGACGACGGCGTGGCTCGTCGAGCAGGTGCAGCGTCCGACGCTCGTGCTCGCCCACAACAAGACCCTCGCGGCGCAGCTCGCGAACGAGTTCCGCGAGCTCATGCCGCACAACGCGGTCGAGTACTTCGTCTCGTACTACGACTACTACCAGCCCGAGGCGTACGTCCCGCAGACCGACACCTTCATCGAGAAAGACTCGTCGATCAACGCCGAGGTCGAGCGGCTCCGGCATTCGACGACCAACTCGCTCCTCAGCAGGCGAGACGTCGTCGTGGTCTCGACGGTGTCGTGCATCTACGGCCTCGGCACTCCCGAGGAGTACCTGAATGCGATGATGCCGCTCCAGGTCGGCCAGCGCGTGGACCGCGACTGGCTGATCCGGAAGTTCGTGTCGATGCAGTACTCCCGCAACGACGTGGCGTTCTCGCGAGGCACGTTCCGGGTTCGCGGCGACACGATCGAGATCATCCCGGTCTACGAGGAGCACGCGATCCGCATCGAGATGTTCGGCGACGAGATCGAGTCGCTGCACAGCCTCCACCCCCTGACCGGTTCGGTGATCGCGAAGCTCGACGCGGTCCCGGTGTTCCCGGCGTCGCACTATGTCGCGAGCGTCGATGTCATGCAGCGCGCGATCGGCACGATCCGCGACGAGCTCGACGAACGGCTTCAGGAACTCGAGCGCGAGGGCAAGCTGCTCGAGGCGCAGCGACTGCGGATGCGGACGACGTTCGACCTCGAGATGATGGAGCAGATCGGGTTCTGCTCGGGCATCGAGAACTACTCGCGACACATCGACGGTCGCGCAGCGGGCGAGGCGCCGCACTGCCTGCTCGACTACTTCCCGGACGACTTCCTCGTCGTGATCGACGAGTCCCACGTCACGGTGCCGCAGATCGGCGCCATGTACGAGGGCGACGCGTCCCGCAAGCGCACGCTCGTCGACCACGGGTTCCGGTTGCCCAGCGCGCTCGACAACCGGCCCCTGAAGTTCGACGAGTTCAAGGATCGCGTCGGGCAGACCGTGTACCTGTCGGCGACGCCCGGCAAGTACGAACTCGGCATCGCCGACGGCATCGTCGAGCAGATCATCCGCCCGACCGGTCTCGTCGACCCCGAGATCGTGGTCAAGCCGACGAAGGGCCAGATCGACGACCTGCTCGAGGAGATCCGACTGCGCGCGGAGCGCGACGAGCGCGTGCTCGTGACGACCCTGACCAAGCGGATGGCGGAGGAGCTCACCGACTTCCTCACCGAGGCCGGGGTCCGGGTGCGGTACCTCCACTCCGACGTCGACACGCTCCGCCGCGTCGAACTGCTGACCGAGCTGCGTGCCGGTGTCTACGACGTCCTGGTCGGCATCAACCTGCTGCGCGAGGGGCTCGACCTCCCCGAGGTCTCGCTCGTCGCCATCCTCGACGCCGACAAGGAGGGGTTCCTGCGCTCGTCGACCTCGCTCATCCAGACGATCGGCCGTGCCGCGCGCAACGTCTCGGGTCAGGTGCACATGTACGCCGACGTCATGACCGACTCCATGCGGTCGGCGATCGACGAGACGACGCGACGGCGCGAGAAGCAGGTCGAGTACAACCGTGTGAACGGCATCGACCCGGCCCCGTTGCGCAAGCGGATCGCCGACATCACCGAGGTCCTGGCGCGCGAGGAGGCCGATACGGCCGCCCTCCTCGCCGGCCGCGACGTCAAGGCCGGTTCTCCGGTCCCGCGGCGCGAGGGCATCGCGGCATCCGGTGCGAACGACCTCGAGGAGCTGATCCGCGACCTCAACGAGCAGATGCTCGAGGCTGCGGGCGAGCTGAAGTTCGAGCTCGCGGCACGACTGCGCGACGAGGTTTCCGAGCTCAAGCGCGAACTACGCCAGATGGAGAAGGCCGGTCACCTCGGCTGAGCGGAGCCCGCACCTGCGATCCGGCCGGTCTTCGAACGTGTGTTCGCTGAGAGCGCTCGTGTGCGAGCCGGCAGTGTCGGAGGTGGTTCGTAGACTCGGAGGGTGCCAGTTTCACGTCTCGATGCCCATTCGCGCCTGAGTGTCCGCGGGGCACGCGTCCACAACCTGCGCAACGTCGACGTCGAGATCCCTCGCGACGCCATGGTGGTCTTCACCGGCCTGTCCGGCTCGGGCAAGTCCTCGCTCGCGTTCGACACGATCTTCGCCGAGGGGCAGCGTCGGTACGTCGAGTCGCTGTCGGCCTACGCGCGGCAGTTCCTCGGCCAGGTCGATCGCCCCGACGTCGACTTCATCGAGGGGTTGAGCCCGGCCGTGTCGATCGACCAGAAGTCGACCAACCGCAACCCGCGCTCGACCGTCGGCACGATCACCGAGATCTACGACTACATGCGGCTCCTCTGGGCTCGCATCGGCGTGCCGCACTGCCCCGAGTGCGGTGAGAAGATCCAGCGCCAGACCGTGCAGCAGATCGCCGACCGGCTCATGGAGCTCGAGGCCGGCACCCGCTTCCAGGTGCTGAGCCCGGTCGTGTCGAAGAAGAAGGGCGAGTTCGTCGACCTGTTCCGCGAGCTCTCGGGTCAGGGGTACTCGCGAGCGGTCGTCGACGGCGAACTGATCCGGCTCGACGAGCCGCCGAAGCTCAAGAAGCAGGTCAAGCACGACATCTCGGTGGTGATCGACCGGCTCGTGGCATCCGATGACATCCTCGGGCGGCTCACGGACTCGCTCGAGACCGCGCTCAGGCTCACCGACGGTCTCGCCCAGATCAACTACGTCGACCTCGAGGGCGACGCGGCGTGGCAGACCTTCTCCGAGAAGCTCAGCTGCCCGAACCAGCACCCCATCGCGCTGACCGAGGTCGAGCCGCGCACCTTCTCGTTCAACGCGCCGTTCGGGGCGTGCCCGCAGTGCTCGGGTCTCGGAACGCGGATGTCGGTCGACGAGGACCTGCTGCTCGGGGACCCCTCGCTCAGCATCGCCGAGGGCGTCATCCTGCCGTGGACCTCCCAGGGCAAGAGCCTCTACAACTACTACGAGAAACTGCTCGACGGCCTCGCGCGCGACCTCGGGTTCTCGCTCGACACGGCGTGGGAAGACCTCGACGAGTCCGTCCGCAGCGCGGTGCTGCGCGGCGACAACTTCGAGGTCCGGGTGCGCTGGCGCAACCGGTACGGGCGCGAGATGAGCTACACGTCGGGCTTCGAGGGCGTCGTGCCGTACATCGAGCGGCAGTACCTGCAGGCCGAGACCGACGTCCAGCGGGCCCGCTGGGCGGAGTACCTCCGCGAGGTCCCGTGCCCGGTGTGCCGCGGCGACCGGCTCAAGCCCGAGGTGCTCGCGGTGCTCGTCCACGACGCGTCGATCGCCGACGTCTGCCGGCTGAGCCTGCACGATGCCCGCGCCTTCATGGACCGCCTCGAGCTGACCGACCGCGAGCAGGCGATCGGCGCGCAGGTCCTGCGCGAGATCAAGCTGCGGCTGGACTTCCTGATCCGGGTCGGCCTCAGCTACCTCGACCTGGCGCGCGCGGCCGGGACCCTCTCCGGGGGCGAGGCGCAGCGGATCCGCCTCGCGACGCAGATCGGGTCGGGGCTCACGGGCGTCCTCTACGTCCTCGACGAGCCGAGCATCGGACTCCACCAGCGCGACAACCGGCGTCTCATCGACACGCTCGTCGCGCTGCGCGACCTCGGCAACACGCTCATCGTCGTCGAACACGACGAGGACACGATCCGGACCGCCGACTGGATCGTCGACATCGGCCCAGGTGCGGGCGTCCACGGCGGCACCGTCGTGCACAGCGGCAGCTACGTCGACCTCATGAACAACACCGCGTCGCTGACCGGCGACTACCTCGCGGGTCGCAAGGAGATCGCGATCCCGACGTCGCGCCGACCGATCGACCCCGATCGCATGGTCCGCGTCGAAGGCGCGCAGGCCAACAACCTGCGGGGCGTCGACGTCGCCTTCCCGCTCGGCACGTTGACCGCGGTGACCGGCGTGAGCGGGTCGGGCAAGTCCTCGCTCGTCAACGACATCCTCTACCGGGTGCTCGCGAACAAGCTCAACGGGGCGCGCAAGGTGCCGGGCAAGCACCGCCGCGTGACGGGCCTCGACCACCTCGACAAGGTGGTCCACGTCGACCAGGCGCCCATCGGGCGCACACCGCGCTCCAACCCGGCGACCTACACCGGGGTGTTCGACCGGATCCGAACGCTCTTCTCCGAGACGGCCGAGGCGAAGGCCCGCGGCTACCTCCCCGGTCGATTCAGCTTCAACGTCAAGGGCGGCCGCTGCGAGGCCTGCTCCGGTGACGGCACGATCAAGATCGAGATGAACTTCCTCCCCGACGTCTACGTGGCGTGCGAGGTCTGCGGCGGTCAGCGGTACAACCGCGAGACGCTTCAGGTGCACTACAAGGGCAAGAACATCGCCGAGGTGCTCGAGATGCCGATCAGCGAGGCGGCCGAGTTCTTCGAACCCATCTCGGCGATCCACCGGTACCTGAAGACACTGGTCGACGTCGGCCTGGGGTACGTCCAGCTCGGCCAGAGCGCGACGACCCTCTCGGGCGGCGAGGCGCAGCGGGTCAAGCTCGCGACCGAACTCCAGCGTCGATCGAACGGGCGCAGCATCTACGTGCTCGACGAACCGACCACCGGACTCCACTTCGAGGACGTCCGGAAGCTCCTCAAGGTGCTCGGCAAGCTCGTCGACAAGGGCAACACGGTCATCGTGATCGAACACAGCCTCGACGTGATCAAGTCCGCCGACTGGATCGTCGACCTCGGCCCCGAGGGCGGCTCCGGGGGCGGGCAGGTCGTCGCCACGGGCACTCCCGAAGAGGTGGCCCGCATCCACGAGAGCCACACGGGCACGTTCCTGCGCGAGATCTTCGACGCGGCCGCGCTGCCGGCCGCCGCGGCCGGGTGAGCATGGCGGCGACGGTTGCCTATCGGCCGCGCCCGGGCGAGATCCCGACGGATCCCGGCGTCTACCGGTTCCGCGATGCGGACCATCGGGTGCTGTACGTCGGCAAGGCGAAGAGCCTCCGGGCGCGCCTGTCGAACTACTTCGCACCGCTGCACACCCTGCACGAGCGCACACGGCGGATGGTCACGACCGCCGCATCCGTCGAATGGACCGTCGTCGGCAACGACATCGAGGCCCTCCAGCTCGAGTACACCTGGATCAAGGAGTTCGACCCGCCGTTCAACGTCAAGTACCGCGACGACAAGTCCTACCCGTACCTGGCGGTCACCCTCGCCGACGAGGCCCCGCGCGCCATCGTCACCCGGCGGCGCGGGATCCCCGGGGCCAAGTACTTCGGTCCGTATCCGAAGGTCTGGGCGGTCAACGAGACGCTCGACCTGCTGTTGAAGCTGTTCCCCATCCGCACCTGCAAGGATTCCGACTACAAGCGCGCCATGCAGTCCGGCAAGCCCTGCTTCGCAGGCCAGATCGGCCGCTGCTTCGGTCCCTGCTCCGGCGCCGTCACGGTCGAGGAGCACCGTGCGAACGTGGCGCGGTTCGTCGCGTTCATGCAGAACCAGGACCGACGGATCGTGACCGTCCTCGAGCAGCAGATGCGCGCGGCCGCCGCCGTGCAGGACTACGAGACCGCAGCTCGCCGCCGCGACGAACTCCAGGCCGCCGAGTCCTTCTTCGAGAAGAGCGCGGTCGTGCTGCGCGAGCATGTCGACGTCGACGTGTTCGGCATCGACCACGACGAACTGGCGGCCGCCGTGCACCTGTTCACGGTCCGCGGCGGGCGGGTCCGCGGCGTGCACTCCTGGACCGTCGACACCGAGCTCGACATGACCCTCGGCGACCTCGTCGACTCGGTCGTCCAGCACGCGTACGGTGCAGACCTCCGCCCGCCGGCCGAGGTCGTCGTCCCGGCGCTGCCGGACGACGCGGAGGCGCTCGAGGGGTGGCTCGCCGACCGCGGAGGCCGGAAGGTGCGCCTCCGAGCGGCCAGGCGCGGCGACAAGGCCGCGCTGCTCGAGACCGCCACCCAGAACGCACGGCAGACGCTCATGCTGTACAAGACGCGCCGGAGCGCCGACTTCACCGCGCGATCGCGCGCGCTGGAAGACATCCAGGAGTCGCTCGGCATGGCCGACGCGCCCCTGCGCATCGAGTGCTTCGACGTGTCGCACCTCAGCGGCACGAACATCGTCGCCTCGATGGTGGTCTTCGAAGACGGCCTCCCTCGGAAGGACGAGTACCGGCGCTTCACGATTCCGAGCTCGAGCGACGACACCGATTCGATCCACCAGGTCCTGACCCGTCGTCTCGCCCACCTGGGCGAGGCGGCCGGGCATCCGGCCGAGGCGGATGCCGCGTCGGACCTCGACGTCACGGCGGAGGGCGAGGTCGTGTCATCCGCCCGCCGCTCGAAGTTCGCCTATCGCCCGAACCTCCTCGTCGTCGACGGCGGACGACCGCAGGTCGCGGCCGCCGAGCGCGCACTGCGCGAGGCGGGCGTGCAGGGCGTGTACCTCTGCGGCATCGCGAAGCGGCTGGAGGAGATCTGGACCCCGGACTCCGACTTCCCGGTCATCCTGCCGCGCAACAGCGATGCCCTCTTCCTGTTCCAGCGGATCCGCGACGAGGCGCACCGATTCGCCATCACCCACCAACGGCAACGTCGGAAGCGCGACATCGCCACGGTCCTCTCCGAGGTGCCGGGCCTCGGGCCCGCGCGCGTGAAGGCCCTGCTCAAGCACTTCGGATCGGTCGCGCGCCTGCGCCAGGCCGACGAAGCGGCCATCGGCGAGGTCCCCGGCGTCGGGCCGACCCTCGCGGCGGCCATCAGGCGGCACCTGGAGGGAACGGGCCGACCGGTCGACGACTAGGCTGGACGCTCGGGGGACTGCAGGAAGGAGCGCCGAACGCATGACCGACGGCGACCGTCAGGAGATGCTCATCGTCACGGGGATGTCGGGGGCCGGACGATCGACCGCGGCCGACGCGCTCGAAGACCTGGGCTGGTACGTCGTCGACAACCTGCCGCCGCAGATGCTCCGGCCACTCGTCGAGCTCGCCCAGCACGCGGGGGAGTCGCTGCCGCGCATCGCGGCCGTGGTCGACATCCGCGGCGGCGAGTTCTTCTCCGAGCTCCAGCAGATGGTCGAGTCCCTGAGGGACAAGGTCGACGTGCGCGTCGTCTTCCTCGACGCGGACGACGCCGTGCTCGTGCGCCGCTTCGACTCGGTCCGGCGCCCCCATCCGCTGCAGGGGGACGGCACCCTGCTCGACGGCATCGCCGCCGAGCGGAACCGGTTGGCCGCGGTCCGCGAGTCGAGCGACATCCTCGTCGACACCTCCGGCCTGAACATCCACCAGCTCGCGAACCTCGTCACCGAGACCTTCGCCGAGCAGGGGCGCGCCGGCATCCGGGTGACGGTCCAGAGCTTCGGCTTCAAGTACGGTCTCCCGCCCGACGCCGACCTCGTCGCCGACGCGCGCTTCCTGCCCAACCCGTTCTGGGATCCCGACCTCCGTGCGCTCACGGGCGAGGACGCCCGGGTGAGCGACTACGTGCTCGAACAGCTCGGCGCCGGCGAGTTCCTCGACGCCTACCTGGCGGCGCTGCGGCCCGTGCTCGACGGCTACCAGCGCGAGAGCAAGCGACACGCGACGATCGCGATCGGCTGCACCGGGGGCAAGCACCGATCGGTCGCACTCGTCCGCGAACTCGCGGCGAGACTCGGAACGATCCCCGGCCTCGCGGTCAGCGTGAAGCACCGCGACCTGGGCAGGGAATGAACCGGCGCGTCGAGCGCCACCGCACGACAGAGAGGACGACCACGTGGCCCTGACGGCTGAGGTGAAAGAGGAGCTGGCGAAGATCGAGGTCACGAGGACCTCGGTGCGCGCCGCGGAACTGGCGTCCGTGCTCCGATTCGCCGGTGGACTCCACATCATCTCGGGCCGCATCGCGATCGAGGCCGAACTCGACGCCCCGGGCATCGCGCGCCGCGTGACCCGCGACCTCGGCGAACTGTACGGGGTGCGCCCGGACGTCTCGGTGATCGGTGCGTCCGGACTCCGCCGCACGAACCAGTACCTCGTGCGCGTGCTCGACGGCGGCGAGACGCTCGCCCGCCAGACGGGCCTGCTCGACGCCCGCCGTCGACCGGTCCGCGGGCTCCCGAACAAGCTCACGACCGGGTCGCGCGACGAGGTCGCCGCCGTCTGGCGCGGCGCGTTCCTGGCGCGCGGAAGCCTCACCGACCCGGGGCGCTCCGCGGCCCTCGAGATCACGTGCCCCGGCGGTGAGACGGCCATGGCGCTCGTCGGCGCCGCCGGTCGGCTCGGCGTCGCGGCCAAGGCCCGCGAGGTGCGGGGCGTGCACCGCGTCGTCGTCCGCGACGGCGAGGCGATCAGCGCCATGCTCGCGCTCATGGGTGCGAGCGACACCGTGCGCAACTGGGAGGAGATGCGTCAGCGGCGCGAGGTCCGCGCGACGGCGAACCGCCTCGTCAACTTCGACGACGCCAACCTCCGCCGGTCGGCGCAGGCCGCGGTCGCGGCGTGCGCGAGGGTCGAGCGCGCGATGGAGATCCTCGGGGAGGAGATCCCCGATCACCTCCGCTACGCCGGCGACCTGCGGCTCGCGCACCGTGACGCGAGCCTCGACGAGCTCGGCCACCACGCGGACCCGCCGCTGACCAAGGATGCCGTGGCGGGGCGCATCCGGCGTCTGCTCGCGATGGCCGACAAACGGGCCGCGGAGCTCGGGATCCCGGGCACCGAGGCGAACCTGCCCGCGGACCTCGACGACGTCTGAGCCTCGAGGGCTGCCGGGCGATCCCGATGCAGCCCCGACATCCGCCCCTCGCACGGGCATAGGATCGAACAGGCCGCGGTCCGCCGGGCAGACGTCCGGTCGACCCGGCCGCTGAGAAGGAGAAGCAATGGCTGACTACACCCTCCCCGACCTGCCGTACGACTACTCGGCGCTCGAACCGTCGATCAGCGGCACGATCATGGAGCTGCATCACTCGAAGCACCACCAGGCCTACGTGACGGGTGCGAACACGGCGCTCGCGCAGCTCGCCGAGGCGCGCGACTCCGGCGACCTGGCGAACGTGAACAAGCTCGAGAAGGACCTCGCGTTCAACCTTGGCGGCCACGTCAACCACTCGATCTTCTGGACGAACATGTCTCCGGACGGCGGCGACGCGCCCACCGGTGAGCTCGCGGCGGCGATCGCCGACCACTTCGGCTCGTTCGAGAAGTTCCAGGCGCACTTCACCGCGACCGCGCTCGGCGTGCAGGGTTCCGGTTGGTCCGTGCTCGCGTGGGACTCGATCGGGCAGCGCCTGATCGTCCTGCAGTTCTTCGACCAGCAGGCCAACATGCCTGCGGGCGTCGTGCCGCTGCTCATGCTCGACGTGTGGGAGCACGCCTACTACCTCGACTACCGCAATGTGCGCGCCGACTACGTCAAGGCGTTCTGGAACATCGTCGACTGGGCGAACGTCCAGCAGCGCTTCCAGGCGGCCACGGAGCGCACTTCGGGCCTGCTGCTACTGTCATAGCGGATGGTGTCCCCGGGCACCGCCCGGGGACATCGCCGTCCGGTCACCACCACCCCGTTGGCGCGCTCGCGCCATGACGACAGGGAGAATCCAGTGTCCGTCAAGATCGGCATCAACGGCTTCGGCCGAATCGGCCGCAACTACCTCCGTGCCGCACTCGCGCAGGGCGCCGACCTCGAGATCGTCGCCGTCAACGACCTCACCGACAACAGGACCCTCGCCCACCTGCTCACCTACGACTCGGTCACCGGCCGGCTCGACGCGAGCGTGGAGCACGACGACGAGCACCTCATCGTCGACGGCCGTGCGATCCGCGCGTTCTCGGAACGCGACCCGGCGAACCTGCCCTGGGGCGAGCTCGGCGTCGACATCGTCATCGAGTCCACCGGGTTCTTCACCAAGGCGGCCGACGCCCGCAAGCACCTCGAGGCCGGCGCGAAGAAGGTGCTCATCTCCGCACCCGCCACCGATGAGGACGCGACCTTCGTGATGGGCGTGAACGAGGACTCCTACGATCCCGCGCGCCACCACATCATCTCGAACGCGTCGTGCACGACGAACTGCCTCGCACCCCTCGCCAAGGTCTTCGACGACGAGTTCGGCATCGAGCACGGCCTCATGACGACCGTCCACGCGTACACCGCCGACCAGAACCTCCAGGACGGCCCGCATCGCGACCTCCGCCGTGCGCGGGCCGCGGCGATCAACATCGTGCCGACCTCGACGGGTGCGGCGAAGGCCATCGGCCTCGTGCTCCCCGGGCTCGTCGGAAAGCTCGACGGCTTCGCCCTGCGCGTCCCCGTCCCCACGGGCTCCATCACCGACCTCACGGTCACCGCATCGCGCACGGTCACCGTCGACGAGGTCAAGGCCGCCTATCGGCGGGCCGCCGAGGGCCCCCTGCGCGGCATCCTCAAGTACACCGAGGACCCGATCGTCTCGAGCGACATCGTGACCGACCCGCACTCGTCGATCTTCGACGCGGGCCTCGTCCGGGTCATCGGAAACCAGGTGAAGCTGTCCGCCTGGTACGACAACGAGTGGGGCTACTCGAACCGACTCGTCGACCTGACCGCGTACGTCGCCGAGCGACTCTAGAACCGCACCGCCACGCAACCGCTCGTGCGGGAATCCGCACGCCTGTGAGAGAGACCACGTGACCCTCAGAACCATCGATTCCCTGGGCCCGCTCGCCGGTACCCGTGTCATCGTCCGATGCGACCTGAACGTTCCGCTGAAGGACGGCGAGATCACCGACGACGGGCGCGTGCGCGCGTCGGTGCCGACGCTCACCCGGCTCGTCCGCGAGGGTGCGAAGGTCATCGTGATCTCGCACCTGGGCCGCCCCGAGGGCGCCCCGGACCCGAAGTACAGCCTCGAGCCGGCCGCGACGCGGCTGGGCGAGCTCGTCGACGTGCCGGTCGCGTTCGCGACCGACACCGTGGGGGCGGATGCCGCCGCCAAGGTCGCCGCGCTCGACGACGGCGAGATCCTCGTCCTCGAGAACCTCCGCTTCAACCCGGGGGAGACGAGCAAGAACGAGGCCGAGCGCACAGCGTTCGCGGGGCAGCTCGCCGAGTTCACCGACTCGGTCGTCTCCGACGGCTTCGGGGTGGTCCACCGGAAGCAGGCGAGCGTCTACGAGCTCGCGCAGCTGCGTCCGAGCGCCGCGGGCCTGCTCATCGCCGACGAGCTCGAGGTGCTCGACCGGCTCACCGAGAAGCCCGAGCGGCCGTACGTGGTCGTGCTCGGCGGATCGAAGGTGTCCGACAAGCTCGGCGTCATCGAGCACCTGCTCCCGCGGGTCGACGCGCTGCTCATCGGGGGCGGGATGCTGTTCACCTTCCTCGCTGCGCAGGGGCACGCCGTCGGATCGAGCCTCCTCGAGGCCGATCAGATCGGCACCGTCGAGCGCTACCTCGCTGATGCCGCCGAGCGCGGCGTCGACATCGTGCTGCCCACCGACGTCGTGGTCGCGGCGTCCTTCTCGGCCGATGCCGAACACGTGGTCGCCGCGGCGGATGCGATCGAGCAGACCCCGTTCGGAGCCTCCGGCCTGGGCCTCGACATCGGCCCCGACACCGCCGCGGCGTTCGCCGCACGCATCCGCGATGCGAAGACCGTGTTCTGGAACGGGCCCATGGGCGTGTTCGAGCTCGCACCCTTCGCCGACGGGACCCGCACCGTGGCATCCGCGCTCATCGACGTCGACGGCCTGAGCGTCGTCGGCGGCGGCGACTCGGCGGCCGCGGTCCGACAGCTCGGGTTCGACGAAGCCGCCTTCGGTCACATCTCGACCGGCGGCGGGGCGAGCCTGGAATTCCTCGAAGGCAAGAAACTCCCCGGACTGGAGGTCCTCGGATGGCAGTGACCCGCACCCCGTTCATCGCCGGCAACTGGAAGATGAACCTCGACCACCTGCAGGCGATCGCGTTCGTGCAGAAGCTCGCGTGGAGCCTCTCCGACGCGAAGCACGACTTCGCGGACGCCGAGGTCGCGGTCTTCCCGCCCTTCACCGACCTGCGGTCGGTGCAGACGCTGGTCTCCGCCGACGACCTGCCCGTGAGGTACGGCGCACAGGACCTCTCGGCGAAGGACTCGGGCGCGTACACGGGGGAGGTCTCGGGGGCGTTCCTGGCCCGGCTCGACTGCGCGTACGTCATCATCGGCCACTCGGAACGTCGCACCATGCACGCCGAGACCGACGAGGTCGTTCGCGACAAGGTCGCGGCCGCCCACCGGCACGGCCTCGTGCCGGTGCTCTGCGTCGGCGAGACCGCTGAAGACCTCGAGCAGCACGGCGCGAGCGCCGTCCCGGTCGCCCAGCTGCGGGCTGCGCTCGAGGGGGCGGATGTCTCCAAGGGGCTCGTCGTCGCCTACGAGCCGGTCTGGGCGATCGGCTCCGGGCAGGCGGCGACGCCCGAGCAGGCCCAGCAGGTCGCGGGCGCCCTGCGCGAGGTGCTCCGCGAGATCGCGGGCGACGACCTCGCCGCGGCCACTCGGATCCTGTACGGCGGCTCCGTGAAGGCGGCGAACATCGCCGCGTTCATGCGAGAGCCCGACGTCGACGGCGCGCTCGTCGGCGGCGCGAGCCTCGACCTCGACGAGTTCTCGAGCATCGTCCGGTTCAAGAAGCACGTGGGGGCCTGACCGCCAGGCCCGAGCGCGTCGCGCCACCGGCCCGGGGCCCTCACCGCCACGGGCCGGAGGGCGCGACGGCTATACTCGTTCAGCGGCAACGACATCCCCGGTCGTGCCCGGAAAGGTTTCACCGTGGAGATTCTCCAGGTCGTCCTGCAGGTGCTGCTCGGCCTCACGAGCATCCTGCTCACCCTCCTGATCCTGTTGCACAAGGGCCGCGGCGGCGGTCTGTCCGACATGTTCGGCGGCGGCATGACCTCCAGCCTCGGTGCGTCGGGTGTGGCCGAGCGCAACCTCAACCGCATCACGATCATCCTCGGACTCGTGTGGGTCTCGTGCATCGTCGTGCTCGGGCTCATCACCAAGTTCGACGCCGGCATCTGACGGAGGCGAAGGCAACGTGGTTTCAGGCAACAGTGCGATCCGCGGATCGCGGGTCGGTTCGGGCCCGATGGGCGAGCAGGACCGGGGCTTCCACGCCGACCGCGTCGCGGTGAGCTACTGGGACGCCCAGGGGAACGAGACGGTCCGGTACTTCGCCGCGAGTCTCCCGGACGAGGAGATCCCCGACGTCATCGACAGCCCGTCGACGGGCCTGCCCGCCGGTCGGGATCGGGAGAATCCGCCCGCGGTCGCGAAGGCCGAGCCCTACAAGACGCACCTCGCGTACGTGAAGGAACGGCGTACCGAGGAGGAGGCGGAGGCCCTGCTCGACGAGGCGCTGCAGCAGCTGCGCGCGCGTCGGGGCACGGCGACCGAGGACTGAACGCTCCCGACGAGCACCGAACGATGAAACGGGCCGCCCTCCGGGGCGGCCCGCTTCGTCGTGCATCGGGGCCGTCTGCCCCGTGGTTCAGTAGTCACGGGCGATGAGCGCCTCGGGCACCTCTGCCGCGGCATCCCGGTCGACGAAGAAGACCGTGCGCCGACGGCCCTTGATCCCCGCGACGGGCACCTCGTCGCGACTCGCGCCGGCGAGCGCGAGGCCGAGCGCCGAAGCCTTGTCGGAACCCGCGAGCACCATCCAGACGCGCTGAGCCGCATTGATGACGGGCCGCGTCAGGCTCAGCCGCTCCGCCGGGGGCTTGGGCGAGTCGCGCACCGCGATGACGGGTCGGTCGACCACCTGGATCCCCGAACGGTGCGGGAACAGGGAGGCGATGTGTCCGTCCGGGCCGACTCCGAGGAAGACGATGTCGAAGACAGGGTACGGCAGCCCGTCGCTGCCGTATCGTGCGAGCTCCGCGGTGTAGGCGTCGGCCGCAGCGTCGAGCGTGAGGCCCGAGTCGGATGCCGGGAAGGGATGGATGTTGCCGGCGTCGAGGCCGAGCGAGTCCAGGAGCGCCTCGCGCGACTGACGGTCGTTGCGCTCCTCGTGCCCCTCGGGAACCCACCGCTCGTCGCCCCACCAGAAGTGGACCCGCGACCAGTCGATGCTCGCGTGCGCCGGCGAGTCGCGGACGGAGGAGAGCACCGCGCCCCCCATCGAGCCGCCGGTCAGCACGACGTGCACCGTCTCCTGGGCGTCGAGCAGGTCGAGCAGCTTCGTCATGAACCTCGCGGCGACGGAACCTGCGAGCGCGCCCTTGTCGGGGTGCACGAGCACACGGCGATCGTTGGTCATTCGGTTGCTCCTTCGTGGTGGTGCGAACGCTGATCCGCCAACAGGCGGAGCCCTCGGGTGATGACCTCGCCGTACAGCTCGTCGGGGTCGAGTCGGCGCAGCTCGTCGGCGAGGCAGTCGCGGAGGCTGCGGCGGGGGAGCGCCACGTCGTGGATGGGCTGCTCGGGCTGCCTGAGGGTCGCGACGCCCGGCACGTCGCGGACGAGCTCGATCGTGCCGGGTGCTCGGCTGAGATGCACCCCGTGGATGCCGTGCGAACCCTGCTCGAGCCCCGTCAGCGTGCACACGGTCGCCGCTCCGAGCTGCATCGTCAGCCACGCGGCGAGCAGCGTGGTCGACGGCGAGTCGATCGCGCCGGTGACCTGCACGGCCGTGACGGGTTCGTACGGCGGCTGGTCGAGCACGGCCGCGAGCTGCGCGCGCCAGAGCGTGAGCCTCGTCCAGGCGAAGTCCGCGTCGCCCGGCCGGTAGCTCGCCGCGAGGTGGTCGAGGGCGGCCTGCGGGTCGGGCTGCGTGGAGGCGTCCGTGATCCGGCGCTGCGCGATGCGTCCGAGCGGCGAGTCGCCGGGCACCTCCGGGGCGAGCCCCGGCCACCAGACGACCACCGGGGCATCGGGCAGCAGCAGGCCCATCACGAGGCTCTGCTCGTCTTCGGCGGCATCGCCGCGCGCGCGGAGGATGATGACCTCGCTCGCGCCCGCGTCGCCGCCGACACGGATCTCGGCGTCGAGACGGCTCGCACCGGCATCCGCTTCATCGGTCTCGGTCGAGAGCACGATGACGCGCATGGGGTGCTCGCGGGAGGCGTCGTTGGCGGCCTCGATCGCCTCCTCCTCGCCGTCGCGCGAGGTGGCGATGATGAGCGTCAGCACGCGTCCGAGGGCGACGGCGCCGCCCTCCTCGCGGATCTTGACGAGCGACTTCGAGATGTGGCTGGTCGTCGTGTCGGGAAGTTCGACGATCATGGGCGCCTCCAGGTGCGGCCGTCGCGGGCGAGCAGTTCGTCGGCGCACGCGGGCCCCCACGAACCGGGCTTGTACTGCTCGGGCCGACCCTGCGTCGACCAGTACCGCTCGATCGGGTCGAGGATCTTCCAGGACAGCTCGACCTCCTCCTGGCGCGGGAAGAGCGGGGGGTCGCCGAGGAGCACGTCGAGGATCAGCCGCTCGTAGGCCTCGGGGCTGGCCTCGGTGAAGGCGTGGCCGTACCCGAAGTCCATCGTCACGTCGCGCACCTGCATGCCCGCGCCCGGGACCTTCGAGCCGAAGCGGATCGTCACGCCCTCGTCGGGCTGGACGCGGATGACCAGCGCGTTCTGCCCGAGCTGGGCGGTCTGGCTGTCGGCGAAGACCTGCTGCGGCGCGCGCTTGAAGACGACGGCGATCTCCGTCACCCGACGGCCCAGCCGCTTGCCCGCCCGGAGGTAGAACGGGACACCCGCCCACCTGCGCGTGCCGATGAGCAGTTTCATCGCGGCGAACGTCTCGGTCGTCGACGAGGGGTTCATGCCGTCCTCGTCGAGGAAGCCGACGACCTTCTCGCCCCCCTGCCATCCGCCCGAGTACTGCCCGCGGGCCGTCGCGGTCGACAGGTCGTCGGGCAGCTCCACCGCGCGCAGGATCTTCTCCTTCTCGGCGCGGAGGTCGGCCGCGTCGAACGAGATGGGTTCCTCCATCGCGGTGAGCGCCAACAACTGCAGCAGGTGGTTCTGGATGACGTCGCGCGCCGCGCCGATGCCGTCGTAGTACCCCGCGCGTCCGCCGACGCCGATGTCCTCGGCCATGGTGATCTGCACGTGGTCGACGTGGTTGGCGTTCCAGATCGGCTCGTACAGCTGGTTCGCGAACCGGAGCGCCAGGATGTTCTGGACGGTCTCCTTGCCGAGGTAGTGGTCGATCCGGAACACCGAGTCCGGTGGGAAGACCGACGCGACCACGTCGTTGAGCTCGATCGCCGACTGCAGGTCGGACCCGAACGGCTTCTCGATGACGACGCGTCGCCACTGTCCCGGCTTCTGCTCGGTCAGCCCCGAACGCTTGAGCTGCTCGGTCACCTGAGGGAAGGACTTCGGCGGGATCGAGAGGTAGAACGCGTGGTTGCCCATCGTCCCGCGCTCGCGGTCGAGCGTGTCGACCGTGTCGCGCAGGCGCGCGAACGCGTCGTCGTCGTCGAAGGTCCCCTGGATGAAGCGGATGCCGCGCGAGAGCTGCTCCCAGACGTCCTCCCGGAACTCGGTCCGGGCGTGCTCCCGGACCGAGTCGTGGACGATCTGGGCGAAGTCCTCGTCCTCCCAGTCGCGGCGCGCGAAGCCGACGAGCGCGAACCCCGGCGGCAGGAGCCCGCGGTTCGCGAGGTCGTACACGGCGGGCATCAGCTTCTTGCGCGACAGGTCCCCGGTCACGCCGAAGATGATGAGGCTCGACGGGCCGGCGATGCGGTTGAGACGGTAGTCCTTCGGCGACCGCAACGGGTTGTGCGTCGCGGTGATCTCTACCGGATGCATGTGGACTCCAGATCAGTCGATGACGCGGCGGACCGCAGCACCCGATCGGCCGCTCACGCGGATGCGGATCCTCACCGGGCCGCCTCGAGCGCGCCGCGCACGGTCTCGAGCAGTTCGCCCCACGAGACCACGAACTTGTCCACGCCCTCGCGCTCGAGGAGCGCCGTGACGTCGTCGTAGTCGACGCCGACGCCGTCGAGCGCGTCGAGCACGCGGCCGGCCTCGGCGAACGCGCCGGACACGGTGTCGCCCTCGACGACGCCGTGGTCGTAGGTCGCCTCGAGCGTCTTCTCGGGCATCGTGTTCACGACGCCCTTCGCCACGAGTTCGGTCACGTACAGCGTGTCGGGCAGCGCGGGGTCCTTGACGCCGGTCGAGGCCCACAGCGGGCGCTGGCGGTTCGCGCCGGCGTCGAGCAGCGCGCTCGCGCGCTCCCCGCCGAACTCCTGGAGGTAGAGCTCGTACGCCAGTCGCGCGTTCGCGACGCCGGCGCGGCTCTTCAGCGCGAGTGCCTCGGCCGTGCCGATCGCCTCGAGCCGCTTGTCGATCTCGGTGTCGACGCGCGAGACGAAGAACGACGCGACCGAGTGGATCGTGGCCAGGTCGATGCCGGCGGCGCGCGCCTGCTCGAGTCCGGCGAGGTACGCGTCGATGACCTCGCGGTAGCGGTCGAGGCTGAAGATGAGCGTGACGTTGACGCTGATCCCCGCCGCGATCGCCGCGGTGATGGCGGGCAGGCCCTCGCGCGTGGCGGGGATCTTGATCATCACGTTCGGACGGTCGACGCGATCCCAGAGCCGGTGCGCCTCGGCGATCGTGGCCTCGGTGTCGTGGGCGAGGTCGGGGGAGACCTCGATCGAGACCCGGCCGTCGTACCCGCCGCTCCGGTCGAACACGGGCCGGAAGTGGTCGGCCGCGTCGCGCACGTCGTCGGTGGTGATCTCGAAGACCGCGCGGTCGACGTCCGCGCCGTCGGCGGCGAGCGTCGCGACCTGCTCGCGGTAGACGTCGCCGTTGCTGAGGGCGCCCGCGAAGATCGTCGGGTTGGTCGTGACGCCCACGACATCGCGTTCGGCGATGAGGCGCTCCAGGTCGCCCGAGACGATGCGTCCGCGCGAGAGGTCGTCGAGCCAGATGCTGACGCCCGCTTCGGAGAGGGCGGTGGTGGGGGAGGTGCTCATGATGTGGTCTCCTTCTGCCCGGTCAGTTCGACGCGAGCGATTCCTTCGCGGCGGCGACGACGTGCTCGTGGGTGATGCCGAACTCGCGGAAGAGGGTCTTGTAGTCGGCGGAAGCGCCGAAGTGCTCGATCGACACGGCGCGGCCGCGGGTGCCGAGGTAGCGGTGCCAGCTCAGTGCGAGGCCGGCCTCGACGCTGACGCGCGCGGTGACGGAGGCCGGAAGCACCGACTCGCGGTACGCGGCATCCTGCTCCTCGAACCACTCCAGGCTGGGCGCCGAGACGACGCGCGCTCCGATGCCCTCGGTCGCGAGCTGCTCGCGTGCGGCGAGGGCGACCTGCACCTCGGAGCCCGTGGCGATGAGGATCACCTCGGGTGCACCCGAAGGCGCTTCGGCCAGCACGTAGGCGCCCTTCGCGACGTTGCTCGCGGATGCGAGGGTGTCGCCGGCTGCCTCGCCGTCGCCGCGTTCGAACACCGGGATGTTCTGACGGGTCAGGGCGATGCCCGCCGGTCCGCCGCGTCGCTTCAGGATCTCGAGCCACGCGTAGGCGGTCTCGTTCGCGTCACCGGGGCGCACGACCGAGAGGTTGGGGATCGCACGCAGCGAGCTCAGCTGCTCGATCGGCTGGTGGGTCGGCCCGTCCTCGCCGAGCGCGACGGAGTCGTGGGTCCAGACGAAGATCGACGGGATCTCCATGAGCGCGGCGAGTCGGACGGCCGGGCGCATGTAGTCGCTGAAGATCAGGAAGGTCCCGCCGAAGGCGCGCGTCGGGCCGTGCAGCACGATGCCGTTGAGGATCGACCCCATGGCGTGCTCGCGGATGCCGAAGTGCAGCACTCGTCCGTACCGGTCGCCCGAGAACTCGTGCGTCGACCACTCGGACGGGATGAAGGACGCAGCGCCGTTGATCGTGGTGAGGTTCGACTCCGCCAGGTCGGCCGATCCGCCCCAGAGCTCGGGCAGGTGCGCCGCGAGGGCGTTGATGACCTTGCCGGACGCCGCTCGCGTGGACAGGTCGGTGCCGGCGTCGAACACCGGGAGTGCGGACTCGATCCCCTCGGGCAGTTCGCCCGCCTCGAGCCGGTCCAGCAGCGCCTTGCGCTCCGGGTTCGCGCTCGCCCATGCGTCGTACGCGGCATCCCAGGCGCGGCGCGCCTCGCCGGCGCGTCCGCGTGCGTTGTCGCGGGTGTGCGAGATCACGTCATCCGCGACGACGAAGTGCTGCTCGGGGTCGAAGCCGAGCACCTCCTTCGTGGCGGCGAGTTCGTCTGCGCCGAGTGCGGAACCGTGGATCTTGCCCGTGTTCTGCTTCTTGGGCGCCGGCCAGCCGATGATCGTCCTGAGGATGATGATCGACGGCTTGCCGGTCTCCGCCTTCGCGGCGACGACGGCGTCGTTCAGCTCGGCGACGTCTTCCACGTACTCGCCGGACTTCTTCCAGTCGACCGTCTGCACGTGCCATCCGTAGGCCTCGTAGCGCGCGGCGACGTCCTCGGTGAAGGCGATGTCGGTGTCGTCCTCGATCGAGATCTGGTTCGAGTCGTAGATGACGACGAGGTTGCCGAGCTGCTGGTGGCCCGCGAGCGAGGAGGCCTCGCTCGTGACGCCCTCCTGAAGGTCGCCGTCGCTCGCGATGACGTACACGAAGTGATCGAAGGGGCTCTCGCCCGCCGGGGCCTCGGGGTCGAAGAGCCCGCGCTCGTATCGTGCCGCGTAGGCGAATCCCACGGCCGAGGCGAGGCCCTGGCCGAGCGGTCCGGTCGTGATCTCGACGCCGGCGGTGTGCCCGTACTCGGGGTGCCCGGGGGTCTTCGAACCCCACGTGCGCAGCGACTTCAGGTCGTCGAGCTCGAGCCCGTCGCCGGCCAGGTAGAGCTGGACGTACTGGGTGAGCGAGCTGTGGCCCGCCGAGAGGATGAATCGGTCCCGGCCGAGCCAGTCGTGGTCCGCGGGGTCGCGGCGCATGACCTTCTGGTACAGGAGATAGGCGACGGGCGCGAGGCTCATCGCGGTGCCGGGGTGGCCGTTGCCGACCTTCTCCACGGCGTCGGCGGCGAGCACGCGCGCGGTGTCGACCGCGCGGTCGTCGATGGGGTCCCAGTGCAGAGATGCCACGGGTTGCTGTTCCTTCCGGTAGTGACGGCGTCCGGGGCCACTCCATTCGGCCCTCCGACCCGCCGGGAAACGCGACGGCGCGGTGGAGCCCGGGACCGCTCCGAACATGCGTCAGGTGGAGTTGCACGTCGAATCAGCGCACCGGGCGCGCTGACCTCAGTATATGGAGTGGGGCGGAGTCCGTGACGGGCCTTGACGCGAACCGGGATCGCTCGGTCGATGCCCTAGAATCGATGCGGATGCGCGCGCCACCGCACCGTCGGCGTGCGCCCGGAAGAGGGAAGAATGCAGGCCGCGCCGACCATCCGTGACGCTCGAGCGACGACCGGCGTACGCCGGAAGCTCTCGGCGTACATCGCCCTCACCAAGCCCCGGGTGATCGAGTTGCTGCTCGTGGTCACCGCGCCCACGATGATCCTCGCCGCCGACGGGCTGCCGAGCCTCTGGCTGATCGTCGCGACGCTCGTCGGCGGGGCGATGAGCGCGGGCTCCGCGGGCGCGTTCAACTGCTACATCGATCGCGACATCGACCGGGTCATGCAGCGCACGAAGGGTCGCCCGCTCGTGACCGGCGAACTCACCGACCGCGAGGCGCTCGTGTTCGCATGGGCGCTCGGCGCGGCATCCATCGCCTGGCTCTGGGTGTTCACGAACTGGCTCGCCGCACTGCTCTCGCTGGCCGCGATCCTGCTCTACGTCGTCTTCTACAGCCTGATCCTCAAGCGCCGCACCGCCCAGAACATCGTCTGGGGCGGCATCGCCGGCTGCATGCCCGTCCTCATCGGCTGGGCCGCGGTCACGGAGAGCCTCGACTGGGCCCCGTTCATCCTGTTCCTGATCATCTTCCTCTGGACGCCGCCCCACTACTGGCCGCTTTCGATGAAGTACCGCGAGGACTACGCGGCCGCCGGAGTGCCGATGCTCGCGGTCGTGCAGGGTCGTGCCCAGGTCGGCCTGCAGGTCATCCTCTACGCGTGGGCGACGGTCGCGGCGACCCTCCTGCTCATTCCGATCGCGAACATGGGGCTGCTGTACTCGAGCGTCGCGCTCGTCTCGGGCGCCTGGTTCATCATCGAATGCCACAAGCTGTACGCGCTGGCCGTCCGGGGCGTCGAGGTCTCGCCCATGCGCGTGTTCCACGGCTCGATCGTGTACCTGTCGCTGGTCTTCCTCGCCGTCGGCATCGACCCGCTGCTGCCGTTCTGACCGGCGCCCGCCGACGTTCCGGCGGGTCGGGCGTCAGCGAGCGGATGCCGCCGCTGCCGCGGCGTCGGGCGCGGCATCCGTCGTCACGGGCCGCTTGATTCGCAGGACGACGACGGTCATGGTCGCGGCCGCGAGGGCCGCGAGGATCATGTGCACGCCGACCGCGAGCGGCGGGAGGCCGCTGCGGGCCTGGTAGACGCCCACGGCGACCTGCACGAGCGTCACCGCGAGCAGCGCGAGCAGCCAGCGCAGCGGACGCAGTCGCTTCAGGGCGGCCCAGCCCACGAGCGTCGCGAGCAGGGCCGCGAGCACGTACCCGGGCCATGCGTGGACGTGCGCGAGCAGTTCCGCGTCGACCCCGGTCCGGACCACGTTCGCGTCGCCGGAGTGCGGACCGGACGCCGTCGTCATGACGCCGACGACGACGGTGACGGCCAGGACGACTCCGGTGATCCGGGTCAGGACCGCGAACGCCCTCGGAACCGCGAGCTCGCGGGCTCCGGCGGGTTCGACCATGCGCGCGAGGAACGCGGCCGTGATGCAGACGATCACGACCGACACGGTGTAGTGGAAGCCGACCAGGGTCGCCGCGAGCTCCTGCCACACGACGAACGCCCCGACGAGCGCCTGGACGATCACCAGCACCAGTACGAGGACGGCGGGCACGAACAGGTCCCGGCGCTCGCGCCGGATGCGCCACACGAACAGCACCACCGCGATCGCGGCCAGCAGCACGGGGCCGCTGATCGTGCGATTGCCGAACTCGATCACGCCGTGGATGCCCATCTCGGGCGTCGGGACGAGCGATCCCGGCACGCAGACCGGCCAGTCGCTGCAGCCGAGTCCGGAGCCGGTGAGGCGGACGGCCCCGCCCGTGCCGATGATGACGACGTTGAGGACGAAGGACACCCAGGCGGCGATGCGCACCCGGCGGTCGATTCGGTCGGGCAGCCACGCGATGAGGCGGTTCACGCTCGTCGTTCCTGATCCGGATCGCCGGTGGGAGGGCACTGGGAGTCCGGGCCCTCGCGCCGGTCGACCCTGTAGACTTGATGGGTTGATGCGGTTCCGCGCGCAGTCTGCGGCGGCGCATCAGACATTGTAGGTTCGCGACGTAGCCACCCGCACATCACCCTTCCCGAGCGGCACCTCGACCGGGCGGCGGGGGTGGGCCGGCCTGATAGCCGGTGCCGGGAGGAGAAGAGGGAGAGCATGACGGACGTACTGATCGACCGCCCCGAGTTGGAAGGGCTCGGCACGTACGAGTTCGGCTGGGCCGACTCCGACGTGGCCGGAGCATCCGCTCGCCGCGGCCTGTCACCCCAAGTGGTGGCGGACATCTCGCAGCTGAAGAGCGAACCCGAGTGGATGCTGCAGCGTCGCCTTCGCGCGCTCCAGCTGTTCGACCGCAAGCCGATGCCCTCGTGGGGCGCCGACCTGTCGGAGATCGACTTCGAGAACATCAAGTACTTCGTCCGGTCCACCGAGAAGCAGGCGCAGACCTGGGAGGACCTCCCCGAGGACATCCGCAACACCTACGAGCGCCTCGGCATCCCCGAGGCCGAGCGCCAGCGCCTCGTCGCCGGGGTCGCCGCGCAGTACGAGTCCGAAGTCGTGTACCACCAGATCCGCGAGGACCTGGAGGAGCAGGGCGTCATCTTCCTCGACACCGACACGGCGCTCAAGGAGCACCCCGAGATCTTCGAGGAGTACTTCGGCACCGTCATCCCGGCCGGCGACAACAAGTTCGCCGCGCTCAACACGGCCGTCTGGTCGGGCGGATCGTTCGTCTACGTCCCGAAGGGCGTGCACGTCGAGATCCCGCTGCAGGCGTACTTCCGGATCAACACCGAGAACATGGGCCAGTTCGAGCGGACCCTGATCATCGCCGACGAAGACAGCTACGTGCACTACATCGAGGGCTGCACCGCCCCGATCTACAAGTCCGACTCGCTGCACTCGGCCGTCGTCGAGATCATCGTGAAGAAGAACGCCCGCGTGCGGTACACGACGATCCAGAACTGGTCGAACAACGTCTACAACCTCGTCACCAAGCGCGCCGTCGCCCACGAGGGCGCCACCATGGAGTGGATCGACGGCAACATCGGGTCCAAGGTCACGATGAAGTACCCGTCCATCTTCCTCATGGGCGAGCACGCCAAGGGCGAGACCCTCTCCGTCGCCTTCGCAGGCCCCGGCCAGCACCAGGACGCCGGCGCGAAGATGATCCACATGGCGCCGTACACGCAGTCGTCGATCGTCTCGAAGTCGATCGCCCGAGGCGGCGGCCGAGCCGGGTACCGCGGCGAGATCCGCGTCGACGCGAACGCGCACCACTCGGCCAACACCGTCCGCTGCGACGCGTTGCTGGTAGACACGATCTCCCGTTCCGACACGTACCCGGCGATCGACATCCGGGTCGACGACGTGCACCTCGGTCACGAGGCGACCGTCTCGAAGGTCAGCGAGGAGCAGCTCTTCTACCTCATGTCGCGCGGCATCGAGGAGGACGAGGCGATGGCGATGATCGTGCGCGGCTTCATCGAGCCGATCGCGCGCGAACTCCCGATGGAGTACGCCATGGAACTCAACAAGCTCATCGAGATGGGCATGGAAGGATCGGTCGGCTGACCTATGAGCACGACGATGCAGAGCACCGCCATGCCCACCGCGGACCAGCACGGATTCCGCCCCCACTCCGACGGCTCCGTCGTCCCGGTCCAGACGCGCTCCGAGCGATTCCGTTCGACGGATGTCTCCGAGTTCGCGCCGATCACGGGCCGCGAGCACGAGTGGAAGTACTCCCCGGTCGCGGCGTTCGCCGACCTCACCTCGGGTGAGCTCGACGGCTCGCGCGTCGCGGTCGAGCAGACCTCGGCCGACGGCGTCGCCACCACCTGGATCCCGCGCGACGACGCCCGCATCGGGCGCGCCGGCACGCCGGAGGATCGCGCGTCGGCAGCGGCCTGGTCGGCATTCGACGAGGCGCTGCTCGTCGAGGTCGCCGGCGAGGAGGCCAAGACCGTCACGATCACCCGGCCCGCGGTCGGCGTCGCGCCCCGTGGCGCACACACCGTCATCGAGGCCGCCCCGAACAGCCGCGGAATGGTCGTCCTGCGCGGCACGGGCGACGCCCGGCTGACCGAGAACGTCGAGATCGTCGTCGGCGAGGGCGCAAACCTCACCGTCGTCTCGCTGCAGGAGTGGTCCGACGAGTCGGTCCACCTCGCGAGCCACTTCGCGCGCATCGGCCGCGACGCCAAGCTCAAGCACATCGTCGTCTCGCTCGGCGGGAAGGTCGTCCGGGTCAACCCGTCGACGCACCTGGCCGAGCAGGGCGGCGACATCGAGGCGTACGGCATGTACTTCTCCGACGCCGGGCAGCACCTCGAGCAGCAGGTCTTCGTGCACCACGACGCCCCGCACACCCGCTCCCGCGTGACCTACAAGGGCGCGCTCCAGGGCGAGGGTGCGCGCAGCGTCTGGATCGGCGACGTGCTCATCGGCAACGCGGCGACCGGCACCGACAGCTACGAGCAGAACCGGAACCTCGTCCTCACCGACGGGACGCGAGCGGACTCGGTCCCGAACCTCGAGATCGAGACCGGCGACATCGAGGGAGCTGGCCACGCCTCGGCGACGGGCCGCTTCGACGACGAGCAGCTGTTCTACCTCCAGGCCCGCGGCATCCCGGAGGACGAGGCCCGACGGCTCGTCGTCCACGGCTTCCTCGCGGAGATCGTCCAGCAGATCGGCGACGCCGAACTCGAGGGGCGCCTCGCGCTGGCGCTCGAAGCAGAACTCCAGGGGAGCTGACGTGGCATCCACGCGCGTGTTCGGGGTCGACGACCTCGCCGTCAACGAGGCCCGCAAGGTCGTGCTCGACGGCGTGCCCATCGCCGTCGTCAAGGACGCGGCCGGAGAGATCTTCGCGATCGGCGACACCTGCACGCACGGCGACATCTCCCTCTCCGAGGGATTCGTCGAGGACGACACGCTCGAGTGCTGGGCCCACGGGTCCAAGTTCTCCCTGACGACGGGCAAGCCGCTCACGCTTCCCGCCTACGAACCAGTCCCGGTCTACGCGATCGAGATCGTCGACGGGGGAGTGTTCATCGACCCCGCCGTGACGATCGCCGTCTGACCCCCGATTTCACCTGACCTCAGGCCCGCCTGCGGGCCGAACGACGAAAGAGACCACCTGATCACCATGTCCGTGCTCGAGATCAAGAACCTGCACGTCAACGTCGAGACCGACCAGGGCACCCGCGAGATCCTCCGCGGCGTCGACCTGACCATCCGCAAGGGCGAGATCCACGCCATCATGGGGCCGAACGGCTCCGGCAAGTCCACGCTCGCCTATACGATCGCCGGCCACCCGAAGTACACCGTCGTCGAGGGCGAGATCCTCCTCGACGGCGAGAACGTCCTCGAGATGTCGGTCGACGAGCGTGCCCGCGCCGGCATGTTCCTCGCCATGCAGTACCCGGTCGAGATCCCCGGCGTGACGGTCACGAACTTCCTCCGCACCGCGAAGACCGCGATCGACGGCGAGGCGCCCTCGATCCGGGGCTGGGTGAAGGACGTCCGCGAGTCGATGTCGAACCTGCGCATGGACTCGGCGTTCGCGGAGCGCAACGTCAACGAGGGCTTCTCGGGCGGCGAGAAGAAGCGCAACGAGATCCTCCAGCTCGAGCTGCTCAAGCCCAAGTTCGCCGTGCTCGACGAGACCGACTCCGGCCTCGACGTCGACGCGCTCAAGGTGGTCTCGGAGGGGGTCAACCGCGCGCACGCCAACACCGACCTCGGCATCCTGCTGATCACCCACTACACGCGCATCCTCCGCTACATCAAGCCCGACTTCGTGCACGTGTTCGTCGCGGGCAAGATCGCCGAGCAGGGCGGGCCCGAGCTCGCGGATCGCCTCGAGGAGGAGGGCTACGACCGCTACCACGTCGCCGAGTCGGCGACGCAGTAGACGGGCGTAGGCTGGTAGACATGGTCAGCTCCCTCGCACCCGAGCGCTTCGACGAGATCAGCGAAGCGCTGAAGGACGTCGTCGACCCCGAGCTCGGGGTCAACATCGTCGACCTCGGACTCATCTATGACCTGAACTGGGACGACGAGAACGATGCGCTGGTGGTCAACATGACCCTCACGAGCGCCGGCTGCCCGCTCACCGACGTGATCGAAGAGCAGACCGCCGAGGCACTCGACGGCACCGTCGAGCGGTTCCGCATCAACTGGGTCTGGATGCCGCCGTGGGGTCCCGAACGGATCACCGACGACGGGCGCGACATGATGCGCGCGCTCGGCTTCGCGATCTGATCCCCTGACGAACGCACGATGGGAGGCTCCGCCGGAGCCTCCCATCGGCGCATCCGGGTGCGGTGCTCAGTCCGAGTGCGACGCCGGGCTCACCAGTCGTCGTCCGCGTCGGCGCCGGGTGAGGGTTCGACCGTCACGGTCGTGCCGTCGTCCAGCTCCGCGATCGGGCGGCCTTCGAGCCAGGTGAGCGTCCAGGTGCGGCCTGCGCCGTCGACCGTGTCGGCCTCGGCCGCGGCGATGCCCGGCCTGATCTGCATCGGCACCGAACGGGGCGGCTGCGTGCCGAAGGGCCATCTCGTGCCGAGTTGCATCAGAGGTCCGCCTCGAAGACGACCGCGTCACGTCGCCGTGCCCCCGCCTCGGCGCTGCTGAGCGCGTCCGCCTCGTCGGGCGCGTGCGACCACACGATGCGCGTCGCGTGCGCGCCCGTCGCGGACTCGCGCACGTAGGCGAGCAGGAGGTCTTCGACACCGGTGCCCTGCGCGCCCTCCTGCACGTACAGGTCGTCGATCACGAGCGCGATGCTCGCGTCGATGGTGCGCGGCTCGACATGGAAGTGCACCAGTCCGACCGGCGCACCGGCCCCGTCGACCGCGAGTCCGGCGCGCAGTGCGTGCGCCGGATCCTGAGCCCAGCTCCACACGATCAGCGCCTTGGCGTCGTCGAGTCGTCCGCCGCGGTTCGCGCAGTGCGTCTCGAACAGGGGGAGCCAGCCGAAGAAGTCGCCCTCTGCGGCCTCGCGCACGGTCACGTTCACGATCGGGCCTCCTCGGGCACACTCTCCAGCACGACGTCGCGCACCGCAAGCTCGTCGCCGGGCTCGAACCGGAGGTCCGCGATCCGCCCGACCGCGCGCAGGTCCGCCTCTGCTGATGCGAGGAGGTTCGCCGCGGCTTCGGGCGCCGCGATCACGGCGCTGGCGACCGGCGTCTTCTGCGAGGCCTTCGCATCGGTCTTCGCGCGACGGATGCCGGTGAGCGCGAGGCTCGCGAGCTCGAGCAGTTCGACGCCGGCCTCGCCGCGTGCGGCGAGCTCGTCGACGGCGGGCCATGCGGCCACGTGCACCGATGCGTCGTTCGACCAGCTCCACGCCTCCTCGGCGGCGTACGGGATCACGGGCGCGAAGAGGCGCAGGATGACGCTGAGCGCGGTCTTCAGCGCGGCGACGGCCGAGGCCTGTTCGGGGCTCGCCTTGCCGTAGGCGCGCTCCTTGACCAGCTCGAGGTAGTCGTCGCAGAACGTCCAGAAGAACGTCTCGGACACCTCGAGGGCCCGCGCGTGGTCGTACGACTCGAGCGCGCGCGTCGCCTGCTCGACGACGGTCGCGAGCCCGGCCAGCATGCTGCGATCGACGGGCACGGTCACCGGGGCATCCGCCGCACCCTCGAAGCCGAGGATGAACTTCGCGGCGTTCAGGACCTTGATCGCGAGACGACGGCCGATCTTGACCTGGGTCGGGTTCTGCGGGTCGAAGGCCGCGTCGGTGCCGAGGCGCGAGGATGCCGCCCAGTAGCGTACGGCGTCGGCGCCGTGCTGGTCGAGGAGCCCGGCGGGCGTCACGACGTTGCCCTTCGACTTCGACATCTTCTTGCGGTCGGGGTCGACGATGAAGCCCGAGATGGCCGCGTTCGACCATGGGGCGACGCCGTGCTCGAGCTCGGCGCGGAGCGCCGTGGAGAACAGCCACGTGCGGATGATGTCCTGGCCCTGCGGGCGCAGCGAGTACGGGAAGACGAGGTCGTACAGCTCGGGGTCGCGCTCCCAGCCGCCCGCGAGCTGCGGCGTGAGCGACGAGGTCGCCCAGGTGTCCATCACGTCGTGCTCGCCGACGAAGCCGCCCGCCTGCCCGCGCTGCGACTCGTCGTACCCGGGTGCCGCGGTCGAGGATGGGTCGACGGGCAGCATGTCGAGCGTGGCGACGATGGGCTCGTCAAAGACCGGATCGCCGGCGGCGTCGATCGGGTACCAGACCGGGATCGGCACGCCGAAGAACCGCTGGCGCGAGACGAGCCAGTCGCCCGACAGCCCGCCGACCCAGTTCTCGTAGCGCACGCGCATGAAGTCGGGGTGCCAGCCGATCTGGCGGCCGCGCTCGAGCAGGCGCTCCTTGAGCGCCGCGTCGCGCGCACCGTTCACGATGTACCACTGGCGGGTCGAGACGATCTCGAGCGGGCGGTCGCCCTTCTCGAAGAACTTCACGGGGTGCGTGATCGCCTTCGGGTCGGCGAGGAGGTCGCCGGACTCGCGGAGGAGCTCGACCACCGCCTGCTTGGCCGAGAAGGCCGTCTTGCCGGCGAGCTTCGCGTACGCCTCGCGGCCGGCCTCGGAGCTGATCGCGTCGGGCGCGTCGGCGATGACGCGGCCGTCGAAGCCGATGATCGCGCGGTTGGGCAGGTCGAGTTCGCGCCACCAGACGACGTCGGTCACGTCGCCGAAGGTGCAGATCATCGCGATGCCGGTGCCCTTGTCCTTCTGCGCGAGGTGGTGCGCCACGACGGGCACCTCGACGCCGAACACGGGAGTGGTCACGGTCGTGCCGAAGAGCGGCTGGTAGCGCTCGTCGTCGGGGTGCGCCACGAGTGCCACGCACGCCGGAATCAGCTCGGGCCGGCTCGTCTCGATCTCGACGTGGCCGCCGTCGGGGCGCGCGAACGCGATCCGGTGGTAGTGGCCGGGCTGCTCGCGGTCCTCGAGCTCGGCCTGCGCGACCGCGGTGCGGAAGGTGACGTCCCACAGGGTCGGTGCGAGCGCCTGGTACGCCTCGCCCCGCTCCACGTTGCGCACGAATGCGAGCTGCGAGGTGAACAGCGCCTCGTCGGCGATCGTGCGGTAGGTCTGCGTCCAGTCGACCGACAGGCCGAGCTGGCGCCAGAGCGCCTCGAACTGCTGCTCGTCCTCGACGGTGAGGCGCTCGCACAGTTCGATGAAGTTGCGGCGGCTGATCGGCTTCTGGTCGGCGGCCTTGATGCTCTTGCCCTCGCCGCCCTCGAACGGCGGGGTGAAGTCGGGCTCGTAGGGCAGGGTCGGGTCGCAGCGCACGCCGTAGTAGTTCTGCACGCGACGCTCGGTGGGCAGCCCGTTGTCGTCCCAGCCCATCGGGTAGAAGACGCACTTGCCCCGCATGCGCTGGAAGCGCGCGACGACGTCGGTGTGCGTGTACGAGAAGACGTGGCCGATGTGGAGGGAACCGGAGGCGGTCGGCGGCGGGGTGTCGATCGAGTAGATCGCCTCGCGGGTCGCGCCCTCGCGCTGGAACCGGTAGGTGCCCTCGGTCTCCCAGACGCCGCCCCACTTGGTCTCGAGGCCCTCGAGTGCCGGCTTGTCGGGAATGCGCGCGGTGTCGGTCATGATGCTCCGGTTCGGTATGTGCGGCACCGAGTCCGTTGGGGTGCCTGAATATGAGACAGTCCAGCGTACCGCCAGACCGCGGATTCCATCCTCACCGGCCGGATCGTGACCGCTGCGGCGGCCCCGATGCCCGAGAGCGGATGCCACGGCGCGAGCCGCGGCATCCGCTCGTGCTCAGACGCGCGCCGGCTCGACCTCGCGGCCGTCCTCGGAGATCGGCGCAGGTCGCATGCGTGCCGCCGCCCAGGCGGCGGCGAGCGTGATCGCCGACAGCAGCGCGAGCACGACGCCGGGGTGCCACCACACGTAGGCGGTCGCCTCGCCGATGAGCGCGGTGACGAGCGGGATGAAGCCGCTGACGGCAGCCGCCACCGCGTAGGCGACCGAGAGTGCCGAGTAGCGGTAGTGGTCGGCGAACAGGTCGTTCATGAGTCCGCCGAGCGCCGCCCACGACATGGTCGGCAGGATGCCGCCCACGATCATCGTGCCGACGAGCACCGGGAAGCTCGAGAACTGCAGCAGCCAGTACATCGGGAAGGTGATGAGCAGCGTGCCGAGTGCGCCGTACGCGACGACCCTCGCCGAGCCGATGCGCGTCGCCCACCAGCCGAACAGGGGGATCGTGATCAGCTGCAGCAGCCCTCCGATCGTGGTCGCCACGAGCAGGTCCTGGAAGCTGAACCCGAGCGTCCCGACGCCGTAGTTGATCGTGTAGGTGTTCATCAGCGAGTACGAGCCGATGCCGAGGAGGGCCGCGCCGAACGCGATGACCAGCGCGGTGGGCTGCGCACGGAACATGGTCGCGAACGGCACGCGGTCGCGTCGCTGCTCCGCGACGACGGCCTTGAAGACGGGCGTCTCGTCGATCGTGAGGCGCAGGTAGAGCGAGACCGCGAGCAGCGGGATCGCGAGGAGGAACGGGATGCGCCAGCCCCACGCCGCGAGTTCCTCGGCGGGCAGCGCGAGGGTCATCACGATGAAGACGACCGCGGAGAGGATCGACCCGACGGGGGAGCCGAGCTGCGGCACGGCGGCGTAGAACGCGCGCTTGACCGGGCTCGAGTGCTCGGTCGCGAGCAGGATCGAGCCGCCCCATTCGCCGCCGAGCGACAGGCCCTGTGCGACGCGGAGCAGCACGAGCAGCACGGCGCCGAGCCATCCGGCCTGCGCGTAGGTCGGCAGCAGGCCGATGAGACCCGTCGCGACGCCCATGATGCCGATCGTCCAGAGGAGCGTCGCGCGGCGGCCGAGGCGGTCGCCCATGTGGCCGAAGATCACGGCGCCGAGCGGGCGGACCACGAAGGCGACGCCGATGGTGGCGAACGCGGCGAGCGTGCCGCCGAACTGCCCGAGCGGGTCGAAGAACAGCGGGCCGATGAAGTACGCGCTGAAGTAGGCGAAGACGTAGAAGTCGAATGACTCGAGCGAGGTGCCGATCATCGACGCCCAGGCGACGCGCCGGACCGGCGACGAGGCGGGGGGCAGGGAAGCGGGGGATGGGGCTTCGGTGGTCACGGGGAGACATCCTGACAGCGGGCGGATGCCGCGACAAGCGAGTTCCGACGATTGAACTAGCAGATCTATCGCAACTGCTACCCTGATGCGGGTGCGCATCCGTCTCGACCCCACCGCACCGGGCCCGATCTTCGAACGTCTCGCCGACGCCGTGCGCGCCGCGGTCGTCGACGGGCGGATCGGGTTCGGCGAGCGCCTGCCGCCCGCCCGCCGGCTCGCCGATCAGCTCGGGGTGAACGTCAACACCGCCCTCCGCGCGTACCGACTGCTCCGCGACGAGGGGTTCATCGAACTGCACCCGGGCCGGGGCGCGACGGTCGCGAAGCGGCTCGGCCACCACACGGCGCTCGCCGGCGCCATCCACGACCTCGTCGACGAGGCCCGGCTGAACGGCGTCGATCGCGAGGCGCTGCTCGCGCTCGTCCGCGAGGCGTGGCGGTAGCACGGCGGGGTGCGCCGACCGCGGCGCCGCGGGTGGCCGCGGCGGGCGCGCGCCGCGGCCGGACCGCGCGGTAGCATTGACGGCAACGACATCGAACCGGCCATCACCGGGGAGTCTTCGGAAGAACGCGGAACGGGTGCCCCGGCATCCGCCCGTCACTAGAACCGAACGGGTCCAGCCCGTCACAGCTGACGAACGAGAGGTTCCGGCATCGCCGGGGCAAGCGGGGTGGTACCGCGGTGGGGCTCGACGAGCCGGCCGTCCTCGTGAACCGGCGAGATCCAGCAGGAGCGAGCGTTGTACCCCAAGGGCCAGGACCCCGAGCAGCAGTCCGTCACGCCGTCGCCGTCCTTCCCGGCGATCGAGCAGGAGATGCTCGCGCACTGGAAGGCCGACGGCACGTTCCAGGCGTCGATCGACCAGCGCGAGGGCGCCGAGGAGTGGGTGTTCTACGACGGCCCGCCGTTCGCGAACGGCCTGCCGCACTACGGGCACCTCCTCACCGGCTACGCGAAGGACGTCTTCCCGCGGTTCCAGACGATGCGCGGCAAGCAGGTGCACCGCCGGTTCGGCTGGGACACGCACGGCCTGCCCGCCGAGCTCGAGGCCGAGCGCCAGCTCGGCATCACCGACAAGGTGCAGATCGAGGAGATGGGCATTGCGGCGTTCAACCGCGCCGCGCGCGACGCCGTGCTCCGCTACACCGAGGAGTGGCAGGACTACGTCACGAGGCAGGCGCGCTGGGTCGACTTCGAGAACGACTACAAGACGCTCGACGCGACGTTCATGGAGTCGGTGCTCTGGGCGTTCAAGACCCTGCACGAGAAGGGCCTCGCGTACGAGGGCCACCGCGTGCTGCCCTACTGCTGGCGCGACCAGACGCCGCTGTCGAACCACGAGCTCCGCATGGACGACGACGTCTACAAGCCGCGTCAGGACCAGACCGTCACGGTCACCTTCCCCTTGACCGGCGCGAAGGCCGAGGCGCTCGGCCTCACCGCGGTGCGGGCACTCGCCTGGACGACCACGCCCTGGACCCTGCCGACGAACTTCGCGCTCGCGGTCGGCCCCGAGATCACCTACGCGGTCGTGCCCGCCGGTCCGAACGGCACGCCGGATGCCACGGTGCTCCGCGAGCACGCACCCGGCGGCACCGACGACACCGAGGTGCTCGGCGCCGAGTACCTGCTCGCGCTCGACCTCGTGGGCGACTACGCCAAGGAGCTCGGCTACGAATCGGCCGACGAGGCGCGGGCCGCGGTCTCGCGAACGGTGCAGGGCGCAGAGCTCGACGGCGTGACGTACGACCGCCTCTTCGACTACTACGCCGACGTCGAGAAGTACGGCCTCGAGCGGGCCTGGCGCGTGCTCGTCGCCGACTACGTCACTACCGAGGACGGCACGGGCATCGTCCACCAGGCGCCCGCCTACGGCGAGGAGGACCAGCGGATCGGCGAGGCGAACGGCATCCCTGTCGTGATCTCGGTCGACGACTCCGGCCGATTCCTCCCCGAGGTGACGGATGTCGCGGGGTTGCTGTGGTCCGACGCGAACAAGCCGCTCACGCAGCTGCTGAAGGCCGAGGGGCGCCTGCTCCGCCAGGCGAGCTACGAGCACTCGTACCCGCACTGCTGGCGCTGCCGGAACCCGCTCATCTACAAGGCGGTCTCGAGCTGGTTCGTGCGCGTTCCCGAGTTCCGGGACCGCATGAGCGAGCTCAACGACGACATCACCTGGGTGCCGGAGAACGTCAAGTACGGGCAGTTCGGCAAGTGGGTCGGCAACGCCCGGGACTGGTCGATCAGCCGCAACCGCTACTTCGGCTCGCCGATCCCGGTGTGGAAGAGCGACGACCCCGAGTACCCGCGCGTCGACGTGTACGGCTCCTTCGAAGAGCTCGAGCGCGACTTCGGCCGCGTGCCGACCAACCCCGAGGGCGAGCCCGACCTGCACCGCCCGTACATCGACGAGCTCACCCGGCCGAACCCCGACGACCCGACCGGGAAGTCGACCATGCGCCGGATCAGCGACGTGTTCGACGTCTGGTTCGACTCCGGGTCGATGCCGTTCGCGCAGGTGCACTACCCGTTCGAGAACCAGGACTGGTTCGACACCCACAACCCGGCCGACTTCATCGTCGAGTACATCGGGCAGACCCGCGGCTGGTTCTACGTCATGCACGTGCTCGCGACCGCGCTCTTCGACCGGCCGGCGTTCGAGAACGTCGTGAGCCACGGCATCGTGCTCGGCAGCGACGGGCAGAAGATGTCGAAGTCGCTGCGCAACTACCCGGACGTCTCCGAGGTGTTCGAGCGCGACGGCTCCGACGCGATGCGCTGGTTCCTCATGTCGAGCCCGGTGCTGCGCGGCGGCAACCTCGTGGTGACCGAGGAGGGCATCCGCGAGGGCGTGCGCCAGCTCATGCTGCCGCTCTGGAGCACCTGGTACTTCTTCTCGCTGTACGCGAACACGGCACGCGAGGGCGGCTACGAGGCATCCCGCTCGACCGCGTCGACCGACGTGCTCGACCGGTACCTGCTGGCCAAGCTCCGCGACCTCGTCGAGGCCGTCACGGACGACTACGAGGACTTCGACACGACGCTCGCGTCGCAGAAGCTCCGCGACTTCGGCGACGTGCTCACGAACTGGTACGTGCGCCGCTCGCGCGACCGGTTCTGGCAGGGCGTGGGCGAAGGCGGTTCGGGCGCGTCCTCGACCGGCACCGAGGCGTTCGACACGCTGTACACGGTGCTCGAGACCCTCACGCGCCTGGCCGCCCCGATGCTGCCGCTCGTGACCGAGAAGGTCTGGCGCGGACTCACCGGCGGTCGGAGCGTGCACCTGGCCGACTGGCCGGTCGCCGACGAGTTCCCGGCCGATCCCGAGCTCGTCGCCGCGATGGACGCCGTGCGCGAGGTGACCGGGGCGGTGCTCGCGCTCCGCAAGCAGGCGGGTCGCCGCGTGCGCCTGCCGCTCGCGTCGCTCACGGTCGTCACGACGGATGCCGCGAGCCTCGCGCCGTTCGAGGCGATCCTGCGCGACGAGCTCAACGTCAAGCGCGTCGACCTGGTCGAGCTCGACGACTCGAGCGCCGCGTCCTACGGCGTGACCAAGCGACTCACGGTCAACGCCCGCGCCGCCGGGCCGCGACTCGGCAAGCAGGTGCAGCAGGCCATCCAGGCCGCGCGCGGCGGCGACTGGTCGCTCGACGGCGAGACGGTCGTGGCCGGCGGCATCGCGCTCGAGCCGGGCGAGTACGACCTCGTGCTCGAGGCGAGCGGCGGCGCCGAGGGCGGCAGTGCGCTCGGCCTCCTCGCCGACGGCGGATTCGCGATCCTCGACGTGCGCACGACCCCCGAACTCGAGGCCGAGGGCCTCGCGCGAGACATCGTGCGCGCCGTGCAGGAGTCGCGCAAGGCGGCCGGGCTGGAGGTCGGCGATCGCATCCGCCTCGACCTCACGCTCGACGCCGCCGGCGCAGCGGCCGCCGAGGCGCACCGCGACCTCATCGGCCGCGAGACGCTCGCGCCCGAGCTGCTGGTGACGGTCGGCGAGGTCGACGGCGACGGCGCCCACAAGGTCGGCGACGGGTCGAAGCTCCTCGTCTCCGTCGCGAAACTCGCGGAGGAGGCACGATGACCGACGTGATCCCCGACTCGACCCCGGAGGAGCGCGACGCGGCCGACGCCGTGTACGCCGACCTGCTCGCGCGCGTCGGCGAGTCGGCGCCGCAGCCGCGGCTCGACGCGACCCGGCGGGCCGTGGAACTGCTCGGCGACCCGCATCGCGCGGCACCCGTCATCCACCTCACCGGAACCAACGGCAAGACCTCGACGAGCCGGATGATCGAGTCGATCCTCCGCGCACAGGGGCTCCGCACGGGACTGCTCACGAGCCCGCACCTCGTGCGGTTCACCGAGCGGATCCGCATCGACGGCGAGCCGATCGCCGACGAGGCCGTCGCCCGGATCTGGGAGGAGATCGCACCCGTCGTGTCCATCGTCGACGACGAGCTGCGCAGCGCCGACGAGGAGGCGCTCACGTACTTCGAGGCGCTCACGGTGCTCGCGTTCGCGGCGTTCGCCGACGCGCCCGTCGACGTCGTCGTCCTCGAGGTCGGCATGGGCGGCGAGTGGGACTCGACGAACGTCGCCGACGGCCAGGTCGCGGTGATCACCCCCATCGCGATCGATCACGAGCAGCGCCTGGGGCGCACGGTCGCCGAGATCGCCCGGACGAAGTCGGGCATCATCAAGCCCGGCGCCGAAGTCGTGACCGCCTTCCAGGACCCGGCCGCGCTGACCGTGCTGAGCGAGGCCGCCGAGCGCAACGAGGCGAGCCTAGCCGTCGAGGGCGGCGCGTTCGCCGTGCTCGACTCGCGCGTCGCCGTCGGCGGCCAGCTCGTGTCGGTCCGCGGACTCGCGGGGGAGTACCGCGACCTCCCCGTGCCGCTGCACGGGCGCCATCAGGCCGAGAACGCGGCCGTCGCCATCGCCGCGGTCGAGGCATTCCTCGGGCGGCAGGTGCGGCTGGCCGACGACGTCCTCGAGTCGGGATTCGCCGCGGTCAGCTCGCCCGGCCGCCTGCAGCTGGTCTCGACCGACCCGACCGTGCTGGTCGATGCGGCGCACAACCCGCACGGCGCCGGCGCGCTCGCGCAGGCGCTCGGCGAGGTGTTCGACTTCGACGAACTCGTGGTCGTGCTCGGCGTCCTCGCCGACAAGGACGTCGAGGGCATCGTCCGGGCCCTCGAGCCCACGGGCGCCCGGTTCCTGGTCACCCGGTCCGAGTCGGACCGCGCGATCGAGGCGGACCAGCTCGCGCCCCGGGTCGCCGCCGTCGTCGGAGCCGACCGCGTCGACATCGCATCCCGGCTCGACGACGCGCTCGACGACGCGCGGGAGTGGGCGTCGCGGGCTGACCGACGCGGGGTCGTCGTCACGGGGTCGATCACGCTCGTCGCCGACGCGCTCGCGATCGCGACCGACCGGGAGTGGACCGAACGATGACCGACGCGCCGATGCCCGACGGCCCCGATGCGGGCGACGCCCGCGAAGCCGAAGCGGATGCCGCGCCCGTGAGCCGGCACCGCCGACCGCGCTCCACGCGCGAGAGCCTCGGTTCGATCGTGCTCACCTTCGAGATCATCGTCGTCTTCCTCGCCGCCCTCGTCATCTGGGGGCTCTCGCGCGAGGACGGCACGGTGTTCGGCCTGCCGACATGGGCGCCCCTCGCCGCGGGCGGCGTGGTGATCCTGGCGCTCATCGTCACCATTCCGCTGCTGCGCTTCGAGTGGGCGTTCGTGCTGGGCTGGGCCGTGCAGGTGCTGCTCCTCGCCTCGGGCCTGCTCAATCCCGCGATGTTCGTCGTCGCGGCGCTGTTCGGCGGAATGTGGGCGTACTGCATGATCGTCGGCGGCCGAATCGACCGTGACCGGGCGGCTGCCGCCGGCCCGACCGAACCTGGAAAGGAATCCGCATGACCACCGCCATCGAAGAGACCCTCGTCCTCGTCAAGCCCGACGGGGTCGCACGCAACCTCAGCGGCGAGATCCTGAGGCGCATCGAGGCGAAGGGGTACTCCCTCGTCGACATCCGCATGCTGCAGCCGAGCCGCGACCTGCTCGCGGAGCACTACGCCGAGCACGAGGGCAAGCCCTTCTACGAGCCGCTGCTCGAGTTCATGGAGTCGGGCCCCGTGGTCGCCATGCGCGTCGCGGGCAACCGGGTGATCGAGGGCTTCCGCGTGCTCGCGGGTGCGACCGACCCGACGACCGCGCTGCCCGGCACGATCCGCGGCGACTTCGGGCGCGACTGGGGGCTGAAGGTCCAGCAGAACCTCGTGCACGGCTCCGACTCCGTGGAATCGGCCGAGCGAGAGCTCGCCCTCTGGTTCGCCTGAACGAGACGGCGCGCGGGCTTCCCGTCGGTCGAGCAGCCGCGCCGCGGCTGCTCGACCCGGCGGTCAGCCGACCAGGTTCCGGAGATCGATCAGGACTCGGGGGATCGCGTTCATCTGGGCCTGGGCCAGCACGATGACGATCGCGTAGGCGACGGCGCTCACCACGATGATCCAGTCCATGCCGATCGTGCCGACTCGTCGCGCTCCGGGGTTCGCGCCGTACACGCCCTCGCGGAGGTTGCGGAAGGTGACGGCGAAGAACGTCGGGATCGTGACGGCCCAGGTCATCATGCACCAGGGGCAGAGCACGTCGAGCACGTAGATGCTCTGGAAGATCAGCCAGCCGACGAACACGATCGCGCCGAGGACTCCCGCGTTCAGCCCGATCCAGAACCAGCGCGGGAATCGTGCACCGGCGAGCAGGGCCACCCCGATGGTGATGACGACCGGCCAGGCCATCAGCCCGACGAACGGGTTCGGGAATCCGAAGACGCTGCCCTGCCACGATGCGAGGTTCGTGCTGCATCCGACCAGCACGCCGACGTTGCAGTTCGGCACGTGCGCGGGATCGGCCAGTGTGAGCACCTTCTCGACCGACAGTTCGAACGCGGCGAGCAGGCCCAGGCCGCCCGCGACGACGAGGAACACGGCGAACGCGACGGGGCGCGCCGCGCGAGGGGAGTCGGGCATGTCCCGATTCTGGCACGGCGGGTCACCGGCAGGCGCGGAGACCGTGCGATAATCGAAGGCAGTCGCCCGGGCCGCGCCCGGTGCGACGCCGACGAAGGCTTCGAGGATGCACCGCATCCCACCCGCGGGGGAACCGCGAGATTTGGCGTCACCGGCACCCGCCGGGCGCAGTGGAGAAGGATTGGTGGTCAGGCGCGAGACGCGCAGGGCCACTCCGAGGAGTACGGGGATGGTGGCGCGGCCGCCGATCCCGGTGTAGGAGTGCACCAGAGATGGTGGAAGAGAACGGAACACCGCCGAACGCACCCGATGCAGAGGCCCCCCGCCGTCGAGGCGGGCTCTTCGGCGCACGCAGGACGCGCCGAGCACAGGTCGTGCCCCAGGTGGAGCAGGCCGCCCCAGAGACCCCTGACGTGACGGATGCCGCGCCGAACGTGTCGTCGACCGGGGAACGTCCCGTCGATGCGGAGGTGACGGCGCCGACGACTGCGGCGGCGGTCGATGCCGCCGGTGCGGGCAGCACATCCGAGCAGGCCGGCGAAGCGGCATCCGCTCTCGCATCGCCGCCCGAGGAGGGCGCCGAGCCGCAGGCCGGCTCCGAGCCCTCGGAAGGCGGGCAGGCCGACGCGGCCGAGCCCACCGCGACGGCCTCGCCGATCCCGTCGGCCCTCTCGACGACGTCGTTGATCTTCCACGCGCCGCCGGTGTTCGAGCAGCCCGACCGGCCGGAGCGATCCGAACGCGGCGAGCGGTCGGGCGACCGGTCCGACCGCGACCGGTCCGATCGCGACCGGTCCGATCGCGAACAGGACGAGCGCGACGCGTCGAGCGTGCGTCGCCGGTCCCGTCGCCGCAGCGGCGAGGAGTCGCGCTCGCAGGGCGACGACCCGGCGAACACCGTGGTCAAGGTCCGCAAGCCCCGTGAACCCGAGCTCATCACCGAGCCGCAGAAGGTCAAGGGCTCGACCCGGCTCGAGGCCAAGAAGCAGCGCCGTCGCGACGGTCGCGACGCCGGCCGTCGTCGTGCGGTGATCACCGAGGCCGAGTTCCTCGCCCGCCGCGAGTCGGTCGACCGGCAGATGGTCGTCCGCCAGAAGGGCGGCCGCATCCAGATCGGCGTGCTGGAAGACGACGTGCTCGTCGAGCACTACGTCGCCCGCAACCAGGACGCGTCGCTCATCGGCAACGTCTACCTCGGTCGCGTGCAGAACGTGCTGCCGTCGATGGAGGCCGCGTTCGTCGACATCGGCCGCGGCCGCAACGCGGTGCTCTACTCGGGCGAGGTCGACTGGGAGGCGGCGGCCGAGAACGGCGAGAAGAACCAGCCGCGTCGCATCGAGCTGGCGCTGAAGCCCGGCGACCGCGTGCTGGTGCAGGTCACGAAGGATCCGGTCGGCCACAAGGGCGCGCGCCTGACGAGCCAGATCTCGCTCCCGGGGCGATACCTCGTGTACGTGCCGAACGGGTCGATGAACGGCATCAGCCGCAAGCTCCCCGACACCGAGCGCGCGCGGCTGAAGAAGATCCTGAAGGAGGTGCTCCCCGAGAACCAGGGCGTCATCGTCCGGACCGCGGCCGAGGGCGCCACCGAGGAGCAGCTCACGCGCGACGTCACCCGCCTCATCTCCCAGTGGAAGGACATCTCGGAGACCGTCGAGAAGGTCCAGGCGCCCGCCCTGCTGCACTCCGAGCCCGACCTGCTCATCAAGATCGTCCGCGACGTCTTCAACGAGGACTTCCAGAAGATGATCATCGCCGGCGACGACGCGCGCCGCACGATCGAGAAGTACCTCGGCCAGGTCGCGCCCGACCTCCTCGAGCGCGTCGAGGCGTACGCGGGCGAGCGCGACGCGTTCGACGAGTTCCGGATCACCGAGCAGATCGACAAGGCCCTCGAGCGCAAGGTCTGGCTGCCGTCGGGCGGTTCGCTCATCATCGATCGCACCGAGGCGATGACCGTCGTCGACGTCAACACGGGCAAGTTCGTCGGATCCGGCGGCAACCTGGAGGAGACCGTCACCAAGAACAACCTCGAGGCGGCGGAAGAGATCGTGCGCCAGCTGCGTCTGCGCGACATCGGCGGCATCATCGTCGTCGACTTCATCGACATGGTGCTGGAGTCCAACCGCGACCTCGTCCTGCGGCGTCTGGTCGAGTGCCTCTCCCGTGACCGCACGAAGCACCAGGTGGCCGAGGTCACCTCGCTCGGCCTCGTGCAGATGACCCGGAAGAAGCTCGGCCTCGGGCTGCTCGAGACGTTCAGCGAGCCGTGCGAGGTCTGCGCGGGTCGCGGCATCATCGTGCACCACGAGCCCGTCGCGAAGCACCGCGCACCCCAGCAGCAGGTCGAGCGCCGACGCAATCGCGGTGGTGGCGGCAACGGCGGCGGCCAGCCGCAGCAGCCGGCGACCGACAAGGCGCACCAGGGCACGCACGCGATCACCGAGGACGTCAAGAACGCCCTCGCCCAGATCGCGGCGTCGACGGTCTCGCACACCGAGGCGCGCCCTGCGGCCGAGGCCGGTGCCGAGGGCGCTGCCGAGGCCGCGGCCGGCGCAGCGGGCGAGGGGCAGGCGGCGGATGCCGCAGCTCCGCGTCGCGACGGCGACCAGCCCCGGTCGGGGCGTCGCGGTCGTCGCCGTGCGTCACGGGGGTCCGGATCCTCGGCGAACGCCGAAGGCGAGCGCGGTGCCCAGCCCGAGCCGGCGACGTCCGCCGAGCCGTCCGCCGCGACCGAGGCCTCCACGACCGCCCCGGCCCGGGGCGAGTCGCCGACGCAGGCTCCGCTCATCGAGCTCCCCGAGCCGCCGGCACGTCCGGAGTCCCGGGTGCGCGTGCAGGAGGACCCCGAGGCGCTGCTCGGCTCGGTGCTCGACGCGCTCCCCGCGCCGAAGGCCCCCGGCGAGGGGCGCTCGCGTTCGCGGAGCCGTCGCGTGTCGACGGCGGCGCTCAGCCCGGCCGGCGAACCCCCGGTCATCACCCGTCCCGACGAGGACGGCTCGGACTCAGCCTCGTAGGCGTCGCCGCTCCCGGGGCGTGACCCGCAGACCGCTCGCCGCGAGGCGTCGGACGAGGTCGCGCGCCGGGACGGGTTGGGCGCCGGCCGCGACGAGTTCGTCGTAGCGTTCGGCGGGCACGTCGTAGTGGTCGAGGTCGAAGCCGCGCCGGGGGATGCCCTCCCGGTCGGCGAACGCGACGAGCTCCTCGATCGAGGTGTCGCTGACCAGGTGCGACCACACGGTGCCGTGCCTTGGCCACAGCGGCGGGTCGATGAGGACGGCCATGCGCCGAGTGTACGTCGACGCCGCGGCGGCATCCGTTCGGCGCCGGCCGACACGCGGGCGCCGCGCGTTTGACCGAGTTCTGGGCATCCGGTAAACTCGACCGTTGGTGCCACCGCTTATCCCGGACGGCACGCACAGTTTTCTGGCAGTGACGACCCTCTCTCCCGCTGGGGTCTTCCGCGCAGTGACATCCCATCAAGTTGACGGAGCCGCGAGGCTCCCCGGAGATAGGTACGAGAAGTGGTTTACGCAGTAGTGCGCGCCGGTGGCCGGCAGGAGAAGGTCGAGGTCGGCACCATCGTCACGATGGATCGGATCAAGGCCGACAAGGACGGCAACGTCCAGCTCACGCCCGTCCTCCTCGTGGACGGCGACAAGATCACCTCCGACGCGAAGTCGCTCGCCAAGGTCACGGTCACGGCCGAGGTCCTGAACGACCTGCGCGGTCCGAAGATCGTGATCCAGAAGTTCAAGAACAAGACCGGCTACAAGAAGCGCCAGGGCCACCGTCAGGAGCTCACGCGCGTCAAGGTCACCGGCATCAAGTAACGGCCAGAGGAGACAGGCAGAATGGCACACAAGAAGGGTGCGAGCTCCACTCGCAACGGTCGTGACTCGAACGCGAAGCGCCTCGGCGTGAAGCGCTTCGGTGGCCAGGTCGTCTCGGCGGGCGAGATCCTCGTCCGCCAGCGCGGCACGCACTTCCACCCCGGTGCGGGTGTGGGTCGTGGCGGCGACGACACGCTGTTCGCCCTCGAGGCGGGCGCGGTCGAGTTCGGCAACAAGGGCGGCCGCAAGGTCGTGAACATCGTCACGGTCGACGCGTAAGCATCGATCGGTTTCGTGAGGGCGGGCTTCGGCTCGCCCTCACGTGTTTTCCAAGAAGGAGTGATGCGGCGATGGTGAGTTTCGTCGACCAGGTGCGGCTGTTCGTCCGTGCTGGCCACGGCGGCCACGGCTGCGTGTCGGTCCGGCGCGAGAAGTTCAAGCCGCTCGCGGGGCCGGACGGCGGCAACGGCGGCGACGGCGGCGACATCGTCCTCGTCGCAGACCCGCAGGTCACCACGCTGCTGTCCTACCACGGGCGACCGCACCGCACCTCCGAGAACGGCCAGCCCGGCCAGGGCGACAACCGTTCGGGCGCCGCGGGCGCGGTGCTCGAGCTGCCGGTGCCCGTCGGGACCGTCGTGAAGGACGAGGACGGCACGGAACTGGCCGACCTCACCGAGCCGGGCATGCGGTTCGTCGTCGCCGAGGGCGGTCACGGCGGACTGGGCAATGCGGCACTGTCCTCGCCGAAGCGGAAGGCCCCCGGCTTCGCACTGCTCGGCACGCCGGGCTTCGAGGGCGAGGTCTCCCTCGAGATCAAGACGATCGCCGACGTGGCGCTCGTCGGCTTCCCCTCGGCGGGCAAGTCGAGCCTCATCGCCGCGATGTCGGCCGCCCGACCCAAGATCGCCGACTACCCGTTCACCACGCTGCACCCGAACCTCGGCGTCGTCCAGTCCGGCGACCACCGGTACACCGTCGCCGACGTCCCCGGCCTCATCGAGGGCGCCAGCGAGGGCAAGGGCCTCGGCCTGGAGTTCCTCCGTCACGTCGAGCGCTGCTCGGCGCTGCTGCACGTGCTCGACTGCGCGACGCTCGAACCCGGCCGCGACCCGATCAGCGACCTCGAGGTGATCCTCGCCGAGCTCCGCGCCTACGAGGTGCCCGAGGGCCAGACGCCGCTGCTCGAGCGACCCCAGCTCGTCGCCCTGAACAAGGTCGACGTGCCCGAAGCGCGCGAGCTGGCCGAGTTCGTCCGGCCCGAGCTCGAGTCGCGCGGCTACCGCGTGTTCGAGATCTCGACCGTCAGCCACGAGGGTCTGCGCTCGCTCGGATTCGCGCTCGGCGAGGTCGTCGACCGGGCCCGCGCCGAGGCGGCCGTCGCCCCCGCCGCACCGCGGATCGTGCTGCGGCCCAAGGCCGCGAGGGGCGCCGACTTCACCGTCCGCCCCGAGGGCGGCAGCTACGGCACCATCTACCGCGTGCTCGGCGCCAAGCCGGAGCGCTGGGTCGCGCAGACCGACTTCCAGAACGACGAGGCCGTCGGCTACCTCGCCGACCGGCTCGCGCGCCTCGGCGTCGAGGACCAGCTCGTGCGCGCGGGAGCCGTCGCGGGGTCGACCGTCGTCATCGGGCCGGGCGCCGGCGTCGTCTTCGACTGGGAACCGACGCTCACCTCGACGGCCGAGCTGATCTCGTCGCCCCGCGGTCTCGACGATCGCCTCGACGAGCGCCGCCGGGCGACGCGTGCCGAGCGGCGCAGCGACTACCACGACCGCATGGACGCCAAGGCCGAGGCGCGGGCCGAGCTCGAACGCGAACGCGAAGCCGGGATCTGGACTGGCGGCGGCGAGGACGAGACCGAAGGCAAGGGCGAGGACGAGGATCGGGCATGACCGGGTTGACCCGGGCAGGTGTCGCCTCGGCGCGCCGGATCGTCGTCAAGGTCGGCTCCTCGTCCATCTCGGGTGAGAACGTCGGCCAGATCGCCCCGCTCGTCGACGCCCTCGCCGGCGCGCACGCTCGCGGCGCCGAGGTCGTCCTCGTCTCCTCCGGCGCGATCGCGACCGGCATGCCCTACCTCCGGCTCGACGCGCGACCCGACGACCTCGCGACGCAGCAGGCGGCGGCATCCGTCGGCCAGAACATCCTGATCTACCGCTACCAGGAATCGCTCCGGCGTTTCGGCATCGTCGCAGGGCAGGTGCTCCTGACCGCGGGCGACCTCGAGAACGACACCCACCGCCTGAACGCCCAGCGTGCGATGGAGCGACTCCTGGGCCTGCGCATCCTGCCCATCGTGAACGAGAACGACACGGTCGCGACCCACGAGATCCGGTTCGGCGACAACGACCGCCTCGCGGCGATGGTCGCCGAGCTCACGGACGCCGACCTGCTCGTGCTCCTCTCCGACGTCGACGCGCTCTACACGAAGCCGCCGCACCTCGAGGGTGCCGAACGGATCGGGCACGTGCCGTTCGGCGACGAACTGGCCGGGGTCGAGATCGGCTCGATCGGCCGCGCGGGCGTCGGCACGGGCGGCGCCGAGACCAAGGTCTCCGCTGCACGGATCGCCGCGGCATCCGGCACCGGCGTGCTCGTGACCGCCACGTCGCTCGTGGCCGAGGCGCTCGCGGGCGAACCGGTCGGAACCTGGTTCCAGCCGGCCGCCCGCTGAGCCGCCCGAGCGGCGGCGCGCCGCCGCGCCGTCGCGGCTTCAGCCGCCGAGCGCCTCGCGGAGCCGCACGCGCGCACCCATCCGCAGCAGCGAGTTCTCGTAGATCCGTGCTCCGACGAGGATCGCCGCGACGCAGGTCGCGATGAGGATCGCGAGCGAGATCAGCGGCTCCCACCACTGCGCCTCGCCGAGGAACATCCGCATCGGCATCCCGACCGGCGCCGAGAACGGAACGTACGACATCACGCCCAGCACGATCGGGTCGTCGTTGAAGAAGATCACGAGGAAGTACGGCGCCATGACCAGCATCGTCAGCGGCGTCGTGGTCGCACCGATGTCCTCCTGGCGCGAGACCATCGCGGCGGCCGCGGCGAACAGCGCTGCGAGCAGGACGAACCCGAACAGGAAGAACACCGCGAACCACGCGATCGGCGATCCGAGGCCCTGAAGGAGGCCGGTCTGGCCGGTCGCCGCGAGCCCGACGACCGCGATCGAGGCGAGCACCAGTATCTGACCCATCGCGAGGACGGTGTTGCCCACGACCTTGCCGGCCAGGAGCGCCCGGACCGGGATCGCCGAGATGAGCAGTTCGACGACCCGTGTCTGCTTCTCCTCGACGACGCTCTGCGCGATCGTGCCGCCGAAGAGCGACGCGGCCATGAGGAACACGATCCCGAAGCCGAGGGCGATGAGCATGCGCAGGTCGTCGTCGGCCCCGTCGGGATCGAGCAGCACCACGGTCGGCGACGCCGAGAGCTCGACGAGCAGCCGGCTCGACACGTCCGACTTCGCGAGCACCGCGAAGCCCGTGGGTGAGGACCCGTCCACGATGATCGCGGCGTCGACCGCGCCGGTGCGGACGAGCTCCTCGGCTGCGGCCGCATCGGCCGCCGATTCGGGCTCGACGCCCGGGACCGCCGGGACGAGGTCGGCCGCGTCTGCCGCGACCGCGACGGACGGGGCGCCGAACGACTCGTCCTCGGCGCTCACGCCGCCCCAGATGACGAGCGCGAGCGCGCCGAGGAAGAGGATCACGGTCGAGACCACGAAGCTCTTGCTGCGCAGCTTCGACTCGATCTCGCGCTCTGCGACGAGCCAGACGCTCTGCGCGGTCGACGGGGGAGTCGGGCCGGAGCGGACCGTGCGAGCGGGTGCGGGTCCGGTCGAGACGGCGTTCATCGGATGACCTCCGTGAAGATCTGTGCGAGCGATGGATGCTGCGGGGCGAAGCTCGCGACATCGCCCAGTTCGACGGCACGGCGGAGTACGCGCTGCGCGGTCGGGTCGTCGTCGACGTCGAACACGGCGTAGCCGCCGTCGAACTCGACGACGTCGACGCCCGGTTCGGCGCGCAGCCAGCCCGCATCGCTCGCCGAGACCAGTTCGTAGCGGCGGCCCGTGTACTGGGCCTGGAGGGCGGGGCGGGACCCGGCCGCGCGGATCCGGCCGCCCGCGATGATGACGAGGTCGTCGCAGAGCCGTTCGACGACGTCGAGCTGGTGCGAGGAGAACAGCACGGACACTCCGCTCGCCGCCCGCTGCTGCAGGACCCCCGCGACCACCTCGACGGCGATCGGGTCCAACCCCGAGAAGGGTTCGTCGAGGATCAGCACCTGCGGGTCGTGCACGAGTGCTGCGGCGATCTGCGCGCGCTGCTGATTGCCGAGCGACAGCGTCTCGACCCGGTCGCCGAGCCGCTCGCCGAGTCCGAGCTGGTCGAGCAGGGTGCGGGCCCGGGCCGTGGCATCCGCTTTGGAGAACCCGTGGAGGCGCGCCAGGTAGACGATGTGGTCGAGCACGTTCATCTTCGGGTAGAGCCCGCGTTCCTCGGGCATGTACCCGAAGAGGCGGCGGTCGGCGGACGTCGGCTCGGCGCCGTCGAGCACGACCGTCCCGGAGTCCCTGGCGAGCACGCCGAGGATGATGCGCATCGTCGTGGTCTTCCCGGCGCCGTTGCCGCCGACGAAGCCCGTCAGGCGTCCGGGCCGGACGTCGAAGGTGACCTCGTCGAGTGCGCGGCGGTCCCCGTACGTCTTGGTGATCGAGTCGAGTTGCAGCATGCGGGCAACGCTACGGATGCCGCGCGGCCGCGGCATCCGCCCTGAGGGGGGTATCGGGCGGTGTCCGCCCGCCGGGGGAGCGACGGTGATCCCGGCGGCTCAGGCCAGTCCGTGCCGATGCGCGTACACGACGGCGGCGACGCGGTCGCGTGCGCCGAGCTTCTGCAGGATGTTCGACACGTGCGTCTTGACGGTCGCCTCGCCGATGAAGAGCCGGCGGGCGATCTCGGCGTTGCTGAGCGCTTGCGCGACCAGCCGCAGCACCTCGCTCTCGCGCTCGGTCAACTCGGGATGCACCGGGGTCGGCTTCACCTCGCGCGGGCCGGGGGGCGCGTCCGCCGCCGGGGCGCGTCCGGGCGCGGAGGCGGGCTCGCCCGGCCCCGGGCCGGGCGCGGCGGTCGCGGCGAACCGCTCGATCACCCGCCTGGTGACCTCCGGTGCGAGCAGGGCGTCGCCCGCGGCGGCCACCCGAACCGCGTTGACCAGTTCCTCGGGTCCGGCGTTCTTCAGCAGGAAGCCGGTGGCGCCGGCGGAGAGCGCTTCGAACAGGTAGTCGTCCCGGTCGAAGGTCGTCACGATGACCACCGCCGGGTCGAGGGAGGGGTCGGACACGATCCGGCGGGTCGCCTCGATGCCGTCCATGCCCGGCATCTGCACGTCCATGCAGATCACGTCGGGGTGCAGAGCGGATGCCGCTGCGATCGCCTCCGCTCCGGTGGCTGCCTCGCCGGCCACCGTGACTCCGTCGGCGGACTCGAGGATCATCCGGAACCCGGCGCGCATGACGGCGTGGTCGTCGACGAGCAGGACGCGGATGTCGGGGCGGTCGGCTCTGTTCGAATGCGTGGACCCGGGTGTGCCGAGCGGCGTCATGCGAGGACCTCCGATGCGACGGGGACGCGGGCGCGGACCAGGTAGCCGCCCCGTGCGCGTGGACCGGCCTCGAGGGAGCCGCCGGACGCGATGGCGCGTTCGCGCATGCCGACGAGCCCGAGACCCGGACGGACCGACGGGGTCACGCGCCCGGCGTTGGAGATCTCGAGTTCGATCTCGTCATCGCCGTATCGGAGGCGGACGTCGGCGGCCGCATCGGGGCCGCCGTGACGTCGTGCGTTGGTGAGCGCCTCCTGGGCGATCCGATAGAGGTTCACCTGAACGGTCTCGGGCACGGGCACGGGCTCCCCGAACACGTGGAGCGTGGTCGGAAGTCCGTTGGTGCGGGCGTGTGCTGCGAGGTCGCCGAGCCCGTCGAGCGTCAGGGTCGAGGCCTCGCCCGTGTCGCCGCCGGGAGTGCGGAGCGTCTCGAGCAGGTTGCGGAGTTCGGCGAGCGCGGTGCGCGCCTCGGATTCGACCGCGTGCAGTGCGGATCGTGCGGAGTCGGGGTCGCGGTCCAGGACCGCGCGTGCGGCCCCGGCCTGGACTCCCATCGCCGAGACGTGGTGTGCCACCACGTCGTGCAGCTCGCGCGCGATCCGCACCCGATCGAGCGCGACGGCCTGCGCAGCGGTCAGTTCGCGTTCGCGCTCGAGTTCGGCGGTGCGCTGCTCGAGGGCCGAGCGTTCGAGTGCCGCGGCGTAGGCGCGATCGCCGAGGTAGTAGGCGCCGCCGAAGTAGGCGATGTTGAAGAGGAACTGCATGAGCATGAGGGCGACGAACGGGGAGAACGCGCCCTCGCGGGAGACGCCTTCGAGGTCGGGGTCGATCGCAGCCTGGAAGGTCGTGACGGTGAGCCAGGCGAACATCCCGAGGATGATGCCGACCCGCACGAGCATCGCCCGGTGCCGCCGGCTCACCCAGGCGCCGACGGTGTACAGCCCGATGAACACCGCGATGCTGCCGACGTACATGTCGGGGATGCGCGCGGTCACGCCCGCGAAGTACACGACGGCGACGGTGACCGCCACCCATTCCGGGGATCGGCGGCGCACCGCGAGCGGCAGCGTGACTCCCGCGGCGTAGAGCATCGACCACGCGAGCGCGGGCGACTCGTCGTCGTAGACTCCGGCGATCGCGCCGAGGGCCGCGCTGAGCAGCGCCGCGACGAGCAGCCCCGCGGCGAGCCAGGCGTCGGCGAGCAGCTCGCCGCGCGTCACCGCGGGCCGCCGCTGGGAGGCTGCGGAGGTTTCGGACATCCCTCCACGGTAGGGCGCTGCGGCCGGCCCGGCATCCACCCAGCGGGGGATGCCGAACCCTCGTCACACGCGGCATCCGCCCTGCACCGCCTCGGTAGGCTGGATCCATGACCGACGTCCGCACCGCTCCCGCCGATCTCTCCGAGGTGCTCGACGCGCGCCTGGCCGCCGCGAAGGAGGCCTCGCGGCGTCTCGCGCGTGCGACGACGGCCGAGAAGGACGCCGCGCTCGCGGCCATCGCCCGCCTGCTGCGCGCGCGTACCGGTGAGATCGTCGCGGCGAACGCGCTCGACCTCGAGGCCGGCCGCGTCTCGGGCCTGGGCACCGGCCTTCTCGACCGCTTGAAGCTGGACGCCGCCCGGATCGACGCGATCGCCGATGCCGTGCTCGACGTCGTGCAGCTCGACGACCCGGTCGGCGGAACGGTGAGCGGACGGACCCTGCCGAACGGGGTGCGCATCGAGCAGGTTCGCGTGCCCCTCGGCGTGGTCGGCGCCATCTACGAGGCGCGTCCGAACGTGACGGTCGACATCGCGGCGCTCGCGCTGAAGAGCGGCAACGCGGTCGCGCTGCGCGGCGGCACCGCGGCCGAGCACACCAACGCGGTGCTCGTCGACGTGCTGCGCGAGGCGATCGGGAGCACCGGCCTCCCGGGCGACGCCGTGCAGACGGTCGACGACTTCGGCCGCGACGGCGCGCGCCACCTCATGCGGGCCCGCGATCACGTGGACGTCCTGATCCCGCGCGGCAGCGCCGCGCTCATCCGGGCGGTCGTCGACGAGGCCACGGTGCCCGTGATCGAGACCGGCGCGGGAGTGGTGCACCTGTTCCTCGATGCGAGTGCGCGAGAGGACTGGGCGGTCGAGATCGCGCACAACGCGAAGGTCCAGCGGCCGAGCGTCTGCAACGCGCTCGAGACCCTGCTCGTGCACGCCGAGGCCGCGGATCGGTTGCTCCCGCCGGTGCTCGCGAGGCTCGAGGCATCCGGGGTGACCCTCCACGGCGACGAGCGGGTCCGGGCGCTGCACCCGACCGCGCTTCCGACGACCGAGGAGGACTGGGGGATCGAGCACATGAGCCTCGACCTGAACGTCGCCGTCGTCGACTCGTTCGACGACGCGCTCGTGCACATCCGGCGCTACTCGACGAAGCACACCGAATCCATCGTGACCAACGACCTCGCCAACGCGGAGCGGTTCCTCGCCGAGGTGGATGCCGCCGCGGTCATGGTCAACGCGTCGACGCGTTTCACCGACGGCGCGGAGTTCGGCTTCGGCGCGGAGGTCGGCATCTCGACGCAGAAGCTGCACGCGCGCGGCCCGATGGGCCTGCCGGAGCTCACGAGCACGAAGTGGATCGTGCGCGGCGCGGGCCACGTGCGTGCCTGACGCCCCGGCTCCGCCCGACCGATACACTGTCCTGAGCGTCACCGAAACAACCTGGAGGAACGGCCGATGAGCCTCGCGACCGCAGTGCAGACGAGCCTGGTCCTGACCGAGACCGTGCATGCGAGGGAACTCGCGTTCGACCCGATCTGGTTCGGCGTCATCACCCTGGGCGTCTTCGCGGTGCTCGGCTTCGTGACCTTCTCGTACCGCGACGTCGCGAACCGGCACCGCGCGAAGGCCGAGGCGTACGCGGCCCGTCACGCCGGGGGCGAGCACGGCGGTCACTGACCCGACGACCGATCCGATCATGGCTTCGGAATCGCGACGCCCCCGGTTGGGCGTGATGGGCGGCACGTTCGATCCCATCCACCACGGGCACCTCGTCGCGGCGAGCGAGGTCGCGAACGAGTTCGACCTCGACGAGGTCGTCTTCGTGCCGACGGGGACGCCGTACTACAAAGACGTCGTGACGCCCGCCGAGCATCGATACCTGATGACCGTGATCGCGACGGCGTCGAATCCGAGGTTCACGGTGAGCCGGGTCGACATCGATCGGCGCAAGCCGACGTACACGATCGACACGCTCCGCGACATCCGTCGGGAGCGCCCGGATGCGGACCTCTTCTTCATCTCCGGGGCCGACGCGATCGCGCAGATCCTCTCGTGGAAGGACGTCGAGGAGCTCTGGGCGCTCGCCCACTTCGTCGCTGTGAGTCGTCCGGGACATGTGCTGTCCGTTTCGGGTCTTCCCGAGCAGGACGTAAGCTTGCTGGAGGTCCCGGCGCTCGCGATCTCATCGACGGATTGCCGGGATCGCGTGCACCGGGGATCACCGGTGTGGTACTTGGTGCCTGATGGGGTCGTGCAGCACATCTCCAAGCACCACCTGTATCGGAGTGTCGAATGACGTCGTCGAACGAACCGCAGCTCACGCGTCGTGAGCTGCGCGAGCGCGAGCGACTCCGTGAGCAGGAGCGTGCGGCCGGTTCGGCGGCACCCGGGCAGGGCGGCCAGGCGCCGCCCGCCGGCCCCGGCCCCGGCCCGCAGCGTCCTCCCGCAGTTCCGCAGCAGCAGCGGATGCCGCAGGCACCCCCCGCGCCGGATCCGCGCGCCGCGGGCGCACGACCGGCGCATCCGGTCCAGGGTGCGCGCCCGGCACCCGGCGGCGCGCCGCAGGCGCCGCGTCCCCAGGAATGGGGGCAGCAGCCCGGAGCACCGGACGTGCGTCCTTCGCCGCCCCGCAGCGCGCCGGTCGGCGGCCGCCCCGCACCGGCGGCCGGGCACCCGCAGCAGCGCCCTGCCGGCGCGCCCCCTCACCCCGGCGGAGCTCCGGGGGCGTCGCGCCCTCAGCCCCCGCAGCAGGTCGCCCCGCGTCCGGCCCAGCCGATGGCCCCCGCGCGTCCACCCCAGGGCCCGCCGCGCAGCGCGCCCGCACCTCAGACCACTCCCGAGCGGACCCTGACGCGCCGTGAGCTGCGCGCGATGCTCGAAGCACACGCCGGCGACGGCCTCGAGGCCGGCGGTGCCGATGCCGACACCCGAGCGGGCGTGCCGGACTCGGCGGCCGGCCGGCCGGGTCGGCCCGACGCATCGCGGCCACCTTCGACGCCTCAACCGCGTGCGCCGCACCAGTCGGCGCCCGTCCGCGCTGCCGCGCCGCACACGACGGTCGACGCCGGGCTCGATGAGCCGGTGGCGGCATCCAAGCCCGTCGGCCACTGGACGACGCAGCTCGACCTGCCCGACGACCGGTCCGAGCCGTACGACCAATTGCTCTCCCGAGGCGGTTCGCCCCGCGGTGTGCCGACGACGACCAACGCGTTGATCCTGCCCGCCCTTCCGGATCACGGTGCCCTCGGGCAGTCCTTCCCCGGGACCGGCGAAATCATCAGCACAGGCTCGATCGAGTTGCCGCGAAGCTACGGGGCGACCGGCGTGCACCCGAGCCAGATCGACTCGAGCGACGTGGATCGGCTGTTCGACTCATCGGTCGAGGATGTCGCGGGCCCCGGCGTGGCGCCGGTCTCCGCGACGCGTGCGATCAGCACGCAACAGCCGAGCAAGGCGATGATGGCGCCGCCGTCGAAGGAGGGCATGAACGTGCCGCTCGTCCTCGCGGTCACCGCGGGCGTGCTGGCGCTCGGCGTCGTCGCGACGCTCATCGTGGGCGCGATGGCGGGACTGTTCTGAACGTGGAGATGCGAGGGGCGTTCAGGCGTACCTCCGGGAAGTCGAGGCCATGACCGCATCCGAGAACGCACGACGTCTGCTGGCCGTCGCCGCACGCGCGGCCGACGCGAAGGCCGGAGAGGACCTCGTCGCGATCGACGTGTCCGAGCCGCTCCCGTTCGCCGACGTGTTCCTGCTCGTGAGCGGTTCGGCCGAACGGAACGTGGTCGCGATCGCCGACGCGGTCGTAGAGGCCGTCCGGGAGGAGGGCCAGGAAGTCCTGCGTCGAGAGGGCCGCGACGGTGGCCGGTGGGCGCTCCTCGACTTCGGCGACCTCGTGGTGCACGTGTTCCACACCGAGGAGCGCATGTACTACGGCTTGGAGCGCCTTTGGCGGGATTGCCCCGCGATTCCGGTGGCGCCCCTAGTCGAGCGCGACGGGTCGAGCGCCACAGGCAGTGCCGGACTGCCCTCGGACCGGTGAGTTCACCTCGATTTCGCTTCGGCCAGCGGGCTGTTGTAAGCTGATCTCGTTGCCCCGAAGGGGGCAGATCACACCGAATGGGTCTGTGGCGCAGCTGGTAGCGCACCTGCATGGCATGCAGGGGGTCAGGGGTTCGAGTCCCCTCAGATCCACCAAAACCCCTGATGAATCGATGATTCTCAGGGGTTCTCGTGTTGGGGAGCGCTTTCCTGTGGCTCTTTTGGGGCTCTTTTCGACGTCCGGCGGCGGGATGCCGCAGCCATCCACATCCAGGTCGCACTCGCGGCCGGCGTGAGGGTGGCGGCCACGCAGGCCTTCCGGCGGCGGCGGCGGAGGAAGTGGTGGTGTCCCGGTCTCGTGGGGCGTCCGTCAGTTGATCGGCGCGAGGCGTCCGGGTCTGTCAGATTAACGGTGGATCTGGTCTGGCGCATTAGTTGATTCGGCCTTCGAATGCGATCGCGAAGGCGTTCAGTGCGGGCTTCCACCTGGTGATCCAGCGTGCCCTGCCCTTGCCCGTCGGGTCAAGCGACCGGGTGACGAGGTAGAGACACTTCAGCGCGGCGGCGTCGTTCGGGAAGTGCCCGCGCGCTCGGACGGCTCGCCGGTAGCGGGCGTTGAGCGACTCGATCGCGTTCGTCGTGCAGATCACCTTGCGGATCTCGAGGTCCCAGTCCAGGAACGGGATGAACTCGGTCCACGCGTTGCGCCAGAGCTTGCCGATCGCGGGGTACCGGTCCCACTTCTGCTCGAACTCCTCGAACCTCGCCCACGCCGCGTCCACTGTCGACGCGGTGTACACCGGACGCAGGTCGCGGGCGAGCTCCTCCCAGTGCGCCCGCGACGCGTACCGGAACGTGTTGCGGATCAGATGGATCACGCACGTCTGCACGGTCGCTTCGGTCCAGCACGTCGTGATCGATTCCGGCAGGCCCTTCAGCCCGTCGCACACCACGATGCCGACGTCCTCGGCACCCCGGTTCTTGATCTCGGTCAGCACACCGAGCCAGAACTTCGCGCCCTCGCCGCCGCCGTCAGCGCCGGCCCAGATCCCGAGGATGTCACGCTCCCCGTTCACACTGACGCCGATCGCGATGTAGAACGGCTTGTTCCGCACCTGCCCGTCCCGGACCTTCACGACCAGCGCATCGATGAAGACCACCGGGTAGAACCGATCCAGCGGCCGGTTGGACCACTCCGTCATCTCCTCGATCACCTTGTCCGTGATCTTCGAGATCGTGTCCTTCGCCACCGACGCGCCGTACACGTCGGCGAAGTGCGCGGCGACCTCACCCGTCGTCAGACCGCGTGCGGTCAACGAGAGCACGATCTCATCGATCCCGTCCAGCCGGCGCTGACGCTTACGCACGATCGCCGGCGTGAACGACCCGTCCCGGTCCCTGGGCACTTCGATCTGGACCGGGCCGACCTCGGTCAGCACCGTCTTCGACCTCGTGCCGTTGCGTGCGTTCTCGCCAGACCCGGATCCGTGCTTCTCGTACCCGAGGTGCTCGGTCATCTCCGCCTCGAGCGCGGTCTCCAGCACTGTCTTCGTCAACCCGGCCAACAGCCCGTCCGGGCCGACCAGGCTCACGCCCTGCTCCCTCGCCTGCGCGAGCAACTGCTCCGCGATTTCCTGCTGATCGATGATCTCTCCCGTCACGGGATCGATCATCTCGACTGTCTGACTCACTGCCTCACCTTTCGGTCAGGCCAGAACCCAGATCCACCGTTTCTCTGACAGTCCCCGCGTACGCCTATGCCGGGAACAGCCCGGTGACGTCGTCCGACCCGTCCGGGCTCCTCGCGCTTGGCGCCACCGATTACGCCGATGTGAAGGGCAAATCGTTCACTTCCACGGCGAACGGGACCGTTCAGGCGTCACCGCCGAAGACCGTGAAACCGGCCGTGACGGACTGGTGGTCTGGTGCGATGCGGTGGGTCGATGAGAACCAGGCCGAGATTGCGGGATTCGTCGCCGGCACGATCGTCGGGATTGGCGTGACGGCCGGATGTCTCGCAGCCACCGGTGGTGTCGGCAGCGTTGGCTGCGTCGTCGCGGGCGGCGCCGCAGGTGGCGCCGTGGGCGGTGCGATCACGAACCTGTGGAAGACCCAAGTCACCCGCACTCAGCAATTCAGCTGGGGTGCACTCGGTGCAGACACGCTCATGGGCGGCGTCTTCGGCGCGGTCGGCGGATTCGCCGGTGCAGGCGTGGGTGTGGCAGCGTCAAGGCTCGCGGCCTCCGCCGCGAGCCCCGCAGCGCGTGCAGCGGCAAAGGCGGTCTCGTGCGTGGTGAACAGCTTCGTACCCGGCACTGCCGTGCTCATGGCGGACGGCACCACGCAACCGATCGAAGACGTGCAACTCGGCGACGAAGTCCTCGCGACCGACCCCGAAACCCGGGAAACCGGGCCGCGAGCCGTCACCGCGCTGATCACCGGCGAAGGGGAGAAGGACCTCACCACGATCACCATCGCCGACCACGATGGGCACGAAACGGGCTCCCTTGTCGCGACCGACGGCCACCCGTTCTGGGTGCCCGCGGCCGGTGCATGGGTCGACGCAAGCGACCTGCTATCAGGTGACTGGATGCAAACCGCGGCCGGCACGCTCGTCCAAGTCACCGCCGTCCAGCACGACCACCGCGAACAAACCGTCCACAACCTCACCGTCGCCGACACCCACACCTACTACGTCGCCATTGGGGCGGATGCGGTCCTCGTCCACAACTGCGGGGAAGCCGTGCTCGTTCCGTCCAAGTCCTTCGAGGCTGCGAGGAATACGGCTCTTGACTTGCTCGGTGAGATCAACCCAGCAACGCGCCACCCACACGTCGGTAGCCTTGAGTCGGCGACCTCCACTTTTGGTCGTGTGACTGGATTCACGACTAGGGTCGATGGTGTCTGGAAATCCTTCCGGCTTGATTTCGATCCCGCGAAGGGCCCGCACATTAATGTGCAGGTAGGGAAGGGTGCCGCTGCGCAAAAGTGGGCCGTTCCATGGGAAGGATCCGAAGCTGACTTCGTTCGAATATTGGGGGGCAACTCTTGAGCAGCGCGTCTTACGGCAGCCGCCCAGACCTGCTGCCCCGGTTCATGGTTCGATCGACAGTGAATCCCGCTGGTTCAGACCGACCCATTGGCTGGGGGAGCGCCAACGACGCAATCACCCTCCTGAGCGAAGCGGAAAGCAATGAAATTGAGTCCGCGACCGTGCGCAAGTTCCCGCGAAGTTCGCGTGGGGAAATCGTTTGGGAGGAAGTGAATGCTGCTCTGATATTGGAGCGCGGTCAGGTCGATCGCGAATCTCTCACGGCTGCCATTGCGAGCCATGCGAACGTGTCTGGACGCCTGGTGATCTTCTGGGATAGTCGGGTCGTTCCAACCGTGAGCATTGATAAGGCTCTAGCGATCGGGCATCTTGCCGAGATTTTGGATTCCTTTCCTGAATTCAAGGTGCTTGCGGTTGAAGACGCGACACTGTTCGAATGCACATTCGATGACGAGTTGACTGTCTGCCGCATCATCGGTTCATAGTCGCTAATTGAGACATTGCGGGGGCGTGAGGAACGGATCGGTGACAGGTTGGGTTTAGGCCGCGAGGGTGTGCGGCTCGGTTAGCTTCGTCTCGAACTCGATCGGCGTCAACCCGCCGAGTGCGTCCTGGCCTCACGAGAGGATCCCGGCCTGCGAGCACAGCTTCCACGCCGTCCGGCGGCTCATCCGCCATCCCGCGCGACGAGCCTCGGGGGAAGGCGAGGAGGACCTCACCACGATCACCATCGCCGACCACGAAGGGCACGACGCCGGTACGATCGTCGCGACCGACGGACACCCGTTCTGGGTACCCGAAGTCGGCGAATGGGTCGACGCAGGCGACCTCCTACCCGGTGACTGGCTGTCCACCTCGGCCGGCATCCTCGTCCAAGTCACCGCCGTCCAGCACGACCACCGCGAACAAACCGTCCACAACCTCACGGTCGCCGACACCCACACCTACTACGTCGCCATTGGGGCGGACGCCGTCCTTGTCCACAACTGCGCAGTGAATCCCCCCGGCGTGTCCGGAGAGTGATTGCTGGTGCGGGCGGTCAGCGTTGAATCACTGCACCCACCCGGCGGTGCCGGCATCGACCCGGTCGACGTCGCGCTACGAGCCCTCGTGATCGATCAGCTCGGACTTGTACAGCCCGATCTGGGACTCCGCGAGGGAGTTGTCGTACGCGTCGCCGACGGACCCGATGGACGGATCGATGCCCTTGTCAACGTCGGCTGAACTTTGACCCCTTTTCGTCGTTTGAAAGTTGACCCCTCGGGGTTGGTGTTACTGGTCCGCGCCTGTGGTGGGCGGGGTCTTGAGGAGCTCGCGTCGTGAGCGGGTGCGGTAGGAGTCGCCGGCGAGGGTGAGGACCTCGGCGTGGTGCACGAGACGGTCGATCATCGCGGCCGCGACGATGTCATCGCTGAAGATCTCACCCCACCGGCCGAAGGGCATGTTGCTGGTGACCAGGATCGAGCCCTGCTCGTAGCGGGCCGCGACGAGTTGGAAGAACAGGTTCGCCGCGTCCGCGTCGAAGGGCAGGTAGCCGACCTCGTCGATGATCAGCAGTCGGTACCGGCGGAGTCGTTTCAGTTCATGCTCGAGCCGGTTCTCACGGTGCGCGGCCTGCAGCCGGGATGCCCATCCGGTCGCGGTGTCGAACGCGACCGGGTAGCCGGCGTGGCAGGCCTTGATCCCGAGCGCGATGCCGAGGTGGGTCTTGCCGACGCCGGGCGGGCCGAGCAGGACCACGTTCTCGGCCTTGGGGATCCAGGTCGTGGTCGCCAGGTGCGCGAGCACGTCCCGGCGTAGCGATGGCTGGTGGTCGACGTTGAAGTCCTCGAGTGTCTTGACGGCCGGGAAGTGGGCTCCGCTGATCCGCAGGCTGGTGCCGTTGGCTTCCCGGTCGGCGACCTGGCGGGACAACACCGCGGCGAGGTACTGCTCGTGCGACCAGCCCTCGTCGCGTGCTGTGGCGGCCAGTGGTTCCCAGACCCGCCCGATCGTGGGTGCCTTCAACGCCCGGGCCAGGTACCCCATCGTCGCGGCCGTGTCCGTCGCGGCGCCCATCAGCGCACCTCCCCGGTGCTCGGGTCGAAGTCGACTCCGAACAGCACGTCGTAATCAGCAGTGTCACGGAACATCACCCGCCGCTCCGGCGATACCAGCGCCGCGCGTTCCCGGTCGCGTTTCGTGGCCGCGAACTGCGACCGCAGCCCCTTCGCGATCTGCACATGGCCGGGATCGGTCACGACCGAACCGGTCGCCCAGGCCCGTTCGTGATCGGCGACTGTCGCGCCGTCGCAGACCACGATCACCTGGGTCAGGGTCGCGGTGACATCCACGAGCCTGCCGATCACTCTCGGGTCGACGGAGTAGTCGTTCCCATCGACGCGGAGGTAGTAGTCCCGGCCGAGCCTGACCCGGGTGTGCAGGCCCGTCATCGGCGGATGCGGCGGCAACCCGGTCATCGCCGCGACGTCCCGCTCGAGCGCATCGACCGGACGGCCGCCGAGGGAGCGCACCGTCCGCACGTTCGCGCGCGGCAGCCAACCCTGAAGCTGCGCGTTGAAGTCCGCCGGGGAGGTGAAGGACCGGCCGGGCAGGAACGAGGTCTCAAGGTAGCCGTTGTTGCGTTCGGTCATCCCCTTGAACTCCGGATCCCGAGGAGGTGCCAACACCACCCGGGTCGCGAGGGTCCCGGCGAACGAGGCCGCCGCGGCGGTCACCTTCCCCTTCCCACCGATCGCGGACTCACGGTCCCAGACCAGCGTCTTGGACACCGCCCCGACCTGCGAGATCAGCTGCCACATGCCCGCCAGCAAGTCGCCCGCCTGACGCGACGGAAGCATCACCGCGGACAGGAACCTCGAGAACGTCAACGTCATCACCAGCACCGGCAGCATCGCCGCCTGCCCGAACCCGACCGGGATCCGCGGCTCCGGGAACCACAAGTCCATCTGCGCCGCCTGCCCCGGCTCGTGCACGATCCGGTCCGCCGGATCCACCCCGACGTACTCGGGCCGAATCATCCTGAGCCGGTCCTTCAGGATCGTGATCGAGTGCTCCCACCCAATCCGTTCCGCGATCACCGTCGCCGGCATCCTCGCGTCCAGCCGCAGCAGCTTCCGAACCTCCGGCTCGACCGCGTCGACCAGCGAACCACGAGGCGCCCGTCGATACACCGGCGGGCCGTCCGACGCCAACGCCGCCCGCACCGTATTCCGCGCCACACCGAGATGCCGGCTGAAGTTGAGTCCCGCATAGTGGTGTAGCGCGGTGATCGGGCTCGTCGCTACTGACGTGAGCGCGGTCACCGTGTGATCCTTCGAGGAATCTCCTACAACCCACTCGAACGGAATCAACACGATGACCGCACCTCACATTCTCGACCCTGCCGGCCTGCTCGGTGAAGCCCTGGCCGATGCCTCACCGGATCTGATGCGGCAACTGCTGCAGACGATGATCAACGCGCTCCTGTCCGCCGACGCGGATGCCGTGGTCGGCGCTGAGTGGGGCAAACCCAGCCCCACCCGCACGACGCAGCGCAACGGGTACCGGCACCGCGACCTGGACACCCGGGTCGGCACGATCGACGTGCAGATCCCGAAGCTTCGGGCGGGCACGTACTTCCCGGAGTGGTTGCTCGAGCGGCGCAAGCGGGCCGAGTCGGCGATGATCACCGTCGTCGCGGATTGCTACCTCGCCGGCGTCAGCACCCGCCGGATGGACAAGCTCGTCAAGACCCTCGGGATCCACTCGCTGTCCAAGTCGCAGGTGTCCCGGATGGCGGCGGAGCTCGACGAGCATGTCGAGCAGTTCCGGCACCGCCCGCTCGATCAGGCGGGCCCGTTCACGTTCGTCGCCGCGGACGCGCTGACGATGAAGGTCCGTGAAGGCGGCCGGGTGATCAACGCCGTCGTCATGGTCGCGACCGGCGTGAACGCCGATGGGCGGCGTGAGGTCCTCGGGCTCCGCGTCGCGACCAGTGAGACCGGTGCGGCGTGGAACAGCTTCTTCGCCGACCTCGTCGCGCGCGGCCTGACGGGCGTGCGACTGGTCACCTCCGACGCGCACGCCGGCCTGGTCGAAGCGATCGCGGCGAACCTGCCCGGCGCGACCTGGCAGAGGTGTCGCACCCACTACGCCGCGAACCTGATGTCCGCGACCCCGAAGAGCATGTGGCCGGCGGTCAAGGCGATGCTGCACTCGGTCTACGACCAACCCGACGCCGATGCCGTGCACGCCCAGTTCGATCGGCTCCTGGACTACGTCGACGGCAAGCTCCCCGACGCGTTCGAGCACCTCGATGCCGCACGCGCCGACATCCTCGCCTTCACCGGGTTCCCCGAAGGGCTCTGGGCGCAGATCTGGTCAAACAATCCCAACGAGCGGCTCAACCGTGAGATCCGCCGCCGCACCGACAGCGTCGGAATCTTCCCGAACCGCGACGCGATCATCCGCCTCGTCGGAGCCGTCCTCGCCGAGCAGACCGACGAATGGGCCGAAGGCCGCCGCTACCTCGGCTTGGACATCCTCGCCAGAAGCCGCCTCACCCTCGTCCCCGACACCGGAAGCGAGGTGAACCCCGACACCGTCCTCGAACTCAGCGCCTAACCATCCACATCGAAGGAGACCGCGCTACACCACTACCAGGGACTTGACCCCGGCTGATCGCCTTGATCGGCATCTTCTCGGCCCTATGCAGTCGGCGGATCTCCGCCCAATCTTCCACTGAAATCACCCTCCAAGGATGTTCGGAGGGGTCAACATTCACCCGTCGCCACAGGGTCAGTATTCACGCGTCGTCGACAGCCCTCGTCGACAAGCCGGTCGGTGAAAGCGATCGACGTGTATACCCCAGGTTCAAGGGTCGTCGAAGCCCGTTGAGCGTCGCGGGGACGGCGGCGCGGTCGACCTGCCGTGCGGCCTTTTTGCGGCTCTTTTCGTCCCCAGGCATCCACGAACGACGGCATCCATCGGCCACCACCACACCGACCGCTCGCCCCGCTCTTCCTTATACCTACTGGCATCCACAACCAAACACGTGCGCGCCCGCCAGGGTGCATCCCGTCAGGGGGTCAGGGGTTCGAGTCCCCTCAGATCCACAAAACCCCTGATGAATCGATGATTCTCAGGGGTTTTTGCGTTGGGGAACGCTTTCCTGCGGCTCTTTTGGGGTACCGACCTCCGCACTCGACGGCGCGATGTTCGAGTCTCGCTGGGACGGCATCGGACCCGCCTGGATCTTGGACTCCGCCCAACTTGGACGCCTTAACCAGGCGATGAACGGGATCTCGGTGGTGCGATGAACGCATTGACGCAAAGGCGCATGACGGCCCAGATCGAGTGGATTTCCGTCGGGCAGCTCTCGCCGCCGGATTGGGACACGTTCCCGATCCTCAAAGCGTCGATCGTGTTTGCCGACGTTGCTCGCCATGAGCTCTTCAGCGCCTCCGGTACGGCCACAGCGCGGATCAGTCCCCATGAGGCCGCTCGGCCCGAGCTCTGCGAGGTCGAGGCGCTGCTCCCTCAACCCCTCGGGGACTACGTCAGGTCGGGAACACAGTTCTTGGTGGTGCGCGGGCCCCTCTGCATCGGCGTCGGCGAAATCACCGAACCAGGCGGACCTACCGGTGCCTGAGGATGCCGCTGTCGGGCGATCGTCGATGGCCGCCACTGTCGGCTGGCGGATTCGCCTCGTCCTGCACGTGGCCGTCGCTGGGCCGTCGCGGCCTTCATCGGAGCGGCGGCTGTACCTGCGTCGGCAGCGCCGCCCGCCTCCGCATCCGGCTCGGCCGCCTACTGATTCGGCCGGGGTTTCGTTCCTACTGGTTTGTCGGTCCAGCGGTCGCCCGGCGGTGCGGCCTTTTTGCGGCTCTTTTCGTCCCCAAGCAACCGCGAACGACGGCATCCATCGGCCACCACCACCCCGACCGCTCGCCCCGCTCTTCCTTATACTTGCTGGGATCCACAACCAAACACGTGCGCGCCCGCCACGGTGCACACCGTCAGGGGGTCAGGGGTTCGAGTCCCCTCAGATCCACAAAACCCCTGATGAATCGATGATTCTCAGGGCTCTTGTGTTTGGTGAGCGCTTTCCTGTGGCTCTTTTGGGGCTCTTTTCGACGTCCGGCGGCGGGATGCCGCAGCCATCCACATCCAGGTCGCACTCGCGGCCGGCGTGAGGGTGGCGGCCACGCAGGCCTTCCGGCGGCGGCGGAGGAAGTGGTGGTGTCCCGGTCTCGTGGGGCGTCCGTCAGTTGATCGGCGCGAGGCGTCCGGGCGTCATCCGGGGTTGACCCGCTTCGCTCTGAGACGTGCTCTCGTGGGGGGAGGCCGCCGGTCGGCGGGACGCTCGCCATCCTTGCCGAGGGTCGAGCGGATGGCAGTGGCTCATGTTGCGGTCTGCGCGTCGTGATCAGTTCGTTACGCGCGAGGCCAGCGTTTTCGCGCCGTCGGAGTGGTCGTTGGCCGCGCGAAATGGCCTGCTCAGGTTGAGGTTCTTGCCGTCGGCGGCTCTCTAGCCGAGTTATTCATGTGCCCTGTTTGGGGGGCAGGCACTGGGCAGCGGCTGACCGATAGCTTCTGTCTCGACAGTCACGTGTCATCGACCCGAACATTCCGCGGCCGCCCTTTTTGGTCGTGTTCATGACGCTGCGCGTGGTTCCGCGTCTGCGTCGCGCAGGCGCACATTGTGGTGCGTTCGGAGGGTGCTGGTGGGTTCGTGGCTGGTCGCGCGGTGGCGCGTTCTCGTTCCGGTGGCGGCCGTCGTGGTGATCGCCTTGGTTGCGACGATCGCCCTCGTCGTGCCGGGGTTGACGGGTTCGGGTGAGTCGGCTGCGGAGCAGTTCGATTGCACGGAGCTGGAGGAGGCGTCCTTCGATGGCGCCGGCGCGAAGGCGCGCGCGTGTGATGTCGAGGTCGAGGTGACCGGGGTGCGAACCCCGTGGGAGACGTCGTGGGCGTTGCCGGATGGCAATACGCGGCTGGAGATCTCGAGCATGCCGTCGCGGACGAACGCGTCCGGCGAGTGGTCGGATGTGGATACCTCGATCGTGGGGACGCCGGGGGAGGGCACGCTGCAGGTTGCGGCGCCGGTGTATCCGATCGAGTTGAATGCCGGCGGCACGGCCGGTCAGGGTGCCCCGTTGGGCTCGATCGAGCGTGATGGGAAGCGGATCGATGTGTGGTTCCCGACCGAGCTGCCGGTCCCGGAGGTCGATGGCACGCAGGTGAGCTACCGGTTGGCCGACGGGGTCCGCCTGGTGGTGTCGGTGAACGTGGATGGCACGGGATTTCTGCCGGTGGTCGAGCTTGCCGATCCGGCGGCTGCGGCCCGGTTCCAGGCGTTGGTCGACGGGGCCCGCCCGGACGGGTTCCCGGGCGGTCCGGGTGATCTGGTGTTCTCGACCGAGGTGTCCGACGGGTTGCGGTTGGTTCCTGAGGAGCAGGGCAGCGTGCTGGTGCTGGATGACGCCGACGAGGTGCATTTCGTGGCGGCGCCGCCGGTGATGTGGGATTCGGCGGGTGGTTCGACGGTGTTGCCGGACACGGTGACCGAGGTCAGTGCCGGGAATCGGGTCGCCGCGCCGGTGGATGGTGACCGGATCCGGATGATGGACACGACCGTGGTGGGGTCGCGGATCGTGATCACCCCGGATCAGGCGATGCTGACCAGTCCGGACACGGTGTGGCCGGTGTATGTCGACCCGTCGATCTCGGGCAAGGGTGCGTCGGAGTGGGTCGCAGTCCGTACGGGCGGGTACACGGGCACGTTGTACAAGTGGGGCGATATCTCCTCCACGATGCAGGGCGAGGGCGACGGGTACTGCAGCTCGGTGTCCTCGTGCAACACCCAGTTCACGCAGCGGTTGATCTGGGAGTTCACCGGGCTGTCGGCGATCACGCCGTTGGTGGGCTCGAACGTGATCAGTGCGGGGTTCAACGTCAACGGGGTGCATTCGTACTCGTGCACGGCCACGACGACGGACCTGCATATGGTGGGCGGGATCTCGGCGTCGACGACGTGGTCGACGTGGGGGATGGGCAGTTCGAACCTGATCAGCTCGAGGACCGAGGCCCACAACGCGACGTGTCTGAATCGCGGGTTCCGCACGTTCGATGCGCTGAAGGCGGCGCGGAGTGTGGCGGACAACGACTGGTCGAGCCTGGTGTTGGCGTTGAAGGCGCGGGATGAGTCGACGATGGCCGGGTGGAAGCGGTTCCGGCATGACGCGACGTTGACGATCGTGTACAACCGGCCGCCGAACAAGCCGTCCTCGATGCAGTATGCGGACCCGGCGATCACGACCTGCGGGACCGGGTCGTCCAAGGCGTTGGTCAACACGGTCACGCCGCGGTTGTCCGCGATCGTGAGTGATCCTGATGGTGGCAGCGTGCAACCGCATTTCCAGGTGTATACGAAGTCGGGCACCACCGAGACCGAGGTGTGGAACAGCACCACCATGGCCGGGCAGACCTCGGGAACCCGAGCCTACGCACGGGTGGCATCGGGGAAGCTGTCCAACGGGAAGTCGTATTTCTGGCGTGTGACCTCCACCGACGGGCAGTACTGGTCGGGTTGGGGTTCGTCGTGCGAGTTCACGGTGGACACGAGCATTCCTGCGGCGCCGACGGTGACGCCGGTCACGTCGGGGACGTCGGGGACGGGCATAGAGGCGGTCTACCCGCAGGATGTCCTGGCCGGCGGTGTCGGGTTGATGGGGAGGTTCATCCTGGGCCCGGCCGGGTCGTCGGATGTGGTGCAGTACAGCTACTCGTTCGGCGATCCCGCAACGATGACGACGGTCTCCGTGGCCAAGGGCGCGACCTATGAGGTGTCGTTCGACCCATCAACATCGAACGCGGTCACCTTGTATGCCAAGAGCAAGGATTCCGCGGGCAACAGTTCGCCGCAGCGTGAGTACCGGATCAAGGTTGCGTCCCCAGTGGAGGATGTGATCTGGAAGCTCGACGAAGGGGCGGGGCAGTCCGCGGCGGATACGGGTCCGAAGGGGGCCGGTTCGTTGACGCTTGCTGGTGACCCCGGCTGGGTGGAGGGCCCCCACCAGCTGTTCGGGTCGCGGGAGGATGACTGGGCGCTCGCGTTCGACGGGGCCGGGGATGCCGCGCTCAGCGAGGGCCCGGTGCTGGATACCCGGGAGTCGTTCACGGTGTCCGCGCATGTCCTGCTCGATGAGACGAAGGCCGGGCAGGGCGACTACACGGCGTTGTCGCAGGACGGTCTAGCCCAGTCCGGGTTCGGTCTGGGGTACCGGGCTGACTGCGACGGCAACGGGGCGGAGTGTTGGGCGTTCGGGATGCCGGACACGACCAGCAGTTCGACGGTGCGTTATGCGACGTCCGGCGTCGCGGTGCGGGCCGGGGAGTGGGTGCACCTGGTCGGTGAGCACGACGCGACGGCGAAGACTCTGCGGTTGTGGGTGTGCGAGGTCGGTACACCGGACCGGATGGCGACTGGTGAACCGTTCCCGGGTGCCGCGGTGACGCGGGGTGGGTCGGCGTGGCAGGCGCCGGGCGGGTTCGCCGTTGGTCGCGGCCAGTCCGCGGGTGCCGGGACTGATTGGTGGCCGGGGCAGGTCGATAATGTGCGCCTGTTCTCTGGTCAGATCGTCGATGCGTCGAAGGTGCGCAGGTTGTGCCAGGGCGCGGAGGCTGAGGACTTCGGGCAGGGTGCGGCGGCGTTCAACGCGGTCGACCCGACGGTGAGTGAGCAGTGATGCCGGGCCAGCGCCGGTCGGGGCGTGTCAGGAGTGGGTGGATGAGCTCGAACGGGGTGCGCGTGCGTGAGCGGGTGATGTTGACGGTCGGTGCTGGGCTGGTGGTGCTGCTCGGTGTCGATCCGGGCATGCTCGGTGTCGCCTGGTCGGGGGTGGCGCGGGCGGCCGAGAGCGGCGTGATCGATGAATCACGCGCGGAGAACCTCGCGGCCGCGGCCGCCGCCCTGCCGGGTGACGCTCCGGCCGAGTCGGTCCCCTTGACCGGTGCGGCCGAGACGGCGGAGGAGGCGTTGGTGCCGCTGTCGATGCCGGCTGATCTGCCCTCGCCGGCATCGACGACCGTTGACCTGCCCGCGGCCGGGCAGAGCGCGCCCGCCGAACCGGGGGTTCCGGTCGAGGTTGGCGGGCTGTCGTTGACGATCGCCCCGGTCGAGGGTTCCGCGTCGCCTGACCGGGCGACGGTGAGCGTGCTCGACCCCGCCACCGCCGCAGCGGAAGGCATCACCGGGGTGCTGCTCGAGGTGTCCGACGCGTCCGAAGTCCCGGCACCGGTCGAGCAGTCCGTGCAGGTGCAGGTGTCCTATGACGCGTTCGCCGGCATCGCCGGCGGTGACTGGGCGTCGCGGGTGCAAGCCGTGTGGATCCCGAACTGTGATGCGGCGCAGCAGGCCGAACCGGAGTGCCGTCCGGTCCCGGTGCCGAGCTCGCATGACGAGGCCGCGGAGACCGTGTCCGTGACGGTCCCGGTCAACCCGGCCAGCACGGAAGGCGGCGCGGCGCCCGCGATGCTGACCTCAGCGATGGTCGCCACGACCGTCGCGACCAGCACCGGTTCGACCGGTTCTTCGGGCGGGTCGTTGGCGCTGACCGCGGGTGTGGCCGGCCCGGTGGGGGATTGGTCGGCGACCGGGTTGGCGGCCTCATCGACGTGGGGTGCGTCGGGGGCGACCGGGGCGTTCACGTGGTCGTATCCGATGCGGGTGCCGCAGGTTCCGGCGGGCCCTGCCCCTGAGCTCGGGGTGTCGTATTCCTCGGCCGTGTCGGATGGTCGGATCCCGTCGACGAATAACCAGTCCGGACTGCTGGGTGAGGGCTTCGATATCGGCGCGAGTTTCATCGAACGCACCTACACGTCCTGCGCGGACGATGAAACCTCGGGGGCGAACAATATCGACCTGTCCGCACCGGACCTGTGCTGGGGTGTGGAGAACGCGACGCTGTCCTTGAACGGGACCGGCACCGAACTGGTCAAGGACAAGACCACGAAGACGTGGCATCCGCGCCGGGATGACGGCACCAGGGTGGACCTGGTCGGCAGCGGCGGGGCTGCGGGGGAGTACTGGAAGGTCACCACCACGGATGGCACCCAGTACTTCTTCGGCCGGCACGCCGACACCAACTCGGCGTGGACGGTGCCGGTCTACGGCAACCACTCCGGGGAACCCGGCCACGCCGCCGCGTTCAAAGACTCGTCCCGGGCGCAGGTGTGGCGGTGGAACCTTGACCGGGTCATCGACCCGTCCGGGAACACGGCCTCCTACTTCTACGTGAAGGAGACCAACCAGTACCGGCCGTTCTACGGCGACACGGCCGTGTCGTACGTGTCCGGCGGATACCTGGACCGCATCGAGTACGGCATCCACGCCGACGACGGCGTCACGGACGCGCCCGCGAAAGTGCAGTTCACGAATCTGCCGAGGTGCATCACCGACCTCACGGTGCCGAACTCGTGGTGCACCACGACTCAGTCCTCGACCACCGTCAACCATTGGCCAGACACCCCGATCGACCTGATCTGCCAGGCCGGCACCGGGTGCACGACGTACGCGCCGACCTTCTTCAACCGCACCCGGCTGGCGAAGATCACCACCTACGCCAGCACCGGGTCCGGGTACCAGCCGGTGGACTCGTGGGCGTTCGGGCAGCGGTTCGTGCCGCAGGGCGACGGCGACGACCTGGTGAACTCGGTGGGCATCATGCTGCGCCTGGACACCGTCACGCACACCGGCAACGGCGGCTCCCGCACCGATGTCACCCTCCCGGCGGTGCGGTTCGACTACACCGCGCTGAAGAACCGGGTCCAACCCACCGGCACGCTCGTGGACGAGCTGTGGCGGCAGCGGGTGTCCTCGGTGCGCACCGAGTCCGGCGGCCGGATCACCGTGAACTACACCACCCGCTGCGTGGACGGGCTGACCGCGGACCCGGCGACCAACACCGACCTGTGCTACCCGGTGAAATGGACGCCCCCGGCATCGGATCCCCGCACGGACTACTTCTACAAGTACGTCATCGACAGCGTCGTCGAAGGTCACACCGACCTCGACCCGTCCACCCCGGAACTGATCACCGGTTCCGCCCCGGTGACGACGACGTACGACTACAGCCAGGCGGCGTGGAAGTGGGTCAAGCCCGACAGCCCGCTGATCAAGGACGAGGACAAGACGTTCTCCGAGTTCCGCGGCGCGAAGCAGATCACCACCATCAGCGGCGCCGTCGACACCGAGCAGACCCGCACGGTCACCACCTACTACCGTGGCGCAGGCGGCACCCTGACCGCCCCGATCCCCGAGGTCGGGACCGTCACGGACCACAACCGGTTCGCCGGTGAGGTGTTCGCCAGCACCGTGATGAACGGCGCCACGAAGGTGTCCGAGACGGTGACCACGTTCGGCGACCCTGTCACGGTCGCGACCAGCGCGACCAGCAACGGGTTCACCGCCACCCGCATCCCGTCGCAGACCGTCAACGCCGCGACCTACGACGCAGCCGGCACGCGGGCGCATCGAACCCGGTCGACGACGACGTTCAACACGTTCAACCAACCCACTACGGTCGACGACCGCGGCGACACCGCCACGGCGTCCGACAACCTCTGCACCAGAACCACGTACGCGCACGAGACCGACAGCGGGCTGGCCGGCAAGCACCTGGTCGCCCTGCCCGCCGCCGTCGAGACGGTAGCGACGGCGTGCGACGAACAACCGAACCGGCCCGCGGACGTCGTGTCCGCGTCCAAGCTGAGCTACGACACGGCCGGTCGGCCGGTCACGGTCGAGACCCTCGACCCCGAGGACGGCGACGGATACATTCAGGCGTCGACGGTCACGTACGACACCCGCGGTCGCGCGATCGACGCCACGGATGCCGCCGGCCAGACCACGACCACCGGCTACGATCACTCCACCGGCGGGTTGCTCGAGCAGACGACCACGACGAACCCGCTCGGGCACGCCACGACCACCCGGCTCGACCCGATCCTGGGTGTCCCGGTCGCGGCGACCGACGCGAACGATCGCACCACAACCGGCACCTACGACGCGCTCGGCCGACTCACCGCGGTCGTGTACCCGCAGCACCTGAACGCCCAGTTCCCATCCGTTGCGTACGAGTACACGGTGCAACCGAACGGGCTGAACGCGGTCGTCACCAAGACGATCAGCGCCGACGGGAAACGCCAGCACGCCAGCGCGGTGCTCTACGACGCACTGCTGCGCCCGTTCCAGACCCAGCAGGACGGCCGTGGCACCGGGGACCAGGCCGGCGGGCAGGGCCGGATGGTCGCGCACACCTGGTACGACTCCGCCGGCCGTGTCGAGAAGCAGACCGAACCCTGGTGGGTACAGGGCGCATCCACCCAGGCCCCGGAAACCCCGCCGGCCGACACCTCCGGGCACACCACATTCACCTACGACGCTGCAGGACGGCAGACCGCGCAGATCTTCTGGATCCACACCGATTCCGACCCTGCCAACGAGCAATGGCGCACCAGCACCGTCTACGACGGTGCGACCACCCTGCAGATCCCGCCCATGGGTGCAACCCCGACCTCGACCACGGTCGACGCCCGCGGCCGTACCACCACGCTCACCCAGTACGCCCGCGACCCCGACACCGACACCACCGCGACCACCCCGGAGCTCGTGACCGCGCTGCCGGCCACGACCACGAGCTACGCGTACGACGCGGCCGGCCGGTTGACCGGGATGACCGACCACGAAGGCAACACATGGTCGTACGGGTACGACTGGGCTGGCCGGCAGGTCACCGCGACCGACCCCGACGCGGGCACCTCGTCCACCACCTATGACGTGCTCGGCCGGGTGCTCACCCGCACTAACGGCAACGACCAGACCCTGGGGTACACCTACGACGCGCTCGGCCGCACCACGACCGTCCGCGACAGCTCACCCACCGGCACCATCCGCGCCGAATGGGAATACGACACCGTCTACCAGGGCGTCCTCACCTCGGCGACCCGGTACGTGGACGGGCAGGCGTACGTCACCCGCACCGATGACTGGGATGCCGCGTACCGACCCACCCAGACCTCGCTCGAACTGCCCGACACCGGGGCCTTCACCAACCTGCAGACCCGCACCCTGAGCAGCACGATCGACTACACCGTCGACGGTCAGGCGACCAGGATCAGCTACCCGGCCGTGACCGACAGCAGCGGGAAGGCGATCCTCGGCGCGGAGACCGTGACCACCACCTATGACGCCGCGTCTTCGATGCCGTCATGGATGAGTGGCGGGTTCGGGTGGGGTGTCTACGTCGCGGCTTCCCGATTCGCCGCGGACGGCCGCCCGTTGCTGACCGATCTCGGCAACACCTACGGCGCGGTCGCGTCGTACGGGTACGAGGATGGCACGAAACGACTCTCGAGCATCCGGCTGGACCGTGAACGCATCAACGGCACCGACCTCGAGCTCACCTACGGGTACGACCCGTCCGGGAACGTCACCAGCATCACCGACACCCCCACGAACACTGCACTGTCCGGGGCGGAGTTCCAGGACAACCAGTGCTTCAGCTACGACGGCCTGGCCCGGATGCAATCCGCGTGGACCGCCGGCAATGGCGACTGCGACCAGGCCCCGACCGCTGGGGCGATGGGTGGGGCGGCACCGTACTGGACGAACTACAGCTACGACGTCCTCGGCAACCGCACCAAACAGACCACCACCACCGCTGACGGCACCCAGACCACCACCACCTACGGGCACGGCGCCGGGAACGCCGGACCGCACGCGGTCACCACCGCCACCACCGCCGGCGTCCCCACCACCTACACCTACGACGCCGCAGGGAACCGGGCCAGCGTTCAGGCCGGCGGGGTCACGACCGGATACACGTGGGACGCTGAAGGCGAACTCGTCACCGCGGGGGACACGTCCAACCTGTACGACGCCGACGGGAACCGGATCATCCGCACCGACGCCAACGGCACCACCATCTACGCCAGCGGCCAGGAAATCCACATCGACACCGATGGGGACGTGTCCGCGACCCGGTACTACTCCTTCGCCGGGAAACTCGTCGCGATCCGCACCGACCGCGGCCTCGGCGATGGCGTCGCCTCGATCATCACCGACCACCACGGCACTCCCATCGCCGCAATCCCCAATGGAGGCCACCCCGCCCGCACTGCGATCAACCGGCTCTACACCGACCCCTTCGGCGCCACCCGTGGCAACCCGACCGCCGGTGCCATCCCAGGCGACAGCCAATTCCTCGGCAAGACGCGCGACGCGACGACCGGGCTCACCCAGATCGGCGCCCGCTTCTACGACGAGGCGACCGGGGCGTTCATCAGTGTCGACCCGATTATCGACCTGAATGACCCGCAGCAGCGGAACGCGTACGGGTACGCCAACGGCAGCCCGGTCAGTCGCGCGGATCCGTCGGGCTTGCGAGTCACGGATGTCGGGTCTAGCTCTGGCTACCACCGTCCTACGTACTGGATCGAGCGGGAGCGGCAGAAGGAAGCGAACGCTGCCGATCAGGCGCGGGTCACCAACGCCTACAAATCCATGCGAGGCCTCAAGAAGGAGGTCGTACCGGCAGTCACCCCACCGAACCCCTGCGTCAGCAGCGGCACATGCAAGTACACCCCCGACCTCAGCAACTTGAGGGAGATGGCGCATGGCGCCCTGGACGTGGCAGGGCTCGTCCCCGGCGCCGGCGAAGTCGCAGACGGCCTGAATGGCCTCTGGTATCTCGCCGAAGGTGACTATGTCTCCGCAGGCCTCAGCTTCGGCGGCATGGTGCCATTCCTCGGGTGGGGTGCAATGATCGGCAAGGGAGCGAAGGCAGCGGATGCTGCACGCTTGGTCTCGGCCGTGGACAATGAAGCTGCTCGTGTTGTCGCTTCCCAGTCGATCCGCCAGCGCGGCCCAGTTCTTTCGGGGGCTATGGATCGTACATCCGGCGCGATATTCTTCGGTCAGAACACAGGCGTTCCATCGCCACTGCACGGGGAGTTGAAGGCTGCGCTCGACGCATTCCCAGGCCCGCCGGCGGCGGGCAAGGGCATCCCAGGTACACACAGCGAGATCAACGCGATCAATCAAGGCCTATACGCACGGCCCGGATCAACGATCTCTGACTTTGTGCTTTATAGTGTGCGTCTCCGAGGCGCTCAGCAGGGCAGCCAGATAATGATGTGTCCGAACTGCTCGGGCATCCTGAATGGTGCGGAGGATCTGATCCAATGAACAACGGGCCACTCGTGCCGGACTCAGACCTCGATTTCGACGCGGACCTGGTGTGTACTCTCGATGGCTTGCCGTTTACAGGTACTGCCTTCGAAGAGTCACCTGTCCTCGGACGATCCGAGATCACGTATCGAGACGGGGTCCAGGAGGGTGTGGCGCGCGACTGGTACCCCTCGGGTACCTTAAAGGGCGAGTCAGAGTTCGTCCAGGGCGCACTTCACGGCGTTGTAAGGGAATTTCGCCCCGACGGGATGTTGGCCGAAGAATCCCGGTACGAGTACGGAATTCGGATCCTTCGCCGTACGTTCGCGGCCGACGGTTCAGCCGTCACGACGGAGAAGCTTGACGAAGGCGGCGACGAGGCCGATCTGCTCCAGCGGTTACGCCGGGAACTCGGTTGGCCCAGCTGAACGCCCTGAAAGCGTTCTGAGTCCCCGGCGTGTCCGGAGAGGGGTTTGCTGGTGTCAGCCCGCTCGTTCGAGGGTTCGGTGCGAGCGTAGTCGAGCTGTTCGAGCTCGAGCGGCGTGAGGTCGTCGATCGAGCCATGGGTGCGGTCGGTGTTGAGCCACTGCACCAATCCCGCGGTCGCGGCTTCGACCTGGTCAACGTCGCTCCACGGGCCCTCGTGATGGATGAGCTCGGACTTGTAGAGCCCGATCTGGGACTCCGCGAGGGAGTTGTCGTACGCGTCGCCGACGGACCCGACGGACGGGTCGATGCCCTCGTCGACGAGCCGGTCGGTGAACGCGATCGACGTGTAGACCCCAGGTTCAGAGGGGTCGTCGCAGCCCGTCGAGCGTCGCGGCGATTGCGGCGCAGTCGACCGGCCCTGCGGCCTTTTTGCGGCTCTTTTCGTTCCCAAACAACTGCGAACGACGGCATCCATCGGCTTACCACGACCCCAGCCGCTCGCCCCGCTCTTCCTTATACTTGCTGGCATCCACAACCAAATACGTGCGCGCCCGCCACGGTGCACACCGTCAGGGGGTCAGGGGTTCGAGTCCCCTCAGATCCACAAAACCCCTGATGAATCGATGATTCTCAGGGGTTTTCGTGTTGGGGAGCGCTTTCCTGCGGCTCTTTTGGGGCCTTTTTCGTGCCGTGCTGGAGGATGCCACAGGCATCCACATCCGATTCTCGCTGACCTGCGCTCGTGCCGTGGTGATCGCGACTGCGCCCGTGTGTGGTGCGCCGATGTTGACGTCTGGACATAGCGGCAGTTGCCCGTGGGTCTGTCAGATTAACGGTGGATCTGGTCTGGCGCATTAGTTGATTCGGCCTTCGAATTGAATCGGCCTGACTTTCGTTCCGCTGTTCAAGTATGGATGGAACTCGATGAACAGGAAGATCGGAGCTTGCCAGCGGTGCAATGTCACCAAGGGCGCTCGAGAAATCGGCTCCGCGGAAGGTCAGTGGTGGCCTCCTACCTGGCCGTCAGGCGTTTGGGGGCCAAATGGAGGACCGTAGATGAATACTGTTGACCTCGTCTACGATGCGTATCTTGCCCGATGGGGTGAGCCGTCGCGGCGGGCCGACTTTGACAATGGCAGCAGACCCCAGATCGCGATCCTGAAGTGGGATGCCGCGTCGAACGGCCTAGGTGTCGTGCTATATGCAACTCTCGGGGCAAGCGCTGAAGATATGCCGCAGGCCAACCCCGGGCACAGAGTCGAATACTTCGTTGGTCTGCGACCCGGTAGAGATGACGTCGGGTCACCCCTAGCAGCTCTCGGCCTTTTCGCCAGCTCAGAGAACGAGCTGGTCGATCATGGTCACACGGTCGCGTCCGACCGCCCACTATGGCCGGGGGCCAACATGAGCTCGTTCCTAGTTCTGCGCCAGACTGGAGAGATTCTGCCGGCGTTGGAGCTACCCGGCGGCGTGCACGTAGAGTTTCTTCAGGCGATTCCTATCTTCGAATCAGAGCGCAGATTCAAGGTCGCGCACGGTGCGGAGGCGCTGATGCGGCGTTGGGAAGGAGCCGAGACTCCGTTCTGGGACCCGGACCGTAGATCTGAACCCGCGCTGTAGAGGACTCCGGTGTCGTCGACCGTTGAAAACGGAACAGTAGCGGAATGATGGGCGAGGGTGCTCGACGCCGGCATCGGCATCGGCATCGAGGAGGCGGTGATTTCGCCTGGGTTTCGTCCTTGATTTCCCCGGACTTTCGTTCCTACCGGCTTGGCGGCCCAGCGGTCGGCCGGTCTGTGATGTCTCAGGACTTCGGTGACGTTTCCGCATCAGGACATCGGTGACGGTTCCGGGGGTCTTGGTGGTGACACTTCGGTGGCCCAGATTGGTGGATGCCGCCGTCTGCGCCCGTCGATCCTCGTGTCCGTCTCGCCATCCGGCTGCTCGATAAGGGCATCGCCGCGCACGGGGTCCCGCAGCGGCTGCTCAGCGACAACGGGTCCGCGCTCAACCCCGGCCGTCGCGGGTACGTCGGGCAGCTCGTCGCGCATGTGTCCCGGCTCGGGGTCGAGGCGATCACCGGCAAGCCGTACAAGCCGACCACGCAGGGCAAGAACGAACGCTTCCACCAGACCCTGTTCCGGTACCTCGACAAGCAGCCGTTGGCGGACTCGCTCGAGCAGCTGCAGTCGCAGGTCGACGCGTTCGACCTGATCTACAACACCGAACGCCCGCACCAGGGACTGCCCGGCCGAGTGACTCCGGAAGCCGCGTGGCTGGCGACACCGAAGGCCGACCCGCCACGCCCCAAGCCCGACCGGCCCAGATCGCGGACGTTGCCGGCCGAGGCACCCGTCCGCACCGTGCCGACCGAGGACACTCTGCGCGTCATCAAGCTCCGCGAGAACGGCAGCATCCGACTCCACAGGGTGACGTACATGATCGACGGGCAACGCGCCGGCGACGACGTGATCGTCATCGAAGACGGCGACGCGATCATCGTCGCCGATCTCGACGGCACGATCCTCATCGAGCACACCAGGCCGGCGCCCGGCGTCAAGTACGTCGGCAACGGCAGACCCCGCGGCCGACGACCGAAGAGCATCCCAGTGTCACCGATGTCCTGACACACGAACTGTCACCGATGTCCTGACGCAGAACCGTCACCGATGTCTTGATACATCACAGGCGCGACCGCCGTGGGAGCCGTGGGAACAGTGGGCCGGCGAGAATCAGTTTGTGCTGCCCATTCCCGTCAGTCGACAGGAACTCCACGCTGCCGCTCGGGAATGGGCTGAGGAACTCGCTTCGTTCCCGCCGCGCTGAAGGATCGTTGGGGCGTCGGGGTGCGGCATCCGTTGGGCTGGACTGGCTCCGGTGATCTGGGTCAGCGGTGGTGGCGGAGACTGATGCCTCCCAGAGTCACCAGCGCCGCGCCCAAGACGGGTACCAAGAAGGTCTGCAACCCGAACTGCAGTATCGGCCACAGGCCGCCGTCAGCCCCCATGGCGGACGTGCCGAGGAGTTGACCGAACAGCCCGACGAAGATCAGCGTCGCGCCGGCCGAGATCGACGCACGCGGCCGAGCCCATCCAGCTGCACATGCCGCGACAGTCACGACCGAGAGAGCGACCCCAACCGACATCCTCAGCTCAACCTGGGGCACGGCGGCGCCCAGACTCAATGACGCGAGGAGCGAAACGAGCACGAGCAGGATCACGCCGGACGCCAGGCCGACGACGGCATCGACGGCCAAGCCAGCGCGACTGCTCGCGTGACGGCTGGAAGTCTCGGAGACTTCGTTGACCTGCATCGCTGACCCCCGCGTCCTCGTCCGGCACGTCGACGACATGTGGTTACCGACGTGCAGCTCATGCTAGTGAGCGGCACGCCTCCGTCGCAGACAGGGATCGGTCGAGGCACGGATGCCAGCGCTTGCCTCAGGTCGACGCCAGTGGAGCGCTCAGCCCCTTGGCGAGTTCCTTAACGTGATCGAAGTCGTTCCCGGCGAGGACCCAACGGCCGGGGCCGATCAGAGCGGTGCCGGAGTCGTCATAGGCCGGACCGAAGTCGTCGGTCCACGTCTCTCGCGCGCTGGTCGTATCGAACACAGTCAGCCAGACGGATTCGCCTCGTCCTGCACGTGGCCGTCGTTCGCTTCACGCCGTAGGCGTCCTTGTGGTCCTCGACGAACTGGAAGCGGTTCACCAGTTCGTCTCCCCGGCGAAATACTTCGCCGCCTGACGGAGGATGTCCCGCTCCGTCTCGAGCTTGACCCGCTCCGCTTCCAGCCTCACGTTCTCGGCCTCCAGCCGGATGATCTTCGCCGCCTGCGACTCCACCCGACCCGCCGCGGGCGAAGTCGCCACGCTGGCGGTCGTCGTCCCGGAGCCGTGCTTCTCGACCCACTCCCGCAACGCGCCGCGGGAGATCCCCAGGTCCGCCGCGATGCCCTTCAACGTCGCACCGGGCGTGGACTCGTACAGATCCACCGCCCGCTGCCGGAACTCGTCCGTGTAGTTCTTCCTTGCCATCCCTTGTATTCTCGCTTCCCCAGCGCCGTGCTGGAATCAGCGTGTCCAAGATCAGGGGTCAAGCGCCACCCACACCTACTATGTAATCGCTGGTGAAACGCCGGTGCTGGTCCACAACTGCTCCGCAGGACCGACTCCGCCACGTGGTCGCGCCCAGGATTTGGCGCGCGACGTGACGGCCACCGGGGATCACACCGTGTTCGAAATGAGTGCGGAAGGTGTTGTGACTCGATATCAAACGTTCCTGATGAATGAACTCAACCCGACGGGATGGCAGAAGGGGCCGCGATTCCGTGGCACCGGTGGACCTCACTCTGGGATGCATCCGCCACTCTGGTATCCGACGGGTCGAGGAAAAGCACTTCCAGGGCACGAAGTGCCTATGGAGATCCCACGAGGATATCTTGAAGGGCTCGACTGACATGGTTTCAGACGACGAGCGAGACGAGATCCTGCGCGTGGCATTTCCGTGGGTCGATGGAGCGGTCCCCGCGGACTACCGCTGGAATATTGGAACGCCCGTGCACGCGTTGCTGTACGGATCCCTGTATTGGCCTGACCTTTTCGAGTTTGGCGGAGCAGTGTTCGTCTCCGTGTGGGGCAATGACCGACGTGACACGATCGAAAGGCTTACTTCGCCGTCGAGTGATTCGAGTCCGTTTGTTCGTTCGTGGAAAGAGAGCGTCGACAGCTTCAATGTATTCGAGCTCCCCTACCTCTTTGGCGGAGCCGGGGATGATCGTGAGCTTGAAAGGAGAGCCGAGGCGGCACTTGCCGACGTCTTGGTTCAAACTTGGGTTGCACGGCTTCGAGCGTCCTATCCCCAACGGACGTTCGACGTCCGGCACTTGACAGCCGATGACTGCTACGACGCGCGGATTACGGTTACGCAACTGTCACCCGAACTCGTTGAGCCGGCCGGTTGGGACACGCAGCGTCGGCGGACTCCCTCTGCCGATGGGGACTGCTGAAGGTTTAGGTGACTCCAGATCTTCGGCGGCTTGGGTCGCTGCTGGGGGGACGGCCGTAGTGTCGAAGCCGTACATGACGTTCTGTGAGGACGTTGCGGCGATCGCCCGGCGCCGGGAGTCGTCGTTCGCCAGATCGGGAACGACTAATTCGGTCTGGGTTTCGTTCCTACCGGTTTCCCGGCCAGGGGTCGCCGCCCCTGCGGCCATTTTGGGGCTCTTTTCGTCCACAAACACCTGCATCTGACGGCAACGAGCGGCCACGACGGCTCCCCCCGATCGGCCCGCCCCGCCTTACAATTGCTGGCATCCACAACCAAACACGTGCGCGCGCACCAGGGTGCATCCCGTCATCGGGAAAGCTGTCCAACGGGAAGTCGTATTTCTGGCGTGTGACCTCCACCGACGGGCAGTACTGGTCGGGTTGGGGTTCGTCGTGCGAGTTCACGGTGGACACGAGCATTCCTGCGGCGCCGACGGTGACGCCGGTCACGTCGGGGACGGGCATAGAGGCCGTCTACCCGCAGGATGTCCTAGCCGGCGGTGTCGGGTTGATGGGGAGGTTCATCCTGGGCCCGGCCGGGTCGTCGGATGTGGTGCAGTACAGCTACTCGTTCGGCGATCCCGCAACGATGACGACGGTCTCCGTGGCCAAGGGCGCGACCTATGAGGTGTCGTTCGACCCATCAACATCGAACGCGGTCACCTTGTATGTCAAGAGCAAGGATTCCGCGGGCGGGTCTGTCGGGAACTTTGTGTAAATGGCTCGGCGTGATGGCCGCGGTGTGAGGCTGCGGCGTGAGGAGAATCGCGCATGGGTAAGGAGTTGCAGCGGATCACGCAGGTGAATCCGCGGACCGGTGAGCTCGTCGAGGCTGATGTCGATCTGTCGGCTCTGGCGGAGCAGTTGGTCGCGACGGCGACGAATCAGGGCATCGAGCTGACCGGTCCGAATGGGCTGCTGACCGGGTTGACCCGGCAGGTGCTGCAGTCCGCGTTGGAGGCTGAGCTGGCCGATCATCTCGGCTACGACCGGTACGCCGTCGACGGGCGCGGCAGCGGGAACAGCCGGAACGGGTCGAGTCCGAAGACGGTGCGGACCGAGATCGGCGAGGTCACGGTGCAGGTGCCGCGGGATCGGGGCGGCACGTTCGAGCCACGGATCGTGCCGAAGCATCAGCGGCGTCTGGACGGGTTCGATCAGAACGTGCTCTCGCTCTACGCCAAGGGCATGACCACCGGCGATATCGCCGCGCACCTGGCCGACCTGTACGGCGATGACGTGTCGCGGGATCTGGTGTCCACGGTCACGGACCGGATCGTGGACGAGATGGCGGAGTGGCAGGCACGCCCGCTCGAGCCGGTGTACCCGGTGGTGCTGATCGACGCGATCATGCTGAAGATCCGCTCCGGCACGGTCGGGAACCGGCCGGTGTACGTCGCGATGGGCATCGACCTGGACGGGCACCGGGACGTGCTGGGCATGTGGGTCGGCCCGTCCGGCGGGGAGGGTGCGAAGCAGTGGATGAACATGCTCACCGAGCTGCGCAACCGCGGCATCCAGGACGTGATCATCGTCTGCTGCGACGGCCTGAAAGGGCTGCCGGAATCGATTCGGGCGACCTGGCCGCAAGCGGCGGTGCAGACCTGCGTGGTGCATTTGGTCCGCAACAGTCTGCGGTTCGCGTCGAAGAAGCACTGGAAACGGCTCGCGGCCGAGATCAAGGAGATCTACCACGCCCCCACGATCGCGGCGGCCGAGGCCCGGTTCGACGAGTTCGCCGACGAGTGGACCGGGCAGTACCCGGCGATGGTCGAGATGTGGCGGCGCTCCTGGGGCGAGTTCACCCCGTTCCTGGAGTTCCCGCTCGAGCTGCGCCGGATCGTGTACACGACCAACGCGATCGAGTCGCTCAACGCCAGGTTCCGGCAGGCCGTGCGTCGGCGCGGGCACTTCCCGAACGAGCAGGCCGCGCTCAAAGTGCTCTACCTCGCCGCAAGGCAACGACAGCACAACCGTGCGAACCCGACTGGCGAAACCGCCGGCTGGAAAGGCATCCTGAACGTGCTGGCCATGACCTACGGCGACCGCCTAGGACTCAACTAAACAACCGAGCCGATGACCATTTACACAAAAACGCGGACAGACCCCAAGATTCTCAGGGGTTTTCTCGTTGCTGAGGGGCCTGTGTAAGGCCTTTGAGGCCTTTTTCGGGCTCTTCCCGTTTCGGCGGACGGCTTTCCACAGGCATCCACATCCGGTTCCCACTGACGGTCGGCATCACCGAGTGACGTCCATTCCCCTTGAGCGCGGGCGGATCGTCCCGCTTGAAGGTCGTCTGCACGACATCGCGAATCAGGACGACTTCGCGCGCCGGCGGCGTGTCGGGGTGCGACACGCCGACAGGTGGACCCGAGCGTCCTGAGCGGCTCAGGCACCCGGGTGGGAGTCAGATGCGAGGGGTGGTGGCCGCGGCGCTGCCTTCCCACGGAGCGTGCGACTCAGCGACTTGCTGGGGGCCGGGCGTGCCGCACTGCGCGGGAGCGAGCACGAGCACGAGCGGGTCGCTCCGGTACCCGTCGCTTCAGTTCACGCGGCGTGCGCGCCAGGTGCACGTCGCGCACGGATCACCGACTCGGGTGCGGCCGTGAAGCGGCCGGCACGGCCGGCCTCGGTCAGGTACTGCACGCGGATGCCGCGGCCGACGCGGGAGACCTTCGTAACCTCGTAGGAGCCGCCGCTCGCGCTGACGAGCGTGTCGCCGGCGGCGAGCTCTCGTGCCTGGAGCAGTTCGACGATTCCCATGTCGAGAGAGTCTCATGACCCACCGACATCGACACCGGGGGACAGGCCGCCGGCACGCTTGACCGCCCACCGCGTGCGGCCCACAATTGGGGGACACGCGACTTCTGGGGGCACCGCGCATGAGCGATTCCAACGTACGAACTGCCGAACCGCTGATCAGCGACGACCCGTCGGCCGGGGCGGCCGGATTCGGCCAAGCCTCCTTCGGCGCTCCGGAGGAACGCGCGGTCGGCACGACCGCGGACTCCGAGCCGACGGCGGCCGGAGGCAAGCGAGCGGGCTGGGGTCGCGACCTGCGGTTCATGCTCGTGGTGCTCGCCGCGATCGTGGCGCTGTTCCTCGCGTTCGCACTCGTCGTCGCGTTCAGCCCGGACGCGTCCGGGATCGCGGCGCTCGCGATCGTCTCCGCACCGATCGCGACGATGGTCGCCGCCTACTACGGCATCTCGCTGGCGCTGCGGCAGGTCGCCGATGCCCGTCGCGCCGCGGAGGCCGCCGACGCCCGCGCCCGCGCGGCGGAGATGAACGCCCGCGAATCCGACGCGTGGGCAGCGCAGATGGAATCGGGCTTGCGCGTGGCCGTTGCGAAGCTCGCCGCGGCGGGCGTCGCGACCCGTGACGTCGAGCGCGCCGCCGGAACCCCCGACGACTACTTCTAGGCCGAACCACCTCGGACCACCTCGATACCGGTCCGAACCCGGAACAACGAAGGCGCATCCGTTGCGGATGCGCCTTCGCCGGTTCCGGAGCCGGGCCCCCGGCGCCGATCCCGGTCAGAGATCGGCGAGCAGTGAGATCGGCCGCTCGATGCAGCCGGCGACGAAGGTGAGGAACGCGGCAGCCTCCGCCCCGTCGCACACGCGATGGTCGAACGAGATCGTCAGCTCGGTCACCGTCCGCACCGCGAGGGCGCCGTCGACCACCCACGGTCGCTCGACGAGGCGCCCGATGCCGAGCATCGCCGCCTCCGGGTGGTTGATGATCGCCGCCGAACCGTCGACGCCGAGCGTGCCGTAGTTGTTCAGCGTGAAGGTGCCCCCCGACAACGCGTCCGGAGGGAACGCACCGGTGGCGGCCTGCTCGGTGCGGGCCTGCACGGCGTCGCGCAGCTCGCGCAGCGACATCCGCTCGGCCCCGTGCACGACCGGGACCAGCAGGCCCCTCGGGGTCTGCGCGGCCAGGCCGAGGGTGATGCCGTCGTGGAACACGAGTTCGTTCCGGTCGGCGTCGAAACTGGCATTGAGCGACGGATGCCTCCGGAGCCCGGCGACCACGAACCGGGCGACGAGCGCGGTGACCCCGAACCGTTCCCCCGTGGCCGAGTTCAGCTCCCGGCGCGCCGCGAGGAGCGCGGTCGCGTCGACGTCCATCCACACCGTCGCCTCGGGGATCTCGCGCCGCGACCGCGTGAAGTGGGCGGCTGCGGCGCGCTGGATGCGGTCGAGCGCCACCCGGTGCTCGCCGGCCCGACTCGCCGGTGTCGCCGGCGCGGCGGGTGTCGACGGTGCCGCGCCCGCGAGTGCCGCTGACGGCGCGGTCCGCCCGGCGCGTGCGTCTTCGAGCTCGCCGATGAACGCCTCGACGTCGGCTCGGGTGACCAGGCCGTCGGGCCCCGATCCGAGGAGTTCGCTCGCGTCGAACCCGTGCTCGCGAGCGAGCCGGCGCACGATCGGCGAGATCACGGGGGAGTGCCGGCCTTCCTCGAGGGTGTGCGCGGCGTGGGCCTCAGCAACCGCCGGATCCTCTGCGGCCCCGGCCGGGCGCGACGGTTCGGCACCGCCCGCGGGCTCGGGAGCTGCACTCTCGGCCGTGCGCGGCGCCGACCCGCCCGACGCGTCGGACCCCGACGAGCGTCGAGCGCCGAAACGCGACGGCGCCGACGCCGCACGCGCCGTCGCCGAACTCGCCCGGGTGCCGTATCCGATCAGGACGGCGCCGGACTCCTCGCCGGCGGCCTCCGTCGGCACGGCGATGCCCGGCTCGGCGGCCACGGGCTTGGATGCGGACTCGGTCGCGGGGTGCGCAGCGGCCGCAGCAGCGGCCTCGGAAGAGCTCGCGGGAGCCGTGGCATCCGCTGCCGCACCGACCGGGGTCAGGCGCATGAGCACCTGGCCGGCGTGCAGGGTCTGGCCCACCTCGCCGCCGAGCGACTCGACGACGCCCGCGAACGGCGTCGGCAACTGCACGACCGACTTGGCCGACTCGAGTTCGACGACGGGCTGGTCGACGGCGACCTCATCGCCGGGGGCGACGAGCCAGGCGACGACCTCGGCCTCGGTGAGGCCCTCGCCGAGGTCGGGCAGGATGAACTCGCGCGCGCTCATGCGAGGTCCCATTCCCACGACGCGAGCGCTTCGAGCACGCGGTCCGGCGTCGGCAGGTAGTGCTCCTCGAGTTTCGGCGACGGGTACGGGATGTCGTATCCCGTGATCCGCAGGATCGGCGCGGCGAGGTGGAAGAAGTTGCGCTCGGTCAGGCGTGCGGCGACCTCGGCGCCGTATCCGCCGAACTGGGCGGCCTCGTGGATCACGGCGGCGCGCGAGGTCTTGCGCAGCGACGCGCCGACGGTCTCGTCGTCGAACGGCGACAGGCTCCGCAGGTCGACGACCTCGATCGAGAGGCCCTCGGCCTCCGCGGCAGCGGCGGCATCCAACGCCGTCCGGACGGTCGGGCCGTACCCGATGAGGGTGACATCCGTTCCCTCGCGCACGACCTGGGCGCGATCCATGGGCGCCGTCTGCACCGGCAGGGCCAGATCGGCCTTCGACCAGTACCGGCTCTTGGGCTCCATGAACACGACCGGGTCGTCGCTGTCGATCGCCTCGCGCAGCATCGAGTACGCATCGGCGGGGTTCGACGGCATCACGACCGTCAGGCCCGGCGTCGAAGCCCAGTACGCCTCCGACGAGTCGGAGTGGTGCTCGACGCCGCCGATCGCCCCCGCGCAGGGGATGCGGATCACCATCGGCAGGCTCACGCGGCCCTTCGTGCGGTTCCGCATCTTCGCCACGTGCGAGACGATCTGCTCGAACGCGGGGTAGCTGAACGCGTCGAACTGCATCTCGACGACGGGCCGCAGGCCGTACATGGCCATGCCCACCGCGGTGCCGACGATGCCGGCCTCCGCGAGGGGGGAGTCCCAGACGCGATCCTCGCCGAAGCGGGCCTGCAGCCCGTCGGTCACGCGGAACACGCCGCCGAGGGGGCCGACGTCCTCGCCGTAGACGACGACGCGGTCGTCTTCGGCCATCGCGTCGGCGAGCGCGGCGTTGAGCGCGCCCGCCATGGTCAGGGGCGTGGGGGCGGATGCCGCGTCCTGCGCGGCACGTTCGGTGGCGGTCGTGCTCATCGGGCGGCCACCTCCGTCGCGGCAGCGGCGTGCGTCGCGAGCTCGGTCTCGAGGGCGGCGCGCTGCTCGACGAGCGCCGTGCGCGGGCGGGCGTAGACGTGATCGAAGAGTTCGAGCGGGTCGAGCTCGGGCGCCTCGCTCATCGCGTCGCGGGTGCGCGCGGCGAGCTCCTCGCCGGTCTCGGTGATCTCGGCGCGGATGTCGTCGGTGAGGGCCCCCTCGGAGACGAGGTACTTCTCGAGGCGCTCGATCGGGTCGCGCCGCTTCCAGTGCTCGACGTCGCGCGACTGCCGGTAGCGCGTGGGGTCGTCGGAGTTCGTGTGCGGTTCGATCCGGTACGTCACGCCCTCGATGAGCGTGGGTCCGCCGCCCACGCGGGCACGTTCGACGGCTGCGGTCGCGACGGCGTGCATCGCGGCGATGTCGTTGCCGTCGACGTGGTAGCCGGGCATGCCGTACCCGACGCCCTTGTCTGCCAGCGTCGTCGCGTGCGTCTGACGCGCGAGCGGCGTGCTGATCGCGAACTGGTTGTTCTGCACGAGGAACACGGTCGGGGTCTGCCACACGGCGGCGAAGTTGAACGCCTCGTGCGCGTCGCCCTCGCTCGTCGCGCCGTCGCCGAGGAAGGTGAGGGTCACGATCGGGTCCTGCCGGAGGCGGGCTGCGTGGGCGAGCCCCACGGCGTGCAGGGCCTGGGTCGCGAGCGGGGTCGCCATCGCGGCGGTGCGGTGCTCGTGCTGGTCCCAGCCGTTGTGCCAGTCGCCGCGGAAGGACTGGAGGATCTCGCCCGGCGCGAGCCCGCGGGTGAGCAGCGCGATGCTGTCGCGGTAGGTCGGGAAGAACCAGTCGTCGGGCGTGATCGCCGAGACGACGCCGATCTCGCACGCCTCCTGTCCGTACGCGGACGGATACGTCGCGAGCCGGCCCTGCTTGGTCAGTGCGGTGACCTGGACGTCGAAGCGGCGGGCGACGACCATGCGCCGGTACAGCTCGAGCAGCGTGTCGATGGGCGGCAGCTCGAAGCCGCCGGTCTCGCGCCCGTGCAGGGCGTGCCCGGCGTTGTCGAGCAACCGGAGGGGTTTCTCGGAGGGTAGGACGCGGGTGTCGTGATGCTCGACATTGAGGCTCATGTGGCCATGGTGCGTCAGTCTGACGGCACCCCGCTGGGAGTCCGAGTCAACCGTGAACGAACGGCTCGCGGCGGCGGAAAGTCGAACCGTTCGTCCCGCGAAGGCGGGGTCAGGCGCGCCAGATGTCCAGCGACTGCGCGGGGGGCCGGCCGTCGAGTTCTTCGAGGATCAGGTGCGATCGAGTGGAGACGACGCCGGGCATGTCGTGGATGTCGCGCAGGATCGCCTGGCTGAGCTGCTCGTGGTCGGGTGCGCTCACGGTGAGGATGATGTCGATGTCGCCCGAGACTGCCTGGACCTTCTCGACGAAGGGGAGGGTGGCGAGCTTGGCCGCGATCGCCTCCCACGAGACGTCGCCGATCCGGACCACCACGAGGGCGGAGATATTCAGTCCGATCGACTTCCGGTCGATCTGCGCCCCGAACCCGGTGATGACCCCGCGCTGCTGCAGCGAGATGACGCGATTGTGCGCCGCGGTCCGCGAGACGTGCACGCGCTCGGCGAGGGTGCGCACCGAGAGACGGCCGTCGCGGCTGAGCTCGGCGACGATGCGCCGGTCGATGGCATCGAGCGGTTCGCCGTGATGCGGTGCGTTCTGGGTCATCCTCGTCCTCGCGGGTCCCTCCCAGAGTAGCGGCTGGGCCGCCGCAGCCGACGAAGGGAGATCCGCGTCGGGATCGCGCGAACGCGTGCCGGGAGGACGACCCGCAGGACCCGGAGTGCGCCCAGCCAGGCATGCGCGGTGCGTTCGGCGCGGGGCGTCCATCGGAACCCGTACGCCGCACGCAGCCCGGGTGGCAGCAGCGCCGCCGTGATGAGTCGGACGGGCGCCATGAGCGGCACGAGGGCCCGGGGCAGGCCGGTCCCGGCGAGGAGGTCGCGAGCGATCGCCCGGGCCTCGTCTCCGACGACGAGACCCGCGACGCGTTCGGCCCACCACGCGTCGAACGCGTCGCGGGTCCCGGGCCAGCCGGCGGGTCCGCCCTGCAGTCGCGCCGCGATCGGTGCGTACCCGCGCACGAGCGCGTCGGCCGTCGATCCGTCGAGGGGAGCTCCGCTCAGACGCTCCTCGAGCTCGAGGGCGACCGCGAGCAGGGTCGCCGCCACCCAGCGCTGCGCATCGGGATCCATCGCGTCGTAGGCGGGTTCGCCATCCGAGCGGACGTTCGCGTGGCGCGCGTCGACCACGCGCGTGACGTGACGGATGTCGCGCTCGTCGCCGAACACGAGCGCGGTGAGGTAGGCGTGCGTCGCGACCAGTCGGTCCAGGGGCCGCTCGCGGAATCGGCTGTGCCTGCCCACGCCGGCCGCCACACGAGGGTCGGCCAGTTGCAGGAGGATCGCGGCGGCCCCACCGGCCATGAGGGTGGCATCCGCGGCGTGGGCCCGCAGGGTCGCGTGGTCGGCTCCGGCGTCGGCAATGGTCACCACACCAGTCTCCACGCTGCGGGCCGTCGGCCGAAGGCGGGCGGCGCGCGGGATAATAGAGGATGACTTCTTCCGCCGAGAGCCGCTCCAATCCGACCGCCTGGGCCGCATTCTGGGTCGCGCTGGCCGGGCTCCTGCTCATGCCCATCCCGCTGTTCATCGGGCTCATCGTCGGCGGCGGCCTGTCGATCATCGCCGCCGTGCTCGCGGTGATCGCCCTGCTGAAGGGGCTCGCGCGCAGCGGCAAGGGCATCGCACCGGTCGTGTTCGCCGCGATCTTCATCGCGCTCACCTGGGGCGGCATCTCGATCGGCGGGGGCGTCATCTGGTAGGCCGAGGGGCCTGCCGAAGCCGGGCCGCGTAGACTCGCCGGATGCGTCGCATCCTCCGTACGGCTGTGACCGTGCTCGCGCTCGTCGGCACGTCGGCGCTCCTGGCCGGCTGCGGTTCGCCGGGCAGCGCGGTCGCGCCGACCGAGACGACGCAGCGCGCCCCGAGCCCGTCGCCCGCACCGTCTCCGACGGCCTCGACCCCGGCGGAGTGGGCCGCCGAACGGGTCGCCGAGATGAGCGTCGAGCAGAAGGCGGCGTCGCTGCTCATGCTCCACGCGCCGGGAACCGATCCCGGTGCGATGCGCGAGCTCATCGACCAGGGCGTGGCCGGGGTCATCCTCATGGGCGACAACATTCCAGCGGATGCCGCGGCGCTCGGCGAGCTCACCGCTGCGCTGCAGGCCGACCCGGAGGCCGCGACGCTCATCGGCATCGACCAGGAGGGCGGCATCGTCAGCCGCATCGACTGGGACCCGGCGCCCGCGCCGTGGGACCTCGTGGGGCAGCCGCCGGCTGCGACCCGCGAGGCGTTCGCCTCGCGCGCCGGCGTCCTCGCGGCATCCGGGGTCAACGTCAACTTCGGGATCGTGGCCGACGTCACGGACGATCCCGGGTCGTTCATCTACGACCGCGTGCTCGGCACCGAGCCCGTGTCCGCCGCCGAGCGGGTCGCGGCGGCGGTCGAGGGCGAGCGCGGACTCGTCGCGAGCACCGTGAAGCACTTCCCCGGCCACGGCGCGGCTCCCGGCGATTCGCACGTATCGGTGCCGTCGGCGCCGCTCGGGATCGACGACTGGCGGGCGGGCCCAGCGGCGCCGTTCCGAGCGGCGGCCGAGGCGGAGGTCGAACTCGTGATGACCGGGCACCTGGCCTACCCGGCGGTGGATGCCGCGCCCGCGTCGCTGTCTGCGGAGTGGCATCGCATCCTGCGCGACGAGCTCGGGTTCGACGGCGTCGTCGTGACCGACGACATGCTCATGCTGCAGCACAACGGGCTCGCCGAGTACCGCGATCCCGGGGAGAACGCGATCCGAGCGGTCGCGGCGGGCGGCGACCTGCTGCTGTACGTGCTCCCGGCCGATCCGTCTGAGTTCGGCATCAGCGTGGACGGCCTGGCGGCCTCGATCGCGGGCGCCGTCGAGTCCGGGCGGATCCCGGCCGCGCGGCTCGATGACGCGGCGACGCGGGTGCTGGAGCTGCGTCGCGAACTCGCCGAGGTCGCCGGGGAAGGCGACGGCGGGGAATAGAACCCCATCCTCGATGCGTTCGCATAGAACGTGGCCGTGCCGGCCGCGAACGCAACGATCAGGAGTACGACCGAATGACCACCACTGCGACCGCCATCGAGATCCCCGGCTACCGCGCCGGAACCTGGACGATCGACCCCACCCACAGCGAGGTCGGATTCAGCGTCCGCCACCTCATGATCAGCAAGGTCAAGGGCACCTTCGAGCGGTTCGACGCCACGTTCGTCACCGGTGAGGACCCGCTCGACTCGAAGGTGACCGCGACCGCCGAGGTCGCCTCGATCAACACGAACGAGCCGAACCGCGACGCGCACCTGCGCACGAACGACTTCTTCCTCGCCGAGGAGTACCCCACCATCGACTTCGCATCGACCGGCGTCCGCGTCGAGGACGGCGACTTCAAGGTCGACGGCGACCTGACCATCCGCGGGGTCACCAAGCCCGTGACGTTCGACTTCGAGTTCGGCGGATTCGGCACCGACCCGTACGGCAACGTCAAGGGCGGCGCGACCGCGAAGACCGTCATCGACCGCGAGGACTTCGGCCTCGTGTGGAACGTCGCGCTCGAGACCGGCGGCCTGCTCGTCGGCGAGAAGGTCACGATCACGCTCGAACTGCAGGCGCAGCTCGTCCAGGACTGAGCCCGTCGCCCCGGCCGGTCGAGCAAGCCGCGAGCGGCCGTTCGACCGGCACGCGGGGTTCCGGCTAGTCGGGGAGCACCGAGTCGATCCCCTGGAGGCCCAGTCCATGGAACCGCGCCCATGACTCGATCGGGCGCGTGAACCGCCCGGCCGCGGTCGCACTCGCCGGTTCGAACCAGCGCAGCTCGGCCCGCGGCCTGGCCGCGGTGCCGGCGCGCGCCCAGGTTCCGACGACGCGCCCGTCGAGCACGAGCACGGGCTGGAACACGCCGTTGCGGCCGGGGACGACCCGCTCGGCGAATCGCGGCTCGCAGACGAGCGACCGGTCGGCGTAGCCGAGGAAGTACTCGTCGAACCCGGCGAGCGCGAACGCGCCCGACGGTCGGGCGGAGCCGGCGTCGAGCGTTCCGGCAGCGATGAACCGCTCCGGGGTGTCGCGGCCGCCGTCGAAGAGCTCGAGACGCGCGCCGGCAGCCGCACGTGCGGTGCGCGCGTCACGCATCGTCAGGCCCGACCACCACGCGAAGTCGGCGAGCGACGCCGGGCCGTGGCCCCTCACGTAGGCCGTGACGAGCTCGGCGAGCGACGCCTCGGCGGAAACGGGCTCGTCGGGCCCCGAAGGTGCCCACTCGTCGAGCAGCGCGAAGTGCTGCACGCGACCGTCGACCGGGCCGCCGCAGAGCACCCCGTCGAGCGCGAGCCACCAGATGAGGTGGTAGGTGCGACCCGCGGTCTGCTCGATGCCCGCGGCCGCCCACCCCTCTGCCAGCTCTTCTCGCGTCGCCGAGCGGCCGCCGGCGAGCGCACCCTCGATGGTGCGCCGCGCGGCGCGGTACTCGGCCTCGCCGAGCCCGAGCTGGTCGCGCCGCCGCCGCGCAGACGCGTGGACCCGCGTCGACGTGAGCACCAGGGTCGAGCGCAGCAGCCGCGTCGGCAGGATGTGCAGGGTGCCCCGCATGGGCCAGGAGCGGATGACGCGCCGCCCCGCGAGCGCGGCGTCGACCGCCTCGGGGCTCGGCGCCGACATGCGCGAGCCGATCGCCCACTTGGCCGCACCGAGATCCTGCGCCTGGACGGCGCCGAGACGCTCGACGACGGCGGCGGCATCGTCGGCGAGCGTGCGGAGGCCGTGCGACTGCAGGCGCACCGCGCGAGCGCGCGCGGGCGATGCGATCGAAGCGGATGCCATGGCCTCAGTCTGGCGTGGACCGCCGACACGCGGCATCCGCTCTGCCTTCGGTAGACTGGCAGGCTGTGCCGCTCGGCACGCATCCCCGCACCCCGCAGACCCGGAGGTCATCGTGCTCGCCGTCAAAGACCTGGAGATCCGCGTCGGCGCGCGCCTGCTCATGGAGGGCGTCGAGTTCCGCGTCACCGCGGGCGACAAGATCGGCCTCGTCGGCCGCAACGGCGCCGGCAAGACCACGCTCACCAAGACGCTCGCGGGCGAGACCCAGCCCACCGACGGTCGCATCGACCGCACGGGCGAGATCGGCTACCTGCCGCAGGACCCCCGCTCGGGCGACCCCGACATGCTCGCGCGCACCCGGATCCTCGACGCCCGCGGGCTCGGCTCGATCGTGGTCGGCATGCGCGAGGCGTCCGAACAGATGGGATCCGCCGACCCCGCCGTCGCCGAGAAGGCCATGAAGCGGTTCGGCACGCTCACCGACCGGTTCACCGCGCTCGGCGGGTACGCCGCCGAGGCCGAGGCCGCGTCGATCGCGTCGAACCTCAACCTGCCGGATCGGATCCTCGACCAGCCGCTCAAGACCCTCTCCGGCGGCCAGCGACGCCGCATCGAACTCGCGCGCATCCTGTTCTCCGACGCCGACACGATGATCCTCGACGAGCCCACGAACCACCTCGACGCCGACTCGGTCGTGTGGTTGCGCGAGTTCCTCAAGGGCTACCGCGGCGGGGTCATCGTGATCAGCCACGACGTCGAACTCGTCGGCGAGGTCGTCAACCGCGTCTTCTACCTCGACGCGAACCGGTCGGCCATCGACATCTACAACATGGGCTGGAAGCACTACCTGCGCCAGCGCGCCGCCGACGAGGAGCGCCGCAAGAAGGAGCGCGCGAACGCCGAGAAGAAGGCGAGCGTGCTCCAGGCGCAGGCCGCGAAGTTCGGCGCGAAGGCATCCAAGGCCGCCGCGGCGCACCAGATGGTCGCACGCGCCGAGAAGCTGCTCGCCGGGCTCGAGGAGGTGCGGGCCGTCGACCGCGTCGCCAAGCTCCGCTTCCCGACGCCCGCGCCCTGCGGCCGCACCCCGCTGACCGCGGCCGACCTGTCCAAGAGCTACGGCTCGCTCGAGATCTTCACGGCCGTCGACCTCGCGATCGACCGCGGCTCGAAGGTCGTCATCATCGGCCTGAACGGCGCCGGCAAGACCACGCTGCTCCGCATCCTCGCGGGGGTGGACCGGCCCGACACGGGCGTCGTCGACGCCGGACACGGCCTGCGCATCGGCTACTACGCGCAGGAGCACGAGACGCTCGACGTGTCGCGCACGGTTCTGCAGAACATGGTCAGCGCCTCGCCGAACCTCACCGAGACCGAGGCGCGCAAGGTGCTCGGGTCGTTCCTGTTCACCGGCGACGACGTGCACAAGCCCGCCGGCGTGCTCTCCGGCGGTGAGAAGACGCGACTCGCGCTCGCGACGATCGTCGTGTCGGGCGCGAACGTGCTGCTCCTCGACGAACCGACGAACAACCTCGACCCGGCCAGCCGCGCCGAGATCCTCGACGCGCTCGCGCACTACGAGGGCGCCGTCGTGCTCGTCTCCCACGACCCCGGCGCGGTCGAGTCGCTGAACCCCGAGCGCGTGCTCATCATGCCCGACGGCGTGGAAGACCACTGGAGCCGCGAGTACCAGGAGCTCATCGAGCTCGCGTAGCGAGCGGGCGCGCCCGACCGTAGGCTGTGCAGATCACAGCCCGCACGCGCGGCAGCCACCGGGGGAGGCGATGAGATGAAGCCGCTTCGATACTCGATCAACGTCACGCTCGACGGCTGCGTCCATCACGAGGCGGGACTTCCGCCCGACGAGGAGTCGATGCGCTTCTGGACCGCTGAGATGGAACGCGCCGACGCCCTGCTGTTCGGGCGGACGACCTACGAGATGATGCAGGAAGCGTGGCGGCGGCCTGCCTCGGGCATTTGGCCGGACTGGATGCGGGAGTGGGAGATCCCGTTCGCCGAGACCATCGACCGCACGAAGAAGTACGTCGTGTCGAACACGCTGAACGCGGTCGATTGGAACGCCGAGCCGGTGCGAGGCGACCTGGGTCCGGCGGTCCGGCGGCTCAAGCAGGAATCGGGGGAGCAGCTGTTCGTGGGCGGCGTGACGTTGCCCCTCGCGTTGGCGGATCTCGGATTGATCGACGAGTACCTGTTCGTCGTGCAGCCGGTGCTCGCCGGGCACGGGCCCACGTTGCTCGCCGGGCTGCGCGAGCGCATCCGACTCGAACTCGTGGATCGCCGGGAGTTCCGATCGGGAGCGGTCGCGCTGCGCCTCCGGCCCGCGGGGGAGGACGCGAGGTAGCGACGTCCTCGCGGCTCGCGGCTCGCGGCTCGCGAGGCGCGTCAGCGCTCGGGAGCGGCCGATGCGTCGACGCAGATCACCCCCGTGTTGCCGTCCTGGTCGGCGATCACCGTGAGCGACGGCGCCTCGCTGTCGTCGACGATCGTCCCGCCGGCGGCGACGGCGGCGGCGATCCGCTGCTCGGCCGCCTCGGGCGCCACGTAGACCTCGACGTGGAACCGCTGCCGCGGGAGCGCATGCTCGTCCGCATCGCCGAACCAGAGGTTCGGTACCCGCCCGGTCGCGTCCCGGATCTCGTCGCTGGGGGAGCCGTGCCCCTGGGACTCGGCGTTCCCCGTCATCAACGCGGCCCACACCGGCGCGATGGTCGCCGAACGGGCGGTGTCGAGGCCCAGTTCGATGACGCTGACCGCGGATGGGTCGGGGACGAGGCGGTGGTCCGCTGCGATCGCGGTGATCCGCCGTGCAAGGTCGACATCCTGCCGGGTGACCCACTCGACGATGTGCTCGGTGCCATCGGCGGCGCGGTAGACGGCGTCGTCGCTGACCAGCTCGAGGTCGACGTGGTCTCGCCCGATCGACACGCTGGGGTGATGTCCGCACTCGTCGCCCGCTGCACCCACCGCAGCGACGAACCGCACGGCGCTGCCGAAGTCGTCGACCCGGTAGCGGGCATGCAGTCCCTGGGCGAGCTTGCGCCAGTCGGTCAGGTCGGCCCGGGCGATCTCGGCGCCCTTCAGCATGTCCATGCTCGCAGACCCTACTCGCGAAGCGCGCGGCCGTCGCGTGCCACGTAGTCTGGACTCGGGAACGACCAGCGTCCAGCCGAGGAGGAGCACATGGCCGGCCACCGGATCTACGGAATGAGCTTCGGCAGCATCTATCCGCTGTACCTGACCAAGCTCGAGCGGAAGGACCACACCCGGGCCGAGCTCGACCAGGTCATCACCTGGCTCACCGGCTACGACGAGGCCGGCCTCGCCGAGGCGATCGCCGACGGGCGCACCCTCGAGGCGTTCTTCGCCGACGCCCCCGCGATCAACCCGAACGCCTCGCTCATCACGGGAGTGATCTGCGGTCTGCGGGTCGAGGAGATCGAGGACCCGCTCATGCAGCAGATCCGCTACATGGACAAGCTCGTCGACGAGGTCGCACGTGGGAAGAAGATGACCTCGATCCTCCGCGGGTCCCAGGTGGCGACCGCCTAGCGCCGGTCGCCGCATGATGAACCTTCATCACGATGATGCGTGCACAGGAATCACGCCGCGCGTCTACCGCCGGTCGAGGATCTCGTCCTCGACATCGGCGTCCGCATCGGTGCGGCTGCGCGCCCGCCCGGGCGGGCGCTTCGCAGCCCGGCCGGGCGGATCGGCGCCCGCGCCCGCCGCGCTTCGCTCCGCGGCATCCGCTTCGAGCACCTTGCGTTCCTGGTTGGCGAACCAGCCGAGCGCGATGAAGGCGAGCAGCGCGAACACGAACCACTGCAGGGCGTACGACAGGTGCGGGCCCTCGTCGCGGACCGGTCTGGGCAGGGCGACCGGCGGCTCGCTCGCCGCGGCCCCCTCCTGGATGAGGATGCCGTACGCGCCCGTGTAGGCGGGCTCGCCCACGCGATCGGCCAGCTCGCCGAGGTCGACCGTCGCCATCTCGGAGCCCGACGTGGTGCGGCCCGCGATCGTCACCTCGCCCGCCTTCAACCGCGCGGTGATCTCGACCGCACCGGACGGCGGCGCCGCGAACTGCGACGGCCGACCCTCCTGGTCCTGCGGGATCCATCCGCGATCGACCATGAAGACCGTGCCGTCCTCGAGCCGAAGCGGGGTGATGACCTCGAAACCCGTGGTGCCCTGGTTCGGGCGGTTGCGGACGACGACCTCCTCGCCGGGCAGGTACTCGCCCGTGGCCTCCACGACCTTCCAACGCTGGTCGATGTCGAAGGCGCCCGGATCGGGCAGCGCCTCATCGAGGGGGACGGGCGCTGCGTCGTAGTTCGCGTCGATCCTCGCGACCTCGGCGCGCGCCTCGGCGCGCCGGTTCAACTGCCAGGTCCCGAGTGCCGAGCACACGATCGCGAAGACGATCACCAGCACGAGGTACCCCGCCCAGCGAGGCGAGGCCAGGAAGCGCCACCGGTTCACGAGGGACCCCCGCCCGCGGCATCCGCCTGCTCGAACGCCGTGACACGCACGGGGAACGAGCGCGACGACAGGAAGTCGCGCAGGAACTCGACGTGCTCGTCGCACGCGAGCCAGGTCTTCACGCGGTCCTCGGCGTGGATGCGCGGATTGCGCCAGTCGACGCGCCAGGTCGCGGCCTCGCGGCACCCCGCTCGTGAGCAGCCGCCCTGCGGGGCGGCGGAGGACAGGCCGATCACCGGCGTTCCTCCCGATCGTCCGTGCGCTCGTCGTGCGCGTCGGCGCCGTTCGCCTCGTCGGGTGCAGCGGATGCCTCCGGCCGACCGGGTTCGGCCGCGTCGGCCTCGACCCAGTCCGTGCCGCCGTCGGCGCGCGGCAGCGGCACGAGGCCGCCGGGTCGCTCGGGCGCCGCTCCGCCGCGGGAGGTCGCGACGTTCGCGACCACGACCGCGAAGTACGGGAGGAACACGGCGCCGAGTGCGAAGACGAGCAGCCACCAGCCCTGCACGAACAGCAGCGCGACGATGCACGCGACGCGGATCGACATCATGACCGTGTACTTGACCATGCGCGCGTGCCGCTCCGCCTCGGGCGACGGCGGCAGCGACGTGATCGACTGCGGGTGCTGGTGCTTCATGGTGGCCGTCGTGGACGTCGACGCTCCTCATATCAAGAGTACGTCCGTCCGGTGCCGACGGATGCCGGGAACCGTCAACCTCTATGCTGTTACGGGCCTTCCGGCCGACGAGCATCCTCGACCTCTCCCGACCTTCCCCGAACGAGATGGAGCCCCGCCATGACGACGAGCCGCACCGTGCTGGTGACCGGAGGCAACCGCGGGATCGGCTACGCGATCGCCGAGGAGTTCGCCCGGCAGGGACACCGCGTCGCCGTGACCGCCCGGTCGGGCGAGGGCCCCGCAGGAACGCTCACCGTCCGTGCCGACGTCACCGACTCCGAGTCGGTCGATCGTGCGTTCACCGAGATCGAGGCCCAGCTCGGCCCCGTCGAGGTCGTCGTCGCCAACGCGGGCATCACGCGCGACACGCTCCTCCTGCGCATGAGCGAGGACGAGTTCACGAGCGTCGTCGACACGAACCTCACGGGTGCGTTCCGGGTCGTCAAGCGCGCGTCGAAGGGCATGCTGAAGGCCCGCTTCGGCCGGGTCGTGCTCATCTCGAGCGTCGTCGGCCTGTACGGCTCGGCCGGTCAGGTCAACTACTCGGCGTCCAAGGCGGGGCTGGTCGGCATGGCCCGCTCGCTCACGCGCGAACTCGGCGCCCGGAACATCACCGCGAACGTCGTCGCGCCCGGGTTCATCGAGACCGACATGACCGACGCCCTGCCCGAGGCGCAGCAGGCCGAGTACAGGAAGAGCATCCCCGCGGGCCGCTTCGCCACCCCCACCGAGGTGGCGCGCGTGGTCACCTGGCTCGCCGGCGAGGATGCCGGGTACATCGCCGGCGCGGTCATCCCCGTCGACGGCGGCCTCGGCATGGGGCACTGACCCCGAGCGGGTCAGCCGCGCAGCCCGGCGAGCGCGAGCACGCCGCTGAGGTCGACCCGGTCGATCGCGACATCCGCCTGCGCGCGGACGACTGGCTTCGCGCAGAACGCGACGCCGATCGCGGCGCGCTCGAGCATCCGCAGGTCGTTCGCGCCGTCGCCGACCGCGATCGTGCGCGACAGCGGCGTGCCGGATGCCGCCGCCCACTCCTCGAGGCTCCGACGCTTGGTCTCCGCGTCGACGATGTCGCCGAGCACGCGACCGGTGAGCCGGTCGCCGGCGACCTCGAGCCGGTTCGCACGGCAGAAGTCGAGCCCGAGCCGATCGGCGAGCGGGTCGAGCAGCTCGTGGAATCCGCCGCTGACGACGCCGACGAACCCGCCGGCGGCGTGCACCCCGTCGATGAGTTCGTGGACGCCGGGCGTCGGTGTGAGCCGGTCGCGGGCGGCGAGCACCTCGGCGACCGGCAGGCCGGCCAGCGTCGCGACGCGTTCACGCAGGCTCGCGGCGAAGTCGAGTTCGCCGCGCATCGCGCGCTCGGTCACCGCAGCGACGTGCTCGAGGCTGCCCGCGGCCTCGGCGAGCAGTTCGATCGCCTCCTCGCGGATCAGCGTCGAGTCCGCGTCGAGCACCACGAGCGGGCCGCCGCGGCGGCCCGGGGCGGCGGCGCTCACGCGTTCTTCCGGACGGTGGAGCCCTTGCCGACGACCGTGATGCCGCTGTCGGTCACGACGAAGCCGCGCGCGAGGTCCTCCGCGCGGTCGACCCCGATGCGCGCGCCCGGCTCGACGACGACCTCCTTGTCGAGGATGGAACGCCGCACGGTCGCGCCCGCCTCGATGCGCGCCCGGTCGAACAGGATCGAGTCGGACACGTTCGCGCCCGAGCCGACGGCCGCCCACGGTCCGAGCACGCTGCGCTCCACGTGCGCGCCCGAGATCACCGACCCGAGCGAGACGATCGAGTCGATGACGGTGCCGAGGGATCCGCGCGCGTCGCGCGTGAACTTCGCGGGCGGAGAGTTCACCTGCTGGCTGAAGATCGGCCACTCCCGGTTGTAGAGGTTGAAGATCGGCATGACCGAGATCAGATCCTGGTGGGCTTCGAAGAAGGAGTCGATGGTTCCCACGTCGCGCCAGTAGTACCGGTCGCGGTCGGTGGAGCCGGGCACGTCGTTGCCCTTGAGGTCGTAGACGCCGGCGGCGCCCTGCGCGACGAAGGCGGGGATGATGTCGCCGCCCATGTCGTGGCTGGAATCGGTGCGCTCGCCGTCGCGGAGCACGGCGTCGATGAGGGCATCGGCGTTGAAGACGTAGTTGCCCATCGAGGCGAGCACCTCGCCGGGCGAGTCGGGAAGGCCGACCGGGTCGCTCGGCTTCTCGAGGAAGCGGTGGATGCGCTCGGGTGAGGCAGGGTCGACCTCGATGACGCCGAACTGGTCGGCGAGGCCGATCGGCTGACGGATCGCCGCGACCGTGGCCTCGGCGCCCGAGTCGATGTGCGCCTGGATCATCTGGCTGAAGTCCATGCGGTACACGTGGTCGGCGCCGACGACGACGATGATGTCGGGCTGCTCGTCGTAGATGAGGTTGAGGCTCTGCAGGATCGCGTCGGCGGACCCGGAGAACCAGCGCTTGCCGAGCCGCTGCTGGGCGGGAACGGATGCCACGTACGAGCCGAGGAGGCCGTCGAGCCGCCACGTCTGGGACACGTGCCGGTCGAGGCTGTGGGACTTGTACTGGGTGAGGACGACGATCTGGCGAAGACCGGAGTTCACCAGGTTCGAGATGGCGAAGTCGACGAGTCGGTACTGTCCGCCGAACGGGACCGCGGGCTTGGCCCGGTCCTCGGTGAGGGGCATGAGGCGCTTGCCCTCGCCGCCGGCGAGCACGATGCCGAAGATCTTCCGAGAGGCCATGCGACCAGCGTAGCCAGACGGATGCCGCGGAGGGCGGACGATTGACGGCGGATCCCCGCAACGGGCTAACGTTGCCCGCATGCGCGTCGACCTGCTCACCCGCGAGTACCCGCCCGAGATCTACGGCGGCGCCGGCGTCCACGTCGCCGAACTGGTCCGGGCGCTCCGCGACGACCTGGACGTGCGGGTGCGCTGCTTCGGTGCTCCGCGCGACGAGCCGGGCACCCGCGCGTACGCGACCCCGGCCGATTTCACGGGCGCGAACGCGGCGCTGTCGACCATGGGCGTCGACCTGCTCATGGCACAGGACGCCGAGGGCGCCGACCTGGTGCACTCGCACACGTGGTACGCCAACTTCGCGGGGTTCACCGCGAAGCGCCTGCACGGGATGCCGCACGTGCTGACCGCGCACAGCCTCGAACCGTTGCGGCCGTGGAAGGCCGAGCAGCTCGGGGGCGGATACCGGGTCTCGAGCTGGGTCGAGCGGACCGCGTTCGAGGACGCCGATGCGGTCGTCGCGGTGAGCGAGGGCATGCGCCGCGACATCCTGCGGTCCTACCCGGCGCTCGACCCGAGCCGGGTCGAGGTCGTCCACAACGGCATCGACCTCGAATCGTGGCGGCCGAGCAGCGACGCCGACCTGGTGCGATCGCTCGGCGTGGACCCCGACCTGCCGTCGATCGTGTTCGTCGGCCGCATCACCCGGCAGAAGGGGCTGCCATTCCTGTTGCGCGCGGCGCGCTCCCTGCCGGACGGGGTCCAGCTCGTGCTGTGCGCGGGGGCGCCCGACACGCCCGAGATCATGGCGGAGGTCTCGGGGCTCGTCGCCGAACTCGCCGGGACCCGTCGCGGCGTCGTCTGGATCGACCGCCACCTGCCGCGCGTCGAGCTGACGGCCCTGCTGACGGCGGCGACGTGCTTCGTCTGCCCCTCGGTGTACGAACCGCTCGGCATCGTGAACCTCGAGGCCATGGCGTGCGGCGCCGCCGTCGTCGGCACGGAGACCGGCGGGATCCCCGAGGTCGTGGAGGACGGCGTCACGGGCGTGCTCGTCCCGATCGAGCAGCGCGACGACGGCACCGGGACGCCGCTGGATCCCGACCGGTTCGTCGCCGACCTCGCCGACGCGCTCGCGCGCGTGGTCGCCGACCCCGACCGGGCCCGGGCGATGGGAGCCGCGGGCAGGATCCGCGCCGAGCAGCACTTCGCGTGGGGGGCGATCGCCCAGCGCACACGCGACCTGTACGCCCGAGTTCTGTCCGAAGCGTGACGGCTCGGGGCTGCGCGGGAGCGCGCCATCCGTCCCACTAGCATGGTTTGCATGGCGTCTACGGTTCTGCGGTTCCAGTCTGTGTCGGTCGTTCGCGACGGCAACACGATCCTCGACGGGATCGACTGGAGCGTCGACGCCGACCAGCGCTGGGTGATCCTCGGACCGAACGGTGCGGGCAAGACGACGCTGCTGCAGATCGCGGCCGCGGCCATGCACCCCACTCGCGGCACGGCCGAGGTGCTCCAGGAGCCGCTCGGCAAGGTCGACGTCTTCGAGCTGCGCCCGATGATCGGGTTCGCGTCGACCGCGATGGCCCGGCAGATCCCGCGCAACGAGTCGGTCCTCGACACGGTCATCACCGCGGCCTACTCGGTGACCGGTCGATGGAACGAGGAGTACGAGACCATCGACGACCGTCGTGCGCAGCGCGTGCTGAAGGAGTGGGGACTCGACGGATTCGCCGAGCGCCGCTTCGGCAGTCTCTCGGACGGCGAGCAGAAGCGGGTGCAGATCGCGCGCTCGGTCATGACCGACCCGGAGTTGCTGCTGCTCGACGAGCCGGCCGCGAGCCTCGACCTCGGGGCGCGCGAGGAACTGGTCGCGCTGCTCGGCGGGTACGCGTCGTCGCCGGCCTCGCCGGCCATCGTGATGGTGACCCACCACGTTGAGGAGATCCCGCCGGGCTTCACCCACGCGATGCTGCTGGCCGACGGCGGGATCCGTTCCGCCGGCCCGATCGCCGAGGCGCTGACGTCGGAGACGCTGAGCGAGACGTTCGGCATGCCGATCGAGCTCGCGGAGCGCGACGGCCGCTTCACGGCACGCGCCGCCCGGTGACCCACCGAGACACGCGTCTCTGCTAAAATCGTGTTTTGGCCAAAGGCCGACACGCTTCCCTGCCCTCGCGGCGGGGCGACCCCAACATCCGATCAAGCAAGGATTCTCATGAAGACCGACATCCACCCCGAGTACAACGCAGTCGTCTTCCGCGACCTCGCCTCGGGCGAGACGTTCCTCACCCGCTCGACGGTCACCAGCGACAAGACCATCGAGCTCGACGGTGCGACCTACCCGGTCATCGACGTCGAGATCTCGTCGGCGTCGCACCCGTTCTACACGGGCAAGCAGCGCATCATGGACTCCGCCGGCCGCGTCGAGAAGTTCAACAAGCGCTTCAAGGGCTTCGGCGCCTGACCCACGCGTTGCCTTCGGGGCGGTCGACCACGGTCGGCCGCCCCGTCGTCGTCCCCGCGTCCGTCGTCTCCCGCGCCCATCGCCCCCGCGTCGTCACGACCGCGATCGGGTGAGCCCCACGGCCCAATCGAGTGCCGCCGTCTGCGCGTCGTGCGCGCTGACCCGGCCGGCGTCGAGGTCGTCGGCGACCTCGAGCAGCCGGCGAGCGGCCTCGCCGTCGCCCGGCCCCTCGTCGAGGACCGACCTCGCACGGTCGACGAGCTCGCGCACCGAGATCCGCTCGTGGAGGAACTGGGTCGCGAGTTCGCGCAGTGCGAGTGCGACCGTCACCGGCGAGGTCACCTCGGGCATCGCGACGCCGAGCTCGTCGAACGCGCGGCCCAGCGCTTCGCGCAGCACCCAGGGCGAATCGGCGTCCGACATGCCGGCGAGCTCGTGCAGCGACGGCACGTCGAGTCCCGCGACGCTCGCCTCGACGGCCGCGTCGATGAGGAACCCGGGCGGCGCATCCCCGAGGATCCACAGCGCGCTCGCCTCGACGAGTGCGTCGGTCGGAGTGCGTTCCGTCCCGTGCGCGGCCATGCGCACAGGATCGCACGGACCGCGCCGCGCCGCGATGGTCTTCCGGCCCGACCCTGGGCGCGCGGCTCGACCTGCGGGCGCGGTCAGCGCAGGGGCCAGGCGCCCGACGCGGTGAACTCGGGTTCGCCGTTGCCGCGCCGCCACTCCTGGTAGCTCTCGGCCTGCTCGCGCGACCACCCGACCTGGCGTCGGTGCAGGTCGCCGACGGCGATGCCGGCGAGATCGGGATTCGCGCGGACGATCGCCTGCGCCACCCGGCCCGCGGCGATCGCGTCGGCTCCGGCGTCGTGCGCATCCGTCAACTCGACCCCGTAGTGCTCGCATGCGGCGGTCAGGGTGCGCTTGCCGCGCCGGTACCGGTCGACGGCGCGGTCGATCACGTAGGGGTCGACGACGTGCGCCGGACCGCGGAACGCCTCGTGGCCGTACCGTTCGGCCTCACGGTGCAGCACCGACAGGTCGTACGCGGCGTTGTACGCCACGATCGGCAGCCCGCGGTCGGCGGCCGCGCGCAGTGCGGCGATGATCTCGGCGACCGCCTGTGCGGCGGGTGCGCCCTCGAGCCGGGCCCGCTCGGTGGTCACGCCGTGGATGAGCGTCGCAGCCGTGGGGATCTCGACGCCGGGGTCGACGATCCACTCGCGTTGCTCGAGCACGGCGCCATCGACGCCGATGACGCCGACGTGCGCGGTGACGATGCGGCACGTGTCGATGTCGATGCCGGTGGTCTCGAGGTCGAAGACCGCGAGGGTGTCGGCCCAGGATGCGTCGGGGGAGTGCTCCATGCCGGTCACGGTATCGGCGGCCGACGACAGCGCTCGGCCGCCGCGCCGTAGGATTGCAGCGATGATCGCCTCGCCGTACGCCCTCGACCTCGCGCGGATCCCAGTCCGCGAGCATCGCGCCCGGGTGCACGGCGCCGAGACCTCCTGGTGGGAGTACGGCCCGGCCGACGGCGAGCTCGTCGTGGCCGTGCACGGCTTCCGCGGCGACCACCACGGCCTCGAGCCGATCGTCGCGAAACTGCCCGGGTACCGGGTCGTCATCCCCGACCTGCCCGGCTTCGGCGCATCGTCGACCTTCGCCGATGCGGCACACGGCATCGAGGCGTACGCGGCCTGGCTCGCCGAGTTCGTGCAGGCCTGCGGCGCGACGGGGCAGACGGGCGGCGGCCGCGGCTGGAGCCTGCTCGGGCACTCGTTCGGCTCGATCGTGGCCAGCGCCGCCGTGGCATCCGGTCTCGCACCCGATCGGCTGATCCTCGTCAACCCGATCGGTGCGCCGGCGCTCGAGGGCCCGCGGGCGATCATGACCCGGCTCGCGATCTGGTACTACCGCGCCGCTGCGGCCCTGCCCGAGCGGGCCGGCTTCGGCCTCCTGCGCAACAGCGCGATCGTCCGGCTCATGTCGGTCACGATGGCCAAGACCCGCGACCGGGAGCTGCGCAGGTTCATCCACGACCAGCACGACCGGTACTTCTCCGCGTTCGACGACCGCGATGCGGTGCTCGAGGCGTTCGAGGCATCCGTCTCGCATGACGTGCGCGAGTACGCGCCCGCGATCACCGCGCCCGTGCTCCTCGTCGTCGCCGAACAGGACGACGTCACGCCGCTCGCAGCCCAGCGCCGGCTCCAGCCCATGTTCGCCGACGCGACCCTGGCTGTGATCCCGGGCGTCGGCCACCTCATCCACTACGAGACCCCCGGGCAGGCGGCCGCGGCCATCCGCGTGTTCGTCGAGGGGGAGCGGGCGTGAGGATCCTCGTCGACTGCCGGTACGTCCGGGTCGGCCAGCACGACGGCATCAGCCGGTTCACCGCGGGCCTGGTCGACGAACTCGCGAAGCGGCATCCGCTCACGATGCTGATCAGCGACCACCGCCAGTTGGCGAACCTGCCCGCCCTGCCCTGGGAGCTCGTGAGCCCGCCCACGAGCGTCCGGGAACCGTGGGTCGCCAGGCAGGTCCGCAAGCTCGCGCCCGACGTGGTGTTCTCGCCCATGCAGACCATGGGCTCGTGGGGCCGCACGTACGGTCTCGTCCTCACCCTGCACGACCTCATCTACTACGAGAACCGCACTCCGCCGCGCGACCTGCCGGCGTTCGTGCGCGGGCTCTGGCGGCTCTACCACCTCGCCTGGTGGCCGCAGCGGATGCTGCTGAACCGCGCCGATGCGGTCGTGACCGTCTCCGAGACCACCGCGGGCCTGATCCGCCGGCACCACCTCACGAAGCGGCCGCTCACGGTCGTGCCGAACGCTGCCGACGCACTCGGCACGCCCGACCTGCCACGGCAGCGCCCGACCGGCGGCCGCCTCGTCTACATGGGCTCGTTCATGCCGTACAAGGGCGTCGACACGCTCGTGCGCGCCGTCGCGAGCCTGCCCGACCACGAACTGCACCTCATGAGCCGCATCGGCGACGAGGAACGGCAGCGCCTGACCCGGCTCGCCCCCGAGGCGCGCCTGGTGTTCCACGACGGCGCGACCGACGATGAGTACGCCGCGATCCTCGAGGGGGCGACGGCGCTCGTGACCGCGTCCCGGGCGGAGGGCTTCGGCATCCCGCTCGTCGAGGCGATGCGACTGGGCACCCCCGTGGTGGTCACCGACATCCCCATCTTCCGGGAGATCGGCGGCGACGCCGCCGTGTACTTCCCGGCGGGTGAAGCGGATGCCGCGGCACGGGCGATCACGGGCCTCGACGCCCCGGGGGAGTGGGAGCGCCGCTCCGCGGCATCCGTCGCCGCAGCCGAACGGTTCACGTGGTCGGCCTCGGCCGAGAAGCTGCTCGAGCTCCTGCTCGAGGTCGGCGGGACCGGCGGGCGAGCCGCGCACGCTCGACGCCACTGAGCGGCGGTCGGCGCCGCGCTCCGGCGCGCCCGTCGAGTCGGGCGCCGGTCACGCCGACGCCGTGGGCTCCGCGAACGGCAGCGCGTCCGAGTCCTCGAGATCGAGCAACCCCTCGGCCACCCGGAACCGGTGCAACGACCCGTTCGCGACCGACCCGCTCGGCAGCGCACCCCTGCCGAGCACGTGCAGCAGCACGGACTGGATCACCCCGCCGTGCGTGACCGCGACCACCGCACCGCCGCGATGCGCGACCGAGAGGCGCTGCATGGCGGGGACGGCCCGCCCGATGACCGCGGCGCGCGGCTCGAGCCCGGCGACGGGAACGGCCTCGGACTGCATCCGCCGGCGTTCGGCGACCGTGAGGCCCTCGAGGACGCCGTGCCGGCGCTCCTGGATGCCCTCGAGCACGTCGGGCCCGGGCAGCTCCAGCGCGCTGGCGATGATCGCCGCCGTCTCCGACGCCCGCGCGAGCGGGCTCGTCACGACCGCGCCCCACGGGCCCGCGCCGGCCAGCCGCAGCGCGGCCTCGTGCGCCTGCACGCGGCCGACGTCGTTCATCGGGATGTCGGTCGAACCCTGGATGCGCCCCTCGCGATTCCAGTCGGTCTCTCCGTGGCGCACGAGCACGACCGTCGTGGCCGTGCTCACGCGAGCGCCCTCGCCATCGCGACGAGCGTCGGAGTCGCCCCCGCATCGAGCTTCAGGGTCGCGCGCGCGTCGCCCTTCGTCACGCCGCGGTTCACGATCACGATCGGCGTGCGGCGACGTCGCGCGATCTCGAGCAGCCGGATCCCGGAGTTCACCGCGAGCGACGACCCCGCGACGAGCAGCACGTCCGCTCCCTGCACGAGCGCCGCAGCCTGCCGGTACACCGGCGTCGGCACGAACTCGCCGAAGAACACGACGTCGGGCTTCAGGATCCCCCCGCACACGGTGCACGACGGGATGACCATGGCGTCGACGTCCTCGACCGCCACGTCGCCGTCGGGTGCCAGCCGGATCGCGACGTCGAGGTCGACCTGCGGGTTCAGTTCCGCGAGCCGGTCCGCGACCGACTGCCGTGCGAACACCTGGCCGCACGACAGGCACACGACCCGGTCGGAGGCGCCGTGCAGTTCGACCACGTGCGTGCTGCCGGCCCGGCGGTGCAGGCCGTCGACGTTCTGCGTCACCACGCCCGAGACGACCCCGGCCGCCTCGAGGCCGGCAAGCGCCCGATGCCCGTCGTTCGGCCGCGCTGCGCCGAAGCTGCGCCACCCCAGGTGGCTGCCCGCCCAGTACCGGCGGCGCGCCCCCTCGGACGCGAGGAACGTCTGCACCGTCATCGGGGTCCGTGCCGGCGCACCCTCGCCGCGATAGTCGGGGATCCCCGAGTCGGTGCTCACCCCGGCGCCGGTCAGGACGGCGACGCGGGCGCCGCGCATCAGGTCGAGCGCCGCGTCGAGCAGCACGTGCGGGCGGTCGTCGGGCTGCCCGCCCGACGCCGCATCCGGCCTCGCCGGCACCTCGATCCCCGTGACCACGTACGTCTCCCTCCGACGGTGGTGCGATTCTAGACGTGCGGGTTTTCCGTCGTGTTTCCACGACCGCCCGCATCGACCGGAAGGCCACATGCGCATCGAACACGTCACCGACGCGGCATCCGACGCCGTCGCGGACTACGCCCGCCTCACCGACGTCGCCCTGCGCAGCATCAGCGAACCCGAACGCGGCATCTTCATCGCCGAGTCCGCGAAGGTCATCCGGCGCGCCATCGCGGCCGGGTACACGCCCCGGTCGGTGCTCATGGAGGCGAAGTGGCTCACCGACCTCGAACCGCACCTGGCTCCGTTCGACATCCCCGTGCACCTCGCCGACGCCGCCGGCCTCGAGGCGATCACGGGCTACCGCGTGCACCGCGGGGCGCTCGCCGCCTTCGAACGCCCCGAGCTGCCCGACCCCGGGGTGCTGCTGGCGAGCGCCCGCCGGGTCATCATCCTCGAGGACATCGTCGACCACACCAACGTCGGCGCGATCATCCGGTCCGTCGCCGCGCTCGGGGCGGACGCCGTGCTCGTCACGCCGCGCTGCGCCGACCCCCTCTACCGCCGCAGCGTGCGCGTGAGCATGGGGACCGTGTTCCAGGTGCCCTGGACCCGCCTTCCCGAGTGGCGGTCCGCCCGAGACCTGCTCACCCGGCACGGATTCCACGTCGCCGCCCTCGCGCTCGCCGACGACGCCGTTGCGTTGCGCGACCTGGCCGCAGCCCCGCCCGAGCGGCTCGCGTTCGTGCTCGGCGCCGAGGGCGACGGGCTCTCGCGCCAGGCGCTCGAGGCCGCCGACGCGACCGTGACCATCCCGATGGCGCACGGCGTCGACTCCCTCAACGTGGCGGCAGCCGCAGCCGTGGCGCTGTACGCGCTGGCCGAGGCCGGGTGAGTATCCTGCAACGGATGTCACGCACCACGGAACCGGCACCGAACGCGCCGCCCGCACCCTCGCATCGCCCCTCGAAGGCCGTGTACCGGCGACGCCGGATCGTCGTGTTCGGCGCCCTCGCGGTCGTGCTCGGGCTGCTCGTCGGAGCCGGCGTGTACGCCGATCGCGCACTCGGCGCGCCCGTCCCGTTCGCGGTGCCCGCCATCGACGATCCGGAGCCGATCGCCGCCGAGGCGACGGTCGTCGTCGAGCCCGGGTTCGGCACGTGGGCGGTCGGGGCGACCGGATTCGACGGCTTCATGGCGGCGGGGGGCGAGGACACGCCCATGCCGATGGCGAGCATCGCGAAGGTCGTCACGGCGCTGCTGGTGCTGCAGGAGCATCCGGTGGGGGAGGGCGAGGCGGGCCCCGAGATCGCGTACACCGGTGCCGACGTCGACATCTACTGGGACATGGTCGCGCAGAACGGCTCGGTGGCCCCGGTCGTCGCGGGCTCGTCGCTCTCGCTCGTGGAGAGCCTCGAGGCGATGATGCTGCCCTCCGGCAACAACTACAGCATCTCGCTGGCGAACTGGGCGTTCGGCTCCGTCGACGCGTACGTCGATCGGGCGAACGCGTGGCTCGCCGAGCAGGGGCTCGCGCAGACCCGCATCGCCGACTCCAGCGGGCTGTCGCTCGCGAACGTCAGCACCGCGGCCGACCTCGTGCGGCTCGGCGGAATCGCGCTCCGGGATCCGGTGCTCGCCGACATCGTCGCGACGCAGTCCGTGGAGATCCCCGAGCTCGGGACGATCGAGAACACCAACGGCCTGCTCGGCACGCACGGCGTGGACGGCATCAAGACCGGAACCACGGATGACGCCGCGAACCTGCTGTTCTCGGCAGACGTCGCCGTCGACGACGAGCAGGTCACGCTCGTCGGCGTCGTCCTGGGCGGTGAGACCCACGCCGCGGTGCGCGGCGCCGTCGCCGCGCTCGTCGACTCGATCGGCCCCGGGTTCCGGACGGTGGACGCACTCGAGTCCGGCCGTCCGCTCGCCGCCTACGCCACGCCGTGGGGGCAGACCGCGACCGCGCGCGCGACGGAGGGCGTGAGCGTGCTCGTCTGGTCGGACACCGCGGTCGACGTCGCGGTCGAGGCGGACCCGCTCCACCTGGCCGATGCCGGCGACGAGGTCGGCACGGCGACGGTCACGGCCGGCGGCGAGGTCGTCACGGTTCCGCTCGAACTGGATGCCTCGCTCGATGATCCGGGCACGTGGTGGCGACTGACGAATCCGGGAGGGCTCGACGAGGGTGCGGCGGCGGTGCAGCCGAGCCCGAGGCCGACGCCGTCCGGCTGAGCACCGGTCAGTCCGCCGGCGTCGCCCGCGGTGCGTCGTAGGGTCCGGCATCCGGTCGCTTGGCCGTGACGAAGTCGCCCGACGACTGATGGCGGATCCGGCGGATCACCCACGGGACGAGGTACTCGCGCGCCCACGAGAGGTCCTCCGTGCGCGCCGTGCGCCAGGAGCGTTCCGGCAGGGGTTCGGGCTTCATGGGCTCGAGATCGTTCTCGACGTTGAGCGCGCGGAGGACCATCCGCGCGACCTCGTGGTGGCCGAGCGCGTTCAGGTGCAGGCGATCGGCAGCCCAGAACCGCTGGTCCTGGATCTCGGTGAGCGCCCACTGGTCGGCCACGATGCAGTCGTGCTTCTGCGCGATCGCGCGGAGGTTCTCGTTGTACACCGCGACCTTGCCGCGGATGCCGCGGAACACGGGGGAGAAGCCGACGTCGACGCCGGTGAAGATCACGATCGTGGCGCGGTCGCGGGCGAGCCGTTCGATCGCGTACTCGAATCGCGCGGAGATCTCGTCCGGGTCGGTCCGCGGACGGATGACGTCGTTCCCGCCCGCGGAGATCGTGATCAGGTCGGGCCGGAGTTCGACCGCCGGCTCGATCTGCTCGTCGATGATCTGCTGGATGAGCCTGCCCCGGATCGCGAGGTTGGCGTAGGCGAAGTCGTCGCTGCCGCGCGAGAGCACCTCGGCGACGCGGTCCGCCCAGCCGCGGTGCCCGCCCGGCACGCCGGGCTCGGGGTCGCCGATGCCCTCCGTGAACGAGTCGCCGATGGCGACGAACCGCGACCATGGGTGCTGCTGGGTGACCATCCCACCATTCTGCACACGCCCGGGGCCGCCGCGGCCCCGCCGCGTCCGCGCGCACCTGTGCGGCAATATGCTGAGCCGACAGCGAGCGGAGGCGAAGTGGAACCGGACGACGCGACCGAGGTGGTCGATCCCGACGCGAACATCCGTCTGAGGGGCCAGTTCCGTGCGGCCGTCGCGGCCGTGTCGAACGCCGTCGGGCTGCGTGGGCTGGCGTGCATCGTGGGTGGAACGGTCGTCCTGCTCCTCCCGGACGCGACGACGACGCTCGTGGTCGGAACGCTCATCGCGTTCCTCGCCGGCAGCGGGCTGCTCGATCTCGTCTACACCGCGTCGGGCAGGCGGTGGTTCGGTCGCCGCATCAACCGGGTGCTCGCGGGGCTCCGCGGGCTCGCGGTCCTCGGGCTCGCGGTGGCGGCGGGATTGCTCGCCTACGCCGGTTCCGGCGAGCTCACCCTGACGCTCGCGACCGGACTCATCGGGATCTACGTCGGCATCCGCGGCATCGTCGCGATCGTGTCCGCGGTCCTCAGGAGGCGCGAGCACGACCCGCTTCCCGCGATCGCCGGTGGCGCGCTCGCGGTCGTCGCGGGCGTCCTGGCGTTCGCGGTGCCGGCATCCATCGCCTCGACGGTCATCGTCACGGCGGCCATCGCCGCATTGATCGTGGGCCTCATCCTCATCTCGTGGTGCCTTCGCCGCAGCGCGCACGCCGCGCGCGACGCGCGCGCGGCGGACGGTGCCGGCGGTCCGGTTCGGACCGGCCTCGACCCGGCGACGGCATCCATCTCGGCCGTGCTGTGGGACTGGATCGAAGGCTCCGACATCGGGCGCAAGGTCCGCGCCGAACAGGCGAACGGGCTCTACTTCGAACGACCTCAGCGGCTCACGAAGCTCGGGACGTGGTGGGTCATGCTCGTGCTGTCGGTCGCGATCGCGACGTTCGCGGTGCTGGCCGACTCGACGGCCGTCGTCATCGGGGCGATGCTCGTCGCGCCCCTCATGACGCCGATCCTCGGCCTGTCCGCGGCGCTCGTCAACGGCTGGGGCCGGCGGGCCCTCGAATCAGGGGTCCTCGTCGCGGCCGGTGCCGCGGTCTCGATCACGCTCGCCATGGGCATCGCCGCCTGGTCGCCGGTCGCCGTCTCCTTCGCGACCAACTCGCAGATCGTCTCGCGCGTCTCGCCCAACACCATCGACCTGCTCATCGCCCTCGCGGCCGGAGCGGCGGGTGCCTTCGCCACGGTCAATGCGCGTGTGGCGAGCGGCATCGCCGGCGTCGCGATCGCGGTCGCGCTGGTTCCCCCGCTCGCCGTCGTCGGGGTGAGCCTCGACGCCGGCCGGTTCGATGAGGCCGGGGGTGCGTCCCTGTTGTTCCTCACGAACTTCGTCGCGATCGTGCTCGCGGCGGCCGGGACGTTCGTCCTCACCGGCTTCGCACGTCCCTATGCGCTGCGGAACCGCCCGCGACAGATCCTCCAGACCGTCGCCCCGTTCGTCGCGCTCGCCGGCATCATCCTGCTTCCGCTCACGCTGACCTCGGAAGGGCTCCTGCTCGCAGAGACGCGCGAGCGCGACGCGCAGCAGACGGTCGAGGACTGGCTCGGCGAGGACAGCGACTTCACCGTCACGTCGGTGAAGGTCGACGGCACCGAAGTGCGGGTGACGATAACCGGCCCTGGCGACCCGCCCCGGCCGAGCGTCCTCCACGAGGCGCTCCAGGACGAGCTGGAGGACCAGGTCCGCCTGGCGCTCACGGTGGTGCCCGTCGAGGTCGTCGTCATCCCGTCGGGCGGATGACGGGCGTGCCCCGGTCGAGCCGGTAGAGCACGGGCCGTGGCGCGACCCGGCGTCGGCGGCCTCGACTACAGTGCTGCAGAGTGAGTACAGCGACCCCCTCCGGCACCCATCTGCCGGGCACCTCGGCCGCCGAGCACCTCTCACCCTCGTTCCCCGAACGTGCTGCGTGGGGTACGGCGTCGAAGCTGCGTGCGTGGCAGGCCGAAGCGCTCGAGCAGTACTTCGTGAACGAGCCGCGCGACTTCCTGGCCGCGGCGACCCCGGGTGCAGGCAAGACGACGTTCGCACTTCGGCTCGCTGCCGAGCTGTTCGCCCGGCGCAGCATCGATCGGGTCACGGTGGTCGCGCCGACGGATCACCTGAAGCGCCAGTGGGCGGATGCCGCGGCTCGCGTCGGCATCCGTCTGGACCCGGGTTTCCGCAACGCGCACGGCCGCGCGGCCAGGCACTACCACGGCGTCGCCGTGACCTACGCGCAGGTCGCCGTGCGACCCGCGCTGCACCGCGAGCTGACCGTCTCGGGGCGCAGCCTCGTGATCCTCGACGAGGTGCACCACGGCGGCGACGCCCTCTCGTGGGGCGAGGCGATCCGCGAGGCGTTCGAACCCGCGACGCGGCGCCTGTCGTTGACCGGGACCCCGTTCCGCAGCGACACCGCGCCGATCCCGTTCGTCGACTACGCCCCCGACGCCGAGGGCGTGCGCGTGTCGCGCACCGACTACGACTACGGGTACGGCCGTGCCCTCCGGGACGGCGTGGTGCGCCCGGTGCTGTTCATGGTCTACGCGGGCAGCATGCGCTGGCGCACCAAGGCCGGCGACGAGATGGAGGCCCGGCTCGGCGAGGACGCGACGAAGGACATCCACTCGGCCGCGTGGCGCACGGCGCTGGAGCCGTCGGGGGAGTGGATCCCCGCGGTCCTCCAGGCCGCGGACCGGCGCCTGAGCGAGGTGCGGCACGCGATCCCGGATGCCGGTGGGCTCGTGATCGCGACCGACCAGTCGGTGGCGCGCGCCTACGCCGAGATCCTCGAGGCCATCTGCGGTGAGAAGGTCACGGTCGTGCTCTCCGACGAGAAGGAGGCGTCGGGCCGGATCGAGGAGTTCTCGAACGGCACGAGCCGGTGGATGGTCGCGGTCCGGATGGTGTCCGAGGGCGTCGACGTGCCGCGCCTGGCGGTCGGCGTGTACGCGACGAGTTCCTCGACGCCGCTGTTCTTCGCCCAGGCGATCGGGCGTTTCGTGCGAGCCCGCAGGCGCGGTGAGATCGCGTCGGTGTTCCTGCCGAACGTGCCCGTGCTGATGGCGCTCGCGGGCGAGCTCGAGAAGCAGCGCGACCACGCGCTCGACCGCCGCTCGGGCGACGTCGACGACCCCGGCCTCGAGGACGGCCTGCTCGAGTCGGCCAACCGGGAGGACTCGGCCTCGGACGAACTGCAGGACGAGTTCACCTGGCAGGCGCTCGGATCGGATGCGAACTTCGACCGCGTCGTCTTCGACGGCGCCGAATTCGGCACCTTCGCCGAGCCGGGCAGCGACGAGGAGCTCGACTTCATCGGCATCCCGGGGCTGCTCGAGCCCGAGCAGGTCTCCGAGCTGCTGCGCCACAGGCAGGCGCGTCAGGCTCGGCGCGCGGCCGACCGCCGGAAGCACGCGGCCGCGGGCGGCGGGGAGGGCGAGTCCGAGGCGGATGCCGCGGAGCCGGTCGCGCTCTACCGGACGCTGAAGGAGCAGCGTGCACTGCTGAACAGCCTCGTCGGGCTCTACGCGCGCCAGAACGGTCAGGCGCACTCGATGGTGCACGCCGAGCTGCGGCGCGCGTGCGGGGGACCTGAGGTCGCCCAGGCGACGGTCACGCAGTTGCAGGCGCGCATCGAACGGCTTCGCCGGCGGCTCTCGGGTCGTTGATGCGCTCGATCCGGTCGCGGGCGGCGGACGCCGGCGTGGCGTCCGCCGGCATCCGCTACGAACCCATGGGGCCGGGCGTCCGGCTCGTCGCGTAGGCACCGGCCGCAGCGTCGGTCTCCCACGCCGCGTCGAGGGCTGCGAGGAGGTCGGCGGCGAGGTCGTCGACGTGCTCGAGCCCGATCGAGAGGCGCACGAGGTTGCCGTCGGGCTTCGCCTCTGCAGCCACGGGTCGGTGCGTGAGCGACGCGGGGTGCTGCACGAGCGAGTCCACCCCGCCGAGCGAGACCGCGTGGGTCACGAGCGAGCACGCCTCGGTGAACCGGCAGGCGGCGTCGAAGCCGCCGCCGAGTTCGAGCGCGATGATCGATCCGGGGCCCTCGAGCTGCCGGCCGAGCAGGCCCTGCGGGTCCTGGCCCGGAAGCCCCGGGTAGCGCACGCGCTCGACCGCGGGGTGCGCCTGAAGCCGCGTCGCGAGCTCGGCGGCGGTCTGCTGCTGCGCACGCACCCGGATCGGCAGGGTGCGGATGCCGCGGTGGAGCAGGTAGGCCCCCATGGGGTGCAGCAGGCCCCCCGTCAGCGCGCGCACCCGACGCAGCCGTTCGACCCACTCGGCCGGTCCGGCCACGACGCCGCCCATCGCGTCGCCGTGACCGCCGAGGTACTTCGTCGCGCTGTGGAGCACGAGGGTCGCGCCGTGCTCGATCGGCCGCTGCAGGACCGGCGTCGCGAAGGTGTTGTCGACGAGCAGCGGCACCCGCCCCGCCGCATCGGCCACCGAGCGGATGTCGACGAGCTCGAGGGTCGGGTTCGCCGGGGTCTCGACGACGACGAGCCCGGTGTCGGGCCGGATCGCCGCGGCGACGCCGGCGACGTCGGTCCAGGTCACGCTCGTTCCGAGCAGCCCGCTCTCCAGGACGTGGTCGGTGCCGCCGTAGAGCGGGCGGACCGCGACGACGTGCGGCGTGCCAGCGGTCGTCGCCGCGATGAGCACCGCCGACAGGGCCGCCATGCCGCTCGCGAACGCGACGGCGTCCGATGCGCCCTCCAGATCGGCCAGGGCGGTCTCGAAGCGGGCGACGCCCGGCTGCCAGAGTCGCTGGTAGACGGCCGACCGACCCTCGGTGAGGCGCCCGCCGGTTGCGAGCTCTTCGTAGGAGAGCCCCCCGTTCTCGACGTCGCCGAGCGGATTCGTCGTGGAAAGATCGATGGCAGGCACATGGGAGCCCTGCTCGCGCACCCCCGTCATCCCTGAGTGGACGGCGCGGGTCTCGAGGTTGGACGACGGTGTCAACATGCGAGCAGGCTACAGAATCTGCAAGCTGTTCGGGGATCTTGCGCAGGTTGTTCACCTGTCGAGAGAATCCTCGGAGAAACTGCGAAGTACGGCGAAGGGAACCCCACCATGGCGCAGAAGCCCGAACTCGACCGGGTCGACCGCGCGCTGCTCACCGCGCTCTCGGCCAACGCCCGCGCATCGGGCGCCGCGCTCGCGGCGGAAGTCGGCGTCGCAGAATCCACGGTCTCGTTGCGGCTGCGCCGGCTTCAGAGTCTCGGCACCGTCCGCGGCTATCGGGTCGACGTCGACCTCTCCTCCGTCGGCGTCTCGCTCCAGGCCCTCATCGCGGTCCGGCTCGTCAAGCACGACCGCAAGGAGATCGACGCGTTCCGCAACGCCGTCCCGCACCTGCCCGGCGTGCTCAGCGTGTTCCACATGGCCGGAGCCGAGGACTACCTGCTGCACGTGGCCGCCCGCGACTCGGAGGAGCTGCGGCAGTTCGTGCTGGCCCACCTCACCGGCCACCCTGCCGTCTCGCACACCGAGACCAACCTCATCTTCGAGCACGCCGAGGGCGACGGCTGGCAGAAGCTCGTCGGCTGAGCGGGGGATCCGTCTCGGGCCCGTTCGGGATTCCGAAATGCTGCCAATCCGGTCACGTCGCAGGGCGAGGTCGGCCGGGCACCGCTAGCCTTTCGCACGGCCCGATCGGGCCCGATCGTGATGAGGCGGGTGTCGTGCGCCGTCCGCGCCGCGGCACCCGCGACCGGACGGAGCACCCAGCATGACCGCCCCTGACCCCCAGGCGAGCCCCGCCGACCGCGCAAGGTGGCGTCGCTACCTCGCCGACGAACGCGCCGAAGCCGCCGTGTACCGCGAACTCGCGGCACGCCGCGACGGCGAGGAGCGCGAGATCCTGCTCGCCCTGGCCGCTGCCGAAGGCCGCCATGAGGCGCACTGGTTGCGACTGCTCGGCGACGACGAGCACCGCATCCCACGGGCCGACCTCCGCACCCGCATGCTCGCCGGCCTCGCCCGCACCTTCGGTTCGATCTTCGTCCTCGCGCTCGCGCAGCGCGCCGAGGCGCGATCGCCCTACTCGACCGATCCCGACGCCACACCCGCGATGGCCGCCGACGAACGCATCCACGGCGAGGTCGTCCGCGGTCTCGCGGCACGCGGGCGACGCCGGCTCGCCGGGACCTTCCGCGCCGCGGTGTTCGGTGCCAACGACGGACTCGTCTCCAACCTCGCCCTCGTGCTCGGCATCGGCGCCACGGGCGTCCCCGCACCGGTCGTCCTGTTCACCGGCATCGCGGGCCTGCTCGCCGGAGCCCTGTCGATGGGCGCGGGCGAGTACGTCTCGGTGCGATCGCAACGCGAACTGCTCGAGGCGTCCGCCCCCGACCCGACCGCCCGCGAGGCGCTCGGCGACCTCGACCTCGATGCCAACGAACTCGCGCTGGTCTACCGGGCTCGGGGCATGGGCGAACAGGACGCCGTCGAGCATGCCGCCCTCGTGCTCGCTCGCGTCCAGGCCGCTGAACGCGTCCAGTCGCCGACCGACGCGATGGGCACGGTCGAGCACGACGACGAAGCCGTCGGCACGGGCATGAGCGCCGCCGTGTCGAGCTTCCTGTTCTTCGCCTCCGGCGCACTCATCCCGGTGCTGCCCTGGATCCTCGGTATGACCGGCATCGCAGCGATCGCGACCGCGACCGTCCTCGTGAGCCTGGCACTGCTGCTCACGGGCGCGACCGTCGGCATCCTCTCCGGCGCCTCGCCCCTGAAGCGGGCGCTGCGCCAACTCGCGATCGGGCTGGGCGCGGCCGCCGTGACCTACGGGCTCGGGCTCGCGTTCGGAACGACGATCGGCTGACGCGCGCAGCGCGACGGGGTCGGCCGCGGCGCCGTTCAGCCCGCCGGGGTGGTCACGAAGTCGATCAGCTCCTCGACCCGCCCGAGCAGTGCGGGCTCGAGATCGCCGTACCCGCGGACGCGGCCGAGGATGCGCTGCCACGCACGCGCGATGTCGGCCTGGTCGGCGTGCGGCCACCCGAACGCGGCGCACACCCCGTGCTTCCATGAAGTCCCGCGCGGGACCACGGGCCACGCCTCACGACCGAGCCGGGCAGGCTTCACCGCCTGCCACACGTCGACGTACGGATGACCCACGACGAGGACGTGCCCGCGGTGGCGCCCGCGCATGACGGCCTCCGCGATGCGCTGCTCCTTCGAGCCCGCGACCAGGTGATCGACCAGCACCCCCACGCGGCGGCCCGGCCCCGGCCCGAACCCGTCGAGGATCGCGGCCAGATCGTCGACGCCCTCGAGGTACTCGACGACGACCCCCTCGACGCGCAGGTCGGCGCCCCAGACCTTCTCGACGAGCTCGGCATCGTGCCGGCCCTCGACGAAGATGCGGCTCGGCAGCGCGACCCTCGCCGGGCGCCCCGGCTCCACCGCGAACGAGCCCGACGCGGTGCGCACACGACCCTGCGGCGCGGCGGCCACCGGCGCCACGAGCCGCACCGGCTCGCCGTCGACGAGGAACCCGTGGCCGAGCGGGAACACGCGCGTCCGGCCGTGCCGATCCTCGAGGGTCACCAACTGCTTCTCGACCCGGACCACGGCGCCGCAGTACCCGTCGTCGGCGAGTTCGACGACGAGGTCCCGAATCGCCGGGACCTCCGGGGTCGCGCGCCGGCCCACCGCTCGCCAGTCGCCGGCGAGGACATCCTCGCCGTAGCGGTCGGGTCCGAACGGGTCGCGGTTCGCAGCAGGCACCGGACGAGGCTAGCGAACCGCGCCGCCCGATCCGGCACGACACGGCCGACGCGCTACGCGGGCGCCGCCCGAGCCGACCGGCGCACGAGGCCGCCGGTCCATGCCGCACCCGCGAACGCGATCCCCGCGGCGAGCGCGAACGCCCACGGGATGCCGAACGGCGCCGCGACGAACCCGAGCAGGATCGGACCGATCCCGAGGCCGAGGTCGACCGCAGCGCTCGCGGTCCCCGAGGCGATGCCGCGCTCCTCGGGCGCCGCCGTCGCGAAGACGGCGGCGAAGAACGCCGGCGTGCTGAACGTGATGCCGACGGCCATGACCGCGACGCCGGCGATGAGCCCCCACCGGTCCTGCCAGGCCGCCGCGACGAGGAGGCCCGCGCCGATCGTGACGAGCGCGCCGACCGCGAGCGGCAGCGGGCGCACGCGGTCCACCACCCGTGCGAACGCGACACGGCACACGACGACGATCACGCCGTACGTGACCAGGGCGGTGCTCGGGGCGGCGAACCCGACCCGATCGGCGTACAGCGTCGCGAACGCCACGAATCCGCCGACGGCGACCAGCGACGTGAGGAACCCGATGGACGGGGCGATCGCCGGCCGGTGCACGATGCGCAACGGAGCGCCACGGATCGGGCGCGTCGTCCGGGTCTCGCCGACGATCACCGACAGGCCGGCGGCGACCGTTGCGAGCACGGCACCGCCCAACCAGGCCGCACGGAACCCCGCGAGGTCGTACAGCACCTGACCGAGCACGGGGCCGAGCGCGATCCCCAGGTACAGTCCGAGCGAGTTGTACGACAGCGCCTCGCCCATCCGCGACGGCGGAGCGAGATCCGCGAGGGCAGCGAACCCGGCGACGAAGAACGCCGCCTCGGCGACCCCCGCGCCCAGCCGCAGCGCGATGATCACCCACAGGTCGTCGGTCACCGCCAGCAGGAGCAGGCAGAGCGCGGCGACGATCGCCCCGCCGAGCAGCAACGGGCGCCGCCCGTACCGGTCGGTCGCGCGCCCCGCGAACGGGCGCAGCACGAGCGCCGAGACGGCGAACACGCCCACTGAGAGTCCCGCGGCCGCTTCGTTCCCGCCGACCGGGCCGGTCACGTAGAGCGGCAGCGCGAACAGCGCGAGCCCGGCCGCCGAGAAATAGGCCAGCTCCGCGACGCCGAGTGCGATGAACGCGCGCGTGAAGAGCGGTTCGCGCGCGTCTCCGGTCACGATGCACACCCCCTTGCGGCGCAGCGCTCCGCACGTCCGGGCGAGTCCAGCGTACGCCCCGACGGGCGGATCCGCAGGGCGCCGGGCCCCTCAGCGGAAGTCCCGTGACCGGTTCGAGGTCGACACGGTGAGCGGTTCGAACCGGTCCGCGACGAGGTTCACGACGCCCTCGCGCGAACGTTCGAGGATGCCGCGGACGACCATCGCCGGGGCCTCGCGAGCGATGCGACGGTACCTCGTCCAGACCCCGACGCTCGCGATCACGTTGAGCGTTCCCGACTCGTCCTCGAGGTTCATGAACGTGATCCCGCTCGCGGTCGCCGGCCGTTGCCGGTGCGTGACGACCCCGCCGACCTCGATGCGACGGCCCGACTCCGTGCCGGGCAATCGGTCGATGCGCACCACCCCGCGCGCGTCGAGCCGGCCCCGCACATGCCGGATCGGGTGGTCGTCGGGCGAGATGCCCGTTGCCCAGAGGTCGTACACGACCTGCTCGGCGTCGTTGAGCATCGGCAGCAACGGCGGCTGCACGACGACGACCGAACCGGGAAGGTAGTCGGCGCGATCCTGCGCGGCCTCGCCCGCGAGCCACAGCGCCTGCCGCGGGCGCAGTTCGAAGCACTCGAACGCCCCGGCCGCGGCGAGCGCCTCGAGCTGCGTCGCATCGAGGTCGGCCCGCCGGGACAGGTCGGCCATGTCGCGGTACGGGCCGTGCGCGTCGCGTTCGGCGACGATGCGCTCGGCGACCGCGGTACCGATCGAGGTCACGTCGGCCAGGCCCAGGCGCACCGCGAACGCGCCGTCGCGGCGGTGCTCCGCCGAGCGGTCGGGCGCGTCGCGATCGAACCGGCCGACGGGCGGTTGCGGGCCGGCGCAGCCGGGCATGCCGGTGGGCGAGCGGATGCCACGGGCGCCGGTCGCGGCATCCGCTGCCGTGTCGGCGGGCTCCGACGCCTCGAGCCCCGCGTGCACACCCGAGCGCGCCAGGTCGGGGCGGCGCAGTTCGACGCCGTGCCGGCGCGCGTCGGCGGTGAGCGTGTGCGGCGAGTAGAACCCCATCGGCTGCGCTCGCAACAGCGCCGCGAGGAACGCCGCCGGGTAGTGCAGCTTCAACCACGAACTCGCATAGACCAGCAGTCCGAAGCTGATCGCGTGGCTCTCGGCGAACCCGAAGTTCGCGAACGCCTCGATCTTGGCGTAGATCGACTCGGCGACATCCGCTTCGATGCCGTTGCGTGCCATACCGTCGAACAGCTTCGCGCGCAGCCGCTCGATCTTCTCCACGCCCCGCTTGGAGCCCATCGCCCGGCGCAGCAGGTCGGCGTCGGCCGCGTCGCAGTCGCCGACCGCGACGGCCATCTGCATGAGCTGCTCCTGGAACAGCGGAACCCCGAGCGTGCGCCGCAGCACCGGTTCGAGCTTGGGGTGCAGGTAGGTCACCTGTTCCTCGCCCGTGCGGCGCCGGATGTAGGGGTGCACGGCTCCGCCCTGCACGGGGCCCGGACGGATGAGCGCGATCTCGACCACGAGGTCGTAGAAGCACCGGGGCTGCAGGCGGGGGAGCGTGCCCATCTGCGCGCGCGACTCGACCTGGAACACCCCGATCGAATCCGCCCGGCACAGCATGTCGTAGACGGCCCCCTCCTCCTTCGGGATCGTCGCGAGTTCCCACTGCTCGCCGGTGTGCTCGCGCACGAGGTCGAACGTGTACTGCAGCGCCGCGAGCATGCCGAGCCCGAGCAGGTCGAACTTGACCAGGCCCATCCAGGCGCAGTCGTCCTTGTCCCACTGCAGCACCGTGCGCTGCTCCATGCGCGCGTGCTCGATGGGGCACACCTCGCCGACCGGCCGATCGGTGAGCACCATGCCGCCCGAGTGGATGCCGAGGTGCCGCGGGAACGTCAGCAGCTGCTCGGCCAGCTCGACCACCGGCCCCGGGATGTCGTGCTCGTCGGATTCGACCACCGAACCCCAGCGCTCGACCTGCCGCGACCACGCATCCTGCTGCCCGGTCGAGTAGCCGAGCGCCTTCGCCATGTCGCGCACCGCGCCCTTCGGGCGGTAGCTGATGACGTTCGCGACCTGCGCGGCGTTCATCCGCCCGTACTTGCCGTAGACGTACTGGATGATCTCCTCACGCCGATCGGAGTCGAAGTCGACGTCGATGTCGGGCTCCTCGTCGCGCAGCGACGACAGGAAGCGCTCGAACGGCAGCCCGTAGAAGATCGAGTCGACCCCGGTGATCTCCAGCACGTAGCAGACCGCCGAGTTCGCCGCCGATCCGCGACCCTGGCAGAGGATGCCGCGACGGCGCGCCTCCTGCACGAGATCGTGCACGATGAGGAAGTAGCCGGGGAAGTCCTTCTGCTCGATCACGTCGAGCTCCTTCGCGAGCCGGTCGCGCACGTGACCCGGAACCCCCGGGTAGCGCAGCTCGGCACCACGTCGCACCAGTTCGCGCAGCCACGACATGGGCGTGTGCCCATCGGGCACGTCGAGCTTCGGCAGCCTCGGCCGGGCGCTCCGGAGCCGGAAGGACAGGTCGCGGGCGAGCGTCGCCGACTGGGCGACGGCACCCGGATGGCGCGCGAACCGCGCCAGCATCTCCGCACCCGAACGCAGGTGCCGCCCGTCGGACGCGGGCAGCCAGCCGTCGAGTTCGTCGAGGCTGCGCCGCGCCCGCACGGCGGCGAGCGCCGCCGCGAGACGATGCTCGTCGGGCGTCGCGTAGTGCACCGCGTTCGTCGCGAGCGCGGGCACGCGCGCGCGGGCCGCGAGCTCGGCGAGCACGTCGTTGCGCACCTGGTCGTGCGGGTCGCCGTGGTCGGTGAGTTCGACGACGATCTGGTCTCGGCCGAACACCGCGACGAGCCGGTCGAGCTCGCGCCACGCGGCATCCGCCCCGCCCTCGCCCGCGAGCGCCCGGCGCACCGCACCCTTGCGGCACCCGGTCGAGACCACCCACTGGCCGCCCGCGCGCGCGCCGAGGTCGTCGAGGTCGTAAACCGGGCGCCCCTTCTCACCGCCGGCGAGCTGGCCCGCGGTGATCGCCGCAGCGAGTCGGTGGTAGCCCTCCTCGCGCGCCGCGAGGACGAGCAGGTGATCGCCCTCGGGGTCGGCCGCACCCATCTGCGGCCGGCTGAGGCCGAACGAGAGCTCGGCGCCGTACACCGTCTCGAGCTCGGGGTACGCCTCGGCCGCCTCGGCGAACCGCACGATGCCGTAGAACCCGTCGTGGTCGGTGATCGCCAGCCCGGTGAGCCCCAGGCGGTGCGCCTCCTCGACGAGGCGCTCGGGCCCCGACGCGCCGTCGAGGAAGCTGAACGTCGAGTGCGCGTGCAGTTCGGCGTACGGGACGGCCGGACCGAGCGGTCGCGCCGGCCCGTCCCGCCCGTCCTCGCCCTCTGGAGGGCGATACGGATGCCGCTTCCGACTCCACCCCGGGGCGTCGCCGCCGTCACCGCGCCCGCCGCCCGGGCTGCGCGGCGCGTCCGCCCCGCCGCCCGACCCGCCCGGCCGCTGCCGATCGGAGAGCCGCCGCTCGAGCTCGCTCCACGGGATCTCGGGATTGTTCCACCCCACCGCGCATCACCCCCTGTTCGCCCCGCGCATCAGTCGTACCTCGCCTCGGCCCACCAGCCCTCGGCATCGCGGACCAGCAGCCACGCGCACCCCTCGTGATCGACCACCTGGAACCGGTGCACCCGTCGGGCGCGCACCGGATCCCACCACCGCTCCACGACCGGCCACGGACCCGCCCACGCTCGCACCGGCGCGGGCACCGCACCGGCGACCGCGAACGACGCGGGCGGCGACGAGATCGTGCCGCGCGCATCGACCGCGACCGAGGCGCCCGCGGCATCCGTCAACGCCACCGCGGGCCGTTCCCGGAACACGCTCGCCGGAGCGAGCGCGGGCAGGCTTCCCGGCCAGGGAGCCTCGGCCGCGGCGCCCTCGGGCGGGCGGTCGCCCCACGGCACGAGCACCTGGCGGTCTGCGAGCATGCGCCCGCCGCCGACCGCGGCCGTGAGCACGCCCTCGTGCCCGAGCATGCTCTGCACGCGCGTGAGCCCGTGGTGCACGCGCTCGTCGGGGCCGCCGCCCCACAGCCCCTCCTCGTGGTTGCCCGTGGAATCCACCCGCTCGGGCACGATCCGCAGCCGCACGATGGGCGCCTCGAGCCCGGCATCGGCCGGCCCCGCACCCTGCAACTGCCAACGGACCCGATCGACGACATCGGCCGGCGTGAACCAGTGCGGGTGCAGCCAACTGCGACTCGAATGGCCCCCGCGGTCGTCGTCGAGCTCGACCCGGATGCCGGTGCACACGAGTCGCTTCGCCCGCATCCGCTCGATGAACTCCTCGGCGCGCACCCGGAACGCGAACGCGAGCTGGTCGATCCGCTCGAGCGGAGGCTCGAAGTGCTGCTCGACCTCGAAGTCGGGCGGCGGGGTGCGCGGAGCCACCCGGGAGCGTTCGCGACCCGCGGCGCGGTCGTGCGCGAACGCGCCGGCCGCCCCGAACCTCCGCCGGACGTCCTCCTCCGGGAGCGCCGCGAACCCGCCGAGCGTGCGCACGCCCAGCCGATGCAGCAACGTCGTCGTGCGCGCGTCGACGACGAGCGAGACCGGCAACGGGGCCAGGAACCCCGCCGACCCCTCCGGTGGCACCGCCAGCACCCGTCGCCCGGCCGAATCCGGATGCGCGCCCGCCGCGCGCGCCGCCTGCTCCGCGGCGAACGGCCCGTCGGCGACGCCCACGCAGGCCCCCGCGATGCCGTGCTCGGCGACCGCCGCGAGCAGCGCGCGCGCCGCGGCATCCTCGTCGCCGTAGTACCGCGCCGGCCCGCGCGCCCGCATCGCGAGCGTGCCCGGCCGCACGACCTGCACGCCGGGCACGATCGCCTCGATGCCGCGCACGACCGGCTCGAACGCGCGGTGATCGAGCGCGGCGTCGTACGGCAGGACCTCGAGCGCGGGGGAGCGGTACTGCGCCTCGCGCAGCCTCAGCCCGCGTGCGACCCCGTCGCGCCGAGCCGCCGCCGAGCACGAATGCACCTGCCCGGCCTCGGTCAGGGCGACCGGCGCACCCGGGTCGAGCCCGGCGTCGCGGCACGCGGCGAGCACGGGCCAGTCCGGGCACCAGAGCACGATGCTGCGAACGGCCCCGCTCATGAGGCCCTCGCGGTGAAGTCGGGCCGGTGCACGATGCCCGTGGCATCCGCGCCGGTGGATGCCACGGCGTCCGCGACCGCGACCTGCGCATCGCGCGCGGGCAGGCGGAGCCGGCGCAGGCTTCCCCGCCCGACCTCGCCGCGACCGGTCACCCGCACGACGACCTCGCGCTCGACGAGGTGCCCGTGGCCGCGCTCGAGCCCGGTCCAGTCGCTGCGCTCGAGTCCGAGCCGCGCATCGCTGCCCGGCCACGGCCCGTCGACGAGGAGCAGGGTGCCGCGCTGACGCAACCGGGCCGCGAACCGGGCCGCCTCGGCGGGTGCGAGCGCGCCCGCTGGGCGCACCGCGACCACGGGGATCACATCGGCGAGCGCCGCGGCGACGCTCAGCCACTGCCGGCCCGGATGGGGCACCAGCACGAGCCGTTCCAGGTCGATGCCGAACCGGGCCGCCGCTTCGACGCCGAACTCGGGGAAGCCGGCCACCGCGACCCAGCGCCCGCTCTGCGACGGCCCCGCGAGCGCGGCCATGAGCAGCGACGCCGACCCCTCGACCCGCACGACCGCACCCTCGCGCAAGGCACCGCCCGGCAGCACCGAGGCGAGCGCCGGGTGCGTGGGCACGGCCCGGCTGTCGAGCCGGGTGGCCTGCATCCCGCGGATGCGGGCCTGCAACTGCTCGACCCGCTCGAGGTGCGCCGCGGGAGCGGTCGGGGCAGGTGCGGTCTTCACCTCTCAATATTCGAAGATATGTTCGAATCCCGCAAGCGGCGGATGCCACGCGTCCGCCGCTCAGCAGGGCAGGCGCACTCGGTCGTCGACCGGATGACGATGCGGGCTCCCGCGGCACGGCCCGGAACAGCACCCTCCGGAAACGACGAAAGGCCGGATCCGAAGATCCGGCCTTTCTCACAACGCGTGCGCGAGGGGGGACTTGAACCCCCACGCCCGTTAGGGCACTAGCACCTCAAGCTAGCGCGTCTGCCATTTCCGCCACCCGCGCGTTGTCTCGGCCTCTGATCGCTCAGCGGCCGTAGAAGACATTAGCACGGTTTCCGGGGCCTCCAGACCACGGGGAGACCGTGCGGATGCCCGCCGGGACGCAGCCGCAGGTCACACCCCGGAAAGTGGATTCCGCACGATCTCGACGGCGGTCACGGACGATCCGCACGACGACCCGAGCCGCCGGGCGCTAGCGTGGAGCGCATGTCCGAGACCACCCCTGCCCGCGACGCCCACGCGACCGGCGAGCACCGCGCGACCGAAGCCCTCGACGAGACCGTCGCCATCGCGCGCGACCTGATCCGCTTCGACACGACGAACCACGGCGAGGGCCGCTCGAACGGCGAGCGCGAGGCCGCGGAGTACGTCGAGGCGCACCTGCGCCGCATGGGGCTCGACCCGGTCGTGCTCGAGTCCGCCCCCACGCGCGCCAACGTCGTCGCCCGCGTGCCCGGTGCAAACCCCGACAAGCCGGCGCTGGTCCTGCACGGTCACCTCGACGTCGTTCCGGCGGATCCGCGCAACTGGAGCGTCGACCCGTTCGCGGGTGAGATCCGCGACGGCATGCTGTGGGGGCGCGGAGCGGTCGACATGAAGGACATGGACGCCATGATCCTCACCGCGGTCGGCGACATCCTCGCCGAGGGGCGCCTGCCCGAGCGCGAACTCGTGCTCGGCTTCTTCGCCGACGAGGAGGCCGGGGGCCTCTTCGGCGCGAGCTGGCTCGTCGACGAGCATCCGGAGCTGTTCGCGGGCGCGACCGAGGCGATCAGCGAGGTCGGCGGATACTCGGTGACGGTCGGCGGCAAGCGCGCCTACCTGCTGCAGACCGGCGAGAAGGCGCTGCTGTGGGTGCGCCTGATCGCGCGCGGCACGGCCGCGCACGGATCGCGGCTCATCCACGACAACGCGGTGACCAAGCTCGCCGAGGCGGTCGCGCGCATCGGTCGCAGGGAGTGGCCCGTGCGGCTGACCGACACGACGCGCGAGCTGCTCGCCGCGGTGGCGGGCGCACTCGGGGTCGATCCGGAGCAGGTCTCACCCGACGAGCTCGCGCTCGCGACCGGTTCGGCCTCCGGGTTCATCACGGCGACGCTGCGCACGACGTCGAACCCGACCCAGCTGCTCGGCGGGTACAAGCACAACGTCATCCCCGACCGTGCGGAGGCCCTCATCGACATCCGGACCCTCCCGGGCGAGGAGGACGCGGTCCTCGCCGAGATCGCCGAGATGGCGGGCCCGGACGTCGAGATCGAGGTCGTGCATCGGGATGTCGGCCTCGAGGCCCCGACGCACGGTCCGCTGGTCGACGCGGTCACGGGCGCGCTGCGCACCCACGACCCGGACGCCGCGGTCTTCCCGTACCTGCTGAGCGGCGGCACCGACAACAAGGCGCTGTCGCGACTCGGGATCTCGGGCTACGGGTTCGCGCCGCTCCGCCTTCCGGACACCCTCGACTTCCCGGCGATGTTCCACGGCGTCGACGAACGGGTCCCGCTGGACGGGCTAGTCTTCGGGAGGCAGGTTCTGAAGGACCTCCTCCTGTCGTACTGACGCCCTTCCCGACGACGCTCCGATGCCCTCATCCGTGGGGGCGGTAAGGCGACCCACCCGTGTTCGAAGCCATCATCCTCGGCCTCGTGCAGGGACTCACCGAGTTCCTGCCGATCTCTTCGAGCGCGCACCTGCGCATCCTCGGGGAGTTCCTGCCCACCGCGGCCGACCCCGGCGCGGCGTTCACCGCGATCACGCAGATCGGGACCGAGGCCGCGGTGGTCGTCTTCTTCTGGCGGGACATCGTGCGGATCATCTCGCACTGGTTCGGGTCGCTCTTCGGCCGTGTGCCACGCAACGACCCCGACGCGCGCATGGGGTGGCTGATCATCATCGGTTCGATCCCGATCGTGGTGCTCGGACTGCTGCTCCAGGAGTACATCGAGACCGTGTTCCGTTCGCTGTACATCACGGCGACGATGCTCATCCTGTTCGGCATCGTGCTGGGGCTGGCTGACTGGGCCGGCGCGAAGCGCCGCAAGCTCGGCGACCTGACCTACCCGCACGGCATCTGGTTCGGCCTCGCGCAGTCGCTCTCGCTCGTCCCCGGGGTCTCGCGCTCGGGCGGCACGATCACCATGGGGCTGCTGCTCGGGTACGAACGCGCCGCCGCCGCTCGATATGCGTTCCTGCTCGCGATTCCGGCCGTGTTCGGTTCGGGCTTCTACCAGCTGTTCAAGAGCTGGGGCGAGCCGAGCGTGTACAACGGCCTGGAGACCGCCGTCGCGACGGCGGTCGCGTTCGGCGTCGCGATCCTGGTCATCGCGTTCTTCATGAAATGGATCTCACGCCACAGCTTCCTGCCGTTCGTGATCTACCGCATCGCGCTCGGCGTGGCGGTGTTCGTGCTGCTCGGCGCCGGGGTGATCGAGCCGCTCTGACGTCGAGCAGGCGACAGCGGATGCCGCGTCAGGCGCCGTCGCGGGGCCGCCACGTGCCGCCCCCGCCGCCCGGCTGGTCGCCCCGACGACGGAGGTAGCGTTCGAACTCCTGCGCGATCGCCTCGCCGGATGCCTCGGGCGAGTCGGCCGCGTCGCGTGCCTGTTCGAGCTGGGCGATGTACCCGGCCATCTCGTCGTCGTCGGCCGCGAGCGCGTCGACGTTGGCCTCCCACGCGTTCGCCTCGGCCTCGAGCGTGCCGCGGGGGATGCTCAGCCCGGTGAGCTCCTCGACCTTGCCGAGCAGCGCGAGCACGGCCTTCGGCGAGGGCGCGTTGTGGACGTAGTGGGGGACCGAGGCCCAGAGCGAGACGGTCGGGATGCCGGCGCGTTCGGCCTGGTCGGCGATGATGCTGAGGATGCCGACGGGGCCCTCGTAGGTGGAGCGCTCGACCCCGAGTGCGGCGCGCACCTCGGGGTTCTCGCTCGAGGCGAACACGGCCAGGGGCCGGGTGTGCGGCGCATCGGCGAGCATGGCGCCGAGCAGCACGACGCCCTCGATGTCGGCTGCGAGCGCGGCATCGACGAGTTCGGCTGCGAACCCCTTCCAGGTCCGGGCGGGTTCCGCGCCGAGCAGAACGTGGAGCGTGTCGGCGCCTGGGCCGGTCACCACCTCGTCCTCGTCGGGCGCGGCTCGTCCGCCTGCGCCGGGGCCGAGGATCGCCGCGCCGGGCCAGGAGATGCTGCGGATCCCGTCCGGTCCGGCCTCGACGGTGGGGCGGGTGAACTGGTAGTCGAAGTAGAGCTCGGGGTCGACCGCGGCGATCTCGACGAGTCCGAGCCGTTCGACGAGCAGTCTCGCGGCCCCGGTGGCGGCTTCGCCGGCGTCGTTCCACCCTTCGAACGCCACGACGAGGAGTCGCCCGCCCTCGAACCCGGTCGGCTGCTGCACTCGGTCCGCCCCGCTTCCCGAGCCCGGGAGGTCCGGACTCACCTCAACAATAGGCCGTGCCCGTAGAATCTCCGGTTGTGACCAAGCGCCTCCCCGCCGCCGTCCTCTGGGACATGGACGGCACCATCGTCGACACCGAGCCCTACTGGATGCAGGCCGAGATCGAGCTCGTCAACGAGTTCGGCGGAACCTGGACCCACGAGGACGCCCTCCGGATGGTCGGCATGGGCCTCTGGGACGCCGCCGAGGTGTTCCGGGGCGCCGGGGTCGACCTCCCGGCCGACGCGATCGTCCATCGACTGACCGAGCGCGTGCGCGAGCAACTCGCGCAGCACGGGGTGCCATGGCAGCCCGGCGCGCAGGAGCTGCTGCGTCAGGTCCGCGACGCGGGCGTCCCGACGGCGCTCGTGACGATGTCGATCCGCTCGATGGCCGAGGACGTCGTCGGCGCGATCGCGTTCGCCGCGTTCGACGAACTCGTGACGGGCGACGAGGTCGCCGCTCCCAAGCCCCATCCCGAGCCGTACCTCGCCGCCGCCGGGCGGCTCGGGGTCGACATCGCCGAGTGCATCGCGATCGAGGACTCCCCGACGGGCCTGGCCTCGGCCACGAGCGCCGGCGCGGTCGCGATCGGGGTGCCGCACATGATCCCGATCCCCGCGGATCGTGCGGATGCGGTCTGGCCGACCCTCGAGGGTCGAACCCTCGACGACCTCGTCGCGCTCCTCGACGGCAAGCGGGTCGGCGCGTGAGCCGCGGCGAGGCGAGCGGGCTCTTCCGGGTCGGCGACCGCGTGCAGCTGACCGGCCCGAAGGGCCGGATGCACACGATCACGCTCGAATCGGGCAAGGTCTTCCACTCGCACAAGGGCACGATCGCGCACGACGACCTGATCGGCCTTCCCGACGGCTCGGTCGTGGCGAACGCGGTCGGCATCGAGTACCTCGCGCTGCGACCGCTGCTCGCCGACTTCGTGATGTCGATGCCGCGGGGCGCGGCGATCGTCTACCCGAAGGACGCCGCGCAGATCCTCGCGCAGGCCGATGTCTTCCCGGGCGCGACGGTCGTCGAGGCCGGCGTCGGGTCGGGCGCCCTGTCGTTGTGGCTGCTGCGGGCGATCGGCCCCGAGGGCCGGCTCATGTCGTTCGAGCGGCGCGAGGAGTTCGCCGACGTCGCCCGCGGCAACGTCGCGACCTTCCACGGCTCCGACCCGGCGAACTGGTCGATCACGCTCGGCGACCTCGCCGACACCCTGCCCGAGCGGGCCGAGGCGGCATCCGTCGACCGCGTCGTCCTCGACATGCTGGCGCCCTGGGAGTGCATCGACGCGGTCTCGACCGCGCTGAAGCCCGGCGGCGTGGTGCTCTGCTACGTCGCGACCGCGACGCAGCTCTCCCGCGTCGCCGAGGCGATCCGGGCGACCGGGTGGTACACCGACCCGGTCGCGAACGAGACGATGGTGCGCGGATGGCACGTGCAGGGTCTCGCGGTCCGGCCAGACCACCGGATGATCGCGCACACGGGCTTCCTGATCACGGCGCGCAGGCTCGCGCCGGACACCGAGCTCCCCGAACTCAAGCGGCGCCCGGCGAAGACCGAGTTCAGCGACGAGGATGTCGAGGCCTGGACGCCCGGGGCGCTCGGTGAGCGCAACGTCAGCGACAAGGTCCTGCGCAAGCGCGCTCGGGCAGCGGATGCCGCGGCCCGCCGTTCGCGGGCCGACGACGCCGACCCCGGCAGTGATCGCGACGCCGACCCCGCCGACGCCGACTAGGCTGTCCCCGCCCGTTCCACACGAGACGAAACGAGGATCCGTGCGCCTCCCGATCGCACTCACCGCCACCGCGACGCTCGTCGCACTCGCCCTGACGGGCTGCACCGCGACGCCGGAACCGCAGGCCGAGCCGGGCGCGTCCTCCGACCTCATCGAGGTCAGGGGCGACTTCGGCGACGCGCCCCGCGCGGAGTTCCCGACGCCGCTGCGCCCCCAGGAGACGCAGTGCACCGAGATCGTCGAGGGTGACGGCGAGACCCTGGGCGAGGGCCAGCAGGCGCTCGTCGGGCTCGCGGTGTACAACGCGACCACGGGGGAGCAGTTGCAGTCGACCGGTTTCGGCGACGAGCCGGCCGTCCCGGTCGTGCTGAACGACGGCACGCTGCCCGGCCTGGTCAAGGGCCTGAGCTGCGCGAGCGAGGGCTCGCGCGTGGCCGTGGCCGTGCCGCCCGCCGACCTGTGGGGCGAAGAGGGCAACGCGGCGATCGGGCTGGGCGGCGAGGACGGGATCGTCGTGATCTTCGACGTGCACCAGGCGTTCCTGCCGAAGGCGAACGGGTCGCCGCGCATCACGCGCGACGGCTTCCCGGCGGTCGTGACCGCGCCCGACGGTCGCCCCGGCATCACGGTTCCGGACAACCCGCCGTTCGAGACCACGCAGGTCGAGGTCATCAAGCAGGGCAACGGGCAGACCGTCGAGGACGGCGACAACGTCGTCGTCCACTACACGGGTGTGCTGTGGGACGACAACTCCGTGTTCGACTCGAGTTGGGAGAGCGGTGCGCCGGCCTCGTTCGTCGTGAGCGAGGGCGAGGGTTCCCAGGTGATCCCGGGCTTCTCGAAGGCGCTCATCGGCCAGCAGGTCGGCTCCCAGGTGGGCGTCGTGGTGACGCCCGAGGACGGCTACGGCGACACCGCCCAGGGCAGCATTCCCGCCGGCTCGACGCTGTTCTTCGTGATCGACATCCTCGGCGTCGCGTGACCCGACCGCTGCGGCGTCGCCGCTCGGCGCTTCAGTATGATCGCTGACGTGGCGTCATCCAAGCCCTCGGGGGAGACTCGGATCCCGGTCGAGGATCGACTGTTCAGCCTCGTGCTCGCGTTGCTCGCGACCGAGCACGGCCTGTTGAAGGCGGAGATCCTCTCGACCGTGCGCGGGTACGCCGAACGGTACGACCCGCACGGCGGCAACGCGAACCTCGAGCGGCAGTTCGAGCGCGACAAGGACGAGATCCGCGACCTCGGCATCCCGCTCGAGACGGTCGAGTCCCCGGATCGCCCGGGTGACAACCAGGCGCTGCGGTACCGCATCCCCAAGGGCCAGTACGACCTGCCGGTGGATGTGCGCTTCACGCCCGACGAACTGGCGCTGCTCGGCCTGGCGGCCGAGGTCTGGCGCGAGGCGTCGCTCTCGGCCGATTCGCAGCGCGCCCTCACCAAGCTCCGCTCGCTCGGCATCGAACCGAGGGAGCCCGTGATCGGCTACGCGCCGCGCCTGCGAGTGCGGGATGCCGCCTTCGAACCGATGCGGCAGGCGCTCGACCGGCGCCAGCGCGTCCGCTTCCACTACCTCAAGCCCGGCGAGCACGCGCCCCGATCGCGCACGGTCGAGCCGCACGCGGTCGTCCTGCACGAGGGGCGCTGGCATCTGCACGGCCGCGACGTCGACGCCGACGCGCCGCGGACCTTCCTGCTCTCGCGCATCGTCGGCGACGTCCGCCTGCTCGCGGGACCCTCGTTCGATGCGCCGCCCGCCGACGTCCAGGACCGCGCGCTCGCCGACCTGCAGGCGCTGCGGCTCTCGAATGCGGCCGATCTGGCCGTGAGCGCCGGCTCGGACGCCGAGGTGCGCCTGGGCAAGCGCGCCGTGCAGGCCGACGAGGATGCCGGGGTGATCCGGCTGCACTACACCGACGAGGCGGTGTTCGCGGACGAGCTCGCCTCGTACGGTCCGGAGGTGCGCGTGCTCGCACCGGATTCCCTGCGCGGCGCGGTGCGGGTCCGTCTCGCCGCCGTCGCGGCGGCGCACCGGGCGGGGGGAGCGGCATGAGTCCGAAGCCCGCCAGGCGTACGCCGGCGCTCCGGGCCCCGGACCGGCTCGTCTTCCTGCTCTCGCTGGTGCCGTACCTGCTCGACCAGCGCGTCGTCGAGGTCTCGGAGGCCGCGGCGCACTTCGGGGTCGGAGCGACCGAGATCCGCGACGCGGTGAAGCTCATCGCGACGTCGGGGCTTCCGGGCGCGACGGGGACCTACCAGCCGAACGACCTGTTCGACATCGACTGGGACTCCTTCGAGGACGACGACGTCATCGTCATCGTCCATCACGTCGCGATCGACGACGCCCCGCGGCTCTCGGCACGCGAGGCGGCGGCGCTCATCGCGGGGTTGCAGTACCTCTCGGCACTGCCCGAGAACGCGGGGAGCACGGCTCTGGCGGCGCTGACGGCGAAGCTGCGGGCCGGTGCGTCGGCCGAGCCGAGCCGGCTCGCGATCGCCGAGGAGGCCGCCGACGCGACCCTGGCCGAGGTGCGGCGGGCCGTGGCATCCGGTCGGCAGCTCGAGTTCGACTACCTGAACGCGCGGGGCGAGCACCGGCGCCGGCTCGTCGACCCGTTGCGGATCACCTCGCTCGGGGCCGACTGGTACATGCAGGCGTACGACCACCTGCGCGACGACGTGCGCAACTTCCGCATCGACCGCATGAGCGGTCTGCGCGTGACCGACGGTGCGGTCGCCGACCACTCCGGCAGGACGATCCCGGAGACCCTGTTCCAGGCGTCGCCGGACGACCTCGAGGTCGTGGTGGATGTCGCGCCGGAGAGCCTGCCGCTCCTGGCCGACTACCTCGCCGACTCGACCGCGACCGAGGTCGGCGGTCGACTTCGGGTCACGCTCCGTCTCGCGCACGTGCACGGCCTCAAGCGGTTGGTCGCGGGCCTGCCAGGCCTGGTAACCGTGATCGCGCCCGACATCGCGCGGGAGGCGGTGGCGGCCTGGGCGACGGCGGGCCTGGCGGCGTATCCCGGCACCTCCGACGATCGTGATCCGATCGATTCCGAGGCGTGAGGACTCCCGGTCGACCGACCCGGTAGACTGACCGGACCATCCCGCCAGAATTGGACGAGAACCTATGTTTGGAAACGCCTTCTCCGGTTGGCACGCACTGATCATCCTCCTGGTGATCCTGCTGCTCTTCGGTGCGCCGAAGCTTCCCGCACTCGCGCGGAGCCTGGGCCAGTCGATGAAGATCCTCAAGAGCGAGGTCCGTTCCGACGGCGACGACGCGGATGCCAAGGACGCCACGGCCGGCACCACCCCTGAGGCCCCGGCCGCCTCGAACCCGCAGGCGGCGACGCCGGCGCCCGCCCAGGTCGATCAGCCGAAGCGCGCGGACTCCGGCCCGAGCGCCTGAGCCGCATGACCGCGGTGAAGGATCGCGGGGAGAAGAACCGCGAGAGGCGGATGTCGCTCGGCGCGCATCTGGTCGAACTGCGGAAGCGCCTGTTCATCTCGGCGATCGCGATCGTCGTCGGCATGGTCGGCGGCTGGATCCTGACGGACCTGTTCGTCTGGGATGCGATCCAGGAGCCGGTCAACCGCGTGGTCGAGGCCCAGCAGGGCGAGGATGCCGTGAGCGCGGGCATCATCTTCCCGACCATCTCGAGCGCATTCGACCTCCGCCTGCAGATCGCGTTCACGCTCGGCATCGTGATCTCGGCGCCCGTGTGGCTGTACCAGATCTTCGCGTTCCTCGTGCCCGGGCTGAACACGAAGGAGCGCAAGTACACCTTCGCGTTCTTCGCGACGGCGATCCCGCTGTTCTTCGCCGGGTGCGCCGCCGGGTGGTTCGTGCTGCCGAACATCGTCAAGCTCATGACGAGCTTCGTGCCCGAGGGGGCTGAGACCCTGCTCACGGCGAAGGAGTACATCGACTTCGTGCTGAAGCTGGTCGTCGCGATCGGCATCGCGTTCGTCGTGCCGGTGTTCATCGTGCTGCTCAACTTCGCCGGCATCCTGAGCGCGGCGGCGATCATCAAGTCCTGGCGCATCGCGATCCTCGTGATCGTGCTGTTCACGGCGTTCGCGACGCCGTCAGCCGACGTGGTGTCGATGTTCATGCTCGCGATCCCGATGATCGGCCTGTACTTCGCGGCCTACGGGATCGCCGCCCTGCACGACCGCCGGGTGGCCAAGCGCGCGCAGCTGGAGTTCGGCGAGCCTGTCTAGGCTGGAGGGGTGATGAGCCCCTCGCCGGCCGAGCGCTACGCGCAGTCCCGGCAGCAGCGACGCCAGCCCAGGCTGCAGGAGTTCGCGGCGACGCTCTCCTTCGACCTCGACCCGTTCCAGCGCGCGGCCTGTGCTGCGCTCGACGACGGCCGCAGCGTGCTCGTCGCGGCTCCGACCGGAGCGGGGAAGACGGCGGTCGCCGAGTTCGCCGTGCACCTGGCGATGCACTCGTCCGGCGCGAAGGTCTTCTACACGACGCCGATCAAGGCGCTGTCGAACCAGAAGTTCCAGGAGTTCGCCGACACGTGGGGCGCCGACCAGGTGGGCCTGCTCACGGGCGACACCAACATCAACTCGGGCGCACGCATCGTCGTCATGACGACCGAGGTGCTGCGGAACATGCTGTACGCCGAGTCGCCGCTGCTCGACCGCCTCGCCTACGTGGTCATGGACGAGGTGCACTACCTCGCCGACCGGTTCCGCGGGGCCGTCTGGGAAGAGGTCATCATCCACCTCCCCGAGCACGTTCGGCTCGTCTCGCTGAGCGCGACGGTCTCGAACGCCGAGGAGTTCGGCGACTGGCTCCAGGCCGTGCGGGGCGACACCGACGTCGTCGTGTCCGAGCAGCGACCGGTGCCGCTCGAACAGCACGTGCTGGTCGGGACGAAGCTGCTCGACCTGTTCGACTCGTCGGGCCAGGCGGCGACGCATCGGGTGAACCCCGAGCTCCAGCGGCTCGCGCGAACCGGCGGCCGGTCGATCCGGGCGCGTTCCCAGCGCGGTCGGAGGGGCGGCGACCGCGGCAGGTACCACCGGCCCGCTCCCGGCGAGGGGCGCATGGAGCGCTCCGCGGTCGTCGAACTGCTCAGCGGCAAGCACCTGCTGCCGGCGATCTTCTTCATCTTCTCGCGGGCCGGCTGCGACCAGGCCGTCCGTCAGGTGCTGCGCAGCGGCATCCGTCTCACCGACACCGACGAGCGCGCCGAGATCCGGGCGATCGTGGAGGAACGGTCCCGGATGCTCCGCGACGACGACCTCGCGGTGCTCGGCTACTGGGAGTGGGTCGAGGGACTGCAGCGCGGCGTCGCCGCGCACCACGCGGGGATGCTGCCGGCGTTCAAGGAGATCGTGGAGGAGCTCTTCCAGCGCAGGCTCCTCAAGGTCGTCTTCGCGACGGAGACGCTCGCGCTCGGCGTGAACATGCCTGCGCGCTCGGTCGTGCTCGAGAAGCTCGAGAAGTTCAACGGCGAGGCGCGCGTGCCCATCACGCCGGGGGAGTACACGCAGCTCACCGGACGTGCCGGGCGACGCGGGATCGACGTCGAGGGGCACTCGGTCATCCAATGGGTCGACGGGCTCGACCCCGAGGCGGTGGCCTCGCTCGCGTCCCGGCGCAGCTACCCGCTGAACTCGAGCTTCACGCCGACCTACAACATGGCCGTCAACCTCGTCGACCAGTTCGGCCGCGACCGCACCCGCCAGGTGCTCGAGCTCTCGTTCGCGCAGTTCCAGGCGGACCGCGCCGTCGTGGACCTCGCCCGGACCCTGCGCAAGCAGGAGGGTTCGATGGCGGGCTTCGAGGAGGCCATGCGCTGCCACCTCGGCGACTTCGCCGAGTACGCCGCCATCCGTCGGCGCATCGGCGACCTGGAACGCCAGGGCGCCAAGGGCAACCCCACTCACGCGCAACGCGAGCGGATGCAGCGCGACCTCGTCGCCGAACGCAAGCGCCTCCGCGCCCACGCCTGCCACGGCTGCGCCGAACGCGAGCAGCACGCGCGCTGGGCCGAACGCTGGTGGCGCCTGAAGCGCGAGCACGACGACCTCTCCAGGCAGATCCGCACCCGCACCGGCCAGGTGGCGAAGCGCTTCGACCGGGTCGCCGACGTCCTGTCGCAGCTCGGCTACCTCGAGCGCCGCGAGGACGGCGAGCTCGTGCCGACCGCGGCCGGACGCACCCTCAAGCGGATCTACGGCGACCGCGACCTGCTCGTCGCCGAATCCCTCCGCCGCGGGCTCTGGGACGGACTGGACGTCCCGTCGATCGCGGCGATGGCCGCAGCCCTCGTGTACGAGCCGCGGCGCGACGACCGGGGCATCGAGTTCCGCATGCCGAAGGGCGGGTTCCGCACCGCGTTCGAGCGCACGACCGATGCGTGGAGTGAACTCGACGACGTCGAGCGCGACCATCGGCTCCCCGGAACCGAGCAGCCGTCGCCGGCGCTCGCGAACGCGATGCACGCGTGGGCTCGGGGGGTCGGGCTGGGGCAGGTGCTGGCCGACACCGAGCTCGCGGCCGGCGACTTCGTGCGCCTCTCGAAGCAGGTGATCGACCTGCTCGACCAGATCTCGATCGTGGCCGACGCCGAACTCGGCGCGACCGCACGGGCGGCGATCGATGCGGTGCGTCGCGGCGTCGTCGCGTACGGAGCGGCCGCATGAGCGGCTCGGCGACGGTCGGCACCACGCCGGCCGCGGCATCCGCTCGGGCCGCCTCGAGGCCGCTCCTGCCGCTCTGGGCGGCGCTCATCGTCTCGGCGCTCGGCGGGTTCGTCTACGACCTCGGCTTCCCGGGTGCGAGCGCCTGGCCGCTCGCGTTCGTCGGCATCGCGATGGCGATCGTGCCGCTCGTCGGCAGGTCGATGCTCTCCTCCTTCCACGTCGGACTCGCGTTCGGCCTGGCCTTCTACCTCTCGCACGTGTCATGGACCGCGCTCTACCTGGGCCCGATCCCGTGGTTGGCGCTGTCGATCCTGCAGGCCCTGTTCGTCGCAGGCGGTGCGATGCTCATCACGCTCGCCTACCGCTGGACGGCCGCGGCCGGAAGCGGCCGGTGGATGAACCTGCTGGTGGTGCCGCTGCTGGTCGCCGGCCTCTGGATCGTGCGCGAGAGCGTCACGGGTTCGCTGCCCTACGGCGGCTTCCCGTGGGGGCGTGCGGCGCTCAGCCAGTCCGAGAGCCCGTTCGCGCAGGTCGTCTCATGGGTCGGTTCGACCGGCCTCGGGTTCATCATGGTCGCGATCACGGCCGGGGCCGTCGAATGGGTGCGGGCGAGCGGATGGCGCGACCTGCGCACCGCCGTGCCCGTCGCCTCGCTCGTCGTGCTCGCCGTCGTCCTCCCGGCGTTCCCGACCACGCCGTCCGGCGATCTGCGGGTCGCGAGCGTGCAGGGCGACGGGCCCTCGGGCTACTTCGACGAACGGGCGCAGGGCGACGTGCTGCGCGCCCAACTCGAGGCGACCGCACCCGTGCTCGACGAGTCGGACGTCGACGTCCTGCTGTGGCCCGAGGGCGGGTCCGACATCGACCCGACGCGCAGCCCCGAGGTCGCGCGGATCTTCGACGGGCTCTCCGAGCAGCTGGACGCTCCCGTCGTCCTGAACACCGTCACGGTCGACGGCGACCGCTTCTACAACGCCTCCCTCGTCTGGGAGGCGGGGGAGGGCGCGACCCAGGCCTACGCCAAGCGCAACCCGGTGCCGTTCGGCGAGTACATCCCCGACCGCTGGTTCTACAACCTGATCGTGCCCGACCTGATCGGCCTCGTGCAGCGCGAGTACTCGCCGGGAACGCAGGCGCCGGTGTTCGATCTCGGCGACGCGGTGACCGGTCTCGCGATCTGCTTCGACGTGATCTACGACGGCCTGATCTGGGAGGGCGCCCGCGACGGGGCCGAGGTGTACATGTTCCAGACGAACAACGCCGACTTCCGCGGCACCGACGAGAACGAGCAGCAGCTCGCGATCGCGCGCCTGCGCGCAATCGAGACGGGGCGCTCGGTCGTGAACATCTCGACGGTCGGAACGAGCCAGGTCATCGATCCGACGGGGCGCACGATCGATTCGCTGCCCGCCTACGAGCCCGGCTCGATGGTCACCGACGTCGAACTCCGTTCGGGACTGACGCCCTCCGTCGTGCTGGGCGCCGCCGTGCCGCTCGTCCTCGTGATCGGATCGCTCGGCGGACTCGCGCTCGCGGGCCTGCTGGCGCAGCGGAACGCCCGGCGGCGGACGGAGTCCGCGACCGGGCGCGCTGAAGGGGTTCGGTCTGCCGGCTAGGCGCCGATCTTCTGCTGGCCGCGACGGGCGCGCAGGATCTGCAGCCGCTCCTCGAGGATCTCCTCGAGCTCGGCGCGCGTCCGGCGCTCGAGCAGCATGTCCCAATGCGTCCGGGCGACCTTCTCACCCGAACGGTCCACCTCGACCGGCTTGGAGTCGACGAGCAGCACCGCGGAGTTGCCGCAGTGGCGGCACTCCCAGGTCTCGGGAAGCTCGGCCTCGGTCGAGAACGTCATGACCGTCTCGCGGCCGCACGTCTCGCACTGGTAGGTGTACTCGGCTCGATCAGCGAAGACGACGCCATCCTCACTCTGCAGGCTCTGTGCGCCGATTCGCATGCCTCGTAGGCTCCGGTCCGCCATGGCGTACTCCTCTCGATCCTCATCAGGTATAGACGATCAAGCTGGGCGCCACCTTTCCGTGGGCTGATGTTTCGCCGGGGAACTCTCAGCTTTCCGAGACGACCCGCATCGCGAGGTCGGCGCGATCGGTCACGATGCCGTCGACGCCGAGGCCGAGCAGTCGGCGCATGTCGTCCGGGTCGTTGACCGTCCACACGTGCACCTCGAGACCCGCACGGTGCGCGGTGTCGAGCAGCCCGCGGGAGAGCAGGCGCGCTCGTCCGACGCGTTCGGGGATCTGCAGCGCGGAGGCGCCGGCGACGCCGCGGCGCAGGCCGGCGGAGCTCCGGGCGACGGATGCCGCGCTCGCGCGCAGCACGGATGCCCGCCCGGCCGAGGTCGCGACCCCGGGCAGCGCCGACGCGAGCGCCCGGCGACGCCGGTCGGAGAAGGCGGTGAGCAGCACGCGATCGACGGCATCCGCCCGGCGCACGGCCCGGACGGTCGCGCTGATCGCGGCATCGGACTTCACGTCGATGTTCAGGCGCGACCCGGGGAAGGCGTGGAGCAGTTCGTCGAGCGTGCCGAAGCCGTGCCCGCCGCCGAGGTCGACGCGCCTGAGCTCGGCCAGGTCGAGCTCGCCGACCGCCTCGGGCCGGTGCGCGACCCGGCGCAGGGTCGGGTCGTGCGCGAGCACCGCGGCGCCGTCGGCGCTGGCGTGGATGTCGGTCTCGAGGTAGCGGGCGCCGGCGCGAATCGCGGCCTCGAACGCGGCGAGCGTGTTCTCGGGTGCCTCGAGCGCCAGCCCTCGGTGTGCGAGGACGCGCGGCGCGGGCGGCTCGAACCAGCCGGCGCCCACTCGTTCAGCCGAGCGGGCCGGGGCGGGACCCCGGTGACGCCGCCCCGGGCGCCTGCGGCGCGGCGCCCGCGTCGGGCGTGAAGGCGCGGCCGATGCCCTTGAGTGCCTCGGTGAGTTCGCTCGGGATGATCCACAGCTTGTTCGACGCGCCCTCGGCGAGCTGGGGGAGCATCTGCAGGTACTGGTAGCCGAGCAGCTTCGGGTCGGGGTCGCCCTTGTGGATCGCGTCGAACACCGTGAGGATCGCCTCGGCCTCGCCCTGGGCCCTGAGCACCGCGGCCTTCGCGTCACCCTCGGCGCGCAGGATCTCGGCCTGGCGGGACCCCTCGGCCTCGAGGATCGCGGACTGCTTGGTGCCCTCCGCCGTGAGGATCGCGGCGCGGCGGTCGCGCTCGGCGCGCATCTGCTTCTCCATCGAGTCCTGGATCGAGAGGGGCGGGTCGATCGCCTTCAGTTCGACTCGGGAGACGCGGATGCCCCACTTGCCGGTCGCCTCGTCGAGGACGATCCGGAGCTGGCCGTTGATGTTGTCGCGGCTCGTGAGCGCCTCTTCGAGGTTCAGTCCGCCGACGACGTTTCGGAGGGTGGTCGTGGTCAACTGCTCGACCGCTCCGAGGTAGTTGTTGATCTCGTAGGTCGCGGCACGCGCATCCGTGACCTGGAAGTAGACGACCGTGTCGATCGAGACGACCAGGTTGTCCTCGGTGATCACCGGCTGCGGCGGGAACGAGACGACCTGCTCGCGCATGTCGACGAGCGGGAGCAGCCGATCGATGAACGGCACGAGGATGTTCAGGCCGGGCGTGAGGGTCTTGTGGTACTTGCCGAGGCGCTCGACGACGCCCGAGTACGCCTGCGGCACGATCCGAATCGACTTCGCGATGACCACGATCGCGAAGATCGCGATCGCGACGACGACGATCACGGCGATGATGGGCCCGATCTCGTTCACTCCTGCGTGCTCCTCTCCATCGGGACGACGACCGCCGTCGCCCCGTCGATGCCGGTGACGAGCACGGGCTCGCCCACGGCGACATCCGCCTGCTCGGTCACGGGCGACAGTCGTGCAGTCCAGACGTCGCCGTTCTGCAGGCGCACCTGACCGCCCGCGTGCCCGACCGTGCGGACGACGGTACCCGACGCGCCGATCAGCGCGTCGATGTTGCTCTTCGTGGGGTCGGCTCCGCGCTGCAACCGCCTGAGCAGCGGTGGGCGGAGGGTCAGGATCAGCAGGAGCGCGACGACCGCGGCGATGATGAACTGCGCCCACCAGGGGATCCCGGTGAGGCCCGACAGGAGTCCGGCCACGCTGCCGAGCGCGAGCATCAGGAAGGTCATCTCGAGGGTGAACACCTCGATCGTGGCGAACACGAGGATGAGGACCAGCCAGGCGATCCACGCGTACTGGGTCAAGACATCCACATCGTCTCCTTCAGTGCCGTTCCCCGCAGTCAACCTAGCAGCGACGGCCGACCCGCGGGGGACTTGGTAGTCTCGGTGCGGCGCGCCCGGCGTGTGCGCGCACACACCCGCGTACCGAGGAGCCCTGATCGTGACCAACCCGCTCGCACCCGGATCCCTCGCAGGCCGCGTCGCCCTCGTGACCGGGTCGTCACGGGGCATCGGCGCCGACACCGTGCGCTACCTGGCAGAGGCCGGCGCCGCCGCCGTCGTGAACTACCGCAGCAAGGCGCCGCGCGCCGAGAAGATCGTGAACGAGATCGTCGCGGGCGGCGGGCGGGCGATCGCCGCCGGTGCGGACCTGACGGATGCCTCCGACGTGCAGGCCATGTTCGAGCGCGCCGTCGCCGAGTTCGGTCCGGTCGACCTGCTGGTGCTGAACGCCTCAGGCGGCATGGAGACCGGCATGGGCGAGGACTACGCGATGCGCCTGAACCGCGACGCGCAGGTCAACGTCGTCGACAACGCCCTGCCGCACCTCGCCGAGGGGGCGCGCATCGTCTTCGTGACGAGCCACCAGGCGCACTTCATCCGGACGACGCCGACCATGCCCGAGTACGAGCCCGTCGCGCTCTCCAAGCGCGCCGGCGAGGATGCGCTGCGTGCGAAGCTCCCCGAGCTGGGGGAGCGGGGCGTCGAGTTCGTCGTCGTGTCGGGCGACATGATCGAGGGCACGATCACCGCGACGCTGCTCGAGCGCGCGAACCCCGGCGCGATCGCAGCCCGCAAGGAGGACGCCGGGCGGCTCTACAACGTCTCCGAGTTCGCCGCCGAGGTCGCCCGGGCGGCCGTGGACCCGGTGCCCGCCGACCACACGCGCTACGTGGGCGACACCTCGGGATTCGCACCCGAGGCCTGAGGCCGCCACCCGAACGAACGAGGAGGGCGGGACCGGATCACCGGTCCCGCCCTCCTCGCGTTCGCCTGCGACGGATGCCGAGGCATCCGTTCTCAGTCGGAGAGCACCATGCCGCGGCCGAAGGTGAAGGCGCGCACGATCTGGACGATGCCGAGGATGATGAGCGAGATGCCGGTCACGATGAACAGGATCACCGCGCCCCACAGCGGGGAGAACAACAGCACGACGCCGGCGACGAGGCTCAGGATGCCGAAGAAGATGCTCCAGCCCTTGGACGACGAGTTGCCCGACTGCGCGAGCGCCACCACGCCCTCGATGATCCACAGGATGCCGACCAGCACGCCGAGGAAGATGCCGAGCACGACCGCGCTCTCGGTCGGGTTGGCGAACATGATGATCGAGCCGACCACGAAGACGACGCCGAGGACGATGTCCAGCGCCCTCGCGCCGCCCGACAGGCCCTTCGAGAACAGGCCGATGCCGAGGTACGCCAGGCCCGCGATGACGAAGTAGATCGCCAGCATGAACGTCAGGACGACCGCGGACTCGCGAGCCCAGAACGTCATGAACACCCCGACGATGAGGGCGATGAACCCGGTCACGCCGAGGGCGATGCGGATCGAGTTGACCGCGGACTTCGTCAGCTGGGACGAATCGAACGCGAACATCGCCATCATCCGGTTCGGTTGAGGGGTGGACATACCGGCTCCTTCCGGCGCGCACGGGGCGGCGCGCGTCACGCTCAGGCTATTCCCGGGTGACCTTCGCGCGCCGCCCGTGGCTCCCGCGTGTCGCCCCAGCCTCCGGGACCGGGTCGGGCGCGCTGGACGTCGGCGTGCCGCGCGTGCGAGCATGCGCAGGTGGAACGCCACTCACCCGACGAGCAACGCCTGCGCGACCTCGCGATCCTGCGGCGGGTGCGGGACCGGATCGACCGCGAGTTCGCGCAGCCGCTCGACGTCGAGGCACTCGCACGCGGCGCGGGCATGTCCTCCGGGCACCTGAGCCGGCGGTTTCGCGAGGCGTTCGGCGAGTCGCCCTACTCGTACCTCATGACGCGTCGGATCGAACGCGCGATGGCGCTGCTCCGGCGTGGCGACCTGAGCGTCACCGACGTGTGCTTCGACGTCGGGTCCTCCTCGCTCGGCACCTTCAGCACGCGCTTCACCGAACTCGTCGGCGTCCCGCCGAGCGTGTACCGGGAACGGTTCGCCGGTGCCACGATCGGCATGATCCCCTGCGTGGCCAAGCAGGTCACCAAACCGATCAGGAATCGAGAAGCGCAGGTCGGCGGCCGCCAATAGCGTTGCCGGCATGACCATCACCATCCACTCCAGCTTCCTTCCGCACCTCGACCCCGAGGCATCCCTCGCCTTCTACCGCGACCTGCTCGGCTTCGAGGTCCGCAACGACGTCGGGTACGAGGGCATGCGCTGGATCACGGTCGGCCCGGCCGGGCAACCGGATACCGCCGTCGTCCTCCACCCGCCGGGGGTGGGCCCGGGCATCACCGACGAGGATCGTGCGGCACTGCTCGAGATCATCGCCAAGGGCAGCTACTTCGGGGTCAACCTGGCCTCGAGCGACCTCGACGCGACGTTCGCGGACCTCGAGGCGAAGGGCGCCGAGGTCGTGCAGGAGCCGGTCGACCAGCCGTACGGACTCAGGGACTGCGCCTTCCGCGACCCGGCGGGCAACCTGATCCGGATTCAGCAGGCGGGCTGATCCCCGCACGCGCGCAGCGTCGTGGTGCGGTGCGCGCGTCGTGGTGATTGGATCGAATTCGACCGCCTTGGAGGCACCATGACCATGACAGGAAACGCCGTGTCCGCGGCATCCGCTCGACCCGTCGCGGCCGCGCCGGCCGCCGACGCCCACGACCTGATCCGGGTGCGCGGCGCCCGGGAGAACAACCTCAAGGACGTCTCGGTCGACCTGCCGAAGCGCCGGCTGACCGTGTTCACGGGCGTGTCCGGTTCCGGCAAGAGCTCGCTCGTGTTCGACACGATCGCCGCCGAGTCGCGTCGGCTCATCGACGAGACCTACAGCGCGTTCGTGCAGGGGTTCATGCCGTCGGTGCCGCGCCCCGACGTCGACGTGCTCGAGGGGCTCACGACCGCGATCCTCGTCGACCAGGAGCGCCTCGGCGCGAACCCGCGCTCGACCGTCGGCACGGTCACCGATGCGAACGCGATGCTGCGGATCCTCTTCAGCAAGCTCGGCGAGCCGCACATCGGCGGCCCGACGGCGTTCTCGTTCAACATCCCCACGCAGCAGGCGAGCGGCGTCATGACCTCGGCGACCGGCGACAAGACGATCGTCCGCAACGCCGTCTACCTCGGCGGCATGTGCCCGCGATGCGAGGGGCGCGGTTCGGTGTCCGAGCTCGACCTGTCGCAGATCGTCGACGAGAGCAGGTCGCTGAACGCCGGTGCGATCATGGTGCCCGGCTACACGGCCGACGGGTGGATGGTGCGCGGCTTCGCCGAATCCGGGTTCTACGACCCCGACAAGCCCGTCGCCGAGTTCACCGAGAAGGAACGGCACGCGCTGCTCTACAACGAGCCGACGAAGGTCAAGGTCAAGGGCATCAACCTGACCTACGAGGGCCTGATCCCCAAGATCACGAAGTCGATGCTCTCGAAGGACCTCGACGCGCTCCAGCCCCACATCCGCGCGTTCGTCGAGCGAGTCGCGACCTTCGCCCGCTGCCCCGAGTGCGACGGCACGCGGCTGACCGAGGCCGCGCGCTCGTCGAAGATCGCGGGGGTCAGCATCGCCGACGCGTGCCGCATGCAGGTCACCGACCTCGCCGAGTGGGTGCGGGGGCTCGACCTGCCGGATGCGGGGCCGCTCCTCGAGGCGCTGAGCGCCAACCTCGACGCGTTCGTCACGCTCGGACTCGGGTACCTGAGCCTCGAGCGGCCGTCGGGAACCCTGTCGGGCGGCGAGGCCCAGCGCATCAAGATGCTCCGCCACCTCGGGTCGTCGCTGACGGATGTCACCTATGTCTTCGACGAGCCCACGATCGGCCTCCACCCGCACGACATCCAGCGCATGAACACGCTGCTGCTGCAGCTGCGCGACAAGGGCAACACCGTACTGGTCGTCGAGCACAAGCCGGAGACCATCGCCATCGCCGACCACGTCGTCGACCTCGGCCCGGGCGCGGGCGTCGGCGGGGGAGAGATCGGCTTCGAGGGAACCGTCGACGGACTCAAGGCGAGCGGCACGGTCACCGGGCGGCACCTCGAGGACCGCGCGGCGATCAAGTCGTCGGTGCGGCGCGCGACCGGAGCGATCGAGGTGCGCGGCGCCGAGGAGAACAACCTGCAGGGCGTGGACGTCGACGTCCCGCTCGGGGTGCTCACGGTCGTGACGGGCGTCGCGGGATCGGGCAAGAGTTCCCTGATCCACGGGTCGGTCTCGCCGCGCGAGGGGATCGTGTCGATCGACCAGGGCGCGATCAAGGGCTCGCGGCGCAGCAGTCCGGCGACCTACACCGGCCTGCTCGACCCGATCCGGAAGGCGTTCGCGAAGGCGAACGGGGTCAAGCCCGCGTTCTTCAGCGCGAACTCCGAGGGGGCGTGCCCGACCTGCAAGGGCTCCGGGGTCATCATCACCGAGCTGGGCTTCATGGACACGATCGAGACCCCGTGCGAGGACTGCGGCGGCAAGCGCTTCCAGTCCGGGGTGCTGCAGTACACGCTCGGGGGACTGGACATCACCGAGGTGCTCGACCTTCCCGTCTCACGGGCTCGCGAGTTCTTCTCGTCGGGCGAGGCGAGGATCCCCGCGGCAGCGAAGATCCTCGGCCGGCTCGAAGACGTCGGGCTCGGCTACCTGAGCCTCGGGCAACCTCTGTCGACACTGTCGGGCGGCGAGCGGCAACGCGTCAAACTGGCGATCGCGATGGGCGAGGCCGGCGACGTGTACGTGCTCGACGAGCCGACGACGGGCCTGCACCTGGCGGACGTCGACAACCTCCTGAGACTGCTCGACGGGCTCGTCGATTCGGGGAAGACGGTCATCGTCATCGAACACCACCAGGCGGTCATGGCGCACGCCGACTGGATCATCGACCTCGGCCCGGGAGCCGGCCACGACGGCGGTCGGATCGTGTTCGAGGGCACGCCGGCCGATCTCGTCGCGAGCCGAGCGACGCTCACGGGGGAGCACCTCGCCGAGTACGTCGGCGCCTGATACCCCCCACCGGTATCGAAGGGAGAGGTCATGTGCCTGCATTCCGCATACGAGTCCGGGGGAGTCGTGTACTTGCGCGACCTGCCCGTCACGCCGGACACGACCACGCACTCCGAACAGAACGAACGAGAGGAACAACACCATGGCTGAGCGCACGCGTTCACGCGAACAGGACGGCGAGGGCTTCACCGCAGATGAGCGCGCCGCGATGAAGGAGCGCGCGAAGGAGGTGCGGCGCGGCAAGAAGAAGAACGGGCTCGACGATCTGCTCGAGAAGGTCGCAGAGATGCAGGACTCGGATCGCGAGATCGCCGAACGCGTCCACGCGCTCGTGAACGAGCACGCACCCGAGCTCGAGCCGAAGACCTGGTACGGCATGCCCGCCTACGCCAAGGGCGGCAAGGTGCTGCTGTTCTTCCAGTCCGCGGAGAAGTTCAACGGACGGTACGCCACGCTCGGATTCCAGGACACGGCTCAGCTCGACGACGGCGAGATGTGGGCGACCTCGTATGCCATCACCGGGCTGTCTGCAGCGACCGAGCAGCGGATCGTGGAGCTCGTCACCCGCGCCGTCGGGTGACGACCCTGCGCGCCTCGGCGATCGGTCGGACCGTTCGCCGAGGCGTCGGCAGCGGTCCGGCCCCGGCTTCCACCGCACGCCGATAATGCACATTATGTCCGAACGTAGGGTGACTATTCGCGGATTCTGCCAATAGCCCTCCCGTGATACGCGACCGCCATCCCGCACCCTTCGCGGGGTTGATCAGGGATTTTGCAGCAGCGCTTCGCTCGAAGGCCGTGGCTGCGTCGTGGTGCCGGGTTGAAGGGTGAATTCGCCGTTTGATCTGCGGATATCTCACCGGCTCTTGCAGAATTTGCGCTTTGTCTGCAAGATTTGCAGACGAAAGGAGCGTCCGTGCGCGATCAGATCGGCAACGTCAGTTGGCTTCCCAGCGCTCGCCCTGCGATGGACGCTGACACGTTCCTGAACGAGATTCTGACTGCGTGGAAGCGTCAACAGCTTGCTCGCAACTTCGGGTTGGTGACGATCCAACGCCGAATCCGATCGGTCGAACGGATGGCGTCGTTCGCTGGCAGCCACCCATGGGAGTGGCTTCCCTCGGATGCTGACGACTTCTTCGGGCACCTGCGCGGTGTCGAGAATCGTGCTCACAACACCGTGCGTGCCTACCAGTCGGACGTCAAGCTGTTCCTGGAGTTCGCTGGCGACCCGAACTATGACTGGAACGAGCGTTGCGGCCAATGGTTCGGGACGGTCTTCACTCAGGTGGTAACCGAGTTCAACAAGGCGAAGCACTCCGACGAGTCCCCCGATGGCGAGAAGCGGCCATTCAGCCCGCTCGAGCTGCAGGAGTTCTTCGACCTTGCGGATCTCGAACCGGAGCGCATTCTTTCCGCGGGCAGGAAAGGGGCTCTCGCAGCTTGGCGCGACGCCGTGATGTTCAAGACGCTCTATGCGTGGGGGCTGCGACACAACGAGGCAAGGAACCTCATCCTCCCGGATTTCTCACGCAATGCGCGGATGCCGGCCTATGGCGATTGGGGCGTCCTACGAGTACGGGTCGGGAAAGCGATGAAGGGAGCGCCACCGAAGCAGCGCACCGTGCTTACGATTTTCGACTGGTCGGTCGAGCTTCTCGACCACTGGATACGGGTGGGACTGCCGCGCTTTGGCGTTGGCAGAGCCGCTCCCCTGTTCCCAACGGACACCGGGCGCATGGTCGACAAGGGCTACCTCCGGAAGCGATTCCGTTCCCTCGTTGACGAGCTCGGGTTCCCACCGGGGCTCGACATCCACTCACTCAGACGGTCATACGCCACGGATCTTCAGGGAGAGCACGGATTCGATACGAGCTTCGTGCAACTGCAACTCGGCCACGAGCATGCGTCGACCACGGGTATCTACACGCGGCTCTCCCCCGACTATCGCACCAGAGAGATGAACAGGGTGCTCACGGAGACGGTCGAACGAAGTGGGGCGCGACTCCCCCGAGCGGATCCAAAGGAGAGTTCACGATGAAGCGTCAGATTCACTACGAGTGGCACACCCGGGAGCTGATGGCTCGGATGGGGATGCGCAACAGTCGCGACCTCGTCGAACCACTCCGAGAGCGTGGCATCACTCTGTCGGAATCACAGATCTACCGCATCGTTGCCCAGGATCCAGAACGGATCGCTTTCAAGGTGCTCGTTGCGCTCGCGGATATCTTCCGCGTCGAGGTCAACGAGCTGGTCACTTACACGGCGACTGATGTACGCGCACAATACCCTCGGAAGGCCGTCGGCAGTGCCGCTGAAGTGCCGCTCATCGAGGCCTACAGGCCAGTGAGAGCGCGAATCCGCCCCGACAACGATGCCTGAGCTTCGCGGCCGCGGTCGGCCCCGAACATCGGGCGAGGCACACTGCGACCGTTGCGGCCAAGACGTCCGCAAGATCCGCGTGCGCTGGCCAGACGGGACGGTCTGTGGCGCCTGTTTCGTTCGCGCGGCGAACGCCTACGGGACCTGCGCCCATTGCGGAGACCAACGGCTCCTGCCCGGCAGGTCTCCTTCCCAGGAACTCATCTGCCGCGACTGCGCCGGCATCACCACCAACCTGCTCTGTGATCGGTGTGGACGCGAAGGTGAACGCATCCGGAAGGGCGCATGCGCGCGATGCGTCGTCGTCGAGGATCTAACCACAGTGCTTCGCCCCAACGATCCACCCGACCTGCGGCTACATCGACTCATCCGTGAACTCTCATCGGTCCAGCGACCGCAGAGCATTGTCACGTGGATGGGCGGCAAGCAGGCTAGGGAACTCCTTGAAGCCATCGGCACTCGTTCCCTCTCACTCGATCACGCCGCCTTTGACGCGATCCCGGACTCGCGGGCGGTCGAACACCTGCGCGAGCTTTTGGTTCACCACCGCATCATGCCTGGTCGCGGTGATCAGTACCTCGCTCGCTTCGAGATCTGGCTCGACCGAAGACTCGAGTCGTTCGCAGGCAGGCCACATATCCAGCAACCCCTCGAACAGTTCGGCCGATGGCATCACCTTCGTCGACTTCGAAACGACCCTCCACCCAACATGGATTACGCCACACGCACGGCGAAGCAGGAGATCACCGAGGCCGGGAAGTTCATGGTCTGGCTTGAGGAGTCTCAGCACGCGCAGATCGAATACCTCACTCAGGAACACATCGACCTCTACTGGTCAGAAGGCCCCACGACACGCACCGTCGTCCGGAACTTCCTGCTCAACCGTAAATTGATCGGGCGTCGAAAGCCGCTGCACGCCCCAAAGCGTGAAGCCATGACCACTCCCCTGTCGACCCCAACCGAGCGAATGAACGCACTGCGCACCGTGATCGAAGCCGACACCGTCAAGCTTTCCACTCGGGTCGCCGCTCTGATCTTCCTGCTCTACGGCACCGAGATCGGGCGCATCGCCACTCTGAAGCGCGACGCCATTGCTCATACACCGAACGGCATGACCATCGAGCTTGGCCCCCTACTTGCCCCGGTCCCTGAGCCGCTTCTCCCTCTCTTCAGCGAGTACCTCGCCGCGAATCATCAAGGAACCCGATCGTCAACCGACGCGTCGGTCTGGCTGTTTCCGTCCACGCAGCCAGGCCGGCACATCCAGGCCAACTCGCTCTGGAACCGCTTCACGATCTTCGGCATCCGACCCCAAGCCAGCAGAAACGCAACGTTGAACGACCTCACGAAGGAGCTCGACATCAGCACGCTTTCCTCAATGCTTGGCTACGGCCTCAACACGATGGCTGCACACGCAGCTCGAGCCGGCACTCAGATGGCAACGTATCCGCTCATCAGCCGCACGACTCCTAGGAACTAGGGCCCGGGCGCCCGAGCCGCCACACAGGAAGTGGTCCAAGCAGCGGCTGCGTATCGGGCGGGTTTCGGTATCCCTCATCCCACGGAAGGTGTCCCGTCGAATCAGACCAGATCGCCTGGAGAGCGTCTACGCGACCATAGACCTCATCGATCGCTGTCAACCCGGTCGTTTCACTCACTGCAATGATGGCGATCGGCGCCGGAGGCTCGGTGAGATCCCAGACGACAGTGCCGGCCGCGTAACGCTTCCCGTCACGTACATCGGCGCCCAGCAGGTTCAAGAATCCCTGCGAAGCCTCAAACGGCATTCCAGTCATCACGAATTCGGGGTGCCCCATCGCAGTCAGACCGACCGTGTACGAGAACCCTGGCGCCGTGCCAGCACTACCGACGTGCCGAATGGCCCAACCGTACTGAGTGATCAATCCGAGCAGCTGCTGATATGGCCGGTCGACGGGGTCCTGAGATTGCACGGGGCTAAAGCTACCCGAGGTCTTGGATCCGCGGACGGCAACAACGGAGAACGGCGGCTCCTCGAGCTCGAATAGACCCCGACTTGATAAGCGCCGTATCCAGTCGGTGACCGGGATGCCCCGTTCACGCCCCCTCCCCACCTGTGAGTGCGCACATGTTCGGCGACCATACTCCGGAGATGAAGCACACTCAGGAAAGCCAGGCGGAAGGCGACCTCAGCGCCTCCCGCACACGAGCGCCGATGGACGAGGTTCCGCAGCCCGCTCGCACCGACCTCGGTGTCACGCATGTGCTGGTGGGCGAACTCCCGCCGACGATCGGCACCATGGAGGAGCCTGAGCGCTACGACGTCTCCGCGGTCTTCACGCGCCGCCCGTCGTCGGCCGAGCTGCGCCTGCTGGCGGCCCCCGCCGTGGCGTCGCGGCTCCACGATTCAGGGTATGCGCAGGCGACGCTCGAGGCAGTCGACCGACGCCTCGTCATCGGACACACCAACCTCGCCGAACTCACCGCCGGCCTGGCGGCCCTGATCGGCGAGATCCTCCTCGAGGTGGGCGCGGAGGCCGACCGACAGCAACGCGAACGCGACGCCGAATCGACCGAGCGCGCTCGCGACGAGGCCGCACGCGCCGCGATCGTGCTCGAGGCCGCGAGCCGCGTCGACTTCCGAGCGCATCCCTCGATGTACGTGTAGCTCGTCTTCGGAGGTCACCCGGAAGCGAGTGAGCGCCGGAGCGGCGATCACAGCGACTTCCGCATCTGCTGCGTGACCACGACGTACCCGGCGCTCTCGTACAGGCCGACCGCGGCGGTGTTCCTGCCGAAGACGTTCAGCTCGAGGGCCGAGGCGCCGGCTCGTCGCGCCGCCTCCTCGACCGCGTTCAGCAGCGCTCGGCCGAGCCCGCGCCCCCGCCGCGACGCGATGACCTCGATGTCGTACAGGAAGGCGATGCCCGGTGCGCCCCGTGGGTGGTCCAGGCCCACCCACGCGCGCCCGATCGGCGCGCCGTCGACGTCGACGCCCCGCAGGACGAGCATGCGCTCGGTGAGCGGCCCGTCCGGAAGCAGCCTCGCATTCTCATCGCGAGCACGCTCGACCGCGCCGTCCGGGCCCCAGCGACCTGCTTCGACCTGCTCGACGGCATACGCCTCGGCGATCTCCGTCTGCCATTCCTCGAACTCGCCCGCCGTCATCGGCCGCACGTCCACCCGCTGCATGCTGCCATGCTCGCACGCCCTCAGTGAGCACGGCGAGCACCGCGACCACTCCCCCGCATCATGAAGCGGATGCCTCGAGAAGCAGCTTCACGGTGCACCCGGTTCCCGGGCGTCGCCGACGACCCGTCGGGAGTCGTCGTCAGGCGTGGTCGTTGCGCTTGAGCTTCGCCAGACGCTCCTCGCTCGCCGGCATGCCGAATTCGTTCAGCGGCGCCGTCGCGGCCGGTTCGGGCAATCGTTCATCGGTCGGGCATTCGAGCAGCACATTCGAGGTCGACTCGTCGATCCGGTGCTCGAACATCGGGTGCCCGCAGAGCGGACACGGCTTCTCCCCCGACTGACTGCGGTCGTCGGGCTCTTCCGGGGCCATCCGCGGCGACTCGAACGCGGGCGTCAGCGCCCGGTCCACCCGGTCGAAGAACCGGGTGAATGCGTTCCCGTCGTCGTGACCCGCCTCATCGCGTGCCATGCCGCCGATGGTACTCCTCGGTCGCTCGCGCGCGCGAGCAGGAGCTCCGGGTCAGGCCGGCGCCGGTCAGTGCTCGCCGAAGCCCGATTCCGCGAGCTCCGCGAGCGCATCCACCGCCTCGGCGCCCGAAGGGTCGTCCGATGCGATCTCGATCGTGTCACCCGCGACCACGCCGAGCGCCATGATCGAGAGCAGGCTCTTCGCGTCGATCCCGTTGACCGTGACCCGCTGCGGGAAGGTGCTCGCGAGCTTCACGAACGCCGCAGCCGGCCTGGCGTGCAGGCCGTCCGCGTTCACGAGCGTCACGCTGCGCTTCGGCGAGGATCCCCCGCCGGCACCGAGAGGAGCGGATGCCGCCTCCTCGACCGGGACCGGCTCACCGGAGTCGTCCGCGCCGCCGCCTGCGCTCTGCGCCGCCCGGACGACCGTGTCCAGGTCACCGCCCGACTCCGCGGCGACGGATGCCGCAACCGCGCCCTCGACGAGCGGTGCGTCCGCGATCCGCACTCGCGGCCTCCGGTCGTCGTCGAGGAAGTCCAGTGCGGTCTCCGCGGTCAGGATCGCCGAGCCGAGGTCGCACAACACGACCGCGCCCGCGCCGGTCTCTGCGGCGACGATCGCCGCGGAGACCCGATCGAAGCTCGTGCCGATGCGCCCGTCGTCCGTACCCCCGGCAGCCTCGATCCGCACGTTCGCCGCCATCTGCCGTGCGAGCTCGACGACGCCGCGTGCGATCAGGTCCGAGTGCGAGACGACGACGACACCGACGAGCGCACCCGCACCCATCTCAGGCACTGGTCCCGTTCGCCGCTGCTACGGCCGCGGCCTCGAGCAGGTACACGGTCGACTGCGCACCGGGGTCGCGATGGCCGGCCGACCGCTCCCCCAGGTAGCTGGCACGACCCTTGCGCGCGACGAGCGGTTCCGTCGCAGCTGCACCGGTCGCGGCGGCATCCGCTGCGGCACGCAGAGTCTCGGCGGCGCTCGCGCCGCCATCGGCCGCGGACCTCGCGGCATCGACCGCCGGAGTCCACGCGTCGACCATCGTCTTGTCGCCGCTCTCGGCCTTGCCGCGCGAGACGATGCCGTCGCGCGCCGCCTCGAGCATCGCCGCCACGCCGGCCGCGTCCAGGGACGACTCGCCGGCGACCGCCATGGATCCCTTCAGGAACGCCGTCCCGTACAGTGGCCCGGCGGCGCCGCCGACCGTGGAGATCAGCGTCGTCGCGACGAGCTTCAGCACGTCCGAGGGCGCCGAGCCCGCAGGCAGGTCGTCGAGCTTCGGGAGCACGGCCTGGAAGCCGCGGTCCATGTTCTCTCCATGGTCGCCGTCGCCGATCTCACGGTCGAGCGTGATGAGCTCGACCCGGTGCTCGGCGAGCGTCTCGGCGCCGCGTCTGACCCAGTCCACCGCCCAGGTGATGTCCAGTCCCACCGCGATCGCCTACCGTCCCCACCGCAGGGCGGCGGTGTGCACGGGTGCGTCCCACAGTTCGAGCATGTCGTCGTCCAGCTTCAGCAGCGTGATCGAGAACCCCTGCATCTCGAGGGAGGTGATGTAGTTGCCCACGAGGGAGCGCTCGACGCGGATGCCCTGCTCGGCGAGCGACTCGGCCGCGCGTCGGTAGGCGATGTACAGCTCGATCTGCGGGGTGCCCCCCATGCCGTTGACGAACAGCAGCACCCGGTCGCCCGACGAGAACGGGAGGTCCTCCACGATCGGCTCGAGCAACCGGTCGACGATCGCGTCGGCCGGCTCGAGCTTGATCCGCTCGCGCCCCGGCTCGCCGTGGATGCCGATGCCGATCTCGACCTCGTCCTCCGCGAGCGTGAAGCTCGGCTCGCCGGCGTGGGGAACCGTGCACGGCGTCAACGCCATGCCCATCGAACGCACGTTCGCATTCACGCGTTCGGCGACCTCGGCGACCTGCTCCAACGAGTCGCCCCGCTCGGCCGCGGCGCCGGCGATCTTCTCGACCAGCACCGTCCCGCCCACGCCTCGCCGTCCTGCGGTGTAGAGCGAGTCCTTGACGGCGACGTCGTCGTTGGTCACCACGGCGCGGACCTCGATGCCGTCGGCCGCTGCGAGGTCCGCAGCGGTCTCGAAGTTCAGGACGTCGCCGGTGTAGTTCTTCACGATGTGGAGCACGCCCTTGCCGCCGTCCACGGCTTTCGTCGCCGCGAGGATCGGGTCTGGCGTGGGCGAGGTGAAGACCGCGCCCGGGACCGCCGCGTCGAGCATGCCCGGCCCGACGAAACCGGCGTGCAGGGGCTCGTGCCCGCTCCCGCCGCCCGACACCAGCCCGACCTTGCCCGCGACGGGCGCGTCGCCGCGCACCACGTGGATGGGATCGGTCTCGACCCGGACCAGGTCGGCGTGCGCGAGTCCGAACCCCGCAACCGACTCGTCGACCACGCGCTTCGGATCGTTGATGATCTTCTTCACGACAGAACGTCCCTTCCCCTCGGCCGCCACCCTCGGCCCCGTCGCCGTCGACGGGAGCGCGGCACTCCCGCCAAGCTACCCCCGCCGAGCACGGGGATGAAAGGGCCATCGACGATTTGCCGCGCGCCCTTCCGTACCGCTTCGCGGCCCGAGTAGGGTGGGCGCTGATCCGCCCTGGGGCGCGGCCCCCGGGCACGGCGAAAGGATGGAAGTCAACGTGGACAATCTCGGAGTGCTGTTCCTCTCCGAACTCGTGGGCACCGCGATGCTGGTGCTCCTGGGTTGCGGAGTCGTGGCGAACGTCGCCCTGGCCAAGACGAAGGGCTTCAACGGCGGCTTCCTCATGGTCAACATCGGCTGGGGCCTCGCGGTCTTCTCCGGTGTCGTCGTGGCCTACGCGTCGGGCGCGCACATCAACCCGGCCGTCACGGTCGGCCTCGTCGCCAACGGTGCCACCGAGTTCGGCAACCCGGCGTTCGGGACGACCGTCCCGGTGGACGCGGTCTCGGTGCTCACCTTCATCGGCGCGCAGATGATCGGCGCCTTCCTCGGCGCGATCATCGTCTGGCTCGGCTACAAGCAGCACTTCGACGGCGAGCCCGAGCCCGCCAACAAGCTCGGCGTGTTCTCGACCGGCCCCGCCATCCGCTCCTACGGCTGGAACCTCGTGACCGAGATCATCGGCACGTTCGTGCTGGTCTTCGTCGTGATCGGGTTCGGCCGCAACGGCGACGCGTCGGGCCTTGCCGCACTCGGCGCGCTGCCCGTGGCGCTGCTGGTCATCGGTATCGGCGCGTCCCTGGGTGGTCCGACCGGGTACGCGATCAACCCGGCCCGCGACCTCGGCCCGCGCATCGCGCACGCCATCCTGCCCATCCAGGGCAAGGGCTCCAGCGACTGGTCCTACTCGTGGGTCCCGGTCGTCGGCCCGCTCATCGGCGGCGTGCTCGCCGGATGGGCGGCCCTCGCCGCGCTGCCCGTCCTGGGCTGATCAACCGAGGGGCCGGTCCCGCGACCGGCCCCTCGATCGTCCGCGGCGCCGCGCTCAGCGCGCCGACGCGAGCGGGCGGACTCGTTCCACCAGTGCAACAGAGAGGACGGACCGGCCATGGCCGACTACATCCTGGCGATCGACCAGGGAACCACCAGCACCCGCGCGATCATCTTCGACAAGCACGGGACGATCGTCTCGACCGGGCAGCTCGAACACGAGCAGATCTTCCCCAAGGCCGGCTGGGTCGAACACGACCCGATGGAGATCTGGCACAACACCCGCGAGGTGATCGGCCAGGCACTCGGCAAGGCCGACCTCACCCGCCACGACATCGCCGCGGTCGGCATCACGAACCAGCGCGAGACCGCCGTGGTCTGGGATCGCACGACCGGCGAGCCGGTCTACAACGCGATCGTCTGGCAGGACACCCGCACGCAGCCGATCGTCGACCGCCTCGCCGACGAGGGAGGGGTCGAGCGCTTCGCGCGCGAGAACCTCGACGTGCCGGTCGGTGTCGACCGCTTCAAGCACATCGTCGGGCTTCCCCTCGCGACCTACTTCTCGGGCACGAAGATCGTCTGGATCCTCGAGAACGTCGAGGGCGCGCGCGAGAAGGCCGAGGCCGGCGACCTCATCTTCGGCACCACCGACTGCTGGGTGCTGTGGAACCTCACGGGCGGCGTCGACGGCGGCGTGCACGCGACGGATGTCACCAACGCCAGCCGCACCCTCTTCATGGACCTCGAGACCCTGTCCTGGCGCGACGACATCCTCGAGGAGTTCGGGGTGCCGCGCTCGATGATGCCGGAGATCAAGTCGTCCTCCGAGGTGTACGGAACGGTCGAATCCTCGAGCCTGCTCCGCGAGGTTCCGGTCGCCGGCATCCTCGGCGACCAGCAGGCGGCCACGTTCGGCCAGGCCGCGTTCGACAGCGGCGAGTCGAAGAACACCTACGGCACGGGCAACTTCCTGATCTTCAACACGGACACCGAGATCGTCCACTCGAAGAACGGGCTGCTCACCACGCTCGGGTACAAGCTCGGCGACCAGCCGGCGCACTACGCGCTCGAGGGATCCATCGCGGTCACCGGGTCGCTCATCCAGTGGCTCCGCGACAACCTCGGCCTCATCTCGAGCGCACCCGAGATCGAGGAGCTCGCGAAGTCCGTCGAGGACAACGGCGGCGCGTACTTCGTGCCGGCGTTCTCGGGGCTCTTCGCCCCGTACTGGCGTCCGGACGCACGCGGTGCCCTCGTGGGCCTGACCCGATACGTGAACAAGGGGCACATCGCGCGAGCGGCGCTCGAGGCGACGGCGTTCCAGACGCGCGAGGTGCTCGATGCCGTCAATGCCGACTCGGGCGTCGAGCTCACCGAGCTGAAGGTCGACGGCGGGATGATCGCCAACAACACGCTCATGCAGTTCCAGGCCGACATCCTCGGCGTGCCGGTCGTGCGCCCGGTCGTCGCCGAGACGACCGCGCTCGGCGCGGCCTACGCGGCGGGTCTCGCCGTCGGGTTCTGGTCGAGCCTCGACGACCTGCGCGCCAACTGGCAGGAGGACCGGCGCTGGGAACCGTCGATGGATGCCGACGAGCGCGAGCGTCAGCTCCGCCTCTGGAAGAAGGCGGTCACGAAGACGCTCGACTGGGTCGACGACGACGTGAAGTGATCACTCCTCAGGCGATGGGGCTCCGCACCGCGGGGCCCCATCGTCATGAGCGGATGCCGCGACCCGGCGCTTCAACGCCGGGTCGCGCTCACCCAGTCCTCGAGCTTGCGGGCGGCCGCGCCGCTGTCGATCGCCCCCTCGGCGATCGCCATCTTCTCGTGGAACCGTTCCAGGATCGTGCGCTGGAACTGGCTCGGATCGCCCGCCAGCTCATAGGAGACGAGGCCGGCCGCCGCGTTCAGCACGACGATGTCGCGGACGGCCCCGCGGGCGCCGCCGAGCACCTCGCGCACGATGGCGGCGTTGTATGCCGAGTCGCCGCCCCGCAGTTGCTCGATCGCCGCGCGCGGGATCCCGAGGTCGCGCGGGTCGAGGTCGTGTTCCTTGACCGTGCCTCGCGAGACCTCCCAGATGTGGCTGTGACCGGTCGTGGTGAGTTCGTCGAGTCCGTCATCGCCCCGGAACACGAGCGCCGTGGCACCGCGGGTCTGGAACACGCCGACGATGAGCGGAACGCGATCGAGCTGGGCGACGCCGACAGCGGATGCCTCGGGCCGGGCCGGGTTGCACAGCGGCCCGAGGAAGTTGAAGACGGTCGGGACGCCGAGCTGGGCGCGGATGGGACCGGCGTGTCTGAACCCCGGGTGGAAGGCCCCGGCGAAGGCGAACGTGATGCCGGTCTCGTCGAGCACTTCGGCCACGCGACGGGCGGGCAGTCCGAGATCGATGCCGAGGGCGCCGAGCACGTCCGAGGAACCGGATGACGAACTCGCCGCGCGATTGCCGTGCTTGACGACCGGAACGCCGGCCGCAGCCGCGACGACGGATGCCATCGTCGAGACGTTCACGGTCCCGAAGCGGTCGCCGCCGGTGCCGACGATGTCGAGCGCCATCGAGTCGACCGGGAGGTCGACGGCGTGCTCGAGGATGGCATCCCGGAAGCCGACGATCTCGTCGACGGTCTCGCCCTTCAGGCGCAGCGCGATGAGGAAGGCGGCGAGCTGCGCGTCGGTCGCCGAGCCCGTCATGACCTGTTCCATGCACCACGCGGCATCCGACACGCTGAGGTCGTCGCCCGCGAGGAGCGTGTTCAGGAGATCGGGCCAGGTGTGCTCGGTGGGCATGCGATCGATCCTATCCGCGCGGATTCGCGGCGGATTCACGGGTGCCCGACAGGCTCGTCGCAGGCTCGATTGTGGGAATCTCCATCGGATCGACCCGTGGCGGGCGAAACCGCGCCGCCGAATCAGCCATAATGGGAGCGTGACGAGCACCTCAATGACGTTTCAGACGGGCGCGCCTGCGATCAAGCGGCCGAACACCGTCGCGGTCGGTACCATCGTGTGGCTTGGCAGCGAGGTCATGTTCTTCGCCGGCCTCTTCGCGATCTACTTCACGCTTCGGTCGACGTCCCCCGAATTGTGGGAGTTCGAAGCCGGCCGGCTCAACGTCCCGTTCGCACTCGGCAACACCCTGATCCTCGTGGCGTCGTCGTTCACCTGCCAGTTCGGCGTGTTCGCGGCCGAACGCATGCAGCCCTACCGCACGAGCTGGAAGCTGCGTGACTGGGGCATGGTCGAGTGGTTCTTCGTGACCTTCGTCATGGGTGCGATCTTCGTCGCCGGCCAGGCGTACGAGTACGCCGCCCTCGTCTCCGAGGGCATCGCGCTCGACTCGAACGCGTACGGTTCCGCGTTCTACCTGACGACCGGCTTCCACGCGCTGCACGTCACCGGCGGCCTCATCGCGTTCCTCCTCGTCATCGGCCGCGTCTACGCCGTCAAGAACTTCGGTCACAAGGAAGCCACCAGCGCGATCGTCGTGTCCTACTACTGGCACTTCGTCGACGTGGTCTGGATCGGCCTCTTCCTCGTCATCTACGTGCTCAAGTAGACCGAGTCAGGAGCCACCCGAACTGCCATGCCCGTGAACAGGAAGAGATCAATGAACCGCTCGAAGCGACGCTCCGGCCGCCGGCATCCGCTCGCCACCGCCGCGCTGCTCGCGCTCGGCCTCGTCTTCACCGGAGGCGCCTACGCCGCCTTCAGCACCACGACCGCCCAGGCCGAGGCCGCCCCCACTTCGCAGGCGACCATCGAGGAGGGCAAGAAGCTCTTCCAGGCGAACTGCGCCACCTGCCACGGGCTCGACGCCTCGGGCACCGCAGAGGGGCCGAGCCTGATCGGCGTCGGCGCCGCATCCGTCGACTTCCAGGTCGGCACGGGGCGCATGCCCATGCAGATGCAGGGGCCCCAGGCGGAGCAGAAGCCCGTGCAGTTCACGGATGAGCAGATCAAGCAGCTTGCCTACTACGTCGCCTCCCTCGGCCCCGGCCCCGACATCCCCGCCGACAGCCTCGTCAACGGCGGCGGCGATGCCGCGAACGGCGCCGAGCTCTTCCGCATCAACTGCGCGATGTGCCACAACGTCGCGGGTGCCGGCGGCGCCCTCACCGAGGGCAAGTACGCTCCCCCGCTGTCCGACGTCTCGGGCGTGCATATCTACGAGGCCATGGTCACCGGCCCGCAGAACATGCCGGTCTTCAACGACCTGAACATCTCGCCGGAAGACAAGCGCGACATCATCACCTACCTGCAGTACGTCCAGGACAACCGCTCGCCCGGCGGGTTCGAGCTCGGCTCGCTCGGACCGGTCTCGGAAGGCCTGTTCATCTGGATCTTCGGTCTCGGCGCCATCGTCGCGATCACCGTGTGGATCACGGCGAAGTCCAACTAGGGCCCGCACCGAAGAAGCGAAGAAGGAGAACCATGGCACAGGACGACCACAGCGGCAGCACGGAACTCGCCGCTGCCGACTCGTCGCACGCCGAGACCGTTCCCGCCCTCGAGACGGGCACCGCCCTGATCCAGGCGGACGCGTTCGAGAACCCCGGCTTCCCGCCGCACCGTCCGCGGGTCACGGACGAGGACCCGAAGAAGGAGAAGCGTGCGCAGCGTACGGTGTACACGCTCTTCTACCTGTCGATCCTCGGCAGCATCTGGGCGATCGCTGCGTACATGCTCTTCCCGATGGAGTCGAACAACGTCGGCGATGTCCGCCTGAACAACCTGTTCATCGGCCTCGGGTCGGCGCTGGCGCTGCTCGGTATCGGCTTCGGCGCGGTGCACTGGGCGAAGGCCGTCATGACCGACGTCGAGATCGCGGACGAGCGCCACAAGGTCGGCGGCAACGTCGCGTCGCGTGAGGGCGCCGTCAAGGTCTTCCAGGATGCCGACCGCGAGTCGGGCTTCACCCGGCGCTCCGCGATCCGCAACAGCCTCATCGGTGCGCTGCTCGTCTTCCCGATTCCCGCGGTCGTGCTGTTCCGCGGACTCGCGCCGCAGGACATCAACCCGGTCGAACTGCTCAGCCACACCATGTGGAAGAAGGGCACGCGACTCACGATCGACCCGTCCGGCGTGCCCATCAAGGCCTCCGACGTCACGATCGGCAGCGCCTTCCACGTCATCCCCGAGGGCCTGAGCGAGATGCACCACGGGCGCCTCGAAGAGAAGGCCAAGGCCGCCGTGCTCCTCATGCGCCTCAACCCCGACGAGCTCAACGAGCTCCCGGATCGCGAATCCTGGTCGTACGACGGCATCGTCGCGTACTCCAAGATCTGCACCCACGTCGGCTGCCCGGTCGCCCTCTACGAGCAGCACACGCACCACCTGCTCTGCCCGTGCCACCAGTCGCAGTTCGACGTGGCCAACCACTGCGAGGTCATCTTCGGACCGGCCGCCCGGCCGCTGCCGCAGCTGCCGATCGCCGTCGATGACGAGGGTTACCTCGTCGCGCAGAGCGACTTCACCGAACCCGTGGGTCCGAGCTTCTGGGAGCGTCATTGAGCACCGCAGCCACGCGCACGCCGCAGCGCAGAACATTCACCGCGGCAGCGTCGAACTACATCGATGAGCGCACGAGCGTCTCGACGTTCGTCAAGGAACTCGGCCGCAAGGCCTTCCCCGACCACTGGTCGTTCCTGCTCGGCGAGGTCGCGCTGTTCAGCTTCCTCGTCATCCTGATCACCGGCACGTTCCTGACGTTCTTCTTCCAGGCGTCGATGGTCGAGATCGAGTACGAGGGGTCGTACGTGCCCCTCAAGGGCGTCGAGATGTCCGCCGCCATGGCGTCGACGCTCGACATCTCGTTCGACCTCCGTGGCGGACTCTTCGTCCGGCAGATGCACCACTGGGCCGCGCTCATGTTCGTCGCCGCGATCGGCCTGCACATGCTGCGCATCTTCTTCACGGGCGCGTTCCGCAAGCCTCGTGAGCTGAACTGGGTCATCGGCTTCGTGATGTTCATCCTCGCGATGGGTGAGGGCTTCACCGGCTACTCGCTTCCCGACGACCTGCTCTCGGGCAACGGCCTGCGCATCATCGACGGCATGATCAAGGGCCTGCCGCTGATCGGAACGTGGACCTCGTTCCTGCTCTTCGGTGGCGAGTTCCCGGGCACCGCGATCGTGGGGCGCCTGTACACGCTGCACATCCTGCTGCTGCCCGTGATCCTGCTCGCCCTCATCGCCCTCCACCTCATGTTCGTGGTCGTGCACAAGCACACGCAGTACGCGGCCCCCGGCCGGACCCAGCAGAACGCGGTCGGCCCGCCCATCCTGCCGATCTACGCGGCCAAGGCCGGCGGATTCTTCTTCCTGGTCTTCGGTGTCCTCGCCCTCATCTCGGCGCTGTTCACGATCAACCCGATCTGGAACTACGGCCCGTACGACCCGTCGCCCGTCTCCGCAGGAACGCAGCCCGACTGGTACATCGGCTTCGCCGACGGTGCCCTGCGACTCGTGCCCCCGGGCTGGGAGTTCGTGCTGTTCGACCGCACGTGGTCGTTCAACATCCTCGCCCCGATGGCGGTGCTCGGCGGGTTCATCCTGCTGGTCTTCATCTACCCGTTCATCGAGGCGTGGGTCACCGGCGACAAGCGCGAGCACCACATCGCGGACCGTCCGCGCAACGCTCCGACCCGTACCGCGATCGGCGCTGCGGGGGTCACCTTCTACGCGGTCCTGTGGGCCGCGGCGAGCTCGGACCTCATCGCGACGCACTTCATGCTGACGATGGAGGGCGTGATCCACTCCCTCCAGGCGCTGCTCATCTTCGGGCCGATCGTCGCCTACTTCGTCGCCAAGCGCGTCTGCATCGCGCTGCAGAAGAAGGACCGCGAGATCGTGCTGCACGGCTACGAGTCCGGCCGCATCGTCAAGCTCCCCGGTGGCGAGTTCATCGAGGTGCACCAGCCGCTCGACGAGTACGAGCGTTGGCACCTGGTCAGCTACGAGTCGTACGAACCGCTCATGCTGCGCCCGAACGCGCGCGGCAAGATCACGGTCGGCCAGAAGCTTCGAGCTGGCATGTCGCGCTGGTTCTTCGAGGACCGCATCGCGCCGGTCACGAAGGGCGAGCTCGAGGCCTCCCACTCGCAGCACCACTGATCCACGCGTCACCTCAGTTCGGGCACCGGACCATGTCGATCGATTCGACCTGGCTTCGGTGCCCGAACTGCTTCTCGGCCCTCGCCGGCGTCGATGACCGCGTGTACGGCTGTTCGAGCGGCCACCGGTTCGATCGCTCGAAGTACGGCTTCCTGACGTTGTTGCCCCCGAGAGCACCGCGCACCCTCGGCGACGATCGCGCCATGCTCGCCGCCAGGGACACGGTGCTGCAGTCGGGCGTGTTCGACCGGATCGCGGACGCCGTCGTCGCAGCCGCCTCCGGTGTGCACGCCGACCGCCCACTCCGCGTCGCCGACCTCGGTTGCGGTACGGGCTTCTACGCGGCTCGACTCGATAGGGCCCTGCCAGGCACGGCCTTCCTCCTGGGCGACCGTTCACCCGACGCCGTCCGCGCGGCGGCTCGTGCCGTGCCGTCGGGCAGCCCTGTCGTGCTCGACATCTGGCAACCACTCCCACTGCGTGACGAGTCGGCGGATGTCATCCTGAACGTGTTCGCGCCCCGCAATCCCGGCGAGTTCGCGCGAATCCTCCGGCCGGGCGGCCGCGCGATCGTCGTCGTTCCTCGAGCGGACCACCTCGGCGAGCTCCGGTCCGAGGGCACGCTGCTCGACATCCCTCCGGACAAGGCCGCCGCCGTCACTGATCAGCTTCGCGTCGCCGGATTCGAGCCCGCATCGGCAGACCACGTCCGCTCGCGCTGCGAGGTCGACGACGCTCTCCGCACGAAGTTCGCGGCGATGGGACCGTCCGCGCACCATGCCGCGGCGCTCACCGGGGCGAGCTCCTCTTCGAGCGCGGGCGATCACCTGGTCGTGACCGTCTCGGTCGATGTCCTGACGTTCGTACTCCCCAGCCGTTGAGGTTCCGTTTCCGCGTCATGCTGTCGCCGACGTGGGGGCGCGCGCATACTTGAGTTCATGGACGACTGCTGCCCGCGCGGTCAGACGCGCTACGAGCAGGTGTTCGGCGACCGGTTCGCACGCGCTCTCGCCAAGCGGTATCGGCGCCGCGGCCTCACCTCGCCTGAGCGCCGAATCGTCGACGCCGTCGTCGAAGCGGGCATCGATGGGGCGACCGTGCTCGAGATCGGCGGCGGGATCGGCGAGCTCCAGTTGGAGCTGCTCCGCCGTGGCGGCACGAGCACGACCAACCTGGAACTCTCCGGCGCGTACGAAGCGGTCGCCCGCGACCTGGCCGCCGCCGAGGGACTCGCGGAGCGAACGCGACGCATCGTCGGCGTGGATCTGGCCTCGGACGGCTCCGAAGTCGACGAGGCCGATCACGTGATCCTGCACCGGGTCGTGTGCTGCTACCCGAACGCAGAGTCGCTGCTCCGCGCCTCCGCCGCGCACGCGCGGCGCTCGCTCGTCTTCAGCCATCCACCGAACAGTTGGCCGGCACGAGCGTCGACGGCGACGGTCAACCTGATGATGCGCCTCCGGCGGCAGGAGTACCGCGGGTTCATCCACGCTCCGGATCGGATGTACGACGTGCTCCGTCGGTCGGGCCTCGAGATGCGCTCGGTCGAGCGAGCCGGACCCTGGCGCGTGGTCGCGGCCGTCAGGGGGTGAAGACGGCGGTGCCCCGGCGCATCGCGCCGGGGCACCGTACCGATCGTCGGAGATCAGCGGGCGAAGTTGCCTCGGTAGTACTCGTACACCCAGCCGACGAGGCTGATGAGCGCGGGCCCCAGCGCGAGGAACGAGATCCAGAACCCGACGGCGAGGCCGAGGAACACGAGCGCGGCGGAACCGGCGAGCATGATCGGCCACCAGCTCCACGGGCTGAAGAACCCGAGCTCTGCATCACCGTCGTCGATGTTGGCGTCGAGGCGGTCCTCCGGGAGCTCGCCGCCCTGCTCCTTGTGGACGCGGCCGAGGTAGAAGGCGATGAACGCGCTCAGCACGCCGCTGAGCGAGATGGCCACCAGGCCCACCCACTCGACCCCGGGCTCGTTCTGGTCGATCGCCGTCCAGAAGATGTAGACCGCTGCCGAGAGGGCAAAGAAGCCGGTCAGAACCCAGAACAGGATGACATTCGCGCGCATCTACTTGACTTCCTTGGTCTCGGCGTCGATGACGGGTGCGTTGGGGGCGTCCTTCACCGGGCCGATGCCGACCGGGATGCCGGCCTCCGGGTGGTTCAGGTCGAACGCGGGCCGCTCGGAGCGGATGCGCGGGATCGACGTGAAGTTGTGTCGCGGCGGCGGGCAGCTGGTCGCCCACTCGAGCGATCCTCCGTACCCCCACGGGTCGTTCACGGTGACCTTCGGCGCGCGGCGCGCCGTGATGTACACGTTCAGGAAGAACGGGATCAGCGACACGGCGAGGATGAAGGCGCCGATGGTCGAGAGCTGGTTCATCCAGGTGATGTTGTCCTCGGGCAGGTACGAGTAGTACCGGCGCGGCATGACCACGACACCGAGCCAGTGCTGCACCAGGAAGGTCGTGTGGAAGCCGATGAACAGCAGCCAGAAGTGCCACTTGCCGAGGGTCTCGTTGAGCAGCTTGCCCGTCCACTTCGGCCACCAGAAGTAGAAGCCGGCGAACATCGCGAAGACGACCGTGCCGAAGACCACGTAGTGGAAGTGGGCCACGACGAAGTACGTGTCGGAGACGTGGAAGTCGAGGGGCGGCGACGCGAGGATCACGCCGGTCAGACCACCGAAGACGAACGTGATGAGGAAGCCGAGCGACCAGATCAGCGGCGTCTCGAACGTGATCGACCCTCGCCACATCGTGCCGACCCAGTTGAAGATCTTCACTCCGGTCGGGACCGCGATGAGCATCGTCATGAGCGCGAACCATGGCAGGAGGACCGACCCGGTGACGTACATGTGGTGGGCCCAGACGGTCACCGACAGGGCTGCGATCGCGATCGTCGCGTAGACGAGCGTCTTGTACCCGAAGATCGGCTTCCGGCTGAACACGGGGAAGATCTCGGAGACGATGCCGAAGAACGGCAGCGCGATGATGTAGACCTCCGGATGGCCGAAGAACCAGAACAGGTGCTGCCACAGGATGACGCCACCGTTCTCCGGGTCGTAGATATGCGCACCGAAGACGCGGTCTGCAGCAGCGGCGAGGATCGCGGCGGCCAGGACCGGGAAGGCCATCAGGACGAGGATCGAGGTGACGAGCGTGTTCCAGGTGAAGATGGGCATCCGGAACATGGTCATGCCGGGCGCGCGCATCGTGACGATCGTGGTGATGAAGTTCACCGCACCGAGGATCGTGCCGAAACCGGACAGGCCGAGGCCCAGCATCCAGAGGTTGCCGCCGACGCCCGGCGAGAACGTGGTCGAGGCGAGTGGCTGATAGGCGAACCACCCGAACGAAGCCGCACCCTGGGGGGTGAAGAATCCGGCCACCGCCATGAGCGAGCCGAAGTTGAAGGCCCAGTAGGCGAACGCGTTCAGGCGCGGGAAGGCGACGTCGGGGGCGCCGATCTGCAGGGGCATGAGCACGTTGGCGAAGCCGGCGAACAGCGGCGTCGCGAACATGAGCAGCATGATCGTGCCGTGCATCGTGAACAGCTGGTTGTACTGCTCACGCGTCTGGATGATCTCCAGGCCGGGCTCGAAGAGCTGTGCGCGGATGATGAGGGCCATCACGCCGCCGATGCAGAAGTAGATGAACGAGGTGATCAGGTAGAGGTACCCGATGACCTTGTGGTCGGTGGACGTGAGCCACTTGACGAGGACGTTGCCCTTGCGTTCGACCTTCGCGGCGCCGAACGGCTGCGAGGACCCCGCGGGGCGAGCCGGTGCGGTGGTGGTGGTCATTCGCCTTCGTGCTCCTCTTTCAGTTCGGGCGCGCCCGTTCCGGGCAGGTTCTGGTTCCGGTCGTACTCGGTCGAGAGCTGCCCCTCGTTGCCCGCGACGCGGAGCGAGTCGATGTAGTCGTCGTACTCGCCCTGCGAGACGACCTCGACGTTGAAGAGCATGAGCGAGTGGTACTCGCCGCAGAGCTCGGCGCACTTGCCCACGTAGGTGCCTTCGCGCTCGGGGACGAAGGACATGTAGTTCGTCTTGCCGGGGAACATGTCCTTCTTGTAGAGGAAGTCGACGACCCAGAAGGAGTGGATGACGTCACGCGACTCGAGCGCGACCTCGACGTTGGCGCCGACGGGCAGCACCAGCGTGGGCAGTTCGTCCTGCTTGACGGAGCCCGCAGGGCCCTCCTCGTCGAGCTGGGCCTGGATGCCCGCCGTGTAGACGTCTTCATTCACGTAGTTGAAGTCCCACGCCCACTGCTTGGCGATCGCCTCGATCTTCACGTCGATGTCGTCCTCGGCGAAGCGCGCCTCGATCGCCTGCTGGTCGCGTGCGGTGAAGGCGAAGAAGCCCAGCACGAGGATCAGCGGGATGACGGTGTAGAACACCTCGATCGGCATGTTGTAGCGCAGCTGCACCGGAAGGCCGGTCTGGCCCTTGCGACGCCGGTACGCGATGACGGCCCAGATGGTCAGGCCCCAGGTCACGATGCCGACGACCAGCAGCACGATCCAGGACGTGACCCACAGCCCCGAGATCCGCTCGGTGTGGTTCGTCGCGGGCGGCTCGCCCTCGATGAAGCCGGGAAGGAATCCGTTCAGCTGAGCCTGCGTGCATCCGGCGAGGACGAGACTGAGCGTCGCTGCGATCGGAACAGCAGCCCATCGGAGACGGCGATTGTGACGCACCGGTGACCTTTCGGGAGATTCGAAGACGCTTCTCAGCGAAGCGCATTGATCGCACCTAGCCTACTCCGACTCGGCACCCGTCTCGTGCACCCTGCGGGTGCGTTTGACCGAATCCGCCCGCGATCCGGCCTCCGACGGCCGAAAACGCGAAGAGGGAGACCGCCTCGGCGGTCTCCCTCTTCGCGTGGAACGGCGGATCAGTGGAACGAATCACCGCACGCGCAGCTGCCCTGGGCGTTGGGGTTGTCGATCGTGAAGCCCTGCTTCTGGATGGAGTCCTCGAAGTCGATGGTCGACCCGTCGAGGTAGGGCACGCTCATCTTGTCGACGACGACCTCGACGCCCTCGAAGTCGACGACGGCATCGCCGTCGAGCAGTCGCTCGTCGAAGTACAGCTGGTAGATCAGGCCCGAGCACCCGCCGGGCTGCACCGCCACGCGCAGGCGCAGGTCGTCGCGACCCTCCTGCGAGAGGAGGTTGCGGACCTTGTCGGCCGCCGGATCGCTCAGCTTCACGCCGTGGGTGGCGTCGGTGATCGTGTCGCTCATCTCACTCCTCGAAGGTCGGTCAGCCCGATGATACCCGCCTCGCATGGGGATTCGCCCGGAAGCGGCATCCGTTCGCCACGCGTCGAGTCACGCACCGCTGCCGCCCTGCGGCGCGCGCGTGCGCGCCTGGAGGCGGGCGAGCAACGCCGCCTCGGCGAGGATCGCCCGGCGGAACACGCCGAGGTGCAGGGACTCGTTCGGGCTGTGCGCCCGCGAGTCGGGGTCCTCCACGCCCGTGACGAGGATCTGGGCCGAGGGGAACTCCTCGACGAGCTCCGCGATGAACGGGATCGACCCGCCCACCCCGATGTCGACGGGTTCACTGCCCCACGCATCGGCCATGGCGCGCTTGGCGTCCGCCACCGCCCAACCGCTCGTGTCGACGAGGAACGGCTGGCCCGTGTCGATGTCGTCGAGCTCGATCCTGGCGCCGAACGGCGCGTGGGCGAGCAGGTGGGCCCGGAGTGCCTGGAGCGCGGCCGCGGCATCCTGCCCGGGCGCGACCCGCGCGCTCACGCGCACCGAGACCCGCGGGATCAGCGTGTTCGATGCGTTCGCGACGCTGGGCGCGTCGATGCCGGTGACGGTGATGGAGGGCTGCGCCCAGATCCGCGAGAGGATGCTCCCGCGCCCGATGGGCGACACCCCGTCGATCAGCCCGGCCTCAGAACGCAGCTGCTCCTCGTCGTACGGGGGCGTGTCGAGGTCGGTCGAGGTGAGCCCGTCGACCGCGACGGCCCCGTCCTCGTCGTGGAGGGTCGCGAGCAGGCGGATGGCGGCGAGCATCGCGTCGGGCACCGCTCCCCCGAACATGCCCGAGTGCGAGGCGTGCTCGAGGGTGGAGACGGTCAGGCGGAAGGTCACGTTCCCGCGCAGCGCGACCGTGAGCGCCGGCGTGTGCACGTCCCAGTTGTTCGAGTCCGCGACGACGATCGCGTCGGCCTCGAGCAGGTCGCGCTGCTCGCGCAGGAAGTTCGCGAACGAGCGCGAGCCGAACTCCTCCTCGCCCTCGATGAAGAGCGCGATGCCGAGATCGAGGTCGTCGCCCAGCACGTCGACGAGTGCGCGGACGGCGGCGACGTGGGCCATGACCCCGGCCTTGTCGTCGGCCGCGCCGCGGCCGTACAGGCGGTCGCCGCGCAGGGTCGGCTCGAACGGGGCCGAATCCCAGTCGGCGTCGTCGCCGGGCGGCTGGACGTCGTGGTGTGCGTAGAGCAGAACCGTCGGGCGGCCGTTGCGGGACTCGCGCCGGGCGACCACCGCCGGCTGGCCGAGCTCTCCGTCCGATCCGATCGATGCCCGACGGATGTCGACGACGTCGAAGACGCCGAGGCCCCGCACGAGCTCCGCGACCGCCTCCGCGCTGCGGGCGACGTGCTCGGGGTCGAATGCGGCCCAGGAGACCGACGGGATCCGGACGAGGTCGGTGAGGTCGGCGACGGTCTCCGGGAATCCGGCTTCGACGGCCGCACGCAGTCGTTCGACGGTGTCGTGCTGGTCGACCGAGGGGTCGGAGGCGTACGGGACGGTAGACGGGTCGGGGCGGGTCTCGCTCATGCGGGTAATCTTAAGAGAACCGATCGACGAGGACTTCCCCGTGGCCAAGCACCCCAGCACCGACTCCCCCAGCCCTGCCCCCGAGGCCGACGACGTCGCCGCGACGCCGAAGGTCGGCAAGGGCGCACCGACGCCGACCCGCGCCGAGCGCGAAGCCGCGAACCGGCGCCCGCTCGTGCCGAACGACCGCAAGGAGGCCGCGAAGCAGGCCCGCGCGAAGGCGGCCGAGGCTCGTGAGCGCGCACGCATCGGCATGGCCGCCGGCGAGGAACGCTACCTCCCGATGCGCGACCGCGGCCCGCAGAAGAAGTACGTGCGCGACTACGTCGACGCGCGCTTCAGCGTCGGCGAGATCCTCATCCCCGTGATGTTCGCCGTGATCGTGCTCACCTTCGTTCCGAGCTACGAGGTCCAGACGATCGGCATCTTCACGCTCTGGGGCTTCTTCCTCATCGCGGTGATCGACGTGATCATCCTCGGCATCACCCTGCGGCGCAAGCTCGCCGCCAAGTTCGGCGCGTCGAAGGTCGAGAAGGTCCGCTGGTACGCCGCGATGCGCGCGCTGCAGCTGCGGCCCCTCCGGCTTCCGAAGCCCCAGGTCAAGCGGGGCCGCTACCCCTCCTGACGCGCGCGCAACCGCAGCGGATGCCACGGCCGGGCGCCGTGGCATCCGTCGTCTCCGCGGTCGGTCAGTCGCGCGCGAATGCGCCGAACCGGACCAGCGGGATCCGCGTCTCCTCGTCGGTGAGGGAACCGTGCTGCCCGACCATGCGCTCTGCGCTCCGGTCAGGTTCGCGCCGGTCGTAGTAGGCGACCCCGGAGCGCGCGGCGACGAGGATGTCGGGGATGCGGTCGATCACGCGCGGCTCGACCTCGCCGTAGAAGCCGGCCGCGATCGCCTCGTGGCGTGGGATCACCCAGGCGCGCTCGCCCTCCGCGGTGCGCCAGCGCTCGAGCACGTCGGCGCGCGCGCGGTCGTCCAGGGCGTCCTCGAGTACGAGCCCCAGGCACCTGGGCTCACCCGCCACATGGCGTACGCCGTCGAGGAGCCCCGGGCCAGCGTCGATGAAGACATGGCGATGGGCGGGAACGTCGATCACCCCGTGATCGGCGGTCACGAGCACTCCGGTGCCGCGCGGCATCCGTCTCTCGAACGACTGGAGCTCGCCGTCGAACGCTTCGAGTTCGGCCAGCCAGCGGTCCGACTCCCAGCCGTGCGCGTGCGCGACCTGATCCAGTTCGGCGAGGTAGAGGTAGATCAGGGCGGGGCCGTCCTCGAGCACGCGCAGTGCTGCATCGAACCGGTCGGCGATCCGCGCGCCGGGCACGTACTCGGCACCGCGCAGGACCGCGCGGGTGAACCCGGAGTCGCGGTAGCGGGGGCCGCCGATCGCCACCGCACGGATGGCGTGCGCCCCCGCTCGCTCGAACACGGTCGGGTGCGGCTGCCAGGCTTCGGGGACCATCCGGTCGTCCCACCCGCTCAGCTGGTTCACGACCCGGTCGTGCGCCCGGTCGGGCACGCGGTACCCGACCAGGCCGTGCGCGCCCGGCATCAGCCCGGTCGCGAAGCTCGCGATCGCGGCCGCGGTCGTCGACGGGAGGACCGTGCGGATCACGTCGCGTCTGGCCAGCCGGCTCGCGAGGAACCTCGCGTGCCCGGCCCGCGAGCGCAGGTTGTGCACGCCGAGGCCGTCGGCCAGCACGACGACGGCCGACGTCGCGGCCGGGAGGTCGAACGGGCCATGGCCGCCCGTCATCGATGCGAGGGCGCTCGGCAGGACCCCGGTGAGCCGTGAGGCGCCGTCGGCGGGCACCGGTAGCATTGCTGGCATCGCGCCCCAGTCTGTCACAGGCGGCGCGTCGCCCACTTCCCCGCTCGCGCGCCGCGCGCCCACCGCAGAGACGACGAATGACCCCAGCGAAGAACGAGCCCGCCGCAGCACCGGTCGCCGAACGCATCGACGACATCGACGTCTCGGAGGAGATGCAGGGCTCGTTCCTCGAGTACGCCTACTCGGTCATCTACTCGCGCGCGCTCCCGGACGCGCGCGACGGCCTGAAGCCGGTCCAGCGCCGGATCCTCTACATGATGAGCGAGATGGGCCTGCGCCCCGAACGCAGCCATGTCAAGTCGGCCCGCGTGGTCGGCGAGGTCATGGGCAAGCTCCACCCGCACGGCGACTCGGCGATCTACGACGCGCTCGTGCGCCTCGCCCAGGCGTTCACGCTGCGCGTGCCGCTCGTCGACGGCCACGGCAACTTCGGCTCGCTCGACGACGGCCCCGCCGCGTCGCGGTACACCGAGGCCCGGATGGCGCCGCCGGCCGTCGCGATGACCGCCGACCTCGACGAGGACGTCGTCGACTTCATCCCCAACTACGACAATTCCCACCTGCAGCCCGAGGTGCTGCCCGCGGCGTTCCCGAGCCTGCTCGTCAACGGCGCGAGCGGCATCGCCGTCGGCATGGCCACCAACATGGCGCCGCACAACCTCGTCGAGGTCGTCGCGGCCGCCCGGCACCTCATCCTCACGCCCGAGGCCACGCTCGACGACCTCATGGAGTTCGTCCCCGGCCCGGACTTCCCCTCGGGTGGCACGATCGTCGGCCTCTCGGGCGTGCGCGACGCGTACGCGACCGGGCGGGGGTCCTTCAAGACGCGCGCGAAGGTCTCGGTCGAACAACTCACGCCCCGCAAGTCAGGACTCGTGGTGACCGAGCTGCCCTACCTCGTCGGACCCGAGAAGGTGATCGAGAAGATCAAGGACGGCGTCGCGGCGAAGAAGATCACCGGCATCTCGGATGTCGCCGACCTCACCGACCGCAAGCGCGGGCTGCGCCTGGTGATCGGCGTGAAGACCGGGTTCAACCCGCAGGCCGTGCTCGAGCAGCTCTACCGCCTGACTCCGCTCGAGGACTCCTTCAACATCAACAACGTCGCCCTCGTCGACGGCCAGCCGCAGACCCTCGGGCTGCGGGAGCTGCTCGAGGTCTACCTCGCGCACCGCATCCGGGTCGTCACACGCCGATCCGAGTTCCGGCTCGCGCGCAAGCGCGAACGACTCCACCTCGTCGAGGGCCTGCTCGTCGCGATCCTCGACATCGACGAGGTCATCCAGGTCATCCGCTCGAGCGACGACGCCGAGGCCGCCCGCAGCCGCCTCGAGGAGGTCTTCGACCTCAGCCGCCTCCAGGCCGAGTACATCCTCGAACTGCGGCTGCGCCGTCTCACGAAGTTCTCCCGCATCGAGCTCGAGGCCGAGCGCGACCAGCTCCTCGCCGACATCGCCGCACTCGAGGAGCTGCTCGGCAGCGATGCACGCATCCGCATGCAGGTGGCCGACGAACTCGATGCCGCGGCGGAGGCGTTCGGGACGCCGCGCCGGACCATGCTCACCGAGGCGCGCGTGCAGCCCAAGACCCGGAAGGCGATCGATCCCGCCACGCTCGAGCACGCGGACGTGCCGTGCCGGGTCATCCTCGGCGCGACCGGGCGCATCGCCCGTGTCGACGCACCCGACGGCGAGTCGACCGTCGCGCTCACCCCGCCCTCGCGGCGCACCAAGCACGACGCCGTGCGATCCGAGGTGACGACCACGAGCCGCAGCGAGATCGGCGCCGTCACCTCCGCGGGCCGGCTCATCCGCTTCTCCCCGCTCGACCTGCCGGCGTTGCCCCCGAACTCGGTCCAGCTCGGCGCAGGCGTCCGCATCGCCGACTACCTCGGGCTGACCGACCGATCGGAGCAGGTGCTCGCGGTCGTCTCGCTGGACTCCCAGCAGCCGATCGTCGTCGGCACCGAGCAGGGCGTCGTCAAGCGCGTGGCGCCCGGCGCCTACCCGAACCGGCCCGACTTCGAGATCGTCGCCCTCAAGTCCGGCGACCGCGTCGTCGGGGCGGCGCAGGGAGGCGACGACGACGAGCTGGTGTTCGTCACGAGCGATGCGCAGCTGCTGCACTTCCCGGCCTCGGCAGTTCGTCCGCAGGGCTTCGCGGCGGGTGGCATGGCCGGCATCAAGCTCGCGCCCGGCGCCCGCGTGATCTCCTTCACCGTGCTGCCGCCTGCGGACCTCGACGCCGCCGTGGTGGTGACCGTTGCCGCGACCGACGACACGCTCCTCGGCGCCGACCCCGGCGCAGCGAAGGTCAGCGACTTCAGCGAGTTCCCCGGCAAGGGCCGCGCGACCGGCGGCGTGCGCGCGCACCGGTTCCTCAAGGGCCAGGACGGACTCTCGAGCGCGTGGGTCGGCCCCGGTCCGGCGCACGCGACGGGCGCCGACGGATCGGTCCGAGCGCTCCCCGAGGGCGGCGCGAAGCGCGACGGCTCCGGTGTTCAGCTCGAGGCGGTCGTGCACGCGATCGGGCGAAGCATCCGCTGACGGACGCATCGCGGCGCGCGGAGGAATCCGCGTCCGCGAAGACGCCGTGACGCGGTCAGGCGTCGATGCGGTCGCGCGTCAGGGCGGCGGCGCTGTCGACGATGAACTCCTTGCGCGGGGCGACCTCGTTGCCCATGAGCAGCTCGAACACCCGGCCGGCCTGCTCGGCGTCGGCCACGCCGACGCGGCGCAGCGTGCGGTGCGCCGGATCCATCGTGGTCGTCGCGAGCTGGTCGGCGTCCATCTCGCCGAGGCCCTTGTACCGTTGCGGTTCGCCGAACTTCCGGCCCTTGCGCGCGAGGTCGGCACGCACCGCCGCGTACTCCTTCTCGGAGTACGTGTAGATGATCTCGTTCGGCTTCGAACCCGGATTCTGCACGACGATGCGGTGCAGCGGCGGGACCGCGGCGAACACCCGGCCCGCTTCGATCATCGGCCGCATGTAGCGGAAGAACAGCGTCAGGAGAAGCGTGCGGATGTGTGCGCCGTCGACGTCGGCATCGCTCATGATGATGACCTTGCCGTATCGTGCGGCGGCCAGGTCGAACGTGCGTCCCGAGCCGGCGCCGATCACCTGGATGATCGACGCGCACTCGGCGTTGCCGAGCATGTCGGCGATGCTGGCCTTCTGCACGTTCAGGATCTTGCCGCGGATCGGCAGCAGCGCCTGGTGCTCGCTGTCGCGAGCGAGCTTGGCGGTGCCGAGCGCCGAGTCGCCCTCGACGATGAACAGTTCGCTCGTCGCGACATCCGTCGAGCGGCAGTCGACGAGCTTCGCCGGAAGCGAGGAGGTCTCGAGCGCGTTCTTCCGGCGCTGGGTCTCCTTGTGGGTGCGGGCCGAGATGCGCGCCTTCATCTCGGAGACGATCTTCTCCAGCAGCATCGCGGTCTGCGCCTTGTCGTCGCGCTTGGTCGATGCGAATCGCTCCCCCAGCGCCTTCTGCACGACCGACGCGACGATCGAGCGCACCGCTGGGGTGCCGAGCACCTCCTTCGTCTGACCCTCGAACTGCGGTTCGGGCACCCGGACCGTGAGCACGACCGTGAGCCCGGCGAGCATGTCGTCCTTGTCGAGCTTGTCGTTGCCGACCTTGAGCCGCCGAGCGTTCTGCTCGACCTGCTGGCGGATGAACTTCACCAGCCCCTGCTCGAACCCGGTCTGGTGGGTTCCGCCCTTCGGCGTGGCGATGATGTTGACGAAGCTGCGCATGACCGTGTCGTACCCGGTGCCCCAGCGCAGGGCGATGTCGACGTGGCAGTGCCGTTCGACATCGGTCGGCACCATCGCGCCGTGATCGCTCAGCACGGGGACGGTCTCGGTGAAGCGGCCGTCGCCGGTCAGTCGCCAGATGTCGGTGACCGGTCCGTCGACGGCGAGGTGCTCGACGAACTCGGAGATGCCGCCGTCGAACTGGAAGCGGTGCGTCTCGGGCTCGTCGCCGCGCTGGTCGAACACGGTGATCGCGAGCCCGGGGACCAGGAACGCGGTCTGCCGCGCTCGGTTCAGGAGCTCGTCGAGCTGGAACCCCGCCCCGCGCGTGAAGATCTGCGGGTCGGCCCAGTAGCGCACGCGCGTGCCGGTCACGGCCTTCGCGACACGCCCGACCTTGCGCAGCTCGCTGGATTGCTCGAACGGGCGGAACGGCGCGGTGGGCGATGGCGCCCCCGTGTCGTCGAACACCCCGGGCTCCCCGCGGTGGAAGGACATCGCCCAGGTCGCGCCGCCGCGGTCGACCTCGACGTCGAGGCGCTCGGACAGCGCGTTGACGACCGATGCGCCGACGCCGTGGAGGCCGCCCGAGGACGAGTACGACCCCGAGCCGAACTTGCCGCCGGCGTGCAGCTTCGTGAACACGACCTCGACGCCCGTCAGCCCGGTCTTCGGTTCGACGTCGACCGGGATTCCGCGGGCGTGGTCGGTCACCTCGACGCTGCCGTCGGCGTGCAGCCGCACCTCGATCTCGGTGCCGTGCCCGGCGAGGGCCTCGTCGACGGCATTGTCGATGATCTCCCACAGGCAGTGCATGAGGCCGCGCGAGTCGGTCGAGCCGATGTACATGCCCGGACGCTTGCGAACCGCCTCGAGACCCTCGAGGACGGAGAGATGGCGGGCGGAATAGTCGGAGCTCACGTCGCACAAGCCTACTGAGGACCACCCCCGTACCCGGCTCAGGCGCTTCGCGTACAGCGAAACCGGGCGCCTCACGGAAGGTTCGCAGCCGTGCGCGTGTTTTCATTGAGTGAAGGAACGGCTCGTGATCTACGGAGGAGGCGCCATGACCCAGTACACCGACACCGCCGCCGGCACTGTCGAGGACGCCGAGACCGCGCACGAGCTCACCGCGCTCGACCGCTGCGATGCGTGCGGCGCGCAGGCCTACATCCGCGTGGTCGTCGCGAGCGGCGAGCTCCTCTTCTGCGCCCACCACGGCCGCAAGCACCAGGAGAAGCTCTCGCAGATCGCGCACAGCTGGCACGACGAGTCCAGCCGGCTCCTGAACGACTGATCGAGACCCGAGACCGCGAACGCCCCCCGGAGGATTCCGGGGGCGTTCCGCGTTCCGGCGGGGCCCGGCGGACAGGCGGGTCGGCGGCGCTGTTCGAGTATGCGCCGGTCAGGCGTGGGCGGATGCCGCGACGCCCGCAGCACGCAACTGCGCGGAACGCGCGGCCTCGGCGTACTCGTCGACGCGCGCCGTGCGCTCCCCCGGGCGGTAGTCCAGTCCGGCGCGCTCGCACATCCTGGCGAGCATGAGGTCGGCGAGCCTCGGATTCTTCGCGAGCACCGGGCCGTGCAGGTGCGTGCCGAGGACGTCGCCCATGCGCACGCCCTCCTGGCCCGACCCGCGGCCGTTGCCGGTGCCGGCCTGCACTCGGCCGATCGGGGATGCCTCGGCTCCGACGTAGTCGCGCGCGTGGTTCTCGAACCCGATGAGCGTGCCGAGCCCTCCCGACGCCTTCACCACGAGGTCGCCCGCGATGCGCGCCGCGGCGGGAACCGCACGGCCGGCGACGATGCCGAGCCCCTCGACGGTGCTCCCGTCGGGCAGTTCGATGCCCCAGCTCAGCAGTTCCCACCCGGTGCCGACCGCGAGGATGGGCACCCCCTCGGTGCCCCAACGGCGCAGGTGGTCGTGCAGCCCGAGCAGCGCCTGCCTGCTGCGGTCGAGGGAGGCGTCGCTGCCCGAGCCGAGCACGACCGCGTCGACGCGTTCGGGCAGGTCCTCCACGCGCTCCACGGCGGCGACCACCGCATCCAGGCCGGCCCAGCGGGCGCGTGCCGCGAGCACGGCCGCGTTCTCCGCGTCGCCGTTGGTGTTCTGCAGCGAGGGCAGCAGCGAGACGATCGTAAGGCTCATTCCGCTCCCGTGAGTCCGAGGTGCGCCCGCGTGCGCCGCATCGAGTCGGCGGAGAAGACGATGGTCTTCACGCCGGCCGCCGGGGCGGGCGCTGCGAGGAAGTCGTCGAGTGCACGGCCGAGGTCGTGCTCGACCCGGTCGATCACGACTCCGTCGTACGCGAGCATGAGGGCGGCCTCATCGGCCTTGGACCCGCTCACGATCGAGACGCGGCCGAGCGACGAGGCGTCGACCGGCCAGAAGTACGACGGGTCGCGCACGTCCGAACCGATCGCGAACAGGATCTGCTCGGTCCCGGCGGGGATGCTGTCGACGTTGAGCTGGTAGCTGGCCGGGTTCTGCACGAGCACGAAATCGACCTCGTGGCCACGGACCTCGACCCGCTCGCCGCGCCCGAAGACCGCGGGGATCGCGCTGAGCGCCCGCGCCGCGGTCGCGGCGTCGAACCGCTCGCCGAGCACGGCCTGCGCGGTCGCGTAGGCGGCTGCGGCGTCGACCGCATAGTGCGTCCCGCGTGCGGGGAGCCCGATCTCGACCCGATCGTCGCCGTCGGCGAGCACTGCCGAAGCGCCGTCGACGGATGCCACGACGACACCGTCACCGGCGCCGAGACGCTCGGGTGCGGTCTCGGTGTGCCCGAGTCCCCGCGGCGAGGCCGCGAGCACGTCGGCCGAGACCCCGAACCGGCGGACCGCGACGTCGACGTCGTCCGCGATCCGGCCGAGGTAGCCGTCGTCCGCGTTCACCACGACGGCACCGTGGGCGCGTGCCGCGATCCGCGCGAGCATGCCGGCGACCATCTCGGAGTCGTGGAATCGGTCGATCTGGTCGACCATCACGTTCGTGAGCGTGACGACGCGCGCATCGACGTCCGCCATCACGACGGCACCGTGGCCCTCGTCCATCTCGAGGACGGCGACGTCCCCGGGAACCCGACCGCGCCAGTCCGCCTGTTCGAGCAGCGCCGAGGTGAGTCCCTGGCTGATGTTCGCCGTCGAGGGGTTCGTGAACACCCGACTCCCGTGCGCGCGCAGCACGGCCACGAGCATCTTCGTCGTCGTCGACTTTCCGCTCGAACCCGAGACGACGACGAGCCCCTCCGGGAATCCGGAGAGGGTCGTGCGCAGGTAGCCGGGAGCGATGGTGTTGACGACGAGGCCGGGCACCGCCGAACCGCCGCCCGGCTTGCGCAGCCGGGCGGCGAATCTGGTCATGCGGCCGACGAGGATCGCCGGCGCGTACTTCACGTCGGCCTACTCGAGGTAGTCGCGCAGCGACTGCGAGCGGGACGGGTGGCGCAGCTTCGCCATCGTCTTCGACTCGATCTGGCGGATCCGTTCGCGGGTCACGCCGAAGGTGTCGCCGATCTGGTCGAGCGTCTTCGGCATGCCGTCGCCGAGTCCGAAGCGCATGCGGATGACGCCCGCTTCGCGCTCGCTGAGCGAGTCGAGCAGCGACTCGAGCTGCTTCTGCAGCATCGTGAAGCCGACCGCGTCGGCCGGGACGACCGCCTCGGTGTCCTCGATGAGGTCGCCGAACTCGCTGTCGCCGTCCTCGCCGAGCGGGGTGTGCAGCGAGATCGGCTCGCGGCCGTACTTCTGGACCTCGATGACCTTCTCGGGGGTCATGTCGAGTTCGCGCGACAGCTCTTCGGGGGTGGGTTCGCGGCCCAGGTCCTGCAGCATCTGGCGCTGCACGCGGGCGAGCTTGTTGATGACCTCGACCATGTGCACCGGGATGCGGATGGTGCGGGCCTGGTCGGCCATGGCGCGCGTGATGGCCTGGCGGATCCACCAGGTCGCGTACGTCGAGAACTTGAAGCCCTTGGTGTAGTCGAACTTCTCGACCGCACGGATGAGGCCGAGGTTGCCCTCCTGGATGAGGTCGAGGAACTGCATTCCGCGGCCCGTGTAGCGCTTGGCGAGCGAGACGACGAGGCGCAGGTTGGCCCCGAGCAGGTGGCTCTTCGCTCGCTGGCCGTCGCGTGCGACCCACTGGAGTTCGCGGCCGTACTGGCTGCGCTTCTCCTTCTCGGGCATCTGCGAGAGCTTCTCCTCCGCGAAGAGGCCGGCCTCGATCCGCATCGCGAGTTCGACCTCTTCGGCCGCGTTCAGCAGCGCGACCTTGCCGATCTGCTTGAGGTAGTCCTTGACCGGGTCGGCCGTGGCACCCGTGATCGTGGACGAGTAGACCGGGATCTCGTCTTCGTCGTCGGATGCGCGCAGGACGATCGCACCGGTCGGGTGCGGCTCGGTGACGGTCGACTTCTTCCCGCCCTCGTCGCCGTCGGCGTGGTCGTCGGCCTCGACCTCGTGGTCGGCGACGTGCTCGATCTCGTCGTCCTCCTTGGCCTTCTTCGCCCGCGGGGACTTCGCCTTGGCGGCCTTGGCCGTGGACGTGCGGGGCGTCTTCGACGCGGTCGTGGTCGACGTGCGGGAGGCGGCGCCCTTGGACGCCGTGCTCTTCGCTGCGCCGGCCGCACTCGACTTCGCCGACGTCGAGGCGCGCTTCTTCGCCGCCGTGGTGCCGGTGGCCTCGGCCGACTCGTCGGTCTTCGCCGGGGTGGTCTTGGCTGCCATGTGTTCTGAACCTCTTCCTCGCTGTCGCACAGCCGCGCCCGGGGGCCGGGGCAGGTGGGCGGCCGCGTCACGCTCGGCGTGATTTCGGACACGATGAGGACCCATGTCAAGTCCGCTTCGGTAGGCGACCTTCATCGCCGGGCGGACCAGACCGGGTCCTTCCCTCCATTATACAGGGATCATTCGACGATCGAGTCGCGGCGCCACACGATGATCGACTGATTCGACCCGTCCTCCTGCTCCAACGCCGACGGCCGGACGTGCATTCCCCCGCCCGATCCCCCGTGCGACGCGGTTCACGCCCCCTCGTCGTCGGGGTGGCGGCGGCGCGCCAGGAACTTCTCCAGTTCCGCCGCGATCTCATCGGCGGTCGGCAGTTCGCCGTCTTCGTCGGTGAGCGGAGAGCGCAGGCCGGCGCCCTCCATGTACTCGTCGTGCCGCTGTTCGAGCGTGCGCACGAGCTTGGCGAGCTCGCCGTTCTCCGCGACCTGCTCGTCGATCTTCGCCAGGAACTCGCGCCCCTGCTCGCGCAGGGCGTCCGTCGGGAAGATCCGCCCGGTCGACGCGCTCACGGCCTCGAGTGCGGCCACCGCGGCCGACGGGAACTCCGCGTCCGACAGGTAGTGCGGCACGAGCAGCACGAACCCGGTGGTCGGGTGCTCGCGCTCCTGCAGGCGGTACTCGACGAGGTGCAGCGCGTTGGACGGCACCTGCGTGGTCGGCCGCCAGATCGACATCGCCTCGATCAGGTCGCTCCGGTTGCCGCTCACGGTCACGCCGATCGGGCGCGTGTGCGGCACGGGCATCGGGATCGAATTGATCCACGTGGTCGACCCCACCTCGAGGTCGTCGATGAGCCCCAGCACCGCGGCCGAGAAACGCTCCCACTGGAAATCCGGCTCGAACCCGGTCAGCAGGAGGAACGGCTGCCCGAGTTCGTCCTTCGCGAGGTCGAGCGCGAGTCGCGGCGGCCGGTAGTCGGTCAGGTGATCACCGTCGAAGAGCATGATCGGCCGCCGGGCCCGGTAGTCGAGGAGCTCGTCGGCGTCGAAGATCGCGACCGGTTCGGTGTCGAGCGTCGTGCGCAGGTACTCGGTCGTCTGCGCGACCGCGGACCCGGCATCGGCGAAGCCCGTGAGCCCGGCGACGAGTGGCAGGCCCGCAGACACCCGGACGTCGGCCTCGAGCTCGTACAGGGAGCGGGGATCGCGCATGGATCAAGGGTACCGAGGGCCGGAGTCCGCCCCGCCGGGTTCGCCGAGGCGGGCACAAGCCCAGAGCGAACACCTAGCATCGTTGCCATGTCCGTTCCCGCGCTCACGCTCTCCGACTCCCCCGCATCCGAAGCCGACGCCGACGCCGTCGTCATCCCCGTCCGACGCACTCCGGACGGCCCGGAGCCGTTCGAGGTCGACGGCTTCGCGTGGGTGGCCGACGCGCTCGGACGCCTCGGCGCCAAGGGCGCACCGGAGGAGGTCACGCGCCTGGTCGAGCCCGGCGAGCGGGGCCGGCTGGTCATCGCGGCCGGGGTCGGCGAGACGGCGGATGCCGCGACCCTGCGCCTCGCGGCGGGCGCCGCGGTCCGCGCGCTCGCGACCGCCGACTCGGTCGCCGTCGCCGCCGGAACGCTCGACCCGGCATCCGCGGAGGCGCTCCTCGAGGGCGCCGGCCTCGGCGCCTACACCTTCACCGAGTACCGCGAGGGCCCCACCGGGCCGGACCGCGTCGTGCTGCACACGGCGCACACCGAAGCGGACGTCCGCCTGCCGCGGGTGCGCAGCGTCGTCGCAGCGGTCGCCCGCACCAAGGACCTCGTCAACACGGCCCCGAACGAGCTCCCGCCCGCCGCACTCGCCGAACTCGCACGCGAGGCCGCCGAGCAGGTCGGCGTCCACGCCACCGTGTACGACGAGGCGGCGCTCGAAGAGGGCGGGTTCAACGGGATCCTCGCCGTCGGCGGCGGTTCCTCCCGCCCGCCGCGACTGGTGCGTCTCGACTACGCGCCGGAAGCGGCATCCGCTCACCTGGCCCTCGTCGGCAAGGGCATCACGTTCGACTCCGGCGGGCTCTCGCTGAAGCCGGGAACCTCGATGGTCGGGATGAAATCCGACATGGCCGGTGCGGCCGCCGTGCTCTCGGCGATCGTCGCGCTCGCCGAGCTCGCCATCCCTGTGCGCGTCACCGGGTGGCTCTGCCTCGCGGAGAACATGCCGTCCGGCACGGCCGCCCGCCCCAACGACGTCATCCGCATGAAGGGCGGCACGAGCGTCGAGATCCTGAACACCGACGCCGAGGGACGGCTCGTCATGGCCGACGCACTCGCCGCCGCGAGCGAGGAGCAGCCGGACGCGATCGTCGACGTGGCGACCCTCACGGGTGCGCAGCTCGTCGCGCTCGGGCATCGGATCACCGGCCTGATGGGCGAGGACGCGCTCGTCGAGCGCGTGGCGCAGGCAGCGGATGCCGCCGGTGAACCGACCTGGCCGATGCCGCTGTCCGACGACCTGCTCGCGCTGCTGAAGTCCGACGTCGCCGACCTCGCCAACACCAAGCTCGGCACCGTGACCCCGGGAATGCTGCTCGCCGGGGTCTTCCTCCAGCAGTTCGTCGGGCGCCGCGAGGGCGAGGGCGACGCGCGCATCCCCTGGGCGCATCTCGACATCGCCGGGCCGTCGTACAACACCGCGGCGCCCTGGGGATTCACCGGCGCGGGCGGGACGGGCGCGGCCGTGCGGACGCTGATCGCGCTGGGCGAGCGGACCGTCGCCAGGTAGTACAGTCGTCAGGGGCGTTCCTCGCCCAGACGTGCCCCGGCCGCGAACCCGGGTGACTCGCCCCGCAGATCCGATGCGCAAGGGAGATTCCGTTTGTCCGAGCAGAACTTTGACCTCGTCATCCTCGGAGGCGGCAGCGGAGGCTACGCAGCGGCGCTGCGCGCCGTCCAGCTCGGCCTCACCGTGGCCCTCGTCGAGAAGGACAAGCTCGGCGGCACATGCCTGCACCGCGGCTGCATCCCGACGAAGGCGCTGCTCCACGCCGCCGAAGTCGCCGACAGCTCGCGCGAGTCGGCCAAGTTCGGCGTGCGCAGCACGTTCGAGGGCATCGACGTCGCCGCGGTGACCCGCTATCGCGAGGGCATCGTCTCGAGCAAGTTCAAGGGGCTCCAGGGGCTCATCAAGGCCCGCGGCATCACGGTCTTCGAGGGCGAGGGCCGCCTCGACGGCGCCAAGACCGTCGTCGTCGGCGAGCACCGGCTCGTGGGTCGCAACGTCATCCTCGCGACCGGTTCCTACTCGCGGTCGCTTCCCGGCCTCGAGATCGGCGGTCGCGTGATCACGAGCGAGCAGGCGCTCGAGCTCGACTTCGTGCCCGGCAAGGTCGCCGTCCTCGGCGGCGGCGTCATCGGCGTCGAGTTCGCGAGCGTGTGGCGTTCGTTCGGCGCCGAGGTCACGATCATCGAGGCACTGCCCCACCTCGTGCCCAACGAGGAGGAGTCGATCTCGAAGCAGCTCGAGCGCGCCTTCCGCAAGCGCGGCATCGACTACAAGCTCGGAACCAGGTTCCAGAGCGTCGCCCAGAACGACGACGGGGTCGTCGTGACGCTCGAGAACGGCGACACCGTCGAGGCCGAGCTGCTGCTCGTCGCGGTCGGGCGCGGCCCGGTCACGGCGAACCTCGGCTACGAAGAGGCCGGCGTGACCATCGACCGCGGGTTCGTCATCACGAACGAGCGCCTCGAGACGAGCGTCCCGGGCGTGTACGCCGTCGGCGACATCGTCCCGGGCCTCCAGCTCGCGCACCGCGGCTTCCAGCAGGGCATCTTCGTCGCCGAGGAACTCGCGGGCCTGAACCCGATCGTGGTCGAGGACGTGAACATCCCCAAGGTCACGTACTGCGAGCCCGAGGTGGCATCCGTCGGCTACACCGAGGCCCGTGCGGCCGAGAAGTTCGGAGCCGACAAGGTCTCCTCGTACGAGTACAACCTGGCCGGCAACGGCAAGAGCCACATCCTCGAGACCAGCGGTTCGATCAAGGTCGTCCGCGTCGAGGACGGCCCCGTCGTGGGCGTGCACATGATCGGCGCCCGTGTCGGGGAGCTGATCGGCGAGGCCCAGCTCGCGGTGAACTGGGAGGCGTACCCGGAGGATGTCGCTCCGCTGATCCACGCGCACCCCACGCAGAACGAGGCCCTCGGCGAGGCCTTCCTCAAGCTCGCGGGCAAGCCGCTGCACGCTCTCTGAGCCCGGCCCGTCGAATCCCGACTGCAATAAGCTAGAACGCGTCACACGCTGTGAAGGAGACAAGCGAATGAGCGAATCCGTCAGCCTCCCGGCACTCGGCGAGAGTGTCACCGAGGGCACGGTCACCCGCTGGTTGAAGAATGTGGGCGACCGTGTCGAGGTCGACGAGCCGCTGCTCGAGGTCTCGACCGACAAGGTCGACACCGAGATCCCATCGCCGGTGGCGGGCGTCATCGAGGCGATCCTCGTCCAGGAGGACGAGACGGTCGAGGTCGGCGCCGCGCTCGTGACGATCGGAGACGGTTCGGCTGCGGCCGCGCCCGCCGAGGAGCCCGAGGCACCCGCTGCTGAGGAGCCCGCCGCTGAGGCGGCACCGGCTGCCGAGGAGCCCGCCGCCGAGGCGCCGGCTGCTCCGGAGGAGCCGCAGGCCGCACCCGCGCCGGCGGAGGCTCCGTCCGCACCCGCGGCGCCCGAGGCACCGGCAGCTCCCGCCGCCGAGGCTCCCGCCGCCCCTGCGGCTCCGGCAGAACCGCAGGCCGCGCCGGCCGAGGCGGCATCCGCTCCCGCTGCGCCCGCGGCGGAGGCACCCGCCGCTCCCGCTCCCGAGCAGCAGGCGGCCCAGGCCGCTCCCGCTCCGCAGGCCGGTGCCCACGCGGGCACGTCGGGCTACGTCACGCCGATCGTGCGCAAGCTCGCGAACGAGCAGGGCGTCGACCTCGCGAGCGTGACGGGCACGGGCGTCGGCGGCCGCATCCGCAAGCAGGACGTGCTCTCCGCCGGGACGGCAGCGCCGGCCACGGCAGATACCGCACCCGCCCGCCAGCCGCTCGAGACCTCTCCCCTGCGCGGAACGACGCAGCCGATGACGCGCCTGCGCAAGGTCGTCGCCGAGCGCGCGGTCGTGTCGATGCAGTCGACCGCCCAGCTCACGTCGGTGGTCGAGGTCGACGTCACGCGCGTCGCTCGCCTGCGTGACAGGGTCAAGGGCGCGTTCCACGAGCAGACCGGGACGAAGCTCTCGTTCCTGCCGTTCTTCGCCCTCGCGGCCGTCGAGGCGCTGCGCGCCTACCCGATCGTCAACTCGACGGTCGACGGCGACTCGATCGTCTACCCTGAGCGCGAGAACCTCAGCATCGCGGTCGACACCGAGCGCGGACTGCTCACGCCGGTCGTGCGCGATGCGGGCGAGCTCGACATCGCCGGCCTGTCCAAGCAGATCGCCGACCTCGCCGAGCGCACGCGCAACAACCAGCTCAAGCCCGATGAGCTCGCCGGCGGCACGTTCACGCTGACGAACACGGGCTCGCGCGGTGCGCTGTTCGACACGCCCGTCGTGTTCCTGCCGCAGACCGCGATCCTCGGCACCGGCGTGGTCGTCAAGCGCCCCGTCGTGACGACACAGGACGGCGCCGACGCGATCGCGATCCGGTCGATGGTCTACCTGGCGCTGTCGTACGACCACCGCATCATCGACGGTGCCGACGCCGCCCGGTTCCTGACCGCGGTCAAGGACCGGCTCGAGGAAGGCGACTTCGAGGGCGACCTCGGCCTCTAGTCGAACCACTCCCGCAATCGCCAACCGGCCTCGCTCCGAATCATCAGGAGCGAGGCCGGTTCGCGTTCGGTCGAGGAGGGCACGCGGAGCACGACGGCATCGCCGAGGTCGGTCCCGATCGTGATGTCGTCGAGGCTCGCCACCGGGTCGTCCGGCTCACCCGCTCCCGAGGCGATCGCGCGGTCGCGCGCCTCGATCGGCGAGCCCGACTGGGCATAGGCGGCGATGCAGTCCGCATCGCGCGCCGCGAGACACCCCGTGCGGATCTCGAGCAGGGCGGCTGCGGCGGCGACCGGGTCCTCCGGATCGACCGGATCCGGCGCCGCGGTCGAGGGCGTGACGTGCGTCGCCGCGGCGGGCCGCGCCCGGTCCGCGGCCGCGGGATCGTCGGTGTCGGCTCCTTCGTCGTCCTTCGTCGCCGCCTGCGTCGGGCCAGGGGGTTCCGGAGCACTCGAGCCCGGTGCTCCGCCGGCGCCGGGCGGCACGGCCGTCAGGAGGGCGACGAGCGCTCCCGCCCCCACCAGGCCGCCGACCGCGACCACCGCGCGCCGGCCCGCCATCCAGGCCGTCCAGCGTCGTCCGAGTCCGGCGAGCGGGCCCGCATCGAGCGCCTCGCCGAACTCGTCGGCGAGCGTTCCCGGCAACTGCGCCAGCTCGGCGAGGGAGCGGGCCGATGCGCGTGGGTCCCTCGTCGCGCCGACGATCGATCCGCCGCCGGGCGCGGGCGCAGGCGCGCCCGCGGGCACCGCTTCGGCCGCGATCCGAGACGGCACTGCGACCTGTCCGCCGGGTCCGCCCGACCGGACGAGGGGCACCGGATCCGCCACCGCGAATAGGGCCCGTTCGAGGGCGAGCAGATCCGGCTGGAACGGGCGGCGGTCCTCGGTCGCGCGCATCAGGTCGAGCACGGGACGGAACGCCCCGGGGCGGACGGTCGCTGCGGCGACATCCTCGACGAGCGTCGCCAACGCCCGGTGGGCGCGGCGCGACCGGTCGATGCGGTCCGCAGGAGCGACCCCGTCGCCGATGGACTCGAGCGCTCCGAGCCCGAGCAGTCGCGGGCGACCCGTCGCGTCGAGGTGCACGTCCGATGCCGACAGACGCACGTGGGCGAATCCGTGTCGGGCGAGTTCGCGGCTCGCGACGACGATCGGCGCGAGCGCCGTGACCGCCTGTCCTGGGGTCAGCGATCCGGCGACGAGGTGCTCGCCGAGGGATCGCCCGGCGATCCGCTCGACGACCAGGCACGAACGCCCGTCGGGAAGTGCCGCGACATCGAGGAGCGCGGGGGCGCTCCGTGTGGCATCCGCCTGCATCGCCGCGATCTCGGTCGCGATCATCACGTCGTCCGCGTCCGCCGGGTAGATCCGGATCACGACGAGCGCGGGGTCGGCGCCGCGATCGCCGTCCCGGTCGACGACCGCGAGGTGCACGCCCGCCCGCTCGCCGGTCGCGAGGCGGCGCACCAGTCGATAGCCGGCGAGCACCGCCCCGGATCGTGCGGACGGGATCGGCCCGGGCTCGGGGTCCGGTGCGTTCGCGCGCGGCGCTCGTCGACGGATCATGCCCCGAGGATGCCGTCGGCCGGCCGGCGGGGACCCCCGCCGCTCCTCGACCGGGGGGCGACCGGACGGCCGACCGGACGGTGGAGGACGGGACGCCGCTTAGACTTGCCGCATGCTCGACTATGTCGACACGGGGCTAAGCGCCAACTCCGTGCCGTACGACGAGGGACTCACCCTCCAGCGCGCCGTCCATCAGGCGGTGGTCTCCGGTCAGCGACCGGACACCGTCATCCTCCTCGAACACGAGCCGGTCTACACCGCCGGCAAGCGGACCTCCCCCGACGAACGTCCGGTCGACGGCACCCCCGTCGTCGACGTCGACCGGGGCGGCAAGATCACCTGGCACGGGCCGGGCCAACTCGTCGGCTATCCGATCATCCGGCTGGCCGAACCCGTCGACGTCGTCGGATACGTGCGCCGTCTCGAGGGCGTCCTCATCGACGTCCTCGGCGGGTTCGGGGTGGACGGGAGCCGGGTGGAAGGTCGTTCCGGCGTCTGGATCGTCCGCGACGGCACCGAGGAGAAGATCGCCGCGATCGGCATCCGCGTCGCCGACGGCGTCACGATGCACGGGTTCGCCCTGAACTGCTCGAACTCGCTGGAGCCGTATTCGAGGATCGTCGCGTGCGGCATCCGCGATGCGGGGGTCACGACCATGACCCGGGTGCTCGGCCGCACCGTCACCCCGGCGGATGTCGCGGACGCCGTTCGTGCCCGACTCGATGCCGAGTTCTCACCGGAGCTGGTCGCATGAGCGCGGATGCCGGTGGGCGTCGGCTGCTGCGCCTCGAGGTCCGCAATGCGCAGACCCCGATCGAACGCAAGCCCGAGTGGATCAAGACGCGGGCGAAGATGGGCCCCGAGTACCGGCAGCTGCAGCAGCTGGTGAAGTCGGAGGACCTCCACACGGTCTGCCAGGAGGCCGGCTGTCCGAACATCTACGAGTGCTGGGAGGATCGCGAGGCGACCTTCCTGATCGGCGGCTCGCAGTGCACGAGGCGCTGCGACTTCTGCCAGATCGACACCGGCAAGCCCGCCGACTTCGACGCCGACGAGCCCAGGCGCGTCGCAGAGTCGGTGGTCCGGATGCAGCTGCGCTACTCGACCGTCACCGGGGTCGCGCGCGACGACCTGCCGGACGAGGGCGCGTGGCTGTACGCCGAGACGATCAGGCAGATCCATGCGCAGTCCCCGGGCACCGGGGTGGAGATCCTGGTGCCCGACTTCTCGGGCGACCCGGACCTGCTCGGCGAGGTGTTCTCGGCCGTGCCCGAGGTCTTCGCCCACAACGTCGAGACCGTGCCAAGGATCTTCAAGCGCATCAGGCCGGCGTTCCGGTACGAGCGCTCGCTCGACGTGATCACGCAGGGGCGGGATGCCGGACTGATCACCAAGTCGAACCTCATCCTCGGGATGGGCGAGGAACGCCATGAGGTCTCGCAGGCGCTCCGCGACCTGCACGAGGCCGGAACCGACATCATCACGATCACGCAGTACCTGCGCCCGAGCCCGCGGCACCTGCCGGTCGCCAGGTGGGTCCGTCCCGAGGAGTTCGTCGAGCTCAAGGCCGAGGCCGAGGAGATCGGGTTCCTCGGCGTGCTCGCGGGGCCGCTCGTGCGTTCGTCGTACCGTGCCGGACGCCTCTGGGCGCAGTCGATGCAGGCGAAGGGCCGCGGACTTCCACCCGATCTCGCGCACCTCGCGGACGCCTCGCTCGGCTTCGCACAGGCCGTCGGGTGAGGTCCGGGCCGTCCGACGCCGCTCGCGCGTCGGACGGCCCGCTCCCGCGCCGGTATCCTTGAAGGCATGGCACGAACCAAGGACGCCGGGGCCGCTCCCAAGCCCCCGAAGGAGCCCGGCCGCATGAAGCAGATGTGGCAGGTCTTCCAGATGACCCGCCGCTACGACTCCAGCGCCCAGTGGCTCATGCTCCTCGGCTTCCTGCTCCCGATCGCCGTCGGCCTCGGACTCGCGCTGTGGCTGAGCGGGGGCAACGGGTTCACCATCGCCCTGTGGGTCGTCGCGGGCGTGCTGGCGGGCCTGCTCATCGCGCTCATCATCCTCGGCCGTCGCGCCGAGCGCGCCGCGTACTCGCAGATCGACGGCCAGCCGGGCGCGGTCGGCGCGGTCCTCCGCAGCGGGCTGCGCGGAAGCTGGGTCGGCAACGAGATGCCGGTCGCCGTCAACGGCCGCACCCAGGACGCGGTCTACCGCGCCGTCGGCCGCGGCGGCGTCGCGCTCATCAGCGAGGGCTCGCGTTCCCGCACGGAGCGCATGCTCGAGGATGAGAAGCGCAAGGTCGCGCGCATCCTCCCGAACGTCCCCGTGACGCTGATCTCGGTCGGCCACGAAGAGGGCTCGGTCGAACTGCACCGCCTGGCCGCGACGCTGCGCAAGACCAAGCGCACGCTCACCAAGCCCGAGGTCATGGCCGTGACCAACCGCCTGAACTCCCTGCAGAGCTCGTTGCCCATTCCGAAGGGCGTCGACCCGTTGAAGGTGCGCCCGCAGCGCGGGCGCATGCGCTGACCGATCGGCCTCACTGCGGCATCCGTTCCCTCGAGCGGATGCCGCAGTCGTCTCAGCCCACGACGGCGGCGCGTCGTACCGGCTCAGGCCAGGATCAGGACGGTCCCGGCGATCTTGTCGTGGAATCCGCGCTGGTCGGAGTCCCAGACGAGGGCCGGCACGACGACGACCAGCAGCGCGGTGCGGACGACCGGGCGCCACAGCCCGATCCATCCGCCGCGGATCGGCACGACGCGCATCCCGAGCAGTCGGTGCCCGATGCTCCCCCCGATCGTCGGGATGAGCAGGATCTGCATGAGCGCGAAGATGCCGAGCGCAGCCCACGACTGGGCGTTCGACGCGTACGGGCCGACCAGCAGCGCGATGACGTTGGCGATCGCCCAGTCGATCAGGAGCGCTCCGATCCGACGCCCGAGCCGGGCGACCGAGTTCGGGCCCTCCTCCGGGAGGCCGAGCCGCTCTCCCGGGTAGGAGCTGGGCGGGATGTCACCGGTGGGAACTGCGGAGTCGGGCACCGATCGAGTCTACCGACCCGGCAACCGTGTAACACGCTCGAAACAATCGCGTCACGGCAGGGAAACCGCGGGCGGATAGCGTCGGGAACCGGTCGAACGAGATTCGTTCTCCCCGTCCCAACCACCCCTGGAGCCGCGTCGCATGTTCAGTGATTCTTCCGAAGTCCTCAAGTTCATCAAGGAGACGGACGTCAAGTTCCTCGACATCCGCTTCACCGACCTGCCGGGTGTGCAGCAGCACTTCAACATCCCGGCCTCGACGGTCGACGAGGACTTCTTCACGACCGGTCAGCTCTTCGACGGCTCATCGATCCGCGGCTTCGCGTCGATCCACGAGTCCGACATGCAGCTCATCCCGGATGTCTCGACGGCCTACGTCGACCCGTTCCGCGCCGAGCGCACGCTCATCATGGTGTTCGACATCTACAACCCGCGCAACGGCGAGATCTACGCCAAGGACCCGCGCCAGGTCGCCAAGAAGGCCGAGAAGTACCTCGCCTCGACCGGCATCGCCGACACCGCGTACTTCGCCCCCGAGGCCGAGTTCTACATCTTCGACGACGTGCGCTACGAGGTGAACCAGCACTCGAGCTTCTACTCGGTCGACTCCAGCGAGGGCGCGTGGAACTCGGGTCGGGCCGAAGAGGGCGGCAACCTCGCGAACAAGACCCCGTACAAGGGCGGCTACTTCCCGGTCTCCCCCGTCGACCAGCACGCCGACCTGCGCGACGACATCTGCCTGAAGCTCATCGACGCCGGTCTCGAGCTCGAGCGCTCGCACCACGAGGTCGGCACCGCCGGCCAGGGCGAGATCAACTACAAGTTCGACACGATGGTCCACGCCGCGGACGACATCCTCAAGTTCAAGTACATCGTCAAGAACACGGCGAACGAGTGGGGCAAGACCGCGACCTTCATGCCGAAGCCGCTCTTCGGCGACAACGGCTCGGGCATGCACACCCACCAGTCGCTGTGGAGCGACGGCAAGCCCCTGTTCTACGACGAGGCCGGCTACGGCGGCCTGTCGGACGTCGCACGCTGGTACATCGGCGGCATCCTCAAGCACGCCCCGGCGCTGCTCGCGTTCACGAACCCGACGGTGAACTCCTACCACCGCCTCGTCCCCGGCTTCGAGGCCCCGGTCAACCTCGTGTACTCGGCGGGCAACCGCTCCGCCGCAATCCGCATCCCGATCACGGGCACCAACCCCAAGGCCAAGCGCATCGAGTTCCGCGCGCCGGACGCCTCGGGCAACCCCTACCTCGCGTTCGCGGCACAGCTCATGGCGGGCATCGACGGCATCAAGAACCGCATCGAGCCCCACGAGCCGGTCGACAAGGACCTCTACGAGCTGCCCGCCGAGGAGGCCAAGTCGATTCCGCAGGTGCCCGGCACGCTCGCCGACGTGCTCGACGCGCTCGAGGCCGACCACGAGTTCCTGCTCGAGGGCGGCGTCTTCACCAAGGAGCTCATCGAGACCTGGATCGACTACAAGCGCGAGAAGGAGCTGAAGCCGCTGGCCCAGCGCCCCCACCCGTTCGAGTTCGAGCTGTACTACGGCGTCTGACCTCGCGCGTTCACCCGAACGACCGATGCCCCGCACCATCCGGTGCGGGGCATCGGTCGTTCCGCGCGCGCCCGGCACCGTCGAGACGGCCCCGTCGCGTCCGGCTCAGCGGATCTTCGGCTCGCGTCGCGGCTGCTCGCCGTAGAACCCGCGTTCGAACACCACCCGCGCGCGGCGCGTCACGGCCAGGTACTCGTGCTCGAGCGCGGTCGCGGACCCGGGCGGATACCCCATGATCCGCGCAACGCCCTCGAGCTGAGTCCGCTCGACCGGGAGGACGTCGGTCGTCCGGTCGAGCCACAGGGTGAGCGACGAGCGCGCTCGGGAGGCGAGCACCCACGCGGCACGCAGCGTGTCCGCGTCCTCCTCGTCGAGCAGGTCCGCGTCGACCGCGGCCGCCAGGGCGTCGAGGGTGGAGGTCGTCCGGAGCTGCGGGACCTCCCTCGCGTGCTGCAGCTGGATCAGCTGCACGTACCACTCGACGTCGCTGAGCGAACCCCGGCCGAGCTTCAGGTGGCGCGTCGGGTCCGCGCCCTGGGGCAGGCGTTCGTTCTCGACGCGCGCCTTGATCCGCTTGACCTCCCGGACGTCCTGGTCGGCGATCGCCGCGGGGTAGCGGACCTCGTCCGCCAGGTCCGTGAAGTCCCGGATGAGGGAGCGATCCCCCGCCACGCCGCGCGCTCGCAGCAGCGCCTGCGCCTCCCACGTGAGCGACCACCGGGCGTAGTACGCCCGATACGCGTCGAGCGAGCGTGCGACGACGCCGTTGCGCCCCTCCGGGCGCAGCCCGGGGTCGAGGTCGAACGGGAGCAGCGCGTCCTCGGTGAGCCGGACGAGTTCGGAGACGATCTTCAGGGCGCGGGTGTGGGCGGCATCCGGCTCCGCGGTGACCGGGCGGTAGACGTAGAGGATGTCGGTGTCGGACCCGAAGCCGAGCTCCCGCCCGCCGAACCGGCCCATCCCGACGACCGCGAACTCGATGCCGTCGTCGTCGCGCCGGATGGCGCGGACGAGGCTCTCGAGGTGGGCCTCGGTGAGGTCGCTCAGGGCGTGGCCGAGCTCTTCGACGGTGCAGACGTCGAGCATGCCCGCGATCGCGAGTCGGAGGACCTCACGTCGTCGCATCGCGCGGAGCACCTTGGCCGCCGCGTCGAGATCGGTGTGCCGCGCGAGGACCGCATCGCCCTCCTCGCGCAGGCCGGTGAGCGAACGGGGGCGGAGGTCGGCCTGGTCTTCGAGCCAGGCGACCGCCTCGGGCGTGCGCTCGAGGAGGCCGCCGACGAACCGCGACCCCGACAGCACCCGGGTCAGCCGCATCGCCGCGTCGGAGGAGTCCCGGAGCAGCCGCAGGTACCAGTGCGTCGTTCCGAGCGTGTCGCTGATGCGGCGGAACGACAGCAGGCCGTAGTCGGGGTCGGCGCCCTCGGCGAACCACGAGATGAGCACGGGCATGAGGTGGCGTTGGATGGTCGCGCGGCGCGAGACGCCTGCGGTGAGCGCGGCGATGTGGGCGAGCGCGCCGCGCGGGTCGGTGAACCCGATCGCGGCGAGCCTCGCGCCGGCCTGTTCGCTGGTCAGTCCGAGTCCGTCGGCGGGGAGCGCCGCGACCGCGGACAGGAGCGGGCGGTAGAACAGTCGTTCGTGCAGGCCCCGGACGCGGCGCCGCACCGACTGCCAGAGCGTCGTGAGCTCGGCGGCGCTGCGGCCGAGGCCCGAGGCGCGGGCGAGCACGCGGCGTGCGGCATCGTCGGTCGGCATGAGGTGGGTGCGTCGGAGTCGCAAGAGCTGGAGGCGGTGCTCGAGCACCCGGAGCACGCGGTAGTCGTGCGAGAACTCCGCGCATTCCTCGCGCCCGACGTACCCGCGCTCGGCGAGGGCCGCGAGCGCCCGCATCGTGCCGCCCTGGCGGATCGAGTCGTCCGCGGCGCCGTGCACGAGCTGCAGCAGCTGCACCGTGAACTCGATGTCGCGCAGGCCGCCCGGCCCGAGCTTGAGCTGCACGTCGACCTCGTCGTCGGGGATGTGCTCCGTGACACGTTCGCGCATGCGCTGCACGGACTCGACGAACCCGTCGCGCGACGAGCTCGCCCACACCTTCGGTGCGACGCCGGCGGCGTAGCGGTCGCCGAGTTCGGGGTCGCCCGCGAGCGGCCTGGCCTTCAGCAGTGCCTGGAACTCCCAGCTCTTCGCCCATCGGTCGTAGTACTGCAGGTGCGACTCGAGGGTGCGAACCAGTGCGCCGTCCTTGCCCTCGGGTCGGAGGTTCGGGTCGACCTCCCAGAGCGGCGGCTCGATGCCGGGTTCGCCGATGGCACGCATCGCGGTCATCGCGAGTCGCGTCGCGACCTCGAGCGCACGAGACGTCGGCACCGTCTCGTCGTCGGCGGATTCGGCGACGAAGATCACGTCGACGTCGCTGACGTAGTTGAGTTCGCGGGCTCCGGCCTTGCCCATGCCGATGACGGCCAGTCGCGTGGCGTCGACCTCGGCCGCGGGGAAGCGCCCCGGCGCAGCCGGTTCGCCCGCACCGCGTGCGGCGAGCCTGCGGGAGAGCACGAGTGCCGCCTCGATCGCGGCGCCGGCCAGGTCGGCGAGGCCCGCGGCGACGGTGTCGAGGGCGTCGACCGGGTCGCCGCGGGTGAGGTCCCAGACGGCGATGCCGGCGAGGAGCCGCCGGTACCTGACGCGCAGCGCGCGTGCGCCGACCTCGGCGAGGTCTGCGAGCGGGGCGTCGACGGATGCCACGACTCCGACGAGTTCGGCCGATGCGGCGTCGGCGGCCGGCGGCGGGGCCGGGTCGTCGTGCAGGAGCGCGAGTTCGCCGAGGTTGCGATGGAAGTACTCGGCGAAGCCGCGTGACGCGCCGAGCAGGCGTGCGGCACGGTCGAGCGCCGCCGGGTCGCGGGTCACGGCGTCGATCGCCTCCGGCGCGCGTTCGCGCAACCGGAGGAGTTCGTGCAGCGCGTGATCCGGGTCCGCCGCAGCTCCCAGCGCGTCGACGAGGGCCCGGACGTCGGTCCCCGCCGAACTCGCGAGCTGCGTCGTGTGCGCCGCGGCGAGTCCGAGGTCGTCGAACCCGGCGCGCGCGAGCGCACCGAGTGTCGCACCCTGCCGCGTCATCCGCTCCCGTTCGTCAGAGGATCTCGAGGTTGCGCTGCAACTCGAACGGCGTGACCTGCGTGCGATACTCGCGCCACTCGGCGCGCTTGTTCGCGAGGACGTAGTTGAACACGTGCTCTCCGAGCGTGTCGGCCACGAGCTCGGAGGTCTCCATGTACTCGATCGCGTGGTCGAGGCTCGCGGGCAGCGGCCGGTAGCCGAGGGCGCGACGCTCGCTGTCGGTGAGGGCCCACACGTCGTCCTCGGCCTCGAGCGGGAGCTCGTAGCCCTCTTCGATGCCCTTGAGCCCGGCCGCGAGCAGCAGCGAGAACGCCAGGTAGGGGTTCGCGGCGGAGTCGATCGCGCGATACTCCACGCGCGCGCTCTGCCCCTTGTTCGGCTTGTACAGCGGCACGCGCACGAGTGCGGAACGGTTGTTGTGCCCCCAGCAGATGAAGCTCGGGGCTTCGTCGCCGCCCCAGAGCCGCTTGTAGGAGTTGACGAACTGGTTCGTCACGGCCGAGATCTCGTTCGCGTGCCGCAGCAGGCCCGCGATGAAGTGGCGCCCGATCTTGGAGAGCTGGTATTGGGCGCCCGGCTCGTAGAAGGCGTTCGAGTCGCCCTCGAACAGCGACAGGTGCGTGTGCATGCCCGAACCGGGCTTGTCCGAGAACGGCTTGGGCATGAACGTCGCGTACACGCCCTGTTCGATCGCGACCTCCTTGACGACCGTGCGGAACGTCATGATGTTGTCGGCCGTGGTCAGCGCGTCGGCGTAGCGCAGGTCGATCTCGTTCTGGCCGGGGCCTGCCTCGTGGTGGCTGAACTCGACCGAGATGCCGAGGTCTTCGAGCATGCGCACCGAGCGGCGCCGGAAATCGTGGGCGGTGCCCCCGGGAACGTTGTCGAAGTACCCTGCGGAGTCGACCGGCTGCGGGCCCTCGGCGCCGTACTTGCTCGACTTCAGCAGGTAGAACTCGATCTCGGGGTGCGTGTAGAAGGTGAAGCCCGCGTCGGCCGCGCGCGCGAGCGTGCGCTTGAGCACGTTGCGCGGGTCGGCGACGGCGGGCTCGCCGTCGGGCGTCGTGATGTCGCAGAACATCCGCCCCGTCGGGTCGACGTCGCCGCGCCACGGCAGGGTCTGGAACGTCGTGGGATCGGGGTAGGCGAGCAGGTCGGACTCGAAGGTCCGGCTCAGGCCCTCGATCGCGGAGCCGTCGAATCCGATGCCCTCGGTGAAGGCGCCTTCGACCTCCGCCGGTGCGATCGCGACCGACTTCAGGGTCCCGACGACGTCCGTGAACCAGAGCCTGACGAACTTGACGCCGCGTTCCTCGATGGTCCGGAGAACGAAGTCGCGCTGCTTGTCCATGCACACCCTTCCTCGATGCTCTCAGCGTAGTGGGTGCGCTCCCCCGGCCCGTCCGTGCCGGTCACCGCGCCTGTGCAAGACTTGCGCCATGTCCGACCACGCACCCGAGGGCGCTGCGAGCACGCCCGAACCCCAGCAGGCGGAGAACCCCTACGGCGGGGCGCAGGCGTCCGGCGGCGGCCCCAAGCGGGTCCGCACCCGGCACTTCCAGACCGCCAAACGCGACGGCATCAAGATCACGGGTCTGACCAGCTACGACCAGCTGACCGCCCGCATCTTCGACGACGCCGGCATCGACTTCCTGCTCGTCGGCGACTCGGCGGGCAACAACGTCCTCGGCTACGAGACGACGCTGCCCGTCACCGTCGACGAGCTCATCCCGATGACCCGGGCGGTCGCGGGCGCCGTCCAGCGGGCCTTCGTCGTGGCCGACATGCCCTTCGGCTCATACGAGAACGGACCCGACGAGGCCCTGCACACCGCCATCCGCTTCATGAAGGAGGCGGGCGCGCACGCGGTCAAGCTCGAGGGCGGGCAGCGCAGCCACAAGCAGATCCGGCGGATCGTCGGTGCGGGCATCCCCGTGATGGCCCACATCGGCTACACGCCGCAGAGCGAGCACGGGCTCGGCGGCCACATCATCCAGGGCCGCGGCGAGGGCGTGAAGCAGCTGCTCGCCGACGCCGAGGCCGTACAGGACTCCGGGGCGTTCGCGGTCGTCCTCGAGATGGTTCCGGCCGACGCCGCACGCCAGGTCACCGAACGGCTGCACATCCCGACGATCTCGGTCGGGGGCGGGCCGCACTGCGACGGCCAGCTCCTCGTCTGGACGGACTGGGCGGGCCTGACCACGGGTCGCATCCCGAGGTTCGTCAAGCAGTACGCGAACCTCGCCGGCGTGCTCGGCGACGCCGCGAAGGCCTGGCGAGCGGATGTCGCCTCGGGCACCTATCCGACCGAGGAGCACTCGTACTGACCCGGCGTCGACGACGCAGGGTCGCCCGCGGTCAGTCCTCGGCGGCGTCCTCCTCGGCCCACTTGGCGCTGTTCGCTCGGAGGATCTCGAGCGCCTGCTCGGCCTCCGCGCGCGTCTCGAACGGGCCGACCCGCTCGACGGACGGCGAGACCATGCCCTCCTCGACCTCACCGGTGTTGAGGTTGTACCAGAACCGATGCTCCACATCCCTGGACATAGGCTGATCCTATGCCCAAGGACGCCCACGGCCGCCTGATCGCGGGCCGCCTCTCCCCCGCACGCCCCGTTCCCGCGGGGATCGCACGCCCCGAGTACGTCGGGCGTGCCGCGCCCTCCCCGAACCCCGACGGCGACCGGTACACCCCCGACGAGGTCGAGCGGATCCGCGCCGCCGGGCGCGTCGCCGCACGCGCGATCGCAGCAGCCGCCGACGCGATCCGCCCGGGCGTGACGACCGACGAGCTCGACCGCATCGCACACGAGGTCGTCGTCTCGCACGGCGCCTACCCGTCGACGCTCGGGTACCGCGGGTACCCGAAGTCCTCGTGCACGTCGGTCAACGAGGTCATCTGCCACGGCATCCCCGACGACACCGTCCTCGGGGACGGCGACCTCGTCAACATCGACGTCACCGCCTACCTCGACGGCATGCACGGCGACCTCAACCACACCTTCCTGGTCGGCGAGGCCGACGACGAGGCGGAGCTGCTCGTGGAACGGACGCGCGAGGCGCTCGCCCGCGGCATCCGCTCGGTCGCCCCCGGACGGCAGGTCAACGTCATCGGGCGCGCGATCGAGTCGTACGCGAAGCGGTTCGGGTACGGCGTCGTGCGCGACTACACCGGCCACGGCGTCGGTCGGGCGTTCCACACGGGCCTCGTGATCCCCCACTTCGACGACCCGAACGCGACGACGGTGATGGAGCCGGGCATGGTGTTCACCATCGAGCCGATGCTCACGCTCGGCACGACCGATTGGGACCTCTGGCCGGACGACTGGACCGTGGTGACCCGCGACCGCCGGCTGACCGCCCAGTTCGAGCACACGATCGTGGTGACCGAACGCGGCGCCGAGATCCTGACCGAGCCCTGAACGGCCGCTTCGGCCCGGGCGCTAGTCTGACGCCATGACGGGCGAGCGGGCGATCGGCATCGACATCGGAGGCACCGGCATCAAGGGAGCGGTCGTCGACCTCGGCACGGGCGAACTGGTCACCGAACGCATCAAGGTCAGGACGCCCTCGGGCGGGCGCCCGGCCGACATCCTGCGGGCGACGGGCGACCTGCTCGCCCAGGTCGCCGACCTCGGGCACTCCGCGCTGCCGCTCGGGGTGTGCTTCCCCGCGATCGTCAAGCACGGCAGGACCCTCTCGGCCGCGAACGTGTCCGACGAGTGGATCGGCCTCGAGGCCGAGCGGCTCTTCGAGCGCGAGCTCGGCACCGGCATCCACTTCATCAACGACGCGGATGCCGCCGGCTACGCCGAATCGGAGTTCGGCGCGGCGCACGGCGAGCGGGGTCTCGTGATCCTGACCACCCTCGGCACGGGCATCGGCTCGGCGCTCATCTTCGACGGCGCCGTCGTGCCGAACAGCGAGCTCGGTCACCTGCAGGTCGACGGCGGCGACGCCGAGGAACGGGCCGCCTACTCGGCCATGGAGCGCGACGGCCTGACGTGGGAGGCGTGGGCGCAGCGACTCCAGCGCTACTACGCGCACGTCGAGTTCCTCTTCTCGCCCGACCTGTTCGTCGTCGGCGGCGGCGTCTCGAAGCACCACGAACGGTTCCTGCCGCTGCTCGAGCTCGCCACGCCCATCGTGCCGGCGGTGCACCGGAACAACGCCGGCATCCTCGGTGCCGCGGCGCTCGCCGCGCGGTTCTGACGGCGATCGCCCCGGCGTCACGATCCTGGGGCGGGGGGCGAGCGGGCCGGCTGATACGCCGGGTTCTGTTCACCGGGCGCTTGCGCGACACCGGCTGGACGGCCATCTCTCTCGGAGACACGTTGCCGTGCCCCTCCAGCGGCCTACCCGGGAACGGGACGGGCAGCCCCATGGTTCCCTGTCTGGCCTTGCTCCGGACGAGGTTTACCGAGCCGACCGCGTCGCCGCGGCCGCTGGTGGGCTCTTACCCCACCGTTTCACCCTTACCGCGGGCCGAGGCCCGTGGCGGTCTGTTCTCTGTGGCACTGTCTCGCGGGTTGCCCCGGGTGGGTGTTACCCACCGTCCTGCCCTGCGGAGCCCGGACGTTCCTCGGCGCCCGATCGCTCGGGCGACGCGGCCGTCTTGCCGACCCGCTCGCCCTGCAAGGCTACCGCCCCGCGGTCGGTCAGAGTCCCGATTCGTCGGTCCGCACGAGGATGCGGTCGCACTCGGGGCACTGGCGCACCTCGTCGGGCGCCGATCGGCGCACCGACTCGAGGTCGGATCCCGTGAGCGTGATGGTGCACCCGCCGCACGTGCGCTGGCGCAGCAGGGCGGCGCCGACGCCGGCGCCGCGGACCCGGAGGCTCTCGTAGAAGCGCAGCAGGTCGTCAGGGACGGTCGCCGCGATCGCGCCGCGATCCCGCTCGGCGTGCTCCCGCTCGGTGCCGAGTCCGCCTGCCGCCTCGTCGCGTGCGGCTTCGAGCGCAGCCGTCGCCTCGGCGAGTTCCGCGCGCTCGCCGTCGATCGCCGCGACGGCCGACTCCGCGGCCTCGACCTTCTCCATCACGACGAGCTCGGCGTCCTCGAGGTCGCTGAGGCGCCTGCGCAGCGAGACCAGCTCGGCCTCGAGCGCCTGGACGTCCTTCATCGACGACGTGTGGGTGAGACGGTCGCCGTCGCGGGCGATCCGCTTCTCGACCACCTCGACGTCGGACTCGATGCGACCGAGTTCGGTCCGGGCGTCCTCGAGCACGCCGATCGCCTCGGCCCGTCGGCCGCGCACGGCCGCGTCGCGCTCGCCGAGGGCGGCGAGCTCCGCGGTCTGCGGCAGCGACCGGAGCCGGTGCGCGAGCTGCTGCAGGCGGGTGTCGATGGCCTGGAGGCGGAGCAGTTGCTCCTGGTCGGCGGGACTGGCCTTCACGTGGTGCTCCTCGTCGGGATGGGGTCTGATGGGTGCGAAGTCGGGCGGGAGGTCACTGGACCACCTGGAAATCCCACGGATCGGTGCGCAGTTCGCTGACGACCACGTCGACCTCGGGGAGCGCGGCGCGGAGCTCGGCGGCCGCGGCCTCCAGCCAGAGCCACTCGCTCGCCCAGTGCGAGACGTCGAGCAGCGCCGGCCCGCCCCCGAGCATCGCCTGCTCGCGGGCTTCGGATGCCGGGTGGTGGCGGAGGTCGGCGGTCACGTAGGCGTCGGCCGTGCGGACGGCCTCGTGGCCGAGCAGGGAGTCGCCGGCGCCGCCGCACACGGCGACGGTGCGGACCGGGTCGTCGAAGCCGCCGGCCGCCCGGACGCCGGTCGCGGTCGGGGGCAGGATCTCGGCGAGGCGCCGCGCGAGGCGCCCGAGGGTCGTCGGCTCGGGCAGCCGCCCGACGCGTCCGAGTCCGCGCGCGGCATCCGCCTGGCTCGGCACGATCGGGACCGCGCCCTCGAGCCCCAGCCGATCGGCGAGGACCGCCGACGTGCCCGTCTCGACGACGTCGGCATTCGTGTGGGCGCCGACGAGCGCGCAGTCGGCGCGGATCAGCTTCGCGAGCAGTGCGCCCTTGTAGCGGTCCTCGGCGACCGAGGTGACGCCTCGCAGCAGCAGCGGATGGTGCGCGACGATCAGGTCGGCACCCGACGCGACCGCCTCGTCGACCGTCGCACCGACCGCGTCGACCGCGAGCAGCACGCGCCCGACCTCGCGCGACGGATCGCCGGTCACGAGCCCGGGAGCATCCCACGCCTCGGCGCCGGACACGGGCCACAGTCGTTCCACGGTCGAGAGGACGTCGGAGAGGCGGATCGGCACCCACTCACCCTACCGTCGGCCCGGGGCCCGACGCGGAGGCGAACGCGCGGATGCCGGTGGGCCCTGCCGGGCTCGAACCGACGACATCCACGGTGTAAACGTGGCGCTCTACCAACTGAGCTAAAGGCCCTCGCCGCGTGCGGCGGTGCACCCATCGTAGCCGCGCCGCGACGCGGCATCCGCTCGCCGCGGCTTCAGCCGAGGGCCGCGAGCGCGTCGCGGTAGGCGGCGATCGGGCGCGCCTGCCCGGCGGGCGCCGAGAACGACGAGCGGATGACGCCGTCGGAGCCGATCACGAAGGTGGCTCGCCGTGCGAAGCCGGCCTGCTCGTCGAACGCGCCGTAGGCGCGCGCGATGGCTCCGTGCGGCCAGAAGTCGGAGAGCATCCCGAGCCGGACGCCCTCCGCCTCCGCCCATGCGCGCAGGGCGTACTTCGCGTCCACGGAGACGAGGAAGACCTCGGCGGCTGCCGCCTCGAACATCGGCCGGGCGGCATCCAGGTCGTGGAGCTCTCCGGTGCAGATCCGGGAGAACGCGAACGGCACGAACGCGAGCACGACACCGCCGCGGGCCGTGAGGTCGGCGAGGCGGCGCGGCGCGCCGAACTGGTCCGGCAGCGCGAACTCGGGTGCGGGGGTTCCCGGGCCGAGGATCACAGCGCCTCCCGACGGATCGAGTGTCGACGCGCGCCAGCCTAGCCCGGCGAGCACCGAGCCGAACTCACTAGGATGGCTGGGTGCCCACGGCCGGGACCCGGTCATCGTCATGCGGCCGCACGATCCCGAGGCCGCCCCCGCAAGAGGGCACGATCTGTTGAAGAGAGAGGTCGAGTGTGACTGTCAACGACCAGGACCCGTACTCGGTCGAGGCGATGGACTCCGATCCGGAGGAGACGACCGAGTGGGGCGAATCCCTCGACGCGCTCGTCGCGGCGAAGGGCCACCAGCGCGGGCGCGAGATCATGCTCAGCCTGCTCAAGCGCTCCAAGGAACTGCACCTCGGCGTGCCCATGGTGCCGACGACCGACTACCTGAACACGATCGCCCCCGAGAACGAGCCCGACTTCCCCGGCGATGAGGACATCGAACGGCGCTACCGTGCCTGGCTGCGCTGGAACGCCGCGGTCCTGGTGCACCGCGCCCAGCGGCCCGAGATCTCGGTCGGCGGCCACATCTCCACGTACGCGGGTGCCGCGTCGCTGTACGAGGTGGGGCTGAACCACTTCTTCCGCGGCCAGGACCACCCCGGCGGCGGCGACCAGATCTTCTTCCAGGGCCACGCGTCGCCCGGGATGTACGCCCGCGCCTACCTCGAGGGGCGCCTCGGCGAGAACGACCTCGACGGGTTCCGCCAGGAGAAGTCGCGGGCACCGCACGGGCTGTCCTCGTACCCCCACCCGCGGCTCATGCCGGAGTTCTGGCAGTTCCCGACCGTGTCGATGGGCCTCGGGCCGATCAACGCGATCTACCAGGCGCAGCTCAACAAGTACCTGACGAACCGCGGCATCAAGGACGCCTCCGACCAGCAGGTGTGGGCGTTCCTCGGCGACGGCGAGATGGACGAGGTCGAGAGCCGCGGGCAACTCCAGGTCGCGGCGAACGAGGGCCTCGACAACCTGAACTTCGTCATCAACTGCAACCTCCAGCGCCTCGACGGACCCGTCCGCGGCAACGGCAAGATCATCCAGGAGCTCGAGAGCTTCTTCCGCGGTGCCGGGTGGAACGTGATCAAGGTCGTCTGGGGCCGCGAGTGGGACGACCTGCTCGCGCGCGACCACGACGGCGCGCTGCGCAACCTCATGAACGTCACGCCCGACGGCGACTACCAGACGTACAAGGCCGAGTCGGGCGCGTACGTGCGCGAGAACTTCTTCGGACGGGACCCCCGTGCGCTCGAGCTCGTCTCGCACCTCAGCGACGACGAGGTCTGGGGCCTCAAGCGCGGCGGCCACGACTACCGCAAGATCTACGCGGCGTTCAAGGCGGCCACCGAGCACACGGGCCAGCCCACCGTCATCCTCGCGAAGACCATCAAGGGATACGGGCTCGGCAAGTCCTTCGAGGGTCGCAACGCGACTCACCAGATGAAGAAGCTCACGCTCGAGAACCTCAAGGGCTTCCGCGACAACATGCGGATCCCGATCTCGGACGCGCAGCTCGAGGAGAACCCGTACCTGCCGCCCTACTACCACCCGGGACAGGACGACGAGGCGATCCGGTACCTCCAGGAGCGCCGTCGCGAACTCGGCGGGTACGTGCCCGAGCGCCGCTCGAAGCACGTCGAGATCTCGCTGCCCGACGACTCGGCCTACGCGATCGCGAAGAAGGGCTCGGGCCACCAGGAGATCGCCACGACCATGGCGTTCGTGCGACTGCTGAAGGACCTCATCCGCTCCAAGGACTTCGGGCACCGCATCGTGCCGATCATCCCCGACGAGGCGCGCACCTTCGGCATCGACGCGTTCTTCCCGACCGCGAAGATCTACAACCCGAACGGCCAGCACTACACCTCGGTCGACCGCGAACTGCTGCTCGCCTACAAGGAGAGCCCGCAGGGCCAGATCGTGCATGTGGGCATCAACGAGGCCGGCGCGCTCGCCGCGTTCACGAACATCGGGACCTCGTACGCGACGCAGGGCGAGCCGCTCATCCCCGTGTACGTCTTCTACTCGATGTTCGGCTTCCAGCGCACCGGCGACGCGATGTGGGCCGCGGGCGACCAGATGGCGCGCGGCTTCATCATCGGGGCGACCGCCGGCCGCACCACGCTGACCGGCGAGGGCCTGCAGCACGCCGACGGCCACTCGCCGATGCTCGCCGCGACCAATCCGGCGATGGTCAGCTACGACCCGGCCTACGGCTATGAGATCGGCCACATCATGCGCGCCGGCCTCGACCGCATGTACGGCGGTTCGCACGCCGATCCGAACGTCATGTACTACCTGACCGTGTACAACGAGCCGATCGTGCAGCCCGCCGAGCCCGAGGGGGTCGACGTCGACGGCATCCTGCGCGGCATCCACCGCGTCGCCGCCGGCAACGGCACCGGACCGAGCGCGCAGCTGCTCGCCTCGGGCGTCGCGGTCCCGTGGGCGCTCGAGGCGCAGCAGCTCCTCGCCGACGACTGGGGCGTGTCGGCCGACGTCTGGTCGGTCACGAGCTGGACGGAACTGCGCCGCGACGGCCTCGCCGCGGACGAGCACAACTTCCTCCAGCCCGACGCCGAGCCGCGCGTACCGTACGTCACGCACAAGCTCTCGGGCGCACCCGGGCCGTTCCTCGGCGTCTCCGACTACATGCACGCCGTGCCCGACCAGATCCGCGCCTACGTGCCCGGCGACTTCGCGACGCTCGGCGCCGACGACTTCGGCTTCTCCGACACGCGTGCGGCAGCCCGCAGGTACTTCAAGATCGACGGCCCGTCGATCGTGGTCCGAGCCCTCGAGCAGCTCGCCGCACGCGGCGAGGTCGACCGCTCGCTGGCCGCGCAGGCGATCGAGAAGTACCGTCTCCACGACGTGAACGCGGGGACGACCGGAACCGCCGGCGGCGAGAGCTAGCAGGCGACACGACGGTGGCAGCGAAGCCCAGGACGAAGGCCGAGACGCTCGCGTGGCTGCGGACGATCTCGGGTGAACTGTCGACCCAGACGCTCAAGCGCCTGGAGGACACGCTGCCCTGGTACGGGGAGATGCCGCCGAGCCGGCGGTCGGCCGTCGGGCTGGTCGCGCAGGCGGGCATCTCCTCGTTCATCGCCTGGTTCGACGACCCGCGCTCGACGCCGTGGATCGCCGCCGACGTGTTCGGCGCGGCCCCGCGGGAGCTGCTGCGTTCGGTGAGCCTCCAGCAGACGCTGCAGCTGATCCGGGTGACGGTCGAGGTCGTCGAGGAACGCGTGAAGGACGGCGGCGAGCCGCTGCGCGAGGCGATCCTCCTCTACTCGCGCGAGATCGCGTTCGCGGCCGCCGACGTCTACGCCCGCGCCGCCGAGGCGCGCGGACTCTGGGACGCACGGCTCGAGGCGCTCGTCGTCGACTCGATCCTCTCGGGCGAGTACGACGACGAGCTCCCGAGCCGTATCGCGGCGCTCGGCTGGCACGGTCACGGCGAGGTGGCGGTGCTCGTCGGCACGGCCCCGAAGCTCTTCGACGTCGACCAGGTGCGGCGGTCGGCGCGGCACATGCAGTCCGACGTGCTGATCGGCGTGCAGGGCAACCGCCTGGTGGTCGTGATCGGCCGCGCCGAGCCGCAGGCGGCGACGCCGGAGGAGCCCGCGGCGACCGGGGCCGCGCTCTCGTTCATCGACATCGCGACGCAGCTCGAGCCGTTCTTCGGGCCGGGGCACCTCGTGCTCGGCCACGAGGTGCCCAACCTCGTCGACGCGTCCAAGAGCGCGAAGGCGGCCCTCGCCGGGTTCGCCGTGGCGCGGTCGTGGCGGCACGCGCCACGGCCGGTCCACGCCGACGACCTGCTGCCCGAGCGGGCCCTCGCGGGCGACCCGTTGGCGCGCGCGACGCTGGTGCACCGGATCTACCGACCGCTGCAGGCGCACTCGACCGAGTTGCTCACCACGCTGTGGAGCTACCTCGACAACGGCCGGTCGCTCGAGGCGACCGCCCGCGAGCTCTTCGTCCACCCGAACACCGTCCGCTACCGGTTGAAGCGCGTGTCCGAGGTCATCGGATGGGATGCGACCGGGGCCCGTGAGGCGCTCATCCTCCAGTCGGCGCTGATCATCGGCTCGATGAGCGATCACGATTCCGCGCCACGCCGACGACCATCGAACTGACGCGCGGACTGTCGCCGCACCACAAGGGTCCCTCGAATACCTTGTTGCGAGTGCACACACACGTCGTGCCCACGATTGGCAGACTGAGACGGTGATCGTCGTCGTCTGCCCTGGACAGGGCTCCCAGACCCCCGGCTTCCTCGCCCCCTGGCTGACCGAGGCGTCCTTCGCGGACCGGCTCGGCGAACTCGCCGACGCGTCCGGCGTCGACCTCGCACGGCACGGCACCGAATCCGATGCGGACACGATCCGCGACACGGCGATCGCCCAGCCGCTCATCGTCGCCGCCGGCATCCTCGCGTTCGACGCGCTCGTCGGCGACGGCCGGCGCGACCTCGTGGGCGGCGTCGCCGGGCACTCGGTCGGCGAGATCACGGCTGCGGCCGCGGCCGGCGTCCTCGGCGAGGCGGATGCGATGCGATTCGTCGGCGAGCGGGGCCGGGCGATGGCGGATGCCGCCGCGCTCGAGCCCACCGCGATGAGCGCGGTCCTCGGCGGCGACGAGGCAGACCTGCTCGCCCGGCTCGAAGCGCTGGGCCTCGAGCCGGCGAACTTCAACGGCGGTGGCCAGGTCGTGGTCGCGGGCGCGGTCGACGCGCTCGAGCGGCTGAAGGCCGAACCGCCCGCTGGTGCCCGGGTCATCCCGCTGCAGGTCGCCGGCGCCTTCCACACGCGCTACATGCAGCCCGCGCGCGAGCGGCTCGCGGCGGTCGCCGCTGGCCTCGCACCGAGCGAGGCGAGCCTGCGACTCTGGAGCAATCGCGACGGGCGCGCCGTGGCATCCGGTGCCGAGTTCGTCGACCTGCTCGTCGGCCAGGTCGCGTCCCCGGTCCGCTGGGATCTCTGCATGGCGTCGTTCGCCGACGCCGGCGTCACGGGCATCATCGAACTCGCGCCCGCCGGGGCGCTCGTCGGCCTCGCGAAGCGGGCGCTGAAGGGCGTTCCGACGATCGCGGTGAAGACGCCCGACGACCTCCCCGCCGCGATCGGCCTGCTCGAGCAGGCCGCGTAGCGCCCGACCTCCCCACGACACGAGAGACCGCATGACGCACCCCACGCTCACCCAGTCGACCGGCCCCGCGCACACGCGCCTGCTGTCGGTCGGTGCCGCCCGCGGCGAGAACGCCGTCCCGAACGACGACCTCGTCGGCCCGATCGACTCGTCCGACGAGTGGATCCGCCAGCGCACGGGCATCATCACGCGCACGCGTGCGGGCGCCGACGTGTCGGCGCTCGACCTCGCGACGGATGCCGCGCGCGAAGCCGTCGAGCGGTCGGGGCTCTCCCCCGACCAGATCGACCTGGTCATCGTGGCGACGATCTCGAACCCGCAGCAGACCCCGTCGATCGCCGCGGTCGTCGCCGACCGCGTCGGGGCGAACCCGGCTGCGGCGTACGACATGAACGCGGCGTGTGCGGGCTACGCGTACGCGGTGGCGCAGGCCGACGCCCTCATCCGCGCCGGCGCCGCGCGCCACGCGCTGGTGATCGGCGCCGAGAAGCTCTCGGACGTCGTCGACCCCGCCGACCGAAGCATCAGCTTCCTGCTCGGCGACGGCGCCGGCGCGGTCGTGGTCGGACCGAGCGACACGCCGGCGATCGCACCGACCGTGTGGGGCTCCGACGGCTCGAAGGCGGGCGCGGTGGGCATGAACCACACGCTCGTGGAGTTCCGCGACGGCGCAGCCCCGTGGCCGACGCTCCGCCAGGAGGGCCAGACGGTCTTCCGCTGGGCGGTCTGGGACATGGCCAAGGTCGCGCAGCAGGCGCTGGATGCCGCCGGCATCCAGGCTTCGGACCTCGCCGCGTTCCTCCCCCACCAGGCGAACATGCGCATCATCGACGAGTTCGCCAAGCAGCTGAAGCTGCCGGAGTCGGTCGTGATCGGTCGCGACATCGCCACGACCGGCAACACGTCGGCCGCGTCGATCCCGCTCGCGATGCACCGACTGCTCGAGGAGCACCCGGAGCTCTCGGGCGGACTCGCCCTCCAGATCGGCTTCGGCGCCGGACTCGTGTTCGGCGCCCAAGTGGTGGTTCTGCCCTGAGCCGCCGTCCCCCGTCCATCTAGACTGTGTCTCGGTCAAGAACGAGACACCCCTGCAAGGAGAAGAAACATGGCATCGACCCGCGACGAAGTGCTTGCCGGCCTGGCTGAGCTCATCAACGACGAGACCGGCATCGCCACCGACACGGTCGAGGCGGACAAGTCGTTCACCGACGACCTCGACATCGACTCGATCTCGATGATGACGATCGTCGTCAACGCCGAGGAGAAGTTCGACGTCAAGATCCCCGACGAAGAGGTCAAGAACCTCAAGACCGTCGGCGACGCCGTCGACTTCATCGTCAACGCGCAGGCCTAGGCACCGATCCGAGGGGGCCGCGGGCACGGCCCCGGCCCCCTCGATCGATTTCCACCCTTCCCTCTCCGGAGTGTTTTCGTCATGACCAAGAACATCGTCGTCACCGGCATCGGTGCGAGCTCGCCGATCGGCGGCACCGCGCCCGAAAGCTGGGAGGCCCTGCTCGCCGGCACCTCGGGCACCCGCACCCTCGAGCACGAGTGGGTCGAGAAGTACCAGATCCCCGTGACCTTCGCGGCCGAGGCGCTCGTGCGCCCCGAGACGGTGCTCGAGCGCCCCGTCGCCAAGCGGCTCGATCCCGCGTCGCAGTTCGCCCTCATCGCCGCCAAGGAGGCGTGGGCGGATGCCGGCAGCCCCGACGTCGCACCCGAGCGCCTCGGCATCGACTTCGCCACCGGGATCGGCGGCGTGTGGACCCTGCTCGACGCGTGGGACACGCTGCGCGAGAAGGGTCCGCGTCGGGTCCTCCCGATGACGGTGCCGATGCTCATGCCGAACGCCGCGGCCGGCAACCTCTCGCTCCACTTCGGCGCCCGCGCCTACGCCAGCACGGTCGCGAGCGCCTGCGCGTCGAGCACAGAGTCGCTCGTCAACGCCGTCGAGCACCTGCGCGACGGCCTGGCGGACGTGGTCATCGCCGGTGGCACCGAGTCGGCGATCCACCCGATCACGATGGCCTCGTTCGCGTCGATGCAGGCGCTGTCCAAGCGCAACGACGACCCGGCGACGGCGTCGCGCCCGACGAGCATCGACCGCGACGGCTTCGTCATGGGCGAGGGCGCGGGCGTGCTGATCCTCGAGACCGAGGAGCACGCGCGGGCGCGCGGCGCGAAGATCTACGCCTACGTGGTCGGCGGCGGCGTCACGGCCGACTCGTACCACATCACCGCGAACGACCCCGAGGGCAAGGGGGCCGCGCGCGCGGTCGAGCTCGCGCTGGCCGCTGCCGGCGCTTCGGCCGACGACGTCACCCACATCAACGCGCACGCGACGTCGACCCCGGTGGGCGACCCGAACGAGTACACGGCGCTGCAGGCCGTGTTCGGCGACCGGATCGAGGACATCCCCGTGTCGGCCACGAAGGCGTCGACCGGGCACCTGCTCGGCGGCACGGGCGCCCTCGAGGCGATCTTCACCGTGCTCGCGTTGCGCGACCGCACGGCGCCGCCGACGATCAACATCACCGAGCAGGACCCGGAGGTGCCCTTCCGCGTCTCGGGCGCTCCGCAGGAGCTCGGCAGCGGCGACCAGCTCGCGATCTCGAACTCGTTCGGGTTCGGCGGGCACAACGCGGTCATCGCGTTCCGTTCGGCGTGACCCGAGGCGGATGCCGCGGCATCCGCTCGCACGCATCGGGCCCCGACGCCATCCGGCGTTCGGGGCCCGCCTGCGTTCCACCGCCGGTTTCGCTCGTGCACCTCCCGGGACCTGTCGTCGACCGGGCGGCGCGTCGCGCCACCGACGGTGGGCTCACCCCACGTGGTGCAACCACACCACGGGAGCGAAGTCGCTCGCGTGCCGGAAGGGTTCGAGTTCGTCGTCCCATGCCTGGCCGAGTGCGAGGCGCAGTTCGCGGTGGAGTTCGGTCGCGTCGAACGCCGCGACCTCCATCGCGTAGCGCACGCGATCCTCGGGGATGACGACGTTGCCGGCGGCGTCGGTCTGGGCGTAGTACACACCGAGCTCGGGAGTGTGCATCCAGCGGGCGCCGTCATTGCCGGGCGTCGGGTCTTCGCTCACCTCGAACCTGGTCTGCTCCCATCCGCGCAGTGCGGATGCGATGCGCGCGCCGGCGCCGGGTTCACCCGCCCACGAGAACTCGGTGCGCAGGGTTCCGGGCAGCACCGGCTGTTCGGTCCATTCGAAGTTCACCGGGTGGCCGAGTGCGCGGCCGACCGCCCACTCGATGTGCGGTCCGACCGCACGCGGGGACGAGTGCACGAACAGCACGCCGCGCGCGGCGCGCGCGGCCCGCGTGACCTGTTCCGCCATCTCCTGCTCCGTTCCTGATGAGGTGCGTCTTCCCCTACGACCTCGGAACCTGCCGGACGGCGGTGCGTGTTCTGTTGCGACGAGCGAGTCGTCAGGGTCGAGTATGCCCCGCTTCGCCCGGACTGACAAGGGTTTCGGCGGCGCGCGACGATCACCGCCCGATAAACTGCCTACCCGGTGAGTGCCTTCTTCCACGGGTGAGGAGACGGAATGGCCGTTCGCGACGCGCTGCTCGTGCTGCTCATGAACGGTCCCGCGTACGGGTTCGCGCTGCACGGCGACCTCGCCGCGCGCACGGGCGGACGACGGGACGTGAACGTCGGGCAGACCTACTCGACGTTGGAGCGCCTGACGAAGCAGGGGCTCGTGGAATCCGCCGGCTCGACCGACGACGGGCTCCCCCTGCACCGGTTGACCACGGCCGGGTCGGCCGCTGCCGAGGCCTGGCTCGACGGCGCGGACGGTGCCGGTGCCGACCCGTGGCACGAGAGCGTCGATCGGGTGCTCGTGGCGATGTCGATGCCGACGGTCGATGCCCGACGGGTGCTCAACGGCGAGCGTTCGCGATGGCGGGAGCGGTCGGTCGCCGCGCGTGGAGCCGCCGGGCCCGGCGCATCGGAGCCCGGCGCGGTCGCCCCGGCGCAGCTGGCACGCGAAGCCCGGGCGCGGCTCGCGGCATCCGCTGCCCGTGCCGAGGCCCGGCTCGCCGAGGCGATGCTCGCGTGGCTGGACGAGGTCGCGGCTGCCGGACCGGACGGGGCATCGTTCGCACCGTCGGCTGAACGCCCGCGGCGCGGGCGCCGCCCGTCGGCGCCCGCGGTCGCCGCGGGCACGCCCGCGGGCGGGCCTCAGGCCGACGAGTAGTCCGCGGTCACCGCGAGCTCGAGCGGGAACTCGACCGGCGCGTCGCCGAACAGCAGCCTCCCGGCCTCGGCGGCCGCGTCGCGCACCGCGTCGGCCGCCGCGTCGGCGTGCTCGACGGGTGAATGGACGATGAGTTCATCGTGAAGGAAGTACACGAGATGCGGCGCTCGGTCGAACACGCCACCGGATGCCGCGGCCGGCGTGTCGGCACCACGGATCGCCGTGAGTCGCGTGCGCACGCCCGCCAGCCAGCACAGGGCCCACTCCGCCGCGGTGCCCTGGACCACGAAGTTGCGGGTGAACCGCCCCCAGTCGCGTGCCGCCGACCGTGCCCGCCGCTCCACGGCTGCCGTCGCGTCGGGCTGAGAGGCCGCCGCCTGGATCTCATGCCACGACGCCGGCGGCAGCGGTGAGGAGCGCCCGAGCAGGGTCGTGACGCGCCGCCCGGCCTCGCCGTCGCGTGCGGCACGGTCGACGAGCGCCATCGCGCGCGGGTAGGCCCGTGCGAGCTGCGGCACGAGCCGGCCGCTGTCGCCAGTCGTCGAGCCGTACATGGCACCGAGGAGGGCGAGCTTCGCCTCCTCACGCGTCGCGACCACTCCCGCGTCGACGATCGCGCGGTACATGTCGCGCCCGCGACCGGCCTCAGCCATCGCCCCGTCGCGTGCGAGCGCTGCGAGCACGCGCGGCTCGAGCTGCGCGGCATCCGCCACGACCAGGGTCCACCCGGGGTCGGCGGCGACCGCCGCCCGGATCGCCTTCGGCAGTTGCAGCGCTCCCCCGCCGGCGGTCGCCCAGCGGCCGGTCGCGGTGCCGCCCGCGACGTAGTCCGCGCGGAACCGGTCGCCCGCGACCCACTCGTCGAGCCACGCCCAGCCGTTCGCGGTCAGCAGCCGCGCCAGCCGCTTGTACTCGAGCAGCGGTTCCATCGCGGGATGCTCGTGCTCGTGCAGCTCCCACTTCGCGGTCGAATCGACGCCGATGCCGGCGGCGCGGAGCGCGCGCAGCAGGTCGGACTGCGAGTCGACCCGGAGCTCCGGGGCGTCGAGCGCAGCGCGGATCCGGACCGCGAGCGCCTCCATACGCTCGGGCTTGCGCCCGACGCCGGGTCTCGGGCCGAGCGCGGCTTCGAGCACGCGCTCGTGCACGACCCGGCGCCACGGGAGGCCGGCCTCGTGCAGTTCGGCCGCGATGAGCGCGCCCGCGGATTCGGCCGCGAGCAGTAGCCGGAGCGCGGCGGGGCGCTCGGACCCCGCGACGAGTGCGAGTTGCCGATCGTGCTCGTCGACGAGGGCCTCGGCGGACTCGGACTCGTGCGTCGGCGCGGCCCGGATCGGGTCGAGGTCGAACAGTGCCGGGCCTCGGTCGACGGATGCCACGGGCGCGGGCACCACCCCGGCCCCCGCTTCCGCGGGGCCCGGCGGCAGCCAGTCCGGTCGGTCGTGCGCCACGCCGGCGGGTGGCGCCGGGACCGCGGTGGACGCCGCCAGGATCGCGCCGCACAGCCGGAGGTCGTGCGCGCGAGCGACGCGAACCCCCGATGCGAGCAGCCGCGGGGCCCACTCCCGCGTGTCGCGCCACACCCAGCGGGGTGCGTGTTCGGCCTCGAGCCGGCGGATCTCGGCGGCCGCATCGGCTGCCGGAACCTCTCTGCGCTCGCCGCGCTCGGGGTCGAGGAAGACCACGCGCCCCGCGCCCGTCGTCGCGATCGCGATCCGCACGACGTCGATTCTGCCGTGCCCCGACGACACGGGGGCGCGTTCGGCGCCGCAGCGCGTTCCACGCCGCAGCGCGGATGTCGGCGGCATCCGCGACGATGTCGGCATGCGAGGTCAGGAGGCGACGTGGTCGCGGTGAGGTTCGGGTGCGGGCACGGGGCGGCCGAGGGCGATGCCGCCGCGACGCTGCGACGCGCGTGCCCGGTGTGCATGCTCCTGCACGAGACGCAGCGCACGCGCGGCGAACTCCTCGGCAGGGTCTCCCCGGCCCAACGGGGCCGTCTCGCGGTGGAGACGCGGGCGGGCGCCGACTACGAGTGGACGTGCCGCCGCGGCCACGACCGCTACCGTGCCAGCGTCATGGAGGTGCTGACCGGGAGCGGCTGCGCGAAGTGCCGTGCGAACGCCACGGCGCCGGGCGCGCGCCGCGAGGCCGGCATGCCGTTCATGAAGCCGGGCCTGCGCGTCGCGACCTCGATGACCGAGCAGCGTCTCAGGGTGCTGCTCGGCGAGCGGGTCCGCCTCCACCATCGCGCCAACGCGGTGCGCATCGCCCGCATGTTCCACGGCCGACAGGAGGTCTGGCCCGACATCCTGGTCGCGGAGCTGCGCATCGCGATCGAGTACGACGACCCCGGCAGGTCGGGCCGGGCGCACCGAGGACTCAAGGAGGGCTCCGACCTCGAGAAGGATGCTGCGCTCCGCGAGGTCGGGTGGGAGGTCATCCGCATCCGCGGCGGCGGCCTGGAGGCGTTGGGCCCGCACAGCATCGTGTGCCGGTCGATCACGGGTGCGGTCGCCGACGAGGTCGTCCGCATGATGCGTTCGATCCGGGGGGATGCCGCGGTCGAGGCGCTGCTCGTCCGGCCCGGCCCGGCAGCAGGTGCCGGGCCGGGCCGGAGCGACGCCGCCGGGGATCAGACGCGAGCGGTGCGGCGCACCGAATCGCCGAGTGCGTCGGCGTCGAGCGCGAACAGGTCGCGCGATCCCGCGGTCGCGGCGGCGGCGAGCCCGGATGCCGCTGGCAGGAGCTGCTCGGCGTAGAACCGGGCGAGCGGCAGCTGCGATGCGCCGATCGGGTCGTCGCCGAGCTCACGCCCCGCGAGCGCCGACTTGGCCATGAGCCACCCGCCGACGACGAGCCCCCAGATGCGCAGGTACGGGCTCGAGCCCGCGAGCACCGAGTGCGGGTCGTCGACGCCGGTGCGCAGCATCCATGCCGTCGTCTGCTCGAGCGCGTCGAGCCCGGCGGTCAGTGAGGAGCGGATGGACGCGAAGTCGTCGCCCGCGGTGGCGAGTTCAGCGTCGAGTCCACGCATCTCGGCGATGAACTCGAGGAACGACGCTCCGCCGCGGATGCCGAGCTTGCGGCCGACGAGGTCGGCGGCCTGGATGCCGTTGGTGCCCTCGTAGATCGCGGCGATGCGCACGTCGCGGTAGTGCTGGGCGGCGCCGGCTTCCTCGATGAAGCCGCTTCCGCCGTGGATCTGCAGGGCGAGCGAGGTGAGCTCGTTGCCGAGGTCGGTGCCGAACGCCTTGCAGATCGGGGTGAGCAGGCCGACGACCTCGGCGGCGCGTTCGCGCGTGGCTGCGTCGGAATGGTGCGTCGAGATGTCGGTGTAGACGGCGTCGAGGAGGGTCATGCGCCGAAGCGCGGCGATGTACGCCTTCTGCGTCATGAGCATGCGGCGCACGTCGGGGTAGTCGATGATCGGGGATTCCTCCGCTGCGCCGATCGCGCGGCCCTGGATGCGCTGCGTCGCGTAGTCGAGCGACTGCTGGTAGGCGCGCTCCGCCACGGCCAGGCCCTGCATGCCGACGGAGAGTCGGGCGCTGTTCATCATGACGAACATGATGCGCATGCCGAAGTTCTCCTCGCCGACGAGGTAGCCCGTGGCATCCTCGTACGACAGCACGCAGGTCGGCGATCCGTGGATGCCCATCTTGTGCTCGACGCCGACCGCCTTCACCGCGTTGCGCTCGCCGAGCGAGCCGTCGTCGTTCACGAGGAACTTCGGCACGATGAAGATCGAGATGCCCCTGGTTCCCGCGGGAGCGTCGGGCGTGCGCGCGAGCACGAGGTGCACGATCTGCTCGCTCAGGTCGTGCTCGCCGAACGTGATGAAGATCTTCTGACCGGTGATGCCGTACGTGCCATCCGCTCGCTTCACGGCCTTCGTGGTGAGCGCACCGACGTCGGAGCCGGCGTGCGGCTCGGTCAGGTTCATGGTGCCGGCCCACTCTCCGCTGACCATCTTCGGGAGCCAGGCCTGCTTCTGCTCGTCCGTGCCGTAGTGCAGGAGCGCCTCGATCGCCCCCTGGGTGAGCAGCGGCGCCAGCGCGAACGCCATGTTCGCGGTGGTGGTGAGCTCCTGGATGGCGAGCCCGATCGTGCGGGGGAACCCGCCGCCGCCGTACTCCTCGGGCAGCGGCACCGAACCCCAACCCGCGTCGACGTAGGCCGAGTACGCCTCCTTGAACCCGGTCGGGGTCGTCACCGTGCCGTCGGCGTTGAGGTGGGCGCCCTCGAGGTCGCCGGCGCGGTTGGTCGGTGCGACGACCTCGGCCATGAAGTCGCCCACCTCCCCCAGGACCTCGGCGACGGTGTCGAGATCGGCGTGCTCGAAGCCCGGAAGCTGCGCAACCCGTTCGTACCCGACGACATGCTCGAGGGCGTACATGAGGTCGGCGACGGGCGAACGGAATTCACTCATGTCGGGAGGGTAGCGCCGGAAACGGCCGAGTCGGCCGTGATCTGTCGGGTTCGACGAGAAGCGGCGTCGTCAGGCCGCGGAGCCTGTGGCTTCGGACAACGGCATCACTCGCATGGCAGGCCGGTTGGTCGAGATCGAACCACGAGGTGTCGAGGCTGAACAGGAACTTGGCGTCCCGCTGGGCGAGACGCGGATGATACGCCGGCACCGTCTCGCATCGCTCTCGATCGCCCCACGCTGAGCAGCAGCGCGCCGACGACCGCGAGACACCGTGCATCGAACCGACCCGCTGATCGAGATGACAGCCCGGTCTCGCTCGTGCAGGAATTCTCAACGGCCGAGCGCCTCAACGCGGGCGACGCCGTGAGGTACGGATGATCGACGCTGAACGCGTCGAGGAGCTGGAACTGTCTGCTCAGGCTCGATCGCCCCTCCGACCCGCGCGCCATAGCTCAGCCCATGTGCGAATCCAGGACCCGGTCGAGCAGGTCGAGCGTGAGCGCGTTAGCGGCATCGACGGCGAGCCGACCGATGGGCAGTCCGCCGATCATGAGCACGGCCATCGGGTTGGTCAGCATGCCGGTCGTGCGGCCCGTCGGGTCGGCCTCAGTCACGGCCGCGATCAAGGCCGGGCCCACTGACGGATGCCCGAGCCACTCGACGAGTGTCGAGGCGGCCGTCAGCGGCATCCGAATGTCGTCGCCGACGACATCGATCTCGTGACGGAGCACCGCGTCGCGCGACGAACGCGCGGCGACGAACGTGTGGATGCCGGAGTCGAGCGTCCAACCCGCAGCGGCCTCGTCCCAGCGCTTGAGTGCGCGTCGCGGCACCCTGATGCGCGCCTGGGTCTTCTGGCCGGGGGCCACCGCGACGGCAGCGAACCCGACGAGCGCACGCGGCGCGCGACGGGCGGCGAGCTCGGGTGCCTCGACATAGAGCTGCACGACCTCACGAGCCGCACGTTCGGAGTCGTTCACGACGGTCACGTCAACGCTCCACCCGCTCGCGGACTCAACGACCGCGAGATCCTCGAACCGGGTCTCGGCGAACGACAGACCGTGACCGAACGGGAACGCCACCGCACCGTTGATACGGTCGTGCCCGCGGTAGCCGACGAAGATGCCCTCGCCGTAGACGCTGTGCCCGCCCTCGCCGGGGAAGCTGAGGAAGCTCGGGGTGTCGGCGAGTTCGCAGGGCCACGTCTCGGCCAGGCGCCCGCCCGGATCAGCGTCGCCGACGAGGATGGACGCCAGCCCGAGCGACACGCCCTGCCCGGCGAGCCCGGTCGAGACGATCGCGTCAACGCTCGTACGCCAGGCCTCGGTGCGCACTGGGCCCCCCGAGACGATGACGACGACCGTGCTGCGCGCTACAGCGGCGACCGCGGCGACGATCTCGTTCTGCGCCTCGGGCAGGTCGAGGTCTGCGCGGTCGTACCCCTCACTTTCGGCCGACTCGGGCGAGCCGACGACGACGATCGCGACGTCCGCGGTCGCCGCGACGGAGATGGCCTGGTCGAGCAGCGCCGGATCCCGGGTCAGCCCGTCGGCCGCGTAGCCGGGCGCGTACTCGACGGTTCCGGCGTGCCTGGCGCCGACGGCGTCCACGATGGATCCGGCCGGCTGCTTCGGTTGCACGCCCGCACTGCCGCCGCCCTGGAACCTCGGGGCGCTCGCGTACGCGCCGATGACCGCGACCCCTGCCCTCGGCGCGAGCGGCAACACACCGTGCTCGTTCCGAAGGAGCACCACGGATCGCTCGGCCGCCGTGATCGCGAGGTCGGCTGCCGACTCGACCGGCGCGGGCGGGTCGCCGGTCGGTCGACGGGAGTCCGCCGCCCGCCGCGCGAGTTCGGCGACCCGGCGGGCGGAACGGTGGACGAAGGCGGCGTCGAGCGTGCCATCCTCGACCGCTGCGATGACCTGCGCGTCGGAGGCGCCCGAGGTCGAGGGCATCTCGAGGTCGAGTCCGGCACGCAGCGCGCGGACCCGGTCGTCGACCGCGCCCCAGTCCGAGACGACGACGCCGTCGAAGCCCCACTCGTCACGCAGGATGCCGGTGAGCAGTCGCTCGTCCTCGCTCACGTACGTGCCGTTCACCTTGTTGTACGAGGCCATGACGAGCCACGGCTTCGCCCGGCTGACGACTTCCTCGAAGGCGCGGAGGTAGAGCTCGCGGAGCGCCCGCTCCGAGACATCGGCGCTCACGCGCATCCGGTCGGTCTCCTGGTTGTTGGCGACGTAGTGCTTGACACAGGCACCGACGCCCTCCCCCTGCACCCCCTTCACGAACCCGACCGCGAGTTCTGCGGTGAGCAGCGGATCCTCGCTGTAGTACTCGAAGTTGCGCCCTCCGAGCGGCGAGCGTTTGAGGTTCATGCCCGGGCTCAGCAGCACCTGGGCGCCGGCAGCGGCGGCCTCGCGGGCGATCGCCGCCGCGACCCGTGAGACGAGCGCCGGGTCCCAAGTCGCCGCGAGCGCGGACGATGTCGGAAAGCAGGTCGCGGGGACTTTGCCCGAGAAGTCGGGCAGGTTCATGGCAAGGCCGTTGGATCCGTCGGTCATGCGCACCGAGGGGATGCCGTGCTCCGTCAGCGCCTTCGTGGAGGCCATGTCTGCGCCTGAAAGGAGCGAAGCCGCCTCGGTGAGCGTGAGTTCGACGGACTGGGCGCCCTGGGCATCTCCGAAGGCGCTCACAGCGCACCTGCCTCGATCATCTGGAGCCGCTCCTCGGGGTTGTGGATGTTCCATCTGCGCGGGCGTGAGGGATCGTCGGCCGGGGCGCGGTGCGAGATCGTGAACTCGTGGCGTCCCTCGCCGACGGTCGTGGTGGTCCCGCCGGCGTCGGGCAGCACCACGTCGGCCGTCACGCCCGGCGGCACGACGACGCTCAGCGACATCCGCTCGCCTTCGCGAACCCACGAACTCGAGATCGTGCCGAATGCGCTGTCGTGTCTGGCTGCGGCCCGCTGGAGCCCGCCGCCCGGGCGCGGGGCGATGCGCACCCGACGGTAGCCGGGCTCGGCTGCCTCGAGCCCGCCGACGACGCGGTGCAGGAAGTCGGCGACCGCACCGAGCGCGTAGTGGTTGAACGAGGTCATCTCACCCGGGTTCACGCTGCCGTCGGGCAGCATGCTGTCCCAGCGTTCCCAGACGGTGGTCGCACCCATCGTCACGGCGTAGAGCCACGACGGCGCCTCGCTCTGCAGCAGGAGGTGGTAGGCGTCGTCGAGATGCCCCGTCGTCGCGAGCGCATCGCAGACGATCGGGGTGCCGGCGAAGCCCGTCTGGATCAGGTAGTCGCCGGCGGCGACGAGCTCGGCCAGCCGTGCTCCGGCGGCCTCGCGCTGCGCGTCGTCCTCGAGGAGGTCGAACGCGATCGCGATCGCGACCGCGGTGACGGTGTCGCTCACGATCCGGCCCGAGGGTGCGACGTAGTGGCGACGGAACGCGTCGAGCGCGGCGTCGTGGACGGCGGCGAACCGATGCTCCGCAGCGTGCTCGCCGAGGACCGCGGCGGCGTCGCGCACGATTCGCGCGGAGTGGGCGAGGTACGCCGTCGCGACGAGGTAGGGGTCGGTCTTCGAGTCGCCGGGCCGTTCGGGCGGCGCCGCCGGGTCGAGCCAGTCGCCGAGCTGGAAGCCCCGGCTCCAGTGCCCCGTGCCGTCTGTCAGGGTGAAGACCTGGTCGACCCAGGCCCCCATGCTCTCGAACTGGTCGCGAAGCACGCCGGTGTCGCCGGTTCGCCGGTAGAGCGTCCAGGGCACGATCACCGCGGCGTCGCCCCAGACGGCCGCGGGGTCGCTCGGGAATCCGCAGTCGATCCACGGCACGAAGTTCGGCACGGTGCCGAACTCGGACTGCTCGGCCGCGAGGTCGCGGAGCCAGTTGCCGAGCACCCCCGATGCGTCGTAGAGGTAGGCCGCGGTGGGGGCGAACACCTGGATGTCGCCGGTCCACCCGAGCCGTTCGTCGCGCTGCGGACAATCGGTGGGCAGGTCGACGAAGTTGTCACGCATGCTCCAGACCACGTTGTCGTGGAACCGATCGAGCAGCGGATGCTCGGTCTCGAACCAGCCGGTGCGGCGCATGTCGGAGTGCACGACGAGCGCCTCGACGTCCTCGACCGCGAGGTCGGGCAGACCGCTGATCTCGACGTAGCGGAATCCGTGGATCGTGAACCGCGGAGTCCAGGTCACCCGCTCGCCGTCGGCGAAGGTGTACTCATCGACCGAGGTCGCCGAGCGCAGCGGCCGGGTGGCCAGTCCGCCGTGCTCGAGCACCTCGGCGTGGCGGATGCGCACGGTGGTGCCGGCGGCCGCCGTGGCGGTGAGACGCACCTTGCCGGTGATGTTCTGGCCGACGTCGAGCAGCAGCGTCCCGTCGTCTGCGCGCCGCACGAGCGTCGGGTGGATCGTCTCCACGACCCGCACGGGCGGTCCGCTCGGCGCCTCGAGCGCTGCGGAGAACGCCTCCCGTGGAATTCGGGTCGCGGGACGCCAACCGGCATCGTCGAAGCCCGGCGCCGACCATCCTGGCGACTCGAGGCGCGCATCGTGCCGCTCGCCCTCGTAGAGGCCGGTCGAAGTGATCGCGCTCTCGGCTGAGCGCCAGTCGAGCGGAACGATGCGTCGGCCCGAGTCGTCGTGGATCTCGAGTTGCGCGAGCACCGCGACATCCGTGCCGTACTCGTCCCAGAGTCCGCCGTTGAACCCGATGCGGCCCCGGTACCAGCCGTCGGCGAGGTGTACGCCGATCGCATTGCGCCCGGGAACGAGCTGCTCGGCGAGGTCGAGCGTGCGATAGCGCAGGCGGTGCCGATACGAGCTCCACCCGGGTGCGAGCAGTTCGTCGGTCGGGGCGACGCCGTTCACCTCGAGGTCGTAGACGCCGTGCCCCGTCACGTAGAGGCGGGCCGAGCGGATGCCGCCCGCCAACGCGAACTCGGCGCGGAGGAGGTGCGCGGGGCGCGGGCCGTCGTGCGGTGCCTCGGTCGAGGGCGAGGCCCAGTCGACCTGCCAATCCGACGGGTCGAGCAGGCCGGCCTCGACGCGCAGCGGCGTGCTCCACGGGCCGAAGTCCGCCTGCCCGTCGACGAGGGCGCGCACGCGTACCCGCACGGCGTCGCGCGAGCCGAGCGGCGCGAACGGCCACGGCCGGAGCAGTACGTCGCCGCTATCGACGCGCACGAGCTCGGTGCGGCCGTCGGGGGCGACGGCCTCGGCCTCGTAGGCGAGCTGGGCGCCAGTTTCGAGCCGCCAACTGAGACGCGGCGTCGGAATGCCGATGCCGAGGGGCTCGGCGACGTGTTCGACGCGCAGGTCGAGGACCTTCACCCCTTCACCGCCCCGGAGGTCATGCCCTTCATGACCCGCTGGTTGAGGAACAGGTAGATGACGAGGGTGCCGAAGACGTTGACGCACACCGCGGCGAACGTCGGGCCGTACTGCACCTGGCCGAACTGGCCGGTGAAGTTGAGCAGGCCGACCTGGATGGTGCGCAGGTCGTCGCGGTTGGTGAACGTGAGGGCGATGAGCAGGTCGTTCCAGATGAAGAAGAACTGCACGAGTGCGACCGTGAAGATGGCGTTCTTCACCATCGGGAACCCGATCTCCCAGAACATCCGATAGATGCTCGCACCGTCCAACGTTGCGGCCTCGAAGATCTCGCGCGGGACACCGCGGAAGAACGTGGCCATCATGAACACGGTGAGCGGAAGACCGATGGCGGTGTAGGTGATGATGAGCGGCCAGAGCGTCCCGGTGAGGCCGGTCTGGAAGTAGATCGTGAACAGCGGGAGCAGGATCATCTGACCGGGCACCATGATGCCGGCGAGGAAGAGCAGCAGCACGGTTCCGCGGCCCTTCCAGACCATGACCTCGAGTGTGAAGCCCGCCGCCACGCCGAAGATGATCGTGAGCGCGAGGGCCGGGAGCGTGGCGAGGATGCTGTTCTTGATGTACACGCCCAGGTTTCCGGTCGTGAACGCCTCGATGTAGTTGTCGAAGTTGGTCCAGTCCTCGGGCAGCGACCAGGTCGGGTTGTTCAGGAACTCGCTCTGGGTCTTGAAGGAGCCGGTCAGCAGCCAGAAGAGCGGGTAGACGACGGCGATCAGCAGGAGTGTGACGACGAGCCAGCCGGGAATGCGGCCGACCCAGCGCATCGGGTTGCGGCGCTGCGGTTCGGCGGGGCGGACCGAGGGGCGGGCGACGGTCTCGAGTGTGGTGTGGGACACGGTGGTCACCCCTTCGTGAGGTCGCGGCGCGAGGAGCGGAAGATGAAGATCGTCACGAGCAGGCAGAGGATCGTGAGCATGAGGGCGATCGAGCTGCCGTAGCCGTACTCGCCGTACGTGAACGAGGTCTGGTACATGTACAGCGTGAGCGGCGTGGTCGTGTTGCCCGGGCCGCCGCTGGTGAGCGCGAGCACGGAGTCGAAGACCTTCAACGTGCCGTTGATGCTGAAGATGATCGAGGAGAAGAGCACGGGCAGCGACAGCGGGATGACGATGTGGCGCACGAGCCGCCATCCCGAGGCGCCGTCGATGCGCGCGGATTCGAAGAGTTCCTCGGGGATGTCGACGAGGCCCGCGTAGAGGAGCACAGCGTAGAAGCCCATGGAGCGCCAGATGTCCATGATGATGATGACCCAGAATGCGGTGGCGCCCGAGGCGAACCAGTCGATCGAGTCGAGGCCCATGAGGTTCAGGAGCGAGTTGACCGGGCCGATCTGCGGCGCGATCGCGAAGAGTGCCTGGAAGAGCAGTGCGACGGCCACCGTCGGCAGCACGACCGGGAAGAAGACGAGCGTGCGGATGAGTCCGGACGCCTTCTTGAGCCAGAACACGTAGAGCAGGCTGAGGCCGTATCCGGCGAGCACCTGGCCGACGGTGAGCACGAGCGCGTACTTGATGGTGAACATCAGCGCGTCGGCGACCTTCGGGTCGGTGAACAGCGCGAGGAGGTTGTCCCACCCGACGAACGTGAAGCCGATGATCGGGTTGCCCTCGAACACGGTGTAGCCGAGCGACCAGAAGATCGGCACCAGCATGATGAGGCTGTAGACGAGGAGGGCCGGGCCGAGGAGCACGGTGACGGCGCGCCAGTCACCAAGTACGCGATTCACTGCAATAGGTCTTTCGTGTCATGCCGAGGTGTGCCCCCGCGCGGCGGGGGCACACCTCGGGCCCCGACTAGTTGCCCAGGTCTGCCTGGACGGCCTTCATGAAGTCATCGGGGCTGATCGCTCCGGTGACGAGCTGCGACGCGTTGGTCTGGCTGGTGGTCGCGGCCTTGGCGTTGAACAGCGCCTCGAACCAGAGCACGCTCTGGGTGGTGGCGTCGATCTGCGTCTGGACCTCCTGCGTGAGCGGCGGCAGGTCCTCGACGGGCGTGTTCACCTTGAACCCGGTGATGACGCCCTGGTTCTCCAGCGAGCTCGAGCCGAAGTTGTCGGCGAAACACCCGAGCCACGTCGCGACGTCGTCGGAGTAGGACGAATTCGACAGCGCGAGCGGCACGCCCACGTTCGCAGCGAGCTGGTCGGCCGATCCCGCGCCGCCCTCGACCGAGGGGAAGGGCATGAAGCCGATGTTCTCCACGCCGATCTGGTTCTGCGAGGGGTCGTTGAAGTTCGCGAGGATCCAGCTGCCCATGTAGAACATGCCGGCCTGCCCGGTGAGGAACTGGTTGACAGCCGTCATGTAGTCGATCGACGTCACGGACGGGCCGAAGTAGCCCCTGGCACCGAGGTCGGCGACGGCCGCTGCGGCATTCACGTACTCGGGGTCGGTCAGCTTCGCGTCGCCGTCTGCCACCTTCTGCAGCGCATCGGGCCCGAGGTCGCGGAAGATGTAGTTGCCGACGAGACGCGTGAGCGGCCAGCCGTCCTGACCGTCGGCGGAGAACGGGATGACTCCTGCTGCGTCGAGCGCGTCCGCCGCGGCCACGAGCTCGTCCCAGGTCGTCGGCACCTCGATGCTGTTGTCGGCGAAGAGCTTCTTGTTGAACCAGATGCCTTCGACGTTGAACTCGGTCGGCAGCACGTACTGCTCGCCGTCGTAGAGGGCGTCGATGGTCGACTTCGCGGCCGGGATGATCGCGTCGGACTTGTTGAGGTCGGCCAGTGCCTGCTCGACATCGACGAGCTTGCCGCCCGTGTTGAGGTCCTTCGCGACCTGCGGCGTGTTGCCGCTCGCGAAGAGCACCGGCAGGGCGTTCTGGCCGGCGAGCAGCTGGAGCTGCTGGTCGTAGCTCGCCTGCGGCTGCGTCGTGATGTCGAGCGGCAGGGCGTCGTGCTCGGCCGAGCACTCGCCGGTCGAGAGCGCAGTGAGGGTGTCTTGGATGGACGTGTTCTCGGCGAACGAGAGATAGCTGAACGTCTCGGGTGCGGTGGCGGCGCCGTCGTTGCTGCTGCCGGCCGAGCAGCCGGTCAACGCGAGTGCGGTGATGCCGATCGTGGCGATGAGCGGAGCGAGCTTCGTCGCCCGCTGACGTGCTGTGGTCACAGTTCCTCCTTGAATGCGGCCTCGTTTGAAGCGCTACAACGAGAGCGTAGGTGGTCTCCGATTGGCCCACGAGCCGAAACCGGTCTTCGTGCACCGCGTCAGCTGGATAGCGGATATCCGCCACGCGAATGGGCCCGGCGGCGTGCGTTGAAGCGCTCCAACGTCGGTTAGGCTTCGAGGCATGTCAGACGCAGCGCCGCGCGAGGAGCCCGCCTCGGCCGGCATCAAGGATGTCGCCGCCCTCGCCGGCGTTTCGATCGCCACGGTCTCGAACGCCCTGAACCATCGCGAGCGCGTGGCGGCGCCGACCCTCGATCGCATAGACCGGGCCATCGGCATGCTCGGCTACATCCCGAACGGGGCCGCTCGCTCGCTCGCCGCCGGCCGCACGCGGTCGTTCGGGCTCGTCCTCTCCGACCTCGGCAACTCCCTGTTCGTCGACATCGCGCGCGGCGCCGAGCGCGCCGCCGACGAGCGGGGTCTGTCGATCGTGCTCGCCAACAGCGACGGCGAGCTCGAACGCGAGGACCGTTACGTGGAGCTCTTCGCCGAGACCCGCGTGCGCGGCGTGCTGCTCACCTTGAACGACGCGTCGCACTTCCGTGCGATCGTCGGTCGACACGCGCACGGCCAGCCGCTCGTGATGCTGAACCTCCACGACGACAGCGGCCGGTACTGCACGGCGTCGATCGACAACGAGGCTGGTGGGCACCTGGCGACCGCGCACCTGCTCGAGACGGGGCGGCGGCGGATCGTCTTCGTGGGCGGACCCGACTCGCTGCAACCGGTCGACGACCGTCGTCGCGGCTTCCGCCGCGCCCTCGCCCAGGCCGGACTCACCCCGGTCGACGAGGTCTCGCCGACCTGGGTCAACAGGGCGGACGGCTGGCAGGTCGGCCGAGCCCTCGCCGAGCGCGTGCGCGCGGGAGAGGTCGACGGCATCGTCGCGGCATCCGACCTCCTCGCCGCCGGCATCGTCCAGGCGCTCTCCGAGCACGGAGCGATCCCGGTTCCCGACCAGGTCGGCGTCATCGGCTACGACAACAACCAGGCGGCATGGGATGCCCCGATCCCGATTTCGACGATCAGCCAACCTGGTGAGGAACTCGGGTTCGTCGGCGCTCACCTGCTGATCGACGAAGTCGAGCAGCCCGGCCACGAACATCGGGCGATCCGCCTGAATCCCGAGCTGATCGTACGCCGGAGCACCGAGCGATAGCCTGAACCGTGGACCGATCCCCGCGAAGGAGGCGTCGACGATGACGAACGAGCCGACCGCCTCGTGTGACGTGTCGACGGAGCCCGGTCGAACTCCCCTGCAGCTGAGCTCGGTCGACCTCAACCTCGTCGTGCCATTGCAGACGCTGCTCGAGGAGCGCAGCGTGAGCCGAGCGGCCGAGCGGCTGTTCATGAGCCAGCCCGCGCTGTCGGCCGCGCTCGCTCGTCTCCGCAGGCACTTCAATGACGAGCTGCTCATCCGCTCGGGCAACCGGTACGAGCTCAGCCCGCTCGGCGTCGAGCTGCTCGAGTCCGTGATCAACGCGAGCAACGCGCTCAGCCGCGTGTTCGCCGCCCAGGCCGAATTCCGGCCACATGAGAGCACGCGCGAGTTCCGCCTCGTCTGCTCCGACTACGTCTCGACCGTGTTCGGGGCCGTGCTCGCCCGCGAGTTCTCGCAGGCCGCACCGAACGCGATGCTCCGCATGGAGCACGTGCAGGACGCGATCGTGGACGGCGCCCCCGACTCGCTCCGGGAGATCGACGGGCTCATCCTCCCCCACGGCTATCTCGAGCACATCGGCTTCATCGACCTGTTCAGCGACCGCTGGCGGTGCCTCGTCGCCATCGAGACCGCCGCCACCGAGCTGACGGTCGAGGCGCTCGGCGCGCGGCCGTGGGCCACGACCTACAGTGGGCGCACCGCGATCGTCGCGGCCACGCGCGAACTGCACGTGCTCGGGGTCTACCCGCGTACGCAGGTGACGACGCGGAGCTTCCTGACATTGCCCGACATGGTGGCCGACACCGATCGGGTCGCCTTCGTGCCGGCCTCCCTGGTCGAGCGGTTCGAACGTCGCGGCGACGTCCTGGCCGTCGACTGCCCCATCTCCTTGCCGGATATCAAGCAGGCATTCTGGTGGAGCCCCACACACGAACAGGACGCCGGGCACCGCTGGTTCCGAAGCCTCGTGGAGCGCACAGCGCAGAGCGCCCTACGCCCTTGAACCCGGAATGTCTCACATCCCGACGGACCGGGCCGCGCCCGTCGGAACGCAGGTCGTAGATCGCCTGCACGTGCACGCCGAGGTACTCGGCGAGCTCGCTCGTGGTCAACATGGGCTCCAAGCCGAGCCCGGAAAGGCGTTCGCTGTTCATGCCACGAAGGTGTTCGAGACGAACCCAGGCGAACCGAACACACTCGATCACGCTGCGCCCGGCGCGCGCCGCGTCGGGTCGGCCTTCAGATCTCGATCGGCCCCGGCGAGGGCGGCGCCGGCGTCGGTCCATCATCGAGGATGGCGGTGACCATCCGCACCGCGCGTTCGGCGAGCAGGTCACCGGGGTAGAACTCCTCGTAGAGATCCTCCGCCTGCTCGAGCGTGTGGATGTCGCAGAGCGCGAGGAGCAGGCGGATGTCGCGGGTGTCGCGACCGGGGCGGTTCGCGCGAAGCTTCATCGCGAGCATCGCTTCCTTCGACGCGACCTGGATGACGATGTCGTCGACCTCGTAGATCGTCTCCCATTCCACGGCGCGGCCGAGGGTCGGGATCGCATCAGCCTTGGTGACCTCGAAGTTCAGCCAGTGTGCGTCCCAACCGTGCCGGTCGGCCACCCGCTCGGCGGCGGCCACGACCGACTCATCCGATCCCGGGTGGACGTGCAGCGCGTCCAGGTCCTGCGTGGTTCCTCGGTCGAAGTAATGCAGTGCAAGCGCTGCCCCGCCCACGAGCCGGATGCCTGCGATCTCGCCGGCGGCGCGAAGCTCGGCGACAAGGTCTCTGAGAGCGATGATGATCTCATCACGGTCGAGCGCAGGGCCCGGCATCACACGCTCGCGAACGTGTCGGCCCAGGCAAGGACGCCACGCTCAGCGAACTCATCCGGGACATCGTCCGGCCCGGGCGTAGGATCGGCGGGGTCGACCCTGAACACGGTCGGCTCAGTCAGTGCACGTTCAGGTTCGTCCACCCAAGCAGGCACCGGGATCTGTTCCTGCTTCAGCCTCCACGCTACAAGCGCCGCGATCGCCGCATCCCAGACCCGGTCCCCGGTGGGTTCCGGCTCAGCCAGGGCCAGGATGCCTCTGACAAGTCCATGCTCTGCGGTGAGGTCGTCGTTCAACTGGAGCAGCGCGCGGAGAGCCCGATCCGGATCCTTCGCACGAAGGTGGTCGCGGATCGCCACCGCCGCGCTGGCAACATCATCCCGACGCGTCGGCGCCGCATACAAACGATGCCCGGCGCCGGCCAGCAACCGATCCACGGTACTGAACGCAGCATCCCTCCCCCGCTCATGATGCGACACGCTCGCCTGATCGATCCCAGTCAGCGCCGCAAGCCGCGTCTGGGTGAGATGCCGACTCCGACGCGCGGCCCGCACAAGCGTCGACGAACTCGCCACGATGACCACCTCCGAATATGACACTCAGCACATATTCTAGCGCAGGCCTCGGGACAAGAACCCAGCAGGGCTGCTCCCCGAAACGTACGGGCGGAAACGCTCCAAGGTCGAAACGCCGAGGGATGACCTCTCCGGACGGGCCGGGCGGACTCACCCATCACTCTGGGCAAGAAGTCCTGATCACGTCGATATACGGTAGGGCGGACGGGACTTGAACCCGTGACCGATGGACTCGCCCAGGCCGAGGTGGCAAGACTCCGAATCGCGGCGACTGCTCGACCGATCTCGACATGACCTGGGATTTCTCGCCGATCCTGTAAGTGTGCCTTCCAGAGTACGCAAGATACCTCGGTACAGTTCGACCGACCTCGGATCGAATAAACGTTGGATAAACGTTGACGCATCAAGTCCCGAACCAGCGTCCGGCGTCGGCGTGCACTGCGCCCCACTGCTTCAAGGCGATCAGGTGTAGTCACCGCCGTCGCGGCCGTGCCGACGAACGATGCGAGCGGGCCCGCAGCGACCACACTGGCGGCGGCTTCCGGGCCACGATGCCCCCCCCAAAGAGCGACGCTGCGTGATGGGCGTGTAGACCCCGGTGATCAATCCGATCACGCCGATATCCATGAGGCCCCCGCCGAGGCCGCCGCTCAGAAACATGATGAACGTCAGCAGCGCCGGGCCGATGAGCGCGAACCTGCCGCCGACGGTGAAACGAGCGAACCAGCGGCGGACTGCGGCGAGGATCCGGGCCGGGACTGCGTCGACCTTGCCAGCCAGGCCAGCGTTGAAACCTGCGGCGCGTCAGAAGCAGGCGCGGCGCTTCTGTGTTCGGTCAACGCGGCGCCATTGCAGTAGTGATTCGGCCTGGGTTTCGTGCCTATCGGGTTTCCTGTCCGGCGGTCGCCGGGAGGTCTGATTTCTGGTCAGCGTAGTACGCCTGCTCGACCTCGATCGGGGTGCGCATGTCGAGCTCGCCATGCAGGCGCTGGTTGTTCCACCACCAGACGTACTCGAGCGTCGCGAGTTCGACTTGCTCGACGGTCCGCCACGGCCCCCGACGGCGGATCAGTTCCGTCTTGTAGAGCCCGTTCACCGCTTCGGCGAGGGCGTTTTCGTACGAGTCGCCGACCGTCCCGGTGGAGGGTTTCGCGCCGAGCTCCTCGATCCGGTCGGTGTAGACGACGGCGAGGTAGTTCGACCCGTGATTGGCGTGATGGATCAGCCCGTCGAGCTTGCCGTCTGCGGCCCACGCGGCCATGTTCAGCGCCTGCAGCGGCAGCACGTCCGCTTTCAACGTCGACGCGACGTTCCAGCCGACGATGCGACGCGAGTAGACGTCGGTGACGAACGCCACGTAGGCGAAGCCACTCCATGTTGCGACGTACGTCACGTCAGCCACCCACAGCTTCCGAGGCGCGTCGGCCGTGACCCGGCGTTGCACGAGGTCCTTCGGCTTGGCCTGCGCCGGGTCCGGTTTCGTCGTGAACACCCGCTTCGAGCGCTGCACGCCGCGGACTCCGGCACGACGCATCAACCGCTCGGTCTGATCCCGGCCGATCACCCATCCTTGCCGGCGCAGCAGCGCATGCATCTTCCGGCACCCGTAGACGCCGTAGTTCTCCGTGTGCAGCCGCACGATCTCCGGCACGAGCAGATCCTCCCGGAGCTGCCGTCGTGCCGATCCTGCCGATGCTCGTCGACCGCGTACTCCAACCAGGCACAGCAGGTGACCCGGACGGCCGCCTCGCGGACGACGGGCGCCTCGTCGGCCACGCCCTCCGGCGCCTCGTGGCGGGCGACCTCGCCGGGCTGCTCGACGGCCCGTCGACGGCCCGCTTCGACCCAAGCCTGCCGATGGTCTCGCTGGACCTGTCGCGCGTCGCCGAGAACTCGCCCCTGATCTCGGCGCTCATGACGAGCTCGTCGGCGTGGATGGAATCCGCGCTCGCTGATCCCGACGGTGGGCAGCGGTGGGTGGTCTACGACGAGGCGTGGCGGCTGATGGCCTACCCCGCGCTGCCTCGACGCATGGATGCGCAGCGGCGCCTCGCCCGCCACTACGGCATCGCGAACATGCTGATCTTCCACAAGCTCTCCGACCTCGACAACGTCGGTGACTCCGGCTCCGCGATGCGCGCACTCGCCTCCTCGCTGCTCGCGAACGCCGAGACGCGCATCGTCTACCAGCAGGAGCCGGATCAGCTCGGGTCGACGGCCGCCGCGCTCGGCCTGTCAGGCACCGAGCAGAACCTGCTGCCGCCGACGCTCGGGCTCGGGCAGGGCCTCTGGCGCGTCAAGGACCGCAGCTTCGTCGTGCAGCATCAACTGCATCCCGATGAGCTCGCCGCGTCCGAGACCACCGCGCGCATGATGGCCGTTCCCCGCAAGTTCAGGAATTCTGAAGCCTGAATCGCGGGAACATGCGGGTTCAGGACTGCTGTGAGGGGTTGCGGGGGTACATGTTCGTGGAACTTGCACCCTGTCCGGCTTCATCGTATCCAGCCCAGCCCGCCCCGCCCTGTGGGTGCCGCCCGACTGCGGCGCAACGGCGCCCACCCGAGATCAGGGTGGCGCGGCCGGTAGAGGCATCCGTGATGGTAATGTAAGCGGTGCATACTTGGTGGTGGGAGCAATGGATGAGTTCGGACACGGCGAGGGTGGGCTATCACCACGGCGATCTGCGGGCGACGTTGCTGCGTGCCGCGCTGGAGGGGTTGGAGGCCGGCGAGCCGCTGTCGCTGCGTGCGGCCGCTCGTCGGGCTGGCGTGTCCACGGGCGCTCCGTATCGGCACTTCACCGACCGGGAGGCGCTGGAGTCGGCGTTGGCGGTTCAGGGGCTGCGTGAGCTGATGGACGATCTCACCGCCGACAGGAAGCCTCCGGCCTCTGCGGCCGAGGTTGGCGAGCTTGCCGTCGAGTATGTGCGTTTCGCGTTGCGCAGGCCGGCGTTGTTCCGGCTGATGTTCGGGCAGGAATGCGACGACCAGGACGACGAGCGGGTGCGTGCAGCACGCACACTGCATGGCTATCTCGAAGCTGTCATGGTCGAGGTTTTCCCGCAGTCCGACCCTGTCGCTTTGGCGACCGCGGGGTGGTCGCTGGCCCATGGGCTGGCGTTCCTGCACCTCGACGGCAAACTTCCCGCCACCGACCCTGCCGCTGTCGACGAGCGCGTGCGATCGACGCTCGCTGCCGTCTTCCCACCTACCTCGTCCTCCAGAATCGAGAGTTCCCATGAGTAAGCGCATCCTGCTCGTCGTCACCAATGTCGACAGCTATGAGATCGACCCCTCGCATCCGACCGGGCTGTGGCTGTCCGAACTGACGCACGCCTACGACATCTTCGCCGAGCGCGGCTTCGAGCAGACGATCGTGAGCCCCGCCGGCGGGAAGTCGCCGCTGGAGCCACGGTCACTCAAGCGACCCAACTACGACAAGTCCGCCCGAGCATGGCGGGAGGACCCGGCGCGAATGGCACTGCTGGAGAACACGGCCAGCCCCGAGCAGGTCGACTCCGCAGACTATGACGCGATCTACTTCACCGGCGGTCACGCGGTGATGTTCGACTTCCCCGGCAGCACGGGCCTGCAACGGATCACCCGGGAGATCTTCGAGCGCGGCGGAATCGTCGGTGCGGTCTGCCACGGATACTGCGGCCTGGTCGACACGACCCTCTCCGACGGCAGCTACTTGGTCGCGGGCCGCGACCTTACCGGCTTCTCCTGGCGCGAAGAGGTCCTCGCCCGGGTCGACAAGCTCGTCCCGTACAACATCGAGGAACGCATCCAGCAACGCGGCGCGCACTACTCCAAAGCGCTGCTGCCGTTCGTCTCCAACGCCGTCGTGGACGGGAACCTCGTCACCGGTCAGAACCCCGGCTCGGCCAAGGAGACCGCGACCAAAGTCGCCGCCCTCCTCGACAACCGCTGACGACCACCCCCAAACTCGCGCCGGAAAGGGCGAAACGCATGCAGACCATACTCGGATCAGGCGGCCAGATCGCCGAAGAACTCACCCGCGAACTACGCCGGAACTTCACCGACGACATCCGTCTCGTCAGCCGAAACCCCCGCAAAGTCCACGACACCGACCAGCTCGTGCCCGCCGACCTGATGGACGCCGACACCACCGACAGGGCGGTGGCAGGGAGCGACATCGTCTATCTCACTGTGGGCCTCCCGATGGACTCGACACTGTGGGAACAGCGGTTCCCGACCATGATGGCCAACACGATCGCCGCCTGCCGCACGCACGGCGCACGACTGGTCTTCTTCGACAACACCTACATGTACCCGCGCACCGCGACGCCTCAGGCGGAGCAGACGCCGTTCGAGCCGGTCGGCCGCAAAGCGACCGTGCGCGCGCAGATCGCCACGACTCTGCTCGCTGAGATGGCCGCCGGCACGATCGATGCGGTGATCTGCCGCGCCCCTGAGTTCTACGGCCCCGGCAAGACCCAGAGCCTCACCAACGCAGCGGTCTTCGACCGCATCAAACAGGGCAAGCGCCCGCTGGTGCCGCTGAGCGCGGACACCCGGCGCAGCTTGATCTGGACACCCGACGCCAGCCGCGCCATGGCCCTCATCGGCAACACCCCCGATGCCTACGGGCAGACCTGGCATCTTCCGGTCCCCACGGACCGACTGACCTACCGGGACATGATCGACACCGCCTCCGACGTCATCGGGAGGAAGATCCCGTTCACCACCGTGCCCGAGTGGGCGTTCCGGATCGGCGGACTCGTGAACCCGGCGGTCAAGGAGGCCGAAGAGCTGCTGCCCCGCTACCGGCAGGACAACATCTTCGACTCATCGAAGTTCACAGCACGATTCCCCGACTTCCCGACTACCAGCTACCGCGACGGGATCAGCGACCTGCTCCAGAGTTAACGTCGTCACGCCGCTGGTCTGTCAGATGAACGGTGTTTCTGGGCCGGCGTTCATTCGTTGATGCGGCCCTCGAACGCGATCGCGAATGCGTTCAGCGCGGGCTTCCATCTCGTGGCCCAGACCTGGGACGGTCTCATCTCGACATACGAGGGCATCGTTCTGGCCGGCGAATCGCACGGGCGGCGCCACGCGCGCCCGACCTATCACGCCGAGTGGCTGCGACGCTTCCCTCGCCACCCCGGTGCGAGCTGATCGGGACAGTCCGAGTCGTCAAGAACCACCCGCACTATTGAGCGCCGCGACGATGATTCGCCTCGATGGACATCGAATAAACGTTGAATAAACGTGAACGCCTCTAAGAAGGCGAATTCGAGCCCGCAGAACTCCTGATCAGAGCGATTTCCAACTTGGCCACACTTGATGCGAGAGTCTTCTGGACTTGGGTTCAAGTCTGACGAGAAACCCCTGATCAGAGCGATATACGGCGGCCTGAATGCGCATTTCCTGCGAACATGCCAGCTTCGGAAACGAAGGAGAAGTGCCTGATCAGGTGCAGTTTCCGACAAGTAGGGCGGACGGGACTTGAACCCGTGACCGATGGATTATGAGTCCACTGCTCTAACCGGCTGAGCTACCGCCCCGTGAGCGATCTCAGTCGGGAAGGATGACCGGGATCGACTCGGTGACCGGATCGGTCACGCGTTCCCCACGATACAGACTCTCGAACGTGTCGAGTGTGCGGGTGATGTCGTGCGTCTTGATGAGCTTGAGCGATTGCGCCTTCATCGCGTTGTAGTCGTCGGGGGTGGCTTCGAGCACCTGGCGCAGCTTGTCGGCCAGGTCCTGGGAATCGCCCGGTTCGAAGAGGCGGCCGTTCTCGCCGTCGTGCACGAGGTGGGGCAGGGCCATGGCGTTGGCCGCGACGACGGGCAGTGCCGACGCCATGGCCTCCATGGTGACGATGCTCTGCAGTTCGGCGATCGACGGCATGGCGAGCACGGACGCCCGGTGGTAGATCTCGCGCAGCTCCTCATCGGTCACGTACCCGGTGAAGTTCACGCGGTCGGCGATGCCGAGTTCGACGGCGAGGTGCTCGAGGTTGCGCTTCTGGTCGCCGCCGCCGACGATGTCGACCTTCGCGTCGAGCTCCGCGGGCAGGAGCGTGACGGCGCGCAGCAGGACGTCGATCTGCTTCTCGCCCGTGACCCGCCCGACGAACACGATCCGGTTCTCGGTGCGCGGTTCCCAGTTCGGGAAGTACTTGTGCGCGTCGATGCCGCACGAGATGGCGTGCACGCCGCGCAGGCCCGTGTACTTCTCGAGGAAGTCCGCGGCGCGCCTGGTCGGCGTCGTCACCGATTCGGCCCGGCCGAACGTGCGCCGCGCGGCCTTCCACGCGAGCCCCACGGCCCAGTCCTGCCACGCTTTCGGGATCAGCGTGAACTCGAGCATGTTCTCGGGCATGAAGTGGTTGGTGCCCACGATGCGGATGCCGCGCTTCGCGGCCTCGATCGACAGCCCGCGCCCGACGACGATGTGGGACTGGAAGTGCACCACGTCGGGGCGCACGGCGTCGAGCACCCGGGCGCTGTTCTGCTTGATGCGCCAGGGCAGCGCGAAGCGCAGCCAGTCGTGCGGGTACCAGCGCCAGCTGCGCAGCCGGTGGGCGGTCAGTTCCTGCCCTTCGTGCACTTCGGTCCACGTGCCGTGCTTTCGGCTGGATGCCGGGGCCATGACGTGCACGTCGTGACCGCGCTCGACGAGGCCGGCGGCGAGGCGCTCGGCGAATCGTGCGGCGCCGTTGACGTCGGGGGCGAAGGTGTCGGCGCCGATCAGGATCCGGAGGGGGCGATCCGGGCCGGGTTCGGCGGACACGCTCGGTGAGTCGGACACGTGGTGCTGTACCTCGCTGTTCGTGGAACGGGGTGTGGCCCGCGCGCGGGCTTGCCCGTCTGCCGTTCTGGACGGGCGGGGCGGGTGGATTGAACCGACCCTAGTCTACGAGGGCGGCCTGTGCGGGAACCATTCCGCGCGCCGTGCGCTGCTCGCATGAGCGGATGCCGCTTCGCGCGCGCATCGCGCGCGCCCGGGTCACAACCTGGTCTGCGGATGATTCTTCGCGAGCAGGAACACGCCCCAGATGGCGATCGCACCCGTGACGGCGAACGTGATGTTCGCCGCGAGCGGCGCCTGCGACGCCTCGCCGAGCACGATGATGCCGATGAGCACGGCCACCATCGGGTCGACGACGGTGAGTCCGGCGATCACGAGATCGGGCGGGCCGCTCGCGTAGGCGTTCTGCACGAAGTAGGCGCCCAGGGCGGTGGCCGCGATCAGTGCGATCACGCACAGGAACGTCAGCCAGTCGAACTCCCCCTGCTGGACCCGCGAGAGGACGACCTTCGCGAGCGTCGCGACGAACCCGTAGATGACGCCCGCCATGATGACGTAGAAGACGGCGCGGATGCGGCGGCGGAACAGCGCGAACGTGATCCCGGCCGCGGCCAGCACGACGGCGAGCACGATCAGGATCGTGATGAGCTGCCGCGACTGGACGGGCTTGTCGACCGCGGTGAACGCGGCGACGCCCACGAAGACGAACACGCCGCCCACGCACATCGCGATCGCGGTGATCGACTTCCGGTTCAGTTTCACCTTGTTGATCCGCGAGTTCATGATCGACGTGATCACGAGCGCCAGCGCGCCGAGCGGCTGCACCACGATGAGCGGCGCGAAGTACAGGCTCGAGAGCTGGAACACGATCGCGAGCCCGAGCATGAGCGTGCCGAGCACCCACGAGGGTCGTGCCAGCAGCAGCGCGAGCTGCTTGCCGTTGAGCCCCTTGCCCAGTGTGTCGGCGGTGTTGGCTTCGACCTTGACGACGCCGCGATGCTGGAACTGGGCTCCGAGCGACAGGAAGACCGCGCCGATGAGCGCGAGCGGGATGCCGATGAACTGCGTCGGATCGAGCGGAATCAGCTCGGTGAGCTCGCTGAGGTCCGGATCCACGACCTCGACCCTACCGGCACGCCCGCCGATATCCTTGCCGAATGGCCGTGCTCCCGATCAGAATCACGGGCGATCCCGTGCTCCACGCGCCGGCGTCGCCGGTCGAAACCATCGACGACGAGATCCGCGCGCTCGTGCGCGATCTCTTCGAGACGATGGATGCCGCGCCCGGTGTCGGCCTCGCCGCACCCCAGGTGGGGGTGCCGCTGCGCGTCTTCACGTTCGGCTGGACCGACGAGGACGACCGCGAGTGGCGGGGGGTCGCGATCAACCCGGAACTGTGGATCTCCCCGCCGGTGCCGGGCATGCCCGACGAGGACGACGAGTCGGAGGGCTGCCTGTCATTCCCGGGCGAACGATTCGCGCTGCGCCGCGCCGAGCGGGCGATCCTGCGTGCCACCGACCTCGACGGCGAACCGTTCGAGATCGTCGCCGACGGATGGCTCGCTCGCATCTTCCAGCACGAGTTCGACCACCTCGACGGCGTGCTCTACCTCGACCGGCTCGACGACCACGACCAGCGCATCGTGCAGAAGATCACGCGCAAGCGCGGTTGGGGCCGCCCGGGGTGCAGTTGGACGCCCGGCGTCGACGACCTGGAGGCGTGAGCGGCGGCATCCGCTCGCGACCGACGTCGACAGCGGCGGGTCAGGCGAAGAACCGGATGCCCGCCGCGACGCCGGCGGCGACCGCGACGACCACGATGAACGGCGTCCGCACGGCGTAGAGCGCCGCCGCGACCACGACCGCCGGCACCCGGGCGTCGACCACCAGCGCCTGGCCGTCGCCGAGCGTCTGCACGGCGATGAGCGCCGCGAGCAGCGCCACGGTCAACAGGTCCGCGATGCGGGCCGGCCGCTCGCGTTCGAGGAACCCGGCGGGCATGAGGTGGCCGGACATCTTCAGGGCGAGCGTCGCCGCGGTCGCGATGAGCACGACGTGCCAGATCGTCATCGGGTCGCCTCCCGCCGCCGGAACAGGTCGAACCAGCCGACGATCACGGCGACGACCGCTGCGACGAGCACGGGCAGTCCCGGCGTGAGGACGGGTGTCGCGATGGTCGCGACGACCGCCGCGAGCACCGCGACCGCGCCGGCCTGCACGCGCTGCAATCGTGGCCACAGCAGGCCCAGGAACGCGGCCGCGGCCGCGGCGTCGAGCCCGTACGCCCGGGTGTCGCCGAGCGCGTCGCCGATGAGCGCACCGATGAGCGTCGTCAGGTTCCAGCCGACGAAGATCGCGACGCCCGTGACCCAGAACCCGACCCGCGCGGCGCGCTCGGTGCTCTGCGCGAGCGCGACGGCAGTCGATTCGTCGATCGTGACCCAGGCGGCTGCCACGCGGTGCGCGATGCCGTGCTCGCCGACGACCGGGCGCATGCGCATGCCGTAGACGACGTTGCGGACCCCGAGCAGCGCGGCCGCGGCGATCGCCGAACCGCCTGCCGCGACCCCGCCGGCGCCGAGCACGCCGACGAGCGCGAACTGCGACCCGCCCGTGAACATCACGAGGCTGAGGAAGCAGGTCTGCCAGACGTCCAGCCCCGACGCGACCGACAGCGCACCGAACGAGATGCCGTACGCGGCCGTCGCGAGCCCGACCGCGATGCCGTCGCGCCGGGCGCCGCGCACCGCCAGCGCGTCCGCTCGGGCGGCGTCGGCCGCCGCGGCATCCGTCTCGACCGGTTCGGGGGAACTCACTCCCCCAGTTGACCCGCTCCTGCCGGGAGCCCGCAAATCCGCATCGGGTGCCGCTCGCCCGATCCCGCGGCGGGGCCGGGCCGCGGGAACGACGAAGCCCCGCGACCGGTGGTCGCGGGGCCTGTGGCTCCCCCACTTGGACTCGAACCAAGAACCTATCGGTTAACAGCCGATTGCTCTGCCAATTGAGCTATGGAGGATCGCGGCGTGCGCGCAGAGATACTTTAGCAAAGCGCGCGCCGGAGTCCCAATCCGAGGTCGGCTCAGCTCCGTCAGTAACCCGCATCGAGATCGATGCGTCCCACGAAGTCTCCCGAACCGAGGAACGCGGCCGTGTTCACGGCGATCCGCCGCGCGAACAACGGCACCGTCATCGCCTCGGTGTCGGCCACGTGCGGCGTGACGAGGCAGTTCGGCGCGGTCCAGAGCGGATGCCGCGGCGGCAACGGTTCCGGATCGGTGACGTCGAGCGCCGCACCCGCGAGCCGGCCCGACCCGAGCGCGGCCACGAGCGCGCCCGTGTCGACGATCGCACCCCGCGCGACGTTCACGAGCACGGCGCCGGGCGGCAGCGCGGCGAACGCCGCGGCACCGAACATGCCGCGCGTGGTCGGCGTGAGCGCGGCCGCGACGACGACCACGTCGGCGTCGGTGAGCACCTCGAGCAGCCGGTCCTCCGTGACGGTCCGTGCAGCTCCCGGCAGGGCGGCATCCGCTCGTCGCACCACCGTCGCGTGCACCCCGAACGGTTCGAGCAACCGCAGCAGCTCGACCGTGATGCCGCCTGCGCCCAGGATCACCACCCGACCGCCGAACAGGGTCCGACCCCGTTCGTCAGCCTCCCACCGGTCGGTCCGGGCGCGCCGGGGCAGCTCCCGCAGCACGGCCAGCACGAGCGCGAGCGCGTGCTCGGCGACCGGCCGGGCATAGGCGCCCTTCGCGCTCGTCCAGACGCGGCCGTCGCCGCGGTGCCGTTCGAGCAGCCCCGCGAACGCGTCCACGCCCGCCCACGGGAGCTGCACCCACGAGATGCCCTGGTACTCGGCGAGCAGCGCCTCGAGGTCGTCCTCGCCCTCGGACGCGGTCCAGATCAGTCCGCGTGTCGCCGCCGAGAGCGGACCGACCTCCGCACCGGCGGAGCGGGCCGCGTCGACGAACTCGCCACGGGCATCGTCGACGATCGCGACGCGAGCGGCGGGCGAGCGCGCGCCGGTCGTTCCGTGCGGCGCCGCGCCCGCGGCATCCGCTGCACCCGACGCACTCACCGGCGCGGCTCGGGCGCGACGTCCTCGACCCGGGCGTGGCCGTCGTCGACCGCGCCCGCGAGCGCCTTGACGTACGGGTGCGACGGGTCGGCGAAGATCTCGTCCATCGTGCCGATCGCGACCACGCGACCCTGGTCGAGGATCACGAGCCGGTCGGCGACCCGGCGCAGCACCGGCAGGTCGTGCGAGACGATGATCGCCGAGAACGTGTGCCCGTCGCGCAGGTCGGTCATCAGGTTCGCGACCGCATCCCGCACGGTCAGGTCGATGCCCGCCGTGGGCTGGTCGGCGATGAGCAGCGACGGGCCCAGCACGAGCGCGCGCGCCAGGGCGACGCGCTGGCGCTGCCCGTTCGAGAGCTCGTACGGGAACTTCTCGAGCATCGACAGCGGCAACCGGACCGAGTCGATCATGGTCGCGACCCGCGTCGCGAGCGCCGAACGGTTGTACCGGTGGTCGCGCTCGAGGATGGGTTCGCCGATGATCTCGGCGACCATGCGATCCGATGGCAGCCGCTGCGCGGCATCCTGCGCCAGGTACCCCACGTGGAAGCGCAGCTCGTTGAGCTTGCGCCTGGAGATGCCGCGCAGCTTGCGCCCGAGCACGCTCGCCTCGCCGCCCGTGATCACCGGGCGCGCTTCGGACGAGCCGATCGCCGCATCCAGGCCCGCACCCGAGAGCACGCGCGCCAGCGTGGTCGTGCCGCTTCCGGCCGATCCGATCACGCCGAGCACCTCGCCGGGCGCGACCCGCAGGTCGACGCCGTGCAGGGCGACGTGCGCGGCACTCGGACCGCGCGCAGGGTACTCGACCGACAGGTCGCTGACGACGACCGGGAAGCCGTGGGCGGCGGGACGACTCATGATCCTTCTTCCCGCAGGCGGCGCAGTTGCTCCCGACGGTCCGCCTGCGCGACCGGGTCGGGAACCGGCAGGGAGGCGAGCAGCCGTTGCGTGTACGGGTCGCTCGGCGAGCCGAGCACCTCGGCCCCGGTGCCCTCCTCCACCAGGCGCCCACGGTACATGACCGCGATGCGGTCGGCCAGCAGGTCGACGACCGCGAGGTCGTGGCTGATGAACAGCGACGCGAAGCCGAACTCGCGCTGCAGTTCGGCGAACAGCTCGAGCACGCGCGCCTGCACCGACACGTCGAGTGCCGACGTCGGCTCGTCGGCGATGAGCAGTTCGGGTTCGAGCGCGATCGCGCGCGCGAGGCTCGCGCGCTGCCGTTGCCCGCCCGAGAGCTCGTGCGGGTACCGGTCGCCGTAGCCGGCCGGCAACTGCACGGCCTCGAGGAGCTCGTCGACGCGGGGGCGCGCGTCGCGCGCATCGACCGCGCGGTCGTGGATGACGAGCGGCTCGGCGACGCACTCGGCGATGGTCAGCAGCGGGTTGAAGCTCGACGCCGGGTCCTGGAACACGAACCCGATCCGGCTGCGAGACGGGCGGAAGCTGCGCTCCCGGATGCCGAGCATCTCGTGCCCGAGCACGCGCAGCGACCCGCCGGTCACCTTCGTCAGGCCCGCGATGGCACGGCCGATCGTCGTCTTGCCCGAGCCCGATTCGCCGACGAGGCCGAGGACCTCGCCGGGCCGGATCACGAGGTCGACTCCGTCGACCGCGCGGAAGCCGGCCCGCCCGAGCCGCCCGGGGTACTCGATCTCGAGGCCGCGCGCCTCGACGACGGGCGCGTGGTCGGCCCAGTCGGCGGGCCGCGCCGCGGCGCGTTCGACCGCGCGCGCCGAGCCGTGCCCGACGTACGGCACGGCCGCGAGCAGCGCCTTGGTGTACTCGGCCTTCGGCTCGGCGAAGAGCTCACGCGCGGGCGCCTCCTCGACGACCTCGCCGTGGTACATGACCGCGACGCGGTCGGCGAGATCCGCGACGACGCCCATGTTGTGCGTGATGAGCACGATCGCGGTGCCGAACTCGTCGCGCACGCGCCGCAGCAGGTCGAGGATCTCGGCCTGCACCGTGACATCCAACGCCGTCGTCGGCTCGTCGGCGACGATGAGGCCCGGCTCGAGCACGAGCGCCATCGCGATCACGATGCGCTGCTTCTGCCCGCCCGAGAACTGGTGCGGGTAGTGGTCGACGCGGTGCTCGGGGTCGGGGATCCCGACCTTGCCGAGGATCTCGATCGCCCGCGAGCGCGCCTCGGCCTTCGACACCTTCCCGTGCGCGCGCAGGCCCTCCATGATCTGCCAGCCGACCGTGTACACGGGGTTCAGCGCCGTGGACGGCTCCTGGAACACCATGGCGACATCGGTGCCGCGGATGCCGCGCAGCCGCGCTCCGCTGAGCGACACCACGTCGTGCTCGGCCGTGCCGTCGCGGTTCGAGAGCACCACGGCGCCGCTGGTCGTCGCCGTCTCCGGGAGGAGGCCGAGGATGGTCTTCGCGGTCACCGTCTTGCCCGACCCGGACTCGCCGACGATCGCGAGCACCTCGCCGCGATCGACCGAGAGCGTGACGCCCGCGACGGCCTTGACCGCACCGGCATCCGTCGCGAACGAGACGCCGAGGTCCCTGATGTCGACCACCGTGCTCATCGCCTGACCTCGATCCCGTGCTCGTCGAACGTCTCGCCGTCCTCCAGGCCCTGCAACCCGCCGGGACCCGCATCGAGCGTGCCGCCCGGCACGACCGAGGTCTGCGCGACCTCGCCCGAGGCCTGCGCGACCCGCCGTCGCCCGCGCAGGCGCGGGTCGGCGAGGTCGTTCAGGCTCTCGCCCACGAGCGTGATCGCGAGGACCGTGAACACGATCGCGAGGCCCGGGAACATCGCCGTCCACCAGATCCCGCTCGTGACATCCGACTGCGCCTTGTTCAGGTCGTACCCCCACTCGGCCGCGGCCGTCGGCTCGATGCCGAAGCCGAGGAACCCGAGGGCGGCGAGCGTGAGGATCGCCTCGGACGAGTTCAGCGTGATGATGAGCGGCAGCGTGCGCGTGGCGTTGCGGAACACGTGCCGGAACACGATCCGGCGGTTGGGGGCGCCGAGCACCTTCGCCGATTCCACGAACGCCTCCGACTTGATGCGCACCGTCTCGGCGCGGATGACGCGGAAGTACTGCGGGATGAACACGACCGTGATCGAGCCGGCCGCCGCCAGCACCCCGCCCCACAGGTTGGACTGCCCTCCCGAGATCACGATCGAGAGCACGATCGCGAGCAGCAGCGACGGGAACGCGTAGATCGCGTCGAAGATCACGACGAGCACGCGATCGAGCCACCCGCCGAAGTAGCCGGAGAAGAGCCCGAGGACGACGCCGATGAAGATCGCGAGCACGACGGCGATGACGATCACGAGGATCGCGGTCTGCGTTCCCCAGATCACGCGCGAGAGCACGTCGTACCCGCCGACGGTCGTGCCGAACGGGTGCTCGGCGGACGGCGGCTGCTGCGCACCGAATCCGCCCGACTCGTCGGAGCGCTGAGCGAAGCCGTACGGTGCGAGCAGCGGGGCGAAGATCGCGCACAGCACGAACACGAGCAGCATGGCCAGGCCGGCGACGAGCATGCCGCGCTGCAGGCCGACGCTCTGCCGGACCTGGTGCACGACGGGGATGCGGTCGCGCCACCGATGACCGGGGCGCGGGGCGGCGGTGACGGCCATGTCAGTACCTCACCCTCGGGTCGATGAACGCGGCGATGATGTCGACGATGAAGTTGGTGAGGGCGACGATCACCGCCAACAGGACGACGATGCCCTGCACGGCGGCGAAGTCGCGCGACTCGAGGAACTCGGCGAGGATGAAGCCCAGCCCCTTCCACTCGAACGTCGTCTCGGTGAGCACGGCCCCGGCCAGCAGCAGCGCGATCTGCAGGCCCATGACGGTGATGATCGGGATCAGCGCGGGCCGGTAGGCGTGCTTGCGGAGCAGCCGCGACTCGGCGACGCCGCGCGAGCGTGCCGCGTCGACGTAGTCGGTCGCGAGCGTGCCGATCACGTTGGTCCGCACGAGCCGCAGGAAGATGCCCGCGGTGAGCAGACCGAGCGCGATCGCTGGGAGCACCGCGTGCGAGAGCACGTCGAGGAGGACGTCGGGGTCGCCGGTCATGATCGCGTCGATCGTGTAGAAGCCGGTCTTGTTCGGCAGCGCCTGCATCTGCAGTTCGGCGCCGACGCTCGCGCGCCCGGCGACCGGGAGCCACTTCAGCCACACGGCGAAGACGAGCTTCAGCAGCAGGCCCGCGAAGAAGATCGGGACGGCGTACCAGATGATCGCGAGCACGCGCGCGATCGCGTCCTGCGCCTTGTCGCGGTGGAAGGCGGCGTACAGCCCGAGCGGCACGCCAACGGCGAAGGCCACGATGAGCGAGTAGAAGACGAGCTCGAACGTCGCCGGGCCGTAGGTCAGGAGGACCTCGGCCACCGGCCGGTTCGTCGTCATCGTCGTGCCGAAGTCGCCCGACAGCAGCTGACCGAGGTACTCGGCGTACTGCACGAGGAGCGGCCGGTCGTACCCGGCCGCAGCACGGAGCTCGGCGAGCTGCTCGGGACCGAGACGGCCGCCCTGCGCGGCCGAGATCGGGTCGCCCGTGGTCCTCGCGAGGAAGAACACGACCGTCACGAGGATGAAGATCGTGGGGAAGATCAGGAGGAAGCGCACCAGGAGGTACCGACCGAAACCGCCCCCCTGCGCCTTGGGCTTCGGCCGGCCGCCGGGTGGGGCGTCCGACGTCTGGAGGGTGTCGACTGTGCTCATGGGGTCCTCACGCGTGCGGCCGGACGGGGGCGACCCGCGACTGCGGATCGCCCCCGTCGCACGGCACTGACGATGCTAGTTGTTCTTCCCACTGACGTTGTGGACGCGGTCGATGGGTGCGAGGCCGCCGATCCCGGTGTGGGGTCTGTGGTGATTGTAGTGATGCAGCCAGTCGGGGTAGCTCGTGGCGCGCTGCTGGTCTGACGCGTAGTGCCGGGCGTATGCCCATTCGTCGGCGAGGGTGCGGTGGAACCGCTCGATCTTGCCGTTCGTCTGTGGCCGGTACGGGCGGGTGTACTTGTGCGTCACGTTCTCGCCGAGCGCGTCGTTGAATGCCTTCGAGCGGTAGCAGGACCCGTTGTCCGTCATCACGCGTTGCACGGTGATGCCGTGGCCGGTGTAGAACGCGTTCGCGCGTTCCCAGAACCCCGCGGCGGTGTCCTTGCGTTCGTCGTCGAGGATCTCGGAGTACACCAGGCGGGCATGGTCATCGATCGCGGAATGCAGGTACGAGTAGCCGGCCCCGGACCGGTGCTTGCGCCCTGCGGAACGGCCCAGGGTGCGCCACCCGCCGCCGTCGGGGATGCGGCCGAGTTTCTTCACGTCCACGTGCACCAGTTCGCCCGGCACGGCGCGTTCGTAGCGGACGGGCTTGGGCTTGCGGACCCGGACTCCGGTGTTCTTGTCGACCTGTCCCAGCAGCGGCACCCGGTACCGGTTCAGCACCTTCGAGACCGTCGACTGCGGCAGGCCGAGGTGGTACGCGATCCGGTGCGGACCCCAGCGCCGGTTCACCCGCAACCCGATGATGCGACGCTCGGTGCGCTGCGGCGTCCGCGACGGCGAGACCTTCGGCTTCGAGGACCGATCCTGCATCGCCGCACGCCCGCCTGCCCGGTACCGGGCGACCCACTTCGACACCGTGCCACGAGCGACCTGGAACCGTTCAGCGACACGAGCCTGTGTCCACCCGTCGTCGACGACGAGCAACGCGATCTTGATCCGCCCGGTCACGGTGAGCGCAGCACGGGCATGGGTAGCGTAGGACACGAGGACCTCCGTTGTGTCGAGTGAGTGTGGTAACCCACATCGATACCGGAGGTCCTCACCTCACCCCGTCACACCACGCTGCACACAACCACCGTGGGAAGTACAGCTAGTGCGCGCTCAGCCCTTCGACAGGGCGGCGTACCGGAACTTGAACGACGCGTCGAGCGTGTCCTCGGCGCCGCTCACGTCGGAGCCGACCACGGCGATCTGCGCACCCTGCATGTACGGGATCGTGGACAGGTCGGCCGCGACCTTGTCCTGGATCTCGCCGATGAGGGCGGCGCGGGCGTCGGGGTCGGCCGTCGTGGACTGCTCGAGGATGAGGTCGTTGACCTCGGCGTTCTCGTAGTGGTTCGCGAGGAAGTTCTCCGTGAGGAAGAACGGTGAGAGGTAGTTGTCGGCGTCCGAGTAGTCCGGGAACCAGCCGAGCTGGTAGGCCGGGTACAGGTCGGCGACGCGGTCCTCGTTGTACTGGACCCACTCGGTCGACTGCAGGTCGACCGTGAACAGGCCGCTCGACTCGAGGTTCTCCTTGATGATGGCGTACTCGTCGGACGAGGACGGCCCGTAGCGCTCGGCGACGTACTGGATGCCGATCGCGACCGGGGTCTCGACGCCGGCGGCCTCGAGGCGCTCCGCGGCCTTGTCGGGGTCGGGGCTGCCCGCACCGTCGCCGTAGAGGCCCTTGAGGGCCTCGTTGGCGCCGGTCAGCCCGTCGGCGACGTACGAGTACAGGGGCGTGAAGGTGCCCTTGTACACGTCCTCCGAGATCGCGTCGCGGTCGATGAGGTCGGCCACCGCCTGGCGCACGGCGAGTGCCTTGGCCGGGTCGGCCTCGGCGGTCGTGGCGCCGAACGGCATCGTGTTGAAGTTGAACACGAGGTAGCGGATCTCGCCGCCCGGGCCGTCGACGACCTTCACGTTGTCGTTGCCGCGGAGGTCCTCGATGTCGGTCGCGCTGAGGGTGCGGTGCGCGACGTCGATGTTGCCCTCCTGCACGTCGAGCTTCAGGTTCGAGGCGTCCGTGTAGTACTTCACGTTGACCGTGTCGGTCTTCGCCGCACCGAGCAGCCCGTCGTAGTCGGGGTTCGCCTGGTACGCCACGAGGTTGTTGAAGTCGTAGCTCGTGATCGTGTACTGGCCGGCGAACGGCTCGCCCGCGACGATGTCGTCGTCGCTCGTGAGCGCGTCGGCCGCGAAGACCTCCTCGTCGACGATCGGCCCGACGGGGCTCGACAGGATCAGCGGGAAGATCTGGTCGTTCGGCGACTTCAGCGTGAACACCACCGTGGTGTCGTCAGGCGCTTCGACGCTGTCGAGGTTGTAGAGCAGCGACGAGGGCCCGTTCGGGTCGGCGATCGCGACCTGGCGGTCGAACGTGAACTTCACGTCGGACGAGGTGAGCTCGTTGCCGTTCGCGAACGTGAGCCCTTCCTTCAGCGTGACCGTGTACTCGTTGTCGGAGGTGAACTCGGCCGACTCGGCGATGTCCGGCTCCACGTCGGGGCTGCCGTACTGCGTGTTCATGAGGAACGGGTAGACCTGGTTCATCACCGCGAACGACCCGTTGTCGTACGAGCCGGCCGGGTCGAGCGCCGTGATCTGCTCGGTGGTGCCGATGGTGAGCGTGCCACCGGTCTCGCCGTCGTCCTCTCCGCCTGCGGAGCAGCCGGCCAGCGCGAGCGCTGCCGCGGAGAAGCCCGCCGTGAGCGCGAGTGCGCGCCGGCGGTTCGTGCGTGCGGATGCCATATCCGTGCCTCTTCCTGTCGAGTGGGATCGCGCAGGCGGGTTCGCCGCGGCGCGATCGCGTATCTTCCAGAGCTAGCACAGCGAGCTGGTCGCGCGGGGGTACGCGAGGCCCCCCGAAGCTCGAATGTGACCGATCTGCAACCTTCGACGGTACGGGTCAGTCGCTGCGGAGGCTGCGCCGTTCGCGCTCGATCTCGACGAGGGCACGTTGGATCATCGTGTACGCCGCAGTGTCTGCCGGATCGGTGCGTTGCAGGCGACCGAGCAGCTCCTGCTTCTGGCGGAGCAGCTCGCGATGCACGAGGGACTCGACGACACCGCGGGCCCAGCCGAGCAGTTCGGCCTCGTTGCGCTGCGGCACGGGCAGCACGGCGAGCTGCTGCACGACGGCGGCGAACGGCGCGGGCACCTCGGCGACGACGCGGTCGACGGCGACCGGCGTCGCCGCGCTCCGGCCCGGAGCGGATGCCGAGTCCAGCACCGATGCGATCCCGTCGCGCACCGCGGCCAACGTGCCGTTGCCGAACCGGCAGTCCACGCCGTGGCGGAGCAGGTCCTCGCCCACCAGCTCCGGGTACTGGAGCATCGCCTGCAGCGCGTCGCGTTCGAGCCGGGTCGCCGGATCCCCAGGCAGGTCGGTGATCGAGTACGGGCGTTCCACGGGCGCCGGCTCCGCAGGTGCGCTCTCGCCCGGGCGGACCCCCGCCTGCGGCATCCGCTGCCCGCCGTTCGGCGCGCCCGCGCGGCGCACCGCGCGACCGACCTCGTCGAGCTCCATGCCGAGCATGCGCGCGAGCTCGCGCGTGTACCCGGGCCGCAACGCGGGGTCGCGGATCTCCGCGACGACCGGCGCGGCCGCGCGGAGCGCAGCGACCCGGCCCTCGACGGTCTCGAGGTCGAACCTCGCGAGCGTGTGCCGGATCACGAACTCGAACATCGGCGTCCGCGCCTCCACGAGCGAGCGCACCGCGGCGTCGCCTCGCGCGAGCCGCAGGTCGCACGGGTCGAGCCCGTCGGGAGCGACCGCGACGAACGTCTGCGCCGCGAACCGCCTCTCTTCGGCGAACGCGCGCATCGCGGCCTGCTGGCCGGCCGCGTCGCCGTCGAAGGTGAACACGACCTCGCCGTCGGCCGAGTCGTCGCCGAGCACGCGTCGGAGCACCTTGATGTGATCGACGCCGAACGACGTGCCGCACGTCGCGATCGCGGTCGTCACCCCCGCGAGGTGGCACGCCATGACATCGGTGTAGCCCTCGACGACCACGACGCGGTGCGTCTTCGAGATCTCGCGCTTGGCCAGGTCGAGCCCGTAGAGCACCTGCGCCTTGTGGTACACGGCCGTCTCGGGGGTGTTCAGGTACTTCGGCCCCTGGTCGTCCTCGAGCAGTCGCCGCGCACCGAATCCGACCGTCTGCCCGGTGACGTCGCGGATCGGCCAGATCAGCCGACCCCGGAACCGGTCGTACACGTTCCGGTCGCCCTGCGAGACCAGCCCCGACGCGGTGATCTCGTCGGTCGTGAACCCCTTGCCGCGCAGGTGCTTGGTGAGCGCGTCCCAGCTCTTCGGCGCGAACCCGACGCCGAACCGCCTCGCCGCCTCGGCATCGAACCCGCGCTCGCCGAGGAACCGGCGGCCGACCTCGGCCTCGGGAGAGGTGAGCTGCGCGATGAACCAGTCCTCGGCGGCACGGTTCGCCGCGAGCAGCCGCGCCCGGTTGCCCGGGCCCTCGTGCGAGCCGCCGTCTTCGTAGTGAAGCTCGTACCCGACCCGTTCGGCGAGGCGTTCGACCGCCTCGGTGAAGCTGACGTGGTCCATGCGCTGCAGGAACGTGTACACGTCGCCCGACTCGCCGCAGCCGAAGCAGTGGTAGTAGCCCAACTGCGGGCGCACGTGGAAGCTCGGGCTGCGCTCGTCGTGGAAGGGGCACAGGCCCTTCATCGAGCCGACGCCGGCGGACTTCAGCGCCACATGCTCGCCGACGATGTCGGCGATGTTCGTGCGGGACTTGACCTCTTCGACATCGCTCTGTCGAATACGGCCCGCCATGACGCCAATCCTATTGCGCGGATGCCGCCGGCGGACCCGTCCGGCCCGTCACCGTTGCACGAGCCGTTCGTGCCACGCGAGCGCGGACTGGTCGGTGAGGCTCGCGACCTGGTCGACGACGACGCGCCTGCGGCCCGGGTCGTCGCTCGCACCCGCCCAGTCCTCGGCGAAGCCGCGGTCGAGGTCGGCCCCGCCGCGCTCCCAGAGCGCGTCGGCGAGGCCCGTCAGCACCTCGCGCTGCTGCGAGTAGATGGGCCTGCGGGTGCCGCGCTCCATCACGAACGCCGCGACGATGCCCTTGAGCACCGCGATCTCGGCCTGGATGTCGCGGGGTACCACGACATCCGCATCGAAGCGGATGAGGCTCGCGACCGGGTGGTGCGCGCGCGTCGCCTCCGTCGCGGCATGCGCGAACCGGCCGATGAGCTGGCTCGTGAGGTTCTTCAGGGCCGCCTGGTCGCGGCGGCTGCCCGACCACTCGGAGATCCACGCGTCGAGCGAGTCGAGCCGGTCGAACGCCGCGACGAGCTCGTCGTGGTCGATCGTCCCGCCGACCCAGTCGTACATCGAGGTCACGAGCTCGTCGTGGTCGACCCTCCGGCCGAGCGCCGCCACGTCGATGTAGCCGCCCACGATCGCATCCTCGAAGTCGTGCACCGAGTACGCGATGTCGTCGGAGAGGTCCATCACCTGCGCCTCCACGCACAGGCGCCGCTCGGGCGCACCGCGACGCATCCACTCGAACACGTCGACGTCGTCGTCGTAGAAGCCGAACTTCGTCCGTCCGCTCGGGTCGCCCACCCCGGAGGCCGCGGGCCACGGGTACTTGCAGCTCGCGTCGAGGCTCGCCCGCGTGAGGTTCAGCCCGAGCGGGCGCCCCTCGGGCGAGAACACCTTCGGCTCGAGGCGCGCCAGCAGCCGAAGCGTCTGCGCGTTGCCCTCGAACCCGCCGATGTCGGCGGCCCACGCGTTCAACGCCTTCTCGCCGTTGTGGCCGAACGGCGGATGCCCCAGGTCGTGCGCGAGGCAGGCCGTGTCGACCACGTCGGGGTCGAGTCCGATGCTCTCGGCCAGTTCCCGGCCGACCTGCGCGACTTCGAGCGAGTGCGTCAGGCGGTTGCGCGCGAAGTCGAGCCCCGAGGTCGGGCTGAGCACCTGCGTCTTCGCGGCGAGCCGGCGCAGCGCACTCGAGTGCAGCAGCCGCGCGCGGTCGCGCGCGAAGTCGCTTCGGCGCCGGTTCTCGTGCTGTTCGGGCAGGAAGCGCTCGGCATCGGCCTCGTCGTAGCCGCCGAAGAGTCGGTCGCGCACGCCGGTCAGCCGCCGCTCGTGTCGAGTTCGGCGCCGACGAGGGTCGCCCGGTCGTGGCCCGCCAGGTCTTGCGACGCGAGCCACCCGTCGGGCAGGGCCGGGTTCTTCGGCGTGCCGGCCCGGCCGCGCGGACCTTCGGCGCCCTCGCCCGGGTAGGGCATCGACCAGTCGAGCGTTCCGAGCAGGTCGTCCAGGTGCGCGAGGGTGTCGACGGTCGCGAGCTTGGCCCGGAGGTCGCCGCCCACCGGGTAGCCCTTGAAGTACCAGGCGACGTGCTTGCGGATGTCGCGGCATCCGCGCTCCTCGCTGTCGAAGAACTCGGTCAGCAGTTCGGCGTGCCTGCGGAAGGTCTGCGCGACCTCGCCGAGCGTCGGCTGGAACAGCGACGCCGACCCGTCGGCCAGCTGCCCCCGGAACCCCGCGGCGAGGTCGCCGAAGAGCCACGGCCGCCCGAGGCATCCGCGCCCCACGACCACGCCGTCGCACCCGGTCTGCTCGACCATCCGCAGCGCGTCGTCGGCCGACCAGATGTCGCCGTTGCCGAGCACGGGCACGCTCGTGACGGTCTCCTTGAGCTTCGCGATCGCCGGCCAGTCGGCGTGACCGGAGTAGAACTCGCTCGCGGTGCGCGCGTGCAGCGCGATCGACGCGACGCCCGCCCCCTCGGCGATGCGCCCCGCCTCGAGGTAGGTGAGGTGGTCGGCGTCGATGCCCTTGCGCATCTTCACCGTGAGGGGGATCTCGCCCGCGGCCTTCACCGCGCCCTCGACGATGTCGCGGAACAGGCCGGTCTTCCACGGCAGCGCCGCTCCCCCGCCCTTGCGCGTGACCTTCGGCACGGGGCATCCGAAGTTCAGGTCGATGTGGTCGGCCCGGTCCTCGGCTACGAGCATCGTGACCGCCTCGGCGACCGTCTTCGGGTCGACGCCGTAGAGCTGGATCGAGCGCGGAGTCTCGGATTCGTGGTGCGTGATGAGGCGCATCGACTCGGGCGTGCGCTCGACGAGCGCGCGGCTCGTGATCATCTCGGAGACGTACAGGCCCGCGCCGAACTCGCGGCAGAGCCGCCGGAACGCGGTGTTCGTGATGCCCGCCATGGGCGCGAGCACGACCGGCACCTCGAGGTCGAGGCCGCCGATCGAGAGCGGGCGGGCTGGGGTCGTGGTCGTTGGCATCGCTGTCGATTCTCCCAGACACCGGCCGGGAGTCGCCCGCCACGCACGTAGGATGCCGGTCAGGGCAGCAGCCGGGAGGTCGGGATGGCGCGATTCGAAGGGCTCGACGGCGTCGAGCGGGTGCGAGCGGATGCCGCGGCGCGGGGCCTCGACATCGACGTGATCGAGCGCCCTGCCGCGCGCAGCCTCGAGGAGGCCGCGGAGATCCTCGGCATCACGCCTGCCGACATCGTCAAGTCGCTCGTGGTCAAGCGCAGCGACGACACGTTCGTGTTCGCCCTCGTGCCCGGCGGCCGCAAGATCAGCTGGCCGAAGCTGCGGGGCCTGCTCGGCGTGAACAAGCTGCAGCTTCCGGACGCCTCGCTCGCACTCGCCGCGACCGGCTACGAACGCGGCACGATCACGCCGCTCGGCTCGCACACCGAGTGGCCCGTGGTCGCGGACGCGTCGATCGCCGGCCGCCGCGTCTCGATGGGCGCCGGCGAGCACGGCCGCAGCCTGTTCGTCGACGCCGACGCCCTCATCGCCGCGCTCGACGCCACCGTCGCCGACATCACCGACCCCGAGTAACGCGCGCTCTGCCGCTGGGCGCCCGGCTGGCCTGCCGCTCGTCGGACGATCCGCGCGACGCGCCGGGCGGATGCGGCGTGTTACGCGGAATCCCCGACGACCGGCAGCACGCACGCGTCGCCCTCGCAGACGAATGCGCTCGGGTCACCCGCCACCATCGTGAACGGCGCGGGCGCGCCATCCGCTGCGGCACTGTCGCGGTTCACGCCGCTTCCCCGTCGCGCTCGCCGGCGACCTGGGTGAGCGCCTGCGCGAACACCTCGGCCGGCTGCGCGCCCGACACGCCGTACTTGCCGTCGATGACGAAGAACGGCACGCCCTGGATGCCGTACGCGCGGGCCTGGGCGATGTCGGCCTGCACGTCGTCGGCATAGCGGCCCGACTCGAGCGCGTCGCGGGCCTCGGCGGCGTCGATGCCGAGCTCCTCGGCCCAGCCCACGAGCTCGTCGATGCGGTTCACGCGACCGCCGTCGGTGAAGTACGCCTTCATGAGGCGCTCCTTCATCTCGAGCTGCTTGCCGTGCGCCTTGGCGAGGTGCAGCAGTTCGTGGCCCTTGAGCGTCTTCGTGTGCGCGACGTGCTCGAAGTGGTACTCGAGGCCGGCCTTCGCGGCGACGTCCGTCACATGCTGCATCATCTGCTCGACCTGCTCGACGGGCATGCCCTTCTTCGCCGAGAGGTACTCCACGGTCGATCCCTCGAAGTCGAGCGGGGTGTCGGGCGAGAGCTCGTACGAGTGGTACTCGATCTCGACGTCGGGCGCGTCCGCGCCGAGCGAGGCGATGCCCGCCTCGAGGTGCCGCTTGCCGATGTAGCACCACGGGCAGGCGATGTCGGACCAGATGTCGATCTTGATGGGGGAAGTCACGTTGAGGCCCAACGGATGCCGGTGCTCACGTATTCCCGTCCCGGCATCCGCTCACGGCGCCGTGGCGTCGGGCGCGTCCACCGCGCCGCCGAAGCGGCGGTTGCGCGACGCGTACAGGTCGATCGCATGCCAGAGGTCGCGGCGCGAGAAATCGGGCCAGAGCGTGTCGAGGAACACCATCTCGGCGTACGCCGACTGCCAGAGCAGGAAGTTCGACGTGCGCTGCTCCCCCGAACTGCGGACGAACAGGTCGACGTCGGGCATGTCCGGCACGTAGAGGCGCCGCTCGATGAGCTTCTCCGATACCGCGGACGGCTTCAGCCGACCCGCCGCGACCTCGTCCGCGATCGAGCGCACGGCGTCGACGAGCTCGTTCCTGCCGCCGTAGTTGACGCACATCGTGAACTGGAGGCCGGTGTTGCCAGCGGTCAGCCGCTCGGCGACCTGCAACTCGTCGACGACCGACTTCCAGAGCCGCGGCCGACGGCCCGCCCACCTGATGCGCACGTTCCACTCGTTGAGCTGGTCGCGACGGCGGTGCAGCACGTCGCGGTTGTAGCCCATGAGGAAGCGCACCTCGTCGGGGCTGCGCTTCCAGTTCTCGGTCGAGAACGCGTAGACCGACAGGTGCTTCACGCCCGCCTGGATCGCGCCCGCGACCACGTCGAGCAGCACCTCCTCGCCGGCCTTGTGCCCCTCGATGCGGGTGAGGCCCTGCCGGTTCGCCCAGCGCCCGTTGCCGTCCATGACGATCGCGACGTGCCCGGGCACGGCTCCCTTCGGGAACGCCGGCGGGTGCACGCCCGTCCAGTCCAGCGGACGGTAGGGCACCGCGTCCTTGTGCGTGTAGGGCTTCGGGGTCACTCTGGTGCCGCTCCTCGGGAGACGTGGGTGAGCGAGCGCAGTCCGCGCTCGAGGTGCCATTGCGCGTAGGCGGCGACGATGCCGCTGGCCTGCGAGCGATCGCGGGCGGATGCCGCCTCGGCGACGTTCCAGTCACCGGAGAGCAGCGCGCCGAGCAGGTCGACCGTCGTCGGCGCGATGCGGGGCGAGCCGGGTGGCGCGCAGTCGCCGCACACGACGCCGCCGAGCTGCACGACGACCGCGGTGTGCGGCCCGGCGGTGCCGCACCGCGAGCAGTCCTCGAAGCTCGGCGCCCACCCGGCGATCGCGAGGGCGCGCAGCAGGTACGAGTCGAGCGTCAGGTCGGGGCCGTGCTCACTGCGGCTGAGCGAGCGCAGCGCGCCCACGAGCAGCAGGTACTGCTGGAGCGACCCCTCGGCCTCGGTGAGTCGGTCGGCAGCTTCGACCATGGCGTTCGCCGCCGTGTACGCCGCGTAGTCCTGGCTGATCTCGGCGCCGTAGGCGCCGATCGTCTCGGCCTGGGTGATGACGTCGAGCGACCGACCCTCGTAGAGCTGCAGGTCGGCGACCATGAACGGTTCGAGGCGGGAGCCGAACTTCGAGGCGGTGCGCCGGACTCCGCGCGCCACGGCGCGGACCTTGCCGTGACGCCGCGTGAGGAGCGTCACGATGCGGTCGGCCTCGCCGAGCTTGTGCGTGCGCAGCACGACGGCGTCATCTCGGTACACGGGCACGGATCGATTCTCCCACCGCGACGGTGCCGCCGGCCCGCATGCCGGCGCACGGCGCCGGGAAGCCGGTTTCGATCGTGCAGAATGTGCTGGTGGCCTCGACGTCGCCGATCCTCGTCACCGGGGGAACCGGATCCCTCGGGCGCGCCGTGGTGCGCCGACTCGCGGCCCGGGGCGACGACGTGCGCGTGCTGAGCCGCTCGGGCGCCGCGGGAACGGTTCTCGGCGACCTCACCACGGGCGAGGGCGTGGCGGAGGCGCTCGACGGCGTCGGCGTCGTGATGCACCTCGCGACGACCAATCGCGACGACACCGAGATGACGCGCACGCTCGTCCGCTCCGCGGAGCGCTCGGGCCGGCCGCGCATCCTGTACTCCTCGATCGTCGGCATCGACCGGATCCCGCTCGCCTACTACGGCGGCAAGCGCGCCTCCGAACGCATCATCGCCGAATCCCGGCTGCGCTGGACGACCCAGCGCACGACGCAGTTCCACAACCTGGTCGCGTCGATCTTCCAGATCCAGCGCTTCTCCCCCGTGATCATGGCGCCCGCGTTCCGGTACCAGCCCATCGCCGTCGAAGACGTCGCCGCGCGCCTGCTGCAGCTCCTCGACGACGACGTCGTCGGCATCGCACCCGACATCGGCGGACCCGAGGTCCGCACGGCTCGAGACCTGGCCCGGGCGTGGCTCCGCGTTCGCGGCTTGCACCGCGCGACCGCGACCTTCCGCCTGCCGGGCACCCGGTTCGCGGCGTTCAGCGCCGGCGAGAACCTCGTCCCCGGCGAACCGTACGGGCACATGCGGTTCGAGGAGGCGCTCGCCGCCGCGCGCTGACGCGAGCCGCGGCATCCGTCGTGGTAGAACCGGTCCATGACCGTCGCGGCCTTCACCATCCCGTTCTGGGCCGACCTCGCGGCGGTCGGCATCGGCGCGCTCCAGGGCGCGATGTTCGCGGCGCGCATCAAGGAGCACCGCATCGACCTGCTCGGCGTCGCGCTCATCGGCGTCCTCGTCGGCCTCGGCGGCGGGCTGCTGCGCGACCTCCTGCTGAACCAGCTCCCTGCCGCGATGCGCAGCAACTGGTACCTCGTCATCGCGAGCGCCGCAGCGCTCATCGGCATGCTGCTCCTGCAGCTGTTCGACCGGCTCAACTCGCTGATCATCGCGCTCGACGCCGTCACGATCGGCCTGTTCGCGGCGATCGGGACGTCGAAGGCGCTCGCGAGCGGCCTTCCCGAGGTGCCCGCGATCTTCGTGGGCGTGGTCGCCGCAGTCGGCGGCTCGATCCTGCGCGACGTGACCCTGAACCTGCCCATCGCGCTCATGCACGTCGGGTCGCTGTACGCCGTCGCCGCGGGCGCCGGGACGGCGCTGCTCGTGGTGCTCGTCCTGCTCGGGACGAACATCCTCGTCGCGGCGACGGCGTGCGTGGTCGTGACGACGGTCATCCGCCTGCTGTCGGTCCGGTTCGGGTGGAGCCTTCCCGAGCAGCGCGCGATCGGCAGCTGGCGGGTGTGGCGCCGGAGCTGACCGGGGCACCGGAGCTGACCGGGGGCACCGGAGCTGACCGAGGGGCACCGGCCGCGACGACCCGCGACCGGTGCTCGCCCGGACGGTCAGGCCAGGGCCGGCTCGCTCGCGCCGTCGAGCACGCGCGCGGCGCGCAGGGCCCGGTTCACGGCGGACACGACGGCCTTGAGCGACGCCGTCGAGATGTCCGCGTCGATGCCGACGCCCCACAGGGTGCGGCCGTCGACCTGGCACTCGACGTACGCCGCGGCGATCGCGTCGCCGCCGGAGGACATCGCGTGCTCGCTGTAGTCGAGCACGCGGACCTCGACGCCCTCCGATGCCAGGACCGAGAGGAACGCCGCGACGGGGCCGTTGCCCGACCCGTCGGCGTCGACGCGCTCGTCGCCGTCGCGCAGGCCGACGCGGACGCGCACCTCGCCGGTCAGGTCGCTCTCGCTGCGCATCGAGAGCAGCTCGAAGCGGCCCCACTTGGCGCCGTGGCGTTCCTCGGGCGCGGGCAGGTACTCGTCGGTGAAGATCGCCCAGATCTGCTCGCTCGTGACCTCGCCGCCCTCGGCGTCGGTCTTGGCCTGCACGACGCCCGAGAACTCGATCTGGAGGCGACGCGGCAGGTCGAGCGCGTGGTCGGACTTCAGCAGGTACGCGACGCCGCCCTTGCCCGACTGCGAGTTGACCCGGATCACGGCCTCGTAGTTGCGGCCGATGTCCTTCGGGTCGACCGGCAGGTACGGCACGGCCCAGACCAGGTCGTCGACGGTTCCGCCGCGCTCGGCGGCGCGGGCCTCCATCGCCTCGAACCCCTTCTTGATCGCGTCCTGGTGCGAACCGGAGAACGCCGTGTAGACGAGGTCGCCCGCCCACGGGCTGCGCTCGTGCACCGCGAGCTGGTTGCAGTACTCGGCGGTCCGCTTGATCTCGTCCATGTCGGAGAAGTCGATCTGCGGGTCGATGCCCTGCGTGAACAGGTTCATGCCGAGCGCGACGAGGTCGACGTTGCCGGTGCGCTCGCCGTTGCCGAACAGGCACCCCTCGATGCGGTCGGCGCCGGCCAGGTAGCCCAGCTCGGCCGCCGCGACCGCGGTGCCGCGGTCGTTGTGCGGGTGCAGCGACAGGATGACGTGCTCGCGATGGTTCAGGTGCCGGCTCATCCACTCGATCGAGTCGGCGTAGACGTTGGGCGTGGCCATCTCGACGGTCGCGGGCAGGTTGATGATGACGTTGCGTTCGGCGGTGGGCTCGAGCACCTCGAGCACCTGGTTGCACACGTCGACGGCGAACTCGAGCTCGGTGCCGGTGTAGCTCTCGGGCGAGTACTCGTAGTACACGGTCGTCCCCGGGACGCTCGCCTCCATCTCGCGGCACTTCCGGGCGCCGTGGAGGGCGATGTCGATGATGCCCTGCCGGTCGGTGCGGAAGACGACCTCGCGCTGGAGCACGCTCGTCGAGTTGTACAGGTGCACGATCGCCTGCTTCGCGCCGCGGATCGACTCGTACGTGCGCTCGATCAGGTGGTCGCGCGCCTGGGTCAGGACCTGGATCGTGACGTCGTCGGGGATGGCCCCCTCGTCGATCAGGCTGCGAACGAAGTCGAAGTCGGTCTGGCTCGCGCTCGGGAAGCCGACCTCGATCTCCTTGTAGCCCATCCGCACGAGCAGGTCGAACATGATGCGCTTGCGTTCGGGGCTCATCGGGTCGATGAGCGCCTGGTTGCCGTCGCGCAGGTCCACGGCGCACCAGCGCGGTGCGACCTCGATGCGCTTGGCGGGCCAGGTGCGGTCGGGCAGGTCGACGCGGATCTGCTCGTGGAACGGACGGTACCGGTGCACCGGCATCGGCGACGGCTTCTGGTGGTTCTGCATTGGGTGCTCTTCTCGCGATTCGGGGGTTTCAGCCGACGACGAACTCCGCAGCGAGGGAGGCCTGTGAACTAGGACTCGCTGCGGCGGCTAAGGAGAAGCAGGCCGTGAAGCACGCGACAAGGCTAACACCGTCGCCGAGGCTGGGGGCAATCGTGACGGATGCCGCGTGCGGCTGCCCCGACGCCGCCCGGGCTCAGAACCCCAGGCGGCCGAGCTGCTTCGGGTCGCGCTGCCAGTCCTTGGCGACCTTCACGTGCAGGGCCAGGTGGATCCTCCGGCCGAGCAGCGCCTCGATCTGCGCGCGCGCGTCGGCGCCGACCTGCTTGAGCCTGGCCCCGCCCTTGCCGATGATGATGCCCTTCTGGCTGTCGCGCTCGACGTACACGTTGGCGTACACCTCGAGGAGGTCCTTGTCTTCGCGTTCGATCATGTCGTCGACCGTGACCGCGATCGAGTGCGGCAGCTCGTCGGAGACGCCCTCGAGCGCGGCCTCGCGAACGAGTTCGGCGATGCGTTCCTCGAGGTCCTCGTCGGTCGTCGCCTCGGCCGGGTACAGCGGCTGCTCCGAGGCGGGCATGAGCGCGAGCAGTTCGTCGACCAGCACGTCGAGCTGCTCGCCCCGCGGCGCCGAGACCGGGATGACGGAGTCCCATTCGCGCAGCTTCGACACCGCGAGCAGCTGCTCGGCGACGCGCGCCTTGCCCGTGGCATCCGTCTTCGTCACGATCGCGACCTTGCGGGCCCGCGGGTACTGGTCGAGCTGGTCGTTGATGAAGCGGTCGCCGGGGCCGATCGCCTCGTTCGCGGGCACGCAGAAGCCGATCACGTCGACGTCGCCCAGGGTGGTCTGCACGAGCGTGTTCAGGCGTTCGCCGAGGAGGGTCCGCGGCCGGTGCAGCCCGGGCGTGTCCACGACGATGAGCTGGCCGTGCGGTCGGTGCACGATCCCGCGGATGGCACGGCGGGTCGTCTGCGGCTTGGAACTCGTGATCGCGACCTTCTCGCCGACGAGCGCGTTCGTGAGCGTCGACTTGCCCACGTTCGGGCGCCCGACGAAGGAGACGAATCCGGCTCGGTACTCGGTCATGGTCGCGTCCCCTCATCGGTGGTGCCCGTGTCGGCCGCGAACGCGGCCCGCACGTCGATCAGCGCCTGGTCGGCCTCGACCAGGACGGTCGCGATGCGCTTGCGGCGACCCTCGGTCCGTTCGGCTTCGAGCAGCAGCCCGCTCACGCCCACCCGGTCGCCGGTGACCGGCAGGTGGCCGAGGCCCTTCGCGAGCAGCCCGCCGACGGTGTCGACGTCCTCGTCGTCGAGGTCGAGCCCGAACAGTTCGCCGAGCTCGTCGACCGGCAGGCGCGCGTTGACCCGGTACCGGCCCTCGGAGAGCTGCTCCACCTGCGCGGCCTCGCGGTCGTACTCGTCGGAGATGTCGCCCACGAGCTCCTCGATGAGGTCCTCGAGCGTGACGAGCCCCGCGATGCCGCCGTACTCGTCGACGACCATCGCGAGGTGGTTGGACTCGAGCTGCATCTGCCGCAGCAGCGCATCCGCGCCCATCGACTCGGGCACGAACGTCGCCGGCCTGACGAGGTCGGCGACGGTGACGGTCGCGGCGTCGAGCGGGCGCTCGAAGCCGAGACGGGCCAGGTCCTTCAGGTAGAGGATGCCGGCGATGTCGTCGGCCTCGCGGTCGACGACCGGGATGCGCGAGTAACCCTCCTTCAGGAACAGGGCCATCGCCTGCGGCAGGTGCGCCGCGGTCTCGATCGTGACCATGTCGGTGCGCGGCACCATGACCTCGCGCACCAGCGTGTGGCCGAACTCGAACACCGAGTGGATGAGCTCGCGATCGGCCTGCTCGAGCACCTCGAGCTCGGTGGCCTCGTCGACGATGCTGAGCAGCTGCTCTTCGCTCGAGACGCCCGCGAACCGGATGCGGCCCGGCGTGACCCGGTTGCCGAGCGAGACGAGCGCGCCGGCGAGCGGGCCGAGCAGCACGCGCACGAACCGCACGATCGGCGCGGCGAATCGCAGCACCGCGGCCGCGTGGGTCCGGCCGACGCTGCGCGGGCTCGCCCCGACGAGCACGAAGGAGATGCCGGTCATGATGAGCGCCGACACGAGCAGCACGAGCCAGACGTCGTCGAGGATGAACGTGAACGCGAGCGTCACGAGGACCGCAGCGGTCGTCTCGGCGAGGATGCGCATGAAGTTCACGGCGTTCACGTGCGCGCCCGGATCCTCGGCGATCGCCCGCAGCGATCGTGCGGCGCGCGCGCCGAACGACAGGTCGACGAGGTCGGCACGGCTGGTCACGCCGATGGCGGCATCGACGGCGGCCATGAGTCCGCCGAACGCGACGAGGACGAAGGCCGCCCCCAGGAAGAGCCAGGGAAGCATGGTCAGCGGCGCCGCTCCTGCATCGAGAATCCGACGAGGATGTCGCGCTGGATGCCGAACATCTCCTTCTCCTCCGCAGGTTCTGCGTGGTCGAATCCGAGCAGGTGCAGCACGCCGTGCGTGGTCAGCAGCAGCAGTTCGTCGAGCAGGGTGTGCCCGGCCGCTGCGGCCTGCGACTCGGCGACCTGCGGGCACAGCACCACGTCGCCGAGCAGGCCGGCCGGCGCCGGCTCGTCCTCGGTCCCCGGCCGCAGCTCGTCCATCGGGAAGCTCAGCACGTCGGTCGGTCCGGGCTCGTCCATCCACTGCACGTGGAGCTGCTCCATGGCGCCCTCGTCGACCAGCACGATCGCGAGCTCGGCATCGGGGTGCACGTGCATCGCATCGAGGGCGTACACGGCGAGCCGTTGGAGGGCGGCCTCGTCGACCTCGACGGCCGACTCGTTGTTGATCTCGATGCTCACGGCATCCTCTTCCTGGGCAGGTGGTCGCGGGGGGCGGGGGCGCCGCGGCGCTCGGCCCCGCGGCGCTCGGCGCGGTTGGCGAACTCGCGCGCCTGCTCGCGCTCGTAGCGCTGCGCCTGCGACCGCTGGTCGTGCTCGGTGTAGGCGTCGACGATGCGGGCGACGAGCGTGTGCCGGACGACGTCGTCGCTCGTGAGCCGGGCGAAGTGGATGTCGTCGATCCCGTCGAGGATCCGCGTCACCAGGCGCAGCCCGCTCGACCCGCCCGGCAGGTCGACCTGGGTGATGTCCCCCGTGACGACCATGCGCGATCCGAACCCGAGCCTGGTCAGGAACATCTTCATCTGCTCGGGCGTCGTGTTCTGCGCCTCGTCGAGGATGACGAACGAGTCGTTCAGCGTCCGGCCCCGCATGTACGCGAGCGGCGCGACCTCGACGGTGCCCGACGCGAGCAGCTTGGGCACGAGTTCGGGATCCATCATCTCGTTGAGCGCGTCGTAGAGCGGGCGCAGGTACGGGTCGATCTTGTCGGTGAGCGTGCCCGGCAGGAAGCCCAGCCGCTCTCCCGCCTCGACCGCGGGACGCGTCAGGATGATCCGGCTGACCTCCTTGCGCTGGAGCGCCTGCACGGCCTTCGCCATCGCCAGGTACGTCTTGCCGGTTCCGGCCGGGCCGATGCCGAACACCACGGTGTTCAGGTCGATCGCGTCGACGTAGGCGCGCTGGCCCTCGGTCTTCGGCCGGATGGACCGGCCGCGACTGGAGATGATGACCTGTCCGAGCTGCTCGGACGGCTTGGCGTTCGGGTCTGCTTCGAGCATTCGGGCCGAGCTCCTCACTTCGATCGGGGTGGGTTCGCCGCCGCTGCGGACGAGTTCGAGCAGTTCCTCGATGAGCCGGCGCACCCGACCCCGCTCGTCGGCGTCGCCGCGGATCGCGATCTCGTTGCCGCGCACGTGCACGTCGACGCCGGGGAACTCGCGCTCGATGGTCGTGAGCAGTCGGTCCTGCGGCCCGAGGAGGCGCACCATCGCGATTCCGTCGATCCGGAGGCGATCCTCTTCGCCCCGCGCGTCGGCTCCGGTGGGCGCGGTCGCCTCAGCCTCGTCAGCCGCCAAGCGATCCCTCCTTCAGGCCGCCCCCGAGGACGTGGGCGTGCACGTGGAACACGGTCTGGCCTGCGGCGGGGCCGGTGTTGAAGATCAGCCGGAACTGCCCGTCTGCGAGGTCGTCGGCGATGCCCTTGGCCACCGAGACGAGCTCGGCGAGCAGTTCGGGGTCGTCGGCCGCGAGTTCGACGACGTCGCGGTGCCGGCCGATGCGGGGCGTGACGACCACGTGCACGGGCGCCTGCGGTGCGATGTCGTGGAACGCGATGACGCGTTCGGTCTCGGCGACCATCTTCGCCGGGATCTCGCCGGCCGCGATGCGCTCGAAGACCGTGGGCTCAGCCGTTCCGCTCATCCCACCATCGTAGCGACGGATGCCTCACCACCGCCCGAGCGCCACCGAGAGCACGGCGATCGCCGCTGGGCCCGCCGTGGAGGTGCGGAGGACGGGCTCGCCGAGCCGGACCGCCTCGGCGCCCGCCTCGACCAACCGCTCGATCTCGGCCGGGTCGATGCCGCCCTCTGGGCCGACGACGAGCGCGAGGTCGCGACCGTCGGGACGGATGTCGGCGAGCCGGGTCCGGGCGCCCGGCACGAGCAGCAGCATCCGCTCGCCCGCGAGCACGCCCGGAAGGCCACGGGTCGTCGCGACGTCCTCGACGACGGGCAGACGGGCGCGCAGGGACTGCTTGACGGCCTCGCGCACGATGCTCGCCCACCGCGCGCGACCCTTCGCTGCCTTCGCGCCCTCCCACCGCGACACCGACCGGCTCGCCGACCACGGCACGATGCGGTCGACGCCGAGCTCGGTCGCGGCCTGCACCGCGAGCTCGTCGCGGTCGCCCTTCGCGAGCGCCTGCACGAGCGTGAGACGCGGCGACGCCTCGGGTTCGTCGTCTACGGCCTCGACCTCGATCCGGAGCCGTCGCGGCTCGGCGACGGTGACCGGCCCGTGCACGACGCGACCGCGGCCGTCGCCGATCGAGACCTGCTCGCCGACGCGCAGCCGCGACACCGTGACGGCGTGCCGGGCCTCGTCACCGCCGAGTTCGACCGAATCGCCCGGCGTCGCCGTGGCGAGGTCCAGGGACTCGTCGAGGTAGCGGTGGCTCATCGATCCGACCCGGTCAGCCGAGGAACCGGTCGCGCAGGCGCGCGAACAGCCCCTGCTGGAAGTGCCCGAGCTCGGGCGACTTGGGCTTGCGCAGGGCCGCGAGCTGCTCGACGAGCTCGCGCTCCTTGCCGCTGAGCTTGGTGGGCGTGATCACGTGCACCGCGACCTTGAGGTCGCCGCGGCCGTTGCCGCGCAGGTGGGTGATGCCGCGGTCCCTGACCGTGAGGACGTCGCCCGACTGCACTCCGGAGCGCAGCTCGAGCTCGACGTCCCCGTCGAGGGCGGCGACCTTCGCGGTCGCTCCGAGCACGGCATCGGTCATCTGCACCTCGAGCGTGCAGAGCAGGTCGTCGCCGTCCCGACTGAACACCTCGTGGGTCTTCACCTTGATCTCGAGGTAGAGGTCGCCGTTCGGTCCGCCCGCGGGGCCCGCCTCGCCGGAGCCGGGCATCTGCAGTCGCACGCCGGTGTCGACACCGGCGGGCACGTCGACGGGGACCGTGCGACGCGCGCGGACGCGACCCTGCCCCTGGCAGGTCACGCACGGCGTGGCGATGATCGTGCCGTACCCGCGGCACGACCCGCACGGGCTCGAGGTCATGACGTTGCCGAGCAGCGAGCGCACCGCCCGCTGGATCTGCCCGCTTCCGCCGCAGATGTCGCAGCGCACGGGCGAGGTGCCGGGCTGGCAGCACGATCCGTTGCAGGTCTCGCACACGACCGCCGTGTCGACCTCGAGGTCGCGGTGCGTGCCGAAGATCACCTCGTCGAGGCCCACCTCGAGGCGGATCAGCGCGTCCTGGCCGCGCTCGCGGCGCGATCTCGGTCCGCGACTGCCCTGGCCCGCACCGAAGAACGTCTCGAAGATGTCGCCGAACCCGCCGAACCCGGCCGCTCCGCCGCCGAACCCGCCCTGGCCGCCGAGGTCGTACTGCTGCCGCTGCTTCGGGTCCGAGAGCACGTCGTACGCGTGCGTGACCTCCTTGAATCGCTCGGACGCCTCGGCGCCCGGGTTCACGTCCGGGTGCAGCTCGCGCGCGAGACGTCGGTAGGCCTTCTTGATCTCGTCCGGGGCGGCGTCGCGGGCGACGCCGAGGACCTCGTAGTGGTCGGCCACGTGAGGCGGATTCCTTTCGATCGCGATGGGCGGATGCCGCACGGCGGCACCCTCCGGTTCAGTTCTCGCCGAGTGTGCGGGAGAGGTATCGGGCGACGGCGCGGACGGCCGCCATGCTCTGGGAGTAGTCCATGCGGGTGGGGCCGACGACGCCGAGCCGCGACATGTCGCGACCGGGGACGGCGAAGGTGCTCGAGACGACCGAGGTCTCGCCGAGCCCGTAGGCGGCGTTCTCGCGGCCGATGCGCACCGCGAGCCCCTCGTCGGCGGCCATCTCGCCGAACAGCCGGAGGATGACGACCTGCTCCTCGATCGCCTCCATGACGCCGAGGATGCTGCCGGCGAAGTCCTGCTCGGTGCGCACCAGGTTCGCGGCTCCCGCGACGACGAGGCGGTCGGCCCGCGTCACCATGGCCTGGTCGGCGAGCGTCGCGGCGAGCGTGCGCAGGACCTCGGCGTGGGCCCGGTCGGCGTGGTCGGTCTCTGCGGACAGCGCGGTCGCGGCATCCGCCATCGTCAGGCCCGCCGAGATCTCGTTGAGCCGATCGCGCAGGCGCGCGAGCGTGCCCTCGTCGACCTCCTGGTCGAGTTCGGCGAGGCGCTGCTCGACCTGCCCGCTGTCCGAGATGAGGATGCACAGCACCCGCGTGGGCGCGAGCGAGACGAGTTCGACGTGGCGCACACGCGCGCGCGCGAAGCTCGGGTACTGCACGACCGCGAGCTGCCGAGTCAGCTGCGACACCAGCCGCACGGTGCGCCCGAGCAGCTCGTCGAGGTCGTGGGACTCGCCGAGGAAGGTCTCGATCGCGTGGCGCTGCGCCGGCGTCAGCGGGCGGACGTCGGCCAACCGGTCGACGAACACGCGGTAGCCCTTGTCGGTCGGGATCCGGCCCGAGGAGGTGTGCGGCGCGGCGATGAGCTCCTCCTCTTCGAGGAGGGCCATGTCGTTGCGGATGGTCGCGGCGGACACCCCGAAGTGGTGCCGCTCGACGATCGATTTCGAGCCGACCGGCTCGCGCGACGCGACGTAGTCCTGCACGATCGCCCGGAGCACTTCGAGGCTGCGTTCGGAGACCATGTCCCTCGCTTCCCTCGACCGATCCGGATGGCTCGTGGCTGGCACTCCGCCCACGTGACTGCTAATCATATCTCGACATCCGGTGCCTGCCCCGTTGCCGCCGGACCCGCCGCGCCGATAGCGTGTGCTTCGTCCCGCGGGAGGGTCGCCCCCGGCCGCCCGCAGAATCCCCGATCCCATGACCGAAAGGCCCGTCGTGACCGACTCGAACCTTCCTCCGCAGGACCCAGGCTCCCAGGGCGCGCCCGGCCCCGCCGCACCCCTGCCCCACGAACAGGATGTCCAGTGGGCGTCGTTCGCCCACCTCGGCGGCATCCTCGGCTTCCTGCCGTCGCTGATCATCTGGCTCGTGTTCAAGGACCGCGGCGCCTTCACGAACACCGAGGCGAAGGAGGCGCTGAACTTCCAGATCACCGCCGTGTTCGCCTACGTCGCGATCTTCATCGTCAACGCGATCCTCACGGCCGTCACGTTCGGCATCTGGGGCTTCATCGGCTGGATCCTGCCGCTCGCGCTCTGGGTCGCGGTCATCGTGTTCTCGGTGCTCGGCTTCATGCAGGCCAAGGACGGCAACCACTACCGCTACCCCTTCGCCATCCGCCTCATCAAGTAGCGCTCCGTCTCCTGCCGACGCGCCGGTCGAGTCGTCCTCGACCGGCGCGTCGTCGTGTGCCAGCATGAGAGCGTCCCTGCACGGCGCCGATCAGAGGAGCACAGCATGTCCGACGCACCGCCTCCCACACCGCCCACGCCGCCCGCAGGCGGACCGCCTCCCCCGCCGCCCGGCGGCCCGACGCCTCCGCCGCCCGGCGGCGGCTCCTACCAGCAGAGCCAGCCGCTCAGCCCGGCCGACGAGAAGCTGTGGGCCACGCTCATCCACATCGGCGGGATCCTCTTCGGGTTCCTCCCCGCGCTGATCGGGTACCTGATCCTGAAGGACAAGGGGCCGTTCATCCGGGAGCACACCGCGACCGCACTGAACTTCCAGATCACGCTGCTGATCGCCTACGTCGTCGGCTCGATCCTGACGTTCGTGATCATCGGCATCTTCCTGCTGATCGCCGCCTGGGTCTGCGCGATCGTGTTCGGCATCATCGCCGCGATCAAGGCCAACAACGGCGAGTACTACGTGTACCCGGTCGCGATCAAGTTCGTGAGCTAGGAGGCGCCCTCGAGCAGGCGTCGCACGACGGCGTCGGCCAGCAACCGCCCGCGGCGGGTGAGCGTCAGCCGCCCGGCGAGGGCGGTTCGCGCATCCACCAGTCCGTCGGCCATGAGCCCGGCGACCGCGTGCCTCCCGGCGGCGTGCAGGCTCGACACCTCGATGCCCTCGCGGATCCGGGCCGAGAGGAGCACCCGCTCGGTCTCGCGCGTCGCGTGATCGAGGCGCTCGCGGCCGACCGCGGGCGAGACGCCCGCGACCAGTCGCTCCGCGTAGGCCGCCGGGTGCTTCGCGTTCCACCACCGCACGCCGCCGACATGGCTGTGCGCCCCCGGCCCGACGCCCCACCAGTCGTCCCCGCGCCAGTACCCGAGGTTGTGCCGCGACCGGTGCGCGGGGTCCCTCGCCCAGTTCGACACCTCGTACCACTCGTAGCCGGCCCGAGCGAGCAGGTCGTCCGCGAGCTCGTACATGTCCGCTGCGAGGTCGTCATCGACCGCGGCGACCTCGCCGCGCCTGATCTGCCGGGCCAGCTTCGTCCCGTCCTCGACGATGAGCGCGTACGCGCTCACGTGATCGGGAGCCTCCTCGAGCGCCGCCTCGACGCTCGTGCGCCAGTCGGCCAGGCGCTCGCCGGGAGTGCCGTAGATGAGGTCGAGGCTCACGTCGAGACCCGCCTCGCGAGCCCACCGGACGACGAGCGGGATGCGGGCCGGATCATGGGTCCGGTCGAGCGTCGCGAGCACGTGCGGAACGGCCGACTGCATGCCGAACGACACGCGCGTGAAGCCCCCGTCCGCGAGCCGGCGGAGGTCATCGGCGTCCACCGAGTCGGGGTTCGCCTCCGTCGTGACCTCGGCACCGGGCGCGAGCCCGAACGCGTCGGTGATCGCCCCGAGCATGCGCACCAGGTCGGTCGCGGGCAGCAGCGTCGGCGTGCCGCCGCCGAAGAACACGGTCCCCGCCGCACGGTCGGGCACGCCCGACGCGGCGAGCACGCCGTGCGCGAACGCGACCTCGGCGATCGCCTGGTCGGCATACGCCGCCTGCGAGAGACCGCGGAGCTCCCCGGCCGTGTAGGTGTTGAAGTCGCAGTACCCGCACCGCACCCGGCAGAACGGAACATGCACGTACACGCCGAACGCGCGGGACGCGGCATCCGCCGTCGCACTCGCCGGAAGGAGTCCGTCGGCCGGCGCCGGATCCGCGATGGGCAGGGGCCCCGCCATCAGGAGGTGAACGCGGGATGCAGCGCGCGGAGCTCCCGCGTGGTCAGCTCGCGGCGTCGGCGACGCAGCACGGGAGCCAGGAGCCGACCCATCCGCCCGTGCGGTTCGAACGCGGAACGGATCGTCAGCCACACCGAGTCGTCGTCGCGGTGCTCGAGCACGAACGACTCCTCGCCATGCTCGCGCGACGGCCCCGCGGTGCCGATCGCGAACCCGACGCGGTTCGGCTCGTCGATCAGGTACACGACGAGGACCGGCGTCGAACGCCGCCGACGGCGCAGCGTCGCGGTCATCCCGGCGCTCAGGTACGGCGTGCCGTCGGCGGCGAACTTCTGCTCGGTCCGGGTGGCCGGCTGCTCGGGCAGCGGCGTGCCCGTCGCATCGTACGAGATGCCCGTGTACTGCGCACCCGTGCCCGGAGCGGCATCCGTCACGGTGAAGCCGGCCCCCTGCTGGATGCCCCACGTCATCAGGGACTCGGCCGACTGCTCGAACCGGTCCCGGCCCGAGCCCAGCCGCACCGAGTCCTCGGCCGCGGAGAACCCGGGCGGCGGGTACCGCAGCAGGTCGGGGTCGATGGTCGCCCCGATCGCGCCGTAGGTCACGGACTGGTCGGTGAAGGTGCTTCGACGGGCCACGATCTCCCCCTACTTCTTCGCATCCTTCTTCTCGGTCTCACCCGAGAGCGCCGCGATGAACGCCTCCTGGGGGACCTCCACGCGACCGACCATCTTCATGCGCTTCTTGCCCTCCTTCTGCTTCTCGAGCAGCTTGCGCTTGCGCGTGATGTCGCCGCCATAGCACTTGGCCAGCACGTCCTTGCGGATCGCGCGGATGTTCTCGCGCGCGATGATCCGCGCGCCGATCGCGGCCTGGATCGGCACCTCGAACTGCTGCCGCGGGATGAGCTCGCGCAGGCGCGTGGCCATCATCGTGCCGTACGCATACGCCTTGTCGCGGTGCACGATCGCGCTGAACGCGTCGACCTGCTCGCCCTGGAGCAGGATGTCGACCTTCACGAGGTCGGCGGCCTGCTCCCCCGCGGGCTCGTAGTCGAGCGACGCGTACCCGGCGGTCTTCGACTTGAGGTTGTCGAAGAAGTCGAACACGATCTCGCCGAGCGGGATGGTGTAGCGGATCTCGACCCGGTCCTCGCCGAGGTAGTCCATGCCGAGCAGGGTGCCGCGACGCGACTGGCAGAGCTCCATGATCGTGCCGACGTAGTCCTTCGGCGCGAGGATCGCGGCCTTGACGATCGGCTCGCGGACCTCGGCGATCTTGCCGCCGGTCGGGAACTCGCTCGGGTTCGTGACCGTGATCTGCTTCTTGTCTTCGGTCACGACCTCGTACACCACGCTCGGTGCGGTCGCGATGATGTCGAGGCCGAACTCGCGGCGCAGCCGCTCGGTCACGATCTCGAGGTGCAGCAGGCCGAGGAAGCCGCAGCGGAAGCCGAAGCCGAGCGCGACCGAGGTCTCGGGCTCGTACACGAGCGCGGCGTCGGAGAGCTTGAGCTTGTCGAGCGCCTCGCGCAGGTCGGGGTAGTCGCTGCCGTCGACCGGGTAGATGCCCGAGAACACCATGGGCAGCGGCTCGGTGTAGCCCGGCAGCGGTTCGGAGGCCGACTTCGTCGAGGTCGTCACCGTGTCGCCGACCTTCGACTGCCGGACGTCCTTCACACCCGTGATCAGGTAGCCCACCTCGCCGACGCTGAGCCCCTTGGTGGGGGTCGGCTCGGGCGCACTCACGCCGATCTCGAGCACCTCGTGCGTGGCCTTCGTCGACATCATCTGGATGCGCTCGCGCGGGTTCAGCTTGCCGTCGACCATCCGCACGTACGTGACGACACCGCGGTAGCTGTCGTAGACGGAGTCGAAGATCATCGCCCGGGCCGGGGCGTCCGCGTCGCCGGTCGGCGCGGGGATGCGCTCGACCACCCGGTCGAGCAGGTCTTCCACGCCGAGGCCGGTCTTGCCGGAGACCCGCAGCACGTCCTCGGGCGACCCGCCGATGAGGTCGGCGAGCTCGCGGGCGTACTTCTCGGGCTCGGCGGCCGGAAGGTCGATCTTGTTCAGCACCGGGATGATCTCGAGGTCGTTCTCGAGCGCGAGGTAGAGGTTCGCGAGGGTCTGCGCCTCGATGCCCTGCGCCGCGTCGACCAGGAGGATCGCGCCCTCGCACGCGGCGAGCGAGCGCGACACCTCGTAGCTGAAGTCGACGTGACCGGGCGTGTCGATCATGTTGAGCGCGTACGACGTGTCGCCGACCTGCCACGGCATGCGCACGGCCTGGCTCTTGATCGTGATGCCGCGCTCGCGCTCGATGTCCATGCGGTCGAGGTACTGGGCGCGCATGTCGCGGTCGGCGACCACCCCCGTGATCCCGAGCATGCGGTCGGCGAGGGTCGACTTGCCGTGGTCGATGTGCGCGATGATGCAGAAGTTGCGGATCAGCGCGGGATCGGTGGCGGCAGGCACCGGTGGATGGGCGGCTCTCGGAGACATCCCGTCGATTCTCCCATGCGGGCGATCCCACTTTCGACGGATGCCGCGCCGCGGGCCCGCGGCTACGCTGAACGACACCATGACCGTGCTCGATGCCCCACTCGTCGGACGGGTCCAGCCGTCCGCGCTGCGACCCGTCTTCGTCTCGTTGCGGGTCGGCCTCCACGTGCTGGTCGTCGGCCTGACGGTGTTCGTCCTGGCCCGGGCGATCATCGTCGGAAGCGACCAGGTCGTCGCGATCTCGATCCTCTCGATCGCCTTCGTCGGCGCCTACCTCGTCGGGGTCGTCACCGCGCACTCGGTGGTCACGCCGTGGATGCGGGCCGGATGGCTCGTCATCCTGCTGGGCCTGTGGCTCGGCCTCAGCGCACTGACCCCGGATGCCGCGTTCCTGGCGTTCCCCCTGTTCTTCCTCGAACTGCACGTGCTGCCCGCGCGGTGGGCCGTGCCGCTCGTGGGCGTGACCTTCCTCATCAGCGTGTGGAGCACGACCTCGCAGCTCGGATTCGAGGTCGGGAGCATCGTCGGCCCCCTGATCTCCGCGGGCGTCGCGGTCATCATCGGACTCGGCTACCGCGCCATGGCCGTCGAGACGCGCGAGCGGCAGTCGCTCATCATCGACCTCCTCGCGACGAGGGAGGAACTCGCCGCCGCGAGCCGCGAGGCGGGCAGCCTCGCCGAGCGCGAGCGCATCGCGCGCGAGATCCACGACACCGTCGCCCAGGGGCTCTCCAGCATCCAGCTCCTCCTGCACGCCGCCGAACGCGAGACCGTCGACGCGGCCACGCGCGACAAGCTCCGGCTCGCTCGCGAGACCGCCGCGGAGAACCTGCACGAGACGCGCCGGTTCATCCGCGAACTCACTCCGCCGGCACTGGACGAGCAGACGCTGCCGGCGGCGCTCGGCCGCCTCGCGTCGGCCACCGACGAGCAGTCCCGTCAGGCGGGCGCACGCACCCGGATCGCGTTCTCGCTGAGCGGCGAGCCCGTGCCGCTGCCGATGTCGATCGAGGCGACCCTCCTGCGCATCGCCCAGGGCTCGCTCTCCAACGTCGTCAAGCACTCCGACGCCGACCGCGCCGAGATCACGCTCAGCTACCTCGGCGACGAGGTCGCGCTCGACGTCGTCGACGACGGCGTCGGGTTCGACCCTGCGGAACTCGAGGGCACCGAGGCTGCCGCCGAGTCGTTCGGCCTGCGCGCCATCCGCCGCCGCGCCGAGAGCCTCGGCGGCCGCGCCGACGTCGAGTCCTCCCCCGGCGGCGGCACCGCCGTGTCGATCCGGATCCCGGTGGCGGGCTCGTGATCCGGCTCCTGCTCAGCGACGACCACCCGGTGGTGCGCGCCGGCATGCGCGCACTGCTCGAGGCCGAGGCCGACCTGCACGTCGTCGGCGAGGCCGCCACCGCCGAGGAGGCCGTGCGCCTGGCATCCGGCCCCGGCATCGATCTCGTGCTCATGGACCTGCAGTTCCCCGGTGCCCTGCAGGGGGTGGAGGCCACGCGTCGCATCCGCTCCATCGTGGGCGCCCCGCGCGTACTCGTCCTGACCAACTACGACACCGACGCCGACATCCTGGGCGCGATCGAAGCGGGCGCGAGCGGCTACCTGCTCAAGGACGCGCCGCCGAACGAGTTGATCGACGCGATCCGCGCCGCCGCCGCGGGCGAGTCCGCGCTCGCACCGGGCGTCGCGTCGCGCCTCGACGAATCCCGGCGCACGGCCGATCAGCGGCTGACGGTCCGCGAGGCCGAGGTGCTGAACCTCGTCGCCGCCGGGCGGACCAACCGGGAGATCGGGCAGGCCCTCTTCCTGAGCGAGGCGACCGTGAAGTCGCACCTCGTGCACATCTTCACCAAGCTCGGGGTCGGCTCGCGCACGGCAGCGGTCGCCCGGGCCCGTGAGCTCGGCACGATCCGGGCGGGGTGAGCGGATGCCGCGCGCCCGGGTCGTCCTCGTGCACGGCATCCGCACCTCGGCGAGCATGTGGCGCGGGCAGGCGGTCAGGCTCGCCCGACACGACCTCGACGTCGTGGCCGTCGACCTTCCGGGGCACGGTGCGCGGATCGACGAACCGTTCTCGCTGGCCGCGGCGATGCGCGTCATCGGCGACGCCCTCGGCCCGCCCGCCCCGGGCACGCCGCGGCTGCTCGTCGGCCTGAGCCTCGGCGGGTACCTCGGGATCGAGTTCGCGGCGCGGCATCCCGACGCACTCGACGGGCTCGTCGCCGCGTCGTGCGGAACGCGCCCGCGCGGCCCCGCGCTCCGCGGGTACCAGGCGCTCGCGCGCCTGATCGGGCGCCTGCCCGACCGCGGCCGGTGGATGAACGACGCGGTCGCGCGCATGTTCCTCTCCCCTTCCGCGGTCGAGGACGTCGTGGCGGGCGGCGTCGCGCTCGACGCGATGCAGCCGACGCTCGCGGCGGTCGGCGAACTCGACGTGCTCGCCTCGATCGCCGCCGTCAGGGTGCCGATCTGGTTCGTCAACGGCCGCCTCGATCACTTCCGCGTCGAGGAGCGGCGGATGCTGCGTGCCGCGCGCGACGCGCGGCTCGTGCACGTCGAACGGGCGACGCACCTGGTGAGCCTGGTGCGGCCCGACGAGTTCGCGGGCGCGGTTCTCGGCGCGGTCGCCGAACTCGAGCGTCGGGCCGCGGCCCGGCGGCCGACACGCTGAACCTCTCGCATTGGTGCGTGCCAGACGATGCTGGTATCGTTGCCTGTTGGCTTGCGTGTGGGTCCCACCCCGCACGATGCGCCGCGACGGCCCCTCTACCGATTGCGGCAACTCAGGTACCCGCAGAACACACGAAAGACGAACCACGTGGCAAACATCAAGTCGCAGATCAAGCGCATCCGTACCAACCGCAAGGCCGAAGAGCGCAACAAGGCCGTCAAGAGCGAGCTGAAGACCGTCGTGCGCGCCGCGCGCGAGGCCATCGCCGGCGGCGACAAGGACAAGGCCGCCGCCGCGGTCCGCGTCGCGAACCGCAAGCTCGACAAGGCCGTGAGCAAGGGCGTCATCCACCAGAACCAGGCCGCGAACCGCAAGTCGGCGATCGCGAAGCAGGCTGCCGCGCTCTGAACCGAGTCGTGATCGAAGGCTCCGCACCGTGAGGTGCGGAGCCTTCGTCGTTCCGCCGCACTCCTGCCCGCACACCCGCACACCCGCACACCCGCACACCCGCACACCCGCACACCCGCACACCCGCACACCCGCACACCCGCACACCCGCACACCCGCTCAGGACGTTCGCGGTCGAGCCCGGCGTGTCGCAGCGCGACACGCCGCCGGAGCGCCCGAATGTCCTGAATCGCGTTCCGGCGCAGCCGGGAAGCGGTGGACCGAATGGGTCGGGTATGCCGAGCTGGCGGCAGGCCGAGCCGGCGGCAGGCGGGCCGCGGCGGCTAGCCGCGCCCGCGCCCCGCGATCACGCCGACGAGCCGTTCGAGCGCGAACACCGGATCGCGCTCGGCACCCTTGACACCGGCGTCGGCGTCGGCCAGCGCGCGGATCGCCGTGGCGAGCCCCTCGTCGCTCCACCCGGCCAGGTCGCGCCGCGCGCGATCGACCTGCCACGGCGCGAGTCCGAGCGAAGATGCGGACGCCCCCCGCGAACCCGCGACCTTCGCCATGGTGCGGATCTTCATCGCGAACGCCGCCACCATCGGCACCGGGTCGGCGCCCGAGTCGAGCGCGTGCCGCAGCGCGATGAGGGCCTCGCCGTGCCGGCCCGCGATCGCCGCGTCGGCGACCTCGAACGCCGTGGTCTCGACGCGACCGCCGTAGTACTTCTCGACCGTGCGCTCGTCGATGGCGCCAGGGGCGTCGGCGATGAGCTGACGGCAGGCCGCAGCGAGTTCGCCGAGGTCGTCGCCGAGGGCGTTCACGAGGGCGCGCAGCGCGCCAGGGGCGATGCGCCGGCCTGCCAGCCGGAACTCCGCCGCAGCGAACTCCTGCTTGTCGGCGTCGCGCTTGAGCTCGGCGCACACGACCTCGATGCCGCCGCCGTCGCCGGCGCGGACCGCGTCGAGCAGTTTCCTGCCGCGATTGCCGCTCCGGTGGCGCAGCACCACGGTCGTGCCCTCGGCCGGAGCGCCGAGGTAGTCGAGCGCGTCGAGCAGGAACTCGTCGCTGGCCTTCTCGACCCCCGTGACGCGGATCAGTCGGGGTTCGCCGAACAGCGACGGACTCGCGATCGTCAGCAGCGTGCCGCGGGTGTAGCCGTCGGCCTCGATGTCGGTCACCTCGAGCGACGGATCCTCAGATCGGAGCACGTCGCGCAGGGTCGTCATCGCCCGCTCGGCCAGGACGTCCTCGGCGCCGGAGACGAGCACGATCGGCGCAGGCCGCACGTCGCTCCAGTCCAGTTGGGGCACCTTGGCCCTGGACGCCTTCGCGCCCGCTCGTGCCGCCACGCTGTTCCTCCCGTCGTGCCGGTCCAGTCTACGGAGGGGCCGCGACATCCGCCCCGCGCTCGGTCCAGAGGCGGATGCCGTCGTCCTCGACGCGCAGCGCCGCGTGCCCGGCGAGGTCGCTGCGAACGGCCGTCGCGCCCGTGGCCGCGAGCGCGTCCAGCGCGGCATCCGTCGGGTGCCCGTAGCCGTTGTCGGCACCGACGCCGATGAGGCCCACGCGCGGGTCGAGCGAGCGGGTGAGCTCGGCGCTCTGGTCGGCGCTGCCGTGGTGCGCGACCTTCACGATGTCCGCCCGCTCGAGCGTGCCCGCGCGCCGCAGCGCGTCCTGCGCGTCGCGGCCGAGGTCGCCCAGGAACACCGCGCGGAACTCCGGGCTCGCGAGCGCGAGCACCACGCTCGCGTCGTTGCCGGGTGCGGCGCCCGGGCGCGGCCAGACGACGCGCCACTGCGCGCCGCCGAGCGTCCCGGTCCGGCCGGCGACGACCTCGACGGTGCCGGCACCGGCCGCGACGAGCGGTTCGAGCGCGCGGTCGGAGCGGGCGCCGTCGAGCGGGCCGTGCAGCACGGTGCCGACGCGACCGCCGAGGGCGCCGGTTCCGCCGGCGTGGTCGGCGTCCCAGTGCGTGATGACGAGGAGGTCGACGCGGTCGACGCCCGCCGTGCTCAGGCAGCGGTCGAGAGCGGATGCCTCGGGGCCGGTGTCGATCAGCATGACGGAGCCGTCGACGCGCACGAGCACGGCGTCGCCCTGGCCGACGTCGCACTGCCACACGTCCCAGTCGCCGGGGCGACTCGCCGCGGCGACGAACGCGGGGCCCGCCGCGGCACCGAGCGGGACGGCCGTGCACGTCAGCAGCAGCGTCGCTGCGACCGCGCGCACGATCGGCCGCGGGCCGGCCCGGCCACGGTCCACGCTGCGTCCCGCGGTGCCCGTGGACCCGAAGGCGAGCACGACCCACGAGGCGGCGGCCACGATCACGAGCCCGGCGCCGAGTGCACCCTCGGGCCAGGCCACGCCCGGCACGGGCAGGGTCTCGACCCCGCGCGCGAGCATCGCGATCCACGACGCGGGCACCCACGCGACCTGCATCAGCGCGACCGCCACCGAGGGCAGCACGGGCAGCAGCAGGCAGCCGAGCAGTCCCGCGATCGTCGCGATGGGCGCGGCCGGCGCCGCGAGCAGGTTCGCCGGCACGCCGTAGAGCGCGATCACGGGTTCGAGCAGGATCAGGACGGGCTGGCAGGCGATCTGCGCGGCGGCCGGGATCGCGACGACCGCGGCGAGCGTCCGCGGCATCCATCGCGCGAGCACTCCCGTGAGCGGACCCGCGAGGAGCACGAGCCCGGCGGTCGCGCACACCGAGAGCGCGAAGCCGGCATCGCGCGCGTACCAGGGGTCGATCGCGAGCAGCACGATCACGGCCGCGGACAGCGCCGGCACACCGCCGGCCGCCCGCGCGGTCGCGCACGCGACGAGCACGACGACCGCCATGGCCGAGGCCCGCACGACGCTCGCCTCGGGGGTCACGAGCGCGACGAACGCGCCGAGGGCGACCAGCGCGGCGACCACACGGCCGAGGCGCGACGCGCCCGCGAGCCCGGCGAACCAGAACGCCGCGGCCGTCACGATCGCGCAGTTCGCTCCCGAGACCGCGGTCAGGTGGGTGAGCGACGCGGTCGTCATGGCGGCCTCGAGCTCCTCCGAGACTCGCGAGGTGTCGCCGATCGCGAGGCCCGGCACGAGCGCGCCGCCGTCGCCGCCGAGGCCGGCGGCCGCGTCGGCGAAGGACGCGCGCAGCGGGTGCGTCCACGCCACGAACGGCGACGCCGCCTCGACCGCTGCGACCTCGTCGGTCGCCGCACGATACGCGGCGCGCGACGAGCCGGGCTCGGGAGACAGTCGCGCACGTGCGACGACGGTGCTTCCGTATCCGGGTGCCGGGTCGATCTCGGGCATCGACAGGCTCACGCGCACGGGGACGCCGCCGAGCGTCCGCAGGGTTCCGTCGGGTGCCTCGAGGGCGATGAGCGTGCCCGCCGCGCGGAGCCGCCCGCCCTCGTCCCACGGTGCGGCTCGCGCGGGGCGCGGGGACGCGTCGAGCCGGACGTGCACGAGCACCGGTGCCCGCGAGTCGGCGGCGGTGGCGACCGAGAGCGGATGCCGCTGCTCGAGCACCACCCACGCCGACCCGGCCACGAGGCCCGCCGCGGACGCGACGGTCAGGAGCACCGCGGCCGCCCCGCGCACGACCGACCGGCCGCGCACGAGGATCGCGACCGCGACGAGCGCGGTCGACCAGGCCGCCGCAGGCACGACCCAGGTCGGCACCCCGGCCTCGGTCGCCCCGGTCGCCCACCACCCCGCGGCCCAGGCGGCGCCCGCGGGTGCGAGCAGCCGCAGGTCGTGGCCGCGCATTCAGAGGCTCACGAGGTCGACGAGTCCGGCGTAGACCGCGTCGCCGATGCCCGCGACGTCCATGAGCTGCGACACGTCGGTGAAGGGGCCGTTCGACTCGCGCCAGTCGATGATGCGCTGGGCGAGCGCGGGACCGATCCGCGGGAGGGTGTCGAGCTCGGCGAGCCCGGCGCGGTTGAGGCTGACCCGCCCGCCCGGCGCTCCCCCGCCTGGGGCACCGGCGCCGGCCGTTCCCTCCGCGACGGGCGGCGGAACCTCGCCCTCCCTGGGCACGACGAGCTGCTCGCCGTCGGCGAGGGTCCGCGCGAGGTTCACGCCCGCCGGGTCGGCGTCCTCGGCGAGACCGCCCGCCGCGGCGATCGCGTCGATGACCCTGGCGCCTGCGGCGAGCTCGACGAGGCCGGGCTCGACGACCGCTCCGAGCACGTGCACGAGCACCTGCGGCGCATCCACTGCGGCGGCGCCTGCCCCGCCGTCGACGGTGACGCCGTCCGCGGCGACCGACGGATCGCCGGAGGCCGGGCCGATCTCACCGTGATCGCCGCCACCCGACGCGGCGAACGCCCCCACCGCGGAGATCGCGACCGTGAGCAGGAAGACCACGACGGCCGCGCCGACCGCGACCCGTGCACGCGGCCGGGCACGTGCGGCCGCGAGCGGTGCGAGCGGGTCGGGGCCGGGTTCGCGGGTCACGCCGCGACGCTACGGTGCGCGAGCACCCCGGGCGGCGGCGGCCGCTCCGCAGGTCGCTCCCGCGCGTCCCGTGGCCTCATGTGGAGGACGGGACCGGCCCGCGCCTACCCGCGCGTGGCGATGTTCACGATCCTCGGCGCGCGGACGATGACGTTCACGATCTCGCGCTCGCCCACCGAGCGGATCACCGCGGCCGAGGCTCGTGCGAGCGCTTCGAGCTCGTCGGCGCCGACCTTGGGCGAGACCTCGATTCGGTCGCGCACCTTGCCGTCGACCTGCACGATCGCGGTGACCGACTCCTCGACGAGCAGCGCCGGGTCGGCCTTGCGCCACACGACGTTCGCGACGGTCGGCTCGTACCCGAGCCGCGCCCACATGTCCTCCGCGGTGAACGGCGCGAACAGGTCGAGGATCATCGCCGTGACCTCGGCCGCCTCGCGCACCGCGGCGTCGCCCGCACCCGGACCGGAGTCGATCGCCTTGCGGGTCGCGTTCACGAGCTCCATGAGTCGAGCCACGATCACGTTGAACTTGAACGACTCGGCCAGCCCCGGGGCATCCGCCAGCAGTCGATGCGTGACGCGGCGCAGCGCCGCGTCACCGGTCTTCCACTCGACGTCGGGGCTCGAGGTGACCTCGCCCGAGATGCGCCAGGCGCGCGCGAGGAACTTCGCCGCGCCCACCGGTGACACGTCGGCCCAGTCGATGTCGTCCTCCGGCGGCCCGGCGAACGCCATCGTGACGCGCAGCGCATCGGCGCCGTGCGCCGAGAGCTCGGTGGCGAACTCGACCAGGTTGCCCTTGGACTTCGACATCTTCGTGCCGTCCATGATCACCATGCCCTGGTTGAGCAGCGAGGTGAACGGCTCGGTGAACCCGAGGTAGCCGAGGTCGAAGAGCACCTTCGTGACGAATCGCGAGTACAGCAGGTGCAGGATGGCGTGCTCGACGCCGCCGACGTACTGGTCGACCGGCATCCACTTGTCGGCTTCGGCCGGATCGAACGCGCGCTCGTCGTCGTTCGGGTTCAGGTACCGCAGGTAGTACCAGGAGCTGTCGACGAACGTGTCCATCGTGTCGGAGTCGCGTCGCGCGTCGCGACCGCACGACGGGCACGCGACGCGGGCCCACTCCTCGGCAGCGCCCAGCGGGCTCGCGCCCTTCGGGCTGAGGTCGAGCCCGGCGGCATCCGGCAGCCGCACCGGCAGGTCGGCCTCGGGGACCGGGACCTGGCCGCAGTGCTCGCAGTGGATGATCGGGATGGGCGTGCCCCAGTAGCGCTGGCGCGAGATCAGCCAGTCGCGCAGCCGGAAGTTCTTCGCGGCGCGGCCGACGCCGCGCTCCTCGAGCTGCTCGATCGCACGCCGGATGGCGTTGGACTTGCTCAGCCCGTTCAGCGGGCCCGAGTTCATCAGGCGCCCCTCGCCCGCGAGGGCGACGCCGGTGGCGGCGGGGTCGAGCACGGGCAGGTCGTCCATGGGCAACGGCACGCCGTGCTCGTCGACCGGGATGACGGGGATGACCCCGGTCACGGGCGCGTTCGTGTCGACCACGACGCGCACGGGCAGTTCGAACGCACGCGCGAAGTCGAGGTCGCGCTGGTCGTGCGCGGGCACGGCCATGACCGCACCGTGCCCGTAGTCGGCCAGGACGTAGTCGGCGGCCCAGATCGGCAGCCGCTCGCCGTTGATCGGGTTGGTCGCGTACCGTTCGAGGAACACGCCCGTCTTCGGCCGGTCGGTGGCGAGTCGCTCGATGTCGCTCTCGGCGCGCACCGAGTCGAGGTACTGCTCGAAGCGCGTGCGCACCTCGTCGGACGCGCCGGCGGCGAGCTCGGCCGCGATCGCGGAGTCGGGCGCGACGACCATGAAAGTCGCGCCGTAGAGCGTGTCGGGGCGGGTCGTGAACACCGTCACCGGCTCGTCGCGACCCTCGATGGCGAAGTCGACGTCGGCACCCGACGAGCGGCCGATCCAGTTGCGCTGCATCGTGAGGACCTTGCTCGGCCACTTGCCCTCGAGCTGGTTGAGGTCGTCGATCAGGCGGTCGGCGTAGTCGGTGACGCGGAAGTACCACTGCGTCAGGGCCTTCTTCGTGACGACCGCACCGCAGCGCTCGCAGTGGCCGTCGACGACCTGCTCGTTGGCGAGCACCGTCTGGTCGACCGGGCACCAGTTGACCTGGCCGTCCTTGCGGTACGCGATGCCCTGCTCGTAGAGCTTCAGGAACAGCCACTGGTTCCACTTGTAGTACTCGGGGTCGCTCGTGTGCAGCTCGCGGGACCAGTCGAACGACGGCGCGTACTGCTTGAAGGAGCGCTTCTGCTGATCGATGTTCGCGTAGGTCCACTCGCGCGGGTCGGCACCGCGCTTGATGGCCGCGTTCTCGGCGGGCAGTCCGAAGGAGTCCCAACCGATCGGGTGGAGCACGTCGAAGCCCTGGTGGCGCCAGTACCGCGCAGCGGCGTCGCCGAACCCGAAGGCCTCGGCGTGACCCATGTGCAGGTCGCCCGACGGGTAGGGGAACATGTCGAGGATGTACTTGCGCGGGCGCGTGTCGCCGGGCCTGGCCGCCCGGAACGGCTCGAGCTCGTCCCACACTGGAAGCCACTTCGCCTGGATGGCCGCGAAGTCGTAGATGCCGGCCTCGGTCTGCGTGGGGTCCTGCTCGTGTGCCACGGATCTCTCAATCGTGCTGCGAAGGGTTCGGGGAAACGCCCTGGGACGTGCGGCGCGCACGACGACGCGCCCGGGGATCAAGCCTACCCGGGCGGCATCCGCCCACCGAGCACCGCGATGAGCGCACGCGCCTTGACGTGCGTCTCCTCGATCTCCTCGTCGGGATCGGAGAGCGCGGTGATGCCGCCGCCCGTGCCGATCGACGCTCCGGCAGGCGTGACCAGGATCGACCGGATCACCATCGCGAGGTCCGCGCCCCCGTCGACGCCGAGGCATCCGAACGCTCCGGAGTACACGCCGCGCGGCCCGCGTTCGAGTCCGTGCAGGATCGTCATGGCCGACAGCTTGGGTGCGCCCGTCATCGACCCGGCGGGGAACGCCGATCGGACGGCGTCGAGCGCGGTGAGCGGATGCCGCAGCCGCGCCGAGACCGTCGAGACGAGCTGATGCACGTGGGGGTACTCCTCGACCTCGAGCAGGTGCGGCACCCGGACGGTGCCGAGTTCCGCGATCCGGCCGAGGTCGTTGCGCATGAGGTCGACGATCATGAGGTTCTCCGCGCGTTCCTTCTCGCTCGCGTGGAGCTCGGCGCGGAGCGCGGCATCCGCTGCCGGGTCGGCCGAACGCGGCCGGGTGCCCTTCATGGGCTTGGTCGCGACCGTGCCGTCGGGTTCGACGAGCAGGAACTGCTCGGGCGACGCGCTGAGCAGGGCGACGTCGTCGATGCGGACGAACCCGCCGTGGTGACTCGGGCTCGACGCGCGCAGGGCGAGGTACGTCGCGACCGGGTCGGGCCGCACGTCGACGTCGACGCGGTTGGTCAGGCACAGCTGGTAGGCGTCGCCGCGCGTGATCGCGGCCTGGCATTCGAGGATCATGCGCCGGTACTCGTCGGGCGGGTGCCGCCAGCGGGTCGGCGCGGGCGGGGCCGCCGCCTCGTCCTGACCCGGTGGGCGAACGGATGGCGCAGCCGCCGGCGCCGTCGCGATCGCGTGCGTCGTGGCCCGGACCCACTCGGCGATCGCCCGCCGTCCGGCGTCGTCCGCGGCGTCGTCCTCGAGCCACTCGAGCCGCACGCGGCGCGGACCGTGCTCGAACACGACGACCCGGTCGGCGAGGAAGAAGGCGACCTCCGGCACGGCGGGCCCGGCGGCGTCGGCGACCGCGGCCGGCACGCCGAGTGTGCGCGCACCGAACTCGTACCCGAACCAGCCGTGCCAGCCGACGGCCGCGCGCTCGCCCGCGCGCACCTGCCCGGCGAGGTTCGTGCCGTCCACGTGCGCGGCCAGCGCCGCGGCGACGGCGTCGGGCTCGGCCTCCGGACCCCCGATCACGGCGGGCGCACCATCGGCGGCGACCGCGATCACGCTGCGGCCCTCGGCCGCGTCGGCGCCCCCGTCGAGCCACGCCACCCGCGGCGCGCCCGCGCCGACCGCGAGGAAGACCGTCTCGGGGTCGCGCCACCCGGGCAGGGCGAGACTCCGGATCCGGCGCGGCATCCCCTCAGGATAGATGCGCGCGCGGTGCTCCTCGCGCGCGCGTCCCCGCCCGGAGATCGACCCGGGGCCCCCGCTCGCGCGGCGGCCCCGGGCCTCATCCGAACTCACTTCACCGCGTTGCTGCCCTTGAACTGCGGGTCGAACTGGCCCTTGGCCTTGCCCTTCCCGGTGCCGTTCACGGCCGACTCGGTCTCGGCGAACGTCAACGTCGAGTGCGCGACCGCGTCCGACATGATGTCGAGCGCACCCGCACTCACGTTCGCGATCCCGTCGCACGCCGCGTGGTAGCACGGGTCGTACGCGATGCCCGCCGTTCCGCCGTAGCGGGCGGCCTGCTCCACGGACTTGATGCCCTCGGCGCCGGTGAAGAGCCCGCCGGCCGGGATCCCGGCCTCGATGAAGCCGAAGTAGTCGCTCCGGCCGTCGAACTCGGTGGGGTCGGAGGACTGCCCCTGCGAGGCGAAGAAGTCCGTGAAGACGCCCTCGATCAGCGCCGACCCGTTCGGCCCGGCCGCGCCGAACGCATCGCCGTCGCCGTCGTAGACGAAGTTCACGGAGTTCGGCGAGCCGATCATGTCGAAGTTGAGGTTCAGCGCGTGTTCCTTGATCTCGCGCGCGCTCAGCTGCTCGACGTAGTGGCTGGATCCGATCAGGCCGTCCTCCTCGCCGCTCCAGAACGCGAACCGCACGCGGTTCTCCGGGTCGATGCCGAGTTCGGCCATCTGCAGCGCGGTCTCGAGGATCGCGGCGGTGCCCGAACCGTTGTCGTTGATGCCGGGACCTTCGGCGACGGAGTCGAGGTGGCCGCCGACCACGACCGTGCGATCGGTTCGACCGCTCGTGGTGTCGGCGAGGAGGTTCTCGGTCGTGACCTCGACGATGTCGATCTGGACGCTGAGGTTCAACCGGAGGCCGGGGGTGTTCACCCACTCGGCGCCGAGGTCGAACGGAGCGCTCACGACGGGCAGGCTCGGGTCGATGATCGAGCCGAGCGTGCCGCCGAACAGTCCGAACCGGTCGTCGCCCGGCACATCGTTGCCCTGGTTGAACACGATGACGCCGACGGCGCCGGCGTCGAGCGCGTTCTGCGCCTTGACGGCGAAGTCGCACGACCCGCGCTGGATGAGCGCGATGTTCCCGGGGGTGAATCCGGCGAAGTCGCCGGCCTCGCAGCCGCTCGTGGAGGCCCGGTCGCCCGAGAGGTTCACGTCGACCGCGGTGACCGCCGCCTCGACGTTCGCGCCGCCCGTGAAGTCCATCGGGAAGTAGTCGACGCCGAGCGTGTACGGCACTGCGCCGGGTGCGGTCTGCGAGAGCGAGGTTCCCGTGAAGTCGGTGCGCTCGTACGTGAACTCCTGCGTCCACGTGTCATAGCCGGCCGTGTCGAGCAGGCCCTGCACGTACGCGAGCGACGCCTCGTGGCCGGCGGTCCCGGCCGCGCGGTTGCCGCCGTTCGCGTCGGCGATCGACTGGAACGCGGTCAGGTGCTCCATGACTCCGCCGACGGTCACGGCGTCGCGCAGGGCCTGGGTGTCGGTGACGGGCGCGGCCTGGGCCGAGCCCGCGACGATGACGCTCCCGCACAGGGCGGCGCTCGCCGCGACCGCGCCGAGGGTGAGTCCGGTCTTGGTTCGATGCTTCACAGTTGCTCCTCCGGAGGTGATGTGATCACGCGGCCCAGCGAACGGCTCGCACGCCGCTGGCGGGAACCTAACCCACGCCCGTCCTCCGAGGGAAGCCCTCGCGCGCGCCGACGCAACCGATCGGCGCCGAACGACGGAATCGTGCGCGACCGCCGACGTGCGCGGCCCGGAACTACCCCAGCCGCACCTCGCGATCGACGAGCCCCGCCGGCGCGCCCGTGTGCGAGATGAGCACGACGGAGCGGTCCGGACCGGCCGCCGAGAGCAGGTCGCGCAGCAGGGCATCGGCACGCTCGGGGTCGACGCTCGCGGTCGGTTCGTCGAGCACCAGGACCGGGAAGTCGGCGAGCATCGCACGCGCGAGCGCGATGCGCTGGGCCTGCCCGCCCGAGACGAGGCCGCCGCGCTCGCCGACGCGCGCGTCGAGGCCGCCCCGATCGTCGAGCCAGTCCCGCAGGCCGACTCGTTCCAGGACCCCGAGCAGGTCGTCGTCGGTCGCGGTGTCGCGGGCGAACAGCAGGTTCTGGCGCACATCCTCGTCGAACAGCCACGGCCGCTGCTCGACGAGCCCGACCATCCGTCGCACCTCGCGCGGGTCGAGGTCGCGCGCCTCGACCCCGTCGATCCGGTACGAGCCCCCGTACTCGAGGAACCGCACGAGCACGTGGGCGAGCGTGGTCTTGCCCGCCCCTGAGGCACCGGTCACGAGCACGCGCTCGCCGGGTGCCAGGTCGAGGTCGAGATCGCGCAACGGCGCCGCGGGGCGCGCCGCGGGCGCAGTCGCATCGACGGCCTCCGATGGGGCGGATGCCTCCGGCCATCGCGCTCCGACCGACCGGAGCCGGATCGCGGGAACGCTCCGATACGGCGCCGGCACCCGCGCAGTGACGACGGCTCCGCCTTCGGTGGTGCCTGGAGCCGGTGCCGGGATCTCCACGGGCAGGTCGGCGGGGACCGCCTCGGCGACGCGACGCGCCGACGCGCGCACGACCCGGAGCGAGCCGACGGCGACCGGAACGGCGGCCGCCACCTCCGCGATCGCGAGCGGAACGAGGCAGAGCACCGCGAGCGTCGGAGCGTCGATGCGCCCGTCTGCGAACACCGGCCCGGAGACGGCGAGGCTCGCGGCGGCCGCGAAGCCGCCGAGCGCGCTCATGGCCGCCGCTGCGAGCCCGACCGCCGACGCGCGGGTCCGCGTCGCCCGCTCGAGGCGTGCGCCGAGCCGGGAGATCCGCTCGCGGCTCGCAGCGGCCGCGTCGAACGCGACGAGCACGTCGAGCGCCTGCACGTGCTCGACGATCGCGGCCTGCAGGTCGCCGCGCAGCGGCGCGAGCCTCGCGTCGGCGCGAGCCGCGAGCACCGTCTGGGCCAGGATCGCGACCGCGACGCCCACGAGCAGGCACGACCCGACCGCGAGCGCCGACGCCGGCGCCAGCCACGCGAGCCATGCGATCGCCCCCGCCAGTACGACGACGGCACTCACGACCGGCTGCACGATCCGCAGGCTCACGTTCTGCAACTCGTCGACGTCGCCCACGAAGCGGGCGAGCAGGTCGCCCCGACGCGAGGAGGCCAGTCCGTCGGGCGTGAGCGGCAGCATCCGCTCGAAGACGCCGGAACGGATCTCGGCGAGCTGGCGGAACGCGGCGTCGTGCCCGGCCAGGCGCTCGAGGTAGCGGAACACGGCCCGGCCGATCGCGAACGCGCGGACCCCGACCACGCCGAGCGAGAGGTACAGGATCGGGGGCTGCTCCGCGGCGCGAGCGATGAGCCAGGAACTCGCCGCGAGCAGCGCGACGGCCGACCCGCCGGAGGCGATCCCGAGCAGCACCGACGGCAGCAGGCGTCGCAGCGGAGGGACGGCGCTGCGCAGCACGGTCGACGTGCGATCAGACATGCGCCGCCTCCTGGATCGCGACGACCCGGTCGGCCGCGGACGCGAGCGCACCCCGGTGGGTCGCGACCACGACGATGCGCCCCGACCGGGCGAACTCGACGAGCTCGCGGGCCATGGTGCGCTCGAGGTCGGCGTCGAGCGCCGAGGTGGGCTCGTCGAGCAGCAGCAGCGGCGCATCCGTCGCGAGTGCCCGGTGCACGGCCCGCGCGACGGCGACCCGCTGCGCCTGCCCTCCCGAGAGTCCCGCTCCCGACGGCCCGAGCGCGAGGTCGGCCGGGACGTCGACGCCGCCGACGGCCAGGGCCCGCTCGAGGAGCGTCGGGTCCGCATCCGGCGCGCCGAGCCGCACGTTCTCAGCCACGGTGCCCTCGAACAGTCGGGCCGTCTGGGCCGACCAGGCGATGCTCCCCCGCCGCTGCGCGCCGAGCGCGCGCCCGTCGAGGGCGAGTTCGCCCGAGGCATCCGCGAACCCGAGCATCGCCGCCAGCACCGACGACTTGCCCGATCCGCTCGGGCCGACGAGCGCGACCACCTCGCCCCTCGCTCCGTCGAGGTCGACCGGCCCGACGACCGGTCGTCCGTCGCGGCGCACCACCAGCCCCCGCGCGCGCAGCCCGCCGCGGGTCGACGCGGCGGATGCCACCGCCTCCGGGTCGGCGACCGGCGCGTCCGCGGCATCCGCCCGGTCGAGCTGGTCGAGCGCATCGCGCGAGGCCTCGAGGCCCGCGGTCGCCGCATGGAACGCCGCGCCGACGTTCCGGATCGGCAGGAACACCTCGGGTGCCAGGATCAGCACGAACAGCCCGGGAGCGAACGTCATGTCGCCCGCGACGAGCCGAAGCCCGATCGAGACCGCGACGAGGGCGACCGAGAGGCTGCCCGCGAGCTCGAGCGTGAAGCCCGACAGGAACGTGACCCGCAGCACCTTCATCGTGCTCGACCGGTACTCGTCGGTGACGCGCCGGATGCGACCGGCCTGCCGCTCGGCACGGCCGAACACCATGAGCGTCGAGAGGCCGCCGACCACCTCGAGGAACCCGCGCGCGAGGGCCTGCAACCGGCTCCACTGCTTGCGCTGCACGACCTCGGTGGCCATGCCGATGAGGGCCATGAACACCGGGATGAGCGGCAGCACGATCAGCAGGATGAGCCCGGAGACCCAGTCGGCCGCCCACGCCGCGGCGACCAGGACCGGCGTCGCGACCGCAGTGAGCACGAGCTGCGGCAGGTACCGGCCGAAGTACTCGTCGAGGGCGTCCAGCCCCGGTCCGAGGAGCGTCGCCGCACGGGCGGTCCCGCCCGGCCGGCTCGACGGCCCGGACCGCTCGAGCGCGAGCAGCAGGTCGGCGCGCAGTCCGGACTTCACCCGCATCGCGCCAGCCGAGCCGAGCCACTCCCAGAGCCACCCGGCGAGGGCGCGGATGCCGGCCGTCGCGAGCAGCACGGCCGTCATCGCGCCGGCACCGCCCGGCACCTGCCCGGCGATGACTCCGGTCACGAGGGTCGCGAGCGCCCACGCGAAGCCGACCGTCGCCCCGGCCTGCAGCAGCGCGAGCGCGCCGCCCGCGGCGAGGAAGCCGCGCGCGGCGCGCGAGCGCCGGAGCAGTCGGGGATCGAACGGGCGCACGTCAGCCCACGGCGGCGGGGTCGACCTGACGTCGGGTGACGCGCTTGCGGAACACCCAGTACGTCCACCCCTGGTAGGCGAGGATCAGCGGCAGGAAGATCAGCGCGGTCCAGCTCATGACGGTGAGCGTGTACGGCGTGCTCGACGCGTTCTCGATCGTGAGGCTGTTCGCGGGGTCGTTCGAGGCCGGCATGACCTCCGGGAACAGCGCCGCGAAGAGCGCGAACACCGCCGCTCCGATCGTCGCGGCCATGAGTCCGAACGCCACGCCCTCGGCGCCGCGCGCGTTCGCCAGCCACGACCCGATGAGCGCCAGCGCCGCGACCGCGGCCAGGGCCCAGAACCAGACGGTGCCGTGCGCGAATCCGGTCCACACCAGGAACGTCGCCGCGACGACGATCGTCGCGAGCCCCGCGCGCGTCGCGAGGCGTCGGGCCCGGCGACGGATGTCCCCGTCGGTCTTGAGCGCGACGAACACCACGCCGTGGGTGAAGAACAGCAGCAGCGTCGTGAGCCCGCCGAGCAGGGCGTACGGGTTGAGCAGGTCGAACAGCGTGCCGATGTAGTTGTGGTCGGCGTCCAGCGGCACGCCCTGCACGATGTTCGCGAACGCGACGCCCCACAGCAGGGCCGGCACCGCGGAGCCGACGATGATCATCAGGTCGAAACGGCGCTTCCACTCGGCCTCGGGCCGCTGGTGGCGGTACTCGAACGAGACGCCGCGCGCGATGAGCGCGAGCAGGATGACGAGCAGGGCGAGGTAGAACCCGGAGAAGAGGGTCGCGTACCACTCGGGGAAGGCGGCGAACAGCGACGCGCCCGCGACGATGACCCAGGTCTCGTTGAGGTCCCACACGGGGCCGATGGTGTTGATGAGCACCCGCCGGTCGGTGTCGTCCCTGCCGAGGAAGGGCAACGACATGCCGACGCCGAAGTCGAAGCCGTCGAGCACGAAGTAGCCGACGAACATGAACGCGACGATCCAGAACCAGAGCACTGCGAGATCCATGACCGTGTCCTTCCTAGTAGACCGTCTCGACGTGTTCGACCTCGCCCGACTCCGGGTCGGGTTCGATCTCGGGCGGGCCCTTCTGCACGGCACGGACGATGAGGCGGAACTCGACGACCGCGAGCGCCCCGTAGACGAGCGTGAAGGCGACCAGCGAGATGAGCACCTCGAGCCCGGTCACGTTGGGCGAGACGGCCGATTCGGTCGGGAGCAGCTTGAACACGATCCAGGGTTGGCGGCCCATCTCGGTGAACACCCAGCCGACGATCATCGCCCCGAGCGAGAGCGGGAAGCTCCACACCGCGGCCTTCCAGATCCAGGGCTGCTTCGGCAGCCTGCCGCCGCGCGTGAGCCACAGCCCGACGACCGCGACGAGCACGTGCAGCATGCCGAGGCCGATCATCCAGCGGAACGCCCAGTACGTCACCCAGATGATCGGGGTGTAGTCGCCGGGGCCGTACAGCTCGGTGTACTCGGCCTGGAGCTGGTTGATGCCCTCGACGCAGCCGTCGAGCGAGTGGGTCGACAGCAGCGAGAGCAGGTAGGGCACTCGGACCGAGAACAGCTCGCTCGATCCGTCAGGCGTGCCGAGCGTGAACAGCGAGAACGAGGCATCCGCCCCGCACACGGTGTCGTAGGTCGCCTCGGCGGCCGCCATCTTCATGGGCTGGGTGGCGACCATCGCGAGGCTGAGCTGGTCGCCGAAGATCGTCGTCAGGGCGCCCCAGACCACCATGCCCCACAGGCCGAACTTCAGCGCCGGCCGCATGGTGTCCAGGTGCTGGTTGCGCGCGAGGTGCCAGGCCGCGGCGCTGATGATGAGGCCCGAACTGACCATGAACGACGCCGTGATCGTGTGCGGGAACGCCGCGAGCGCGACGGGGTTGGTCAGCAGTTCCCAGATGTCGGTGAGCTCGGCTCGTCCCCGCTCGGCGTTCATCCGGTAGGCGACGGGGTTCTGCATGAAGGCGTTCGCCGCGATGATGAAGTAGGCCGAGAGGATGGTGCCGATCGCGGTCGCCCAGATCGTCGCGAGGTGCACCTTCTGCGGAAGCCGGTTCCAGCCGAAGATCCACAGTCCGATGAAGGTCGCCTCGAGGAAGAACGCGAGCAGGCCCTCGAGGGCGAGCGGGGCCCCGAACACGTCGCCGACGAAACGCGAGTACTCCGACCAGTTCATGCCGAACTGGAACTCCTGGACGATGCCGGTGACCACGCCCATCGCGAAGTTGATGAGGAAGATCGTTCCGAAGAAGCGCGTGATGCGGAGGTACTCGACCTTGCCGGTGCGCACCCAGGCGGTCTGGAACACGGCGGCCGAGGTCGCCAGGCCGATCGTGATCGGCACGAACAGGAAGTGGTAGACCGTGGTGAGCCCGAACTGCCATCTGGCGAGCAGCAACGGATCGAGGAGGTCGTTCACGCCGGGGACCCCTTTCATGGGCGGGACCTGTGGATTCCGGAGGTCGGTGCTCTCACCATAGGCCAGTTTTCTACGTTTCGTAGAATTCGGAGGGTCCGGGCGGTATCCTCGTTCCATGGCAGGTCTCGGCGAACTCGAGCGCTCCGTCATGGAGCAGCTCTGGATCAGCGACGAGTCGCTCACCGCGAACGAGGTGCGCGACCGGCTCGCGGCATCCTCGGAGCCAGGCAGGGCCCCCGCGACCACGACCGTGCTCACCGTCCTCTCGCGCCTCGAGCGCAAGGGATTCGTCACCCGCACCCGGGAATCGCGCCCGCACCACTACTCGGCACTGCTCTCCAGAGCCGACCACACCGCAGAACTCATGCACGAGGTCCTCTCGAGTTCCTCCGACCGCGACGCGGCACTCGCGCGCTTCGTCGGAACCGTCAGCGCCGGCGAAGCGAGCACGCTCCGCAAGCTGCTCGACGACCTCATCCGCACCTGACGTGATCGCCGCAGCCCTCCTGCTCGGCGCGCTCGCGCTGGCCCTCGCGTGGCCGGTGCCCGTCGCGCTCTCGCGCGCGAACTGGCCGGCACGCTCCCCCGCGACCGCGCTCGTGCTGTGGCAGGCGATCGCGCTCGGCGGCGGCCTCTCGATGATCGGCGCCCTGCTCGCGTTCGGCGCCGCGCCGGCCGGCTCGCTCGGATCGGCCACCGCCGAACTCCTCCCCGCGTTCCACGGCGGTCCGATCCCCGTGCACTTCGGCGTGGTGCACCTCGCGTCGCTCACGCTCGCCGTCGGCCTCGCAGTCCACCTGGCGCTGAACCTCCTGACGACCGCCGTGCGCGCCGAGCGCGCGCGGCGACGCCAGCACCGCCTCATCGACCTGCTCGCGAGCCCGGTGCAGGCGGGCTCCGGCGCCCGAGTGCTCGCCCATCCGACGCCGGCCGCGTACTGCGTGCCCGGGCTGCGCACCGCGACGGTGATCACCGAGGGCCTGGTCGACCTGCTCGACGAGGACGAACTCCGCGCGGTCATCGACCACGAACGCGCGCACCTCGACCAGTTCCACCACCTCGTGCTCCTGGCGTTCCGGTCGTGGCACGCCGCCCTGCCCTGGTTCCCGATCGCGAACCGCGCCGAACGATCCGTCACCGTGCTGACCGAGATGCTCGCCGACGACGCGCCGCGTCGCCGCATCGGCGCCGCACCGCTGCGGAGCGCGCTGCTGCGGGTCGGCACGTCCGGCGAGCCGGGCGCCTACGCGGATGCCGGCGGGGTGACGCCCGACGAGGGCATGCTCGAGCGCCGGCTCGCCCGGCTCGCCCCCGGCCTCCTCCCGCTCGGGCGCGACGCGCGCACCGCCGTGTGGTCCCTGTCGGCCGCCATCGTCGTCGTGCCTTCCGCAGTCATCGCGACGATCGCGTTCTGAGCGGCCACGCAGGCCCGACGAATAGGATCTCGAGCGTGAACGAGTTGCTCGACGGCATCCTCGAGACGGTGCAGGGCGTCGACCCGGTCGTCCGCACCCTGCTCGCCGGCATCGGCATCATGCTCGAGACCTCGGTCCTCATCGGGCTCGTCGTCCCGGGCGACTCGATCGTCATCGTGGCCTCCACCGGCGTCGAGGGCTCCGTCGAGTTCATCGCCCTCGCGCTCACCGTCATCATCGGCGCCCTCGTCGGCGAGAGCATCGGCTTCGCGCTCGGGCGATGGTTCGGCCCGCACATCCAGCACTCCCGCCTCGGGCGGCGCATCGGCGACCACAACTGGCATCGCGCGCAGCGATACCTCGCGCGGCGCGGCGGCCCGGCCGTGTTCATCTCCCGGTTCCTGCCCGTACTGCATTCGCTCGTGCCGCTCACGGTCGGCATGAGCGAGATGAGCTACCGCCGGTTCCTCGCGTGGACCGCGCCCGCGTGCGTCATCTGGTCCTTCGCCTACGTCGGGGTCGGCTCAGCGGCTGCGGGCGGCTATCGGGAACTCAGCGACAGCCTGCACTGGGCCGGGTACCTGTTCGTCGGCGCGATCGTGGTCTTCCTGATCCTCGCGTGGCTCGGCAAGAGGCTGCTCATGCGACTCGAGGCGCGCCACATGGACGACACCGGGGCGCACCGCACGCCCGCCGCCCCGGCGAACGACGGCACCACCCCGACGCTCGACGGCACCGCCACGACGGACGAGGGGCCGGCCGCGACCGCGACCGACCCCTCCGAGCGGAAGACGCTGCCCTAGAAGAGCGACTGCTCCGCGAGCCAGTCGCCCGCGATCTCCTCGGCCGACTGCTGTTCGTTGACGCTGAGCGCGTTGAGCGCGACGAGTTCCTCGGCGGTCAGCGCAGCGCTGACCGTGTCGATGATCGCCGCGATCTCATCGGTGACCTTCTCGCTGACCACGGGGACGACGTTCGAGGCGAGGAAGAGCCCCTCGGGGTCCTCGAGGGTGACGAGGTCGTTCGCCGCGATGTTCGGATCGGCGCTGAAGATGTTGACCATCTGCACCTGGTCGTCCACGAGCGCCTTCAGCGTGAGCGGGCCGCCGCTGTCCTCGATCGGCGTGAACGCGACCTCGACCCCGTAGACCGAGCTCAGGCCCTCCGGACCGTAGGGCCGCGTCTCGAGCTCGGAGTTGCCGCCGAGCGTGATCGGCGCCGAGACGTCCGCGAGGTCGGCGAGGCTGGTCACGCCGTACTCGTCGGAGAACGCCTGCGTGACGTTGTACGAGTCCTGGTCGGTCGCCGGCGACTGCTCGAGCACGCGCAGTCCCTCCGGCAGTGCCGACTCGAGCTCCGCGTAGACGTCCTCGCTCGCGGTCGCCGTCGTGTCCGGCGCGTAGAACTGGAGGAGGTTGCCCGTGTACTCCGGGAAGACGTCGATCGCACCCGACTCGATCTCGGGGATGTAGACCTCTCGCTGGCCGATCCGGAACTGCCGGTCGACCGTGTAGCCGTTCTCCTCGAGCGCCTGCGCGTAGAGCTCGGCGATGATCTCGTTCGAGTAGTAGTCCTGCGAGCCGACGACGATGGTCTCGCTCGTGGCGTCGCCGCCATCCGATCCGCTGTCGAGCGGATCGCCCGACGCGCACCCTGCCAGGGCCACTGTCGCCCCGACCGCGGCCGCTGCGAGCGCAACGAGCCGGCCTTTTCCTGCTGTGATCATTCCTGTTTCCCTTCGGTGTCGGGTCGCCCCGCGATCGTTCGCGGCCGGGTCGGCCGCGAACGGAGTTCTGATGTGCGCCGCGATTGCGGTTCCGACGTGCGCGTCGCGCGGACACCGGCGGGGACGGCGACGCGCTGCGCGATCGCCAGGCATCCGTCGATGACGAGCGCGAGGAGGATGACGAGGATCGATCCGCCGAGCATCTCGGGGTAGTCGCGGGTCTTCAGTCCCGCGAAGATGAACCGGCCGAGGCCCTCGTCGGCGACGTAGGCGGCGAGCGTCGCCGTCGCGATGATCTGCAGTGTCGCCGAACGGATGCCGCCGACGACGATGGGCAGTCCGAGCGGCAGTTCCACCTTGGCCACGACCTGCGTCTCGCGCATGCCCATTGCCCGGGCCGCGTCGATCGTCCGACGATCGACCGCCTCGAAGCCCGCGTACGCCCCCGCGAGCAGGGGCGGGATCGCGAGGATGACGAGCGCGGGCACCGGCGCGCGCAGTCCGATGCCGAGCCAGAGCCCGAACAGCGTCAGGACCCCGAGCGTGGGAAGTGCGCGCAGTCCGCCCGAGACCATGACAGCGCTCTCGCGACCGCGCCCGGTGTGGCCCACGAACGCGCCCAGGGGCAGGGCGATGACCGAGGCGATCGCGAGCACCAGTGCCGAGATCCACAGATGCTCCCAGGTGCGCTGCGGGATGCTGCCCGCCCCGGTCCAGTTGGCGGGGTCGGTGAGCCAGGCGAAGGCGTCGAGGAAGAGGTTCACGCCGGCTCCTCCGTCCGCGGCCGGGCCGGCAACGCGGCCGGGGCGCCGATCGGCGCCCGCCGCCGGGTCCACGGCATCAGGATTCGGCCGAGCAGCACGCTCAGCGCGTCGAGCCCGAGCGCGAGCACGACCGTCGCGACGATGCCGGCGATGATCTCCGCCTGGATGCCGCGTTGGAATCCGTCCGTGAACAGGCTCCCGAGGCTCTGCACGCCGATGACGGCGCCGACGGTCGCGAGACTCACGGTGCTGACGATGACCACCCGGAGCCCCGACAGGAGGACCGGACCCGCGAGCGGGAGCTCGACCCCCCAGAACCGGCCCGCAGCCGAATATCCGACGGCGGTCGCCGATTGGCGGATGTCGCGGTCGACCGCGTCGAACGCGTCGGCCGCGGTCCGCACGATGACCGCGATGCCGTACAGGGTGAGTGCGATGACCAGGTTCACCGGGGAACGAAGTCCCAGCCCGGTGAACGCGGGCAGCGCGATGAACAGGGCGAGCGAGGGGATGGCGTACAGCAGTCCGCACAGCGAGAGCAGCACGCCGCGCGACCACCGGTACCGGTGGGCGAGCCACCCGAGCGGGACCGACACCACGAAGCTCAGTATGATCGCGGGCACCGACAACGCCAGGTGCACGAGCATGAGCTCGGCGACCAGGTCGAGGTTCGACCACAGCCAGGTCACGAGGTCAGGACTCCGGCGGGCCGACCGTCGCCATCGACGACGACCTGCCGCCCGTCGACGTCGGTGATGTGCAGCGCCCGCTTGCCGCGATCGGCGCCGACGAAGTCCGCGACGAACGCGTCGGCGGGGTTCGCGAGGATCTCGGCGGGCGACGCGGCCTGCGAGATGAACCCGCCCTGCTGCAGGATCACGACCTGGTCGCCGAGCAGGAACGCCTCGTCGATGTCGTGCGTGACGAACACGACCGTCTTGCCGAGCTCGCCCTGGAGGCGCAGCAGTTCCTGCTGGAGCTCGGCGCGAACGATCGGGTCGACCGCACCGAACGGTTCGTCCATGAGCAGGATGTTCGGGTCGACCGCGAGCCCGCGCGCGACGCCGACCCGCTGCTGCTGGCCGCCGGACAGCTGCGACGGGTACCTGTCCGCGAGCGAGCGGTCCAGCCCCACGGTGTCGAGCAGTTCGAGCGCGTGCGCGTGCGCCTCCCGTTTCGACACGCCGCGCAGGAGCGGCACCGTCGCGACGTTGTCGATGACCCTCCGGTGCGGCAGGAGCCCGGCGTTCTGCATGACGTAGCCGATGCTCCGGCGGAGCGCGACCGGGTCGACCGTCGCGACATCCGTTCCGTCGATGAGCACCTGGCCCAGGGTGGGGTCGACCATGCGATTGATCATCCGCAGCAGGGTCGTCTTGCCGGATCCCGACGACCCGACGAACACCGTCGTCTTGCGCGGCGGGATGACGATGTCGACCTCGTGGACGGCGACCGTGCCGTCGGGGAACTGCTTGGTGACGCCTCGGAACTCGATCATGTCGCCCCTCACGCTCCGGTCGCGATGCCGCACGGCGCCGCGGAACAAGCCAAACACGAGTGCCGCGACGGGGCAACGGATGCCGCGGCGGTTCGCTCGTCGCGGAAATCCGGCGCTCAGGCCGCCGAGGACGAGGCCGCGCCCGCGGCGAGCCCTTCCGGGAGCGTCGCACCGAAGTGCGCGTCGAGGTAGTCGCGGACGATGCGGCGGGCCTCGTCGAGGTACCGCGCGTCGCCGTCGGCCTCGCGCTCGAACGCGCGGTGGATGAGCGCGGCACCCGTCTCGAGGCAGACGCCCAGTCGGAGCCGGAGCTCCTCGTCGTCGACCGCGCCGAATTCGTGCTCGAGCACCTTCGCGATCCGGTGCGCGATCTCGGGCTCGCCGTCGATCTCCGACAGTTCGCGCGGAGCGGCATGCACGACGCTGAACCCGGGCTCCTCGCGGTAGAGGTCGATGCACACGCCGAGCGCGCAGTCGACGACGTCCCACCATGCCGCGAGCTCGTTGCACTCCATCGCCTCGGCGAGACGCTCGCGATAGCGCCGGACGCTCCGCTCGCGGAGCGCGTGCAGCACCGCCACCCGATCCGGGAAGTAGCGGTAGACGGTTCCGATCGAGGCACCGGCGCGCTCGGCGACCATCTGCGTCGTCAGTCGCTCGAATCCGAGTTCGTCGACGATCGCGGCGGCCGCATCGAGCAGCGCGTCGAGCCGCTGGCTGCTGCGTCGCTGCGTCGGCTCGGTCCGCACCGATCGGCGTCTTCCGTGATCGGCCCCCAGGATCAGGTCGATGTTCGGCACGGGTCCTCCTTGTTCGCCGGACCACTCTACCGGTGTCCGGACGGCCCGATCATCCGCCCCGCGACGGATTTCGCGTCGGACTCGGGCGACATGACAAACTGAGTGGATGCCGGCGAGTTCCCCCGTCCCGGCCGGACCACGGCAGCGCCCGACCCGGCACGGTGCCGCGCGCGTCGAGGACTGGGTCCACGACGTCCGGGAACGCTGGGCCCGCCGCCGCGGCCACGTTCCGACCGTGGTGCCCTACACGGGCTACGGCTCGACCGAGTGGGCACGGGTGTTCTGCCGGGTCCTGCTCTCCCGGCCCGTGGCCGCCGACGCGTCCCCGCGTCGGCGCCGCAGGCGCGACCAGGGCATCCGCGGATGGCGGAGCTTCACGAGCGTGCCCGTCGGCGACGTGCCCGTGACGATCGAGGTCGGAGGCCAGCGCATCGAGGTCCTCGCCGATCGCGGCGGCGTGGTCGACACGAAGGTCCCGGTGCGCCTGGAGCCCGGCTGGAACCGCGCGGTCCTGCACACCGAGGGCGCCGAACCGGTCGACGCACCCATCTGGGTCGTCGGCCCCGACGTCGACTTCGGCATCATCTCCGACGTCGACGACACGGTCATGGTGACCGCGCTCCCCCGCCCGTTCGTCGCCGCCTGGAACACGTTCGTGCTCGACGAGCACGCGCGCATGCCCACGCCGGGCATGGCGGTGCTGTTCGAGCGGCTCGTGCACCGCTACCCGGGCGCGCCCGTCATCTACCTCTCGACGGGGGCCTGGAACGTGGCGCCCACGCTCACCCGGTTCCTCTCGAGGCACCTCTACCCGCCGGGCCCGCTCCTGCTCACCGACTGGGGGCCCACGCACGACCGGTGGTTCCGGAGCGGCCGGGCGCACAAGATCGAGAACCTCCGGCGCCTGGCGGAGGAGTTCCCCGGGGTCCGCTGGCTCCTCATCGGCGACGACGGCCAGCATGACGAGGAGCTCTACGCGGAGTTCGCCCGGGAGCACCCCGAGCTCGTCGCGGCGATCGCGATCCGCGAGCTCTCCTCAGGTCAGGCCGTTCTCGCGGGCGGCCGGGCCAAGTCCGCGCAGCACGCCGGGGTTCCGTGGGTCTCGGCACGGGACGGCGCGACGATCGCGGACCGCCTCGCCGACATCGGCATGCTCTGACCTCGGCATGGTCTGACCCCGGCGTCGCTGCGCATCGGACGCTCCCGGGCGGGTGCGGCTCCGCCCGCGCGGCTCCGCCCGCGGTCAGGCGCCCGCGTTCGTCGCCGTCTCCGGGAGCACGCGCCGAACCACGTCGGTGAGGGTCACGATGCCGAGCAGCCGCTCACCGCGCTCGACGACGGCGAGCTGCACACGCTGCTCGCGCATCCGGCGCAGAAGCTCGTACACCGGCGTGGACGACTCGACCCGGAACGCCGGACGGGCGAACGCGTCGGCGCTCGTGTCATCCGCTGCCGGAAGCGTGTCTCGGACGTGCACGACGCGCGCCATGCGTCCGTCGACGTCCCGCAGCAGGATGCGCAGGTGGCCCGAGGCCAACGCTGCGGCGCGGACATCGGCGACGGTGGCATCCGGACCGACCGAGGTCGGCGCCTCATCGGGCGTCGTGATCGCGTCCACCGTCAGCTGCTCGAGCCGGATCACCTCGGTGATCTGCGACTGCAGTCCGGGCTCGAGCACGCCGACCTGGGTCGAGTACTCGACGAGGTTGCGGATGGTCTCGGCGTCGCGGCCGCCGACCGCGGCACGGTCCACGGGCTCCACGCCGGACTTCGCGACGAGGACGTTGGCGATGCGGTTCACCCACAGCAGGAACGGGCGGAACACCCAGATGAACGCGCGGGAGGGCAGGCCGATGAGCTTCGCCGCGGTCTCCGGGTGCGCGATCGCCCAGGACTTCGGCGCCATCTCGCCGATGACGAGATGGAGGAAGGTCACGAACGCCAGCGACAACGCGAACGCGGAGCCGCCGGCGAGCCAGTCGGGCAGTCCCCACGAGGCGAAGACGGGGCCGAGCCATCCGTCGACCGCGGGCTTGGTGACCGCGCCCAGCGCGAAGGTGCACGCGGTGATGCCGAGCTGTGCGCCCGCGAGCATGATGGTCAGTTCGTTCATGCCGCGCAGCGCCGCGCGCGCCGAACGCTTCTCGCCCGCCTCCTGCTCGAGGCGGTGGCGCCGCGCCCCGATGAGCGCGAACTCGATGACGACGAAGAACGCGCTGAGCGCGATGAGACCGACCGTGATCCCCGCGACCACCCAGGCGTTCATCGATCCGCCTCCTCGTCGGCAGGATCCGACCCGTCGGCGGACTCGCCCGGGGAGTCTCCGGCGGGCGGGGCGAAGCTCACCCTGACGGCGGATGGCACGTGCCGGTCGATCGCGGTGACCTCCACGCGCAGGCGGCGGAGCTCCGGTTCGTCCTCGGCGAGCTCGGCACCCGTCGCGGGGAGCTCGACCTCGACCGCGTCGCCGAGCGCGGGGAGCGCGCCGGCCTCCGCGATGACCAGGCCGGCGATCGTCTCGGAGTCTCCGCGGGGCAGATCGCGGTCGATGATGCGTTCGACCTCGTCGAGGTGCAGGTCGCCGTCCATGATCCACGCCCCGTCGTCGTCGATCTCGGCGCCGACGCCGACGGGCGCGTCGTGCTCGTCGCTGATCTCTCCGACGAGTTCCTCGGCGAGGTCCTCGACCGTCACGACGCCCGCGAACCCGCCGTACTCGTCGATGACGCACGCCAGCTCGTTGCGTGTGCCGGTGAGTTCCCGGAGCGCATCGGGCAGCCGCATGAGGGTCGGCACGACGAGCGGTCGGCGCATGATCTCGGTCACCGGGCGCGGGTCGTCGGGTGCCGCGGCCAGCACATCGGCGAGATGCACGACGCCCACGGGCTCGTCCCGCTCGTCGATGACGGGGTACCGCGTGTGACCGGTCGTCATGAGCTCGCGGATCTCGGCGATCGTCGTGGCCGGGGCCGCGGTGTCGACGCGCACGCGCGGGATCATCGCGTGCTCGACGTCCTGATCGGGGAAGTCGAGGATCCGGTCGAGCAGGATGGAGAGCTCCTCCGGCAGGTCGCCGCTCGTACGCGAGTCGTCGATGATGTGCTCCAGGTCCTCGGCCGTGGCGCTGCTGTCGACATCGTGCACGGGCTCGACGCGAAGCAGTCGGAGCACCGTGTTGGAGGCGGCGTCGAACAGGCTGATGAGCCAGCCGAATGCGCCGAGGTACAGTCGGGTCGATCCGGCCAGGCCGAGCGCGAGCGGTTCGGGATTCGCGATCGCGAGGTTCTTCGGATAGAGCTCGCCGAAGATCATCTGCACGACCGTGGCGAGCGCGAGCGCCACGACGGTGCCGATCGCGATGCCGGTCGCGGTCGGCACGCCGACCCCGCCGAGCAGCACGCCGAGCGACTCGCCGATGAACGGTTCGGCGACGTACCCGACGAGCAGGCCGGTCACGGTGATGCCGAGCTGCGCACCCGACAGCATGAACGAGGTGCGTCTGGTGACCGCGAGCGCACGCCTCGCGGCGGCGTCGCCGCCGTCGGCCCTCGCCCGCAGGCGTGCGCGGTCGACGGACATGTACGCGAACTCCTGCGCGACGAAGTAGCCGTTGGCGGCGATGATGGCTGCGGTGAGCACGATGCCCAGGAGCAGCAGGAGCAGGGCGGTGATCATCGGGTCGTGTTCGTGACGACGGTCGTGGCGCGGCTTCGGGGACCGACGGTCGGTGTGGTGGGCACGGTGTGCTCGACGCCTCCAAGCGTTCTCATGTGCATTCGAGCGTAGCGCCGCCCGCTCGGCACGGACTGCGGAGGATGCCGGTCAGGCGGCGGGTGCCGCCGGGCGACGCTCGCGCCGGATGCGCTCCAGGCCCCGGTTGACCTGCCGCGCCCACATCGGACCGCGGTAGATGAACGCCGAATACCCCTGCACGAGCGTGGCACCGGCATCGAGCCGCTCCTGGACCTGCTCGGCGGTCTCGACGCCGCCGACCGAGACGACGCACAGCTCCGCCGGGACGTGCGCCCGGATGAGCTCCAGGACCTCGAGCGAGCGTGCCGCGAGCGGCGCGCCGGACAACCCGCCCGCGCCGATCGCCTCGACCTCGCTCGCGGAGGCGGTCAGGCCCTCGCGCGAGATCGTCGTGTTCGTCGCGATGATGCCGTCGAGCCCCAGCCGCACCACGAGGTCGCAGATGCGCACGACCTCGTCGTCGGCGAGGTCCGGGGCGATCTTCACGAGCAGCGGGGTCGCCCCCGCGGCCGCCCGCACGGCCTCGAGCAGCGGTGCGAGCGCATCCAGCTCCTGCAGGCCGCGCAGGCCCGGCGTGTTCGGCGAGCTCACGTTGACCACGAGGTAGTCCGCGTACGGCGCGAGCACCCGGGCGCTGCGCACGTAGTCTTCGGTGGCGCGCTCGACCGGCGTCACCCGGCTCTTGCCGATGTTCACTCCGAGCACCGGACGGCGCGTGCGGCGTGAAAGCCGCGAGAGACGTCCGGCCGCGGCATCCGCCCCGCCGTTGTTGAACCCCATGCGGTTGACGAGCGCACGGTCGCCCACGAGGCGGAACAGCCGCGGGCGATCGTTCCCTGGCTGCGGCAGGGCCGTGATCGTGCCGACCTCGACGTGGCCGAACCCGAGCTGGCCGAGGCCGACGACGCCGAGCGCGTCCTTGTCGAAGCCGGCCGCGACGCCGAACGGCGACGGGAACCGCAGGCCGAGCGCCTCCACCGCGAGCTCGTCCGACGGTGCGGTCGAGCGCTCGACGAGCCGGCCGATGCCGAGCGTCGGAAGGCTGCGGATCACCCGGAACGCGAGGTGGTGCGCACGCTCGGGATCCATGCGCGTGAAGACGAGGGAGAAGAGGAGTCCATACATGCCTGGATCAGGGTACCGGAGCGGGCGCCGCGGCCCCGACCGCGATCGCCCGGCGGCTCACTCGACCGGGCGTGCGGGGATCCGGCCGTGCTCCTCGCGGAGCACCTCGATGGCCGACTCGAAGTCGTCGAGCGACTCGAACGCCTGGTACACGCTCGCGAACCGCAGGTAGGCGACCTCGTCGAGTTCCCGAAGCGGCGGCAGGATCGCCAGGCCGATGTCGTTCGCGTCGATCTGCGACGCCCCGGTGGAGCGGATCGTCTCCTCCACCTTCTGCGCGAGCACCGCGAGGTCGGAATCGGTGACGGGGCGCCCCTGGCACGCCTTCTTCACGCCGAGCACGACCTTCTCGCGACTGAACGGCTCGATCACGCCCGAACGCTTGATCACCGCGAGGCTCGCGGTCTCGGTCGTCGAGAACCGACGCCCGCACTCGGGGCACTGGCGCCGGCGCCGGATCGAGAGCCCGTCGTCGCTCGTCCGGGAATCGATGACACGGGAGTCTGGGTGGCGGCAGAAGGGGCAGTACATGGTGTCCTCAGCGTAGCGCGGGCCCTCAGGGGTGCTCGTGGAAGCGGACGGCGACGGCCTCGCCGTGCGCCGGGAGGTCTTCCTCGGCCGACAGGGTCGCGATCGTCGGGGCGACGGCGCGCAATGCCGACTCGTCGTAGCGCACGACCTGCTGCGGACGCAGGAACGTCGCCGCCGAGAGGCCGGCCGCGTGGCGCGACTGGCCGCCCGTGGGCAGCACGTGGTTGGACCCTGCCGCGTAGTCGCCGAGGCTCACGGGCGAGTACGGGCCGATGAAGATCGCGCCGGCGTTGTGGATGCGGGCGAGCACGTCATCCGGGTCGGCCACCTGGATCTCGAGGTGCTCGGCGCCGAACGCGTCCGCGAACGCGGCCGCCTGCTCGAGGTCGTCGACGAGGACGACCGCGGACTGCTCGCCACGGAGCGCCTGCCGGACGCGCTCGGCGTGACGCGTCGCCTCCGCCCGCGCGGCGACGCGCTCGAGCACGCGCTGCGCCAGATCGGCGGAGTCGGTCACGAGGACGGCCGCCGCGAGCTCGTCGTGCTCGGCCTGGCTGACGAGGTCGGCCGCGACGAAGTCCGGATCGGCCGTGTCGTCGGCGATGACGAGGATGTCGGTCGGACCGGCCTCCGCGTCGATGCCCGTGATGCCCTGCACGACCCGCTTGGCTGCGGCCACGAAGACGTTGCCGGGACCGGTCACCCGCTGCACGGGGTCGAGCCCGATTCCGGGCACGCCGTGCGCGAAGGCGCCGATCGCGCCCGCGCCGCCCATCGCGTACACCTCGTCGACGCCGAGGAGCGCGGCGACGCCCGCGATCGTGGGGTGGATCCGGCCGCCGTGCGCGGCCTGGGCAGGCGACGCGAGCGCGATCGAGGAGACGCCGGCGACCTGTGCCGGGACCACGTTCATCACGACGCTCGAGGGGTACACCGCCTTGCCGCCGGGGACGTACAGGCCGACACGGCCGACCGGCTGCCAGCGCTGCTCGACGACGGCGCCCGGACCGAGCACCGTGCGCTCGGGCGGCGGGACCTGGGCGGCGCTCGCGGCACGAACCCGGTCGATCGTGGCCTCGACCGCCCGCCGGACCTCGGGATCGAGTCCGTCGCGAGCGGCACGGAGCTCGCCCGCCGAGACGCGCACCGCTGCGGGGCGCACCCCGTCGAAGCGCTCGGCCTGGTCGAGCAGCGCCTCCTCGCCTCGCGCGAGGACGTCGTCGATCAGGGCGCGCGCGGGCTCGAGCGCTGCGCCGACGTCGGTCGCCGCGCGCGGGACGAGCGCGAGCAGTTCGGTCGGGGTCGGACGGGAGCCGCGGAGATCGATCGTGCGAAGCATGGCCTGCTCAGCCTAGCGATCCGCGCACCCCGGCCGCCTGGCGCGGCGTCATGCGAGGCAGTTCGGCCCGAGCAGGCTCTTGAGTTCGCCGTAGAAGTCGGCGCTCACGGCCACGGGGTATGGCAGTTCGAAGACCCGGGCGGTGCGACCCTTGGTGAGCTTCAGACGCACCTCGGTGCCGCCGCGGTGGCGGATGAGCACGTCGCCGAGCGCCTGGATGGTCTCGGTCGTCGCGCGCACGTCGGGAAGCGAGATCATGACCGGCCCGCTCTCATCGCCCTGGCCGACCTCGGGCTCGAACACGCTGTACGCGTGCAGGTTCATGCCATCGTCGCGCAGGCTGACCCGACCGCGCACGACGACGATCGAGTCGCCCTGCAGGGCCGGGGCGAACTCCTGGTAGGCCTTGCCCATGAACATGACGGTGATCTCGCCCGAGAAGTCCTCGACCTGGATCATGCCGTACTGGTTGCCCGACTGGCGCGCCACCCGATGCTGGACGCTCGTGACGAGCCCTGCGATCGTCGCGACGTCGCCGTCCTGCGTCGCATCCGAGCTCATCAGGTCGGTGATCGAGGTCGACGCGTGCTTGGCGAGCGTCGCCTCGAGACCGGCGAGCGGATGGTCGGAGACGTAGAGCCCCAGCATCTCGCGCTCGAAGGCGAGCTTGTCGCGCTTGGCCCACTCGGGCCGGTCGGGCACGGGCGACGGCGCGGCATCCTTCTCGTGATCCTCGAACAGGCTGTCGAAATCGAACCCGACATCGCCGTTCTCTTCAGCTCGCTTCTCCTTGACGGCCGCTTCGACCGCGCCCTCGTGGATCTCGACGAGCGCGCGGCGCGTGTGCCCGAGCGAGTCGAACGCGCCCGCCTTCACGAGCGACTCGACCGTCCGCTTGTTCGCGACCTGCGTCGGCACCTTCTTCAGGAAGTCGTGGAAGCTCTCGAAGCGCCCCTTCGCCTCGCGTGCGGCGCGGATCGCGTCGACGACGTTGAAGCCGACGTTGCGCACCGCACCGAGGCCGAAGCGGATGTCGTCGCCGACGGCGGCGAAGTACCCGATCGATTCGTTGACGTCGGGGGGAAGCACCTGGATGCCCATCCGACGGCACTCGTTGAGGTACAGCGCGAGCTTGTCGCGTGCATCGCCCACGCTCGTGAGCAGTGCGGCCATGTACTCCGCCGGGTAGTGCGCCTTGAGGTACGCGGTCCAGTAGCTGAGCACGCCGTAGGCGGCCGAGTGGGCCTTGTTGAACGCGTAGTCGGAGAACGGCAGCAGGATCTCCCAGAGCTTCTGGATCGCGGCATCCGAGAAGCCGTTGGCCTTCATGCCGCCGGAGAAGCCCTCGTACTGCTTGTCGAGCTCGGACTTCTTCTTCTTGCCCATCGCCCGTCGGAGGATGTCGGCCTGGCCGAGCGAGAAGCCGGCGACGCGCTGGGCGATCGCCATGACCTGCTCCTGGTAGATGATCAGGCCGTAGCTGGTGTCGAGGATGTCCTTCAGCGGCTCCTCGAACTCCGGGTGGATCGGCGTGATCTCCTGCAGCCCGTTCTTGCGGAGCGCGTAGTTGGTGTGCGAGTTCGCACCCATCGGCCCCGGGCGGTACAGCGCGATGACGGCCGAGATGTCCTCGAAGTTGTCGGGCTTCATCTGCCGCAGGAGCGAGCGCATCGGGCCGCCGTCGAGCTGGAACACCCCGAGCGTGTCGCCGCGCGAGAGCAGTTCGTAGGCCGCGGGGTCGTCGAGCGCCAGGTCTTCGAGCACGGGTCGGAACCCGCGGTTGGCCTCGATGTTGTCGAGCGCGTCGTCGATGATCGTGAGGTTGCGCAGCCCCAGGAAGTCCATCTTGATCAGGCCGAGCGACTCGCACGCCGGATAGTCGAACTGGGTGACGATCTGGCCGTCCTGTTCGCGCTTCATGATCGGGATGATGTCGATGAGCGGCTCGCTCGACATGATCACGCCTGCGGCGTGCACCCCCCACTGGCGCTTGAGGTTCTCCAGGCCCAGCGCGGTCTCGAAGACGGTCTTCGCCTCGGGGTCGGTCTCGATGAGGGCGCGGATGTCGCCCGCCTCCTTGTAGCGGGCGTGGTCCCGGTCGAGGATGCCCGAGAGCGGGATGTCCTTGCCCATCACCGCGGGCGGCATCGCCTTCGTCAGCTTCTCGCCCATGCCGAAGGGGAACCCGAGCACGCGACTGGAGTCCTTCAGTGCCTGCTTGGCCTTGATCGTGCCGTACGTGACGATCTGCGCCACGCGCTCGTCGCCGTACTTCTCGGTCACGTACCTGATGACCTCGCCGCGACGACGCTCGTCGAAGTCGACGTCGAAGTCGGGCATCGAGACGCGGTCGGGGTTCAGGAAACGCTCGAAGATGAGGCCGTGCTGGAGCGGGTCGAGGTCGGTGATCTTCATGGCGTACGCCGCCATCGATCCGGCACCCGAGCCGCGGCCCGGGCCCACTCGGATGCCGTTGCGCTTGGACCAGTTGATGAAGTCGGCGACCACGAGGAAGTAGCCCGGGAAGCCCATCTGGCTGATGACCCCGACCTCGTAGTCGGCCTGCTTCCGGACCTCGTCGGGGATCCCGCCCGGGTAGCGCTCGTGCAGCCCGCGCTCGACCTCCTTGACGAACCAGCTCTGCTCGTCCTCACCCTCGGGCACGGGGAAGCGCGGCATGTAGTTCGCGTTCGTGTTGAACTGCACGTCGCATCGCTCCGCGATGAGCAGCGTGTTGTCGCACGCCTCCGGGTGGTCGCGGAAGAGGTGTCGCATCTCGGCGGCCGACTTCAGGTAGAACTCGTCGGCGTCGAACTTGAAGCGGTTCGGGTCGTCGAGCGTCGATCCCGACTGCACGCACAGGAGCGCCGCGTGGCTCTTGGCGTCGTGGGCGTGGGTGTAGTGCAGGTCGTTGGTGGCCACGAGCGGGAGGTCGAGCTGCCTGGCGAGCCGCAGCAGGTCGTCCATGATCCGCTTCTCGATGCCCAGGCCGTGGTCCATGATCTCGGCGAAGAAGTTCTCACGCCCGAAGATGTCGCGGAACTCGGCGGCGGCCGCGACGGCCTCGTCGTACTGCCCGAGGCGGAGCCTCGTCTGCACCTCGCCCGACGGGCACCCGGTGGTCGCGATGAGCCCCTTGGAATAGGTCTGGAGGAGCTCGCGGTCCATGCGCGGCTTGAAGTAGTAGCCCTCGATCGACGCGCGGCTCGAGAGCCGGAATAGGTTGTGCATGCCCTCGTTGGTCTCGGAGAGCAGCGTCATGTGCGTGTAGGCGCCGGCGCCCGACACGTCGTCTCCACCGCCGTTGCCCCACCGGACCCGGGTCTTGTCGCTCCGGTGGGTGCCCGGGGTCAGGTACGCCTCGGTGCCGATGATGGGCTTGACCCCGGCATCCGTCGCCTGCTTCCAGAAGTCGAACGCACCGAACACGTTGCCGTGGTCGGTCATCGCGACCGCCGGCATGCCCTCGGCCGCCGCGGCCTTCATCAGCTCCCCGACGCGGGCGGCTCCGTCGAGCATCGAGTACTCGGAATGCACGTGCAGGTGGACGAAGGAATCCGCGGCCACAGGGCTCCTCTTCGGGTGGTGCTGCGAGGCGTGTTCGGGGGTGTTCACAGTGTAGGGCGAGCCGCCGACGATCGGGCGCGGGCTCGCGGCGGTCGACGCGCGCGACCGGGGCTCAGTCGCCCGAGAGCACGTCGAGCGCGTGCTGCAGGTCGGCCGGGTACTCCGACGCGTAGGTCGACCACTCCCCCGTGCCCGGGTGCACGAACGAGAGCTGCTTGGCGTGCAGCCACTGGCGGGTGAGCCCGAGTCGGGCCGACAGGGTCGGATCGGCGCCGTACATCGCGTCGCCGGCGCACGGATGCCGCTGGGCGGACATGTGCACGCGGATCTGGTGCGTGCGCCCGGTCTCGAGGTGGATCTCGAGCAGCGACGCGTAGGGGAACGCCTCGATCGTCTCGTAGTGCGTGACCGCGTGCTTGCCGTCGACCGTCACGGCGAACCGCCACTCCGAGCGCGGATGCCGGCCGACGGGCGCGTCGATCGTACCCGCGAACGGGTCGGGGTGCCCCTGGACCACCGCGTGGTAGATCTTCTCGACCTCGCGGTCGTGGAACGCCCGCTTGAGCATCGTGTACGCGTACTCGGACTTCGCAACGACCATGAGCCCGCTCGTGCCCGCGTCGAGGCGGTGCACGACGCCCTGCCGTTCGGCGGCGCCGGAGGTCGAGATGCGGTAGCCGGATGCCGCGAGCGCGCCGACCACGGTCGGGCCCTCCCAGCCGAGCGACGGGTGGGCTGCGACGCCCGCGGGCTTGTCGACCACGACGATCTCGTCGTCGTCGTGGACGATTCCGAGGTCGGGCACGGGGATGGGCTCCACCTCGAGGGTGCGCGGCGGCGCCCAGGTCACCTCGAGCCAGCCGCCCGCGCGGAGCCGGTCAGACTTGTCGACCGGGCGACCGTCGAGGCTCGCGCCGCCGGACGACGCGATGTCGGCCGCCTGCGTGCGCGAGAAGCCGAGGAGCTTCGCGAGGCCGGCGTCGACGCGGACGCCGTCGAGCCCGTCCGGGACGGGCAGCGAACGGTGCTCCACGTCAGGACTCGCGAGCGAGTTCCGCGGCGGTGCCGCCACGGGCGTCGGGCTCGCCGGCCGGGTCGGCACCGGCGGTCGCGGCGGGCGACTTCTCGGGGCGGGATCCGTCCAGGCCGATCCCGCGGATCGTCAGGATCATGAACAGGATCATGCTCGAGACGATCGCGATGTCGGCGACGTTGTAGATCGCCGGGAGCATCCACGGCGTCGAGATGAAGTCGATCACATGGCCGATCCCGAAGCCCGGCTCCCGGAGGAGACGGTCGGTGAGGTTGCCCAGCACCCCGCCGAGGAGGAGCCCGAACACGAGCGCCCAGGCGATCGAACGGATGCGCCGGGCGAACCAGATGATGACCGTGATGACCGCTGCGGCGAGGATCGTGAACACCCAGGTCATGCCGCTCGCGATCGAGAACGCGGCGCCGGGGTTGCGCACGAACTGCCATTGCAGCACGCCGTCGAGGACGGGAACGATCTCCCCCTCGGCGAGCGTGCTGACGACGTACTGCTTGCTGAGCTGGTCGATGCCGTAGATCGCGCCCGCGACGCCGACCAGGATCAGCAGCGTGATGACGCCCGTCCTGGCCGGGCGCTCAGCCTCCAAAGCCCTGGAAGGTCGGGGTGGGCTGCTCGCCGCTCACGCCCTGGGCCGGGAACCCGGCACCGGCTCCGACCTGGACCGGCTGCGCCGTGTCGAGGTCTCGGAGCTGACCCTCGATGTAGCTCTTGAGCTTGGCGCGGTAGTCGCGCTCGAACACGCGCAGCTCGTCGACCCGCTTCTCGAGTGCGACGCGCTCCTGGTCGAGGACGCCCATCTGTGCGCGCTGCTTGGCCTCGGCCTCGGCGACGATGCGCGCGGCGGTCGCGTGGCCCTCGGCGATGAGCGCGTCGCGCTTCTCGACGCCCTCGCGCACGTGCTCCTCGTGGAGTCGGCGGGCCAGCTGCAGCAGGTTGGTCGTGCTGGCCTGCTCGTCGAGCTCGGACTGCGGCGCGGCGGGCTGCGTCGGCACGGCCACCGTGGGCGCACCGACCGCGGGCTCGGCGTAGGCGGGGGCCGCGGGTGCCGGGGCCGCCGCGGCGACGGGAGCTGCGGCGCCTTCGGCGGCGCGCGCTTCGGCGGCCATCAGCCGCTGCCGGAGCTCGTCGTTCTCCTGATTCAGCCGGCGCAGTTCGACGACCACCTCATCGAGGAAGTCGTCGACCTCGTCCTGGTCGTAGCCCTCCCGGAACTTCGTCGCCTGGAAGCGCTTGTTGACCACATCTTCCGGAGTTAGCGCCATGGCTTTCCATCCCTCTGATTCTGTCGAACGGTTCGATCACGTTCTGCTAACGGTAGCAAAGACCACCTCGACGGACGCAGTGCGCGTGTCATGCGGCGCGTCCGCGCCTGGCGAACACGTCAGGCGGCGACCGCGGCCCCCGCAGCGAGCCACGAGACGACGGTCATCGCGATGATGACCACGAGCATCGCGACACTCCAGCCGAGGTCGAGTGCGACCTGACCGAGCCGGATCGGGGGGATGAGGCGACGGAAGAACCGCACCAGCGGATCGGTCACCGTGTACACGGCCTCGACGAGGACGAGCACGACGCCGCGGGGGCGCCACGAGCGGTTGAAGGTCCGGACCAGGTCGAGCACGAACCGCGCCCACATCACGAAGAAGTAGATGAGGAGGAGCGTGTAGACGAGGTTCCAGACGACGACGAGTGCGCTCACGTCCGCGAGTCTACGCGTGCGAGAAGAACGAGGCGTCCACGTCGCCCTCGTTCTCGCCCGCCTCGCCGGAGACCACGACGTGCGCGGGCGAGAGCAGGAAGACCTTGCTCGTCACGCGTTCGATCTTGCCGTGGAGGCCCTGCGAGAGTCCGCTCGCGAAGTCGATGAGACGACGCGCATCGGCGTCCGACATCTGGGAGAGGTTGATGATGACGGGCACCCCCTCGCGGAACGACTCGGCGATCATCTGGGCGTCCTTGTACTGGCGCGGGTGCACCGTGAGGATCTCGTTCATCTCCGCCTGCGGGGGTGTCGGTTGCACATGGTGCTTTCGGAGGGGGGTCACGGAGCCGCCGCTCTTGGGGGCCGGCGCGGGCGCGGGCTGCACGACCGGCGTCGGCGTGGACGCGGTCGTCGTCTCGGGCTCGAGCTCCTCGTCGGCGAGTCCCAGGTAGACCATCGTCTTCTTGAGCGGGTTCGACATCGCGGCCTCCGTCAGTGTTGCGTGGTTCGAGGCTAACCGGCGACCGGCCGGTTCCCGGTGATTGCCGTCCCGATCCGAAGGTGTGTCGCACCCTCCAGAATCGCGTCCCGGAAATCGTGAGACATCCCCATGGACAGAGCGGATGCCTCGGGGGCGATCGATCGCAGGCGGTCCGACATCGCGCGCACGCGAGCGAACGCCGCGCGAGCCGGTTCGTCGAGCGGCGCGACGGCCATGAGCCCGAGCAGGCGGATGCCGGCGGTGGCGAGTACGCGCTCGGCGAACGCGTCCAGCTCGCCGGGGGCGACGCCGCCGCGGCCCGGGTCGTCGGTGAGGTTCACCTGGATGAACCCGTCGACGACCCGGTCGTCGGAGCGGAGGGCGTCGACGAGCGAGAGCCGGTCGATCGAGTGGATGACCGAGGCGTACTCGCGCGCCTGCCGGGCCTTCTTGCTCTGCAACTGCCCCACGAAATGCCACCGGAGGTCGAGGTCTTCGAGCGCGCGCGCCTTGGCCTGCGCCTCCTGGTGTCGGTTCTCCCCCACGTCTCGCACGCCGAGCGCGGCGAGGTCGCGCACGAGCGACTCGGGCTGGAACTTGGTCACGACGATCGTCGTGATCCCGCCCGGGTCGCGCCCGGCCTCGGCCGCGGCATCCGCCACCGCCGACCGGACCGACTCGAGGCGGTCGGACAGGCCCTGCGTCACTTGAGGAAGTCGGGGATGTCGAGGTCGTCCTGGTCGTCGCCGAATGCGGGGTCCGATCCGATCCGGTCGGCCGTCGCGCTCGCCTCGCCCCAGTTCGCGCTCTCGACGAGCTCTTCGATGTCGATCTCGGCGACGCCGTCGACCGAGTCCTCACCCGCGCTCGAACCCCCGATGCCCGCCCCGGCGTGCCCGCCGACGCCTGCGCCGACGCCCACAGCGGCGGGAACCGCACTCGGCTGTCGCACCTCGACCGGCCTGGCCGAGGGCTCGCCGCCGTCGAATCCGGCGGCGATCACGGTCACGCGGACCTCGTCGCCGAGGGTGTCGTCGATGACGGCCCCGAAGATGATGTTCGCCTCGGCGTGGACGGCCTCCTGCACGAGTCGGGCCGCGTCGTTGATCTCGAAGATGCCGAGGTTGGATCCGCCCTGGATCGACAGCAGCACGCCGTGCGCGCCGTCGATCGAGGCTTCGAGAAGCGGACTCGCGACGGCGAGTTCGGCGGCCTTGATCGCCCGGTCGGCTCCCCTCGAGGATCCGATGCCCATGAGCGCGGACCCGGCGCCCTGCATGACGGACTTCACGTCGGCGAAGTCGAGGTTGATCAGCCCGGGCGTCGTGATGAGGTCGGTGATGCCCTGGACGCCGGCCAGGAGGACCTGGTCGGCGGTCGCGAAGGCCTCGAGCATGGAGATGCCGCGATCGCTGATCTCGAGCAGCCGGTCGTTGGGCACGACGATGAGGGTGTCGACCTCTTCCTTCAGGCGCGCCACGCCCTGTTCGGCCTGCGTCTGGCGACGGCGGCCCTCGAAACTGAAGGGCTTGGTGACGACACCGATCGTGAGCGCGCCGATCGACTTCGCGATCCTGGCGACGACGGGGGCGCCGCCGGTTCCGGTTCCTCCGCCCTCGCCCGCGGTGACGAAGACCATGTCGGCGCCCGCGAGGGCCTCCTCGATCTCCTCGGCGTGGTCCTCCGCGGCCCGTCGGCCGACCTCGGGGTCGGCGCCCGCCCCGAGCCCGCGCGTGAGATCACGGCCGACGTCGAGTTTGACGTCGGCATCCGACATCAGCAATGCCTGGGCGTCGGTGTTGATCGCGATGAACTCGACGCCGCGAAGGCCGAGCTCGATCATGCGGTTGACGGCGTTCACGCCGCCACCGCCGATGCCGACGACCTTGATCACGGCGAGGTAGTTCTGGTTTGTCGACATGTCCGGCCCTCTCTGCGAACTCTGAACCCTGAACCTCTACTCGAAGGTTAAAGTTTTGCCGAGTATGCAATTCCTGAATTGAACGTAGGCGGCGCGGGCGGTCGCTCCGCTCGCCGCCCGCGGCGTGTCGCGATCCGACCGACGAAAGCCGCCTCGATCACTCGACGACCGGGTACAGCGGCGCCGAGACGACGTAGCGATCCACCTCGTCGGGCGGCGCCGTCGCGAGCAGGCGCTCGAGGACCGCGACCTTGAGCGAGAGCTCGTCCGCGCCGCCCCACACGACCTCGGCGCCCGTCGCCAACTCGAACCGGAGGTCGTCGGCCGAGCTCGCACGCACCACGTCGATGCCGGCGCGGACCTCGGCCGGCAGCCCGCGCAGCACCCGGCCCGCCGCCTGGAACGGCGGCGCACCGAGCCCGCCGTCGACCTCGATGAACGGCAGACCGGAAGGACGCTCCTCCAGTCGCTCGACGACCACGCCGGCAGCATCGACCGAGACCAGGCCGCCCGACGTGTCGAGTACGCCGACCGGCGTGCGCTCCACGATCCGGACCACCAGCGTCCCCGGCGGGATCGTCTCGGTCGAGTACGTCTCGATGAGCGGGAACTCCGACAGCGCCCCCTGGACCTCGTCGGGCGCGATGAGCGGCAGGGGCGTGCCGATCCGCTCGTCGAACGCCGCCGTCACCGCCGCCGCGTCGATCCGCGCGGTGCCCTCGACCCGCACCTCGCGCAGCGCCATCAGCGGCGAGTACGCCACCGCGACCGCGGCGACCGCGATCCCGGCCGCGGTCGCGAGCACCGTGATCCACGTCGCACGGCGCAGGCGCGAACGCTTCGTGAACCTGCGAACCTCGCGTCGCTCGTACCTGCGGCGCTCGCGCTCCGCCATCGCGAGCCGCCGCCGCGCCGCGAACGTCTCGCCGCGGCGTCCGCTCGCGGGCTCGGGAGCCCCCTCGGGCAGGACGATGGGCTCGGTCGCCTGGGAACGCGACGACTCCGGCGACGCCGGACCCGACGCCGGAGCCGACCTCGCCGCAGTCGGGCTCGTGCCCCGGCTCGCGCTCGCACCCCGGCCCGGGCTCGAACCCGGGCGCCGCCCCGCCACGGGCGTCGAGGCCGACGCGGACCCCGCCGTGCCCGGCGCCGCCGCCCGGGCGGGCCTCGTGCGATCGAATCCCTCGGGACGCTTCACCGCGCCCCGATCAGTCGTTTCGCTCGCGCTCGAGCGACCCCAGGATCTGCGGCACGATGCGGTAGACGTCACCGCACCCCAGCGTGATCACGAAATCTCCCGGACGGGAGATGCGCGCCGTGTGATCGGCCGCATCCTGCCAGTCGGCGATGAACGCGACCCGCTCGCCGTCGGCGAACCGCTCGCTCACCAGGGCCCCGGTCACGCCGGGCTCGGGATCCTCGCGGGCGCCGTAGACGTCGAGGACGACCGTGAGGTCCGCATGCTCCTCGAGCACGTCGGCGAACTCCTTCGCGAACAGTCGCGTGCGGCTGTAGAGGTGCGGCTGGTGCACGGCGATGATGCGCCCGTCGCCCACGACCGTGCGCGCCGCCGAGAGCGCGGCCGCGACCTCGGTCGGGTGGTGCGCGTAGTCGTCGTACACGCTCACGCCGTCGACGACGCCATGCAGCTCGAACCTGCGCCCGGTCCCCGCGAATCGCGCGATGCCCGCGAGCGACGCCGCCGGGTCGAACCCGAGCCCCACGAGCACGGCGAACGCGCCGGCCGCGTTGATCGCGTTGTGCCGTCCCGGGACCCGCAGGGTCGCCGAGTACGTCGACCCCTCGTAGTCGAGCGCGAACGAGACCGGCCCCTCGGTCACGATCGAGTGCACGCGCACCGCGGCGCCGGCCGCCTCGCCGAACGTCAGCACCCGGGCGTGCGAGAGCCGGTCCCGCACGCGCACGGCGCCCGGATCGTCGGCCGAGATCACGACGAGCTCGTCCGACCGGTCGGCGAAGTCGACGAACGCCTGCTCGAACGCCTCGAACGATCCGTAGTGGTCGAGGTGGTCGGGGTCGACGTTCGTGATCAGCGCGACCGACGTGTCGTACAGCAGGAACGAACCGTCCGACTCGTCGGCCTCGACGACGAACAGCTCCCCCTCGCCCGCCGCCGAACTGACCCCGAGCTCCTCGATGACGCCGCCGTTGACGAAGCTCGGATCCTCGCCGAGGCCCAGCAGGCCCGTGATGATCATGCCCGTCGACGTCGTCTTGCCGTGCGCTCCGGCGACCGAGACCAGGCGCCGGCCGGCGATGACCGACGCGAGCGCCTGCGAGCGGTGCAGCACCGGGATGCCGCGCGAGAGCGCGAGCCGGTACTCCGGGTTGTCCAGCCAGAGCGCGCCCGTCACGACCACGGTGTCGACGTCGTCGGGCAGGTTCTCGGCCGCGTGGCCGATCGAGACGGTCGCGCCGAGCGCGCGCAGCGCCTCGACGTTGGCCGAATCGCGCACGTCGGAACCCGTCACGCGGTGCCCGGCGTCGAGCGCGAGCCGCGCGATGCCGCTCATGCCGGAACCGCCGATCCCGACGAAGTGCACGGCGCCGAGGTCGGCGGGGATCACGGTGGAGAGGTCGGGCTTGATCGTCACGATATCGCGGTGCTTCCTGCGGGTCGGGTCTGTGTGGTCAACGTTACGCGCCCGCGGCGCCCGGGGCGCCGCCGCCGCGCAGGGCGCCGTCGACGAGGGCCACCATGCGGTCGGTGCCGTCGAGCGCGCCGACGGATGCCGCGGCACGCGACATCCGCTCGAGCCGGTCGCGGTCCGCGATGAGCGAGACGACCTCGCGACCGACCCACTCGGGCAGGAACGCGGCGTCCTCGACGAGGATGCCGCCGCCGGCAGCGACCACGCCCGCGGCGTTGAACCGCTGCTCGCCGTTCCCGACGGGGTACGGAACGTACACGGCGGGGATGCCGAGCGCGGAGAGCTCGCTCACGGTCGCAGCGCCCGCCCGCGACACCGCGGCGTCGGCGATCGCGAGCGCGAGGTCCATGCGGTCGGCGTACTCGATCATGCGGTAGTCGGCGACGCCGGGGTCGGAGACCTCGGACTTCGCGCCCGTGACGTGCAGCACCTGCCATCCGGCACCAGTGATCGCCTCGGCGCTGTCGACCACCGTGCGGTTGATGCGACGTGCACCGAGGGATCCTCCCGTGGCGAGCAGCACCGGCCGGCCCGCATCGAGGCCGAACAGGTCGGCCGCCTCGGAGCGTCGGCCGGGGCGGTCCAGCGTCTCGATCTCGCGCCGCAGCGGCATCCCGACGACCTCGGCGTGCCGCAGCGGCGTGCCCGCGAAGGCGACCCCGACGCGCGCCGCGAAGCGCGCACCGAGACGGTTGGCCAGGCCCGGGCGGGCGTTCGCCTCGTGGATCGCGACGGGGATGCCGGCCCTGCGTGCGGCGAGGTACGCGGGCGTCGACACGTACCCGCCGAAGCCCACCACGACGTCGACCCCGCGCCCGGCGATCATCTCGCGCACGTCGGCGATCGAACGCCGGAACCGCGACGGGAAGCGCAGCGCCGCGCCGTTCGGCCGACGCGGGAAGGGCACCTTCTCGATCGTGAGCAGCTCGTACCCGCGCGCGGGCACCAGCCGAGCCTCGAGTCCCTCGGCGGTCCCGAGCACGAGTACCTCGGCCGACGCGTCGCGTTCGCGGAGCCGGTCGGCGACGGCGAGCAACGGGTTCACGTGACCGGCGGTTCCGCCGCCGGCCAGCAGGTAGGTCGTCATCGCGCGCGCGCCGCCTTCGATCCGCGCGCACCGCCGCGTCGCGCCGCGACGGCGACCGCAGGGGCCGGGGCGCCGGGGTCGCGCGCGACGGAGAGCACCACCCCGATCGCGAACAGGGTCGTGAGCAGCGCCGTCCCGCCGGCCGACACGAGCGGCAGCGGAACGCCGAGGACGGGGAAGATGCCGAGCACGACACCGATATTGACACATGCCTGGCCGACGACCCAGACGAGCACCGCCGCCGAGACCGTGCGCCCGAACGGCGTCGCCGCGTGGCGCATGATGCGCGCGAGCGCGATCGCGAGCACCACGAACAGCCCGATGACCACGACCGCGCCGATGAGTCCGAGTTCCTCGCCGATGATCGCGAAGATGAAGTCGTTGTCGGCCGCGGGCAGCCACGACCACTTCGCCGCGGAATTGCCGAGGCCCACGCCGAAGAACCCGCCGTTGGCCAGTGCGAAGGTGCCGTGCTGGATCTGCCAGCAGTCGCCGAGGTTGTACTTCGCGCAGTCCTCCTCGAGGAACGCGGTGATGCGACGCATGCGGCTCTCGCTCGAGACCGCGACGAGCGCGAACGCGACCGAGCCGAAGATCACGGGGACGGCGAGCAGCCGCAGCGGCACGCCTATCAGGAAGAGCGTGCCGATCAGCATCGCCGCCATGACCATGACGGTGCCGAGGTCGCCGCCGAGCAGCACGAGCCCGATCGATCCCCCGCCGACGATCAGGATCGGCATGATGCCCTTGCCGAAGTCGCCGAGGTGGTCCTGCTTCTTCGTCACGATGAGTCCGAGCCAGAGGACCAGGGCGACCTTGATGAGCTCGGACGGCTGGAACTGCACGCCCGGTGCGAGCCGCAGCCAGTTGGTGTTCCCGCCCACCTCGACGCCGAGCGGGGTCGCGACGACGAGCACCTGGAGGATGCACGAGATGCCGAGCGCCGTCCACGCGATCCGCATCCAGAACTTCTCCGGCATGCGCCCCGCGATGAGCATCGCGGGCACGCCGAGGAGGGCGTAGGTCGCCTGCTGGGCCGCGCGCGAGGTGAAGTCGCCGTCGTTCGCGAGCGCCGACTCGACCTGCGACGAGGAGAGCACCATGACGAGCCCGAGCACGACGAGGAAGAGCACCGTGCCGAGCAGCAGGAACCAGTCCTTCGACTCGGAGCGGAACGCGCCGAGCCGGATGCGGGCCGCGAGCCCGCTGGGCTCAGTCGGCTTCGCCGGTCGAGGGGTCCGTGGCCGGCCTGCCATGCCCCTCCCCTCCGAGCCTGGCGCGGACGGCGTCCTGGAAGCGCCGGCCGCGATCGGCGTAATCCGCGAACTGGTCCATGGATGCCGCCGCGGGCGCGAGGAGCACGGTGTCGCCGTCCTGCGCGACCGAGGCCGCGAGGGCGACCGCGTCGGGCATCACGCTCTCAGTGTCATCCGCTTCGACTTCGAAGAGGGGCAGTTCGGGCGCGTGTCGGCCGAACGCCGCGACCAGCGCCGTCCGGTCCCGTCCGATGACCACCGCCGCGCGCAGCCGCGGCACGTGCCTGCGCACGAGTTCATCGGCGTCGACGCCCTTCAGGAGCCCGCCGACGACCCAGACCACGGGACTGAACGCCGCGAGCGACGCCTCGGCCGCGTGCGGGTTGGTCGCCTTCGAGTCGTCGATCCAGCGGATGCCGCCCGCGACCGCGACCGACTCGATGCGGTGCGCGTCGAGCCGGAACGTCGCGAGCGCGTCGTGGATGGCGCCCACGGGCACGTCGATGGAACGCGCGAGCGCCGACGCGGCGAGGATGTTCGCGACGATGTGCGGGACCGCGAGCCCGTTCGGTTCGAGTTCCTCGAGCGTGGTGAGTTCGAGCGCGGCCGTGCGGCGGTCCTCGAGGAACGCCCGGTCGCACAGGATGCCGTCGACCACGCCGAAGTCGCTCGGCCCGGGGCTGTCGAGGCCGAAGCCGATGGCGCGCGCGCCCTCCTCGACGTCGGCGTCCTCGACCATGGCCCGCGTGGCGTCGTCGGCGCGGTTGTACACGCACGCGAGCTTCGTGTTCGCGTACACCTTGGCCTTGGCGCCGCGGTACGCCTCGGGCGAGCCGTGCCAGTCCAGGTGGTCGTCGGCGAGGTTCAGGCACACGCTCGCGACCGGGTGGATCGCTCCCGGCCCGGCGATCGGCAGGTGGTGCAGCTGGAAGCTCGAGAGCTCGACCACGAGCACGTCGTACCCGATCGGGTCGCGGACCGCGTCGAGCACGGGCACCCCGATGTTGCCGCACGGCGCGACCCTCACCCCGTTCGCGGCGACGAGCGTCGCGGCCAGCTGCACCGTGGTCGTCTTGCCGTTCGTGCCGGTGACGAGCATCCACTCCGAGGCGCGCACCTTGTCGCGCACGCGCCATGCCAGTTCGATGTCGCCCCACACGGGCACCCCCGCGTCGGCGGCCCAGCGCAGCACCGGATGGTCGGGCCGGAATCCGGGCGAGACCACGATGAGCTCGGGGGCGGATGCCGCGAGCTCCGCAGGCACGTCGGCGAGCGGGTCGACGACGAACCGCACGCCGATCACGTCGAGGATCCGTGCGCGTTCGTCGTCGCGCGCGTTCGCGTAGACGCTCACGTCCGCTCCGAGCTCGGCGAGCGTGTCGGCGACCGCGAAGCCCGTGACGCCGAGCCCGAGCACGGCGACCCTGAGCCCGCGCCACCCCTCGGCGTGCCAGCTGGTCAGCGCTTCGAGACGTGCGGCGCCGGCCGCGGCATCCGTCAACTCTGCAGCCATTCGAAGTAGAACGCGCCGACGCCGGCGGCGACGAACAGGCCGGCGATGATCCAGAACCGCACCACGATCGTCACCTCGGCCCAGCCCTTGAGCTCGAAGTGGTGGTGGATCGGACTCATCAGGAAGATGCGTTTGCCGCCGGTGAGCTTGAAGTACACGCGCTGCACGATGACCGAGCCGGCCTCGATCACGAACAGGCCGCCGATGAGCAGCAGGAGCAGCTCGGTCTGGCTGACGACCGCGAGGGCGGCCAGCGCGCCGCCGAGCGCGAGCGAGCCGGTGTCGCCCATGTAGATGTGCGCGGGGTTGGTGTTCCACCACAGGAAGCCGACGACCGCCCCGACGATCGCCGTCGCGACGATCGCGAGGTCGAGCGGGTCGCGCACGTCGTAGCTGCGATACAGGTCGCTCGGATTGAGGTTCTCGCTGAACCGCGACTGGTTGAACTGCCAGAAGCCGATGATGATGAACGAGCCGATCGCGAGGATCGACGCCCCGGAGGCGAGGCCGTCGAGGCCGTCGGTGACGTTGACGCCGTTCGAGGCCGCGGCCGTGATGAGCACGATCCAGACGAGGTACGCGATGATGCCGAACACCGTGCCGAAGACCATGAAGTCCAGCGGCAGGTCGCGGATGAAGGAGATCTTCGTCGTCGCGGGAGTGACGCCCTCGCGGTTCGGGAACTGCAGGGCCAGGAGCGCGAACGCGGCGGCGACGACCGTCTGCCCGGCGATCTTCGCCCACCCGCCGAGTCCGAGGCTCTGGCGCTTGCGGGTCTTCAGGAAGTCGTCGACGAACCCGACGAGGCCGAGGCCCACCATCATGAACAGCACGAGCAGGCCCGAAGCGGTCGGACCGTCGCCGATGAGCAGCGTCGCGGTGAAGTAGCCGAACAGCGTGCCGAGGATGAAGATGATGCCGCCCATGGTGGGCGTCCCCCGCTTGACGTGGTGCGTCTTCGGACCGTCGTCGCGGATGAACTGGCCCCACCCGAGCCGGGTGAACAGCCTGATGAACAGCGGCGTCAGGAACAGGGTGAACGAGAGCGACAGGGCCCCGGCGGTCAGTAGTGCTCTCACGCGAACCATTCTCCCAGTCGGTCGCCGACGTGGCGGAGGCCCGCCGCGTTCGAGGATTTCACGAGCACCGTGTCCCCCGGTCGTGCCAGTGCGGTCACGAGCTCGAAGGCCTCGTCGTCGGTGGCGACGTGGGTCGACTCGCCGTCCCAGGAACCCTCGTTGATCGCGCTGATGTGCATGCGTCGAGCACCGTCGCCGACGATGACGAGCTGCGAGATGCCGAGCCGCACGGCCAGCAGGCCGATGCGGTCGTGCTCCTCGCCGGACAGGTCGCCGAGCTCGCTCATCTCGCCGAGCACCGCGATGGTGCGCGAGCCCGGCGTGCGGACCTGCGCGAGCGTCTTGAGCGCCGCGGCCATCGAGTCCGGGCTGGCGTTGTACGCGTCGTTGATCACGGTGATGCCGTCGCGGCCGCCGAGCACCTGCATGCGCCACTGCTCGGCCAGCGTGACCTGCTCGAGGCCGGCGACGATCACCGGGAGCGGCACGCCGAGTTCGAGGGCGGCGGATGTCGCGGCCAGCGCGTTCATGACGTGGTGCTCGCCGAGCACCGAGAACCGCACGCGCGCCGACTCACCGCCGGGGACGGCGACCGTGAACTCGGTGCCGCGCGCATGCACGACGATGTCGCTCGCGCGCACGTCGGCACGCTCACCCAGGCCGAACCCGACGACACGTGCGTCCGTGCGCCCGGCCATGGGCGCGACGAGCGGGTCGTCGACGTTCAGCACCGCGACATCCGTCGGCAGCAGGTCGGTGACCATCTCGGACTTCGCCTGCACCGTGCGCTCGATGCCGCCGAACTCGCCCGCGTGCGCGAGGCCCACCTTGAGCACGATGCCGACGTCGGGGCGCGCCATCCGGATCAGTCGCGAGATCTCGCCGACGCCCGACGCGCCCATCTCGGCCACGAGGTAGCGGGTCTCGGCGGTCAGTTCGAGCATGGTCGTCGGTGCGCCGACCTCGTTGTTGTAGCTCTTGCGCGAGGCGACCGTCGGGCCGACCTGATCGAGGACAGTCCGCAGCAGGTTCTTCGTCGTGGTCTTGCCGTTGGAGCCGGTCACGCCGACGATGCGCAGGCTCCCGAGGGCGCGCACGCGACGCACGACCTCGGTGGCGAGCGCGCCCAGCGCGTCGACCGAGTCCTCGACGACGACCTGCGCGACCGGGAGGTCGAGCCGGCGTTCGACGATGAGCAGTGCCGCTCCGCGTTCGGCGGCCGCCGGCGCGAACCGGTGGCCGTCGTCGAACTCGCCGCGCTTGGCGACGAAGACGCCGCCCGGTTCGACCTCGCGCGTGTCGGTCGTCGCGGCGCCGTCGACGACCGTCTCGGCCGTGTCGCCCGAGTCGCCCGCCTCGAATCGTCCCGAGGTCGCCTCGGCGATCTCGGCGATGGTCAGCGCGATCATTCGAGCCACCCCGCTTCCTGAAGTGCCAGCCGGGCGTCGTCCCGGGCCGAGTACGGATGCTTCACGCCCGCGACCTCCTGGTAGTCCTCGTGTCCCGGCCCCGCGTACAGGATGGCATCGCCCTCGCCGACGAGCGCGAGTGCGGCGCGGAACGCGGCCCGCTGGTCGGCGATCTCGTGGATCTCGCGGTCCGGGACGGCCGCACGGGCACCCTCGACGAGCGCGGCGCGGATCGCGGCCGGGTCCTCCCATCGCGGATGGAAGTCGGTGATGACGACCACGTCGGCTCCGCGAGCGGCGATGGCGCCCATCTGGGCGCGCTTGGTCGTGTCGCGGTCGCCGTCGGCGCCGAACACCATGACCACGCGGCCGTCGGTCGTGCGGCGGATGGCGTCGAGCGCGTGCGCGAACGCATCGGGCGTGTGGCCGTAGTCGATGTAGACGACCGGACCGCGCGTGCCCGAGACCCGCTCGGTGCGCCCGGGGATGTACGCGTCGATGCCGTGGTCGGCGACGGCCGCCGCGATGAGGTCGAGGTCGTTGCCGGCCTCGACGAGCATCACGATCGCGAGCGCCGCGTTCGCGGCGTTGTAGCGTCCGATGAGCGGGATCCGGGTCGCGAGCTCGCGCCCGCCCGGGCCCGTGAGGCGGAACGCCGTGTGCGTCGGAGCCTCCTCCAGCACGTCGAGGCGCCAGTCGGCGTCGGCGCCCGGGGCGCCCGGGGCGCCCGGGGCGTCCGGGGCGCCCGGGGCGTCCGGGGCGTCCGGGGCATCCTCGCCGATCGCGAGCGTGGTCACCGGGATGCGCGACTCGGCGACGAGCCGGGCGCCCCACTCGGACTCGATCGTCACCACGCCGCGCCTGGCGCGCTCGGGCGTGAACAGCTCCCGCTTGGCGTGGAAGTACTCGCTCATCGAGGCGTAGTCGTCGAGGTGGTCGTGCGAGAGGTTCGTGAAGCCGACGACGTCGAACACGATGCCGTCGACGCGGTGCCGGCTGAGCGCCTGCGCCGAGACCTCGATCCCCACCGCACGCACGTCGACCTCGCGCATGCGGGCGAGCAGCGCGTGCAGCTCGCTCGCCTCCGGCGTCGTGAGCGAGCTCGTGACGGCCTCGTCGCCGATGCGGCGTTCGGCGGTGGAGGTCAGCCCGGCGGTCACGCCGAGCTGTCGCAGGATCGCGTAGAGCAGGTAGACGACGCTCGTCTTGCCGTTGGTGCCCGTGACCCCGAACAGCGCGGCCGGGTTCTCGGCGGTGCGGTGGATCCACGCGGCGACCTCGCCGAGTGCTGCGCGTGCGTCGGGCGTCACGAGGATCGGCAGGCCCGCGTCCGCGGCGCGCTCGGCGCCGGCGACATCCGTGAGCAGGGCGATCGCACCGTTCGCGGCGGCCTTCGCGGCGTAGTCGGCGCCGTGGGCGTTGCGCCCGGGCACTCCGACGTACAGGTCGCCGCCGTGCACCGCGCCCGTCGAGATGGCGACGCCCGTGACGTCGAGTTCGTCGATCCGGCCGCGCACCTCGAATCCGAACGCCTCCGCGAGGCCGCGGAGCGAACGAGGACTCGGGTGCTGCGGCCGGAGTGCCGTCGGAGGCGATCCGGTCACGAACCCAACTTTCTCACCAGGTGGCTGGCAGTTCGGGCGCCTGGGCGCCGGATGGAACGGTCCGATACTTCTTGAGCACCTGGCTCATCACCTGCTGGAAGACGGGAGCCGATGCGGCGGACGAGTTCATCTTAACGGGGTTCATGATGCTGACCGAAACGACGAACTCGGGATCATCCGCCGGGGCGAAGCCGGACACCGACACGAGGTACCCCGCCTGGTACCCGCCCTGGCCGTCCGGGACCTGGGCGGTCCCGGTCTTCGCCGCGACCCGGTAGCCGGGGATGTTCCACTGGTCGGCGAGCCACCCCTCGCGGTAGACCTGCTCGAGCATGAGCGAGGTCTGGTCGGCCGCCTTCTCGGAGACGACCCGACGCCCCTCCTGCGCGGGGGCGTCGGTCAGGGTGCCGTCGGCCGCGAGGCATCCGTCGACGAGCGTGACGGGCATCCGCACGCCGCCGTTCGCGAGGGTCTGGTACACGCTCGCGATCTGGATCGACGTCGTCGTCAGGCCCTGCCCGAACATCGTGGCGTACCTGGTCTGGTTGTCCCACTCGTCGGGTCCGCCGTGCAGGTCGCCGCCGGCCTCGCTCGCGAACCCGACCTCGGTCGGCTCGCCGAGGCCGAAGTCGACCATGTCCTGATACCGCTGCTCGTCGCTCACCTTCTCGCCGAACAGCGACATCGCGGTGTTCGACGAGTCGATGAGCATGCCCGTCATCGTGTAGTTGGTCGGTCCGTGGTAGAAGCTGTCGTTGACGTCGGCGCCGTTCGGCGCGATGTAGCGGTAGTCGGCCGTCACCCGGCTCTTCGCGTCGCCCTCGCCCGCATCGATGACGGATGCCGCGGTCAGCGCCTTGAAGGTCGACCCCGGCTCGAACGGGGCCGTGAAGGCCCGCGAACCGCGGTCGCCCTCGTCGGTCGCGCTCGGCGCGTTGGGGTCGACGGTCGGCACGTCGGCGACCGCGAGGAGCCTGCCGGTCTTCGCCTCCATGACCGTCACGGTCGCCCAGTCGGCGGCCGTCGCGCGCACCTGCTCCGCGGCGACGCGCTGGACGTAGTACTGCAGGTCGGCGTCGATCGTGAGCTGCAGGTCGCCACCGTCGTGGGGCTGCACGTTCACGACCTCGGTGCCGGGGATCGCGACCCAGTCCTTGAGGCTGTGCAGCCAGGTCCGCTCGCCGTCCTCGCTGGCCAGGCACGTGTTCTCCGAGTACTCCAGCCCGGCTCCGGGCTCGCCCTCCTCGGTGACGAAGCCGATGAGGTTGCCCGCGACCGAGCCGTTGGGGTAGCGGCGCGCGGGCGCTTCCTTCGAGTACACGAAGGGGATGCGCAGCGCCTTGACGGTCTCGTAGACCTCGGTGTCGACGCGCTTGGCGAGGTAGGCGAAGTCCGCCTTCGGATCGGCCGCGAGCGCCTCGTCGATCTCCGAGCGGATGTCGGCGCCGGTGCGCCCGAGCGCGGCGCCGAGCTGTTCGAGGGCCTCGTCGCGGGTGACGTCCTCGTCGGCGCCGTCGGCGGCGGTCCGCTCGAACGACTCGGTGGCCATCGCCTGCTTCGGCGAGATCGTGATGTGGTACCTCATGACGGGCTCCGCGAGCACCGTGCCGTTCGCGTCGAGGATGCGGCCCCGCTCGCCGTAGACGGTCTCGGTCTCGGATCGCACGTCCTGCGATGCCTCGTTGAGCTCGGCGGCCCGAACGACCTGGATGTCGACGAGCCGGACGACGAACCAGCCGACCATGAGCACGAGTGCCGTTCCGGCTGCGACGATGCGGCGCATCGGGTGGCGGCTCACGCGCTTCATCGGCTGGTTCGCTCCGTCTCGGTTCTCGGTTCTCGGTCTCGGGTTCGGTCGGTTGCCCGGCGGGCGGGTCAGTGCGTGGCGGGGGTCGGAAGCCCGTCGGTCACCACCGGCGGCGGCGCCGGCGCTGCCGGTGCGCCGTCGGCCGCCTCCGCGGGCTTGCCGGCCTCACCCTTCGCAGTCTGCTCGCCGCCCCGCTCGGTCACGAGCGGCACGCCGCTGATCAGGGCGTTCGGCACGAGCGACGAGGAGGAGCCGGTACCCGCTTCGGCCGCGGTCGGGTCGCCGATCACCGCACCGTTCGAGAGCCGCAGCATGACCGGGTCGGTGTTCGGGACCATGCCGAGCGCTTCGGCGTTCGCCGCGAGGAACTGCGGCGACTGCAGCCGGTCGAGGTCGTCGGCGAGCTTCTGCTGCTCGCGTTGGAGCTGGGCCTGGCGCTGCAGCTGGGCGTCGAGTTCGTAGGCGCCCTGCGTCATGGCGATCGAGAGCAGCAACTGCACGATCGCGATCACGCCGATCGAGCCGAGGGCGACGACCGCGTACACGAGCCGCGGCGCGCGGCGCGCGGACGGCTCGGGGGCGGGCCGCAGGCGCCGCGCAGGCGACGGCACGAGCCGTCTGGCGGGTCCGGTCTGGGCCGGCAGTGCGCTCATGACGGCCTCCTCACTCGTTCTGCGGCACGAAGTCGCACGGGTTTCGCACGCGGGTTCTCCGCCTGCTCGGCCTCGCTCGCGAGCTCGGCACCCCGGACGAGGAGCGTGAACTGCGGGCGGTGCTCGGGGAGTTCCATCGGCAACCCGGGGGGTGCCGTGGAGGTGGATGCCGCAGCGAGGACCCGCTTGGCGAGCCGGTCCTCGAGCGACTGGTACGACAGGATGACGATGCGCCCGCCCACGCCGAGCAGGCCGAGGGCCGCGGGCAGGGCCCGCTCGAGGACCGTCAGCTCTTCGTTGACCTCGATGCGCAGCGCCTGGAAGACGCGCTTGGCGGGGTGGCCGGCCCGCTGGATCGCTGCGGGGGTCGCCGCCTGGAGCACGTCCACGAGCTGCGCGGAGCGGGTGATCGGCTCTCGCGCCCGAGCGGCGACGATAGCCCTCGCGTACCGCCCCGCGAGCTTCTCCTCGCCGTAGTCGCGGAAGATGCGCCGCAGGTCCTCCTCGGAGTACTCGGCGACGACCTCGGCGGCCGTCCGGCCGCGCGTGGAGTCCATGCGCATGTCGAGCGGTGCGTCCTTCGAGTACGCGAAGCCTCGTTCGGCCCGGTCGAGCTGGAGCGAGGAGACGCCGAGGTCGAAGAGGATCGCGTCGACCTCGCGCAGCCCCTCGCCGCGGACCGCTTCGACGATGCCGTCGTACACGGTGTGCACGAATCGCGCGCGGTCGCCGAACGCCGCGAGGCGCTCACGCGCGATGGCGAGCGCGTCGGTGTCCCGGTCGAGTCCGATCGCGGTCGCGTTCGGGAAGCGCTCGAGCACGGCACGCGAGTGCCCGCCCATGCCGAGGGTCGCATCGACGTACACCGCACCCTCGCGTTCGAGGGCCGGCGCCAGCAACTCGAGCGTTCGCTCGAGCATCACGGGTGTGTGGATCCGTTCGATGTCCATGATCTCCCTCTCGTCCCCTCGGCCTCCGGGGCCTGATCCCCATCCGTTCGTCCTGCTGCGGGGAAGTGCAGCAGGCTCGCACGGCTGGGAGTCGGACCCCGTGGACTCAGAGCAGTCCGGGAATCACCTCCTCCGCCGTCTCCGCGAAGGCCGCCTCCTGCTCGGCGAGGTACGTCGTCCACGCCGCGGCATCCCAGATCTCCACCCGGCTCCCCGCCCCGATGACCGTGAGGTCCCGGTCGAGCCCCGCATAGGTGCGGAGGTTCGCAGGGATGGTGACGCGATGCTGCTTGTCGGGGGTCTCCGCAGAGGCACCCGACAGGAAGACGCGCATGTAATCGCGCGCCTGCTTGCTCGTGACGGGGGCTTGGCGGATCTTCTCGCTCATGCTCTCGAACTCCCGCGCGCTGAACACGTATATGCAGCGCTCCTGACCGCGTGTGAGCACGAGGCCGTTCGACAACTCCTCCCGGAACTTCGCCGGAAGAATGACACGACCCTTCTCATCCAGCTTCGGTTCGTAGCTTCCGAGGAACATCACGTCACCCCCATCCTCCGGCCAGGAACCAGGTGCAGCCCCACTTTACTCCACTCTCCTCCACTGAACAACGACATTCCCGCGGAATCGGCGATTCGACCTCGGGGAAAGCCCTGATTCTCAGGCATCCCGGAGGTGGAGGGAAATGGATGCCTCGCGGCGTGCCGCACCGCCGGGGGACGAGGAGCACGCCTCCGGGCACCACCTCGGAGCGCCCCGTGGCGCGACGGGGGATGCCTCGGCGACGAGCCCCGGCGTACCGGTGGTGCGAAGTGGAGGCGACTCCCGGCGCGAGGTGGAGGCGACTCCCGGCGGGAACGGGAGCCCCGCGCGCACGAGAACGGGCCGATCCGAAGATCGGCCCGTCAGGAAGTCGGAATCAGGGGATGAAGGTCAGTCGCGCCCGTCCTGACGACGGTCCCAGCGCTCGTTGAGCCGGTCCATGAACCCGGCCTGCGGCTTCGCGGGCCTGGAGGCGGCGCCCGGCTGCGGCATGGGCTGCGCGGCACCGCCGGCTCGCTTGGACGGGGTGATCGCGATCAGCACGCCGGCGAACATGACGGCGAAGCCCAGCACGCCCACGATCAGCAGTTGCGAGGCGACTCCCCCGATCAGGGCGCCGGCACCCGCAACGGCGAGCAGGACTCCGATCACGATCGACCGGTAGTTCGGGCGCCCGCGCCCGCCACCGCCGACGGTCGCGACGAAATCGGCGTCGTTCTTGTAGAGGTTCCGCTCCATCTCCTCGAGAAGGCGTTGCTCCTGCTCCGAAAGCGGCATCTCATTCCCCTCAGTTCTCGGGATCGACGCTTGGTCACGCCATTCTAGTCCCCATCGGCGCCGGTAGGCTAGGCGGGTGGTCACTGCTCCCCGTCTCGCCGATGCGGTGAACGAACGCCTCGAGGAGTTCCTCGCCGACCGTGCTTCCATTCTCCGCTCGATCAGCACCGACCTCGACCCGATTTCCGAGTTCTCGAAGGTGTTTCTCAGCGGCGGCAAGCGCTTCCGAGCGCGGTGCTGCGCGCTCGGGTTCGCTGCCGTCCGCGGTGCGGCCGGCGATGCCGACGACGGCTCCCGCGAGGCGCTCGTCGCCGCGGCATCCGCCCTCGAGGTCTTCCACGCCGCTGCCCTCGTCCACGACGACCTCGTCGACAACTCCGATACGCGCCGCGGCGCACCGTCGACCCACCGTGTCTTCGAGGCCCAGCATGCCGGGGCCGCCTGGGCCGGCGACGCGGCGGCGTTCGGCCGCGCGAGCGCGATCCTCTTCGGCGACCTCCTGCTCGGCTGGAGCGACGAACTCCTCGACGAGGGTCTCGCCGGCATGCGCGACCGCGCATCCGCACGCGCCGCCCGGCTCGCGTTCAACCGCATGCGGACCGAGGTCACGGTCGGGCAGCACCTCGACATCCTCGAGGAGCAGGCGTGGGTCGCCCACCCCGACGGCAGCCATCGTGAGCGCGCCGAACGGGTGCTCGTGTTCAAGTCCGCCAAGTACTCGATCGAGGCTCCGCTCGTCATCGGCGCGTCGATCGCGGGCGGCTCGGAGCACCGGATCGACGTCCTGCGCGAGTTCGGCCTGCCGATCGGGATCGCCTTCCAGCTCCGAGACGACGTGCTCGGCGTCTACGGCGACCCCGAGGTGACCGGCAAGCCCGCGGGCGACGACCTCCGGGAGGGCAAGCGGACCATGCTCATCGCGATCGCTCGCGAGCGGATGCCTGCGGTCGACCGGGAACGACTCGACGACCGTCTCGGCGACCCGGCGCTCTCAGCCGACGAGATCGGCACGCTGCAGCGGATGATCCGCGACAGCGGGGCCGTCGACGAGGTCGAGGCCGTGATCGCGGCCGACACCGAGCGGGCCCTGGGCGCGCTCGCGGCGGGCGGGCTCGATCGCGACGCGACCGACGGCCTGACCGAACTCGCCTACGCCGTCACGCGACGCGAGCACTGAACGCGCGCCGGGCACCGGAGCCACGTCAGGCGAGCGCCTGCGCGACCCTCCGCACCTCGGCCTTCCGCCCCGCACGGAGCGCGGCGATCGGGGTCGTGCCGAGGCTGTCCTCCTCGGCGAGCAGCCACCTGAGCGCCTCGTCGTCGCTGAACCCGGCATCGGCGAGCACCATCGCCGTTCCGTGGAGCTCGGGCAGCGGCGCGTCGTCGCGGATGAACGCGGCGGGAACCTTGAGCACCCCGTCGACCCGCGCCCCGAGCAGGTAGCGCTCGGAGATCAGGCGCCGGATCCGCCCGGGACTCTCGTCCATGCGTTCGACGAGATCGGGGATGGTCAGCCATTCGGTCTGCTCGACGTCGGTCACCACACCAGATTGCCACGCCGGACCCGCGATCCGGTACCGGCCCCGGTGTCGCGACTCGCCCGCCGCCGGTTTGACTCGGCCCGGTACGCGTGAGACCGTGACGGCATCCGCGCACCATGCGGAGGGGGATCCATGAGGCAGCACCGGGGCGAGGCGTCGGCGACGGGCGGTTCCGGCCGTCCGCTCCCAGCGGGGCGACGTCGCAGAGCCGGTCACCGGCTCCTCACGCTCCCCGTCGCGATCCTCGGCGCCGTCGCGGTGACCCTCGGGTTCGCCCAGCCGGCGGACGCCGCGCCGCAGACGACCAAGCAGCGCCCGAAGCCGAAGTCCACCCGGGCGATGGCCCCGACCGCTGCGACCGTCGCCGCTGCGACGGCGACGCCCGCCGAGGTGGTCGTCCAGGCCGGCGACACGGTCAGCGCGATCGCCGAGCGATACGGCATGGCCACCGCCGAGGTCCTCGCCGAGAACGGCCTGAGCTGGTCGAGCCTCATCTTCCCCGGGCAACGACTCGCCCTGCCTGGGGGAACCGCGGCGAGTCCGGCCGGCGATGGCGCAGCCGACCCCGGCATCGCGCACCACATCGTCGCGCCCGGCGACACCGTGAGCGCGATCGCCGCCGAGCACGGCCTCAGCGTCGACGTCGTGCTGAGCGCGAACGGCCTGAGCCGGACGAGCCTGATCTTCCCCGGACAGGCGATCCGGCTCCCGACCGGCGAGGGCCGGGCCGAGGCATCCGTCGCGCCCGAGGCATCCGCCGCGCCCTCGGACGCCGCCGAGGTCGTCGCGCTCGACGTCCGCCTCGACGACGAGATGCGCGCGAACGCGCACGTCGTCATCGACGTCGGCCGATCGCTCGGCGTCCCCGATCGGGGCATCGTCGTGGCCCTCGCCGCGGCCGCCCAGGAGTCGGGACTGCGCAACCTCCGCCATGGCGACCGCGATTCCGCCGGGCTGTTCCAGCAGCGGCCGAGCCAGGGCTGGGGCACAGCCGAGCAGGTGCTCGACCCCGTCCGGGCCGCCACGGCGTTCTACGGCGGGCCGACCACGCCCAACGAGGGCCGCACGCCCGGCCTGCTCGACGTGACGGGGTGGGAGGAGCTCTCGGTGACGGATGCCGCGCAGGCCGTGCAGCGCAGTGCGCACCCGTTGCACTACGCCAAGTGGGAGGCATCCGCCAGGCGCTGGCTCGACGAACTCGGCTGATCCACGGCATCGTCACGATGCCGTACCGATCCCCCACGCCCCGGCGTTTGTTCACCGAACGGCATATGCCGCTTCGTACACTTCTACGGTGACCACCGCTCCGCCCGCTGATCCGATGATCGGCCGTCTCGTCGACGGTCGCTATCAGGTGCGCTCGCGGATCGCCCGCGGGGGCATGGCGACGGTCTACCTCGCGACCGACCTGCGCCTCGAGCGCCGGGTCGCGATCAAGATCATGCATGGCCACCTGGCCGACGACAACACCTTCAAGACGCGCTTCGTCCAGGAGGCGCGTTCGGCTGCGCGCCTCGCGCACCCGAACGTGGTCAACGTGTTCGACCAGGGCCAGGACGCCGACATGGCGTACCTCGTGATGGAGTACCTGCCGGGCATCACGCTGCGCGATCTCCTCAAGGACTACCGGCGCCTCACGCCCGAGCAGACCGTCGACATCCTCGACGCCGTGCTCTCGGGACTGGCTGCCGCGCACAAGGCCGGCATCGTGCACCGAGACCTGAAGCCCGAGAACGTGCTGCTGGCCGACGACGGCCGCATCAAGCTCGGCGACTTCGGGCTGGCCCGGGCCGCGAGCGCGAACACCGCGACCGGGCAGGCCCTGCTCGGCACCATCGCCTACCTCTCCCCCGAGCTCGTCACGCGCGGCGTCGCCGACGCCCGCAGCGACATCTACGCGTTGGGCATCATGGCGTACGAGATGCTGACGGGCGAACAGCCCTACGTGGGCGAGGCGCCCATGCAGATCGCCTACCAGCACGCGAACGAGTCGGTCCCCGCCCCGAGCGAGCGGATGCCGTCGGTGCCCGCCGAACTCGACGAGCTCGTGCTCTGGGCGACCTCGCGCGACCCCGACGCGCGTCCGGCCGATGCCCGGGCGATGCTCGACCGCCTCCGCGCGCTCGAACCCGCACTCCGCCCCGGAGGGGCGAGCACGGCCGCGCACGACACGCTCGTGCTCGCGCCGGGCGGCGCCGGCATCCCGACGGCCGAGACGCGCGTGCTCGCGGGCGGGACGGCCGCGATGCTCGCGCCGGCGGGCGCGGCCGAAGACCACGAGGATGCCGATGCGCTCGCGAGCGCCGCGACGCGGCGTCGTCGGCGCGGCTCGTGGATCTTCGCCCTGGTGCTGCTGCTGACCGGCCTCGCCGCCGGAACCGGGTGGTACTTCGGCGCAGGGCCGGGTGCGATGGCCGCGGTCCCCGACACGGCCGAGCTGCTCCCGGCGGATGCCACGCGGCTGCTCGAGGGCGCCGGCTTCACGGTCGAACCCGCGGAGCGCACCGATCCGGTCGTCCCGGAGGGCCAGGTCGCCGGGACGGACCCGCCCGCGGGCGACTCCGCCCGCCGAGGCTCGACCGTCACGATGTACGTGTCAACCGGCCCGGAGATCCTCGCCGTCCCGGACGTGATCGGCCAGCCGGAGGCGGCCGCGACGGAGGCGTTGGCCGCGTTCTCCGTCGGCGAGTCCGCCGAGCAGTTCTCGCGCGACGTCGAGGCGGGCCTGGTCATCGCGGTGCTCGCTGCAGACGGAAGCCCGATCGCCGAGGCGTATCCCGAGCGCGGCGAGCTCTCCCTGGTCGTCTCCGTGGGCCCGGTGCCCCCGGTCGAGGGCACTGCGGTCGGCGAGGCGCAGCAGCGGCTCGAGGATGCCGGGCTCGTGGTCGACTTCGCCGATCCCGCCTACAGCGACAGCGTCCCGGTCGACGTCGTGGTCACCGCGGACTGGCTCGACGACCCCATGAACCCGGGCGACACCGTGCGACTGACGGTCTCGAAGGGGCCCGCACCCGTCGAGGTTCCGAACGTCGTGGGCAAGGTCATGACCGAGGCGATCGATGAGCTCGAGGCGGCCGGATTCACGGTCTCGTACGAGTTCCCGGACCTCTTCCTCGGGCTCGCGACCGCCAAGGAGCAGTCGCCCGCAGCCGGGGAGCTCGCTCCGCGCGGCAGCAGCGTCCGACTGGTGGGTTCGCTGACCCAGTGATGCGCTGAGGCATCCGGCGCTGCGGGCGCCGGATGCGCCGACGGCGCCCGCAGCGCCCCCGCGAACGGCGACGGGCGGCCGCGGCATCCGTGGATGCGCGACCGCCCGTCGGGCGTGAGCGTCAGCGAGCGGCGAGTTCCTCCGCGACGAGGAACGCCAGCTCGAGGGACTGCATGTGGTTCAGGCGAGGGTCGCAGAGCGACTCGTAGCGCGTCGCCAGCGTGCTCTCGTCGATGTGCTCGGACCCGCCGAGGCACTCGGTGACGTCGTCGCCCGTGAGTTCGACGTGGATGCCGCCCGGGTGGGTGCCCGCAGCGCGGTGCGCCTCGAAGAAGCCCTTGACCTCGTCCACGACGTCGTCGAAGCGACGCGTCTTGTAGCCGGTCGGGGTGGTGATGCCGTTGCCGTGCATCGGATCGGTGACCCACAGCGGATTCGCGTCGCTGGCCGCGATCGCCTCGAGCAGCGGCGGCAGGGCGTCGCGGATCTTCCCCGCACCCATGCGCGTGATGAACGTCAGCCTTCCCGGCTCGCGGTTCGGGTCGAGCTTCTCGACGAGCTCGAGCATGACCTCGGGCGTGGTCGTCGGGCCGAGCTTCACGCCGATCGGGTTGCGCACGCGCGAGAGGAAGTCGACGTGCGCACCGTCGAGCTCGCGGGTGCGCTCGCCGATCCAGATGAAGTGCGACGACGTGTTGTACGGCGTGCCCGTGCGCGAGTCGATGCGAGTCATCGGACGCTCGTAGTCCATCAGCAGGCCTTCGTGGCCGGTGTAGAACTCGGTGCGCTTGAGCTCCTCGAAGTCGGCACCGCAGGCGTCCATGAACTTGACGGCGCGGTCGATCTCGCGTGCGAGCTTCTCGTAGCGGATGTTCGCGGGGTTGGCTGCGAACCCCTGGTTCCATGCGTGCACCTGGCGCAGGTCGGCGAACCCGCCCTGCGTGAACGCGCGGATCAGGTTCAACGTCGACGCGGCCATGTGGTAGCCCTGGAGCAGGCGCGAGGGGTCGGCCTGCCGCGACTCCGGCGTGAAGTCGTAGCCGTTGACGATGTCGCCGCGGTAGGCGGGCAGCGTCACGTCGCCACGGGTCTCGGTGTCGCTGGAACGGGGCTTGGCGAACTGGCCCGCCATCCGCCCCATCTTCACGACCGGCATCGACGCGCCGTAGGTGAGCACGACGGCCATCTGCAGCACCGTCTTCACGCGGTTGCGGATCTGGTCGGCGGTCGCGCCTGCGAAGGTCTCGGCGCAGTCGCCGCCCTGGAGCAGGAACGCCTCGCCGCGGGATGCCGCGGCCAACCGATCGCGGAGCATGTCGACCTCGCCCGCGAACACGAGCGGCGGGAGCGCCGCGAGTTCGGCGGATGCCGCGTGCGCGGCCTCGGGGTCGGGCCAGGACGGCTGCTGCTTGATCGGCAGCGTGCGCCAATAGTCGAGGCCGGCAATCACGGAGGGATCTGCATTCACGACCGGCTCGACGAGCTGTACCACTGGACTGTCCTGGAGGGTTGGGCGCACGCGGCGCTGAACGGGAACCGGCGTCGCACGTCGCGACGCCGTCGATCAACCCTACCGCCCCGCGGCGGCCCGTTACCGCCCGGCGGACGGCACCGCCCGCTGCTCGCGGACCGTGCTGGCGTAGACGTCGACGTATTCCTGGTCGCTGAGCGCGCGAAGGTCGTAGACGAGTTCGTCGGTGACCGACCGGAGGACGAAGCGGTCGCCCTCCATCCCGTCGAATCGGGAGAAGTCGAGCGGCTCGCCGAACACGATGCCGACGCGCCGGACCTTCGGCAGCCTGGTGCCGATCGGCATGATCTCGGCCGTTCCGATCATCGCGACGGGCACGACCGGAACTCCCGCCTCGAGCACCATCCGCGCCACGCCCGTCCGGCCGCGGTACAGCCTTCCGTCGGGGCTGCGCGTGCCCTCCGGGTAGATGCCGAGGATCTTGCCCTCGCCGAGGACCCGGAGGCCGGTGTTCAGCGACGCCTCGGACGCCTTGCCGCCCGACCGGTCGATGGGCAGCTGCCCTGCCGACTGGAAGAACATGCGCGTGGCCCAGCCCTTGAGGCCCTTCCCGGTGAAGTACTCGCTCTTGGCCAGGAAGACCACGGGACGATCGACCACGATCGGAAGGAAGATCGAGTCGATGAACGACAGGTGGTTCGAGGCGAGCACGACCGGGCCCTCCTTCGGGACGCGCTCGAGGCCGACGACCCAGGGGCGGAAGACCGCGAGGATGAGCGGGCCGACCACGATGTGCTTCATGATCCAGTAGAACACGTCGGTCCTTCCGTCTCGTCCAGCAGTCGCAAGCCTAACGCGCGAGGCGTCAGGCGTGCTCCTCCACCCAGACCCGGGCGAGATCGGCCGCGCCGACGACCCCCGCGTCGTTGACCAGTTCGGCGATCACGAAGTCGGGCTCGGGACGATACCCGCGCGCCGGAAGGTGCTCGAGGTACGCCGCACGGATCGGCTCGAGCAGGGCCTCGCCGGCGACCGAGACCCCGCCGCCGAACACGAACCGCTGCGGGTCGAGCACGGCGGACATGCTCGCGGCGGCCTCGCCGAGCCACCGCCCGAGTCGTTCGAGCGCCGCCATCGCGCCGGGGTCGCCGGACCCGATCAGGGCGCCGACGACGTGGCCATCGAGCCCGCCGCGCTCGGATCGCGCCGTCGCGAGCGCCTCGCCGATGCCGCCGCCGTCCGCGATCTCGCCGGCGATGCGCAGCAGCGCCCGCCCGGACCCGTACTGTTCGAGGCATCCGCGCCGCCCGCAGCCGCAGGCCAGCCCGTCGGGCACGAGGCGAAGGTGGCCGAGTTCGGCGCCGATGCCGAAGCCGCCGCGGAACAGCCGGTCGTTCGAGACGACCGCGCCGCCCACCCCGGTCCCGATGGTGAGCATGACCATGTCGCTCACGAGCCGGCCGGCGCCGAAGCGGAACTCGGCCCATCCCGCGGCGTTCGCGTCGTTCTCGATGACGACCGGTCGCCCGGCGCGGCGTTCGAGCTTCTCGCGCAGCGGCTCGTTGCGCCAGTCGATGTTGGGTGCGTAGTACACGGTGGACTGGGCCGCATCGATGAACCCGGCCGCCGCGACGCCGACGGCGTCGACCGGGCCGGAGTCGGAGAGTTCGCCGATCATGGCGACGACCGCGTCCTCGAGCGCGCTCGCATCGGTCGGCGTCGGCACGCGAGCGGACCGCACGATGGCACCGAGGTCGTCGACCACTGCCCCCGCGATCTTGGTGCCGCCGATGTCGATGCCGATCGCGTGCACGTCGAAGCCTTTCGCCGGGATGTCGAGGTCGCGAACTCCGGCCCGAGCCGGGGCGCACCGACTAGAGTGTAGTCAACCCCACAGCAGTGGCCGTTCGATCCCGTACGCCGAGCGGCCCTTCCGGTGCCGAAGGAGCTACCGTGATCGAATTCACCACCGCGCCGCTGGTCCCAGCGGACCCCGACGCGAACACCACCGACCTGCTCGTCGAGCGCGTCAGGGCGACGCCCGACTCGGTCCTCTTCTCATTGCCGACGTCCGACGGCGGGTGGAGCCCGGTCACGACCAGGGAGTTCCACGAGCAGGTCGTCCGCCTGGCCAAGGGCCTCGTCGCAGCCGGAATCCAGCCCGGCGACAAGATCGGCCTCATGAGCAAGGTCCGCTACGAGTGGACGCTGATCGACTTCGCCGCCTGGTTCGCCGGCGCCGTGCTCGTGCCGATCTACGAGACGAACTCCCCCGCGCAGGTGCGGTGGAACCTCAGCGACTCGGGCTCGATCGCGGTCATCCTCGAGACGGCCGACCACTTCGCGCGGTTCGACGAGGTGCACGCCGACCTGCCGGCGATCCGCAACGTCTGGCAGATCGACCTCGGCGACCTCGACAAGCTCGCGGCCGGCGGTGCCGACGTGCCCGACGAAGAGATCGAGCGCCGTCGCAACCTCGCCGTCGGCTCCGACATCGCGACGCTGATCTACACGTCGGGCTCGACCGGCAAGCCCAAGGGGTGCGTGCTCACCCACGCGAACTTCGTCGAGCTCTGCCGCAACTCGGCCGTCGCACTCGACGAGGTCGTGCTCGACCCGAACGGCGCGTCGACGCTGCTGTTCATCACGACGGCGCACGTGTTCGCCCGGTTCATCTCGGTGCTCTGCGTGCACGCCGGCGTGCGCGTCGGGCACCAGCCCGACACCAAGCAGCTGCTGCCGAGCCTCGGCAGCTTCAAGCCGACGTTCCTGCTCGCGGTCCCCCGCGTCTTCGAGAAGGTCTACAACGTCTCCGAGCAGAAGGCCGAGGCCGGCGGCAAGGGCAAGATCTTCCACGCGGCCGCCGAGACCGCGGTCGCCTACTCGACCGCGCTCGAGGCCGGAGGCAAGATCCCCCTCGGGCTCCGCCTGAAGTTCGCACTCTTCGACCGACTCGTGTTCTCGAAGCTCCGCGCGGCGATGGGCGGCAACGTGAAGTACGCCGTCTCCGGATCCGCGCCGCTCGGACCCCGCCTCGGCCACTTCTACCACGCGCTCGGCATCACGATCCTCGAGGGCTATGGCCTGACCGAGACCACGGCGCCCGCGACGGTCAACCTGGTCACGAAGTCGAAGATCGGAACGGTCGGCCCCGCATTGCCCGGCGTCTCGGTCCGCATCCTCGACGACGGCGAGATCCAGGTCAAGGGCATCAACGTCTTCAAGGAGTACTGGAAGAACCCCGAGGCGACCGCCGAGGCCTTCGAGGGCGAGTGGTTCAAGACCGGCGACATCGGCCAGTTCGACGCCGACGGCTTCCTCACCATCACGGGGCGCAAGAAGGAGATCATCGTCACCGCGGGCGGCAAGAACGTGGCGCCCGCCGCGCTCGAGGACCCGATCCGCGCGAACCCGCTGGTCGGCCAGGTCGTCGTGGTCGGCGACGCGAAGCCGTTCATCTCGGCGCTCGTGACCCTCGACCCCGAGATGCTCCCGGTCTGGCTCAACAACAACGGCGAGGATGCCGGCATGTCCATCGAGGATGCCGGTCGCAACGCCAAGGTGCTCGCCGAGGTCCAGCGCGCGATCGACACCGCGAACGAGAACGTCTCGCGCGCCGAGTCGATCCGGAAGTTCGTGATCCTGCCCACCGAGTTCACCGAGGCCAGCGGTCACCTGACGCCGAAGATGAGCATCAAGCGCAACGTCATCCTCGAGGACTTCTCCGCCGAGATCGAGGGGCTCTACTCGGGCTCGCCCGCGACCGAGGGTCACTCGATCGTGAGCTGACGACCGCTCGAACGGCGAAGGTCCCCGCGGAGTCCGCGGGGACCTTCGTCGTTCCGGGCGGCGCCGGGGGGCGCACCGGGCGGCGCACCGGGCACCGCCGTGGGCCCGCGACGCACGGCGCGGGCCCGCTCAGAACCAGTCGGATTCGCGCACCGCGCGCATCGCAGCACGGCGCTCGTCCTTCTCGAGCCGGTCGAGGTAGAGCACGCCGTCGAGGTGATCGGTCTCGTGCTGGAGCGCCTGCGCCATGAGGCCGTCGCCCGAGACCTCGATCTCATTGCCCTCGAGGTCGAATCCGCGCACCCGGGCGAACGGATGACGCGGCGTCTTGTGCCACAGTCCGGGGACCGACAGGCACCCCTCGTCGACCAGTTCCGGGTCTCCCGAGACCTCCACGAGGACGGGGTTGATGACGTACCCGACCTCGCCGTCGATGTTGTAGCTGAACACGCGCAGGTTCACCCCGATCTGGGGCGCCGCGACGCCCGCCCGCCCCGGCAGGCGGACACTGTCGACCAGGTCCTCCACGAGGGATCGGACGCGATCGTCGACGTCGCCGACGGGGCTCGAAGCGGTCTTCAGGACAGGGTCGCCGAACAGGCGAATAGGACGTTCCGGCAATGGTGCTCCGTGTTCAGTGCCCGCGTTCGACGGGCAGGCCTTCCACCACGAGGGCGGCGAGTTCGCGGGCCGAGTGCTGCGTGACGGAGCGCAGGTCGCCCCAGTTCACCACCGAGCCCGCCGCGAGCTGCGGGTCGTACGGGATCCGCACGATCTCGCGCACGCGAGACTGGAAATGGGCCTCGATCTCGTCGACGTTGACGATATGGGTGCCCTGCGTCGCCAGGTTGATGGCCACGACCGCGTTGCGCACGAGCTCGGTGTACCCGTTCGCCTCGAGCCAGGTCAGCGTCTCGCTCGCGAGTCGCGCCTCGTCGACGCTGCCGCCCGAGACGACCACGATCGAGTCGGCGCGCTGCAACGTCGCGCGCATGACCGAGTGCACGATGCCCGTGCCGCAGTCGGTGAGCACGATCGAGTAGTAGCGCGCCGCGAGGCCCGCGACGACGTTGTAGTCGTTGTCGTCGAACGCCTCGGACAGGGTCGGGTCGGTGTCCGACGCGAGGATGTCGAGGCGCGTGCCGTCGCGTGAGACGAACCGGGAGAAGTCCGTGTAGCCGCCGATCGAAGAGGCCTTGGCGACCACGTCGCGGACGGTCTCCCTGGTCTGCCGGTCGACGCGTTCGGCGAGCGTGCCTCGGTCGGGGTTCGCATCGATCGCGATGATGCGATCGTCGCGGGCGTCCGCGAGGGCCATGCCGAGCAGCGTCGTCACGGTGGTCTTGCCGACCCCGCCCTTGCGGGTGAGCACGGGCACGAACCTGGCGCCGCCGTCGAACCGGCGGCGGATGCGCTCGCTCATCGCCTGGTGCGCACGGACCTTCGCCGAGTCGCCGAGGTTGACGAGGTGGAAGCTCGCCTCGTACACGAAGCGGTTCATCCCGCCCTGCGGGGCCGGTCGCGTCGTGCGGTTGACGTCGATGAGCCGGTCGGCGGTGAGCGACTCGGCGGTCTCGGGCACCTCGGCCGGGAGCGCGGCGGGGTCGCGGTCCTCGACGACCGCCACGTGCGAGCCCGTGTCGGTCGTGACGCGTTCGCGACGCAGTCGAGCCCCGTCGGCAGCGAGCAGCGCACCGTACGGCGAGCCGTCGCGTCTCGCGGCGGCGCGGGCGCCGCCGACGAACGACGGCACCACGTCGACCGATGCCGACCCGGCGGTGACCGCGGTCAGGTCGCCCGGGTCGACCGCGACGTCGTCGATCGCCACGGCGACCTCGTCGTCGGGCATCGCGCGCGGCGGTGCCGGTGGCAGGTCGACGTGGACGTCGACCTGCTCGGCGGCGTGCGCGCCACCCGAACGCGTTCGGTGGTTCTCGCGTTCGTCAGGATCGGATGAGCCGTTCGAGACCTCGTCGTGTTCCGCCACCGAGTCCCCTCCTCATCAGTGCTGAACTGTGCCGAGTCTAACCCGGGCGCACCACCAGGAGCAGATCACTCGCCTCGACCTGTTGCGTCCTGGGGATCGCGACGCGTTCGACGACACCGGCGACCGGCGACGTGATCGCCGCCTCCATCTTCATCGCCTCGATCGAGGCGACGGCCTGGCCCGCCTCGATCTCGGCGCCCGCCTCGACCTGGAGCGTCACCACGCCGGAGAACGGCGCGGCGATGTGGCCGGGCTGCGAGGCATCCGCCTTCTCCGCTGCGCGCGCCTCGACGGTGATGCTGCGGTCGCGGACGAACACCGGGCGGAGCTGGCCGTTCAGGACGGTCATGACGGTCCGCATGCCCTTGTCGTCGACCTCGCCGATCGCTTCGAGTCCGGCGTAGAGGCGCACGCCCTTCGCGATCTCGACGACGTGCTCGGCGCCCGGGCGGAGCCCGTAGAGGTAGTCGGCGGTGTCGATGACCGAGAGGTCGCCGAACAGCTCGCGGATCTGCTCGAACTGGCGCGTCGGCGCCGGGAAGAGCAGCGCGTTCAGCAGGGCGCGCCGGTCCGGTCCTGGCTCCGCGAGCCCGCGGCGCTGCGCGTGCGAGAGCTCGGTCACGCCGACGCGCGCATCGCGCCCGGCGAGCACCTTCGTCCGGAAGGGCTCGGGCCATCCGCCGGGGAGGTCGCCGAGTTCGCCGGCCATGAAGCCGATGACCGAGTCGGGCACGTCGTACTTCTCGGGGTTGGCCGCGAAGTCGGCCGGGTCGGCCTTGACCGCCGCGAGGTGGAGCGCGAGGTCGCCGACGACCTTGGAGGAGGGCGTCACCTTCGGCACGCGACCGAGGATGTCGTTCGCGGCGGCGTACATGTCCTCGATGAGTTCGAAGTCGTCCGCGAGGCCGAGCGCGATGGCCTGCTGGCGCAGGTTGGAGAGCTGGCCGCCGGGGATCTCGTGGTGGTACACCCGGCCGGTCGGGCCGGGCAGTCCGGACTCGAACGGACGGTAGATGCGGCGCACCGCCTCCCAGTACGGCTCGAGGTCGGAGACCGCGTCGAGCGGGATGCCGGTGTCGCGCTCGGTGTGGGCGAGGGCTGCGACGAGCGCCGATGCCGACGGCTGGCTGGTGGTTCCGGCCATCGGGGCGGATGCCACGTCGACCGCGTCGACGCCGGCCCGACTCGCGGCGAGGAGGGTCGCCAGCTGGCCGCCCGCGGTGTCGTGCGTGTGCAGGTGCACGGGGAGATCGAACCGCTCGCGGAGCGCCGAGACGAGCTTCTCGGCCGCGGTCGGGCGGAGCAGCCCCGCCATGTCCTTGATCGCCAGCACGTGCGCCCCGGCGTCGACGATCTGGTCGGCGAGCCGCAGGTAGTAGTCGAGCGTGTAGAGGTCCTCGGACGGGTCGAGCAGGTCGCCCGTGTAGCAGAGCGCCACCTCGGCGACGGGCGAACCGGCCGCGAGCACCGCGTCGATCGCGGGGCGCATCTGCGAGACGTCGTTGAGCGCGTCGAAGATGCGGAAGATGTCGACGCCGGTGGCCGCCGCCTCCTGGACGAAGGCGTCGGTGACCTCGGTCGGATACGGCGTGTACCCGACCGTGTTGCGACCGCGGAGCAGCATCTGGATGTTGATGTTCGGCAGCGCCTCGCGGAGCGCGGCGAGCCGCTCCCACGGGTCCTCGCCGAGGAAGCGCAGTGCGACGTCGTAGGTCGCCCCGCCCCAGGCCTCGACCGACAGCAGCTGCGGCGTCATGCGGGCCACGTGCGGTGCCACGGCGACGAGGTCGCGCGTGCGGACCCGGGTCGCGAGCAACGACTGGTGGGCGTCGCGGAAGGTGGTCTCGGTGACCGCGAGCGGCGTCTGCGCGCGCAGCGCGGCGGCGAAGCCGGCCGGCCCGAGCTCGAGCAGGCGCTGCCGGGACCCCGCGGGTGCGGGGGCGCCGAGGTCGATCTCGGGGAGCTTCTCGGCCGGGCTGACGGTGGTCGGCGCCGCGCCGTTCGGCTGGTTCACGGTGACGTCCGCGAGCCAGTTCAGGATCTTCGTTCCGCGGTCCTTCGAGACGCGGCCCCGCATGAGCTCGGGCCGCTCGTCGATGAACGACGTGCTGAGGTCGCCGGCCATGAACTGCTCGTCGTCCATCACCGCCTGCAGGAACGAGATGTTCGTGGACACCCCGCGGATGCGGAACTCGGCCAGTGCGCGCTTGGTTCGGGTGACGGCCTGCTCGTAGTCACGGCCCCGGCAGATGAGCTTCGCCAGCATCGAGTCGAAGTGCGGGCTGATCTGGGCACCCGGGTTGACCGTGCCGCCGTCGAGGCGGATGCCGGCCCCGCCCGGCGAGCGGTAGGTCGTGATCTTGCCGGTGTCGGGGCGGAAGTTCGCGGTGGGGTCCTCCGTCGTGATGCGGCACTGCAGCGCCGCGCCCCGGAGCTGCAGGCGGTCCTGAGTGAGTCCGAGGTCGGAGAGCCGCTCCCCCGCGGCGATCCGCATCTGCGCGACGACGAGGTCGACGTCCGTGACCTCCTCGGTCACGGTGTGCTCGACCTGGATGCGCGGGTTCATCTCGATGAACACGTGCTCGCCGGCCCGCTCACCGGCGGTGTCGAGCAGGAACTCGACCGTTCCGGCGTTGACGTAGTCGATCGACTTCGCGAACGCGACCGCGTCGCGGTAGAGCGACTGGCGGACCTCGTCGGACAGGTTCGGTGCCGGCGCGATCTCGACGACCTTCTGGTGTCGACGCTGCACCGAGCAGTCGCGTTCGAAGAGGTGGACGGTCTCGCCGGAGGCATCCGCCAGCACCTGGACCTCGATGTGCCGGGGCCGCAGCACCGCCTGCTCGAGGAACATGGTGGGGTCGCCGAATGCACTGTCGGCCTCCCGCATGGCCTCCTCGAGGGCTCGGCGGAGGTCCTCCTTGCGGTCGACGCGGCGCATGCCGCGCCCGCCGCCGCCGGCGACCGCCTTGGCGAAGATCGGGAAGCCGATCTCGTCGGCCTGCGCGAGCAGGCCGTCGACGTCGGTCGAGGGATCGGTCGACTTCAGCACGGGCACGCCCGCGGCGATGGCCTGCTGCTTCGCGGTGACCTTGTTGCCGGCCATCTCGAGCACGCGCGTGGGCGGCCCGATGAAGGTGATGCCCGCATCGGCCGCGGCCTGCGCGAGCTCGGGGTTCTCGGAGAGGAACCCGTAGCCGGGGTAGATCGCGTCGGCTCCGCACTCCTTCGCGACGCGGATGATCTCCGAGACGTCGAGATAGGCGCGCACGGGATGCCCCGGCTCGCCGATCTGGTACGCCTCGTCAGCCTTCAGCCGGTGCAGTGAATTGCGGTCTTCGTAGGGGAAGACGGCGACGGTCTTCGCACCGAGTTCGACGGCGGCACGGAACGCACGGATGGCGATCTCACCGCGATTGGCGACCAGGATCTTCGAGAACATGCAGGCCTTTCACCAGGGGGACTTTCCCGCACAGCGAACTGTGAGGTAACGCGCTCCGAGTAACGGTAACGTATTCGCTCGTGCACGTTCTCTCGGTCAGTTCACTGAAGGGCGGAGTCGGAAAGACCACCGTCACCCTCGGGCTGGCGTCCGCGGCCTTCGCGCGAGGGGTGCGCACGCTGGTGGTCGACCTCGACCCGCAATCCGACGTCTCGACCGGCATGGACATCCAGGTCGCCGGTCACCTGAACGTCGCGGACGTCCTCGCCTCTCCCAAGGAGAAGATCGTGCGCTCGGCGATCGCGCCGAGCGGGTGGGCGCGCACGAACCCGCAGTCGACCATCGACGTCATGATCGGCAGTCCGTCGGCCATCAACTACGACGGGCCGCACCCGTCGATCCGCGACATCTGGAAGCTCGAGGAGGCGCTCGCGAACGTCGAGGCCGACTACGAGCTGGTCCTGATCGACTGCGCGCCGTCGCTCAACGCGCTCACGCGCACCGCCTGGGCTGCGAGCGACCGCGTGGCCGTGGTCACCGAGCCCGGGCTGTTCTCGGTCGCCGCGGCCGACCGCGCGCTTCGTGCGATCGAGGAGATCCGGCGGGGCCTCTCGCCCCGGTTGCAGCCGCTCGGCATCATCGTGAACCGCGCGCGTGTGCAGTCGCTGGAGCACCAGTTCCGCATCAAGGAGCTCCGCGACATGTTCGGCCCGCTGGTGCTCAGCCCGCAGCTGCCCGAGCGCACCTCGCTGCAGCAGGCGCAGGGCGCGGCGAAGCCGCTGCACATGTGGCCGGGCGAGAGCGCCGAGGAGATGTCGGCGCACTTCGACCAGTTGCTCGAGCGGGTGCTGCGCGCCGCGCGCATCGGCGACGTCGCGCCGGGCCTTCCGCAGCAGTTCGAGCTGGACGCGTCGCAGCCCTGATCGGGGCGGGCGTCAGGGCTGATCGGGGCCTGCGTCGGCGCGTAACGCGACGTCACATCGCACGCGTGCGAGCCTCGCGAGGAGCCGATCGCCCTGGGTCAGGAGATCTTGCGCGCGGGTCGACCGCGCCGTGCGGCGAGCTCGTCGACGTGCTCGACGGGCTGGGTGTCGAGCTGCACGAGCGTCGACTCGACCTCGCGGAGCACCTTGCCGACCGCGATGCCGAACACGCCCTGGCCGCGATTGACGAGATCGATGACCTCGTCGTCGGACGTGCAGAGGTAGACGCTCGCACCATCGCTCATGAGCGTGGTCTGCGCGAGGTCGTCGATTCCCGACTCGCGGAGCTGGGTCACGGCGACCCTGATCTGCTGGAGCGAGATGCCCGTGTCGAGCAGACGCTTGACGAGCTTGAGCACGAGGATGTCGCGGAACCCGTAGAGCCGCTGCGAACCCGATCCGGCCGCGCCGCGGACGGTCGGTTCGACGAGCTGCGTGCGCGCCCAGTAGTCGAGCTGCCGATAGCTGATGCCCGCGGCGCGAGCGGCGACCGCTCCGCGGTAGCCGGTGCCGTCGTCGTGCTCGGGGAGGCCGTCGGTGAAGAGCAGTCCGAGGTCGTAGCGTGTTCGTTCGCTCCGATCGAGCCCGGTCATCCGATCGCCCCTCTACTCTCGCCCGCACCCCGCGGCCGCGCAGTCCACGCTACCGACGTGCCGCATCGGAGTCGAGGACATCGGGCCGAACGTCACGGCGTGTCGCGTCACCGCGCCGGCCGTTCGAGACTCTGCCTGAGGACCGCGGCGTGCACCGCGGCGAGGCGATCGCCGAGTTCGCGCGCGCGCTCGGCGCTCCGCGCGCGGCCGGCCGGGTCGGTGCGCCGTTCGGGCGCGATCGCCTGTTCGACGAGCGCCGCCTGGCGCTCGGCTGCGGCACGCATGCCCCTGAGGTGTCGCGGTTCGATGCCGCTCCCCCGCAGGACGGCGAGGGCGGCGAGCACATCGCGCGCCTCTGGGCCGTAGACCTCGGCCGGCCGGATGAGGGAGGCCGCGATCGCGTCGTCGAGCAGCGCCGGTGTCGCATCCGCTTCACGGACGAGTTCGTCGCGGGAGTACCTCGCAGCCGAGGCGCGGAAGGCCGCCGCGTCGACCGCGCCGGGAAGCGCGGGCGTGCGGCCCGCGTCGATCTCGGCGAGATGGGTCCGGATGACCTTGAGCGGGAGGTAGTGGTCCCGTTGCATCGAGAGCACCACGGTCAGTCGTTCGATGTCCCCCGGGGAGAACTTGCGGTAGCCCGCCGCGGTCCGGGCGGGCGAGACGAGCCCCTGCTCCTCGAGGAAGCGCAGCTTCGACGGGGTCAGCTCCGGGAACTCCGGTTGGAGCTTCGCCAGGACCTGGCCGATGCCGAGCAGCGGTGGGGCGTGAGCCGGACGCCGCGTCGCGGCGCCCCCGCTCACCCGGTTCCCGCCGGCGCGAGGTCGTGTCGGGAGGCGTAGAAGGTGAGCCGGTACTTGCCGATCTGGACCTCGGCGCCGTCGCTGAGCAGCGCGGTCTCGATCCGGACGCCGTCGAAGTAGGTGCCGTTGAGCGAGTTGAGGTCGCGCACCTGGAACGCCGTGCCGTGACGGACGAACTCCGCGTGCTTGCGCGAGACCGTGACGTCGTCGAGGAAGATCTCGGCGTCGGGATGACGGCCGACCGACGTGACGTCGGTGTCGAGCAGGAACCGCGCGCCGACGTTCGGCCCCCGACGCACGATGAGCAGCGCCGAAGCGGACGGGAGCGCCGCGATCGCCTCCTGTTCGGCGACGCTGACGTCGCCGTCGAGGGCGTTCAACTGCGCCGCCGCCTCACGGCTGAAGCCCATCGTCGTGTCGTTGACGTGGTCGATGAGCTGCGCCGATGTCTCGGCAGGCGGCTCGACCCCCTCGTCGTTCGCGCCGGTCTGGGTCATGTCGGAATCCGCCACCGCTAACCTCCCTGCTCAAGCGTATCGGATGCCGGGGGCGGGGACACCCGCGCCTGGCGGACGACACGCGCGGTCTCGATCGCGTAGATCACGCCCGCCCACCAGTAGAGGAAGGCGCCCCAGATCGTCACGGCCCAGCCGATCGGCTCGCTGACCGGCTGGACCTGCGGGAACGCGAGCCCGAGCATGATGATCGGCACGCCCGAGAACAGCGCGAAGGTCGCGGCCTTGCCCAGTTGGTGGACCGGCAGCGGCCCGTATCCGTGGTTCGCGAGCACGATGCCCAGCACGAGGAGGAACACGTCGCGCGCGACGATCACGACGACGATCCACCACGGGACCAGGCCGTTCGCGGCGAGCCCGAGGAGGGCGGCGAAGATGTACAGCCGGTCGGCGGCGGGGTCGAGCAGTTGGCCGAGCCTGGTGATCTGCCCGAGCCGCCGGGCGAGGTAGCCGTCGAGCAGGTCGGTCAGGCTCGCGACGACGAGCACCACGAGTGCCGGGACGTACTCCCCCGCGACCACGAGGACGAGGAACACCGGCACCAGCAGCAGCCGGAGCATGCTGAGGATGTTGGGCACGGTCCAGACCCGATCCGAGACCCCCGAACTGTGCCCGCCCACGAGTCGATCCTATCGACCGCTCGTCGCCCGGATCCGGCCGCGCAACGCCGGCCACGACTCCGCGAAGCGCGGATGCAGCGGCAGATCGTCCACCTCGGCGAGCGCGATCCACCGCAGCTCGATCGATTCCGGGTCGGCCAGACGCGGTTCGAATCGCCGTTCGGCGTCGGCGACGACGGTCGTGTACGACCAGAACCCGAGGTCGAGGACGCTCTGGAACCGTTCCACGAGGATTCCCCGCGGCATCCCGGTCTCCTCGGTCGCCTCGCGGACCGCGGCCGCCCACGCGGTCTCGCCGGCGTCGCGTGCGCCGCCGGGGATCCCCCAGGTGCCGCCGAAGTGGCTCCACGCCGCGCGGTGCTGCATGAGGACCGTGCCGCCGGGTTCGAGGATCAGCAGCCCGGCCGCGCCGAACCTCCCCCAGTACCTGGCGCCGCCCGGCCCCTCGACCCAGCCGTCGCCACTCGTTCGCGTCACGTCTCCAGCATGCCGCAGTCGGTCGGGTGCGACATCCGTCTGCGTGGCCTGATCGAACTTTCGGTTGTTCCCGACCGGATCGGCGTTCGATAGCTTCGTCCACATGACGCGGGGGCTGATGCACCCGCACAGCCGGAGGGAGGACCCATGGACCGCACGATGAACGGTCTCGAGGACGAGGTGGTGCTCCTCGACGAGTCGGGTACGCCCATCGGCCGCGCACCGAAGAGCGCCGCGCACGGGCCGTCGACCGAGTTGCACCTGGCGTTCTCGTGCCACGTCGTGAATCCGATCGGCGAGGTGCTCGTCACCCGTCGGGCGGTGACGAAGCAGACCTGGCCCGGGGTGTGGACGAACTCGTTCTGCGGTCACCCCCGCCCGGCCGAGCCGTTGCTGCATGCGGTGCGGCGGAGGGCCGATCACGAGTTGGGGCTCGAGTTGACCGGCATCGACCTGGCCCTGCCGTTGTTCCGGTACCGGGCGACGGATGCCGCGGGCATCGTGGAGAACGAGGTGTGCCCGGTCTACGTGGCCACCGCTTCGGCCGAGCCCGATCCGAATCCGCGCGAGGTCGCCGAGTACCGCTGGGTCCGGCCGGAGCAGTTCGCGGCCGCGATCCGCGCGACGCCGTGGGCGTTCAGCCCGTGGCTGGTGCTGCAGGCCGAGGAACTGGAGCTGTTCCGTGCCTGAACGGCTCGATGCCGACGTCGACGAGGGGCTCCGGGTCTTCTTCGCCGAGGCGCGATTGCGAGCGGGTGCCTACGGCAGCCACTACGCCGCGCTGTGGGAGTCGATCGAGCATCAGAGCTCGGGCGGGAAGCGGATCCGCCCCGGGCTGGTGTGGTCGGCGTACCGGGGGTTCGGCGGGGTCGACCGCACGGTGGTGACCGGCGTGGCCCTGGCGTTCGAGCTGCTGCACACGGCGTTCCTGATCCACGACGACCTGATCGATCGGGACACGGTTCGGCGGGGCGTGCCGAACGTGGCGGGTCGCTTCGCGGCGCGCGCGACCGAGTTCGGCGGGGATGCCCGGGCGAGCGAGGTGTGGGGCGCCACCGCGGCCGTGCTCGCGGGCGATCTCGCGCTGAGCCGCGCCCACCGGGAGATCGCGATCCTGCCGATCGGCGACGACCGGAGGCGGGCGCTGCTCGACATCCTCGATCACGCGGTCTTCGTGTCAGCTGCAGGCGAGCTCGCCGACGTGGTCTCGTCGCTGCACGGATCCACGCCCGAACTGGAGGGCGTGCTGGCGATGCTCGAGCAGAAGACGGCCGTGTACTCGTTCGAGGCGCCGCTGTCGGCGGGCGCCGTGCTGGCCGGGGCGCCCGCGTCCGCGGTGGCGGCGCTCGGCCGGTTCGGGCGCCTCGCGGGTGTGGCCTTCCAGATCACGGACGACGTGCTCGGCGTCTTCGGCGACCCGGTGAGCACGGGGAAGTCGGCGTCCGCCGACCTGCGCGAGGGCAAGCGGACGGCGTTGATCGCGCATGCGGCCGCGACGACGGCGTGGCCGGAGATCCGCGACCGCCTGGGCGATCCTGCGCTCGACGACGCGGGCGCGTCGGCGTTGCGCGAGCGACTGCGCGGGTGCGGTGCGCTCGACGCCGCGGTCGCGTCGGCGGCCGAGCACGTCACGCTCGCGCTGCACGAGCTGGAGGGTGCGGAGGTCCCCCTCCAGCTGCGGTCGGAGCTGGCGGGGTTCGCGCAGCAGGCGATCGGACGCGTCCGGTGAGCGCGCGCGACGACCGCGGGCTGCTCGCGCGGTACTCGGATGCCGCCGAGGCGAGTTCGGCGACCGTGATCGCCCGGTACTCGACGTCGTTCGGGACGGCGGCGCGGCTGCTCGACCCTGCCACGCGACATCGGATCCGCACCGTGTACGCGCTCGTCCGGGTCGCGGACGAGGTCGTGGACGGCGCGGCCGCCGAGGCCGGACTGGACGTGCTCGAGCAGCGCGACGTGCTGGACGGCCTGGAGCAGGAGGTCGAGCGGGCACTGGCCCGCGGGTACTCGGCGAACCTGGTCGTGCACGCGTTCGCCTCGGTGGCACGCGAGTGCGGGTTCGGTGTCGAGCTGACGCGCCCGTTCTTCGCGTCGATGCGGCGCGACCTCGATCCGACGCCAATCGCGCCGGAGGAGATCGCCGAGTACATCCACGGTTCCGCGGAGGTCGTGGGCCTGATGTGCCTCGCGGCGTTCCTGGTCGACGAGTCCGGATCCGGTGTCGACCCCGCCCGGCGAGCCCGGCTCGAGCGCGGCGCGGTCCATCTCGGCGCGGCGTTCCAGAAGATCAACTTCCTCCGCGACCTCGCGACGGACTGGCGCACGCTCGGCAGGAACTACTTCCCCGGCGTCGACCCGGATGCGTTCTCCGAGGCCGACAAGTCCGCGATCCTCGACGACATCGAACGCGATCTCGACCTCGCGCGCGCGGCGATCCCCGAGCTCCCGCGGCGAGCGCGGGCCTCGGTCGCCGCGGCGCACGGGGTGTTCGCGAGTCTTGCGACCCGGTGTCGTGCGACGCCCGCGTCGTCGATCATCGCGACTCGGATCCGGGTGCCCGACGGGGAGAAGTTCGCGATCGCGGTGCGGTCGGCGTTGACGACGGGAGGTGGTCGGCGATGATCGGCGGTTCGGAGCGGATCGTGGTGATCGGGGGCGGGATCGCGGGGCTGGCGACGGCCGCGCTGCTCGCGCGGGACGGGCATCGGGTGACGCTGCTGGAGGCGCGCGACGAGGTGGGCGGGCGCGCGGGGAGTTGGTCGCGTCACGGCTTCCGGTTCGACACCGGTCCGTCGTGGTACCTCATGCCCGAGGTGTTCGAGCATTTCTTCCGCCTGTTCGGGACGAGCGCCGCGGCCGAGGTCGACCCGGTGCGGCTCGACCCCGGGTATCGGGTCTGGGCGGACGGGTACGAGGAGCCGCTGGACGTGCGCTCGACGCGTGCCGCGAACGTCGAGCTGTTCGAGTCGGTCGAGCCCGGCGCGGGGCGGGCGCTCGAGCGCTACCTCGATTCGGCCGATTCCGCCTACGACCTGGCGTTGCGGAGGTTCCTGTACACGGACTTCACGGACGTCCGCGGGCTGGCCGCGGGCGAGGTGGTGCGGGAGTCGGGCCGGATGGCTCGGCTGCTCGGCACGAGCCTGGAGCGGTTCGCCGCGCGGGCCGTGCGCGATCGCCGCCTGCGGCAGGTCCTCGGCTACCCGGCGGTGTTCCTCGGTTCGTCGCCGGATCGGACTCCGGCCCTGTACCACCTGATGAGCCACCTGGATCTCGGGGAGGGCGTGGCGTATCCGCGCGGGGGGTTCGCCGGGTTGATCGAGCGGATCGCCGCGATCGCGGTCGGCGCGGGGGTCGAGATCGTCACGGGTGCGCGGGTCGAGGCGATCGAGTTGTCGTGGGACGGCCCGCGGCCGGCGGTCAGGGGCGCCCGGTTCCGCACCTCGGACGGGCGCGAGGTGGTCGCTCCGGCGCATCGTGTGGTCTCGGCCGCCGACCTGCACCACACGGAGACGCAGTTGCTCCCGGTGGCCGCGCAGACGTACCCGGAGTCGTGGTGGCGGCGGCGGACGTCGGGCCCCGGGGCGGTGCTGGCGATGCTCGGCATCCGCGGCCGGGTTCCCGAGCTGGCCCACCACACGCTGTTCTTCACGGAGGACTGGCGGACGAACTTCGACGCGATCTTCGGTTCGGATCCGAGGGTGCCCGACCCCGCTTCGTTCTACGCGTGCATGCCGAGTGCGACGGATGCCACGGTGGCGCCGCCCGGCGACACGAACCTGTTCCTGCTGGTGCCGGTGCCCGCCGATCCCTCGATCGGGCGCGGCGGTGAGGGCGGGTCGGGCGACCGGCTCGTCGAGGAGACGGCGGATGCCGCCATCCGCCGCATCTCGCGGCTGCCCGGGGTCGGCGACCTGTCGGAGCGGATCGTGGTCCGGCGCACGGTCGGGCCGGCCGATTTCGAGGAGGGCCTGAACTCGTGGCGGGGCGGGGCGCTCGGGCCGGCTCACACGTTGCGGCAGTCCGCCTTCCTGCGGGGTTCGAACCGGTCGCGCCGGGTGGAGGGCCTGTACTACGCGGGCGGTTCGACGACGCCGGGGATCGGGTTGCCGATGTGCCTCATCAGTGCCGAGAACGTGCTCAAGCGCGTGCGCGGCGATCGTTCGACCGGGCCGATCGCCGAGCCCGACGGCGCGGATGCCGCGGGCGCTCGGCAGTGGCCGGCGGGTCGCTGATGGGGCTGGTCTACCTCGCGGGCCTCTCCGCGGTGATCGGGTGCATGGCGCTCATCGATGCGCGCTGGCGCCTCGTGTTCTGGCGCGCCCCGCTCGCGGCGGCGGCGACGGTCGGGATCGGCGTCGCCTTCTTCCTCGTGTGGGATGCCGCGGGCATCCTGTCGGGCGTGTTCTTCCGCGGCGACTCGTCGATCGTGACGGGCATCGAGCTGGCTCCGGAGCTGCCGCTCGAGGAACCGGTGTTCCTGGTGTTCCTGTGCTACCTCACGCTCGTGCTCGTGCTCGGTTTCGAACGGATCCTCGAGGTCCGGGCCGGCCGCGATGCCGAGGTCCGGTCGGGAGGCGGTGACCGGTGACGTACCTGCTGATCAGCATTCCGTTCCTCGTCGTGGCGGCGGTCGTGGCCCGGGTCGGATGGCCTCGCGGGAGTTCCGGGTCGCGGGGACCCGGCGCGGGTCGTCGCCGCGCGGGTCGTCGCCGCGCGGTCGCGACGTCGGCGGCGGCCGCGGTCCTGCTCGTGCTGACCGCGGTGTTCGACACGCTCATCATCGCCGCGGGGATCGTGGCCTACGACGAGGACCGACGCTCCGGGGTCACGATCGGGCTCGCACCCGTCGAGGACTTCCTGTACCCGATCGCGGGGGTGCTGCTGCTCCCGGCCGTGTGGTCGCTGTTCGCGCGCCGACGGGCCGGAGGTTCGCGATGAGCGCCGAACGCGCGCGGGTCGGCGCGCTCCGGGCGGCCGGGCAGGTCCTGTGGTCGTCGCGGCCGGTCAGCTGGATCAACACCGCGTTCCCGTTCGCGGCGGCGTACGTGCTGACGACCGGTCGCGTCGATGCGGTCTTCGTCGTCGGCACGCTGTTCTTCCTCGTTCCGTACAACCTGCTCATGTACGGCGTGAACGACGTGTACGACTACGAGTCCGACCTCCGAAACCCGCGCAAGGGCGGCGCGGAGGGGGCGTTGCTCGACCCGGGGCTGCACCGTGCGGTCGTGTGGTCGGGCGTCGCGACCGCGGCCCCGCTCGTGGCACTGCTGCTGTGGCTCGGTGCCGGGTCGCCGTGGTCGTGGCTCGTGCTCGCGGTGAGCCTGTTCGCGGTGTTCGCGTACTCGGTGCCGGGCCTGCGGTTCAAGGAGGTCCCGGTGCTGGATTCGGCGACCTCGAGCACGCACTTCGTGAGCCCGGCCGTGTACGGTCTGGCGATCGCGGGAGCCGCGCCGACCTGGCCGTTGGTCGCGCTGCTCGTCGCGTTCTTCTGCTGGGGCATGGCCAGCCATGCGTTCGGCGCCGTGCAGGACGTGGTGCCGGACCGGGAGGCCGGGATCGCGTCGATCGCGACGGCGTTCGGCGCGGCGACGACGGTCCGGATCGCGCTGGCCCTGTGGCTCGCGGCGGGCCTGTTGATGCTCGCGACGGAGTGGCCGGGCCCGCTCGCGGCCCTGCTGGTGCTGCCGTACCTGTGGGCGGCCTGGCCCTATCGTTCGGTGACGGATGCCGCGTCGGGCACGTCCAACCGCGGGTGGCGGCACTTCATCCTCATCAACTACGTCGTCGGATTCTTCGTCACGATGCTCATGATCTGGTGGGCGCTCATCCGCTGACGCGACGCGGGTCGGCATCCGTTCGCCGTCGTAGGCTGAGGGGATGGCGGAGCTCGAGTCGGCACGCGTGGACGCGTGGCTGTGGGCGGTCCGCGTCTGCAAGACGCGGTCCGCGGCGACCACCGCGTGCCGGGCGGGCCACGTGCGGGTCAACGGCGAGCGCGCGAAGGCCGCGCAGGCGGTGCGGCCGGGTGACGAGGTCCGGGTGCGCCTGCACGGGTTCGACCGCACCCTGATCGTGCGGCGCCCGATCGTGAAGCGCGTGTCGGCGGAGCTCGCGGCGACGGCCGTGGAGGATCGCACGCCCGCTCCTCTGCCCCGCGAGGCGGTTCCGACCGTGCCCGTCCGCGATCGGGGTGCGGGCCGGCCGACCAAGCGCGAGCGTCGCGATCTCGACCGACTTCGCGGGCGCTGACCGCGCCCGCCCGCGCACTGGCGTAGCGTGGGCCGGGTGAGCAGGGAACTTCTCCACGAACCCGACCAGCGCCGGTACGTGCTCCGTGTCGACGGGCAGGTGGCGAGCGTGCTCGACTATCGCGAGCTCGGCGATGCGGTCGCGTTCGTGCGCACGTTCACCAATCCGCCGTATCGCGGGAGCGGGCTCGCGGCCGATCTCGTGGCGTTCGCCGTCGACGACGTCGAGGCGCAGGGCGCCCGACGCATCGTGCCGAGCTGCTGGTACGTGGAGCAGTGGTTCGACCGGCATCCCGACCGGCGCGAGCTGCTCGACCCGAGGGCGAGCTGAGCCGGGTCAGTACCAGTTCACGGACTGCGAGTGGCCCCATGCGGCGCACGGCGAGCCGTAACCGCGTGAGATGTAGTCCAGGCCCCACTTGATCTGGGTGGTGGCGTTGGTCTTCCAGTCGGCGCCCGCGGTCGCGAGCTTCTCCGCGGGCCACGCCTGCACGATGCCGTACGCACCGCTGGACGGGTTGGTGGCCTGGTAGTTCCAGCCGGACTCCTTGTTCCACAGGTTCACGAGGCAGCCGAACTGCCCCTCGCCCCAGCCGTACTGGGATGCGGCGAGCGAGCGGGCCGTGGCCTTGGCGCCCTCGGGCGTGTTGGCGCGCGCGAGTTCCGCGGCGCGGCGCTCGGCGGCCTTCCGCTCGGCGAGCGCCTTGTCGTAGGCGGCGGCGCTCGCTGCGGCCTCGTCGATCTCCGACCGGGTCGACGCCACGCGGTCGCGCACGTCGTCGAGCGGGAGCGTCTCGAACTCGCCCAGCGAGGCGACCGACGACGCGAGCCCGGTGGCGTCGATCTTGCCCTCGACCTCCGCGAGCGTGTCGGTCGCGAGCGTGAGCGTGTCCTGGGCCTCGGCGTGCACCTTCGCCTGTGCGATGCCGGCGTACGCGCCGAGCTGCTCGCCGGCGAGGCCGGTCGACTCGGTGAGCGCGCTCGTCTCCGCGACGCGCTGCGCGGCGAGGGCCTGGTTGACGGTCAGCCCGGTGCCGGCGACGGCGCCGATCGCGACGAGCGCACCTGCGCCGAGCAGCATGCGGCGGCGGGACGCGCGGCTCCGGCGTGCGCCGCGGCGGGTGGCCGCATCGGTGCGGACGGGGGCGTCCGCGGGCTGGGCAGGCGTGGTGGGGGTGCTGGAGTGCATAGGCGGGGGCGCTCGGAAGAATGGTCGGGGGCCCTCCGAGCTGGGGCTTGGCATGACGCGGGCCGGGGGCTGCCGCGCACGAGTCCCCCACTCTGCACGCCGTTTCTGCATGAACCCTCGACTTCTCCTGAGGAGAACCTGCGCCAGACTGGGCGGATGCCGCATTCCAGCGCGTTCCCCGCCCCCGCCCCCGGCGACCGGTGCCCGTGCACGAGCGGTCACGTGTTCGCCGAGTGCTGCGGGCCCGTCCTCGCGGGTGCGCCCGCCCCGACGGCAGTGCAGCTCATGCGTTCCCGCTACACCGCGTTCGTGGTCGGCGACGTGACGTACCTGCTGGCGACGTGGCATCCGTCGACGAGACCCGCGACCCTCGAGCCCGACCCGGACGTGCACTGGCGTTCGCTCGAGATCATCCGCACGGAACGCGGTGGCCCGCTCGACCGGGAGGGCGTCGTCGAGTTCGCCGCACGATACGTCGCCTCCGGCGAGCGCGGCGTGCAGCGCGAGGTCAGCCGGTTCGTGCGCGAGGGCCGGTGGCTGTACGTCGACGCGATCGGGTGAGGCATCCGCTCGGGCAACGTCGAGGTTGACCGCCTACGGTGAACCTCGATGACGCAGCTCGACGCACCACCGCCGGCCCGCCCCGCCCGGCAGCCGATGCTCACGGATCGTGCCCTGCGCACGCTCGACACGATCGACGGCTCGACGCTCGACGAGATGCGCGCGCTGCGCGATGAGACCGAGCGGTTCATGCAGCGGTACAAGTTCGGCATGGACGAGATCATCACGAAGCTGTCGATCCTGCGCGAGGAGTTCAACCAGGCGTACGCGTACAACCCGATCGAGCACATCTCGAGCCGGCTGAAGAGCCTCGACAGCGTGATCGACAAGATGCGGCGCAAGGGCGTCGAGCCCTCGTTCGACACGATCCGCGCGACGGTGACCGACATCGCGGGAGTCCGCGTGACGTGCAGCTTCGTCTCGGACGCCTACCGCATCGCCGACCTGCTGACGGCGCAGGAGGACGTGCGCGTGCTGCGGGTGAAGGACTACATCGCGCACCCGAAGGCGAACGGGTACCAGAGCCTGCACCTGATCGTCGAGATCCCCGTGTACCTGTCGACGGGCGCTCACCCGGTCGCCGTCGAGGTGCAGATCCGCACGATCGCGATGGACTTCTGGGCGAGCCTGGAGCACAAGATCTACTACAAGTTCGACCGGCAGGTGCCCGAGTCGCTGCTCGCGCAGCTCACCGATGCGGCGCGCACGGCGGCGGAGCTCGACACGCGCATGGAGCGACTGCATCGCGAGGTGCACGGCCTGCCTCGTGAGCCGCGCAACGACGGGCCCGTCGAGGTCTGAGCCCTGGCGCGCCGGTGCGCGCGTCGCGCGCGGCCGTCAGTCGGCCTCGGGCTTGCGGGCGCGGCTCGGCTGCACGCGGGTGGGTTCCCCGGGCATCTTGGGGAAGTCGGGCGGGAACGGCAGTTCGCCGAGGCCGTCCTCGAGGTCGCGCTGCCACCACTCGAGGAGCGTGTCGATCCGCCCGGGGTGCTCGTGCATGCCCGCCCACGGGTCGCCGTGCTCGGCGAGCCGGATCGGCACGGTGAGCACGGTGTGCCGGGCGGGGTCGGTTCCGTCGAGCTCGTCCCAGTCGAGCGGGCACGACACGGGGGCGCCCGGTATGGCGCGCGGGCTGTAGGCGCCGGCCATGGTGCGGTCGCGGTTGGCCTGGTTGAAGTCGACGAACACGCGCTGCCCGCGTTCCTCCTTCCACCAGGCGGTCGTGATGCGGTCGGGCATGCGGCGCTCGAGTTCGCGGCCGAGCGCGATGACGGCGTGCCGCACGTCGAGGAACTCGTGCTCTGGTTCGATCGGGGCGAACACGTGGATGCCGCGGTTGCCGGAGGTCTTGACGTACGCGGTGAGGCCGGCCTCGGCCATGAGTTCGCGCAGTGCGTGCGCCGCGGGGACGGCGTCGGCGAACCCGGTTCCGGGCTGGGGGTCGAGGTCGACGCGCAGCTGGTCGGGCAGGTCGGGCGCCCCGGCCCGCGAGGCCCACGGGTGGAACACGATGGTGTTCATCTGCGCCGCCCAGACCGCGGTCGCCGGTTCGTCGATGACCAGTTGCGGATGCCGCCTGCCGCTGGGGTAGGTCACCGTGACGTCGTGCACCCACTCGGGTGCACCCTTCGGCGGGTTCTTCGAGAAGAACGACTCCCCGCCGATGCCGTCGCGGAACCGTTCGAGCGAGACCGGCCGGTCGCCGTTCGCGGCGACGAACGCCGGCCCGACGGCGACGAGGTACTCGGCGAGGGCGAGCTTGGTGATGCCGGGCTCCGACCACACCACGCGGTCGGGGCTGGAGATCCGGACGGTGCGCGTGCCGTCCGGGCCGTCGAGGTCGATGGTGGTCGCGTCGCGGGCCATGGCGCCGAGGCTATCGTGCTCCGCCGACGCCGGTCACGTGCGGCCGGCGGTCAGGCGCTGAGCGCGGCGTAGCGCTTCTCGGCGCGTGCGCGCGCCTTCTCGGCCTCGATCTCGCGATCCTTGGGCGGCGCGTTGGTGACGAGGTGGTCGAGCAGGTGCTGGGTGATGTGCGCGACGGCTTCGACGGCCTCGTCGAACGCGGCTTCGTTCGCCTTGGACGGGTGGGTGGATCCGCTGACCTTGCGGACGTACTGCAGGGCGGCGGCGCGCACCTCGTCGCCGGTGGCTGCGGGCTCGAAGTTGTGGAGGGTGCGGATGTTCCTGCACATGGCGTGAGCCTAACCCGGTGCTGCGGCGGCGTCGAGGGTGTCGGCCTCGTCGAGGACCCGGGTGGTTCAGCCGCCCGGCCCGAGCTGATCACCGTCGGCCCGTTCGCGCTTCCGGTCGCCCTCCTCGACCCCGAGCATCGCGTCACGGGCCGCGGCGACCTCGGCCGCGGCATCCGCTGCTCTGCGCTCGGCGCGCTTGAGGCGCCGGAGGGCCATCGAGGTCGCACCGTACCGTTCGCGCACGCGGTCCTGCGCCTCGTGGACGCCCGTGATGATGTAGGCGCTCGCGATGAGGATGACCTGGCTGGAGAGGTTCAGCCACAGCAACAGGGCGATGAGCGACCCGAAGCCGGCGAGCAGCGGGTTGCGCGTGGCTCCCCCGACGAACAGCCCGGAGAGCACCTGGAGCACGGTCAGGGCGGCGCCGCCGAGCAGGGCGCCGGTCCAGAGCGCCCTGGCCCCCGGCCGGAGCCCGGAGAGGATGCGGAACAGGCCCGCGACGACGACGGTGTCCATGGCGAACACGACCGCGACCGAGAGCGTGCGCGAGCCCGTGTCGAACAGCGCACCGCCGAGCGGGGCGCCGAGCCAGTCGACGAACGAATCGAGCAACCCGGTGCCGATGACCGTCGCCGCGGATCCGGCGACCAGCAGCAGCCCGAAGCCGATCGCGATCGCGAGGTCGCGCAGCAACTGCCACGCGACGAAGGTGGTCTCGTCGGGCTTGCCGGCGAGCGCACGCAGGGCGATGCGCAGCGACCGGATGGCGCCGATCGCGGCGGCGACGAGGCCGACGAGGCCGATCGCTCCCGCGATCGAGAGGTTCACGGGCTGGATGAGCACGTCGGGGTCGATCGCGGCGTTCGCGCCGATGAGCCCCGGGATGACGTCGTCGACGGTCTCGACGATCGCGTCGATCACCTGCGGGTTGCCGGCGAGCCAGATTCCGGCGATCGCGAACCCGAGGAATGCGCCGGCGAACACCGAGAACAGCGTGCGGTACGTGATGCTGTCGGCGAGCATCGGGCCGTGCTGCTCCTGATAGAGCAGGACGGCGCGGGCGGGCTTGGTGCTGAGCACCCACTCGACGGCGCGGGTGATACGGGCGCGGATGCCGCCTCCGCGCGGGTTCGCACCGGTGACGCTCATGTCGCCCAGCGTACCCACGGCGGGTGCGCCTGCCCGGGAACACGCGACGGGACCCGCGGACCTCGAGGTCCGCGGGTCCCGTCGTGGGGCGCGTCAGGTGCGGCCGGGGATCAGTACCAGCCGACCGACTGCGAGTGCGACCAGGCGCCGCACGGGGTGCCGTAGCGGCCGGCGATGTAGCCGAGGCCCCACTTGATCTGGGTCGTGGCGTTCGTGGCCCAGTCGCCGCCGGCGCTGCCCATCTTGCTGCCGGGGAGCGCCTGCGGGATGCCGTAGGCGCCGCTCGACGGGTTCTGGGCGTAGACGTTCCAGCCGGACTCCTTGTTCCAGAGGTCGACGAGGCAGCCGAACTGGTCGCCGCCCCAGCCGTACATCGACGCCATGAGGTCGCGCGCGGTCGCCTGCGCGCCGCTCGGGTTCGCGGGGCCGCTCGGGTACGACGGTGCCGAGTACGACGACTCGGTCTCTGCGGCTGCGGCCTCGGCCGCGGCCTTCTCGGCGGCGGCCTTCTCGCGGGCGGCCTTCTCCGCTGCGGCCTTCTCAGCGGCCTTGCGGTCGAACTCCTTGACCTGCGCGGCCACCTTCGAGACGTGGTCGCTGGTCTGGTCGGCGAGCGCGAAGACGCGTTCGGGTGCCAGGTGGGTGTAGTACTCGAGCGACGCGACCGTGGAGGCGAGCTCGGTGGCATCCGCCTTGCCCTTCGCCTTGGCGATCGTGGCGTCGGCGGTGGCGAGCGTGTCCTCGGCCTTCTTGGCGGCGTGGGCCTCGAGGAGGCCGCCGGCCGCGGTGAGCTGGTCGGTGTCACGCTCGGTCGCGGCGGTCAGCGCGGCCGTCGCGGCGACGCGCTGCTCCTGGTCGGCGACGGCCGTCTGGATGGCGAAGCCGGATCCGACGATCGCGCCGACGGCGACGATGCCGCCTGCGGTGAGCCAGGCCGCGCGCCGCTTGCGGCGTGTGCGGCGCACGCGCTCACGCGTGGCGTCGAGGGTTTCGGTGGTGCTGAGGATGTCGGGGGAAGTGTTCTGGTTCTGCATATATCCAGTGCGGCGGCACGAGGTGCTGTCCTCGCGCGTTCGCGGTCTCGTCTCGGTGCTTCACGTAAAGGGGGGTCGCCGTGGCGAAGCCGCCAGTCTGCACACCGTTCCTCCACGACTCGTGCCGGTTCCCTGTGAAAGTCATCAGAATCAGTGACGGAACCTCACCTCCTCGGCACGGGTGTGCTCACCGTTCCGCCCGAGAGAAATCGGGGTATCCCCGCCATTCGCCGGGCCCGTGGGAACGCACGAACGCGTGGTGCACGCGCTCGCATGCGCCCCGCAACGTCGTGCCGTACCCGAGGAGCCTTCCCTCGAACTCGGCGCGGAATCGCACCTGCCCGTCGACGCGGACGATGCTCACGAGGCCGTATTCGCGGCCGAGCGAGTCGACGAGTCGCCACCGGCCGGGTTCGGGCTCTTCGGCGGCGAGGATCGGATGCCACGTGGCCAGTGCTGCTCCCTTCGAAGCGCCCCGGCCGGCGTTCTTCGATCGTACGTCGGACTGCCCCGGTCGTCACGCCGCCGTTGCCGCGTCAGAACGCACGATCGGGATCTACACGCCCGGGCGCTCATCGCCGACGCGTTCAGGCTCCGCGGCGAACCCAGCTACGAGATCCCCGCAATGCTCTGAAGGAGTGGCCGTCGTTTCGCCGCTGAATCCACTCATTCAGGCTGCTCGAACGAGCGGCGACACTGCGCGGAACGACTCGATGACGGCCGAGCCCTGACCCGGCTTGGCGGTGAGGACTGCGACGACGGTGACAGGCATGGGTTCAGACCATCCGGAAGTCGATACCCAGAAGCGACGCGGCCGCGCGATAGGTGGTGCCGCGGTGTCCGAGCGAAAGGGACCAGTGGTGCCCGACGCCGGTCGCCGACCAGGCGTCGACCCACTCTCCCGGATCGCGACCGAAGTCCACCCGACTCGTGGTGTTCCCGATCTCCAGCAGCGGGCCGGGAACCACCACGCCCTGAGAGGCGATGAACGACAACGACCCGTCGCGGTTCTGCCCGAGTCCCAGCAGCGTGACCGGGCCGTGCCGCACGTCGAACTCGACCGATACACCCCACCCGCGCTTGCCGTGGAACACCCCGAGGCCGCGCAGCAGCGGGTCACGAGATGAGACGGCCAGGTGGGCCGGTCCGTCGTGCCCCATCTCGACCACGTTGTCCTCGAAGTTCAAGGCCTGGATCTCGCAGAACGACCCACCGGCACCGACGACCTGCGTCGCGAGCTGCGCGAGCGTCGTGCGCAACTCGTACTCGCCCGTCGCCGGTATGCCCCGGGCGGTCAGCAATGAAGCACCGAGGATCATGCCGGCACCCAGCCGTTCGTGCTGCTCCCCGTCGAGGCCGCGGTGATAGTAGGAGAGCGAGTCCAGGTCGAAGTCGTCCACGAGTCGGTCCAAGCCGACGGATACCTTCGCACCCCAGGCGAAGTCCTCCTCCACGACCGAGTGGTCGAGTGTGAAGACTCGGCGCGCAAGCTCCATCCTCTGCGCAGTCTCTCGCTCGGTGACGGAATCCACCCGCACGCGCAGGTCGTCGAACTCCAATACCTCCACGTGCGACCCGAATGTCACCGGCAGCAGTGTCAAGTCGGTCGAGACGTCGAGCATCCCCGGATACACGTGCCCCATGAGGCCGTGACGGGCATGCCGGAGCGCCGCCCTCACATGCGCGGCTGCGATCCACTGCTCGATCCGTTTCCACGCAGACTCCTGCCGGAGGTACCCTGACACCGACCGGAACTCGATGCCGGCGCGCATGAACACGTTCCCCACCTCCGGGACCGGGCACTGGCCGCAGTATGCCAACCATGCACCGGTATCGAACGATGCATGGTCCATCTTCTGCGTCGGCTGAAGGTCGATGACCAGCACCGGCGCGCCCGACCGCTGCGCGATCGGCAGTACCATCGAGCTCGTCAGATACGTCGTCAGGAAGAGCACGATCAGGTCGCAATCAGCCTTCCTCAATGCCTCCGCGGCGGCCGCCCCCTCCTGGGCGTCGGAGATGAATCCGACATCCGTCACATCCGAATCCATCTCCGCGAACCGTTCAGACACATACCGGGACGATTCGCGCAGTTGCGGAAGCAATCCCGGGAACTGCGGCCAGTATGTCCCGAGCCCGCCCGCGACCAATCCGATCCTCGGCTTGCGCCGCGATTTCGGAGCGAGCACCGTGCTCAACTCGGTCAGTTCGGTCGTCATGCGTGCCTTCTTTCGTTGTCGCGGCGCATGCCACGATGTGAGGATGGGTTGTCGGCAGGGGACGCGGCGCGGTCCCGGCGCGATTTCGGCCTCGCGCCGGACATAATGAAGAGCGCCCGCGTCGAGCCATGGCGGTGCGGGCAGGACGGGAGGCCAGTTCGATGTCGCGCGCGCGGGTTCACATCAGAGACGTCGCTCGCGCTGCGGGAGTCTCGGTGGGAACCGTGTCCAATGTGCTCAACGGTCGTACTTCGGTGAAGCCCGAACTCGTTGCGCGCGTGCACGCTGCGATGCGCGACCTCGACTACGTGCCCAACAGCCACGCCCGGCAGCTCTCCTCGGGTTCGAGCAGGACCCTCGGTCTGCTCGTTCTGAGCGGCTACGACTCCTTCTTCAACACACTCGCCGAAGTGGCCGAGGACGCCGCGGAGAAGGCCGGCTTCTCCGTGCTGCTGGGCGGAAGCTCGCAGCGGGCCGAGCGCGAGACCCGCTATCTCGACTTGTTCGAAGAGCAGCGCGTCGGCGGGATCATGCTGGCGCCGATCGGCGGAGTCACCCCACGCGTGCGTTCCATTCACGCCAGCGGCACCCCGATCGTGCTCCTCGGCGTAGCCGACGCCGATGGAGATTTCAGCACCGTCCAGTCCGACGCGGAGCACGGCGGCTACGTCGCCGTGCGACACCTCATCGAACAGGGGCGGCGTGACATCCTCGTCGCCGGCGGCCCGATCCACCAGGTCCGCGGGCGTGTGGACGGTGCCGCGCGCGCCGTAGCCGAGACGCCCGGGGTGCGCATGGACTACCTGTCGACCGTCACTCTCTCGATCGACGAAGGTCGGCGGGTGGGAGCGCGCGTACTCGCGACGCCGCCCGAACGCCGCCCCGACGCGATCTTCGCAGCGAACGACCGGCTGGCCATAGGGCTGATGCACGAGATCACCCGGGAAGGCGGCATCCGCATTCCCGATGACCTGAGCCTCATCGGGCACGACGACATCGAGTTCGCCGCGACCGCGCAGGTGCCGTTGACGACGGTGCGTCAGCCGGTCGAACTCATCGCCCAGGCCGCGGTGGAGCTCACGGTCGCGGAGATCGCCGCGGGGCCAGGCCACGAGCATTCCCGGCGCGTGTACTCCCCCGAACTCGTCGTGCGCCACACGTCGCTGCCCACGTCGGTCGGTCTTCATCGGTAGAGCGCGCTGCTTCCCTGGCGTTGCATCTCGAACTCATGACCGCCGCGCGACAAGTGCCGCACCCGACCATGCACGCGGAGGCGGATCGCGTCCGACAAGTCGATCCGGTAGCGGATGGAATCACCGCCGGTCTTCTCCCACTCCACCTCGGCAGTCCGGCCACCGGCGAGATGCGCGCGGCCCGAGACCCGGTCCCGCCCGAGGTCGTTGACGCGGAGGTCGGCGACCGGTCCTTCGTGATCGACGTCGAGATGCAGCCCGAGGCCCCACCGCGACATCTGCCAGGTCGGCGCGCCACCCCAGTAATGGCATTGGCTCCACCGCTCGTCGAAGACCTCCCACCAGGTCGTGGCTCCGCGCTCGAGCATCCAGCCCCAACCGGTGCGCCACATCTCCGCGACCTCGGAGCCGAGACCCGTGTCGAGGAGGACGGGAAAGGAGTAGTTCGTGAAGTACGGTGTGACCGCGCCGGGACGCACCTGTCCTGGGTCGCGAAGTCTGTCCGCCGTGCGGTCGAACGGGAACGCCCGCGAGACGTGCTTCTGGATGTACTCCGCCGCGCCCTCGGGATCGACGATGCCGCTCTGAACACCGAGGGTCCATGAGTGGTAGGGGTTGGCGGGGTCGCCCATCCAACGAGCGAGCACCCGCGCGAGCCGCTCTTCGTCGACCCCGTAGACCGCTGCCCGGTCATGCTGTCCGAGGAGTTCGAGCCAGCGCCGCCAACTCCGCACCGCCTGGTGGACATGGGACAGCACGGCCAGGTTGGGCTGGTCCTGCGGAACGCCGTACCCCCAGTCGACGAACGACCAAGGGAGGCGGTGGTCGCCATCGGAATCGATACAGGCGAGGAGAGCATCGACATTCGCGCTGGCACTCTCCTCGAGTTCGCGGAGGATGCCGATGTCCCCTTCGACCCGCGCAACGTTGAGGCACGCCGTCACCCACTGCGCGGCATAGGTGCCGAGGTAGAGCACTTCCCCTGGACCGCAACCGGAGACGAGCCCGTCGTCACGTGCCCCGGCAGCGGAGTGCAGCAATGCGCGGCGTACGAGACGCACATCCCCCCAACCTGCGCTCAACAGGTGCAGGGCGCTCGAGACAACGTCGCCAACCCACTCACCGCGCTCACGAACGGAGTCGATGAGACTGTCTTCAGCCGTCGCCCGGAGCGTGTCCAGCCCCGTCATCCAAATGCGGTCGAGCAGTGGGTCGCCCGACTCGAAGCGCCCGGTAGGCGCCCCCAGGAAGTCCCGCTCGACGAAGCGGGCGTCCTTGATGTCGCTGTCCAGTCCACCGCGCACCCGCACCTCGACGTAGCGGCCGCCGAGGGACTGCAACGGTTCGATCGTCGTCTCGCCGGCATCGACCGTGAAGTGCTGGAGCATGCGCGTCGGACCAGCTGAGAGGGCGACGACGGGTGACGGGCGACCATCTGGCGTCAATCGCTCGGCGAATCCGACCGTGATCTCCGCCTTCGCGGACGCGGCCACCCTCAAAGCGACCGATCCCACTCGAACGCGGCCCAGGTCGTAGCGGAACCACCTTCCGTCCAGGTCATCGAGCGGGTCGGGGTCGTCGTCCGCGAGCAGGAACTGGGTGCCGATGTCGTCGAACTCGTACCCGACGTAGGTGTCGCGATAGACCCCGGACGACTGCGGTGCGAGCGAATGCGTCCGCCATGCGGGCAAGGCGATGTCGGCACACGTGGCTTCGGGTCCGAGCACCGAGAGATCGACCGCCCGGGTCTCGGACCACCCGGCATGCAGATCGTCGTCCCACCACGCGCCCACGAACGGGAGTGCCTGCCACTCGACCCAGCCGAGCAGCGGACTGACGCGCAAGCCGGTGGCGTGATACTCCTCCAGCTCGCGGCCACGCCAGCTCAGCGACACCTCGACGTCGTCATCGGCAATGAGCCGCACCCACGCGAAGGGCGGCACCGCCGCCGACATGCGGGTCGTCAGGAGCTCGGCCTGCGCATGCAACGCGAGCCGATGACGCCCGGCCGGGAGGTCGATGCGCTGTTCGTGATACTCCGGCAGCGCCGGCGCATACCGAAGCGGCCCATGCACGACGGTCTCGGCGTCGATGCGAAGGCGGAAGGCGCCCGACGCCTGGACGGCGAGTCGGTACGAGCAGTCCTCCGGCACCACGACGTCGGCGACGAACCCCGCGTGCTGGTCGGGCCGGGCGTCGGTTGCCAACCAGAACGCGCCGGGGAACGTCGGTTCGAGCGCGCGGCGCACGGCACCGGCCGGCCGGCCGTCCAGGCCAGAGCGGCCGTGGGGCTCGATCTGCACTCCTTCGAGGAGGGCATGATCGCTGAGAGGGCTGTCCTGTGGGCGGATGGTCTGTCGCGTGTCGACGTCACTCATGGCTGGTCTCGCTGTCGTTCTGGTGGCCTGCGAAGGCGTGTACCGCCTCGAGGACGGGTGCTGCGCCGAGCGCGCCGTGGGTGGGTGAAGCGGCGGAGGTCGCCGCCATATGGGCGATGAGCTCTGCCATGAGGTCCGCGCGCACCGCGAGGTGCGCCGGGTCGTGGTACAGGTCGTGCCACTCTCGAGGGTCGGCCTGCAAGTCGTAGAGCTCGCCTTGTGCCCCGGACCTCTCCGGGTCGACGAACGCGATGAGCTTGTAGCGAGCGGTGCGCCACATCCACGCAGGTGCGGGCTCGTGCATCTCGGCGAACGACCCCGCCCGGCGGGCCGGCTCGAGCAGCGAAGCACCCGCGGCGCTCGCGTGGATGCCGAAACCCGCCGCCTGAGCGATCGTCGGGTAGATGTCGACGAGGGCAGCGGGACGATCGTCCACAGTCCCCCGGAGCCCCGAGGCGATGGCCGTGCCGGAAAGGACCAGCGGCACGCGCACGCTGCTGTCGTAGAGGCAGTACTTGGAGAACTGGAAGTTGCGCTCGCCGAGCATTTCGCCGTGGTCGCTGGCGAACACGATGAGCGCGTTGGCGAGACGGCCTCGCACCGCAAGTCGGTCGAGCGCTCTGCCGAACAGGGAGTCCAACCAACTGCAGTTCGCCCAGTAGCGCAGGGTCGCGTACCGACGCTCGCGCGGAGTCAACCCCCGCCACGCGTCACGCCACCGTTCGCTGCGGGCCCCGAGGAAGTGCGAGTTGTCGTCTCGAACCCGGATGTGATCGTAACGCGACTCGTCCCACGGAGGCGTCTCGAGATCGGGGATCTCGTCGATGTCGTACAGCGCCTCGAACTCCGCGGCGGGGTTGTGGCCCGCATGGGGCTTCACGAAGCTGAGGTAGAAGAACAACGGCTTGTCGGTTTCGAGATCCGGACCGTCGAGCCACTCGAGGGCACGCTCGGCGATCCAGCCGTCGGGATGGTTCCGGGTAGGGATCGTCGACGTGGCCCCGATGTACCCGACCGGTTCCTCCTCTCCGGGGCCGTAGCCGCGCGTCATCTCGAGATAGGCCGCACGACCATCGGGGTCCTCCTCCTCCTGCCAGCCGACGGCTCCGACCTCGATCCCGAGATCGCGCGTCCCGACGACCCGCACGTCGAACCCACGGGTCGATGGGATTTCGGGGGTTCGACCCCAGTGGGTCTTGCCGAAGCCCGCCGTGAGGTAGCCGGCGTCGCGCATCGCCTCTGCGAGCACGGGAGCGACGATCGCGTCGTCGCCCGGCGTGGCCGCTTCATTCGAGCGGACACCGTTCTGCGACGGGTACGTCCCGGTCATCAGCGAGTGACGGCTGGGCACGCACATCGGCGCCTGGCAGGTCGCCTGGGGGAAGAGGATCCCAGACTCGATCAGGCGATCGAGGTGGGGAGTCTTGACCAGGCGGTTGTGGACGCCCAGGGCGTCCCAGCGCTGCTGGTCCGTCATCAGGAAGATGATGTCGGGCCTGTCATCCGCGGTCATCGTGGAACCTTTCGAAGGGATGGCGCGTGCAGGACGCGCCCGTGGTCGGTCGCGGTAGGGGTCATTCGAGTCCAGAGCCGACGATTCCCCGGGTGAACCATCGCTGGAACAGCACGAAGACGAGCAATACCGGGATCATGGCGACCACCGCTGCCGCGAAGCTCACCGCGGGTGAGATGTTGCTGAAATCCCCCTGCGCCAGCGGCGCGAGGGCGAGCGTGAGCACGCGGGTGTCGGGACCGGGCGCCGCGACGAGCGGCCAGATGTACATGTTCCACGCCGTCAGGAACGTCACGACCGAGTACGACGCGATGACCGGCTTGGCCAGTGGCAGCGCGATCGAGAAGAACGTGCGGAACCACCCGGCGCCGTCGAGACGCGCAGCCTCGATCAGACCGCCCGGGAACGTTGCGAAGAACTGGCGGAACAACAGGATGCCCAGCGACGCGTGGCCCACCACGGGCAGGATCAGGCCGGCGAACGAACCGACGAGGCCGAGTTCGAGCGTCACGATGAACGTCGGGATGAGTGTCAGGTTCGCAGGCAGGAAGATCGGGATGATGAACATCGCCAGCAGCAGTCCCGTGCCGCGGATCGGGATCTTCGCGAGCGCGAAGCCCGCGGGCAGGCAGATCGCGAGCTGCAGCACCAGGACCGAGATCACGAAGATGAACGTGTTCAGCACGGTCCGCGGGGTGAGGTACTCCCACGCGTCCGCGTAGTTCTGCCAGATGAGTTCGCTCGGCACGAGCTTCGGCGGGTACTGCGAGATCTCCTGGAATGACATCAGGGACCCCGACAGGAGGTACAGCAGCGGGAAGGCGATGATCAGCCCGAACACGACGATGGTGGTGTAGCGGCCGTAGCGCATGGTCATGGGTTTCATCGGAATGACCTCGATCCCAGGACGCGCCCGAGGGCGATGATCCCGACGATGAGCAGGAGCTGGAAGATCGACAGTGCGCTGGCGTAGCCCACGTTCTGAGACATGAAGGCCTGTTCATACGCATAGAGCGACAGGCTCCGTGTCGCCCCGAGCGGTCCGCCACCGGTCATGATCAGCGCCACGTCGAGTGAGTTGGCCACGAAGTTGATGATCTGGAGCACGACGACGACCAACGTCGTCGGCATGACGTTCGGCCACGTCATCGACCAGAGCATGCGCCAAGTGCCGGCGCCGTCGAGCGCCGCCGCGGAGTAGATGTCCTCGGGCACCCGTTGCAGGCCTGCCAGATAGAAGATGATCACGATCGGCAGGGCCAGCCAGATCATCATGAGAACGAGCGATGGCAGGGCGAGCACCTCGCTGTTGAGGAAGTCGACGGGCGGAACGTCGACCACTCGGAACAACGCGGCGATCGGGCCCTGCCGGGGGTCGTACATGAACGACCACAACACGGCGGAGACCGCGACCGAGAGCACCACCGGAACGAAGTAGAGCACGCGCAGCACCGGAACGCCGGGCATATTGGCATTGATGAGCACGGCCATCATGAAGCCGATGAGGACGGTGGGGATCACGCCGAGCACGACGTACTGGATCGTCACGCCGAGCGCCTGCCAGACGTCGGGATCGGAGACCAGCCGGGTGTAGTTGTCGAAGCCCACGAAGACGGGCGGCCTGAAGAAGTCCCACTCGGTGAAGCTGAGTCCGATCCCGACCAGCGCGGGAACGATGACGAACGTGAGGAACATCACCACCGCAGGGGTGAGCATCCCCCACGCGGCGACGACGTCGAAGCGGTGCGCGCGCCGGCCCGCCGGGCGCGGGGTGTTCCCCGCGCCCGGACGAGTGACGATGCGCTGAGTCGCGCGCGTGTCTGTCATTACCGCAGCAGTGCGTTCAGCGAGTCCTGGGCTTCCGTGAACGCCACATCGATGGCGACGTCACGCAGCATGACCTTCTGGATCGCTTCCTGAAGCGCCGGCAGCACCTCCGGTGCGACGTCGGCCGGGTACGGCTTCTGCAGGATCGCGTCCTCGATCGACGTCTGAACGGTCGGGACGAAGCTCGCAGGCACGGGCGGCGGGTCCTGCTGCCAGGTACCGTTCTCGATGCCGTCGGTGGTCGCGGGGATGATCCCGTCGTCCTTGGCGACCTCGAATCCGCCCTCGACCGAGTAGAACCACGCGAGGAACTCCCACGCGACGTCCTTCTTGTCGGACTTCTCGCTCAGCGACAGCGAGTACGCACCCCCGCCGGTGGTGCGCACACCGTCGATGAGAGGCATCGGGGCGACGTCCCAGTCGCTCTGCATCTGCTCGCGAAGTGCGGCGATGCGAGCGGTCGAAGACACCTCCATGGCTGCCTGCTCGCTCGGGAAGAGGTTCTTGCCCGGGTCGTTCGCGAGCGCTGAGTACGGCACGCCGAACTCCTCGGTGTACGGCTCCAGCAGCGTCGTCCACGCTTCGATGCCCGCAGCGTCTGCGAACACGAACTCATCGGCGTCGGCGTCGTACATCTCGCTGCCGTAGGCGCGCAGAACGGGATACCACTGGAAGGGGGTTTCGGCCACAGCGAGAGGAGTGACGATGCCGTAGACATCGCCACCGGACCCCTCGGTGATCTGGCGTGCGGCGTCGTACATCTCCTCGTAGGTCCAGTCCTCGGTCGGCAGCGGCACGCCGTACTCCTCGAACTGTGCGATGTTGTATGTCACGACGCCGCTGTCGGCACTGACCGGAAGGCCTGTGGTGCGACCGTCGTCGCCCTGGAACAGACCGAGGAAGTTGGGCGCGAAACTGGCTGCGTCGAGGCCCGATCGGCCTTCATCCAGCCACTCCGACATGTCCCACAGCAAGCCATTCGCATCGAGCGTCTGGTTGAGCCCGCCGGTGTTGAACAGCACATCCGGAACGGAGTCGCTGAGGTTCAGTGTCGCGAGTTGCTGGATGTAGTCGGCGGGCGACTCCGCAACGGCTTCGACGGTGACGTCGATGTCGGGGAAGTCCGCCTCGAACTCCTCGGCGTACCGCTCGAACTGCGGAGCGAGGGACGCGATCATCCCGACGCGGATCTCACCGCTGAGCGTCGAGGCGTCGGAGTCGTCGGAGCTGGGGTCACTCGCGGAGCAGGCGGCGAGTGAGATGGCGAGCACGACCGCGCCGGCGCCGGCGACAAGCCGGCGGGGGGTCAATGGTGAAGTGGCCACTGTGACAACCTTCTTTGCTTGGACAGGGATTCGGTCGCAATGAACCGATTCACGAAAATGTAGCAGATGCCGCCGCGATCGCATATACCCACCTCGAACTGGAGGAGCGATGCATGGCCAGATTGCTGACAACCAAGGGCCCTGTGACCCCCCATGTCGAATGAAGCTGTGGGAGGATCATCCTCATGAACCGGTTCATATACGATCACGACGCGCCCGCACCGACGACAGGATCCCCCCGGCGGCCGAACCTCGTGTTCATCTTCTCCGACCAGCAGTCGCGAGACATGCTGGGTGCGTACGGGCTCAGCGACGTGAAGACCCCACACCTCGATCGACTTGCCGAACGGGGCCTGTTGTTCGATCACGCGGTCTCGAACTCGCCCGTCTGCACGCCCGCGCGGAGCATGCTCATCTCGGGCGTGCACCCGCTGTGGAACAACTGCTTCACGAACGACCGGCGCCTGGCGACAGACCTCGGTGACTCGTTCGCCGAAGTCACCCGGCGCCACGGATACCGCAACGGGTATGTCGGCAAGTGGCACCTGTACGGTGGAGACCGGAACCGCCCGATCCCGGCCGGACCGGATCGCCACGGCTTCGATGACGAATTCCTGTCGAACAACTGCGCGGTCAACTACGACCCCGACAACTCCTTCTTCTGGGACGGCGACGAGAAGGTGCACTTCGGTTGTTGGGAGGTGGAAGGGCAGACCGATCAGGCCCTGCGCTTCATCGAGAACCAGAGCGTCGATGACCCGTTCACCCTGTTCGTCTCGTACCACGCGCCGCACAACCACAACGGCGGAGACGATGCGAAGTACACCTCGTTCGACGCGCCTGACGAGTTCAAGGACCTCTACGACCCGGATGCTCTCACCCTTCGCCCCACGGTCCCGGTCAACGAGCGCACGCGCCTGATGACCCAGGGCTACCTAGCCCTCTGCAGCGAGGTCGACGCCAACGTCGGCCGAGTCATTGCAGCGCTTGATGAGCGCGGCGTGCGTGAAAACACGATCATCGTGTACACGAGCGACCACGGCGAGACCTTCGGCGCGTTCAACAACCATTGGCACAAGTCCAGCCCCGAGGACGTGTCGGCACGCGTACCCCTGATCATGTCGATCCCTGGGCAGGTGCGAGCGCGCACGTCCGAACTGATCGTGGGGACGATCGACCTCATGCCGACGCTGCTCGGGCTGATGGGGCTCGACGTGCCCGAGCATGTCCACGGCAAGGACCTGTCGGCAGCGATCCGCGACGAGGACGACGACGTCGTCGAGTCAGCGCCCCTCTTCTACTTCACTACCCCGTGGCGAGGCGTCTACACCAAGGAGTGGACGTACTCGACCGAGAACATCGACCGCACAGACGGTTCGGAACCGCATGCGGAGTCGGACGTCGGCCGCACCGTGCTGCTGCGGCGCATGGATACCCTGTTCCGCCGCTCCGACGACACTCATCAGCTCGACAACCACTTCGGGCGCATCCCACTACCCGGGGTTCCTGGGACTGCAGAGGTCCAGGCGCGCCTCCACGCGAAGTTGGAGGAGTGGCTGGCGTATTTCGAGGACCCGTTCCCGAATCAGCGTGAGCTCTGGACGTACGTCGTCTCTGAGACGACACCCCCTATCCATCGCATGCGGGAAATGAGCCCGCTCATCCGCGGTCCGCTGCCTCGATGACCGGCTCGATCACAGCCGCATTCCTCCGCGGTCGCGTTGCGCAAGGCTGCGGACGCTTCTCGACCGCGGATCTGCGCGACGACGCGAACGCGGTCGCCACGATCCGCGCCGCATATGAGGCCGGGGTGCGTGTTTTCGATACGGCACGAGCGTATGCCACGGTCGATGACGACCTTCACAACGAGCACCTCCTCGCCGGGGCGCTTCGCGGGCGAGAAGGTGCCGTGATCATGACCAAGGGCGGCCACTTCCGCACCGGTCCGACGACGTGGGCGGTCGAGAACACACCCGACCGCTTGCGGCGGGACGTCGACGCGAGCCTTCGTTCCCTGAATCGCGAGCGTCTCGACCTGTACTACCTCCACCGCGCCGACGAAGGCGGAGACCTCGAAGAAGCTTTCGGCGCCCTGGACGACTTGCGGCGCGAAGGCAAGATCGGCGCGATCGGAATCTCGAATGCCTCCGTGGCTCAGATCGAGGCGGCACGTTCGTCGTGCCGACTGACCGCCGTTCAGAACCGCCTCGTCGCCGGCGATGCCACGTCGGAGCTCCGTTGCGCCGAGCACCTCGGCCTGGCGTTCTTCGCCTTCTCGCCCCTCGGCGGTCCCGCGCACGCTCGCGACCTCCCGGCGCGCCTCCCAGCGCTCGCGGCACTCGCACGGGAACGCGGCGTGGGGGCGCATCGTCTGGCGCTCCGTGGGATGCTCGCCAACTCGGAGGCCCTGTCGGTGATCGTGGGCATGGGAAGCCCGTCGCGTGCAGCCGACGGAGCGGCAGCGCAGACGGAGTACTGGGACGCGGCCTGTGCGGCCGCGTGGGCCTCCGACACAGCCCGGGCGGATTCGGCACGTGGAGGGCTGACCGACGCGACCGCCACGTGAGCCCACGTCCACCGACGTCGACTTCCAGCGAGGACTCCACGGTCCTGCTCCGTTGAGTCGATAGCCTCGCTTCCAACGAGGAAGTCCCGGAAACCCTTGAGTTTCCGGGACTTTCTGGTCGGGCTGACAGGATTTGAACCTGCGACCCCTTGACCCCCAGTCAAGTGCGCTACCAAGCTGCGCCACAGCCCGATGCCCGCTTCGTCTCCGTCGAAGGCAACTCGTCAATCATAGCCGCATCCGGAGGGGTGCTCGTGCACACGTGCCCGCAGCGGATTCAGATCTCCCGCCGCACCGCCGCCATGAACCCGTCCACGTCGTCGACCCAGATGCGAACGTGGTCGACCACCTGCTCGCCCCCGCGCGGGGGCTGCCCGGGCAGCCGCACCCGGGTCGGCCGTTCGAGCTCGATGAGCACGGCGGTCTCGTTCTGCATCCGCAGTGACAGCGTTCGGGTGCCGTCCGCTTCAGTGACCTTCGGCGTCTTGGGTTCGTCGATGCGGCGCTCGCGCGCGACCGAGGCGATGTCGTCCCAGGCGAGCAGCACGTCGGTCTCGAGGCCCTCGCGCACGCGGATGCCGTCGGGCCCGACCGTGTGCGGCCGCATCAGATAGGCGGCGAGGAGCCCGATCATCCAGGTGAGTCCCCAGATCCCGATGACGAGCACGGTGATGCGCACGACGGGCCAGCGGTGGACGATGAGGTCGAGGATCGGGATCTCGACGGCCGAGAGCACGATGAAGATCCAGAGGATCGTGATGACGGGTGCGTGGTAGCCGAACCCGCTCGCGCCGGGGGCGATCGCCGGGCGCCGGGCGATGAGCCGGCCGATGCTGGCGTAGATGCGCAGTTCGAGTCTCAGCGCCCGCAGGGCGGTCGCGCCGACCCGACGGGCGACGGATGCCACGGGCGCGCGTCGGACCTCCGCGGTCATGTCACGGCTCCCTCCGGCTGGCCGCACGGCCGGCCTCGGCGGTCTCGACGAGCCCGCGGAGCCGGTCGGCGACGGCCTCGGCGCCGCGCAGGAACGCGGCGCGATCCTCGGGCGCGACCGCGGCGAGCAGGGTTTCGGAGAGTTCGGCGTGGTCGCGCTGCATCTCGGTCATGAGCGCTTCGGCGGCCGCGGTGAGGGTGACGAGGAACGCACGGCGGTCGCTCGGGTGCGGCTCGCGCCGGACGTAGCCGGATGCCTCGAGCGCGTCGACCAGGCCGGTGACGTTCCGCGGGCTGACCTCGAGCCGTTCCGCGAGCGCGTGCTGGGTGCTGGGCCCCTCGTGCACGAGCTCCCACAGCAGCCGGGTGCGCGACGCGGTGAGCGAGGTGCCCGCGAACTCGCGGGCGAGGTCGCGTTGGAACAGGTCGCTGATCTCGAGCAGCCGGTCGAGCACGGTCGCGGGCGTGGCCATATCGTGATGATACTTCACAATGTTGCGCGTGCGGCGCCGGGTCGAGCTCCTAGGCTGAACGGATGGCGATGAAGAAGCCCGGACCCCTGCTGAGCTGGTTCTACCGCGCCCCAGCGGCGATCTACCGGGCGGGACTCGGCGAGATGATGGGCGGCCGGTACCTCATGCTGAGCGCGACGGGGCGCCGCAGCGGGGTCGAACGGCAGACCGTGCTCGAGGTCGTCCGGAGCGAGCGCTCCGGCTCGGCTCCCCCGACGCTGTGGGTCGTCGCGAGCCGGGGCTCGCGCACCGACTGGTACCGCAACGCGCTCGCACGGCCGCACGTCGGCGTCCACTGGCGTTCGGACCGGTACGCGGCGACCGCCGTCGACCTCGACGAGGACGCCCGGTTCGACCTGCTCGCCGACTACCAGCGCCGCCACCCGAAGGCCGCCGCGATGCTCGGCCGCATGGCACTCGGCGAGAGGTTCACCGGCGACCCGGCGGCACTGCGCGTCATGGCGCTCGACCTGCGCGCCCTTCGACTCGATCCGCGCAGGTCGCCGGCGGGCGAGAGCGTCTCCCCATGACCGAGCCTGCCGAGGCCGCCCCCGCACCGACCGCACCGCGGTTCCGCGTCGTCTCGGCGCGTGAGGCGCCGTTCGCCGACGTCGAGGCGGTGTTCGGCACGCGCGGCGACCCGGCCGGGTGCTGGTGCCAGTGGTACAAGCTGCGCGGCGCCGAGTTCGACACCGCGCCGCGCGACGAACTGCGGGGCCGCCTGGCCGCCCAGCTCGCCGGCCCTGAGCCCGGGCCGGGCCTCATCGCGTACGACGACGACACGCCCGTCGGGTGGTGCGCGGTCGAGCCTCGGCCCGCGCTCGTACGCCTCCCGCACGGGCGGCTCGGGCCGGCATCGCCCGAGGCCGACTTCGACGACCCCGGGGTGTGGTCGGTCTCGTGCTTCGTGGTGCCGCGGGCGCATCGCCGGCGCGGCGTCGCTGGCGCCCTCGCCCGGGCGGCCGTCGAGCACGCGCGGTCGCACGGCGCGAGGGTGGTCGAAGCCTATGCCGTCGACACCGAGGTCAGGCGCGCGAACGGCGCGAAGACGCCCGCGGCCGACCTCTTCCCCGGCACCGTGCCGATGTACGCGGCGGCCGGCTTCGTCGAGGTCGCGCGCCCGAAGCCCGACCGCGCGATCATGCAGGTCTTGCTGGGCGAGTGACGCCCTACGCGCGCTGCCGCTTCTCGCGGACGCGCATGTTCGTCACGATGGGCGTGCCGACGAAGCCGTAGATCTCGCGCAGGCGGCGCTGGATGAACCGGCGGTAGCCGGGGTCGAGGAACCCGGTCGTGAACAGCACGAAGGTCGGCGGGCGCGTCGACGCCTGGGTGCCGAACAGGATGCGCGGCTGCTTGCCGCCCCGCAGGGGGTGCGGGTGGGCCTGGACGAGCTCGGTGAGGAACGCGTTGAACTTGCCGGTCGGGATGCGCGTGTCCCACGACTCGAGCGCGGTCTCCAGGGCGGGCACGAGCTTCTCGAGGTGCCGGCCGGTCTTCGCGGAGATGTTCACGCGCGGCGCCCACTGCACGTGGTGCAGGTCCTGCTCGATCTCGCGCTCGAGGTAGCGGCGACGGTCGTCGTCGAGGAGGTCCCACTTGTTGTACGCGAGCACGAGCGCGCGGCCCGACTCGAGCACGAGGTCGATGATGCGCACGTCCTGTTCGGAGATCGGCTGCGAGACATCGAGGAGCACGACGGCGACCTCGGCCTTCTCGAGCGCGGCCTGCGTGCGCAGCGACGCGTAGAAGTCGGCGCCCTGCTGCAGGTGCACGCGGCGGCGGATGCCGGCGGTGTCGACGAAGCGCCACACCTTGCCGCCGAGCTCGATCTGCTCGTCGACCGGGTCGCGCGTGGTGCCGGCGAGGTCGTTGACGACGACGCGCTCCTCGCGGGCCGCCTTGTTGAGCAGGCTCGACTTGCCCACGTTCGGGCGCCCGAGGATCGCGACCCGGCGAGGGCCGCCGAACTCGTCCTTCGCGACGGCCGAAACCTGCGGAAGGACCTTGAAGACCGCTTCGAGCATGTCGGCGACGCCGCGGCCGTGCAGCGCCGAGACCGGGTACGGCTCGCCCAGGCCGAGGTTCCAGAGCGCCGCCGCCTCGGGCTCCTGGCGGGCGTCGTCGACCTTGTTCGCGACGAGGAACACGGGCTTCTTCGTCTTGCGGAGCAGCCGCACGACGTGCTCGTCGGTCGCGGTCGCGCCGACCGTGGCATCCACCACGAACAGCACGACGTCGCACAGTTCGATCGCGACCTCGGCCTGCGCCGCGACCGACGCGTCGATGCCCCGCGCGTCGGGCTCCCAACCGCCCGTGTCGACGAGCGTGAAGCGTCGGTCGAGCCACTCGCCCTTGTACGACACGCGGTCCCGGGTCACGCCGGGCGTGTCCTCGACGACGGCTTCGCGGCGCCCGAGGATGCGGTTCACGAGCGCCGACTTGCCCACGTTCGGGCGGCCCACGATCGCGATGACCGGCAGCGCCGGGAGGTAGCGGATGCCCTCCTCGCCCTCCTCGGCGTGCTCGAGCAGGTCGAGGTCCTCGTCCTCCAGGTCGTAGTCGTCGAGCCCCGACCGGAGTGCGGCGGCGCGCTGCTCGGCGAGCTCGTCGTCGACGCCCGCGAGGCGCTCGGCGAGGTCGTCGTCGGGTGCGTCGAACTCGTCGTCGCGATCGGTCATTCCAACTCCTGGGTGTCTCGGGGTCGCGCGCGGGCGCACAACCGGTCTATTCAACCAGTTCGAACCTGAGCGTCGCGGATGACCGCGAGCACGGCCTCGACGGTCTGGTCGAAGTCGAGGTCGGTCGAGTCGACCGTGACGACGCCGTCGGCGGCGTTCATGAAGTCGACGACCTTCGAGTCGGCGGCGTCGCGTGCGCGCAGCTGCGCGCCGGTCGCGGCGGCCGAGTGCCCGACGAGTTCCGCCGAGCGCCGCGCCATCCGCACCTCCTCCGACGCGGTGAGGAGGATGCGCGAGGGGGCGTCGGGCGCGACGACGGTCGTGATGTCCCGGCCCTCGACGACGATGCCGCCGCGGCGCTCGGCCGCCATGATCGCCCGGAACCGCTCGATGAGGTCGGTGCGCACCTCCGGGACGCGCGCGACGAGGCTGACGACCCCCGAGATGCCCGGTTCCCGGATCGCCCGGGTCACGTCGGTCGCCCCGACGTGGACGGCGTACCCCGTCGGGTCGGTCCCGATCCGGTAGTCGAACGAGTCGAGGCAGGCGATGACGGATGCCGCGTCCTCGGCGTCGACGCCCGAGGCGACCGTGTGCCAGGCGAGCGCCCGGTAGGCCGCGCCCGTGTCGAGGAATCCCCAGCCGAGACTGCGGGCGACCGCCTTGGACACGCTGGACTTCCCGCTGCCTGCGGGACCGTCGACGGCGACGACGAAGGGGTGGACGGGGTCGTGGTGCATGTTCATCCTGCGATCCGCCAGCCGCGTGCGGCCAGCTCGGTGGTCAGTCGGTCGGCCGCCTCGGGCACGACCTGCACTTCGGCGAGGCCGACCTGGCGGCCCGGGGAGTGCTCGAGGCGGAGGTCTTCGAGGTTGACGCCGATCTCGCCGATCTCGGCGAGCAGCCGGGCCAGCTGGCCCGGCCGGTCGTCGACCATGACGACGATCGTGGTGAAGCGCTTGTCGGTGCCGTGCTTGCCCGGGAGCCGCTCGACGCCCGTGTTCCCGCCCGTGAGTTCCTCGGCGACGCGGCGTCGGGCTCCGGGCGCGGCCGGGTCGGCGAGCGCGTCGATGAAGCGGTCGAGGTCGTCGCGGTAGGCCAGCAGGATGTCGCGCACGGGCGCCGCGTTCGCGCCGAGGATCTGCACCCACAGGTCCGGGTCGCTCGCGGCGACGCGAGTGACGTCGCGCACGCCCTGCCCGGCGAGGCCCAGCGCATCGTTCGGCGCGTCGATGAATCGCCGCGCCATGATGCTCGAGACGACCTGCGGCACGTGCGAGATGAGCGCGACCCCGCGATCGTGCGCGTCGGGGGTCATCTCGACGAGGGTCGCGCCGAGGTCGAGGATGAGGTCGTCGATCGCGCTCGCCCGCCGGTAGCTGATCTCGTCGTGCGCCGCGACGACCCACGGCCGGCCCGCGAACAGGTCGGCGCGCGCGGCGAGCGGTCCGCCGCGCTCGCGGCCCGCGAGGGGGTGCGACCCGATGTACCGCGACACGTCGGCGCCCGCGGCGACGAGGTCGGCGAGGATGCCGCCCTTCACGCTCGCGACATCAGTCACGATCGCCTCGGGGAAGGCCGCCAGTTCGGATGCCACGACCCGCGCCGTGACATCCGGCGGGACGGCGACGACCACGAGCTGGGGCGCGTCGCCGTCGGCTTCGGCGCGACCTGCGCCGAGGTCGATCGCGATCGCGACGTGCGTGGGCGAGGCATCGGCGAGGATCACGTCGATGCCGCGGGTGCGCAGGCCCAACGCCACGCTCGTGCCGAGCAGGCCCGTGCCGACGACGCGCACCGGACCGACGAGTCGTGACTCGACCATCTAGGCGTTCCCCTTCTTCCCGTCCGCGTCGGTGCTCCGACGGGCCTCGGCGTCGCGCACGATCGTGAGGAGCTTGCCGACCTCGTCACGCTCGAGTTCGCGCAGCTCGCCCGAACGGAGCGTGCCGAGGTGGAGCGGGCCGAACTGGCGCCGGACGAGTTCGACGACCGGATGCCCCACCGCGTCGAGCATACGTCGCACGATCCGGTTGCGACCCGAGTGCAGCGTGACCTCGACCATGGTGTGCCGCTGGTCGCCCGCGGCCTGCAGGATCTTCGCGCGGTCCGCGCGGATCGGGCCGTCCTCGAGGTCGACCCCGCGCTTGAGCTGCTGCAGGGTCTGCGGAGTCATCCGCCCGCCCACCTTCGCGATGTAGGTCTTCTCGACGCCGAACGACGGGTGCGAGAGCACGTGCGCGAGGTCGCCGTCGTTGGTGAGCACGAGCAGGCCGGTCGTGTCGCCGTCGAGGCGCCCGACGTTGAAGACGCGCACGTCGAGCGGGTCGGTGAAGCGCCGCAGGTCTGGCCGGCCCTGCTCGTCGCGCATCGTCGAGACCACGCCGCGCGGCTTGTTGAGCATGTAGTAGCGCTTCTCCTGGTCGAGCTGCACCGCGGTGCCGTCGACCGAGACGAGGTCGGCGAGGGGGTCGATGCGCCGGCCGAGCTCGGTCACGACCACGCCGTTCACCTCGACACGGCCGGCGACGATGAGGTCTTCCGCGACGCGGCGACTGGCGACGCCCGCCGCCGCGAGCGCCTTCTGCAGGCGCGTGCCCTGGGGCAGGTCAGACGAGGTCACGATCGAATCCCTCCTGGCCGCCGTCCAGCAGCGGCGAGATCGGCGGCAGCTCGTCGAGCGAGGAGATGCCGAGGTTGGTGAGCAGCAGGTCAGTCGTGCCGTACAGGATCGCGCCGGTCTCCTCGTCGGTGTCGACCTCGGTGACCAGGCCCCTGCCGAGCAGGGTGCGCACGACCGAGTCCACGTTGACCGCGCGGATCGAGGCAACCCCCGACCGGGAGATCGGCTGCTTGTAGGCGATGACCGCGAGCGTCTCGAGGGCCGCCTGGCTGAGCCGGGTCGAGGTCTGGGCGAGGACGGCGCTCGTGATGAGCGCGTCGTACTCGGCACGCGCGTAGAAACGCCAGCCGCCGCCGACCTCGCGCAGTTCGAAGGCGCGACGGATGCCACCGGCATCCGCCCGCTCCCCCGCGTCGGTCCGCGGCTCGCCCGAGGCCGCCCCGCCGTCGTAGTCGCCCTTCAGTCGCGCGATGGCCGCGCGCACCTCGGCGATGGGACGCGCGACCGCGGCCGCGAGGTGCACGAGGCTCTGCGGCTCGTCGGCGATGAACAGCAGAGCCTCGATCGCGCGGTCGAGATCGAGCCGGGGCTGCCCCGGAACGTCCAGGGGCGTCGCGACCGAGACCTCCTCCGCGGCATCCGCCGGTCGCGGCCGGTCGAGACCGTCGACGCCCTCGAGACCCTCGGCCCCCTCGAGACCCTCACTCGTCATAATCGGCCCCCAGGCTCTCCAGTCGGTCATCGGACCAGTCCTCGCTCGCCGCCCAGTGCAGCGTCAACTCGCCGAGCGGCTCGACCTGGTCGAAGCCGATCGCCGCGTGCCGGTACAGCTCGAGGACCGCGAGGAACCGCGCCACGACGATACCCGGTCGATCGACGCCCGCGATCAACCGGCGGAACGTCACCGGGTCGCCGCGCCGGAGCACCGCGACGACGTGCGCCGCCTGCTCCCGGATCGACACGAGCGGCGCGTGCAGGTGATCCAGTCCCACGGTCGGGATCTCGCGCGGCGTGAACGCGAGCGTCGCGAGCGCGGCGAAGTCCGCGGCATCCACCGTCCACCGCAGTTCCGGCGCCCGCTGCCGGAAGCGCTCCTCGAGCCTGACCGTGCGCGCATGCCTGAGCGATTCGACCTCGATCCGCGCGCCGAACCACGCCGCGGCCTCCTTGAACGCCCGGTACTGCAGGAGCCGGGCGAACAGCAGGTCGCGCGCCTCGAGCAGCGCGACGTCCTCGGCGTCGACGAGCTCGCCCTGCGGCAGCAGCCCCGCGACCTTCAGGTCGAGCAGCGTCGCCGCGACCACCAGGAACTCGCTGGCCCGATCGAGGTCGGCCTCGGTCTCGACGCCGCGCAGGTGGGCGATGAACTCGTCGGTCACCGCGGAGAGCGACACCTCCGTGATGTCGAGCTCGTGCTTGGCGATCAGCGAGAGCAGCAGGTCGAACGGGCCCTCGAAGTTCGACAGCGCGACCCGGAACTCGGGATCGGCGCCGGGCACGTCGGCATCGGCCGCGGCCACATCGGCCGCGACCGCGGCGGACTCGGGGGCGGCGGGCTCGGCCGCCGCAGGCGCCTCGGGGGTCGGTGCCGCCGCCGTCGGCTCAGGCGACCGCGCCACGGTCGACCAGTTCCCTGGCGAGCTGTCGGTAGGCGCGCGCCGCCGCGTGCTCGGGTGCGAACTCGGTGATCGGGGTCGCCGCGACCGTCGCGTCCGGGAATTTCACGGTCCGCGTGATCACGGTCTCGAGCACGCGGTCGCCGAAGGCGTCGACGACGCGTTCGAGCACCTCGCGCGAATGCAGGGTGCGCGCGTCGTACATGGTCGCGAGGATCCCGTCGAGCGTGATCGCCGGGTTGAGGCGGTCGCGCACCTTGTCGATCGTCTCGATGAGCAGCGCGACGCCGCGGAGCGCGAAGTACTCGCACTCGAGCGGGATGACCACGCCGTGCGCCGCCGTGAGCGCGTTGACCGTGAGCAGGCCGAGCGACGGCTGGCAGTCGATGAGGATCACGTCGTACTCGGGCGCGAGCTTGCGCAGCACGCCCGCGAGGATCTGCTCGCGCGCGACCTCGGTCACCAGGTGCACCTCGGCAGCCGACAGGTCGATGTTCGCCGGGATGACGTCGAGACCGTCGATCGCGGTGCGCTGGATCGCATCGGCCGGCGCGACGCTGCGCGAGAGCAGCAGGTCGTAGATCGTCGGCACGTCGTGGGTCTCGACGCCGAGGCCCGCCGACAGCGCGCCCTGCGGGTCGAAGTCGACGGCGAGCACGCGGCGACCGTACTCGGCGAGCGCGGCACCGAGGTTGATCGTCGTCGTGGTCTTGCCGACGCCGCCCTTCTGGTTGCAGAGGGCGATGATGCGCGCCGGACCGTGCTCGCGCAGCGGCGCGGGTTCGTCGAACTCCCGCAGCGGGCGGCCGGTGGGACCCAGGTCCGACGACTCCAGCGTGGCGGTGCCGTCCACCGGGTCGTGTTCGTAGGTCACGGTTCGGCTCTCTCCCCGTCGGTTCCGGATGCGTTCGGTCGATTCTAGCGAGCACGCGGGTGCGCGACCGTGTACATCTCGCGGAGTGTATCGGCCGTGACCAGCGTGTAGATCTGGGTCGTCGCGACCGACGCGTGCCCGAGCAGTTCCTGGACGACCCGGACGTCCGCCCCGCCGGCGAGCAGGTGCGTCGCGAACGAGTGCCGCATGGTGTGCGGTGAGACGGATGCCGCGACCTCGGCACGCGACGCGGCATCCTGCAGCACCTGCCACACGGCCTGTCGCGACATCCGACGGCCGCGGACGCCGAGGAACAGGGCGGGCGTCGCGCTCCCCCGGGCCGAGAGCACGGGGCGCGATCGCACGAGGTACGCGCCGAGGGCGTCCTGGGCGTAGGAACCGACGGGCACGATGCGCTGGGTTCCGCCCTTGCCGAAGAGCCGCACCACGTCCCGGTCGACGAGGTCGTCGACGTTGAGCGCGGTCGCCTCGGAGACGCGCGCACCCGTCGCGTACAGCAGCTCGAGCAGCGCGACGTCGCGGAGCGCGATGACCTCATCGCCGATCCGGGCCGCGTCGATGATCGCGGTGACCTGTTCGACCGGGATCGCCTTGGGCAGCCGCACGGGCAGCTTCGGCGGGCGCAGGTCGCGCGACGGGTCGGCGGCCGTGCGACCCTCCTCGGCGAGGAAGCGGTGCAGGCCGCGCACCGCGGAGAGCACGCGCGCGATCGAGGAGACCGCCAGCGGCGGCATCCGCTCGGCGCCGAGGAAGTGCACGAACGCGGCCAGGTCCTGGGGGCCGACCCGCTCGGGCTCGCCGAGCCCCGCGGCCTCCAGCCAGTCGAGGTAGATCGCGAGGTCGCGCCGGTACGAGGCGAGGGTGTTGCGCGCAAGCCCGCGCTCCACGGTCAGGTGCCGCAGGTACTCCTCGACCCCGCGCGAGGTCATCCGCCGGCCGGTCGCAGGCCTGGGTGGGCCGGCCACGGCGTGTCCGCGGCCGCGAGGCTCGCCCAGCCCCGCGCGCGGGACGCTGCGGCGGCGAGGACGCCGACCGCGAGCGACGGGTTGCCGACGCGGCGTGCCAGGACCGCGTCGACGCACTCGTCGAGCGGGACCCAGCGCACGAGCATGTCGGCCTCCTCGTCTTCCCGGTCGTGGACGTCGGGCGCCGCCGCGAGTCCGCGGGCGAGGTAGATGCGGATCGCCTCGTCGCTGCCGCCGGGCGTCGTGAAGTAGTCCGCGAGCACCGCCCAGTCGGATGCCACGAGGTCGGCCTCCTCGGCGAGCTCGCGCCGCGCGGCCTCGACGGGCGGTTCGCCGTCGACGTCGAGCAGGCCCGCCGGGATCTCCCACTCGCGGGCGCGAACGGGGTGCCGGTACTGCCGGATCAGGAGCACCCGGTCGTCCTCGTCGAGCGCGAGGACCGCGACCGCTCCGGGGTGGTCGACGTACTCGCGGACGATCGACGCCCCGCGCGGACCGTACTCGAACTCGTCGCGGCGCACGTCCCAGACGCGCCCTTCGAACACGCGCTCACGCTCGCGGACCGGGAGGTCGACGTACTCGTCGGCGGGCGGCTCGGCCGACCCGCCGACGGGCGCGGTCATCTCAGGCTTCCTCGACGTCGTCGAACAGCAGGCTGGACTGGTGCCGTTCGAGTGCGGCGGCGACGAGCCCGCGGAACAGCGGGTGCGCGTCGTTCGGGCGGCTGCGCAGCTCCGGGTGGGCCTGCGTGGCGACGTAGAACGGATGCACGTCGCGGGGCAGTTCGACGAACTCGACGAGCGAGCGGTCCGGCGACAGGCCCGAGAACACCAGGCCGGCGTCGGCGATGCGGTCGCGGTAGGCGTTGTTGACCTCGTAGCGGTGCCGGTGGCGTTCGCTGATGAGTTCGGCGTCGTAGAGCTCGGCGACGATGGAGCCCTCCGAGAGGGCCGCCGGGTACAGCCCGAGGCGCATGGTGCCGCCCAGGTCGCCGCCAGCGATGATCTCGACCTGTTCCTCCATGGTCGCGATGACCGGGAACTCGGTGTCCTCGTCGAACTCGCTCGAGGACGCGCCGGGCATGCCGGCGACGTTGCGGGAGTACTCGATGACCATGCACTGCAGGCCGAGGCACAGCCCGAGCGTCGGGATGCCGTTCTCGCGGGCGAAGTGCAGGGCGCCGAGCTTGCCCTCGATGCCGCGCACCCCGAACCCGCCGGGTACGCAGATGCCGTCGAGGTGGGAGAGCTTCTCCTTCGCGCCCTCGGGGGTGCGGCACTCGTCGGAGGGGATCCACTCGATCTTCACGCGCGAGTCGTTGGCGAAGCCGCCGGCGCGCAGCGCCTCGGTCACCGAGAGGTAGGCGTCGGGCAGGTCGATGTACTTGCCGACGAGGCCGATCGTGAGCTCGTGCGCCGGGTCGTGCACGACGCGGAGCAGGTCGGACCAGGCCGACCAGTCGACGTCGTCGGCCTTCGCGTCGAGTCCGAGGGCGTCGATGAGGTAGGTGTCGAGGCCCTGGTCGTGCAGCATCGTCGGGATGTCGTAGATCGAGGGCACGTCGACGGCGTTCACGACGGCCGCTTCATCGACGTCGCACATGAGCGCGATCTTGCGCTTGTTCGACTCGGTGACGGGACGGTCGCTGCGCAGCACGAGCGCGTCGGGCTGGATGCCGATCGAGCGCAGCGCCGCGACGGAGTGCTGGGTGGGCTTGGTCTTCTGCTCGCCGGATGCGCCCATGAAGGGCACGAGGGAGACGTGGACGAAGAAGACGTTCCCCCGGCCGAGTTCGTGGCGCACCTGACGTGCCGACTCGATGAACGGCTGCGACTCGATGTCGCCGACCGTGCCGCCGATCTCGGTGATGATCACGTCGGGCTTGGGCGTCTCGGAGGCCTGGAGGCGCATGCGGCGCTTGATCTCGTCGGTGATGTGCGGGATGACCTGCACGGTGTCGCCGAGGTACTCACCGCGGCGCTCTTTGGCGATGACGGTCGAGTAGATCTGGCCGGTCGTGACGTTGGCGGCCTGCGACAGGTCGATGTCGAGGAAGCGCTCGTAGTGCCCGATGTCGAGGTCGGTCTCGGCGCCGTCGTCGGTGACGAACACCTCGCCGTGCTGGAACGGGTTCATCGTCCCCGGGTCGACGTTCAGGTACGGGTCGAGCTTCTGCATCACCACCCGGAGGCCCCGGGCCGTGAGCAGGTTGCCGAGGCTCGCAGCCGTCAGCCCCTTGCCCAGCGAGGAAACGACACCGCCGGTCACGAAGATGTGCTTGGTCACACGATCGGTGACGTCCGCATCCGTGCGTCGAGTGTTCGAAAGGTCTGCTCCGCGATCATCCACCACGGGCTTATAGCCTATCCGACTCGAGGCTGGGACGGAGCCGAATGCCGCGTGTCGGCCTCACCCGGCCCCAGACGGGCCTCACGCGGCATCCCGTTCGGCGATCTCGAGCAGTTCGCGCGCGTGTGCGAGCCCGGACTCGGAATCGGCGAGCCCCGAGAGCAGTCGCGCCATCTCGGCCTCGCGTTCGACGCCGTCGAGCTGTCGCACGCTCGAGGCCGTCACCCGCCCGTCGGTGCCCTTGACGACGCTGAGGTGGTTGCCCGCGAACGCGGCGACCTGCGCGAGGTGGGTGACGACGATCACCTGGGAGCGTTCCGCCAGCCGCGCGAGCCGCCGTCCGATCTCGATCGCGGCCGCGCCGCCGACCCCCGCGTCGACCTCGTCAAACACGAACGTCGGAACGGGGTCGGTGCCCGCGATCACGACCTCGATCGCGAGCATGACCCGCGAGAGCTCTCCGCCGGAGGCGCCCTTCGAGACCGAGCGCGGTTCGGCGCCCTGATGGGGCCGAAGCAGGATCGCGACCTGGTCGCGCCCGTGAGCGGATGCCTCGGCGACCGGTTCGACGACGACGCTGAGTTCGGCGTCGGGCATCGCGAGGGCGCCCAGTTCGGCCGTGACCGCCGATGCGAGCCGTGCTGCGGCGTCGGTGCGGAGCCCGGTGACGCGCGTGGCGAGTTCGTCGACCCGGGCTTCGTGCACGGCGACGCGCGCTTCCAGTTCGGCGATGCGGTCGTCGTCGCCGTCGAGTTCGACCAGGCGGAGCCCGCCGTCGGTGCGGAACGCGACGGCGCCCTCGAGTGAGCCGTGGCGCCGCGCGAGGCCGGCGAGCACGGCACGGCGTTGCTGCACCGTCTCGAGTTCCGCGGCGCCGTCGGCGTCGAGACCGGCGAGGTACCCGGAGAGTTCGGTCGCGGCGTCGGCGAGCGCGAACCCGGCGTTCGCGATCGACTCGGCGATCGGCGCGAGGCCCGCGTCGTGCGCGACGACGCGTTCGACATGCCGGCGCGCGGCCTCGACGAGCGTGATCGCGTCGGGTGTGTCCTCGCCGGCGACCTCGGCCGACACGAGTTCGCGCGCCTGCGCTGCCGCGAGGCGCAACTCCTCGAGGTTCGTCAGGCGGTCGGCGCGCTCCTGCAGCGCGGCATCCTCGCCCGGCTGCGGATCGGCCTCCTCGAGCTCGTCGAGCGCGGTGCGCAGCTCCTCCGCCTCGCGCAGCCGCTCGTCGTGGTGCTCGCGCAGGGTGCGCAGTTCGTCGGCGTCGGCACGCCAGGCGCGGAACGCCGCACGATAGTCGGCGAGCACCGCCGCGAGATCGGCGCCCGCGAACCGGTCGAGCGCGTCGCGCTGCGCGGTCGCCGAACGCAGCCGCTGCTGGTCGGCCTGGCCGTGGACGACGACGAGGTGATCGGCGAGTTCGGCGAGCACGCCCACGGGCGCGCTCCGCCCGCCGACGATCGCGCGACTGCGCCCCTCCGAGGAGACCGATCGGCCGAGCAGCAGTTCGCCCGCGTCGATCTCGCCGCCGGCGTCGGCCACCCGCTCGGCGACCGGCTCGGCGTCGGCCAGCAGCCACCGCCCCTCGACCCACGCCTGCTTGGCCCCCGAGCGCACCGTCCCGGCATCCGCCCGGGCGCCGAGCAGCAGGCCGAGCGCGGTCACGACCATCGTCTTGCCCGCACCGGTCTCACCCGTGACGGCGGTGAACCCCGGGCCGAGCGGCAGCGTGGCCTCGGCGATCACCCCGAGGTCGCGGATTCCGAGTTCCTCAATCACCGGCGACCGGCCCCTTCCATCCCGTCACGGGCAGCTGGAACTTGTTCACGAGCCGATCGGTGAACGGCGCCTGGTGCAGTCGGGCGAGCCGCACCGGCACGTCGGATCGGCGGACGATGACGCGAGCGCCCGGGGGCAGCTCGAACATCCGCCTTCCGTCGCACCAGAGCACCGCGGTCGTCTCGGTCCGCTGCAGCACTTCGACCGCGAGTGACGAGTCCGGCCCCACGACGAGCGGCCGGGCGAAGAGCGCGTGCGCGCTCAGCGGGACGAGCAGGAGCGCCTCGACCGCCGGCCAGACGACGGGCCCGCCCGCCGAGAACGAGTACGCGGTCGATCCGGTCGGCGTGGACATGACCACGCCGTCGCACCCGAACGACGAGAGCGGGCGCCGATCGACCTCGATGAGGACCTCGATCATGCGCTCGCGTTCGGCCTTCTCGACGCTGGCCTCGTTGAGCGCCCACCCCTCGTAGACGACCTCGTCGCCGACCTTCGCACGCACCGAGAGCGTCATGCGCTCCTCGACGGTGTAGTCACGTGCGAGGGCGCGCCCGACCGTGTACCCGAGGTCGTCGCGCTCGCTCTCCGCGAGGAAGCCGACATGGCCGAGGTTCACGCCGAGCAGCGGCACCGGGGCGTCGCGCGTGAGCTCGGCCGCGCGCAGGATCGTGCCGTCGCCGCCGAGCACGATGACCAGTTCGATCGCCGACGCCTCGACTCGCTCGAACCGCTCGACGAGTCCGTCGAGTTCGGGCAGCGCCGTCATCACGTCGCGCCACTGCTCATCGGCGACGACCGGAACGGCTCCGGCCGCCACGAGCTGCCCGCACACATCGGCGGTCGCCTCGAGCGCCGACGCCCGACCGGTGTGGGAGACCACGAGGAAGTACCGCGCTTCGCTCACGCCGTGATGCCTCCCGTCGCTTCTCGGACCCGACCCGACCATTCTGACGGATCGCCGCCGCGCGACGGGCTCAGCAGCACCAGGACCTCGCGGTTGCCGTGCGTGCCGGCGATTGGGGAGGACAGCACCCCAGCCGTCCGGAGTCCGAGGTCGTGGGCGGACCACAGCACCTGCATGACGGCGTCACCACGCGCCGCGGGGTCGCGCACGACGCCCTCCCGCGTTCCGCTGCGCCCGACCTCGAACTGCGGCTTGACGAGGAGCACGAACTCGGCGGCGGGGTCGGCCGCCGCCCGGAGCGCCGGCAGCACGGTCGTCAGCGAGATGAACGAGAGGTCGGCGGTGACCAGGCCCGGCCGTTCGTCGACTCCGGTCAGTTCGGCCAGGGACGGGGCGTCGAGGTGGCGGACGTTGCACCCCTCGACGAGCACCAGCCCCGGGAGCCCGTGCAGCTCGGGGGCGAGCTGCCCGTGGCCCACGTCGATCGCGAGCACCCGCCGGGCGCCGCGCTCGAGCAGCACCTGCGTGAAGCCACCGGTCGACGCCCCCGCGTCGAGGACGACGCGATCCACCGGATCGACCTCGAATGCGTCGAGTGCCGCGATGAGCTTGTGCGCCGCCCGGCTGACGTAGTGATCTGCGGCCGCGACCTCGATCACGTCGGCGTCGTCGACCTTGTGCGACGGCTTGACGACGGGCCGCCCGTCGACGCGGACGGCACCGTCGGCGATGAGCGCGGCCGCGTGCGTGCGCGATCGCGCGAGTCCGCGTGCGGCCAGCGCCGCATCGAGTCGCTGCTGCGCCACGGGCTCAGCCCGCGGCACGCGCGGGGTCGGAGCGCTCGAGTTCGCGTCGCAGCCGCTCCGCCAGCGCATCGAACCTCGCGGCACGCTCCTCGAGCGGCGCCGCATCGATCGACTCGAGCGCGTCGGCGGCCGACGCCGCGAGATCGTGCTCCATCGGCTCGTCGACGTCGAGGTCTCCTGTGCTCACGCCCTCAACGCTACCCGGTGCCGCCGACACGGGCGGCGACACGCGGTGCGCACCGCGCGGCGCCGCGAATCGCTCAGCGGTACAGCCGCTCGGGCACGTCGAGGGCGTGGATCGCGGTGCCGCACTCCCAGATCGCGACGCACGCGGCACGGAGCAGGTCGATCCCCTCGCCCTCGCGTTCCACGACGACGCGACGGCCGTCGACCCGGACCTCGGCACGCCCGACGCGAACGGCGCCGCGGCGCCGTTCGACCTCGGGGTACGGCTCGTGCAGCCCGCGGAGGTCGGTCACGATGAAGTCCGGCCGGCTCGCGGCATCCGCTGCCAGCGCCTGCTTGGCGCGATCGATCCCGGTCAGCACCAGCAGCGACGAGATCCCGGCGCGATTCGCCCCGCGGATGTCGGTGTCGAGCCGGTCGCCGACCATGAGCGGGTTCGCGGCGCCGAATCGCTCGCGCGCCTCCTCGAAGATCGGCGCCTCGGGCTTGCCCGCCACCTCCGGGAAGCGACCCGCGGCCGTGTGCACCGCGGAGACCAGCGTGCCGTTGCCGGGCGCGACGCCGCGTTCGACGGGGATGGTCCAGTCCATGTTCGTCGCGATCCACGGGATGCCGCCGGGCTCGCCCGGCCCGCCGTGCGCGTTGAGCGCGAACGCGGCCTCGGCCAGTTCCCGCCATCCGACGTCCGGATGGAATCCCTGCACGACCGCGTCCGGCGCGTCGTCGGCCGACCGGGTCACCCGGTATCCGCGGCGTTCGAGTTCGGTGACGATGCCGTCGCCGCCGACGACGAGCACGAGCGCCCCCGGCCGAGCGGATGCCGCGAGCAGCCGCATCGCCGCCTGCGGCGAGGTCACGACGTCGCGTGCGACCGGCTTCAGCCCGAGGGCGGTGAGGTGGGCGGCGACCTGCTCGTCGCTGCGCGAGGCGTTGTTCGTGAGGTACGCGACCGGTACCGATCCGGCGACCCGGTTCAGGCTCTCGACGGCGTGCGGGATCGCGTGCGGTCCCGCATAGACCACGCCGTCGAGGTCGGCGAACACGGCGTCGACCCCGTCGAGCGGCGTCGCGCCGTTCCGGCGCGACGCGAACAACGGACTCATGCCGGCTCGGCGCCGGCCTGGTCGCCGTCGAGGTGGGCGGTCTCGGCGAGGATCTCCGCGACCTCGGGCTCGATGGCATCGGCCGGGTCGGATTCCTCGACCGCGTCGACGGAATCGGCCGGTGCGCCGGCGGAATCCTCCGACGGCGCATCCTCGGTCGGCTCGTCCTCGGTCGGCTCGGCTCCGGTCGGTTCGCCATCAGGCTCGGCGCCCGGCTCGGAGGACCCGGTCGGGGGCGCGGCCGGCGCGTCGACCGCGACGGGCTCCTCGTCGTCCTCGAGCGAGAACACCTCGATGAAGTCCGGACGGGCGCCTTCCAGCGCGGCCTCGGCGCGCTCGGTGAGCGACCGCCACCGCGCCGCGTCGTCCGCGCGTCCGAGTTCCTCGAGCACCTCCGCATACGCGGCGAACAGCGCCGGGCTGTAGGAGAACGCGCGGTCGGGGTCGAGCTGCGCGATCTCGAGTTCGGTCAGCGCGAGTTCGGGCTGACCGAGGTCGAGTCGTGCACCCGACATCGCGATCGCGAGCGCGACCTGGACCTGCACGGGCACCGCGGACCGGTCCACCGAACGTCCGAGTTCGAGCGCCCGGTCGGACCTGCCGACGCCGCGCTCGCTGTCGACCATGAGGGCGATCTGGTCGTCGTTGCCGGACAGGCGCCGGTACGTGCGCAGTTCGCGCAGGGCGAGGGCGAAGTCACCCGTCGCGTACGCGGTGATCGCGAGCGTCTCGCGCACGACGGCGACGCGACCTGCGCGGCGCGACGCCGACAGCGCGTGCCGGTGCGCGAGTGCCGGGTCGTCCTCGAGGGCCTCGGCTGCCGCGACGAGGTGACGTGCGACCCAATCCGCGTTCTCCTTCGAGAGCGTCTTCAGCTCGGATCTCGCCGCGCGGTCGAGGTCTCGTGGCTGGATCCGGTCGGCGACGACCGGGTCGTCGTGGCGCGGGCGGAGCGCGAGTTCGGCGGCCCCGTGCCCGGCCTCGCGGGGCGCGCGCTCGTGCGGTGCCCGGTCCCGGTCTCGTCCACGGTCGAACCCGCGCTGCGCGGGCCGTCCTGCGACGCGACCGCCGCCCTGGCGCGGCTCGCGCGGGCCCGCGGGCCCGTCGGTGTGGCGCCCGCCGTGACCCCGGCGGTCGTCGCGCGCACCGTACCCGCGCTCGTCGTCCCTCCGTGGCCGATACGGGCGCTCCCCGCCCGGACGGTCGCCGGAGGTGCGCTCGCGATAGGGACGCTCGCCCTGCCTGCGATCGTCCTGGCGCCGGTCGCCATGCCTGCGGTCGCCGTAGGGACGGTCGCCCTGCTGCCCGCGGTCGCTCGAGGGGCGGCCCTGCTGTCGGTCGAAGCCGCGATCGCGCCCGTACGAGCGGTCGCCGTCCCGACGATCCCCCTCGCGACGCTCCCCGCGCCCCCCGTCGCGGCGCTGGCCGTACGGCTGGCGTTCGTCCGAACGCTGCCCGTACGACCGACCGCCCGCGCGCGCCTGCCCGGCCGACCGATCGCCGTCACGACGCGGCCCGGACTCCCGGTTCCCGTCGCGACGCTGCCCGGTGGACCGGTCTCCGTCACGACGCTCACCAGAGCCACGCTGCCCGGACGGCCGCCCGCCGTCGCGACGATCACCTCCGGACTTGCGGTCGCCACCGCGACCGGTGCCCTCCGTGTGCCCTGGACGATCGCCGCGACGTGCGTCTCGACGGTCACCGCCCTGTTCGTTCCGGCGCTCGCCCGGTTCGTGCGTGGAGTCGCTCACGGTGTACCTGTCGTCCTGTCTGGGAGCCCTGTGGACTCAACCGTACTCGCGGTGCAGTCGAGCGACCGCGTCAACGAAGAATGGCCACCCTCCGGCGTTCGCAATTGAACGCGGTGGGTGGCCACTCTGCAATGTGTGTCCGGCGGTGTCCTACTCTCCCACAGGGTCGCCCCTGCAGTACCATCGGCGCTGCGAGTCTTAGCTTCCGGGTTCGGAATGTGTCCGGGCGTTTCCCTCGCGCTATGGCCGCCGAAACTCTAGAACCAACATGCTCCCCGACCCGTCACCCCCGGCTGTGTGCGGGGTGGGTGGGGTGTTGGTGGTCTCGGTCCCCCGGGTGTCCCGCCGGCCGTCCCGTGAGGGCGGTTGGTGGGGTGGGGGTGTCGCTGTGTTGTTATGTGTGTGTTTCCGTCTGAAGGGAACCACAGAGTGGACGCGAGTCACCTTGGCCACACACCACCGCCTTGAAACGTGGTGTGTGTAGTGATTATCAAGTTATCGGCATATTAGTACCAGTCAGCTGCACACCTTGCGGTGCTTCCACATCTGGCCTATCAACCCAGTCGTCTGGCTGGGAGCCTCTCCCCCCGAAGGGGATGGAAATCTCATCTCGAGGCCGGCTTCCCGCTTAGATGCTTTCAGCGGTTATCCATCCCGAACGTAGCTAACCAGCGGTGCTCCTGGCGGAACAACTGGCACACCAGAGGTTCGTCCAACCCGGTCCTCTCGTACTAGGGTCAGATCCTCTCAAATTTCCTGCGCGCGCAGAGGATAGGGACCGAACTGTCTCACGACGTTCTAAACCCAGCTCGCGTACCGCTTTAATGGGCGAACAGCCCAACCCTTGGGACCTACTCCAGCCCCAGGATGCGACGAGCCGACATCGAGGTGCCAAACCATGCCGTCGATATGGACTCTTGGGCAAGATCAGCCTGTTATCCCCGAGGTACCTTTTATCCGTTGAGCGACAGCGCTTCCACAAGCCACTGCCGGATCACTAGTCCCGACTTTCGTCCCTGCTCGACCTGTCAGTCTCACAGTCAAGCTCCCTTGTGCACTTACACTCGCCACCTGATTGCCAACCAGGTTGAGGGAACCTTTGGGCGCCTCCGTTACTCTTTGGGAGGCAACCGCCCCAGTTAAACTACCCACCAGGCACTGTCCCTGAACCGGATCACGGTTCGAAGTTAGATATCCAGAGTGACCAGAGTGGTATTTCAACAATGACTCCACGAACACTGGCGTGCCCGCTTCACAGTCTCCCACCTATCCTACACAAGCCACACCGAACACCAATACCAAGCTGTAGTAAAGGTCACGGGGTCTTTCCGTCCTTCTGCGCGTAACGAGCATCTTTACTCGTAATGCAATTTCGCCGAGTTCGCGGTTGAGACAGCTGGGAAGTCGTTACGCCATTCGTGCAGGTCGGAACTTACCCGACAAGGAATTTCGCTACCTTAGGATGGTTATAGTTACCACCGCCGTTTACTGGGGCTTAACTTCTCAGCTTCGCACCGAAGTGCTAACCGTTCCGCTTAACCTTCCAGCACCGGGCAGGCGTCAGTCCGTATACATCGTCTTGCGACTTGGCACGGACCTGTGTTTTTAGTAAACAGTCGCTTCCCACTGGTCTCTGCGGCCTTCAACGCTTCCCCCAGCAAGTGGGTTCACGTATCCGGCCCCCCTTCTCCCGAAGTTACGGGGGCATTTTGCCGAGTTCCTTAACCACGATTCTCTCGATCTCCTCGGTATTCTCTACCTGACCACCTGAGTCGGTTTGGGGTACGGGCGGCTGGAACCTCGCGTCGATGCTTTTCTCGGCAGCATAGGATCACCCACTTTTCATCCGCATCACGTCTCAGCCTTGTGTGACTCCCGGATTTGCCTAGGAGTCGGCCTACACGCTTGCCCCGGGACAACCATCGCCCGGGCTGGGCTACCTTCCTGCGTCACACCTGTTATCACGCTCACTCCACCAGACGGGGTCGCATGCCGCCACACGATCGCCCCCGAAGGGGTCCACGTGTCTTGGGATGCTTAGCACTCCTGGTCTCGTGTGGGCGGTTCTTCGCCGGTACGGGAATATCAACCCGTTGTCCATCGACTACGCCTGTCGGCCTCGCCTTAGGTCCCGACTTACCCAGGGCAGATTAGCTTGACCCTGGAACCCTTGGTCTTCCGGAGGACGGGTTTCTCACCCGTCTTTCGCTACTCATGCCTGCATTCTCACTCGTGTGCCGTCCACGGCTGGTTTCCACCGCCGCTTCACTCGGCACACGACGCTCTCCTACCCATCACCACGACTGGACCACGAAGGCCTATCGATATGCGGTAATGCCACGACTTCGGTGGCGTGCTTGAGCCCCGTTACATTGTCGGCGCGGAATCACTTGACCAGTGAGCTATTACGCACTCTTTCAAGGGTGGCTGCTTCTAAGCCAACCTCCTGGTTGTCTGTGCAACTCCACATCCTTTCCCACTTAGCACGCGCTTAGGGACCTTAGTCGGTGGTCTGGGTTGTTTCCCTCTCGACGATGAAGCTTATCCCCCACCGTCTCACTGCTGCGCTCTCACTTACCGGCATTCGGAGTTTGGCTGACGTCAGTAACCTGTTGAGGCCCATCGGCCATCCAGTAGCTCTACCTCCGGCAAGAAACACGCAACGCTGCACCTAAATGCATTTCGGAGAGAACCAGCTATCACGAAGTTTGATTGGCCTTTCACCCCTATCCACAGCTCATCCCCTCAGTTTTCAACCTAAGTGGGTTCGGTCCTCCACGACGTCTTACCGTCGCTTCAACCTGGCCATGGATAGATCACTTCGCTTCGGGTCTAGAACCTGCGACTCAAACGCCCTATTCAGACTCGCTTTCGCTACGGCTACCCCACACGGGTTAACCTCGCCACAGATCACTAACTCGCAGGCTCATTCTTCAAAAGGCACGCCGTCACCCCAACAAAGGAGGCTCCGACGGTTTGTAAGCAAACGGTTTCAGGTACTCTTTCACTCCCCTCCCGGGGTACTTTTCACCTTTCCCTCACGGTACTTGTCCGCTATCGGTCATCTGGGAGTATTTAGGCTTATCAGGTGGTCCTGACAGATTCACACGGGATTTCTCGGGCCCCGTGCTACTTGGGATCCCTCTCCGGCCGGCCGGGCATTTCAGCTACGGGACTCACACCCACTCTGGTCCGGCATTCAAACCGGTTCGCCTATACCCGACGCGTCACCGTGGTCGACCGGCAGATCGACCCGAAAGGTCCCACAACCCCGACCATGCAACCCCTGCCGGGTATCACACATGACCGGTTTAGCCTCATCCGCTTTCGCTCGCCACTACTCACGGAATCACGGTTGTTTTCTCTTCCTGTGGGTACTGAGATGTTTCACTTCCCCACGTTCCCTCTACCCGCCCTATACATTCAGGCGGGAGTCACCAGGTCACCCGAAGGGCCTGGCGGGGTTTCCCCATTCGGAAATCCTCGGATCACGGCTCGTTTATCAACTCCCCGAGGCTTATCGCAGATTACGACGTCCTTCTTCGGCTCCAGATGCCAAGGCATCCACCGTTTGCTCTTAGAAACTTGAAAATCACATGAGTTCGATCAAAATTGACCAGTGAATACGCCAAACAGCCACCCCGAAAGGCAGCCACCTGACGACTCACCTTTGTGACCCAACATCCCGAAGGACATTGAATCTAAGATGCTCGCGTCCACTATGTAGTTCTCAACAGACGGACAGAACCCCCACCCCCACCAGCAACCGCCGGCTTCGATGAAGGCCTGAACAGGGAAACCATCCCCGACCACAGGGCACCCGAAGACACCCAAGGCCATGTCCGGTCCCTCAGGACCCAACAGCGTGCACGCACCCAACCCGACAACCCCGGTCGTTCCAACCACCCCGAAGAGCGGCGTACTGAACCAGAACCATCAGCCTGGACGCCTATGTCAATGTTCCACCCACGAGCACCCAGCAGACACGTTCGGTCTGATCTGGGACTCCTGGAACCAGAAACCTGGTCCAGTGCTCCTTAGAAAGGAGGTGATCCAGCCGCACCTTCCGGTACGGCTACCTTGTTACGACTTAGTCCTAATCACCGATCCCACCTTCGACGGCTCCCTCCACAAGGGTTAGGCCACCGGCTTCGGGTGTTACCGACTTTCATGACTTGACGGGCGGTGTGTACAAGGCCCGGGAACGTATTCACCGCAGCGTTGCTGATCTGCGATTACTAGCGACTCCGACTTCATGAGGTCGAGTTGCAGACCTCAATCCGAACTGAGACCGGCTTTTTGGGATTCGCTCCGCCTTACGACATCGCAGCCCTTTGTACCGGCCATTGTAGCATGCGTGAAGCCCAAGACATAAGGGGCATGATGATTTGACGTCATCCCCACCTTCCTCCGAGTTGACCCCGGCAGTCTCACATGAGTCCCCACCATAACGTGCTGGCAACATGCGACGAGGGTTGCGCTCGTTGCGGGACTTAACCCAACATCTCACGACACGAGCTGACGACAACCATGCACCACCTGTAACCGAGTGTCCAAAGAGTTCCACATTTCTGCGGCGTTCTCGGTCATGTCAAGCCTTGGTAAGGTTCTTCGCGTTGCATCGAATTAATCCGCATGCTCCGCCGCTTGTGCGGGCCCCCGTCAATTCCTTTGAGTTTTAGCCTTGCGGCCGTACTCCCCAGGCGGGGCGCTTAATGCGTTAGCTACGACACGGAAACCGTGGAAAGGTCCCCACATCTAGCGCCCAACGTTTACGGCGTGGACTACCAGGGTATCTAATCCTGTTCGCTCCCCACGCTTTCGCTCCTCAGCGTCAGTAAGTGCCCAGAGACCTGCCTTCGCCATCGGTGTTCCTCCTGATATCTGCGCATTCCACCGCTACACCAGGAATTCCAGTCTCCCCTACACCACTCAAGTTTGCCCGTACCCACTGCAGGCCCGAGGTTGAGCCTCGGGATTTCACAGCAGACGCGACAAACCGCCTACGAGCTCTTTACGCCCAATAATTCCGGACAACGCTCGGACCCTACGTATTACCGCGGCTGCTGGCACGTAGTTAGCCGGTCCTTTTTCTCCAGGTACCGTCAAGCCCGAAGGCCCTTCTTCCCTGACAAAAGCGGTTTACAACCCGAAGGCCGTCATCCCGCACGCGGCGTTGCTGCATCAGGCTTGCGCCCATTGTGCAATATTCCCCACTGCTGCCTCCCGTAGGAGTCTGGGCCGTGTCTCAGTCCCAGTGTGGCCGGTCACCCTCTCAGGCCGGCTACCCGTCGACGCCTTGGTGAGCCATTACCTCACCAACAAGCTGATAGGCCGCGAGTCCATCCCCAACCGAAAAACTTTCCACCAAACCCCATGCGGGGAAAGGTCATATCCGGTATTAGACGTCGTTTCCAACGCTTATCCCAGAGTCAGGGGCAGGTTACTCACGTGTTACTCACCCGTTCGCCACTAATCCACCCAGCAAGCTGGGCCTCATCGTTCGACTTGCATGTGTTAAGCACGCCGCCAGCGTTCGTCCTGAGCCAGGATCAAACTCTCCAAAAAAAATGGTTCCCAACACCCCGAAAGGCGTCAGGGAGTTCAAATCACTGACAGAGAAACAACTGACTTACAAAAATCAAATTGTCCATCAATCAAAGGAAACCCATCCCCTCCCGAAAGAGGAAACACGGGATTCAAAAATTGGCATTGAACATAGTGCACGCTGTTGAGTTCTCAAGGAACGGACGCACCCGGACCTCGACCCGCTCGTCGCGAGTCGATCATCCGAAGCGATGTTCGTCTTTCCGCCGGTGATCCCGTGGGACCGCTCCGGAAGCTTCGAACCCTCGGATCAGATCTGATCGGGGGTTCGGGATCGTGCCGCTTGAGGAGGAGGAGCTGCTCGCGTCCTCTGCTCCTTTGGGGCAACGAATGAATACTCTACGGAGTTCAGGGGGCTGCCGCAACTCGCGGCCGCATCCCGGGCGTGTCGCCGATCACGACGCCCATTCGGCCCGGTCCGCGCCCCAGGGACGGGCGGGTGCTCGCCACCGCACCGGCCCCATGGGAGACGCGATCGCGGGCACGGCGAGGCGCTGACTGCCGGCCTCTCCGACGAGCGTCATCGCGAGCGCGCTGCGCCGCGCATCGTCGAGTCCCCGGCGCGCCGTCGCGAGCCCGCGTGGCATGCCGAGCAGTTCGGCGGCCGTCCTCCGCAGCGACATCCGCGCGATCCAGGAGCCGCCGCGGACGGCACGATGCTCGAGTGCGGTCGTCACCGAGGCCGCGAGCAGGTACCCGGTCGCGTGGTCGAGCGCCTGCGCCGGCAGCGCTCCCGGCGCATCGGGTCCTCCTTCGACCAGCGCGATCCCCGACTGCGCCTGCACGAGGCTGTCGAAGCCGCCCCGCTCCCGTGCGGCACCCTCGGTGCCCCACGCCGACAGCTGCGCGACCACGAGTCCCTGGTACCGGGCGGTGAGGTCGTCCGGGTCCAGGCCGAGCCGGCCGAGCGCCGCCGGCCGGTACCCGAGCACGACGACGTCGGCTCCCTCGAGCAGGGCCCGCAGCCGGGCGGCATCCGCTTCTCGCCCGAGGTCGAGCAGGGCGCTGCGCTTGCCCGGGCCGCCCTCGAGGTGCTGCCAGCCGAGCTCGGCCGGCTCGGGCGGATCGATCCGCAGCACCTCGGCACCGAGCAGTGCGAGGGTGCGGGTCGCCACCGGGCCGGCGATCACCCGGGTGAGGTCGAGCACGCGCACCCCCTCGAGCGGCCGATCCGGCGCGCCGCGCGCAGGACCCGGCCGTGGCGCGGCATCCGTCGATCGGGTCAGGTCGACCAGCGGATGCTCCCGCAGGTGCGCATCCGCGGCGGGGTCCTCCTCGGCGACGACCACGCACATGCCACCGGCCGCCGTCACGGCCTCGGCGAGCTCGTCGGCATCCCGACCCGCGACGGCCGCATCGACGACCTCCGGCCGGGCCTCGGCGCTGCCGAGCCCGAGCACGCGGCGCAGCGCCGCAGCGTGATGCGGGTAGTTGCCGTGCGTGCGCACCCAGCCGTCGCGGGCGCGCCGGAACCCCGAGAGCGGCGACCACACGTCGGGCGCGACGCCGTCCAGGCGCGCCACGCGCTCGCTCTGGAACGCCGCGGCGACGCGGTCGCCGTCGAGGCGGATCGAGTCGGCGGCCGCGGTGCGCGCCCAGGCCGCGAGGCTCGCGGCGGCGACGGATGCCACGGCGAGACCCGACACGTCCAGCCGCGCCGGCAGCGGGGCTGCGGGAAGGGACCCGAGCGCGCCGAGCTCCGCGGTGTCGCGTCCGAGTTCGGCCCAGACGCGCGCGAGCAGCCCGTCGGCCGCCGACTCGCGCGTCATCGTCGCCCTATCGGACGAACACGCCCGCGAGCGTCTTCTTGCCGCGGCGCAGGACCGCCATGCCGCCGCCCGCCGTGCGATCGCCGATCGTCGCGGCATCGTCGTCGACGCGGGCGTTGTCGATCGACACCCCGCCCTGCGCGATCGCCCTCCTGGCATCGCTCAGGCTCGAGACGAGTCCGGTGTCGACCAGCAGTTGCACGACCGTGGCATCCGCCGTGGTCTCGGTGTGGGGAAGCTCGCGCAATGCCGCTTCGAGCGTCGCGTGGTCGAGGCCCTCGAGTTCGCCGCGGCCGAAGAGCGCCTCGGATGCCGCGATGACGGCGGCCGTGGCATCCGGACCGTGCACGAGCGTCGTGACCTCGTGCGCGAGGACCTTCTGCGCCTCGCGCCGGAACGGCTCGTCGGCGACCCTGGCCGCGAGTTCCTCGATGCGCTCGCGGCCGAGGAACGTGAACACCTTGAGGCGAGCGATCACGTCGGCGTCGTCGGTGTTGAGCCAGAACTGGTAGAAGCGGTAGGGGCTGCACATGTCGGCATCGAGCCAGATGGCGTTGCCCTCGCTCTTGCCGAACTTCGTGCCGTCGGAGTTCGTGATCAGCGGCGTGCCGATCGCGTGCACGTGCCGGCCCTCGACGCGGTGGATCAGGTCGGTGCCGCTCGTGAGGTTGCCCCACTGGTCGCTGCCGCCGGTCTGCAGCACGCAGTCGTAGTGACGGAAGAGCTCGAGGTAGTCGAAGCCCTGCAGGATCTGGTAGCTGAACTCGGTGTAGCTGATACCGGCGTCGGAGTTCAGGCGCGACGCGACGGCATCCTTCTTCAGCATCGTGCCGACGCGGTAGTGCTTGCCGACGTCGCGCAGGAAGTCGATCGCCGAGAGACCGGCGGTCCAATCGAGGTTGTTGACCATGCGGACGGCGTTCTCGCCCTCGGCGGAGAGGAAGCGCCTGACCTGCGTCTCGAGGCGGCCGACCCAGTCGGCGACCGTCTCCTTCGTGTTCAGGGTGCGCTCCGCGGTCGGGCGGGGGTCGCCGATGAGGCCCGTCGAGCCGCCGACGAGCCCGAGCGGCCGGTGACCGGCCAGCTGGATGCGGCGGAGCGTGAGGATCTGCACGAGATTGCCGAGGTGCAGGCTCGGCGCGGTCGGGTCGAACCCGCAGTAGTACGTGATCGGCTCGCCCGCGAGCAGTTCCTTCAGGGACGCCTCGTCGGTCGACACGTGGACGAGCCCGCGCCAGCGGAGCTCCTCCCAGACGTCGTCGAACGAGGGGTCGTTCTGCTGGGTTGCGAGGATGGCGGGGTCGGACACGCCTGCAAGGCTAGCAGCGGCGATCGGCGGATCCGGGTTCCGCGCGGCATCCTTGAATCACTTGATTGAAGTCTCTAGACTTGATCATGTCGATCGAAGGTTGAACCCTTCAGTGAGGAGCGTGTGCCGTGTACGTCATCACCGCCGACCAGGTCGACAGCCGGACCGACGTCGACCGATCCGCATCCACGCGCGACCGCCTGCAGCGCCGGTTCGGCGACCGCCTCCGACTGCCCGTCGACCAGACCGCCGGCGACGAACTGCAGCTGCTCACCGCCGACGCCGAGTGCGCGATCGACGTGGTACTCGACCTCGCGCGCGACGGCCACTGGAGCATCGGTCTCGGCGTCGGCGAGGTCCGCGAGCCGCTCCCCGACGCGGTGCGACTCGCCAGCGGCACCGCGTTCTTCGCCGCGCGCGACGCCGTGGAGGCGGCCAAGCGCGCCGACGCGAGGTTCGCGCTGCGCGCGGGCGAGGCGACCGGCCCGGTGAACCCGCCGCCGGACGCGGCATCCACCCCGGCCCCGGCCCGATCCCCGTCGCTCGAACCCGCCGAGGTCGAGGCGCTCGTGCGCCTGCTGCTGCTGATCCGGGCCCGGCGCACCCCCCAGGGGTGGGAGGCCGTCGACCTCGTGCGCGACGGCGGAAGCCAGAAGGATGCCGCGGCCCGCCTGGGCATCTCCGACGCCGCGGTGAGCCAGCGCCTGAAGACCGCGCTCTGGGCCGCGGAGGCCGACGCGCACCCGACGCTCGTGCGCCTCGTCGCGGACCTCGGCTCCCGCTTCGATGCCGGCGGATCGGCGGGATCCGACACGGGGCACCCGGCGGAGCCCGACGACGGTGGTGCTCGGTAGGCTCGACCCCGCCGCCGACCCGAACCCCGGCTGCAGCGGAGGAGCCCGTGAACGTCGTCGCAGCGATGTCCGCCATCGGATGGTCCGTGATCCTCGGCGCCCTCGCCGCCGCGGCCGTCCTGTCCGTCATGGCGTACCTGAGGCCCCGTCCCGTCCTGCTCTGGTCGGCCGCGGGCGCGCTCGGCCTGGCGATCGTCGCCGCATCGACCGTCCCCGAGCACGTCCCACCGGTCGCGGCCCCGCTCGCGGGACTGCTCGCGATGGTCACCGCCGTCCTCGGCGGCAGCCCGGCCGCGGCGACCGCGCTCCGGCTCGCGATGGGCACGAGCACGCCCGCCGGCATCCACGGCGGAATCATGGTCGACGTCCGCTCCGACGCACCCCCGGTGCCGGGCGTCGCCCCCGCGCGACGCGAGGTGCTGCGCGGCGGGCTCACGATCGGCATCCTCGAACGGCTCGCGGCGGCGGGAACGATCCTCGCGGGCTTCCCCGAGGGGCTCGCGATCGTGGTCGCGGTCAAGGGCGTCGGCCGGTTCACCGAACTCGAGGCGCCCGAGGCGCGCGAGCGCTTCATCATCGGCACGTTCGCGAGCCTGGTCTGGGCGTGCGCGGCAGCGCTCGCCGTGCACCTCGCGGTGCGCTGAGCGAATCGGCAGGCCGGGGTCGAGCGGATGCCCCGGGGCGTCGCCCCTCCCGTCGGTGCACCGGTCCGTGCACCGTCAGTGCGCCGGTCGGTGCGCCGTCAGTGCGACTTGGGATGCCGCCGGTACGGCGACACCCCCGACTCGCCCGGGAGCCAGAACCGCCACGGGAACGAGCTCGCGCCGCCGGCGCCGCTGATCCCGGTGCGCGGGCCCGACGCGTGCTCGAGCGGCGAGCGGGGCACCCGCAACGAGAACGGCGGCGCGAGCAGGTCCGACCCGTTCGCCGCGAGCGGCACCCCGAGGGCCTTCGCCAGGCGCGCCGGCCCACGCGCCAGATCCCCGTCCGACGCGCCCGGGCGTCGTGCGCGGGCGAGCCCGAGGCCGTCGACGATCGCGCCGCCGCGCAGCAGCACTCCCCCGGAGGTCCCGGTCGCATCCGCGACGACGTTCAGGCACACGTGCATGCCGTACGTGAAGTAGGCGTACAGGTGCCCGCCCTCGCCGAACATGACCTCGTTGCGGCGGGTCCGACCCCGGAACGCGTGCGAGCCGGGGTCGACGCCGACGCCCCGGTACGCCTCGACCTCGACGACCCTGACGGCGACGCGCCCATCCGGAGCGTCGTACCCCAGCACGGCGCCCAGCAGCCTCGGAGCGAGTTCGACGGGGTCGCGCGCGAACCACTCGCGTCCGGGTGCGACCAGACCCGAGTCGCTCAATCCGCTCCGGGAAGCGACTGCACCAGGTGGCGCACCCGGTCGGCGAGCGCGGCGAACTGCGCGCCGACGCTCGCCGGAGCGGTTCCCCCGATGCCGTCGCGGCTGGCCACCGACCCCTCGATCGTGAGCACCTCGCGGACCTCGGGGACCAGGTGGGAGGAGACGTCGGCGAGCGCCGCGTCGTCGACCTCGTGCAGCTCGAGCCCGTGCTCCTCGGCGTACCGCACGAGCGAGCCGGTGATCTCGTGTGCGTCGCGGAACGGCACCTTGCGCTTGACGAGCCACTCGGCGACATCCGTCGCGAGCGAGAACCCGGCCGGCGCGAGCTCGGCCATCCGCTCGGTGTGGAACGTGAGCGTCGCGACCATGCCCGTGAACGCGGGCAGGAGCACCTCGAGGGTCTCGACCGAGTCGAAGACGGGCTCCTTGTCCTCCTGGAGGTCGCGGTTGTAGGCCAGCGGCAGCGCCTTGAGCGTCGCGAGCAGGCCCGTGAGGTTGCCGATCAGGCGACCCGACTTGCCGCGGGCGAGCTCGGCGATGTCCGGGTTCTTCTTCTGCGGCATGATCGACGAGCCCGTCGAGTACGCGTCGTCGAGCGTGACGAAGCCGAACTCGCGCGTGTTCCAGAGGATGATCTCCTCCGAGATGCGGGAGAGGTCGATGCCGACCATCGCGGCGACGAATGCGAACTCCGCGACGACGTCGCGGCTCGCGGTGCCGTCGATCGAGTTCTCGGCCGGGCTCGCGAGCCCGAGGTCGCGCGCGACGGATGCCGCGTCGAGGCCGAGCGTCGACCCCGCGAGGGCGCCGCCGCCGTACGGCGAGACGTCCGCGCGCTTCATCCAATCGACGAGGCGCTCGACGTCGCGCGAGAGCGCCCACGCGTGCGCGAGCAGGTGGTGCGCGAGCAGCACGGGCTGGGCGTGCTGGAGGTGGGTTCGTCCGGGCATGATCGCGGTGCGGTGCGCCTCGGCCTGCGCCGCGAGCGCGTCGATCAGGTGCACGAGCTGTCGCGCGATCGTGGCGGCGTGATCCTTCAGGTACAGGCGCACGAGCGTCGCGATCTGGTCGTTGCGGCTGCGGCCCGCGCGGAGCTTCCCGCCGAGCTCGGGCCCGAGCTCGGCGATGAGCGCCGCCTCGAGCGCGCCGTGCACGTCTTCATCGCCCTCCGCCGCGACGAGCTCGCCCGTGACCACGCGCGCCTCGATCGCGTCGATGCCCGCGAGCATGCGCGTGAGCTCGTCGGCCTCGAGGTAGCCCGCCGCGGCGAGCGCGCGCGCGTGCGCGCGCGACCCGGCGAGGTCGTACGCCGCGAGCTGCCAGTCGAAATGGGTCGACTTCGACAGCCGCTGCAGTTCGGGAGACGGACCGCCGGCGAACCGGGCGCCCCAGAGCGAGCCCTCGTTGGTTCCGTGCTGCTCGGCCATCACGCGTCCTTCCGCGCCAGGAGCCACACGAGCAGCGCTTTCTGCGCGTGCAGGCGGTTCTCCGCTTCGTCCCAGATGATCGACTGCTCCCCGTCGATGACGTCGGCCTCGACCTCGTACCCGCGATCGGCGGGCAGGCAGTGCATGAACACGGCGTCGGGCTTCGCGAGCGACATCAGTTCGGCGTCGACCTTGTACCCGCCGAACGTCGCCACGCGGTGCGCCTTCTCGTCCTCCTTGCCCATCGACACCCACGTGTCGGTGACGATCACGTCGGCGCCCGCGGCGGCTTCGGCCGCGTCGGTGTACAGCGTGACCGATCCCCCGGTCGCCGCCGCGATGCGGTCGCCGTCGGCGACGACGGATGCCGCGGGGGCGAACTCCTCGGGCGACGCGATCCGCACGTGCATGCCCGCGGTCGCCCCGGCGAGCACGTACGACTGGGCCATGTTCGATGCCCCGTCGCCGAGGAACGTGACCGTGAGGCCGGCCAGGTCGCCCTTGTGCTCGCGGATCGTGAGCAGGTCGGCGAGCAGCTGGCAGGGGTGGAAGTCGTCGGAGAGCGCGTTGACGACGGGCACGCTCGTTCCGGAGGCCATCTCGTCGAGGCCCGCCTGCGCGTAGGTGCGCCAGACGATCGCCGACACCATCCGCTCGAGCACGCGTGCCGTGTCGGACGGGGTCTCCTTGCCGCCGAGCTGGCTGTTGGCGGTCGAGATGATCAGGGGCGAGCCGCCGAGGTCGGCGATGCCGACCGCGAACGAGACGCGCGTGCGCGTCGAGGACTTGTCGAAGATGACGGCGACGGTCTGCGGTCCGGCGAGCGGCGTCTCGGACCAGCGGTCGGCCTTGAGGCGTTCCGCGAGGTCGAGGATCTCGGCCTGCTCGGCGGGCGTGATGTCATCGTCCCGGAGGAAGTGGCGGGTCATGGGTGCTCCGTTCTGCGCTTCGGCGGACGGGGTGGTCAGAGGGACGCGGCGACGGTTGCGAGGGCGCCGGCGAAGCGCTCCTCGAACACGTCGAGTTCGGTGTCGCCGATGATGAGCGGCGGCGCGAGCCGGATCGTGGAGTCGTTCGCGGCGTTGACGATGAGGCCGGCCTCGAGCGCGGCCGCCGACACCTGCGCCGCAACGGGCTCGGTGAGCGCGACGCCCGCGAGCAGGCCCAGTCCGCGCGTGCCGGCGACGAGCGGCGACCCGATCCGGTCGATGCGATCGCGGAGCTCGGCACCGCGGCGCTCGGCGTTGCCGACGAGGTCGGCGCGCTCGATCTCGGCGAGCACGGCGTCGGCGACCGCGGTCGCCAGCGGATTGCCGCCGAAGGTCGAGCCGTGCTGGCCCTTGGCGTACAGCTCGGATGCGCCGTCGAACGTGATCAGGCCGCCGATCGGGATGCCGCCGCCGATGCCCTTGGCGACCGTGATCGCGTCGGGCACGATGCCGGCGTGCTGGAAGGCGAACCACTCGCCCGTGCGACCGGCCCCGGTCTGCACCTCGTCGATGATGAGCAGCGCGCCGTGTCGTCGCGTGAGCTCGCGGGCCGCCTGGAGGTAGCCGTCGGGCAGTTCGAGTACACCCGCCTCGCCCTTGACGGGTTCGAGGACGAGGGCGGCGACCGAGTCGTCGAGCGCGCCCTCGAGCGCCTCGATCGTCGAGGGCAGGTGCGTGACGCCGCCCGGCAACGGCTCGAACGCATCGCGCATCGCTGGCTTGCCGGTCAGCGCGAGCGAGCCCATCGTGCGCCCGTGGAACGCGTCGACGAGTGCGAGCACGCGGGTCCGGGCCCCGCCGGAGTTGTTCAGCCGTGCGAGCTTGAACGCCGCCTCGTTCGCCTCCGCGCCCGAGTTGCCGAACCAGACGCGGCCCCGCTCGCCCGCACCCGCGAGCCGGGTCAGCCGGTCGGCGAGATCGAGCGCGGGCTGGGTCGCGAAGTAGTTCGACACGTGCGCGAGCCTCGCCGCCTGCGTCGACACGGCGTCGACGAAGACGGGGTGGGCGTGGCCGAGCGAGTTCACCGCGATCCCCGCGAGGAAGTCGAGGTAGCGGGTGCCCTCGTCGTCGAAGACCCAGGCGCCCTCGCCGCGCTCCAGCTTCGCGAGCGGCATCCCGAGCGTGCGCATCATGCGGCGCGAGTAGTGCTCGCGCCAGTCGACACCGCTCACGAGCGCTCCCCCGCGGCATCCGTCGCCGTCATCGCCGGAGCGGGGACGACCTCGGTGCCGATGCCCTGCTGCGTGAAGATCTCCAGCAGGATCGAGTGCGGCAGACGGCCGTCGATGATCGCCGCCTTCGGCACGCCGCCTGCGACGGCGTCGAGGCACGCCGTCATCTTCGGGATCATCCCGGATTCGAGCGAGGGCAGCAGCGACTGCAGTTCGGGCACGTCGATCATCGACACGAGCGAGTCGCGGTTCGGCCAGTCGCGGTAGAGGCCGGCCACGTCGGTGAGGATCACGAGCTTCGCCGCGCCGAGCGCGACGGCGAGCGAGGCCGCCGCCGAGTCGGCGTTGACGTTGAGGGACTGGCCGGGCTGATCGAGGTCCGGCGCGATCGAGGACACGACCGGGATGCGTCCCGCCTCGAGGTGCGCGACGACCGCGGTCGGGTCGACCGCGACGACGTCGCCGACCTGGCCGAGGTCGACCTCGACGCCGTCGACGAGCGCGCCGCGACGACGCCCGGTGAACAGCCCGGCATCCTCACCGGACACGCCAGACGCGAGCGGGCCGTGCTCGTTGATGAGGCTCACGAGCTCGCGGGTGACCTGCCCGGAGAGCACCATCCGCACGACGTCCATCGTCTCGGGGGTCGTGACCCGGTAGCCGCCGCGGAACTCGCTCGCGATGCCGAGCCGGTCGAGCATCGCCGAGATCTGCGGGCCGCCGCCGTGCACGACGACCGGCCGGATGCCCGCATAGCGGAGGTAGACCATGTCCTCGGCGAACGCGCGCTGCAGTTCGGGGCTGACCATCGCGTTGCCGCCGAACTTCACGACGATCGTCTCGCCGTGGAAGCGCTTGAGCCAGGGCAGCGCCTCGATCAGGGTTCCGGCCTTGCGGGTCGCGTCGGCGGCATCCGCTCGGGCGTCTTCGGGCGTCATCTGCTCCTCGTCCATGTCAGCTCGAGTACGCGCTGTTCTCGTGCACGTACTCGTGCGTGAGGTCGTTGGTCCAGATCGTCGCGGATGCCTCGCCCGCATGCAGTTCGACGACGACGTGCGTCGCGCGCGGCGTGAGGTCCACGTCCTCGCGCGGGCGATCGGGTCGGCCCGCATGGCAGACCCGGACGCCGTTCATCGTGACGTCGACGAGGTACGGGTCGAACGGTGCCTGCGTCGTGCCGATCGCGGCGAGGACGCGGCCCCAGTTCGGGTCGTTGCCGTAGATGGCCGCCTTGAAGAGGTTGTTGCGGGCCACTGAGCGGCCCACCTCGACCGCGTCGTCCTCGCTCGCCGCGCCCCGCACCTCGATCGCGATGTCATGGCTCGCGCCCTCGGCGTCGCCCTGCAGCTGCAACGCGAGGTCGCGGCACGCGGTCGCGAGCGCGTCGGCGAACGTCTCGGGGTCGGGCTCGACGCCCGACGCCCCCGACGCCATGAGGGTCACCTGGTCGTTGGTCGACATGCACCCGTCGGAGTCGAGCCGGTCGAAGCTGACGCGCGTCGCGCTCCGCAGTGCGGCATCGAGCCCGGCGGCGTCGACGACCGCGTCGGTCGTGAGCACCACGAGCATCGTCGCCAGTCCCGGGGCGAGCATGCCCGCGCCCTTGGCCATGCCGCCGATGCGCCAGCCGTCGACGACGACCTCGACGGTCTTGGGTCGCGAGTCGGTCGTCATGATGGCGCGGGCCGCATCGGCACCGGCCGTGGCGTCCGCGGCGAGCCGGTTCACGGCCGACAGCACGCCCTCCTCGAGCACCTCGCCGTCGAGCTGCTCGCCGATGAGCCCGGTCGAGCAGACGAGCACGTCGCCGGCCGAGATGCCGAGAGCGGATGCCGCTGCCTCAGCCGTCCGGTGGGTGACCTGGAACCCCTCGGGGCCCGTGAAGCAGTTCGCGCCGCCCGAGTTCAGCACGATCGCCGAGACCGTGCCGTCCTGGACGACCTGCTCGGACCAGAGGATCGGGTTGGCCTTGGCGCGGTTCGTGGTGAAGACCGCCGCGGCGTTCGCGAGCGGGCCGCGGTTGACCACGACCGCGAGGTCGAGCGCGCCGGAGCGCTTGATGCCGGCGGCGATGCCGGCGGCGTCGAACCCGCCGGGTGCGGTGACGGTCACGGTGCGACTCCGTTCACGGGAAGGCCGGTCGCCTCGGCGAGGCCGAGTGCGATGTTCGTCGACTGGATCGCGGCGCCCGCGGTGCCCTTGACGAGGTTGTCGACGGCAGCGACCACGACGACCCGGCCGGCCGCCTCGTCGACGGCGAGGCCGAGGAGCGCGGTGTTGGCGCCGAGAACGTCGGCCGTCCGCGGGAACTGCCCCTCCGGCAGGAGCTGCACGAAGCGCTCGCTCGCGTACGCGTCCTCCCAGGCGGCGCGCACGTCGCGTGCGCTCGTTCCGGGTACGACCCTCGCGGTCGAGGTCGCGAGGATGCCGCGGGCCATGGGCACGATCGTCGGCGTGAACGAGATGGTCGGCGCCGCGGCCCCGGCCCAGCGCAGCGCCTGCTGGATCTCGGGGATGTGGCGGTGCGTGCCCCCGACGGCATATGGGCTCGCCGAGCCCAGGATCTCGGAACCGAGCAGGTGGGCCTTCAGTGCCCGGCCCGCACCCGACGGTCCGACCGCGAGGACCGAGACGAGGTCGGCGTCTTCGATGACGCCCGCGCGGATGCCGGGGGCGAGCGAGATCGCGACGGTCGAGGCGTTGCAGCCGGGCGCCGCGATGCGGCGCGTTCCCGCGAGCCGGGTGCGCTGCGTGCCCGAGAGCCGCGGCAGCTCGGGGACGCCGTACTCCCAGGCGCCGTGGAAGTCGCCGCCGTAGAACGCGGACCAGTCGCCCGCATCCTCCAACCGGTGGTCGGCGCCGCAGTCGATCACGAGCGTGTCGTCGGGCAGCTCCGCCGCGATCGCGCCGGAGGCGCCGTGCGGCAGCGCGAGGAAGACCACGTCGTGGCCGGCGAGCGTCTCAGCCGTGGTCTCCTTCAGGGTGAGGTGCGTGTAGCTGCGCAGATGCGGTTGCACCGCGGTGAGCGGTTGCCCCGCGTTGGAGTGCGCGGTCACCGTGCGCACCTCGAGATCGGGATGGTCGGCGAGCAGGCGCAGCAACTCGCCGCCCGCATACCCGGACGCGCCGGAGACGGCGACGGTAAACGTCATGGGATCCACCTTAAGGGCTGATCGGTCGGGGGGCTGCGGCTCCGGCGACGCCCGGGACGGCGGACTCAGGCCGTCGCGGGGGTCGCCTCGATTCGGCGCCCGACACGACGTCGGCCACGCAGCGCCGCGGCGCGCGCGACGGGTGCGTCGACGGCGGGGCGCGAGGTGGACATGCCAGCGAGACTAGCGGGCACTCGCGAGGAACGGCAAACCGGGCAGGCGTCCCGACCGCCGACGGACGACTCGGCTCAGACGTCGTCGCCGCGCGTGCGCACCCAGGCCCGGTCGACCAGCGACTCGAGCACCGCACGGTCGATGGTTTCGAGCCGGCCGACCCAGAGGCATCCGGCCCCGACCTTGACCTTGCCGAGCCGGTCGATGAGCTCCTCGGCGCCCGGGGTCTGCAGCCCGTAGAGCGAGACCGACGCCTTCCGAGGCGAGAAGCCGACGACCATCGAGTCGCCCTCGCGGCCGGACTCGTACCGGTAGTGGTGCAGACCGTAGCCGACGATCGACGGCCCCCACATCACCGCGTCGGTGTCCGTCACGCGGTCGAACAGCTCGCGCAACTCGAACCCGTCGGCGCGTCGCCCTGCGGGCTCGACGCGATCGAGGAACTCCGACACGCTCGCCCCGGTCGGCACGGTCTTCGCTTCGGCCATGCCGACACGGTACCGCCGTCGGGGCCCGTCTGCGAGGTCTTCGCCGGCCGGCCCCGCCGCGTGTCGGGTCAGTCGCGGATCACGGCCCCGGTGCGCTCGCCCGCGAGCGCGGCACCCGCGAGCTTGGCCTCGCTCGCCTCGGCCGCGGTCAGGGTGCGGTCGGACGCACGGAAGCGCAGGGCGAACGTCAGGCTCTTCGCCCCGTCGGGAACGCCCGCACCGCGGTAGTCGTCGACGAGTCGCACGTGCTCGAGCAACTCGCCGGCACCCTCGCGCACGGCCTGTGCGACGGCCGCGGCTGGCACGCCCGCGTCGACCAGGAGCGAGAGGTCCTGCGTCGCAGCCGGCAGCGTGCCGATCGGAGCGGCCTCGACGACCTCGTCCGCGAGCTCGATGATCCGGTCGAGGTCGACCTCGGCGACCGCGACCACGCGCGGCAGGTCGGCGTCGGCGGTGAGCCTCGGGTGCAGTTCGCCCGCGAACCCGACGGACTGCCCGGCGACGCGGACCTCGGCGGTGCGCCCCGGGTGCATCGCCTGGTGCGATCCCTGCACGAACTCCACCTCGGCGCCCGCGGCCCGCGCGATGCGCCGCACCGCGTCGAGCGCGTCGGCGATGCCGACCGCCTCGGCCGCGACACCAGGCTGCTTGGCGACGCGGTCGCCCACGAGCAGCACGGCCGCGTGGCGCGGCTGCGCCGGAATGCCCTCGTTCAGCGTGTCGAGCACCTCGGCGGCCGGGCGCTTCCAGCCGACCGGGAGCTCGGAGGTGCCGTACGTGCGGCCGGCCTCGGGCAGGAACACGAGCCCGAGTTCGTACACGTCGAGGTCGGTGAAGCCGCGCGAGAGGTTGCGCCGGGCGACCTGGACCAGCCCGGGCAGCAGCGAGCGCCGCAGGAACGGCGCCGACGCGTCGAGCGCGTTCGCGAGCCTGACGCCCGCGACCGGCGCACCGTCGGCCGAGCCGTACAGGGCGTTGTCGGCGTCGGTCGTGAACGGGAACGCGAGCACCTCGGTCGAGCCCGCGGCCGCGAGCGCGTCGGCCACGCCGCGGCGGATCCGCTGCGCTCGAGTGAGGCCGCGCCCCGGCGGGGCGACGGGGAGCACCGACGGGATGCGGTCGTACCCGAGCAGGCGCGCGACCTCCTCGACGAGATCGACGTTCGCGGTCAGGTCGGGCCGCCACGACGGCGGCACGACGTCGAATCCGCCGTCGACCCGCGTCACGACCCCGCCGACCTCGGCGAGGGCGTCATGGACCTCGTCGGCCGTGTACTCGACGCCGATCCGCTCCGAGACGAACCCGTCGGGCAGGTGGATCGCCTCGCGCGCCGGCGCGTCGTGCAGCAGGCCGCCCGCGGCATCCGCCGTGCCGCCCGCGAGGTCGACGAGCAGCTGCGCGACGCGCGCGGCCGCGGCCCCGGCGATCGCCGGGTCGACGCCCCGCTCGAAGCGCTTGGACGCCTCGCTGGGAAGCTTGTGCCGCCGAGCGGTGCGCGCGATCGAGACGGGATCGAAGTTCGCCGCCTCGATGAGCACGTTGGCGGTCTCGTCGCCGATCTCGGTCTCTGCGCCGCCCATGACGCCCGCGAGCCCGATCGGGCCGCGATCGTCGGTGATCAGCAGGTCTTCCGCGTGGAGCGTGCGGACCTTGCCGTCGAGCGTCTCGAGGGTCTCCCCCGCCGCCGCGCGACGGACCACGATGCCGCCCTGCAGCGCGTCGAGGTCGTAGCCGTGGATCGGCTGCCCGAGTTCGAGCATCACGTAGTTCGTGATATCGACGGGCAGCGACAGCGAGCGGATGCCGGCGAGCTTCAGGCGCGCGACCATCCACGCCGGCGTGGGCCGGGTCGCGTCGATGCCGCGGACGATGCGCGTCGCGAAGACGCTCGCGCCGACACGGCCCCGGATGGGGGCGTCGTCACGGACCTCGACGGGGAACGCGTCGGCCGCGGCATCCGCCGTCTCGTGCTGCGCCGCGGGGTCGCGGTAGACGGCGCCCGTCGCGTGCGCGTACTCACGGGCCACGCCGCGGATCGAGAACGCGTAGCCGCGGTCGGGCGTGACGTTGATCTCGACGGCCGCGTCGTTCAGGCCGAGCAGCTCGAGCGCGTCGGTGCCGACCGGCGCGTCGACGCCGAGCGTCGACAGGCGCAGGATGCCGTCATGGTCCTCGCCGAGGCCGAGCTCGCGCGCCGACGCGATCATGCCGTCGGACACGTGCCCGTAGGTCTTGCGGGCCGCGATGGGGAACGGTCCGGGCAGCACCGAGCCGGGAAGGGTCACCACGACCTTGTCGCCCACGAAGAAGTTGCGCGCCCCGCACACGATGCCGTGCACGGCGTCCCCGCCATCGGCGGCCTGCTCGCCGTCGGGCGCGACGCGCACCTGGCACCAGCGGATGGTCTTGCCGTTGGATTGCGGCTCCTCGACGAACTCGAGGACCTCGCCCACGACGATCGGCCCCTGGAGGTCGAACGTGTGCACGTCCTCCTCTTCGAGTCCGACGCGCACGAGCGCGGCATGGACGTCCTCGAGGGAGGCCCCCGGCGCGAGGTCGACGTATTCGGCGAGCCAGCTGAGCGGCACTCGCATTCAGACCACCATTCCGAACTGCTGTGAGAAGCGGATGTCGCCCTCGGCCATGTCGCGCATGTCCTGGACGCCGTTGCGGAGCATGAGCCCTCGCTCGATGCCCATGCCGAAGGCGAAGCCCGTGTAGACCTCGGGGTCGATGCCGGCCGCGCGGAGCACGTTCGGGTGCATCATGCCGCACCCGCCCCACTCGATCCAGCGCGGGCCGTCCTTGAAGGTCGGATGCCAGAAGTCGAGCTCGGCCGACGGTTCGGTGAACGGGAAGTAGCTCGGGCGCAGGCGCACCTTCGCCTCCTCGCCGAAGATCGACTTCACGAAGTGGTCGAGGGTTCCACGGAGGTGGGCCATGGTCAGGCCCTTGTCGACCGCGACGCCCTCGAACTGCATGAACACCGGCAGGTGGGTCGCGTCGAACTCGTCGGTGCGGTAGACGCGTCCGGGAGCCAGCACGTAGACCGGAACCTCGCGCTCGAGCAGCGAGCGGATCTGCACCGGGCTCGTGTGCGTGCGCATGACGAGGTGCGACTCGGGCGGGTCGACGAAGAACGTGTCCTGCATGGCCCGAGCCGGGTGGTCGGCGTCGAAGTTGAGCGCGTCGAAGTTGAACCACTCGCTCTCGACCTCCGGACCTTCGGCGATCTCCCAGCCCATGCCGGTGAAGACGTCGCACACGCGGTCTTCGAGCAGGGCGAGCGGATGCCGCGCCCCGGCGCTGAACCGCGACGGCAACGCCGTGACATCCACCGCCTCGGCGGCGAGCTGCGCCTCGGCCTCGGCCGCGAGGATCTCGGCCTCGCGGGCCGAGAAGGCCTGGTTCACCCGGCCGCGGGCACCGCCCACGAGCTTGCCGAGGGCGGCCTTCTGGTCGCCCGGGACGTCGCGGAGCGACGCGTTCAGTCGTGCGAGGGTCGACTTCTCGCCGGTGTGCTCGGCTCGGACGGCCTTGAGCGCAGCGGAGTCGCTCGCTGAGGCGATCGCGACGAGGGCCGCGTCGACCGCGGCGGCGACGGCCGGTTCGGTGATCTGGAGGGGCTCGGACACGAGAGTCGAGTCTAGTCGTCCGGCCGGACGCGCACCGACCTACAGGATGCCGCCCTGCGGTGTCTGCTTCGACTCCGCGATCGCCTTCGCCCGCAGCAGCTCCTCGTTCTCCTCGTCGGGGTTCGGCGCCTTCATGCCGGTACGACGCTGGGTGCGCCGTGCGACCCACCGCGCGAACCACGACAGGGTGAGGTTCATCGTGAGGTACAGCACGAGCGCGACGATGAAGAACGAGAACAGGTAGTAGTTGCCGTAGAAGCTCGCGAGCTGGTTCATGCTGACGCGGAGCAGTTCGACGTACCCGACGATGTAGCCGAGCGAGGTGTCCTTGAGCAGTACGACGAGCTGGGCGATGATGATCGGCAGCATCTGCCGGAACGCCTGCGGGAACTCGATGAGCATCTTCGACTGCATGGGCCGCATGCCGAGGCTGAGGCCCGCCTCGCGTTGCCCCTTCGGCAGCGCTGCGAGCCCGGCGCGCAGCGCCTCGCCGATGAGCGCGCCGTTGTACAGCGTGAGCGCCGCCACGACCGCCCAGAACGAGCCCGTGTTGAGCACGAGCAGGATGAACAGCATCATGAGCAGCACGGGCATGCCGCGCACGAACTCGAGCACGATCGCCGTGGGGATGCGGATCCAGGCGGTCTGGGCGCTGCGGAGGAGCGAGAAGACGATGCCGAGGGCGATCGCGAAGACGGATGCCGTGAGCGCGGCGCTCAACGTGCCCCACACGCCGACCGTGATGAGGCGCTGCCAGACCAGGGGTTCGGTGAACGGCTCCCACCGGCTCGGGTCGAAGTAGCCGGGGAGGTCGCCGCGGGGTGCGTTCAGCACGAAGTAGAGCCAGGCGATGCCGGCGAGGATCGCGACAGCGCCGACGACGGACGCGATCAGGGAATTGCGGCGGGCCACGGGGCCCGGCGCGTCGAAGAGCACGCTCGTCATCGCTGCACCACCCAACGTCGTTCGAGGCGCGCCGCGAGCAGACCGAGCGGCACGGTGATGAGCAGGTAGAAGGTGGCGACCGCGAGCAGGATCGCGATGACCTGGTCACCGCGCGCGTTCGCCACGATGCGGCCGACCGCGAAGAGCTCGACCACGAAGAACCCGCCGGCGACCGAGGTGTTCTTCGTCAGTGCGATGAAGACGTTGATCAGCGGCGGAATCGTCATCCGGAACGCCTGCGGCAGGACGATGAGCCCCACCGTCTGCGAGAAGCCGAATCCGACGCTGCGGGCGGCCTCGGCCTGGCCGACCGGGACGCCGTTCACACCCGAGCGCAGCGCCTCGGCGACGAACGGCGAGGTGTACACCGACAGGCCGATGATCGCGGCCGTCGCGTAGTCGAGTCGCGAGCCCAGCACCGGGAGCACGAACGCGCAGAAGAACAGGACGAGCGTGAGCGGGGTGTTCCGGACGATCTCGGTATAGCCCGTCGCGAACCAGCGCAGCGACGGCACGGGCGAGATGCGCATGGCCGCGATGAGCGTGCCGATCACGAGCGCCGCGATTCCGGACACCACGAGCAGCAGCAGCGTCATGCCGAAGCCCTCGAGGTAGAACGGGAGGTTGTCGATGACGGCGTCCACGCGCTTCCTTCCTGTACGGGGCGGGCCGGACGAACCGACCCGGGAGGTCCGGGCGCCCGCGGCGCCCGGACCTCACGTGCGGATCAGTACCGGTCGACGGCCGGCGGGTCGCGGAACTCGAGCACCGTGCCCGCGGTCGCATCCCATGCCGCCTCGTACGAGCCGTCCTCGTAGGACTGCTCGAGGACGTCGTTGATGAACGACCGGAAGTCGTCGTCACCGAGCATCACGCCGATGCCGTAGGGCTCCTGCGTGAACGGCTCGCCGACGACCTTGAACTCGCCGGGGTTCTGGTCCACCAGACCCGCGAGGATCACGTTGTCGGTCGACACCGCGACGGCCTGACCGCTGCGCAGCGGCTCGAGGCAGTTGCTGTAGGTGTCGGTCTCGATGACCTCGGCGCCCAGGTCGCGCAGGTTCGCCGCGGGCGTCGACCCGCTCACCGAGCACACCGGCTGGCCGACCAGGTCGTCCTCGCTCATGATGTCCTCGTTGTCGGCGAGCACGAGGATCGACTGACCGGCCTCGAAGTACGGCCCGGCGAAGTCGACGACCTCCTTGCGCTCGTCGTTGATCGTGTACGTCGCGACCACGAAGTCGACCTGGCCGTTCTCGATGAACGGCTCCCGGTTGGCCGAGACCGTCTCGACCCACTCGATGTTCTCGGGTGCGATGCCCAGCTCGCCCGCGATGATCTTCGCGATCTCGACGTCGAAGCCGACGGGGATCCCGTCCGGGCCGACCAGGCCGAACAGCGGCTGGTCGAACTTGGTGCCGACCGTGACCGAGCCCGCCTCGGCGAGTTCGGCCATCGTCGTGCCCTCCTCGAACTCCGGCGACTCCTCGACGGTGGGCTCATCGGCGGTGTCGCCTCCGTCGCTGGCGCACGCGCTGAACAGGAGCGCGGTGGCGGCCGCGGCGGCGACCAGGGCGATTCTGTTGCGTCTCATGTCGTGCCTCATCTCTCGTGGTTCGATCAGGTTCTCCGCGGCTCGTGGCCGCGGAGGTCTCAGTGCTCGAGGATCTTCGAAAGGAAGTCCTTCGCGCGGTCGGTCTGGGGGTTGTCGAAGAAGTCCGACGGAGTCGCCTCCTCGACGATGGCGCCGTCCGACATGAACAGCACGCGGTCGGCCGCCTTCCGGGCGAAGCCCATCTCGTGCGTGACGACGATCATCGTCATGCCCTGCTCGGCGAGGCCGATCATGACGTCGAGGACCTCGTTGATCATCTCGGGGTCGAGGGCGCTCGTCGGCTCGTCCATGAGGATCAGCTTCGGGTTCATCGCGAGCGAGCGAGCGATCGCGACACGCTGCTGCTGCCCGCCCGAGAGCTGCGCCGGCATCTTCTTGGCCTGATTGGCGACGCCCACGCGTTCCAGGAGCTCCATCGCCTTGGCGTCGGCCTCCTTGCGGGAGGTCTTCTTGACCCGGATCGGCGCGAGGGTGACGTTCTCGAGCACCGTCTTGTGGGCGAAGAGGTTGAACGACTGGAAGACCATCCCGACGTCGGCCCGGAGCTTCGCGAGCGCCGCGCCCTCCTCCGGCAGCACGTTGCCGTCGATCGTGATCGTGCCCGAGTCGATGGTCTCGAGCCGGTTGATCGCCCGGCACAGGGTCGACTTGCCCGAACCCGACGGCCCGATGACGACGACGACCTCGCCGCGGTTGACCACGGTGTTGATGTCGTTGAGCACGTGGAGCTCGCCGAAGTGCTTGTCGACGTGGTCGATCACGACGAGCGGTTCACCGCGACGGACCGAGATGTTCGACGTGCGGGCGGCGCTGTCGGTGGGCATACCCCCAAAAATAGGGCCCTCGGGGCGTCGACGGCCACCGCCCGAACGGGGGATTTACCGAACCGTGACGTCGGCGACCGGATCCGACCCCGACGTCTCGCGCGATCAGTCGCGCTGGGCGAACGCGCTCTCGTAGAGGCACACGGACGCCGCGGTCGCGAGGTTCATCGACTCGGCATGCCCGTAGATCGGCACGGTGACCGTCCGGTCGGCCATCGCGAGCTGGTCGTCCGGGAGCCCGCGCGCCTCGTTTCCGAAGAGCCAGGCCGTCGGCCCGGCGAGCAGCCCCTCGCGCCGGACCTCGAGCAGGTCGTCGCCCTTGACGTCCGCTGCGAGCACCGTGAGTCCCGCCTCGCGGGCGCGTGCGAGCACGTCCTCGAGGTCGGCGCCGACCGCGACCGGCAGGTGGAAGATCGACCCCGTCGACGAGCGCACGACCTTCGGGTTGTACAGGTCGACCGCACGGCCGGTGAAGACGACGGCGTCGGCACCGGCGGCATCCGCTGCCCGCACGATCGTTCCCGCGTTCCCCGGGTCGCGCACCTCCTCGAGGATGGCGACCAGCGTGGGCTTCGCGGCGAACACGTCCTTCACGGCGGTCGGGAACTGGTGGCACACCGCGACGAAGCCCTGCGGCGTGACCGTGTCGGCCATCGCGTCGAGGACCTCTTCGGTGACGTACTCGAGGTCGACGCCCGCGTCGATCGCGGTGTCGCCGATGTCGGAGTACCGTTCGACCGCGGTGGGCGTGGCGTACAGCTCGACCACCAGCTGGGGCCGGAACGTCAGCGCCTCGGCGACCGCCTGCGGCCCCTCGAGCAGGAACATGCCGGTCTCCTGGCGCGCGGACTTCTTCGCGAGCTTGGCGACGGCACGGACGCGCGGCGACCTCGGATTCTCGAGCACACGGCCAGCCTACCGAGGGATGCCACGGGGCGCCGGGAACGCGAACGGCCCGGCACCCACACGGGTGCCGGGCCGTTCAGGCGCGGGATGCCGGCTTACGCAGCGTCCTTCGGAGCGTTCACGTCCTTCGGGAGGGCCTGCTTGGCGCTCTCGACGAGACCGGCGAAGACCGCGGGCTCGTTCACGGCGAGCTCGGCGAGGATGCGACGGTCGACCTCGATGCCCGCGAGGCCGAGGCCCTGGATGAGGCGGTTGTACGTGATGCCGTTCTGGCGGGCGGCCGCGTTGATCCGCTGGATCCAGAGGCGACGGAAGTCGCCCTTCTTCTTGCGGCGGTCGTTGTACGAGTAGACGAGCGAGTGGGTGACCTGCTCCTTCGCCTTGCGGTAGAGGCGCGACCGCTGACCGCGGTAGCCCTCGGCACGCTCGAGGATGACCCGACGCTTCTTGTGCGCGTTGACTGCGCGCTTGACTCTTGCCATTGCTCTGTTACTTCCTTACGGGTTCGGCGCGCTCAGCGACCGAGCAGCTTCTTGATGACCTTGGCGTCGGGGGCCGACACGACCTTGTCCTGGTTCAGGCGGGCCTTGCGCGACGAGGACTTGACCTCGAGGTTGTGGCGCATACCGGCCTGCTGCTTCTTGATCTTGCCGCTGCCGGTGACCTTGAAGCGCTTCTTGGACCCGGAGTGGGTCTTCTGCTTCGGCATCTCTCGTCTTCTCCTTGGTTCTGCCGCCACCGCGGTGGCGGACGTGGTGCTGGCCTAGGCCTCGGTGGCCTCGGCCGTCTGCGACCCGTCGCCCGTGGCATCCGCCGCCGGGCGCTGCTTGGCCGCAGCACGCTGTGCATTCGCCTCGGCCTTGGCCTCGGACTTGTTCTTGAGGGGGGCGATGACCATGACCATGTTGCGGCCGTCGATCGTGGGGTTGTGCTCGACGGTGCCGAACTCGGCGACATCCTCCGCGAAGCGCTGCAGGAGGCGCACGCCCATCTCGGGGCGCGACTGCTCGCGACCGCGGAACAGGATCATGGCCTTGACCTTGTCGCCGGACTTCAGGAAGCCGACGGCGCGCTTCATCTTGGTCTCGTAGTCGTGCTTGTCGATCTTGAGACGGAACCGAACCTCCTTGAGGATCGTGTTCGCCTGGTTGCGCCGGGCTTCCTTCGCCTTCTGCGCAGCCTCGTACTTGTACTTGCCGTAGTCCATGATCTTGACGACCGGCGGACGGGAGTTCGGCGCGACTTCGACGAGATCGAGGTCGGCCTCCTGCGCGAGCCGCAGTGCCACCTCGATCTTCACGACGCCGACCTGCTCTCCGCCAGGGCCCACGAGGCGGACCTCGGGGACGCGGATACGGTCATTGGTACGCGGATCGCTGATGCGTGTCTCCTCTACTCGAACTGGTGTTCCAGCTCGTCGGGAAACGGATGCCGCCCGACGACGAGAGCGGAAATCCAACGCGATGACGCCCGCGGAATCTCACCGCGGGCTCATGCGGCACCCTGACTACTCCCCCGCCGGAGCGGGGAAGCGGAGTGCGAACGACCCGGTAACCTTGTTGAAGCGGTATGCGCGGGTGGGAGTCTCTCCACTTTCGTACCGGGGACTGGCCCCGGAGCCCGCAGTAGTCTAGCAGAGGATCCCCGTGAGCAACATTCCGGCCGAGTCCACGCGTGCGCCCGAGCACGACCATGCCGAATCCGGCACCGACCAGGGCGTCGCCGACGCCACGCGCGACATCTCCGAGGTGCCCGCGGTCGAGGTCATCACCACGGCATCCGTTCACCTCATGAGCGCCGCAGCCGTCAAGGTCGGCCTGGCCGACGACCCCGAGTCGCAGACCGACCTCGACGAGGCCCGCAAGCTCATCAACGCCCTCGCCGGGCTCATCACCGCGGGCGCGCCCGAGATCAGCGACATGCACGCGCGCTCGCTGCGCGACGGGCTGCGCTCGCTGCAACTGGCGTTCCGCGAGGCGTCCGCGATCCCCGACCCGATCGGGCAGGGCCCGGGCGAGAAGTACACCGGCCCCGTCACCTGAGGTTCGGGCGCTCCCGCGCGTCCCCTCCCCCACCCCTTCACGCCCTCACGCCCTCCCGCGATTCAGGAGGAATTCCCCGCTCGCCGGCGTGTCGGTGCGCGACACGCCGACGCGAGCGCGAATCCTCCTGAATCGCGGCACGAGGAGATGCCGCACGTTCACGGCGGGGCGGCCCCGGCTCACCGTTGGCAGTTCGGGCACCAGTAGGTCTCGCGGAGCTCCACGGCGTTCGGACCGTACCTGCCGTGCTCGATGCGCGCTCCGCACCGGCGGCACGACTCGCCCGCCCGGCCGTACACCCACAGGCGCCGGCCCGGCCGAGTGTCGCCCGTCGTCGTGCGTTCGACCCGGTCCCGATTGGCATGGATGACGCGTCTGGCGAGGTCGACGGCCGCTGCGAGGTCGACCTCGCCGGCCGGACGATCGGGGCGGATGCCGCGCAGGAAGCACACCTCGTTCACGAGCACGTTGCCGAGCCCGGCGAGGTTGCGCTGGTCGGCGAGGGCGACCACGATCTGCGCGTGGGGTGCGGCCGCGAGCCGACGGACGGCTTCGGCCCCGTCCCAGTCCGGGCCGAGCAGGTCCGGCCCGAGGTAGGCGAGCCGCTCGTCCTCCTCGGCAGCGGGGAAGACCTCGACGAGTCCGAGGTCGAACCCGATGGCCGTGGCATCCGTCGTCTCGAGGATCGCCCGGGCGCGGTGCGCCGGGCGCGGCCACCGCTGACCGGGCCGGAGCACGCGCCACTCCCCCTCCATCTTCAGGTGCGTGTGCAGCACCCGGTCGCCGATGCGCATGAGCAGGTGCTTCCCGCGGCTGCCGACCGAGCCGACCGCCTCGCCCGCGAAGGACACGGTCGCGAACGCCGGGACGCGGAGGTCGCTGCGCACGACCGTCGACCCGGCGAGCGCGGCGTCGAGTCGTCGAGCGGCGCGGAAGACCGTGTCTCCCTCGGGCATCTCAGCTCCGCGCCTCGAACCGCAACCCCTGAGGGCTCTCACGGAACCCTGCGGCACGCAGGGGCGCGTCGAGCACCGAGCCGAACACGCGCGCGCCGTTGACCGTCTCGACGCGGAAGCGCGCGCCGCGCGCGCGGGCGAGCGTCTCGGCGAGCGCCGCGGCACCCTGGGCGAGCACCTCGTCGTCGTCGGTGAACACGAGTGCGGTGCGGCCGCCGCGTTCGAGGTAGAACGCGGCCTCGCCGTCGACGATCGCGACGACGGCGCCCGCCTTGCGGGCTGGGCGGTGGGCGAGCTCGACCGTGGGTTCGGGCCAGTCGAGCGCAGCCCCGAAGGGGTTCGCGGGGTCGGTCGCGGCGAGCACGTGCACACCGCCGCGCGGCGCCTGCCGGAGTCGGTCGACGGCGGCGCTCGTGGCGAACTGGGCGCCGCCCTGGCCGTCGATGAAGTACCCGCGCCGCACGCGACCGCTCTCCTCGAACCCGGCGAGGGTGCGGTAGGCGAGCGCGAATCCGCCGAGGTGGTCTTCGGCGACGACGGATCCGCGCGTGACGACGCCGTAGCGCTCCAGCAGGGTCTCGCCGAGCGCGTGGGCGCGCGGCGTCGCGACGTCGCTCGCGACCGGGAGCACCGACCACCGGCCGGCTGCGCGCGGCGGCGCGGACCTGGGCGTGCGCGCACCCTGCGCGGCCGCCGCCGCCGAGGCGAGCACGCGCCGCGACACGGTGCGTCCGCCGACCCGTGCGCGCGGCGTCGTCGCGCGCGCGCGATGCGCGCCGCCGCCCCCGAGGAGGCCGCGGACGGGTGCGAACGTGTCATTGGTGAGCATGCCCGCCCACACGAGTCGCCAGAGGGCGTCGATGAGCGGAGCATCCTCGGTCTGCCCGACCGCCTCGGAGAGCTGCCGGAAGAAGTACGCCCCGCCGCCGCCGAGCGCGGCGAGCAGTTCCGTCTCGATCGCGTCGAGCGGCTGATCCACCGGCGGCGGCATCGTCACGTGCACGGTGTCGGCCAGGTGCAGGCTCACCCGACCGTCGTCTCCTGAGAGGGCGCCGCGCCCGACCCACAGCACCTCGCCCGACGAGCTGAGTTCGTCGAGGAACTCGGGCCGGTAGTCCGCGACCCGCGCCGGAAGCACGAGCGTCTCCCACGCGGAGGCCGGGATGGGCACGCCCTCGAGTTGCTCGACGACCGCGGCGACGCCGTCGACGCCCCGCAAGCGCCCGCCGACGTGCTGCCAGTCGGGCAGGAACCTCGCGAAGTCGCGCGGTGCGACGGGTTCGACCTCAGCTCGCAGCGCCGCGAGCGAACGCCGCCGCAGCCTGCGCAGCACCTCGGCATCGCACCATTCCGTGCCGCCGCCGTGCGGAAGGAAGGCCCCTTCGACCACGCGACGCTCGCCCGCGAGCCGCGCGAGCGCGGTGTGCGCGATGGCGGTGCCGACGCCGAAGCGCTCCGCGACGGCGGATGCCGTGAACGGCCCGCGCGTGCGCGCGAACCGGCTGACGAGGTCGCCGAGGGGGTCGCGGACGGGCTCGCCGAACGCGTCGGGCAGCCCGGGCGGGATCGGCACGCCGAGCGCGTCCCGGAGGCGGCTGACGTCTTCGACCGCGGCGACCCATTCGGTGCCGGCGAACCGGACGAGGGCCGCGCGGCGGGCGGCGACGAGCGCGGTGACGGATGCCGCGGCATCCGTCGTCTCGTCGACCCGCTCGGCGATCTCGGCGCCCGTGAGCGGGCCGAGCTCGCGCAGCAGGTCGGCGACCCCCTCCTCGCCGCGCGCGAGCCGGTCGGGATGCCGGCGCTGGAGCATCCGCTCGGTCTCCTCCACGACACCCGGATCGAGCAGTTCGCGCAGTTCGACCGTGCCCAGCAGTTCGGCGAGCATGCCGGGATCGAGCGAGAGCGCCGCCGCGCGGCGTTCGGCGAGCGGCGCGTCGCCCTCGTACATGAACGCCCCGACGTATCCGAAGAGCAGGCTCGCGGCGAACGGGCTCGCGGTCTCGGTCGCGACGTCGACGAAGCGCACCTTCCGCCCGCGGATGCGCTCGGCGAGGCTGCGGAGGGCGGGCAGGTCGTACACGTCCTGGAGGCACTCGCGCACGGCTTCGAGCACGATCGGGAACTCCGGATAGTCGCGCGCGACCTCGAGCAGCTGCGACGCCTTCTGCCGCTGCTGCCAGAGCGGCGACCGGCGGCCGGGGTTCTGCCGCGGCAGCAGCAGCGCGCGCGCCGCGCATTCCCGGAACCGCGAGGCGAACAGGGCCGAGTCGCCGACCCGTTCGGTCGCGATCTGCGCGAGCTCGTCGGGTTCGAAGTCGAACAGCTCGCTGCCGGGCGGCTCGTCTGCCGCATCGGGGATGCGCAGCACGATGCCGTCGTCGCTGGCGACGGCGTGCGCCTCGACGCCGAGGCGTTCGTGCACGCGCGCGTCGACCGCGAGCGCCCACGGCGCGTGCACGCGCAGGCCGTAGGGCGAGTGCAGCACGATGCGCCAGTCGCCGAGCTCGTCGCGGAACCGCTCGACGACCAGGTGCTCGTGGTCGGGCACGACGTTCGTCGCCTCGCGCTGGTCGGCGATGAAGCGCACCAGGTTCGCGCCCGCGCGCTCGTCGAGGCCCGCGGCGGCCACTCGCGCGAGCGCGGCCGGTTGGTCGGCTGCCGAGAGCTCGCCGATGAACGCGCCGATGGCGGCGCCGAGCTCGGCCGGGCGGCCGATGCCGTCGCCCTTCCAGAAGGGCAGGCGGCCGGGCTCGCCGAACGCCGGCGAGACGATCACCCGATCGTGGGTGATCTCCTGGATGCGCCAGCTCGTGGCACCGAGCGCGAACACGTCGCCCACCCTCGACTCGTACACCATCTCTTCGTCGAGCTCGCCGACGCGCCGGCCGGGACCGGCCTCGCCGACCATGAACACGCCGAACATGCCCCGGTCCGGGATCGTGCCGCCGCTCGTGACGGCGAGTCGCTGCGCGCCTCGCCGGCCCGTGATCGTGCCGGTGTCGCGGTCCCACACGATGCGCGGTCGCAGCTCGCCGAACCGGTCGGACGGGTAGCGCCCGGCGAGCAGGTCGAGGATCGCGTCGAACACCGAGCGCGGGAGCGTCGCGAACGGCGCCGCGCGGCGCACGAGGTCGAACCAGTGCTCGACCTCCCATTCGTCGACCGCCGCGGCCGCGACCGTGTGCTGTGCGAGCACGTCGATCGGGTTCGCGGGGATCCGCAGCGGCTCGATGCCGCCCGCGACCATGCGCTCCGCGACGACCGCCGAGTGCAGCAGGTCGGCCCGGTGCTTGGGGAACAGCAGCCCCTTGGAGACCTCGCCGACCTGGTGCCCGGCCCGCCCGATGCGCTGCAGCCCGCTCGCGACCGACGGCGGCGACTCGACCTGCATGACCAGGTCGACCGCGCCCATGTCGATCCCGAGCTCGAGACTCGACGTCGCCACGACGCACCGCAGTCGCCCGGCCTTCAGGTCGGACTCGACGAGCGCGCGCTCCTCCTTGCTGACCGAGCCGTGGTGCGAGCGCGCGATGACCGCGGCGGCGCCCGTGGTCAGCCCGGACGCCCCGGGAAGTTCCGCGGGCGGACGGCGGGGCGGCGAGCCCTGGGCGGATGCCGCGGCCGGCCCGATCGCGACGGGCGCGAGCCCCGCCGGCCGGCGCGCGACCGCTCCGGGGCCCGTCGGCTCGAGCCCGGTGGCTTCGGCGGTCCGCTCCGCCCACAGTTCGTTCAGCCGCGCCGTGAGTCGTTCGGCGAGCCTGCGCGAGTTGGCGAACACGATCGTCGAACGGTGTGCGAGCACCTCGTCGAGGATCGCCCCCTCGACGTGCGGCCAGACCGAGCCGCCGGGTTCGCCCGATCCGTCCGGTCCGCCCGAGAGGTCGGCCAGGTCGTCGACCGGCACGGTCACGCGCAGGTCGAATCGCTTGCCCGACGGGGGCGCGACGACCGACACGGGGCGGGTGCCCGCCAGGAATCGCGCGACCTCGTCGTGCGGTCGCACGGTCGCCGAGAGTCCGATGCGCTGCACGGGTGCCGCGGCGAGCTCGTCGAGCCGCTCGAGCGAGAGCGCGAGGTGCGCCCCGCGCTTGGTGCCGGCGAGCGCGTGGATCTCGTCGACGATGACGGTCTCGACGCCCGCGAGCGTCTCGCGCGCCTGGGAGGTCAGCATGAGGAACAGCGACTCGGGCGTCGTGATGAGGATGTCGGGCGGCCGCGTCACGAGCGCGCGCCGGTCGGCGGGCGTCGTGTCGCCCGAGCGCACGCCGACGGAGACCTCGGGCACCGCAACCCCGAGCGCCGCGGCGGTTCGGGCGATCCCCACGAGCGGCGCCCGGAGGTTGCGTTCCACGTCGACGCCGAGGGCCTTGAGCGGCGAGAGGTAGACCACGCGGGTGCGCCGCTGCTCGGCGGGTTCGGCGTGGTGCAACCGGTCGATCGCCGACAGGAACGCCGCGAGCGTCTTGCCCGACCCGGTCGGCGCGACCACCAGCGCATGCTCGCCCGCCGCGATCGCCCGCCACGCAGCCTCCTGAACGGAGGTCGGCGCACGGAACGACTCGGTGAACCACGCCCGCGTCGCGGGCGCGAACGAATCCAGCGCCCCGGTCACCCTGCCATTCAACCGGATGCCGCCGACAGTCCCGCCAGCACCCGGGCGACGGCGTCGACCGTGCGGCGCGCCTGCGCGGCATCCGTTCCCCAGTTGCTCACCGAGAACCGCACGACCGCGCGCCCGCGCCAGCGGGAGGTCATCGCGAGCACCTCGCCGTCCGCCCACAGCGCCGAGCTCAGCGCCTCGGTCGCCGCGTCGTCGGGCAGCGCGATGCACACCTGCGTGAAGACCACGTCGTTGAGCACCTCGACGCCGGGCAGCCGTGCGAGCCCGTCGGCGATGATCCGCGCCGAACCGGCGAGCCGGTCCACGAGATCTGCGACCCCGGAGCGACCGAGATGCCGCAGCACCGCCCACGTCGGCACGCCGCGCGCCCGCCGCGAGAGTTCGAGCACCTTCTCGTGAGGGTCGGCGCCGACCTCGGTCGCCTGGAGGTAGCTGGCGTGCATGCTGAGCGCGCGGCGCATCGCCGCGGGATCGCGCACGATCGCGATGCCGCAGTCGTACGGCACGCTGAGCGTCTTGTGCGCGTCGGTCGACCACGAGTCCGCGGCGGCCATCCCGGCCGTCAGGTGGGCCAGCCGAGGGGATGCCGCGGCCCACAGCCCGAACGCCCCGTCGACGTGCACCCACGCGCCGGCCTCGTGCGCGATGCGGCACGCGTCGGCGAACGGGTCGAACGCGCCCGAGTGGATGTTGCCCGCCTGCAGCGCGACGATCGCGGGCCCGTCACCGCGCGCGAGCTCGGCCTCGAGCGCGTCCGCGCACAGCCGCCCCTGGTCGTCGCACGCGACGGCCGTCGGCGCACCGAGCCCGAGGTAGCGGGCGGCGAGGTCCATCGTCCCGTGCCGCTCCTCCCCCACGATCCAACGGATGCGCGGACCGCCCGCGAGGCCCTCCTGCAGGGCATCCCAGCCGACGCGCCGCAGGACCTCGTCGCGCGCGGCCGCGAGACACGCGGTCTGCGCCGTCGTCGCGCCGGTCGCGAAGCCGACGTCGGCTCCCGCGGGCAGCCCGAGCAGGTCGAGGAGCCAGGCGCCGGCGATCTCCTCGAGCGCCGCGACGGCGGGCGTGATCTTGCGCAGCCCCGCGTTCTGATCCCACGCCGAGACCAGCCAGTCGGCCGCGAGCGCGACGGGCTGGGTTCCGCCGATCACCCATCCGTAGAACCGCGGCGAGCCGATCGCGATGAGGCCGGGCTCGGCGCGCTCGGCGAGCCGGGCGACGACCTCCGGCGCCGGCTCGCCGCGCTCTGGCAGGTCCCTGCCGAGCGAGTCGGCCAGCTCGTCGACGTCCGCGCGCGGCGGAATCGGTCGTTCGGCCACACCCCGCAGCCAGTCCGCCGCGCTGCGGTGCGCAACGTCCAGCAGCGACTCGTCGTAGGTCATGGCCCCCACCCGCCTCAGCGCCCCGGCACGCACCGACGCGCACCCCGATCCTCCACCCGGGCGGGGACGGCGTCAACGCGTCAGGCCGGCTCCCGGTCGCCTCCGACGAGCTTGACCGCGAGCGAGTCCACCCCGGTCGCGATCACGTCATCGGCGGCCCAGCGCCGCGCGAGGCGCGCGGTCGTGGCGTCGAGTTCCTGCCGGGTCAGTCCCGCCACGAGCGTCAGCCGCACGACGAGCTCCGGGCCCCGCAGTCGTGCGGTGGGGTCCCCCGGTGCCAGTTCGACGCCGAGCACCGCGAGTTCGCCGCCGATCGAACGTTCGAACGCGGCCCGAACGGCTTCGGACTCGAACGGCGGATGCCACGGCCTGGACTGCGCCACCGCCCACACCGCGGGCCTGCGCAGCACGAACTCGGTCGCCGATCCGGGATCGAGCACGACGAGCTCGGTCGCGTCGTCCGCCGCGGCGAGCGCGACGCGCACGCCGTCCGCGGGCACCGGGCGGGCGGCGGGGTTCCAGGCCGTCATCGCCTCGACCGAGCCGAACACGGGCAGCACGCGGCGCCCGTCCGGTCCTTCGACCGTGACGATCGAGAGCTCCTGGCTCTTCTCGATCGCGTGCCCGTGCGCACCGACCTCGGTGCCGCCGTCGCCGAGTTCGGCGAGCAGCGGGATCAGCAGGCGCGCCGGGCCGAACGCGGCCACGACGTCGGCCTGGCCGGACTCGCCCGCCCGGAAGCGGGCGAGCGCGTCACCGAGCCCGGAGGGCATGAGCCCGTCGTCGGCTGCGTGCGGGTTGGGCTGGAACGACCGGCCCGCCCACGGGCGGCCGGCCGAGTCGGCCGTAGGGTCAGTGGGAAGCGACATCCAGCGCCTCGGGCAGCGTGAACGCACCCGCGTACAGGGCCTTGCCGATGATCGCGCCCTCGAGGCCGTGCGGAACGAGCTCGCGCAGCGCCGCGATGTCGTCGAGGCTCGCGACGCCGCCCGAGGCGATCACCGGGCGGCGCGTGCGCTCCATGATGCGCTGCAACAGCTCGATGTTCGGCCCCTGCAGCGTGCCGTCCTTCGTCACGTCGGTGACGACGTAGCGCGCAGCGCCCGCCTCCTCGAGCCGGTCCATGACCTGCCAGAGGTCGCCGCCGTCCTTCGTCCAGCCGCGCGCGGCGAGCGTCGTGCCGCGCACGTCGAGGCCGATGGCGATCGCCTCGCCGTACTGGGCGATGACGGATGCCGCCCACTCCGGGTTCTCGAGGGCGGCCGTGCCGAGGTTGATGCGCTTCGCGCCGATCTCGAGGGCGTTCTCGAGCGACGCATCGTCGCGGATGCCGCCGGAGAGCTCGACGTTCACACCCCGCACCTGCCGGATGACCTTCTTCAGGATCCCCGCGTTCGACCCACGGCCGAACGCCGCGTCGAGGTCGACGAGGTGGATCCACTCCGCGCCCTGGTCGGCCCAGTCGGCGGCCGCGTCGACCGGGTCGCCGTAGTTCGTCTCGGTGCCGGCTTCGCCCTGGGTCAGGCGGACCGCCTTGCCGCCCGCCACGTCGACTGCCGGAAGCAGCACCAGACGGGGGGTCTTGTTGAACTCACTCATCACTGTCCTCGGATCGGAGCAGCCGCGGGGCGCGGCCTCGGCACAGTCACAGAATCCTAGTCCGCACCATGCCGTCGATGACGAATCGCGCCGTCATGCGCGATGGTACGCGGGGCGCGCTCCTGCCTCACCCGAGCGAACGGATCCAGTTCGCGAGCAGGCGGATGCCGGCATCCCCCGACTTCTCGGGGTGGAACTGGGTCGCCGACAGCGGGCCGTTCTCGACGGCTGCGAGGAACCGGCCGCCGTGCTCGGACCAGGTCAGCGCGGGCTGCGGGAACGGCGGGATGACGTCGAGGTGCCATTCCCGGGCCGCGTAGGAGTGCACGAAGTAGAACCGCTCGTCGGCGAGCCCGTCGAACAGGACCGAACCGGCATCCGGCTGCACGGTGTTCCAGCCCATGTGCGGCAGCACGTCGGCCGGCAGCTCGGTGACCGATCCCGGCCACTCGCCGAGACCCTCGGTGTCGACGCCGCGCTCGACCCCGTGCTCGAACATGACCTGCATGCCCACGCAGATGCCGAGCACCGGCCGCCCTCCGGCGAGGCGCCGGTCGACGAGTTCATCGCCGCGCACCGAGCGAAGGCCCTCCATGACAGCAGCGAAGGCGCCGACACCGGGCACGAGGAGCCCGTCGGCCTCCAAGATCGTTCGGCGGTCCGCGGTCAGTTCGACCTCGGCGCCGGCGCGTTCGAGCGCCTTGACGGCCGAGTGGACGTTGCCCGAACCGTAGTCGAGCACGGCGACTCGGCGCGCACCGCTCACAGCGCGCCCTTGGTCGACGGAACGCCGCGCACGAGCGGATCGAACGCCTTCGCCTGGCGGAAGGCCCGGGCGAACGCCTTGAACTCGGCTTCGGCGATGTGGTGCGGGTCGCGGCCGCCGCGCACGTCGATGTGGACCGTGAGCCCGGCGTTGTGGGTGATCGCCTCGAACACGTGCCGCACCATCGATCCGGTGAAGTGGCCGCCGATGAGGTGGAACTCGAACCCGGCCGGCTCGCCCGTGTGCACGAGGTAGGGGCGCCCGGAGATGTCGACCACGGCCTGCGCGAGCGCCTCGTCGAGCGGCACGAGCGCGTCGCCGTAGCGCGAGATGCCGCGCTTGTCGCCGAGCGCCTGTCGGATCGCCGTGCCGAGGACGATGCCGACGTCCTCGACGGTGTGGTGCACGTCGATCTCGATGTCGCCGCGCGCGCGCACGGTGAGGTCGGTGAGCGAGTGCTTCGCGAACGCGGTGAGGAGGTGGTCGTAGAACGGCACGCTCGTCTCGATGTCGCTCGCGCCCGTGCCGTCGAGGTCGATCGACAGGTCGATGCTCGATTCGCTGGTCTCGCGCTGGACGCGCGCGGTGCGCGATGGGCGTTCGGTGGTGCTCATGCGGTCATCCTATTCGGGGGTCGTCGACGGGTCGTTCGGCGCGAACAGCGCGATCGCCTCGAGGAACGCGGTGGTCTCGGCCTCGGTTCCGGCGGTCACCCGAAGGCATCCGGGCAGTCCGATCTCGCGGATCAGGATGCCGCGCTCGAGGAGCGCCGCGAAGACGGCGGGCGGGTCGGCGACCCCGCCGAAGAGGACGAAGTTCGAGCCGCTGCGGTACGGGGTGAAGCCCATGCCCGCGAGCTCGCGCGTGATGCGGTCGCGCTGGCCGCGGATCTCGTCGACCATCGCGAGCATCTCGTCGGCGTGGGCGAGCGCGCCGAGGGCGGCGGCCTGGGTGAGCGCCGACAGGTGGTACGGGAGCCGGACGAGGCGCAGGGCGTCGACGACGGCCGGATCGGCTGCGAGGTAGCCGACGCGCGCGCCGGCGAACGCGAAGGCCTTGCTCATCGTGCGCGAGACGAGCAGACGCGGTCGACCGCGGAGCAGTTCGAGCGCGCTCGGCGTCCCGGGGGCGGCGAACTCGTGGTAGGCCTCGTCGACGACCACGACGCCGCGCGCCGCATCCGCGACGGCCGCGACGGTCTCGGGCGGGAGCGGGGTGCCGGTCGGATTGTTCGGCGAGCAGAGCAGCACGATGTCGGGGTCGTGTCGACGGATCGCGGCGACGGCCGTCTCGGGCGCGAGTTCGAAGTCGGCGTCGCGGTCCGCCGCGATCCACGCGGTGCCCGTGCCGTCGGCGATGAGCCCGTACATCGAGTAGGTCGGACCGAAGCCGAGCGCGGTCCGCCCCGGACCGCCGAACGCCTGCAGCACGTGCTGGAGGACCTCGTTCGAGCCGTTGGCCGCCCAGATGTGCTCGGGGGCGAGGTCGTGGCCGAGGTAGTCCGCGAGCGCCGTGCGCAGATCGGTGAACTCCCGGTCGGGGTACCGGTTCAGGCCGATGATCGCCGCAGCGACGCGCGCGACGATGTCGTGCGCCACGTCCTCCGGGATCGGATGCGTGTTCTCGTTGACGTTCAACGCGACCGGCACGTGCTTCTGCGGCGCACCGTACGGCGCCTTGCCACGCAGGTCGTCACGGATGGGCAGATCGTCGAGACTCGTCACCGATCAATGCTATCCGCGCGGTTGCGCCTGTTTCGGCGGGGTCCGCACTCACGGAGCGGCGGGAAGCACGAGTTGCTGGCCGGGCTGCACGACCGCGTCGCGCAGACCGTTCAGTCGCATGATCTCGTAGATCACGTCGCGCGGATCGGCGGACGGCGCGATCGACTCGGCGATGGCCCACAGGGTGTCGCCCGCGCCGACCTCGAACGTCTCGAGCACGGCGGGCGCACGCCCGTCGTCGATGCCGGCGACCGCGCCGCCGGAGGCCAGTGCCCCCGTGAGCACGCCCGCCACGAGCGGCAGCGCCGCCAGGGTCGTGAACACCGCGCGCCCACGCCGCGTCAACCGGAGGCGACGCTTCGGCGAACGCGACTGCGACGGGAAGCCGGGCATCACCGACATCGCTCCGGCAGCCCTGATCACCACTGCACTCATCTGCGCACCTCCCGAGACACCGCCCGATCCGAGTCGGTCTCGCATCCGGCCTTCGGCCGGGAAGGCCGGATGCGAACCTGTGTTCCGAATATATCTTCGAACATTCGAACCCGCAAGCGTCGGGAGGTGGGATTCCCGCCGCCGTTTCCGCGACACACTCGAACGGATGTTTGTCGTGCGCGTGCGAGGCGGATACAGTTTCGAATGTCCGACGACAGTCGAACACCGACCACCGACATCCGAACGCCGAACCGGAGGCGAGGCCCGTGAGCACCGACATCGACCAGGCGCGCGGCACGGGCGGCCGGTCCCGTCGGCGCAAGACGCTGAGCGCCAAGCAGCTCGCGATCCTCGACGCCATCCGCTCCTCGGTGGCCGATCGCGGCTACCCGCCGAGCATGCGCGAGATCGGCGACGCCGTCGGGCTCTCCTCCCTCTCGAGCGTCACGCACCAGCTCAACCAGCTCGAGCTGTCCGGCTACCTCCGACGCGATCCGAACCGGCCGCGCGCGCTCGAGATCCTCATCGACGTGCCCGGCACCGAACGCCCGGCAGGCGCCGCCGATCCCGCACCGGTCGGCGACGCGGCCATGGTCCCGCTCGTCGGGCGCATCGCCGCCGGCATCCCGATCACGGCCGAGCAGCAGGTCGAGGAGGTCTTCCCGCTCCCGCGCCAGCTCGTGGGCAAGGGCGAGCTGTTCATCCTCAAGGTCGTCGGCGACTCGATGGTCGATGCGGCGATCTGCGACGGCGACTGGGTCGTGGTGCGGTCGCAGCCCACCGCCGAGAACGGCGAGATCGTCGCAGCCATGCTCGACGGCGAGGCGACCGTCAAGGTATTCCGCCAGCGCGACGGCCACACCTGGCTGCTCCCCCGCAACACGGCGTTCGAGCCGATCCTCGGCGACCACGCCGAGGTGCTCGGCAAGGTCGTCGCGGTCCTCCGCACGGTCTGACGCGCGCGAACCGCCTCGCCGCGCGGGCGGGAGACGGGCGAGAGCGGATGCCACGGCTCGCGCCGCGGCATCCGCTCTCGTGGATCAGGGCGACCCGGGCCGACCGGGCCGATCAGGCCCCGACGGTCACGCCCTCGCGCACGGCACGGGTCGCGGCGACGATGTTGGCCAGCGACGCGACGGTCTCGTCGTAGCCGCGCGTCTTCAGGCCGCAGTCCGGGTTCACCCAGAGCCGGCCGGCCGGAACGCCGGCGACGGCGGTCTCGAGCAGCGCCCGCACCTCCTCGACGCTCGGAACGCGCGGCGAGTGGATGTCGTAGAGGCCGGGTCCGACGCCGTGGTCGAAGCCGCTCGCGGCGAGGTCGCCGACGACCTCCATGCGGCTGCGCGCCGCCTCGATCGAGGTGACGTCGGCGTCGAGCGCGCGGATCGCGTCGATGACGACGCCGAACTCCGAGTAGCACAGGTGGGTGTGCACCTGGGTGGCCGGCGCCGCCCCCGCGGTCGCGAGGCGGAACGAACCGACCGACCAGTCGAGGTAGGCGGGCTGGTCGGCGCGCTTGAGCGGCAGCAGCTCGCGCAGCGCGGGCTCGTCGACCTGGATGATGCGGATGCCGGCCCGCTCGAGGTCGCCGATCTCGTCGCGCAGCGCGAGCGCGACCTGCCGGGCGGTGTCGCCGAGCGGCTGGTCGTCGCGCACGAACGACCACGCGAGGATCGTCACGGGGCCCGTGAGCATGCCCTTGACGGGCTTGTCGGAGAGCGACTGCGCGTAGGTCGACCAGTCGACGGTCATGGCCGCCGGGCGGGAGACGTCGCCCCACAGGATCGACGGGCGCGTGCATCGCGAACCGTAGGACTGCACCCAGCCGTGCTGCGTGACCGCGAACCCGTCGAGCAGTTCGGCGAAGTACTGCACCATGTCGTTGCGCTCGGGTTCGCCGTGCACGAGCACGTCCAGGCCCAGGTCCTCCTGGAGGCGGATGACCCGGGCGATCTCCTCCCGCATGAGCTCGCGGTACTCGGCGTCGGTGAGCTCGCCCGCGACCAGGCGGGCTCGCGCGCGACGGATGTCGGCGGTCTGCGGGAACGACCCGATCGTCGTGGTCGGCAGCGCCGGCAGCGCGAGGTCGTCCTGGGCGGCGACGCGGGTGTCGTAGTCGACGCGCGCGAACGCCGACGCGCCGAGCGCGTCGAGCCGGTCGCGCACGGCGGGAACCTGCACGCCGGGTGCGCCGGCGCGGTCCACCAGGGCAGCGGATGCCGCGGCGAGCTCGTCCGCGATCGCGTCGCGCCCCTCGGCGAGGCCGCGGGCGAGCACAGCCACCTGCGCGACCTTCTGGTCGGCGAACGCCAGCCAGCTCGCCAGCCGGGCGTCGAGCGCGGTCTCGTCGTCGACGTCGTGCGGAACGTGCAGCAGCGAGGTCGAGGTCGACACGGCCACCGCGCCCGACAGCTCGCGCAGCGAATCGGCGAGCGCGAAGGCGTGCGCGAGGTCGCCCCGCCAGATGTTGTGCCCGTCGACCACGCCCGCGACGAGGGTCTTCGCCGCGAGCGCCTCGGTCGTCGCGGCGTCGAGCCCGGTCGGGACGTCGCCGCGCACGAGGTCGAGGGCGAGCGCCTCGACGGAAGTCGCCGCGAGCGCGGGCAGTGCGTCGTCGAGACCGCCGTACGGGGCCGCGACGAGGATGGCGGGGCGCTCCACGGCAGCGCCGAGCGCGTCGTATGCGGCCGACACGGCGGCGATCACGCGCTCACGCGGTTCGTCGATGCTCTCGCTGACGAGCCCGGGCTCGTCGAGCTGCACCCATTCGGCCCCGGCGGCGGCGAGTTCGGCGAGCAGTCGCGCGTAGACCGGCACGAGGTCGGCGAGGCGGTCGATGGGGCGGAACCCGTCGGGTGCGCCATCCGCTGCCTTCGACAGGAGCAGGAAGGTGACCGGCCCGACGAGCACGGGGCGCGTGACGAAGCCCGCCGCACGCGCTTCGCGCACCTGGGCGACGAGCGCGTCGGCGTTCGCGGCGAACGCGGTGTCGGGGCCGATCTCGGGAACGAGGTAGTGGTAGTTCGAGTCGAACCACTTCGTCATCTCGAGCGGGGCGTCGGCACCCTCGCCGCGCGCGACGGTGAAGTAGCCGGCGAGGTCGAGCCGGCCGTCCGCGCCCCGCAGCCGCTCGAAGCGGGCGGGGATCGCTCCGACCGCGACCGCGGCGTCGAGCACCTGGTCGTAGTACGAGAAGCTCTCGGGGATCGCCGAGTCGGTGCGGCCGAGGCCGAGTGCGGCGAGGCGTTCGCGCGTCGCCGCACGCAGCTCGGCGGCGGTCGTCTCGAGCTCGGCGGCGTCGATGCGTCCGGCCCAGAACGCCTCGACCGCGCGCTTGAGCTCGCGGCGTCGCCCGATGCGGGGGTAGCCCAGGATCGTTCCGGTGGGGAAGGTCGGTGCGGTCATCGTTCTCTCGTGTTCCTCTCGGTGCCCGCGGTGGCGGGAGTGGGTGCGGGGATCCTGGCGGGGACGGGTGCGGGGTCGTCGGCGCGGTCGAGCCGGCCGAGGACGGCCAGGACGGCCTCGTGCCGGTTGAAGGTGTACAGGTGCAGGCCGGGCGCACCGCCCGCGAGCACCTCGGCGGACAGGTTCGAGGCGTACTCGACGCCGATGGCGAACTGCTCGTCGGCGTCGGGTTCGATCTCGAGGCCGATCGACAGGCTCGCGGGCGCCGGCACCCCGGTGAGCTGCTCGAGGCGGCTCAGGCGGGCGGGGTTGGTGACGGGCATGATCCCCGGGAGGATCGGGATGCCCACTCCGCCTGCGCGCGCGCGCTGGACGAAGCCGAGGTAGTCGTCGGCGTGCCAGAAGAGCTGCGTGATCGCGAGCGTCGCGCCCGCGATCTCCTTCGCCAGCAGCACGTCGACGTCCTGGCTCGTCCCGCGCGAACGCGGGTGTCCGGTCGGGAAGGCCGCGACGGCGACCCGCTCGGGGCGCGGGCGTGCACCGATCGCGGTCGCGCCGGGGATGCCCGGGATGCGCGACTGCCCGAAGGGCTCGCGCTCCTCCTGGACGCGGTGGATGAGCTGCACGAGCTCGGCGGCGCTGCGCAGGTCGCCGATCGCGTCGTCCGCGTCCGCGGCGCCCGCGGGCGGGTCGCCGCGCAGCGCGAGGAAGCTCGTCACTCCCGCGTCGAGGAATTCGCGCACGAGCCGGTTCGCCTCGGCGTGGCTGGATCCGACGCACGTGAGGTGCGCCATGGGTTCCACGCGCGTGTGCTCGAGCATGTAGCGCAGCACGGTGAGCGACCGGTCGCGGCTCGACCCACCGGCACCGAAGGTCACGGAGATGAACGCCGGATCGACGTCGGCGAGCCGGTCGATCGTGCGGCCGAGGGCGATCGCCGCGGCATCCGTTCTCGGCGGGAAGAGCTCGAACGAGATCGGCGGGAGCGGCGCGGTCACTGCGTCGTCGGGTTCCGGTCCGCTCATCTCGCTCCAGGGGACGCCCGCGACCGGATGGTCGGATGCACGGCACGCCGCGCCCGACCGGCCGTCACGGCAGGTGGGTCTCGCGGGCGGGTGCCGGGCTCGGCTGTCGCTCCAGACGATCGGCGTCGGGCCGTTCGTCACGATCTGCTGCGACGATACGCCGCGCGATCCGGCGGCGCGGCGGTTGTTACGACGAGTGACTCGGGCAGCGGATGCTACGCGCTCGCGGCCGCCCGGAACGACTCGAGCTGCGCGGCCTGCTCGGGTGAGGCGAGCGCGCGGATGCGCGTGCCGTCCTCGACGTACTCGGTCGAGAGGACCCGACCGCCCTCATGCAGCGCGGAGACGATGTCGCCGCGGTCGTAGGGCACGAGCAGGTCGAGTTCGACGGCGGGGTCGGGCAGCATGCGGCCGATCGCGGCGAGCACGTCGGGCACGCCCTCGCCCGTGCGCGCGGACGCGAACACGGCGCCCGGCACGAGGCCCTGCAGCACGAGGCGGTCCTCGGCGGAGACGAGGTCGGCCTTGTTGAAGACCACGAGTTCGGGGATGTCGCGTGCACCGACCTCGCCGATCACGTCGCGGACCGTGGCGATCTGCTGGGCGGGGTCGGGGTGGGCGGCGTCGACGACGTGCACGACGAGGTCGGCGTCGGCGACCTCCTCGAGCGTCGAACGGAACGCCTCGACGAGCTGATGCGGGAGGTTGCGCACGAACCCGACGGTGTCGGCGATCGTGTAGACGCGCCCATCGGCGGTGGTGTTGCGGCGCACGGTCGCGTCGAGCGTGGCGAACAGCGCGTTCTCGACGAGCACGCCCGCACCCGTGATGCGGTTGAGCAGGCTCGACTTGCCCGCGTTGGTGTAGCCGGCGATCGCGACCGACGGCACCGCGTTGCGCTTGCGGTTGGCCCGCTTGGCGTCGCGTGCGGGCTTCATGCCCGCGATCTGGCGGCGCAGCTTCGCCATGCGCGAGTGGATGCGTCGGCGGTCGAGTTCGATCTTGGTCTCACCCGGACCGCGCGAGCCCATGCCCGCACCGGCGCCGCCGACCTGGCCACCGGCCTGACGCGACATCGACTCGCCCCAGCCGCGCAGGCGCGGCAGGAGGTACTCGAGCTGCGCGAGCTCGACCTGCGCCTTGCCCTCGCGGCTCTTGGCGTGCTGGCTGAAGATGTCGAGGATGACGGCCGTCCGGTCGATGACCTTGACCTTGACCGCGTCCTCCAGGGCGCGCCGCTGGCTCGGCGCGAGTTCGGTGTCGGCGACGACCGTGTCGGCGCCGAGTGCGGCGACGAGGTGCCGGAGTTCCTCGGTCTTGCCCCGGCCGAGGTAGGTGGACGGGTCCGGATGCGGGCGCCGCTGCAGGACCCCGTCGAGCACGCGTGCCCCCGCGGTCTCGGCGAGCGCCGAGAGCTCGCGCATCGAGTTCTCGGCGTCCTCGAGCGAGCCCTGCGCGTAGACGCCGATGAGCACGACGTTCTCGAGCCGCAGCTGCCGGTACTCGACCTCGGTGACGTCCTCGAGCTCGGTGGAGAGTCCGCCGACGCGGCGCAGCGCCGCACGTTCCTCGCGGTCGTACTGGTCGCCGTCGAACCCGTCGCCGCCGGTCGCGTCCAGGCCCGCACGCTGGATCGACGTGGCGTCCGCTCCGCCGAACCTGGACACGCCGGCGTGCGCGTCCGCGCTGCGCAGGACGCGGTCGACCGCATCGTCGTGGGTGCCGGGTTCCTGCTCGTTCATCCGATCAAGCCTACTTGGGGTGTGCTGCGATAGGTTCCCCTGTATGCCGCAGGAGCACTATTTCTCGTCCAAGCCCGCCGATCCGGCCTCCCTGCGGACCGTTTCCGTGAAGCTGGCGGGCCGTGACGTCGAGGTGCGGACCGCGGGCGGCGTCTTCAGCCCCGACCACGTCGACGTCGGCACGCGCGTCCTGTTCGAGGAGGTGCCGTCGCCGCCGTCGACCGGGCACCTGCTCGATCTCGGGGCGGGATGGGGGCCGATCGCGCTCACCCTGGGCCTCGAATCACCGGATGCCACGGTGTGGGCCGTCGACGTCAACGAACGAGCGCTCGACCTCGTGCGCCGCAACGCCCGGAGCCTGGGCGTGCGCAATGTCTCGGCCGCGCTGCCCGACGACGTCCCCGAGGAGGTCCGGTTCGCCACGATCTGGTCGAATCCGCCGATCCGCATCGGCAAGGCCGAGCTGCACGCCCTGCTTCGCCGCTGGCTGCCGCGGCTCGACGACGACGCGACCGCGTGGCTGGTCGTGCAGAAGAACCTCGGCGCCGATTCGCTCGCCCGTTGGATCGCCGAGGAGTTCGGCGAGGGGTGGCGCGTCGAGCGCGCCGGGTCCTCGAAGGGGTTCCGGGTGCTCGCGGTGGGCCGCGAACGAGGCCTGCTCAGCCCAGGCTGAGCACCCCGTCGAAGACGAGTTCGCCCGGGCCCGAGAGCAGCACGTGCTCGCCGTCGCCCTGCACCTGCATGCGCACGCCGACGACGCCGCCGGGCACCTGCACGATCCACTCGTCCGGGGCGCCCGCGCCCGCCCAGTACCGCACCGCGAGCGCCGAGGCGACCGCTCCCGTGCCGCACGAGAGGGTCTCCCCCGACCCGCGCTCGTGCACGCGCATGCGGATGCGGCCGCGGCCGCCGTCGACGAGCGGGTCGGCCGGCACGACGAACTCGATGTTCGCGCCGGTGTCGGGCGCCGGTTCGACCACGGGGACGTACGACAGGTCGAGTCCGTCGAGCTCGTCGTCGTCGGCGAGGGCGACCACGACGTGCGGATTGCCCACGTCGATGCCGATCCCGGGGCGCGCGACGGGCAGGTTCTTCGCGCGCACGAGCGGCTCGCCGCCGTCGAGGCGCCAGAGGCCCAGGTCGGCCTCGAAGCCTCCGGGCGACGTGCGCACCCGGCGCACCCCGGCACGCGTGCCGATCGCGACCCATTCGCCGTCGACGGGTGCGATGAGCCCCTGGTCGATGAGGAAGCGCAGGAACACGCGGATGCCGTTGCCGCACATCTCGGACGGGCTGCCGTCGGCGTTCCAGTAGTCCATGAACCACGTCGCGCCCGGATCCTCCGCGAGTGCGGCTTCGCCCTCGGGCAGTCGCTCGGAGCGCACCGCCCGGATGAACCCGTCGGCGCCGACGCCGAACCGGCGATCGCACACGGCCGCGATCCGCGTGGGGTCGAGCGGGTGCTCCCCGTCGGGGTCGCTGGTCAGCACGAAGTCGTTGCCCGTGCCCTGGCCCTTGGTGAAGCGCAGATCGAACGCCATCGCACCAGTCTAGGCAGCGGCCGAGGGCCCGTCGGACCGCCTCCGGCGCTCAGGCGACGCTCAGGCTGCGTTCAGGCGACGCTCGCCTGCCGTGCCACCTCGGCCGCGACGGCGGCCGGGTCGAGGGCGTCGACGACGGATGCCGCGGCGTACCGCCGGAACCATCCGACCTGCCTGCGCGCGTAGGTGCGGGTCAGCGCCTGCGTCTCGGCGATCGCGTCGGCCTCCGGCATCCGCTCGTGGATCTGGCCCAGCGCCTGCGCGTAGCCGATGGCCTTGCGCGCGGTCACACCGCGTTCGATGCCGGCAGGCACGAGGCCGCGGACCTCGTCGACCAGGCCCTCCGCCCACATGCCCGCCGCGCGCGCATCGAGCCGGGCGACGAGGTCGGCGCGCTCGGCGCGCAGGTGCACGATGCGGTGCGGGCGCCAGGGCACGGGCTCGTCGGGCAGGCGTGCGGCCTTGGACTCGCCCGTGAGTTCGATGACCTCGAGGGCACGCACGATGCGACGGCCGTTCTGCGGGTCGGTGCTCGCGGCCGTCTCGGGGTCGATCTCGCGCAGGCGGCGGTGCAGGATCCCCGGTCCGACCCGGTCGAGCTCGGCCTCGAGCCGGGCGCGGATCGCGGCATCCGTTCCGGGGAACCGCAGGTCGTGGATGACGCTCGAGACGTACAGGCCCGACCCGCCCGTGAGCAGCGCGACGCCGCCGCGCCCGGCGATCGCCTCGATCGCGCGTCGGGCGTCTCGTTGGTAGGCGGCGACGGATGCCTCGTCGGTGACCTCGAGCACGTCGAGCAGGTGGTGCGGCACGCCCTCGCGCTCGGCCTCCGGCAGCTTCGCGGTGCCGATGTCCATGCCGCGGTAGAGCTGCATCGCGTCGGCGTTGACGACCTCGGCGGGTCGGCCGGTCGCGGCGATCGCGTGGGCGAGGTCGAGCGCGAAGCGGGACTTGCCGGTTCCCGTCGCGCCGACGACCGCGATGAGGCTCACGTCAGTGCTGGTCACCTGCGCGCAGGCCACCTCAGCGCTGGCCGTCGGTCGGGTCGTAGATCGGGGTGGTGGCGACCCGCAGGCCCGGCAGCCCGAGCGACACGCGTCCGGGAGCGGATGCCGCGCCCGGCGCGGCGGGAACGCCGCAGCTCTCGGCCTGCGCGCGATCCCATGCGTCGCCGGCGCGTGTGCGGCGGACCCGCAGGGGCGCATCGTCGGTGGAGTCGGCGATGAGGTGGAAGGGCGCGGCCTGGGTGATCACGACGGAGACGACGTCGCCGGGGCGCGGGAGCTCGGAACCCGCGGGGACCTCGAAGTGCACGAGCCGGCTGTCTTCGGCACGACCGGTGAGGCGATGGGTCTCGGCATCCTTCTTGCCTTCGCCGGTCGCGACCAGCACCTCGACGGGAGCGCCGACGAGCTTCTGGTTCTCCTCCCAGGAGATGCGCTCCTGGAGCGCCACGAGGCGCTCGTAGCGTTCCTGCACGACCTCCTTGGGCACCTGGTCGGCCATCGTCGCGGCGGGCGTGCCGGGCCGGATCGAGTACTGGAACGTGAACGCGGACGCGAACCGGGCGGCCTCGACCACGCGCAGGGTCTCCTGGAAGTCCTCCTCGGTCTCGCCGGGGAAGCCGACGATGATGTCGGTCGAGATCGCGGCGTTCGGGATCTTCGCGCGGACCCGATCGAGGATGCCGAGGAACTTCTCGGAACGGTACGAGCGACGCATGGCCTTGAGGATGCGGTCGGAGCCCGACTGGAGCGGCATGTGCAGCTGCGGCATGACGTTCGGCGTCTCGGCCATGGCGTCGATGACGTCGTCGGTGAAGGCGGCCGGGTGGGGGCTCGTGAAGCGGATGCGCTCGAGGCCGTCGATCGCGCCCGTGGCGCGGAGCAGCTTGCCGAACGCCTGCCGGTCGCCGAACTCGACCCCGTAGGAGTTGACGTTCTGGCCGAGCAGCGTCACCTCGATGGCGCCGTCGTCGACGAGCGCCTGGACCTCGGCGAGGATTTCGCCCGGGCGGCGGTCCTTCTCCTTGCCGCGGAGGGCGGGCACGATGCAGAACGTGCACGTGTTGTTGCAGCCGACGGAGATCGAGACCCACCCGGAGTAGGTCGAGTCCCGCTTGGTGGGCAACGTCGAGGGGAACACCTCGAGGGCGTCGAGGATCTCGAGCTGCGCCTCGTCGTTGTGGCGGGCGCGCTCGAGCAGGCTCGGCAGCGAGCCCATGTTGTGGGTTCCGAACACGACGTCGACCCATGGCGCCTTCTCGAGGATGACGCTCTTGTCCTTCTGGGCGAGGCAGCCGCCGACGGCGATCTGCATGCCCGCATGGCGTCGCTTGACCCCCGCGAGGTGCCCGAGGTTGCCGTAGAGCTTGTTGTCGGCGTTCTCGCGCACCGCGCACGTGTTGATCACCACGATGTCGGGTTCGACCCCGTCGGCCGGCACGTACCCGGCCGCTTCGAGCGAGCCGCTGAGCCGCTCGGAGTCGTGCACGTTCATCTGGCACCCGTAGGTTCGGACCTCGTAGGTGCGGGGCGCGGCTTCGTCTGCGGCGATGGATTCCGCTGCAGCGGGCATCGCCTCGTGAATGGTGCTCATGGTCGAACCAGTCTACGATCCGCGCGTGTCGGCTCCGCCTCCGCCGTCGGCCGCGCCATCGAGCGCGATCGCCACCGCCCGTCGGACGAGCTGGCTGCCGTACCCGCGACGCATGAGGAACGCCGAGAGCCGCCGCTCGGCGACGGTGCGCTCGAGTCCACCGAGCTGTCTCGCGCGGCGTTCGGCGACGGCGAGGGCGTGCTCGAACTCGATCTCGGGGTCGAGGGCGTCGGCGGCCTCGCGCGCGAGCTCGTCGGCGATGCCGCGTCGGCCGAGTTCGTGCACGAGCGCGCCGCTGCCGCGCCCCCGTCGCTCATGGGCGTGCACGAGCTGTTCGGCGAGCCGTCGGTCGTCGAGGTACCCGAGACGCTCGTATCGCTCGAGCCACTCCTCGACCTCGGCGTCGTCGAGCCCGTGTTCGACGAGGATGGCTCGCACCTCGGCGACCGAGAGCGATGATCGCCGCAGCCGCGAGACGATGAGCCGGTCGATGCGATCGTCGCGTTCGGTTCCGGTCTCCTCCGGGTCGGGCACCGCAGCGCCGACCCGTGCGGAGGACGAACGCTGCGTGCCCCCCTGCCCCCCGCGACGTACGGCGGATCCGGCCGGGTGCGATGCGACCGCCCGGTCGAGCGGAGCGGTGTCGTCGTCGGCCCGTCCTGCCGACGACGACACCCACGGCAGGTAGGTGACCGGTGCGAGACGCTCGGTTCCCTGCTCGCTCATCGTGGTGCCCGTCAGGCGCCCTTGCGCTTGGCCGCGAGCGACTCAACGTTCGCCGGCACGGCGACCGGTGCCCCCGCGGGCATCCCGATGCCGAGCTTCGCAAGGATCTTCTGCTCGATGTCCGCGGCGATGTCGGGGTTCTTGAGGAGGAAGTTGCGCGCGTTCTCCTTGCCCTGGCCGAGCTGGTCGCCGTCGTAGGTGTACCAGGCACCGGACTTCTTCACGATGCCCTGGTCGACGCCGTAGTCGATGAGGCTGCCCTCGCGCGAGATGCCGACGCCGAACAGGATGTCGAACTCGGCCTGCTTGAACGGCGGCGCCATCTTGTTCTTGACGACCTTGACGCGGGTACGGTTGCCGACCGCGTCGGTGCCGTCCTTCAGCGTCTCGATGCGGCGGATGTCGAGGCGCACCGACGCGTAGAACTTCAGCGCCTTGCCGCCCGCGGTCGTCTCGGGGCTGCCGAAGAACACGCCGATCTTCTCGCGGAGCTGGTTGATGAAGATCGCCGTGGTCTTGGTCTGGTTGAGTCCGCCCGTGAGCTTGCGCAGCGCCTGCGACATGAGGCGCGCCTGGAGGCCGACGTGCGAGTCGCCCATCTCGCCCTCGATCTCGGCGCGCGGCACGAGCGCCGCGACGGAGTCGATGACGACGAGGTCGATCGAGCCGGACCGCACGAGCATGTCGGCGATCTCGAGCGCCTGCTCACCCGTGTCGGGCTGCGACACGAGCAACGAGTCGATGTCGACGCCGAGCTTCTTGGCGTACTCGGGGTCGAGCGCGTGCTCTGCGTCGATGAACGCGGCGATGCCGCCGGCCCGCTGCACGTTCGCGATCGCGTGGAGCGTGAGCGTGGTCTTGCCCGAGGACTCCGGGCCGTAGATCTCGATGATCCGGCCGCGCGGGAGGCCGCCGACACCGAGTGCGACGTCGAGCGCGATCGAGCCGGTGGGGATGACCTCGACCGGTGCGCGCTCCTCGCTTCCGAGGCGCATCACCGACCCCTTGCCGAACTGGCGGTCGATCTGGGCGAGTGCGGTCTCGAGGGCCTTCTCGCGGTCTGCGGGTGATGGCATCGGTGCTCCTTCGTGGGTTCGGCGGCTGCCTCTAGGCTGTCGTCCGCGTGCCAGGCCGTGACCGGCACGTCTCGCGACAAGGCGGTGGCGGGGTGTTCCGACGCATCGACCGTATGGCCGACCACCGACATCCGTCGCCCGAAGGCCGCCGACTGTGGATGGATGCGTCATCCCTCCCGCTGGTGAGGAGCCTAGCGCAGCTCCCGAACGGATGTTCGAACCGCGCGTCGGCGTGTCGAACGCGTCTTCGGAGAGGGTCCGCGGGTCACCCGCCCGGCGCGGACTCGGTCCGCTCGGGCCACGCGCGCCACCTCCCGCCCGCCGGCATCCGCTCGAGCGCGGCCTCGAGCACCCCGGGAGGCAGTTCGATCGTCTGCCCCTGTCCGGCGCGCGAACCCACGCCGGGCTCGTCGAGCCGGAACCCGTGCCATCCGCCCCGAGGCGACCCCGCCGTCTCGTGGTAGTGCCCGGCGACGACCATGCGCACGGTCCACTCGAAGTCATCCACGAGAGCGCTCGGGTCCTCGTCGCACGCGTCGCACCCGCACGCCGGGAAGTGGAAGTCGTGCAGCATCCCAGCGTGCAGGAACACGCCGGGGAACCCGGTCAGCACGAAGGTCAGCGGCGCGCACTGGGCGGACGCGGGCGTCAGGCGCACCGCGCGCACCATGTCCGTCGGCTGCAGGAGCAGGTCGGCCTCGGCATCCGCACCCTCGTCGACTTCGACGTCGAACGAGGCACGCAACCACTCGATGAGGGCGAGCGCGACGGTGTGCAGGCCGGCGAAGCGCTCGAGGTTCCCGGTGCGCGAGTACGCCTCGTCAGGCGGCGAATCGTCGCCCCACCGCCGGCCGTACTCGATCGGCGCACCGTGCTCATCGACGAACACCCGCCCGGGGAGCACAGGTCGCACGTAGTCGGGCACGGCCCCACCCTATCCAGCCCTGGTCGGCGCAGTCCGCGTCAGCGAGGCTCGGGCAGTCCGGCGCCGTGACGACGTTGCTCCGGGACATCCGTCGCCGCGCACAGCGCGAACCACACGTCGCGAGGCGCCACCCCCGCCGCGAGCGCCTCATGCGCGGTGCGATTGCCGAGCTCGACGAGCACGAGGTCGCGCACCACCACGTCGCCGTAGCCGGGACCGAACTCCTGCTCGACCGCCCGGGCGAACTCGCTGCGCTTCACGTCGTGCCTCTCGCACATGCGAACGGCCGGTCCGCAGACCGGCCGTTCATCACGATCGAATGGATCAGCGGACCATCATGTCCGCGTCGAACTCCGCGACCAGCTCGTCGGGAAGGCTGTCGGGCACCGACGGCGTCGAGAGCCCCTCGAGCACCGCGATGCGGTCTCCGACCTCGTGCATGATCACGGAGATGGGCGTGTCGAGCGCGTCTGCCACCGAGGCGAGGATCTCGCTCGACGCCTCCTTCTGGCCGCGCTCCACCTCGGAGAGGTAGCCCAGCGCGACGCTCGCCTTGCTGGCGACCTGACGGAGGGTGCGCCCCTTCTGCAGGCGGAAGTCCCTCAGCACGTCGCCGATCTCCTGTCGGACCAGAACCATCGGAACCTCCCTCGTCTACCCTGCGACCCTCACCGGAGCCGGTTTCGGGGAGGTCAGTCTAGCGCCTCATCCCGTCACCCGAGCCTAGCGGGGGTCACTGGTGTTTTCTTGTGAACTGCAGACGTGTAACCGAGTCGTCATCTGCCCTATTCCCCGGGCCCGGACGCGGTCGCGTACCTCACCCGACGGATGCCGCGTCCAGCGCGTCGAGCTCGACGAGCGCCTCGGCGAGCGCCCGGTCGACGCTCCCGCGGCGAACGGCCGCACGATCGCCCGGCAGGTCCAGCTCGACCGAGCGGACGCCGCGCGGTGAGGCGATGCCGAGGTGGACCCGCCCCGGGGGGAATCCGCCCTGGGGGTCGGGCCCGGCGACGCCGGTGGTCGCGAGCCCGAGATCGGCCGCACGGCCGGCGACCGCGCAGAGCGCGCGGATCCGCTCGGCCAGTTGTTCGGCGACCTCCGGGTCGACGGGTCCCCGTTCGGCGAGCAGCCGCTCGTCGACGCCGACGAGCGCCCTCTTGAGCTCGGTCGCATAGGCGACGACCCCGCCGAGGAGCACCTCCGAGGCGCCGGGCACGTCGACGATGGTCGCGGACAGCAGCCCGCCCGTGAGCGATTCGGCGCACGCCACCGTGCGCCCGCGCTCCCGAAGCCGCGCGACGAGTTCCGCCGCGTCGCTCACTGCGCGCCGGCCCGGTGCTCGCGCCCGAGGCGGATCGCGTCGCGCACGTACAGCAGGCCCGACCAGACCGTGAGCACGAGCGCGGCCGCCATGCACGCCCAGCCCAGCCACAGGTACCAGTCGCCGAGGAACAGCCACAGCGGCGTCAGGAGGAGCGAGATCGCGATCGCCTGCGTGAACGTCTTCGCCTTGCCCCCCGACGATGCCGGGACCACCGTGCCCCGGCTCACCTCGACGAGCCGCCAGACCGTGATGCCGACCTCGCGCACGACGATGAGGATCGTGACCCACCACCACAGCTCGCCGAGGATCGACAGGCACACGAGCGCGCCGCTCGTGAGCAGCTTGTCGGCGATCGGATCCAGCAGCTTGCCGAGGTCGGTCACGAGCCCCCGGGAGCGCGCCAGATGGCCGTCGACCCAGTCGGTCGAGATCGCGACGACGAAGATGGCCGCTGCCCACCAGCGCATCGGCCCGTCGGCGCCTGCATCGGCGAGCAGCAGCCAGAAGAACACGGGCGCCATGACGATCCGGACGACCGTGATCGCGTTCGGCAGGTTCCAGTTCGAGACGCGTGCACGGCCCTCGGGAGCGGTCATGCGCCCAGCCTAACGGCCGCTCGCGGCCAGCCCCGTCGCGGCCCGTCAGTCCCGTCCGGTGAGCCCCCAGGCATCCTCGTCGGGGCCGGCCTCGACCTCTTCGAGGCCCTCGGGGATCCGGCCGACCGGGTCGTCGTAGCGGTCGTCGACCTCGCTCGGCCCGGGCTGCGTCGCCGGCGCTGCGGCCGGCGGTTGCTCGGGCGAAGCGGATGCCGCGGGCGCGGCCGGCGTCGACGGTTCCTCGCCGCGCAGCCTCGCGAGCACCCCGGGGAGCTGCTCGGGCGTCACGAGCACGTCGCGCGCCTTCGAACCCTCGGACGGCCCGACGATCTCGCGCGACTCGAGGAGGTCCATGAGGCGGCCCGCCTTGGCGAACCCGACGCGGAGCTTGCGCTGCAGCATCGACGTCGACCCGAACTGGGTCGAGACGACGAGTTCCGCGGCGGCGAGCAGCAGCTCGAGGTCGTCGCCGATGTCGGAGTCGATCTCCTTCCGCTCGACCGCGGCCTCGACGTCCTTTCGGTACTCGGGGCGCGCCTGACGAGTGACGTGCTTCACCACGCGGTCGATCTCGGTCTCGGTGACCCACGCACCCTGCACGCGGATCGGCTTCGAGGCCCCCATCGGCAGGAACAGCGCGTCGCCCTGGCCGATGAGCTTGTCGGCGCCCGGCTGGTCGAGGATGACCCGGGAATCGGTGACGCTCGTCACCGCGAACGCGAGGCGCGACGGCACGTTGGCCTTGATCAGGCCGGTCACGACGTCGACCGACGGCCGCTGCGTGGCCAGCACGAGGTGGATGCCCGACGCGCGGGCGAGCTGCGTGATGCGAACGATCGAGTCCTCGACGTCGCGCGGGGCGACCATCATGAGGTCGGCGAGCTCGTCGACCACGACGAGCAGGTACGGGTACGGCTTGAGCTTGCGCTCGCTGCCGGCGGGCAGCTTGATCTCATCGCCCACCACGGCCGCGTTGAAGTCGTCGATGTGACGGAACCCGAACGACGCGAGGTCGTCGTAGCGCATGTCCATCTCCTTCACGACCCACTGCAGCGCCTCCGCCGCCTTCTTCGGGTTCGTGATGATCGGCGTGATGAGGTGCGGCACCCCCGCGTACGGCGCGAGCTCGACGCGCTTGGGGTCGATGAGCACCATCCGCACCTCGGCGGGCTTCGCGCGCATGAGCAGGCTCGTGATCATCGAGTTCACGAAGCTCGACTTGCCCGAACCGGTGGAGCCGGCCACGAGCAGGTGCGGCATCTTCGCGAGGTTCGCCACGACGTACCCGCCGCCGACGTCTTTTCCGACGCCGATCGTCATCGGGTGCTTGGCGTTGACCGCAGCGCCCGAGCGGAGCACGTCGCCGAGCGTGACCGTCTCGCGGTCGGCGTTCGGGATCTCGACGCCGATGGCGGACTTGCCGGGGATCGGCGAGAGGATGCGCACCTCGTTCGACGCGACCGCGTACGAGAGGTTCTTCGACAGCGCGGTCACGCGTTCGACCTTGACCCCGGGACCGAGTTCGATCTCGTACTGCGTGACCGTCGGACCGCGTGAGAACCCGGTCACCTTCGCGTCGACGTTGAACTGCTCGAGGACGCCCGTGATCTGGCGCACGACCTCGTCGTTGACCGCCGAACGGGTCTTGCCCGGCGCACCCGCCGCCAGCGTCGACGACGCGGGCAGGTGGTACGGCCGATCCGGGTGGTGGTCCTCGGGATCGAGGTCGGGTGCGGCATCTGCTCCGGCCGCGGCATCCGCCGTCGTCGCGCCGGCGGTGCCGGCCGGCGCACCCGCGCCCGCAGGTGCGAGCACCTGGGTCGCGCCCGGGTCGTCGCCGAGCAGGCCCGTGCCGCCGGGCGCGACCTCGCCCGTGAAGCGCTGCAGCGCCGACTCGGCGCGCTCGAGGTCGTCGATGACCCCGGCACCGTACGGATCTGCGGGACGAACGCCCTCGAGCGGAGTCTCGAAGCTGCCGGCGGCCGAACCCTCGCCGAACACCTCGGTGAGGCCCTCGGCACCGGAGCCGGTGAAGTCCGGATCCTCCTCGCGGTTCGACGCGTTGCGGCGCCACCACGGCAGCAGGCCGCCCGAGGGGGTCTCGTCGTCGTCGACCCCGTCGAGCTCGACCTGCTCGGTGCGGTCCGCCTTCGAGCGGCGCTTGGGCTTGGACTCGGACGTCGCGGGCTCCCCAGCCTCGGCATCCGCTCCCTCCAGTGCACCGAAGAGCCACTCGTACAGTTCGCGGAACCGCTGGGGCACCCGCGTCGGCGGCGTCTTGGTCAGGATCAGCAGGGAGAGCAGCACGAGGACGACGAGGACGATGCCCGCGCCCACCTCGGTGATGAGGAAGATGAGCGGCGCCGCGAGCATCCAGCCGAGGATGCCGCCCGCCTGCGCGAGCGAGGGCATGCCCTCGCTCGGCTCGGGCTGCCCGCCGAACAGGTGGCACAGGCCGGAGACGGTGATGAGCAGCATGCCCAGCCCGATGCCGATGCGCGTGTTGTCGTGCACCGAACTCGGGTGCCGGAACAGCCACACCGCGAACATGAGCATCACGACCGGAAGCGCGAACGCCACCCGCCCGAACAGCCCGCCGAACGTGTACGCGTCGAGCGAGCGCGCGACCTCGTCGTTGATGAAGAACCACTCGACGACCGCTCCGGTGATCGCCATGAGCACCAGGAAGAAGGGCAGGCCGTCGCGGCGCTCCTCCTTCGCGAGCGTCTCGGGGCCGAGCGCGCGCGCCGCACCACCCGTCATGTGCGCGAGTCCCATCCAGGCGCGCACGAGCAGCCCGGGTTGATCGGGCTTCGCGGCGCTGCGGGAACTCGTCGACGCGCGCTGGGCCGGCAGCTTCTTCGTAGGTGCCGTGCGCGCCGACGAGCCGCGCCCGGACGCGCGCGACGCGCGGCCGTTCGACTTGGTGCTCGGAGCCATGGGTTCCACGTTACGGCCAGCCGACGACGCCGACGCGCAGCGGCGGCGAGTGTCGGGCAGGGAGGGAAGGGGGCGCGGCTACGCCTCGATGACGAGCGGCACGAGCATCGGGCGGCGACGCAGGCGGCGGTTCACCCAGGTGCCGACCGTGCGACGCAGCGTCTGCTGCAACGCGTGCGGGTCGTGGACGCCGTGCTGGGCGGCATCCGCCAGCGCAGCCACGATCTTGGGCTTGACGTCCTCGAAGACCGCGTCGTCCTCGGCGAAGCCGCGCGCGTGGATCTCGGGGCCCACGATCACGCGCCCGGTCGAGGCGTCCACGACGACGATGATCGAGATGAACCCCTCCTCGCCGAGGATGCGGCGGTCCTTCAGGTCGGCGTCGGTGATCTCGCCGACCGTCGAACCGTCGACGTACACGAATCCGAGGTCGAGCTGGCCGGCGACGGTGACCTCGCCGTCGCGCAGGTCGAGCACGGTGCCGTTCTCGGCGATGAAGGTGCGCTCGGCGGGGATGCCGGTGTCCTGCGCGAGGCGCGCGTTCGCGACGAGGTGGCGGTACTCGCCGTGGACCGGCAGGACGTTCCTCGGCTGCAGGATGTTGTAGCAGTACAGCAGTTCACCCGCGGCGGCGTGCCCAGAGACGTGCACCTTCGCGTTGCCCTTGTGCACGACGTTCGCGCCGAGCTTGGTGAGTCCGTCGATCACGCGGTAGACCGCGTTCTCGTTGCCCGGGATCAGGCTCGACGCGAGGATCACGGTGTCGCCCTCGCCGACCTCGATCTGGTGGTCGCGGTTGGCCATGCGGCTGAGGACCGCCATCGGCTCGCCCTGCGAGCCCGTCGACATGTAGACGATCTCGTCGTCGGGGATGTCGCCGGCCTTCTTGTAGTCCACGAGCACGCCCTCGGGAACCTTGAGGTAGCCGAGGTCGGCGGCGATGGTCATGTTGCGCACCATCGAGCGCCCGAGCAGTGCGACACGGCGTCCGTTCGCGTGGGCTGCGTCGAGCACCTGCTGTACGCGGTGCACGTGGCTGGAGAAGCTCGCGACGATCACGCGACGCGGCGACCGGGCGATGACCTCGTCGAGCACGGGGCCGATCGCGCGCTCGAGCGGGGTGAAGCCGGGCACGTCGGCGTTCGTCGAGTCGACGAGGAAGAGGTCGACGCCCTCTTCTCCGAGGCGGGCGAACTCGCGCAGGTCGGTCAGGCGCCCGTCGAGCGGGAGCTGGTCCATCTTGAAGTCGCCCGTCGCGAGCACGGTGCCCGCGTCGGTGTGGATCGCGACGGCGAGTGCGTCGGGGATCGAGTGGTTGACCGCGACGAACTCGAGCTCGAACGGCCCGAGTTCCTCGACCTGCCCCTCCTTGACGGTGAGGCTGTAGGGCGCGATGCGGTGCTCCTTGAGCTTGGCCTCGACGAGCGCGAGCGTGAGCGTGGAGCCCACGAGGGGGATGTCGCGTCGCAGGCGCAGCAGGTAGGGCACGGCGCCGATGTGGTCCTCGTGGCCGTGGGTGAGCACGACCGCGACGATGTCGTCGATGCGCTCCTCGAGGAAGCCGAAGTCGGGCAGGATCAGGTCGACGCCGGGCTGGTGCTCCTCGGGGAAGAGCACGCCGCAGTCGACGATCAGCAGCTTGCCGTCGATCTCGAAGCACGTCATGTTGCGGCCGACCTCGCCGAGGCCGCCGATGGGGGTGACCCGCAGCGTTCCGGGCTGGAGCGGCTGGGGGTCGAAGATCTCGTCGGGCATGCGCCCTCCTTACTCTCTCGCAGTGTTCAGTTGGTGCTGTGGCGCGTGCCGCAGCGGATGTCTCGTGGGGCGCGCGTCAGCGCGTGGTGCCGGCCACCTTCGGCAGTGCGCCGCCGGCGGCGGCGTTGCGGTCGGGCCGGAAGTTGTGGAAGTCGACGCCGGGCACGCCCTGGACGAGGTCGAGCTCGTCCTCGATGAGGGCAGCCTCCCATTCCTCGGGGCCGACGAGCGGAAGGCGCACGCGCGGGCTGCCGATCCGGCCGAGTCCGTGGAGGATGTACTTCGACGCGACGGTGCCTGGCACGTGCGTCATCGCGGCTCGCACGAGCGGTTCGAGCCGACGGTGCTCGGCGGTCGCGGCCGCGAGGTCGCCCCGATTGACGGCGTCCACGATGGCGCGGTACGGCGCGGGCGCGATGTTCGCGGTCACGCCGATGAGGCCGGTCGCGCCGATCGAGAGGTGCGGCAGCACGTTGGCGTCGTCGCCCGAGAAGTACATGAGGTCGGTCTGGTTGAGCACGCGGCTCACCTGGCTGAAGTCGCCCTTGGCGTCTTTCACAGCCAGGATGTTCGGGTGCTTGGCCAGGCGCAGGATGGTCTCGTACGCGATGGGCACGCCGGTCCGGCCGGGGATGTCGTAGAGGATCACGGGCAGGTCGGTCGCATCCGCGACGAGGCGGAAGTGCGTGAGGATTCCGGCCTGGGTGGGCTTGTTGTAGTAGGGCGTGACGATCATGATGCCGTCGGCGCCGGCCTTCTCGCTGGCCTTGTAGAGCTCGATGGCGTGCGCGGTCTCGTTCGACCCGCCGCCCGTGATGATCTTCGCGCGGCCCGCGGCGACGTCCTTGCCGACCTCGACGAGGCGCAGCTTCTCGGCATCGGTGAGCGTCGAGGTCTCACCGGTCGTGCCCGTGACCACGATCCCGTCGGCGCCGGCGCTGATGACGTCGTCGATGTGCTTCTCGACGTCGTCCCACGCGACCTCGCCGTCCGCCGTCATGGGCGTGACGAGCGCGACGAGCACCTGACCGAAGGGATTGACTGCACTCACGCCCTACAGGCTATCGCGGCTCGCCCTCCCGCCTCGCCTCCAGCCGCCCGACTCCCCCGTCCTCCCGCCGTCTCACGTGCCGATCGTCGGATGATTCGTGCGGCGCGCCGGGGGAGGTCGGCGCGGCATCCGAATCATCCGACGTACGGCCGACGAAGGTGAAGGTTCCGCTCGACCTTGCCGAGGATCGCGGCCTCGACGACCGGCCAGTCGTGGACGACCATGGCGTAGTCGAAGCGCAGGGTGTCGAAGCCGTGCGCCGCTGCGACCGAATCCCGCACCAGGTCGCGGTGCCGTTTCGACGGTCCGTCGTGGTTGTCGCGCCCGTCGACCTCGAGGATGAGCCGGTCTCCCAGGACGAAGTCGACCCGACCGACCCCGGGGATGCTCACCTGCGACTGCAGCGAGATTCCCAGACGGTTCAGCCGGTGGCGCAGCAGCGACTCGAGTCCGCTGTCGGCATCCGTTCTCGCATCGTCGACGAGTGCCCATGCATGCTTCGGGACCAACGCGCGCAACGCCGCCCGCCCGGGCTCTTCGAGCACGCCGAGCCGCAACGCGGACTCGAGCGCCACGACGAAATCCTCCGCGCCCGCGCAACGCCGCAGATGCGCCAGGGCATGGACCACGGGCACCATACCTCCCCTGGCGGGAGCGTCGGCCCGGTGGGTGACGCACACGCAACCCACGTGCTCGAACATCCGGCCGCGACCGGGGATCGCGACGTGCACGCCGTGCTGCTCGGCGAGCAGCCAGAGACCTGCGAACCGGAGCCGCGGGGCGCAGGTGAGCGCGCCGCCGTGCGCGGCGGCCGCCCTCACTTCGTCGGGGAGGTCCGCGACGGCGTACACCCCCTGGCGCAGTCGCAGCAGGTCGTTCGCCCGCACCGCCCGGTGCATCGTCGAGCGCGACGCACCCGCGCGAAGCAGTTCGGCCCTGCTGGCGATGCCGCCCAGCGCGGCGCATGCGCGAACGGGATCGATGGGCATGACCCACATGCTGCGCGCCGCGCAGCCGTTTCCGCCCACCCCACCTTCCCCCAGTGCGCAACTCCCTCACGCCCGCGCGTGTGGAGGCAGGGTCGGTTGGCCGGTCGTCGGAGGATTCGTTCGACGCGCCGGGACCGGGCGGCGTGTCGGCCCGATCGTCCGACGACCGGTCGACGGGTCAGCGCTCGAGGGTGAGGAAGCGGTAGCGGATGCCGGAGCTCGAGTCGTGCCATCCCTCGACGGGGTCGGACGACACGACCGGCCAGCCCGAGCGGTCGGGTGCGAACGTGTCCCCGTCGACGTCGACGTCGAGTTCGGTGACGACGAGGCGGTCGGCCAGGCCGATCGTGCGCGCGAAGATCTCGGCGCCGCCGATGACCCAGATGCGGCCGTCCGCTGCGGCCGACGCGTGCGAGTTCGCGAGCTCGATCGCCTCGCCGACGGATGCCGCGCGCTCGGCGCCGTCGACGTGCCAGTCGGCCCGGCGCGTCACGACGATGTTCGCCCGGCCCGGCAACGGACGGAACCTCGGCGGGAGCGAGTCCCAGGTTCGCCGGCCCATGATCACGGGCGATCCGGCGGTCGTGCGCTTGAAGTGCGCCAGGTCTTCGGGCACGTGCCAGGGCATGCCGCCGCCCGCGCCGATGACTCCCCCGCGCGCCTCCGCCCAGATGAGTCCGATTCGGCTCACGCCGCCGTCACCGCTCATACCGCGACGGCCGCGCGGATCGCGGGGTGGTGCTCGTATCCGACGACCTCGAAGTCGGCGAACTCGTACTCGTCGATCGACGCGCGCGGGGCCACGCGCAGGGTCGGATACGGGTACGGGTCGCGCTCGAGCTGCGTGCGCACCTGCTCGACGTGGTTGTCGTAGATGTGGCAGTCGCCGCCGGTCCACACGAAGTCGCCGACCTCGAGCCCGGTCTGCTGCGCGATCAGGTGCGTGAGCAGCGCGTACGAGGCGATGTTGAACGGCACGCCGAGGAACAGGTCCGCGCTGCGCTGGTAGAGCTGGCACGAGAGGCGGCCGTCGGCGACATGGAACTGGAACAGCGCATGACACGGCGCGAGCGCCATGTCGGGGATGTCGGCCGGGTTCCAGGCCGACACGACGAGCCGACGCGAGTCGGGGTTGCGGCGGATCTCGTCGATCACCTGAGCGATCTGGTCGACCTGCTCGCCCGACGGGGTAGGCCAGCTGCGCCACTGCACGCCGTAGACCGGGCCGAGCTCGCCCGCGGCATCCGCCCACTCGTCCCAGATGCTCACGCCGCGTTCCTGGAGCCACCGCACGTTCGAATCGCCCCGCAGGAACCACAGCAGCTCGAGCGCGACGGACTTGAAGTGGACGCGCTTGGTCGTGATGAGCGGGAACCCCTGCGCGAGGTCGAAGCGCAGCTGACGGCCGAAGACGCTGCGCGTTCCGGTGCCGGTGCGGTCCGCCTTCGGCGTGCCGTGCTCGAGCACATCGCGGAGGAGGTCTTCGTACGGAGTCGGAATCGCGCTGGCCACGGCCCAAGGCTAACGCCGACGGCGCGGCATCCGCTCGATAGGCTGGGAACCCATTCGACGAGGAGGACCCATGGCACTGACGAGCGAAGCGACCACGGTCTGGACGGGAACCCTCTTCGAGGGTTCGGGCACGACGCGACTCGATTCGTCGAAGGTCGCCGAGTTCGCCGTGAACTGGACGGCACGCGCCGAGGGCGAGGCCGGCACGACCAACCCCGAGGAACTGCTCGGTGCGGCGCACTCGGCCTGCTTCTCGATGGCGCTGTCGAACATCCTCACCAAGGCCGGACACGCACCCGAGAGCATCCAGACGACCGCCGCCGTGACCTTCCAGCCGGGCGAAGGCGTCACGGGCAGCCACCTGCTCGTGAGCGCACGCGTGCCGGGGGTCACCGAGGCGGAGTTCGAGGCGTTCGCCGAGGACGCGAAGGTGAACTGCCCGATCTCGAAGGCCCTCGCCGGCACGACCATCACCATCGAGGCGGAACTCGCGTAGCGGTGCGCGTCCTCGTCGCCGGAGCGTCCGGCTTCATCGGCTCTGCCGTCCGCGAGCGACTCGCCGGCGACGGGCACGACGTGGTGCGGCTCGTCCGGCGACGAGCGCAGTCCGACGACGAGGTGTCGTGGTCGCCCGGTTCGGGGATCATCGACTTCACGATCATGGACCGCGTCGACGCGGTGCTGAACCTCGCGGGCGCCTCACTTCAGCGGCTCCCCTGGACCCGCCGCTACCGAAACGAGATCCTCGAGTCGCGCGTGCGCGCGACCCGAACGCTCGCGGACGCCATGCGCAAGGCGCGAACCCCGCCCGCCGTGTTCCTCAGCGGCTCGGCCGTCGGGTACTACGGCGACCGGCCCGGCGAACTGCTGACGGAGCATTCGAGCGCGGGCACCGGGTTCCTCGCCGAGGTCGTCGCCCGATGGGAGGCCGCGGCGCGCCTGGCCCCCGAGCAGACCCGCACCGTGCTGCTGCGCAGCGGCATCGTCATCGGCCCGGGCGGCGTGATGCGACGGCTCCGACTGCTCTCCACGCTCGGCGTGTCCGGGCGGCTCGGCACGGGCGGCCAGCACTGGCCGTGGATCTCGCTCGACGACGAGGTCGGGGCGATCGTGCGACTGCTCGACTCGCATGCGTCGGGCCCGGTGAACCTGGTCGGGCCGACCCCCGCGACCGCCGACCGCGTCATGGCGGCGCTCGCCGAACGGCTGCATCGGCCCTACGCGATCCCCGTCCCCGAACGGGTCCTCGAGCTCGCCATCGGCCGCGCAGCCGACGACCTGATCCTCTCGAGCCAGAAGGTGCGCCCGCAGCGGCTCATCGACGACGGGTACCGGTTCGCGCACCCGAGCATCGAGTCGGCCCTCGACGCGATGCTCAGTGCTGATCCGGCTCGCCCGAACGGTCCAGCTCGATAGCGCGGCGCACCGCCCGTCGCGCACGCCGGCGGTCGCCTGCGGCGTCGTAGGCGAGCCCGAGCCGGAGCCAGGCGCGCCACGAGTCCGGTTCGGCTTCGACCTCCGCGCGGAACCGCCCGAACGCGGCATCCGCCGCATCGCGATCCGCCCGGCCGCTCGGGCGCGCCGGGATGCCGAGGTCGAGCGCGCCCTCGCCCTCGAGGCGGCGCACGAGACGCTGCGAGCGGATGCCGAACGACAGTTCACGCCAGATCGCCCACACGGCGATGACCGGCAGCACGATGAGGGCGACGCCCATCGCGATCGCGACCGGCTCGCCGGTCTGCACGAACTGGATGGCGCGAGCGCCGACCAGCACCACGTACAGGGCGAGCAGCGCGGTCATGACGATCGCGCCGAGCTTGGCTCCGCTCATGCGGCGGGCGCGTCGAGGAGCGTGTCGAGTCCGAGCAGCGCGTCCAGGCCGACCGTGACGCCGTCCGCGGTCGCAGCCCGGCGCACCGCGAGCAGGATGCCCGCCTCGTACGCCGAGGACGCGATCGTCGAGTGCGTGATCTGCAGGCTCTCCCCCGGACCGCCGAGGAGCACCCGCTGGTCGGCGAGGATGCCGTCCATGCGGAGGCTGTGGATCGGGACACCCGAGACGAGCTGGCCGCGCGCCCGCTGGTCGGCGTGCGGGGCGGCGACGGGGCCGAGGTCGCCGCGGGACGCGGCGACGAGTTCGGCCGTGCGGACCGCGGTGCCCGAGGGCGAGTCCACCTTCCCCGCGTGGTGCGCCTCGACGATCTCGACGGAGTCGAAGTGCCGGGCTGCGATCGCGGCGAACGCCGAGCCGAGCACGCTGCCGACCGAGAAGTTCGGCACGAAGATCACCCCGCGCGGCGACTCCTCGCGGCGGAGCCTCGACTCGACCTCGGCGATGCGCTCGCGCGACCACCCGGACGTGCCGACGACGACCGCGGCACCCGCGGCGATCGCGGCCTCGACGATCGCCGGGCTCGCCGACGGGTGCGTCACGTCGAAGACGACGTCGGCGCCCGCGAGTTCGTCGAGGCTCGACGACGAGTCGAGCCCCGCGTGCAGGTCGAGGTCGTCGGCCTCGTCGATGAGCCGGGTCGCCAAGCGCCCCATCTTCCCGGTCGCGCCAGCGACCGCCACCGTGATCGTCACGGGCTTCACCCTACCCGCCCGTAGGCTGGCGTCATGCTCCGCTTCCGCGACGCCGCCGTGACCGCACCCGACGCGCAGGGGCTGCTCGGCGACTACTTCGCCGAGCGGGCCGCGGGATTCCCGCCCGAGCAGGGTGCGTACCGCCCGACGTGGCCGGATGCCGCGCAGTTCACGCCGCCCGCAGGGCTGTTCGTCGTCATCGAGGACGAGTCCGGGACCGCGGTCGGGTGCGGCGGCATCCGGCGGATCGACCCGTCGACCGACGGGCTCGTGCGGTACGAGGTCAAGCACCTCTGGCTCGCGCCGCCCGCGCGCGGCCGGGGCGGCGGGCGCCGCCTGCTCGAGGAGCTCGAGGCGCGCGCGATCGGGTTCGGCGCCCAGGAGCTCGTGCTCGACACCAACGCGAGCCTCTCCGCGGCCGGCGGGCTGTACGCGTCGAGCGGATACGAGCCCATCGAGCCCTACAACGACAACCCGAACGCCACGAACTGGTACGGCAAGCTCGTGCGGCCGCGCCCGTGAGCGGGCCCGCTCAGATCGCGTAGGGCTCCGGCAGGCCCGTGCGCAGTTCGGGCGGCAGGTGCGCGAGGTCGTTGTGGACGACGAGCGTCCACGGCCGTCCGGGCGCGCGCTGCGTGAGCACCGTCAGCCCGCAGTTCGCCTGGTTGATGGTCGCCCACCGCCATTCGGGCGACCCGAGCACCTCGCGAACGAACCAGCCGATGACGAAGTTGTGCGTGATCAGCAGGTCGTGCCGGTCCTCGCGGTGCGAGCGCAGGAACTCGGCGTTGGCGTCGGCCATCTGCGCTCGCCCGGCCTCGAAGTCGAGTTCGGTGAAGGAGCCGAAGAACGGGGCGTACGCGGCCGGCGTCTCGGGTGCGGGCCCCGAGGGGACGCAGTCGAACAGCAGCGGCGAGGGCTCCGGCGTCAGCGACGGCAGCTTCTCCGCGATGATCCCGGCGGTCTCCGCCGCACGCTGCAGCGGCGAATGGTAGGCGGCGTCGAAGGGGATGCCGCCGAGCCGCTCGGCGAGCAGCTCGGCCTGGCGTCGCCCGCGCGGCGACAGCGGCCCGTCGGGCATGCCGTGCTCGGCGTCGAGCTGTTCGCCGTGTCGGACGAGGTAGAGGTGGTGGGGCACGTTCGGGTCCTGTGGTCGGGCGTCGTCAGGCGACGGGTCGGGCTTCGGGCGAGTCGACGACGGATCGGAACATCCATTCGTCGACGGGGCCGACCGCGGCGAGTGAGAACGGCCTGGCGGCCAGTTCCGTGGCGAGCGCCCGGACGTCGTCGGCGGTGACGCGCCCGACGCGGCGCAACGCCTCGTCGAGGTCGGAGAACTCCCCCAGGGCGAGCTCGGCGCGGCCGAGCCTCGACATGCGCGTGTCGGAGTCCTCGAGCGCGAGCGCGGACGCTCCCCCGAGGTACCCGGTCGCGCGCGCGAGTTCCTCGTCGGTCACGCCGTGGTGGGCGAGACGTTCGAGCTCGGTGCGCATGAGCGCGGCGACGGTCGCGGCGTTCTTCGGCGCGCACCCCGCGTACATGCCGAACACGCCCGCATCCGAGTAGCCGGGCGCGAACGAGTACACCGCGTAGGCGAGCCCGCGCTGCTCGCGGATCTGCTGGAAGAGTCGCGACGACATGCCGCCGCCGAAGATGGTGCTGAGCACGCTGAGCACGCTGCGTCGTTCGTCGGTGGCCACGAGGCCCGGCACGCCGAGCACGAGGTGGGCCTGCTCGCCGGGTCGTTCGACGACGGTCAGCGGTGCGCGCCCCTCGAGGAGCGCGACCTCCGTCGCGCGGCGGTCGACCGGCGGCGCGACCGCCTCGAGGTCCCAGCCTGCGGCGACGAGCGCGGCGGACAGGCCGGCGACGAGTTCGTCGTGGTCGACGGCGCCCGCGGCCGTCACGACGAGGTCGGGCGCCCGGTAGCACGCACGGTAGTGCTCCCGGACCGCGTCGCGGGTGGCGGCGCCGATCGTGTGGGCGTCGCCGCCGATGGGGCGCGCGAGCGGGTGCGAGCCGAGCACCGCCTCGAAGAAGCGTTCGTTCGCGACATCCGCCGGGTCGTCGCCGGCCATCGCGAGTTCCTCGAGGATGACCCCGCGCTCGGACTCGAAGTCGTCGACGTCGAGCACCGACGAGGTGAACATGTCTGCGAGCACGTCGACGGCCATGGGCAGGTCGCGGTCCTGCACCTTGGCGTAGTAGCACGTGTACTCCTTCGCCGTCACGGCGTTGTGCTCGCCGCCGACCGCGTCGACGGCGACCGCGATGTCGAGGGCGCTGCGCGTGCCGGTGCCCTTGAACAGGAGGTGCTCGAGGAAGTGCGTCGAACCGAAGGTCGCGGGGTGGCCGCTGTCTGCGGGGTGCTCGTCTCGCGAGCCGACCGCGACCCAGAAGCCGATGGTCGCGCTCCGGCTTCCGGGCACCTGCTCGGTGAGCACGCGGATGCCGGACGGGAGCACGGTCCTGCGAACGAGCGTGTCGCCTGCGGCGCGGAAGGTGAGGTCGGGCTCACCGAGCTGGAGGTCGACGGCGCCGTTCACCCGTCCAGCCTATGCCACGCTCCGGACGCCGACGTCTCGCGTGTCAGGCCGAGGCGCGGTCGAGTTCGACGAGTTCGGAGCGCTGGAGTCGGAGCGAACTCGCGGCGAGCAGCGCATCGACCTGCTCCGGCCGGCTGACGCTCGCGACGGGGGCCGCTACCGTGGGTCGGGCCAGCAGCCACGCGATCGCGACGGTCGCGGGCGTGGCGCGGTGGGCCGCCGCGACCTCGTCGAGCGCCCGGAGCACGCGCGATCCGCGCCGGCCCAGGTGCGCCGTGCGCCGTGCGCCGTGCGCGTCGCGGGACGCGTCGGTGCGACGACGGATGCCTCCGGCGAGGAACCCGTTCGCGAGCGCCGAGGACGGCAGGACGGGCAGTGCCTGCGCGTGGGCGACCAGTTCGGTGGCTCCCTCGAAGCCGCGACGCTGCATGAGGTTGTACGGCGTCGTGATCGCCCTGAACCGCGGGAGCCCGTTGGCCGCGAGGACGCGGGCCTCGATGAGCCGTTCGGGGCTGAAGTGGGAGGCGCCGAGGGCGAGCACCTTGCCGGAACGCACGAGGGCGTCGACGGCGCCGAGGCTCTCCTCGAGCGGGGTGTCGGGGTCCTCCCCGTGGAAGCAGAGCAGGTCGATCCGGTCGGTCGCCAGGCGCGTCAGCGACGCATCGACCGACGCGGCGATGGCCGCAGGAGACAGTCCCGGCCGTTGCGGGTCGCGACCGACCTCGGTGATCACGTGGACGCGGTCGCGGGTGCCGCGCTCGTGCATCCAGGAGCCGATGAGGCGCTCGCTCCCGCCATCGGCATCGTCGCCGATCGCGGTGATCAGGTTGCCGCCGAGCGCGACGAAGCGATCCAGGATCGCGTCGCCGTCGCCGTCGCCGAGCGCCCGGCCCAGCCCGCTCCCGCCGAGCGCGAGCGGGTGGATCTCGAAACCGGTGTCGCCGAGCGGTTCGCGACGTGGAACCGCGATCGGTCCCGAGACGGCGTTGCTGTCGATCGCCTCGTGCGCGTCGTGGCGCGGCATCCGCGTCGCCGCCGCGTCCTCGACGCGGCGTGCCCCCTGCAGTACGTGTCGTGCCACGCGTGTCCTCCTCCCCAGGATTGCCTTCGACGCTAGGTGATGGACGAACGCGCCGTCGGGCCTGACGGTGAAGCGTTACTGAATCGTTTGTGAACCCGAGGAGACGAACGCCCCGTGCGCCGCGGTCCGGCGACCGGCTGGATCGGACTCGGGAGCTACCGGCCGACCTTGCCGAACACTCCCGCGATCGGCGCGAGCACCGACGGCCGGGCGGCGAACCACGCGGCCGCGATGACGACGATCGAGGCGACGAAGATCCAGAAGCCCAGCCAGCCGTCGGCGTCCTGCGCCGCGTACATGTGGTTGAGGTTGCGCAGCGCCCCGGTCAGGAACACGAGTGCCACGTGCACGACGATGAACGCGACGAAGTACAGCATGACCGGGAAGTGCACGGCGCGAGCCCACTCGACCGGGTAGAGGCGGCTCAGCGTCGCGGCGCGCTTCGGCCACAGCCCCGACATCCGCACCCCGGTGATCGCGGCGAGCGGCGCGGCGATGAAGATCGTCGCGAAGTACGCCAGCACCTGGAGGCTGTTGTAGTTGACCCAGCCGTTCTCGAGCGGCCAGTCGAGCGAGAGGTACTGCAGCCCCGCGGAGACCGCGTTCGGAAGGACCTCCCAACTGGTCGGCACGACGCGCATCCACTGGCCCGTCGCGAACAGGAGCACGATGAAGACGAGTCCGTTCACGAGCCACAGGATGTCGAGCGACTGGTGGAACCACAGGGTGAGGCTGATCCTCCCCTGGCCGCCCTTCGCCCAGCGCGGCGTCCAGGACGCCGGCGGGCGCCGCTCGGTGCGCACCTGCAGGCCCGATCGGATGATCAGCACGATGAGGAAGACGTTGAAGAAGTGCTGCCAGCCGAGCCAGGCCGGTAGGCCGACGGGCGCACCGTCGGGCAGGTGCGTCTCGCCGGGGTAGGTCGCAAGGAAGTCCTGCATGAACTCGAGCCCGAGGAACCACCTCGTGAGCTGGACGACGATGGTCGCGGCACCGATGATCGCGAGGATGCCGACGACGGATGCGCCGGCCCACTGCCTGACGGTCATCGGGCCGCGCAGCATCGGACCCGGCTGCGCGGGCGCGTCGGGGGCCGGGGCCGCCGCGGCTGCCGGGGGTGCCGCGGTCGGTGCGGATGCCACGGCTGCCGCGGCTGCTGCCCGGGCCGGGTCTTCTGGGGCCGATACCGCAGGCGCGGTGGCGGCCTTCGTCGGTGCAGCGGCTGCCGCCGCGGGCGCGGGAGCGTCGGGAGCGGATGCCGCGGGCACGGAGGTCGCCGTCGCAGGAGGCGCGGTGGTTCGAGCGACCGGCGTCGGCGGGGTCGACGCCGGAGCGTCCCCGGGTGCCGGCCACGGCTCTCCCCCGGCGACTCGAGGGAGCCCGCGGCGAAGCCCGGTGCCGATCGCCGCAGCGGCCCCGCCCGCGGCATCCGCGGAACGCGGCTCGGACACGGCATCGACGGATGCGGCCGGCGACGATGCGGTCGGCGACGACGTGGCCGGTGGCGGTGCGGCCGCGGCATCCCTCGCCTCGGCGATCGCACCATCGGGCGCCTGGCCGGGCTCGGGCCACGGCGCCCCTCCGCGCACCCGCGGCAGGCCGCTTCGGAGCCGGCGACCCGATGGCGCGGCGGGCGGCGTCGCCGCCGCTGCTGCCGCCGGTTCCGGGGCCGCCTGCGGCGTCACGGCCTGCGCCGTCGCCTGCGCATCCGGCACCTGCGCATCCGGCACCTGCGCGTCCGGCACCTGCGCGGCCGGTGCCGCCGCGTCCGGGGGCCAGGGCTCACCGCCGCGGCTCCGTGGCAGTCCCCTGCGCAGGTTGCGAACTTCGGTCACGCGTCAGCGCTTCCGCTCGGCGAGCGCGCTGATCAGCTGCGGCACGACGGTGAAGACGTCGCCGACGACGCCGAAGTCGGCGACCTCGAAGATCGGGGCGTCAGGGTCCTTGTTGACGGCGACGATGTTCTTGGCCGTCTGCATTCCCGCTTTGTGCTGGATCGCTCCGGAGATGCCGAGGGCGATGTAGAGCTGCGGGGAGACCGAGACGCCGGTCTGCCCGACCTGGTGGTTCGCCGGGACGTAGCCGGCGTCGACCGCCGCACGGGAGGCGCCGACGGCGGCGCCGAGCGCGTCGGCGAGTTCCTCGACGAGCGCGAACTGCTCGGCCGAGCCGAGGCCGCGACCACCGGACACGACCCGCTTCGCGCCGCGCAGTTCGGGGCGGCTCGAGGACTCGGTCACGGGCTCGACCGACTCGATCGCGGCCGACGACGCACCCGAGGCCGCTACCTCGAGCGATTCGAGCACGACGGGTCGTGCCTCGGCCCGCGCATCGATGGCGCCCTGCCGCACGGTCACGAGGAGCGGCCCGAACGTGGCGGCCGAGGCGAGCGTGTAGGCGCCCCCGTACACGGAGTGGTGCGCCACCACGCCCTCGTCGTCGCGCGAGAGGCCGACCGCGTCCACCGCGATCGGCGCACCCGAGCGGGCGGCGAAGCGGCCCGCGATGTCGCGGCCGTCGACCGACTCGGATATGAGTACCGCGTTTGGCGCGACGGCCGCGGCAGCCGCGGCGAGCGCATCGACGTGCGGGACCGTGAGCTCGGACTGCGCCGCAGGCGTCTCGACGGCGAGCACGCGTTCGGCACCGAGCGCCGCGGCCTGTTCGGCGAGCGCCTGCGCCCCGCCGGGGGCGGTGACGACGAGGGCGACGGGCGTGCCGATGCCGGATGCGGCCGCGAGGAGGCCGGCCGCGCTGGCGGCGAGGTCGCCGTTCGGCGTCGTCTCGAGGACGACGAGGATCTGGTCTGCGGGGTGGTCGCTCATGGTCGTCCTCTCACACCAGCCGGTTCTCGATGAGGAACTCGGCGATCCGCGTGCCGCCGTCGCCCTCGTCGGTGATCTTGGTCCCCGCCGTGCGCGGTGGCCGCTCGGCGATGGCGGTCATGATCGACCAGGCTGCGGACAGGTCCGCCGGCTCGATGCCGAGGTCGGCGGCCGCGAGCGTCTCGAACGGCTTCTTCTTCGCGGCCATGATGCCCTTGAAGTTCGGGAATCGGGCGTCGGGAAGGGCCTCGGTGATCGAGATCACGGCCGGCAGCTGCGCGCTCACGCGCATGGTGCCGCCGTCGACGTCGCGCGTTCCCGACACCGAGCCGTCGGTGATCTCGACGGACGTGAGCGCGGTCGCGTTCGGGACCTCGAGCAGCTCCGCGAGCATGGCGGGGAGCACGCCGCCGCTGCCGTCGGTCGAGAGGTTGCCCGTGATGACGAGGTCGAACCCGGTGCGTCGGATCGCAGCGGCGAGGGCGCGCGCGGTCAATCCCAGGTCTGCGGCGGCCAGGCCGGGGTCGGCGATGTGCACGGCCGAGGCTGCGCCCATCGCCAGGCCCTTGCGGATCGTCGCAGCGGCGCTCTCGGGCGCCATCGACATGACGACCACCTCGGTGCCCTCGTGCGCGTCGGCGTGGGCGAGGGCCACCTCGAGCGCGCGCTCGCCGATCTCGTCGAGGACGGCCTCGCTCGCGGCGCGATCCGCGAGCCCCGTCTCGAGGTCGAGTCGGCGCTCCCCGTAGGTGTCGGGGACCTCCTTCACGAGGACGACGATCTTCATCAGCGCTCAGTCCCTTTCTCCGACGATCCACGGGCGTGCGCCCGCCGCACGACCGACTCTGCCTGACGCAGGAGCGGTGCGTCCACCATCTGCCCGCGGAAGGCGAACACGCCGTCGAGTTCGCGCACGGCCGCCTCGGCGAGCAGCGACTGCGCCCACTCGAGCCGTTCGGGGCCCGGCGCGTACGCCGACCGGACGATCTCGACCTGGCCCGGGTGCACGCACGCCGTGGCGGCGAAGCCGAGCGCGGCCGCGTCCTCGGCCTCGGCGCGGAGGCCGTCCCCGTCGGCGAGGTCGAGGTGCACCGCGTCGATCGCCGCCACGCCGTGCGCGCCGGCCGACAGCAGCACCTGGGACCTGGCGTGCCGCGCGACGTCGCGGTAGCGACCGTCGGCGGTCCGGCTGGAGCCGCCGCCGAGCGAGGCGACGAGGTCCTCCGCGCCCCACATGAGCGCGGAGACGATCGGGACCGACGCGATGTCGGGCGCGGCGAGCACGCCGCGTGCGGTCTCGCACAGCGCGATCACCTCGAAGTCCTCGAGCGCGACCAGGTCGGCGGTGCCCTCGCACTTGGCGAGCATGACCGTGCGGTACGCGGTGCGCCGGAGCGCCGCGAGGTCGTCGGCGAGATGGGGTGTGGATGCCGGGTTCAGCCGCACCACGACGCGTGCCGGGTCGATCGGGTTCGCCACGAGGGACTCGCGAGCCGCCGGCTTCGCGGACTCGGCCACGGCGTCCTCGAGGTCGAGGATCACGGCGTCGGCGCGCTCAGCCGCCTTGGCGTACCGGTCGGGCCGGTCGGCAGGGCAGAACAGCAGCGCGGGGCCGAACCGGAACGGCGGGTGCGTCATCCGCTCACCTCGCCATCGGCGCGAGACCGGCGTTCGCCCGCCTCGCGGGTCCACACGAGCATCGTGCGCGACGCCGTCGCGACCACCTCGTCGTCCTGGTTGCGCGCGGTGTGGCCGAGCACGACGATGCCCTCGCCGGGACGCGACGACGACAGCCGCTTCGACTCGACGACGCTCTCGCCGTAGAGGGTGTCGCCCACGAAGACGGGGTTCGGGAACGCGACCGCCCCGAAGCCGAGGTTGGCGACGAGCGTGCCCTGCGTGAGCTGCCCCACGGACTGGCCGACGAGCGTCGACAAGGTGAAGAGCGAGTTCACCAGGACCCGGCCGAACGGCTGACGTGCCGACCACGCCGCATCGAGGTGCAGCGGCTGCGGGTTCATGGTGAGCGTCGTGAACAGGACGTTGTCGGCCTCCGTGACCGTGCGCCCGGGGCGGTGCAGGTACCGCACGCCCTCCTCGAACTCCTCGAACCAGAGCCCGCGCTGCACGACGTCGCGCATCGCGCCATCCGTCATGGCATCCTCCTCACCGGCGGCCGCGCCGCCCTACGCCGCCAGCCCGAGCTCGCGCGCGATGACCATGAGCTGCACCTCGTTCGTGCCCTCGCCGATCTCCAGGATCTTCGAGTCACGGTAGTGCCTGGCCACGGTCGTCTCGTTCATGAACCCCATGCCGCCGAAGATCTGCGTCGCGTCGCGGGCGTTCAGCATCGCGGCGTCGCTCGAGACGAGCTTCGCGATCGCGGCCTCCTTCTTGAACGGCAGCCCCGCGTCGGCACGGCGCGCCGCGTCGTGCCATGCCAGGCGCGCGGTGTGCACGCGGGCCTGCATGCCGGCGATGGTGAACGCGATGTACTGGTGGCTCGCGATGGGCACGCCGAACACGTTCCGGGTCTTCGCGTAGGCCACGGCCTCGTCGAGGCACCCCTGCGCCGCGCCGGTCGCGAGGGCGGCGATCGCGATGCGGCCCTCGTCGAGCGCCTGGAGGAAGTTGGCGAAGCCCCGCCCGCGCTCCCCGAGCAGGTTCGCAGCCGGGACGCGGACGTCGTCGAAGGTGAGCGGGTGGGTGTCGGAGGCACGCCATCCGGACTTGTCGTAGCCCGGACCGACGGTGAAACCGGGGGTGCCGTTCGGCACGATGATCGTCGAGAGCTCCTTCGAGGTGGAGCCATCCGGGCGCGTGCGCTCGCCCGTGACCGCCGTGACCGTGACGAACCTCGTGATCGGCGTGCCCGAGTTGGTGATGAACTGCTTCGAGCCGTTCACGACCCACTCGTCGCCGTCGAGCACGGCCGTCGTGCGCGTCGCGCCCGCGTCGGAGCCTGCTTCGGGCTCGGTGAGGCCGAACCCGCCCAGGGCACGGCCGGCCGTGAGGTCGGGCAGGTACTCGGCCTTCTGCTCGTCGGTGCCGTGACGGTAGATCGGCATGGCCCCGAGGCCGACGCCGGCCTCGAGCGTGATCGCGATCGACTGGTCGACGCGCGCGAGCGCCTCGATCGCGAGGCACAGCGCCAGGTAGTCGCCGCCCTGGCCGCCGACCTCCTCGGGGAACGGCAGGCCGAACAGGCCCAGCTCGCCCATCTGCGCCACGACGTCCATCGAGAGCTCGTGCGTGCGGTCGGCCTCGTAGGCCTGCGGGGCGACGACGGTGTCGGCGAACTCGCAGACCATGTCGTACAGCTGCTGTTCCTCGTCGGTCAGGTCGTGCATGGTGCTCCTCATTCCTCGTGGGATGCGTTCGGGACGGCGGCGTCGTGGGCGCCGGCCCGCGGTCGGTTCTCGGATGTCGCGGGGCCGGTGCCGGCGGCGTCGGCGGCGTCAGCGACGTCAGCGGCGTCGGGCGCGGGCTCGACGCGCGCGACGACCTGGTCGCGGGCGACCTGGTCGCCCACGGCGACGCGGATGCGGGCGAGCCCGGCGACGGTCGCGGTCACGCGGTGCTCCATCTTCATCGCCTCGATCGCGAGCACGGGTGCTCCGGCCTCGACCCGGTCGCCGTCGGCGACGAGGATCGTCGTGACGCTGCCGGGCATGGGCGCGCGCAGGTCGGGATCGGCACTGCCGCCGCGCTCGAGCAGGGCGAGGCGAGCCTCGAGCGCCGCCCGGCGGTCCGGCCGCGGGAAGGCCGCGGTGCGGCCGTCGGCATGCACCCAGACGGTGCCGTCGGGTGCGGTCGCGACGACGGCGTCGCCCGCAGCGGATGCCGCGGCATCCGTCTCGCCATCGCGCTCGCCGCCGATCCGCCAGCCGCGCTCGCGCGCCCAGGCGTGCCCGCCGTCGGCCGCTGCGCGCGCCATGCGCTCGCGTTCGGCGTGCGCCGCGCCCGCGAGCGGGTCGGCCGGGGCATCCGCTGCCGCCGAGCCAGGCGCGCTCGCCGCTGCCGCCGGCAGCCGGTCGATCAGCCCGGTGTCGAGCCGTCCGGCGCGCACGTCGGGGTGCGCGAGCAGGGTCCGGAGGAACGCGACGTTCGTCTCGACGCCGAGCAGCACGGTGTCGGCGAGCGCCGCGTCGAGCCGGTCGACCGCCTCCGCCCGATCGGCGCCGTGCGCGATGACCTTGGCGATCATCGGGTCGTAGTCCGCGGTGATCCGCTGCTGCTCGCTGATGCCCGCGTCGACGCGCACGCCCTCGCCCGTCGGCGCACGCCAGGCGAGCACGTCGCCGGTCGACGGCAGGAACCCGCGCTCGGGGCTCTCGGCGTAGACGCGCGCCTCGATCGCGTGGCCGGTCATCCGCACGTCGTCCTGCGCGATCGCGAGCGGCTCGCCCGCCGCGATGCGCAGCTGCTGCTCGACGAGGTCGACGCCGGTGACGAGCTCGGTGACCGGATGCTCGACCTGCAGCCGGGTGTTCATCTCGATGAAGAAGAACTCGTCGGGCGCGGCATCCGAGACGAGGAACTCGACCGTGCCCGCGCCGAGGTACTCGACGCTGCGAGCGGCCTCGCATGCGGCCGCGCCGATGCGCGCGCGCGTCGCGGTGTCGAGCAACGGCGAGGGCGCCTCCTCGACGACCTTCTGGTGGCGGCGCTGCAGCGAGCACTCGCGCTCGCCGAGGTGGATGACGGTGCCGTGCGCGTCGGCGAGGACCTGCACCTCGATGTGGCGCGGGCGCTCGATGAAGCGCTCGAGCAGGAGCGTGTCGTCGCCGAACGCGGCACGGGCGACGCGGCGCGCGGCGGGCAGTGCCTGCTCGAGCTCCGCCTGGTCGCGCGCGACCTGCATGCCCTTGCCGCCGCCGCCCGCGGAGGGCTTGACGAGGATCGGGAAGCCGATCCCGGGCGCCGCCGCGGCGAGGGTCACGTCGGTCGCGTCGGGTTCGCTGACGCCGGGCACGACGGGCACGCCGGATGCCTCGACGTGCCGCTTGGCGCGGATCTTGTCGCCCATGACCTCGAGGGCCAGCGCTCCGGGCCCGACGAACACGATGCCGGCCTCGGCGCACGCACGGCCGAATGCCGCGTTCTCGCTGAGGAAGCCGTAGCCGGGGTGGATCGCCTGCGCGCCCGTCTCGAGCGCGGCGCGCACGATGCGCGCAGGGTCGAGGTAGCTCTCGGACGCCGCGGCCGGGCCGATCCGGACGGCCTCGTCGGCGAGCGCGACGTGGGGCGCGCCGGCGTCGGCGTCGGAGTACACCGCGATCGAGCGGATGCCGAGTCGCTTGAGGGTGCGGATGACGCGCACCGCGATCTCGCCGCGGTTGGCCACCAGGACACGTTCGAACATTCCCATCACATCCTGAACAGGCCGAAGCGGGGCTCGGGCAGCGGGGTGCGGCTCGCGAGCTCGAGGGCGAGGGCGAGCACCGTGCGGGTGTCGCCGGGCGCGATGACGCCGTCGTCCCACAGCCGCGAGGTCGAGTGGTAAGGGCTGCCCTGCGCCTCGTACTGCTCGCGCACGGGCGCCTTGAACGCCTCCTCGTCCTCGGCGGACCACTGCTCGCCGCGCACGGCCAGCTGGTCGCGCTTGACCGTCGAGAGCACGGATGCCGCCTGCTCGCCGCCCATCACGGAGATGCGCGCGTTCGGCCACATCCAGAGGAAGCGCGGCGAGTACGCCCGGCCGCACATCGAGTAGTTGCCGGCGCCGAACGAGCCGCCTATGACGACCGTGAACTTCGGCACCCGGGTCGTGGCGACGGCGGTGACCATCTTGGCGCCGTGCTTGGCGATGCCGCCCGCCTCGGCGTCGCGGCCGACCATGAAGCCGGAGATGTTCTGGAGGAACACGAGCGGGATGCCGCGCTGGTCGCAGAGCTCGATGAAGTGCGCGCCCTTCATGGCGGACTCGCTGAAGAGCACGCCGTTGTTCGCGACGATGCCGACGGGGTGCCCGTCGATCCAGGCGAAGCCGGTGACGAGCGTGTCGCCGTACTCGCGCTTGAACTCGTGGAACTCGCTGCCGTCGACGAGGCGCGCGATGACCTCGCGCACGTCGTAGGGCTGCTGCACGTCGACGGGGACGGCCGCGGTGAGGCTCGCGGGGTCGACCGCGGGTTCGCGCGGCTCGCGCACGGCCCACGCCCGCTCGGGCGGGGCGGGAAGGGTCGTGAGGATGTCGCGGACGATCTCGAGTGCGTGCTCGTCGTCTTCCGCGAGGTGGTCGGTGACGCCGGAGGTGCGGGCGTGCAGCTCGCCGCCGCCGAGCTCCTCGGGCGTGACGACCTCGCCGATCGCGGCCTTCACCAGCGGCGGGCCGCCGAGGAAGATCGTGCCCTGGTCGCGCACGATCACGGTCTCGTCGCTCATCGCCGGGACGTAGGCGCCGCCGGCGGTGCACGAGCCCATGACGGCGGCGACCTGCGGGATGCGCCGCGCCGAGAGGTTCGCCTGGTTGTAGAAGATGCGGCCGAAGTGGTCGCGGTCGGGGAACACCTCGTCCTGCTTGGGCAGGAACGCGCCGCCCGAGTCGACGAGGTAGATGCACGGGAGCCGGTTCTCGAGGGCGACCTCTTGAGCGCGGAGGTGCTTCTTCACCGTCATCGGGTAGTAGGTGCCGCCCTTGACGGTCGCGTCGTTGCAGACCACCATGACCGGCCGGCCGTGCACGAGGCCGACACCCGCGATGACCCCCGCGGCGGGCGTGTCGTCGTCGTAGAGGTCGCCCGCGGCGAGGGGGCTGAGCTCGAGGAACGGGCTGCCCTCGTCGAGCAGGCGCCGGACCCGGTCGCGCGGCAGCAGCTTGCCGCGCGCGACGTGGCGCTCGCGTGAGCCCTCCGGCCCGCCGAGCGCTGCGGTCGCGAGCTTCTCGCGCAGTTCGTCGGCCAGCACGGCATGGGCGTCGGCGTTGGCGCGCGCGGCGTCGGACGCCGCATCGATCGCGCTCGTGATGGTGTGCATCCGCTCCCGTTCCGCCTCTCCGTCGTGGCGTTCAGGCGAGCGCTTCGGTGAACGCTCGCTAACCGGGATTCATGTTAGCGAGCATTCACCGAGTTCCGCAAGCACCGATGGGCACGACCGGGCGAAGCCTTGCCGTGGGCGCGGAGGTCGGTTAGTGTTCATTCACCGAATGACCCGCGGGATCCCCCGGAGGCACCCCTGACCGAGACGCTCACCGAACGCGGCCGAGCCAAGGCCGACCGTCGCGCCGCGCTGCTCGCTGCCGCCGCACGGCTCTTCGCCGACCGCGGGTACGCGGGAGTCACCCTCGAGGAACTCGGGCAGGCCGCGGGCGTGTCCGGCCCCGCCGTGTACCGCCACTTCCCGGGCAAGGCCGCGGTGCTCGCCGCGATCCTCGCCGACGCGAGCCGTGGGCTCCTCGACGGAGGGCGACGCACCGCGCACGAGATCGCCGACCCCTCGGCCGCGCTGCACGCGCTCATCCGCTTCCACGTCGACTTCGCCCTCGCGAACGCCGACGTCATCCGCGTCCAGGACCGCGACCTCGACAGCCTCGACGGCACCGACACGCACGAGGTCCGCCGCCTGCAACGCGAGTACGTCGAGCTCTGGGTCGACGTGCTCACCAGACTTCGGCCCGACCGGGCCGAATCCGAGTTGCGCATCCGGGCACACGCCGCCTTCGGACTGATCAACTCGACCCCCCACAGCGCCCGCATCCATGGGCGCCGACCCGCGGACAGAGTCGTCCGCAGCATCCTGGAGGACATGGCATGGTCGAGCCTCACGTCGTGACCCTGCGCGCGACCCGCGCAGAAGACCGCGACGAGCTGTTCCGCATCCAACTCGATCCCGAGGCCAATCGCGTGGCCGCGTTCACGGCATCCGATCCGACCGATCGCGCCGCGTACGACGCGCACTGCGCCCGATTCGCCGAGCGGGAGGACTACGACGCGCGCACGGTGCGGTGCGACGGACGGATCGTCGGCAGCGTCGCCCGCTGGGTCGACCCCGAGACCGGGATGCCCGAGATCACCTACTGGATCGACCGGGCGCACTGGGGCCGCGGCATCGCCACTCGCGCGCTGCGACTGTTCCTCGACACGCAGCCGCGCCCCCTGCGCGCACGCGCCGCGGCCGACAACGCGGCATCCGTCGCGGTGCTCGGCAAGCTCGGGTTCGTCGAGGTCGGCCGCGACCGCGACTACGCCAACGCGCGCGGCGAGGAGATCGAGGAGATCGAGTTCGTCCTGCGCTGAATCACCGGTTGCGGTAGAGCTCCATCAGGTTCGCGGGGATCCGACCGCGGTCGGAGACCTCGTGCCCGTTGGCACGGAGCCATTCGCGCGCATCCTTCGTCTCGCTGCCCGCCCCGCCGCCGCTGCTGCGACGCCGAGGGCCGCCGCCGCGCGCCGCGGTCTTGCGCGCCGCGCCGATGAAGGGCGCGAGCGCCGCGCCGAGCTTGGCGATGTTCTCATCCGACAGGTCGATCGCGTACTGGTCGCCGTCGAGGGCGAACGAGACGGTGCGATCGGCGTCGCTCCCGTCGAGATCGTCGATGAGCGTCTCGATCACGCGCTTGGCCATGTTCCACATCCCTCACTGCGGCAATTCACCGCACAACTCGAGAACCGATTCGGATATCGCTTCCGAGCATAGGGAACCGATTCGAGATACAGCACTGAATTCCATCGCATGTGGAGAATTCGATCGCCGCGGAATTCACGATGAATTCACGCCGGGAGAATGCCCTGCGCCTCCGCGATGCCGCCGATGACGCGGGCGAGCGCGACATCCCGTGCGGTCACCGCCCCGACGTCGTGGGAGACGAGATCGAATTCGATCCGCCCCCAACCGAGCCTGACGTCGGGATGGTGGTTCGCGGCATCCGCCTCGATCGCGACGGCATCGAGCAGGCGAACGGAGCCCGCGAAATCCCTGGTGCGGAATTCCGCGGTCAGCCGCTCGCCGTCGTGCCGGAATCCGGTGCCTGCGAGGTCGGCCTCGACCTCCTCCCGCGCGAGCGGGGTGTGCGCGTCCATGCCGCCCATGCTGCCCCTACATCATGGTCAGCGCCAGCCCGGGGTCGCGCAGGATCCGGCCGATGTCGGCCAGGAAGCGCGAACCCTGCTCGCCGTCGACCAGTCGATGGTCGAACGAGAGCGAGAGCGTCATGACCTCGCGCAGCGCGATCTCGCCGCGATGCTCGCGGGGCTCCCGCCGCACCGCACCCATCGCGAGGATCGCCGCCTCCCCCGGATTCAGGATGGGCGTGCCCGCGTCGATCCCGAACACGCCGATGTTCGTGATCGAGATCGTGCCGCCCATGAGATCGGCAGGCGGCGTCTTCCCGGCACGAGCGGTCTCGGCGAGGGCCACGATCGCGTCGGCGAGTTCGATGAGCGTCATCCGCTCGGCGCCGCGGATGTTCGGCACCACGAGACCGCGCTCGGTCGCGGCGGCGATGCCGAGGTTGACGTGACCGAAGCGCACGATCTCCTGCGCGTCCTCGTCCCAGCGCGAGTTGACCTCGGGCGTGCGGGCGGCGGCGATGCACAGCGCCTTCGCGACGATCGCGAGCGGGGTCACCTTGTGACCGGCGAAGGCGCGATCCGAGCGGATGCCCTCGAGCAGCGCCATGGTCGCCGTCACGTCGACCGTGAGGAACTCGGTCACATGCGGCGCGGTGAAGGCGCTGCGGACCATGGCCGCCGCGGTGTGCTTGCGGACGCCGCGGATCGGGATGCGGGTCTCGCCCGGTGCTGCCGGTTCGGCGACGGCAGCGGATGCCGTGCCGGCAGCGGATGCCGCGGGGGCGGCGGATGCCGCGGCCTCGACGTCGGCCCGCGTGATGAGGCCCCGTTCGCCAGTGCCCTCGACCTGTTCGAGGTCGACGCCGAGATCGCGCGCGAGCTTGCGCACGGGCGGGGTCGAACGCGGCCGCTCGCCCCGGTCCGGGTGCTCGGCCGCGCCGGTGCCGGCCGCGCCGGTGCCGGCCGTCACGGCGCGTTCGTGCTCCGGCGGCTCGGGCACGAGGTCCTCGGCGAGTGCCGCTGCGCCGAGCCGTCTCGGGCGGCGCTTGGGTCCGCGGTCGGCGCTCGCGCCGTACCCCACGAGCGTGGGCTCGCGCACCTCGGCGGCCTCCGGGGCAGCGACCTCCGCGGGGGCCTCAGGTGCTGCGGCATCCGCTGCCGAGGCATCCGCTCCCCCGCCGGTGTCGCACGAGAAGAGCTTCTCGCCCACGTTGACGGTCTCGCCCTCGGCCGCGTGCAGGGCCGTGACGGTGCCCTCGAAGGGCGACGGAAGTTCGACGACGGCCTTGGCGGTCTCGACGTCGGCGATGATCTGGTTCAGTTCGACGTGGTCGCCGACCTTGACGCGCCAGGCGACGATCTCGGACTCGGTGAGCCCCTCGCCGAGGTCGGGCAGTGCGAAGTCGCGGATCATGCTCACGCCTCCACCTCGCTCAGCGAGTTCGGCCGCCCGAGCGCGCGGTCGACGCCGTCGAGGATCCGGTCGAGGTCGGGCAGGTGGTACTGCTCGAGCTTCGCGGGCGGGTACGGGATGTCGTGGCCGGTCACCCGAACGGGCGCGACCTCGAGCCAGTCGAAGCAGCGTTCGGTGATCGACGCGGCGATCTCTGCGCCGACGCCGCCCTGTTCGCCGGCCTCGTGGGCGACGACGAGCCGGCCGGTGCGGCGCACGGATGCCTCGATCGTGGCGTAGTCGACGGGCGCGAGCGAACGCAGGTCGATGACCTCGATCGACACGCCGTCTTCTGCGGCGGCGGTCGCGGCATCCCTCGCGGTCTGCACGAGCGCACCGTAGGTGACGAGCGTGACGTCGCCGCCGGACGCCACGGTCGTCGCGACGCCCATCGGGCGCGCGTCGGCGAGGCTCGCGTCGAGGTCGACCTCGCCCTTGACGTGGTACCGGCGCTTGGGCTCGAGGAAGACGACGGGGTCGTCGCTCGCGATCGCCTGGCGGATCATGACGTAGGCATCCGCGGGGTTCGAGCACGCGACGACCCGCAGGCCCGCGGTGTGCGTGAAGTACGCCTCGGGCGATTCGGAGTGGTGCTCGGCCGCGCCGATGCCGCCGCCGAACGGGATCCGGATGACCAGCGGCATCCGCACCGTCCCTCGCGAACGGTAGTGGAGCTTGGCGACCTGGGTGACGATCTGGTCGAACGACGGGTAGACGAATCCGTCGAACTGGATCTCGACGACCGGACGGAACCCGCGGTACGCCAGACCCACTGCGGTGCCCATGATGCCCGCCTCCGAGAGCGGCGTGTCGACGACGCGGTGCTCGCCGAACTCGGCCTTGAGCCCGTCGGTGATGCGGAAGACCCCGCCGAGGGTGCCGATGTCCTCGCCGAGCAGGACGACCTTGTCGTCGTCGGCGAGCGCGCGGCGCAGGCCCTCGTTGATGGCCTTGCCGAAGGTGATGGTGCTCATGCGGTGCCTCCGTCCTCGTCGCCGAACATCGCGAGGTAGCGCGCGAAGCGCTCCTTCTGCCGTTCGACGTGGCTGTTGGGTTCGGCGTAGACGTGCTCGAACACGCTCATCGGTTCGGGGTCGGCGATCGCGGTGAGGCCCGCCCGGAGTTCGGCCGCGGCGCGGTCGGCGGCCTCCTTGACGTCGGCGTCGACCGCGTCGATGTCGGCACCGGATGCCGCGAGGTGCGCGTGGAGCCTCGTGATCGGGTCGCGCTCGCGCCACGCCGCGAGGTCGTCGTCGGAGCGGTATCGCTTGGGGTCGTCGGCCGTGGTGTGCGGTCCCATGCGGTACGTGACGGCTTCGATGAAGGTCGGCCCCTCGCCGCGGCGGGCGCGCTCGAGCGCCCAGCGGGTGACGGCGAGCACCGCGAGCACGTCGTTGCCGTCGACGCGGATGCCGGGCATGCCGAAGCCGTCGGCCCGGCGCGCGAGCGGCTGCTTGGACTGCAGGCCGACCGGTTCGGAGATCGCCCAGCCGTTGTTCTGGCAGAAGAACACGACGGGCGCGTCGAAACTCGAGGCGAACACGAGCGCTTCGTTCACGTCGCCCTCGCTCGTCGCCCCGTCGCCGAAGTACGCGATCGACGCCGACGTCGTGCCCTCCCACCGGGCGCCCATGGCCCAGCCGACGGCGTGCAGGGTCTGGGCGCCGATGATGATCTGCGGGATCGCCATGCGCCTGGCGTACGGATCCCATCCGGATGCCGCGGAGCCGCGCCACACGCTCAGCAGTTCGTCGGGGCGGACGCCGCGCATCCAGGCGATGGCGTGCTCGCGGTAGCTCGAGAAGACGAAGTCGTCATCGTGCAGGGCCCGGGCGGAGCCGATCTGCGCGGCCTCCTGCCCGGCCAGCGGCGGCCACAGGCCGAGTTCGCCCTGACGCTGGAGCGCGGTGGCCTCGGAGTCGAGGCGGCGCACGACCACCATGTCGCGGTGGAGGCGGATGAGCGCGTCGAGGTCGACATCGGCGACCCACGGGTCGAACTCGGGGCTGGCGTGACGCACGCCGGACTGGTCGAGGAGTCGGACGAGGTCGTCGGGGCGGGTGAGCAGCCCGGTCGCCTCTCGGTCGCTAGGGGTCATCGTCGAACCTCCGTGTCGGCCGGCCGCCTTGTGGGCAGCCCGGCATCCGGCGCCGATGCCGGATACCCGAAGGCTACGACGAACTGGCAATCGGCTCAAGCATCGGCGATCCGCTTGAGCATGTTGCATGGTCGAGAGGGGAACGCCGGTGCTATCGTGAAGCACTATGACCGGCTACGACCACGTCGACCGTGCACTGCTCAGCGCACTCGCAGCCGATCCGCGTGCGACCGTCGTGGCCCTCGCCGAGCGGCTGCGGATGAGCCGGAACACGGTGCAGGCGCGGATGGCGAGGCTCGAGGCATCCGGCGCCTTCCTCTCGTTCGAGCGGAGCATCGATCCGAGCCCGCTCGGCTACCCGCTCGAGGCGTTCGTCGCCGTGCACGCACGACAGAAGGTGCTCTCCGAGGTCGTCGTCGCCCTCGCCGCGATCCCCGAGGTGATCCAGGCGCACGGGCTCTCGGGCCAGATCGACCTCCTCGTCCGGGTCGTGTGCCGCGACGCGCACGACCTGTTCCGGATCGACGAGGAGATCCTCGCGATCGAGGGCGTCGAGCGCACCGAGACCTCGCTCGCGATGGGCGAGCTCATCCCCTACCGGCTCGGCCCGTTGCTCGATCGATCCGGTTGATCATCCGCCGCGAGGCGTCCTGAGGCGATGCGGCGAACCTGCTGCAAACACATCGTTGCAAACAAACCCTTGCAAAGTTTTCTTTGCAGAGGTACCTTTGCACCATGGACGAGCAGACGAACGACCCCGAGACCTGGCCGAGCAGCACCCGCCACCCGGGCATCGACCACGTGCTCTCCAGCGAGAGCCTGAAGAGCCTCGCGCACCCGCTGCGGGTGCAGATCTACGACGAGCTCTCGACGTACGGCCCCTCCACCGCGAGCGGCCTCGCCGAGCGGCTCAGCGAGTCGAGCGGGGCGACGAGCTACCACCTCAGGCAGCTCGCGAAGGCCGGTCTCGTGCAGGAGGTCACGGGCCGCGGCACGGGTCGCGAGCGCTGGTGGGAGCGCCGGCCGGGCTCGATCGCGATCCCCGACGCGCGAAGCCTGCCGCAGGGCAGCGCCGAGCGGCTCGCGGTGCGGCTCGTCGAAGACGAGTGGTTCCGCTCGCGCGACCAGAACTTCCGCGAGTTCGTGACCACGGGCGAAGAGGTGTTCGGCAGCGACTGGCTCGACGTCGCGACCTCCGACACGATCAACCTCACGCTGACCCCCGACCAGCTGCACGGGCTCGTGACCGACATCGACGCCGTGCTGAAGAAGTACATCGACGCGTACAAGCGCACGCCGTCGCCCGGATCGCGCCCCGTGCAGATCCACGTCAACGCCTTCCCGCTGGTTCGCGGGCAGGCAGCCGACCCCGCCGAAACGGAGCAGCCATGAACACGCTCACCGTCTCCCCCGCGTCGACCCGGGTCTCAGGCCTGGCCGTCCGCGCGGGGCTCGCCCTCGCGAGATGGGGCCGCCGGCGCGCCGTGCGCCGCACCGATCGCGAGCGGATCCTTCGGGTCCTCGCCGAGCGATCGGCGGCACGCGAAGCGGCCGAAGCCAACGCGCGCACCCACGCCGCCGCACGCCTGATGCTCGGGTAGCGACCCCATCCGGACCGGGCGGTGCGCGACCCGCGCACCGCCCGGGTTTGGTCCGGCGGCGCCGTCGTGTCAGGGTGTACTGCCCGATCCACCGCCGCGAAGGAGCGCCATGGCCCGCCGACCCGCCCTGCGACTCGACGGCCGACTCGCCGTCGTCACCGGAGCCGGCAGCGGCATGGGTCGGGCCTCGGCCGAACTGCTCGCCGCCCGAGGGTGCGCGCTCGCGCTGGTCGACCGCGACGCTGCAGCCCTCGAGGCGCTCGCGGGCGGGCTGCGCGCCGGCGGCGCGATCGTCAGCACCCACGTGATCGACCTCGCCGACCTCGCCGCGGTCGCCGCGCTCCCCGACGCGGTCGAAGCGGGGCACGGGCGCACACCGAGCATCCTGCTCAACTGCGCCGGCGTGTCGATGCTCGGCAGCTTCGAGCAGGCCACGCTCGAGGAGTTCCGCTGGGTCGTCGACATCAACCTCTGGGGAACGGTCGCGATGACGAAGGCGTTCCTGCCGTCGCTCATCGCCGCGGGCGACGCGCACATCGCCAACGTGTCGAGCCTGTACGGCCTCGCCGCGCCCGCTGGGCGGGTCCCCTACGTCACGTCGAAGTTCGCCGTCCGCGGGTTCACCGACGCGCTGCGTCATGAGCTCGAGGCGACGGATGTCTCGGTGTCGGCGGTCTACCCTGGCGGCGTGCAGACCGGCATCATCCACCACGCCCGCGTCGCGGCCGCCGTCGCACCCGGCGCGGCCGCGCGCGCCGCCGACGCGCAGGCCGCCCTCTACCGCACGACGCCCGCCCAGGCCGCCGAGCGCATCGTCGACGGCATCGTGCGGCGCCGCCCGCGCGTGTTCATCGGCCGCGACTCGCGGCTGAGCGACCTGGTCACGCGCGTCGCGCCCGTCGGCTACTGGAACGTCATGCGCGGCATCGTCGCGGCGGCCGCCGACACCCGCGGCTAGCGGCGCCCGGCGGCCGGCGAGCCGAGAACGACGGATGCCCGCCCCGACGAATCGGGACGGGCATCCGGTGACGGGATCGCGCGCTTACGCGTCGACGCCCTCGGCGGGAGCGTCGGCGTGCTCGCCGGTCGCGCCGCGGCCGTTGGTGTCGGCCTCCTCCGCGATGACGGGAGCGAGCGAGAGCTTGCCGCGGTCGTCGATCTTGGTGATCTCGACGAGGATCTTCTGGCCGACGCCGAGGACGTCGTCGACGTTCTCGACGCGCTTGCCGCCGGCGAGCTTGCGCACCTCCGAGATGTGCAGCAGGCCGTCCTTGCCGGGCAGCAGCGAGATGAAGGCGCCGAACGCGGCGATCTTCACGACGGTGCCGAGGAACTGCTCGCCGATCTCGGGGTTGGTCGGGTTGGCGATCGCGTTCACCGCTGCGCGGGCCGCTTCGGCCGAGGGGCCGTCGGTCGCGCCGATGTAGACGGTGCCGTCCTCCTCGATCGAGATGTCGGCGCCGGTGTCGTCCTGGATGCCGTTGATCGTCTTGCCCTTGGGGCCGATGAGCTCGCCGATCTTGTCGACCGGGATCTGGACGCTGATCACACGCGGCGCGGTCGGGGCCATCTCGTCGGGGCTGTCGATCGCGGCGTTCAGCACCTGCAGGATCGTGGTGCGCGCCTCCTTCGCCTGGGTCAGCGCGCCCGCGAGCACCGAGGCGGGGATGCCGTCGAGCTTGGTGTCGAGCTGGATCGCCGTGACGAACTCCGAGGTGCCGGCGACCTTGAAGTCCATGTCGCCGAGTGCATCCTCGGCACCGAGGATGTCGGTGAGCGCCGCGTAGCGGGTCTCACCGTCGACGGTGTCGGAGATGAGGCCCATCGCGATGCCCGCGACGGGCGCCTTGAGCGGCACGCCCGCGTTCAGCAGCGACAGCGTGGACGCGCAGACCGAGCCCATCGAGGTCGAGCCGTTCGAGCCGAGCGCCTCGGAGACCTGGCGGATGGCGTAGGGGAACTCCTCGCGCGTCGGCAGCACCGGCATGAGCGCACGCTCGGCGAGTGCACCGTGGCCGATCTCGCGGCGCTTGGGCGAACCCACACGACCCGTCTCACCCGTCGAGTAGGGCGGGAAGTTGTAGTTGTGCATGTAGCGCTTCTTGGTGACCGGGCTCAGCGAGTCGATCTGCTGCTCCATCTTGAGCATGTTCAGCGTGGTGACGCCCATGATCTGGGTCTCGCCGCGCTGGAAGATCGCGGAACCGTGCACGCGCGGGATGACCTGCACCTCGGCGTCGAGCGGGCGGATGTCGGCGAGGCCGCGCCCGTCGATGCGGACGCCGTCGGTGAGGACGCGCGAGCGGACGACGTGCTTGGTGACCGACTTGTACGCCGCGGAGACCTCGGCGTTCGCCGACTCGGGCAGTTCGCCCGCCTCGACCTTGGCTGCGATGGCCTCCTTGACGCGCGCCTTGAGCGCGTCGTCGGCGTCCTGGCGCTCGACCTTGCCGGCGATCTGGTAGACGCGCTCGAGCTCGTCGAGGGCGAGCGCCTCGACCGCGGCCTTCGTCGCGTCCTGGTAGGGCGGGAAGGTCGGGTAGTCGGCGGTCGGCTTGGCCGCGGTGGCCGCGACCTGCTGCTGCGCGACGACGAGCTGCTTGATGAACGGCTTGGACGCCTCGATGCCCTGGGCGATGACGGTCTCGTCGGGCTTGACGGCGCCGGCCTGGATGAGGTTCCACGCGTTGTCGGTGGCCTCGGCCTCGATCATCATGATCGCGACGTCTTCGGAGCCGTCGGCCTCGGTCACGACGCGGCCCGCGACGACCATGCTGAACACGGCCTCCTCGAGCTGCGAGTGCTTCGGGAAGGCGACCCACTGGCCGTCGATGAGGGCGACGCGCACGCCGCCGATCGGGCCGGAGAAGGGCAGGCCCGAGAGCTGCGTCGAGAGCGACGCGCTGTTGATGGCGAGCACGTCGTACAGCTCGTCGGGCTCGATGGCGAGCACCGTCACGACGACCTGGACCTCGTTGCGGAGGCCGTCGACGAACGACGGGCGCAGCGGGCGGTCGATGAGGCGGCACGTGAGGATCGCCTCGGTCGAGGGGCGACCCTCGCGGCGGAAGAACGAGCCGGGGATGCGGCCCGCGGCGTACATGCGCTCCTCGACGTCGATCGTGAGCGGGAAGAAGTCGAAGTGCTCCTTCGGCTGCTTCGACACCGAGGTGGCCGAGAGCAGCATCGTCTCGTCGTCGAGGTAGGCGACCGCCGAACCCTGCGCCTGCTGCGCGAGTCGGCCGGTCTCGAAGCGGATGGTGCGGCTGCCGAACCGACCGTTGTCGATGACGGTTTCGGCGAACGTGATTTCAGGACCTTCCAAGAGGTCTCTCTCCTTTGTTTATCGTCGCACCCCGTGTGGGCACGACTCGAACGCAGGAGCAGGAACAGGCAATACGAATCGCATCGATGCCGACGCGTTCACGCTGGCCACCAGTAGAAGTCCACCAAGCTCGCGATTGGTACACCACCACAGGGGACCAGCTTCCTGCCGGCCTGCTCCGGAACGCCCTTGGCAGGGCGCGTGCTCATGTTGAATTGAGCGGATGCCACGCGGGCATCCTTCCAGAGCCTATCAGTCCGGCGTGTCGGGACCTAGTGAGCGGCGCCGCACGCCGATACCCTGCGTGGGAACGAGACGCGGGTGGAGGCGGGTATGGAGACCGACAGGATCATCGAGATCGACGGGCTGGTCAAGCACTTCGGCAGGGTCGTCGCCCTCGACGGGCTCGACCTCGAGCTCCGGCAGGGTGAGGTGCTGGGCTTCCTCGGGCCGAACGGCGCGGGCAAGTCGACGACGATCCGGATCCTCCTCGGACTCGTGCGCCGGACGAGCGGGAACGTGCGGCTGTTCGGCTCGGACCCCTGGGCGCACGCGGTGTCGTTGCATCGACGCCTCACCTACGTGCCGGGCGACGTCGCCCTCTGGCCGCGCCTGACCGGCGGTCAGTGCATCGACGTGCTCGGCTCCTCGGGCGCCCCGCTCGACGAGGGCCGCAGGGCGGAACTGCTCGAGCGATTCGACCTCGACCCCTCCAAGCGCGTCCGCGACTACTCCAAGGGCAACCGCCAGAAGGTCGCCCTCGTCGCGGCGTTCGCGGCCCGTGCCGACCTGCTGATCCTCGACGAGCCGACATCGGGGCTCGATCCGCTCATGGAGGAGGTGTTCCGCGAGTGCGTGCGCGAACGCGCCGCAGAAGGGGCGAGCGTGCTGCTCTCGAGTCACATCCTCGGCGAGGTCGATGCACTGTGCGAGAACGTGACGATCATCCGGCACGGCAAGGTGGTCGAATCCGGCAGCGTGGCCGAGTTGCGACGACTCTCGCGCACGACGATCCACGCGGTCACGCGCGGGCCGGTCGCTGAGCCGAGGCACCCGTCGGTCGCCGGCCTCGAACGGCGGCCGGCCGGCGACGGCGTGGAACTCGAGTTCACCATCGACCCGGCAGCGCTCGACGATGTGCTTCCGCCGTTGCTCGCAGCGGGCGTGGAAGCGCTCACGGTGCGCCCACCCAGCCTCGACGAGCTCTTCCTCACCGCCTACCAGGGCGGGCGATGAGCGCCGCGGTGGCGTCGCCGCGCGCGGCGACCGGCGGGCTCGCCGCGATCACTCGCATCCAGCTGCGCACCGGGTGGATTCCACTGGTCGTCTGGACTCTCGCCCTGATCGGCGTCTACCTCGCGACGGTCGCCGCCGTCGACGGGCTCTACGGAACGCCCGAGCAGTTGCAGGGCTACGACGACACCGTCGCGAGCGACCCCGCGATGGCGGCGATCAACGGCACGCCATACGGTGCGGACACGCTCGGCGGCGTCGTCTCGAACGAGTTCGGGTTCATCTCGGGGATCGCGATCCCGCTCATGGGACTCCTGCTCGTCGTGCGGCAGACGCGCGCGCAGGAGGAACGGGGAATGCTCGAACTGCTGCGCTCGCGCGGCGTCGGCGCACGTGACCCGTGGATCGCGGCCGTGCTCACCACCGTGTGCGCGCTCGTCGTGGTCGGAGCCGGGTTCGCGACCGTGCTCATCGCCTACGGCGAGCCGGCCGATGCCGCGATGCTCTACGGCGGGTCGATCGCCGCGCTCGGCGCCGTGTTCGCCGGATTCGCGACCTTCGCGGGCCAGTTGCTCCGCCGTGCCGGCGCGGTCACGGGTCTCGGCATCCTCGTGCTCGGGCTCTCGTATGCCGCCCGCGCGGTCGGCGACGTGCGAGAGAACGGATGGAAGTGGCTCTCGCCGCTGGCCTGGCAGCAGGAGACCCGGCCGTTCACCGACGACCAGCGTCTCTGGCCGCTCGCGCTCGCGATCGGGGTCGCCGCCGTGCTGATCCTCGCCGGGATCTCGCTCGTCGGGCGGCGCGACCTGGGCGCGGCACTCGTGCCGTCACGGCCGGGGCCCGCCCGGGCCGGCCGGATCACGCGTTCGACGTGGGGACTCGCGCTGCGATTGCAGACGCCTGCCGGGCTCGCCTGGATCGCGGGCGCCTTCGCCGTCGGCGCCGTGTTCGGCGCGTTCACCGATGACATCGCCGACGCGATCGCCGCCAACCCGGCGCTGGCCGCGGTCATGGGCGACGGCGAGGCGACCGAGGGCTACGTCGCCATCACGCTGGCGATCATCGTCGTGATGGCGATCGGATGCCTCGGGCAGGGCGTCGGACGGGCGCGCGACGAAGAGACGTCGGGCACGCTCGAACCGACGCTCGCGCGGGCGATCGCGCGGGCGAGCTGGCTCGGTGCGCACGCCGCGTGGTCGGCGGTGTTCGCCGCCGCGACGCTGCTCATCGGCGCGGCCGGGCTCGGCCTGACCGCGAACGGCGAGGTCGACGGCATCCTCGCGGCCGCAGTGGCGTACCTTCCGGCGGTGGCCGTCGTCGTCGGGCTCGGGGTCCTCCTGCTCGGCGCCTTCCCCCGCGCGACCTGGGGGGTCTGGATCGCGCTCGGGTACATCGCGTTCGTCGCCGTCCTCGGGAACACGCTCGACCTGCCCGACTGGGCGCTCGACCTCTCACCGGTCCACCTGGTCGGCAACCTCCCCGTCGATGACGTGGTCCCCGCGACCCAGTGGCTGCTCGGCGGCATCGGCGCGGCGCTCGCCCTCACGGGCTTCATCGGCATGCGCCGTCGAGACGTCCCGCGCTGAAGCCGGCACCCGCACGAGCGCGTCGTGCTTGGGCACGCGACCGTCGCCCGCGGTCCGGCCGAGCATGCGCCGCCCGATCCACGGGACGGCATGCCTGCGCAACCACTCCGCGTTCGGCAGCGGCGAGGCATCGGGATCCTCGGCGTCGCCGTGCAGGGCCGCGTCGAGACCCGCGAGCGCCGCGGCATCCCGAACGCCGAGCGCCCCCGCCGCGGCGTACGCGAGCGCACGGTGCCCGGACGAGTTCAGGTGCACGCGATCCTCGGCCCAGACGCCGCGCGCCGTGAGCCCGGTGTGCCGGGACGCGTCGAGCACCCGGGCCCCGGACGCCTCCGCGCGCGCCGCGACGAGTCCGGCGAACCGCTCGAACCGCCCCCGCACCGTGCCGAGACGCGCATGGGCGGGAAGGAACGGGGTGACCACGAGCACGTCGGCGCCGCGGCCGCGGAGCGCGTCGACCGCGTCGCCGAGGCGCGCGGCGAGCGCCTCGGGCCTCGCGTCGATCCGGACCAGGTCGTTGCCGCCGATGAGCACCGTCACCAGGTCGGCGTCGAGCTCGGCCGCGCGCGGCACCTGCGTGTCGACCGCATCCGCGATGCGACGGCTCCGAACCGCGAGGTTCGCGTAGCCGATGCCGTCACCGCTCTGCGCGAGCAGCATCGCGAGGCGATCGGCCCACCCCCGGTACTCCCCCGCGGCCATGCGCGACGAGTCGCAGAGCCCCTCGGTGATCGAGTCGCCGACGGCCACGTACCGACGCCACGCGGGGCGCGGCGCGGACGAACCGGGCGGCGGCAGCGCCATCCGCTCTTCGCCGTCGATGGCCGCCGGACGCACCGGGTCTGCTCGGGGCGTCGTCATCGCGGGCGTCGCGAGCGCAGACGGCGCCGAGCGCGCGGCCGTGCCGCGCCGCAACGCGCCCGCCTCCGCATAGTGCGCGAGCAGTTCGTCGCCGAGGCGCTCCCAGCTTCGCCCCGCCACGCCGTCGCGCGCCGCACGACCGAACGCCCGCCGCTTCGCGAGGTCGCCCGCGAGGTCGCGCACGCGCGCGACGAGATCGCCGAGGTCGCCAGGCCGGTACAGCCAGCCGTCCCGGCTCGACGTGACCAGGTCGAGCGGGCCGCCGCGTCCGGTCGCGACCACGGGCACGCCGCTCGCGAGCGCCTCCTGCACGGTCTGGCAGAAGGTCTCGCTCTCGCCGGGGTGCACGAACACGTCCAGGCTCGCCATCGCCTCGGCGAGCGCGTCGCCGCCGAGGAAGCCCGTGAACGCGGCATCCGGCATCATCGCCTCGAGCGCGGCGCGGGAGGGGCCGTCGCCGATCACGACGAGGCGGACCCCGTCGATCGCGGCGAGCGCCGCGAGGTCCTCGACCTGCTTCTCGGGTGCGAGCCGGCCGACGTAGCCGACGAGCACCTCGCCGTCGGGCGCGTGCCGTCGCCGCCACCGGTCGGAGCGGCGGCCGGGCCGGAACCGGTCGGTGTCGACCCCGCGCGCCCACCGCCGTACCGGATCGACGCCGTACGACTCGAGCTGCGCGATCGCGGCCGTCGACGGAGCCAGGTTCAGCGTCGCACGGCGGTGCAACCGGCCGACGTGGTCGGCGAGCATCGGCGCGGCGCCGGGGAGCCGGTAGCGCTCGGCGTAGGCCGGCACATCGGTCTGGTAGACGGCGACGCTCGGCACGCCGAGCCGTTCGGCCGCGAGGACGCCCTGCCAGCCGAGCACGAACGGGGACGCGAGGTGCACGACGTCCGGCTCGAAGTCCGCGAGCAGGCCCGCGAGGCGACGGGTGCTCGCGATCGTGACGCGGACCTCGGGGTACCCGGGCATCGGGATCGACCGCAGGAACTCGGCGCGGGCGCCGTGCATCCCGTGCTCGACGGGCCCCGAGCGCGGTGCGAGGACGAGCGCGTCGTGCCCGCGCCGTTCGAGGTGCCGGAGCACCTGCAGGAGCGAGTGGGTGACCCCGTTCATGTGCGGGAGGAACGACTCGGCGAGCAGTGCGACTCTCACGCGGCCCAGCATGGCGGGCCGTCCTCGCACGGACCGCACCGCGACGCCGGTGGTCGCCCAGGGTTCACCGGTTCGACGCTCGCGCGTCGCATCCCGTCCGGGTACGGGCAACGCCCGGCGGTCGCGGATTCCCGCTCGGAGGAGTTACATGGGGTGCAGGGCGCGTCGCCCGACGTGTCCGGATACGTTCGAGGGGGAACGACATGTCATCGGTCGCACGGGTCACCACCATCACCGCGTTCTCGGAGTCGGGCTTCGACGACGCGGTCTCCATCGGCATCGCGCGCGCCGCCGAGACGTTGCGGAACGTCAAGGGCGCCTGGGTGAAGGAGCAGAAGGTCAAGGTCGAGGGCGGGAGCGTCATCGAGTGGTCCGTGACCCTCGAGGTCACGTTCGTGCTCGAGGGCTGAGGCCGTCGAGAGCTGCGGCCGTCGAAGACCTGCGGACGCACCGGGGCCGGAGCGGCATCCGCTCCGGCCCCGTGCCCCCCCGGGTCGTGCTGTCCCCCGGTCCTGCGGTCAGTTCTTGAAGGCGTCCTTGACGTTCTCCGCCGCCTGCTTCAGGTCGGCGCCGCTCTGCTCGGCCTTGCCCTCGGCGACCTTCTGCTCGTCGTCGGTGGCCTTGCCGACCGCCTCCTTCGCCTGCCCGGACACCTTCTCAGCCGTGTGCTTGATCTTGTCGCTTGCGCCCATCGTGCGCACCTCCGTTCGCTCGCTTCCAGTGAACGCCGCCCGCGGCGCGAACGGAAGGGGCTTGCGAACGCACACGGTGCGCGCTAAGGCTGCGGGCCGGCGATACAGTGCGGACATGGGAAAACTGATCTACGGCGCGTCGTCGCGCGAGTTCGACATCGACGACCGTGCCCTCGCGCATCTTCGCGTGGTGATCATCAACAAGCTCAGGCGCTCCGAGAGCTTCGCACTCACGCTCGAGCACGGCGTCGACCGCGGCAGTGGCCGGACGACGCTCTGGTTGCACGAGTCGATCCCGCTGCAGTTCGTGTTCAGCGGCAACCGGCGGCCGGCGTTGAACCGCTTCTGGGTCGAGGAGCTCGCCCTGAGCGCCGGGAGCACGCACGGTCTCCACGTGCTGCCCGAGCCATCCGAGACGGCGCCGTTCGAGACCTGAGCGTCGCTACGACGCCTCGGCCGGCTCCCCCTCGACCGGCTGCACGTCGACGCCCACCTGGATCGGCTGCTCGGCGTCGGTTCGGATCGGCTCCGAGTCGAGTTGCTCCGGGACGAGTTCGATGCCGCTCGTGCTGTTCGCCGAGCGCATCAGTCGTTCGACCCATTCCCGGCTGAGTTCGATCCGCTCGGACTCGTCGAACACGAACCGCAGCGGGATCGCCGGGTGGAGCCAGAGCGCGGTCCGCCCGCGTTCCTGGTCCTCGGAGTGCGGCCACGACAGCGTGAAGCTCTCGTTGCGGCGGAGTTTGGTGACCAGCGCGACCTGAAGGTGGGCCAGCGCCCGGTCCTCGATCCCGATCGGCGTGCCTGAGTCGCCGTAGTACAGGGTGCCCACAGGGCAACGATACGCCGCCGCCCGCCGCAACGGGGCATCGGGCGCGGATTCGTTGTCAACCCCCTTTCTGCCGTGCCCGGTCCGCCCGTAGCATTCAGCGCATCCGAACAGGAGCGACGGGAGCATTCTGCATGAGCATCCTCTTCATCATCATCATCGTCGTCGCGGTGGTCCTCGCGATCACGGGCGGCTTGGTCGAGTCACTGAACTTCCTGCTCTGGGTGGGTCTCGTCCTGCTCGTCCTCGCCGCGATCGCCTGGCTGATCAGATCGATGAGCGGGCGGAACCGAGTCTGAGCCTCGGAGCCTGAGCAAGCGGATGCCGCGCGAGGACCTTCCTCCGTGGCATCCGCTTGCACGCTCCTCCGCACACGGATCGCACCTGTCGGCGCGCGCGGCGCGGGCGTATCGTGAGCCTCGGGCGGGGCGCGACGGGCGCAGCCGCACCTGAGGGGGTCGACCATGACCACGTACCTGGTGCTCTACCACGCGGACGTCAGCGCCGAGGAGCAGATGCAGCAGTCGGAGTCCGAGGGGCAGGCCGCGATGCAGGCCTGGATGGCCTGGGCGGGGCAGGCGGGCGACGCGCTGGTCGATTTCGGCACGCCGCTCGGCGCCGCCCGCCACGTCGGCGCCGAGGGCACCGCGTCGACCATCGCCGGCTTCTCGATCATCGAGGCGCCCGACGCGGATGCCGCGGCCGCCCTGATGGACGGCCATCCGCACCTGGAGCTCGGCACGATCGAGATCCTCGAACAGCTCTCGGTGCCCGGGATGTGAGGCGAGAGCGGATGCCGTGGCGCGCCGCTACTGGCCCGTGAGCCCGCCGAGCAGGTGGCCCATGGGCCGATCGAGCGAGAACGGATCCCGCACGCGCGTCGAACGGTCGGTGCGCTCGACGAGGTCGGCGAACTCGGTGGCGCCGCGCATGATCCGGTCGGGAAGCGAGCGCACGCCGTCTCCGCCGCCGCCCCAGTCGCCCGTGGCGGCGAAGACACCGGTCGTGACCGGGATCGCGTGCAGGTAGGTGAACAGCGGGCGAATCGCGTAGTCGATCGCGAGCGAGTGCCGCGGGGTGCCGCCGGTCGCGCCGATGAGCACGGGCAGGTCGGTGAGCGCGTCGGGCTCGATGACGTCGACGAACGACTTGAACAGGCCCGCATAGCTCGTCGTGAAGATCGGGGTCACGGCGATGAGCCCGTCGGCCCCGGCGACCGCGTCGAGCGCCTCCTCGAGGGACGGTGGCGCGAAGCCCATGAGCAGGTGGTTGGCGATGTCGTGGGCGAGGTCGCGCAACTCGAACACGCGTGCCTCGACCTCGACGCCGCGTTCGCCGAGGAGCCCGGAGCTGTCGGCGAGGAGCCGGTCGGCGAGCTGCCGGGTCGAACTCGGCGTGGACAGGCCCGACGAGACGACGACGATCCTGCGCACGGTCGACGGTTCGGCGGTCATCGTGCGGCCTCCAGGTAGGGCGAGCCGAGCGTGAGGTTGTCGCCGCGGTTGGCGTTCGGGGTCGCCTGCGGGGGCGCCGCGTCTCCGTACGCGGCGCGCACGATCGAGGCGTGGGTCGGCGCGTCCGGCACGTCGGCGGGGCGGTCCTTCGCGAACTCGCGGCGCAGGACGGGGACGACCTCGCCGCCGAGCAGGTCGAGCTGTTCGAGCACGGTCTTCAGCGGCAGGCCGGCGTGGTCGACGAGCCACAGCTGGCGCTGGTAGTCGCCGACGTAGTCGCGGAAGCCGAGCGTCTTGTCGATGACCTCCTGGGGGCTGCCGACGGTGAGCGGCGTCTGCTGCGTGAAGTCCTCCATGCTCGGGCCGTGCCCGTACACGGGTGCGTTGTCGAAGTACGGGCGGAACTCGTTCACCGCGTCCTGCGAGTTCGCGCGCATGAAGACCTGGCCGCCGAGTCCGACGATCGCCTGCGCGGCGGTGCCGTGGCCGTGGTGCTCGAAGCGCTGCCGGTAGAGCGCGATCATGCGCTGGGTGTGGCTGGCGGGCCAGAAGATGTGGTTGGCGAAGAATCCGTCGCCGTAGTACGCGGCCTGCTCGGCGATCTCGGGGGTGCGGATCGATCCGTGCCAGACGAAGGGCGGCACGCCGTCGAGGGGCCGCGGGGTCGAGGTGAAGCTCTGCAGCGGGGTGCGGAACTTCCCTTCCCAGTCGACGACGTCTTCGCGCCAGAGGCGGTGCAGCAGTTCGTAGCTCTCGACCGCGATGGGAAGGCCCTGGCGGATGTCCTTGCCGAACCATGGGTAGACCGGCCCGGTGTTGCCGCGGCCGAGCATGAGGTCGGTGCGGCCGCCCGAGACGTGCTGCAGCATCGCGTAGTCCTCGGCGATCTTCACCGGGTCGTTGGTGGTGATGAGGGTCGTCGCGGTGGAGAGCTGCAGGGTGGAGGTCTTCGCGGCGATGTACGCGAGCGTGGTCGTGGGCGAGGAGGACCAGAACGGCGGGTTGTGGTGCTCGCCGAGCGCGAAGACGTCGAGGCCGACGGCCTCGGCGTGCTCGGCGATGGTCAGCGTCGCCTGGATCCGCTCGGCCTCACTCGGAGTCCGACCGGTGGTCGGGTCCTGCGTGATGTCGCTGACGGAGAAGATTCCGAACTGCATGTCGCCCTCCTGGGCCTTCCGTGTTCCATGCTTCTGCATGCAATGGTCGACAACGGATGCCGCGCCCGCACTATTCCCGCACACCGACGGGGCCCGTCGCGAATCGCGACGGGCCCCGCTGGCTCGGATCGGTCGGACTACTCGGTCTCGTGCGGTCCGTGGTGGTGGCCGTGGCCGTCCTCATCAACGAGGTCGGGGTCGAGGCCGCCGGCGTTGCCGCCGATGGTGCCCTCGGGCCCAGCCGGTGCCGGGAGGTTCAGCCCGCCGGGCACGGCCGTGCCCTTGACGCCGTTGACCGACTCGGTCGAGTAGGAGTAGGCGAGCACGGCGAGTGCGACCGCGTCGGCGTTGACGCCGAGCGCGTGCGCGTTGACGTTGTCGATCGTGTCGCAGGCCTGGTGGTAGCACTGGTCGTACGACTCACCGGCGACACCGCCCCAGATGCTCTCCTGCTCCGCGGTCTTGACGACCTCGGCACCGGTGAACAGACCGCCCGCGGGGATGCCGACGCGGATGAACGCGTCGTAGTCGCTGCGACCGCTGAACTGCGCGTCGTCGTACGGTTCGCCGACCGAGGTGTAGTAGCTCTCGAACAGCTTCTCGATGGCGGTCGAGCCGTCGGGGATCGGCACGCCGGTCGGTGCGAGCCAGCCGGACTCGTCGCCGTCGTACACCATGAAGATGTAGTTGGGCGAGGCGACCATGTCGAAGTTCAGGTACAGCGCGATGCGGTCCTGTTCCTCCTGGCTGAGGCCGGCGACGTACTCCTCGGAGCCGATGAGACCCGACTCCTCGGCGCCCCACCACGCGAGGCGGATGGTGTTCTGGGGCTTCAGCTTCTCGATGCTCTGCGCGAGTTCGAGCAGTGCGGCCGAGCCGCTGCCGTTGTCGTTGATGCCGGGGCCGGCCTGCACCGAGTCGAGGTGCGCGCCCGCCATGACCACGTTGTCGTCGTTGACGCCCTTCTTCTCGGCGATCACGTTCTTCTGCGGGCGCTCCTCGGGCGCGGGCACGAAGACGTTCGCGATCGAGCCGGCCTGGCTGAGCGCGACGCCCTGCTCGTAGCTCGCGCCGACGACCGGGATGCCGACGACCGAGGACCCGCCGAGGGTGCCGACGATGAGCCCGTTGCGGTCGTCGCCGGTCGTGTTGCCCTGGTTGAAGATGATCACGGCCTCGGCGCCTGCGGCCTCGGCGTTCAGCGCCTTGTCGGCGAACGGGCACGTGCCGCGCTGGACGAGCGCGATGTCGGCCTGGCCGGAGAAGTCGAGGCCCGCGAAGTCGGCGACATCGCAGCCGCTCGTGCTCGTGTTGCCGAGCCCGAGCATCACGTCGACCGGGATGACCGTGCCCGTGACGTCGCCCGCACCGCTGCCGGTGAACGGCCCGGTCTCGTACTCGGCGGTGATCGGCGCCAGCTGCGTCAGCGTCGACGGTCCGACGTAGGTGTACGGGAACGACTCGGTCGAGACGTCCCATCCGGCGTCCTCGAGCACGTCGACGACGTAGTCGACGCTCGCCTCGTAGCCGCTCGTGCCGGCGGCGCGGTTGTCGTCGTTGGCATCCGCGATGGACTGCAGGGCCTGCAGGTGCTCCATCGCGCCGTCGGCGTCGACGCATTCGAGGAGCTTCTGGACGGTGTTGTTGTTCCGGGTGTCGCAGGAGTTGCCGCCGGGTGCGGCGAACGCGGCTCCTGCGGGGACCAACGCCAGGGCTGCGACCGTGGTTGCACTGGTCGCGAGCACCGCGGCGCGGCGGGAAAGCCGTTTCGTGTGATACATCGTCTCTCCTTCTCGAGGCGTCTTCGTCGACGCCCTCGATGCGAGACACTACTGGACCTGAGGTCCCCTCAACAGGCTTGACAATGGCCAGATGGACGCCTATTGGGGGCGGTTCCCGGGCTCCGGTCCGACCACCGACTCGAGTCCGCTGACGTCGAGTTCGACCCCGCGCGGCTGCGCGGCGCCCGTGATGCGCGCCGGAACCCTGACGTAGCGTCCGTCGACGCGCAGCGCGTCGAGCCGGTCGCGCCACCGGGCATCGGCGTCCTCGCGCAGGAATCCGGCGTGCCTGGGCCTGGCGTCGCCGGTGCCGGCCGCGATCAGCTGCACCCCGACGCGGTACCTGGGCGAGAGCCAGCGCCTGGCGCGCGGCACGAGCACGGCGTGCAGGTCGGGTCCGCCGTGCACGCGCGCGATCTCGATCGCGGACTGGTGGCGATGCGTGTCGGCGACCGGCACGACGGCGCGAACGGATGCCGCCAGGGCCGGGGCGTCGACGATCGCGAGCCCGTCGAGGCCGGTGAGGCCGCCCATCGGGTCGGGGTTGCGCGTGCGTCGCTCGCGCATGAACGCGATCACGCCCCATCCGGCCGTGAGCGCGATGGCGAAGAGGAGGAGCACGTACCATCCGCCGTGCTCGGGCCGGATCGCCCCGGTCAGGACGAGCAGGAACACGATCACGAGATAGGGCAGGGGTTCCCAGTGGAGCACGGGGACGTAGCGGGGCGCGGACACCACGACAGGCTACCGCCGGGCAGGTGCCGCCGAGGTTCAGCGAAGCGTCGGGAGGATTCCGGCGATCTCCTCGAACACGCGCTCGTCGCCCGCGTAGAGGCCGTGCTCGCGGGGGCGGTGCGCGATCACGTCGGTGAAGCCCAGTTCGCGGGCACGGAGCACGGCGTCCTCGAACGCATCGACGCTCCGCATCGAGTAGCGGGACTCGGCGTCGAGCGAGAGCACGCGGTCGAAGCCCGCGGGATCACGCCCCTCGGCTGCGCAGGCCTCGTCGACGCGCGCGGCGAGGTCGGCCAGGTCGGCCCACCACGCGGCATCCGCTTCGTGCTCGCCGCCCGTGGTGACCCACCCGGAGCCGTATCGGGCGGCCAGGCGCATGGCCCGCGGACCGTTCGCGGCCATGAGGAAGGGCATGCGCGGCGCCTGCGCGGGTTCGCCGACCATGCGTGCGGCGTCGGCGACGTAGTGGGCGCCGCGGTGCGAGATGCCCTCGCCCGACCCGCGCTCGAAGCGCAGCAGCACGTCGAGCGCCTCGGTGAACTCGCGGAACCGCTCGTACCGTTCCCTCGCCGACAGCGGCGGGATGCCGAGCACGTGCGCGTCGAACCCGGTGCCGCCCGACCCCAGCCCGAGCACGAGGCGTCCGCCCGAGATCGCGTCGAGCGTCGCGACGTCCTTCGCGAAGGGCACGGGGTGGCGGTAGTTCGGGCTCGCGACGAACGTGCCGAGCCGGATCCGTTCGGTGACCGTGGCCGCGAGCGTGAGCGTCGGCACGGTGGCGTGCCAGGGCTCGCCCGCGAGCCCGCGCCACGACAGGTGGTCGTAGGTCCAGGCGTGGTCGAAGCCGAGTTCCTCGGCCCGGCGCCACCGGCGCTCGGTCTCCGCGCGGTCGTACTGGGGCAGGATGACGAGGCCGAAGCGCATGGGCCGAGCCTACGCGGAGGTCCGGACCGGCGCGGTGGGCGGCGCGGTCGGCGTCAGGTCCGCGGGTACCGGCACGAGGTCCGCGTCGAGCGCGACGGATGCCTCGTCGGCCGGGGTGCGTTCGAGCTTGACGAGCACGATGCCGCCGAGGATGAGCACGCCGCCGAGGATCTGCAGGGCCCCGAGGGCCTCGCCGATGAGGATCCAGCCGACGATCCCGGCGAAGACCACCTCGGAGAGCCCGAGGAAGGACGCCAGCCGGGTTCCGAGCAACCGGATGGAGGCGACGCCTGCGGTGTAGGCGAACGCGGTCGAGACGGCGCCGACGGTCAGCAGCGGCACCCACCACGGCGCGGTGCCGGCGAGGAAGGGGACCTCGCCGAACCTGACCTCCATCGGCACGAGCCCGACGAGCCCGGCGAGGGCGAGGGCGATCGCCCCAACGACGAAGCCCGCGGCGAGCAGCGCGACGGGCGGGAGCTGTTCGGTCGCGCGCTCCCCCATGCCGTAGTACACGCAGACGCCGAGCATCGCGATGGCCGCGAGGGCCAGGCCGAGGGGGTCGAGGTCGCCGCCGCCCGGCCCGATGACGAGCCAGAGGCCCGCGGCCGCGAGCACGGAGCCCCCGATGACGATGAGCTGCGGAACCCGCCTGGTGCGCACCCAGGCGAACAGCACGAGCGCGATGGGCGCGAGGTACTCGATCAGGAGCGTCATCGAGACGGGGATGCGCTCGATCGACGCGTAGAAGGCCAGTTGCACGGCCGCGACCGCGACGACGCCGTAGAGCAGGATCGTCCAGCGGGCGCGCCAGAGCGGTCTGAGGTCGAATCGGAGCACGATGAGCGCGGGCACGACGAGCAGGGCCGCGGCGATGCTGATGCGCGCGAGCACCGCGGCGCCGGGCGACCAGCCGTGCTCGAGCAGCGGCTTGACGAACACGCCGCCGGCGCCGAAGGCGAGCCCGGCCGCGAGCCCGATCACGATGCCGACGATGCCCCGCGATGCGCGCATTGCCACCCCTATGTCATGAGCCAACTTGGTTATGCTCGTGACGTTAGCCGAACGGATGTCAGGAGTCAAATGATTTTCACCGATGACACGGTGTCGGCGCTCGGCTTCATGGCCGCGGTCGCCGACACGGTCCCCGGCGCGTCGGAATCCGGGACGGACGAACTCGCCGACGCGGCGCAGCTCGCGGCCCTGCTCGACGAGTGGGCCTTCTCGGGCCGTCGCGACGGCGACACGCGGGAACTGGCCGAGGTGCGCGCGGTGCGCGACCGCCTGCGCGCCGTCTGGACCCTCGATCGCGACCACCTGGCCCACGAGGTGAACGTCATCCTCGACGAGGCCCACGCGATCCCGCGGCTCGTCCGGCACGACGATCTCGACTGGCACATCCACGCCGTCTCGCAGGAGTCCCCGCTCGCCGAGCGCATGCTCGTCGAGGCCGCCATGGCGCTGGTCGACGTGATCCGCGCCGACCAGGTCGACCGCCTCGCGCGCTGCGAGGCCGACGACTGCACGGGCGTGTTCGTCGACCTGTCGAAGAACGCCTCGAAGCGCTTCTGCAGCGTCCGCTGCGGCAACCGGATGGCCACGCGCGCGTACCGGGCGCGCACGGCGGACTGACCGCGCCGGCCTACTGCACGCGCCGGCCTACTGCACGATCGCCATCTCGTGCGGCGTCTCGTTGAAGCGCTTCCCGCCGTCGGCGGTGACCGTGACGATGTCCTCGATGCGCACGCCGAACCTGCCGGGAAGGTAGACGCCGGGTTCGATCGAGAAGCACATTCCCGGCTCGAGCGGCGTGGTCTCGCCCTCGACCATGTAGGGCGGTTCGTGCGTGGTCAACCCGATGCCGTGCCCCACCCGGTGGATGAAGTACTCGCCGTAGCCGGCATCCGTGATCACGGCCCTCGCGACGCGGTCGATCTCCTGGCACGGAACTCCCGGACGCACCGCCTCGAATCCGGCCTGCTGGGCGCGGACGACGAGGTCGTGCACCGCTCGTTCCTCGTCCGTCGGCTCGCCGACGTGCACCGTGCGGGTCGTGTCGGAGCCGTAGCCGTGCTTGAGCCCGCCGAAGTCGAGCACGACCATGTCGCCGTCCTCGATGACCCGATCGCCCTGTTCGTGGTGCGGGTTCGCGCCGTTCGGGCCGGACCCGACGACCGTGAAATCGACCTGCGAGTGGCCGTGCGCGGTGAGCCCGGCCGCGAGGTCGGCCGCGACCTCGCGCTCGGTGCGGCCCGCGAAGCGCACCCCGAGGATCTCGCGGTACGTGGCATCCGCTGCCGCACCCGCCGCCGCAAGGCGTTCGAGTTCGTCGGCGTCCTTGACGGCGCGCAGCATGGGCAGCGCCTCGGTCATCGACACGTAGGTCGTGCCCGGCAGCCGGGCCTGCAGCCCGAGCAGGTGCATGGCCCACGCGGAATCCGACATCGCGTAGCGACCCGGGCCGAGCAGGGGTGCGGCGGTCGCGTACGGGTCGTCGCCGTCGCGCCAGTCGAGCATGGCGAGGGCGGATGCCGCCTCCGCGCGTTCCGCGTCGGGCCGTTCGAGTCTCGGCACGACGAGCGACGGGTCGCCCTCGGCGGGGATCACGAGCATCGTGAGCCGCTCGGTGATCGCGACCGGAAGGTAGCCGGTGAGGTAGCGCAGGTCCGGGCCGGGCGTGACGACCAGGCCCGCGAGGCCCGCGTCTGCGGCCTGCCGCGCGGCGCGGTGCATGCGGGCGATGTGGTCGTCGGCGGTGAACGCGGCGGTCATGGCCGGAGGCTAGCCGTTCGCACGCTCCCCCGTACCTGCCGAAAGGCCCCGGCCTCCTCGTGCAGGAGGAGCCGGGGCCTTCGGGGAGACGATTCGCGCGCTCAGCGACGCAGCCCGAGACGCTCGATGAGCGCACGGTAGCGGCTGATGTCGACGTCGGCGAGGTAGCCGAGCAGACGACGACGCTGACCGACGAGGAGCAGCAGGCCACGACGCGAGTGGTGGTCGTGCTTGTGCTCCTTCAGGTGCTCGGTGAGGTCCTTGATGCGCTTGGTGAGGATCGCGATCTGGACCTCGGGGGATCCAGTGTCACCGGGGTGAGTCGCGTACTCGTCGATGATCGCCTTCTTGATGTTCGCATCCAGTGCCATAGACGGGATCCCTTCTTCTCGTTGCGCGCTGCCCGGGGCTGGGTGCCTGGGCTCTCTTGATGCGCGGCCGATTCACGGCAACCTCCATACTCTACCAGAGCGGATGCCGCGGGGTTGCCGCAGGATGAAGCGCATGGTGGTCGTGATCAAGCGCGTGTACGACGCCCCCGAGGCATCCGACGGATACCGGGTGCTCGTCGACCGGCTCTGGCCGCGGGGGATCTCGAAGGAGCGCGCCGAACTCGACGAGTGGGCGAAGGATGCCGCGCCCTCCCCGGAACTGCGTGCCGAGTGGCACCACGCAGCCGACCGTGCAGGCACCTTCGACGGGTTCGCGGCGCGGTACCGTGCCGAGCTCGACGGCAGCGCGGCCGCGGCCGCGCTGCTCGAGGTCGCGGGCACGCACGAGCGGGTGACGCTCGTGTACGGGGCGAGGGATGAAACGCAGAACCACGCGCGGGTGCTGCTCGAGTGGCTGGCGGCGCACGGGGCGGAGACGGGGTAGTGCGGTGACCCCGGTGCGGCTCAGGCGCTGCGTGCCTCGCCGATCGGGTCGGCGGTCGCGTCGAGGTCTGTCAGCACCGCTCTTGCCGTGCACGCCGCCGCCGAGGAGGCTGGGGCGATGAGCGTGATCTCTCCACGACTGGCCGCGGTCGTCGACGCTCTTCCGCTGCGGCCCGGCATGCGGGTACTCGAGATCGGCGGCGCGCCGGGCACCGCGGCCAGAGCCGTCGCGGCTCGGATCGGCGACGGTCACATCCTGGTCGTCGACCGCTCGGCGAAGGGCGTCGCGCTCACCAGGCGCACGGCGGCCGACGAGATCGAGGCGGGCGTTCTCAGCGTGAGGCAGGTCGCGGTGGAGGACTTCGAGCTCGACCCCGGCGAGCGCCCCTACGACCTGGCGTTCGCGTGCCGGGTCGGCGCCCTCGACGGCCGGCACCCGGCGGCCGGGGAGCGCGCGCTGCGCCGGATCGCGGACGCACTCGCCCCCGATGGCCGCCTGTTCATCGACGGCGGGGATCCGCTGCGCGAACTCGTGCTGCCCGGTCGACCGGGGCGGTGACGCAGGCGGCGCGGCGCCGCACGCCCGCGGATCGAGGAGGCGCGCCGGCGCCGTCTCGAGACCCCGTCGAATGTCGGTGGTCGCTGGTTGACTGGCCTCATGCCAGCCACCCTCGATCTCCCCGCCGAAGCGGCGCTGGAACTCGAGTTGGCGTCGATCACGGTCTACGAGCAGCTCATCCGACAGCTCCACGCTGAGCGCTACCGGGCCGTGCAACGCGCCCGTGAACTCGCCGCCGAGGCCGACGGCGTCACCGAGTCGAGCGCCGCAGGCGAGCGCGATCTGGCGACGCGGTCGTTCGTGGCCGAACTCGCGACGACGCTCGGGCAGCACGAGGCATCCGCTGCCCGGCTGGTCGCCGAGGCCGAGCGCCTGACCGGGCCGCGGAGCGCGACGCTCGACGCGCTCGAGGCGGGGCTGATCGCACCGACCCAGGTGCGGTCGGTGCTCGAGCTCACGCGCGACGTACCGGCCGAGGTCGCCGAAGCGGTCGAGGGTGTGGCGCTCGAGGCGGCCGCCTCCGCCGTGGCCGACGGGGTCGTGTCGACGAATGCCGACGTGCGCCGACGCATGCGGCGGGTGCGCGAGCGGTTGCATCCCGAGCCGCTCGTCGATCGGCGTGCGCGCGCGGCTGCCGATCGTCGCGTGTGCGTCGAGGCTGCGCCCGACGGCATGGCGTGGCTGAGCGTGTTCCTCGAGGCCGAGCGGGCGTTCGCGATCGAGCGCCGCCTGGGTGCGCTCGCCGCGCGTCCGGCCGAAGCCGACGATCGGCGCACGCGCACGCAGCGCGCGGCCGACCTCGCCGCCGACCTGCTGCTCTCAGGCGTCATCGCGGGCGATGCGCGCACCCGTGAGGCGGCCGCCGGCCCGACCGGGGCGGTGCAACCGCGCATCAACGTGACCGTGCCCGTGCTGACCCTGTTGGGTCTCGACGACGAGCCGGCCGACCTCGAGGGTTACGGCCCGATCGACGCCGAGACCGCCCGCCGCCTCGCGGCGCACGCGCCGTCGATGCGGCGGATCCTCGTGCACCCCGAGACGGGCGCCACCCTCAGCTACGGCCGCGAGACCTACCGTGCGCCGGCCGACCTCGACGGGTTCGTGCGAGTGCGCGACGGGCAGTGCCGCTTCCCCGGCTGCACGCGTCGTGCCGAGCGTGCCGACCTCGACCACACGATCGCCTGGCAGCACGGCGGTCGTTCCGACGCGTCGAACCTCGCCGCACTGTGTCGACATCATCACCGCCTCAAGCACGAGAGCGCGTGGCGAGTGGTGCAGGAGGGCGGCGGCGTCATGCGCTGGACCTCCCCCGCGGGGCATGTCCTGCGCACGCATCCGGAGCGGAGGTTCGAGGGGGTCGGGGCTGGGGAAGCAGTCGGGATCGGTGAGGCGGTCGGTGCGGGCTCGCGGCCGCCTGGCGCGGCGAACGCGCCGGTGCCGTCCGTGCCCGTCGGCTCCGCGTTCGTGGACGGCGCGGTCAGAGAACTGCTCGACCCCGAGTTCGAGGCTGTGCCGTTCTGATCTCGCGTGCGCCGAAGCTGTCAGCTATTCGCCGTCTCTCAGCAGCGGAGGCAGGAACCCGGATCGGTCGAGTTCCCTGATCAGGAACGGGGTCAGCTCGTTCGGGCCGAACGAGACGCTGTAGGAGCGCCCGCCGGCATGATCCGGCTTGAGCAGACCGCGGTCGAGCAACGGCCGCAGCGCATGGCTCCGCGTCGAGGGGCTGCCCGGAATCAGGTGCTCGAGCTGCCCGGCGCGGATCACCTCGTGATCGAATGCGAACTGCACCACGTCTCGCTCGAGCGCGGTGATGCCACCCGACCTGGTGAATCGGTCGAGTGCCGGCACGACCAGTGTGCCGCGCACCACAGCGTTGTCTTGCAGCTGGTGCAGTCGCCGCAGGTCTGCCAGCAACCCCTCGATGAAGAACTCGCACCACGCGATCGTGCCGGCGTTGCTCAAGTCGTCGGCAGCTGCGAGGGCGTCGTAGTAGTCGCTCCGCGACACGCCGAAGACCGCGGTCGGGTTGACCGTTCGGAGCCCGACAGGGCTCACGAACCCATGGCGGCCGAGCATGGCGTAGCTCAGCAGCCTGGAGACGCGCCCGTTGCCGTTCTGGAACGGATGGATCCAGCGGAAGCGATGGTGCGCGATCGCGACGTGCAGGAGCTGACGGTGGGTCGGCACCGGGAGATTCACGAACTCGAGGAACCGGTCCATCTCTGCCTGGAGCGACTGCGCGAGCGGCGGGCGATGCGCAGCGCCTTGAATGGCGACATCGCGGACCCGGTACGCACCAGGTCGCGAGTCGCCCTCTCTCACGAGCGAGTCGACGGCACGGCGGTGCAGGTCGCGCACGAACGCATGCGTGACCGGACGCGAGCGATCGACCGTGTCCACGAACTCCATCGCCGCCTCGACGTTGAGGATCTCCTGGATCGCCTCGGGCACCCCGGCTGCGTCGCGTTCGGCTTCCTGCGCTCCGGCGATCGCGTCGAGCATCGCGGTGCGGTTGCCCTCGATGCGTGCCGACACCATGCTCGAAAGAAACTGGAACAGCCTGTGGAGTTCGGAGAACACTCGAGCGGGGGTCGTGCCGACGCCGATCTCACCGCGCAGGCGTTCGAGATCGACGACCGACGCGGCCAACGGTGAATCGAAGTCGAACCGGGGAAACGCCCACGCCGATTCGTCGATGTGCGGCACCGCATTTTGCTCAGACATGCTCAGGATTTAGTGAGACCCGGCCTCGATGCCAATGATCAGGACGAAGTTGACCCCTGGAGCGTGCGGGAACATTTTCAGGGCGTCGCGTGCAGTATTCGCGCGATCCGCCGTCGCATTCACCGGCGTCGCCCGAGGCAGGCAAGTCTGGCAGATGCCCCGACGGCGGCGCAGCCCTGACACCCCGGGCATGAACGAACCCCGGGCACGGCACAGATACCAGACGGATCGCCGCACCCGGGGTTCGCTCCCCCTGGGTCCCTAGTACTTCTTGATCGGGATGATGCTCGCCCCCGGACCGGGCTTGTCGACCCAGCACCCGGCGTGGTACGCGGCGTTCCATGCGGTCTTCTGCGCGGCGGACGCGTTGTGCTCCGCGAACGAGCGGGTCCCCGCATACCGGCACAGCTGGTGCCACGTCTTCGGCCCGACGATGCCGTCCGAGACCAGTCCGACGTAGCTCTGGAACCGACGCACGTTCGTCTTGGTGTTCGCGCCGAACTGGTTGTCGACGGTGAGCGTGTACCCGCCGTACGTCTTGCCCCGAACGTGGCTGATGCCGTTCAGCATCTTCTGGATGTTCCCGATGCACGACGCGTACCCGCCGTACGCGTACTGGTGCGCCGTGCACCCCTTGCCCGTCGACCCGGTTCCCGCGTGCGCCGCCGTCGCCGGCACGACGACACCGAATCCGGCGATGGCGATCGCCAGCAGCCCCCCGGCGACACGAGCCCCGTCTCGGCCCGACCCCCGGCGCACCCTGCGCAGCGCGAGCCTATTCAGAGCCCGCCTCAGGGGTGAATGGGCAGCCGTCCCCGTACGCGCCGAACCGCTACGGAACCACGACGACCTTGCCCACCACCGCTCCCGCCCCGATCCGCGCGAGCGCGCCGGCCACGCCCTCGAGTCCGACGACCGCGTCGACGACCGGCGTCAGTGCAGCGGATGCCACGAGCCCACCGAGTTCGTCGAGCCCGCCGTTCGGCTGCGCCGCGAGCAGGCGCAGCTCGCGCCCGTCGCCATCCGGCCGCCCCTGCGTCGCCGCGACCGCGGCGATCGTGCGCAGCGATCCGCCGACGACGACCAGACGGCCTCCCGGGCGCAGCAGCCGACGGTAGGCGGCGAGCGGATGCCGCGCGACGAGGTCGACGATCACGTCGAATCGCGGGGAACCGGGTGCGCTCCGCGCTGCGAACAGCGCCGCGCCGGCATCCGCTGTGATCATCTCGGTCGCACCCAGTTCGCGGACCGGACCCAGCTTCTCGGCGCGATCGACGCCCACGACCTCGCCCGCACCGAGATGCCGCGCGAGTTGCACCGCGAACGTGCCCGCTCCCCCGCCGGCACCGACGACGAGCACGTGCTCACCCGCTGCCAGCCCCGCGACCCCGACGAGCGCCTGCCAGGCCAGCCCGCCCGCCTGCGGCACCGCGGCAGCGGTGACCGGGTCGACGCCGGCCGGGCGACGACGCAGCGCCGCGGCATCCGCTGCGACGAACTCGGCGAAGCACCCCCACCCGGCATCCGACAGATCGGCCCACACGGCGTCGCCTACCGCGAATTCCGCGACGCCGGCACCGACCGCGACGACCTCACCCGAGACATCCGCCCCCAGGACCGGGTGCTCGGGACGCCACGGCCCGCCGAACCGCGCGAGCAGGGTTCCGCGCAGCAGGTCCCAGTCCCACGAGTTGACCGACGACGCGGCCACGCGCACGAGCACCTGCCCGGCGGCGGGGACCGGGATCGGCGCTTCGACGATGCGGAGCCGCGACGGACCTCCGTAGCGGTCGTACCGCAGGGCGCGCATGCGGGGAGCATATCCGCACCGCGAGTGCGACGATGGAAGCGGGAGACCCCATGGCCGACGCCCGACGACGAACCGAGGACCGCCCCGGCTATCCGCCGCTCGGTCTCACCGCCGCCGTGCTCGCACTCGGCGCGATCCTGCTCGGGTCGGCGGCCGTCGTCGGGATCGCGGAGGTCTCCGCACGAGCGTCCGCCTCGTACGAAGCGGTCGTGGCGAGCATCGTCGACGAGGGCTCCGAGCAACAGCTCGTCGCCGACCGGCGCGGCAGCAGGCAGGCACAGTACCGGGTCGTGAGCGTCGAGCTCGCCGACGGGACCCGCGCTGAGATCCGGAGCGACGACCTCGCCGTCGGCGAGCGTGCGACCGTGTACCGCAGCACCGGGGGCACGATCGCCGCGACGATCCCCGACCCGCCCGGCCCGCTCGAATGGGCGGTGTGCGCGGGTGCCGTGCTCGGCGCGCTCGCGCTGGCAGTCGCATCGGTCCGCACTATCCTCCCGGCACGAACGGGAAGATCGCCGGCCACCCGTTGTGGGCGTACACGATCACGCAGAACACGACCGCGTCGAAGATGAGGTGCACGATGAGCACGTACGTCAGCGACTTCGTGAGCTTGAACGTGTAGCCCTGGATGAGCGCGAACGGGATCGTCAGCAGCGGGCCCCACTCGCGGTACCCGAGTTCCCACAGGAACGACACGAACACGACCGCCTGCAACAGGTTCGCCTGCCACGTGGGGAAGTGCCGACGCAGCAGGGCGAAGACCGTGCAGATGAAGAACAGCTCATCCCACGTGCCGACCGCGTTCACGCCCACGAACAGGCGCGCGACCTCGCCGGGCTCGGTCACCGTCGGCCAGTTCTCGTACACCCCCGACGTGATGAAGTAGAACGGCAGGATGAGCCACCCCGCGACGGTCACGAAGATCAGGTAGAACCACTGCGTGCGCGTCCACCGCCGACCCGTCCGCCACGGGAAGCGGATCGTCCGCTCGCGGTACACCAGCCGCGAGATGAGGAACGGCACGACGACCGCCGCACCGAGCACGACCGTGAACCGCAGCATCGCCTCGTTCGACAGGTCGGCTTTCAGCGACATCGTCGAGATGATCGCCTGCCCGATCGCGATGAGCGCCAGGTCGGGCGCGAGCCGCTCGGTGCGCCCGGCCCGGTCGGTCGCCCACGCCACGGCGAGCCCGACGAGGAGCATCGCGTAGCCCGGCAGGCGCTCCTGGACTCCGAAGAGCAGGATGGCGGCGCCGCACACGAGTGCGGCGGGCACGAGTGCGATCGGGTGCGTGCGGAGCGCGGCGGGAGCGGATGGGGTCACGGTTCCCAGCGTGCCATGTGCATCGTTGTCGGGAGCGGATGCCACGATCAGACCATGCCCGGAATCGTGCCGCCCTACCTGCTCGACCGCATCGCGAGCCTCGCAGCGCCCAGGTTCCCCCTGGCAGCGGATGCCGCCCGGCGCACGCTCCTGCGGGAACCGGCCGCGCTGCTCGGGCGTGAGGCGCCGGAACAGCGCGAGCTTCCAGAACTGCCCTCGGTGCTTCCCGACGTCCCCTCCGAGCCCGACCGCCGCATCTCCGACGCGGAAGGGTACGAGAAGCTGCCCGGCCGGCTGGTGCGCAGCGAAGGCGAACGCGCCACCGGTGACGAATCCGTCGACGACGCCTACGACGGCCTCGGCGACACCCACCGGCTCCTCGTCCGCGTCTTCGGTCGCGACGGCATCGACGGCCGCGGCGGAACGCTCGAGGCGACCGTGCACTTCGGCCACCGCTACGACAACGCCTTCTGGGACGGCGAGCGCATGGTGTTCGGCGACGGCGACGGCGAGATCTTCAGCGGGTTCACGCAGTCCCTCAGCGTCATCGGACACGAACTCGCGCACGGCGTCGTCGAGCAGACGGCGAGACTGCGCTACCAGGACCAGTCCGGCGCCCTCAACGAGCACGTCGCCGACGTCATCGGAGCGCTCGTCGAGCAGTACTCGCTCGGACAGGACGCCGATGCCGCCACCTGGCTCATCGGCTCCGGGGTGTTCACCGAGCACATCGAGGGCCGGGCGCTGCGTTCGATGCTCGAGCCCGGAACGGCGTACGACGACGACCTCCTCGGCCGCGACCCGCAGCCCGCGCACCTGAGCGACTTCGTCGTCACCGAAGCCGACCACGGCGGGGTGCACCTGAACTCGGGCATCCCCAACCGCGCATTCGCACTCGCGGCGATCGAGGTCGGCGGGTTCGTGTGGGAGCACGTCGGGCGCGTCTGGTACGACACGCTCACAGGTGGTTCGCTCGACCCCGACAGCGGGTTCACGGCGTTCCGCGCGGCGACGCTCGCCGCGGCATCCGCTCGTTTCGGCCCGGAATCGCGCGAGGCACGGGCCATCGAGTCGGGCTGGGCGGCGGTCGGGGTCGAAACCGAGAGGCGCGCCGGGTAGCATCCGCACCATGGAGGTCGAGGTCACCCGCAGCGGCGGGTTCGCCGGGCTGCGACTGACGTGGACCGTTCAGGTCGAGGACCAGCCCGACCCGGAGGAATGGGTGCTGCTCGTCGAACGCCTGCCCTGGGGCCGGACGCCGCCCGTGCCCGCGGAACCCGACCGGTTCGAGTACCGCATCCGGTGCACCGGCGAGACGGCGAGCGCGGCGGCGCCGCCCGAGCGCGCGGCGACGCAACCCGAGCGCGAGGCGACGCTCGCCGAGCGCCAGGTGACGGGCCCGTGGCGCGAGCTCGTCGACCGCGTCACCGAGACCGCGGAACCCGAGCGGCGGCGGACGCCGACCGAGGCCTGAGCTGCGCGACGCGCGCGACCGGCGGCACGCACCCGGCGGCACGCGACCGATCAGGCGGCGCGGAGCTCGCCCCGCACGATCGAGTCGCCCGAGTGCGCGGGATCGCCGTCGACCGGCTCGGCCGAGACGTCCACGAGCGGGTACTCGTCGAGGTCGATGCCCGCCGGCACCGCGAAGCGCGCGGAGTCGCCGTCCATCAGGCCGAGGCTGACGAGCCCGGATGCGTCGGACCGGATGAGCCACACCTCGCGGACCTCCCCCGACGCCACCTCTGCGGCCAGGTCGACCACGATCGTGCGCTCGCCTGCGGCATCCGCCTCGACCGTCGCGGTCCCCGTGGAATCCCACCCGGGGAAGGCGTCGAGCTCGGCGGTGGCGATCACGGTCGCCGGGTCGGCGCCGCCGCCGCCGCCCGTGCCGGCGAAGCCGAAGCCGATTCCGATGCCCGCGAGCAGACCCACCACCGCCGCGGCGGCCGCGACCGGCAACCACCGGCGCGAACGCCCCGGGCGCGCCCGAGCGGCCGGCTCGACCGCCGACGGGACGCGTGGTCGGGCACGTGGCACGTGGCGCCGCGCGCCGGCATCCGTCTCGGCGAGCGGGTCGTCGGCGAGCGGGTCGTCGGCGAGCGGGTCGTCGGCGAGATCGGCCGCGAGCCCGAGCTCGCCGTGGATGGCCGCCCAGACCGACGCGGGCGGAGCCTCCAACCCCTCGGACGGCGACTCGCGTCCGAGGTCGACCGTCCGCGCGAGCGCAGCGTACTCGGCCGCACACGCGTCGCAGGCGTCGAGGTGGGCGCGGACCGCGGCATCGGGCTCGCGGCCGTCGAGGGCCAGCACGGCCAGCTCGTCAGGCTCGACGTGGTCCATCCTCCACCTCCCATCGTGATCTCAGCCGACTCAGGCTGCGTCGGACATGGCTCTTCACCGTCCCGATCGGCAGGCCCATGGCCTCGGCGATCTGCGAGTGGCTGAGCTGGTCGTAGAACGCGAGCTGCATCACGCGACGCGGCACCGGCTCGAGTCGCCCCAGTTCCTCGGCGACCATCGCGCGCTCGGCGAAGTCGTCGTCGGCTGCGGCCACCGCGACGGATGCCTCGGCGACGAGGCTCTCCTCCAGGCGACGCGAGCGCGCCCGCGCTTCGTGCGCGTCGGCGATGCGGTGCTTGGTGATGCCCACGATCCACGCGCTGAGCGTCGAACGGGAGACGTCGAAGGTGCCGCGTCCGCGCCAGGCGGCGAGGTAGACCTGCTGGGTGACGTCCTCCGCGTCGGTCCGATCACCGAGCGAGCGCAGCGCGAGGCGGAAGACCAGCGGCGACCAGCGCGCGTACGCCTCTCGGAGGGCGCGTTCATCGCCCGCGGAGAACTGCTCCGCGAGGGCTCGGTCGTCGAGGGTGTCGAAGGCGATCGGGCTCACCGTGGGGCGCTCATCCCTTCGTCGGCTCGGACCGGTCCGCGCGTCGGCCGTGACGCGCGGCTGCACCGCGGTCGTCGACTGCGGCGCAGCCATCAGCATATCGAGCATCCCCACCCTGCCCTTCGGTCTCCACGGTCAGGTCGGCACGGCGATCGCGACGACGTTGCTGAGGTAGGTTCGCGCGTCGTAGTCGAACGCTCCCCCGCACGTCACGAGCGTCAACCGCGGCGACCCGGAACGATCGAACGCGGCATCCCAGTCCACGGCCGTCTTCTCGACCACCTCGAGCGACTCGACGGCGTACGTGTGGCGGGTGCCCGCGGCATCCGTCACGATCACGGCGGTGCCGGGCGCCGCATCCTTCAACCGGGCGAACGGCAGGACGTCGTACTCGAGGGAGTCGACGTGGGCTGCGATGACGGTCGAGCCGGCGCCCGAACCCGGAGCCGGCCCCCATCGGTACCAGGCCGCGAGCGACGGGTCGTCGAAGAGCTCCATGCCTCCGCCGGAGTCGACGCCCACCGGGCGGACCGCGACGTCGATGCCGAGGTCGGGCAGCTCGACCCGGACCGGCGCGGGCGGCGACGCCGCACGATTCGCCTCGGGCGCCGAGGAGCGGCGCGGGACCTCGGGCACGGTCTGCTGCGCGCGCGCGGCATCCCGGGCGGCCGGCGCCGCGGCAGCGGGTCGGTCGTCTCCGCCTGGCCCGCCTCCTCCGCCGGCTCCGCCTCCTCCGCCTGGCATGGCGGCGCAGCCGACCAGCAGCGCCAGCGCGGCGACGGCCGCGACCGAGGACCCCCACGCCCCGGCCGCGACCGCCTCCCCCCGCACGGTGATCAGCGCTCGGTCCTCGCCGAGACGGCCTTGCGGGCCGCTCCGGCTGCGATCGCGATCACCGAGAGCGCCGCGATGGCCGCGGCGGCCCAGAGTCCGACGACGCGCTCCGGCGCGTTCGTCGCGACGAGACCTGCAGCGCCCGCGGGGACGCCGTCGGGGCTCGAGTGCATGCCCGTCACCGTCTGCACGGCGAGCGCGAGCGTGTCGTCCTCGAGGCTGCCCCACGCGTAGGCGATCGTCAGCGTGCCCTCGGCGACGTCGACGGGTGCCGGCCCGAGCACCGGGTCGGTCGTGCCCGCGGCGGCCACGGAGGCCTCGACCGTGCCCGCGGGCAGGTCGAGCGACTGCTCGTCGGGGTTCGCGAGACCCGTGATCACGGCCTCGCCGCCCGCGAGCACGTCGACGGCGGGTGCCGCAGCGACGTGGCGCACGGTCAGCCGGCCCTCTCCGGCGGCGATCTCCGAGACGTCGTTGGTGAACAGGTTGGCGGTCGGGTTGCCGTCGGCGTCGAGGTTCGCAACGGCCGTGTAGTTCCCGCCTGCCTCGAGCGGCAGGTCGACGGGTCCGATCACGGGCTCCGAGGCATCCGCCGCGTCGGACGCGGTGATCGCGACCGAGTACGTGCCCGCGGCGAGCTCGAGCGGGCCGGCGAGGTCGCCGGGCTCGAAATCGTCGAGCGTGAGCTCGTCGTTCACGTACACGTCGACGGTGAGGCCGGGGACCCCGTGCAGCACGGAGAGCATGGCCGCATCCTCGGCGGCGTTGGCCGGCGCGAGTCCGCTGAGCGCGACGAGCGCTCCGGCGCCGATGCCTGCGGCGATGAACTTCTTCATGGTGTCCTCCTGGTCTGTCCCGCGGTTCGCGGGGCGGATCTTGCCTGACACCACTTCCTTCCGGATGAACGGGCCGATCGGATGCACATGCATGGAAGATTCTCGCCATCCCGCGGCACGACGAAGGCCGGCGCACCGTTCGGTGCGCCGGCCTCCTGCCGTTCAGGCTGCCCGGCTCAGCTCACGCCGAGCAGGTCGATGACGAAGATCAGGGTCTTGCCCGAGAGCGGGTGGCCGCCCGCGGTGCCGTAGGCCTTCGCGGGCGGGACGACGAGCTTGCGGCGCCCGCCGACCTTCATGCCGGGGATGCCCTCCTGCCAGCCGGCGATGAGCGCCTGCAGCGGGAAGTTGATCGACTGGCCGCGGCTCCACGACGAGTCGAACTCCTCGCCCGAGTCGTACTCGACGCCGAGGTAGTGCACGTCGACCGTCGAACCGGGCGCGGCCTCCGCACCCTCGCCGACGACGATCTCCTCGATCACGAGCTCCACGGGAGCCGGCCCCTCGGGGGCCTCGATCTCGGGCTTGCTGTTCGTATCAGTCATGCACCCATCCAAACGGATGCCGCGGCCCGATCACAATCGCGGACGCCCGTCCACCCACCACTTGCGCGGATGGCGAACACGTTGCACGCTGGTCCCCTAAGAGCTCGCCGCCCCGGAGAGCTGTCGGCTGAGGCCACACCACGGGGCGGCGAGTTTCACTGTTCCGGTGCCGGTCGCCCCGCACCGGAGCGCGTCACCCTTGCCGATCGCCGCTCTGGGGCCGATCGCCGCCCTCGGGCGACGGCTCGGTGGGATCGACCTCGTCGTAGATGACGTTCGCACCCCGGCGCTCGAGGTCGGCGAGACCCTCGCGCATCGCCTGCACCTGCTCGGGCGAGTGCCCGGTCCAGTCGCGCAGTTCCCCGATCACGCGCACCGGCTCGCGCGTGCGGTACGAGCGGGTCGGGTTGCCCGGGAACCGCTTGTCGGTGAGGTTCGGGTCGTCCTCGATGGCGCCGGTGGCCTCCACGAGGTAGATGCGTCCGGGTCCGTCGCCGGCCGCGAGTTCCGCGCCCCAGACCGCGGCATCCAGCGTCTCGGTGACGTACACGTGGTTCGCCGTGCGGCCACCGCCGAAGTTCGAGGGTCGGCCGGGGACGATGAGATCGCCCGGCGCGAGGTCGGCCCGGGTGCCGTGCAGCAGCGCACCCGACTCATGCACCTGGAACGGTTTCGGCTCACCCATGACCCGGTGCCCCCGAGATCGCCGCGCGGTCGCGCGAGACGGCACCGAGGAGATCCTGCTCGTCCTCGAAGCGTCGCACGTCGGCACGCCCGGTCGCGATGGCGTTGCGGGTGAACGCGAGCCTCGTGGCATCCGCGATGAATCGCCGCACCGCATCGGTGCGCGGCGGATGCTGCGCACGCGCCCACCCGAGCGCCGCCCGCCGGCCCGCCCACGTCGAGAGCCCGTCGACCTCGTCGCGGCTGAACCAGCCCGCGGCGGCGTACTCGGCCAGCCTGGTCCGCGTGACGCGCTGCTCCTCGCGCCGCAGCACGACGGTCAGGACGACCGCGCCGACGAAGATCGGCACCTGCACCGTGAAGTAGAGGGCGAACGCGTCGGCGAAGGCGAGCGAGCCGTTCCAGAACGCGTGCAGCGCGATGGCGCACACCAGCCCGGCGGCGAACCAGCCGAAGACGTTCGCGCCGTGGCCTCGCCGTGCCGCGATGCCGACCGCGATGCCGATGCACGCCGTGAAGAGCACGTGCGCGAACGGCGAGAACAGGCCGCGGACCACGAACGTCATGCCGAGCTCATCGGCCCCGCCCTCGATGAGCGCGGCGCCGAAGTAGAGGATGTTCTCGGTGAACGCGAAGCCCGCCGCGATGGTCGCGGCGTACACGAGCCCGTCCACGGGCCCGTCCAGGTGCGACCGCGCGAGCGCGTACAGCAGCAGCACGCCGAGGCCCTTGGCGATCTCCTCCACCAGCGGGGCCTGCACGACCGCCTGCATCGCCTGCGAGCCCGTCGGCTCGCCCGCGGCCGCTGCGGCCGCGAACAGCTGCACGCCGAGGTCGACGAGCAGCGCGATCGCGACCGACACCGCGGCACCCCAGAGGAAGGCCAGCCACAGCGCCCAGCGCGGTTCGGGTTCCCACCGGTCGATCCAGGCGACCGCGAGCAGCACGATCGCGAGCGGCACGAGTGCCGCGAGCGTGCCGACCGCGAGCACCGAGACGCCGAGCCCGACGGCCAGGTAGGCGGCCACGACGAGCGCGACGAGCCCGGCGATCGCGATGAGGACGACGACCGCGATGCCCGCCCCCGCCCGTGCACCGCGACGGCGTGCGGTCCGGTGCGGGAAGGGAGCGTCGGTGGGGAGGGTCACGCGGGAATCCTATTCGTCGTCGGAGATCACGTCTCGTCGACGAACATCACGCCCGGGTTGAGGATGCCTGCGGGGTCGAAGACCTCCTTGATGCGCCGCTGGAGGCCGACCGACGTGTCGCCGAGCTCGTCGGCGAGCCAGCGGCGCTTGAGGATGCCGACGCCGTGCTCGCCGGTGAGCGTGCCGCCGAGCCGGATCGCGGCACGGAACAGGTCGTCGGCCGCGGCCCAGATGCGCTCGGGAACCTCGTCGCCCTCGAACACGAAGTTCGGGTGCAGGTTGCCGTCGCCCGCGTGGGCGAGCGTCGGGATCTCGACGCCGTGGCGCCGCCCGATCTCGGCGATGGCGCGGAACATCTCGGGCAACCTCGAGCGCGGCACCGCGACGTCCTCGATGAGCACGCTGCCGCGCGAGGCGAGCGCGGGATGCATGGCGCGGCGGATGCCGAGGAGCCGCTCGCCCGTCGCCGGGTCGGTCGAGCGGACGACCCGCCCGCCGGCCTCGGTGAACACGCGGTCGATGACGGATGCCTCGGCCGCGGCATCCCCCGCATCGAACTGCGCGAGCAGGAAGGTCTCGCCCGGCGCGAAGCCCTCGAGCGGCGTGCCCGCGATGCCGTCGACGCCGAGGTGCTCGCGCACGCGGGCGAGACCGACCGGGTCGATGAGCTCCAGGATCGCGGGCCTGACGCGGGCGCCCGCGACGCCGACGACCGCCGCGCCCGCGGATTCGACGTCGGGGAAGGCCGCCGCCACGGTCTCGACGGGCCCGGCCACGACCGGGCGCAGCCGCAGCGTCGCCTCGACGATGACGCCGAGCGTGCCCTCGGAGCCGGTCATGAGCGCGGTGAGGTCGTAGCCCGTCACGCCCTTGACCGTGCGGTGGCCCGTGCGCAGCAGGGTTCCGTCGGCGAGCACGACGGCGAGACCGAGCACGCTCTCGCGCGTCACGCCGTACTTGGCGCACAGCAGGCCGCCGGCGTTGGTCGCGATGTTGCCGCCGATCGAGCTGATCGCCCGGCTCGCGGGGTCGGGCGCGTACCAGAGCCCGTGCTCGCGAGCGGCCCGGTCGAGGTCGCCGTTGAGCACGCCGGGTTCGACGACGGCGAGTTCGTCGGTTCCGTCGAGCTCGAGGATGCGGTTCATGCGCGAGAGGTCGAGCACGATGGAGCCGCGGCTCGACATCGCCCCGCCCGCGAGCCCGGTGCCCGCGCCGCGCGGCACGACCGGCGTCCGGGTCTCGGTGGCCAGGCGCATGAGCGCCTGCACCTCGCGGGTCGTGGTCGCCTCGACGACCGCGAGCGGCGGTGCGTCGCTGCGCTGGCCGGAGCGATCCTCCCGGACCGCCTCGAGCCGGGGCCCGCCGAGGATGGCACGGTCGCCGAATGCGGATCGGAGTCGGTCGCGGAGGGCTTCGGGCATGCGGCCCAGCGTACCGTCGCGGCGATGTCCGATTCCCGCTGGTCGAGGGCGCCGACGGATGCCACGCTTGAGGGGTGGACACGAACGCAACCGGGCACGCCGACCCGGCTCTCGAGGACGCAGCCTTCGCCGAGCGCTACCGCGCCATGCTCGCACGCGACGCCCGGTTCGACGGCCAGTTCATCACGGGCGTCCACTCGACCGGCATCTACTGCCGGCCCAGCTGCCCGGCCGCACCGCCGAAACCCCGCAACGTGACCTTCTACCGCACGGCCGCGGCCGCACACGAGGCCGGCCTCCGGGCGTGCAAGCGCTGCCTGCCCGACGCCGTTCCCGGCTCACCCGAATGGGACCTCGGCGACGACCTCGCCGCGCGCGCCATGCGGCTCATCACCGACGGGGTCGTCGAACGAGAGGGCGTGCCCGGACTCGCCGCCCGCCTCGGCTACACGCCGCGCCACCTCACACGCGTGCTCTCGGCGGAACTCGGCGCGGGCCCCCTCGCGCTCGCCCGCGCGCACCGCGCGCAGACCGCGCGGGCCCTGCTGACCTCGACCTCGATGCGCGTCTCGGACGTCGCGTTCGCGTCCGGCTTCGGCAGCATCCGCCAGTTCAACGACACCGTCCGCGCCGTGTACGAGCGCAGCCCGCTCGAACTCCGCGAGATCGGGCAGCGCGCGAACGGGCAGCGCGCGAACGGGCGACGCCGGGGGCGAGCGGATGCCGCGCCATCCGTCTCAGCGCCCGTCGAACCCGGCGTGGTGCGCCTGCGGCTGCCCGCGAGGGCGCCCTTCGATTCCGCCGGGGTCTTCGCGTGGCTGGCCGCACGAGCCCTCGACGGCGTCGAGGACGCGGCGCCCGATCGCTACGAGCGCGCGCTCGCACTCCCGGCCGGGCCGGCCCTCGTGCGGCTCGCGGCACCGGCATCCGCTACGGGCTCGGCATCCGCTACGGGCTCGGCATCCGCTTCGCCATCGCTCGAGGTCGAAGCCCACCTGACCGACCTCACCGACCTCGCCCCGCTCGTCGCGCGCGTACGGCGCCTGTTCGACCTCGACGCCGACGCCGAGGCGATCGACGCCGCGCTCGGCACCGACCCGGCGCTCGCGCCGTCGGTCGCGGCCGTCCCCGGGATCAGGATGCCCGGCGCCCTCGACCCGCACGAGCTGGTCGTGCGCGCGCTCGTCGGCCAGCAGGTCTCGGTCGCCGCGGCACGGACGGCGCTGACCCGACTCGCCGCCGACCTCGGTGAGCGCGTGGAGATCGCGGGGACGACCCGCACCCTGTTCCCGACCGCCGAAGCCATCGCCGAGCACGGCGAACAGGTGCTGCGCGGCCCGGCCGCGCGGATCCGGACCATCCTCGACGTGACCGCCCGGCTCGCGGGCGGAGCGCTCGTCGTGGCACCCGAGCGCGAGCGCGCCGACCTGCGCGCCGAACTCCTCGCGATCCCCGGCATCGGGCCGTGGACCGCCGGATACGTCGCGATGCGCGTCACCCGCGAACCCGACGAACTGCTCGTCTCCGACCTCGCACTGCGCACCGGAGCCGAGCGACTCGGACTCCCGCCCGATGCCCGTGCGCTCACCGCACGGGGCACCGCATGGGCGCCGTGGCGCAGTTACGCGTCGATGCACCTGTGGCGGGCGGCCGCGTTGTCGCCGTGAGGGCGCATCCGGACCCGATCGTTGTACATTCCGCACAGACGGAAGGCAGGATCGCCCGATAGCCTGAAACGGTGAAGTTCGCGCATCTCCGAGTCGAAGGCCAGGACACCCCCCGACTCGCGGTGGTCCGCGACGATCAGGCGCTCTTCCTGGACGAGGCGATGGCATCCGCCCCCCGCGACCTGCAGGACCTCATCGAACGCGGACCCGACGCGCTCGCCGAGGTGCGCGCCGCCGTCGACGCGGCGACCGCCGCGGGCGCGCCGACGATGCCGGTGGCCGAACTGCGCCACGACTCCGCGGTGCTGCGCCCCGCGCAGGTGCTCGCGATCGGCGCGAACTACGCCGCGCACGCCTCCGAGCTCAAGCTCCGCTCCGAGTCGACCATGACGATCTTCTCGCTCTGGCCGAACTCGCTCGCCGCGCACGGCGGGACGACCACCTGGGCCGACGACGTCGCGCCCCAGGTGGACTACGAGGCCGAGCTCGGCGTCATCATCGGCACGCCCGCCCGCAACGTCTCGCCGCAGGACGCGCTCGACCACGTCTTCGGCTACACCGTCGTCAACGACATCACGGCCCGCAACATCCAGTTCAGCGAAGCGCAGTGGTCGCGGTGCAAGTCGTTCGACGGCTTCACGCCGACCGGTCCCGTCGTCGTCACCGCCGACGAGATCGCCGACCCCCAGGACCTCTGGCTGACCACCAACCTCGACGGCCACGTCATGCAGGACGCCTCGACCAACGAGATGGTGCGCAGCGTCGCCGAGATCATCTCGTACCTGTCGAAGACCGCCACGGTCCCGCCGGGAACGCTGATCTCGACCGGCAGCCCGGGCGGCGCGGGCTACTCGCGCAACCCGCAGGTGTTCATGCACGACGGCTCGACCGTCACCGTCACCATCGAGGGCATCGGCTCGCTGACCACGCACTGCCGCGTGGTCTGAAGCGCGGCGCGCGCAGGCCGGCCGCGCGCCCGAGTCAGTCGCTCGCCGAGTCAGTCGCTCGCCTCGGCCTTGAGGTCGGCGACGGGGATCGCCTGCGTGATCGGGTGCACTCCCGACAGGCGCGACGGCAGCAGCTGGCGCGTGACGTCCTCGCGCGTCATCAGGCCGGCCTCCACGACCAGGTCGGCGACCGGACGCCCCGTCGCGAGCGCCGCCTTCGCGAGCTTCGCCGCCTCGCCGTACCCGATGAACGGGATGAGCGCGGTGATGACCCCGACGCTCGACGCGACCTGCGCATCGAGGAACTCGGTGTTCGCGGTGATGCCGTCCACGCAGTTGACCCGCAGGGTCCAGCACGCCTGGCGCATCCACGTGATCGACTGCAGCAGCGAGTGCGCGATGACCGGTTCGAACGCGTTCAGCTGCAACTGCCCGTTCTCGGCGGCCATCATGACCGTGACATCCGCACCGGCCACCGCGTACGCCACCTGGCTGACGGCCTCGGGGATCACCGGGTTGACCTTGCCCGGCATGATGCTCGAGCCGGCCTGCTTGGGCGGCAGGTTGATCTCGCCGAAACCCGCCTGCGGGCCGGAGGAGAGCAGGCGCAGGTCGTTGCAGATCTTCGACAGCTTGATCGCGCTGCGCTTGAGCGCGCTCGAGAACGTCATGAACACGCCGGTGTCGCTGGTCGCCTCGACGAGGTCGGGCGCGGTCTCGAGCGGGTTGCCCGCGATCTCGCTGAGGTGGCGCACGACCGAGGCGGCGTAGCCCGGGTCCGCCGTGATGCCGGTGCCGACCGCGGTGCCGCCCAGGTTGACCTCGGAGAGCAGCTTGATCGTCTCGCGCAGGCGCGCGATGTCCTCGCCGAGGGTCGTGGCGAACCCGTGGAACTCCTGGCCGAGCGTCATCGGCACGGCGTCCTGCAGCTGCGTGCGGCCGACCTTGAGCACGTCGTGGAACTCGCGGCCCTTCCGGCCGAACGCGATGCGCAGCGCGTCGAGCTCGAGCAGCATCGTCGTCAGCGACGCGGTCATCGCGAGCTTCAGCGCCGTCGGGTACGTGTCGTTCGTCGACTGGCTGCGGTTGACGTCGTCGATCGGGTGGATGAGGTCGTAGCGCCCCTTCGGCTGGCCGGCGATCTCGAGCGCGACGTTGGCGATGACCTCGTTCGCGTTCATGTTCGTCGACGTGCCCGCGCCGCCCTGGATGACGCCGACCACGAACTGGTCGTGGAACTCGCCGTCGATGATGCGCTGGCACGCCTCGTCGATCCACGCCTGCTTGCGCGGGTCGAGCACGCCGAGTTCCTTGTTGGCGCGGGACGCGGCCTGCTTGACCTGGGCGAGCGCAGCGATCAGCTCGGGGTAGACCGAGATCGGGCGCTTCGAGATCGGGAAGTTCTCGAGCGCGCGCATCGTGTGGACGCCCCAGTAGGCGTCCGCGGGAACCTCGACGCTCCCGAGCGAATCGGTCTCGGTCCGGGTCGCGTGCTCATGGGTGCTCGGATTCGGTCGGGTCATCGACACACTGGCTCCATCGCCTCGCAGGGATGCGCGGGATCACCGCGCCTGATCTCCCCCGAGCCTACTCGCGCACCCGCCCCCGGTCCTATCCCGGGCGTCCGGTGTGCGGCACCTGGCTGTACACAGCGTCCGGGTCGGGCGATGCGGAACGCTCACCCGAGCCCGGCCACGCGGAACAGCCGCCATCGGTCCGGAACGCCGCGCAGTTCGTGCTCGCCGCGATCCTCGAACGCGATCCCGGACCCCACGACGAGGTCCTTGACGGTGCCCGAGGCGAGCACCTCCCCCGCACCCGCGAGCGCGATCACGCGCGACGCGAGGTGGACCGCGATCCCGGCGACATCCTCGCCCTGGAGCTCGACCTCGCCGCTGTGCAGGCCCGCACGGATCTCGATCCCGAGCCCGCGCACCGCGGTCGCGATCTCCCACGCGCAGCGCACGGCGCGGGCGGGCCCGTCGAACAGGGCGAGGAACCCGTCCCCGGTCGAGGACACGTGCGTGCCGCGATGCCGCGCGATGCGCGCCCGGACGAGTTCGTCGTGGGCGAGCTTGAGGTCGAGCCATCGCTGGTCGCCGAGCCGGGCGGCGAGGTCCGTCGAGCCGACGATGTCGGTGAAGAGCACGGTCGCGAGCACGCGGTCGTCCACGGGCGCGGCGCGGTCGCCCGTGAGGAACTCCTCGACCTCGTCGAGCAACTGGTCGGTGCCGACGAACGGCGGGTACCAGTCGGCACCGGCCAGCTCGACCAGCTTCGCGCCCGGGATGTGCTCGGCGAGGTAGCGTCCGAACGGCAGCCGGTAGTGCAGGTTGTCGGCCTTGTGCAGCACGAGCGTCGGCACGGGGATGCTCGGCAGCACCGAGCGCACGTCGAGTTGCAGCACCCAGCGGTACATGCGCGTGGATGTCGCGGGGGTCATCGACAGCCGCATGTACCTGCTGATCCAGCGGCGCATCTGCGGGTCGTCCGCGACGCTCGGCGCCGACAGCGCCAGCACGTCGCCCGTCCCCCATGCGGCACGCCACTGCACGAGCAGGCGCTCGGCGGAGGCCTCCGGCATCCCGATCGGGTAGTCGGGCGCGCGGAGCATGCGCGCGAAGGTGTTCGTGAGCACGAGCGAGGTCGTGCGCTGGGGGTGGCTCGCGGCGAAGAGCATCGCCATCGGGCCGCCCTCGGCGTCGCCGAGCAGCGCCGCGCAGTCGGAGCCTGCGGCGTCGAGCACCGCACGGGCGTCGTCCATCCAGTGCTCGAGCGTGGGCAGCGCGGCCATCGGGACGGGATCCGAGAGCCCGGCACCCCGCTTGTCGAAGCAGATGACGCGGGCGAACCTCGAGAGCCGGTCGAGGTAGCGCACCATCGACGGGTGCTCCCACATCACCTCGATGTTGCTCGCCCAGTTGCCGATGAGCAGCAGGTCGCGCGGTCCGTCCCCGAACACCTGGTAGGCGACCGAGCCGTCCTCGCTCTCGGCGTACCGGGGTTCCGGCGCGCCGGAACCCCACGTCGAGATCCGAGTCGCCCGTTCAGCGTCCATGCCGCCGCCCCCTCGCGGTCAGGCTAGCGGGAGGGGGCGGGATCGGCACCTGCCGGCTCAGATGAAGGCGAGCGGGGCGAACGGCAGCAGGAGCAGCCCGAACACGAGGAAGGCGAGCGTGCCGACGACGGCGCCGGCGAGCATCACGGCGTTCAGCACGACGCCCCAGACGGCCATGGTGCGAGCCGACCGTTCGCGACGCAGCGCGAGGATGCCGAGCACGAGGCCCGCGACGGGCACCACGAACGTGAACCCCGCGACGAACGAGACGATGCCGAGCACGAGGCTCGAGACGGCGAACCCGCGCGTCTCGACGTCGGTGCTCGTCGGGGCGGGCGCGATGGTGGTCATGCGATGGTCTCCTCGTCTTCGGGTACCCGGTTCCGAGTACGCCTCCACGCTAGGCGCGGGCCGAACGCCGCGACATGGGGCTGACCCCCGGAACCTGCGTGCGGCGGGCACCCGCGCCGGCCGAGGGGCGCGCACCCGGTAGCATCCCGTCCGGACCCCTGAGGCCAGCTCCCCCTCGACCCGATCGGAATCACATGAACCTCCCCTGGACCGTCCACGGCGACGGCGCGCACGTCGCCCCCGGCGACGTCGTCGGGCCCGGCGAACGGCTCTCCTGGCCGCGCACCATCGGCCTGGGCGCACAGCACGTCGTCGCCATGTTCGGCGCGACCTTCCTCGTGCCCGTGCTCACCGGCTTCCCGCCCGCGACGACGCTGTTCTTCTCGGGCGTCGGCACGATCCTCTTCCTGCTGATCACGCGCAACCGCGTCCCGAGCTACCTCGGCTCGTCGTTCGCGTTCATCGCGCCGATCACGGCCGCGACCGCCGCCGAGGGCGTGGCCGACCCCATGGGCGCGGCGCTGTTCGGCATCGTCGTCGTCGGCATCCTGCTCGCGGTCGTCGGCCTCGTGGTCCAGTTCGCCGGCTCGCGCTGGATCGACGCGCTCATGCCCCCCGTCGTCGCGGGCGCGATCGTCGCGCTCATCGGCCTGAACCTGGCGCCCGTGGCCCGCACGAACTTCGAGGCGGCGCCCCTGACGGCGCTCATCACGCTCGGCGCGGTCATCGTCGCGAGCGTGCTGTTCCGCGGTCTGCTCGGGCGGATGTCGATCCTGCTCGGCGTCGTCGTCGGCTATCTCGCCGCGGTCGCGCAGGGCGAGGTCGACTTCGGCGCCGTCGCCGACGCGGCCTGGGTCGGCCTTCCGAGTTTCCACCTCCCGGCGAACCCGATCGCCGACGCGGCCGTCTGGGGCCTGCTCCCGGCGTTCCTCCCGGTCGTGCTCGTGCTCGTGGCCGAGAACGTGGGGCACATCCGCGGCGTCGCCCAGATGACGGATGCCTCGATCAACCGGTCCACGGGCCGCGCCCTGTTCGCCGACGGCCTCGCGACCACCCTGGCGGGCTTCTTCGGCGGGTCCGGCACGACGACGTACGGCGAGAACATCGGCGTCATGGCCGCCACGCGCGTGTACTCGACCGCCGCGTACTGGGTCGCGGGCGCGTTCGCACTGCTGCTCGGCCTGTCGCCCAAGGTCGGCGCGCTCATCAACACGATCCCGCCCGGGGTGCTCGGCGGGGTGACGACCGCGCTGTACGGCCTCATCGGCATCATCGGCGTGAAGATCTGGGTCGACAACCGGGTCGACTTCCGCAGCCCCGTGAACCAGTTCACGGCGGCGACGGCGCTGGTCATCGGCGTCGCCGACTTCACCTTCATGGCGGGCGACGTCGTCTTCAACGGCATCGCACTCGGCACGATCGCGGCGATCGTGGTCTACCACCTCATGAACGGCATCGCGCGCTGGCGCGGCACCGCGATCGTCGCGGACGATCGGGTCGAGAGCTCGTGAGCGTCAGCCTGCGAGCAGCGCCTCGACGGGGCCGCGGGCGAAGTACACCAGGAAGCCGGCGGCGACGACCCACAGCAGCGGGCTGATCTCCTTCGCCTTGCCCGCGAAGGCGCGGACGACGACCCACGCGATGAACCCCGCGCCGATGCCGTTGGCGATCGAGTACGTCAGCGGCATGACCGTGACCGTCAGGAACACGGGCAGCAGCACGCTGAAGTCGGAGAAGTCGATCTCGCGGATCTGCGCCATCATGAGCGCGCCGACGATGACGAGCGCGGCCGCGGCCACCTCGGAGGGCACGATCGAGGTCAACGGCGTGAGGAACATGGCGATGAGGAACAGCGCGCCGGTGACGAGGTTCGCGAGGCCCGTGCGGGCGCCCTCGCCGATGCCGGAGCCCGACTCGATGAACACCGTGTTCGACGAGCTCGACGTGAAGCCGCCCGCGACGGCGCCGACGCCCTCGACGACGAGCGCCGAGCGCAGGCGCGGGAACTCGCCCTTCGCGTCGGCGACGCCGGCCTCCTTCGAGAGGCCCGTCATGGTGCCGAGCGCGTCGAAGAAGTTGGTGAAGACGAGCGTGAAGACGAGCATGAGCGCGGCGAGGACGCCGATGCGCTCGAACGAGCCGAAGCTCACCTGGCCGATGAGCGACAGGTCGGGCACGCTCACCCACTGCGAGGGCAGCTCGGGAACGGACAGCCCCCAGCCCTGCGGGTTCACCGACCCGTCGGCGCCGAATCTCGGACCGAGGTCGAGGACGGCCTCGAGGACGAGCGCGAGCACCGTGCCGGAGAGCAGGCCGACGAGGATTCCGCCCTTGACCCTGCGTGCGACGAGTACGCCCGTGACCAGCAGCGTGATCACGAAGACGAGCGTCGGCACCGTCGTGACCGAGCCGTCGACGCCGAGGCCCACGGGCGGCGACGACGCGCCGGTCGCGGTCACGAATCCGGCGTCGACGAATCCGATGAACGCGATGAACACGCCGATGCCGACCGTGATCGCGAGCTTGAGCGGCATCGGCACGGCCTCGAAGATGAGGCGCCGCAGGCCCGTCGCCGCGAGCACGACGATGATGAGGCCGTTGATGAGCACGAGTCCCATCGCCTCGGCCCACGTGACCTGGCCGACGACCGAGACCGCGAGGAAGGAGTTGATGCCGAGCCCGGCCGCGAACGCGAACGGGAGCCGGGCGACGACGCCGAACAGGATCGTCATGACGCCGGCGGTCAGCGCGGTGACCGCGGCGACCTGCGCGAAGCCGAGGTTCTCGCCCGCGACATCCGTTCCGCCGGAGAGGATGATCGGGTTGAGGATCACGATGTAGGCCATCGTGACGAAGGTCACGATGCCGCCGCGGATCTCGGCGGGCACGCTCGAACCCCGCTCGGTGATCTCGAAGAAGCGGTCGATCGCGTTCCTCGGTGCGGGTTCGCCGGCGGTCTCGGTGTCGGGTCGGGTGTTCATGGCATCCAGTCGGGGTCGGGAGGGGAAGCGCCTGCTGCGGGTCAGCCGCTGAGCGCGGGCACGATGAGGTAGATCCCGTACAGCACCGCAGCGCCGCTGAGCGCGAAGCAGGCCCACGCGCCGACGACGGCCAGACGCTTCTGCGCGTCGGTCAGCGGGCTCTTCTTCGCGGCCTTCTCGGCGCGCCTGGCGGCCCGCTTCGCCTCCTCGGGCGAGATCGTCGTGATCGCGTCGGTGAAGTCGGCGGGCGCGACCACCGGCGTGCGCCCCCCGACGGTGAGCAGTCGCAGGCCGAGCGCGTAGGCGCTCACGACGACGGCCGCGCCGACGAGCGAGGCGACGAACACGATCACGAACGCGATCCAGTCGATCACGAGGACACCTTCTTCTTCGGCTTCGGGTTGCGCTTGATCCTGACCGCGCGACCCGAGTCGGCGACCTCGCTCAGCACGTTGCGGTGCGAGACCTCGTCACGCCGCGACCACAGGAAGATGCCGCCGATGATCGCCGCAGCGGCGATCGCGTCGATGATGACGCCCATCGGGCCCATCAGCGCGACGACCGCGGCCAATGCCCCGACGCCGCCCGCAGCGGGCAGGGTCAGCAGCCAGCCGATGCCGATGCGCCCCGCGGTGCGCCAGCGCACCTTCGACCCGCGGCGGCCGAGACCCGAGCCGATCACGGAGCCGGAGGCCACCTGCGTGGTCGAGAGCGCGAACCCGAGGTGGCTGGAGGCGAGGATCGTGGCGGCCGTGGCGGTCTCGGCCGCGAACCCCTGGGCGGGCTTGACGTCGGTCAGTCCCGTGCCGAGGGTCTTGATGATGCGCCATCCGCCCATGTAGGTGCCGAGTGCGATCGCGATCGCGCACGTGACGACGACCCAGGACTCCGGTCCCGTGCCCGCCGTCTGCATCCCCGCGGCGATGAGCGTCAGCGTGATCACGCCCATCGTCTTCTGCGCGTCGTTCGTGCCGTGGGCGAGCGCGACCAGCGAACTCGAGAAGATCTGCGCGTACCGGAAGCCGTCGCGCCCGTCGGGCTTGCCGTCGTATCGCCGCGTGATCGCGTAGGCGAGCTTGGTCGCGGCGAACGCGACGAGCCCGGCCGTCACCGGGGCCAGCAGCGCGGGCAGGATGATCTTCGACATCAGGACCGCGCCGTCGATCGACTGGACGCCGAAGCCGACGAGGGCCGCTCCGATGAGCCCGCCGAAGAGCGCGTGGCTCGAGGACGAGGGCAGGCCGAGCAGCCAGGTCACCATGTTCCAGGTGATGGCTCCGATGAGACCCGCGAAGATGAGCTCGGGCGTGATGAACACGCCGTCCTCGCCTTCCCGGATCAGGCCGCCCGAGATGGTCTTCGCAACCTCGGTGGACAGGAAGGCCCCGATCAGGTTGAGGATCGCGGCGAGCGTGACGGCCATCTTGGGCTTGAGCGCGCCGGTCGCGATGGGCGTCGCCATCGCGTTCGCCGTGTCGTGGAAGCCGTTCGTGAAGTCGAAGAAGAGCGCCAGCGCGATGACCAGCACGACGATGAGGGTGAGATCCACCGGCGTCTTTCTGTCCGTCGGCGAACGGGTTCACCGAGTGTTCACGGAAAGGTGGTTGCGACCTCGGCGAGCGCCGAGCCCCGTCGATACTACGCGACGTGATCCCGGGCCTCCACCACGGTCGCGAGGTCCTCGCCGAACACGTACGTGCGCTCCACCCGACCGCCAGCGAGCACGCCCGGCAGCCAGTGCTTCGCGTCGTCCCACATGTGCGCGAGCGGAACCGCATCGAGTGGGAACCACTCCGGATCCAGCTCGTCCGACGGCGCCGGCGCGCCGGCGAACTCGCGCACGACGAACACGTTCGAGACCTGGCTCCACGCCGTCCGGTACGGGAACAGGTACCGCAGGCGGCCGCGCGCGTCGAGGTCGGCGGATGCCACGACGAGGCCGGATTCCTCGTGCACCTCGCGCACCGCCGCCTCGACGGCGGTCTCCCCCGGTTCGAGCTTGCCGCCGAGCCCGACGAAGTACCCCTTCCCGAGGCCGTGCTTCTTCCGCCCCAGCAGCACCTCGGTGCGCCCCTCCCATTCGCGGAGCACGTAGCAGACGCAGACCTCCGGAAGCGGCATCCGCTCACCGGCCCCGCCCGCGGAGGTCGCCATCAGCCGAACAGGATCTTCGCCTCGTCGTAGCGCGCCTGCGGAACGCGGTTCAGGCCGCCCGTCGCCTCGGCGATCGTGACGCGCTCGATGTCGGTGCCGCGCAGCGTGACCATGCTGCCCCACGCCCGGTCGACGGCCGCGTCGACCGCCGCCATGCCGAGGCGCGTCGCGAGCACGCGGTCGTACGCCGAGGGCGCACCGCCGCGCTGGATGTGGCCGAGGACCGTGTGGCGCGACTCGATGCCCGTGCGCGCCTCGATCATGGGCGCGAGCTTCTCGGCGATGCCGCCGAGGCGCGGCCGGTCGAACGCGTCGAGGCCGAGGTGCGAGTGCGCCTCGTCCATGGTGTCGAGCTTGAAGCCCTCGGCGACGACCACGAGCGGGGCACGGCCGCGGTCGCGCACCGACTCGACGTACTCGCAGATCTCCTCGATGCTCATCGGCTGCTCGGGGATCAGGATGGCGTGCGCGCCGCCGGCCATGCCGGAGTGCAGGGCGATCCAGCCCACGTGCCGACCCATGACCTCGAGCACCATGCACCGCTCGTGCGAGTCCGCCGTGGTGCGGAGCCGGTCGATCGCCTCGGTCGCGATCTCGACGGCCGTGTCGAATCCGAACGAGTAGTCGGTCGCGGCGAGGTCGTTGTCGATCGTCTTCGGCACGCCGATCACGGGCAGGCCGCCCTCGTCGACGAGCCGGCGCGCCGCGGTGAGCGTGCCCTCGCCGCCGATCGCGATGATCGCGTCGATGTCGTGCTCGTCGAGCATCCGACGGATGTTGTCGGGACCGGCGTGCTCGCCCTCGAACGGGTTGGTGCGGCTCGAACCGAGGATCGTGCCGCCCTGCTTCGACAGGCCGCGGACGTCGTGGCGGACGATCGGCACGATGTCGCCCTCGACGACGCCCCGCCAGCCCCAGCGGAACCCGACGAACTCGGCGTCGTGCGAGATGACGCCCTTGAGCACCGCGCCTCGGATGACGGAGTTCAGTCCGGGGCAGTCGCCGCCGCTGGTCAGAATGCCGATCTTCATGCCTGTGTTGACTCCTCGTGAAGGGGGACGTCCGCAGAGAGCCGCTGCGTCGAGGCGCGAACGTGAGGGAGTCTAGCGTCGAGCGCGGGGTCCGTTCGATTCCGTGACGTCGGGCCCGTCGGCGGTGCTGCCCCGCCGCCTACAGCGCGCCGTCGAGCGCCTGCCGCAGCAGGTGCTGGAGGGCGTCGAGCTGCACCGAGTCGGCCGAACCGGGTTCGACGTCGCTGCCGTCGAGGGCTCGCAGCGCGAGGCCCTGCTTCTGGTCGATGAGCTCGGCGATGCGGGCGTCGACGGTGTGCGCGGCGATGATGCGCCACGCCGTCACCGGCTCGTCCTGGCCGATGCGGTGCACGCGGTCGATCGCCTGGGTCTGCTCGGCCGCGGTCCAGCTGAGCTCGGCGAGCACGACGTTCGAGGCGGACTGCAGGTTCACGCCGACGCCGGCGGCGGTGAGCGAGCACACCGCGACCGAGACCTCGGGGTCGGTGTTGAACGCATCGATCGCCTGCTGGCGGGCGATCGCGCTCTGGTCGCCACGGATCGACACCGACCGCAGCTCGCGCGCCGCGAAGGAGGCCTCAGCCTGGTCCATGACGTCGATGTGCTTGGCGAAGAACACGACCTTGCCGGCCGATCGGGCCAGCTGGGCCGCGTAATCGGCCGCGAGGCCCGCCTTCGCCTGGCCGATGCGCCGAACCATCGTGAAGACGTTCTCGCCGGACTTCGAGGACTTCGACTCCTCGAGCTCGGACAGCGCGACGGCGCGGATGAACTGGTCGCGCTCGAGCTCGTCGAGGTCGCCCACTCGGAGCCTGCGCGACTCCACGAGGGATCGGAAGCGCGTCGCGAGCCGGTTGCCGAGCTCTCGCTCGGCCGCGCGGATCGACCGGCCGAGTTCGTCGTCGAGCTCCACGGGGAGATCGGCGATGCGCTTGTCGGGCAGGTCGGCCGCGACGTCCTTCTTGCGGCGTCGGACGATGCCGAGGTCGATGACCGACTGCCTGGCCTCGGGGTAGAACCCGGGGTCGGCTGGGGTGAGCCCAGTCTCCTCGAGCCTGCCCAGAAGTTCCGGGGAGGGCCGGTCGCCGTCGATCCAGCCGAGGAACTGCCAGATGGCTCGGAAGTCGTCGACGTCGTTGATGAGCGGGGTGCCCGTCAGCGCGAGCAGCAGCGGGTCGCCGCCGGGCGTGTTCGCCCGGATGCGCTCGGCGAGCGCGAGCACGTTGCGCGACCGCTGCGACTGCAGGTTCTTGATGAAGTGCGCCTCGTCGACCACCATCCCGCGGAACCCGAGCGTCGACAGCCAGGCCAGGTGCCGGTCGAGGACGTCGTAGTTGACGACGACGACGTCGGCGAAGGCGTCGACGGTGTCGCCGTCGCCGTGGATGACGGTCGCGCGGCGGTGCGGGGTCCAGCGCTCGACCTCGCGGGCCCAGTTCATCTTGACCACGTTCGGAACGACCGCGAGCAGCGGATAGGCGCCTGAGACGGATGCCGCGAGCACCGACTGCGCGGTCTTGCCGAGTCCCGGCTCGTCGGCGAGGAGGAACCGCCGATGGCCCTGCCTGGCCGATTCGATGAATCGGGCCTGGTGGGGCATGAGCTCGAGCCCGCGGGGCGAGAGCCGATCGGCCTTCGGCGCCGCGGGGAGCTCCATCGACGCGGCCTGGCCGCCGGAGCCGGATTCGAACGACTTGAACAGCGGTCCGAGCAGTTCCCAGTTCGCGAGGCGCCGAACGGGGACTGCGGGCTGCGCGGAGGCGGCGAAGTCGGGCGCGAGGAACGGGTTCGCGAGTTGCCGCGAACGCACCGACCGCGGGATCACCTGGTTCTCGGAGAGCACCACCGGGCGCGCCTCGGGCTCGCGCACGATGATCAGTTCGTCCTCGCTGAGGTCGGCGCCGGACTCGAGCAGCCAGTCGCGGCGGAATCGCTGCGCGACCGTCGAGATCGAGGCATCCGGTTCGAGCAGGGTGATCAGGCTCGTGTCGCGTGCGGCGGTCTTCGCGAGGATCTGCGCGATGCCGTCGAGTCGCTTGAGCAGCTCCGCGCGGGCGGCGTCGCCGATCTCGGTGTCGCCCTTGACGCGCGCGCGCTCCTCGCGCATGAGCAGTGCGATGACCTGGAACTTCGTCCGGTTGGTCGGGCCCAGCTTGTTCTTCTGCGCCTTCTGCTCGACCTCGCGCACCTTGCGCGCGAGGATCGGGATGATGGGCGCGTCGTCGTCGCGCGAGCGCGTTCGCTGCCGCTGCCTCGACTGCGTCTGCTGCCTGCTCTGCGCCAAGTGGTCCTCCCCTGTCCGGGCTCGAAGCCCCTCTGCACCCGATGCCCTGCTGCGTGACCACGCCTGCCGGCCGATGCGATCCGGCGATCGTGGCCACGCACGTGGCCCGCGCCGTCGACGGGCCGCTGCGTGCGGTCCCGTCGGGGTGCGCCGGATCCGGGAGCGGCCGAGCATGGCGGAGCGAGTTCCCCCAGCCGTCGGCTTCGCGAATGGATCCGTCGAGCGCCGCAGGTCATTCTACGCGCGGTCGCGGGCCGGATGCCAACACGCCGTGCTCCGCCGTCCGGCCGGGCCGCCTGGCCAGGCCGCCCGGCCGGGCCGCCCGACGGGCCGCCCGGTCAGGCCGCCCGGTGCAGCGCGAAGCTCAGCAGGAACCCGAACGTCGCGAGCAGCCCGGTGAGTCGCCGCTCCGTCGCGAACGCCTCGGGGATCATCGTGTCGCAGATCATCGCCAGGATGGCGCCGGCGGCGAGCGCCGTGACGACCGCGGCGACCTGACCGCCCGCGTCGGCGAGCAGCGCGTAGCCGCCGAGCGCCGCGAGCGCGCACGCGAGCGCGATCCCGCCCCACAGCAGCATGACCTGAAGGGCGCTGCGCCCCGAGGCCTTGAGGTCGGCGGTCGAGCTCAGCCCCTCCGGGACATTGGAGATGATGATCGCGACCAGCACGGGCACGCTCACGCCGGCACCGCCGTGCATGCCGACGCCGAGCACGGCGCTCTCCGGGATGCCGTCGATGAGCGCACCGACCGCGATGCCCGTGCCCGAGCCCGGACCGGCGTCGCTGCCGCGACGGTTCCGGTGCCCGGTGCGGTCGAGCAGTCCGTCGGCGACGACGTAGACGACGGCGCCGACGGCGAACCCGACGACCGTCGGCCAGAACCCGCCGACCTCCTCCGCCTCGAGGACGAGGTCGAACGCGAGCGCCGAGACGAGCACGCCGGCGCCGAACGCCATGGTCGCGGCGACCGCCTTCCGCGGAATGCGCACGAACCACGCGATGATCGCACCCGCGAGCAGCGCCCCGCCCGCGGCGAGCCCCGCGAGCGCGGCGAGCATCCACTCGGGCATGCCCGGAGCATACTTCCGCGGCCTCGGCCGCCGGATGCGACGCGCCCCTGTCGGGCGGGGCCGCGCGGGGTTAGTCTCGTGGCATGGACGTGTCGACGGAGGTCGGCGGAGGCATCGCCGACGATCACGAGTTCCAGGTGGCACAGGACGGCGAACTCCCGCCCGAGCCCGACGGCGCGGACGACGACGCCCGCACCACCGACGACGACGAGCCCGACGAGGTCGTCGGCATCGATGCCGAGCGACGCGTCGTCCTCCCCGAGCGCACGGCCGGCGACGAGGACTGACGCGACGCGCCTCAGACGCCGCCGCCTCCTCCTCCCCCGCCGCCGCCGCCCGACGAGCCGCCGCCGCCGGACCCGCCAGAGGACGAGCTCGACGACGACCCCGACCAGCTCGCACTCGAGGCGCTCGCGAACGAGCTGACGCCGACCGCGAAGACCGCGGCGTTGAAGGCGGTGCGCCCCGAATACCAGTCCGGCTCGCGACCCTGCTCGGCGTAGAGGGCCGCGAGCACCCGGCTCCATTCGCGTTCGAGCCCGAACAGCACCGCGTACGGCAGCAGTCGCTCGTTCAGGCGGAGCACCTGCTCTGGGTCCTCGCCCGCGAACGGGCGCCGCTCCGCACCGCTCGGCGACTGCAGGACCCGGATCCGGTCGGCCTCGGCGAGGCGGATGAACTCGCGCAGCCCGTCGAGGTGGTCGCGCCCGGCCCGACCCCGTTCGGTGAGGGGACGCACGACCGCGACCACGCCGAGCGTCGCGGCCGCCGCGATCACCCCGGTGAGGATCGTCAGCCACGGCCATGCGCCGCCCATGCGCGCATCCAGCGCGCCGAAGCCGAACACGACGGCCGACAGCCCGGCCGCGAGCCCGAGCACGGCGAACACCGCGCGGAACCCGCGGTCGGGCTTGCGGCGCAGCCCCTCGCGCTCCACACGCGCGTGCACCGAGCGGCGCAGGCTCGCCAACCGCGTGCCCACCGCGGTGTCGCGCGTACGCAGGTCCCTGCGCGCCCCCGGCGCGGCACCGGCGCCGAACAGCGCCCGCAGGACGCGCACGGCGTCGCGATCGGCCCCGTCGACCGGTGCCTCGAGCACGACCGCGTAGCGCTTCGGGCGGCTCTCGACCACCCGCACGCGGCGGCACACCGCCTCGGCCAGGAGCGTCGCCGTGACGCCCTTGGGCGCGGCGCCGACGAGGTCGGCGGCCTCCATGAGCGTCAGGTCGGCGGGCGGTTCGTACTCGGCCACGACGATGCCGCGCCCGGGGTGGTCCCGCCAGCGGGTCAGCCGCATCACGGCCGCGGCGATCGCGAGGAGCACCGCGGCCACCGCCCCGAACAGCGACGCCATCGCGACCGGCGACGAGGTGAACCGCTCGTCGCGGGGCTCGAAGGTCCCCGGTGCGAAGGCGAGCGCGATCGTGAGGTTCTGGTGCGGGCCGAGGGCCTCGGCGCGGGCGACCGCGACGGGATCGCCGCCGGGGGTCACGTCCAGGCGTTCGCACGGCGTGTTCGAGCCCTCGAAGCCGCGGTAGCAGGCGGCATCCCCGGTGAACGCCGCGGCGAGGTCGGGTTCGAGCCGGACCTCGGCCCGGACCCTGCCGAACGGCTGCGCCCACCCCGTGCCGTTGACGTCCCAGTAGAACTCCTGGACGTCGAGGTCGTCGGGGTCGAAGGTCACGTTCCGCTGGTCGTAGGTGATCACGTAGGTCTGCTCGCCGTGCACGAAGTCGTCGGCCGCGATCGTGACCAGTTCGAATTCGTCGTCCTCGCTGCGCTCGGTCTCGAAGCCGCGCTCGGCCCCCGTGTCGTCGTGGACGGAGACGACCCGGATGTCGGTGGGGTGGCCGTCGTACCAGCGCGGGATCGCGCGGCGGATGCCGCGGTTCTGGTCGAACTCGGGGAAGACGGCCACGAGCGTCTCCGTCGTGCGCAGCGTCGAGCGTCCGCCGTCGTCCCTGCCGAGTTCGTACACCGCGTCGAGGCTCGCGAACGTGAAGTCGTCGACATCGGCCCGCACCGCGGCGACCGGCGCCCCGGCGATCGGCGCCGCCGCGGGCACCGCGTCCGCCGGCGCCGCCGCCGCCACGGGTGCCCCGGCGCCGAACGCGAGCAGCACGATCATCGAGCTCAGGAGGACGCGGCGCATGCGTTCACGCTAGCGAACGTCGGGCGTATCCTGACGAGGTGATCGAGGACATCAAGAAGCGCGCGCTCCACCGCACGAAGATCATCGAGGGTCAGTTGCGCGGCATCGAGAAGATGATCGAGAACGAGGACTACTGCGTCGACATCGTCACGCTCTCCCTGGCGGTGCAGAAGTCGCTCGGCTCGCTGAACAAGCTCCTCGTCGAGAACCACCTGCGCACCCACGTGTCGCACATGTACGAGGCGGGCGGCGACGAGCGCGAGGCGGCCGTCGCCGAGCTCGTGCGCATCTTCGAGCTCTCCAACAACCGGGGCTGACGGGCGGATGCCGCGGATCGAGCTGGTCACGGGCGACCTCACGCTCGAGCGGGTCGATGCGATCGTGAACGCGGCGAACCCGTCGCTGCTCGGCGGCGGCGGCGTGGACGGCGCCATCCACCGGGCGGGCGGACCGGAGGTCCTGGCCGCGTGCCGCCGGATCAGGGAGACCATGCTGCCGGACGGCCTGGCGACCGGGGATGCGGTCGCGACGACCGCCGGCCGGTTGCCCGCACGGTGGGTCGTGCACGCCGTCGGGCCGGTGTGGCCCGGCCCGGGCCCCGAAGCGGCCGCACGTCGCGTCCGGCTCGCCGACGCCTACCGGAACGCGCTGCGCGTCGCGCACGGGCTCGGCGCGGCATCCGTCGCCCTGCCCGCGGTTTCGGCCGGCGTGTACGGCTGGCCGGCCGACGACGCGGCGGAGGTCGCGATCGGGAGCGTCGCCGGCGCGACCGCATCGCCCCCGCTCGTGCGCTTCGTGCTGTTCTCCGAGCGCATGCACGAGACCTTCTCCGAGGCCGCGTCGCGCCTGGGCGTCGAGGTCGTCGAACTCGACGCCCGCTGAGCCGACGGGCGTCCGGCCCCGGGTCAGGTTCCCGCCCGGTCAGGTGCCCGGCGCGGTCGACGCGATCCACGCGTCGAGGTCGCTCGGCTGGTCGGTGATGATGCCGTCGACGCCGAGCGCGCTGACCTCCTGCCAGCGGTCCTGCGTGTTCAGCGTGTAGCAGAGCACGGCCAGTCCGGCCGCGTGCGCGGCGTCGACGGCGCCGGGGGCGTCGGTGACGGATGCCGCGGTCGTGCCGAATCCGATGACCCCGAGTTCGTCGGCCAACGGCACGGGGTCTGCCGGGAGCTCGCGGATGAGCATGATGCGCGGCGTCGTCGGCGCGACGCGCTGGATGGACTGCAGGGTCTCGATGCTGAAGCTCTGCAGGATGATGCGCCCGCGCAGGCCGTGGCGCTCGATGAGGTCGAGCACGATGCGCACCTCGGACGCCGTCCAGTCCGCCTTGAGCTCGACGAGCGCGCGCGCGGCGTCGCGCTCGCCGAGCGCCGCCAGGAACTCCTCGAGCGTCGGGATGGGCTCGCCCGCCCACTCCTCCGCGTACCAGGCGCCGGCGTCGAGGCGGGCGACCTGGTCGTGGTCGAGGTCCTCGACGCGACCGGTGCGGCCCGTGACGCGTTCGAGATCGGTGTCGTGGAAGAGCACCGGAACCCCGTCGCGGGTGAGCCGCACGTCGGTCTCGACGTACTCGAGTTCGTCCATCGCCGATTCGAGCGAGGGCATCGTGTTCTCGGGCGCCTGGGCGCGATCGCCGCGATGCCCGATGATCGCGGCGGCCTGGCCGGGTTCGCGCAACGCCCCGAACACGTCGATGGCGTAGACGTCGGCGGGCGTCGAGACGCTCCACAGCAGCGAGGCTGCTGCGACCAGGCCGGTCATGGCGAGCGGGATCCGGACGAGCGGACGTGGCGGGCGGTGGGAACGCCGGGGGCGGGATGCGGTCGCCGGGTCGACCGCGTCTCGGGGGGAACGCACGTGTCGGGCCTTTCCACGGGCCGTGCCTCGTTGCGCGGACCGTGCAGGTCACCCTAGCATCCGGCGTTACCGATTCGTTACTTCCGCGCCCGTCGAGGACGGGCCCGCCTCGGCCTCCGACGTGATCCGGTTGGCCATCCCGGCGAAGACGATCCCGTGGAAGGGGAACACCGCCCACCAGTACAGCCGGCCGGCGAGCCCGCGCGGGAAGAAGACCGCCCGCTGCCGGTAGCGCGAGCCCTGCCCCGCCGGTTCGGCGGACATCTCGAGCCAGGCACGCCCTGGAACGCGCATCTCGGCCCGCAGCCGGAGGAAGCCCGGCCGATCCCCGGGCGGCGCGACCCGCTCGACCCGCCAGAAGTCCACCGCGTCCCCGGCCCGCAGCCGCGCCGGGTCGCGCCTGCCCCGCCGCAGGCCGACGCCGCCCGCCAGCTTGTCGATCCACCCGCGGATCGCCCAGGCGAGGGGGAACGAGTACCAGCCGTTGGTGCCGCCGACGCCCTCGATCACGCTCCAGAGCGACGCGGCGGGCGCCGAGCACTCGCGCTCGCGCACATCCGTGTACACGCGGTACCCGGCCCACTCCGGGTCGCTCGGAAGCGGATCGCTGGGAGCCCCGACGACCTCGGTGTTCTGCCAACTGGTCTCGACCTCGCCCGCCCGTTCGCGCTCCAGCGCGAGCCGCACGGCACGGCGGTACGGCGTGAGGCCGCCCGCAGGCGGCGGGATCACCCGGTCGATGTCGTGGTCGCGCGCGACGCAGTCGAACTGCAGCGACTCGATGATCGGCACCGCGAGCCGCCGCGGGATCGGGGTGACGAGGTTGACCCACTGCCCGGCGAGCCACGGCGTGAGCACGGGGAGCGCGGCGATCGGACGCTGCCGAAGGCCCGCCTCGACCGCGTAGCCGTTCATGAGCTGCCCGTAGCGCAGCACGTCCGGCCCGCCGATGTCGAACGTGCGGTTCACGCGCTCGGGCACCCGCGCGGCCGCGACCAGGTAGTGCAGCACGTCCCGGACGGCGATCGGCTGGATGAAGTTGCGCACCCATCGCGGCGCGGGCATGTACGGCAGCACCTCGGTCAGGTGCCGGATCATCTCGAACGAGGTCGACCCCGACCCGATGATCACCCCCGCCTGCAGCACGATCGTCGGAACCCCCGACGACATGAGCACCTCGCCGACCCGCACCCGCGACCGCAGGTGCCTGGACAACTCGCCCTCGCCCGGATGCAGGCCGCCGAGGTACACGATGCGCCCCACGCCGCTGCGCCGCGCGCTCTCGGCGACGTTGCCCGCGATCTCGAGCTCGACGTCCTCGAAGTCCCCGCGCCCGCCCATGGAGTGCACCAGGTAGTACACCGTGTCGATCCCGCGCATGGCCGCGTCCACTGCCGCGGCATCCGTCAGGTCGCCCCCGACGACCTCGACGTCGCGCGCCCACGGAACCGTCCGCAGGCGCTCCGGCCGGCGCACGATCGCGCGCACCTCGTGCCCCGCCTCGACGAGCCGCGGCACGAGCCGCCCCCCGATGTACCCGGTCGCCCCGGTCACGAGAACTCGCATGCTCAGCCGCGCTCGTTGCCCTGGCGGTAGTGTCCGCTCGCCCGCGCGAGCAGGTGCTGCGCGCCGTCATCGTCGGCGCGCTCCAACGCCGCGGCGAGCTTGGCGGCATCCCTGCCGCCGACCGTCATCACGGCGCGGCCCCCGCGCAGCACGATGACCGCGCCGCCCCCGGTCACCCGGTAGCCGAACGGATCGGAGACGAGGCGTCCGCGCTCGTCGGAGGCTCCCCTGCGCCCGGACACGCCGCCTCCTACCGCAGGCTCTTCGTGTGCCAGACCGTCTTGGTCTCGGTGAACGCCGAGATCCGGTCGAGCGCCGGAGCCGCGGCATCCGCGCCCTGCTCGGGCCGGAGCACGCGCTTGAGGGTCTCGGCGGCCGCGATCTCGAGGTCGATCCAGTCGAGGTCGCCGGCGCCCACCAGGTCGATCGCGTTGACGTCGGCGTGGCTCGCGAGCCACGGTGCGATCTCGGCTGGCGATCCGGTGAGGACGTTGACGACGCCCTTGGGCACGTCGCTCGTCGCGAGGACCTCGGCCAGGCTGATCGCCGAGAGCGGGAACCGCTCACTCGCGACCACGACCACCGAGTTGCCGGCGACGAGCGCCGGCGCGATCGCCGAGACGAGTCCGACGAGCGAGGAGTCCTGCGGAGCGATGACCGCGACCACCCCGGTCGGCTCGGGCACCGAGATGTTGAAGTACGGGCCCGCGACCGGGTTGGCGCCTCCCGCGACCTGCGCGAACTTGTCGGCCCAGCCCGCGTACCAGACCCAGCGGTCGATCGCCTCGTCGACCTGGGCGCCGGCCTCGGCGCGCGTGACGCCCTCGGCATCCTCGATCTCGGCGACGAACTGCGCCCGCCGCCCCTCGAGCAGCTCGGCGATGCGGTAGAGCACCTGGCCGCGGTTGTACGCGGTCGCTCCGGCCCACCCGGCGACGCCGCCGCGAGCGGCGACGACCGCGTCGCGCGCGTCCTTGCGCGACGCCTTCGCGGCGTTGGCGAGGAACGCCCCGTCGGCCCGGGTCACCTCGTAGGTGCGACCGGACTCGCTGCGCGGGAACGCGCCGCCGATGAACAGCTTGTACGTCTTGGGTACGGCGAGGCGGCTCACTTCGCGGCTCCCTTCGTGGTCTTGGTGGTCTTCGTGGACTTCGCGCTTCGCGCGGTGCGGCGACGCGCCGCGGGCTTCGTGTCGGATGCCTCGGCCGCGGCCGCCACGGCGCGGGGCGTGCCGCGACGACTCGAGGTGACGGATGCCGGAGCGAGGTACGCCCCGAGCCCGTGCCTGCCGCCCTCGCGACCGTAGCCGGACTCCTTGTACCCGCCGAACGGGCTCGAGGGGTCGAACCGGTTGAACGTGTTCGCCCAGATGACGCCCGCGCGCAGCTGGTCGGCGACCGCGAGGATGCGGCTGCCCTTGTCGGTCCAGATGCCTGCCGAGAGGCCGTAGGGCGTGTTGTTCGCCTTCGCGATCGCCTCCTGCGGCGTGCGGAAGGTCAGCACCGAGAGCACCGGCCCGAAGATCTCCTCGCGCGCGATGCGGTTCGAGGTCTGCACGTTGGTGAAGATCGTCGGCGCGTACCAGAACCCGTTCTCGGGGATCTCGCACGGAGCGCTCCACCGATCGGCCCCCTCGTCGACGCCCGCGTCGGAGAGCGCGCGGATGCGCTCGAGCTGCTCGCGCGAGTTGATCGCCCCGATGTCGGTGTTCTTGTCGAGCGGGTCGCCGAGGCGAAGCGTCGACAGCCGGTTCTTGAGCCGCTCGACGACCTCGTCGTGGATCGACTCCTGCACGAGCAGTCGGCTGCCCGCGCAGCACACGTGCCCCTGGTTGAAGAAGATGCCGTTGACGATGCCCTCGATGGCCTGGTCGATGGGCGCGTCGTCGAACACGATGTTCGCGGCCTTGCCGCCGAGCTCGAGCGTGACCTTCTTGTCGGTGCCCGCGACCTGCTTCGCGATCGCGCGGCCGACGGCCGTCGACCCGGTGAAGGCCACCTTGTCGACGCCCTCGTGGGCGACGAGCGCGGCGCCCGTGTCGCCCGCGCCGGTCACGATGTTCACGACGCCGGGCGGCAGGTCGGCCTGCTGCACGATCTCGGCGAAGATCAGCGCGGTCAGCGGCGTGGTCTCGGCGGGCTTGAGGACGACCGTGTTGCCCGCCGCGAGCGCCGGCGCGATCTTCCACGCGAGCATGAGCAGCGGGAAGTTCCACGGGATCACCTGCGCGGCGACGCCCAACGCCCGCGGGTTCGCACCGAGGCCCGCGTGGTCGAGCTTGTCGGCCCAGCCCGCGTAGTAGAAGAACCAGGCGGCCACGAGCGGCACGTCGACGTCGCGGGACTCCTTGATGGGCTTGCCGTTGTCGAGCGACTCGGCGACGGCGAGTTCGCGCGCGCGTTCCTGCACGAGCCGGGCGATGCGGAACAGGTACTTGCCCCGGTCGCGGCCCGACATCTTCGACCAGACGCGGTCGTGGGCGCGCCGGGCCGCGGCGACGGCGTCGTCGACGTCGGCGCCGTTCGCGTTCGCGATCATCGCGATGCGCTCCTCGCTCGCGGGCGAGATGGTCTGGAAGGGCGTGCCCCGTCCGTCGACGAACTCGCCGTCGATGAAGAGGCCGTACTGGTCGCGGAGGGAGAGGATCGCCCGCGACTCGGGGGCGGGTGCGTATTCGAGGAAGCTCATGATGCGGTGCTCTCGTCTCAGTCGATCGTCACGTAGTCGGGTCCGGAGTAGTGGCCGCTGGCCATCTTCCGGCGCTGCAGGAGCACGTCGTTCAGCAGGCTGGACGCCCCGAACCGGAAGAGGTGGGGCACGAGCCACTCCTCGCCGACGGTCTCGGCGACGGTCACGAGGTACCTGATCGCGTCCTTCGAGGCGCGGATGCCGCCCGCGGGCTTCACGCCGATGCGCTGGCCCGTCAGCAGGTGCCAGTCGCGCACGACCTCGAGCATGAGCAGCGTCACGGGCAGGGTCGCTGCGGGCTGGACCTTGCCGGTCGAGGTCTTGATGAAGTCGCCGCCCGCGAGGATGGACAGCCACGAGGCGCGACGGACGTTGTCGTAGGTGACGAGCTCGCCGGTCTCGAGGATGACCTTGAGCGACGCGCTCGTGCCGTCGGGGCGACGGCAGGCCTCCTTGACCGCGGCGATCTGGTCGAACACCTGCCCGTAGCGGCCCGCGAGGAACGCTCCACGGTCGATGACCATGTCGATCTCGTCGGCGCCGGCCGCGACGGCCTCGGCGGTGTCGGCGAGCTTGATCTCGAGCGAGGACCGGCCCGACGGGAACGCGGTCGCGACGGCCGCGACCGAGACGAGCCCGTCGTCGGGGTCGCCGTGCGCGGAGCCGAGCGCGTCGACCGCGAACGGGACCATGTCACCGTAGACGCAGACGGCCGCGACGCGCGGGGTCGTGGCATCCGTCGGGTCGGGGGTCATGGCCTTCGCGACGAGCGAGCGCACCTTGCCCGGGGTGTCGGCGCCCTCGAGCGTGGTGAGGTCGATGAGCGAGATGATGCGATCGAGCGCCCAGGTCTTGGACGAGGTCTTGATCGAGCGCGTGGCGAGGCCCGCCGCGCGCTGTTCGAGGCCGACGGCGTCGACGCCCGCGATGCCGTGCAGGTACCTGCGGAGCGTCGCGTCGTCGGGCTGGCCGCCGAGGACGGCCACAGCGCGCTCGCGCGCGGTGACGAGTGAGGTGCCGGACATCAGTGGTGACCTGTCTTTCTTGGATTCAGCCGTCGAGGAGGTCGAGGGCCGTGGCCTCGTCGGTGACGAGGACGGAGCACAGCCCGGAGCGCACGACGGCGTCGGCGACGGGGTGCTTGCTGCGGCCGGCGATCACGGCGATGCGCAGGCGGGTGCCGCGCAGGTCGTCGAGCGTGAGGCCGACCGTGCGCGCGTCGAGCGCGGCGTCGACGATGTTGCCGTCGGAGTCGATGTAGCGGCCGACGACGTCGCCGACGGCGCCCTTCTGCACCAGGAGGTCGACGTCGGATTCGGTGAGGTAGCCGCTCTCGATGTGGATGGACGTGTGGTCGGCCGGTCCGGCGCTGAACAGGAAGGCGTCGGCCGAACGGGCCAGGTCGATGACCCCGGCGACGACGCGGTCGGCCTCGATGGCCTCCTTCGTCGCGAGGTGCTCGAGGATGGCGGGGCTGGGCAGGAGCGTGGCGCTCCCGCCGCCCTTCTGGGCGATGGCGACGGCCGTGGCGGCCGCCGTGCCCGCGCGGCGGTTCAGGCTCACGCCGCCGTTGATCTGGACGACGTTGGCGCCGGTCGCCCACCCGGTGCGCAGGTGCTGGGAGATCTCGAAGAGCGTTCGGCCCCAGCTCACTCCGAGCGTGCGCGGCACGGGCCGCAGGGCGGTCAGGTAGTCGGCCGCGGCCTGGGCGGTGCGGGCCTGCAGCTCCTCAGCGGATGCCACGCCCGCGGCGGACACGACGATCGCGTCGTCGAGCCCGCGTTCCTCGCGGAGGCGGCGCTCGATGGGCAGCCGCCGGGCGCGCGGATGCAGGATCTCGATGCGGATGAAGCCGCGTTGCTTGGCCTGCGCGAGCAGCCGCCCGACCTTCCAGCGGGTGAGCCGCAGGGCCTGGCCGATCTCGTCCTGGGTCTTGTTCTCCTCGTAGTAGAGCTCGGCAGCTCGGATCGAGAGGAGTTCGTCGGTCTCGTCCATTCGCCTCCTTCCCCCGCATCCAGCGTAGGCAGCGACCCGCGCATCGGCAACACTCGCGTGCGGTTCTGCTCACATGAGCAGTCGGGGTCATGCGGAGGCGCGCCCGAGCACCGCGCCGACATGGGGGCCGAACGTGCACGCGATGAGGTCCGCCGCGTCCGGATCGCGCTCGACCGCGAGCCCGATGCCCGAGGCCAGGAGCGTGTTCATGAGCGCGCCGTCGGCGAGGAAGCGGCGGATCTGCTCGGGGGCGAAGCCCGCCTCGTCACGCAGCAGGCGGAACACCTGGAGCAGGCCGTCGCGGGCGACGGGGCCGATCACCGGGTCGGAGCCCATCAGGAAGCCGTGCAGGAGCGTGAGCAGGGTCCCGCGGTCCTCGACGAGCGCCAGGTAGGCCGCGCCGAGTCGCGCCTCCGTCTCGTACCCGGGGCCCGGGCCGGGGCCGGGGCCGGGGCCGGGACCGGGGCCGGGGCCGGTCGCAGGGCCTCCCACGTCTTCCGCCGCGAGCGCCTCGCGGAACACCGAGAGGACTCTCGCGAGCGTGTGCCGCAGTGTCTCCAGGAACAGTTGCTCCTTCGTGCCGAACAGCCGGACGACGTAGGGCTGGCTGATCCCGGCGGCGCGCGCGACCCGGTCGGTCGTCGCGCCGGCGTAGCCGAGTTCGCCGAAGACGCGGGTCGCGGCCGCGAGGATCTGCTCGCGCCGCTGGTCGGCCGAGAGCCGGACGGGATTCGGGTTCATGCTTGACAGGTTATCAGTCGATTACTACCGTCAAGTGATCATTCGATTACTACTTGCTCGGAGTCCCGAAACGATGCACCGGCCCCGCCGCTCCCCCGTCTGGCTCGCGCTCGTCGCGACCTCGCTGCCCATGTTCATGGCCTCGCTCGACAACCTCGTCATCACGACCGCGCTCCCCGTCATGGGCGCCCGGCTCGACGCCGACCTCGAGGAGCTGCAATGGTTCCTCAACTCGTTCGCGCTCGCCTTCGCCACGTTCCTCCTGCCCGCGGCCGCGCTCGGCGACCGGCTCGGCAGGCGCAGCGTGTTCCTCGCCGGCATCGCCGTGTTCACGTTCGCGAGCGCCCTCACCGCGCTCAGCACCGAACCGTGGATGGTCATCGGCGCGCGTGCGGTGCAGGGCGTCGGCGCCGCCGCGATCATGCCGCTCTCGCTCGCCCTCGTCGCCGGCGCCGCACCGCCCCACCGGCGCGCACAGGTCATCGGCGTGTGGGGTGGCGTGTCCGGCCTCGGCGTCGCGCTCGGCCCGCTCGTCGGCGGCGCCGTCATCTCGGGCTGGAGCTGGCAGGCGATCTTCTGGATCAACGTGCCGCTGGGCATCGCGGCCCTCGCGCTCGCACGCGTCGCGCTCGCGGACTCCAGGGGCGAACGCACCCGCATCGACTCCGTCGGCGTCGCCCTCGCGGGACTCGGCGTGCTCGGACTCGTCTTCGGCATCGTCCGCGGCAACGAGGCCGGTTGGGCCTCGCCCGAAGTGGCCCTGCCGATCCTCGGCGGCTCCGCGCTCATCGCCGGGTTCGTCAGGTGGGAGGCACGCGCGCCCGCCCCCGTCATGCCCCTCTCGCTGTTCCGCGACCGCAGCTTCAGCGTCGCGAACGCCGTCGGGTTCGCCTTCAGCTTCGGCATGTTCGGCGCGATCTTCCTCCTCGTGCAGTTCCTCCAGGTCGTCCAGGGCAGGAGCGCCCTCGAGGCGGGACTCATGACGATGCCCTGGACCCTCGCACCCATGTTCGTCGCCCCCGCCGCGGGCCTGCTCGCGCCGCGCGTCGGCACGCGCGCCCTCATGGTCGCCGGCCTGACCGCCCAGTCCGCCGCGATGGCCTGGATCGCCGCACGCCTCGACGAGCGGGTCCCCTACCCGGAACTCGCCCCGGCGTTCGTGCTCGCCGGGATCGGGATGGGACTCGTGTTCGCGCCCATGGCGACCGCCGTGCTCGCCCGGATGCCCGAGCGGCACCACGCGACGGCCTCCGGCGTCAACTCCACGATCCGCGAGGTCGGCGGTGCACTGGGCATCGCCGTGCTCACCGCCGTGTTCGCCGCGGCAGGCGGGGCGCTCGCTCCCGCCGACTACGTCGACGCCGCCGTCCCCGCTGTGGCGACGGGCGCCGTCGTGCTCGGTCTCGCCGCAGCCGTCGCGATGCTCCTGCCGCCCGGGCGCTCGGCGGCTCACGACACGAGTTCGCGCACGCGCTCCACGTCGACGGCCATGCGCGCGACGAGCGCCTCGACGCCGTCGAAGCGCTCCATGCCGCGGATGCGCTCGACGAATTCGACATCGACCACGTGATCGTAGAGGTCGAGGTCCCGGTCGAGGACGTACGCCTCGACCTGCTTCTTGCGCACGCCCTCGAAGGTGGGGTTGTCACCGACCGAGATGGCAGCCGGGTAACGCACCCCGCCGTCGACGAGCCACCCCGCGTAGACGCCGTCGGCCGGGATGAGGCCCTCCGACTCCGGCGACAGGTTCGCCGTCGGGTACCCGAGTTCACGCCCGCGCTTGAAGCCGTGCACGACGATGCCGCGCACCGTCGGCTGGTGCCCGAGCAGTTCGGCCGCGTGCGCGACGTCCCCGGCGTCGAGCAGTTCCCGGATCCACGTCGAGGACACCCGGCGCCCGCCCTCGGGCACGACGTCGTCGACCACGACGACCTCGAACCCGTGCTCCTCGCCCTGACGGCGGAGCATCTCGACATCGCCCTCGTTGCCGGCCCCGTACCGGAAGTCGTGCCCGACCAGGAGCACCCGCGCGTCGAGCGCGTCGACGAGGTACCTGCGGACGAACGCCTCGGCCGTGTGGCCGGCCAACCCGCCGTCGTAGTGCAGGAGCACCGTGGCATCCAGGCCCGTCGTGGCCAGCAGTTCGAGCTTCTGCCGGGTGCTGACGAGCTCGGGCGGCGCCTGCCCGGGCGCGTGGAACGCCGCCGGGTGCCGGTCGAACGTGATCGCGACCGACTCGAGGCCCCGCGCGTCGGCGATGCGCCGCAGCTCGCCGATGACCGCACGGTGGCCCTGGTGCACCCCGTCGAACTTGCCGATCGTCACGGCGGACGGACCGAAGTGCGCGGTGACCGCCTCGATCCCCGGGAAGGTCCTCACTCGCCCTCCCGAGCGTCCGCCTCGGCGCCGTTCCCGGCGACCGGGTGGCGGGCGAGCCACCACATGCCGAGCGGCGGCAGCACGAGCGGGATGAACAGGTAGCCCATGCCGAAGTACGACCAGACGGTGTCGTCCGGGAACAGGTCCGGCCGCAGCACGCTCACGAGCCCGACGACGATCACGCCCGTGAACTCGAACGCGATCGTCGCCCACGCCACCCGGTACCAGACGCGACCGGGCCGCACGAGCGCGACGGTCGCCAGGATGTAGACGAGCGCCGCGAACGCCGAGAGCCCGTACGCGATCGGCGCCTCGTCGAAGCGCTCCACGATCTGCACGAGCGACCGGCCGGTCGCGGCGAGCGCGAGCACCCCGTACACGGCGACGAGCACGCGCCCGACGCCGCTCAGCCGACCGCGTCGACGTGCCCGCTCGGGCGCGGGCGCGGTGGATGTCTCGTTCATGTCGTCCGATTCTCCCAGACCCCGCCTCACGACAGCGGGACCGTCCAGATCTGCAGCATGCGGTACAGCATGACCGCCACGGCGAGCGCGGCGACCCCGCACACGACGGTCGCCCAGCGCCCGCGATCGACGAGCGCCCAGAACGCCGCCGCGGGCGGCAGCAGCACCGCACTGACGAGGTACACCCAGAACTCGAGCACGCTCCCGGCAGCGGCGTTGCCGACCGCGGGCGCGACGAGTGCGACGACCACCTGCGCGATCAGCAGCAGTTCGACGACCGCGAGCGCCCCGAGCACGAGGTCGTTCGGGACCCGGCCGGCCAGGCCGAGCACCAGGCACAGCACGCCCGCGACGACCGCGACGGCGACCTGCACGTACGCGAACCACTCGATCATGCGCCCTCCTCGGCGGGGAATCCGGTGACGACCTTGAGCTGCGGGCCGCGTCGTTCGACGACGGCGACGAGCACGTCGCCCGGGCCGACCGCCGCGATGGGATCGCCGGCCGCGATGGTCCCGGCCCCCGGCGGCGCCGCGATGCGCTTGCCGTGGCGCAGGTCGCGCACGCCGTCCTCGTCGACCCCGATCGCGGGGAGCACGCGGCGCGCGGCGGCCGCCGGCGCGAGCCTGGCGGCCGCGACGTCGAACCCCTCGAGCCCGCCGGCCTCGGCGACGTCGAACGCGCCGATCCGGGTGCGACGCAGCGCGGTCAGGTGCCCGCCGACGCCGAGCCCCGCGCCGAGGTCGCGCGCGAGCGCGCGCACGTAGGTGCCGGACGAGCACGCGACGCGCACGTCGAGGTCGAGCCATCCGTCGCCCGCCCGCTGGGCGCCCGCCTCGAAGACCGACACGGTCACCGTCCTGGCCGGAAGGTCGACGGCCTCGCCGTCGCGCACACGGCGGTAGGCGCGCTTGCCGTCGACCTTGACCGCGCTGACCGAGCTCGGAACCTGGTCGATGGTGCCCGTGAGCTCGGCCATGCGGGCGAGGACCGCCTCGCGTCCGAGGCCCGCGACGAGGTCGGCGGATGCCGCGGGCAGCGCCTCCCCCTCGGCATCGTCGGTCGTCGTGCCCCACCCGAGTCGGATCGTCGCGAGGTACTCCTTGTCGAGCCCGACGAGGTGGTGCAGCAGGCGCGTGGAGCCCTCGACGCCGATCAGGAGCAGGCCGGTGGCCATCGGGTCGAGCGTGCCGGCGTGGCCGACCTTGCGCGTGCCCGCGAGTCGCCGCACGCGGGCGACGACGTCATGGCTGGTCATCCCCTGCGGCTTGTCGACGAGGAGGATGCCGCTGTTCACGCCGTACAGGCTAACAGCGCGGACCGCCGGGCTCCGTCGTGCGCCTACGCTGGTCCGGTGAGGATCGGGATCATCGGTGCGGGTGCGCTCGGCGGCACGTTCGCCGCCCTGCTCACCCGAGCGGGGCACGACGTGGAGGTGACGGCCCGCGGCGCCGGCCTCGAGGCGATCCGCGCGGGCGGCATCCGCCTGACCGGCGGCTACGGCGAGGTCCATGCGCGACCTGCGGCGGCCGAGCGGTTGTCCGCGCGGCCGGACCTCGTGCTCGTGTGCACCAAGGCACAGGACGCCGCCGCCGCGATCACCGCGAACGCCGACGCGATCGACGGCGTTCCGGTCGTGGTCGTGCAGAACGGGCTCGACGGCGTCGCTGCGGCCGAGCGCCTCCTGCCCGCCTCCTCGTGCATGGGCATGCTCTCGATCATCGCCGCGAACTACACCGAGCCGGGCTCGGTGCGGGTCACCACGGCCGCGGCCAGCTACCTGGGCCGCGGCGACGGCGAGCCCGACGGCGAGGTGCGTCGCGTCGCGGCGCTCCTCTCGGGCGCCGTGCCGGTCGTCGCCGTCGCGAACTTCCGCGGCGCGCAGTGGACCAAGCTCGTCGTCAACATGCTCAACGCCGTGCCCGCGATCGTCGGCCGCTCGGTGCAGGACGTCCTCGGCGACCGGGCGCTGCGCCGGGTCGTGACCGCGTCGATGCGCGAGTGCGTGCGGGTCGGCATCGCCGGCGGCATCCGCTTCGGCGCCCTGCAGGGCCTCGGCGACCGGCGCCTGCGCCTGTTCGCGCGCCTGCCCCTCGCGATCGGGCAGGTGCTGCCGTGGCTCATGCGCGTGCGCATGGGCCGGGTTCCCAACCTCGGCTCGACCCAGCAGAGCCTGCGCCGCGGACAGCCGACCGAGGTCGACTTCCTCAACGGCGCGGTCGTCCGGGCAGCGGATGCCGCAGGGCTCGCCGCACCGGTCAACCGCGCGCTCACGGCGCTCGTCCACGAGGTCGAGTCCGCCGGAACGCCGCTTCCGGCCGATCGGGTGAGCGCGGTCCTCGCGCACACCGGCGCGTAGCACGCCGGCGGCGCGCCCGACCGGCTAGGGTTCGGCGCAGTCCGATCCGCCGAGCGAGACGAGTCGACGTGGAACCCAGCGAGCCCGAGTCATCCGCGGAACCCGACGAGACCGGCCCTCGCCCGATTCGCTGGTGGCTGTGCCTGCCGATCGGAGCCGCTGCCGCAGCACTCGGCCTCCTGCCGTGGGTGCTCTCAGGCATGCGACTGCCGCTGCAGAACCTCTGGGCGACCGATACCCCGCCCGAGTCGTACCCGCTCGTGCTGCTGCCGTTCAGCCAGTACGCGCTGTCGATCATCGCCGCGCTGCTGATCGTCGGCTCGGCGTTCGCCGGGGTCGCGGCCCGTGCGACCCGGCCGGTACGGCGGCGTCCGGGCACGGCGTGGATGCTGCTCGGACTGCTCGCCGTCCAGGTCTTCGCGATCGCGCAGACCGCGACGGTCGTGCGCGACGGCCTCGAAGAACGACCCGAATCGACGCTCTACCTGGCCGCGCTCGTCGGCATCGCGACCCTGGCGGTGTTCGTCGGGCTCGTGGTCATGCTGCTCGTCGCGGCCGCTCCGCCGGGCGGGGCCGTCATCGGGCTCGCGATCACGGCGGTCCTCACGCCGGGCTGGGTCCGGCTGCTCCTCATCCACGACCTCTTCCCGGTGGTGGACCCCGCGTCGGCGCAGGTGCTCGACCTCCTGCGCTGGCTGCCCGCGGTCCTCGTCGGCGCCGCGATCGCGTGGGCCGGGGTCGCGAGCGTCGGCCGGGTGCTCGGTGCGCTCGTCGCGCTCGCGGTGCTCTGGATCGGACCGGCGCTCATCACCGCGGTGTCGAACGCGGCCAGCAGCCGGGTGCTCGCGCGCGACCCGGTCGAGATGCTCGACTACGCCGGAGACGTGTTCCGGGCCGCGGTGACCGACCCCTCACTCGCGCTCCCGCCGATCATCGTCGCCGTGGTCGTCGCGGTGCTCGGCCTGCTCGGGAAGCTCATCGTCGGCCGGCTCGGCCGCGAGCAGGCTGAGCCCGCCGCGGGATGATCCGCGCTCAGCGGGCCCCGGCGCGGCGGGGATGCTCCGGGTCGGACTGGTCGATCACGATCGCCGCGACCTCGCGCGGGTCGCTCGCGGCATAGGCGAGACGGTCGGCGGCGTCCGTCGGCTCGCCGTCGACCGCGATCGCGACGTCCCACTGGTCGCGCAGGCGCTCGCGGAGCAGGAATCGCCCGTCGAGCACGAGGATCGCGTCGGCAGGCCCGGTGACCCACTTCGGTTCGACCCACGCGTCGCGCACCAGGTCGAACGCGCGGGTCACGAACGCCGTCGAGCCGGCCATCCGGAACGGGTCGACGAGCGTGCGGTCCAGGAGCGACTCGTCGATGCCGTACCGCCAGTACCGCTCGGCGGTGTCGGGACCGTAGGCGGCCTGCGCTTCGCGCGACCGGTGGAAATCCTCCGAGCTGGCCCGGAACACGGCCAGGTCGCGCTCGCGGAGCACGTCGGCCAGGTCGTCCGCGAGCTGCGTCTTGCCGCTGCGCACCGGGCCGTCGATCGCGACGATCACCCGCCCTCGACCGATGCGTGCGAGCACGTCGTCGGCGACCTGACGCAGGAACGCGACCCGGGGCGTGGTGACCAAGCGCATGACTCGAAGCCTACGCTGGACGGATGACCCCGCCCGCGTCGATCGCCGACCGCGAGCACGATCATGCCCCGATCGCGTCGGCCGTCGTCGCCTGGTTCGCGGATGCCGCGCGGCCGCTGCCGTGGCGTGCCGCCGATGTCTCGGCGTGGGCCGTGCTCGTCAGCGAGTTCATGCTGCAGCAGACCCAGGTCGCCCGCGTGCAGCCCAGGTGGGAGGAGTGGATGCGGCGGTGGCCGACGCCCGCCGATCTCGCGGCCGCGCCTCCGGGCGAGGCCGTGCGCATGTGGGATCGGCTCGGGTACCCGCGCCGGGCGCTGTGGCTGCACCGGGCGGCCACCGAGATCGTCGAGCGCCACGGCGGCCGGGTGCCGCGCGACCTCGACGCGCTCCTGGCACTCCAGGGCGTCGGACCGTACACGGCACGGGCCGTCGCGGCGTTCGCGTTCGGCGACCGGCACCCGGTCGTCGACACCAACACGCGCCGGGTGCTCGCGCGGGCGATCGACGGACGGCCCGACGCAGGACCCCCGTCGTCCAGGCGCGACCTCGAGGCGATGGCGGCCGTCCTGCCCGATGATCCGGCCGAGGCGCGCGCGTTCAACGCGGCGGCGATGGAGCTCGGCGCGACGGTGTGCGTCGCCCGCGCGCCGCGGTGCGACGCGTGCCCCATCGCCGGGCGCTGCGCCTGGCGCGCGGCGGGGCACCCGGCCTCCGACGCCCCACGGCGGCCGCGGCAGGCGCGGTTCGCCGGCAGCGACCGCGAGGCGCGCGGACTCGTCATGCGCGAACTGCGGGCCGCGCACCGGCCGGTTCCGCGCGAGGACCTCGAGCCCGTCGTGCCCGACGACCGGCTCGGTCGCGCCCTGACGACCCTCGTCGCGGACGGCCTCGCGGTGCACTCGCACGGAGGCTACGCGCTCCCCGGCTCCTGATCGCACACCGGTCAGCTCGTCGCGAGGTGCGCATGCACCGCCGCGACGACGACCGAACCCTCCCCGACCGCGGACGCCACGCGCTTGACCGAACCCCGCCGGGCGTCGCCGACCGCGAAGATGCCCGGAACGCTCGTCTCGAGCGGGAACGGGTCGCGCTCGAGCGGCCACGTCTCGGCACCGCCCTGCGCGATCATGTCGGGGCCCGTGAGCACGTACCCCCAACGATCGCGGAGGATGCCCTCGGGAAGCCAGCCGGTCCGCGGCGCCGCGCCGATGAGCACGAACAGCCCCCCGCACGCCTCGTCGACCTCGACACCCGTGTCGCGGTCGCGCAGGCGGATGCGCTCGAGCACCCCGTCGCCGCCGCCGCCGACGACCTCGACGCGCGTGCGCACCTCGACGCCCTGCGCGGCGAGTTGGTCGATGAGGTACTGCGACATGCTCTCAGCGAGGCCCGAGCCCCGCACGAGGAGCGTGACGGATGCCGCGTACCGCGCCAGGTGCAGCGCCGCCTGCCCCGCGGAGTTGCCGCCGCCGATGACGAACACGGGGCGGCCGACCATCCACTGCGCCTCCATCGCCGACGCACCGTAGTACACCCCCGCGCCCTCGAACGCCTCGAGTCCGGCGACGTCCAGTCGCCGGTACGACACGCCCGTCGCGAGCACGATCGCGCGGCAGCGGATCGCATCCTCGGGAGCGACGTGCACCACGAACCCGGACTCGCCCGCCTCCATCGCGACGGCCTCCCGCGCGTGCGCGAACCGGGCCCCGAACACCCAGGCCTGCTGGTACGCGCGCTGCGCGAGCTCGGATCCGGAGATCCCTCGAGAGAATCCGAGGTAGTTGCGGATGAGCGAACTGGACCCGGCCTGCCCGCCGATCGACTCGCGTTCGACGATGAGCACCTCGAGCCCCTCGGAAGCCGCGTACACGCCCGCCGCGAGCCCGCCCGGGCCCGCCCCGACGACGACGACGTCGGCGCTCGGGTCGTCGCCGAGCGACGTGGTGAGTCCATACGCCTCGGCGAGCTCGGCATTGCCGGGGTCGCGCAGCACGCGGCCGTCGAGCATGACCACGATCGGCCGGTCGGGCACCTCGCCGACGCCCGCGGCCGCGAGGCGCGTGCGAGCGGCATCCGTCTCGGGCTCGAGCCACTCGTGGGGAACCCCGCCGCGTGCGAGCAGGCTCCGCAGTTCGTGCGTGCGCGGCAACCCGGCCCGGCCGATCACGGCGACCTCGCGCGGACGCAGTCCGATGGAGCGTTCCCACTCGAGCAGGAACTCGGTGATCGTGCGGTGGAAGTACTCGTCGGGCGAGTGCCACGGCCGGATCACGTAGTACTCGAGTTCGCCCGCGCCCATGAGCGAGAGGATCTCGTCGCGCACGGCCGCGTCGCCCCACTGGCCCCACTCGATGAGGCGGCCGCGGCGCACGTCGGGGAAGCGCGTGCGCGCCCGCGCGAACAGGCTGCGGCCGTCGACGTCTCCCGCGCGGTCGGCGAGGATCAACGCGAGGTGCGCCCCTCGGGCGGCGATGTCGTCGATACGCGTCGCGGCGGCGGCATCGTCGTCGGCCTGCTCGATGCCGTAGTCGGCGGCGTACCGCCGCTCGAGCTCGGCGACGATCGCGGCACGGACCCGGGGGTCGCGCGCCACGACGAGGATGACCGGTTGCGCGACGCTCGACATGCGCCCGGAGTCTACTCTGCGCAACGACGGCGGCGACAGGGCGACAGGCCCCTCGCCGCGCTCACGCGCGCTCGAGCGCGACCTCCACCGGGCCCGGGCCGGTCAGTCCTCGACCTCTTCGTCGACCTCGCGCGGCTTCACGTAGGGGTCGGCGTCGCCCGCGAACGCGGCGGTCGCCGCCATGGCGGTGGTGGCCTGGTCGCGCTCGCGTGCCTCGCGGAGGAGCTCCTCGATGTGCTGGGCGTTCTCAGGGATCGCATCCGCGATGAACTCGAGCGTCGGCGTGAGGCGCGCGGTGATGTTCCGCCCGACCTCGCTGCGGAGCATCCCCGTCGCGGCCTTCAGCGCGAGCGCCGAGTCGCGGCGCTCCTCATCGGTGCCGTAGACGGTGTAGAAGATGCTCGCGTGCTGCAGGTCGCCGGTCACGCGGACGTCCGTGATCGTCACGAACCCGAGGCGCGGGTCGCGCAGTCCCTTGTCGAGACGTCGCGCGACGATCTCCTTGATGCGGTCGGCCAGCTTCCTGGCCCGCTGCGGATCAGCCATGCTGTCCATCCTTCCGGGGAAGGTCCGGGGCGGCTCGCGCCGCCCCGGACCGGATGCCTGGGCCTAGGCCCGCGGCTTCTCGCGCATCTCGATGGTCTCGATCTCGTCGCCGACCTGGATGTCGTTGTACTTGCCGAGGCCGATGCCCGCCTCGAAGTCCGTGCGGACCTCGGTGACGTCGTCCTTGAATCGACGCAGCGACTCGATGGCCAGGTTGTCGCCGACCACGACGCCGTCGCGGATGACGCGTGCCTTGGCGTTTCGCGTGATCGTCCCCGATCGCACGATGACACCGGCGATGTTGCCGAACTTCGAGGAGCGGAACACCTCGCGGATCTCGGCGACACCCGACTGCACCTCTTCGAACTCGGGCTTGAGCATGCCCTTGAGCGAGTTCTCGATGTCGTCGATGGCGTTGTAGATGACCGAGTAGAAGCGCACGTCGACGCCCTCGCGGGCGGCGCGCTCACGTGCCTTCACGTCGGGGCGGACGTTGAAGCCGATCACGATCGCGTTGTCGATCGTGGCCAGGTCGATGTCGCTCTCGGTCACGGCACCCACACCGCGGTGGAGGATGCGCAGCTGCACCGAGTCGTCGACCTCGATCTTCATCAGCGACTCCTCGAGCGCCTCGACGGCACCCGACACGTCGCCCTTGATGATGAGGTTGAGCGCCTCGACCTTGCCCTCCTCCAGCGCACGCGTGAAGTCCTCGAGCGAGATCCGCTTGCGAGCCTTGGCCAGCTGGGCGTTGCGCTCGGCGGCCTCGCGCTTCTCGGCGATCTGGCGGGCCGTGCGGTCCTCCTCGGTGACGAGGAAGGTGTCGCCGGCGCGCGGGACGCTCGAGAGGCCCTGCACCTGGACCGGCCGCGACGGCGTCGCCTCGTGCACGGGCTCGCCGTTCTCGTCGCTCATCGCACGGACGCGGCCGTAGGCCGTGCCCGCGACGATCGCGTCGCCGACCTTCAGCGTGCCCGACTGGATGAGCACGGTCGCAACCGCACCGCGGCCCTTGTCGAGCTTGGCCTCGATGGCCACGCCTCGGGCGTCCTTGTCGGGGTTCGCGCGCAGGTCGAGCCCGGCGTCGGCCGTGAGCAGCACCGCGTCCAGGAGGTCCTGGATGCCGATGTTCTCGCGCGCCGAGACGTCGACGAACATGACGTCGCCGCCGTACTCCTCGGCCACGAGGCCGAACTCGGTGAGCTGCTGGCGCACCTTGCCGGGATTGGCGTCGGGCTTGTCGATCTTGTTCACCGCGACCACGATCGGCACGTTCGCCGACTGCGCGTGGTTCAGCGCCTCGATCGTCTGCGGCATGATGCCGTCGTCGGCCGCGACCACGAGGATCGCGATGTCGGTCACCTGCGCACCACGGGCGCGCATGGCGGTGAACGCCTCGTGACCCGGGGTGTCGATGAAGGTGATCGCGCGATCGATGCTGTCGTGCTGGGTGTGCACCTGGTACGCACCGATGTGCTGCGTGATGCCGCCGGCCTCGCCCGCGACGACGTTCGCGTTGCGGATGGCGTCGAGCAGTCGCGTCTTTCCGTGGTCGACGTGGCCCATGACCGTGACGACCGGCGGGCGCGCCCGGAGGTCCTCGTCGGTCTCGTCCTCGAGCTCCTGGTCGAGGTCGATCGCGAAGCCCTCGAGGAGCTCGCGGTCCTCGTCCTCGGGGGAGACGACCTGGATCTTGTAGCCGAGCTCGGCGCCGAGCACCTCGAAGGTGGCCTCGTCGAGCGACTCGGTGGCCGTCGCCATCTCACCGAGGTGGAACAGCACCGTGACGAGCGAACCGGGGTTCGCGTCGATCTTGTCGGCGAAGTCGGAGATCGAGGAGCCTCGACGCAGGCGGATGACGGTGTTGCCGTCGCCGCGCGGAACGCTCACGCCACCGAGCGACGGGGCCTCCCGCATCTCGAATTCTGCCCGCTTCGTCCGCTTCGACTTGCGCGACTTGCTCTTGCCGCCACCGCGACCGAAGGCACCCGCGGTGCCGCCGCCCGGGCCGCGACCACGACCGCCGCCGCCCGCGGGACGCGGGCCGCCGAAGCCGCCGCCGGGACGAGGGCCGCCGAAGCCGCCGCCGCCACCGGGACGCGCGCCGCCGCCGCCACCGCCACCGGGGCGCTGGAAGCCGCCGGGGCGACCGCCGCCGCCACCACCGGGGCGCGGGGCGCCGGGCCGCGGAGCGCCGGGCCGCGGCGGCTGGGGCCGCGGGATGTTGCCCGGCGTGGGGCGCTGGCCCATGCCCTGCGAGCTCGAGAACGGGTTGTTGCCCGGACGCGGCTGGCTCGGGCGCTGGCCCATGCCCTGCGAGCTCGAGTACGGGTTGTTGCCGGGGCGCGGTGCACCAGGGCGGGGGCCGCCGGGACGCGGTGCGCCGCCCTGGCCGGGCTTGGGCGCGCCGGGGCGGGCGGTGTCGGCGGGCTTGGGCCCGCCGGGCTTGGGCGCACCGCCGGGGCGCTGCGCCGGAGCCTCGGCCGCAGGTGCGGCGGGCGCCTCGGCAGGCGCCTGGTCGGCAGCCGAGGTCTCGGCCGCAGCCGACTTCTTCTCGGCGGCAGCCGCGGCGGCCTTCTGCTCGGCCTCGGCCTGACGCTCGGCGACGCTCTTCGGGGCGTCGGCCGCGGGCTTCGGCCCCGGCTTCGGCCCGGGCTTGCCCGCGCCGGGCTTGGCCGCGCCTGGCTTGGCCGCGGCGGACTTGCCCGCCTCGGCAGGCGCGCCCGCTGCGCCCTCGAGGGCGGCGCGGAGCTTGCGGGCGACGGGGGGTTCGATCGAGGACGACGGGCCCTTGACGTATTCGCCCATCTCCTTCAGCTTCTCGAGCGCGACCTTGCTGTCGACGCCGAGTTCGCTGGCGATCTCGTGTACGCGTGGTTTGGCAGCCACTTCTCTCCTGTTCCGGGTCCGACCCCGGCACAGGGGCGGACCATCAATGACGGACGGGTCTCATTTCGAGCCGCTCATGAGTTGTCCATTAGCCGTTCAACCTGTTCTCCACATCGGATGCATCGGTTTCGCCGCCCAGACGAAGTGCGCGCCCGAAGGCGCGCCGCCGCTGGGCGAGTCGGAAGCACTCGAGCGTCGGATGCAGCCACGCGCCACGCCCGGGAAGCACCGCCGACGTGTCGGCGAGGACTCGAGAGTTCTGGGCGACGACCCTCAGAAGCGAGGACCGCGGGGCACGCGAACGGCATCCGATGCACGTTCTGACGGGTTCCATCCTACACCTCCGTTCGGGGCGTCCCCCGCGCGCGCCGCGCACGGAGCGCCGAGGCCGGGTCGTGTCGGGCTCGATCAGGTCGTGTCGGCCCGATCAGGCCTTGTCGAGGATCGAATCGGGCTGGATGTCGATCTTCGCGCCCGTGAGCTTGGCCGCGAGGCGGGCGTTCTGGCCCTCCTTGCCGATCGCGAGCGACAGCTGGTAGTCGGGCACGAGCGCGCGCACCGCACGCGTGCCGTCGTCGATCACGAACGCCCTGGTGACCTTCGCCGGCGAGAGCGCCGACGCGACGAACGTCGCGAGGTCGTCGTTCCAGTCGACGATGTCGATCTTCTCGTTGCCGAGCTCGGCAGTGACCGCCCGCACGCGCTGACCCAGCTCGCCGATGCACGCGCCCTTCGCGTTGACGCCCGGCTGGTTCGCCCGCACCGCGATCTTCGTGCGGTGCCCGGCCTCACGCGCGAGCGAGACGATCTCGACGACGCCCGACGCGATCTCGGGGACCTCGAGCGCGAAGAGCTTGCGGACGAGCGCGGGGTGGGTCCGGGAGACGGTGATCGCGGGCCCCTTCGCGCCCTTCGCGACGCTCGTCACGTAGACGCGGATGCGCTGGCCGTGGGGGTACTCCTCGCCCGGGACCTGCTCCTCCGGCGGGAGGATGGCCTCGACGGTGCCCAGGTCGATGTGCACCATCCGCGGGTTCGGTCCCTGTTGGATGATGCCGGCGACGATGTCGCCCTCGCGCCCGCGGAACTCGCCGAGCACGGCGTCGTCCGCGATGTCGCGCAGGCGCTGGTTGATGACCTGCTTCGCCGCGAACGCCGCGATCCGCCCGAAGTCGCTCGGCGAGTCCTCGGCCTCGCCGATGACGTCGCCGTTCTCGTCGAGTTCGGGCACGTAGATCGACACGTGCCCGGTCTTGCGGTCGAGGTGCGCTCGCGCGCCTCGCGGGTTGGCGTGCCCGTGGACGGCTGGATCGGTGTGCTTGAGGTAGGCCATCAGGATCGCCTGCTCGATGATCTGCACCAGTTCGTCGAACGGGATCTCCTTCTCGCGCTCCATCATGCGGAGCACGCTGAGGTCGATGTCCATTCCGGCCTCCTCTATTCAGCTCTCAGTCCGCCTCCCCCGCGGGCGGAACACTCAAGCGTAGCGGATGCCCGGCCCGCCGGGCCACGCGGCCGCCCCCGGTTCCCGAGGGTTCCTCGCGGAAGGTGCCATGCTGGGGCGATGGACGTCCTCAACGACTTCGTGCTCGACGCCGGCGACGGGCTCTGGACCTGGATCGTGCTCCCGGTCGTGGTGATGCTCGGCGTGTACTTCACGATCCGTTCGGGGGTCGTGCAGTTCCGGCTCATCCCGGAGATGTTCCGGACCCTGACCGACAAGACGCCCCGCGACGAGGACGGCGCGCCGCAATCCGTCTCGGCGTTCCAGGCGTTCACGATCTCCGCGGCCTCCCGCGTCGGCGTCGGCAACATCGCCGGCGTGGGCACCGCGATCGCGATCGGCGGACCCGGCGCGATCTTCTGGATGTGGCTCATGGCCTTCATCGGCGGCGCATCGGCGTTCGTCGAATCCAGCCTCGGGCAGCTCTTCAAGGTGCGAGACGAGGACGGCTTCCGCGGCGGACCCGCGTACTACATCGAACGAGGACTCAAGGCGCGATGGGCCGGCATCCTCTTCGCCGTCATCCTGATCCTCTGCTTCCCGTTCGCGTTCTCCTCGCTCCAGGCGAACACGATCAGCGCCTCGTTCGCGAGCACCGTGGCCCCGGGCGGCGCACCGGGCTGGGTCGGGTGGGCGGTCGGCGCGGCGATCGCCACCCTCACCGGGCTCGTGGTGTTCGGGGGCGTCCGCCGCATCGCCTCGGTCACCCAGGCGGTCGTTCCGCTCATGGCGCTGACCTACCTGCTCATCGGGCTCGTGATCGTCGCCATGAACATCACCGAGCTCCCAGCCGTGTTCGCCTCGATCTTCACCGAGGCGTTCGGCTTCAACGAAGTCGTCGGCGCGACGCTCGGCACGATCATCCTGACCGGGGTCAAGCGCGGCATGTTCTCGAACGAGGCCGGTCTCGGCTCGGCGCCGAACGCCGGCGCGAGCGCAGCCGTCACCCACCCCGTCAAGCAGGGTCTCGTCCAGACCCTCGGGGTGTACTTCGACACGTTCCTGGTGTGCTCGATCACGGCGTTCATCATCCTGCTCTCGAACCCCGACCTCGCGAACGCCGAACGCGGCATCGGGCTCACGCAGGACGCGATGGTCGCGACCCTCGGGCCGTGGTCCGGCGTGCTGCTGACGATCGTGGTGTTCCTGCTGGCGTTCAGCTCGATCCTCGGCAACTACTACTACGGCGAATCGAACATCGAGTTCATCTCGCCCCGGCGATGGGTGCTCACGACCTATCGTTCGCTCGTCGTCGTCGCGATCTTCGTCGGCTCGATCGCGGGAGCGGACCTCGTCTGGAACACGGCCGACGGGATCATGGGTCTCATGGCGCTCGTGAACCTCATCGCCATCGCGCTGCTCTCGGGCATCGCCTTCCGGCTCCTCCGCGACTACACGCACCAGCGTCGGCAGGGCCGCGACCCCGTCTTCACGCGGGACCTCCTCCCGGACGTCGCGGGCATCGAGTGCTGGGTCGACGAGCGGTCCGTGACGGGCCCGATCGACGTCGCGACCAAGCGCCGCCAGGCGGAGAAGCACCGCGACCACCTGCGTCACGAGGACGAGCCACGGTAGATATCCGTGCGCTCAGCCCTTCCAGACCTGCACGACCGAGGGCCGCGGCGCGGCGACCCGGTCGCCCGTGTGCGCCGCGACGTAGTCCGGGAAGTACGACGTCTGCGCGCCGACCGACCCGTTCTCGCCGGGGTGCTGCACCGCGACGAACACGAGCCCCTCGCGGTCGTGGATCACGGGCCCGCAGGTCTCGGCTTCGCGCGGAACCGCGAGGAACTGCTGCACATTGCCGCGCTGGTCTCCCTCGAGCGGCACCCGGAACAGGCCGTCGTTGTAGCCGATCGTGCTCGGCTGGCCGTCGGTCGAGATCCAGAGGTTGCCCTCGGAGTCGAAGGCGACGTTGTCGGGGCAGGAGATCGGTGAGACCAGTTCCTTCGGGAAGCCCGCGAAGTACGTGGCCTCGTTCACCGCCGGGTCGCCGCACAGCAGCAGGATGCTCCAGGCGAAGCGCTCCCCCGCCTGGCCCGAGGTCTCGGTGATCTCGACGACGTGCCCGAAGCGGTTGCCGGTGATCGGGTTGACCTCGTCGAGGGTCGCGACCGTGCGGCGGCTGTTGTTCGTGAGCGCGAGGTACACCTTTCCGGTGCGCGGGTTCGGTTCGACGTCCTCGGGGCGGTCCATCTTGGTGGCCCCCATGAGGTCGGCTGCGAGGCGCGTGTGGACGAGCACCTGTTCGGTCGACATGCCGGGCACGACGCTCTCGCCGTCGCGCGTGAGCGCGACCCACTCGCCGCCGCCGTCGAAGGCGCCGTCCGACGGCAGCATGCCGTCGCCCGTGATCTCGGCCGCAGGAGAGTTGCCCGTGAAGCGCGCGACGAACAGGTCGCCCTCGCTCAGCAGGCGCAGGTTCTTCTTGCGCGCACCCGTCGAGGTCGCCGCCGTGTAGCGGCCCTTCGAGACGAACTTGTACAGGTAGTCGTTGCGCTCGTCGTCGCCCATGTACGCCACCACGCGGCCGTCCTCGGCGATCGTGACGTTGGCGCCCTCGTGCTTGAAGCGGCCCATCGCGGTGTGCTTCTTCGGCGTCGACGTCGGGTCGCTCGGGTCGATCTCGACGATCCAGCCGAACCGGTTCGGCTCGTTGACGTAGCCGGGGCGGTGCGCGTCGAAGCGCTCGTCGTACTGCTCCCAGCCCGTCTCCGTCGACGTGGTCGGGGTGGCGCTGTAGCGCTTCTGCTCGGCCGTGTCGGCCGCCCAGGCGAAGTACCCGTTGAAGTTCTCCTCGCCCGAGAGCACGGTGCCCCACGGCGTGGTGCCGCCGGCGCAGTTGCCGAGGGTGCCCTTCACCCAGCGGCCCTCGGGGTCGGCGGCCGTCTTCACGAGGTCGGAGCCGGCGGCGGGACCGGTGAGCTCGAACGTCGACTCGACGGTCACGCGCCGGTTGCGCCTGCCGTCGACCACGTACTCCCACGGGTCGCCGACGCGACGGCGCTTCACCTCGACGACCGCCATGCCCATGGCGGCCTTGAAGACCTCGCCGCGGCGGCGGCGCTCCTCGGGGTCGTTCGTGGGCGCGAACATCAGGTCGGGGTTGACGTACTCGTGGTTGGTCACGAGCACGCCCGTCTTGCCGCTGGGGTCGGCGATGATGTCGAGGTAGTCGTTGTTGTAGCCGAACTGCCCGGCCTGGGCCTCGGCGGTCTGGGCCTCGAAGTCGAAGGCCGGCACCGAGGAGAACAGCGGGTCGCCCCAGCGGATGATCGGCTGCCAGCGGTACCCGGTCGGCACGGTGAACGCGTCCACGGTCCGGGCGACGGGGGCGATCGGGGTGAACGCGAGCCCGGCGGTCCCGGGCTTCGCAGCGAAGGCCGGGGCGACGCCGCCTCCTGCGCCGCCGCCCACCATGAGGCCGATCGCGCCGGCGACGCCCAGGCCGAGCACCGAACGACGGGAGATCGCCTGCGACGCGATGTCGCGGAAGTGGGCGTTGTTCGAGGTGTTGCATTCGGGCCCGAGGCATGCGTCGGCGCACTTCAGTCGGCAGGTCACGGGCGATCGCTTGCCGATCGCGTGCGAGACCGGGGTGAGACGGAGTTCGGGGATGGTCATTGAAGCTCCTCGTTCTGCGCGCGGGCGCCCCGCGCTTCGGGCCGGAAGGACGCGCCGAGCCTCTCGGGACGCAGTGGCCGGAGCACCACGCATCGGTGTCCGACGGGTGAACGTGGGCCATCCGATCCGGGAAGCCTGCCGGCTCGCGTGCGCCGTCGCTACGCTGAACGCATGGCGAGCGACTCGGGAAGGTCTGCGGCGGGTGCCGCGCAGCGTTCGAGTTCCTTCCGCGTGGCCGCGCGGCTCGGCTACGTCGTGCTCGGGGTCGTCCACGTGGTCATCGGCAGCATCGCCATCACCGTCGCGCAGGGCGCCGGCGGCGGCGCAGACGCCGATCAGGGCGGCGCGATGAGCCAGCTGGCGCGCCTGCCGTTCGGCGTCGTGCTCCTCTGGATCATCGCGCTCGGGCTGTTCGCGCTCGCGATCTGGCAGGTCACCGAAGCGTTCCTCGAGCGCGACCCGGACGCGAAGACGAAGTGGGCCCATCGCGCCAAGTACGTCGGCACGGCGATCGCGTACGTCTCGATCGGCGCCACCGCACTGGTCTACGCCATGGGCGGCAGGTCCGACTCCTCGGAGTCGGCGCAGACCCTGAGCTCACGGCTGCTCGCCGCGCCGGGCGGCGTGCTCGTCCTCGTGCTGCTCGGGCTCGTCGTGATCGGCGTCGGGATCGCCTTCGTGTACCGCGGTGCGCTCCGCCGTTTCGAGGAGTACCTCGACCTGCCCGGCGGCGTCGCCCGCACGGGCATCCTCGCGCTGGGCGTCGTCGGCTACGTCGCCAAGGGCGTGGCGATCGGCGTGGTCGGCGTGCTCTTCGTCGTCGCCTCGCTCACCCACGACCCGGAACGGGCCGGCGGGCTCGACGGGGCATTGCGGAGCCTCGCCGAACTGCCGTTCGGCACGTTGGTGCTCTGGATCGTCGGCGGCGGCCTCATCGTCTACGGGCTGTTCTGCGTGGCCCGTGCGCGCTACGCGCGCCTGTGAGGAGCGAGCGGGCGCCGCAGCCTCCCGGCGAGCGCCCCGGTCAGCCGGCGAGCGCCGCGCGCACGCCGTCGATCGGCACGCTCGCGCGTTCTCCGGTCGAACGGTCCCAGACCTCGACGAGCCCGTCGGCGACGCCGCGGCCGGCGATCACGATCTTCGGCACGCCGATGAGCTCGGCGTCGGCGAACTTCACGCCGGGCGAGAGCTTGGGGCGGTCGTCGAAGAGCACGTCGAGACCGGCCGCCTCGAGGTCGGCGACGACGGTCTCAGCTGCGTCGAACGCCGCCTGGTCCTTGCCGGTCGCGAGCACGTGCACGTCGAACGGCGCGACCGAGGCGGGCCAGACGAGGCCCTTGTCGTCGTTGTTGAGTTCGGCGATGATCGCGAGGATGCGGGTCACGCCGATGCCGTAGGAGCCCATCGTCACGGTCGCGAGCTTGCCGTTCTCGTCGAGCACCTTGAGCCCGAGCGCCTCGGCGTACTTGCGGCCGAGCTGGAAGACGTGCCCGATCTCCATGCCCCGGGCGAGTTCGACCGGGCCCGACCCGTCGGGCGCGGGGTCGCCCTCGCGCACGTTCGCCGCCTCGATGGTGCCGTCCGCGACGAAGTCGCGGCCGGCGACGAGGCCGAAGACGTGCTTCTCGTCGAGGTTGGCGCCGGTGATCCACTCGGTCCCGTCGACGACGCGCGGGTCGACGAGGTAGCGGATGCCGGTGGCCGACTCGGCCCCGAGCACGGCGCCGCCCGGCGACCACGGCCCGATGTAGCCCTTGACGAGACCGGGGTGCTTCGCGAAGTCCGCTTCGGTGGCGGCCTCGACCTCGGCGGGGGCGAAGGCGACCTCGACGCGCTTGGCGTCGACCTCGCGGTCGCCGGGCACGCCGATGACGACGACCTCGCGCGTGTGATCGGGGTGCGTGAGCGCGAGCACGACGTTCTTCAGGGTGTCGGCCGCGGTCCAGTCACGGCCGTCGGGCCGCGGGTACTCGAGGTTCGCGAGGTCGACGAGGGTCGCGATCGTCGGCGTGTTCGGCGAGTCGAGCACTTCGGCTTCGGGCAGCCCGTCGAACGGGATCGGCTCGGGCACCGCGGTCGTGTACGCCTCGACGTTCGCCGCGTAGCCCCCGGCCGAGCGCACGAACGTGTCCTCGCCGACGGGGGTCGGGTGCAGGAACTCCTCGCTCTTGGAGCCGCCCATGGCGCCGGCATCCGCTTGGACGATGACGTACTCGAGGCCGAGCCGCGCGAAGATGCGCTCGTAGGCGTCGCGCTGCGCCTGGTAGCTGGCGTCGAGGCCGGCGTCGCTGACGTCGAACGAGTAGGCGTCCTTCATGGTGAACTCGCGGCCGCGCAGGAGGCCGGCGCGGGGCCGGGCCTCGTCGCGGTACTTGTCCTGGATCTGGTAGATCGTGAGCGGCAGCTCCTTGTACGAGGAGTACAGGTCCTTCACGAGCAGGGTGAAGACCTCCTCGTGCGTGGGCGCGAGCAGGTAGTCGGCATCCTTGCGGTCCTTGAGCCGGAACAGCGCGTCGCCGTACTCGGTCCAGCGGCCGGTCTGCTCGTAGGGCTCGCGCGGCAGCAGCGCCGGGAAGTGCACCTCGTGCGCACCCGCGGCCTCCATCTCCTCGCGGACGACGCGCTCGATCTTCGCCTTCACGCGCAGACCGAGCGGCAGCCAGGCGAACACCCCCGGCGCCTGGCGCCGGATGTAGCCGGCGCGCACGAGCAGCTTGTGGCTCGCGACCTCGGCGTCGGCGGGGTCTTCGCGGAGCGTGCGGAGGAAGAAGTTCGTCAGGCGTGTGGGCACCCGACGATTCTATGCAGGGGCGGATGCCGCGGGTCCGCCGGTCGCGACGGTGCCCGCCGCACGGCGGGCCGGTGGCGGGTCGACCCCGCCACCGGCCTGCTCGTCGATCACTCCCTTCGAGCGTCCTCGCGCCGGCCGGCGATCCGCGCGACGACGACTGCTGCTGCGCCTGCGAGCATCACCCAGAGCGCGATCCACAGCACGGGCTGGGAGTCGGTGCCCGTCTCGGCGAGCGCTGATCCCATCGATCCGGTGTCGCTCACGGCCATGACCGGAGTCGCGCCGCCGTCGGATGCGGGTGCGGAGCCGGGCTTCGGCTCGGGCTCGCCGGGTCCGCCGGGGCCGCCGGGCGGGCTGAAGATCGGCGCGCCGCCGACCTTGCCGAAGGCGAAGATGAACGTGTTCGGCGTTCCGCCCTTCGGATCGGTCTCGGTCTGGCCGAACGAGTACGCCTCGGCACCGACCGCGGCGAGCGCGGCGATCGCCTCGGCCTCGGTCGCGGCCGCACCGTAGAAGATCACGAAGCCGAGGCTTCCGCCGACGCCGAGCGGTCCGAACCTGAAGTCGAACAGGGCACCGTGGTCGTCCGGCCCGGAGTCGACCGCTTCGCCCTCGAACAGGATCGACGCGGGGCCGGAGAGCGGGTTGGGGCTCGCGAAGCCGTCATCGCTCGTGTAGAACAGCGCGCTCGCGCTTCCGCGGTCGATCGTGACGAACTCGCTGAACGCGGTCGGCTCGATGTCCCAGTCCATGACGCGGCGATACTGCACCGTCGCGATGGGCGCGCCCGAGAGGTTCTCGATGGTCACGTTGACCTGGTAGAGGTTCGGCGTCGCCGATGACGGGACGTACTCGTGCGTCACGCGGAACACCGGTGCATCCGCGTCGTCCACGACGACCACGACGGACTTCGCCGTCGATCCGGTGTAGACGAACGATTCGAGTTGCAGGTTCGTCCCGCCCTGGCCCTCCGAGGCGAGGTTCGCACCGCCCCAGACTCCGGATGCCGGGTCGCCGACGCCCCAGCCCTCGCAGAGGCAGCCGGGCGAGGTCGAGTCGCTGCCCGTGGGCAGGTAGGCGAGGCCCGCATCGCCCGGCCCCGCGGGCGACCCCGTCGCGTCGTTGGTGTTGAGCTCGCCCGTGGGATTCACCGCGAGCAGGATCGTGCCGTTCGTGATGCACACGGCGGGGTAGCACGGGTCGCCCGGTGCCGGAACGGCCGCAGCCTCGACGGCTGCGGACTCGACCGCGGCGGATTCGGCGGCGGGCTCCGCGCTGAAGAGCGTCACGAGCGGCTCCTCGACGTCCTCGGCGAGCGTCTCGTCGACGGTGGCGTCGTCGTCGGCCACGACGACCTCGACGGGCTCGGCGGGTTCCGCGGGTGCAGCCGGGTCGGCGCCTTCGGGGGCTTCGGGGGCTTCGGCCGCCGGGGCGGCATCCGCTTCGATGGCCTCGGGCTCGGCGGGTACCGTGTCCCCCATCTCGGTCGCTGCGACCGAGGCCGCCTCGTCCGGGGTCGACGACTCGTCGGCGTAGGCGACGAGCGGGGCGAACGACAACGCGAGGGTCGTCGCGAGGGCGGCTGCGCCCAGTCCGAGCCGGGATCGCGGCCGGTGCGGGTTCTCGATGGACATCCGTGCACTCCGTTCGTCGGGCCGTCCTCGACGGCGCTCGATACGCGCATGAACCGAGTGGGACGCGTCCCCCGGCGCGCAGCCCTACGCTAACGAAGCGAAGGATTGCTCGGATACGGGTCAGCCCCGAACTGGGGGTACGGGAATGCCCGGGCGCTCCCTACGGCGTGACGATCGTGGGCGTGCCGACCGGCGCGTCGGCACCCATCTCGCCGGCGATGCGGTTCGCCTCGGCGATGAGGGTCTCGACGATCTCGGACTCGGGCACGGTCTTGATGACCTCGCCCTTGACGAAGATCTGGCCCTTGCCGTTGCCGGATGCCACGCCGAGGTCGGCCTCGCGCGCTTCGCCGGGACCGTTGACGACGCAGCCCATGACGGCGACGCGCAGGGGCACGCTCATGCCCTCGAGCCCGTCGGTGACGTCGTTGGCGAGCTTGTACACGTCGACCTGCGCGCGGCCGCACGACGGGCACGAGACGATCTCGAGCTTGCGCTCGCGGAGGTTCAGCGACTGCAGGATCTGCAGTCCGACCTTCACCTCTTCGACGGGCGGCGCGGAGAGCGAGACGCGGATGGTGTCGCCGATGCCCTCTGAGAGCAGGATGCCGAACGCGGTCGCCGACTTGATCGTGCCCTGGAACGCCGGGCCGGCCTCGGTCACGCCGAGGTGCAGCGGCCAGTCGCCGCGTTCGGCGAGCATGCGGTACGCCTTCACCATGACGATCGGGTCGTTGTGCTTGACCGAGATCTTGAAGTCGTGGAAGTCGTGCTCCTCGAACAGGCTCGCCTCCCACACGGCCGACTCGACGAGCGCCTCGGGCGTGGCCTTGCCGTACTTCTCGAGCAGGCGGGGGTCGAGGGAGCCCGCGTTGACACCGATGCGGATCGAGACGTCCGCCTCCTTCGCCCGGCGTGCGATCTCGCCGACCTGGTCGTCGAACTTGCGGATGTTGCCCGGGTTCACGCGCACCGCGGCGCAGCCGGCGTCGATCGCGGCGTAGACGTAGTTCGGCTGGAAGTGGATGTCGGCGATGACCGGGATCTGGCTCTTCTTCGCGATGATCGGCAGCGCCTCGGCGTCGTCGCGGCTCGGCACGGCGACGCGCACGATGTCGCAGCCCGACGCGGTGAGTTCGGCGATCTGCTGCAGGGTCGCGTTGATGTTCGGCGTGGGCGTCGTCGTCATCGACTGCACGCTCACCGGGGCGTCGCCGCCGACGAGCACCTTGCCCACCTTGATCTGCCGCGTCTTGCGCCGGGGCGCGAGGACTTCGGGGACCTTGGGCATTCCGAGATTCACTGCAGGCACGTGTTCGAGTCTACGGCCGGGCCGCTGCGCGGGGCCTCCATCGAACGATTGGCTCAGGCAGCGGTCGGGGCCTCCCCGATGACCTGCGCGACGAGCTCGGCGACGAATCGCTCGGGCTCCTCGAGGAGCGGCGAGTGCCCGCTCGCCTCGAACACCGCCTCGCGGTACGCACCGCCCCGCTCGGCATAGGCCTCGAGGACCGCGCGGGTCTGCGCGACCATCGGCTGCGCCGGTGCGACGTCCTCCCCCGGCCAACCGGGAATCACGCCGAGCGCGCCGAGGTGGTTGAGGTCGAAGAGCGACGTGTCCGAGACGATGACGTCGTTCGCCCCCCGGATCCACAGGATCGGCGGCTTGACGTCGAGGTCGACGATGCCGCTGACGTCGAACTGCGTGGGCGCCATGGTGTTGAGCACGCCGCTGTGGCCCGGCGCGAAGCCCGGCCAGTTCTCCGACGTCGTCGAATCGCCCGGGTAGTTGGCCTCGCCGAGCGCGGTCGTGAGCATCGCCTCGACCCAGATGTCGTCGTGCTCCGAGCTGAAGCCGGGCGTCACGTACGTGCCGAGGTACACCGATCGCGGCGATGACGGCGCGTCGGCGGTGCGATCTCCGTCACGGAGTCGGGCGATGAAGTCGGGGTTCGCTCCCCCGCCGCCCGAGCCGGCAGCGTCGGGCGTGAGCAGCTTCCCCGAGGCATCCGTCGCGCCGAAACCGTATGGCGAGACCGGATTGACGAGCGTGACGGATGCCGCCGGCATCCGCTGCTCGACGAGTGCCTGCATGACGACGCCGCCGCCCATGCTCCACCCGACCACGTGCGGGCGGTCGAGCCCGAGGGCGTCGGCGACGGATGCCACGTCCTCGGCGAAGTCGCCGAGGCCGCGGGCCGCGTCGACCGGGAGCACGTCGCTGCCGCCGAATCCGCGCAGGTCGACCGCGAGGGCGCGGACGCCGGGCGGGAGGGTGAGCATCGTGGGCTGCCAGAACAACGAGGACGACACGTTGCCGTGCACGAACAGCACCGTGGCATCCGGTGGCCCGGGCTCGGCGGCGGGGCGTTCGAGCACCTGCGCGGTCAGACGCGCGGTCTCGACGCGGTGGACGGCGATGCCGGGGAGGATGGTGTCGACCATGGGGGTTCCTTTCAGCCGAGCGCGGTGGTGTCCAGCGGCGGCTCGGTCGCGGCGACGACCTCGTCGACGCTCACGCCGGGCGCGAGTTCGACGAGCTTCAGCCCGTCGGCGGTGACGTCGATCACGGCGAGGTCGGTGATGATGCGGTCCACGACCCCGCGACCGGTCAGCGGCAGCGAACACTCGTTCACGATCTTCGGCGAGCCGTCCCTCGCGACGTGCTCCATGAGCACGATGCGGCGCCTCGCGCCGTGCACGAGGTCCATCGCGCCGCCGGGGCCCTTGACCATCTTCCCGGGGATCATCCAGTTCGCCAGGTCTCCGGCGGCGGAGACCTGCATCGCGCCGAGGATCGCCGCGTCGACCTTGCCGCCGCGGATCATGCCGAAGCTCGTGGCCGAGTCGAAGTACGCCGCACCCGGGAGCACCGTCACGGTCTCCTTGCCCGCGTTGATCAGGTCGGGGTCGACCGCGTCCTCGGTCGGGTACGGCCCGACGCCGAGGATGCCGTTCTCGGACTGCAGCACGACCGTGACGCCGTCGGGCACGTAGTTCGGAACCAGCGTCGGCAGTCCGATGCCGAGGTTCACGTACGAGCCGTCCGTCAGCTCCTTCGCCGCGCGCGCGGCCATCTCCAGCCTGGTGAGCGCCATCTCAGTTCCCCTCCGTCGTCTCGGTGGCCTGGCGCACGGTACGCCGCTCGATCCGCTTCTCGACGTCGCGACCGACCTCGACGACGCGGTCGACGAAGATGCCGGGCAGGTGCACGGCGTCCGGGTCGAGCTCGCCCGGCTCGACGAGCTCCTCCACCTCGGCGATGCAGACGCGCCCGGCCATCGCGCACAGCGGCGAGAAGTTGCGGGCCGACTTGTCGAAGACGAGGTTGCCGTGCCGGTCGCCCTTCAGCGCGTGCACGAGCGCGAAGTCGGTCGTGATGGCCTCCTCGAGCACGAACTCGTGCTCCTGCCCGCGCATCGTGAACGTCTGCACGGGCTTGGGCTCCGACGCGACGGCGATCGAGCCGTCGGTCGCGTACCTGCGCGGCAGGCCGCCCTCGGCGACCTGCGTGCCCACGCCGGTCTGCGTGAAGAACGCCGCGATGCCCGCGCCGCCCGCGCGCAGCTTCTCGGCGAGCGTGCCCTGCGGGGTCAGCTCGAGCTCGAGCTCGCCCGAGAGGTACTGCCGCTCGAACTCCTTGTTCTCGCCGACGTACGACGAGGTCATCTTGCGGATCAGGCCCTCGGCCAGGAGCACCCCGAGCCCCCAGTCGTCCACGCCGCAGTTGTTCGAGACGACCGACAGGCCGCCGACGCGGCGCTCGAGCAGCGCCTGGATCAGCACCATGGGGATGCCGCACAGCCCGAACCCGCCGACCGCGAGCGACGCTCCGTCGGGGATGTCGGCGACCGCCTCCGCGGCCGATGGGAACGTCTTGTCCAGTGTCATCGTGTGACCTCCTCGTCAACGGCGCCGATGCGCTCCATCAGTCGGCCGTGAGCGGATGCCGCGGCATCCGCCTCGACCAGTCGCGGTGCTGCGACCGCGGCGACCCGGGCCGCCCCGGCATCCGTCATCACGACCGTGTAGTGGTTGAGCCCCGCGACCTCGGTGACGCGGAGCGCCGGCGTCCGTCGTGCGCACGCCGTCACCCGTTCGGCAGGGTACAGGGCTTCGGGCTGATCGAGCAGCCCGCGCTCGGCGCGGAGGAAGTCCACGGGCCCGGGCAGGCTCGCGAGGGCCTCGGCGTAGCCGCCGCTGCCGTCCAGTTCGAGCACGTTCTGCGCGACGGCGGCCGCGACCGACGAACTGCGCAGCTCGGGCGCGCCGCCCACGAGGTCGTAGGCGACGTAGTCGGCGACGCGCTCGTCCCACGCGGGGCCGATGCCCGGGTGCGCCCTCCAGAAGTCCGCGTACGCGTCCTCGGTCGGGAAGCGCATCTCGAGCCGCGCGATCGCCGGCCCGAGCACGGCCGAGGCGACCTCGTCGGGCGCGAGCCCCTCGGGGTGCGGGATCGGCAGGCCGCCGTCGACGAGCACGACGCCCGCGACGCGGTCGGGACGCGCCGCGGCGAGGCGCACGGCGACGAACGCGCCCATCGAATGGCCGATGACGAAGGCCCGGTCGATGCCGAGCGCGTCGAGTACGCGGACCTGGTCCTCGGCATGGTCCACGAGCGACCACGGTCCCGGCAGATCGGCCGAGCGACCACGGCCCCGCAGGTCGGGCGCGACGATGCGGCGCCCGCGAAGCGCACCGGCGACGTGATGCCAGGCCCGGTGGCTCGCGGTGATGCCGTGCACGGCGAGGATCGGGGTGCCCGTGGCATCCGCTCGCCACTGGCCGCCCGCGAGGGCGCCGCCGCGGACGGGTGCGCTGAACGCCTCGGGTCCGATCGCCTCGGGTCCGATCATCGGGCGCTCCATCCGCCGTCCATCGTGTAGCTCGCGCCGGTCACCATGCGGGCGTCCTCGCTCGCGAGCCAGCGCACGAGGCTCGCGACCTCCGCCGGCTCGACCAGCCGCTTGATCGCCGACTCGGTGAGCATGACCTTCTCGACGACATCGGCCTCGGGGATGCCGTGCACCCTCGCCTGGTCGGCGACCTGCTGCTCGACGAGCGGGGTGCGCACGTAGCCCGGGTTGACGCAGTTCGAGGTCACGCCGTGCGCGCCGCCCTCGAGCGCCGTGACCTTCGAGAGGCCTTCGAGCCCGTGCTTGGCCGCGACGTACGCCGACTTGTACGGCGAGGCACGCAGGCCGTGCACGCTCGAGACGTTGATCACCCGACCCCAGCCGCGCTCGTACATGCCGGGCAGCGCCGCCCGGATGAGCAGGAACGGCGCCTCGAGCATGACGCGGAGCAGCAGCGAGAAGCGTTCGGGCTCGAACTCCTCGATGGGGCGCACGTGCTGGAGCCCGGCGTTGTTGACGAGGATGTCGGCCTCGAGCGAGAGCTCCGCGAGCGCGGCGGTCTCGCCGAGGTCGACCCGCCACGCCTCGCCGCCGACGCGGTCGGCCGCCTCGGCGGCGGCGGCTCCGTTCAGGTCCGCGATGACCACGTGCGCCCCCGCGCCGGCGAGCGCCTCGGCGCACGCGAGCCCGATGCCGCTCGCACCGCCGGTGACGATCGCGCGCCGGCCTGCCAGTGAAGTCATGAACCGCCCTCCCCTTCGCCACGGCCGCGCCCGAGGGCGCCGCCGATGAATCGCATCATCTCGTCGAACACGTGATCCGGGACGGCGGAGGTGCCCGAAGCGGTCGGGTCGGCGTCGCCGCCCGCGCCGTCGCCGCCGGTGCCCCACAGCACCCAGCGCATGCCGATCATCTCGCCGATGCCCATGAGAGCCCAGGCGGCCACCGTCGGGTCGATGTCGGTGATCTCGCCGTCATCCTGCGCCTGCCGGAGCCCGTCGATGTAGCCCTCGACGATGCGCGTGTAGTGCATCCGGAGCGCGCCCGGCGAGACGAACTCGGCCTCGCGCACGACCCGGTACAGGGCGGGGTGCTCGGCGGTGAACCGGAAGAACCCCGCGAAGCCGGCGCGCTCGGCCTCGAGCCTCGTGCTCGCGCCGCGCGCACCCTCGCTCATGGCGTGGCGCACGCGCTGGTTCAGGTCCTCGACGAGTTCGTCGAACACGTCGAGCTTCGAGTCGAAGTACAGGTAGAACGTTCCCTGCCCGACGCCCGCGCGCTCGGTTATGCGCGAGACGGATGCCTCGGTGTACCCGTGCTCGGCGAACACGTGCTCGGCGGCCTCGAGGAGCCTCCTGCGCGTCTTCTCGCCGCGCGCGGTGCGCGGTGCCGCGCTCATGCGTCCACCTCCGTCGTCGATGCGGACCCGGCCTCGCGTTCGGCCTCGCGCAGCCGTGCGGCCCGTTCGGCGAGCACGCGGCGCAGGGTCTTGGCCGCGGTCGAGCGCGGGATCTCGTCGATGAAGCGGATGTCGCGCGGCACCTTGTAGCCCGCGAGCGAGCCGCGGGCGAACTCGGCCAGCTCGGCGGCATCCGTGATCGCGCCCGGCCGCAGGACCACCCAGGCCGAGCCGGCCTCGCCCCAGCGCTCGTCGGGCACGCCCACGACCGCGACGTCGGCGACGGCCGGGTGGGCGATCAGCACGGACTCGACCTCGGCCGGCGAGACGCCCTCGCCGCCCGAGATGTACACGTCGGAGAGCCGGTCGACGATCGTGAAGTGGCCGTCGGCGTCGCGCCGGACGAGGTCGCCCGTGTGCAGCCAGCCGTCCCGCAGCGCCGCCGCGGTCGCCTCGGGGTCGCGGAAGTAGCCGGGGAACACCCCCGGGCCGGCGACGAGGAGCTCGCCCTCCGCCGCGCCGGCGAGCAGCTCGCCCGTCGCCGGGTCGGCGACGCGCACGTCGACGTGCGCGTATGCGACGCCCGCCGAGCCGACGCGCTCCCGTGCCTCGCGGTCGGGCAGGCACAGCACGTTGGGCGAGGCCTCGGTGAGCCCGTAGCCCTGCGTGAGCGCGACGCCGCGCGCGTGCCAGGTGCGCAGCAGCGCGGGCGGCATCGGGGCGCCGCCGACGACCGCGTGCCCGAGGCTCGAGAGGTCGGTGTGCGCGAAGTCAGGGTGCTGGGCGAGGAAGAGGTAGTTCGCGGGCACGCCCATCATCGTCGTGATCCGGCGCTCCGCCACCAGCCGGAGCACCCGGCCCGGATCGAACGTGCGCTCGAGCACGACCGTGGCCCCGGACCACCACGCCAGCAGCGGCTGGATGTTCCATCCGCCGACGTGGAACTGCGGCATGACCGCCAGCACGACGTCGTGCTCGGCGATCTGGATGGTCTTGGACAGCGACAGGTTCGTCCAGAAGCAGTTCGCGTGCGTGAGCATCGCGCCCTTCGGGCGAGACGTCGTGCCCGACGTGAACACGATGAGCAGCACGTCGTCGTCGCGGACCTCGGTGCGGGTCTCGGGCGTCTCGGTACGCGCGCCCGGGTGCGGCACGCGCTGCTCGACGCCGTGCGCGCCGAGCGCGGCGACCGGGATGCGCCGTGCGACGCGGGCCAGCGTGGCGCGCGCGAGCGTGGCGAACTCGTCCTCGACGAGCAGCAGCACGGGGTCGGCGATCTCGAGCTGCTCCGCGAGCTCACGCGGCGAGAGCCGCCACGACAGCGGCACGAGCACGAGTCCGGCCTTCGCGCAGGCGAAGAACAGCACGACGTGGTCGGCGCTGTTGCCCGTGATCGTCGCGACGCGGTCGCCGATCGCGTACCCCGCCTCGCGGAACGTCGCGGCGAGCCGTGCGGCGCGCTCGTCCAGCCCGCGGTAGGTCAGCGCGACCCCCCGGTCGTCGACCGCGACCGCGTCGGGCGCGGTCCGCGCCCGATCGGCGGTCCAGCGACCCAGCGTGCATGCCCCGTCAGGCATCGACGGCCCCCTCCGGCTCGACCGGGTGCTGCTTGCGGCCCGTGGCGATGCGTGCCGGGAGCCCCGCGATGCCCCCCGGGAGGAACAGGACCACGAGCACGAACAGCGTGCCCAGGATGAACAGCGGCTCGGACAGCGGGATCCGGAGCACGTCGGGCAGGGCGGCGATCGCGTCCGACCCGGCGAGCGCCGTGAGCCGCTGGTCGAGCAGTGTGTAGACGATACCGCCGACGACCGCGCCCCAGCGCGCCCCCACACCGCCGAGGACGACGATGACGAGCAGCGTGAGCGTGAAGTCGGCGGTCGCGACGCGCGGCGCGGCTCCGGACTGGAGCAGCAGGTAGCCCATGCCCGCGACCGAGGCGAGCACGCTCGCGGCGATGAACACGAGGAGCTTGACGTTGTAGGGGCGCATGCCGATGACGCGCACCCGGAGCTCGTTCTCGCGGACCGCCTCGGCGACATGGCCGGCACGGCTCTTCTCGACCCACAGCACGACGAGGTACACCGCGACGAGGATGCCGAGGGCGACCCAGTAGAGGTTGCGGGTGTCGACGACGCCGACGAGGTCGCCGGGCACGTGGGTCGTGTCCAGCGGCAGGCCCTCCTCGCCGCCGGTCGCGCTGCCGGGGTTGCGGCGGATGAGCACCGACCCGGCCTGGGCGAACGCGAGGGTGACCATCGCGAACGAGATCCCGGTGACGCGCAGGGCGAGCGCGCCGACGGTCGCCGCGAGCACGAAGCCGAGCACGAGCGTGACGAGGATCGACACCGTGAACACGAGCGCGCTCGGCCACTCGGCCGGGCCGAACGCCTCCAGGGTCATCGCCAGGCCGTACGCGCCCGCGGCGAAGAACAGCGCGTGGCCGAACGAGAGCAGGCCGGCCAGGCCGAACATCATGCGGTAGGTGAGCGCGAGCGCGGCGATGAGCAGGGCGAAGGCGAGCAGCTGCAGGGTTCCCGGCGTGTAGGTCGGGCCGGGCAGGACGCCCGGGATGTCGATGGCGAGCAGCGGCAGCACCGCGAGGGCGATGACGAGCAGGATGCCGCCGACGAGCAGGCGGAGCGAGGTCTTGGTCATGCGGCCTTCCCCATGAGTCCACGCGGGCGGATGAGCAGCACGGCGGCGAGGAGCACGACGACGACGAGGTCGCCGGTGCCGCCGAGGAAGAAGTTCGCGAACTGCTGCAGTACGGCCACGAGCACCGACGCGATCGCGGCGCCCGTGAGCGAGCCGAGGCCGCCGATGACGGTCACGATGAACGCGAAGATGAGCAGGATCGATCCGAGGTGCGCCGAGACGTACCCGTAGTAGACGGATGCCAGCACGCCGCCGAGTCCGGCGGCGGCGCCGCCGATGGCGAACACGAGCGTGAACGAGCGGCGGACGTCGATGCCGAGCGCGGTCACCATGTTCCGGTTCTCGACGCCCGCGCGGATGATGAGGCCGTACCTGGTGCGTCTGAGGAAGAGCACGATGCCGCCGAGCACGAGCGCGGCGCACGCGATGAGCAGGAACCGGTCGTTCGGGATGCGGGCGCCGAGGATCTCGGTGGTCTGGGTGAGCCAGGCGGGCCGGTCGGTGTAGATCGGGTCGGTGCCCCAGATGCCCTCGAACAGGGCGACCGCGGCGAGGGAGATGCCGACCGTGACGAGCGCCTGCTCGATGTGGCGCTCGTAGAGGCGTCGGATGATGAGCACCTCGGTGAGCACGGCGACGGTCGCGCCGACGAGGATGCCGACGACCGCGGAGATCACCAGGCCCGTCCACGTGCCGTCGGAGATGCGACGCCCGACCTCCCAGCCGAGGAATGCCGCGATCGTGAGGAAGGCGCCGTGGGCGAAGTTCAGCACGCCCATGAGCCCGTAGATGAGGGAGAGCCCGCTGGCGACGAGGAAGTACAGCGCGCCGAGGCCGAGGCCCGTGACGAGCAGCAGGATCAGGGTGTCCATCAGGCGGCCTCCCGTTCGTCGTGCACGCCGAGGAAGCGCTGCACGCGGTCGTGGTCGTCGAGGAGCTCACCGGCCGTGCCGGTGAACACGACGCGGCCCGAGGAGAGCACGACCACGCGTTCGGCCAGTCGCCGCACGACGTGGAGGTTCTGCTCGACGAGCAGGATCGGTGCGGTCCGCGCGGCCTCGGCGAGCGCATCGGCCACCTCGTCGACGATGCGCGGTGCGAGGCCCTTCGTGGGTTCGTCGACCAGCAGGAGCCGGTTCTCGTTGACGAGGGCGCGGGCGAGCGAGAGCATCTGCTGCTGCCCGCCCGAGAGGGTGCCCGCTCGCTGGCCGCGGCGGGCGACCAGGTCGGGGAAGAGGGATGCCACGAGCTCGCGCCGCGGCATCCGGTCGCGCTCGGCCAGCCGGAGGTTCTCCTCGACGGTGAGCGTTCCGAAGACCTCGCGGTCCTCGGGCACGTAGGCGACGCCGCGTCCGACGATGCGGTGGGTCGGGAGCCGGTCGATGCGCTCGCCCGCGAGGCGCACCTCGCCGGTGCGTTCGATCAGGCCGAGGATCGACCTGATCGTCGAGGTCTTGCCGACGCCGTTGCGTCCGAGCAGGGCGGTCACGCCCGTCGCGGGCACGTCGAACGCGACGTCCTCGACGACCTGCTGTCCCGCGATCCGGCCGTGCAGGCCGCGGACCGACAGGATGGGTTCTGCGGCCGGATGCTCGCGGGTCATGCTGCGGTCCCGAGGTAGGCGGACTGGACGGTGGGGTTCGCCATGACGGCCTCCGGGGAGTCGGCGGCGAGCAGTTCGCCGTGGTGCATGACGGCGACCCGGTCGGCCAGGCCGAGGACGACGTCCATGTGGTGCTCGACCATGAGCACGGTGCGCCCGCCGCGGTGGAGCCCGCGGATGACCTCGGTGAGCGCGGGGACGTCGGCCGAGCCGACGCCCGCCATGGGCTCGTCGAGGAGGATCACGCGTGGCTCCATCGCGATGAGCATCGCGATCTCGACCTTGCGCTTCTCGCCGTGGCTGAGCCCGGAGGCGCCGGCATCGGCCCGGTGGGCCATGCCGACCTCCTCGAGGGCGGCGAGTGCTCGGCCGGTGGCGGCATCCGTGCGCCTGGGGGTTCGGAACACGGATGCCGCGCGGCCCTCGCGCGCCTGAGCCGCCAGCCGCACGTTCTCCAGGACGTCGAGTGCGGGGAACAGGCTCGAGGTCTGGAACGTGCGGCCGAGCCCGGCCGCCGCCCGCCGGTGGACGGGGTGGGCGGTCACGTCGGCGCCGGCGAGGCGAACCGACCCCTCGGTCGGCTTCAGGATGCCGGAGACGACGTTGAACAGCGTCGTCTTGCCGGCCCCGTTCGGGCCGATGACGCCGAGCATCTCTCCCACGGGCACGGCGAGCGACACGTCCCTGAGCAGGTGTGCGCCGCCGATGCTGAGCGAGACGTGCTCGAGTTCGAGCGCCGGGTGGTCGGTCATGGTCGAAGCGTCCTTCGGTTCGCGGTCGGGTCGGGTCGGATCGGGCGGATCGGGCGGATCGGATCAGCCGGCGACCGGCGGGGCGACGTCCTCGGCGTCGACGGTGTCGACGAGTTCGGGCGCCCAGCCGTCGGCGCCGTCGACGAGTTTGACCTGGTACATCGGCTGGATGAGCGCGTGGTCCTCGGCGCGGACGGTGATCTCGCCCTTGACCGACTCGAACGTCCATCCCTCGAGTGCCTCGATCATGGCCGCGACGTCGTCGCCGCCCTCGCGGACGGCCTGCACGATCATCTGCGCGGCCACGAACCCGTCGACCGAGAAGAGGTCGGGCTCGGCGCCGTCCTCCTCGAGCCGCTCGATCATCGCGGCTTCGACGTCGGTGCCCGCCGCGCCGCCGAAGTAGTGGTTGAGGAACGAGATCTCCGAGGAGGCGTCGCCGTAGGCCTGGTAGGTCGCGACGTCTCCGAGCCCGGTCACGACCGGGACCGCGTCGAACACGCCCTGCTGCTGCAGCGAGGTCCACATCGCGCCAGAGGAGGCCCCGGCCCAGGCGACGAAGACGAGGTCGGCGTCGGCGTCGAGGAGTTGCTGCGCGAACGGGGTGAACTCGGTCGCGTCCTCTGCGACGAGCACGCCCTGCACCTCGGCGCCCTGGCCGCCGAGCACCGCTTCGACGCCGGCGAGGTTGCCCTGGCCGAACGCGGTGTCCTGCGCGAACACGACGACCTTCTTGCCCTCGGGGTCGCCGATGAACGTTCCCGCGGTCGCGACGTCCTGGTAGGTCTGCCGGCCCGAGCGGAAGGTGTACTCGTTGACACCCGTGATCGCGTCGGCGGCGGCGGGGCCCGAGATGTAGAGGATCTCGTTCTGCTCGGCCTGTTCGGCGAGCGAGACCGCGATGCCCGAGACGACGGTGCCCGCGAGCACGGAGGTGCCCTGGCCGATGAGGTCCTTGGCCTTGGCGACCGCGGTGTCGGGGTTGCCCTGGTCGTCCGCCCAGGTGATGTCGAGTTCGCGGCCGTCGACGGCGCCGGTGCCGTCCGTGGCGTAGTCGAGGCCGGCTTCGAACCCGGCGGTGTAGGCCTCGCCGTAGGCGGCGAGGGGGCCGGTCTGCGACGTGATCATGCCGATGGCGACGGGGGCTGCATCGCCGGTGTCGGCGTCGCCTCCCGCGGTGGTGGTCGGAGCGCATCCGACCAGGGTCAGCGCCGCGACGGCGACGAACGCCGGGGCGAGATACTTCGGTGCAACTCGCATGCTGTGAGCCTCTCTGGGTGACGACGATGTCAAACCTGACAGGTGGTTCAGGTCTCAGGAACGTACACTAGAGTCAACCGCGCACGATGCGCAAGCCTCGAGACGAAGGAGTCCACCCGACATGAGCGTTCCCGACGTCGTGATCATCGCCGGCGCCCGCACCCCGTTCGGCCGCATCGCCGGCAACCTCGGCAGCCGCACCGCCGTCGAACTCGGCACGGTCGCCATCCGCGGCGCGATCGAGAAGGCCGGGGTCTCCCCCGACGACGTCGACGCCGTCATCATGGGCCAGGTGCTCCAGGCCGGTGCCGGCCAGAACCCCGCCAAGCAGTCGGCCGTCGCGGCCGGCATCCCCTGGCGCGTCCCCGCGGTCACGATCAACAAGGTGTGCCTCTCGGGCCTCGTCGCGATCGCCGACGCCGCCCGGCTCATCCGCCTCGGCGAGGCCGAGGTCGTCGTCGCCGGCGGCCAGGAGTCCATGACCAACGCTCCCCACGTGCTCCCCGGCTCGCGCAGGGGCACGCTCTACGGCAACGTCGAGATGCTCGACGTCACCGCCCACGACGGCCTCACCGACGCCTTCGACCACGAGTCGATGGGCGCGTCCACCGAACGGTTCAACGCCCGGTACGGACTCGGGCGAACCGAGCAGGACGAAGTGGCCGCGGCATCCCACGTGCGCGCCGGGGCCGCCCAGGCCGACGGGCTGTTCGACGACGAGATCGTGCCGGTCGAGATCCCCCAGCGCAAGGGCGACCCCGTCATCGTCGGGGCCGACGAGGGCGTCCGCCCCGACTCCACGGCCGAGACCCTCGGAAAGCTCCGCCCGGCCTTCGCCGAGGGCGGCGCGATCACCGCCGGCAACTCCTCGCCCATCTCCGACGGCGCCGCGGCCGTCGTCGTCGCCTCCCGCACCTGGGCCGAGGAGCGCGGGCTGCCCTGGCTCGCCCTCGTCGGCGCATCCGGCCAGGTCGCCGGCCCCGACAACTCGCTGCACTCGCAGCCCTCGAACGCGATCGCCGCAGCGCTCGACCGCGACGGCTGGAACGCCGCCGACCTCGACCTCGTCGAGATCAACGAGGCCTTCGCGGCCGTGTCGCTCCAGTCGATGCGAGACCTCGAGCTCGACCACGAGAAGGTCAACGTCCACGGCGGGGCGATCGCGCTCGGCCACCCCATCGGCGCCTCCGGCGCCCGACTCGCCCTGCACGCGGCCCTCGAGCTCTCGCGGCGCGGCGGCGGCAGGGCGGCCGTCGCCCTGTGCGGAGGCGGCGGCCAGGGCGAGGCGCTGCTGCTCTCGCGCTGACGCACGAACCGACGCACGAACCGACGCCCGGCCGCAGGATGCGGTCGGGCGTCGGGCGCGTCCGGCGCGTCCGCCTCAGAGGATGCTGACGGGCTTGACGAGGTCCGCGTAGATGAGCAGCACGCTCATACCGCCGAGCACGATGACCATCGCGAAGGTCAGCGGCATGAGCTTGGCGAGGTCGACCGGGCCCGGGTCGGGGCGGTTCCGCAGCTTCGCCCAGCCTCGCCGGATCGCCTCCCAGATCGCGCCCGCGATGTGCCCGCCGTCGAGCGGGAGCAGCGGGATGAGGTTGAAGACGAACAGGGCCACGTTCAGCGACGCGAGGATGCCGACGAGGCCCGCAGCACGCGACGCGATCGGCACCTCGTCGAGGCTCGAGATCTCCCCCGCGAGGCGCCCGACGCCGACGACCGAGATGGGCCCGTTCGGATCGCGTTCCTCCGGACCGAACGCGGCGTTCGCGACATCCGTCATGCGCTGCGGGAGATTGACGATGATGCCCGCGACGGCCTGCACGTTCTCACCCACCATGGGCAGCACGGCCCCGGCCGGCTGGCGCACCGTCTCGGAGGCCGGTCCGATGCCGACGAAGCCGACCTCGATCGTCGCGGGCTCGCCGTCCTCGCCCTCGACGACGCGGCCGAGCTCGTCGGTCACGTACCGCTCCGAGAGCATGGGCGTGACCTGCAGCTCGACCTCCTCGCCGTCGCGCTCGACGACGACCGGGATGGGCTGCCCCGGGCGCTCGCGGATGATCGCGGTCGACTCGGTCCACGAATCGATCGGCGTCCCCGCGACCGCCAGGAGCGTGTCGCCGGGCTGGATCCCGGCCTCGGCCCCGGGCGCCGCCGGGTCGCCCGTCTCGCACGTCTGGCGCTCGCTCGTCGCGGGCAGCACGCACTCCGAGACGCTGCCGATCGTGGTCGACGGTTGAGCGATGCCGAAGCCCATGAGCAGCACGCCGAACAGCACGATCGCGAGCAGGAGGTTCATGAACGGCCCGCCGAACATGACGATGATGCGCTTCCACACCGGCAGCCGGTAGAACGCGCGGTGCTCGTCGCCGGGCGTGATCGACTCCCGGCTCGACTCGCGCGCGTCCTGCACGAGCGTGCGGAAGAAGCCGGTGCTGCCCTCGGTCGCCTGCTCGCCCTTGCCGGGCGGGAACATGCCGATCATCGCGATGTACCCGCCGAGCGGGACCGCCTTGAGGCCGTACTCGGTCTCACCGCGCCGCCTCGACCAGATCGTCGGGCCGAACCCGATCATGTACTGCGTGACCCTGACCCCGAACAGCTTCGCCGGAACGAGGTGCCCGATCTCGTGCAGGCCGATCGACAGGACGAGGCCGACGAAGATGATGGCGACGCCGATGACGAACGCGAGCACGGATTCCACCCCGTCATCGTAGGGGCGTCAGCTTGGTGCGCGCTGTCCGCAGCGGTGAGCGGATGCCGCGGGCGTCAGCCGCGCCCGGCGTGCTCGATGCGCCGGTCGGCCGCGGCCCGGGCGATGCGCTCGGCCTCGGCCAGCGAGTCGACGCTCAGCGCACCCGTGGGGGCCTCGTGCGCATCGACCACGGCGCGCACGGTTTCGACGATGTCGGTGAACCCGATCCTGCCCGCGTGGAACGCCGCGACCGCCTGCTCGTTCGCCGCGTTGAACACGGCCGGGTACTCCCCGCCGGCCCGGCCGACCTGCTTGGCCAGCCGCACGGCGGGGAACGCCTCGTCGTCGAGCGGTTCGAAGCTCCACTGCTGCGCGGTGGTCCAGTCGAGCGGGCGCCCGACGGCACCGACCCGCTTCGGCCAGTCCAGGCCGAGCGAGATCGGCAGGCGCATGTCGGGCGGCGACGCCTGCGCGATCGTGGACCCGTCGACGAACTCGACCATCGAGTGCACGATCGACTGCGGGTGCACGACGACGTCGATGCGGTCGTAGTCGACGTCGAACAGCAGGTGCGCCTCGATGACCTCGAGGCCCTTGTTCACGAGCGTCGCCGAGTTCGTCGTGACGACGAGGCCCATGTCCCACGTCGGGTGCGCGAGCGCCTCGGCGGGCGTGACGCCGACGAGCTCCTCGCGACGGCGCCCGCGGAACGGCCCGCCGGACGCGGTCAGCACGAGTCGGCGCACCTCGTCGCGCGTGCCCGATCGCAACGCCTGCGCGATGGCCGAATGCTCCGAGTCGACGGGCACGATCTGCCCGGGCTCGGCGAGCCGCGTCACGAGGTCGCCGCCGACGATGAGCGATTCCTTGTTCGCCAGAGCGAGCGTCATGCCGCGCTCGAGCGTCGCGATCGTCGGGCCGAGGCCCACCGATCCGGTGATGCCGTTCAGGACGACGTCGGCGTCGACGCTGCGCACCAGCTGAACGGCCTCGTCGATGCCGACCGCGGTGTGCTCGACCCCGAACTCCTCCGCCTGGCGCTCGAGCTCGGCACGGTTCGAACCGACGGCGAGGCCCACGACGTCGAAGCGCCGCGGGTTGGCCCTGATGACGTCGAGCGCCTGCGTGCCGATGGAACCCGTGGACCCGAGGATGATGACGCTGCGCACAGCACCACCATAGGCGGCGCCCAGCGATCAGGGGCGCGGCACGAGCGCGACGGATGCCGCGGCACGGCCCGGCACGGCGACATCGCGGATCCGCACCCGCGACCACCCGTCGCCGAGTTCGGGCGCGCCCCGGACCACGCGTGCGTCGCCGGCGTCGTCGCCCGGCATCGTGAGTGCGATCCGCGCCGGCTCGACGACCGAGACGTGCCCGATCGCCCGCAGCATCGCCGCCTTGCGCGCCCACAGCTGTGCGCGCACCATCCCGCGCGCCGTCACGTCGAGCCCGTCGAGCCGCGCCCGCTCCTCCGGGTGCAGCGCCGCCTCGTCGAGCGCCGGGTCGGGCTCGGGTGCGACCGCCTCGACGCCCACCCCGAGCGCGTGCCGGGCATCGATCGCCGCGACGACCACGCCGCCGCCCGTCGCGGCATCCGCGAACCACGACGCGCCCGACGGCGTCGTCGGGTACCGCACGGCGGGGCTGCCGTGTCGCACGCCGCACAGTGGGCACGCGTGGTCGAGTTCGACGTCGTCCGCCGGGACCCCGGCGACGTGCGCGACGTGCGCGCGGAGCGCCGCATCGACGCCGATCCCCCGGCGTCCGCCCGCGACGACGAGGACGCGCACCCCCGTCCCGGGCAGCTCGATCGTCTCTCCCGGCATCCGTTCCACCCGCCCATGATGACGCACGCGGGCACGCGGTGCGGGCCACGCCCCGTATTCCGGAGTGCGCATACGGGCTGCCGTACCGTCGAGGGGTGACTCAGATCGAGGTCGATGCCGCGCCCGCGAAGCCGTCGAAGCCGGGGCCCGTCTACGGTCTCGTCCGCGGCGTCCTCCGGCCCCTCGTCCGGCTGGTCTACCGGCCGAAGATCCTCGGCGCCGAGCACGTTCCCCGCACCGGCCCGGTCATCCTCGCCTCGAACCACCTCTCCTTCGTCGACAGCATCGTCATCCCGCTCGCGGCGCCCCGGCCCGTCCAGTTCCTCGCGAAATCGCACTACTTCACCGGCACCGGCCTGAAGGGCTGGGCCTCCCGGACGTTCTTCACCGCGATCGGCGCGGTCGGCGTCGAGCGCGGGGCGGGCGCCCAAGCGCAGGCCGCGCTCGACCAGGGCCGTCGCATCCTGGAGTCCGGCAGCGCGTTCGCGCTCTACCCCGAAGGCACGCGATCGCTCGACGGCCGCCTCTACCGCGGGCGCACCGGCATCGCCTGGCTCGCCCTCGAGACGGGCGCGACCGTCGTCCCCGTCGGGCTCATCGGCACGCAGGAGATCCAGCCGGTCGGCTCGACGATGCCGCGCGTGGCGCCGGTGACGGTGAAGTTCGGCGAACCCCTCGACCTCTCGCGGCACGGCGCAGCCACCTCCGGGCGCGCCCGCCGGGCCGCGACCGACGAGATCATGGCGGCGATCCACGCGCTCACGGGCCAGGAACTCGCGAACGCCTACAACGAGGCACCGCCGCAGGGCACCCTGGCGAAGATCGCCGACCGCGTCGTACCGCGCGAGCGCGTCTGACCCCTGCGGGTTCCCGGGGATCAGCCCGATTCCGGCGATCGGCCCGATTCGCGGGGATCGACTTGATTCCCAGCGATCGATCCGGGCGCGCCGGTATCGTCGGCCGGATGAGGACGGCGACGCGGACGTGGATCGCGGTGATCGCGGCATCCGCGGCACTGCTGCTCTCGGCCTGCGCACCCGAGCCGGGCATGCAACGCGACGTCACCTCGCAGGACCGGCGGGCGCCGTCGACCGCGCAGTTCGACCCGGGGTTCATCGTCAGCGACGACGCCTTCTTCGATTCGGCCGCGATGACCGAGCGCGGCATCCAGTCCTTCCTGGAATCGCGGGACTGCCGGCCCGCCGACGACGTGCCCTGCCTGGCCGACTACGCCGAAGACGTCCCCGCGGTGCCGCCCGCCGGACCGCGCCACTGCACCGCAGTGCCCGCGGGCACCGCCGTGCCGGCCAGCCGCATCATCGCCGAGGTCGCCGACGCCTGCGGCGTGAGCCCGCGCACCCTGCTCGTCCTGCTCCAGAAGGAGCAATCGCTGCTCACGAGGCCGAGCACCTACGGGTACCAGCGCGCGACCGGCTACGCCTGCCCCGACACCGCCGACTGCGACACCGAGTACTTCGGCTTCTTCAACCAGGTCTACAACGCCGCCTGGCAGTTCCGGCAGTACACGGTCCAGCCGGACCGGGCCTACCGGGTCGGCCGCGTCGAGGTGGGGTACCACCCGGACACCGCCTGCGGGTCGAGCGCGATCCGGATCCGGAACCAGGCGACCGCGAACCTGTACAACTACACGCCCTACCAACCCAACGGCACGGTCCTCGAGGATCCGTCGGCGGGCGACGACTGCTCGGCCTACGGCAACCTGAATTTCTGGCGCATCTGGAACCGCTGGTTCGGCGACCCGCTCGAGGAACGGCTGCCCGAGTACTTCCCGCCGTGCTCGAGGCTCGTGGGCGGCTTCCCGTGCCCCGCTCCGGCGCCTCCCGGCTCGGCGCCGTAGCGGCGGCGGATCAGGCCTCCCGGACCAGGGTCGCCGGTTCGTGCCGGACCGGGAACGCGACGGATGCCGCGATGAAGCACTTCTCGGCCGCCTCGTGGTGCAGCGACTCGGCGAGCACCCGCATCGACTCCTCGGCCACGGTGACCCTCGGTCGGAGCACCGCCTCGACGAGGCTCCCCCCGCCGCGTCCGTCCTCGCGCATGAGGGCCGCGGCGTCGTCCTCGTAGCCCACGACGACGATGCCGTGGTTCACCGCGACATGCAGGTAGGAGAGCATGTGGCACTGACTGAGCGCCGCGAGCACCAGCTCCTCCGGATTCCACCGGTCGCGGTCGCCGTGGAACGCCCGATCGCTCGAACCGGCGATCTCGTGCAGCTTGCCAGGGGCGCGGACGACGTGCTGCCGACCGTAGGAACGGTACGAGGCGGTGCCCTCGCCCCGATCCCCCTGCCATTCGAGGCCGATCGCGTAACGGTGTTCGCCGAGCATCGCCATCCCTTCGCCGAGCGCGCGGACGAGCGCCGCGCCGAGGTCGATTCTGCACCAGAGGGCCCACGCCGCGGGCCCGACGCGGCGCTAGGCTGGGCGGATCATGACTGACACCCAGCTTCCCGTCCAGACGCTGCCCGCGGAACCGGCCGGCTCGGCCGTTCCGCAGGAACGACGGATCGTCACCGCGATCCCCGGCCCGCGTTCGCAGGAACTGCACGCCCGTCGCACCGCGGTCGTGTCCGCAGGCGTCTCCAGCGCGCTCCCGGTCTACATCGCCCGCGCCCACGGCGCCGTGATCGAAGACGTCGACGGCAACCGATTCCTCGACTTCGGCGCGGGCATCGGCGTCACGACCGCGGGCCACACGCCCGCGCGCGTCGTCGAGGCCGCGATCGATCAGTCGCGCGACGTGCTGCACACGCTCTTCACCGTGACCCCCTACGAGGAGTACGTCCGCGTCGCGGAACTGCTCGCCGAGCACACCCCCGGCGACTTCGCGAAGCGGAGCGTGCTCGTCAACTCGGGCGCCGAGGCCGTCGAGAACGGCGTGAAGATCGCCCGCAAGCACACCGGGCGACGCGCCGTCGCCGTGCTCGACCACGCGTACCACGGCCGCACGAACCTCACGATGGCCATGAACTACAAGGCCATGCCGTACGCGACCGGGTTCGGCCCGCTCGCGGGCGACGTCTACCACGCTCCGAGCTCCTACCCGTACCGCGACGGCCTGACCGGGGCCGAGGCCGCAGCACGGACCATCGGCTACCTCGAGAAGGTCGTCGGCGCGAGCGACCTCGCGTGCCTCGTCGTCGAACCCATCCAGGGCGAAGGCGGCTTCATGGTCCCCGCCGACGGCTACCTGCCCGCGCTGCAGGAATGGTGCACCGCGGCCGGCGTCGTCATGATCGCCGACGAGATCCAGACCGGCATGGCCCGCACCGGGCGCGTGTACGCCGCCGAGCACTTCGGCTGGACCCCGGACCTCGTGCTCACCGCAAAGGGGGTCGCCGCCGGCTTCCCCCTCGCCGCCGTGACCGGGCGCGCCGAGATCATGGATGCCGCACACGCGGGCGGCCTCGGCGGCACCTTCGGGGGCAACCCGGTCGCGTGCGCCGCGGCGATCGCCGTGTTCGAGACCATCGAGGCCGACGGGCTCCTCGCCGAGGCGCAGCGGATCGAGGCGACCCTGACGGCGGGCCTGGAACGGCTGCGCGAACGGCACCCGATCATCGGCGACATCCGCGGACGCGGTGCCATGATCGCGATCGAACTCGTCCAGCCGGGCACGGCCGAGACGACCAAGGCGCCCAACGCCGAGGCGGTGTCGAAGGTCATCGCCTACGCGGCCGAGCACGGCGTCCTCCTGCTGAACGCCGGGACGTGGGGCAACGTCCTGCGGTTCCTGCCGAGCCTGCGCATGACCGACGAGCTCGTCGAAGATGCGCTCGGCGTGATCGGCGACGCGTTCGCGAGCCTCGGCTGACGCACGTGGGAGAGACCTTCCCCGCGGCTGCCGCCGCCGAACTGGCCGTCGTCGAACGCGGCGGATTCGTCGAGTCCCGGCACATCGGCTCGGCGGTTGTCCTCGGTCCCGACGGCGACACGGTGCGCGTACTCGGCGCGCCGAACGCCCCGGTGCTCGCACGATCCAGCATGAAGCCGTTCCAGGCGCTCGCCGTCATGACCTCGGGCGTCACCCTGCGCGGCGAGGATGCCGCCATCGCGACCGCGAGCCACACCGGCACCTCCCGCCACGTCGCCCTCGTCCGGGGGTTGCTCGCGCGCGAGGGCCTGCCCGCATCCGCACTGCAGTGCCCGGCCGAGTTCCCGACCGACCGCGCCGCGCGCGACGAGATCGTGCGCGCCGGGCTCCGTCCGGACCCGATCACGATGAACTGCTCGGGCAAGCACGCGGCGATGCTCCTGGCCTGCCGAGCCAACGGCTGGTCGATCGAGGACTACCTGGAGCCGGAGCATCCGCTGCAGAAGCGCATCCTCGACGTGCTCGAACGACTCGCGGGCGAACGTCCGGTCGCGAGCGTCATCGACGGGTGCGGGGCGCCGGTCCACGCCGTCAGCCTCACCGCGCTCGCGCGTGGCATCCAGAAGATCACGACCTCCGCGGCGTCCTCGCCGTTCGCGCTCTTCCGCGAGGCCGCCGCGCTCACCGAGGGCGTGCGCGGCAACGGATGGGCCGTCGCCGGCGCGGGCAGGCACGACTCGGTGCTCATCGAACGCCTCGGCGTGTTCTCGAAGTTCGGTGCCGAGGGCGTGCAGGTCATGACCGCACCGGACGGCACGACGCTCGCGATGAAGATGCTCGACGGGTCGCCACGGGCCTCGGGCGTCGTCGCAGCACGCCTGCTCGTCGCGGCGGGTGCGCTGGCGGCGTCCGACGTCGACCGGGTCGAGCCCGAACTCGGACTCGACGTGCTCGGCGGTGGCCGAGCCGTCGGCCGGATCCGCGCGACGGTCTGACGCGCACGGACCCGGCCACCGGCTTCGACCGGTCCGGTCAGCCCACCTCCGCCGCGAGGCGCTTCGCCCGGGCCGCGCGCGAGACCTGCGCGATGACGACGAGCACGAGGGCCACGATGAACACCGCGGACGCGATGACGTTCGCCTCGGCCGGAATGCCGCGCGACGCCGAGATGTAGACGTACTTCGGGAACGTCGTCACGGAACCGGAGTTGAAGTTCGTGATGATGAAGTCGTCGAAGCTCAGCGCGAACGACAGCAGCGCCGCGGCCATGATGCCCGGGGTGAGCAGGGGGAACGTGATCCGCCAGAACACCGCGCGCGGCGAACCGTAGAGGTCGCGCCCGGCCTCCTCGAGGGCGGGATCGAGGCTCGCGACGCGGGCCTTGACGGTCACCACCACGAAGCTGATGCAGAACATCGTGTGCGCGAGGATGATCGTCAGCATGTCCTTCGGCACGCCCACCGCGAGGAACTGCGCCGCGAGTCCGGCGCCGAGCACGACCTCGGGGGTCGCCATGGGCAGGAACAGCAGCAGGCTGATCGACGACCGCGCCCGGAACCGGTAGCGCACGAGCGCGATCGCGATCATCGTGCCGAGCGTCGTCGCGATGACCGTCGCCACGAGGCCGATCAGGATGCTGTTGCCGAACGCCTCGCACACGGCGCCGCCCTCGACGTTGCAGACGTTCAGCCACTTGTCGAAGGTGAAGCCGCGCCACGCGATGTTGGACTTCAGGGAGTCGTTGAACGAGAACACGAACGTGTACGCGATCGGGATCAGCAGGAACACGAAGGCGATGACGACGTAGACCGGCAGGAGCCAGTCGCCGAGCCCGATCCGTCCGCGCCGGGGGCGCTGCGGCCCCCGTCGGTCCTCGAGTTCCTCGCTCTCGGCCAGCCCGCCGAGGACGGCGGCCGCCTGGACTTCTCCGCTCACAGCAGGTCCTCCGTTCCCGAGCGCTTCACGTAGACGCCGACGAGCACGAGGATCGCGGCCATCAGGATGATCGAGAGCGCCGCGGCCGCCGGGTAGTTCAGCAGCACCAGGAAGTTCGCCTCGATCACGTTGCCCATCATCTGCGTGTCCGGCCCGCCGAGGAAGTCGCGACTGGCGTTGATGTAGTCACCCGCCGCCGGGATGAAGGTCAGCAGCGTCCCCGCGACGATGCCCGGCATCGAAAGCGGGATGGTCACCTTCCGGAAGACCGTGAAGGGGTTCGCGTACAGGTCGCTGCCCGCCTCGAGGTAGCGCGTGTCGAGCCGCTCGAGCGCGGTGTAGAGCGGCAGGGTCATGAACGGGATGAAGTTGTACGTCAGGCCGAACACCACCGCGAACGGCGTCCCCGCGAAGTACGCGTCGGGTGCGAGCAGCGACAGCGCCTTCAGCGAGGTGATGATGAGCGACTCGTCCGACAGGATCTGCTTCCAGGCCAGGGTGCGCAGCAGGAAGCTGATGAAGAACGGCGCGATCACGAGCACCAGCATGAGGCTCTGCAGCAACGGCCAGCGTCGCGCCTTGACGCCGATGAAGTAGGCGATCGGGTAGCTGAACAGGAGCGCGAACACCGTCGCCAGCAGTGCGTAGCCGAACGAGCGCAGGATGTGCGGCCAGTACGCCTCGACGACGGCGACGTAGTTCTGCCAGTTGAACGCGTAGTCGTATACGCCGATGTCGCCGAACTCGCTGGGGGCCTGGAGCGAGGTCAGGATCAGCGAGATGAGCGGTGTCAGGAAGAACAGGACGAGGTAGAGGATGCCGGGAAGCAGCAGGAGGAGCGCGATCGGGCTCTTCCTCCTGGTGACCTGCGGCTGCGCCTCCGTCGTCGCGAATGCTGCGAAGGCCATGGCTCAGCTGCCCTCGAGCTCCGTGAGGAGCGCTTCGCGGCGCTGCACGGCGATGGACTGCGTATCCGAGTCCGCCGGGAAGCGCGAGGACTCGTCCGGTTCATCGGAGAGCCCGAACCCGTGCTCGACGTCCCAGCTGAGCCAGACCTCGGATCCCTCGTGCGCGACGGGGCCGAACGTCATGTTCTGCGCGAACACCGACATCGTTCCGACGCCCGGGACCGCGACCGTGTACTCGGTGCTCACCCCGGCGAACGACACGTCGATGACGTGCCCCGGGCCGAGCAGGTTCCGACCCGACGACGGCTCCGGCTCCTCCGGATGCAACGTGACCTTCTCGGGTCGGACCCCGATCGTGACCAGGCCCTGGTGCCGCTGCGAGCGCGACGTGGGCACCACGATGCGATGGCCGCCCGCGTCGACGGTGATCGCCGCGTCGGTCGTGGCGACCACATCGCCCGTGAACAGGTTCGACTTGCCGAGGAAGTTCGCCACGAACGCCGTGCGCGGCAGCTCGTAGAGCTCCTCCGGCGCACCCATCTGCTCGATCGCGCCCTTGTTCATCACCGCGACGGTGTCGGCCATGGTCATGGCCTCCTCCTGGTCGTGGGTGACATGGAGGAAGGTCAGTCCGACCTCCTCCTGGATGGTCTTGAGCTCGAGCTGCATCTGCCGGCGGAGCTTCAGGTCGAGTGCACCGAGCGGTTCGTCGAGCAGCAGCAGCGCGGGCCGGTTCACGATCGCCCTGGCGAGGGCGACGCGCTGCTGCTGGCCGCCGGAGAGCTGGGCCGGTCGGCGTTGCGCGAGGTGGTCGAGTTCGACGAGCGCGAGCGCCTCGTGGGCCCTGGCCTGCGCGTCGGCGATCCGGCGACGCTTGAGCCCGAACGCGACGTTCTCGATGATCGACATGTGCGGGAACAGCGCGTAGCTCTGGAACACCGTGTTGACGGGGCGCTGGTGCGCACGCGTGGCCGTGACGTCCTTCCCGCCGATCAGGATGCGCCCGTTGGTCGGCTCCTCGAGCCCGGCGACCAGACGCAGCGTGGTGGTCTTCCCGCAGCCCGACGGGCCGAGCAGGGCGAAGAACGAGCCGGCGGGAATCGTGAGGTCGAGCTCCTCGATGGCCGTGAAGCCCGGGAAGCGCTTCTGGATCCCGACGAGCTCGAGGTCGGCCCCGCTCTCGGCGAATTCGCGAACCGACATCACGAACCCAGGAGGATCTGCTGGAACTGGGTCTGGTACTTCTGCTCCTCGGCTCCCGAGAGCGCGCGGAAGATGTGCGCGGTGCTCAGGGTGTCGGCGTTGGGGAAGATCAGCTGGTTCTCGGCGAGTTCCGGGTCGATCGCGCTCGCCGCCTCCTGCGCGCCGACGACCGGCGTGATGAAGTTCACCCACGCCGCGACCTCCGCCGCGACCTCGGGCTCGTAGTAGTAGTTCATGAGCGTCTCGGCGTTGGTCTTGCGGGGCGAGCCGATCGGGATGAGGAAGTTGTCGTTCCACAGCGTGCCGCCCGCGTCCGGGATCGCGAACTGCCACTTGTCGCCGGCCTCGGCGTTCAGGACCGTGATGTCGCCCGACCAGCAGATGGCCGCGAGCGTGTCCTCGCTCTTGAGGTCCTCGAGGTAGGAGTTGCCCTTGATGTTGCGGATCTGCCCGTTGGCGACCTGCTCGTCGAGGATCTCGATGGCGGCGTCGTACTCGGCGTCGCCCCAGTCGCCCGCGATGTCCACGCCGTTCTCCAGCATGATGAGGCCCATCGTGTCGCGCATCTCGGAGAGCACGCCGACGCGGCCCTTCAGCTCGGCGTTCCAGAGGTCCTGGACCGAGGCGAGCCCGCCCGGGACCTTCTCGGTGTTCCAGCAGATGCCGGCGAAGCCGCCCTGCCACGGCAGCGAGTGCACGCGACCGGGGTCGAAGCCGGGGTTCTCGAGCGCGGGTGCGAGGTTGGCGATGTTCGGGATGTTCGCGTGGTCGAGTTCCTGCGTGTAGCCGAGCCGGATCCACCTCGAGACCATCCAGTCGGTCAGGCACACCGTGTCGGCGCCGATGTCCTGGCCGAGCGCGAGCTGGTCCTTGACCTTGCCGTAGTAGGTGTTGTTGTCGTCGACCGCGACCTCGTAGTTGACCGAGATGCCGGTCTCCTCCTCGAAGGCGACGAGGGTGGGGTAGTTGCCGGCGTCGTCCTCGTCGATGTACGCGGCCCAGTTCGCCCAGTTGAGCGTCTTGTCGTTGGCGGAGTCGTCGGCGGCGGCGGTCGGCTTCGCCTGACCGCCTCCGGTCGAACAGGCCGCGAGGGTGAGCGCCGAGGCGCCCGCTCCGGCGCCCGCGAGCAGGCTCCGGCGGGTCAGCTGCGCCCGGCGCGCCTGGGCGATGAGGGCGCGGACGGCGGGGTCCTGGGGAAGGGGTCGGCTGCTCACGAGGGTCTCCTATCGACGTGCTGCTCGTGCAAGGGGTGCGAAGATAGTGACACAGGGAACGGCCCGGTGTCAGCACATGATGTCCGAATCGTGACTTTCCATCATCGGCAGGCACGGAATCCGCATCGTTCTGCCCGTGGCGCCTGCGGAATCCGTCGTCAGCCGGTCGGCCAGGTTCGTCGCACCGCTGGCTCGCCGGGCTCGACCGACCAGCACTGGTCGCGGTGGCCGTCGAGCAGGGGCGGCAGGCCTGAGCTCCGCACCAGCGCACGGTACTCGGCCGGTCCGCCGTGCACGATCAGGTGCGCCCGCGCACGTGCCGTCGCGGCGAGCGCCCAGTTCGAGGTCCACGCCTCACCGTCGCCGATGACCGCGACCGGCACCTCGGCCGGTCCGCGGGCGAACGCGGCGGTCGCCCGCGCGACCGCCTCGGGGCCGTCGGCGAGCCGGATCGCCTCGCCGCCCGTCGGGCCGCGCTCGAGGATCCGCGCGATGGTTGCCGCGTCCGGTCCGGGTCGTGCCGAGCAGATCGCGACGCACGCGGCCCCGTCGAGGCGCAGCGCCGGCGCATCCGTCAGGTCGCTCGCGGGAGCGGGCGGCCGTGCCGCATGCAGGAACTGGGCACGGAGCCCGTTCCACTGACCGGAACCCGGCGGCGCATCGCCGCGGTGCAGCCCGCCGTCGCCGCCGGCGTGGACGAGGTCGGCACGCGTGGCGTGGCGCAGCAGCGCGTGCGTCGCGAGCAGGTCGCGGAGCCCGGGCGGCAGCGCGGACGCGCGCGTCGCGGCCGCGGCGAGCGCCGGTCCCGAGCGGCGGACCGCACGCGCCAGGTCCTCGACCGCGTCGAGCGCAGCGAAGCGGTGCTCGTCCGGCCAGCCGGCGAAGCGCAGGTCGAGGTCGTCCGCGACGACCAGTCGGACCTCGTCGGCCGCACCGGCCGCGGCGACCGCCGCCTCGCGCAGCGTCGTCAGCCGGTCCCAGTCGCGCCCTGGCGGTCCGTCCAGCCGGACCACCGCACCCGGGCCGTGCTCGCGCTCGACCTGCACCGCGATGGCCTCCAGCAGTGCGGACCGGCCCGACCCCGGGCTGCCCAGGACGAGCAGCGCGCCGTCGACCCCCGGGCTCCAGCGCACCGGCCGACGCCGCTGCTCGGCCGGGTCGTCGGCGACCCCGAGGACCAGGCCCGCCGAACCGCCCGACGGACCGTCGGATCGCACGCCGTCGGATCGCACGCCGTCGGCGTCGGAGAGCACCGCGTCGACGTCGTCGACCCCGATCCGCGCGGGCAGCCGGTCGAGCCAGGGGCGGCGCGGCGGCCCGGCCCCGGCGTACCCGGCCGCGACCGCCGCGATCGTGTCGGGGTCGGCGAGCGCGGACTGCGCCTCGACCGCGCGAGCGTCGCCGGCGTCGACCATGACCCGGCCCGGGCGGGACGGATCCAGGTGCGCGGCGGCGTCGGTCCCGACGACCGCAACGCTGTCGGCGCGCTGGAGCACGCGCAGCGACATCCGGATCCCGCAGTTCGCGCTGACCTGCTCGCGGACGACCCCGTTCGGCCGCTGCGCGGAGAGGATCAGGTGCACCCCCAGCGAGCGGCCGCGGGCGGCGATGTCGGCGACCGCCGAGCCGAGCTCCGGGAAGCGCTCGATCATCGCCTGGAACTCGTCGATGACCACGACCAGGCGAGGCAGGACGACGCTCGGCGGGACGGCGGAGATCTCGCGCGCCCCCGAATCGGCGAGGACGCGCTCGCGGTGGCGCAGCTCCGCGCGCAGGCTGGTCACGGCGCGCTGCGCCTCGTCCTCGTCGAGGTCGGTGACCGCCCCGGCCACGTGCGGGAGCCCGGCGACCGGTTCGAATGCCGCACCGCCCTTGAAGTCGACGAGGAGGAATGCGACCCGATCCGGCGGGCGCGCCGCGGCCATCGCCGTGATCCAGGCCACGAGCAGTTCGCTCTTCCCGCTCCCCGACGTGCCCGCGACGATCGCGTGCGGTCCGGCGACGAGGTCGATCTCGACGGGGCCGGAGCCCCCGGCGAGGAAGGTCGCGGGCAGACGGGCGCGGTCGGCCCCGTCGCGCGGTGCGAGTCCCGCCGGCTCCAGCAGCGATCCCAGCTCCACCCGCTCGGGCAGGGCGCGAGCGGATGCCGCGATGCCGGCCCGCCGTGCGATGGACGCGAGGCGCCCGGCCGCCTCACGGGCCTCGGCCTCCGAGAGGTACTCCGGCCGGATCGGCTCCGGCCGTGCGCCATCCACGTGCAGCACCCCGCCGCGCGTCGTCGCGGTCCGGATGATCGCGCCCACGCCGGGTGGGAGTTCGCCGACCTGCTCGGCGACGGCGAGGACGGTCTCCGAGGGCTCGCTCGCCGCGGCATCCGCCCTGCCCGGGTCGCATCGCGACTCCTCCACGCGGTCGACGATCCGCACCCGGACCGACGAGCCCGGGCGAGTCGCGTGCGGCAGCTCGTCCACCCACGCCCAGGCGTCGCCGTCCGGGCGCAGGATGCACGCCGACGGGTCGATCGTCGCGGCGACCTGCATGACGCTCGCGCGTGCAGCGGCGCGGGCCAGGGCGATGGGTCCGACGAACCCGATCCCGCCGCGCAGGTCGACCCGCACCGGGGCGTCCGTGAGCCTGGAGGCGACCGCGAGCAGGTCGTCCGCGTCCGGTTCGGACCGCTGCGCTCGCTCGATCGCGACGCGACTCGCGACCACGCCCGACCCGACGACCACCCGCCCCGGAAGGTTCGGACCCCACGCGGGAACCCCGCGGCCCTGCAACGCCCGAGCGGTCGGCGCGGCCGACCACGCCGCCGCGCGTTCGAGGTCGTGTCTCCGCGCGATCTCGTCACGCAGCCGCTGGAGCGCCGCGAGCCGCTCCCGGGTGTGCGCGCGCCGGTCCCTGCGCGCGGACCGTCGGGCGTCGAGCATCGAGGCGAGCGCGACGAGCGGGCCCAGTGCGGCGAAGGCGAGCGCGAGCGCCGAACCCGTGATCGCCCAGATCGCGAACGCACCGGCGACGGGCGCGGCCGCCGCGATCCAGGGGAAGCCCGGGCGCGGGGGGTCGGGCGGGCTCGGTGGGAGGCTGAGCGAGGGCAGTCCCTCGAGCGCGCGCGCCGCGGCATCCGTCATGCGACCACGCCATCACATCGGCAGGGGCGGGCGGGCCGGCCGACTCCCGGACGTGGGGAACGCGCCGACCGGATCGGTCCGTGGAGGGCGGGTCGCCGATCAGGCGACCGTGAACGCCTGCTCGCCGATCTCGACGCGGCTCCCCCTCGGCACGAGCACCCGCCGACCGGGCTCGCACCGGACCCCGGACTCCCCCGGGCGGCGAACGACCGTGCCGTTCGCCGAGTACCGATCGGCCACCCAGAGCGCGCCCTCGTGCTGGCCGAACTCGAGATGGGTCTTCGAGACCGACACGCCGCGATCGACGATCTGCACGAGGTGGTCGAACGCCTCCTCGGGCTCGGCCAGCGGCCGGCGCCCGACCAGGCCGGTCCCCCGGACGGTCACGACCTCGCCGGTCGTGAAGGTCAGTACGAAAGCGGATGCCGCGGGCGGAGCCTCCTCGGGCGTGGCGCCGCTCGCGGGTTCCTCGTCGGCATCCTCATCGGGTGCCGGAGCGGGCGCGGATGCGGCCGGCGGTTCGAACGGCCCGGGCGGATGCACCGGCACGCTGAGCACGCCGGTCTCGGTGCGGTGGATGACGAAGGTGTCGCCGGGTCGCGGGTCGAACGGCCTCCGGGACTCGGGCGTCGCCGACGTCGAGCTCCCGCACGCGCCGCAGAACATCGCCCCCTCGGGCAGTGTCGCTCCGCAGATCCGGCAGTTCACGTCCCCGTTCCCTTCCGCGAGCCAGCGTACCCGCCGAGCGAGGCGAGCGAGACCCGCGCGCGCAGGCGCTCGCGCCGCGATCTCGGCTCGTCGAGGCGTCCCCTGAGTTCGTCGACCGACTCCCAGACGCGATCGTCGTCGCCCGGATGCGGTCCGTCCGGGCCGAAGACGGCCCGATCGACGACTGCGGCGAGTACCGCGGGTGCGAGACCGCCGACGACCGCGGCCTGTTCGGCGCGAGTCGCGGTCGGAACGATCGGGTATCCGTGGTCGGCCGCCTGGTCCGCGAACTCCTGCCATCCGCCCTCGATCCGTTCGACGGACGTCGGAGCTCGTCGCCGGAGGCGGCGGCGGCGCGCCTTGGCCACGAGGATCGCGGCGAACGGGCTCGCGAGCAGCGCGAGGAACGCGAGGACGATGCCGACGATCCGCAGGGTTGCGATGAGCGCGGCGACCCAGGCGTCGTCGCGATCGGGGTCCTGCGATCCGGAGTCCGGCTCGCCCGAACGGTCGTCGAGCGGTGTCGGGTCCTCCGGCGGCGGCAGGGCCGACTGGGGCCGCGAGACCACCGTGGGGTCGTCCGGCTCCCGCTCGGGTACGGGGCGCACCTCCGGGTTGGGGTCGACCGGGATCCACGCTCCGTCCGCTGCCTGCACTTCGATCCAGGCCTGCAGGTCGGAGCTGCGGAGCACCCGTGCGGCCCCTGCGTCGTCCTCGGGCCGTGGCAGGTAGCCGACCACGACCCGTGCCGGGAAGCCGATCTCGCGCGCGAGGAGCGCAGCCGCGACCGCGTACTGCTCGCCGTCCCCCACCATCGGGTTGGCCGTCGCGAGCTCGGCGATCCGGTCGAGCGCGTGGCCGGATCGGCTCGGCGTCTCGTCCTCCAGCCCGTGGCTGACGTAGCCCTCGCGATGGAAGCCCTCGATGACGGCCGCCAGCCGCGCGCCGGGCTCGTCGGAGGAACGCGTCCACGCGTCGAGCAGCCGCAGCAGTTCGTCGGGCGCCTCTGGCGATTCCGGGAGGATGGCGCCGCCGGGGCGCAGCAGCGTCAGGTCGACGCCGCCGACGGTCGCGACCGAGCTCGCCCGGTATCCGTCGCCGGCCTGCAGGCCGGATCGGACGGCCGCGGTCCCGGTCACGTCGTTGTATGCGAACTCGTCCGCGAGGGCATCCGCTCGCGGCTCGTCGAACTCGATGCGCTCGAGGCTCCCTGCTCCCGGCACCCAGACGTCGCGATAGCCGAGCACCTCGACCTCGAGCGCCACGGGCCGCCCGGCTTCGTCCGACTGGTCCAGGCGGTACGGCAGCCTCGTGAACTGGCCCGAGGCGGCCGAGCGATCGCTCCCGCCGACGGAGTACACGATGCCGTCGTAGGTGTCGAGCACCGCGATGCGCAGGCCGACCCCGTTCGGCAGGCCGGTCACGCCGAGCATCTCCCTATCGGCGACCTCGGGTGCGAACGCCGCACGGAAGCCGGACAGCGGGCTGTCCTGGGTCCGCGGGTCGAACGGCGGGCGCAGCTCGGCGCGCACCACGTCCCGAGGGCCGGCCGGCATGGCCAGCGACGCGGCGGTGGCCCCGCCGAGCGCGACGGCGAGGACGAGCGCCGCGCCGATGATCCGCCGCACCTCGGCGAGCGCGGAATTGGACCCGATGCGCGCCTCGGGCCGGGTCCGCGCGAAGGCGAGGCGGACGAGCCAGGCGATGCTCGCGACGAGGAACGCCGCGCCCGCCGTGAAGGCGCCCTCGTCGTGCACGACGCCGAGCACGATTCCCGTGATGAGGAGTGCCGCGGGCGGCAGGAGCGCGAGCGCGGGGTGGCGGGTGCGCACGGCGATCGTGACGGCGGCAGCGCTCGCGATGAGGCCCAGGAGGAACGGCGGCACGAGGAGCGCCTGGTACGAGCCGACGGGCACGGAGATCGTGACGAGCTGCTTCCACGACAGCGACGCCGCGAGCACGAGGTCGATGACGCCTTCGGCGGTGGGAAGCACCCCGGCGTAGGCCCGCGCGGGCACCGCGACGGGGACGCCCAGCACGACGTAGCCCGCCGCGACCGCTCCGACGACCGCCCACGCGGGCCACCTCCAGATCGCCCCGGCGAGGGCGATCGCGGCTCCCGTGACGATCGCGACCGTCGCGGCGACGAGGAACCGCGCGGACTCGTAGATCGGCCACCACGGGATCATCGCGGTCGCCAGGACCAGCATCACGAGCAGCGTCCCGACGATCGCGGACCCGAGCGCGGACCCGCGCAGGCGCACTGCGCCGGGCCGCGAGCCTGCGCCGAACGGCCGCGTCGTGCGCGGCTGCCCCTGGGCCGGTGCCGCGCTCATGCCACCGACGCCGTCCGCGCGAGCAGGGAGGCCAGGTCCTCGAGGTAGCCGATCCCGTAGACGGCGACGCCCCCGACCGAGCGTGCGCTCGCCTCGCCCTCGGATCGGCAGCGCACCGCGATCGTCTCGACCCCGAGCGGAAGCCGCGTCGCGGCCTGCCGCAGGTCGGCGACCTCGCAGGCTCCCCCGGTGATCACGAACGCGAGCGAGACCCCCGAGATGGACTCGGCGGCGGCGCGCGCGACGTCCCCGAGGGCGGCGGCGCGAGGGTCGCGCTCCTCGATGCACAGCGCGTCGAGGAGCCGGTCGCGCGACGCCGTCGGCAGTTCGCGGACCGCTGCGATGCCCGAGCGTGAGCGCACGGGCTCGGCCCCCGGGGCGGTGCGACGGTTCAGGGCGGTGCGACGATTCAGGGCGGGCCGACCGCTCCGCCACCGACCCGACACCGCGAACGCCAGGCTCCTCGCGTCGCGGATGGCGCGGGCCCCGATCGATGCCGCGACGCTCACCGCCAGCTCGAAGTCGTCGGGGTCCTCGTACGCGTCCGGGCGGAGGTCGAGCAGCACCATGAGACGGCTGCGCCGGGTCTCCTCGAACTGGCGCACCATGAACGTGCCGGTCTTGGCCGAACTGCGCCAGTGGATGTACCGTCGGTCGTCCCCCGGCTGGTACTCCCGGAGCGCATGGAAGGCGATGTCGCTCGCCGTCAGGTCGCGTGTCGGCGACCCCTCGAGGTCGCGGAGGTACCCGGTGCTCAGCGCCGACACCGCGACCGTTCGGGGATGCACGTGCAGTTCGCGCACGTCCGACCACACGATCTCGCGTCGCATGAGCCCGAGGGGGTCGGCACGGACGGTGCGCGCCGGTCCGACGGCGACGATGCCGCGTCGGTCGGTCGGGATGCCGACGTGCTCGTCGACCTCCCCGCCGCGCGAGAGCGCCGGCAGGAGCAGTTCCACGACCCGGCGACCGACCGGGATCTCGAGCCGGGCGCCCGAGAATCGCCGACGTCCGGGATTGCGGGCGACCAGGCGCGCCTCGGCGGTCTCGCCGACGGCGACGCGCGGGACGGGGAGCGTGAGCAGGATCTGTCCGGCTCCCCGCCCGACCAGCCAGAGGGAGGCCGCGGCCGCGACGAACAGCAGGCCCCAGCCGATCACGGCGAGCTCGGTCCACCCCCAGCCGTACGCGAGGACGAGCGAGGCGATCCCGCCGGCGATCACGCCCCAGCCGAGGGGCGTCACGACCGAGCGCGCCGCACGGGTCGTGCGTTCGAGAACGGATGCCGCGGCTCGCGCGGCGACGACCGCGCGAGCGATGACCACCGCGAGCAGGCCCTGGCTCGCGGCCTCCTCGGGGATGATCGTCCGGGTGTCGGAGCTCACCCGACCTGCCTCGCTGCGGGCGGTGGGGTCTCGATGAGCACCTGTGCGATGAGGTTGGATGCGGTGACGCCGTCGAACTCGGCCTCGGGATCGAGGATGATCCGGTGCGCGAGCACGGGCTCGGCGAGGGCCTTGACGTCGTCGGGGACGACGTAGTGCCGCCCGCGGCCCGCGGCGTGCGTCTTCGCGGCGCGCACGAGCGCGAGTGCGCCGCGGACGCTCACGCCGAGGCGCACCTCGGTCGCGCTCCGGGTCGCGTCGACGAGACGCGAGACGTAGTCGTTGATGGTCGGGTCGACGTAGACGGTGCGCGCGAGCGCCGCCATCTCGACGATCTCGGCGGCGTCCAGGCGTGCCTCGACGCGATGGTCGTGCGCGCGCTGGTCGGTTCCCTCGAGGATCCGGATGGTCGACGCGTGGTCCGGGTATCCGATCGAGGTGCGCATGAGGAATCGGTCCAGCTGCGCTTCGGGGAGCCGGTAGGTGCCTGCCTGCTCGACGGGGTTCTGGGTCGCGATGACCATGAACGGACGGGCGACGGGGTGGGTCTGACCGTCGACGGTGACCTGGCCCTCCTCCATGACCTCGAGCAGCGCGGACTGCGTCTTCGGGCTGGCCCGGTTGATCTCGTCGGCGAGCACGATGTTCGCGAAGACGGGGCCGGGATGGAACTCGAATGCACGCGAGCGCTGGTCGTAGACGGAGACGCCGGTGATGTCGCCCGGGAGCAGGTCGGGGGTGAACTGCACGCGGTTGCTCGTCCCCGCGACCGACTGGGCCATGGTTCGCGCGAGCGAGGTCTTTCCCGTGCCGGGCACGTCCTCGAGCAGGAGGTGCCCCTCGCTCAGCAGCGCGGTGAACGCGAGCCGGATGACGCGGTTCTTGCCGAGCAGCACCTCCTCGACGGCTCCGACGAGCTCGTCGAGGTTCGACGCGAACCGGGTGGCGTCCTCGGGCGTCATCGTCATGCGGTGCTCCTCCGTGGGCTTCATCGTGCCTCGAATCTCGCGGTGACGCCCGCGACCTCAACATCCAACCAGACCGCGTCGCCGGGCCTGCCGTTCTCGACCGTGCAGGACGTCGAGGACTGCGCGGGCCTGCCTGCATCGTCGCGCGACCCGCAGCGGTACTCGACGGGGAGCCCGCCGTTGGCGGGATCGGCCGTCCACGACCAGGTGCGCGTCGCCGGGTCGTACGCCCGCCCCGGCAGGGCGAAGGTGAGCGATGGGGATTCGCCGCTCGGGAACGTCTCGGACCACGGCCCGCAGGTGCCCCACACGGTGCACGCGCGGACCTGGAACCGGGCCGTCTGCCCGAACGGGCGGTCGAGCAGCTGGCGGAGCCATCCCGACCCCGAGAAGTCCCGCGGCGAACCGACCCGCGCTCCCGACCCGTCCACCGCGATCACCTGCAGCCGGCGGGTTCCGCCGACGACGCCGTCGATGTGGCGGTCCCAGGTCTCGGGGCCGAGCCATCCCATCCCGCTCCGGACGTCGCTGATCGCGTCGGGCGCCGGACGCACGACGGTCGTCTTGACCTCCGTGGAGACGCACCCGGCCCGGTTGTACCCCCAGACGACGAACCCGTACCTCGCCGACTGCGCGTCGGTGCCCGTGAACGCCACGCTCGCCGTCCCGGGCCCCACGTGCACCATCTCGGCGACCGTCCCGCCCACCGTGGGGGCGACGACGCTTCCCGGTGCGGGACGGGTGACCGTGCACGCCTGGGCGCCCGTCGGCACGGCGGTCTCCCCCTCGACGAGCCGCTGGACGAAGTACCCGTCGATCGCGTCGCCGTTGCCGTCGAACGCAGACCACGACACGACCACGCTGCCCGCCGCGGGATTCGGAACCGGATCGTTCATCGCTCCCGCGAACGGCACGCCGAAGGGCGTTCCCGTCGTCGTGGCCTCGGTCCACGCGGCGAGCGCCGGGAGCGCGCCGTTGCGTGCACTCACGGTCACCGCCACCGTGCTGCCGTTGGCGAGGTCCTGGGAGTCGAAGGTGCACAGCGACGCCGTGCAGGCCCTGGACGCCGGAACCTCGACGGGCGAACCGGCGACCCAGACCGCGTACGTCTCGACCGGGCTGCCCGATCCGGATGGGACCGGGCTCCACTCCACGCGCAGTCGTCCGTCGAGCGGGAGCGCTCGAAGGCCCGCTGCCGGCGGCGGGATGACGTCCGACCAGACCGGTTCGGGCAGGTCGACCGGGTGGCTGAGCCCGATCGCGTTGCGGGCCTGGATCCGGACCACCGCGGCCGAAGCCGGACCGTTCCCGGTCGTCGGAACGGTGCAGGTGGTCGCAGCGCACTCCGAGGCGCTGAGCTCCGTTCCGTCGCCCGCGTCGAGCAGGCTGATCCGGTAGCCCTCGATCGGCGAGTTGTTCGCGGCACCCGCGCCGAACGCGAGGTCGATCTCGCCGTCGCGGAACGCGGTGAGCCGTGCCTCGGTGACCGGTTCGGGACGATCCTGGACCGAGATCGTGACCGTGCCCCAGGCGTACCTGCTCGAGTCATCCGTGGCGTCGGCCACCTGGTACTGCAGCGTCGTGTTGACGGGATCGGCTCCCGGCTCGACCGTCACGGCGAGCGTCGCGCGGTCGTCGTCGGGCACGACCCTGAGCCCGGGCGGAAGGCTCTCCGCATCCACCCCGCGCACGCGCAGGACGCGCAGCGGCGAGTTCGGGAACGGGTTGCCGGCGGCGTCGTTCTCGAGCACGTCGACGGTCGTGGTCCGACCGCGCGGGGCGACGGCGAGGTCCGGCGCCGGCTGCGCGAGCGGCCTCGTCGACGGCACGACCCGCAGGTCGATCCGGCCCGGCGTCCCCTCGATCCCGCCGTCGGCGACGCCGATCGTGATCGACCGGCGCGTGCCCTGGGCCGTGCTCGCGTCGGTGCGGACCACGAGGTCGCCGCCGTCGAGGCCCGCGTCGAACCCCTCGGGCACCGGGCCGACGACCCGGAACTCCAGGTCGCTCGCGTCGGCATCCGCTGAGCTCGTCAGGCGCTCGAGGTCGATGGCCTTCTCCTGGCCGGGCTCGAAGTCGATCACGCCTCCGACGAATGCGGGCGGCTGCCCCTCCCCCGGCCGGACGTCGATCGGCACGACGATGGTCCCGACCCGTCCATCCGGATCGTCCGCGCTCGCTCCGTCCGTCACGGTGAATGAGATGGATGCCGGCCCGAAGTACCCGTCCTCGCTCCGGAACCGGAGGGTGTCCTGGTCGAGGACGAGGTCGCTCCCGTCCGATCGGGACGCGCGCACGGTCGCGGCATCCGTCAACCTGACCGGACGGCCGGACGCCGCGACGACGTAGTCCTCGAGCTCGAAGACGACCTCCTCACCCGAGGTCACGCGAACGGGTGGTGCGTCGCGGCGCAGCTGCGGCAGCGCGTCGTCGCGGCCCGGCACCCAGATGAACGCGTACGCGCGAAGGCCCGGGTCGTCGGGGTGGCCGACCGAGTAGGGCACGATGCGGCGGGCGTCGCGGACCTCCACCCGCACGTCGCCCTCGGCTTCGACGCGCGCGCCGTCGCCGTACCCGGCGACGAGCGCAACGTCGGCTTCGCCCGGGTCCGCATCCGCGATGAAGACGTCCTCGAGGACGTCGACCGAGACCTCGTCCTCCTCGAGCACGTCCGTGAGGCTGAGGACGACGTCGGGCGCCTCGGGCCGGGCGAGCGGGGCATCGGGGTCGGCGGTGACGCGGACGAAGCTCGAGGCGCTCGACTGGCGCTCGTTCTCGATCGTGTAGATCGCTCCGTAGGTGTCGGGCTCCTCGGGAACGTCGACCACGACGAGGCCGTCGATCGTCTCGACCGACGTGCCTGCGGTGTTCGGCTCCGCCCCGGTCAGCCGCAGCGGCGACCCGTCGGGGTCGCTGTCGTTCTCGAGCACCCGGACGGCGACGGTCCGGCCGGGCCGCACGGTCACGTCGTCCTCGATCGCGACGGGGGGCCGGGCGCCCGGCGCGGCCGGCGCCACGCCGACGCGAACGGTTCCGCTCGCCCGGGCTCCGAGGGCGTCGACCACCGCGTACGAGAAGGAGTCCGTGCCGGCCGAGTACTCGCCGGCCCGGTACTCGAGCCAGTCGGGGCCGCGATCCACGACGGACCCCCGCTCGGGGTTGGACTCCTCGCCGATGAGCTGGACCGAGTCGCCGTCGGGGTCGATGCCGCCGAGCGAGATCTGGATCCGGACCGTGCCGCCCGCGAGGACCCGCGCGGTGGCGGTTCGCGGCACCGGGGCCGCGTTGCCCTCGGGATCGGCGTCGCGCACCGTGATGGTCACGGCGGCGGTCCCGAACTGGCCGTCCGGTCCCTCGACGCGATAGACGCCGGTGTACTCGCCGGGCGCATCGGGTGCGGCGAAGCGCAGGCGCCCGGCCGAGGTGAAGAGCAGCCCCGCGGCGGGGGCCTGCTCGAGTTCGGGAGCGAGGACGAGCCGGTCGCCGTCGGGGTGCGCGTCGTTGTCGAGGACCGGGATGTCGATGACGTCGCCCGTTCGCGCCGACGCCGTGTCCGCTACGGCGATCGGCGGCTGGAACCGGTCGGGGCGGGGCACCTCGACGACCGTGACGGCGCCGACGGCATCGGCGAGGCCGTTGCTCACCCGATAGCCGAAGCTGGTCGACCCGGTCGGCAGCGGCTGCGTGAGCGTGACGCGCAGCACGCGGTTGTCGATGACCTCGATCCGCAGTGCGTCGACGGGTTCCTCGGCCGCGCCGGTGAGGACGAGCAGCCCCCCGGTCGGGTCGATGTCGGTCGCGAGCACATCGACCTCCATCGGCTGGTCGAGGCGCAGGAACGCGGTGTGCGGAACCGTGATGGGCGTGGTGTCGCGTTCCGGCGGGGCGCTCACCTCGACCCTCACGAGTCCCGTGGCCGTCTCGCCGCCGTCGGTCACGGTGTACTCGAGGTAGTGCGTTCGCACGTCCTCGGATCGGAAGCGGAAGGTGCCCGAGTCGAAGTCGGGGGTGATCTCGGCCTTCGGCTTGGCGGGGACCGCGCTCAGGCGCGGCATCCCCGACCCGCCCCGCACGTGCCTGAGGGGTTCGATCTCGATCTCCTCGCCGGCGGTCGCGAGCGCGACGAACGGCTCGGCGATGACCGGTGCCTCGCCGAGCGGGCGCACCGCGACGCTCATCGCACCGTTGCCGTCGTCGCGGCCGTCGGAGACGACCAGCGCGATCGACCGGGAGGGCCCGCGGCCGGCCCCCTCGTCGAACACGACGACGCCGTCGGCGGTGGACGACACGCGGTCGGGCGCCTCGGCCGTCGCGCGCCTGAGGAACACGGGGTCGCCGTCGGGATCGACCCACTCGCCGAGCACCGCCGTCGTGACGCGGCCGCCCTCCTCGACGACCGCCCGGGTCGGCCGCACCTGCTCGGGGGCGCCGTTCTCGTCCGGCGCGCGCACCGTGACCGCGACGTTCGCGTGCGCCGTGCCGCCACGACCGTCGTCGATCGTGTACCCGAACTCGAAGGAGCCGGACGCGTCCGCGTCGAGGGTGAGCTGGATCTGCTGGCGGTTCGCGACGATGTCGAGGCTCGCCCAGCCGGGCAGTTCGCCGTCGGTCGCGGAGACGATGAGCACGTCGCCGTTCGCGTCGTAGTCGTCGAGCAGCACGGGCAGCAGCGTCGATCGGCCCGGCCGCGCGCCGAAGTCGTCGTCGACGGCCACGGGCGGCACCTGGGTCTTCTCGATGGTCGGCGTCGCGTCGGGGTCGTTCTCCTCGACCGTCTGCTCGTCGCGTCGGACGGCCAGCAGGTCGTCCCAGTTGTCGATCACGCCGTAGTCGCCGGATGCCGCCCAGGTCGTGCCCGAGCGGCGGTCGTTGAGCACGAGCGTCTCGCCGTTCGCCAGGAACGCGAGCGACGGCGATCCGGTCGTTCCCGCGAGCGGCACGAGCTCGGCGTTCCCGCAGTCGCGCCAGGCCATGCCGTCCGACCAGGCGGCGTGGCTGCATCCGCCGTGCGTGACCGGAGCGGCGGGGACGCCGCGCCGCCCGTCGACGAGGACGACCGCGCCGGAACCGTCGAGGGGCGCTTCGACGAGTCGCGTGCGCGTCGCGAGGAGCACGCGGTCGCCGCCGGCCGCCGGGCGCTGCAGGACCGCTCCGTCTCCGGGGTCCGCGACGGGATCGAGGTCGACCGTCGTTCCGCCCTCGACGTGCAGGACGAGTGCGGTCTCATCGAACACCGCCCAACGTCCCGCGACGGAGGTCACCTGGACGCGATCCGCCTCCTCGAACGCCTCGATCCGGGTCGAGCGGACGTCGTCGGGCCGGTCCGCGTCGGAGGCGTGGAGCACCCCGGTGCTCGGGACGAACCCGAAGATCCGGCCGTCCTCGTCGACGGAGACGACGGCTCCGGGGCCGAACGAGACCGCGGGGTCCGATTCCGCGTCGAAGGATCCGAACTCGTCCGCCGGCCAGACCCAGACGTCGCCGTCCGCGGCGAGGACGACGCGGTCTCCGGCGAGCGCGATCTCGGCATCGCCCGGGACGGCCACGGTGTCGAGCACGGTCGACGTCGTCGCGTCGACGATGCCGACGCTCGCCCTGTCCCGGTCGAGCACGAGCACGCTCGCACCGCGCTGGACGATCTCGGCACGCGCCCCGCCGGTGTCGACGACGGCGTTGAGCTCGTGCACGGCCGTGCTCGCCCGGCCGACGGTCAGCCGTTCGTCGTTGGCGACCCACACGGAGGCGTCTCCGAGGTCGATGCGCTGCGCGGTGTAGCCCCCGGATGCCACGGCGACGCCCGCGACGAGGGCGACGACCGCGACGACGGACCCGCCGGTCAGCACCGCCGAACGGCGCCGGTTCCAGAGATCCCGCAGGTTCATCCGGGCACCTCGTCGACGTCGGTGCAGCGTTCGACGCTCGGGGTGCCGGACTTCCCATCGCGCCAGACCGTGACGCTCACGCACACCGTTCCGGGCTCGTCGACGCTCAACGAGTACGCCGCCGCGCGCTGCGGCGGCGACGCCGCGCCGTCGACCGTCACGATGTAGGCGTCCCCGGCGCGCAGCCCCGGGTCCTCCCACGCGAACTCGATGGCCGCGCCGTCGGTCCGCGCGCGCACGTCGGTGACGACGGGGATCCCGCCCGCGTCGCGGGCGAGCGTGACGAGCCCCGCGACCACGAGCCCGACGAACACCGCCGCGGCGACCGCGACGCCCCCGATGAGGCGGCCCGTCGAGGGCGGCGCGGCGCGACCCCGCTCAGCCCCGGAACCCTGCGAGTTCCCGTCGACCGTCCTGGGGCGTGCCGCGCTGCGGGCGCGCCGGCGCCGCGAGCGCGACGAACCGACGGTCGTCCCTGCGCCGATCCGCGTCCGTTCGTCGGGGTCGACAGCCGTGGCGAGCGCCCAGTCGTCCATGGCGACCTCGAGCTGGGTCTGCGGAAGGGCGAGCTCCTCCTCGACGGCCTGGAGGTCGCGGATGAACTCCAGGGCACCGGCCTGCCGGTCGGCGGGCCGCTTGGACATGGCGCGGGCGAGCAGTGCCTCGAGGCTCCGAGGGACGTCGGGTCGCCCGGTGGGCGGAACCTTGGCCTTCTCGATGCGGCCGACGAGCGCGACCGTCCCGTTGTCACCGCCGATGATCTCGAACGGGCTCCGGCCCGCGATGAGGGAGTAGACCGTGGCCCCGAGGGACCACACCTCGCTCGCGACCGTGCCGGCGACCTCGTCCAGCAGCACCTCCGGGGCCGACCAGGGGACCGACAGCCCGACGGCATCGCTGGCCGCCGCCTGGCCGAGGGTCGCGGCGATGCCGAAGTCGGCCAGCACGGGGTGGCCGTACGCCGTCGTGAGGATGTTGGAGGGCTTGATGTCGCGATGCAGGACCCCCTGGCGGTGCGCCGTCTCGACGGCGCTCGCGATGCGGACGCCGGTCGAGAGCACCTCGGACAGCGGCAGCTGGACGGCACGATAGCGCTGGGCGAGCGTGGAGGAGCAGTACTCCATCACGAGGTACGGTCGCCCGTCGGCCGCGACGCTGGCCTGGTACACGGTCAGGATCGACGGATGGCTCGAGAGCTGGGCCATCAGGTTCGCCTCGGCCTGGAACATCTGGCGGACCTCGTCGTCGACGACCTCGGAGAGCAGGACCTTGACGGCCACGAGCCGCCGGGGCATGTTCTGCTCGTAGAGGAAGACGTCGGCGAAGCCGCCCGAGCCGAGGACCCGGATGAACGAGAAGCCCGGCAGGTTGGGCGGCGTTGACGGCAGTCGCCTCGTCACGTTCCTCCCAGCGGCTCGATCGCGATCCGCGCCGCGCGCCCGCCGCGCGGCGTCCACCAATTCTAGGGTCGCGCCACGGCCGCCGGATCAGCCCGCGTCGTCGCCTGTGGACGGTCGGACGACCCGGAGCACGTCGAGCACGATGACGGTCACGTTGTCGCGCCCGCCGTTGCCGACGGCCGCTTCGACGAGCTGCCTCACGGCCTGGTCGGGCGACCGCCCCGAGGTGAGGAAGTGGCGGATGCCGTAGGAGGTGAGTTCCTTGGTCAGGCCGTCGGAGCACAGGAGCAGGCGCATGCCCTCCTCGAGCGGGATCGCCCGGTAGTCCGGGATCGGCGCCTCGTGGAACCCGACCGCGCGCGTGATGACGTTCGAGTGCGGGTGGGTGTCGGCTTCCTCGCGCGTGATCTGCCCGGCGTCGACCAGCTCCTGCACGATCGAGTGGTCGACCGTCAGCTGCTCGAGCACGCCTCCGACGAGCCGGTAGACGCGCGAGTCCCCGATGTTGAACACGATCCAGGCCGGCTCATCGCCGACGAGGCCGAGGCCGACGCCGGTGACGGTCGTGCCGCTGCCCTCGTCGGTGACCCCGGTGCCGCGGCCCATGTCCTGGACGGCCGATTTCAGCGCCGCGTCGATCTCGGCGGTGCCGACGGCGGCCCGTCCTCCGTGCTCGGCGAGCCTGGTCACGACCGCGGCGCTCGCGAAGTCGCCCGCCGCGTGCCCGCCCATTCCGTCGGCGACCGCGAAGACCGGGGCCTGCGCCACGTAGCTGTCCTCGTTGACCGAGCGGCGCAGGCCGGTGTCGGTCGCAGCCGACCATGCCAGCTCGACCTCGGTTCCGTCGGGCAGCGTGACCTCGTGGCGGCTGTTGCCGTTGCCGATCTGCGTCACCAGTCCCCCTGCGTTCCGATCGAGGTCATGCGTCGACGCTCCCTGGCGCGGGGAGGATCTCGACGATGGTATCCCCTCCGAGGACGAGGCTGGTGCCCGCCGAGACGACGACCGACTCGCCGGACCTGAGCCGGCGACGACCCGAGCGCGAGCGCACGACGGTGCCGTTGGTCGAGCGCAGGTCGACCGCGACGAGGCGCTCGCCCTCGATGCGGAGCTCGAGGTGCGCGGCGGAGACGACTCCCGACGGCGAGTCCACGCGCACGAGCTCGACGGACTCGCCTGCGACCCGCGGCGCACTCGGGCTGCGGCCGATGATGACGGACCCGGCGACCGTGCCGGTCGCGCCCCCGACGATGCGGTAGCCCGGGGCCGAGGGAGCCGAGGCGCCCCGATCGCGACCCGTGCGGGCCCGAGCGGATGCCGCGGCATCCGCTCGCACGTCGCCCTCACGCGGCCCGCCCGCCCTGCGCCGCGCGGCCGGGGTGAGCACGGTGTCCGCCTCCGCGACGTCGCCGCGGACGTGGCGGACGGTGTCGGCCCCGTCGCCGACGAGGTCCAGGGGCATCGTCGGCACCTTGGTCAGTGGGTGCCGGCGATCGGCGCTCGCGCGGGACGGCCCCGCCGGGGGCGCCGGGCGCGCGGCTCCGGCATCCGCGCTCTCAGATGCCGCAGTCCCGGGTGCCGCAGGCGCCTCCCGCCAGGACCACTCGACCGCCGAAGCGCGGAACGCGGCGCGGTCGGCCGCGACCGGCGCCCCTCGGAGGCCGACCTGGCGGACGCCGTCGGGCGACGCGTTCGCTCCGGTGATCCGCAGTCGGGTGACCGCGGTGAACTCGGCGAGATGCCACGGCACGATGCCGCGGGAGTCCAGCCGCCTGGTGCCTCCCGGGGAGACCAGATCGACCACGGCGTCGCCCCGGACGATCGCGGTGATCGGGTCGCCCTCGGTGGGCCACCACACGATCGCGAGGTGCTCGACGCCGCCGTAGCCCATCGGGATCCTCGCGACGAGGTCCTCGAGGTCGGCCTCGGGGGTGACGGCCTGCTCGACGAGGGCGCTCAGCACGCGGTCGTTCGCCGGGGCCGCGATCGCCGCGATGAACCGAGCGCCGACCACGACGTCCCAGTCCCGGGCGCCGGGCTCGTCCCGGCGACGCACCGCACCGTCGACCATGTCGTCCAGTCTGGCATCGCGGGCGGCCGGAGTGTCCGCCCCATGCCCGGTGGACGCACGCCCCGCTCCCGGGCACACGCCGCAACGATGGAATCCGCAGTGAATCGACCGAGTATCGACGGATTCCCTTGTGAAACCAGCGCCTCACTGTCATGATCGAACGCATGACGAACGGAAGCCGCTCGAACAGCCAGCGGCCGGTGCAACTCGACGACGTCTCGAAGGCGATCATCGAACAGCTCCAGGCCGACGGGCGGCGCTCCTACGCCGACATCGGCAAGGCCGTCGGCCTCAGCGAGGCCGCCGTCCGCCAGCGCGTGCAGCGACTCACCGAGGCCGGCGTGATGCAGATCGTCGCGGTGACCGACCCCATGCAGCTCGGCTTCACGCGCCAGGCGATGATCGGCATCCGCGCGACGGGCGACACGCGGGTCCTCGCCGAGGCCCTGGCCGAGATTCCGGAGATCGACTACGTGGTCCTCACGGCAGGCAGCTTCGACCTCATGGCCGAGGTCGTGTGCGAGGACGACGACCAGTTGATCACGCTGCTGAACTCGCGGATCCGGAGCCTCGACGGCGTGATCGGCACCGAGACGTTCGTCTACCTGAAGCTGCAGAAGCAGTTCTACAACTGGGGCACCCGGTGAACGGGCAGCCCGGAAGGAGTATCCGATGACGACCCTCGACGCAGCGCCGCTCAGCGGCACCGCAGGCTACGACGACGCAGCGCTGCAGAAGAAGGCGAAGGACCATCTCTGGATGCACTTCTCCCGCCAGTCGGTGATGGAGGAGCACGGAGTTCCGATCATCACGCGTGGCGAGGGCCACCACATCTTCGACATCAACGGCCGAAAGTACTTCGACGGGCTCTCGGGCCTGTTCGTCGTCAACGCCGGGCACGGACGACGCCGCCTGGCCGAGGTCGCCGCGAAGCAGTCCGAGGAGCTCGCGTTCTTCCCGCTGTGGTCCTACGCCCACCCCGCCGCGATCGAGCTCGCGGATCGCCTCGCGGACTACGCGCCCGGCGACCTGAACCGCGTGTTCTTCTCGACCGGAGGCGGCGAGGCCGTCGAGACCGCGTTCAAGCTCGCGAAGTACTACTGGAAGCTCCGCGGGATGCCCACCAAGCACAAGGTGATCTCGCGGGCCGTCGCGTACCACGGAACGCCCCAGGGCGCGCTCGCGATCACGGGGCTGCCCGCGATCAAGCAGATGTTCGAACCGGTCACGCCCGGCGGCTTCCGCGTGCCGAACACGAACTTCTACCGCGCGGCCGAGATGGGCGGGCCGACCGACGACATCGAGACGTTCGGCCGGTGGGCGGCCGACCGCATCGAGGAGATGATCCTGTTCGAGGGCCCCGAGACCGTGGCCGCGGTCTTCCTCGAGCCGATCCAGAACTCCGGCGGATGCTTCCCGCCGCCGCCCGGGTACTTCCAGCGGGTTCGCGAGATCTGCGACAAGTACGACGTCCTGCTGGTCTCCGACGAGGTCATCGCCGCGTTCGGTCGCGTCGGTCACATGTTCGCGTGCGACGCCTACGGCTACCAGCCCGACATGATCACCTGCGCGAAGGCCATGACCTCGGGGTACGCACCCATCGGGGCGACGATCATCTCGGAGAAGCTGTACGAGCCGTTCAAGTCGGGCAGCACGAGCTTCTACCACGGCTACACCTTCGGCGGGCACCCCGTCGCGGCGGCGGTCGCGCTCGAGAACCTCGACATCTACGAAGAGGAGAAGCTCAACGAGCGCGTGCGCGAGAACTCGCCGCTGTTCCGCGCCGAACTCGAGAAACTGCTCGACATCCCGATCGTGGGCGACGTCCGGGGCGACGGGTACTTCTTCGGCATCGAGCTCGTCAAGGACAAGGCCACGCGCGAGACGTTCGACGATGACGAGTCGGAGCGCCTGCTCCGCGGCTTCCTCTCGAAGGCGCTCTTCGACGCCGGCCTGTACTGCCGGGCCGACGACCGTGGCGACCCCGTCATCCAGCTCGCACCGCCGCTGACGATCGGCCCCGCGGAGTTCCGCGAGATCGAGCAGACCCTGCGCGGCGTGCTCACGGAGGCGACCGACCTCCTCTGACCGCGACCTGCGCGCCGGCGACCCCCGAGCGCGCGGAGCGTTCCACCGGGACGCCCGGGCCCGTCACGGCCCGGGCGTCCCGGCGTCTCCGGCGTCTCCGCCTCACATCCCCTCGAAGACGGGCGGCCCCTCGCCGCGATCCGGCCTCGGAAGGGCTTCGCTGAACGCCCACTCGGGCAGCGCACCGGATCCGAAGAACCCGTGCAGCAGCCGCGACATCGAGTGCTCCGGTTCCTCGCCGAGGGCGAGGTCGATGAGCGTTCCCGCCGCCGAGCCGCGGCCGATCGCCCACGCGAGCCAGGCGGCCACGCACAGGGCGCCCGACCGCCGCCCGGCGGGCGCGCTCCCGATCGCGGCGCACAGCGCTTCGAGGCAGGTCCCGATCCGATCCGCATCGGGCCGGATCGTGCTCTGCCCGAGGATGAGCCTCGCGAGCAACCCGTCGACGCGCTCACCGCCCGGGTGCGCGTCGACGCCGGCGCCCTCGGCGTCGCACTCGTCGGCGTCGCACGGCTCGCCGTCGGCGCACCGGCAGGAGACGTCACCGGCCGCGAGCGCGAGTTCTCCGACGAGCGGTCCGAACGCGCACTGCAGCATGATCGCGTCCCGCACGGGCGGACTCGCCGCCAGGTGCACCATCCACGCGTACTCCTCGGGCGCGCCCGTGATGCCTCCGGCCGCGAGCCGCTCGACGAGCACGAGGGGATCGCTGTCGGTGCCGAGTACGGCGTCGATCCGGTCCAGGGCGTCCTCGGTGCGGTCGCCCCGGTCGCCGAGGGCGTCGAGCAGTTCGCGCACGGCAGCCGCGGTCTCCGGTCCGGGCGCGGGGATGGGGACCGTCGCGGACGGTGAGTCGGCGAGCCCTCCGCGCGTGCGGAAGGCGGCCCGCCGCGCAGCCGGGCTCTGCTCGATCATCGAGAGCGGATGCCCGCCACCGGGCAGGTCGTCATCGAAGAGCGATCCCCAGCCGTCGGTCGCGACGCAGAGCGCGTCCCGCACCTCGAACCCCGCCTCCTCGAGGCGGCTCGCGAGCGTCTCGAGGATCCGGCGGTGGGGCATCGCGGTGCCGTCGAAGGCGGCCTCGCCGTAGACCACCGCGGCTACGGCGTCCACCCGCGGGAGGCGGCACAGCGTGCCGAGCATCATCGCGGCCACGGCGTCGATGCGGTCCTCCGGTGGGAGGTCGTGCCGAAGCACGCCCGCGGTGCGGGAGCCCTCGAACCCGACGCACACGAGCGATCGCGTCGGTCGGTACCCGACCAGGTGCGGGACGAGGGCGAGGAAGTCGTGCGCCGCTTCGGCGCGGATGATCGTCGTCATGGCGTGCAGTCTGGGCGTCGGCGCATCGATCCCGGGGTCCGCGTCCGCTCCGGTGGCCGGACCGGTCACCGCCCGAGTTGGGGAGGACGGGCCGCCGCCGGAACGTGGCTCATCCTCCACATCGCCCCGGATCCGGGAGTTCCGCGCAGTGTCCGATTCCCGCCAGTCGATGTCGGCGGCCCGGCCTATCCTCATTGCATGGGCAACCAGTACCTCATCCGATTCCCGAGTCCGATCGGGCGCATCGAACTCCTCGCCGACGAGTCGGCGCTCACCTCCCTCGCGATCGAGCGAGACGGCGCACTCCCGCACGACGGCGTGCCCGAGCGGCCGTCACCGCTGCTCGAGGAGGCGCGGGCCCAGCTCGACGAGTACTTCCTCGGGCGCCGAGCGGTCTTCGACCTCCCGGTCCGGCTCTCGGGAACCCCCTTCCAGCGCGCCGTCTGGACCGAGCTCCAACGGCTCGAGCGAGGCGAGGCGATCACCTACGGGGCGCTCGCATCGGCAGTGGGGCGGCCGGGGTCGGCGCGCGCCATCGGCGGCGCCGTCGGGGCGAACCCGCTGCCGCTCATCATCGGCTGCCACCGCGTCCTCGGCTCCGACGGCCGGGTCACCGGGTACTCGGGCGGCCAGGGCGTGCCGACCAAGCTCTGGCTGCTCGCGCACGAGGAGATCGGGTTCGCTGCGTGAACGCGGTCCGCGATGTCGTCGTCGGCGACGACGGGCTCGCGCGCTGCGCCTGGGCCGCGACGGATGCCGAGTACCGGCGCTACCACGACGAGGAGTGGGGGCGTCCGCAGCACGATCCGACCCGGCTGTTCGAGAAGCTCTGCCTCGAGGGGTTCCAGGCGGGCCTCGCGTGGATCACGATCCTGCGGCGCCGTCCCGCATTCCGGGAGGTCTTCCACGGCTTCGACCCCGTCCGCGTCGCCGCGATGACCGAAGCCGACGTCCAGCGACTCCTCACGGACGCGCGCATCATCAGGCACCGCGGCAAGATCGAGGCGACCATCACCAACGCCAGGGCGACCCTGGCGCTCGACGGAACGCTCGACGATCTGCTCTGGGGCTTCGCTCCGCCGCCCCGGGCGAAGCCGCCCGCCTCATTCGCCGAGGTTCCCGCGACCACCCCGGGATCGGCCGAACTCAGCCGCCGCCTCAAGTCCCTGGGGTACCGCTTCGTCGGTCCGACGACGATGTACGCGCTCATGCAGGCGATGGGCATGGTGAACGACCACGTCGCCGGCTGCCACTGGGCCGGAGCGGCAGCGGAGTCGACGACCTCGGAACCGTCCTGAATCCGGCCGAGGTACCCGACGCGCTACGCGACCAGGTCGAGCTCGTCGGGCGCACCCGGCCGGGAGTGCCCGGCATCGAGCCGGAACCCGGCGGTCCTCGCCCAGTCGAGCAGGTCCGTCCGGGTCGCCAGGGTCGGGCGAGCCTCGAGCAGCGCTCGCGCGAACAACCCCTTCGCCTTCTTGTTGAAGTGGTTCAGCGCGCGTCGGCGCCCGCCGCCGTCGATCGACACGACCCGGACGAAGACGCTGTCGGGCCGCACGGGCGCAGGGCCCAGTTCCGCGTAGCCCTCCGATCGGAGATCGACGATGAGGCCGTCGTGTTCCGCGAGCGCCGCAGCGACGCGCGCGCGCCAGTGGGCCTTCAACCGGATCCCGGGCAGTCGCGAATCGTGCGAGAGACGGTACGCCGGGATCGGGTCCATCGCTCCCACCAGCCCGAGGAGCGCGGAGTGCACCGCGACCCGCTCGCGGGCGTACTCCCGGGCGTCCGCATCGAGCGACGGGCCGTCCAGCGCGTCGAAGAGCACGCCCGTGTACCGGTCGAGCGCGGGCATCGTGGGCGAGGACGTCAGGTGCAGGTTGCGCTCGACCTCGGAAGCCTGGCGGGGACCGAGCTTGAGGGCGCGCATCATCGCGTCCGGATCGGCGGCCAACGCGCACGTCGCGTCGACGACCGTGCGGCGCGGCTCGTCGAGTACCGGGAACGAGAGCGCGGCGAACTCCAGCGCGTGGCCCTCCCCGCCCGATCGCTTGGTCTCGGACGGAGGCAGCAGGACCAGCACTAGGTGTACTTCCCACGGTGGTTGTGTGCAGCGTGGTGTGACGGGGTGAGGTGAGGACCTCCGGTATCGATGTGGGTTACCACACTCACTCGACACAACGGAGGTCCTCGTGTCCTACGCTACCCATGCCCGTGCTGCGCTCACCGTGACCGGGCGGATCAAGATCGCGTTGCTCGTCGTCGACGACGGGTGGACACAGGCTCGTGTCGCTGAACGGTTCCAGGTCGCTCGTGGCACGGTGTCGAAGTGGGTCGCCCGGTACCGGGCAGGCGGGCGTGCGGCGATGCAGGATCGGTCCTCGAAGCCGAAGGTCTCGCCGTCGCGGACGCCGCAGCGCACCGAGCGTCGCATCATCGGGTTGCGGGTGAACCGGCGCTGGGGTCCGCACCGGATCGCGTACCACCTCGGCCTGCCGCAGTCGACGGTCTCGAAGGTGCTGAACCGGTACCGGGTGCCGCTGCTGGGACAGGTCGACAAGAACACCGGAGTCCGGGTCCGCAAGCCCAAGCCCGTCCGCTACGAACGCGCCGTGCCGGGCGAACTGGTGCACGTGGACGTGAAGAAACTCGGCCGCATCCCCGACGGCGGCGGGTGGCGCACCCTGGGCCGTTCCGCAGGGCGCAAGCACCGGTCCGGGGCCGGCTACTCGTACCTGCATTCCGCGATCGATGACCATGCCCGCCTGGTGTACTCCGAGATCCTCGACGACGAACGCAAGGACACCGCCGCGGGGTTCTGGGAACGCGCGAACGCGTTCTACACCGGCCACGGCATCACCGTGCAACGCGTGATGACGGACAACGGGTCCTGCTACCGCTCGAAGGCATTCAACGACGCGCTCGGCGAGAACGTGACGCACAAGTACACCCGCCCGTACCGGCCACAGACGAACGGCAAGATCGAGCGGTTCCACCGCACCCTCGCCGACGAATGGGCATACGCCCGGCACTACGCGTCAGACCAGCAGCGCGCCACGAGCTACCCCGACTGGCTGCATCACTACAATCACCACAGACCCCACACCGGGATCGGCGGCCTCGCACCCATCGACCGCGTCCACAACGTCAGTGGGAAGAACAACTAGGCGGAGATGAACGCGAGCGCTGCGTCGACGTTGACGCCGAGCGGCTGCACGCTGTCGAGGGTCACGCGCGGGAGTGCGGCAGAGGGGCCCGTCCACGGCGCGTACCCGTCCAGGCTCTGCTCGACCGCGCGCCAGGTCGTCTCGTCGAGGTGCGGCAGGTTGCGCTCGCGCCGTTCGAGCCGCTCTCGATGGATGGCCGTGTCCGAGCAGACCACCTCGACGACCCGGAGCCGGACGTCAGCCCGCTCGGCGAGGTCCCGCCAGGCCAGACGCGCCGACTCGGCGGCGTTGACGGCGTCGACGATCACCGTGCGCCCGGCGTCGAGCTCAGTCTCGGCGATCTGCTGGGCCACGAGGTAGGCGGCCAGCCCCGTCGGCTGGTCGACGTCGATCCCCGCGCGGAGGATCGCCGACTCGATCGGGTCGACCGAGACGACCGAGGCGCCGAGGCGGGCACCGACGATCTCGCCGATCGTCGACTTGCCCGCACCCGGCAGCCCGGCCATCACGACGAGTTGCGTGACGCTCAGGTCACCGAACTGCCGATCGAACGAGTGCTCCCCCAGCATCGTCGCCGCCTCAGGCGAGGGTGGCCCGCGAGGCGACGACCTGGACCGCGTCCGACTGCACCGAGAGGAATCCGTCCTCCGCGTCGGCGGTGATCTTCTCACCACCGGGGAGGGTGACGCGCACCTCGCCACCGGCGAGGATCGCGAGCATGGGCTCGTGACCCGGCAGGATGCCGATCTCGCCTTCGACGGTGCGCGCCACCACCATGGCCGCCTCGCCCGACCAGACTTCCTGGTCGGCCGAGACGACGCTCACGTTGAGGCTGGCCATGCTCAGCCGTTCTCCTTCTGGATCTTCGCCCACTTCTCTTCCACGTCCGAGATCGGGCCGACGTTGAAGAAGGCCTGCTCGGCGACGTGGTCGAAGTCACCGCGGGCGATGGCGTCGAACGACTCGATCGTGTCCTTCAGCGGCACGGTCGAACCCTCGACACCCGTGAACTTCTTCGCCATGTAGGTGTTCTGCGAGAGGAACTGCTGGATGCGACGGGCGCGGGAGACGGTGATCTTGTCTTCCTCGGAGAGCTCGTCGACACCGAGGATGGCGATGATCTCCTGCAGTTCCTTGTTCTTCTGGAGGATCTGCTTGACGGTCGTCGCGACGCGGTAGTGGTCCTCGCCCAGGTAGCGCGGGTCGAGGATGCGCGACGTCGAGGTCAGCGGGTCGACCGCGGGGTAGAGACCCTTCGACGCGATCTCACGCGAGAGCTCGGTCGTCGCGTCGAGGTGCGCGAACGTCGTAGCCGGCGCCGGGTCGGTGTAGTCGTCGGCGGGCACGTAGATCGCCTGCAGCGAGGTGATCGAGTGGCCGCGCGTCGAGGTGATGCGCTCCTGGAGGATGCCCATCTCGTCGGCGAGGTTCGGCTGGTAGCCCACCGCGGAGGGCATGCGGCCGAGCAGCGTCGACACCTCGGAGCCCGCCTGGGTGAAGCGGAAGATGTTGTCGATGAAGAGGAGCACGTCCTGCTTCTGCACGTCGCGGAAGTACTCGGCCATGGTCAGCGCCGAGAGGGCGACGCGCAGACGCGTCCCCGGCGGCTCGTCCATCTGGCCGAAGACGAGGGCGGTCTTGTCGAAGACGCCCGCCTCCTCCATCTCGTGGATCAGGTCGTTGCCCTCACGGGTGCGCTCGCCGACACCGGCGAACACCGAGACACCACCGTGGTCCTGGGCCACGCGCTGGATCATCTCCTGGATGAGGACGGTCTTGCCGACGCCCGCACCGCCGAAGAGGCCGATCTTGCCACCCTGCACGTACGGGGTGAGCAGGTCGATGACCTTGATGCCGGTCTCGAACAGCTGCGTCTTGGACTCCAGCTGGTCGAAGCTCGGCGGCTTGCGGTGGATCGGCCAGCGCTCGGTGATCTCGACGGTCTCGCCGGGAGCGGCGTTCAGGACCTCGCCGATCACGTTGAAGACCTTGCCCTTGGTCACGTCGCCGACGGGCACGGAGATCGCGGCGCCGGTGTCGTGGACCTCCTGGCCGCGGACGAGGCCGTCGGTCGGCTTGAGCGCGATGGCGCGCACGACGTCGTCGCCGAGGTGCTGGGCGACCTCGAGCGTCAGCTCCGTCGACTCCTCGCCGATGGTGATCGTCGCCTTGAGGGCGTTGTAGATCTCCGGGATCGAGTCGTGCGGGAATTCGATGTCGACGACGGGCCCGGTCACGCGCGCGATGCGGCCGACGGAACCCGCCTTGTCCTGGACTGGCGCGGTAGCGGTGTCAGTCATGTCCTCTTCCTTCTGGATGAATCTGGGCTACTTGGCGGAGGAGAGCGCGTCCGCTCCACCCACGATTTCTGCGATCTGCTGCGTGATCTCGGACTGACGGGCCTCGTTGGCCAGTCGGGTGTAGTCCGTGATGAGCTTGTCGGCGTTGTCGGTGGCCGACTTCATCGCCTTCTGCGTCGCCGCGTGCTTGGCTGCGGCCGACTGGAGCATGGCGTTGAAGATCCGGCTCTCGATGTAGACCGGCAGGAGCCCGTCGAGGACGGTCTCCGCGTCGGGCTCGAACTCGTAGAGCGGGAACACGTCGGGCTTGCCCGTGGGCGCCGGCTCATCGTCGGCCTCGACCACCTCGAGGGGCAGCAGGCGCGTGACGACCGGCACCTGGGTGATGCGGCTGACGAACCGGTTGTAGACGATGTGGATCTCATCGACTCCGCCGTCAGCGCTGTCCCGGAGGAAGGCCTCGAGCACGGCCTCGGCGACCTCCTTGGCCGTCTCGAACTCGGGGTTGTCGGTGCCCCCGATCCAGCTGCGCTCGTAGTCGCGGCGACGGAACGTGAAGTAGCCCACCGACTTGCGGCCGATGAGGAAGTACACGACCTGCTTGCCCTGGCTGCGGAGCAGCTCGGCGAGTTCCTCCGCCTCGCGGAGGACCTGCGAGTTGAACGCGCCCGCGAGGCCGCGGTCCGAGGTGAAGATCACGATCGCGGCGCGGTCGACCTGCTCGGGCTCGGTCGTGAGCACGTGCGCGACGTTCGAGTAGCTCGACACCGCCGAGACGGCGCGGGTGATCGCGTCGGAGTACGGCGTGGACGCTGCGACGCGCGCCTGCGCCTTCTGGATCCGCGAGGCGGAGATGAGCTCCATCGCTCGCGTGATCTTCTTGGTCGTCTGCGCCGACTTGATCTTCTGGCGGTAGACCCGAAGCTGCGCTCCCATGTTTCTCCTGTGTCCTGGTTTCCTGTTCCCGAGGCTCTGCGTGCGGCCTGATGGCGACCGCGCCGAGAGCCCCGGGCACGGGGAAAGCGACTAGCGGCGACCCTTGACGATCTTCTCCTGGACGACCTCTTCCTCATCGATCGCCTCGAACTTCTCGCTGCCGACCGAGGCGAGGGGCTTGCCCTCACCGGTCTGGAACTCGAGCTTGAACGAGTCGACCGACGACTCCATGGTCGCGACGGTCTCGTCGGTGAGCACGTTGGTCTCGCGGAGGTCCGAGAGCACCGACGTGTTGCGGCCGAGGTAGTCGAGGAACTCGCGCTCGAAGCGCAGGATGTCCTCGACGGGGACCTCGTCGAGCTTGCCGTTGGTACCGGCCCAGATCGAGACGACCTGCTCCTCGACGGGGTACGGCGAGTACTGCGGCTGCTTGAGCAGCTCGGTCAGTCGCGCGCCGCGCTCGAGCTGGCGCCGGCTGGCCGCGTCGAGGTCGGATGCGAACATCGCGAACGCCTCGAGCGAGCGGTACTGCGCGAGCTCGAGCTTGAGCGTGCCCGAGACCTTCTTGATCGACTTGACCTGGGCGTCGCCACCGACTCGGGAGACCGAGATGCCGACGTCGACCGCCGGACGCTGGTTCGAGTTGAACAGGTCCGACTGGAGGAAGATCTGGCCGTCGGTGATCGAGATCACGTTCGTGGGGATGTACGCCGAGACGTCGTTGGCCTTGGTCTCGATGATCGGCAGGCCGGTCATCGAGCCGGCGCCGAGCTCGTCGGAGAGCTTCGCGCAACGCTCGAGCAGGCGCGAGTGCAGGTAGAAGACGTCACCCGGGTACGCCTCGCGGCCCGGCGGGCGACGCAGCAGCAGCGACACGGCGCGGTAGGCCTCGGCCTGCTTCGACAGGTCGTCGAAGATGATCAGGACGTGCTTGCCGTCGTACATCCAGTGCTGGCCGATGGCCGAGCCGGTGTACGGCGCGAGGTACTTGAAGCCCGCGGGGTCGGAGGCGGGGGCCGCGACGATGGTCGTGTACTCCATCGCGCCGGCGTCCTCGAGCGCACCCTTCACCGAGGCGATGGTCGAGCCCTTCTGGCCGATCGCGACGTAGATGCAGCGGACCTGCTTGGTCGGGTCGCCCGACTCCCAGTTCGCCTTCTGGTTGATGATGGTGTCGATCGCGATCGCGGTCTTGCCGGTCTGGCGGTCGCCGATGATCAGCTGACGCTGGCCGCGGCCGACCGGGATCATCGCGTCGATGGCCTTGATGCCGGTCTGCAGCGGCTCGTGCACCGACTTGCGCTGCATGACGCCGGGCGCCTGCAGCTCGAGCGCACGACGACCCTCCGAAGCGATCTCGCCGAGACCGTCGATCGGCGCGCCGAGCGGGTCGACGACGCGGCCGAGGTAGCCCTCGCCCACGGGAACCGAGAGGACCTCGCCCGTGCGGGTCACCTCCATGCCCTCTTCGATGCCGGTGAACTCGCCGAGCACGACGACACCGATCTCGTCCTCGTCGAGGTTCAGGGCGAGGCCGAGCGTCCCGTCCGCGAACTTGACGAGCTCGTTCGCCATGACCGAGGGCAGGCCCTCGACATGGGCGATGCCGTCGGCCGCGTCGGTGACGTACCCGACCTCGGTCTTCTGCGCCGCGCCCGGCTCGTAGTCCCGGGCGAACTCCGAGAGAGCCGAACGGATCTCGTCGGGGCTGATGGAGAGTTCTGCCATTGCCATTTCCTTTTCTGAGGGCGGGGCCCTGATCTGTACCGCTTGTACAGCTACTGGTGTGTCGCGGCGCAGGACGCCGGTCGTTGTCGGCCGGCGTCAGCCGGCGAGCTTCTGCCTCAGCTCGCTGAGGCGGCTGGCGACGCTGCCGTCGATTACGTCGTCGCCGATCTGGACCCGCATGCCGCCGAGGACCGTCGGGTCCACGATGGCGTCGAAGCGGACCCGTCGTCCGGCCTGGGCCCCGAGCGTGCGCTCGAGTCGGGCGAACTGGTCGTCGCCGAGCCTGACGGCGGTCGTGACCGTCGCGACGTCGAAGCCGCGCTGGTCGGCCACCACGGCGGCGGCATCCCGCAGCATCTCACCGGTGCGGCGCCCGCGGGGCGACTGCACCAGGTGACGCACGATCAGCGTGGTCGCGGGCGAGGCGACGGGCGCGAGCAGTCGCTCGACCAGTCGGACCTTCGCGTCGGTCGAACCGAGCTTGGAACCGAGCGCGAGCTCGAGTTCGGCGTCGGAGCCGACCGTGCGCTGGAAGGCGAACAGTTCGGCATCGACCTCGGCGTCACCCGCGGCGTCTGCAGCGACGCGGAAGCCGAGTTCCTCGACGCCGTCGAGGAAGTCGGCCTGGCTCGACCACCGACGCGACGCGGCGCTCACGAGGAGCTTCGCCGCGCCGGGCGCGATCCGGTCGCCGAAGACGCGCTCGACGAGCGCGGTCTTCTGCGCGGCATCCGCTTCGTTGTCGGTGAGCGCGGTCCGCAGCTGCGGGGTCGCGGCGATCACCCGGGTCGCGGCGAGGAGGTCGCCTGCGACCGGGAGCTCGGCCCCGCCGAGCGTCGCGAGCTCGGCTCGCGTGCCGGCCAGGGCCTCTCTCGTAGCGCTGCCCATGGACTACTTCTTCCCTCCTGCGGCGGCCTGCTCGGACGCCTCGAGGTCTGCGAGGAAGCGGTCGACCACGGCCTTGGCCTTGGCATCGTCGGAGAGGGTCTCGCCGACGACTCCCGAAGCGAGGTCGATCGCGATCGTGCCGACCTCGGAGCGCAGCGACACCAGGGCCGACTGACGCTCGGCCTCGATCTGGGCCTGCGCGCTCGAGCTGATGCGTGCCGCCTCGACCGACGCCTGGTCCTTGGCCTCGGCGACGATCTTCTTGCCGTCCTCGCGGGCGGTCTCGCGGATGCGACCGGCCTCGGCTCGCGCGTCGGCGAGCTGGGCGGTGTACTCCTCGAGCGCCGCCTCGGCCTTGCGCTGGGCCTCGTCGGCCTTCGCGATGTTGCCCTCGATCGCCTCGGCACGCTCGTCCAGCAGCTGCTGCATGCGCGGCAGCGCGTAGCGCCAGAAGAACAGGAGGATGATGACGAAGCAGACCGCCGACCAGACGATGTCGTACATGGCCGGGAGGACCGGGTTCGGCCCCGACTCGCCCTCCGTCGCAGCCCTGAGTACTGCGTGAAGCACAGTGGCCTCCTCTAAGTGGGTGCGGAAAGGACTAGTTCGTGAAGATGAAGTAGGTCGCGATACCGATGAAGGCGAGCGCCTCGGTGAAGGCGATACCGATCCACATCAGCACCTGCAGGCGGCCGGCCAGCTCGGGCTGGCGAGCGACGCCCTCGATCGTCTTGCCGACGACGATGCCGACGCCGATGGCCGGGCCGATGGCGGCGAGGCCGTAGCCGACCGTTGCGATGTTGCCGTTGATCTCAGCGAGAACGGTGGTTGCGTCCACGTTAGGGTTTCCTTTCTTGGGGTTTCTTCGGGCGGTTGCCCTGGCTCAGTGCTCCTCCGCCACCGCGAGCTGGATGTAGACCGCGGTGAGGAGCGTGAAGACGTAGGCCTGCAGGACGGCGACGAGGATCTCGAACACCGTGAACGCGAGGCCGAATGCCAGCGATCCGACGCCGAGCAGGGCGTACCAGCCGCCGAGCTGGAAGACGAAGAACTGCGTCGCAGCGAAGAAGAGCACGAGCAGCAGGTGCCCGACGATCATGTTCATCAGCAGTCGCAGCGTGAGCGTGACGGGCCGGATGATGAAGGTCGAGATGAGCTCGATGGGCGTGACGATGATGTACACCGGCCACGGGACGCCAGAGGGGAACAGGGAGTTCTTGAAGAAGTTCTTCGGGCTCGCCTTGATGCCGGCGTAGATGAAGGTCACGTACGACACGATCGCGAGCACGAGCGGGACGCCGATGACCGAGGTGCCTGCGATGTTCAGCAACGGGATGATGCCCGTGATGTTCATGAACAGCACCATGAAGAAGATGGTGGTCAGGATCGGCAGGAACCGCTTGCCGTCCTTCTTGCCGAGCAGGTCGTCGGCGACGTTGACGCGGACGAGGTCCAGGCCCATCTCGACGACGCTCTGGAAGCGACCGGGCACGACGCGCATGCGGCGCGTGCCGGCCCAGAACACCAGCAGGAGGGCGGCGACCGCGATCAGCTGAACCAGCGTGATGCGGCTCATCTCGAAGGGGGTGCCCTCGAGGAAGATCGGCCCGGGGAAGAATTCCTCGATCGACGGCCCGTGGAATTCACCATCAGTGGTTTCAGTCGGAACCAGCAGGTTCGCAGCGTTAGCTAGCAGCGCTTTCTCCTGTTTCGGGGCGTGGAGCGGAGCTCTCGCGTCGACGAACATGGAAACGGTCCGGTACCCATGCCGGAGCAGGGGGCGGAACCGTGGGGGATCTCCATTACTCTAGCAAGACTTCGCCGTCAGACCGAATCGCCACACGTTGTAGAAGTCGGCGCCGACCGGGGCGTGCCCGCTCGCAGGCGCGTCGCGGCGTCCGCGTCAGTCGTCGGACGGCGGCGGCGGCAGCTGCGCGTCGCTCGCGTAGGGCAGCCGGGACTTCGCGACGACCAGCACGTCGACCACGAGCGACCCGATCACACCGGCGACGATCGCGAGGAAGAGCACGACCGGATCGAGCTGCTCCACCCCGCGGAGCGTGACCACGAGCACGATGAAGAGGATGAACTTCAGGATCCATCCGCCGAGCACGATCCCGAAGAACACGCCGACGAAGAGGTCGGAGTTCGCGTACCGGTTCGCGAGGAGGATGCTCGCGCCCGTGATGCCCATGAAGACGACCGCCATGAGCGTGCCGACCAGGGCGCTCACGAGCCCCTCCGGCCCGGCGACGAGGTAGCCGACGAGCCCGCCGACGACCGCGATGCCGCCCGCGATGGCACCGCCCCAGACGAGCGCTCGGCGGAGGATCGGGTTCGAGGTCGGCGTCCGGTCTGCCGGATCGCGCGGTGCGGGGGTCATCTTGCTCCTGTGGGGTGTTCGCCCGTCGCCGGGCGTTCGGGGGCGGTTCGGGGGGAGGTGCCCGCCAGCTCGTCGTGGCCCGCGGGGAACGGCGTGCCCGCGGCATCCGCTTCGGCCGCGACGGTCTGGCGCTTGCGCCGGCCGAGCGGCGCCAGCGTGAGGGCTGCGAGGATCACGAAGCCGACCCCGATGAAGAGGAAGGCCCAGCCCGAATCGATGCCGAAGTACACCGGCAGGACGAACGCGAGCAAGCAGCCGAAGGATGCCACGGCCGTCCAGCCGTAGAAGATCAGCACCGCATGCAGGTGCGAGTGCCCCATGTCGAGCAGCCGGTGGTGCAGGTGCTTGCGGTCGGCCGCGAAGGGCGACTTGCCCGCGCGCAGGCGGCGCACGACGGCGAGCCCGAAGTCGAGCAACGGGATCAGCAGCACCGCGAACGGGATGATGATCGGGATGAACGCCGGGAACAGCTCGTCGGTGCCGAGCTGCGACGGGTCGACCTGGCCGGTGACCGCGATCGCCGAGGTCGCCATGAGCAGCCCGACCAGCAGCGCGCCGGCATCACCCATGAACAGCTTCGCCGGGTGCCAGTTCAACGGCAGGAACCCCGCGCACGCCCCGACGACGACGACCGCCAGCAGCGACGCGAGGTTGAAGTAGTTGTTCGGCGAGGTCTGCTGCACGAGCAGGTAGGAGTAGAGGAAGAACACGCCGTTCGAGATCAGCGCCACGCCCGCGACCAGGCCGTCCAGCCCGTCGATGAAGTTGATCGCGTTCATGACCAGCACGATCGTGAACACGGTCACGGTGGCGCTCATCCACGCCGAGCCGACGGTGATGCCGCCGTCCGGGCCGCCGATCGGCAGCGACACGATCGACACGCCCTGCCAGGCGATGAGGCCCGCGGCGATGAACTGGCCGGCGAGCTTGGTCAGCCAGTCGAGGTCCCACAGGTCGTCGGCGACGCCCATCGCGACGATCAGGCCGGCGCCGAGGAGGATCGCGAGGACCTGGAAGGGGTCCTGGAACACGATCCGCAGGTTCGCGAACCGGTCGATGCCGAGCGAGGAGATCCAGGCCGCCGCGCCGAAGGCGATGAGGATGCCGAGGAACATGGCGACCCCACCGAGTCTCGGCGTCGGCCGGGTGTGCACGTCGCGTTCGCGGATCTTCGGGTAGAGCCGGAACTTCAGGCTCAGCTTCCAGACGACGAGGGATCCGACGTACGTGACGATCGCCGTGAGCAGTGCGAGCGCGACGAACAGGGTCATGGCGCGCCGGGGTCCGTGCGTTCCGCCGATGCGTCGTCGGCGGCGGGGGCGGATGCCTCGGGCGCGACGCCGGAATCCCCGGGCGCCGCCTCCGGCGCGCCCTCGGGCGTGAGTGCCTCCTCCCCCACGACCGCGGCGATCCGCTCGCGGGAGATCACCCCGGCGCGGACGATGCGCAGCGCGCCCGTGCCGTCGGGGCCGAGGCCCGTGGCATCCACGATGGTCGAGGACGTGTCGCCGGGACGCTCGCCGATCGCGTCGTACGCCGTTCCGGCGGCGCCGCCGTCGAGGTAGACGGCGACGCGGTCGCCGAGCATGTCGGCCGCGTCCTGTGCGGTCGTCGCCGACGGCATTCCGGAGAGGTTCGCCGAGGACACCGCGAGCGGACCGGTCTCGGAGAGCAGCTCGAGGGCGATCCGCTGGTCGGGCATGCGGAGGGCGACCGTGCCGCGGGTCTCGCCGAGGTCCCACTGCAGGGACGGCTGGGCGCGGAGGATGACGGTGAGCCCGCCGGGCCAGAACTCGGCCACGAGGGCGCGCACCGCGTCGGGCACCTCGGACGCGAGCGCGTCGAGCGTCGGGATGCCCGGGACGAGCACGGGCGGCGGCGACGTGCGCTCGCGACCCTTGGCGTCGAGGAGGCGCTGCACCGCGGCCGGACTGAACGCGTCCGCGGCGACGCCGTAGACGGTGTCGGTGGGGATGACGACGAGCTCGCCGCTGCCGATGGCGCGGCGGGCCAGGCGCATGCCGGCGAGGAGGTCGGATTCGACCGAGCAGTCGTGGATGAGTGTCATGACCGCTCGATTCTAGACGCGCGAGCATCGGCGGCGCTGGGCGGCGCGGATGCCGCGTGCGGGCGGCGGCACGCGGCATCCGTTCTCGCACGCTCGGCGGGGGTCCGCCGGCTCAGCGCCTGCCCGTCCTGGTCCGGAACAGCCATGCTCCCCACGTCGCGGCCACGACGATGATCAGCGTGCACCATCCCAGCGCGAGCCAGGCCTGATCGCCCACCGGCGTGCCCATGAGCAGGCTGCGGATGGTCTCGATGACGGGGGTGATCGGCTGGTGCTGCGCGAAGCCGGCGAGCCACGTCGGAAGGCTCTCGACCGGGACGAACGCACTCGACAGGTAGGGCAGGAAGAGCAGGATGAAGCCGTACGCGTTCGCGGCGTCCGGGCCGGAGGCCGCCAGGCCGATCGCCGCGAACAGCGACGTGATCGCGAGGATGTAGAGCGCGATGACGCCGATCGCGGCGAGCCACTCGCCGGCCGTCGCCGTGGGCCGGAAGCCGACGGCCAGCGCGACCGCGACGACGATCGCCGTCGCGACGAGGTTCCGCAGCACGCTCGCGACGACGTGTCCGGTGAGGACGGCGCTCGCGCGCAGGGGCATGGTCCGGAACCGGTCGATGACGCCGGTCGTCATGTCGCCCGCGACCGAGAGCGCCGTGGAGCCCGCACCGAACCCGGCGCAGAGCAGGATGATGCCGGGCACGACGTAGTCCACGTAGCCGCCCGACGGGTCGAGGGCGCCGCCGAACACGAACGTGAACAGCAGCATGAGCATGGTCGGCAGGAGCACCGCCATGAGCAGCGCCTCGGGATCGCGCAGCGTGTGCGTGAGGCTGCGCCGCACGAACACGACCTCGGCGGTCAGGCCGGCCGGGCGGGTGCGGCGCGCGGCGGGCGCGGCCGGGTGCGCGGCGGGGTTCGCGTGCGGGGTGATGGTGCTCATGGGCGTCGCTCCGTTCCGATGAGGTCGTGGTCGCCGCGCGGTTCGCGCGAGCGCGCGGTGATGGCGAGGAAGACGTCGTCGAGGCTGGGGCGGCGGATCGCGACCCGGGTACCGTCGATCGCGGATGCCTCGTGCCGGTCGAGTTCGTCGACGGCGGCGCGCAGCGCGTGGACGGTGCCGTCGGTGGGCAGTTCGGCGAGCACCTCGTCGTCCGCCCCGAGGAGCACGACGACCTCGCCGCCCACGCGGGACTTCAGCTCGCTCGCGGTTCCCGCTTCGGCGATGCGCCCGCGATCGAGTACGGCGATGCGGTCGGCGAGCCGGTCCGCCTCCTCGAGGTACTGGGTGGTGAGGAAGACCGTGGAGCCGGCGTCGGACACCTCCCGGATGAGCTGCCAGAGTTCGCGTCGGCTCCGTGCGTCCAGACCCGTCGTGGGCTCGTCGAGGAAGACCACGGGCGTCGGGACGACCAGGCTCAGTGCGAGGTCGAGCCGGCGCCGCATGCCGCCGGAGTACGCCGCGACGCGCCGGGTGGCGGCGGACGTGAGGTCGAACCGCTCGAGCAGTTCGTCGGCGCGCGACCTCGCGGATCGCGCGGGCAGCCCCGACAACCGGGCGAGCATGAGCAGGTTCTCGCGTCCGGTGAGCACGCCGTCGACGGCTGCGGACTGCCCCGTGACGCTGATGCGCGCACGGACGGCGTCGGGGTCGGCGCGCACGTCGACGCCCGCGACCCGCGCGGTCCCGGCGTCGGCGCGCACGAGCGTGGTGAGGATGTCGATGGTCGTGGTCTTGCCTGCGCCGTTCGGCCCGAGGAGGGCGAAGACGGTGCCGGTTCCGACCGTGAGATCGAGTCCGTCGAGGACCCGGGTGCCGCGGAACCGCTTGGCGATGCCGCGGGCCTCGATCGCGGTGGTCATGGATCGCACCTTTCGTGTATCACGTAAACTGTGTATGACATCCACTGCCGTTTAAGTAATACACAGTTCTAGACTCGATGCAATCCCGCACGCCGATTGGAGCCGGATGAGCAGCGACCCGCCCGTCGAGCCCGACCTGCCCCGGGGCGTCGCCCTCGCGTGGGGCATCGCCGCGAACCCGCAGCGCGGCCCCAAGCGCGAGATGAGCATCGAGCGCATCGTCGACGCCGCCGTCGAGATCGCCGACGCCGAAGGCCTCCCGGCCGTCTCGATGAGCCGAGTGGCGCAGTCGCTCGGCTACACGCCCATGTCGCTCTACCGCTACGTCACCTCGAAGGACGACCTCCTCGTCCTCATGCAGGAACGCGGCACCGGCCTGCCGCCCGAACCCGACGAGGGCCTCGACCCGGCCGACTGGCGCGCGCGGCTCCGCGCGCTCGCGAGGGCGCAGCTCGAGATCCAGCGCGAACACCCCTGGCTGCTCGACATCGCCATCCAGGGCACCCCGCTGACCCCGAACCACCTCGCCTGGATGGATGCGATGCTCGACACCCTCGCGGGCGTCGCCGCGATCGACGAGGGGGAACGGGTCGCGATGATCCTGCTGATCACCGGCCAGGTCCGCTGGCAGAGCTCGATCGAACGCTCCTACGTCGAGACGGCCGACGCCGCCGGCATCGACCCGCAGGCGATCGACGACGGGCGTTCGGCGATCCTCGAGGCGTTCGTCACGGCCGACGACTACCCGGCGCTCCGACGCGCCGTCGACGCGGGGGTCTTCGCGCAGGGCGACGACCCGTTCGCGTTCGGACTCGAGCGAGTGCTCGACGGCATCGCCGACTACCTCGCACGCCGCGATGCGGGGGCCGTCGCCGACCCCCGGCCGGAGCCGGCGGAGGCGCCCGAGGTCGCCGCCGACAAGCGGGTCCGCGAGACCCGGAAGGCCGTCCGCGAGGCCGAGAAGCGGTTGCGCGACGCGCGCAGGACCGCCCGCACCGCGCTGCGCGAGGCTCGCGCACGCCACGAGCGCGCCTGACGGCGCCGCGGTCAGCGCCGCGCGGTCGTCACCCGGTCGCGGCCCGTCAGGTCGCGGTGATGCGCGACCGCGTGCCATCCGTCGGCCACGAGTATCGCCGCGATCTCGGCCGACTGCGCCTCGCCGTGCTCGATCATCAGCGCGCCGCCCGGACGCGCGAGGCGGAGCCCGCGCCGCGAGAGCACCCGGACGACGTCCAGGCCGTCCCGCCCCCCGTAGAGCGCGCGCTCCGGATCGTGCAGCCGCACCTCCGGATCCCGCGGGATCGCACCGAGCGGGATGTACGGCGGATTCGACGCCACCACGGCCACGCGCCCCTCGAGCTCGGGCAACGCGTCGGCCAGGTCGCCGAACACCAGCTCGAGGTTCGGCGCACCGACCTCCTCGACGTTGCGCCGCGTCCAGCCGAACGCCTCCGGCGAGTTCTCGACCGCCCAGACCCGTGCGTGCGGCACCTCGGTCGCCATCGACAGCGCGATCGCGCCGCTGCCCGACCCGAGGTCGAGTCCGATCGGCTCCGGCTCGGCAGCCGCGTGCAGCGCATCGATCGCGAGCTGTGCGAGCAGCTCGGTCTCCGGGCGCGGGACGAACACCCCCGGGCCCACGGCCAGCTCGAGCGAGCGGAACGCCGCACGCCCCGTCAGGTGCTGCAGCGGCTCACGCCGGACCCGACGCGCGACGAGTCCGGTCAGCACCGCGGCATCCGCTTCACCGACCTCGCCGCCGACGACCAGCTTCGCCTGCACCCCGCCGCGCGAGAGCCCGAGGACGTGACCGAGCAGCAGATCGGCGTCGACCTCGGGGTCGACGACGCCCGCCGCACCGAGTTCGCGCACGATCTCCCGACGGATCTCGCGGAGCGGACGGGCGGCGGCACCGGGCGTTGCATTCACGCAATGGAATGTAACCCACTGTCCGCACGTTGCCACCCTTCGTAAGCTGGTCGACGGCACCACCCCGGCGCGAGAGAGAGCGGAACCATGGCCCAGGTCTACGAGAACATCACCGACGTCTTCGGGCGCACGCCCCTCGTCAAGCTGAACCGCGTGACGGATGGCGCCGGCGCCACCGTGCTCGCCAAGCTCGAGTTCTACAACCCCTCGGCCAGCGTGAAGGACCGGCTCGGCGTCGGCATCGTCGACGCCGCGGAGGCCTCCGGCGAGCTGAAGCCCGGCGGCACCATCGTCGAGGGCACCAGCGGCAACACGGGCATCGCGCTGGCGATGATCGGCGCCGCGCGCGGCTACCGGGTCGTGATCGCCATGCCCGAGACCATGAGCAAGGAGCGTCGCGCACTCCTTCGCGCCTACGGTGCGGAACTCGTCCTCACGCCCGGATCCGAGGGCATGAAGGGCGCGGTCGCGCGCGCCGAGCAGCTCGCGGCCGAGACACCGGGTGCGATCCTCGCACGGCAGTTCGACAACCTCGCGAACGTCGAGATCCACCGCCGCACGACCGCCGAAGAGGTCTGGAACGACACCGACGGCGGCGTCGACATCTTCGTCTCCGGCATCGGCACGGGCGGCACGCTCTCGGGCGTCGGCCAGGTGCTCAAGGAGCGCAAGCCCGGCGTGCAGATCGTCGGCGTCGAACCGCTCGAGTCGCCGATCCTGAACGGCGGGGAGCCCGGACCGCACAAGATCCAGGGCATCGGCGCGAACTTCGTGCCCTCCATCCTCGACCGCGACGTCTACGACGAGATCATCGACGTCGACATCGACCAGGCCGTCGCGACCGCGCGCCGACTCGGCGTCGAGGAGGGCATCCTCGGCGGCATCTCGTCGGGCGCCACCGTGCACGCGGCGACGCAGCTCGCCCAGCGCCCCGAGAACGCCGGCAAGACCATCGTCGTCATCCTCGCGAGCTACGGCGAGCGGTACCTGTCGACCGTGCTGTACGAGGGCCTCCTCGACTGAACGGGCGGCGCGGGATCTGGTTGACTGGGCCGGTGGGAATCCTCGGCCGGCTCAGGGAAGACATCGCGACCGCCCGATCCCACGACCCCGCAGCGCGGAACCGTCTCGAGATCGTCGTGGCGTACTCCGGCCTGCACGCGATCTGGTCGCACCGCGTGGCGCACCGCATGTGGGCCGCGCCGCTGCTGCGGTTCCCTGCGCGCGTGCTCTCGCAGCTCACGCGGTTCCTGACGGGCATCGAGATCCACCCGGGCGCGACCATCGGCCGCCGCTTCTTCATCGACCACGGCATGGGCGTGGTCATCGGCGAGACCGCCGTCGTCGGTGACGACGTCATGCTCTACCACGGCGTCACGCTCGGCGGGAAGGCGCCTCGCGGCGCACCCCGCGGCGCGAAGCGGCACCCGACCCTCGGCGACGGCGTGACCGTCGGCGCCGGCGCGAAGGTGCTCGGCGACATCGTCATCGGCGCGGGCAGCGCGATCGGGGCCAACGCCGTCGTCACCCGCGGCGCGCCGGCGCACTCGCTCCTCGTCGGCATCCCGGCGGTCGCGAAGCCCCTCTCCCCCGCGACGGCCGACGCCGCGCGCGGACTGCACGACTGGCACATCTGACGCCCGGCCGGCGGCGGCGCCGCGCTGCCCCCGCGCCGCGCTGCCGCCGCGCTGCGCTGCCGCCGCCCTGCGCTGCCGCTGCTCTCCCGGTCGGCCCCACCTCTGCCCCGGATTGCGCCAGTTCGACGATGCCGCGCCGGATCACCGGGCGCTCGGTGGACGAACTGGCGCAATCGAGTGGTTCCGGCGGACGCCGGCCCGGCTCAGGATGTCTCGGAGCGGTGCCCGGTCCCATGCGTCGCGCCAGGACCACCGAGCGCAGCGCCATCCGGTCTCCGCGCGGATCTCGTCCTCACGCAGCTTCTCCGCACGGACGACGCGGGCCGCCTCCGGCCCGGAACCGTACTTCTCCGCACCGTCGGCCTCGCCCCACACTCCGAGTTCGGGCCAGGCGAAGTCGAGATGGACGACCCGACCGAGACGCGGAAGCGGCACTGCGAACTGACGCAGCGGCGCCGGAACACCCAGCTCCTCGAACCGCAGTCGGCTCAGCGTCTCGATGGGCGTGTCCGCATCCGGCACAGCTCGCTCGATCACGGCACGAACCGCACTGCTCGCCGGGAACGGCATCCGCGCCTGGTACGCCGCGCGAAGGTCGTCGGAGGTGCAGCGCGGGGGCTTCTCGCCGAACCTCGGCGCGTGGAGGGCAGCGTCGGCCATGACGAGCGCGGTGAGCAGCGGCATCCGCTTCGCCACGTCGATCACCGCGTCGACGACATCGACCGCAGCCCAATCGTCGATCTCGACGAGACGCTCCGCGCCGGTGCGTGCGATCTCCACGACACCGTTCCGACGCCGCCCGGACGGGCCGCCGGCGAGCAGGAAGATCTCGCCCGGCAGGCGGCCGACGCTCGGCAGGCCGTGCAGCACCGCTGCGGTGAAGCCCGCGAACACGGGCGACCGGCGCTGCAGCGCGACGGCGATCGCGCGATCGCGGTAGCGACGCAGCGGCCCGGCGCCCTCGTACCGCTCGCGGTCGACGTACACACCGCGGCGCAGCCGCAGCAGCTCATCGCAGCGACGCTGCTCCTCGAGCGTGCTCAGGCGGCCGACGCTGCGCACCTGGCTGGAGAGGACGAATCCGTCGGAGTTCACGGGCAGGAGGGGGTGCGCCATCCGTCGATGATCGGTGCGCGATCGACGCGACGGGTGCGCGGCGCTCGGACCCGTGGACAGCACCGGCGCACGGCGCGCTGTGCAGGAACGCCGGGCCAAGTGCGCCGGGCGGACCGGCACCCCGCCCTGCGCCAGTCTGCACCGTGGTCTGCGCCACGTGCGGCGTGCGGCGCCAGCTCGACGGGCGCACCGCCGGCCATGTGGCGCAATCGAAGCGCGGGCGCGGGCGCGAGCGCGAGCCGAGCGCAGGCGCGAGCCGGGCGCGAGCGCGAGCCGAGCGCGGGCGCGAGCCGCGGCCCGGCGTCAGCCCTGGTCGCCGAGGTCGGCCAGGCGCGCTTCCTCGTCGGCGTGGATCGCCGACTCGATGATCGGCTCGAGCGCGCCGTTCATGACCTGGTCGAGGTTGTACGACTTGTAGCCCGTGCGATGGTCGGCGATGCGGTTCTCGGGGAAGTTGTACGTGCGGATGCGCTCGGACCGGTCCATCGACCGGATCTGCGACTTCCGCGCATCGGATGCCGCGGCCGCGAGCTCCTCCTGCTGACGCGCGAGCAGGCGCGCCCGCAGCACGCGCATCGCGGCCTCCCGGTTCTGCAGCTGCGACTTCTCGTTCTGCATGGCCACGACGATGCCGGTGGGCACGTGCGTGATGCGCACGGCCGAGTCGGTCGTGTTCACCGACTGGCCGCCGGGGCCCGACGAGCGGTAGACGTCGATCTTGAGGTCGTTCTGGTTGATCTCGACCTCTTCGGGCTCGTCCACTTCGGGGAAGACGAGCACGCCGGTCGTCGAGGTGTGGATCCGTCCCTGCGTCTCGGTCACCGGGACGCGCTGGACCCGGTGAACCCCGCCCTCGTACTTGAGGTGCGCCCACACGCCCTGCGACGGGTCGGACGCGTTCGACTTGATCGCGACCTGCACGTTCTTGTAGCCGCCGAGATCGGATTCGTCGCGCTCGAGCAGCTCGGTCTTCCAGCCCTTCGACTGCGCGTACTGGATGTACATGCGCAGCAGGTCGGCCGCGAAGAGCGCACTCTCGGCACCGCCCTCGCCGCCCTTGATCTCCATGATGACGTCGCGCCCGTCGTCGGGGTCGCGCGGGATCAGGAGCCGGCGGAGCTTCTCCTGCGCCTCGGCGAGGTGCGCCTCGAGTGCGGGGACCTCCTCGGCGAAGGCCTCATCCTCGCGTGCGAGTTCGCGCGCGGCGTCGAGGTCGTCCTGCGCCTGCGTCCACGACTCGTTCGCGGCGACGATGCGGCTGAGCTCGGCGTAGCGCCGGTTCACCCGCTTCGCGCGCGCGGCATCGGCGTGGAGCGCCGGGTCGGCGAGCTCCTCCTGGAGCGCGGCGTGCTCGGCGATCAGCGGCTGGATGGAGTCGAACATGGATCAGCGGTGGTGGTCGGACTCGTGTCCGTTCCCGTTGCCGTTCCCGCCGACGGGGGCCGACTTCTGCATGAGCAGGAGGAACTCGGTGTTCGACTGCGTTTCGCGCAGGCGACCGAGGACGGCTTCGAGGGCCTGCTGCGGTTCGAGGCCGGCGAGGGCCCGACGCAGCTTCCAGGTGATCTTGACCTCGTCGGGCGAGAGCAGCATCTCCTCGCGTCGCGTCGACGACGCGTTGACGTCGACCGCGGGGAAGATGCGCTTGTCGGCCAGGTGACGCGAGAGGCGCAGCTCGGAGTTGCCGGTGCCCTTGAACTCCTCGAAGATCACCTCGTCCATCTTCGACCCGGTCTCGACGAGCGCCGTGGCGAGGATGGTCAGCGAACCGCCGTTCTCGATGTTGCGGGCCGCGCCGAAGAACCGCTTCGGGGGGTAGAGGGCCGATGCGTCGACGCCGCCGGAGAGCACGCGCCCGGAGGCCGGGGCCGCGAGGTTGTAGGCGCGCCCGAGGCGGGTGATCGAGTCGAGCAGCACGACGACGTCGTGGCCGAGCTCGACCAGCCGCTTGGCGCGCTCGATCGCGAGCTCGGCGACGGTCGTGTGGTCTTCGGCGGGGCGGTCGAACGTCGAGGCGATGACCTCGCCCTTGACCGTGCGCTGCATGTCGGTGACCTCTTCGGGGCGCTCGTCGACGAGCACGACCATGAGGTGGACCTCGGGGTTGTTGATCGCGATGGCGTTCGCGATCTGCTGCAGCACGATGGTCTTTCCGGCCTTCGGCGGCGCGACGATGAGGCCGCGCTGGCCCTTGCCGATCGGCGCCACGAGGTCGATGATGCGCTGGGTGAGCTTGGTGGGCTCGGTCTCCAGGCGCAGGCGATCCTGCGGGTAGAGCGGCGTGAGCTTCTGGAAGTCGACGCGGGCCGCGGCCTCCTCGGCGGTCTGGCCGTTGACCGAGTCGATCTTGACCAGCGCGTTGTACTTCTGGCGGCTGTTCGATTCGCCCTCGCGGGGCTGCTTGATCGCGCCGACCACGGCGTCGCCCTTGCGCAGGTGGTACTTCTTCACCTGGCCGAGCGAGACGTAGACGTCGCTCGGACCGGGAAGGTAGCCGGTCGTGCGCACGAACGCGTAGTTGTCGAGCACGTCGAGGATGCCCGCGATCGGGATGAGCACGTCGTCGTCGAGGATCTCGGGCTCGACCTCGTCGCCCTGGCCGGCCTGGCCGCGGCGCTTGCGATCGCGGTAGCGGTTGCGGCGACCGCCGCCCTCGCCGTCGCCCTGCTGCTGTTCGCCGCGCCCCTGCTGGCCGCGGCCGCCCTGCTCGGCCTTGCCCTGGTCGGCCTTGCCCTGCTCGGACCTGGTCGTGTCGTCGTCCTGGCGCGCCTGGTCGGAGTCGGCCTGCGCGTCGCGCTTGCGGGAGGGATGGTCGGCCTTCTGCCCGCCGGGCTGGTCGGCCTTCTGCCCGCCGGGCTGGTCGGCCTTCTGCTCCGACTTCTGGCCGTCGCCACGATCGGATCCGCCGCGGCGGCCGCGGTTGCGGCCCCGACCCTGGCGGCCGCCCTCGGCAGCAGGCCGGTCGCCGTCGGACTTCTCGGCGTCCTCGCCCGCGTCGGCCTGGTCGGCCTTGCGGCCGCCGGTCGCGGCTGCGAGTTCCTCGCGCACTGCGGCGCGAGCCGCCTCGCGGGCGTCGTCGTCCGCCTCAGCGGGCTCGGCCTGCGCGGGCTCGCCCTGCGCGCGGCCGGACTTCGGAGCGCCGTCCGTCGCGGGACCGTTCTTCGAGCCTCCGCGCTTCGCGCGATCGCCGTTCCCGGATTCCGGAGCCGCGGCGGTCGGCTCGGCAGCCGGCTGCTCGGCAGCGGGCGCTGCGCCGGGCACGAGATCGATGCCGGCGAGTCCTGCGTTGGCGTGCCGTGCTGCCGCCGTCGCGGTGGTCGCGCGCCGCGGCTGGCGTCCGCGACGAGCGGGCGCGGCCTCGACGGGCGGCGCAACCTCATCGGCGGGCCCAGCCTCAGCAGCGGGCGCCTCGACGGCCGGGGCGTCAGCGGATGCCTCGGCGGCCGCCTCCGCGGGCGCGGCGGTCGCTGCCTCCGGCGCGTCGGCCGGTGCGGTGCCCGCGGGCGCGACGTCGGCGTCGGCCACGGGGTTCGCCTCGGCGTGCGCGGAGATCAGGTCCACGAGCTCGCCCTTGCGGCGCTTCGATGCACCGGAGATGCCGAGCGAGGCGGCGAGCTCCTGGAGCTCGGCGACCTTCATGGTCGACAGGCGGGTGCGGTTCGCCACGCCCTCGGCGTGGTCGGTTCCGTTGGTCACTGGGATTGTCCTTTCCCCTGGCCGGGCTACGGGGGTCGGCCGAGGAGAGTTGTTCGCGGCACGTCGCAGACGTGCGCACGGGGCGCAGATCTGCGCATTCGCGAAAGCATGAGATGCCGGGAATTGCACCGAACGGCGGTGCGCCATGGTACAGCGCCCGCCGGGTGCGTGATCAGTCTAGCACCGGGTGCCGGTCCGGCGGACCACTCGCCACGCCGGGCGCCTCGACGACCGGTCGCGCACGGCGACGACCGCGCGGTCAGGACTCGGTCGTGCGCACCACCGTGGCACCGAGGAAGTCCACCGCGAGCGGGAGCGCCTGCCACGTGGACTCCGCGACGTCCTCGACGAGGCGCACCGCCTCCGCGCGCTCGCTCGGGTCGCTCGCGAGGACGAGGATCGACGGCCCCGCACCCGAGACGACGGCCGGGTGACCGGCCTCGCGCAACCGGCGGATGAGCCGGTCGGTCTCGGGCATCGCCTCGGCGCGGTAGCTCTGGTGGAGCTTGTCCTCGGTCGCGGCGAGCAGGAGTTCGGGGCTCTGGATCAGGGCGGCGACGAGCAGCGCCGACCGGGAGACGTTGAAGACGGCGTCCTCGTGCGGGACCGACTGCGGCTGCAGGCTCCGCGCGAGCGCGGTGGACATCTCGTGCTCGGGAACGAGCACGAGCGGCGACACGCCGCGATGCACCATGAGCTTCTTGTGGCGCGGCCCGTCGGGCGTCGTCCATGCGATCGTGAGCCCGCCGAACAGCGCCGGCGCGACGTTGTCGGGGTGGCCTTCGAGCTCGGTCGCGAGCTCGAGCAGGTCGTCGGCCGAGAGTTCGACCTCCGGCTCGAGCAGGCCCTTGGCGGCCATGACGCCCGCCACGATCGCGGCGCCCGACGAACCGAGTCCGCGCCCGTGCGGGATGGCGTTGCGGGCCACGAGTCGGATCGGCGGCAGCGACCGACCGTGGCGCGCGAACGCGTGCGCCATCGCGCGCACGACGAGGTGGGACTCGTCGAGCGGCACCTCCCCCTCGCCGACGCCGTGGACCTCGATCTCGAGGCCGGAGGCGAGCACCTCGACGTCGAGTTCGTCGTACCGCGCGAGGGCGAGCCCGAGCGTGTCGAAGCCCGGGCCGAGGTTCGCCGACGTCGCGGGGACCTTGACGTGCACCGCACGGCCCACGAGGTCCGGGTCGGACATCGGGCCCGCGTCGGCGGACGCCGAGCTCATGCGCCGAGCCCCAGCACCTCGGCCACGTGCGCCGTGTCGACGGGCACGACCGTCGGCGCGACATCCGAGCCGTCGGGCAGGCGCAGCGCCCACTGCGGGTCCTTCAGGCCGTGCCCGGTGACCGTCAGCACGACCTTCGAGCCCGCCGGGATCTGGCCCGCTTCGGCGCGGTCGAGCAGGCCCGCCACGCTGATCGCAGACGCCGGCTCGACGAATACCCCGACCTCGGCGGACAGGATGCGCTGCGCGAGGAGGATGCGCTCGTCGTCGATCGCGCCGAAGTACCCGTCGGTGAGGTCGCGTGCCTCGAGCGCGAGCTGCCACGACGCCGGGTTGCCGATGCGGATGGCGCTGGCCACCGTCTCCGGGTCCTTGACCGGCTCGCCTCGCACGAGCGGCGCGGACCCGGCCGCCTGGAAGCCGAACATGCGCGGCAGCTTCGTCGCGTTGCCAGCCGCGATGTCTTCGCGGTACCCGCGCGTGTAGGCGGTGTAGTTGCCGGCGTTGCCCACCGGGATGAAGTGGAAGTCGGGAGCGTCGCCGAGCACCTCGACGACCTCGAACGCCGCGGTCTTCTGCCCCTCGATGCGGTCGTTGTTGACCGAGTTGACCAGGTGCACGGGGAAGTGCTCGGCGAGGTCGCGGGCGATGTCGAGGCAGTCGTCGAAGTTGCCCTGGACCTGGATGAGCTGGGCGTCGTGGGCGATCGCCTGGCTGAGCTTGCCCATCGCGATCTTGCCCTCGGGAACGAGCACGGCCGCCTTGATTCCCGCGTGCGTCGCATACGCGGCGGCCGACGCCGACGTGTTGCCGGTCGACGCGCAGATCACGACCTCCGCACCGCGCTCGACCGCCTTCGTGACGGCCATGGTCATGCCGCGGTCCTTGAAGGAGCCCGTGGGGTTCATCCCCTCGAACTTCACCCAGACGTCGGCACCCGTGCGACGGCTGAGCGCGGGCGCGGGCAGCAGCGGCGTGCCGCCTTCGCCGAGCGTCACGACCGGCGTGGCATCCGTGACGTCGAGGCGGTCGGCGTACTCGCGGATGACGCCGCGCCACTGCCGGGAGGTCGGCTTCGGGGCCTGCTGGTTCACTCTGCTCCTTCGATTCGGATCGCGGATGCGACGGACACGACGACGGGGCTCTCAGCGAGGGCGGCGACGGTCTGCGAGAGCGCGGACTCGCGCGCCTCGTGCGTTCCGATGACCAGCGTAGCCCGGCCGGTGGTGTCGTCGATGGTCTGCTCGAGCTCGCCCACGGAGACCCCGTGGTCGGCGAGGATGTGGGCGATCGTGGCGAGCACGCCGGGCTCGTCGGCGGCCTCGATCGTGATCGAGTACCTGGTCGTGATGCGGCCGATGTCGAAGACCGGCAGCTCGGCGTGCGTCGACTCGGCCGTGCCCGGCCCGCCGAGCACGTGGCGGCGGGCGATCGCGACGAGGTCGCCCAGCACGGCGGAGGCCGTGGGAACGCCGCCCGCGCCGGCGCCGTAGAACATGAGCGGACCGGCGGCCGCCGCCTCGACGAAGACCGCGTTGTTCGCCCCGTGGACGGCGGCGAGCGGGTGGCTGCGGTGCACCATCGCCGGGTAGACGCGGGCGGAGACGCCCTCCTCGCCGGTGTCGGGGTCGGCCAACCGCTCGCAGATCGCCAGCAGCTTCACGACGTACCCGGCCCGGCGAGCGGACTCGACCTGGGCGGCGGTCACCGAGGTGATGCCCTCGCGGTGGACCGCCTCGATCGGCACCTCGGTGTGGAAGGCGAGGCTCGAGAGGATCGCGGCCTTCTGCGCCGCGTCGTAGCCGCCGATGTCGGCGGTCGGGTCGGCCTCGGCGTAGCCGAGCTCGGTCGCGGTCGCCAGCGCGTCCTCGAGCGAGGCCCCGGTGGTGTCCATGCGGTCGAGGATGAAGTTCGTGGTGCCGTTGACGATGCCGAGGATCCGGTCGATGCGGTCGCCCGCGAGGCTGTCCTTCAGCGGTCGGATGATCGGGATGGCGCCGCCCACCGACGCCTCGTACGACAGCTGCGCCCCGACCTGCTCGGCCGCGGCGAAGAGCTCCGGTCCGTGCGTGGCCAGGAGCGCCTTGTTGCCCGTGACGACGTCGGCGCCCGAGGCGATCGCCTGGAGCACGAGGGTCCGTGCGGGCTCGATCCCGCCCATGAGCTCGATCACGATGTCGGCGCCGAGGATGAGCGACTCCGCGTCGGTCGTGAACAGCTCGCGCGGCAGGTCGGCGTCGCGCGGCGCGTCGACGTCGCGGACGGCGACGCCGGCGAGCTCGAGGCGTGCGCCGATGCGGCCCGCGAGCTCGTCGCCCTGCTCGAGCAGCAGCCGGGCCACCTGGGAGCCGACCGAGCCGGCGCCGAGCAGCGCCACGCGGATGGAACGGTATTCGATCATTCGGTGACTCCGTGTACGTCATCGTCGTCGGACAGCCCGGCGTCGCGGGCGAGGAGGTCCTCCTCGCGTTCTCCGTGCACGATCACGCGCGCGGATCCGCCGGACACGGCCACGACCGGGGGTCGGGGCACGTGGTTGTAGTTGGAGGCGAGCGACCAGCAGTAGGCGCCCGTCGCCGCGATCGCGAGCACGTCGCCGGGGGCGACGTCGTGCGGCAGCCAGTCGTGGTCGACGACGATGTCGCCGGACTCGCAGTGCTTGCCGACCACCCGGACCAGCGCCGCCGGCTCCTCCGAGACGCGCGAGGCCAGGCGCGCCGTGTAGGCGGCGCCGTACATCGCGGTGCGGATGTTGTCGCTCATGCCGCCGTCGACGGAGACGTAGTGGCGCCATCCGTCGTCGGTCGGCACGGGCTTGACGGTGCCGACCGTGTACAGCGTGACTCCGGCCGGTCCGATGATCGACCGGCCGGGCTCGAATGCGAGCCTGGGCACGGGGACGCCGTGCCTCGCGCTCGCCTCGGCGACGGCCCGCGCGATGCCGGCGGCGATCTCCTCGATCGGGGCGGGCGAGTCGACCTCGGTGTAGGCGATGCCGAAGCCACCGCCGAGGTTCAGCTCGGGGACGGGCGCCGCCGCCGAGAGCGCGGCGTGCACCGCGAGCAGGCGCTCCGCGGACTCGGCGAAGCCCGAGGCGTCGAAGATCTGCGACCCGATGTGGCAGTGCAGCCCGACGAACTCGAGCGGGGAATGCGAGCGGATGTCGGCCACGACGCGTTCCGCGTCGCCGAGCGCGATCCCGAACTTCTGGTCTTCGTGGGCCGTCGCGAGGAACTCGTGCGTCGACGCGTGGACCCCCGAGTTCACCCGCAGCCGCACGCGTTGCACGCGCCCGGCGCGCGCCGCGGCATCCGCGACCCGGACGACCTCGATCTCGCTGTCGATGACGACGGTGCCCACCCCGGCCGCGACCGCGCGCTCGATCTCGGCGAGCGACTTGTTGTTGCCGTGGAACCCGATGCGGCCCGGGTCGGCGCCGGCAGCGAGCGCGACCGCGAGTTCTCCGCCCGTGGCGACGTCGATCGCGAGGCCCTCCTCGCGCATCCAGCGCACGATCGCGCCGGAGAGGAACGCCTTGCCGGCGTAGTAGACGGTGACCGAGGTGCCGATCGAGGCGGCGGCCTCCTCGAAGGCCCTCCGCGTTCGCACCGCGCGGGAGCGCGCCACCTGTTCGTCGACGACGTAGAGCGGCGTGCCGAACCGCGCGGCGAGCGCGGTCGCGTCGAGTCCGCCGATCACGAGCCGGCCGGCGTCGTCGCGGTGCGCGCCGTCCGGCCACACCCGCGGGGCGAGTGCGTTCGGATCGTCGGGCGCGGCGGGCAGCGCGTGGTCGGGAGCGCTGGATGACACGGGGTACCTCGCGGGGACGAACGGCAACGGCGGATTCACTCGGTCGGCGAGCGAACCCGGATCGGTTCGATGAAGCCTCGGTGGGGACCGCCCTCGTGAGGCGGCGTGGGAGCGATTCTACCGAGCGGGCGACCGGCGGCCGAATCGATGACGCCGCACTGCGGGCGAGCGCGCCCGGCGCCGGTCAGCAGGTCCCGGTCGTCTCGAGCGTCTCGGCCGCCAGCGGCACCCCCGTGGCCTCGAGTCGCACGCGGACGGAGTCCGGCTCGACCTCGAGGCCGGTCACCTGCACGCCCTCGGGGAGACGGTCGGCGACGCAGATCGAGACCGGGTCGCCCCCGAGGATGCGATCGACGAGGCCCGAGACGTCGATGCTGGGGCCCGCGTCGAGCTCGGCGGCGACCGGGTGCAGGAGGATGCGGTCCCCCGCGGCCCGGGGCTCGGCGGTGACGGAGAACCCGATCGGGAGGCCGAAGAACGTGCGTTCGTCCTCGTAGGCGATCGTGCCCTCGCCGAGCGCGATCTCACCGGGCAGACCCTGCTCGGCCGCGATCGTGCGGGCTGCGTCGGCGTCGATCGACGCCTCGATCTCGGCGCGGCCGAGCCGTGCCCCCTCGGCGAGCGGCACGCCGCGGGCCGTGACCGTCACGTCGACCGGGATGCCGTGCACGTCGAGGTCCGAGGCGCTCGCGGTCATCTCGTCCATGCGCCCGGTGAGCGCCTGCCAGAGCGCCGACGTGCCGTGGATCTCGACCTCGACCTCGCCGTCGACGCCGGGCGGGAGCGAGTCCACGATCGACGCGGCCACCTGTCGTTCGGCGATCCCGCGCCCGACGGTCTCGACGACGAGCACGAGCGCGGCCAGGACGGCGAGCACGATGAGCACGACCACGGCGACGCTCGGCCGGCGCTTCGGCGCGGCATCCGCTCGCGGTGCCGGTTCGAGCGGCACGGTGTCGGCTTCGGGCCCGTTCACGCCGACTACATCCGCTCCGGGGCGGACACGCCGAGCAGGTCGAGTCCGTTGCGGAGCACCTGGCCGGTCGCGTCGTTCAGCCACAGCCGGGTGCGGTGCAGGTCGCCGACGGGCTCGTCGCCGAGCGGCAGCACGCGACAGTTGTCGTACCAGCGGTGGTAGAGGCCGGCGAGCTCCTCGATGTACCGCGCGATGCGGTGCGGCTCGCGGAGCTCTGCGGACTGGGCGACGATGCGCGGGAACTCCTGCAGGGCGCCGAGCAGCGCGGACTCGGCCTCGTGGTCGAGCAGTTCGGGAGCGAAGCCCGACCGGTCGACCCCGGCGGATGCCGCGTTGCGGGCGACCGCGGACGTGCGCGCGTGCGCGTACTGCACGTAGAACACGGGGTTGTCGTTGGTGCGGCGGCGCAGCTGCTCGGGATCGATCGCGAGCGGCGAGTCGGCCGGGTAGCGCGCGAGCGTGTAGCGCAGGGCATCGGTGCCGAGCCAGGCCTGGAGGTCGTCGAGCTCGATGATGTTGCCCGCGCGCTTGGACAGCTTCGCCCCGTTGATGCTCACGAGTTGGCCGATGAGCACCTCGATGTCGCGCGTCGGGTCGTCGCCGGCGGCGCCGGCGAGCGCCTTGAGCCGGTGCACGTAACCGTGGTGGTCGGCGCCGAGCAGGTAGATCTTGTGCTCGAACCCGCGATCGGACTTGTCGAGGTAGTAGGCGGCATCCGCTGCGAAGTAGGTGTATACGCCGTTGGCGCGGCGGATCACGCGATCCTTGTCGTCGCCGAAGTCGGTCGTGCGCACCCAGACCGCACCGCCGTCGTCGAAGACGTGGCCCTGAGCGCGGAGGCGCTCGAGCGCGGCGTCGATCTCGGAGACGCCGTCGTCGTCCTTCGCGTGGAGCGTGCGCTCGCTCTTCCAGACGTCGAAGTGCACGTTGAAGCGCTCGAGCGAGGAGCGGATCTCGGCGAGCTGCAGCTCGTAGGCGATCTCTCGGGCGGTGTGCTGGGCGATCTCGTCGTCGAGTTCGAGGAGGTTCGGCTCGCGCTCCAGCACGGTTGCCGCGAGGTCGGCGATGTAGCTGCCCGGGTAACCCCCCTCGGGGGTCGGCTCGCCCTTGGCCGCGGCGAGCACCGAGGCGCCGAAGCCGTCCATCTGGTTGCCCGCGTCGTTGATGTAGTACTCGCTCGCGACCTCGGCGCCCGCGGCGCGCAGCACCCGGGCGATCGAGTCGCCGAGCGCCGCCCAGCGGGTGTGGCCGATGTGCAGCGGGCCGGTCGGGTTGGCCGAGACGAACTCGAGGTTGACGACCCGGCCCGCGAGGGTCTCGCCGCGACCGAACGCGGCGCCCGAGTCGACGATCGCCTTCGCGAGGGCGCCCGCCGCCGCGGCATCCAGCCGGATGTTGATGAAGCCGGGACCTGCGACCTCGGCGCTCGCGACGCCGTCGACCTCGGCCAGGCCCGCGGCGAGTTCGGTCGCGAGCTCGCGCGGGTTCGTGCCGAGCGGCTTGGCGATGCGCATGGCGATCGAGGACGCCCAGTCGCCGTGCTCGCGCAGCTTCGGGCGTTCGAGGGTGACCGACTCGGGCGCGATCTCGATCGCTGCCTCGGCGCCCGCCTCGCGTCGCCGATCGATGAGGGCGATGACGAGGTCGTACAGGGCACGCGAGAGATCGGCGGGAGTCACTCGAAGATCCTACCCGTCGGCGTTGCTATCGTGGCCGCATGTCGCGCCCGAGCACCGCCCCCATCCGCCGCCGCACGACCGCGATCGCGGGGCTGGCGGGCGTGTTCGCACTCGCGCTCGCGGGGTGCACCGGCGCGGGCGCCGACCCGTCGGAGTCCCCCGCTCCCCCTGCGGCGACGACCGGCGCACCCGCGCCCACGGGCAGCGCGGCGCCCGAGCCGACGCCCGAGCCGACCGAGGAACCCGTCCCGTTCGACGTGGCGTGCACCGAGATCCTCACGTCCGACCAGGTGTACGCGTTCAACCCGAACTACGGCACGGCCCCCGACTACGCGCCGACCTCCGCGACGCTGCGCGACGCGGTCGCCGCCGAGGGCACGGCGTGCGGGTGGAGCAACCAGACCAGCGGCGAGGTCATCGAGGTCGCCGTCGCGACCCTGCCCGAGCAGGCCTACGAACGACGGGTCGGCGATGCGGCCCTCGAGTCGAACGCGGTGCCCACCTACGGCACCCCGCCCGAGGTCGAGGGGTTCTTCCGCCAGTCGGGCGGGGTCGGGCAGGCCCAGGTGTTCACGGGCGGCATGTGGATCGTCGTCGAATCGGGGGCGCTGTTCGAGCCCGGCGACGCGCAGGGCCTGATCGCGGACGTCGTCGCGAACGTGACGGGGTGAGCCTCGGCCCGTCCGCCCTGCGCTGGTGCATCCCGCCCGGTCCCAGGTGGTAATGTTTCCTGCTGTGCGCCTCCGTAGCTCAGGGGATAGAGCGCCGGTTTCCGGTACCGTAGGTCGGGGGTTCGAATCCCTCCGGGGGCACGTCGTGAAGAGCCCGGTCCACTCAGCCAGCTGAGGGCCGGGCTCGTTCCGTGATGGTGACGGAACGGGGTCGCCGAGCCGCCCGCTGTCCTGCTGCTCCGCCGCCACGTCCGATCGCCCGCAGATCGATCGCTGGCACACGCCGACGCGCACCGAATAGACTCCTGCCATCGGCTCGGGCGGGGAGGGTGCTGACGCATGCGGACGGTTCGCAGGGGTTCCGTCACGGCGGCCGCCCTCACGGGATTCCTGCTCCTCGTCGCCTCGACCCCGGCGTTCGCCGAGGATCCGGTCCGGTTCGGGGCGAGCCCGATCGTCGACACCGTCGGCGCGTTGACCGCGTCCGAGGCCGCGGCAGTCGAGACGGCGATCGACGAGGCCGCCGACCGGACGGGGCGGCAGCTCTTCGTCGCGTACGTCGGCGAGTTCGACGACCCCGCCGACGCCGGCTCGTGGGCCACCGACACCGCGAACGACAACAACATGGGCGCCGAGGACTACCTGCTCGCCGTCGCCGTCGACGGGCGCGCCTACCACCTGTCGGCTGCCGAAGACGCATCGCTCTCGGCAGGTGAGATCGACCGCATCGCGCTGGAGGCCGTCGAGCCGCACCTGCGCGACGACGACTGGGCCGGCGCCGCGATCGCCGCTGCCGAGGCGATCGGCGGGCAGTCGGGCGGCGGTGGCGGCATCGGGGCGATCTGGATCGTGCTGCTCGTCGGTGCGGGCATCGCGGTCGTCGTCGCGATCGTGCTCGCCCGGCGCCGTCGAGGGCGAGCGGATGCCGCGGGCGGCGGCTCGGGCGAACCGGCGGTGCCCCTCGAGGAACTCCGGCGCCAGGTGGGCGGCGCGCTCGTCGCAGCCGACGACGCCCTGAAGACGAGCGAGGAGGAACTCGGCTTCGCGGTGGCCTCCTACGGCGAGGAGGAGACGGCGTCGTTCCGGGAGGCGCTCGCGACCGCCACGCAGAAGGTCCGCGACGCCTTCGGGCTCCAGCAGCGACTGGACGACCACGAGCCCGACACCGAGGCCCGGCAGCGCGAGTGGTACGCCGGAATCCTCACCCTGACCGCGGAGGCCGACGCCCTCCTCGACGCCCAGGCCGAACGGTTCGACGCGCTGCGCGACCTCGAGCGGAACGCCCCCGAGGCCCTCGCGCGGGTCGAGCGTGCGACGCGCACGGCCGAGGGGGCGCTCGACGCGGCATCCGCTCGACTCGACGACCTGCGCACCCGGTACGCGGCCGCGGCGATCGCACCCGTCTCCGACAACCCCGAGCAGGCCCGCGCCCGGATCGCCTTCGCCGACGACGAGGCGCGTGAGGCGCGCGCCGCGCTCGAGCGCGGCGAGACGGGCGCGGCGGTCGTCGACATCCGGGCGGCGGAGGAGGCGGCGGATCAGGCCCGCGACCTGCTCGCCGCGATCGACCGGCTCGCCGACGGGCTCGCCGAGGTCGACCGGGCCGTCCTGGCCGGCGTCGACGACCTCGACGCCGACGTGAGCACGGCACGGGGCATGCACGACCCCGCGCTCGCGGCGCTCGCCGACCGCGTCCAGGCCGAGGCGAGCGCGCTGCGCGCCGCAGCCGCCGAGACCGGCCGATCCCCGCACGAGCTCAAGCAGCGCCTCGACGGCGTCAACGCAGAGATCGACACCGCCATCCAGGGAGCTCGTGAGGCCCTCGTGCAGGAGCAGCGCGCGCGGGCCGAACTCGACCGCACCATCCTCTCGGCGCGCTCGCGCGTCCAGGCTGCCGAGGACTACCTCGTCTCGCGCCGCGGTGCGATCGGCGCGGACGCCAGGACCCGGCTCGCCGAAGCGGGCCGACTCGTCGTCGAGGCCGACGCGCTCACCGGCTCCGATCCCGTCGCGGCACTCGCCGCCGCGCAACGCGCCGACCGGCTCGCGGGTGAGGCGATGTCGCTCGCGCAACGTGACGTCGGCGGGTTCGGCGGGCCCGGCGTGCCCGGCGGATTCGGCGGTACCGGAAGTCCACGATCGGGCTCGGGCGGCGGCGACCTGTTCGGCGCGGTGCTCGGCGGCATCCTCATCGACTCGATGCTCGGCGGCGGACGGGGCGGGCGCTCGAGCGGCGGATTCGGCGGCGGCGGGTTCGGCGGCGGCGGATTCGGCGGCGGCCGGCGCTCCCCCGGAAGTTTCGGCGGCTCGGTCACGCGCTCCCGCCGCGGGAGCGGAGGCCGCTTCTGACACGACGCCGCTGACCCATCGGACCGAGAGCACCACCACACGGAAGGAACCCACGTCCATGACCAAGCAGTCCATCTTCGGACGCATCTCGCAACTGCTGCGAGCCAACATCAACGCCCTCATCGACCAGGCCGAGGACCCGGAGGTCATGCTCGACCAGATGGTGCGCGACTTCACCAACTCGATCGCCGACGCCGAGGCCGCGATCGCCGAGACGATCGGCAACCTGCGGCTCCTCGAGGACGACCACCGCGAAGACGTGAACGCGGCGCGCGAGTGGGGCGAGAAGGCGCTGGCCGCGAGCCGCAAGGCCGACGAGCTCCGCACCTCGGGCGACACGGCGGGCGCCGACAAGTTCGACAACCTCGCCAAGGTCGCCCTGAGCCGCCAGATCTCCTCCGAGAACGAGGCGCGCGCCGCCGAACCGCAGATCGCGGCGCAGACCGAGGTCGTCGAGAAGCTCAAGGCCGGGCTCAACGGCATGAAGCAGAAGCTCGTCGAGCTGAAGAACAAGCGCAGCGAGCTCATCGCGCGATCGAAGACCGCCGCCGCGCAGCAGCAGGTGCACGAGGCCGTGAAGTCGATCGATATCCTCGACCCGACGAGCGAACTCGGCCGCTTCGAGGACAAGGTCCGTCGCGAGGAGGCGAAGGCGCGCGGCCAGGCCGAACTGGCCGCTTCGAGCATCGACGCGCAGTTCAACGAGCTCGACGACCTCGGCGAGCTCACCGAGGTCGAGGCGCGGCTCGCCGCGCTGAAGGCCGGCGGCGCGCAGGGCTCGATCGCCGGGTCGTGACCGAACGGATGCCGCGGGGCACGCGCCCCGCGGCATCCGCCCGGTGCCCAGGTGGGCCGTGGCCGAACCCGACCTCTCGCGTGAGGACGCCGCACGGCTGCTCGGCATCGATCGCGACGCCGACGCCGCCGAGGTCGACCGTGCCTATCGCAGGCTCGCACGCGACCTGCACCCCGACCGCCTGTCGGGCGCATCCGCCGACGAGGTCAGGGCGGCGAACGCCCGGTTCAGCGAGGTGACGCGCGCCTATCACGTGCTCGCGTCCGCTCCCGCGCCCGGCGCGGGTCGCCGCGCCGACACCGACGCCGACACCGACGCCGACGGGCCGACGGTGCGCCCGGCAGGACGACGGCGACCGCGACCGGCACCGAGGTTCAGTCCCGCGCTGTTCGCGACCTGGACCGGGCTGCTGCTCCTCGGCGCCGCGCTCTCGGCATCGACCGGGCCGCTGCTCTGGCCGTTCGACCTGTGGGGCAGGCTCGCACTGCTCGTCGCCGCGGCGGTCACCACCGCTCTCACGCGCCGTCGCTGGGCGTGGTGGACGACGCTCGCACTGCTCGCGGCGAGCGGCGTCGCGGTGATCGCCGCGACCACGATCGCCGGGCTGCTCGGCCTCGGCGCGATGGCGATCGGGTGCGTCGGACTCGCCGTGCAGGCGGGCCTGGTGCGGTTCCCCGACCAGGACTGAGTCGGGGCGGCGAACCTGACGCGGCGAGGTCGCGCGACGATGCCGCCGGGCGCATACTTGGACCATGCCGGCCGCCTTCGTCGTCGTCCCGCAGTGGCAGGGATCCGTGTCCGCGCGCGCGATGAGCCACGCCGAGGGCGCCCACGCGATCAGCGGCGACCTTCCGGCCGCGGCGACGGTGACCGTCGACGTCCCGGTCGAGGCCGGGGATGCGCTGGGGACGGGCGTGCAGCGCTACAGCGCACTCCGTCGCATCGGCGACCGCATGCGCGATGCGATGTCGGGCCTGGGCGGGATCCCCATCGCGATCGGCGGCGACTGCGGCATCGCGTCGACCGCGGTGGCCGCCGTCTCGACGGGCGGACCCGGGTCGCTCGCAGTGCTGTGGCTCGACGCCCACCCCGACCTGAACACTCCCGACACGAGCCCGTCGGGTGCCTTCACCGGCATGGTGCTGCGCGCGATCACCGGCGAGGGCGCCGCCGGGCTCGCCCTCTCCGACGCGGAGCGGATCGCTCCATCGCGGATCGTGCTCGGCGGCGTTCGCGCGATCGACGACGGCGAACGCGACTACATCGACGCCCACGGCGTCGCCACGGTCGACGCCGACCGGTTCGGCGAGGCGGACGCGGTCGCCGACCTGCTCGCGGCGACGGGCGCGTCGCGCGTGTACGTCCACGTCGACCTCGACGTGCTCGACCCGTCGGCGATCTCGGGTCTGTCGTATCCGCTGCCGTTCGGCGCGGACCCGGACCAACTCGTCGGGCTCATCAGGACCGTGCTCGCCCGCCTGCCGCTGGCGGGTGCGTCGATCGCCGGGTTCGCCCCGTCGTCGCCGGCCGCGGCGATCGACGACCTGCCGACGATCCTGCGCCTGATCGGCGCGCTGGCGTCCGGCGCGCGCTGAGCGGGCGTCGGCCCGCGGCATCCGTTCTCGTAGGCTGGCGGCGGGCGGGGCCGAACGCGTCCCGGCCGGGAAGGGCTTCGCATGCTCCGGATCCGCCTCACCGACTCGCCCGTCAGCCGCGCGGGGTACTGGTGGGCGACCGCCGTCGGGTTCGCCTGGGGGTTCCTCTGGAGCCGCGGCCGGATCGAGGTGCGTCAGGGGCTCGTGGTGTTCCGCGGGATGCCGAAGTGGACCTTCGGGCGGGGCGGGTCGTGCGTCGGCGGGTGCTACCTGACCGGGTCGAACGACTCGGAGCGGGTGCTCGGGCACGAGGTCGTGCACCGTGAGCAGTGGCGCACGTACGGGATGCTCTTCCCGATCCTCTACCTGCTCGCCGGGCGCGATCCGCTGCGCAACCGGTTCGAGATCGAGGCCGGCCTCGAGGCGGGCGGCTACCTTCCGCGGCGCCGCCCGCCCCGGAGCTGACCGGTTCGAGGGTCGGACCTCGCCGCTCAGTCGGCGAGCGCGCCCGCGATCGCGTCGACCAGTGCGGGCATTCCGCCCGCCCAGCCGAAGCTGAGTGCGGTCGGCGGCGAGACGGACGACACGGTCACCGGGTCGGCGACCTGGGCGACGCGCCCGGCGGCGACCGCGGGGATGGCCTGCAGCTCGGGCTTGGCGAGGAAGGCGTCGGCGTCCTCCTGCGAGGCGTGGTAGCTGATGAGGACGTCGGCGTCGAGCTTGTCGAGTTGCTCGTAGCTGAGCTCGTAGTAGAAGCCGCCGTCGCTCGTGTCGAGTTCGGCGACGCTCGGCGCGACCTCGAGCCCGAGCTCGGTCAGGACCTCGATGCGGGCGTCGGCGGGCGTGTAGACCGAGACGAACCCGTCGCCGTCCCAGATTCCGGCGAAGGTCGTGCCGGCGAACTCGGGGTGCGCCTCGGCCTGTTCGGCCAGGCCGGCGGCGATCTCGTCGAGCACCGCCTCGCCGTCGTCGGCGAGGCCGAGGGCCTCCGCGGTGATGCGGATCTCCTCGTCCCAGGGGGTGGTCCAGGGCGCCTCGGGGTAGGCGACGACCGGGGCGATCTCGGCGAGCGTGTCGTACTGTTCCCCGGTCAGGCCCGAGTAGGGCGCGAGGATGAGGTCGGGGTCGGCCTGGATGAACTCCTCGTAGGGCACGGTCGCGCCGCCCTCGGGGTCGCTGAGGATCGTCGGGAGCGGCTCGCCGGCTTCCTCGTAGGCGTCCTCGACCCAGGGCAGGAGCGCGTCGGGGCCCACGGTCCAGACCTGCTCGGCGACCGCGACGGGGTAGACGCCGAGTGCGACCGCGGCTTCGGTGGACCCCCAGCCCCAGGTGGCGACCCGCTCGGGGGCGTCCTCGATGACGGTCTCGCCGAAGGCGTGGTCGATCGTGACGGGGAAGCCCTCGGCGGATGCCGCGGCCTCGCCGTTCGCGGCGGACTCGGCCGCGGGTGCTGCGCAGGCGGACAGCGGGAGGGCGATCGCGGCGGCTCCGGCGATGGCGATGAGGTGGCGACGAAGGCGCACGGGAACTCCTCGGTTCGAGAGGGTGGGACGGTGAATAAGGCTAGCCTAACCTAACTTCAACCGGCCGCAATGCACGGAGGTCACACGGCCGACGCGTGGAACCGCCCGACCGGGACCACGAGCGGCGACCCCGACACGGGGTCCGGGATGACGCGGGCGTCGAGGCCGAACGCATCCCGGATCGTGTCCTGCGTGAGCACGGCCCCAGGCTCTCCCTCGGCGATGATCCGACCGGCCGACATCACCACGAGGTGATCCGCGTACCGAGCCGCGAGGTTGAGCTCGTGCAGCACCATCACGACCGTCGTCCCCCGCTCCCGATTCAGGCTCGTCAGCAGGTCGAGCAGCTCCAGCTGGTGGCTGACGTCGAGGAACGTCGTCGGCTCGTCGAGCAGCACGATCCCGGTCTGCTGCGCGAGCACCATCGCGATCCACACCCGCTGGCGCTGACCGCCCGAGAGCTCCTCGACCGGTCGGTCGGCCAGGTCGGCCACGCCGGTCGCCGCGAGCGCCTCGGCGACGACCTCGTCGTCATCGCTCGAATGCCGCCCGAACCAGCCCTGATGCGGGAACCGGCCACGGCCCACGAGGTCGGCCACGCGAACCCCGTCGGGGGCGATCGACGACTGCGGCAGCACCCCGACCCGGCGGGCCAGCTCGCGACGCGGCATCCGCGCGACATCCGCTCCGTCGAGGCTCACCCGGCCGCCCTCGACCGGGTGCAGCCGGGCCAGCCCGCGCAGCAGCGTCGACTTCCCGCACGCGTTCGGGCCGACGATGACCGTGATCCGGCCGGGCGGGATGCGCAGGTCGAGCCCGTCGACGACCGTTCTGCCGTCGTAGCCGAGGCGCACGCCCTCGGCGGCGAGTCCCGCCGGGGTCTCGGTGAGGTGGTCGGTCGTCATGCTCGGGTCCTCTCGGTACGGGCGAGCAGCCACAACAGGTACGGAGCGCCGATCACGCCGGTCACGATGCCGAGCGGTGCGCTGAAGCCGGGGATCGCGAACTGGCCGATCACGTCGGCGCCGAGCGTGAGCACCGCGCCGATCGCCGCCGCGGCCGCGACCGCGGCACCCCCGCCGCCGACGAGACGCCGAGCGACGGCGGGCGCGATGAGCGCCACGAACGCGACCGGTCCGGCGACCGAGGTCGCGAGCGCCACGAGCGCCACGGCGACCAGCAGCAGCACGACCCGGGCGGCGTCGGCGCGCACGCCGAGCGCGAGCGCATGGTCGTCGCCGAGCGCGAGCGGACCGAGCGCACGCGTCGCGACCGCGAGCGCGAGCGCGCACAGCGCGACCCCGACGGCGAGCACGACGAGTTCGTCGCCGCGGACGTCCGCGACGCTGCCGACGGTCCAGTGCAGCGCGGCCTGCGCCTCGCGCACGTCGCTGCGCGCGAGCAGCCACGACACGGTCGACCCGCACAGGTAGGCCATGCCGACGCCGACGAGCACGAACCGCACGCCGTGCAGGCCCTGCCGCCACGCCGCGAACCAGATCACGACCGCGACCGCGAGCCCGCCGCCGAACGCGTACCCGGCGACGACGACGCCGCCCGCGCCGAGCACGAGGATCGCCCACACGGCTCCGAGGCTCGCGCCCGCCGAGATGCCGAGGATGTCGGGGCTCGCGAGCGGGTTGCGCAGCGTCGACTGGAAGACCGCGCCTGCGAGCGCGAACGCGACGCCCACGAGCAGCGCGGCCACGATGCGCGGCATCCGCAGTTCGAGGACGACGAACCGGTCGAGCCGGTCGCCGCCGCCGAGCAGCACCGCGAGCACGCGGTCCGGGGTCACCCCGGCCGCGCCGAGCGAGAGGGTCGCGAGCCCGACGGCGAGCGCCACCGCGACAGCCGTGCCGACCACGAGCGCGTTGCGTCGCCGGGTCCCCCGCCGGACCTCCGCGACGTCCGCGAGGTCCGCGACGTCGGCGACCTCGGCGAACCCCGTCACAGCCCGGCCACCCGTCGGCTCCGGGCGATCGCGATGAGCACGGGGGCGCCGAGGAACGCGGCGACGACCCCGGCCTCGAGTTCGGCGTTCGGCACGATCAGGCGGCCGATGACGTCGGCGGTGAGCAGCATGACGGGGCCGAACAGCAGGGCCGCGGCCGTGATCCAGCGGTAGTCGCTGCCGACGAGGCGGCGCGCGGCGTGCGGCACGACGAGGCCGACGAGGGCGATGGGGCCGGCGAGCGCGACCGCCGTGCCCGAGAGCAGCACGATGGCGAGGCCGCTGACGGCGCGCGTCACGCCGACGCGCTGCCCGAGCGCGCCCGCGACGTCGTCGCCGAGCGCGAGCAGGTTGAACCGGTGGGCGAGCGCGACCGCGAGCACGACCCCCACCGCCAGGAAGGGCCACAGGGCGGCGATGGTCGACAGGTCTCGGCCGGTGAGCGATCCGACCGCCCAGAAGCGGTACTGGTTGAACGCCTCGGTGTCGCGCAGCAGCACGAGCGCGATGAGCGGGGTCAGGAGTGCCGTGACCGCGGCGCCGACGAGCGCGAGCCGGACCGGTCGGGCACCGCCGATCGCGAAGACGACGACGGCGGCGATCGCGGCGCCCGCGAAGGCGAGCCAGATGAACTGCAGGGGCGCGGTGATGCCCAGAAGCGAGATGCCGAGGACGACCGCGAGCGAGGCCCCGGAGTTGACCCCGAGCAGGCCGGGGTCGGCGATCGGGTTCCGGGTGACGCCCTGGATGAGCGTTCCCGCGAGCCCGAGTGCGACGCCGGCCGCCAGGCCGATGACGGTGCGCGGCACGCGCAGCTGCACGATGACCGCCTGGTCGGGGTCGGTCAGGTCGGGCGCGGTGAGCGCCCGCCAGACCTCCGAGACGTCGATGCCGCGCACGCCGAGCGCGAGGCTCGCCAGGACGACGACCGCGAGGACGACCAGGCTCGCGCCGAGCACGAGGATCCCGCGCAGTGCGCGGGGTCGCGAGCGCGCTGCGGCCGACGACGACGCGGACCCGGCACGGGTGCCGACGCGCGATGCCGCGCCGGTCGGCGCCGCGCCGGTCGGCGCCGCGCCGACCGGCGCCGCGCCGACCGGTGCCGCGCCGACCCGTGCGGCGCCGGCGATCGGCGGCGCATCCGTCGCCGAGACGCCCATCCGCGTGGTGCTCACGCGAGTTCGGCGCGGCCCTGCCGCCAGTAGCCCATGAACGCGACCTGTCGGCGGTCGAGTCCGGCCTCGCGCACGAGGAACCTGCGCAGCGCGGTGATGGCGGATGCCTCGCCCGCGAGCCACGCGTAGCAGTCGCCGTCGAGGCTGGTGCCCTCGGGGACGTCCCAGAGGATGCCGTCGGCGTCCGCCGCGCGTTCGAGTTCGTCGAGCGTGAGGCGGACGCGCTCGGCGGACGCCGACGCGGGGTCGGCGCAGTCGCGCAGCCAGCAGGTGCGGGCGACCCAGTCGCGCACCGCGGGGATGAGGCGCTCGCCGTGCGCGGCGTCCTCGTCGCGCGCGAGCCAGCGGACCTCGATGCCCGCGGGGGCGGCGACCTCGAGCACGTCGTCGGCGCTCGGGATCTCGATGACGGCCGCGCCGGAGGCGTCGGCGGGCAGGGACTCGAGGATCGCGCAGATCGCCGGCGCCGCGGTCTCGTCGCCCGCGAGCAGGACGGTGTCGACGACGCCGGGGCGCCAGTCGATGCCGACGTTGCTCTCGGGACTGCGCGAGTCGGGGCCGATCAGGACGATCCGGTCGCCGGGTTCCGCACGACCGGCCCAGGTCGAGCCGGGGCCGACGTCGCCGTGCAGTGCGAAGTCGACGTCGACCTCGAGCAGGTGCGGTCGGATGCCGCGGACCGTGTAGGTGCGGAAGGGGTTGCGGTGCTCTGCCGGCAGGTCGCGCCACTTCGCGTACCAGTCGGCTCCGTCGGGGAAGTGCGCGAAGCCGGACCCGGGCAGCGGCATCACGACCTTGACGCGCTGGTCGAGCCCGGCGGTGCCGAAGTCGACGAGGTCGTCGCCCGTGAAGGTCACGCGCGTGAAGTGCGGCGTGAGCCGCTGCACCCGGGCGACGGTGACGTCGAAGCCGCGGTACGGAGGCCGAGGACGCGCGGGGGCGTCGGCCGCGGCAGGTGAGGTAAGCATTACCTAAGTCTGACACACGCGGCCGGTCGGGTCACCCCGCTCCGCGCGTCACCACACCGGAGGACGCCGCCTGCCCCGGCGCAGCGCGCGCTCGAGTTGCGCCGCGAGCGCGAACAGCACGGCCTCGCCGCCCGGGCGCCCGATCAGCTGCACGCCCACGGGCACCCCCTCGTCGGTGTCGTGCACCGGAAGGGTGAGCGCGGGCAGCCCCGCGACGTTCACGAACGAGGTGAACGGCGTGAACCGAACCTGCTGCGCGAAGTTCTCCTCCGCGTCGACCGGGTCGTACCAGCCGACCGGACGCGGGGTCATCGCGAGCGCCGGCGTGAGGACGGCATCGAACGGCGCGAATCGCTCGATCGTGCGACGCTCGAACGCCGAGAGCACCGCGAGCGCGTCGGCGAGTTCTCCCGCCGTGCGCTCGCGGCCCCGCGCCACGAGCCATTGCGTCAGCGGCTCGAGCCGGTCGAGGCTGCCGACCTCGACCGGGATCGTCGCGGCGCCGGCCTGCCAGATCGTCCGGAACGCCGCCGGGTACTCCGGGGCAGGCGAGTCGGGTACGTCCTCGACCCCGTGCCCGAGGCGGTCCAGCAGCTCGATCGCGAGGTCGAGCGCCTTCCGCGGCGCCGGATCGACGCGGATGTCGGTGAACTCGTCCCACGGCGTGTCCAGCGCCACCCCGACCTGGAAGCGCCCCTCGCCGCGGATCGCCGCGCCGAGGAACGGCCCGTCGTCACCGGGCGCGCGCACCGCGAACGGATGCCGCGGCGGGTACCCGACGGGCGCGATCATGCCGTCGAGCAGCAGCGCGGCGTCGGCGACGGTGCGCGCGATGGGCCCGACGACCCCGAGCCCGCCGAGGCGGTCGATCCCCGAACCCGAAGGCACCCTGCCGCGCGACGGCTTCACGCCGACGAGTCCGCACGAGGCGGCCGGGATCCGGATGGACCCGCCGCCGTCGCTCCCGGGTGCGAACGGGAGCATCCCGGCGGCGACCGCAGCGGCCGCACCGCCGCTCGAGCCTCCGGCGCCGAGCGCGAGGTCCCACGGGTTGCGGGTCGGGCGCCCGGCGGCCGGCTCGGTGTACGAGGGCAGCCCGAACTCGGGCGTCGCGGTCTTGCCGAGGCTCACCGCTCCGGCGGCATCGACCGCCCGCACGAGGTCGTCGGACTCGTCGGGCTCGAACCCCTCGAAGGCGCGCGAGCCGAACCCGGCCGGGACCCCGGCGCGCGGGTGCAGGTCCTTGTCCGCCAGCGGCATGCCCCACAGCGGCGCCGCACGCGGCACCTCCCGCTCGACGTGCCTCGCACGCTCGAGGGCCTGATCGGCCGACACGTGGGCGAACGCCCCGACCTCGGCATCGAGGCGTGCGATGCGATCGAGGTAGTGGGTGGTCGCCTCGACGGGGCCCACCTCCCCCCGTTGCAGCGACTGGTGCAGTTCGAGGGCGGTGTACTCGTGCAACTCCGGGGTCGATTCGGCCACGCCCCGAGCCTACGCAGGGCGCCGCGGCGCGGCATCCGCTACTTCAGGGTCTTCTGCAGCAGGACGGTGCCGAGCCACCGGTCGAACTTGAACCCGACGCGCCCCATGCGCCCGATCTCGTGGAACCCGAACTTCTCGTGCAGCGCGATCGAGGACTCCGCCCCCTGGTCGGCGATGACCGCGATCATCTCCTTCATGCCCGCCTGCCTCGACGCGTCGACGAGGGCGCCGAGCAGCGCTCGGCCGAGCCCCTTCCCGGATGCCGCGGGGCCGAGGTAGATCGAGTTCTCGACCGTGTACCGGTAGGCGCGCTTCTGCTTCCACGGAGTCACCAGGGCGTACCCGAGCACCTGCCCGGTCGGCGACTCGGCCACCAGGAACGGCATGCCGAGCCGGTGCAGGTAGGCGTACTTCTGCTTCCACTCGCGCAGGCTCATGGCGTCCTCGTCGAAGGTGACGGTCGAGTTGGCCACGTAGTGGTTGTAGATCTCGCGGACCGACGGCAGGTCGGCCGGACGCGCGGCCCGGACCTCGAACGCGAACGGCGCCTCGGGCGGCTCCGGAGTTCGCAGGTGGCCGGGAAGCACCCTGCGCGGCTGGTATTCCTCCTCGAGCATGGCGCAATGCTACGCGCGGCCAGCCCCGTCAGTCGATCGGCGTCGGGCCAGGCGTTCCGCCCCCTCGGCCCGCCAGTTCCCGGATGATCGTCTCGACGACCCGGTCGGGGCTCGCCCCCGTGTCGACGCGGATGCCGGGCTCGTCGGCCCCGAGCGGTTCGAGGGTCGCCAGCTGCGACTCGAGCAGGGCCGCGGGCATGAAGTGGCCCGCACGCGAGGTCAGTCGAGACCGGAGCAGCGAGTCGTCCACGGTGAGTTCGACGAACACCGCGTCGCTCGCGTGCGCGAGGATGATCCCGCGATAGGCCCGACGCAGCGCCGAACATGCGATGACGGCACCCCGGTCGGACGCGGCGAGGCGCTCCCCGACCGCGATGAGCCAGGGGCCGCGATCTTCGTCGGTGAGGGGCACCCCCGCCGCCATCCTGCTGCGGTTCGCGGCGGTGTGGAGGTCGTCGGCGTCGATGAACGGGAGGCGGAGCCGGTCCGCGAGCGCGGCGCCGATCGTGCTCTTCCCGGACCCCGACGGGCCCATGACGACCAACCGCTGCACGACTCAGTCCCCGATCATCCAGTCGACGGGCCGCCCGCCGCGGGCGACGAGGAGGTCGTTCGCCCGGCTGAACGGCCGCGACCCGAAGAAGCCGCGGCGGGCCGAGAGCGGGCTCGGGTGGGCGGACTCGATGCGCGGCACGTCGCCGAGCAGCGGCGCCAGGGTCCGGGCGTCACGACCCCAGAGGATGGCGACGAGCGGGCCGCCGCGTGCGGCGAGGGCCCGGATCGCGTGGTCGGTGACGCGTTCCCAGCCGAGGCCCCGGTGCGAACCGGCCTCGCCCGGGCGGACGGTGAGGACCCGGTTCAGCAGCATCACGCCGCGGGTGCTCCATGCGCCGAGGTCCCCGTGCGGCAGCGGCGGGATCCCGAGGTCGTCGACGAGTTCGCGGGAGATGTTCGCCAGGCTGCGCGGGAGCGGCCGCACGTCGCGCTCGACCGCGAAGGACAGCCCGACGGGATGACCGGGAGTGGGGTACGGGTCCTGGCCGACCACGAGCACGCGCACGGCGTCGAGGGGCTGCCGGAATGCGCGCAGCACGAGGTCGGGCGCGGGGAGGTATCCGCCGCCGGTCGCGGCCTCGGCCTCGAGCCGGTCGCCGATTCGGGCGAGGTCCTCCGCGACGGGTGCGAGCGCGTCGCCCCACGAGGGATCGACCAGGCCGGCGTCGACGAGCTCCGCGAGGGTCCGGTCCATCAGCCCGAGATGCTGCGGACCGTCACGCCGTCCTCGCCCGCACCGACGCTCCAGACGGTGCCTGCGCCGGCGACCCGCAGCCCAGAGGCGCCGATCGAGAACAGCGTGTCCTCGTCGATCGCGATGCCGCCGCCGACCAGGCCGGCCTCGGTCGCGGCGATCAGCCGGGTCAGGGTCCCCCACTGCGCGGCGTGGCAGTCGATCGAGAGGTCGACCAACCCGATCCCGGCCTCGACGACGACCTCCTCGAGGCCCTCGCCCGCGGACCGGGGTGCCACGGGGACCTCGCCGATGCGCCAGCCGCCCAGGATCGCGGCATCCGACGCGATCGACGCACCGGCCGAGTAGCCGAGGAAGGGCTCTCCGGCCGCGACGCGCCGTCGCAGCTCGCCGGCGACCGGTTCGGCGGCGCTCCGGTAGGCCGGGGTACGGCCGCCGCCCACGAGCACCCCGTGCGCGCCGGCGAGCGCGGCGGCCTCGAACGCGCCGTCCTCGGGCACGACGGTCACGACCGGCTCGACGTCGGCGATCGAGCCGAGCAGGTCGCGCCAGTACGCGGCCTGCGAGCCCGCATCCGGGCCGTCGGCGACGAGCAGCACGGCGATGCGGGCGCGCTCGGCGCCCGCACGGCCGGCGACCTCGGCAGCCTCGGCCAGGAACGGGGCGTAGACGGATGCCGCGTGCGCGGCGTCGGTTCCCCCGCCGACCAGGTGCACGCTCATCGGCGGATCTCGGGAGTGCGGAGCGGGTCGGAGTTCATCCCGTCAGGCTATCGGGCGGGCCCGGTGTCCGGTTCCGCCCCGTCGGGATCGACCGCGTCGTCGGCATCGGCCACGTCGTCGGGCCGGATCGACTCGCGCTCGGCGAGGATCGGCGCCCCCTCGGCGTTGCCGTTGCGGAGCGCGTTCAACCGCTCGTTCAGGATCGAGATGACGGTCGCGGAGGCGACGCCGACGATCGCGATGCCGCCGATCATGAGGAACACCGCCCACGTGCGGCCGAGCACGGTCACCGGATACGTGTCGCCGTAGCCGACCGTGGTGAGGGTCACCACCGCCCACCAGAGGGCGTCGCCGAAGCTCGTGATCGTCGCGCCCTCGGCGTGGCGCTCGGCCTGGAGCGTCGCCAGCGCGAGGAAGAACACGTACATCACCGCGTACAGCGCCGCGGAGACCACGAAGTTCGCGCGCACCGCCTCGCGCGTGCGGCGCTGGAGGACGGGGAGGTTGCGCAGCAGGGTGACCGCGCGCAGCGCGCGGAAGACCGGGACCAGCACCGAGAGGAACTCGATCGGGTGGTGCCACAGGTAGTCCCATCGCGAGCCCGCCGGGGTGAGCGAGAGCCTGACGACGAAGTCGACGAGGAACGCGACCCACGTGGCGATGAACACGACGTTGAAGACGACCCGCCAGTCGTGCGCGAACTCCGGCGCGAGCACGGAGACGGTGTACGCGGCCACGAAGCAGAATCCGAGCACCGCCATCAGGGCGCTCGTCCGCGCCACCCAGTGATGGCGGCGCTCGATCCGGCCGACCCTCATGCGCCGCTCCCCTGCCGGACGGCGAGCCGCCCTCGGGCGAGCCGGTGCGGGGCGGCCTGCGCGACGGGCTTGACGACGATGAGGTCGAGGTCGACGTGTCGGGGCTTGCCGATGGCATCCACGATGACCCCGGCGACGTCCTCCGCGACGAGCGGCTCGGGCACGCCCTCGTACACGGCATCGGCGCGCTCGCGATCGCCGCCGAAGCGCACGAGGGCGAACTCGTCGGTCCTGACCATCCCCGGCGCCACCTCGATGACCCGGATCGGCTCGCCGTTGAGCTCGAGCCGCAGGACCTCGGTGATCGCGTGCGCGGCGAACTTCGCCGCGTTGTACCCGCCGCCGCCGAGGTAGGCCACGTGACCGGCGATCGAGGTGACGTTGACGATGTCGGCGACCCCGCGGCGCTCCGCTCCGCGTCGCAGCACCGGGAGCAGGGCGCTCGTCACGCGCTTGAGGCCGAGCACGTTCACCTCGAACATCCACGACCAGTCGGCGAGGTCGGAGTCCTCGACCGACGCCAGGCCCTTCGCACCCCCGGCGTTGTTGACGAGCGCGTGCGCACCGCCCGTCGCCGCGACGTGCTCGGCGAGCGCGGCGACATCCGCATCGCTCGTCACATCGGCGACGAAGGCCTCGGCGCCGGTCTCCTCGGCGAGCGCCTCGAGCCGATCGGCCCGGCGCGCGACCGCGACCACGTCCCATCCGGTCGCGACCAGGCCGCGGACCGTCGCCGCCCCGATCCCCGAACTCGCCCCGGTGACGACCGCCCGCATCCGTTCCATGCCGCCCATTCTGCACTGCCGCGCGCCGGCCCCGGGCCGGGCCGGGGCCCGCGTCGGCGAGAATGGGCGGATGGACGAGGCGAGCCTGCAGCGAACCACCGGGACCGGCCACCGCAAGCGACGCGTTCCGCTCTGGGACAACGCGCGGTGGATCGCGATCACGCTCGTGGTCGTCGGCCACGGGATCCTGCCGCTCATCGCCGAGGACGACGCCGCGTACAGCGTCTACCTGTTCATCTACTCCTTCCACGTGGCCGTGTTCGTGACCGTCTCGGGGTACTTCGCGAAGTCCGGGCCGCCGAACGCGCGCGCCATGCGGCAGGTCCTGACCGACATCGTGTTCCCGTACGTCATCTTCGAGACGATCTGGACCATCGTCCGGTTCGCCCTCGGCGGCGACTTCGTGCTCGACTACACGACCGCCTCCTGGACGCTGTGGTTCCTCATCGCACTGGCGATCTGGCGCATCGCCCTGCCCTACCTCGTGCTCCTGCGCTACCCGCTGCTCATCGCCATCGCGGTCTCGATCGGCGCCGGGTACGCCGTCGAGATCGACTCCACCCTCGCGCTGACCCGCACGTTCGGCATGTTCCCCTTCTTCGTCTTCGGGTGGAAGCTGCGGCAGCTGCGGATCACCGATCGCTGGCTCGACCTGCGGACCGCGGTGACCTGGCGGTGGCGCGCGGGCGCGATCGCACTGTTCGCGGTCCTGCTCGTCGCCCTCCCGATGGCGATCGAGACCTGGCGCGACCTGCGGCTGCGCCGCTTCATGCTCTACGACGAGTCCTACGAGGCGATCGGCTACGACGAACCGTGGTCCGGCGCCATCCGCCTCTTCCTGCTCCTGCTCGCGATGCTGCTCGCCGTCGCGTTCCTCGTGCTCATGCCGCGTCGCACGACGCCGTTCACCGCGTTCGGCGGCGCGACCATGTACATCTACCTCCTGCACTCGTTCGTGCTCTTCCCGCTCCGGGAGACCCCGATCCTCGAGGGCCCGCAGCCGTGGTGGGTGCTGCCGGCGATGATCGTCTTCTGCGTGGCCGTGTCGGTCGTGCTGTCGCTCAAGCGCGTCCGCCGCGTGTTCCGGCCCCTCGTCGAACCTCGGGCGAGGTGGCTGTTCCGCCCGGAGCCGGCGACCGCGACGGGGACCATCGTGCTGCCCGAGGAGGCGCTGCCCCCGGCGGGCGCCGGACCCGAAGGGGCGTCGCCGCGGGACTGAGCGGCGATCCGTGACGCCGTGTTGCGGCATCCGTTGTCGTCGACCGGAGCGCCGCGTACCGTGTGCGGGATGCGGCCCCGGCCGCACCCGAACGCGTAAGGAGTCCCCCATGGCCGACCACACCGCCGACTGGCGCTTCGAGACCAAGCAGGTCCACTCGGGCGCCGCCCCCGACCCCGTCACCAAGGCCCGTGCGACGCCGATCTACCAGACGACCTCGTACGTCTTCGACTCGGCCGAGCACGCGCAGAACCTCTTCGCGCTCGCCGAGTTCGGCAACATCTACACCCGCATCCAGAACCCGACGCAGGCCGTCGTCGAGGAGCGCCTCGCAGCCCTCGAGGGCGGCACCGGCGCCCTCCTGCTCGCCTCGGGCCAGTCGGCGTCGACGTTCGCGGTGCTGAACATCGCCCAGGCCGGCGACCACATCGTCTCGTCGTCGTCGATCTACGGCGGCACGTACAACCTCTTCAAGTACACGCTCGCCAAGCTCGGCATCGAGACGACGTTCGTCGAGAACCAGGACGACGCCGACGAGTGGCGCCGGGCGATCCGCCCGAACACGAAGCTGCTCTTCGCCGAGACCATCGGCAACCCGAAGATCAACGTGCTCGACATCGCGCTGGTCGCCGAGGTCGCGCACGCCGGCGGCATCCCGCTCATCGTCGACAACACCATCGCGACGCCCTTCCTCATCCGTCCGCTCGAGCACGGCGCCGACATCGTCGTGCACTCGGTCACGAAGTTCCTCGGGGGCCACGGCACCGTCGTCGGCGGCGCCATCGTCGACGGCGGTCGCTTCGAGTGGTCGAAGAACGTCGAGAAGTTCCCGGGCCTGACCGAGCCCGACCCGTCGTACCACGGCGCGAGCTTCACGGCGGCCGTCGGCGACCCGCTCGCCTACATCATCAAGGCCCGCGTGCAGTTGCTGCGCGACCTCGGCGCCTCGATCGCGCCGGCCAGCGCCTGGCAGCTCATCCAGGGCATCGAGACGCTGTCGCTGCGCCTCGAGCGTCACGTGCAGAACGCGCAGGAGATCGCGGAGTGGCTCGACAGCCACCCCGATGTCGCCCACGTGAACTACTCGGGCCTGCCGTCGAGCCCGTGGTACGCGACCGCGAACCGGTACGCCCCGAAGGGCGTCGGCGCAGTGCTCTCGTTCGAGCTCAAGGGCGGCGTCGACGCGGGCCGTGCGCTCGTCGACAGCCTGTCGCTGTTCAGCCACCTGGCCAACATCGGCGACGTGCGCTCGCTGGTCATCCACCCCGCGTCGACGACGCATTCGCAGCTGACGCCCGAGCAGCAGCTCACGAGCGGGGTCACGCCGGGCCTCGTGCGACTGTCGGTCGGAATCGAGAACGTCGAGGACCTCAAGTCCGACCTCGAGGCGGGCCTCGCTGCCGCGCGGCGCGCCTCGGAGGCGGCCCGCGTCTGACCACGGTTCCCGCGTTCGAACGGATGCCGCGTCCCCGCCGGGGCGCGGCATCCGTCGTCTCCGGCCCCCGGCGTGTAACACTGTCCCGCCGTGCGGGCGGCTCGGGGAGAATCGAGGGCATGGACTGGCAGACCACCTCGGAGACGGCGCCGGCGAGCGTCGTGCCCGAAGCTCGCGCGGCGCACCAGCTGGCGAGCCGTGCGCCGGCGACGGGGGCGTGGCGCGAGGGCGACCCCGAGGGCGACCGCCGGTTCGTGCGCGTCGGCGCGCTCGCCCTCGAGTCCGGCGAGGTCCTGCCCGACGTCCGCGTCGCGTACGAGTCGTGGGGGCGCCTCTCGCCCGCGCGCGACAACGCGATCCTCGTGCTGCACGCCCTCACGGGCGATTCGCACGTGCTCGGCCCGGCGGGCCCGGGGCACGCGAGCGCGGGGTGGTGGCCCGGCGTCGTGGGGCCGGGTCGCGCGATCGACACGGGGCGCTGGTTCGTCGTGGCGCCGAACGTGCTCGGCGGATGCCAGGGCACGACCGGTCCGGCATCGCTCGCGCCCGACGGCATCGAGTGGGGGGCGCGCCTGCCCTCCCTCACCATCCGCGACCAGGTCGCCGCGCAGGCGGCGTTCGCCCGCGAGCTCGGCATCGACCGCTTCGCCGCGGTGATCGGCGGCTCGATGGGCGGCATGCACGCGCTCGAATGGGCGGTCTCGTTCCCCGGTGCCGTGCAGCGGATGGCGGTCCTCGCCGCACCGCCGGCGACCACCGCCGACCAGATCGCGTTGAACTCGGTCCAGCTCGACGCGGTGCGCAGCGATCCCGCGTTCGACGGCGGCGCGTACTACGACGCCCCCGACGGCGAGGGTCCGAACCGCGGGCTCGCCCTGGCCCGGCGGATGGCGATGCTGAACTACCGGACGCCGAACGAGCTGAACCAGCGCTTCGAGCGCAGCTGGCAGTCCGGCCTCGACCCGCTCGGCGGCGGCGGCCGCTTCGCGGTCGAGTCCTACCTCGACTTCCACGGCAACCGGTTCACGCGCCGGTTCGACGCGAACAGCTACCTGACGCTCACCGAGTCGATGAACTCGCACGACATCGGCCGTGGTCGCGGCGGCGTGCCGGCGGCGCTCGCGCGCATCGAGGCGCACTCGCTCGTGCTCGGCATCGACAGCGACCGCTACTTCCCGCTCGCGGGGCAGCGCGAGATCGCGGCGGGCCTCGGTCGCAGCATCCACGGCCGCGACCCGGTCGTGCTCCGCTCGGACTACGGCCACGACGCGTTCCTCATCGAGGACCAGGCAGTCGGCGGGTGGATCTCGCGCCTGCTCGCGGCCTGAGGCGGGCCGCGGGCCGCTCGTCCGGCTCGGGCCGATCGTCCCACGTTCGGGGGGCGAACTGAGGTAGTTTCAGTGGATTGCGTCACGCCGCGCGACCGAGCCGTTCGAGGGGGTGCCAGTGCGACGGATCGAGAAGGAACGCGATCGCCTGCTGCGTCGCCTGGCACGCACCGGGAGCCTGACCGGCGTCGCGGTCGCGCTCGCGTGCGTGCTCGTGCCCGGGGCCGTTCCGGAGTCGCGGTTCGCGCTGGCCGCGGCCCTCGCGGTCGCGACCGGGGCGCTCGCCGTGCTCGCGACCGCGCGATCGGGCCGGGCCGCGACGCTCGCCGCGATCCTGGCCGGCACGGGGTTCATGCTCGCCGTGGGCACGGATGCCTCGATCGACCCCGCCGCGGCGACCGCGGTCGCCGCTGCCGGCGCCCTGGCGACCGGCTCGCTCGCCGCGCCGCTGGCCGTCCGTCCCTCGGGGCCGGCGCTCCTCGTCGCGACGGGGGCGGCGACGATCATGGCGATCGCCGCGTGCGCGGCGGTCGGTGCCGACATGCGCCTGGTCGCGGTCGCGACCGTCGCCGGATGGTCGGGTTCGATCATCGTCGCGGTCTGGATCGCCCGCGCGATCGTCCGGGCCGACGAGCGCATCGCCGAGGTCGGGCGCGCGCACGAGGCCGAACGGCTCGCGAGCGAGTCCGAGGCGCAGCAGCGACAGGATGCCCGCGTGCTCCACGACACCGTGCTGGCCACGCTGAGCCTGCTCGCCCACTCGGGCGTCGGAGTGGGGGCCGGGGCGCTGCGGCAGCAGGCCGGCGACGACGCCCGACTGCTCAAGCAGTTGCGGCTCGGCGCACCGCTCGAGAACGGATCGAGCGCGATCTTCTCGCCGGAATCGGACGACGACGCGCTGGGGGCGACGTTCGAGTCGGTGCGGCAGCGGTTCGCACGGATGGGCCTCGCGGTCGGCTGGCACGGGGCGAACCACCTCGTGCTCCCGCGCGACCGGCTCGACGCGCTGCTCGGCGCGCTCGGCGAGTGCCTCGAGAACGTCCGCCGGCACGCCGGGGTGGCCTCGGTCGATGTGACCGTCACCGACGACGAGCGGACCGTGCGCGTCATGGTGACCGACCAGGGGTCCGGGTTCGAGCCCGCGGCCGTGGACCCGGCGCGGCTCGGGTTCGCCGAGTCGGTGGTCGGCCGCCTGCACGCCGTCGGCGGGCGGGCGCGCGTGTTCAGCTCGCCCGGGTCGGGGACGACCGTCATGCTCGAGGTGCCGAAGCCGTGAGCCTGCTCAACCGTTCCCCGGACGCCTCCGCAGCGTCGCCCGAGACGACGCACGAGATCCACTTCCGCAGGCCCAGCCGATCGGCTCGTGCCGCTGAGGACATCCGCAGCGCGCACGGGGGGCGCCGTCTGGCCGTGGGGATCGCCATGGCCGCGTGCGTGCTGGTGCTGGCGCACCTGGCCCACGCGATCGGCCTCATCGGCGTCTACCCGCCCGGCGCCGGCCCCGCCTGGGCGTGGATCGCGCTCGCGGTCGTCGCGGCCGGGACGCTCGTCGCGACCCGGGGGCTGACCCGCGTGGCCGACTGGACCTACGCGCTCGTCCTGGTCGCGCTGGTCGTGCCGGTGTGGCTCGACCTCGCCTCGACCGCGGGCCTGCTGCACCTGGGCGTCACGCCGACGGCCGCGCCGGCCGCCGCGGTACTGCTGATGCCCGTGGTGGCGCTGCGCGAGACGCGGACGCCCGTCGCGGCCGCGGCGCTGGTCGCCCTCGCGATCACGGTCGCCGCGCTCCTGCAGGTCCGGTCCGCGGGGAGTTGGACGGTCGTGGGGCTCGCCGTCGCCGCGAGCGCGTTGGTGCCCGTCGTGCTCGCGGCGGTCGCGGTCCGCGGGTTCCGGCGACTCGTGGGCCGGGAACTCGACCTGACGCTCGTGCAGTCGACCGTCGCCACGCCCCGTTCGGCCGTCGGGATGCGCGCGTCGGAGGAACTCGCGGAACTCGACTTCGATGCCGAGTCGCTGCTCGACGACGTGGGATCGGGTCGCCTCGCCATCCCGTTGCCCGCAGACGCGGCGGCGCACGCGGGCGAACTCGCGGCGCGCCTGCGCGTTCGACTCATCGAGGGCCGCACCGACACGTGGCTGCGTCACGCCGTGACCGAGTCGGCGTACCTGAGCCGTCGGGTGACGGTCGACGACGACCAGGGCCTCGCCGGCCTGCTGGCACCCGAGCAGCGCGAGGGCCTGCTGCTCGCGCTGTGGCTGATCGCCGGGCAGCGGCGACGGAAGGCGACCGAGCCGCCGCTCGAGGTCCGCGTACGGTGCCACGACGCACTGCCCGCCCTGTCACCGGGATCCGGCGACGGCCGGGCGCGGATCGCCGACGGCGACCCCGGTCGCGCGGGAGACGATGCCGGGAGCGGCGACGGCGTCGCGATCGACCTGGACGTGTCCGGCGTCTCGGCGCGCCGTATCGATGCGACAGCATGGGATGCCCTCGATAATGTCGGAGTACACGAGATCGTTCCCTCCCCCGAAGGGTTCCGGATCGGACTCGAGTGCCGGATCGACCCCACGGTCCGAGGCCAGGCGTCACCCAGCGCCGTCAACCCGAGGGGAGCCTGACGTGCCCGAACCCCAACCCGCACCCATCCGACTGGCGGTGGTCGACGACCACCGGATGCTGCTCGGCGCCCTGACGGAGTGGATCCGCGCCGCGACCGACGACATCGACCTGGTCGCCGCGGTCCCGTCGTGGTCCGAGCTCTTGGCCCACCCCGAGTTCCCCGTCGACGTGGTGCTGCTCGACCTCGACCTGCGCGACAACATCCCGATCTCGATCAAGCTGTCGACGCTGAAGTCGGCGGGCGTGCGGACCATGCTCATGAGCACCTACTCGGAGCCCGCGGTCGTGCGCGAGGCGCTCGGCGCGGGTGCGCTCGGTTACCTCGTGAAGTCCGAGCCCGTGGAGACGATCGTCGAGGCGATCCTCGCCGCGCGCGCGGGTGACACGTACCTGTCGGGCGAGCTCGAGGACGCCCTGGTCGGCGATGCGTCGACGCCCCGCCTGAGCGCGCAGGAGCGCCGGGTGATGGCGCTGTACGGCGCCGGTCAGCCGGTCAAGGCCGTGGCGTTCCAGCTCGGCATCTCGGAGGAGACCGCGAAGAGCTACCTCAAGCGCATCCGCGAGAAGTACCGGCTCGCGGGCTTCGACGTGGGAACCAAGGTCGCGCTGCGCAAGCGCGCCATCGCCGACGGGATCCTGCTGCAGTCCGAGTAGCGGCCCGGACGATCAGCCGTCGTTCTCGATCGCGGCCTCGAGGCGGTCGACCTTGCCCTCGAGCTCGCCCGTGCGTCCGGGGCGGATGTCGGCCTTCAGCACGAGGGAGACCCGTGAGCCGTAGTCGGCCACGGCGTCGCACGCGTCCTTGACCACGCGCATGACCTCGTCCCACTCCCCCTCGATCTCGGTGAACATCGACGTGGTCCGATTCGGCAGGCCCGACTCCCGCACGATCCGCACCGCGGCGGCGACGGCATCGTGCACCGATCCGTCGTGTCGACCCGTTCCGCTCGGTGCGACCGAGAACGCCACCAGCATGCGACCCACCTCCTGGGCGACCGGGCACCCGCGGACCGCGCGGCTCAGTGCGCTCGCGGATGCCGTGTGGACCCAGCCTGCCACACGACGATGACCGACCACCCGAAGAGGATGGCCAGCAGGGCGACCTTCACGGTGAGCAGCAGCACGAACCCCGGGTTCGCGACCAGCAGCCAGCCGTACCAGTAGGGGTAGATCAGGTGGGTGAGCGCCGCGATCGCCGCGGCGAGCGCGGCCGGCGTCGTGAAGCGCGCACCCGAGGTCGCCAGGCCGAGCACGACCGGAGCGGCGAGCCAGGTGACGAACTGCGGCGAGCCGACCTTGTTCGCGAGCATGAGCACGCAGGTGAACGCCAGCGCCAGCGGTGCGAGCAGGGCGAGCACGCCCGCGCCGCGACGCGCCGCGCGGATCCCGGTCGCGGCCACGGCCGCGAGCCCGATGAGCATGAGCGGCGTGGTCGCGGCGGCCGCGGCCTCCGTTCCCGGCCCGTCGACCTGGAAGGTCAGGATGTCGCGGTCGTACGCGATGCCCGCCGCATCGGTGCCCGCGACGATCCACCACAGCCAGGGCAGCGCGAACGGCGACTCGACCTGGAGCCCGCGTCCGGTCTGCTCCGCGACGAACCCGAGCGCGTTCGCACCGGATCCGGCGATGAGGCTGGCGCCGAGGATGCCGGCGCTCAGTGCCGCCGCCACGCCGATCACCTCGAGCCGGCGCGTGAGCGCGATCGCCATCGCGGCCAGCAGCGCCGCCGGCCAGACCTTGATCCACATCGCGACCGTGACGAGCACCGCCGCGACGCGCGGCCGGCCGGCGGCGACGAGCAGGCCCACGATCGCGAGCGGAACCGTGACGGCATCGATCCGGCCGAGGGCGATCGGGCCGAGCAGCGCGAGGAATCCGAGCCACCACCATGCCGCGACGCGGCGCCTCCGCGAGAGCGCCCCGCGGCCGAGCAGCACCGAGAACGCGATCGCGTCGAGCACGACGACCATGGCCAGCCAGGTCTGCCCGTACCATTCGGAGCCGAGCACGAGCGCGGCGGCCATCGGGACGAACGCGAGGATCGGGTAGACCCAGGGCGCGTCGATGCCCATGCGCAACCATCCGTGCTGGGCCGTCTCCGCCCACACCCGGTACACCCCGGTCACGTCGCCGAGCGGCCATCCGGGGGCGAACAGGTTCAGCGCTGCGAGCGCCGCGTGCACGACGGCGAACGCGACCCAGAGGGCCGCGCGACCGCCGGGCGAGGATCGCACGCTCAGCGTCGCAGCAGCCCGCCCACGACGCGCGGGACCTCGCGTGCGATGTCGAGCGCGACGACCGGACCGCCGTCGACCGCATCGCTCGCCCGACGGGCCGCCTCGGAGTGGATGAACGCGCCCGTCGCCGCGAGCCGGGTGATCGCGCCGGCATCGTGCGCCAGCCGCTCGTGGTGGGTCGCGGCGAGCGCGCCGATGATGCCGCCGAGCACGTCGCCGGTGCCGGCGCTCGCGAGCCAGTGCGTGCGCGCGGTCACGGTCAGCCGCGTGCCCTCGGGGTCGCACACGTGCGTGACGGCGCCCTTGAGCAGCACGGCGACCTCGAGCTCGCGGGCGGCGCGTTCGGCCCACTCGGCGGGAGCGTCCTCGATCTGCTCGACCGAGCAGTCGACGTCTCGTTCGAGCAGCAGGTGCGCGAGTTCGCGCGCGTGCGGCGTGATCACGGTGGGCCCGGTGTGGGTGCCGACCAGGTCGAGCCCGCCCGCGTCGAGCACGGACGGATGGCCCGACGCGAGCGCGTGCTGGAGGTCGCCCGCGAGCATGAACGAGCGGTTCGCGGAGTCCATGCCCGAGCCGAGCAACCAGGCCTGGACGCGTCCGGCGACCGCGACCGTCTCGGGTCGTTTCGCGAGCACGGCGCGTCGCACCGCCCGCGGGCCGATGTAGCGCACCATGCCGACGCCCGTGCGGTGCGCGGCCTCGACGCCGAGGACCGCGGCACCGGGGTAGTCGGGCGAGCCCGTGATGACCCCGAGGACGCCCCGGAGGTACTTGTCGTCGTGTTCGCCGGGAGCGCTCGACCACTCGGATGCGTCGTCGGCGCCCCACTCGCGCCACGTGCCGGTGTCCATGCCTCCAACGATAGGTTGGGGTGCGTGCCCGCGTCCCGTCCCTCGCCGTTCTCCGCCTCCCCCGACATCGTCGTCTCCGACGACGGCCCGGCGTTGTTCCGACCGATCACGATCCGCGGGCTCGAGATCCGCAACCGGGTGTGGGTTCCGCCGCTGTGCCAGTACTCGGTGACCGCGCGCGACGGGGTGCCCACCGACTGGCACCTCGTGCATCTCGGCTCGATGGCCGCGGGCGGGGCGGGCCTCGTGATCGCCGAGGCGACCGCGATCAGTCCGGAGGGTCGGATCTCCGATCACGACACGGGCCTCTGGAACGACGAGCAGGCGGTGGCGTGGGCGCGTGTGACGGCCTTCCTGCGGTCGCAGGGCGCAGCGTCCGGCATCCAGCTCGCGCATGCCGGGCGGAAGGCGTCGGTGTGGCCCGAGCCGATGCGCCGTCCGGGTTCGCAGCCGATCGAGGCGGGCGGGTGGCGCACGCTGGCTCCGTCGGCCGTCGCGTTCGACGGGCTCCGCGAGCCGGATGCGCTCGACGAGGCCGGCATCCTCGCCGTCATCGACGACTTCCGCGCCGCAGCGCGGCGCGCGGTCCGGGCGGGCTTCGACCTCGTCGAGGTGCATGCGGCGCACGGGTACCTGCTGCACCAGTTCCTCTCGCCGCTGTCGAACCTGCGCACCGACCGCTGGGGCGGCGACCTGGAGGGCCGGTCGCGACTGCTGCTCGAGGTCGTCCGGGCCGTGCGGGCCGAGATCGGCGAGCGGATGCCGCTGCTGGTCCGGTTCTCCGCGACCGACTGGGCTCCGGGCGGCTGGGATGAGGAGCAGACCGCGCTCGTGGCCTCCCGTGCCGCCGAGTCGGGTGCGGACTTCTTCGACATCTCGACCGGCGGGTTGCTGCGCGACGTGCGGATCCCGGTCGGCCCGGCGTACCAGGCCGCGCACGCGGAATTCGTCGGCGACCGCGCCGGGGTCGCGGTCTCGGCGGTCGGGCGCATCACGACGCCCGTGCAGGCCGAGGCGATCGTGGCGTCGGGCGCGGCCGATGCGGTGATGTTCGGCAAGGCGATGATGCGGGACCCGCACTTCGCGATGCGCGCCGCCGAGGCGCTCGGCGCCGGGACCTCGATGTGGCCGCCGCAGTACCTGCGGGCGCGGCCGGAGGTCAACGACGGCGAGTGGTGAGCCGGCTCATCCCCGAGCCGCCGAGAGTCGTTCGCGTGCCTCGGCGAGGGTCGCGCTCGTGGGCTGTGCGAGCGAGATGATGTTGCCCTCGGTGTCGTTGAACCACGCCGCGCGTTCGCCGTCGACCTCCGCGACCCCGTCGGTGGTCGTGAGGCCGGGCAGGTCGAGGTCGATGAACTCGACGCCCTTGGCCCGGAGCTCCGCCATGTCGCGGTCGAGGTCGTCGGTCATGATCCCGAGCGCGGTCGCCTTGTTCGTCCCGGCGAACTCGGACTCGTAGACGAGCACGGGCACCCCGCCGACGAGGTAGGTCGCACCGCCCACGTCGTCGGACATGATGGGTTCGAGCCCGAACACCTCGTGCCAGAATCGCTTCGCGCGCTCGAGGTCGGATGCCGCGAGGACGGCCGTCGCCAGTGTGTTCTCATTCATGAGATCCCCTCGATTTCTCGGGTCGGCCGAAGTCTACGCCCCCTCGCGCCGGCCCGCGTCACCCCCTCCGGGTCGCATCCTGGACCTCGCCGACCAGTTCCTCGATGATGTCCTCGAGGAAGAGCACGCCCGTGGTGCGGCCGTCCTCGTCGAAGGCCCGCGCGACGTGCGCGCCCTGGCGGCGCATCGCGGCGAGGGCATCCTCGAGGTCGGTCCGGTCGAAGATCGACACGAGCCGCCGCACGCGCTTGGCGGGGATCGGATCGTCGAACTCGCCGTCGTCGAGGTCGATGACGTCCTTGAGGTGGACGTACCCGGCCGGCTCGCGGTCCTCGCCCGCGAGCACGTAGCGGGAGAAGCCGCGACGCGCCACCGCGCGTTCGACGTCGCCGGGAGTGGCATCCGCCGGCAGGCACACGAGCTCGGCCATCGGCACGGCGATGTCGCGCACGCGCTTCGCGGTGAACTCGAACGCGGCCGTGAGCGTCCCGCTGGCATCCTGCAGGATGCCCTCGCGACGGGACTGGGCGACGATCGTCCGGACCTCCTCGAGCGTGAACGCCGAGGTCGCCTCGTTCTTCGGCTCGACGCCGAACAACCGCAGCACGCCGTTCGCGACCGCGTTGAGCGCGACGATGACCGGCCGGAACACGCGCGCGATGAACACGAGCGGCGGCGCGAGCAGCAGCACCGCCCGGTCGGGCAGCGAGAACGAGAGGTTCTTCGGGACCATCTCGCCGATCACCACGTGCAGGTACGACACGAGCAGCAGGGCGATGACGAACGCGACCGTCGATACCGCCTGCTCGGACCAGCCGGTGAGCGCGAGCGGCACCTCGAGCAGGTGGTGGATCGCCGGCTCGGAGACCGTGAGGATCAGCAGCGAGCAGATCGTGATGCCGAGCTGGCTCATCGCGAGCATGAGCGTCGCGTGCTCCATGGCCCAGAGCGCGGTCTTCGCGCTGCGCTTGCCCTGTTCGGCGAGCGGCTCGATCTGCGAGCGGCGCGCCGAGATGACCGCGAACTCGGCGCCCACGAAGAACGCGTTGCCGAGCAGCAGCACGAACAGCCATGCCAGGCCCGCCCAGTCGTTCATCGTTCGACCTCCGCGGTCAAGGCGTCGGCCTGGGTGGGCACGGTCGCCGGTGAGAACTGGATGCGGTCGATCCGGCGGCCGTCCAGGCGCTGGACCCGGAACGTGCCGCCCTCGACGGCGACCTCGTCGCCCACGACGGGAAGGCGCCCCAGTGCGGCCATGACGAACCCGGCGACGGTCTCGTAGGCGCCGTCCTCCGGCACGCGGATGCCGGTGCGCTCGAGCAGTTCGTCGGGGCGCAGGATCCCGGGGAAGCTCACGAACTCGCCGCGTCGCACGACGCCGGCGCGCGTGCGGTCGTGCTCGTCGGAGACCTCTCCGACGAGCTCCTCGACGAGGTCCTCGAGGGTCGCGACGCCCGCGGTGCCGCCGTACTCGTCGACGACGACGGCCATCTGGTAGCCGCGCCCGCGGAGCTCGCCGAGCAGGGTGTCGAGCTTCATCGTCTCGGGCACCCGGAGCGCCTCGGACTGCAACGCGGATGCCGGGACGAGATCGCGCTTCTCGCGGGGCACGGCGACGGCCTGCTTGACGTGCACCAGGCCGACGACGTCGTCGAGGTCCTCGTCGTAGACGGGGAACCGCGAGTACCCGGTCTGCCGCGCGAGCTCGAGCACGGCCTCGGTCGGCTCGGTGCGCTGGACCGCCGCGACGCGCGGCCTCGGGGTCATGACGTCGGAGGCGTCGTGCTCGGAGAAGCGCAGCGTGCGACCCAGCAGGGTCGCGGTGTCCTGTTCGAGCATGCCGGCGCTCGCCGAGCGCCGGACGAGGCTCGAGAGTTCCTCGGCCGAACGTGCACCGGAGAGCTCCTCCTTCGGCTCGATGCCGACCATGCGCAGCAGGCGGTTGGCGCTCCCGTTCAGCAGCGAGATGGCCGGTCGGAACACCCAGGTGAAGGCCGTCTGGAACGGCATCACGACCTTGGCGGTCTGGCGCGGCAGCGCGAGCGCGAAGTTCTTCGGCACGAGCTCGCCGATGATCATCGACAGCAGGGTCGCGACGACGACCGCGGTCACGGCGCCGACGGGCCGCACGAGCGCGTCGGGCAGCCCGGCCGACTGCAGCGGGCCCGCGAGCAGCGACGAGATCGCGGGTTCCATGGTGTACCCCGTGAGCAGCGTCGTGAGCGTGATGCCGAGCTGCGCACTCGAGAGGTGCGTTGAGGTGATCTTCAGGCCCTCGATGGTGAGCCCGAGTCGGGTCTCGCCCTTGGCGCGCCGCGCCTCGAGGTCGGCGCGATCGAGGTTCACGAGCGCGAACTCGCTCGCAACGAAGAGGCCCGTTCCCACGGTGAGGAGGAGTCCGATGCCGAGCAGGATCCACTCAGACATCCGCACCTCCCCGTGCGGTCACGGGCGAGGGTCTATGGCCGGGCGCGTTCGCAGAGGGAGGGTCGTCCATTGTCCGCCCAGTATATCGGCGGATTCCGTGCACCCCGGCCAGCCGGCTACCAGCTGACGGGCAGGGCCTTGCCCTCCTCGTATCCCGCCGCGGACTGGATGCCGACGAGCGCGCGGTCCCGGAACTCGGGGAGCGACCGGGCGCCGGCGTAGGTGAACGAACTGCGCACCCCCGAGGTGATCATGTCGAGCAGGTCCTCGATGGAGGGGCGCAGCGGGTCGAGGTAGATCGCCGACGAGGAGATCCCCTCGGCGAAGAGCTCCTTGCGCGCGAGCTCGTAGGCGGAGAGCCGACCGAAGCGCTCCTTGACGGCCTTGGTCGAGGCCATGCCCCAGCTCTCCTTGTAGACCCGGCCGTCGGCATCGTGGCGCAGGACCCCCGGTGCCTCGATCGTCCCGGCGAACCACGAGCCGATCATGACGGATGCCGCGCCCGCGGCGAGCGCGAGCGCGACGTCGCGCGGGTACCGGACTCCGCCGTCGGCCCACACGGTCGCACCGAGCCCGCGCGCGGCCTCGGCGGTCTCGAGCACGGCCGAGAACTGCGGCCGCCCGACCGCGGTCATCATGCGCGTCGTGCACATCGCACCGGGACCGACGCCGACCTTGAGCACGTCGGCCCCGGCCTCGACGAGGTCGGCGACCGCATCGGCCGTGACGATGTTGCCCGCGACGACGGGGATCGACAGCCCGGCCGACCGCACCGCGCGCACGGCGCGGATCATGCCCTCCTGGTGCCCGTGCGCGGTGTCGACCACGAGCATGTCGACGCCCGCCGCCGCGAGCGCCGAGGCCTTCGCCGCGACGTCCCCGGTGATCCCGATCGCGGCCGCGACCCGGAGGCGGCCGGAGGCATCCGTGTTCGGCTCGGACACCGTGCCGCGCAGCGCGCTGCGGCGGCTGAGGGTCCCGACCACGCGGCCGTGCTCGAGCACGGGGGCGAACTCGAGGTCGGCGTCGACCATGAGGTCGAACGCCCGCCGGGCGGAGTCGACGTCGTCGGCGTCGAGCGAGGCGATGGCGCCGTGCACGAGGTCGCCGAGCCGGGCGTCCGGCAGCGCCGTCGCGAGCCGGGCGGCGGGGATGGCGCCGGCGAACCCGCCGTCGGCGTCGTGCAGCACGATGCCGTGGCCGGCGACCGGCGGCAGCACCTCCAGCGCGTCCGCCGCGGTCTGCTCGGCCGAGAAGGCGTACGGGACGTCGAAGCGCGCGGGCCTGGACTTCACCCACCGGATCGACTCGTCGAGCTCCTGCAGCGGCACGTCCTGCGGGAGGACGCCGATCCCGCCGCGCCGCGCGAGGGTCGCGGCGAGCCGCGGACCGGTCACCGAGTTCATGTTCGCCGACACGATCGGGATGCTCGCGCCCGAACCGTCGTCGGGCGCGAGGGAGACGTCGAGCCGGCTGCCCACACCCGACCGGCTCGGCACGAGGAAGACGTCGGAGTACGTGAGATCGTGCCGCGGCGTCGTGCGATAGAACTCCATGACCTCAGCGTAGGCGGGTCCGGCTCGACGCGAACCGGATCGCGGACCGCACCCGCGTGCCTTCGGAGCCCTGGAAGGGGATTAGGCTTGTGGGGGTGTTCCGCGCCGTGCTAGCGCGCCACGCCGCCAGGTGAGATTCCAAATCAATGGAGAGAGTGGGCGAAAGGCTGTGTCGAGCCAATTGACCGGGTCGGGATCCGACGAGAGCACGTCGGCGATGTTCGGAGCCAACGAATGGCTCGTCGACGAGATGTACGAGCGATTCCTCGCCGACCCCGCTTCGGTGGACGAGACCTGGCGTGAGGTGCTCGAGCAGTACCGTCGGGTCCGCACGGGCGAGACCGTCGCACCGACCACGCCAGCGTCCATGCCGGACGATGCGGCCGTGCACCGCGCCGCATCCGAGGAACCCGCCGCACCCGCGACCGCCGCCGGAGCGGATGCCCCGGCCGAGCCCCGCTCCGAGGCGGCAGCGCCGACCGACGCGGCGCCGACCGGTGCCGCCCCGGCATCCGGCCCCGCGACCGCGCCCAACGCGGTCATCGGGCAGGCTCCCGCCGCCCGGACCACCTCCGTCGCACCGCGCACCGCGCCCGTGCCCGCCGACGTGCCCGTCACGAGCCCCCACCAGCAGGTCGACGACGGCGAGCGCCACGACGAGGTGCTCCCCCTCAAGGGCCTGCCGAAGACCCTCGCGGCGAACATGGACGCCTCGCTCGCGGTGCCCACCGCGACGAGCGTGCGCACGGTCCCCGCGAAGCTCATGATCGACAACCGGATCGTGATCAACAACCACCTCCGCCGCACGCGCGGCGGCAAGGTGTCGTTCACGCACCTCATCGGCTGGGCGCTCATCCAGGCCCTCAAGGACTTCCCGAGCCAGAACGTCTACTACACCGAGGCCGACGGCAAGCCGGCGCTCGTCAAGCCCGCCCACATCGGGCTCGGCATCGCGATCGACATCCCCAAGCCCGACGGTTCGCGTGCCCTGCTCGTGCCGGCGATCAAGCGCGCCGAGACGATGTCCTTCAACGAGTACCTGGCCGCGTACGAAGACCTCGTCTCGAGGGCGCGCAAGAACAAGCTGACCGCCGACGACTTCGCCGGCGCCACGATCTCGCTGACCAACCCCGGCGGCATCGGCACGGTCCACTCGGTCCCGCGCCTGATGAAGGGCCAGGGCTGCATCATCGGCGCCGGCGCGCTGGAGTACCCGGCCGAGTTCCAGGGCTCGAGCGAGAAGACCCTCGCGAACCTCGCCATCGGCAAGACCATCACGCTCACCTCGACCTACGACCACCGCGTCATCCAGGGCGCCGGGTCGGGCGAGTTCCTGAAGAAGGTCCACGAACTGCTCATCGGCGAGCGCGGGTTCTACCAGGACATCTTCGCGGCGCTGCGCCTGCCGTACGAGCCGATCCGGTGGAACGAGGACATCTCGGTCGACATCGCGAGCGCGATCGACAAGACCGCGCGCGTGCAGGAGCTGATCAACTCCTTCCGCGTCCGCGGTCACATGATGGCCGACACCGACCCGCTCGAGTACGTCCAGCGCTCGCACCCCGACCTCGACATCGAGACGCACGGCCTGACGTTCTGGGACCTCGACCGCGAGTTCGTCACCGGCGGGTTCGGCGACACGCGCACGGCGCTGCTGCGCGACATCCTCGGCGTCCTGCGCGACTCGTACTGCCGCACGATCGGCATCGAGTACATGCACATCCAGGACCCGATCCAGCGCAGGTGGATCCAGCAGCAGGTCGAGCGCACCTACGAGAAGCCCACGCACGACGAGCAGATGCGCATCCTCGGCAAGCTCAACGAGGCCGAGGCGTTCGAGACCTTCCTGCAGACCAAGTACGTCGGCCAGAAGCGCTTCAGCCTCGAGGGCGGCGAGTCGATGATCGCGCTGCTCGACGAGGTGCTCCAGGGTGCCGCGAAGGAGGGCCTCGACGAGGTCGCCATCGGCATGGCCCACCGCGGCCGCCTCAACGTGCTCACCAACATCGCCGGCAAGACCTACGGCCAGGTGTTCCGCGAGTTCGAGGGCACCCAGGAGGTCAAGACGTTCTCGGGCTCCGGCGACGTGAAGTACCACCTCGGCACCGAGGGCGTGTTCACCGCCGACGACGGCCAGCAGGTGCCGGTCTCGCTCGCGGCGAACCCCTCGCACCTCGAGGCGGTCGACGGCGTGCTCGAGGGCATCGTGCGGGCCAAGCAGGACCGCAAGCCGGTCGGCACGTTCTCCGTCCTGCCGATCCTCGTCCACGGCGACGCGGCCATGGCGGGCCAGGGCGTCGTGCTCGAGACCATGCAGATGTCGCAGCTGCGCGCGTACCGCACGGGCGGCACCATCCACCTCGTCGTCAACAACCAGGTCGGCTTCACGACCGTCCCGGGCGACGCCCGGTCGTCGATCTACTCGACGGATGTCGCCAAGGCCATCCAGGCGCCCATCTTCCACGTCAACGGCGACGACCCCGAAGCCGTCGTGCGGGTCGCCGAGCTCGCCTTCCGCTACCGCCAGGAGTTCAAGCGCGACGTCGTCATCGACCTGGTCTGCTACCGCCGCCGCGGTCACAACGAGGGCGACGACCCGTCGATGACGCAGCCGCTGATGTACAACCTCATCGAGGCCAAGCGCTCGGTCCGAAAGCTCTACACCGAGGCACTCGTCGGTCGCGGCGACATCACGCACGAGGAGTACGAGGAAGCGCACCGCGACTTCCAGGACCGCCTCGAGCGGGCCTTCGCCGAGACGCACGCCGCGCAGACCGGCTCGATCCCCGTCGTCGGCGCGACCCAGCCGCAGGACGCCGAGCCGCCGTCGGGCGAGCTCGAGACGACGGGCGTGTCGACCGAGGTCGTGCACGCCATCGGCGACGCATTCAACAACAAGCCCGAGGGCTTCACGGTCCACCCGAAGATCCAGCAGCTGCTCGCCAAGCGCCACGACATGAGCCGCAACGGCAAGATCGACTGGGGCTTCGGCGAACTGCTCGCACTCGGATCGCTCCTGCTCGAGGGCACCCCGGTGCGCCTGGTCGGCCAGGACGCCCGACGCGGCACGTTCGTGCAGCGGCACGCGGTGCTCCACGACCGCGTGAACGGCCAGGAGTGGCTGCCGCTGCAGTACCTCGGCGACCAGCAGGCCCGGTTCTGGATCTACGACTCGCTGCTCAGCGAGTACGCGGCCATGGGCTTCGAGTACGGCTACTCGGTCGAGCGCGCCGACGCGCTCGTCATGTGGGAGGCGCAATTCGGCGACTTCGCGAACGGCGCCCAGACGGTCATCGACGAGTTCATCTCGTCGGCCGAGCAGAAGTGGGGTCAGCGCTCCAGCGTCGTCCTGCTGCTGCCCCACGGCTACGAGGGCCAGGGGCCCGACCACTCGAGCGCGCGCATCGAGCGCTACCTGCAGCTGTGCGCCGAGAACAACATGACCGTGGCACGCCCCTCGACCCCGGCGTCGTACTTCCACCTGCTCCGCCGGCAGGCGTACCAGCGTCCGCGCCGTCCGCTCGTGGTCTTCACCCCCAAGGCGATGCTGCGCCTGCGGGGGGCGACGAGCGAGGTCGCCGACTTCGCGAGCGGCCGGTTCGAGCCCGTGATCGACGACGCGCGCATCACCGACAAGTCCGCGGTCACGCGCGTCGTGTTCATGGCAGGCAAGCTCTACTACGACCTGCTCGCCGAACTCGAGAAGAACCCGAACCCCGAGATCGCGCTGGTCCGGCTCGAGCAGTACTACCCGCTCCCCGGCGCCGAGCTCAAGGCCATCGCCGACGAGTACCCGAACGCGGAGTTCGTGTGGGCGCAGGACGAGCCCGAGAACCAGGGCGCATGGCCGTTCTTCATCATCGAGACGAACAAGCTCGGACCGCGGGAGGTCCGGCTCGTGGCGCGCACGGCGGCGGCGTCGCCCGCGACCGGGTCCGCGAAGCGCCACGCGACCGAGCAGGCCGACCTGATCAGGCGGGCGCTCTACTGAGGAGCGACCCCCGCTGACGACGAGATGAGCGGATGCCTCCCCGTGGAGGCATCCGCTCTTCCGTCTCGCGTCGGCCGGACCGGCCGCGTCGACCGGTCCGGCCCCGAGGGTCAGCCGGCGCCGGCCGGCGCCCGGTCGGCGCGGTCCTCCTCGCCCGCCGCCACGACCTCGCGAGGCGCTGCTGCGGCATCCGCGGCCGGCGCCGCGTGGAGCCCGTGACGTCGTTCCCGACGGGACAGGCGGCTCGGCCACCAGATCGCACGGCCGATGTCGTACGAGGCCGCAGGAACGAGGAGCGTCCGCACGAGGAAGGTGTCGAGCAGCACGCCGAACGCGACGATGAACGAGATCTGCGCGAGGAAGAGGATCGGCAGCACGCCGAGCGCGGCGAACGTCGCGGCGAGCACGAGCCCGGCCGAGGTGATCACTCCCCCGGTGAGCCGGAGCCCGCGGAGGATGCCCTCGCGCGTCCCGTGCCGCGCCGCCTCCTCCCGCACCCTCGTCATGAGGAAGATGTTGTAGTCCACGCCGAGCGCGACCAGGAACACGAAGCCGAAGAGCGGCACCGACGGGTCCGCGCCGGGGAACCCGAACACGAACTCGAACACGAGCGCCGAGACTCCGAGCGCGGCCGCGAACGAGACCACGACGCTCGCGATGAGGATGAGCGGGGCGACGACCGCGCGCAGCAGGAGCATGAGGATCGCGAGGATCGCGATCAGCACCAGCGGGATGATGAGCCGCTGGTCGGCGATCGCGGCCGCGTTGGTGTCGAGCGCCACGGCGGTCGGCCCGCCGACGAGCACGTCCTCGCCGACCTCGTCGAGGCTCTCCCTCATCGCGAGCACCGTCGCCTCCGCCTCGGCGGAGTCGGAGGGGTCGTCGAGCGTGGCCTGCAGCAGCACGGCGCCGTCGACCACCGTCGGGTCGGGTGCCGGGGTTCCGGGCGGTCCGAACGCCTGGACGCCGTCGGCCGTCACCGGCGCGCTGCCGGCCGGCGAGTCGGCCGAGAGCACGGCGACGGATGCCACGCCCGGCGTGCCGAGCGCGATGTCGGCCATGTCCTGCAGGTCCTCCTCGGGTCCGATGATGACCGCCGGGGTGCCCGAGCCTCCGGGGAAGTGCTCACTGACCAGTTCCTGCCCGTCGCGGGCCTGCGACTGCCCGAGGACGAACTCGCTCGCCGGAACGCCGTCGGCGTCGAGCCGGACCAGGCCGAGCGCCATCACGCCGAGCAGCAGCGTCGAGAGGACCCACACGGCGCGCGGACGCTTGGAGACGAGTCGCCCGACGGCGCCCCAGATGCCGCGCTCCGCGGACTCCTCGGAGTCGACGGGGCCGGCGTGCCGGCCGTGCTCGCCGTCGGCCGCGACGGCCTCCACGCGTGCGATGCGCCGGGGCCAGAACGCGGCCCGCCCGGCCCAGAGCAGCAGCGCCGGCAGGAGCGTGAGCGCGGCGAGCAGCGCGAACACGATGCCGATGGCCGCGACGGGCCCGAGGATCTTGTTCGAGTTCAGCTCCGAGGCGAGCAGGATGAGCAGGCCCACAATGACGGTTCCCGCCGAGGCCGCGATCGGTTCCCATGCGCCCTTGAGCGCCGCCCACGTGGCATCCCATTTCGTCTCGTACTGGCCGAGGGCCTCGCGGTAGCGCGCGATGTACAGCAGTGCGTAGTCGGTCGCGGCGCCGATCACGAGGATGAAGAGGATCCCCTGGGTCTGGCCGGACAACAGCAGCAGGTCGGCCTTCGCGAGCTGGACGACCGTGAACACGGATGCCGTCAGCGCGGTCACGCTCGTGAACAGGACGATGACCGGCAGCAGCGGCGATCGGTAGACGATCACGAGGATCACGAGGACCGCCAGGAGCGCGACGGCCAGGAGCAGTCCGTCGATCCCCGAGAACGCCTCGACGAGGTCCGCGGTGAATCCCGCGGGGCCGGTCACGGCAGCGGTCGTGCCCTCGACGGGCTGCCCGTCGAGCAGTTCGCGCATCGACTCGACGGTGGCGCCGGCGCCCTCCTCGCCCTCTCCGGGCGCGATCGAGACGACGAACTGGGCGGCCTCGCCGTCCTCCGACGGGATCACCGGCGAGCTCTCGTCGGCGACGACGCCGTCGATGGCGAGGACGTCCTCCCGCAGCGCCTCGACGTCGGCGAGCTGGGCATCGGAGAGGTCGGATCCGTCCTCCGAGGCCACGATCACGATCGCGGGCACGTTCTCGGAGTCGCGGAACCCGTCCTGCAGCTCGCTGGCCTCGGTCGCCTCGGCGGAGGCGGGCAGGAACGACGCCTGGTCGTTCTGCTGGACGTCGGAGAGCCCGCCGAACGCGGCGCCCCCGGCTCCGAACAGGGCGAACCAGACGAGGATCAGGACGCTGGGGATCAGGACTCGAAGCCAGGTGGGGACGCGACTCCCGGGGCGTTTCGCGACGGCATGCTCGTTCATCGTGATCGACGCTACGGGTCGGCGGGGCGACGCGCGTCCATCGAAAGTTCGGGAACCCCGCCGGCGCGGCTCAGTCGGCGAGGACCCCGTGGGCGGACTGGATGGCGCGGATGCGCGTGAGGACCACGGCCCGAAGCTCCTCGGGCGCCGTCTCGCGGCACGCCCGCTGGACGACATCGGTTATCGCGACGCCGACGCGCAGCTCGGTGCGGCAGTCGTCGCAGTGCTCCATGTGCTCGCGGATGTCGGCGGCATCCTCGCTGCACAGCTCGTTGTGCAGGTACTCCTCGAGTTCGGCCCTTGCCTTCTCGCAACCGCAATCGGTCATGTCGTGCTCCTGGTGGATCGGGGTGCCGGCTGCGCGGCGGCGAATCCGCGGTCGCGGGCGTACTCGGCGAGGGCCTCGCGCAGCAGTCGCCGGCCGCGGTGCAGGCGACTCATGACGGTCCCGATGGGGGTCTTCATCATGTCGGCGATCTCCTGGTAGGAGAACCCCTCGACGTCGGCGAGGTACACCGCGATGCGGAAGTCCTCGGGAAGCGACTGAAGCGCGTCCTTGACGGCCGAGTCGGGCAGGTGGTCGATGGCCTCGGCCTCGGCGGACCGGCTCGAGGTCGCGGTCGTGGACTCGGCGCCGCCGAGCTGCCAGTCCTCGAGCTCGTCGATCGTGCCCTGGTAGGGCTCGCGCTGCTTCTTGCGGTAGCTGTTGATGAACGTGTTCGTGAGGATGCGGTACAGCCACGCCTTGAGGTTCGTGCCCTGCGTGAACGACTCGAACGCGGCGAACGCCTTGACGAACGTCTCCTGGACGAGGTCCTGGGCATCCGCGGGGTTCTTCGTCATGCGCAGCGCAGCGCCGTAGAGCTGGTCGAGGAACGGCAGCGCCTGCTCCTCGAACAGCGCGCCGAGGTCGCGCGGCTCGGGGTCCGTCCGGTCGGGATCGACCGGGTTGCGTGGGTCGTCGGCGCTCATCACGGGCCATCCTAGGTGGTCGGCCTGCGAGCCGACCGGGCGATCGAGTACCTCCACCGACACGCACGACTCCCTTCCGCCTGTGGGCACTACTCTTGGTAACCGATGCAGCTATCGAGGTATTCCGCTCCCGAGTTCGATCCGTACGGCGACGACCGGCCCGTCGAGACCGACGAGGGGTGGCGCGCGCCGACCGCGTCGCAGCCGATCGCGACGACGCTCTCGATCCCCGGCTCGAAGTCGCTGACGAACCGCGAGCTCGTGCTCGCCGCGCTCGCCGACGGCCCGTCGACGCTTCGCGCGCCGCTCTGGTCGCGCGACAGCGAACTCATGGTCGAGGGCCTGCGTGCGCTGGGTGTCCGGTTCGAGCGGATGCCGGGCGCCGGCGGGTTCGGCGACGACCTCCGGGTCACCCCGGCCGACGAACTGCTCGGCTCGACGACGATCGACTGCGGGCTGGCGGGAACGGTCATGCGCTTCCTGCCGCCGGTCGCGGCGCTCGCGCTCGGGCCGACGACCTTCGACGGCGACGAGTACGCGCGCAAGCGCCCGATGTCGGGCGTCATCGACGGCCTGCACGGGCTGGGCGTCGACCTCGACGACGACGGCCGCGGGGCGTTGCCGTTCACCGTGCACGGCACCGGGCGGGTCGCGGGCGGTGCGCTCGAGATCGACGCGTCGGCGTCGAGCCAGTTCGTGTCCGCCCTCCTGCTGTCGGCCGCGCGGTTCGAGCAGGGCGTCGACCTGCGCCACACGGGCGAGCGGCTGCCGAGCCTGCCCCACATCGAGATGACGGTCGCCGCCCTCGCGGCGCGCGGGGTCGAGGTCGGTGCCCCCGAGCTCGGCCGGTGGACGGTCGCGCCGGGCCCGATCGCGGCGATCGACGTCGACATCGAGCCCGATCTCTCGAACGCCGCACCGTTCCTCGTGGCGGCGCTCGTGACGGGCGGGTCGGTCACGATCACCGGCTGGCCGCGGTCGACGACGCAGGTCGGCGCGCAGCTGGCGACGATCCTCCCCCGGTTCGGGGCGATCGTCGAGCACGGCGACGATCGGCTCACGGTCCACGCGCCCGCGGCCTCCCCCGACGGCGGGCGCGGCATCCGGGGCGCCGACCTCGACCTCTCGGAGGCCGGCGAGCTCGTGCCCAACCTCGTCGCGCTCGCCGCGTTCGCCGACGGACCGAGCACGTTCACGGGGATCGGGCACATCCGACACCACGAGACCGACCGGCTGGCCGCGCTCGCGTCCGAGCTGAACGGCCTGGGCGGGCGGGTGAGCGAACTCGACGACGGCCTGCGCATCGAGCCCGCACCGCTGCACGGCGGCGACTGGCGGGCGTACGCCGATCACCGCATGGCCACGACGGGCGCGATCGTCGGCCTCGCGGTCGCGGGCGTCGTCGTCGACGACATCGCCTGCACCTCGAAGACCCTCCCCCAGTTCACCGAACTCTGGGAGCGGATGCTCGGATGAGCTGGTGGGAGACGGACGACGACGAGGACGAACCGGAGTTCGACGAGACCGACGTCCGTGTCCGCCCCAGTCGCCGCGGCAGCCGCCCGCGCACGAAGATGCGCCCCGACCACGCGGACGCCGTGGCGGGCATCGTGCTCGGCGTCGACCGCGGCCGATACAGCGTCCTCGTCGACGAGGACGGAGCCGACGAGCGCGAGATCACCGCCGCCAGGGCGAGCGAGCTGCGCCGCAAGTCGGTCGTGACGGGCGACCGGGTCGACCTGGTCGGCGACACCACGGGCGACGAGGGCACGCTCGCCCGGATCGTGCGCATCGGCGAACGGTCGACCCTGCTGCGCCGGAGCGCCGACGACACCGACGACGTCGAGCGCATCATCGTCGCGAACGCCGACCAGATGCTCATCGTCATCTCGGCCGCGAACCCCGAGCCGCGCGTGCGGCTCGTCGACCGGTACCTCGTCGCCGCGTACGACGCGGGCATCACGCCGCTCGTGTGCGTCACGAAGACCGACCTCGCCGACCCGGCACCGTTCCTGGCGAACTTCGACGGGCTCGAGCTGGTCGTCTTCCGCAGCCGCACGGGCGACATGCCGCTCGACGCGATCGCGGAGCACCTCGTCGGGCACCGCACGGTGTTCGTCGGCCACTCCGGAGTCGGCAAGTCGACCCTGGTCAATGCGCTCGTGCCCGACGCCCACCGGGCGACGGGGCACGTGAACGTCGTGACGGGTCGGGGTCGGCACACGTCGTCCTCGACGGTGTCGCTGCGGGTGCGCCACGCCGGCCGCACGGGTTGGGCGATCGACACGCCGGGCGTGCGCTCGTTCGGGCTCGGGCACGTCGACCGGTCGAACATCCTCGGCGCGTTCGCCGACCTGGCGCGCATCGCCGAGGAGTGCCCGCGCGGGTGCACGCACCTGCCGGACTCGCCCGACTGCGCGATCGTCGAGGCGGTCGTCGCGGGCGAGTTGGGCGAGTCGGGTCGCGTCCGACTGGATTCCCTGCAGCGGTTGCTCGCCACGTTCGCGTGACCGGGCCGCGAGCGGATGCCGTGTCCGCGCGCACCACGCGGCATCCGCGGCTGCCTACCATGGAGGCATGACCGACGCTCGACTCGCCGCCGGCGACCTCGCACCCGACTTCACCCTCCCCGACCAGGACGGCGCGCCCGTCACGCTCTCGTCGCTGCGCGGCCAACGGGTCGTGCTGTACTTCTACCCGGCCGCGATGACCCCGGGCTGCACGACCGAGGCGTGCGACTTCCGCGACAGCCTGAACTCGTTCGCGAGCGCGGGCGTGCGCGTCGTGGGCGTCTCGAAGGACGAGGTGTCCAAGCTCAGGCAGTTCGCCGAGCGCGACGGACTGAACTTCCCGCTCCTCTCGGACACCGACCTCGCGGTCCAGCAGGCGTACGGGGCCTGGGGCGAGAAGCAGCTCTACGGCAAGACCGTCACCGGCTCCATCCGCTCGACGTTCCTGATCGACGCGGACGGCCGGATCGCCAAGCCCATGTACAACGTCAAGGCGACCGGGCACGTGGCACGGATCCGCCGCGAGCTGGGGCTCGACGGCGAGAAGTGATCCGCGGCCCGCGGGCCCGGGGCGGCCTCCGCACTCGCGGAGCCGCCCGTGGCGGTCGCGGGCGGCACGCCCCGATCAGGCCGGTGCGCGGTCCTCGGGCCTGGCGTACAGGTCGCGCACCGGCGGCCACAGCAGCAGGCCCACGACGGTGACCGCCGGGATCAGCAGCAGCCACCCGAGATCGGGCCTCGCGAACAGGCCCTGGAAGGCGCCGACCGCGACCGAGAACTGCAGGACCTGCCAGACGATCGCTGCGGCGCGCGACCATGGGGCGCGCCGCAGCGCGCCGACGGCGATCGCCCCGACCCACACCGCCGCGATCGCGACGACCACGATGAGCGCCACCGCCGTCGCGAACGACGACGGTCGCAGCACGAGCAGGTCGATCACCAACCAGACCAGCATGGCGGCGACCGCCGCGGCCTCGGCGAACAGCAGTCCCACGACGGTCGCGTACGCGGTCCGAACGCCGCCCCGATTCACAGGCATCTCCCGAAGAGCACTCTTGATTTCGCTTCCTACGCTATGCGACCATTTATGAGGCCGAGTTGATGCTCACAGGGACGTGAGCCGATCGTTTCCCCGATCCTACTTCCCGAGATTCGGCTTTCCCCCTGCAGCACCGCCGGTTCCCGGTGGCGCATCCGTGCGCGCGCTGCGAACCGAGAAACACAAGGAGCATCTCCATGGATTGGCGCGACAAGGCCGCCTGCCTCACCGCAGACCCGGAACTCTTCTTCCCGGTCGGCAACACCGGTCCGGCCGTCGACCAGATCGAGAAGGCGAAGACCGTCTGCGCCCGATGCACCGTGACCGAGATCTGCCTCCAGTACGCCCTCGAGACCGGTCAGGACTCGGGCGTCTGGGGCGGCCTGAGCGAAGATGAGCGCCGCGCCCTGAAGCGCCGCGCCGCTCGCGCCCGCCGCGCCGGCTGACCGCCGGCCCCCGAGCCCTCCCCGCAGTACCCGAGGGCGAGGCGGCGTCCGTCGATCGGCGGGCGCCGTTTCGCTTGCCCGATCGGTCCGGCGCCGCGACGTCAGTGCTTGGTGAGCCAGCGCAGCGGGATCTCGATGGTCACCTCGGTGCCGGCGCCCATCACGGTGTGCCAGTCGATCGTCCCGCCGAGCTCGCCCTGGATGAGGGTGCGCACGATCTGCGTTCCTAGGCCCTCGCCGACCCGGCCCTCGGGCAGCCCAGTGCCGCTGTCGCGCACCTGCACGGTGAGGTGGGTCTCCGACCGGTCCGCAGTCACCTGGACCTCGCCCTCCCGGCCGGCCAGGCCGTGCTCGACCGCATTGGTCACGAGCTCGGTCAGGGCGAGCGCGAGCGGCGTCGCGTACTCGCTCGGCAGCACGCCGAACGTGCCCGACTTCCGCGGATGCGCGGTCGTGTTGTGCGCTGCCGCGACCTCGGCGACCAGCAGCAGCGCGCGGTCGAACACCTCGTCGAAGTCGACGTTCTGCGTGAGCCCCTCCGAAAGGGTGTCGTGCACGACGGCGATCGCACCGACCCGGCGCATGGCCTGCGTGAGGGCGTCGCGCGCCTCGTCCGAGTGCGTGCGCCGCGCCTGGATGCGCAGCAGGGATGCCACGGTCTGCAGGTTGTTCTTCACGCGGTGGTGGATCTCGCGGATCGTCGCGTCCTTGGTGATGAGCTCCTGCTCCTGGTGGCGCAGCTCGGTGACGTCGCGCGTGAGGACGATCGCGCCGGTCCGTTCACCGCGCCGGCGGATCGGGATGGCGCGCAGTGAGACCGTCACGCCGCGCGACTCGACGTCGGTGCGCCACGGCGCACGGCCCGTGACCACGAGCGGAAGCGACTCGTCGACGTCGAGCTTGCCGCTGAGCAGGCGCGTCGCGACCTCGGCGAGCGACTCGCCCTCGAGTTCGTCGTCGAAGCCCATCCGGTTGAACGCGGACAGGGCGTTCGGGCTCGCGAACGTCGTAACCCCGTCGACGTCGAGGCGGATCAGGCCGTCGGAGGCCCGCGGCGCACCGCGTCGCGGACCGGTCGGTGCTCCGAGGTCGGGGAAGTCGCCCGAGGCGATCATCTGGAACAGCTCGCCGGCGCAGTCGTTGAACGTCAGCTCCTGTCGGCTGGGCGTACGCGTCGAGCCGAGGTTGGTGTGCCGGGTGATGACCGCGACCGGCTGCGGCGACAGCTCGGTGCCCGTGACCGTGAGCCGGCGCATGACCGGGACGGCGCGCACGCGGGTCGGCATCTCCTCGTACCAGTCCGGCGCTGAGGAGTCCTGGATCTTCCTGGTGCGGAACGCCTCGGAGACGAGTCCCCTCCATTCCTCCCGGATGCCCTGGCCGACGAAGTCGCGGTAGAACAGCGTCGCGGCGCTCGAGGGTCGCGAGTGCGCGACGGCGACGAATCCGTCTTCGCCGGAGGGAACCCACAGCACGATGTCGGCGAGGGCGAGGTCGGCGAGCAACTGGAGGTCGCCGACGAGCATGTGCAGCCAATCGACGTCGGCCTGGCTGCTGCGCCCCTGGGCGAGGACGAGGTCACTGAGGGTCGACACGGATCAAGCGTACCGACCCGACGGCCGCGCTCACGCCGCGGCGACGCGGCGCCGGAACCGGCCCATCGCGACCCGATGGGACCGTGCGGGCGCGGGCAGGAGCCGGTCGTCCACGTAGGCGCGGACGGCGGCGCGGAGCGGCGAGCGCGGCGCCGCGTCCCGCAGGGTCCTGGCGGTGAGGGTCGCCGCGTCGGCAGCCCTGCCGTCGTGCGGGAGCAGCGTCGCGTCGGCGAGCCCGGCGAACCGGCGCAGCGTCTGCCTGACCTGGGCGTGCGCATCCATGCCGAGGGCGCTCGTCCGGACGCGGTTGACGACCACGTCGATGCGCTCGGGGTCGACGATGCCGACCAGCTCCGCGTGACCGCGGAGCAGCCGTGAGAGGCCGACGGGATCGGCGAGGCCGACCGCGACGATGCGATCGGCTGCGCCGAGGGCGGCGAAGGTGGCTGCGTTGCGGCGCGGCGCCAGGGGGTCGCTCGTGAGCTCCTCGTCGCGTTCGAGGCTGAATCCGGTGTCGACCACGACGAACTCGAATCTGGAGCGGATGACGCGCAGCGCCTCGACCACCCGTTCACCCGACAGCTCGGGCCAGCGACTCGGCCCGATCAGGCCCGTGAACACGTCGAAGGAGGCGCGCGGCGACGAGTAGCGCTGGGCGATGCGCTCGAGCTCGACCCGGTCGAGCGCGCCCGAACCCGCGAGCCGGCACGCCGACGCGAAGCCCGGCGCCTCGTCGAGCAGGCCGAGGGTCGGCGCGATCGCGCCGCCGTACGGGTCGGCGTCGACGAGTGCGACCAGGTGCCCGGCACCGGCGAGTTCGGCGGCGATCGAGATCGCCGTCGTGGTCCTGCCGGGCGCCCCGGCCGGACCCCAGATCGCGACCAGCTCCGGAGCGCCGGGGACGCCGCCCGTGCCCGCCCCGGTCTCGGCGAGTCGGGAGGGGAGCGCCGGCCCGCCCGCGATCATCGACTCGAGTTCCTCCGGGTCGACGTCGCTGCCGAGGACCTCGTGCAACCCGAGTCCGCGCGCGTGGCCACGATCCCGATCCGACGACGCGAGCGCGATCAGCCGGATCCCGCGCTCGTCGCACGCCGAGAGCAGCTCGGAATGCAGCGTCGACGACTCCGCGCCGACGATGACGACCTCGGGCGCGATGACGTCGAGCCCGTCGAGCACGTCGCGCCAACCGACGACGCGCGCGACGATCGAGTGCCCCGCTTCGACGAGCCCCGCGAGGATGCGGTCCTCCACCACGGGCGGCAGGGCGACGGCGAGGCGCGCCATCAGTCCGCCCCGGCCGCATCGGCGGGGACGAGGTCGACCACGTCGCCCGCCGCGAGCGCCTCGAGCATCGCCGCGGTCTTGTCGCGCGGGATCAGCACCTCGACGCTCGGACCGCCCGTCGCGACCATCGCGTCGTCCTCGAGCACGGCGGCGACCTCCGCCCCGGAGATCAGGACGACCGGAGGCTCGTACACGCCGCGCTCAAGCTCGGACGCCGTCCAGACGTCGACGATCGCCCCGGGCCGGATCTCGCGCGCGAGCGCACCCCTGGTCGGGATCACCACGGTGGCCCGGCGGGCGGTGTCGGCCTCGGCCACCGAAGCAGCCGGAACCAGCTCGCCCGCGCGCACCGTGCGGATGACGACGAGCCCACCCTCGGGCACGTCCCCCGGAACGAGGTACCCGTCGGCGAGCGCGCCGAGGCGAACCGGCTCCGTGCGCAGGGCGCCCGGTTCGATCCGGGTGCCCGCGCTGATCGTGCTCGGGGCTACGAGGACCCGGGTCGTGTCGTCGGCGGCTGCGACGAGCGCCCACACCCCGATCGTCGACCCGGCGATCAGCACGAGGCCCAGCACCAGCCGGGGGTCGAGCCGGCGCCGCCCGCCCGGCACGCGTGCCGTCCGTTCCGCCATGATCGCTCCTCTCGACCGCGCGCCGGTCGCGCCGCCGCGATCCATCGTCACCGAACTCCGAGAGGACGCCGAGAAGTTATCCACATCGCCTGCGATCGTCCGGGCGCAGGCAGATACTTGAGGGCATGGCCCATCACGTCGCGGAGCAGCCGCTCGGTCGATTCCTCACGGTCGCCGATGCGGCCGAGGTGCTCGCCGTCGACGTCGAGGCCGTGCACGCGCTGATCATGTCGGGCGAGCTCCCGGCGATGCGCGTGGGCGACCGTGGCCCGTGGCGGATCGAACGCACGCAGCTCGAGCTCTTCATCGAGATGCAGTACGAGGCCGCCCGTCGCGAGGTCGTCTGGAACGAGGGCGAGTTCGCGAACGTGATCGAGTTCTCCGGCATCCGCCAACAGGGGCCGCGTGCCGTCGACTGATCGCGGCCGGGCGGGTCACCCCGTCGGAGCCGCGACGACGGCGACGATGCGTTCCAGCGGGACCAGGCGATAGCCCCGCACGTCGCGCTCGCGCCGGGGCGAGCCCGCATCGTGCAGGGCCAGGTCGAGGTGATCGCCCGCGACCCGATCGATCGTGCCGTGCCAGCGCCCCTCCATGCTCCGCAGTTCCACCCCGATACGCCTCCGGCCGAGGTCGCGCAGGGCGAACGCGATCCCGATCCGCTCCACGAGCCCGCCGGGCCCCTGCCGCGGGGTCAGGCTCTCGACCACCTGCCGCCGGCTCGCCGACACGGCGGCGACTCCCGCGACCGGCACGACGCAGTGCGCGTCGCCCGCGCCGGCCGTCGCGACTCCCCCGATCCAATCCCTCCCGTAGGCGGTCGGACGCATCCGAAGCGACGTCCCGTCGACGAGCTCGAGCTGCACGGGCCCGTCCTCGGGTCCTCCCATCGCTGCGATCCGGTCGCGCAGCGCCAGGCGCCCGACCCGAAGGCGTTCGGACTCGAGCGCGAGCGCGCGCTCCTCCTCGCCCCGGTCGCGGTCCAGCTGGGACTCGAGGTCGTCGAAGAGGCGGTCCCAGCGCATGTCGCCGACGCTACCGCCAGCACGGATCGGCGTCACAGTTCTCCACAGGCCCGGAATTCCCTTGACACCCGGATCGAGGCGGCTCTACCGTTCGATGGTAGACCCGGATCCCCCCGAACAGGGGGCACGACGTGTCGGCACCCGCCACCCGCCCCTCCCTACAGGAGCCGCCATGACCGCACGCCCGAACGACGTGTCCAGCGCCGCGATCCAGGGCACCAGCGCCCGCCGCCTCGACGTCGAGGACTACTTCTCCCGGCAACGCGCCGGTCGCGCAGACCTGCCCGATCCGGAACCCGTGCTCCGCAACCTCACCCACTGCGTCATCGAGGTCCTCGCCGGTGCCCGCGACCTCGAGCAGCTCGCGCGGTGGGTGACCGACGACGTCTACCGCAACCTCTCCAAGCGCGTGGTGCTCGCCGCCAGGGCTCGACGCGTCAAGGGGCAGGCGCCGCAGCGCCCCGCGTTCACGGTCGGGCGCGTGCACACGTGCGAGCCTGCCGACGGCATCGTCGAAGCGGTGGTGCTGGTGCACCAGCGCGCCCGCTCGCGCGCGGTCGCCATCCGCCTGGAGGGGCTCGACCAGCGCTGGCGTGCGAGCGCCATCAGCGTGCTCTGAGTTCGAGCGAGCCAGCGCGCGACCGATCCTTCGGGCCGACGTCTCAAATATGCTCGTGCGATGGAGCGAACCGCCGCGTCGACGAACCGCGTCGCGCAGCTGCTCGCGGCCGTGGCATCCGCCGGGTTCGCGATCGGGGACGACGACGACCGCCGCATGGAGAAATCGGTCCTGACGTTCACCGCGGTCTTCACGGCGCTCGTCGTGACGCCGTGGGCGATCTTCTACTACGCGATCGGCCGACCGGTCGCGGCCGGCATCCCCACCCTCTACGTGCTCCTCACGGTCGTCGGGCTCATCGTGCTGCGGAGGACGCAGCAGGACCGGTGGCTGCGCGCATCGCAGCTCACGATGTTCCTCCTGCTGCCCCCTGCCGCACATGCGGCACTCGGCGGCTTCGTGCAGAGCAGCGCCGTCATCCTCTTCTCGCTCGCAGCTCCCGTCGGCGCCCTCTCCTACACGCGCGTTCGGAGGCCGGGCATCGTGTTCGCCGTGTCCACCGCGATCGTGGTGGCACTCGTACCGCTCGAACCGGTGCTGCAGGCCGCCGTACCCGCGCTCGACGAGACGGTCATCACGGTCTTCTTCGCGGTGAACATCATCTCGATCTCGACCATCATGTTCGTCGCGATGGCCTCCTACGTCGGCTCCCGCGACCGTCTCGCCGCTGCCCTCGCCGACGAGCGCGATCGCTCCGACCGGCTGCTCCGGAACGTGCTGCCCGATGCGATCGCCGACCGATTGACGGCGGGCGAACGGCCGATCGCCGATCGCTACGACCGCGTCGGCATCCTGTTCGCCGACATCGTCGACTTCACGAGCCTGTCCGAATCGGTGTCTGCCGACGAACTCGTCCACGACCTCAACGACCTGCTGCGCGATTTCGACGCGCTCGCGACGCGGCTCGGCGCGACCAAGGTCAAGACGATCGGCGACGCGTACCTGGCGATCAGCGGCGGCCCGTCGGGCACCGTCGACCTCGCGGCGCTCGCCGACCTCGCGGTGGGACTCCGGGAGATCGCGGCGAGCCACGCGATCGGGGGCCGGGTCGGCATCCGCCTGCGCGTCGGCATCGACGTGGGTCCCGCGGTCGCCGGGGTCATCGGCCAGTCACGCTTCCTCTGGGACGTCTACGGCTCGACGGTGAACACCGCGAGCCGCATGCAATCGACCGCGCCCGCAGGCGGGATCCAGGTCACCGATCGCGTCGCCGCGGAACTCGACGCGGGCTTCGTCGTCGCGGAACGCGGCGTCATCGAGGTCAAGGGGTTGGGCCCCGTGCACACGTCGTTCCTCGAGGGGCGGCGGACGGCGGGCTGAGCGTTCGCTTCCGAACGCACGAACGGCCCGGGTCGCCCCGAGCCGTTCGTACGTTGGTCGCGCCGCCGATCAGCGGCCCTTGCGCTCCTGCGCGCGACGCTCCTGGCGGTTCTGCGGGCCGGCGTCGCCATCCGATCGCTGGCCGAACGCGCCGCGGGCCGCGGGCGCCTGCGGCTGCTGCTGGTCGCCGGCCTGCTGCTGCGCGACCGCACGCCGGGCCCGCTGGGTCGCCGCCTGCTGGATCTGGCCGCGCTGGTTGCGCACCTCGACGCCGCCGGAGTCGCTCGGGGCGGTGTAGCTGAGCTTGTCCTCCGGCGCCGACGGGCGCTGCAGCCCCTTCGCCTCGATGCGCGGGCCGCCGACACCGGTCTGGGGTGCGACCTCGACCTCGAGGTTGAACAGGAAGCCGATGGTCTCCTCGCGGATCGAGCCCATCATCTGCTGGAACATGGCGTAGCCCTCGCGCTGGTACTCGACCAGCGGGTCGCGCTGCGCCATCGCCCGGAGACCGATGCCGTCCTTGAGGTAGTCCATCTCGTACAGGTGGTCGCGCCAGCGCCGGTCGATGACCGAGAGCACGACGCGGCGCTCGAGCTCGCGCATCGCCGGCTCGCCGAGGGTCTGCTCGCGGCGCTCGTAGGCGTGCTTGGCGTCCGAGAGGATCTCGCGGCGCACGAAGTCGCGGTTGACCCGGCCCTTCTCGCCCGCCTCTGCGACGACCTCTTCGATGGTGATCCCCACGGGGTAGAGCGTCTTCAGCTCGGCCCACAGCGCGTCGAAGTCCCATTCGTCCGGCGTGCTCGCGGCGGTGTGCTCGTCGAGCACCTCGTCGATGACCTGGTCGAGGAAGACCTGGACGCGGTCGTGGAGGTCGTCGCCCTCGAGGATGTGGCGACGGTCGGAGTAGATCGCCTCGCGCTGGCGGTTCAGGACGTCGTCGTACTTGAGCACGTTCTTGCGGATCTCGGCGTTGCGCGCCTCGACCTGCGACTGCGCCGAGCGGATGGCACGGGTGACGACCTTCGACTCGATCGCGACGTCGTCGGGCACGCCGCGCGACATCAGGCTCTCGGCGGCGCCGGCGTTGAACAGGCGCATGAGGTCGTCGGTGAGCGAGAGGTAGAACCGGCTCTCGCCCGGGTCTCCCTGACGGCCGGAGCGGCCCCGGAGCTGGTTGTCGATGCGGCGCGATTCGTGGCGCTCGGTGCCGAGCACGTACAGGCCGCCCGCCGCGAGGACCTTCTCGGCCTCGGCGCCGGTCTCGGCCTGGATCTGCTCGAACACGGCGTCCCACGCCGCCTCGTACTCGTCGGGGGTGTCCACGGGGCTCAGCCCGCGTTCGTGCATCTTCTGCACCGCGATGAACTCGGCGTTGCCGCCGAGCATGATGTCGGTTCCGCGGCCGGCCATGTTCGTGGCGACCGTGACCGCGCCGAGCCTGCCCGCCTGGGCGACGATCGATGCCTCGCGCGCGTGGTTCTTCGCGTTCAGGACCTCGTGCCGCACGCCCTTCTTCGCGAGCAGCCGCGAGAGGTACTCGCTCTTCTCGACGCTCGTCGTGCCGACGAGGACCGGCTGTCCGTTCTTGTGGCGCTCGACGATGTCCTCGACGACCTGGGCGAACTTCGCCTCCTCGTTCTTGTAGACGAGGTCGGGCTGGTCGATGCGGACCATGGGCTTGTTCGTCGGGATCGGCACGACGCCGAGCTTGTAGGTCGCCATGAACTCGGCGGCCTCGGTCTCGGCGGTTCCGGTCATGCCGGAGAGCTTGTCGTAGAGGCGGAAGTAGTTCTGGAGCGTGACGGTCGCGAGGGTCTGGTTCTCGGCCTTGACCTGCACCCCCTCCTTCGCCTCGATGGCCTGGTGGATGCCCTCGTTGTAGCGGCGCCCGACGAGGATGCGGCCGGTGTGCTCGTCGACGATGAGGACCTCGCCGTTCATCACGACATAGTCCTTGTCTTTCTTGAACAGGGCCGCGGCCTTGATCGAGTTGTTCAGGAACGAGATGAGCGGAGTGTTCGCCGACTCGTAGAGGTTGTCGATTCCGAGGTAGTCCTCGACCTTGGCGATGCCCGGCTCGAGCACGCCGACGGTGCGCTTCTTCTCGTCGACCTCGAAGTCCTCGCCCGGGACGAGGCGCTTGGCGAGGCTCGCGAACTCGGTGAACCACCGGTTGGCCTCGCCCGACGCCGGGCCCGAGATGATCAGCGGCGTGCGGGCCTCGTCGATGAGGATCGAGTCGACCTCGTCGACGATCGCGAAGTAGTGGCCGCGCTGGACCATGTCGGCGGCCTGCCAGGCCATGTTGTCGCGCAGGTAGTCGAAGCCGAACTCGTTGTTCGTGCCGTAGGTGATGTCGGCCGCGTACTGCTCGCGCCGCACCGCGGGCGTCTGCCCGGCGACGATGCAGCCCGTGGTCATGCCGAGCGCGCGGAACACACGGCCCATGAGCTCGGACTGGTAGCTCGCGAGGAAGTCGTTGACCGTGATGATGTGCACGCCGCGGCTGGTGAGCGCGTTGAGGTAGGCGGCCGTGGTCGCGACGAGGGTCTTGCCCTCACCGGTCTTCATCTCGGCGATGTTGCCGAGGTGCAGCGCGGCACCGCCCATGAGCTGGACGTCGAAGTGGCGCATGCCGAGCGTGCGCCGGCTCGCCTCGCGGACGGCCGCGAAGGCCTCGGGGAGCAGGTCGTCGAGCGACTCGCCGTTGCCGTAGCGCTCGCGCAGTTCGACGGTCTCGTGCTTGAGCTCCTCGTCGCTCAGCTCCCGGAAGTCGTCTTCGAGGGCGTTGATCGCGGCGGCGTAGTTCTCGAGCCGCTTGAGTGTGCGACCCTCGCCGACGCGGAGGACCTTTTCCAGAATCGAAGCCACGAACTGCTCTCCCGTTGTCGTTCAGACGTGCGACGTCGGGGTGGGGCACCCGCGCACGCCGGAGGATCCGCCTGTGCAGACGGTCATCATAGCCATGCTACTGGGCTGCAGGCTGGGCGAGGGCCCCGGGTCCGTGCGCTCGCACGGGCTCGGGGCCCTCGGCGGTTCGGCGGCGAGGTTCAGGCTCCCGTACGGGCCAGCCCGAGGGCCTCGGCGGCCTCGGCCTGGTCGGCCTGGGAGTGCTCGTCGAGGCCGATGACGCCGTAGTCCCAGCCCTTGCGGCGGTAGACCACGCTCGGCCGGTGGTTCTCCGAGTCGATGAAGAGGTAGAAGTCGTGGCCGACGAGCTCCATGTGGTACAGCGCGTCGTCGACGGTCATGGGCGTCGCCGCGAACACCTTGCGGCGGATGACCACGGGCGAGTAGTCGTCCTCCGGCTCGGCAGCGGACTCCTCGCCCACGATGGGGATGTTGCCGGTGCGGACCTGCTCGAGGACCTCCACGTCGGCGGCGTGGACGCCGGTCCCGGCGAAGCCTGCGTCGGCGGCCTCGCGCAGCGAGGTGGGCCGGCGGCTGCCGCGGTGGACCTTGCGGCGGTCCTTGGCGCGGCGGATTCGCTCGACGAGCCGGCCGAGCGCGACGTCGAACGCCGCGTACTTGTCGGCCCCGTCGGCCTCGGCCCGGACCACGGGGCCCTTGCCGACGAGGGTGAGTTCGACCCGGTCGAGGCCGGTGTCGTTGCCGTTCTTCTCGTTGTGACGGCTGACCTTCACGTCGAGCGCGATGGCCCGGTCGGACAGGTTCGAGACCTTCTCCGCCTTGTCCGCAACGTAGGCGCGGAATCGATCGGTGACTTCCAGGTTTCGTCCGACGATGTTCAGTTCCATGTCAACCTCCATCCACCGGCGTGTCACCCGGATCTGAAGGGTGGTGCGACCACGCCTGTCCTGACACCGTAGCCCTCGGACCGGTGGATGTCACGGATCGATCACCACGCGTCCGGGTTCGCCCGGTCGATTCTCAGTCGGGTCTCTGCGAGCACCGAGACGGCGTCGACGATCCCGCCCGCCGCGACGATCGCGCGCGCCGCGTCGGCGAGCGTCGCCCCGGTGGTCAGCACGTCGTCGACGAGCACGAAGCGTCGCCCGTCGAGCGGTCTCCGGGCGACGAACGACCCTGCCGAGTTGACGCGCCGTGCGTGCCGTCCGAGCGCCGCCTGGTCCTCGCGCGGCAGCGCGGCGAGCACGCGCGCGGGCGAGAACCCCGCCGATCGGACCAGCATCCGGACGGGATCGTACCCGCGCCGACGGCGCGCGGCGCCCGTCGAGGGCACGACCGCGATCTCGCGCCGGCCGCCGTCGAGTCCGGCGCAGCCCGCGGCGAGCGCGGCGCGAAGCGCGGCGCCGAGCGGGCGTGCGGCATCCGTTCGCCCTTCGTCCTTGAACGAGCGGATGACGCGGGCCGCCGTTCCCGCGTACTCGATCGCGGCCCAGGCCGACAGGCCCGGGCGCTCGGCGCGGACGGGGCCCGGGGCGAGTGCCGCGCGGCATCCGTCGCACAGCGCCCGATCCGGGGCGTCGCAGCCGGCGCACGCCACGGGCAGGACCAGGGCGGCCGCATCGAGCAGCGCATCGCGCAGGAGCCGGCGCATGCGGACAGGTTCGCGGGCGCGCCGGGTCCGGCAGGGCGGTCTGCACGGAACCGCGGGCGACCGTTGCCGTCGGCCGTCCGGGGAGGACGGGTCGGCGACGGCCCGGCTCAGCCGGTCTGCTGCGTCGCGATGAACCGGACGTCGCGGGCCTGCACCTGCCAGGCGACCCCTGCACCGGTCACGAGGTCGCCGTTCGCGGCGAGGACGCGGAGATCGCGGAGGCTGTTCGCTCCGTCGAGCTGGATGCCCTCGACCGGTCCGTCCCGCGACTCGGCGGGTGCGCCGAGTCGCTGCACGCTGAGCCTGGTCTCCCCCGTGGCGGGAGCGGTCAGGGTGCCGACCGTGGTCGAGTCCAGCCAGGCCGCGTCGAGCGGCGTGCCGACGGAGCCGGACAGCTCGAGTGCGACGGGTCCGAGTTCGAGCGGACGCCCCTGCTCGTCGCGCTGCACCGACGCGACGACCGTCCGCGTCCGCGCGCCGTCGGCGAGCAACGCGAGCATGCGGGTGCCGTCCCGTGAGAGCTGCAGCGACACGATGGCGTCGGCGTTCCACGGCACCGCGATCTGGGCGCCGTCGCCGTCGGCGCCGAACCAGGCGAGCTGGTCGGGCGAGTCCCGCGGCACCGACCAGACGATCCCGTCGACGTCGAGCGCGGGCGTGATGAGGCCGCCGCGAGGATCGAGCAGCACCGTCTCCTCGCCCTGGGCGACGAGGAGGACTCCGTCGGCGGCCAGGACCGCGGCGGAGGTCGCGCCCGGCCCGACCGCGGCCGCGCTCGGCGCGAGCGCGACGACCTGGTCGGAGACCCCCTCGAGCGGCGTGAACGTGTCGCCGGACGCCGAGAGGTAGCCGAAGCTCTCCCCCACCGAGACCACCGGCCGGGGGTCGATGCGCAGCGTGCGCTCGGGCGGATCCGTGAGCTCGGGCGCGCTGACCGGCACGCCGTTCAGCGACAGGTCGACGCCGTCGACGTTGCGCACGCCGTCCAGGCTCTGCGCGAGCTGGTACTGCATGAGCTGGATCGTCTGCAGGTTGTCGAACGCGGCGCCCTCGAGCGAGACGTCGGCGATCCCGCCCGTGACGGGAACCGTCGCCTGGTCGAGCTGCAGGTCGTCGGGGAACGCCGAGGCCACCCCGGGGGCCAGCCACTCCGCCGGGCCGTCGAGCAGGGCCCGGACGATGCTCGTCTGGGCGGACTCGCGCCCCGCGAACCATCGGATGTCGGGCACCACGAACCGGAACTGCGGGTCGAAGAACGCGAGCGTGTACGCGCGGTAGACGAGGCCGAAGTTCGTCTCGTCGATGAGCACGCCGGGCGGGGCCTCCGAGATGCGCCACTCCTCATCGACCCGCTCGAACCGGTACTCGAGCTGGACGGGTTCGCTCGACCCCGTCTCGAGGTACTGCCCGTTGGGTTCGAGCCGCGCCTCGGGGACGATGCGGTAGCGGATGAGGTCGTCGCCGAGCTGGGTCGGCGAACGGTCGGCGAGGACATCGACGGTGACGCCCTCGTCGGCCTGCCACTCGTCCTCGAACGCCGGGGTGAGGAACTTGCGCGCGACCTCGTAGTTGCCCCTGGGGCTGGCGGCCGCGTCGATGAACCCGTCGAGGATCTGCTGCTGCGTGGCCCCGGCCTGCGGGCCGCGGACCAGCACGTCGACGTCGAAGCCGTCCTCGGTCGTCTCGGTCTCACCCTGGTTCACGGGGCCGTCGGTCGGGATCGAGGCGCACGCGGTGAGCGCGAGCGCGGCGATCGCCGCGAGCGCGGCGAGCCCGCGGCGGGCGCGACGGATCCCGGTGCGGGGTCTGGTCTCACGCATCGCGTACCTCCTCGGCGGGGACGCCCGGTCCGGCGGAATCCGGTCCGTGGGCGTCCGGTCCGGACGCGTCCGGTCCGGCGGCATCCGGGTCCGGCGGTTCGAGCTCGAGCGGCGCGACGATCCGCACCGAGGCATCCCGGACGCGAGGGAGCACGAGCCGGAACACCGACCCGCGGCCCTCGCGCGACCACACGTCGAGCGTGCCGCCGTGCGCGACGGCGTCCTCGAGCGCGATCGCGAGTCCGAGTCCGGTGCCGCCGATGGAGCGACGACGACTCGGGTCGGCTCGCCAGAACCGGTCGAAGACGCGCGCGGCCGCCTCCTCGGACATGCCGAGCCCGTAGTCGCGGACCGAGAGCGCGACCGCGGTCGCGTTCGAGTCCACCGACAGGACGACCGGGCGTCCTTCGCCGTGCTCGATCGCGTTGCCGAGCAGGTTCCGGACGATGCGCTGGATGCGTCGCGGGTCGACCTCGGCGTCGAGGTGGCCGCCGGGCGCCTCGAGCCTGAGGTCGCTGCCGTGATCGGCCGCGAGTGCGCGCATCGACTCGATCGACTCCTCGGCGAGGTGGACGAGGTTCGTCGGCTCGCTCTCGAGCTCGACCGAGCCCGCGTCGTACCGGCTGATCTCGAGCAGGTCGGCCAGCAGCGTCTCGAACCGTTCGGTCTGCGTGCGCAGCAGTTCCGCGGTCCGTGCGGTCGCCGGCGGGAAGTCCTCGCGTTGCCCGTAGAGCACGTCGCCGGCGAGCCGGATCGTGGTCAGCGGGGTGCGCAGCTCGTGCGACACGTCGCTCACGAAGCGCTGCTGCATGACGGAGAGTTCGGCGAGGTCGCGGATGCGGGCCTGCAGCGTGTCGGCCATGCCGTTGAACGCCTCGGCGAGGGCCGCGAGCTCGTCCTCGCCCTTCGCGGGGACGCGCACGCCGAGGTCGCCGGCCGCCAGCCGGCGGCTCGTCGCGGCGACCGCGAGGATCGGCTCGATCAGCCAGCGCACGACGATCAGCGTGATGGCGCTGAGCAGCGCGATCAGCGCGACGGCTCCGACCGCGCCGGTGAGCTGCATGAACGCGAGCGTCTGCTCGGTGTCGGCGAGGTCGTAGCCGATGTAGAGCTCGTACCGGCCGGCGCCGGGGATGAGCAGGTCGGTGCCGACGACGATGCCGGGAGCGGGCTCGCCGTTCTGGTCGGGCAGTTCGATCGACTGCCAGTACTGGCCCTCGGGGTTGCCCTGGACGCGTTCGCGCAGCTCGGCCGAGATCCTGCCGCCCAGGTCCGGGCTGAGGAAGTCGGGCGGCGCGATCGATCCGGCGGGGGTGTCGGGGGTGCGGAACAGGGCGATGTCGGAACTGCCCGAGACCCCGATCACGGTCCTGACCGCCGAGTTCGTCACGGCCTGGACCGAGGCGCGGTCGGCCGCGTCCGATGCGTCGAGGCTGGCCTGCGCGGCCGCGCGTGCGGTCGAGGAGAGCCCGAGCACGCGCTCGACCTGGCCCTGGAACAGGTTGGAGGCGACCGTGAACGAGATCGTGAACCCGATCACGAGGATCGCGAGGCTCGAGAGCCCGAGCGTGATGAGCACCGTCCGGAACTGCAGCGAGTGCCGCCAGGCCGATCCGAACCGCCGGACGCCGCGCCGGACCCAACCGGTGGCCCGCTCGGCCGACTCCGCCGCGATGGACACGGTGCGCCCCTCAGGTCGTGACGCCGGCCCGGTACCCGACGCCGCGCACGGTCATGACGATGCGGGGGTTGTCGGGGTCGTGCTCGATCTTGGCGCGCAGCCGCTGGACGTGGACGTTGACCAGGCGGGTGTCGGCCTTGTAGTGGTAGCCCCACACCTGCTCGAGCAGCATCTCGCGCGTGAAGACCTGCTGGGGCTTGGATGCGAGGGTGAGCAGCAGGTCGAACTCGAGCGGCGTGAGGTTGATGCGCTCGTCACCCCGGCGGACCTCGTGCCCCGCGGCGTCGATCTCGAGGTCGCCCACGGCGATGGTCTCGACGATCGTCTCGGGTGCCGGTCGCAACCGGGTTCGGATCCGCGCGACGAGTTCCTTCGGGTTGAACGGCTTGACCATGTAGTCGTCGGCGCCCGACTCGAGCCCCTTGACCACGTCGACCGTGTCTGCCTTGGCGGTCAGCATGATGATCGGCGTGCCGCTCTCGGCGCGGATGCGCCCGCACACCTCGATGCCGTCCATGCCGGGCAGCATGAGGTCGAGCAGCACCAGGTCGGGCCGGGACTCCCGGAACGCCGCGACCGCGCCCGCTCCGTCTGCGCAGAAGACCGGGTCGAATCCCTCGGTGCGCAGCACGATCCCGATCATCTCGGCGAGGGCGGTGTCGTCGTCGACGACGAGTACACGAGGCGTCATGCGTTCGTTCTCCGTGGGGTGCCGGCAGGTGCCGGGTCGGCGATCCGGTGGCACCAGCGTAGTCGTTCGCCCCGACGGGTCGGCCGTGCCCCGCCTGTGGCAGCATGGGAGCATCCCCGGAAGGAGCCCGCGCACGTGTCGGACCAGCAGTGGCATCCCCCCGCATCGCCGCCGAGCGCCGGCGGCGCTCCGCTCCCGCCGGTTCCGCCCGTCCCGCCGCCGGCCTCCGGCGAGCCGCCGACGGGGTACCCGGCTCCGAACCCCTCGTGGACCCCGCCGCCGAAGCCCGGCCTGCTCCCGCTGCGTCCGATGGGATTCGGGACCCTGCTCTGGGCGCCGTTCCGGACGCTGCGGCGCAACCCCGCGCCGGTGTTCGGCACCGGACTCGTGGTGCAGCTGATCGCCGCGATCGCCTCGGTCGTGGTGTTCGTCCCGCTGACGGTCTCGGCCGTCGGCAGGCTCGAGTCGGCGGGCACCGCGGCGGATGCCGACGCGATCCTCGCAGGGACCTTCGGGTGGATGGCGCTGCTCATGCTCGTCCCGCTGGCGATCGGCGTCGTCGCGGGAGCATTCCTCCAGGGCGTGATGGTCGTCGAGGTCGCGACCGGCACGCTCGGCGAGAAGCTGGGATTCGGGACGCTCTGGCGCCGCGCCGCGGGGCGCATCGGGCCGCTCATCGGGTGGACCCTGCTCGTGGGTCTCGCGGTGCTCGTCGTGTTCGCCCTGTTCGCGGGGATCATCGTCGCGACGGCGCTCATCGCGCCCGACCCGATCGCCGTGCTCGGGGTGGTCGGCGTGCTGCTCGTGCTCCTGGCCGGCGTCGCGGTGCTCGCCGCCTGGCTCGGCACCAAGCTCGCCCTCGTTCCGAGCGTCATCGTGCTCGAGCGCGCGGGCATCGTGTCGTCGATGCGGCGGTCCTGGCAGCTCACGACCGGGTACTTCTGGCGCACCTTCGGCCTGATCCTGCTCGTCGGACTCATCGTCGGCACCGTCGCCCAGACGGTCGTGCAGGTGCCCATGCTCGGGGGCACGATCCTCGCGTTCATCCTCGACCCCGCCGCGGGGCCGACGTACGAGGCCATCTCGATCGGCTCGAGCGTGATCGGCATGATCCTCTCGGTCCTCGTGGGCGCGATCGCCGCCGTCGTGCAGGCCGCGCTCATCGCCGTCATCTACATCGACCTGCGCATGCGCACCGAGGGCCTCGACCTCGACCTCGAACGCCACGTCCAGTCGCGCGACGCCGGCCTGCCCGTGACCGACCCCTACGAGGCGCCCCCGGCAGGTGCGGGGAGCACCGGCCCGGCCCCGACCGGCGCGCCGACCCCCACGTGGTCCTGACCGGCCTCGCGCGGCCGGCCGCGCCGCTCGACCCCGACGCGCCCGAGGCGCGACGGCTCGTCACCGACGAACTCGCGAAGCCCGAGTACCGGGCGGCGGAACCGACCGCATTCGACTTGGCCGCGCAGGCGGTGCGCGACTGGTTCGCCGACCTCTTCACGGGCGCGACCGGCCTGCCCGGCTCGACGCTCGCGCTCATCGCCGTGCTCGTGGTGGTCGGGCTGGTCCTGCTCGGCCTCATCGTCTTCGGGGTTCCGCGGCTGCGGCGCCGCGCCGCCCCGGGCGTCGCGCTCTTCGACGACGGCGACCTGCGCGACGCGCGGACCCTGCGTCGGTCCGCCGAGCAGGCCGCGTCCCGAGGCGACTGGGCCCTCGCGATCGAGGAGCGCTTCCGCGCCCTCGTGCGCGACCTCGTCGAACGGGAGCTCGTGCGCGCGCATCCCGGCACGACCGCGCACGGGCTCGCCGCGGCGGCATCCGCCCGCTTCCCGAACGAGCGCGAGGCGCTCGAGGGCGCCGCGACCGCGTTCGACGCGGTCCGCTACCTCGACCGGCCGGGCGACGAGGTCGCATACTCGGCGATCGTCCGCCTCGAGCGCGCGGTCGCGGCGACGCCGAGCGCCGATCCGGTCGCCGCGGGAGTGCCCGAATGAGCGCTGGTGCGCGGCCGGCCGAGGCGATCACGCCCGGCCTGCGCGCATCCCTCGGGCACCGGCGCGCCTGGATCGCGATCGCCGCCGTCCTGGTCGCGGGTGCGGTGCTGCTCGTCGTGCTGCAGGGCGCGGTGCGCCCGCCGGGGGCGCCGCTCGCGTCGGACAACGCCGCGCCCGACGGCGCGCAGGCGCTCGTCCGGGTCCTCGAGGCCGGTGGCGTCGAGGTCGAGGCGGTTCGCAGCCTCGACGCCGCGATCGATGCCGGGCGCGGGCGCGCGACCGTGTTCCTGCACGACGACGCCGGCCTGCTCGACCGCGACCGGATCCGCGAACTGGCCGGATCGGTGGACCGCATCGTGGTCGCGCGCCCCGATTTCGCGGCGCTCGAGGTGCTCGCACCGGGGGTGCGCCTCGCGGGCGGCGCACCGGACGGGCTCGACGAGGCGGCGTGCACGCTCGCTCCCGCCGAGCGTGCGGGCGGGCTCTCCGCCGGGCAGCAGCTGCTCGGCATCGACGACGAGGCGGCCGCAGCGGGATTCGAGGGCTGCTTCGCCTCGGGCGACGCGTTCGCGGTCGTCGCAGGACCCTCTCCGCACGGTGCCGAGGTCGTGCTCGTCGGCTCGGTGACGCCGTTCGCGAACGCCACGATCGACGAGGCCGGCAATGCCGCGCTCGCGATCGGACTGCTCGGCTCGGGCGACCGGCTCGTCTGGTACCTCCCCGGGCCCGGCGATGCGGATGCCGCGGACGCCCCCACCCTCGGCGAGCTGATGCCCGGATGGGCCTCGCCGCTGCTGGTCCTGCTCGTGCTCGTGACGATCGCGGCGGGCGTGAGGAGCGGCCGCCGGTTCGGACCGCTCGTGTTCGAGGACCTCCCGGTGGACGTTCCCGCGTCGGAGACCGGCGAGGGCCGCGCGCGGCTCTACGCTCGAGGCTCGGCGCGCGGGCGGGCGCTCGACCAGCTGCGCATCGCCACCATCCGACGGCTCGCGACGATGCTGCGCCTGCCACGCGCTGCCGACGTCGACGCGGTCGCGGCCGCGGCCGCGGGCGCGACCGGGCTTGACGCGGCATCCGTTCGCACCCTGCTGGTCGACGCCGAACCGCACGGCGACCGCGACCTCGTGCGGCTCGCGAACGAGCTCGACGACCTCGAACGGCGCACGCGCGCCGCACTCTCACCGGACCCGGCCCGTGCGGCCCCGCCCACGACAGGAAGGCGACCATGACCGATCCCACCCCCGACGACGCGCAGCTGCGCGCCGCCCTGGACCGCGTGCGCACCGAGGTGGGCAAGGCGGTCGTCGGGCAGGACGGCGCCGTGACCGGGCTCATCATCGCGCTGCTGGCCGACGGGCACGTGCTGCTCGAGGGCGTGCCCGGCGTCGCGAAGACGCTGCTCGTCCGCACGCTCAGCCGAACGCTCCGGCTCGAGACCCGGCGCGTGCAGTTCACGCCCGACCTGATGCCGGGCGACGTCACGGGTTCGCTCGCGTACGACCCGCGCTCCGGCGAGTTCGCGTTCCGCGAGGGCCCGGTGTTCACCAACCTGCTGCTCGCCGACGAGATCAACCGCACCCCGCCGAAGACGCAGTCGGCGCTGCTCGAGGCGATGGAGGAGCGCCAGGTCTCGGTCGACGGCGTGACCCGGCCCCTGCCCGACCCGTTCCTCGTGGCCGCGACGCAGAACCCGATCGAGTACGAGGGCACGTACGCGCTGCCGGAGGCGCAACTGGACCGCTTCCTCCTCAAGCTCGTGCTCGACGTCCCGGAGCGCGACGCCGAGGTCTCGATGCTCCGACGCCACGCCGACGGGTTCGACCCGCACGACCTGGCCGCCGCGGGCGTCGAGCCGGTCCTCGGCCCGGCCGAGCTCGCGGCCGCGCGCGCGGCCGCGCGCCGCGTGGGCGTCGCCGACGACGTGTTGGCCTACCTCGTCGACCTCGCGCGCGCGACCCGGCGCAGCCCGTCGATGCGGCTCGGGGTCTCGCCTCGCGCGGTGGCCGGGCTGCTCGCCGCATCGAAGGCGTGGGCCTGGCTCACGGGCATGGAGAAGGTCACGCCCGATCACGTGCAGGCGATGCTGCTCCCGGCGTGGCGGCACCGGGTGCAGTTGCGCCCAGAGGCCGAGCTGGAGGGGGTCTCGGTCGATCAGGTGCTGCGCGGGGTCGTGCAGCAGGTGCAGGTTCCGCTGTGACCTCGGCAGGCCGACCGTGGCGCTGACCGGACGCTTCGCCGCACTCCTCGCCGTCGGTGCGGTGCCCGTGGTGCTGCTCGGCGGCGAGCCGGGCGTCGCCTGGGCGGTGCTGGCCGGGTGGCTCGCGCTGGTGGTCGCGCTCGGGGCCGCCGACCTCGCGCTCGCGGCGTCGCCGCGGCGGGTCGCGCTCGAGCGCGACCTCCCGGCGCGGGTGCGGCTGGGCGAGACGGTGCGGTCCGAGCTCGTGGTGCGCAACCTCGGCGAGCGGATGCTGCGCGCCGAGGTCCGGGACGGATGGCAGCCGTCCGCGGGCGTGCAGGGCCGCAACCGGGCCCGCGTCGATGTCCCGTCGGGCGAGGGTCGCCGGATCGTGCTCGCGCTGCGGCCGACGCGGCGCGGCGACCGGACCTCGGCCGCGGTGACGATCCGTTCGCACGGCCCGCTCGGCCTCTGGGCGCGGCAGGCCACGCTCGCGGCGCCGGGTCGGCTGCGGGTGCTGCCGCCGTTCCACTCGAGGGCGCACCTGCCGGCCCGGCTCACGCGGCTGCGCGAGCTCGACGGGCGCACGCCCATGCTCGTGCGCGGTCAGGGCACCGAGTTCGATTCGCTGCGCGAGTACGTGCGCGGCGACGACGTGCGCTCGATCGACTGGCGCGCGACCGCGCGGAGGTCCGATCCCGAGGCGCCAGGTGCCGCGAAGCTCATGGTGCGCACGTGGCGCCCAGAACGCGACCGGCGCATCGTCATCGTCGTGGACACGTCCCGCACGGCGGCGGCGCGCATCGGCGACGAACCGCGCCTCGACACGGCGTACGAGGCCGCGCTGCTGCTCGCGGCGCTCGCGAGCCATGCGGGCGACCGGGTCGACCTGCTCCTGTGGGACCGCCGTCTCCGCGGTCGCGTGCACGGTGCGAACGGTGCGGACCTGCTGGCCCGGATGGTGGATGCCATGGCCGACGTCGATGCCGAGCTGATCGAGGCCGACTGGGCCGGCGTTCCCGCCCAGGTCAGGCAGGTCACGAGTCGACGGGCACTCGTGGTGCTGCTCACCGCGGCCGACTCCCCCGGCAGCGCGCGCGGGCTGCTCGCGGTGCTGCCGCAGCTCACGGCGCGGCACCGCGTGGTCGTGGCATCCGTCGCCGACCCGGCGCTCGCCGACGCCGCGGAACGGCGCGGCGACCTCGCCGAGGCGTACGCCGCCGCCGCCGCCGAGCGCAGCCGGCTGGACGCCGACCGGGTTGCCGCCGCGGTCCGCCGCCTCGGGGCGGACACGGTGGCGGCGGGACCCGCCGACCTGCCTCCTGCACTCGCGGACCGCTACCTCGACCTGAAGGCGACCGGGCGGCTCTGAGCCCGCGGGCTGGCGGGCACCGCCGACGCCGTCATCGCCCGAAGATGAATGCCTCCGCGTGCGCGACCGCCTTCCGGAACGAATCGTTGCGGAGTGCGATGGACCGGTCCGCGGCGGCCGTGCCGCCGACCGCCTCCTCGATGTATGCGGCCAGGCCCGGTGGGCGCAGCACCCAGATGCCGCCGCTCGGCGGGAGGTAGAACACTGCGAACGAGCGCGTCGTCGGATCGTCCTCCCAGACGGGGACGACGGCGACCGCCGCCCCGGTGTCGACGTTGATCCACTGCGCTCGCGGGCGCGGCTGGTCCTCGTCGTACACGGCGGGCTCGAGGAACGGAGCGGTTCCCTCGCCCCATCGCTCCTCGAAGCGCTCGTGGAAGACGGGGAAGAACGTGTTGTCGTAGCGGCGCCATCCGCCGCGCGATTCGTTCACGATCCGGCTCCCCGGATGGCGGGGTCGCCCCCGCCATCCGGATACGGGGCTAGCCCGTCGTCACCTGGTGGTCGGCGGCTGCCGCGGACGTGATGGCGATTTTGCGCGGCTTCGCCTGCTCGCTGACGGGGATGATCACGCTCAGCACGCCGTTCTCGTAGTGGGCGCTGATCTTCTGCGTGTCGAGGCCGTCACCGAGCGTGATCTGACGGAGGAAGGATCCCGCAGGGCGTTCGCGCACGAGCCACTTGGCGTCCCCGTCGGAACGGGAGGTGCGCTCGGCGCGAAGGGTCAGCAACTGCCCGTCGACGTCGAGGTCGACCGATCCGGGGTCGATCCCCGGGAGGTCTGCGGCGAGGACGTAGTGGTCGCCGTCGCGGTAGAGATCGATCGACATCACGCGGGGGCTGCGCGCCGCATCCAGCATGGATTCCGTCAGGCGGTCGATCTCGCGGATCGGATCCCAGTACATGGCCATGGTCGTCTTCTCCTTTTCATCACCATCGACCTTGCTCGCGATGAGCCGGAGGCTCCTCGCGGACCTCATGTTAGCACTCTCCACACGAGAGTGCTAAGTCTCTCGACGACGCTTTCGCCGACGCGTGCGCCGACCCGGAGCGCCGCTCAGCCCGCGCTCGCGCGGCGTGCGCCGGCGTCGAACGCGGTGAGGTCTCCGGTCTCGCCCGCGCGCGCTGCGCGCCGACCGAGGACGAGCATCGAGAACAGCAGCAGCCCGAGCGCGAGCGCGCCGATGCCGATCTTGACCGGCCACGGCCACGGCGCGGGCGTGACGAATCCCTCGATGAGCCCGGCGACGAAGAGGAAGAACACCATGCCGATCGCGACCGCGAACAGCGACCTGGCGTCGGCCGCGACCGCCTCGCCGCGGGTGCGCGGGCCCGGCGCGACCCAGGCCCAGAAGATGCGCAGCCCGGCCGCGGCGGCGACGAACACGCACGTGAGTTCGAGCAGCCCGTGCGGCGCGATGTAGAGGAAGAACGTGTCGGCCTCGTCGTAGGCGAACATGACGGCGGCCGTGATGCCGAGGTTCTGCGCGTTCTGGATGATGACCCAGGGAACCCAGACACCCGTGATGCCGAACGCGACGCACTGCGCCGCGATCCAGGCGTTGTTGGTCCAGACGGCACCGGCGAACGAGGCTGCGGGGTTCTCGGAGTAGTAGGCGACGAAGCCCTCCTCCGCGAGGGAGCGCAGCTCGTCCTCGTCGCCGATGGTCGCGAGCACGCGCGGATCGGCGAGCACCCAGGTCGCGTACAGCGCTGCGATCACGGTCGTGGCCACCGCGACGGCGAGCGTGAGCCACCTGATGCGGTAGAGCGCGGCCGGCAGGCCGACGAGCGCGAAGTGCGCGAGCTGGCGGATCGGATTCTCGGGCGCGCCGGTGAACCTGAGCCGCGCTCGCGCGAGCAGGAGCGAGAGCCGCTCGCCGAGCGCCGTCGACCCTGCCGTCGCCTGGACGAGCGAGAGGTCGGCGGCGGCCGACTGGTAGCGCTCGATGAGTTCGTCGGCCTCGGCGCCGGTCGGGCGGCGGCGCCGCGAGAGCGCGTCGAGGCGTTCCCAGTCGTCGTGGCGGGCGGTCGCGAGTGCGTCGAGGTCCATCTGCTTGAATACTAGCCATGCCCGCCGACCCGGCCGTTCGACCCGGCGCCCCCACGCTCGACGACGAGTCGGTGCTGACCGGTGAGGCGGTCGCGCTCGACCTGCGACCGGCCGGCGCCGTCATCCGCGCGGGCGGCGCCGCGATCGACGTCCTCGTCACGATCATCGTCGGCGTGCTCGTGGCCCTCGCCGCCGCGCGGCTCGACCTCGACGAGGCGGCGCTGCGCGCGGTCGCCATCTCGCTCGTCGTCGCGCTGATCGTCGTGCTGCCGACCGCGGTCGAGACCGCGAGCCGCGGGCGTTCGCTCGGCAAGCTCGTCATGGGCATCCGCGTGGTCCGCGACGACGGCGGTTCGGTCGGGTTCCGGCATGCGCTCATCCGCGCGCTCGCCGGCGTGCTCGAGATCTGGATGACCTTCGGCGGGCTCGCGGTGCTGATCGGCTTCCTGAATCCCGACTCCAAGCGCCTCGGCGACCTGCTCGCCGGCACGCACGGGCAGGTCGAACGCGTGCCGCGATACGAACCGCTCTCCTTCGGCGTGCCCGATCCGCTGCGGGCCTGGGCCGAGGTCGCCGACGTCGGCCGGCTGCCAGACCCGGTCGCCCGGCGCGTCGCGGCCTTCCTGCGCAACGCCGCGCACCTCGCACCCGGCAGCCGCAGCCGGATCGCGGGCGAACTCGCCCGCGAGGTCGCCCCGTACGTCTCGCCGGTGCCCCCGGGCGACCCCGAGGTGTTCCTCGCGGCCGTCGCGGTGCTCCGTCGCGAACGCGACCTCGCGGCGATCGGCCTGGTCGACGCGCGCATGCGCGCGCTCGCTCCCGTGCTCGAGGCCCGACCGAACGGCTTCCCGGAGCGCTGAGCCGCGAGCGACCAGCGAGCGGATGCCCCGGGGCGGCCTCCGACGCCCGCCCCGCGGCATCCGCTCTCGATCAGTACCGGTAGTGGTCGACCTTGTACGGCCCCTCGACGGGCACGCCGATGTAGGCGGCCTGCTCGGGCGTGAGCACCGTGAGCTCGACGCCGAGCGCGTCGAGGTGCAGCCGGGCGACCTTCTCGTCGAGGTGCTTGGGCAGCACGTACACGCCGATCGGGTAGGCGTCGGGGCGCGTCCAGAGCTCGATCTGCGCGAGCACCTGGTTCGCGAAGGAGTTCGACATCACGAACGACGGGTGACCGGTCGCGTTGCCGAGGTTCATGAGCCGGCCCTCGGAGAGCACGAGGATGCTGCGACCGGTCGGGAGACGCCACTCGTGCACCTGCGGCTTGATCTCGACCCGTTCGGCGCCCTCGAGCGACTCGAGCGCGGCCATGTCGATCTCGTTGTCGAAGTGGCCGACGTTGGCCACGACCGCGAGGTGCTTCAGCCCGAGGAGGTGCTCGAGGCGGACGACGTCCTTGTTGCCGGTGCCCGTCACCAGGATGTCGACCTGGTCGATCACGGACTCGAGTCGCGCCACCTGGTACCCGTCCATCGCGGCCTGCAGCGCGTTGATCGGGTCGATCTCGGAGACGATGACGCGCGCGCCCTGGCCGCGGAGCGCTTCGGCCGCGCCCTTGCCCACGTCGCCGTAGCCGGCCACGAAGGCGACCTTGCCGCCCATGAGCACGTCGGTCGCGCGGTTCAGCCCGTCGGGCAGCGAATGCCGGATGCCGTACTTGTTGTCGAACTTCGACTTCGTGACCGAGTCGTTGACGTTGATCGCGGGGAAGCGCAGCTCGCCGTCGGCGTGCAGTTCGTACAGGCGGTGCACGCCGGTCGTCGTCTCCTCGGTGACGCCCTGCAGCTCGGCCGCGATGCGCGTCCAGCGGTCGGGGACCTGCTCGATCGAGCGGCGCAGCGTGTCGAGCACGACGCGGTACTCGGACGACGCGTCATCCTCGGCCGCCGGCACGGAACCGGCCGCCTCGAACTCGCGCCCGCGGTGCACGAGCAGGGTGGCGTCGCCGCCGTCGTCGAGGATCATGTTCGGGCCGATCCAGTCGGCCCCGGCGGCATCCGCCTCGGCAGACCAGTCGAAGATGCGGTCGGTGCACCACCAGTACTCCTCGAGCGTCTCGCCCTTCCAGGCGAAGACGGGCACGCCCGCCGGCTCGTCGACCGTGCCGTCGGGGCCGACGACGACCGCGGCGGCCGCCTCGTCCTGGGTGGAGAAGATGTTGCAGCTCGCCCACCGCACCTCGGCGCCGAGCGCCGTGAGCGTCTCGATGAGCACCGCGGTCTGCACCGTCATGTGCAGGCTGCCCGCGATGCGCGCGCCCGCGAGCGGCTTCGACGCGCCGAACTCCTCGCGCAGCGCCATGAGGCCGGGCATCTCGTTCTCGGCGAGGCGCAGCTGGTGCCGGCCCGCCTCGGCGAGCGAGAGGTCGGCGACCTTGAAGGGCGGGGCGGATGTCGCGGAGGGCGTGACGAGGGTCATGGGCACCATTCTCGCAGCCGCATGGGCCGGCGGCATCCGCTCGCCCACCCGGAACCGACGACGGGTCGGGCCCGGGCGATCAGGCGCGGATGAGCGCGAGGACCTCGTCTCGGACCCAGGCCATCGTCACGGCGTCCTCCCCCTCGACGTTCAGTCGCAGCAGCGGCTCGGTGTTCGACGGGCGCACGTTGAACCACCAGAACGGCTCGTCCTCTGCGGTGACGCCGGTGACCGTGAGCCCGTCGAGCTCGTCGAACTCGGCACGGCCGACGAACGCCTCGACGATGCGCGTGTACGCCGCGGGGACGTCGGCGACCGTCGAGTTGATCTCGCCCGACAGCGCGTACGGGGTGAACCGGTCGGCGAGTTCGGACAGCGGCGCCGCCTGCGTGCCGAACTCGGCGAGCAGGTGCATCGCCGCGAGCATGCCGTTGTCGGCGCCCCAGAAGTCCCGGAAGTAGTAGTGCGCGGAGTGCTCGCCGCCGAACACGGCGCCCGTCTCGGCCATGCGGTCCTTGATGAGCGAATGCCCGACTCGCGTGCGTTCGGCGATCGCGCCGACGGCCTCGATCGTCTCGGGCACGAACCGCGACGTGATGAGGTTGTGCAGCACGGTCGGCTCGTCCTCGCCGAGCGCGCGCACCCGCGCGATCTCGCGAAGCGCCACGATCGCCGCGACCGCCGACGGGTCGACGGGCTCGCCGCGCTCGTCGACCACGAAGCACCGGTCGGCGTCGCCGTCGAACGCGAGGCCCAGGTCGGCGCCGTGCTCGCGCACGGCGCGCTGCAGGTCGACCAGGTTGGCCGGGTCGAGGGGGTTGGCCTCGTGGTTGGGGAACGTGCCGTCGAGTTCGAAGTAGAGCGGGATGATCGTCAGCGGCAGCGCGGGCAGTCCGGCCTCCTCGCCGAGGACCGCGGGGACCGTGAGCCCGCCCATGCCGTTGCCCGCGTCGACGACGACCTTCAGCGGGCGGATGACCGCGAGGTCGACGAGCGAGCGCAGGTGCCGCGCGTAGTCGGCGAGCACGTCGACGCGCTCGACGCTCCCGGCTCGCGCGGCGGGCTCGAGCCCGCCGTCGAGGTAGGCGACCGCACGGTCGCGGATCGCGGCGAGGCCCGTGTCGAGCGAGATGCCCTGAGCGCCGGCGCGCGAGAACTTGATGCCGTTGTAGGCGGCGGGGTTGTGGCTCGCGGTGAACATCGCGGCGGGTGCCCGCATGGTTCCCGAGGCGAAGTAGCTCTCGTCGGTCGAGCACAGCCCGATGGCGACGACGTCCGCGCCGCGCGCGGTCGCACCGGCCGCGAACGCGTCGGCGAACCCGGGCGAGGAGTCGCGCATGTCGTGCCCGACGACGACCGTGCCGCCTGCGGCGCCGACCTCGTCGACGAACGCGGCGCCGAGCGCCTCGACGACCTCGGTCGTGAGCGGATCGCCCACGATCCCCCGCACGTCGTAGGCCTTCACGAGGGTTTCGAGGCGCGCGGCAGCGCCCGGATTCGCGGGGGGATTCATGCGCTGAACCCTACCTCACCGAGCATCGCGTGCCGGATGACCTGCCATCCGCGCGGGGCCGACGTGCGCTCGGCGTGCCGGGCGCACAGGTCGTACGAGTGCGGCTCGCGCGTGAACGACAGCGGGCCGAGCACGGCGAGCGAGTCGGCGTAGTCGTACGTGAGGGTCGCGACCGCCTCGGCGGTGCATGCGGTGCGCGAACAACGTCTCATGGCGACCCCCAGCGTAGCGATCCGACCGGCCACTACGATGGAGGCCATGCCCCGCTCCCGTCGTGTCGCCGCGACGACCGGTTCACCGCGACGCCTGCCCCGCGACCGGCACGGCCGCGGCATGCGTTCGCCGGTCACCGGTCCGCACCTTCCGCCGCTGCGCACGCGCATCGACGAGTTCGACCTGACGCTGGCGTCGACGGCCGCGTACCTGCGGGGCCTGTGGCCCGAGCTCGAGGGCGTGTCGTTCCAGGTCGCGGATGCCCCGGCCGAGGCGATCCACGACGATCACGTCGACCGGTGGAAGGTGTCGCGCGAGGCGCGCCGCATCATCTTCTTCCGACTCCCGATCGTGCGTTTCCTGCGCACGCAGGAGGGCGAGGAGAAGGACGAGAAGCTCCTCGTCGAGAGTTGCGTGTTCCGGGCCGTCGCCGACTACCTCGGGCGCGACCCGTGGGAGCTCGCGCCCGGTCGCTACCGGCACCTCTGACCGGCCGACGCTACTGCGGGAAGACCCGCATCGGCGCGTCGAGCGGTCCGGGAGGCGCGACCGGGAGCCAGGCGAGTTCGTCGTCGCCCGCGAAGGACAGGGCGGCGTGCAGGCCCGCGACGCCGTCGAGGACGACCCGGTCGCCGGCATCCAGGGCGACGGATGCCGCGCCGCCTGCCGGGACCCGGACGGTGCGTTCGTCGCCGTCGATCCGGAGCGCGACGGCGACCTCCTCCTCGGTCGGGTTCGCGAGCTCGAGCGTCGGGTCGGGCCCGGCGGGCACGGCGACCGCGGCGCGTTCGAGCAGGACCGGTGTGGCCGCCGCCCAGGCGAGGTCCGCCACGATCGGATCCTCGCCGGCGCCCTCGCCTGCGCCCCCGTCGGCGAGCACCGTCGACCGCGCGGCGGCGACGACGGGCGCATCCGCGTCGATGAGGATCGTGTAGGTCCCCGGGTCGAGTTCGCCGAGCGGGAGGTCGGTCGACTGGCCCGCCGCCGCGGTCACGTCGAATCGGGTGACCGGGTCGCCGTCGGCGGCCCGCACCTCGATCGAGGCGTTCGCCTCGAGCTCGTCGGGGGCGAACAGCCGCAGCGCGGGATGGTCGTCGCCGTCGACGTGGTCGTCGTCGGGCGCGGCGCCGCGCCGGTCGGCGACCACGAAGCCCGGGATCACCTGTCGGGTCGCCGGCAGCGCGGTCGGCGTCGAGAGCTCGATGCCGGCGGGCTCGAGCCCGAGGACCACCGAGTGCTGCAACGACGCCGCGATGGGTGCTCCCGTGCTCGTGACGTGCACGATCGGGGTGAAGACGTTCGGTGCGAGGCCCGCGAGCGAGACGATGCGCTGCGTGCCCGGGGCGACGACGACGCCGAGGCCCGCGGGCGCGTCGACGGGGCCGGTCTCGCCGATCACGCGCACGTCGACGGTCGACGCGACCTCGCCCGGGTTGGCCAGGAGCACCAGGCCCGAGCGCCCGACGTCGGTCGCGCCCGCGACGAGCCACGACTCCGCCGCCGGCTCGGCGCACGCGGCGGCCGCGAACCCGCTGACGGTCTCGCTCCGAGCGGTCTGGGACTGCGCGCCCGCGAGCATGCCCGCCTCGGCGGAGCCCGGGCCGGCCACGAGGGCGACGGGGCCGACTCCCGATCGGGCGTCGTCCGGCGCCTCGATCGGGAACTGCTCGACGGTCGCGTCGGCCGGCTCGACCGCGACCTCGACGGCGGCGCTGCCGATCGACCGGGCCGCCGTCGCTGCGGTCGAGTCGTCGGCGAGCGAGAGCAGCGGTCCCGGGCAGACGCGCACCTGGACGTTCTCCTCGGGCTCGACCACGGTCGAGGGCGGCACCGCCCGCAGGTCGGGGATCGGGAGGACGGATGCCGCGACGAGCGCCGCGGCCGCGACCGCGGCGACGCCGAGCACGGCCGCGATCCGGCCGGACACCGCGAGCACTCTACGCATCCTCGGCACGTGCCTCGCCCCCTTCGTCGGTCGGTGTCGTTCCCGCGGCTGCGGCGGTCGCGGCTGCGGCGGCCGCGGCATCCGCTCGCCGTCGACGCCTGGTGGACGGCGGCCGTCGGTCGGGTTCGCGGCCACCGCCGGTCGGGATGGACAGCAGGAGCGCTGCGCCCACGACCAGGAGTTGCCCCGCGACGACCCACCACGCGAGCGGGGGCGGTTCGGGGATGCGCGACCCCGGGGCGTCGGCCTCGGCCGCGGCGAAGCGCCAGAGGGGTCCGAAGTCGGTCTCGCCGACGGCGACGACCTGCGGGTTGCCGTCGAGCGCGGAACGGGCGCGGTCCTCGACCGCGGCCGACGCGTCGCCGCCGTCGCCCGGCCCGAGCAGGACGAACGAGAGCCCGAGCTCCGAGATCGCCGGGGCGGCGTCGAATCCGCTGCGGGAGACGAGGTTGCCAGCGAGCGTCGCGATCTCGTCGGTCGCATCCGTGAGTTCGCGGCGAGTGGAGGCGAGCGTGGACTGCTGGTCGAGCCTCGCCCCGCTCCCCCGTTCGACCGTCGCGCGGAGCCCGCCGTCGGCGGTCGGATCCAGCCGCAGGGTCCCGACCCGCGGGTCGGTCCGGGCCTCGGCCTCGACGAACGCGGGCAGCGTGCGCTCGGGAGCCGGCCCGACCGCGGTCCGCCCGAGGGCGAGCGCGACGATGCTGGGTGCGACGGCGACGAGCACTCCGGCGGCGACGAGCGCCGCGAGCACTGCGGCTCCGCGGCGGAGGGTGCTGAGGCCGAGCACGGCGGCGGCGATGCCGCCGAGCCACATGAGGCTGATGCCCGCGCCCGTCCAGATCGGCACCGTGGAATCGCCGACGAAGGCCACCTGGAGCGCGGTGGCGCCGAGCGCGGTCAGGAAGCCGAGCCCGGCCAGCGCGAGGGCGAGCAGGCCACCGCGCAGACGCCTGGTCGCGACGACGGCGATGGCCGCGAGCGCGAGCGGCGCGATGAGGACGGCGAGGATCAGGACCGCGGGGACGAACTCGACGAGGAGCCCCCCGAGGGCGTCCTCCCATCGGCCCCACGTTCCGGACGCCTGGCCGAGGGCGATCTGCAGCACGGTCGGCTCGGCAGACGCGTCCGGCAGGCCGGGATCGGCGAAGAGGGCGAACGGGGTGCCGCGACCGACCTGCTCGACGACGAGGGGCAGCGCGAGCGCCACGGCCGGCAACGGGATGCCCGCGAGCCGGATCGCCGCCCGCCCGCTGAGCGCGAGCGCGACGATCCAGGCGACGACGAGCGCCGGGGCGAGGCTCGGGGCGCAGGCGATGATCGCGGCGAACACGAGCGAGGCCGCGGCCGCGGCCGCCCACGAGGTGCCCGCGGCGAACATGAGCACCGCGAGCCACGGAAGCAGCACGTGCACGACGACCGCGCCGGGGCGCCCGGCGGCGAGTGCGTCCAGGAGCGGAGGCGCGACCGCCCAGACCAGTCCTGCGGCCACCCGGAGCGAGGCGCGGTCGGTGAGCTTCGCCGCGGCGAACCACCCGCCGAGCCCCGAGAGCGGGATCGCGAGCAGCCAGAGTCCGAGCATGGCGGCCGACGGCGACCAGAACGCGAGGCTGCCGAGCACCGCGAGCACGCCGGCGAACGGGTCGGCGGCACCCTCGAACCCGCCGCCCACGTCGCGCCATCCGTACGCCGCGTTGCGCCACAGCGCGCCGAGGTCGTCGGACAGGGGCAGCAGTCCACCGCCCGCGACGCCGCCCGAGCCGATCAGCGGCGCGAAGAGGACGAGCGACGCCGCGAGGCTCGCCAGGAGCACCCACCCCCCGCCGGTCTGGAGGAACATCAGGTCGTCCGCCCGCCCACGCGCGCGCTGGCGCCGGGCTTCGGCCGCGAGCTGCCTGCGGACCCGGACCTCGTCGGGTCGCATGCGCAACGGTGCGAGCGAGGACCACTTGGCGGACCTGGTGCGCGCGATCGTGCGGCGAGAGCGGATGACGCGCTGCGGCGCCGCCATGACGCGGACGGCGGCGTCGAACTCGCCGGGGATCGCCCCGGGGGTCTTCACGAGCAGGTGACGCAGGGAGCGCAGCACGGCGAGCGGGAGGATGGCGAGCCAGACCAGCGGGGCGAGGGCGGCCGGTGCGGCGACGAGCCGGCGGTGCAGCGATGCGGCGCGCAGGTCGCGGGCGCGTCGTCGCGCCGCGCGTCCGCCCGGTGCGGATCCGGGACCGGCCACCCCGTCGTCGGCGAACCGGATCCGCGCCCCGGGCACCGCGATGACGCGGTGGCCGGCGAGTCGCGCGCGGATTCCCAGGTCGAGGCCGTCGTCGACGACGGGCAGTGCGGGGTCGAAGCCGTCGAGGTCGTTCCAGAGGCGGTGCCGGACGAGCAGTCCGACGGGGTCGGCACCGAGCACATCGGACAGGTCGTCGTGCTGGCCCTGGTCGAACTCGCCGTCGACGACGGCGACGCTGCGCCCCCACCGGGTGAGGGTGCGCCCGAAGCGCACGATGCGCCGCGGATCGTCCCACTCGACGAGTTTGGGGGCCGCCAGCCCTGCGGTCCGCGCGTTCTCGAGGGCGTCGACGAGCGCGGCGAGCGCCTCCGGTTCGGGCGCGGAATCCTCGGCGAGGAGCCACACCGCGTCGCGTTCGCCCGAGGGTTCGGGCAGTGTGCGGACGAGGTCCGCGATCGCGGCGCCGAAGGGGTGTGGGTCGCCGAGCGCGACGAGGTGCGACGGGTGCTCGGCCTCGACGAGGCGGCGGGTCTCGTCGTCGGCGCCCACGAGGACGACGGCGAGTTCGTCGGGCGCACGCGTCTGGCCGCGGAGCGCGTCGAGCGTGGCACGGAGCCGGTCGCCGCCGTGCTGCACGACGAGGACGGCGGTGACTCTGGGGAACATCGGGGACAGCCTAGGCCGCGCTCCCCGCGGTGCCCGTCAGCGCTGCGGGCGCGCCTCGAACATGTCGGGTGCGCCCGCGGCGCGGCGGATCAGCCGGCCTGCCTCCGCAGCTTGCGGCGCTCGCGTTCGGAGAGGCCGCCCCAGATGCCGAAGCGCTCGTCGTTGGCGAGCGCGTACTCGAGGCATTCGGTGCGCACTTCGCATCCCGTGCAGATGCGCTTCGCATCCCGCGTCGAGCCGCCCTTCTCGGGGAAGAACGCCTCAGGATCGGTCTGCGCGCACAGCGCGTCGGTCTGCCATGCCAGTTGGTTGTCGTCGTCTGCGACCCCGCGAACTCCTGGGACGCCGAGCCGCACAGGGTCGACGAACCAATTCTCAGGTACCCCAGAACGATATTCAGGCTTGCCCATATCGTCTCCCACCCAGTTGTACCGACATCCCCGAGGGGTGTGTCTTGACCAATTACACCGGTGTAATTCGGTGGAAGTCAAGTCGCGAATCGTAAACCCTCGACCGACCCTCGAGGCTTCAGCGACGCGCGACACGCTGTCGGCGTGGCCGAGTCGTGACTCCGGTCGGTCAGGCGGATGCCGCCCGGCGGGCCGACCACGCGGTCGCGACCATCTCGGCGAGGCTGTGCCGCATGCGCCAGTCGAGATCGCGGGCTGCGAGTTCGCCCGACGCGACGATGCGGGCGGGGTCCCCGCCGCGGCGCGCGGCGATCTCGGGCTCGAAGGCGATGCCGGTGACGTTCGCGACCTCGCGCATGATCTCGCCGACCGAGACGCCGTCGCCCGAGCCCAGGTTGTAGACGGGCTCGACGGGCTCGCCGGCGTCGAGGCGCTTCGCGGCTGCGACGTGGGCCGCGGCGAGGTCGGCGACGTGGATGTAGTCGCGGACGCACGTGCCGTCCGGTGTCGGGTAGTCGTCGCCGTTGATCCGCGGGGTGCGCCCGTCGAGGAGCGCATCGAAGACGAGCGGGAAGAGGTTGTGCGGGCTCGGGTCGTAGATCTCGTCGGTGCCCGAGCCGACCACGTTGAAGTAGCGCAGCGAGGTGTGGCGCAGGTCGGCCGCGCGCGCCTGGTCGGCGAGCAGCCATTCGCCGATGAGCTTGGATTCGCCGTACGGCGACTCGGGGCGCTTGGCCGTGTCCTCGGTGACGAGGTGGACGTCCGGCGTGCCGTACACGGCCGCGCTCGACGAGAAGACGATGCGGTCGACGCCCCGCGCCTGCATGGCGCCGAGCAGGCGGGCCGTGCCCGTGACGTTCTGCTCGTAGGTGTGGAGGGGCTTCTGCACCGAGACGCCCGCGTACTTGAAGCCGGCCAGGTGCACGACGCCGCGCACCCGGTGCTCGTGCATGGCGTCTTCGAGCAGGGCGCCGTCGAGGATGGTGCCGCGGACGAACGGCACGCCCTCGGGCACGAAGGTGCGCCGACCGGAGGACAGGTCGTCGAGCACGACGGTGTCGATGCCCTGTTCGCGGAACGCGCGCACGACATGCGCTCCGATGTATCCCGCGCCTCCGGTGACCAGCCAGCTCATCTCGTCCTTCCGCCGCCGGAGCCTCCGGCGTCGTGACGATGCTAGCGGCGGCTCAGGCGCGACGCAGCGGCGTGTGCTCGACGTGACGCACGCGGTCGCGGATCTCGGGACGGCCGTAGCCGTCGGAGTCCAGGCGCAGGAGCGTCGCGACGACGCCCCACACCGCGAGGCCGCCGAGGATGAGCAGCATCATGAGTTCCATGGCAGGAATTGTGCCCCTTGCAAGATCCTGCCGAAAGTGGCAGACTCGCCACAGATCGGCACATTCCTGCCACCGCCGAGTCGAGGAGGATCCGTGCTCCGCACCATCGCCTGCATCGCCCTGCCGCAGATGGCGCCGTTCGAGTTCGGCGTGATCTGCGAGGTGTTCGGCATCGACCGCACCGAACACGGCGGCCCCACGTTCGACTTCCACGTCGTCGCGGCCGAGCCCGGCCCCATCCCGACCAAGCTCGGCTTCGACGTGCTCGTCCGCGAAGACCTGACCGCAGCCGAGACCGCGGACCTCGTCGCCGTCCCCGCCTCGCTCATCGACGAGGCCTCGCACCCCGAGGTCCTCCGCGTCATCCGGGACGCCGTCGATCGGGGCGCGTGGGTCCTCTCCGTCTGCTCGGGCGCATTCACCCTCGGCCGGGCCGGCGTGCTCGACGGGCGACGCTCGACCACGCACTGGATGTACACCGACCGGCTCGCCGAGATGTTCCCCGCGACCGAGGTCGACCCCGACGTGCTCTTCGTCCAGGACGGCCACGTCGTCACCGGCGCGGGCACCGCGGCCGGCATCGATGCGGCCCTGCACATCGTGCGCACCGAACTCGGCGCGACCGCCGCGAACATCGTCGCCCGCCGCATGGTCGTGCCGCCGCAGCGCGACGGCGGCCAGTCCCAGTTCATCCGCACGCCCGTCGTCGAGTGCCGCAGCGACTCGCTCACCGAGGTCACCGAGTGGATGCTGGAGCACCTCGACGAAGACCTCACCGTCGACCGCCTCGCGCGCAAGGCGCTCATGTCGCCGCGCACGTTCGCGCGCCGCTTCCGCGCCGAGACGGGCACCACGCCCAACGCGTGGCTCAACCGGCAGCGGCTGCTCCGCGCCCAGCAGTTCCTGGAGGAGACCGGCCTCACGCTCGAGGAGATCGCCCGCGAGACCGGCTTCGGCGCAGCGGCCGTCATGCGCCACCACTTCGTCAAGGTGCTCCAGACCACGCCCACGCAGTACCGCAAGGTGTTCGGGCCGCGCCAGGCCGGGTGACGCCCTGGTCGCGGCGAGCGGATGCCGCGGCATCCGCTCGCGGCCGGGTGACGCGAAAGCGGCGCAAGTGTTCGGAGCCTAGGCGTCTCCACGGGGGACGAACACCCGATCGACCAGCCGTGCAGCAGCGTTCCCGTCCTCGAGCTCCATGAAACGCGAGCGGAAGCGATCCACATCGGATGCGAAGCGATGCTCGATACGGTCGAGCCTCCGAAGTGCTCGGGTTACATCAGACGTGCTGGTCAGCCAGGGACCCGGCGCTGTGCCCTCGTAGGGCATCATCGATGGGCGGCTCTCGAAGTATCGTTCGCGATCGGGGTTGAAGAAGAGCATCGGCTTGCCCGTCAACGCGTAGTCGAATCGCAGCGACGAGTAGTCGAGGATCGCCGCATCACTCGCTGCTGTCAGTCCGGCGATCGACGGATATTCGGTGACATCGATGACGTTCGGCGACCGCTTCGAGAACCCCATCCGCGCATTCATGACGTGCCCGCGTACGAGTATCGTGTGAGTGCGTGACAACGCGGAGGCGAGCGCCCGCAGGTCGAGCGCCGTAAGCGCTTCGGCGCGGAACTCGTCTACTGAGAGATAGTCACGATAGGTCGGAGCGTACAACACCGCGATGCGTCCGTCGGGAATTCCAAGCGCTGCGCGTGTGGTTCGCCGCAATTCTGAGTGGTCCCTGACGAGCACATCGTTCCGTGGGTAGCCGATCTCGAGCATGGTCCCCGTCCAGTCCGCGGGCAGGAACTCCTCCAGGAGCGGTGTCGAGTACGCCGAGGGTGAGACGAAGTAGTCCCATTCCGAGGCGCGAAAGAGGAACGACTCGACGCGACTCGGTGGGAGATCACTCACTTCCCAGTGGCGTCGGCCCGCGAGTTTGAACGGGTAACCGTGCATGGTCTGGATGAGGGTCTGCCCGGGCGACTTCGCAAACCAATCGGGCTGGTGCACGTTCACTACGACGTACTTCGACTCGGAGATGGCCCGAACGAACTCGGTAGAACCCTCATAGATGCGGTCGCCGCCCTCGGGGATGGGAACGGATGCGTCCACCGTCGACCACAACAGTTTGAGCGAACTCGAACGACGCCGCAGTTCATGATGGATCGCCTCGGCAGAGTCTCCCGCGACCTCCCCATAGAGGGACCGGAAGAACACCGAAGGCTGCGGCTCACGGTCGGCAACCCTGAGGATCGAGGACGCTCGTTGCCGTTCGAGCTGGTACGGACTTCGTTGGAAGTTCCGGAGCGGCGCGCTGAGTGAGATCTGCAGGCTTCGGTTCGGGCGTGCCGCGATCCAGGCTCGCACATGGTCGCCGAACTCGACCATCGGGAGCCTCTGGGCGAAATCACCCGAGACGAACGGGGTAATCGTCACACCCGAGTCGACGATCCGCAGCCTGTAGTCACCACGCGGCAGCGACGGTGTAGAGATCCCCCAGTTCTGACCCGCGAGATCGAAGCGAGCGACCGGTGCTCCGTCGACTTCACTGACTCGCGCGACGATCGTCGTCTTGCCCGAGGTCAACTCGATCTCGGCACGAGGCGACAATCCGAATGCGGCCAGTGAGACCCGAAGCTCCGTTCCCATGACTGTCACGGCGGTCACCGTCGCGCAATGCAGCCTCTCGACGACGATTGCGGTGGCTCCAGGGATGTAATCGCGATGCGGATCCGCTGGCGAGACCCGGCTGCGAAGCAACGCGCCTCCGAGGCGCCGCTCGATCGTGACGGATGCAGCACCGAGGGTATCGCCCTCATACGGCGTGTCCCGCGCTGCAGTGACATTCGACCAGCGACCGCTGTCGTCGCCGACCACCAGCCGCCAGACTCGTCGTCGGTGGTCACCACCCATCGCGGCGGAGGGTTCGGCGGGAAGGCGAAGCGTTGCGCGAGCTGTAGTCGGCCCGGTCCGAAGCAAACTCTCGACCGCGATCGGAAGATTGAACCGATCGGACGTCCTCACTAGCCCAAGGCTGGTGAACTGCTGCGCTGCTTCCAGTTCGACGCGAATGCTTCGTCCGCGAATCTCGGTGGAAGCGATTGTTGCGGCGGGCTCAGTGACTCGCAGGGCTAGGTATCCCCTTCGGTCGGAGTAGGTGTCGACGATCTTGTCGCCGACGTTCCTCGCTGCCAGCGACCGAGTCTCGCGATGATCGTGCAGCGACCTGCTGCGGACGAGGTCGCCGACTCGGAGCGTCAACTCGATCTCGAACTCACCGGGCTCCGATGCAAGGGTGACGGCGTCGACGTCGATGGTGAAATGCGCCTTCGTGCCATCCATGAACTTGGAGCTGAAGGCCGTCGTATCGAGGGAGTCAGGACTGAAGGCCGCCCGGAGCGGGAACCGCCGGCCCGTGGTTTGATCGACGGCCTCAGCGCTGATCTGCGCAGGGAAGCGACCCGGATCGACGCCGGAAATGACGGCGTGCCCGGAGATCTCCAGCACGTCGCCCCTCCAGATCGAGCGAGAGGTCTCGCTCCTCAGCCGGGTCTCGAACGTGCTGAGGGCGAACGCCGCCCGAGGAATCTCAGCCAGTGCGAGGAAGTCGGCGGGCGGCACCGCGAACACCTGGTCGCCCCGCACGAGGGTCTCATCGGTTGAGCCATTCCAGTTGCCAGCGAGGATGTACTCATCAAGTCGCGCGCGCGATTCGTGCGCCAGGAGCCAGAAGCAGATCTTGTTCCGTGCGTGGACGTGTCGCCACACGTCCCCGTCGTCTCCGACCTCGGCGACGAGCGCTCGGACAGCGGAAGCGAACGCGTTCCATTCCTCTTCACTCGCACGTGGAAGCAGCGGAATCACATGCGAATAGTCATTGGCGAGGAGCTGCCGGAGTCGCTCGACCCGGGCTACGTTCAGGCCAGCCTGTTCGAGACTCGCGAGCGAAGCGAGTGCGGCCTCCAGGTGGTCGGTGGTGTTCCGGACCGAAAGCGCCGACTGCGTGATCGACGACCCGTCGTCCCGGACCCGCCAGTTCACCGAAGGGTGCGTCAGCACGTCGAATGAACTCGCTGCGGCGTAGGCCCGAGTCGATACGGGCTGGTCCTCGTAGAGAACGCCCTCCGGGAACGACAGTCCCTGGTCGAGCCAGAACCGCATGCGATACACCTTGCTCCATGCGACGGCGTTGACTTGGATCTGCGGAAACTCGACCAGGTTCGTTCCGCGGCGTTCGGTCTCATGTGCGGCGTAGATCCAAGGCCCAGCTGGGCGCTCCATGTCGCGGACGAGTCGTCGGTACGGGGCGACCGCGAAATCCGATTGCGTCTCGCCGAGCGTCTGGATGGCGTACTTGAACGCGTGCCGATCGACGGTGTCATCGCTATCGATGAATGTGAGGTACTCGCCTCGCGCGAACCCCACGCCCGTGTTCCGAGCCGCTCCAAGCCCCGCGTTCGCCTTGCGAATCACGCGAAGCCGAGGTTCACGCCATTTCAGGCTCTGGAGGATCCGTGAGCTTCCATCAGTGCTGCCGTCGTCGATGACGATGATCTCGATGTTCCGGTACGTCTGTCGACGGAGGGACTGCATCATGTCTTCCAGATACCGCTCGACGTTGTAGACAGGCACCACAACAGACATGAGGCCCGCGATCGGCCGCCCGCGCCGGATCAGCCAGCTGGCGCGCATGCCAGCTGCCCTGATCCAGGTGTGCACCGCCCGTGTACGTTCTCGGGCGGGGAGAAGTCGGGTACTGCCCGCAACGCGGAGCAGCGATGACTTGAATGACACTTGTATCCTCATCTGGGGTTCGGAACAACCGGCCTAGACTACCTTCCCGTCGCGCTCATCGATCGCTGCCGGCCGATTGGTGGCCGTATGAGGAATTGGAGTCATATGCCCGGGTCAACGTCGCCCACCGTTCGCACGCTCGTCCGCTCCGGCAAGGCGCCACATCATGTGGTTTCGCATGAGGGGTCCCTCGCGAGGAACGGGTGGGGTGTGTTCGGCGCGAACGTGGGCAACCTGCTATTCACGAACTCGGTCTTCCGAGCGGTGAATGTCCGCGGCGCGAGCACCGTGTCCGACTCTCTGCTCACGGAACTTCCTGGCAACGGCGAGGCCGACGCGCACATCGAGCGCATCAATGGGGAATTTGACCGCTACGTCATCCCCCTCGCGAACGCGTTCCGGCCCGAGTTCGAGGGCTCATTGCGGCGGCTGACACGTGCGGTCGAACGAATGACCATCCCCACAGTCGTCGCGGGTGTGGGCGTCCAGAACATCGAGCGAGTCGACGGGCGATTCACAGCGGGCGAGAGCGTCGACCAAGCGGCACGCGCCTTCGTTCGGGCAGTGCTCGAGAAGTCCGCCTCGATCGGCGTGCGCGGTCGGCGCACCGCCAACTATCTCGAAGCCCTTGGCTTTCCGACGGACGTCGTCGATATCATCGGGTGCCCGTCACTCAACATGGAACTCGCACCCGAGCAGATCGCGTCTCCCGCTGATGTGACGCCCGAGTCTCCGCTGGCGATCAACATCACCCCGAGCGCTTCTCGCATGGGTGAGATCGTCGAGACGAACGTCGCCAGGTACCGTGACCTCGTCTACATCCCCCAAGAGGCCCATGAACTCGCACTCATGATGTGGGGCGAGCCGATCGCGTACAGGGATGCGCGTCTGCCGTTGTATCCCAGCCATCCGCTCTATCGAGAGGGGCAAGTACGGTTCTTCGTGGACCCGGAGCCTTGGACAGCCTTCCTGCGCGAGCGCCAGTTCGCCTTCGGAACCCGCATCCATGGCACGATCGCCGCGCTGGCGGCAGGGACTCCCGCCATGCTGCTCTCGCACGACGCCCGGACGCTGGAACTCGCTGAATACCACTGCATTCCGTTCCAGCTCGTCGGTGAAGCCGCGTCCGTCGATGCAGCAGACCTTGCGGCGACGGTGGATTTCACAGGGTTCAACGCGTTCCGAGCGGAGGCGTCGAGCCGGTTCGCATCGTTCCTCGCTGGAATGATGTGCCCAACATCTTCGAACCGGGTCAGGCGAATGACGAGTACGACGAGCTTCTCGCGGGCACGACCTACCCGCCTGCCGTGCTTCCGATCAGCGCGAAGAACGTCGACACGGCCGCCGTTCTCATCGATCGCGTTCGCTGGCTGCGACAAGGCGCTCCGTCTGACAAGGCGCGGTGGCGCGGGGGGTACATCCCGCCCTTCAAGCCCCAGGCTCCGGCCGCTGCCGAACCTGGCCTCGAGGACGAACTCCGATCCGCGCTGATGAGGATCGACGCTCTCGAGCGACAGGTCAGCAGCCGCAAGCGGTGGCTCGTGCGATGAAGCGGGGTTGCGTCACGCTCGCGGCAGGGGTCTAGTAGTGCGCTCGGTCGTGGTAGCCACCCAGGCGGTCCCGGCCATCTCGAAGGAGAGCGCGCGCTCGTCAGGGGAGACGAATAGCGCATCGCCCCGCTCGATCCGCATCAGCCCCGACCTGCTTGAAACCTCGGCCCACGCCCCTTCGACCAGCACCAGCGCGGGGCCGGAGAGCGCCAGCCGCGTGTCTCCCGACCCCTCGACCCGGAAGAGCGTGAAGTCCGGGCCGGCCGGGCGGTACTCCAGCACCCCGGGAGCGACCTCGATCGGCGTCAGTAGTGGCGGCGCCATCGGCGTGAAGTCGAGCACCTCGAGCAGTTCGGGCACGTCGATGTGCTTGGGAGTGAGGCCGCCACGGAGCACGTTGTCGCTCGCCGCCATCAGCTCGATGCCGAGGCCCTCGAGGTAGGCATGGATGTTCCCGGCATCCAGGAACAGGGCCTCGCCCCGCCGCAGCGTCACCCGGTTCAGCAGCAGGGAGATGACGATGCCCGGGTCGCCCGGGTACTCCGCGGCGAGGTCGAGCACGGTGAGGAACGACGCCGCGTACGGTGTTGCGAGCGCCTCATCGCCCGCGGCGAGCGCGGCGACGCGCTCGATGAGCCACGCCGCCTCCCCGCTGTCTCCGCCGCGCCCGTCGAGCAGGAGCCAGGCGACGGTCTCGCGCAGGCCGTCCGGACCGTCGAGCCTGGCCGTCAGCAGGTCGATCGCGCCCGGCTGCGGCCGGGCCGACGCGGCATCCGCTGCCCGAAGCGTCGCGACGATGCCGGCGACCTCCTCGATCGGGCGGAACCCCGAGAGGGCTTCGAAGCGCTCGCTGACCGCGACGACGAGCTCGGGCTTGGCGTAGGGGTCCTTGTAGTTGCGGTCGAACGCGTCGATCGCCGGTCCCTCGGCCTCCTCGCGCTCGAAACCCGCGCGGGCCTGCTCCGGCGTCGGGTGCGCCTGCAACGACAGCGGACGGCCGGCCGCGAGCACCTTCATCAGGAACGGCAGTCGCGGTCCGCGACCCGCGACCTCGGGCCCCAGGGCTGCGACCGGGTCCGCGGCGATCAGGTCGGCCAGATCGGACGGACCGCCCTCGACGGCATCGAGGAGCTTCGACGGCGATCCCGCGTGCGCACCCAGCCACAGCTCGGCCTCGGGTCCACCGCTGGGCTCCACCCCCATGAACTCGGCGATCGCCGTGCGAGAACCCCACGCGTAGTCCCGTGGGGTGTTTCGGATCGCGACAAACATGCCAGTGAGGGTCCTTTCGCGGTTTGGCTCCAAGCTACCAAGCACCCCGGCCGACGCCGACGCCGCCCCTACGCTCGGGAGGCCGCCGATCACCAGAGGAGTTCCCATGTCCTTCGAGCCGCTCGCGAGCGACTTCTACTCGTACGAGTCCGCGCTGCTGTCCGACCGCGAGAAGGACGCGCTCGCCGCACTCCGCGCCTGGCTCGAGAGCGACGTCCGGCCGATCGCGAACGAATACTGGGAGCGGGCCGAGTTTCCGACCCAGGTCGTCAAGCCCCTCGCCGAGCACGGCGCGCTCGCGTTCGCGTGGGACGAGACGAGGCCCTTCGAGAACTCGGCGGTGTTCCGCGGCTTCGTCGCGCTCGAACTCGCCCGCGTCGACGCGTCGATCGGCACGTTCGTCGGCGTGCAGAACGGCCTCGCGACCGGGTCGCTCGCCGTGGCGGGGTCGGCCGAGCAGCGCCGCGAATGGATCCCGAAGCTCGCCTCCGGAGAGGTCGTCGGCGCGTTCGGGCTGACCGAGCCGCTCTCGGGCTCCGACTCGGCCCGGGGCCTGCGCACGACGGCTCGCCGAGAGGGCGACGACTGGGTGCTCAACGGCGAGAAGCGCTGGATCGGGAACGCCACCTGGTCGGACATCACGATCATCTGGGCCAAGGACGAGGCCGATGGCCAGGTCAAGGGCTTCATCGTCCCGACCTCGACGCCCGGCTACGAGGCGACGAAGATCGAGGGCAAGATCAGCCTCCGCATGGTGCAGAACGCCGACATCACGCTCACCGACGTCCGGGTCCCCGAGTCGCTGCGACTGCAGAACGCGAACTCGTTCCGCGACACGGCGGCGGTGCTTCGCCAGACCCGGGCCGAGGTCGCCTGGGCCGCGGTGGGCACCGCCATCGGCGCCTACGAGGCCGCCGTCGCCTATGCGAAGCGGCGCGAGCAGTTCGGCCGGGCCATCGGCTCGCACCAGCTCGTCCAGGACCTCCTCGTGAAGTGCCTCGGCAACATCACCGCCTCGCTCGGCATGGTCGTGCGCGTCTCGCAGATGCTCGACGCCGGGCAGCAGCGCGACGAGCACTCGGCGCTCGCCAAGGCGTACGCGACCTCAGCGATGCGGGAGACCGTCGCCTGGGCCCGCGAAGTGTGCGGCGGCAACGGCATCGTGCTCGACTACGACGTCGCCCGCTTCTTCGCCGACGCCGAGGCGCTGTACTCCTACGAGGGCACGCGCGAGATGAACACCCTCATCGTGGGACGTGCGATCACGGGCGAAGCCGCGTTCGTCTGAGCCGACGTCAGGAGCGGCCGAGCCCGCGGTAGGCGAAGCCGGCTGCCCTCCACGCGGCAGGATCGAGCACGTTGCGCGCGTCGATCACGCGGGCCGAGGCCATCAGTCCGGCGACCAGGTCCGGCTCGAGCTCGCGATACTCGGGCCACTCGGTCACGAGGACCACGAGCTCGGCATCGGCGAGGGCCTCGCTCGCGGTCGCGACGTACTCGAGCTGCGGATGGCGCAGCCGCGCGTTCTCGATGCCCTCGGGGTCGGTGGCAAGGACTCGAGCGCCGAGCCCGTGGAGTCGAGCAGCCACGTCCAGCGCCGGGGAGTCGCGGGTGTCGTCGGACTGGGGTTTGAACGTGAGTCCGAGCACCGCGATCCGTCGCTCGAACACCGAACCGTCGAGCATCTCGACGGCCAGATCGACCGCGCGTTCGCGACGACGGAGGTTGATCGCGTCGACCTGGCGTAGGAATGCCACCGATTCCGCGCGCCCGAGCTCCTCCGCGCGCGCCGTGAACGCCCGGATGTCCTTGGGCAGGCAGCCACCGCCGAACCCGATGCCGGCGTTCAGGAAGCGCCGGCCGATGCGCGCGTCATGCCCGATCGCGTCGGCGAGGGTCGTGACATCCGCCCCGGTCGCCTCGGCGATCTCGGCCATCGCGTTGATGAAGCTGATCTTGGTCGCGAGGAAGGCGTTCGCGGCGGTCTTGACGAGCTCGGCCGTCGCGAAATCGGTCACGATGCGCGGCGTTCCCGCGTCGAGGATCTGCGCGTAGACCTCGTCGAGCAGGTCGGTCGCGCGCTCGTCGGCCACGCCGTACACGAGCCGGTCGGGCGTGAGCGTGTCGGCGACGGCGAAGCCCTCCCGGAGGAACTCGGGGTTCCAGGCGAGCAGCGCGTCGGAGCCCGCGCGCCGCATCCGTTCCTCGAGCTCGGCAGCTGTGCCCACCGGAACCGTGCTCTTGCCCACGATGAGCGAGCCGGGCGCCGCGACCGCGGCGAGCGCGTCGAACGCACCGCGCACGAAACGCAGATCGGCGCCGTCCGAGTACGGCAACTGCGGCGTGCCCACCGCGACGAAATGCACCTGCGCGTCGGCCGCATCGCCGATGTCGGTCGAGAACCGCAACCGTCCCGTGGCAAGCGACTCGGCCAGCAGCTCTGGGAGCCCGGGCTCGAAGAACGGCGCCACGCCCGACCCGAGCTTGGCCACCTTCTCGGCATCCGTGTCGATGCCCACGACGTCGTGGCCGAGTTTCGCCATGGCCGAAGCATGCACCGCGCCGAGGTATCCGCAGCCAATGACCGAGATTCTCACGTTGCTCCTCACATCCGTCGGCGTCCATTCTCCCTGCTGGGGGCGATGGAACCGCCACTGGGGCGCGGGGCGCCGGATACCCTTGTCGACATGAGCATCGGAGGACGCCGCGCGCTCGAGTCCGCGTATGCGACGTTCGCGCTGTTCACGCTGCTCGCCGGGCAGTTCTGGCGCAACCTGCTCGGGTGGTGGGGGTTCGGCGCCGTCGCGGCGCTCGTGCTGGTCGGCGCGATCTGGTTGTGGATCGCGCATCGCCCCGACCTGACGTGGAGGCGGGTGCCGAAGTCGACGCTCGCGTTCGTCGGGATCGCGGCGCTCTCGATCATCTGGTCGAACTACCCGGCGTCGACCCTTCTCGGTCTCGCGTTCACGCTCGCGACGACGTTCACGGGCATCTCGCTCGCGCTGTGCCTGGGCTGGCACGGCTTCCTGCGGGCACTCTCGTCGGCGCTGAAGTGGGTGCTCGCGCTCTCGCTCCTGTTCGAGCTCTGGGTCGCGGTCTTCATCCGCGAACCGCTCCTGCCGAACTTCGTCGACTACGGCGACGAGAAGATCCCGATGGCGTTCTACTGGTCGCGCGCGCTGCTCTTCGACGGCGGGCCCATCGAGGGCATCGTCGCGAGCCGGAACCTCCTGGCGATGGCCGCGCTCCTCGCGCTCATCCTCTGGGGCTGCCTGCTGGCCAGTGGCGGCATGCGTCGCGCCCAGGGCATCGGGTGGGTCGTCGTCGCGGCACTGACGTACGCCCTGACCCGGTCGGCGACCGTGATCCTCGTCTCGTTGCTCGTCGCGGCGGCCCTCGGATTCGCCCTGTGGGCGCGCCGGAGCGGGCCGCAGCACCGCCGACGCGTGTACGCGACCGCGACCGCGGCGCTCGTGGCATCCGTCGCCCTGCTCGCGGTGCTCTGGAACCTGCTGCTCGACCTGTTCGGCAAGGGCGAGGACCTGACCGGCCGCATCGACATCTGGGCATCGGTCATCGGGCTCGCCGCCGAACGTCCCGTTCTCGGCTGGGGATGGATCGGGTACTGGATGCCATGGGCGGAACCCTACGGCGGCCTCGCCGTCCGCAACGGCGTCGAGTACCTCCAGGCGCACAACGCCTGGCTCGACGTCTGGATGCAACTCGGCATCGTCGGGCTGATCGCGTTCGCGTCCATCGTGATCGGCGCGCTGTGGCGATCGTGGTTCCTCGCCGTCGACCCGCCTCGCGACGACCGGGGACGCGTCGTCCCACACTCGGCACTCGCCCTCGTCCCGCTGCTCGCGATGGTCGCCCTGATCGGCCAGTCGCTCGCCGAGAGCCGACTGCTCGTCGAGAGCGGATGGCTGCTGCTCATCGCGATCGCCTGGGGCACGAAGCGCCGCCAGTGGTCGCCCGATCCGCTGCCCCCGATGCCGCCGGCGCGAGTGCCGCGCCTTCGCGCCCGCCCGGAGGCGCGTTCGTGAGGGACGCCCTGCGCGAGTTCGCCGGATCGGCGCGCCTCGCCCACGCCGTCACGCTCATGTCGATCGGGCTGGCGTTCTCCACGCATGCCGTCCGCGCGCTCATCGGTTGGCCCGGGCTCATCGCGTCGATCGCGATGCTGCTCGTCCTCGCGGGCACCTCGCTCGTCGCCCGGTGGCGGGCGGTCGAGTGGTACGGCATCCTGCCGCTCACGATCCTGGTCTTCGTCGGGTGGTGCGCCGCCTCGGTGATCTGGTCGAGCAATCCCGGCGCGACCGTGCTCGGGGTCGGCTACCTCGTCGCCTTCGGAATCCTGGGCGTCTACGTCGCGCTCATGCGCGACACGATCCAGATCGTCCGAGCCTTCGGCGACGTCCTGCGGTTGCTGCTCGGGATCTCGATCGGACTCGAGGTGTTCTCGGGAATCCTGCTGGACCTGCCCATCGTCTTCCTCGGCATCCAGGGGAACATCGCCTCGCTCGGGCCGGTCCAGGGCCTGTTCGGATCCCGCAACGTACTCGGATTCGTCGCGCTCATCGCGCTGCTCACGTTCGTCATCGAGTGGCGCACCCGCAGCGTCCGACGGGGTCGCGCGATCGCATCGCTCGTGCTCGCGGGCGGGTCGATCATCCTGTCGGGTTCGCCCACGACCGTCATCGCGCTCGGCGTGTGCCTCGTCGCGATCGGTGCGCTCTACGGCCTGCGGCGAGTGCCCGCCGAGCACCGCTGGCGGGTTCAGGTCGCCCTCCTGGCGGGCGTCTCGGCCGCACTCGTGGCGGGCTGGGTCCTCCGCCTCCGGATCATCGAACTGCTCGATGCGCGTGCGGAGTTCGACGTCCGGCTCGACGTGTGGCGCGAGGTCTCCCGCTACCTCTCGGCGAACCCGTTGCAGGGGTGGGGGTGGACGGGTCGCTGGATCGACGGGGCGCCCTACGTCTGGATCGAGCGCGCGATCGGGCGCGACCTCGCGTCGGCGCTCAGCGCGTTCATCGACACCTACTTCCAGATCGGGGTCATCGGCGTACTGCTGTTCGCCGCGCTCCTCGGCGTCGCGCTCGTGCGCTCGTGGCTGCTGGCCTCCAACCGGCGCAGCGTCGTCTACCTCTGGCCCGCGCTCATGCTCGTCGCGATCAGTGTCACGAGCGTCGCCGAGAGCTTCGTGCTCGTCGAGGGCGGGTGGATGCTGCTGGTCGTCTGCGCGGTCAAGGCCGCACGCGACATGAGCTGGCGGGACGCGCTCGCCTCGGCCCGGTGAGCCCCGGGCCGGGGCCACCTCCGGCCGGACTCCCGCCTCCGTGCCAGTACACTCGTCCGAGTGATCCGACCCACCCCCGCTGACGACCTCACCGGTTTCAGCACCCCGGGAAGCGGCCGCGGCATCCTCGACGTCTTCCGCTATCGCTACCTGCTCCGCCTGCTCATCCGCAAGGGAACGCAGACCCGCTACCACGGCTCCGTCCTCGGCTGGACCTGGTCGTACGTCAAGCCGGCCGCGCAGTTCGGCATCTTCTACGTGGTCATGGGCGTGTTCCTCGGGCTCGATCGAGGCATCGACAACTTCCCGATCTACCTGTTCTCGGGGATCATCGTCATCAACCTCTTCAACGAGGCGTTCGGCAACGCGACGAAGTCGATCGTCAACAACAAGGCCCTCGTCAAGAAGATCTACCTGCCGCGCGAGCTCTTCCCGGTCGCCGACGTCTTCATCGCCTTCGTGCACTTCCTGCCGCAGTTGGCGATCCTGCTCACGGTGCTGCTCGTCGTCGGTTGGGCCCCGACCGTCGTCCAGGTGGCCGGCGCGGTGCTCGCCGTGCTCATCGTGCTCGCGTTCGCCCTCGGCCTGGGGCTGCTGTTCGGGTCCATGAACGTGTCGTTCCGTGATTCCCAGAACTTCGTCGAGATCATCCTGATGTTCGCGACGTGGACCTCGCCCGTGCTGTACCCGTTCGTGCTCGTGCGCGACCAACTGCCGGGCTGGCTGTTCGACGTCTACATGGCGAACCCGCTGACAGTCGCCGTCGAACTCTTCCACTCCGCATTCTGGTTTTCCACGACCCCCGAGACGATGGAACGGCCCGAGCACCTCTGGCTCCTCGCCGGGATCGCCATCGTGGTCGTGTCCGGGTTCATCGCCGTCGGCCAGATCGTGTTCCGCAGGCTGGAGGGCCGTTTTGCCCAAGACCTCTGAGACCCGGCCCAGCATCATCATCGAGAGCGTGGCCAAACACTTCACGCTGCGCCACACGCAGTCGTTCAAGGAACTCTTCATCTCCTGGGTGCGGCGCAAACCCCTCACCACGTCGTTCCAGGCGCTCGACGGCATCGACCTGCGCGTCGGCGAGGGCGAATCGGTCGCCCTCCTCGGCTACAACGGCTCGGGCAAGTCGACCCTGCTGAAGCTCATCTCCGGCGTGCTCCGCCCGGATCGAGGGCGGGTGCTCACGCGCGGCCGTGTCGCCGGTCTCATCGAGGTCGGCGCCGGGTTCCACCCCGACCTCTCCGGTCGCGACAACGTCTACCTCAATGCGGCGATCCTCGGGATGAGCCGGGCAGAGATCGACGCACGGTTCGACGAGATCGTCGAGTTCTCCGAGATCGGAGAGTTCATCGACACGGAGGTCAAGCACTACTCCTCCGGAATGTTCGTCAGGCTCGCCTTCTCGGTCGCGATCCACACCGAACTCGACATCCTCCTCGTCGACGAGGTGCTCGCGGTGGGCGATGCGCCGTTCCGGGAGAAGTGCAAGGCGAAGATCCGCGAACTCGTCGAGCAGGGCAAGACGATGTTCGTCGTCAGCCACGACGTCCGTATGGTGACCGAACTCTGCACGCGCGGCATCGTCATCCGACGTGGTCGCATGATCTTCGACGGTCCCGTCGACGAGGCCGTCGTCACCCTGAAAGAAAGCACCAGATAGTGTCCGAACGAACCATCGCGGTCGTCCTCGCCGGCGGCGTCGGCACGAGAGTCGGCCTCGGCATCCCGAAGCAACTGATCCGCATCGCGGGGAAGGCGATCGTCGAGCACACGCTCGAGTCGCTCACGGCGAGCGACCTCATCGACGAGATCGTGGTGATGATGAACGCCGAGAGCCGCCACGAACTCGACCACCTCGTCGGCGACCCTCGGTTCCCGAAACTCCAAGCGATCCTCCCCGGTGGAGAGACGCGCAACGACACCACGCGGCTCGCGCTCGAGGCGCTGCCCGACGACCCGGCGACGAAAGTCCTCTTCCACGATGCCGTGCGTCCATTCATCGACGAGCGCATCATCGAGGACTGCGTTCACGCGCTCGACCAGTACGACGCCGTCGACACCGCGATCCCGTCGGCCGACACGATCATCGAGGTCGACGACGGGATCATCACCGGCATCCCGGTCCGCTCACGACTGCGCCGCGGGCAGACCCCGCAGGCCTTCCGACTCGGAACCATCCGCAGGGCGTACGAGGCTGCCTCCGACGACCCCGGCTTCGCCGCGACCGACGATTGCGGCGTGGTGTTCACCTACCTCCCCGAAGTCCCGATCCGGGTCGTCGAGGGCAGCGCCGAGAACATGAAGATCACGGAGCCGCTCGACCTGCACATCGCCGACAAGATCTTCCAGCTGCAGACCGCGGAGCTCACCGAACTCGACGGCGAGCTCGACCTTGATCTGACGGGCAAGAACGTCGTCGTGCTCGGCGGCAGCTACGGCATCGGTGCAAGCATCGTCGCGCTGGCCGAACGCGCGGGGGCGACCGTGCACGCTTTCAGTCGGACGACGACCGGTACCGACGTGACGAGTCGGAAGTCAGTCCGGCACGCGCTTCGCGTCGCAGCCGATTCGGGGCCGATCGACTATGTCATCGTCACTGCCGGGATCCTCACGATCTCGCCCCTGGCGAAGACCAAGAAGCGAGCGCTCCGCAACACCCTCGAGATCAACCTGCTGGCGCCCGCGAAGATCGCGCAAGAGGCCTACCCCCACCTTCGGGATTCACGCGGCCAACTGCTGTTCTTCACCTCGAGCTCATACACGCGCGGGCGGGCCGGGTACAGTCTCTACTCCGCCACGAAGGCCGGTGTCGTCAACCTGACGCAGGCCCTCGCCGACGAGTGGGCCGAGCACGGCGTCCGGGTCAACTGCATCAATCCGCAGCGCACCCGCACCCCGATGCGGACGAACGCGTTCGGGGACGAGCCGCCCCAGACCCTCCTCGACCCGACCGACGTGGCCGCGGTCAGCTTGAAGGTGCTCGAATCCGACGTCACCGGCCAGATCGTCGACGTCCGCGTGACGAACTGAACGATCGGTCGGTCGGTCGGTCGAATACCGTCTCCGCGTCGGTCCTACCGGCCCGCACCGAAGACGGGTCGTATGCCGCCGACCGCCGTCGCCCGCAACCGCGATGCCGGCTCAGCCCCTGGGCTCGGCGAGTCGTTCGACGACCACGTCGTAGATCTCGGCGATCCGCGCCGAGTCGGCGCGGAGATCGTCGATCTCCTCCCGGAGTTCCGCCACCTGCTGCTCGAGCTGCCGGATCGCCGCCGCATCGCGGGACCGCGTTCGGATGAGCCTGCGAACGGCCGACCTCATGCGCATCATCTGTTCCACTCCTCGGGGTCGGGGACGGCGCGATCGGCCGCGGCGGGCACGCGCCGCCGGATCGCCACCGTCGCGATGAGCCGGCGACCGCTCGAGGTCTGCCGGTACTCGTGGCCGAGCACGCCGATGCCGAGTCCGTACGGCTCGGCTTCGCTGCGCATCCACGAGATCGGGAGATGCCACGTGTCCGGTCGATGGTGGTCGTACCGGATCGACGGGTTGACGGGAACGCTCGCGATCGCGACGCCCCCGCGCCCGAGCACGGTTCGCAGCAACGTGAACACGTTCGTCCGCACGCCCCGCGTGAGGTACGCGAGCACGTCCGAGAGCAGGATGTCGACGGGGCCGTCCTGCGAGCACTCGTCGATCGCGAGCCCGAGGACGGCTCGCCGATCGGCCAGGTTGAGCCGGCAGGCGCGCACTCGGGGATGCGCTCGCCGCTCGACCGCATCGACGGCCGCGAGCGCGTAGTCGACGGCGAGGACGCGGCGGCCGGCCTCGGCGAGTCGGACCGCCGACTCGCCCCGCCCGCAACCGAGGTCGATCACGCGCTCGGTCGTCGCGCCCTCGGCGAGCAGTGCGTCCACGTCGGCGCGCCACGCCGGGCGCGCTGCGGGCCGCTTCGCCGCCTCCTCCCAGAAGTGCCGGTTGAGGTCGTACACGCCGAACCAGTTCTCGAACCTGCGCCGAGTCGACGACGGGGTGTGGAAGCGGAAGGACGGATCGGGCGTGCGCCATCCCGGTCCGTAGCAGAGCTCGAGCCAGCCCTCGGGATCGGCCACGGCCGGGTACTCGCGGCCGTGCAGCTCGACCGTTCCGAACGGAAGGATCCGGTCGCGCTCGAACCGCCCGCGCACCGCGATGGGCTGGTGGTACACGTCGAGGTGGTGGAAGCCGAGGAACACGTCGACGTGAGCGCCCGCCGCGCCGACGAGGATCTGCAGGTGCGCGTCGCTGTGCCGGATGAGCCGGTGTCCGCGGGCGACGAGCGCCCGCTCGATCTCGTAGGACGCGGCGGAGACGTCGGCCGGGTGGCACTCCCCCAGGTACACCATGAGGTCGGCGTCGTCGTCGCGTTCGAGGATCTCGCCCGACCGGACGGCCCCGAGCAGGGTGCCGCCGGTGATGCTCGCGGCGAACCCCGCGTCGGCGAGGTCGGCGAGCACCGCGTCGAGCCCGTCGATGAGGGCGCGATGCAGCGAAGCGGATGCCGCGGGCACGAGCTTGCCCCACTTGTCGACGACGAGCCCGGCGGAGGCGATGTCGGCGAGGGCCGTCTCTCCGGGTGCAGCGCCGAACGCGTACACGCCCTCGGCGACCACCGTCCCGTCGGACTGGTCGCGGAGCGTCACCGCCCCCCGACCGCCGACGTGCGGCCGCAGCGCCCGGGGCCACTCGAGCCGCCGGCGCCCGCGTCGCGTCGCCGCGGGCAGCCGCGTCGACCAGACGCGCGTGCCGTCGATCTCGATGTCGAGCACATCGGACGACGGAGCCGGCCCGGTCCAGGTCAACGCGGTCCTGGTCACCTGCAGCGTCGCCGCCGCGGGCGGGGACGACCCCTCGCTCGCGACCTGGTGCAACGGCGTCACGGGACCCTCTCTGCGGCTCGTGGAGACAGCCGTGACCGGCCGACCCGACGATTCTACGTCCGTCCGCCGACGGGCGCCGTCGCCTCCCGGGGCCTCCGTGCTGCACAATGGACCGACCCCGACTCCCCCTCGGGGCCGCCCGAGCGAACAGGAGCCGCATGCGACGGTCCGTCCTCGCCCGCGCCGCCGGCGGCTACGGCCTGTCGGTCGTGCTGAGCGGGCTCGTGAGCCTGCTCGTGATCCCCGCGGTCATCATCGCTGCGGGCACCGAGGCCTGGGCCACGATCGCCGTCGCGCAGGCGGTCGCGGGCTTCGCGTTCGTCCCCGCGGTGTACGGCTGGGGCGTCGTCGGCCCGACCGAGGTCGCGTCGCGCGCCGTCGAGGAGCGAGGCGGGTACTTCGCCGATTCGCTGCTCAGTCGGGCGTGGCTGTGCGTCGTGATCGTGCCGGTCGCGGTCGTCGTGGCCATCGCGTTCGCCCCGGACCAGCCGGTGCTGGCCGCGTTGACGACCGTCAGCGGCATCCTCGTCGCGCTCGGAGCGGGGTGGTTCTACGTCGGCGAGCGCAGCCCGCTCCGGTTCCTCCTCATCGACACCGCACCGAGGCTCGCCGGCACGATCGCGGGTGCCGTCGCGGTCGTCGTCACCGGGAACGCCGTGTGGTTCGCCGGCCTCCAGCTGGCCGGGGTCGTCGTGTCGGCGGCGATCGCCTCGGCCGACATCCTCCGCCGCCATCGGGGATGGCATGCGTCGCTCTCGCCGGTCCGCGCAGCGAGCAACCTCCGCGGTCAGGGTCACACGGTCGCGATGTCGGCGACCTCGGCGGTCTACGTGAACGTGCCGATCCTGCTCGTGCAGGTCTTCGTGCCCTCCGCGACCGCGGTGTACGCGCTGGCCGAGCGGATGGTCCGGCTCGCGCTGTACGCGACGCGGCCGATCGTCCAGGTCGCCCAGGGGTGGGTGCCGAACCCCGACCCCGACGTGCTCGTCTCGCGCGCCCGCCGGGTCACCGCGATCGGGCTCGGGCTCGGCGCGCTCGGCGGCGTCGCGTTCGCGGCGCTCGCTCCGTGGGCCGGCGGCATCCTCTCGGGCGGCGAACTCGCCATCCCCTTCGATCTGTCGATCCCGATGGGCGTGAACCTCGCGGCGATCCTCGCCTCGCAGCTCACGGGCTTCGCGTGCCTGACCGCCCTCGGCATGTCGCGCGTGCTCTCGACGAGCACGATCGCGGGGGCCGTCGTCGGCACTGCGCTCATGATCCCGCTGCTGCTCACGATCGGGGTGCCCGGTGTGGCGTGGGGTCTCGCGGCCGCCGAGCTCGCCGTGCTGGGCGTGCAACTCTGGAAGCTCGCTCCGAGGCTCGCACGCGGGGTGGCGGTAGGCTCGTAGCCGCCGACCGCTCGCCGTCGGCTCATCGACCCTTCCGGAGTGCACCCTTGACCTCGACCTGGACCGAGCTGCAGCGCGTCGTCTTCCCGCAGGACGGCGACCCCGACGTCCTCCCGCTGTACGTCGACGCCGACGTGTGGGCGCGCTTCGGCACGCGCGAGGTGCGCGTGAGCGACCGGGCGCACATCGACGACGTGCTGGGGCGGGGCCGGTTCCGTGTGGCCTCGGGCGAGCGGATGTCGTTCGCCGGCTACTTCAACGCGTTCCCCGCGTCCTACTGGCAGCACTGGACCGTGGTCGACCGGATCCGGCTTCGCGCGACGCTGAGCGGGTCGGGGACCCTCCTGGTGTACCGGTCGACCGCGCAGGGCGTGCCGCAGCGGGTGGCATCCGAGTCGTTCTCGGGAGAGGGCGCCGAGGTGCGCGTCGATCTCCCGGTCACGACCTTCGGCGACGGCGGATGGTACTGGTTCGACATCGTCGCGGGCCGCGGCGACGTCGTGCTGAGCGACGCGGCCTGGGAGACGGACGTCGACGCGGTGCGCGACGGACGCGCCTCGATCGGCATCACCACGATGAACAAGGCCGACTACTGCGTCCGGACCCTCGACGCGCTCGCCTCCGACGACTCGGTGGCCGAGGTGCTCGACCGGGTCTACGTCGTCGACCAGGGCTCGCAGCGTGTCCGGGATCGCGAGGAGTACCCCGGGATCGCCGAACGCATGGGCGACCGCCTCGAGGTCATCGAACAGGCGAACCTCGGCGGATCGGGCGGCTTCGCCCGCTCGATGCTCGAGACCCTCGAGGGCGGCACCAGCGAGTTCGTGATCCTCCTCGACGACGACGTCACCATCGAGCCCGAGAGCATCGCGCGGTCCGTCCGGTTCGCGCGCTACGCGACGCAGCCGGTGATCGTCGGCGGCCACATGTTCGACCTGCTCGACCGGCCGGTCATGCACGCGTTCGCCGAGAGCATGGACCTCGGACCCTTCATGTGGCACGCGCAGCCTCACGACGAGGTCCCGCACGACTTCCGCTTCAGCAACCTGCGGCAGACGCGCTGGATGCACGCCCGCATGGACACCGACTACAACGGCTGGTGGTTCTGCCTCATCCCGACGGCGACGCTGCGCGACACCGGCCTCGCGCTGCCCGCGTTCATCAAGTGGGACGACGCCGAGTACTGCCTCCGCGCCCGCTCGGGCGGGTACCCGACCGTGACCCTGCCCGGTGCGGCGCTCTGGCACGTGTCGTGGCTCGACAAGGACGACTCGATCGACTGGCAGGCGTACTTCCACGCCCGCAACCGCTTCGTCGCCGCCCTGCTCCATTCCCCGCACGACGACGGCGGGCAGCTGATGGAGGACAGCTGGCGCTGGGACCTCCGCCACCTGCTGTCGATGCAGTACTACCCGGTGACGCTGCGGCATCGCGCCCTGAAGGACGTCCTTCGCGGACCGGCCCACATGCAGGCCGAGATCGGCTCGATCCTCGGCGAACTGCGCGCCGAGGCCGGGCGATTCCCCGAGAAGGCCGTCCTGAAGACCGATGACGAGGTTCCGGCCACGGTCGAGGGCAAGAAGGTGTTCCCGCTCGGCCCCGACGGCAAGCCGGCCAAGGGCCCGCGGGGCATCCCGCTCGTGATCTTCACCGCGCGGATGGTCGCGCGCCAGTGGTTCACGAAACCGCAACCGCGCAACGTCTCCGCGCCTCAGGTCGAGCTCGCCAAGAGAGACGCGACCTGGTTCCGGCTGCCGGTCTACGACAGCGCGCTCGTGTCGACCGCCGACGGCACCGGCAAGGTGCGATACACGCGCGACCCGCGCGAATTCCGCCGCCTCGTGCGTCAGAGCCGTCGCCTGCACCGCGAGCTGAAGCGCCGCTGGCCCGAACTCTCGCGGCGGTACCGCGAGGCCCTGCCAGAGATCACCTCGCCCGAGGCGTGGCGGAAGACCTTCGACGCCTGATCCGGCGCCGGTCGACTCGTCGGCGCGAAGCTGCTGCGTCGCGCCGACGGGCAGACCGGGTCCGACGGGTCAGGTGAGGTCGGCCCTGATCCGGTTCTCGTATGCCGACAACGCGGAACCGATCGCCATGTGCATGTCGAGGTACTGGTAGGTGCCGAGCCTGCCCCCGAAGTGCACGCCCGACTCCTGCTTGCCGAGCTCGCGGTACGCGAGCAGGCGAGCACGATCCTCGGGGGTGTTGACCGGGTAGTACGGCTCGTCGCCGCGCTCGGCGAAGCGCGAGAACTCGCGCATGATGACCGTCTTGTCGCCGGGGTACTCGCGCTCGGGATGGAAGTGCCGGAACTCGTGGATGCGCGTGTACGGGATCTCCAGGTCGGCGTAGTTCATCACCGACGTCCCCTGGAAGTCGCCGACCGGGAGCACCTCCTGCTCGAAGTCGAGCGTGCGCCAGGAGAGTTCGCCCTCGGAGTAGTCGAAGTACCGGTCGACCGGTCCCGTGTAGACCACGGGCACGTTCCCGACGACGGCCGACTTGTTCACCGGCTGCGACTCGTCGAAGAAGTCGGTCGAGAGGCGGACCTCGATGTTGGGATGGTCCGCCATCCGCTCGATCCAGGCGGTGTACCCGTCTGTCGGGAGGCCTTCCCACGTGTCGTTGAAGTAGCGGTTGTCGTAGGTGTAGCGCACCGGGAGGCGGCTGATGATCTCGGCCGGAAGCTCCGTCGGATCGGTCTGCCACTGCTTGGCCGTGTAGTCGCGGATGAACGCCTCGTACAGCGGACGGCCGATCAGCGAGATCGCCTTCTCCTCGAGGTTCGACACGTCGTCCGAATGGACCTCCGCCGCCTGCTCCGCGACCAGGTCACGGGCTGCGCGGGGGCCGTGGGCCGAACGGAAGAACTGGTTGACCGTGCCGAGGTTGATCGGCATCGGGAAGACCTCGCCCCGGTGCGTCGTGTACACCCGGTGCACGTAGTCCGTGAAGCTCGTGAAGCGGTTGACGTACTCCCAGACGCGAGGGTTGGAGGTGTGGAAGAGGTGCGCACCGTAGCAGTGGACCTCGATCCCGGTCTCGTCCTCGGCCTTGCTGTACGCGTTGCCGCCGATGTGGTCGCGACGGTCGATCACGACCACCTTGCGGCCCAGCTCGACCGCGGCCCGCTCGGCCACCGTGAGGCCGTAGAACCCGGATCCGACGACGACGAGGTCGATCTCAGCCATGGTGCCCCCTGTTCCGATCGATGTGCATGCCGGGACCGTTCACGGCGCGACGGGAGCCGCGATGCCGCCCGCTCCGATCACGATGCGCGGAGTACCGGCCCAGGTCCGGGCGTCGGTGATGTTGCGCCCGTCCACGAGCAGCCGGACCCCTGCGACATCGGCCGGCTGCATCGTGCGGTACTCGGCGTGGTCGGCCTGCACGATCGCGAGGTCGACCCGGTCGCCGAAGTGGAACGCATCCCAGCCGAATCGGCCGAGTTCCTCGTCGGAGTAGAGCGGGTCGTGCACGAGCACCCTCGCGCCGCGGGCGCGCAGCGCCTCGACGGTCGCGAAGACACCGGAGAACGCCGTCTCCTTCACGCCACCGCGGTAGGCGGCACCCAGGACGACTGCGGTCAGGCCCTCGAGATCACCGAGGATCGCGGCCGCCTGGTCGACGAGGCGGCCCGGCATCGACGCGTTGAGCAGGCGCGCGGTGCGAACGATCTCCGCATCGCGGTCGGTCGAGAGGTACAGACGCGGGTACACCGGGATGCAGTGGCCGCCCACCGCGATGCCGGGCCGGTGGATGTGGCTGAACGGCTGCGAGTTGCTCGCATCGATGACCGAGTAGACGTCGATGCCGACCTGGTCCGCGAAGAGCGCGAACTGGTTGGCCAATCCGATGTTGACGTCCCGGTAGGTGGTCTCCGCGAGCTTGGCCATCTCCGCGGCCTCGGCACTGCCCAGATCCCACACGCCGTTGCCACGCTCGAGGTCCGGCCGCTCGTCGAAGGTGAGGACCTGCTCGTAGAACTCGACAGCACGGCTCGCACCGGCCTCGCTCAGGCCTCCGACGAGCTTCGGGTACTTCTTCAGGTCGGCGAACACGCGCCCGGTGAGCACGCGCTCGGGCGAGAAGACGAGGTGGAAGTCACGACCCTCGACGAGTCCGGAACCCTCCTCGAGCATGGGCTTCCAGCGCGTCCGCGTGGTGCCGACGGGAAGCGTGGTCTCGTACGAGACGAGCGTGCCCGGGGTGAGGTGTTCGGCGAGCGACGCCGTCGCGGCATCCATCCAGCCGAAGTCCGGCTCCCAGGTCGCGTCGTCCACGAACAGCGGCACGACGAGGACGACGGCGTCTGCGCCGGGGATCGCGTCGGCGTAGTCCGTCGTCGCGCGCAGGCGACCGGCGGGAACGAGCTCGCTGAGCTTCTCCTGCAGGTGCGCCTCGCCCGGGAAGGGCTCGGTGCCCTGGTTCACCAGGTCGACGACCGCTCGGTTCACGTCGACGCCGACCACGTCGTGACCTCGATCTGCGAACTGGACTGCAAGGGGGAGGCCGATCTTTCCGAGGGCCACGACGGCGATACGCATGGGTTCGATCCTAAGCGCTCGCCGGGCCGCGGTCGTCAGTCGCCGATGTCGTCGGCGGTGTGCACCAGTTCCGGCCGGGACTCGAGCAGTGCGAGGATGTCGCGGGTCCCGAACGCGGGATCCGAGGGATGGAGCTCGGCGTACACGCGGCGGACGAACTCCAGGTCGGACCGGTAGTCGACCGTCCACCGCAGGCCCGAGAGGTCGGGCTCGCGAACCACGTGCTCGATCCTGAACATCTCGGGGCGGGCGTAGAGGCCGAGGGTGACGTGTTCGCGCTCACGCGGACCGAGCCCGAGGGCGCCCAAGCGTCGGAACGCGTCGGCGGAGACGCATTCGACGTCGAGACCGTGCGGGAACGTGCGGATCAGCGCGTTGGACGTGTAGTCGGCACCGGACTCGAGGTGCCGCTGGGCGACGAGGTCGATCACCTCGGGGTCGGTGAGCGGGCAGTCGGCGGTGAGTCGCACGATGTGCTCGGGCCCGAACTCGTCGACGACGCCGGCGAACCTCGAGTACACGTCCGCGAGCGAGCCGCGTCTGGTCGGGATGCCCTCGCCGTCGAGGACCTCGACCAACGGATCGTCGCTGGGATCGACGGAGGTCACGACGACGAGCCCGTCGATGCGCGCCGCACGCTCGATGCGCTCGAGCTGACGCAGGATCATGGGCCGGTCCAGGACCGGCGCGAGCACCTTGCCCGGCAGGCGAGTCGAGCTGCAGCGGGCCTGCAGGACGGCGAGCATCATGTCGTCAAGCGTAGACGTGCCGCTCCATCGTCTCGGCGACGCGTCGCGCCCCTCCCCCGTCGAAGTGCTCGAGGCAGCGCTCCGAGAGGCGCCGCCGGAGCGGCTCATCCGCGATCAGCGACCGGACCGACTCGGCGAGGCCGCCGAGGTCGTCGCGCTCGGTCACGTCGGCCCCCACGCACAGTCCGAGTTCGGATGCGCGTGCGAGCGACTCCCGCTGGTTGTCGACCACCGCGAGGAGCACCGCCGGCAGGCCGAGGGTGCAGATCTCCCACGCGGTCGTCCCGGCGGCCGAGACGACGAGGTCCGCGGCGGCGAGGTGGTCGACGAGCCGAGGCGTCGTCTCGATGAGGCTGAACCGCGGGTCCGCCCCGAGTCGCCGCGCGACCGCCTCCCGCGCCCCGGGCGGGACCACGACGGTGACGCGCAGGTCGTGGTCGATCCGGGCGAGCTCCGCCGCGACGAGTCCCGTCAGCCCGCGGGGGTCGGAGCCGCCGAGCATGACCACCAGGCGGGGCGCTTCGCGCTCCGGCCAGTTCCACGGCCGCGGCCGCCGCGCCTCGACGACCGAACGGCGGATGAGCGCGTACTGCGCGCCGAGCAGTTGCCGGTCCCGGGCGATGTCGGGCCAGGGATGCCGGTCGGCACCGAGGTTCTGGTCGAGATAGAGGTGCGCGCGGACGCCACGGACGTCTCCATCGACGACCATCAGCACGTTTCCGTCGGCGGCGAGCAGGTCGATCTCCTCCGGCGGGATCAAGTAGGAGTCGACGACCGTCCAGTCCGCCCCGATCCTGCGGTGACTCGCCGCATCGATCCGGTGTGCAACCGCCGGCTCAACACGGATCCCGCTCTCCCGAATCGCCGCCTGGAGCCATTCCACGTCGATCGGCGCGGTCACGAGGCGCACATCGTGACCGCGACGGAGCAGCTCCCCGCCCAGCGTGAGACAGCGCATGACGTGACCGGTCCCCTGACGCACGCCGGCATCGGCACGCAACGCGACCCGCATGACCCCTCCTTCACGGCGCCCCCGGCTCGACGGCCGCGGCCCGGCCGACTGGGTAAGCTTGAGTGGTTGACCGCAACGCGGAACGCGCCGCAACAACTGAGAGGTTATGGCATTGTCAATTCTCGACGGTTCGTCCGTTCTCGTCACCGGCGGGACGGGCTCGTTCGGCAAGGCATTCATCCGGCAACTGCTTCAGGACCACGACCCCGAACGCATCGTCATCTTCTCGCGTGACGAACTCAAGCAGTACGAGGCGCGTCAGTTGCTCGACAACGACCCTCGGTTGCGGTGGTTCATCGGCGACATCCGCGACCAGCACCGGCTGCGCCGTGCGATGCACGGCGTCGACTACGTCGTGCACGCCGCTGCGCTCAAGCAGGTCGACACGGCGGAGTACAACCCCTTCGAGTTCGTCCAGACGAACATCGTCGGGTCCCAGAACGTCATCGAAGCGTCGATCGACGCCGGCGTGAAGCGCGTCGTCGCGCTCTCCACCGACAAGGCCTCCAGCCCGCTCAACCTCTACGGCGCGACCAAGCTCGCCGCCGACAAGCTCTTCCAGTCCGGCAACCACTACGCCGCCGCGTACGACACCCGCTTCTGCGTCGTGCGATACGGCAACGTGATGGGCTCGCGCGGTTCGGTCATCCCCTTCTTCAAGCGACTGGCAGCGGAAGGCAGGCCGCTCCCGATCACGGACGAGCGGATGACGCGGTTCTGGATCACGCTTCCCGAAGCCGTGCAGTTCGTCGTCGACTCCTTCGACCTGATGCGCGGCGGCGAGCTCTACGTCCCGCGCATCCCGAGCACGCGCATCCTCGACGTCGTCGAAGCCGTCGCACCGGGCAGCGAGACGGTCGACATCGGCATCCGCCCCGGTGAGAAGCTCCACGAGGAGATGATCTCCGAGGACGACAGCAGGCGGACCCTGCTCATGGGCGACCGGTACGTCGTGCTTCCGACGATCGCCGAGTGGGGGTTCACGGCGCCCGAGGGCGATCCCGTACCGGACGGGTTCGCCTACCGCTCGGACTCGAACGACCAGTGGTTGAGCGTGGACGACATCCGCGCGCTCGTCGAGAACCTCACCTGATGACGATCCCGTACGGCCGCCAGTCCATCAACGAGGATGACGTGGCAGCCGTCGTCGCCGCGCTCCGGAGCGACTGGCTCACGATGGGACCGGCCTCCGATCGGTTCGAGGCGGACATCGCCGAGCGCGCCGGAACCCCCGGCGCGGTCGCGGTGTCGTCGGGCACCGCAGCACTTCACGCCGCGTACGCCGCAGCGGGCGTCGGCCGCGGCGACATCGTGGTGACCACCCCGATGACGTTCGTCGCCACCGCGGCGACCGCGGCGCAACTCGGCGCGGAGATCGTGTTCGCCGACGTCGAGGACGCGACCGCGAACATCGACCCCGACTCGGTCGCGAGCGCGATCACGCCGAGCACGCGGGTCGTGGCAGCCGTGGACTACGCCGGTCAGCCGGCCGACCTGGACGCGCTCCTGCCGATCGCGCACGGCGCGGGCGCGCTCCTGCTCGAAGACGCGGCGCACTCGATCGGCTCCGTCTCGCGGTCCCGTCCCGTCGGCAGCATCGCCGACCTCACGACCTTCTCCTTCTTCCCGACGAAGAACCTCACCACCGCCGAGGGCGGGGCGGTCGTCTCGACGGATCCGGCGCTCCTCGAGCGCGTGCGTCGTTTCAAGCTGCACGGCCTGGTCCGGGACCGCGACCTGCAGCGTCACCCCGACGAAGGCGGCTGGCACCAGGAGGTCCACGAGTTCGGCCTGAACTACCGCCTCCCCGACGTCCTGGCCGCGCTCGGAAGCAGCCAGCTCACCCGGCTGGAGCGGTTCAAGGCGCGCCGCGCGGCGATCTTCGACCGGTACGTCCGCGAACTCTCCGACCTCGACGGGATCCGGCTGCCCGCCCGGGTCGACGGGATCGACCCGACCTGGCACCTGTTCGCCCTGCGCGTGCTCGACGGTCGCAGGCGCGAGGTGTACACCGCGATGCGCGAGCGCGGCATCCTCGTCCAGGTCAACTACATCCCGGTCTACTGGCACCCCGTGTTCGAGGACCTCGGTTATCGGCGGGGAATGTGCCCGGTCGCGGAGCGGTTCTACGCGGAGGAACTGTCGCTGCCGATGTTCGCCGATCTCACCGACGACGACCAGTCGCGGGTCATCGACGCGCTCCGCGAGATCCTCTCGTGATCGAGGAAGGAAACCCCATGCCCGCACCGACGACGCCCGCCGGACCGTTGATCGTCGCGGAGATCTCCGGGAACCACAACGGCTCCCTTCCCCGTGCCCTCGACATCGTGCGCGCCGTCGCCGACACCGGCGCCAGCGCGGTCAAGATCCAGACGTACACGCCCGACACGATCACGCTCGACGTGGATGCTCCGGCGTTCCGGATCAGCGAAGGCCACGATCTCTGGTCGTCGCGAACGCTGTACGACCTCTACCGCGAGGCGCACACGCCGTGGGAATGGCACGAGCCGATCTTCGAACTCGCACGCGACCTCGGGCTGGTCGCGTTCAGCACCCCGTTCGACGAGACGTCGGTCGAGTTCCTCGAGTCGCTCGACGTGCCGCTCTACAAGATCGCGTCGCTCGAGATCGTCGACCTCCCGCTCATCGCGCAGGTCGCCCGTACGGGCAAGCCGATGATCGTCTCCGTGGGCACCGCGTCGATCGGCGAAGTCGATGCCGCGGTGACCGCCGCACGGTCTGGCGGGTGCACCGACCTCACCCTGCTCGCCTGCACGAGCTCCTACCCCGCGGAACCTGACGACGCGAACCTCCTGCGCATGCCCGCGATGCAGCGGATGTGGGGCGCCAAGGTCGGCCTGTCCGACCACACACTCGGCATCGGCGTCTCCGTCGCCGCGACCGCGCTCGGCGCGACGGTGATCGAGAAGCACGTCACGCTGTCCCGGGGCGACGGCGGCGTCGACGCGGCGTTCTCGCTCGAACCGTCCGAGCTGGCGCAGCTGGTCGCGGAATGCGACGCGGCAGCTCGCGCCCTCGGGTCGGCGGATGCCTGGGCGACCTCGGCCGAGTCGGAGTCGCTCAGGCTCAGGCCGTCGCTGTACATCGCCGCCGATGTTCGGGCGGGCGAACGGTTCACCCCGGAGAACGTGCGCTCGGTGCGCCCGTCCGGCGGGCTGCCCCCGGCGGAGATCGACCGCGTGCTCGGACGCACCGCGGCACGCGACGCCGCGACCGGAACTCCGGTGAACTGGGACCTGGTCGCCCCCGCGGATCAGTCGAGCGCGAGCGAGTAGCGCCCGACTCCGTCGGACGACTCGTCGAGCCGGAACCCGGCCGCGGCGAACAGGCGGATGCTGGGCTCGTTCTCATCGCGGATCGTCGCACGGAGGAGCACTGCGCCGGCCTCCTCGCGCAGCGCCTCGATCGCGGCACCGAGGATCGCCCCGGACATTCCCTTCCCCCTCGCCTCTGGCGCGAGGTTGATGCTCACCTCGTGCGAGCCGTCCTCGGACCGGTCGAATCGGACCATGCCGACCCGGAGTTCCGAGCCCGCCTCCCGCACGACGGCGATGAGGATGTGCCGGCTCGTGGACGCCAACGCCGCGGCGTACCAGCGGTCGTGATCGGCCCGGTCGACGATCCCGCGGTCGAGCGACACCGCGCGTGTCGTGGGATCGTTGCGCCAGCCGAGCAGCGCCTCCGAATCGTCCGGCGCCGCCGGTCGCACGATGATCCGTGGCTGTGTCACGTCGGCCCTCCTCGGGGCAGGGGCCCGGCACCGCCAGGAGCCGAGCGGCATACGTCGGGGCGAGCGAAGCCCCCGTTCGGGGTTGGTAGATTATTGCAGTGTCACAAGCCCACCCGAACCGCGTCCTGATCGCGTCCGATTCCGTCATCGCCCGCGACCCGCGCGTACTGAAGCAGGTGCGGTGGCTCGCCGAGGCCGGCTGGAGCGTCGACACGCTCGGGCGGGGCGGCGGATGGGACGCCCAGGCCGGTGCGCACTTCGAGATGCCCCGACGATCCTTCCCGGTCCGGGTCGCCTGCTACGCGTTCCTCCCGAACCGCGCCCGGTACTCGGCGCTGATCGGCGGCACGGTGCCCCCCGCGATGACCGAGCCGGGCGCCGAACGCTACGACCTGGTGATCTGCAACGAGGTCGAGATGCTGCCGTGGTGCCTCGAGCACCTCGACGACCTGCTCGCGCCCGGCGGCCGCCTCCACGTCGACCTGCACGAGTTCGCCCCGAGCCAGAACACCGGCGCCATCCATTCGCTGCTGTTCAAGCGGTTCCGGCTGTGGCTCGCGAGCTTCGTCGGCGACTCGAGGATCGGTTCGCGCACGGTGGTGTCGCCGGGGATCGCCGGCCTGTACTCCGAGTACGCCGATGTCGAGGCACCGACCGTCATCCGCAACACGGTCGCGTTCGCCGAGGGGACGCCGTCGCCGGTCGATCCGGGTCGGATCAAGCTCATCTACCACGGCGTCGCGGCCCGCGCGCGCGGACTCGACCTCCTCATCGACGCGATGCACGAAGTCGAATCCCGGTTCACGCTGGAGCTCATGCTCATCGGTCCGGCCGAGACCATCAAGGCGCTGAAGGGCAAGGCCGCGCCGCTGGGTTCACGCGTGGGCTTCCGCGACCCCGTCCCCATGGAGCAACTGCCCGAGGTCCTCAACGCGTACGACCTCGAGGTGATCTTCTACCCGCCGATCGCGGAGAATCTCCGGTTCGCGCTGCCGAACAAGTTCTTCGAGGCGCTTCAGGCGCGGGTCGGTGTCATCGTCGGAGACAGTCCCGACATGGTCTCGCTCGTCAGGGCGCACGGAAACGGCGAGGTCGTGACCGGCTGGACCGCCGCGGACCTGGCGCGCGGGATCAACGCCATGGACGCCGACCGCGTCCGGGAGATCAAGGCGGCCACGGATGCCGCGGCCCGCGAGCTGTCCGCCGAGCACGAGGGCTCGCGGTTCCTCGAGGCGGTCGGCGCATCGTCGGCGGAATCGGATTCGCGCGCGTGATCTCCTCCGAGGGCACCGAGGCGATCGTCGCGTTCGAGGACGACTCTCCAGCGATCCTGTTCGACACGATCCCGGGCGGTGACGTGCCGCTCTGGCCGCTGCTGCGCATCCCGCTCTCGCGCGTCATCGCCGAAGCCGAGCTCAACACCGTCGCCGTACGGCGACGGGATTCGAAGATCGCCGCACTCGGACGGATCGCCCGCCGCAGCCTGCCGAACCCCCGCTCCGCCGGGCGCGCTCCGCGAAGGTCCGCGATGTTCGTCGTCCACGGGGGCACCTCGTATGCGACACCGGCCGGCACGTCGAACTGGCTCGCGGACGGATTCGCAGAGGCCCTCGAGAGCGAGGCGATGATCCTGCAGGATCTCCCCTTCGACGCCTTCACCGCCAGGGCCGCCCGCCCCGCATTCCCGTCGACGTTCACGTTCGCCGATGCGCTCAGCAGGGTCGAGACGCGCACCCGCCTCGAGCCGCTGGGCGGCAGCGACCGGGCCCGGGTCGCCGCATGGGCCGAAGAGGTCTACCGACACTTCGCGCACTTCGGCCTCGAGCCGGACCGCGTCCGGACCTCCATCGATCAGCTGGTGTACCGGAGCGCACGCATCCGCCACCTCGACGCCGAGTTCGCCCGCGTACTCGATCGCGTCCAGCCCTCCACGATCTACATGCAGACCGCAGCGTACGGCGACCGTGCGAGCATGATCTCGATCGCGCATCGACGCGGCATCGGCGTCGCTGAGCTGCAGCACGGCTGGATCGGTCCCTGCCACGCCGCATACAACTTCGGCGCGGCGATGCGCTCGCCCGAGCTGAACGCAGGCCTCCCGGACACCCTGCTGACGTTCGGGGAGTTCTGGTCCGAAGCGGTCCGGTTCCCCGGCGCCACGGTCGCGATCGGGAAGCCGCACCTCGATGCTCGGTCGTCCGAAGCCGAACCGGTCTCGGCGCGCGAGAACCTCGTGCTCGTCGCGTCGAGCGTCTACGAGCGTGAGCAGCTGACGGAGATCGTGCGGCGGCTCCGCGACGCGCTCCCGGAGGGCTGGAACGTCCTGTTCCGGCCGCACCCCAGCGAGCTGGCGACCGTGGCCGACCTCTACTCCGAGCTCCTCGCCGAAGACCGCGTGATCCTGGACCGGGACCGCGACGTCTACGCATCACTCGGGCGCGTGCGAGCGGTCGTCGGATTCGCGAGCACAGTGCTCTACGAAGCCCTCGCGTTCGGGTGCCAGGTCGCCGCGATCGACTCCCCGCTCGCCGACCTGTACATCGAGGATCGGCTGTTCGGCGAGCGAATCGGCGACGGAGGATCCGTCGTGCGTGCAGCCGAGCGGTTCGCCGGGGCGGATCGGGCCGTCCCCGCGGGCGGCACCCCGCTCGAAGACATCTGGAAGCCCGGCGCGGCGGAGAACCTCGTCGCGTTCTCCGGCCGTCAACAGGCACGACGCCAAGGAAGGACCTCGTGAGCGAAGGCGCCCGGCCACCGGCCGCACTCGTCATCTCCCAGTCACCGCTGCAGCGGGATCCACGCGTTCGACGCCAGATGCAGTGGCTCGCCGAGTCCGGATGGATCGTCGACACGCTGGGCCTCGGGGAGCGCCCGGATGAAGCGATCCGCGATCACTTCGCGATGCACGACGAGCCCCGCTGGGCGCGGCCGGTCGTGGCCAAGGGCCTCATCCACACCCTCCTGCCGTATCGCAGACGGTTCGAGATCCTCAGTCGCGCGAGGATCCCCCGGGAGGCCGAGGACCGCGTGCGTTCCGGCGAGTACGGGCTCATCGTGTTCAACGACATCCACCTGCTGCCGTGGACTCGGACGGACGCGTTCTCCGATCTCCCCGGATCGACGCGGGTCCATCTCGACCTGCACGAGCACCACCCGCCGAAGTACCGTCGGTCGGTACGAGGCGGGCGCCTGGCGAACCCCTACTACGCCTGGGGCCGGGCGATGATCGCTGACCCCGTGTTCACGAGTCGGTCCGCCGTCGTGCGGGGAATCGCAGAGCTCTACCAGGACGAGTTCGCCGTCCCGCCGCTCGCGGTCATCCGCAACGCACCGGAGCTCGAGGACCTGGAGCCGAGCGCGGTCCGTGAGGACCGGGTCGAACTCGTCCATCACGGGGCGGCGGCGTGGACCAGGGGCCTGCGAGAGATGGTCGACGCCGTTGGCCTGCTCCCCGAGCGGTTCAGGCTCACGCTCATGCTCCTCGGCTCCGCCGAGGTCATCGCCGGTGTCGAGGAGTACGCCGCCGAGCTCGGCGACCGGGTCCGGATCCTGCCCCCGGTCCCGATGCGGGAGATCGCGTCGTCCATCAACGCCTACGACATCGAGGTGATGTTCTTCCCGCCCGTGACCGAGAACCTCCGCTTCGTCCTGCCGAACAAGCTGTTCGAAGCGGTCCAGGGACGTCTGGCGCTGGCGATCGGACCGAGTGTCATGATGGCCGAGCTGATCGAGGCCTACGGCAACGGGACCATCGCCTCCGGCTGGACCGCGGAGGACCTCGCGGACAGCGTGCGGAATCTGACGGCCGACGACATCCGCCGGATGAAGAACGCCTCCGCGGCGGCCGCACAGGACCTGAACGCCGCGCACGAGGGCGATGTCTTCCGCAGAGCCGTCGGGATCGACGAAAGGTGACGCTGTGAAGAACCTCACCAGCCTGTACCGCGAGCTGCTCGCGGTCCTGCCCGAGGATGCACGGAAGTTCTTCGTCCGGTACGCGGGCTCCCTCGCCCTGCTGTCGATCCTCGACGCCGCGTCGCTCGCCCTGCTCGCGGCCGTCATCACGCCGCTCGTCGCGGGGACGTCGGTCACGCTTCCCCTCTTCGGAGAGGTCGAGGGCGTCGGCCTCATCGCGATGATCGTCCTCGTCTGCTTCCTGGTGGTGCTGAAGGGCGCGTTCGCCGTCCTCCTGCTCTGGTGGGCCACCCGCAGGTTCTCGCGGTTCGAACTCGAGACGGGTTCCCGGCTCTTCAACGCCTACATCGAAGCACCGTGGGTCGTCCGGCTGCGGAAGAACTCGACCGACCTCGTCCGCATCGTCGACTCCAGCGTCGGCGCGACGATCGCCGGCGTGCTCCTCCCGGGCGCGTCGCTGATCGGCGAGGCCTTCAGCTTCGTGGTGGTCATCGTCGTCCTGGCGATCGTGCAACCGGTCGTGGCACTCACCGCGTTCATCTACCTCGGCATCGTCGCCCTCGTGCTCTCGTTCTGGATCACCCGACGCGCTCGGCAGGCGGGGCGCGTGAACCTGAAGTACACCCTCCGCAGCTCGCGCCTGATCACCGAGATGGTCGGCGCGCTGAAGGAGGTCACGCTCCGCGGCAAGTCCGCCGAGGTCGGAGAGGTCGTCCGGGAGAACCGCGTCCACACGACCAGGGCACGCGCGAACTACCAGTTCCTGTCGCAGGTGCCCAGGTACGTCCTCGAGGCAGCGATCATCGGCGGCTTCGTCCTGGTCGGTGCGGTCGGCTGGATCACGGGGGGCACCGCCGAGGCCTTCACGGCCGTCGCCCTGTTCTCGCTCGCCGGATTCCGGATGGCACCGTCCCTCGTGCGATTCCAGAGCGTCATCACGACGGTGACGAACAACACACCGCACGCACGTCGCGTCATCGATGAGATCACGGCCGCCGAGGCGGCCGGGCGGGAACGCCTGGCCCGGCCGAAGACCGACCTCCCGGAGCACCCGCGCACGCTCAAGTTCGAGCAGGTGACGTTCCGGTACGCCGACCCGGCCGAGCCCGCGGTCCGGTCGGTCGACCTCGAGATTCCATTCGGACAGACGGTCGCCTTCGTCGGGTCATCGGGCGCAGGAAAATCGACCATCATCGACCTCCTGCTCGGCCTGATCGACCCGACCGAGGGCACCATCACCGTCGACGGGATCCCGTTGACCTCGCTGACGACCGCATGGCGATCGCATGTCGCCTACGTGCCCCAGGAGGTCTCGCTGTTCGACAGCACGGTCGCGCAGAACGTCGCGCTGACCTGGCGCGAGGACTTCGATCGCGAGCGCGTCCGCGATGCGCTCGACCAGGCTCAGCTGCTGCAGACGATCGACGCGCGGCCGGACGGCATCGACGGGACGGTCGGCGAACGCGGCCTGTCGCTCTCCGGCGGCCAACGCCAGCGGATCGGCATCGCGCGCGCGCTGTACGCCGACCCCGCGGTCCTGGTCATGGATGAGGCCACGAGCGCGCTCGACACGGCCACCGAGGCAGCGATCACCCAGCGGCTGAAGAAGATGCGCGGTTCGATGACGATCGTGATGGTCGCGCACCGGCTCGCGACCGTCATGCACGCGGACCAGATCTTCTACCTTCGCGGCGGTGAGGTGATCGGTCGTGGGACGTTCGACGAGCTCGTCCGCGACGTTCCCGACTTCGCCCACCAGGCCGCGCTCGCCGGGCTCGTCGAGCCGGGGTCGCCCTCGACGCGCTCGAGCCGGAGTGGGGACGCACCGGCCGACGACTGAGCGCGTTCGCCGATCTCGCCGGTGAACGCGCTCCGGCCGAGGTGCGGGCCGCAGGGCTCGGGGCCGCAGGCCCCGAGCCCTCAGGCCTCGATCGACTCGACGACGTGGTCTCGTGCCGACGCGATGACGGCCTCCGCCACGATGACGGTGCGCAGGCCCTCCTCGAGGCTGACCAACCGGTCCGACAGCCCGAGGACGGCATCGCGGAACGCCTCGTGCTCGGCACGCAGCGGCTCCTTCTTCACGATGGCGTAACGGGTCGCCGCCCCCTCGGACACTCCACGGAACGTCGCCATGGAAGCCCACTCCGTCGCCACGGTGCCGTTCTCGAAGAACGTCAGGTCGGCAGTGAGGGTGTCTGCGACGAACGCTCCGCGCGCCCCGGTGATCACCGTCAACCGTTCCTTCATGGGCGACAGCCAGTTCACGAGGTGGTTCGTGATCACCCCGTTCTCGAGCTGACCGGTCACCGCGATCATGTCCTCGTAGGGACGCCCGCTGCGGTGCGTCGCACGTGCGAAGACGCTCGCGTATCGGCTGCGCGCGAGCCACGCCGTCAGGTCGATGTCATGCGTGGCGAGATCCTTGACGACCCCGACATCGGCGATCCGGCCGGGGAACGGCCCCTGTCGTCGGGTCGCGATCTGGTAGACCTCGCCGAGTTCACCGCCCTCGAGTCGCTCACGGACGTTCTGCAGTGCCGGATTGAACCGCTCGATGTGTCCGACGCCGCCGACGAGGCCCCGCGTGCGGAACGCCTCGACGATGCGACGACCGCCTGCGCTGTCGCTCGCGATCGGCTTCTCGACGAGTGTGTGCACGCCCGCCTCGGCGAGTTCGAGGGCGACCTCCTCGTGCAGGGCCGTGGGAACGGCGACGACGCACATGTCGATGCCCGCGTCGACCAGTTCTGCGACCGTGTCGTAGACCGGCAGTCCGGACATCGCTCCGTGGACATCGCCGAGCGCGTCCGCCGCCCCGACGAGTCGAACGCCGTCGAGTTCACGGACGACACGTGCATGATGGCGCCCCATCATTCCCAGGCCGACGAGGCCCATCCGCAGGTCGGCCATCACGCACCCGCCTTCGCCCACTCGTTGACCGCGGCGACGATGCGCTCGAGGTCCCCGTCGGTGAGCGACGGGTGCACCGGCAGCGAGAGCGCCTCTCGCGCTGCTCGCTCCGTCTGCGGCAGCTCCACGGCGCGGTCGAACGACGGCAGACGGTGGTTCGGGATCGGATAGTAGACGCCCGAGCCGATCCCGTACTCTGCGCGCAGCGCGGCCGCCAACTCGTCGCGGCCCTCAGGTACGCGAATCGTGTACTGGTGGAAGGCGTGGGTCGCTTCGGGCGCGATCACCGGCGTGGTGACCCCCTCGAGGTGCGCGCTGAGGAATGCCGCGTTCCGACGACGCTGCTCGGTCCACGCCTGGACCTTCGTCAGCTGGACCCGCCCGATCGCAGCATGGATGTCGGTCATGCGTGCGTTGAAGCCCACGAGCTCGTTCTCGTACTGGCGGTCCATCCCCTGATTGCGGAGGAGTCGGAGGCGTCGTTCGATCTCGGGGTCGCCTGTGGAGACCATGCCCCCCTCCCCCGAGGTCATGTTCTTCGTCGGGTACAGGCTGAACATCGCGAACGACCCGAACGTGCCGACGGCGCGACCGCGGAAGGTTGCGCCGTGTGCCTGGGCCGCGTCCTCGAACAGCCGGATCCCCCGCCGGTCCGCGAGGGAGGCCAGCGCGTCGACGTCGGCCGGGTGCCCGTAGAGGTGGACCGGCATGATTCCGACGGTGCGCTCGGTGATCGCCGATTCCACAGCGGCCGCATCGAGGCAGAAGTACTCCGGCTCGATGTCGGCGAAGACCGGGGTCGCGCCGGTGAGCGCGACCGAGTTCGCCGTCGCCGCGAAGGTGAAGGACGGCACGATGACCTCGTCGCCCGGCCCGACGCCGGCCGCGAGGAGTCCGAGATGCAGTCCCGAGGTCCCGGAGTTGACCGCGACGGTCGATCGGCCGTCGAGGAGCACCTCGGAGAATTCACGCTCGAACGCCGCGACCTCGGGCCCCTGGGCGACCATGCCGGATCGCAGGACTGCGTCGACGGCTGCGCGCTCGTCGTCACCGATGATCGGCTTCGCAGCGGGAATGAACTCTGGACCGCTCACGCGCCCCACCTCTCGTAGTTAAGATCTGCCGGACGGCACAGGAGACGACGGTCAAGCCTACCTTCTCGCCCCGACCGGCCCGAACGCCGCAGCTACTTGCGGACGACGCCCGTCGCCGAGGTCCAGACCAGCGTCCCGTGCTGGAATCGCTGCGACCGCGACCCATCGGAATGGGCCGTGTACTGACCGATCGGGTATCCGAGCGAACTGCGTGGACCGCCGATCTTCAGGTAGTGGGCGCCCAGCGAACCGGCCGTGTAGAAGCCTCCGGCGGCAGACCACCAGACCGCCGCGAACTGGAATCGCTGGCCGAGACCGCCTCCCGGGTAGTCCGTCGCGTCGCCGACCGGGAATCCGGTCGTGGAGACCGGCCCCCGGGCGGCCGTCATGGCTTCGGCGATCCGGGTCGGGACGAACCGAACGCCGCCAGGCCTCGACCAGAGGTAGGTCCCGTGCTCGAACTGCTGGCTCCGTCCGTCGCCGACGACCTGGTAGTCGCCGACGGGGAATCCCGCACGGCCCGCCGGTCCGGTCTTCATGTACTCGGCGCCGAGACTGCCCGATGTGGTCCTGGCATCCCCTCCCTCTGAGACGATCAGCCAGATTCCCTTGAACTGCTGAGTGAACCCGCCCGCGACGGCGACCGTGTCGGAGACCGGATGACCGAGCCGTCCGGTCGCCCCGCCGAGCTGCGAGTACCCGGCAGCGATCGCGTCGAGCAGGTACGCGGTTCCGACGGCCGAAGCGTGGTAGCTGCCGTTCTCGAACGGCTGGGTCGTGGCTCCATCGGTTCCCGGTGCCGCGGCAGGCGCCGACGGGAACCCGATCGGCTGGGTCGCCCCGCCCGCGGCGGCGTACCGCCGGGCTATCGCACCGACGGTCGGCACGGAGCCGGTCTCCGGACCCCAGTAGAGCCAGCCTCGCTCGAATCGCTGCGAGCGACCGACGGTCGCGTGCGTCGCGTAGTTCCCGATCGGGAAGCCGAGCGCACTCGTCGGGCCGCCGATCGCGGTGTAGTCGAGTGAGAGTTGACCGTGCGTCGATCGGACTCCGCCGGCCTTGCTCCAGTACATCGAGCCCTTCTCGAACTTCTGCACCCGGCCTCCGGCGACGACCTGGTACGGGCCGTCGGGGTAGCCGAGGTTGCTGCTCGGTCCGCCGCGACGCGCGAACTCCTGCGAGATCGCACCCGCCGTCCAGAAGGCCGAACCGTCGGGCGATCGATATGCCCACCCGCCCTGGAACCGCTGCGAGTATCCGCCGTCGGCGAGCCTGACCGCACCTGCCGTGGGCAGCCCGAGCGGCCCGCTCGCCCCGCCGGAACTCGCGTAGAGCGCATCGAAGACGTCGGAGACGACCGCGACACCGGTCGAACCGAACCAGTCGGTGAACAGCCGCCAGAAGTTCCGGTTGCCGTAGGACGAGCACGAGTCCCCGGTGCCGTACAGGTTGCGCAGGGCGGCGGCGTTCGGGCGATACGGCGTGTAGACGTACAGGCCGGCCGTCGCCTGGTTCCTGATGTACACGGTCGAACTGCCGCACGCGGCGTTCGGATGCCACTGGATGGTGTTGTTCCTGCCCGCCTGGTAGCGACGGATGTCCGGGTACGCACGGTACTTCCTGAACTGCCACGCCGCGTGGTACACCTGATTGAAGAAGCCGTAGTAGAGGGTGTCGCAGTCAGCGGTGTCGGGACATCCGTATCCCGTCGCAGACCGGTACTGCCGGGCCGAGGGCATCGAGTCGCTGACGAGGCCCTGCTCCTTCTCGAGCAGCACGAGCAGCACCCTGGGGTTGATGCCGCACGCCGCGGCCACCTTGTAGATGATCAGGGCCGCCGATTCCCGCTGTCCGGCATAGGCGGAACACCCCTCGGCGCGCTTTGGCTGCGACCGCGAGGTCTCGACGTAGCTCCTCAGGCACGTGTACCCGGCGGCGCACGAGGGCACCTGCGCATTCAGGAACGACTGCACCTGGGCGACCGTCATCGTGCGACTCTGGTAGAAGACCTCGTCGGTGATGATCAGTCCCGGATCGAAGTCGCGGCCATCTGCCGCGTGCGCTGCCGGGACCGGCGACGAGGCGACCTGGAACCCAGTCAGCAGCCCCGCCAGCACGGCCACCGCCGTGACGAGGACGGCTGTTCGTCGTGCGATGCGCGCCATGGGCCGGGGCCTCCCGTGCGTGTGTCGGTCGAGCACGGCTCACTATACCCAGCGCTCGCGGACCGGCACGGGCCGACGGACGGCGCGGCGTCAGCCCGCGCGACGCGCCTCGAGCAGGGTGCGGATCACCCGCTCCGCGGCGCGACCGTCGCCGTAGGGCTCGGCCCGGGTCGGCTCGGGCGCGGGACGCTGCACCGCGCGCGAGATCTCCTCGTGCGTGTCGGCGAGGACGTTCCAGCCCAGGTCAACCGTCTCGACCCATTCCGTCTCGGTGCGCACGGTCGTGCACGGGACCCTCAGCAGGAACGCCTCCTTCTGGAGCCCGCCCGAATCGGTGACCACGCCCGCGCTCCGCTCCGCCACCGCGACGAGTTCGGGATACCTGAGCGGGCGGTGCGGCACGAGGGTGCCCGTGGCGAGCTCGATGCCGTGCTCGGCGGCCTTCGCCACGAGCCGCGGGTGCGCGACGATCAGGACCGGACGGTCGAGCTGGGCCAGGCTCTCCACGATCGTCCGGAGCCGGGTGGGATCATCGGTGTTCTCGGCCCGGTGGATCGTCGCGAGGTAGAACCCTCCGTCGGCGAGCCCGGTCTCCGAGAGCGACGCCGGGCGATCGCCCGCGACGAGCTCGCGGACGTTCAGGAGGACGTCGGTCATGACATCGCCGACGAGGACGGATCGTTCTGCGAGCCCCTCGGCCCGGAGGTGATCGAGCGCGACCTGCGTCGGGGCGAGGCAGAGGTCGGCTGCGTGATCGGTGAGCACCCGGTTGTGCTCCTCCGGCATCCGCCGGTTGAAGGAGCGCAGCCCCGCTTCGAGGTGCGCGACCGGGTAGTGCAGTTTCACCGCGCTGACCGCGGCCGCGAGGGTGGAGTTCGTGTCGCCGTAGACGAGGACCCAATCCGGTGCGTGCTCGTCGAGAACCGCATCGAGGGCGCCGAGCATGGCGCCGGTCTGCACTCCATGGCTCCCCGAGCCGACGCCGAGGTGCACCGTGGGCGCCGGGATCGACAGGTCGGTGAAGAACACATCCGAGAGCATCGGGTCGTAGTGCTGGCCGGTGTGGACGATCACGTGGTCGACGCCTGCCGCCTCCGCGGCCCGACTGATGGGCGCGAGCTTGACGAACTGCGGGCGTGCGCCGACGACGCTGAGAACCTTCACGCCACGATCGTAGACGACCCGTCCGGGGCGGCAGGCGCCCAGCGACCGATTGCTAGTATCGCCGACATGCCGATCCCACCGCAGCGCACGCTCATCGTGCTGCCCGCGTTCAACGAGGAACAGGCGCTCGGCCCCCTCCTCGACGAGCTCTCGTCGACGCTCCCGGGCATCGACTGCGTCGTCGTCAGCGACGGCTCGACGGACGGCACCGTCGACGTCGCACGGCGCGGCGGCGCGACCGTGATCGAACTGCCCTACAACCTCGGCGTCGGTGGCGCCATGCGTGCGGGCTTCCGGTACGCCGTCCGCAACGGCTACACGGTCGTCGTCCAGGTCGACGCCGACGGCCAGCACGACCCGCGCGATGTTCCCCGCCTCGTCGCCGAACTCGACTCGGCGGACGTCGTGATCGGTGCACGGTTCGCCGGGACCGGCGAGTACGCCGCACGAGGTCCACGCCGTTGGGCGATGAAGGTGCTCGCCGCGGTGATCGGCAGGATCGCGAGCACCAGGCTGACCGATGCCACCAGCGGCTTCAAGGCGAGCGGACCCCGGGCGGTCGCGCTGTTCGCGCACACCTACCCGGCGGAGTACCTCGGAGACACCGTCGAGGCGCTGGTGATCGCCGCGCGATCCGGGCTCACGATCAGGCAACTCCCGGTGTCCATGCGCGTCCGCCAGGGCGGGGTGCCCTCCCACCACCCCGTTCGAGCGGCCGCGTACCTGGCTCGTGCCTGCATGGCACTCGTCTTCGCGCTCGCACGCCCCACCGTTCGGCTCGAGAGCGCGGAGTCGACGGCATGAGCACGATGGTGTACCTGCTCAGCATCGCCGCCGCGATCGTCGCACTCGCCTCGGTCGTCGAACTGCTCCGCAGGGGCCGGCTCCGCGAGCGCCATGCGGTCTGGTGGATCCTGGCCGCACTCCTGGCGCTCCTCGGTGCGGTCTTCCCCGCGAGCGTGGCCTGGCTCGCGGGGGTGCTCGGCGTCGGACTTCCGAGCAACCTGGTCTTCTTCGTCTCGATCGTCCTGCTCTTCCTCGTGAACCTGCAGCACAGCGCGGAACTCACCGATCTCGAGGACAAGACGCGCACCCTCGCCGAGGAATCCGCCCTGCTGAAGGTACGATTGGAGCGACTCGAAGGACGCGCCGAACCGCCGTCCGACTCCCCCGAAGCACCTTCGACCGACGCTTGACCGAGCCGTGAGCGGCGCTCCCGCGTGCGCCCCCGCTCGACGAAAGGACTCCTCGTGCCCACGATCGCCGACAGCGCAGACGTCGCATCCGACGCCCGAATCGGGGTGGACGCGAAGGTCTGGCACCTGGCGCAGGTCCGCGAGGGCGCTGAGATCGGCGACCGGTGCATCATCGGGCGCGGCGCGTACGTCGGCTCCGGTGTGCGTATGGGCGCTGACTGCAAGGTGCAGAACTATGCACTGGTGTACGAGCCGGCGACCCTCGCCGACGGGGTGTTCATCGGCCCAGCAGCGGTCCTGACCAACGACACCTACCCGCGCGCGATCTCGCCGGACGGCTCCATCAAGTCGAGCGCCGACTGGGAGCCCGTGGGCGTCACCATCGAGCGCGGTGCATCGATCGGCGCACGAGCCGTGTGCGTCGCACCGGTCACGATCGGCGCCTGGGCCACGGTCGCGGCCGGAGCGGTCGTGACGAAGGACGTGCCGCCGTTCGCTCTCGTCGCCGGCGTGCCGGCTCGCCGGATCCGCTGGGTCGGTCGTGCGGGCGTGCCGCTCGAGCAGACCGACGACGGGGCGTGGGTGTGCCCGAGCACGGGTGCGCGGTTCGCCGAACGGAACGGCGAACTGCACGAGGTGGTCGAGTGATCCGAGCACGGGCGCCGAAGGATCCGTCGCGCCCTCGAGTGGTGCTCGCGACCCGGCTCTTCGCACCCGAGGTGAGCGCGGGCGCGTTCCGCCTGCGTGCGCTCGCACTCGCGCTGCTCGAGCGGCGAGCAGTGGTCCGCGTCCTCACGACCACCCCGCCGCCCACGGCGCCGGCCGCCGATCCCGACCGTCAGGGCCTGGAGGTCTCGCGATTCCCGGTGCTCCGGGACTCCGGCGGGAACGTGCGCGGGTACGTGCAATACCTGAGCTTCGACATCCCGTTGGCGTTCCGGCTCCTGTTCTCGCGATTCGATCTCGCGATCGCCGAGGCGCCGCCGACGACGGGCATGGTCGTCGCTGCGATCAGCCGGCTCCGTCGCAGGCCGTACGCCTACTACGCCGCAGACATCTGGACGGATGGCACGGCCGCCATCGGCGCCCCGAGAGCCGTGACCTCGATGATCCGGGCACTCGAGGGGCACGTCATGAGGCACGCCGCGACCGTCCTGTCGATCTCCGACGAGGTGACCGCCCGGATCCAGGGGTTCGGGGTCGATCCCGCACGCATCGCGACCGTCGGCAACGGCGTCGACACCGACGTGTTCTCGCCAGGAGGCCCGGTCGCCGAGTCGGACGACCCGTACTTCGTGTACACCGGAACCATGTCCGAGTGGCAGGGAGCGGACGTGTTCGTCCGTGCGATGCCGATCGTCCGCGAACGCTTCCCCGACGTGCGGCTGCGGTTCTTCGGTCAGGGGGCGGCCGAGCCCCGACTGCGGGAACTCGCCTCGCGGCTGACGCCCGACGTCGTGACGTTCGGCGGCGTGGTCCCACCCGCTCGGTCCGCCGAATGGATCCGCGGCGCGGCCGGAGCACTCGTGAGCATCGCTCCGGGCCTCGGCTACGACTTCGCCCGGCCGACCAAGACGTACGCGGCCGCGGCGTGCGGCACCCCGGTGGTCTTCGCCGGTTCGGATGCCAGCAGCGGCGCGGCGCTCGTCCGCCGACACGGCCTCGGACGACACGCGGCGTTCACGCCCGAGGCCGTCGCGGAGGCGATGGTCGACGTCCTGCAGGCGCGCGACGCACCCGAGAGCGCCGTCGCCCGCGACGATCGTGCGGCCTGGGTCGAGGAGAACGCGTCCCTGCGGGCGGTCGGCGGCTCAGCCGCCGACGCGGTTCTCCGCAGCCTCGGCGACCGACCGCAGGAGCACCGGGCGAGCGACCGCTAGCATGTACCGTCCTTCAGGAATGGAGCCCTCCACGTGACCCCAGACGCCGCGCTCGCGCGCAGGAACTGAGTCGACGCACGAATGTCCTGGATCGAGATCGTCCCCGCATTCCTCGTCGCCGCGCTGGTGCTGTTCGGCATCGGTGCGCCGATCGCGGCATCGCTCGGGCTCCGCGGAATCGCCTTCGCGGCCGTGTCCGTGGCGATGTCGGTCGCGAGCATCGGCGGCGCCTCGATCCTCGCGTCGTTCCTCGGCGTCCGGTGGAACGTGCTCGCCCCCCTGGTGCTCTCGCTGGCGATCGCCGCGATCGCGATCCCGTTCCGGAGATGGCTCCTCGCCCGGCGCGCGGGTCCGGGACGCGATGAGTGGGGGCGCCCGTTCAGCGTCCAGGCACTCGCGATCGGTCTCGGCGCCGCCCTCACCCTCATCCATCTCACGTCCGGGATGGGCGCGCCCGACCATCCTTCGCAGAGCTACGACACGATCTTCCACCTCAATGCGGTGCAGTGGGTGATCGACACCGGGAACGCGTCGCCGTTCGAGATGACGATGACGACGCCCGAACGGTCCTCGAACTTCTACCCGACGCCGTGGCATGCGATCGTCGCGATCGTGGTCCAGCTCAGCGGTGCGTCGATCACGGTGGCGACGAATGCGACGATGCTCGCCGTGGCATCCCTGGTCTGGACGGTCTCGTGCGTGTTCTTCGCTCGCGTCCTCTTCGGTCGATCGAGCCTCCACACGCTGCTCGCGGGCGGATTCAGCGCCACGTTCGGGGCGTTTCCCGCGATGCTGACCTGGTTCGGCGTGCTCTACCCGAACCTTCTCGCGGTCAGCCTCCTTCCGATCCCCCTGGCGCTCCTGACCGCCGTCGTGCAGCGTCGGCCGGCGTTCGGCCTCAGGGTCTGGACGCTCATCGCGGTCGCCCTCGCGTCGATCGGGGCCACAGCCCTCGCCCACCCGAACGCGTTGTTCAGCCTCTTCGTCCTCGGCGCACCGCTCCTGGTCGTGGAGATCATCGGGAGGGTGCGCCGCGCGAGGCCCGATCGGCGTGCACGGACGGCCGTGGCCGCGATCGGTGCCGGCGTCCTCGTGTTCGCCGCGATCGTGTACGCATTCAGTCGTGCGACGACCCGGGACAACGCCTGGCTGCCCACTCGCAACTTCCCGTCCGCGATGCGCGAGGCCATCACGAACACCCCCATCGACCTCACCGCCGCATGGGTGGTCACCGTCATGGTCCTCGTCGGCGCGGGGATCGCGATCCTTCGGCCGAGGCTGCGCTGGGTCGTGGCGTCGTGGCTGCTCGCAGCCCTGCTCTACTCGATCGCGATCGCGTGGCCGGTCGGCCCGTTCCGCACCGCCATCACGGGAGTCTGGTACAACGACTCGTATCGGCTCGCCGTCCTCACACCGATCCTCGCCGTGCCCCTCGCCGTGCTCGGCACGGTGACGGTCGCGAAGTGGGTCCTGCGGGCGAGCCGACGCATCGCCCGCGGGGGCGAGCGGCGGGAACCGACCGGGCGCCGTGTCGCCATCGTCGTGAGTTCGGTGGGCATCCTCGCGGTCGGGCTCTCGTTCCTGTCGGTCCTCGCCGACAGCACGCGCTTCGTCGGCTATCGCTACGCCCTCGGCCCGAACAGCCCGATGCTCTCGGATCGCGAAATCGAGTTCTTCGGTACGATCCAGGACCTGGTTCCAGAGGACGCGGTCGTCGCCGGCAATCCCTGGAACGGCAGTTCCCTGGTGTATGCGTACACCGGACGGCGCACGGTGTTCCCCCACACCGGCGGTGCCTATCCGGAGTCGTACCGCGACCTCGCGAGCGGGCTCGCCGATCTCACGCCGGAGGCCTGCCGGACTGCTCTAGACCTCGGCGTGACCCACATCCTCGACTTCGGAGACCGGTTCGTCTTCCAGAACGACGATCGAGCCCAGACCTACGAGGGGCTGACGAACGTGCAGGAGTCCGACGGCATCCGTCGCGTCGCCGGCGCCGGCGATCTCGCGCTGTTCGAGGTCGACTGCACCTGACCCGGCCGCGGGCCGCCGGGTCGCCGGGCCGAGGGTCGCCGGGCCGGCATCCGCCGACCGGGGATCCGAGCGCTCAGCCGACCTCGGCGAGAACGCGCTGCACCGTCCTCCGAAGCACGTCGAGATCGTGCTCGGAGCTGAGCTCGTGCGCAGCCCGGTGAGCGGCCGCCTTGAACTCGAGCACCTGCTCTGCCGTGAGGCCCTCGAGCGCGCGGACCAGGTCGTCGACCGCGAAGCCGTCCGTCGTCACACCGAGTCCGTATCGAGTGATGAGCGCGTCGGTCTCGACGGCAGGACTGAAGACGAGGCCGAGTCGTGCCTGGACGAAGTCGAACAGCTTGTTCGGCAGCATCAGGCGATGGTTGGTCGTGCGCGGCGGCAGGATGAACACGCCCAGGTCGTACGAGTTCAGGGTCGCAGGCAGGTCGTCCGGGGCGACGGGCGGGTGGATCCGGACCCGGTCGCTGCGCTCGACCCGGTCGCGAAGTCGATCCAGGTAGGAATCGCTGCCGTAGGCGCCCACGAGATACAGGTCCAGGGTGAACCGCTCATCGGACACGTCGACGGCATCGATCATCGTCTCGATGCTCCTGCCCGGGACCGCTCCGCCGCTGTGCACGAGCCTGATCCGGTCGCCGTCGAGCGGCGACGGCACCGACTCCCGGTACCGGGTGGAGTTGCGGACGACCTCCGGGCGGACGCCGAACTCGCGCTCGTAGAGATCGGCGATCGACCGGTTGACGGTCGTGACGGCCGCTGCACGCGGCAGGTACCGGCGGCACACGCTCCACATGTACGGGCTGACGAGCAGTCGCCAGCTCAGCACGTGCGAGCGTTCCTCAGGGGCCCATTCATGCAGGTCACCCAGGACCGGCGCATCACCTGCGAGCTTCATCGCGAGGGGGAAGGCTCGCGCCTCGTTCGCGACGACGAGGTCGAATGCGCGATCCCCGACGAGCTGCAGCGCCCGACGGACCGCGGGGGCGTCGAGGTCGACCGCGCCGTACGCGCGGACGGCCAGCTTCAGCACCCCACCGAGCGTCTGCGGCAGCGACGGGAGGCTCCGATCGATCTCCAGGTGCTCGCTGACGCCGTCGGGCGCCGCGCCGTAGCCGACCGTGGTCACGTCGCCGAACTCCCCGAGGACGCCGAGTTGACGGAGCACCCGGGCATCCGCGCGGAGATCGGAGAACGAGATGCAGAGGATCCGGGGTCGTGTCACCGGGCAATCCTAGTCGAGCGCCGAGCGCGCTCCCCCGCGCGCGATGAACCGCCGGTAGGCCGCCTTCCGCACCGGCTCCGGCACGAATCGGTAGCCGCCGCGGACGGCCACGTTCCGCAGGTACTGCCCGCGGGTGGTGAAGCCGATCCGCCGGAACGCGCGCTGCAGCGCCAGTTCACTGCGCCACTGCGCGCGGCCTCCGCGCCGGGCGTACGCGCCGTCGCCGACGCGGTACATGACGAGGGGTTCGGCGAGGTTCCCGACCCGGGCGCCCGCGTGGATCATGCGGGCGAACAGCCAGTAGTCCTCCATGAGCCCGAGCGGCCGGTAGCCGCCCGCGTGCTCGACGGCCGACCTGCGGTAGACGACCGTGGGGTGGCTGAACGGGTCGTGGAAGCGCGCGTAGCGTTCGATCTCGGCCTGCCCGGTGCGCGGCACGCGTCGGCCGACGATCGAGCCGTCGTCGTCGAGGAACTCGAGCATGCCGGTGCCGACGAGGTCGAGCCCGCCCTCGATCGCCGGCAACTGGGCGGCGAATCGCTCCGGCAGCGAGATGTCGTCGGCGTCCATCCGGGCGACGATGTCGTGGTCGCTCAGGCGGAGCCCCTGGGCGAGGGCGTCGGCCAGGCCGACGTTCCGTTCGATCCGGTGGTGCAGCACGGGCGCGGGCGAGTCGGCGAGCGCGTGCTCGATCGCCCCCTCGAGGCCGGGTGAGACGGGACCGTCCTGGACGAGGACGACCTGGTCGGGTCGGCGGGTCTGCCCCGCGACGCTCGAGGTGAACGCCTTCTGGAAGTGCACCGGATGGTCGCCCCGGTAGACCGCCATGAGCAGGCTGAACGGTTCGCTCACGACGCCTCGACCGCCTCGACCGCCTCGCTCGCGCGGCCGAGGCCCGCGAGCGCGGCGGCGTTGGGCCGCGGGCGGAACCGCGTGCCGTCGCGCCATCCGCGCCGCCATCCGTCGGCGAGCGTCGCCCGATCGTGCGAGCGGATGCCGGTGCGCAGCCAGCGCAGCACGCTCGATCCGCCGTACAGCGCCTTCTCCCATGGGGCGAGGCTGCGCGACCTGCGGAACATCCAGAGCTTGTTGCGGACCTCGTAGTAGAAGCGCGCGCCGGGGTCGGCGTCGGTCGAGCCGAGCACCCGGGTCTTGTGGACGACGACCGAGGCGGGCACGTGCACCCCGCGGCGCCCGCGCAGCGCGCGCGTGGAGTACTCGAAGTCGTCGTTCCAGATGAAGTAGTCCGCGATCGGCAGGCCGACCTCGCGGACGACGTCGGCGCGCACGAGCATCGAGACGAACGAGGTGCTGCGGATCGGCATCGCACCGTGCGCCTCGGCGGCGCGACGCTCGGCGGCCCGCACGAGGGGCTTGCGCCGCGGCGTGTTCATCGGGTGCTCGGTGCCGTCGAACCATTCGACGCGCGAGCCCGCGACGACGGCTCCGGACCCCGCGACCGCGCTCAGCAGTTCGACGAGCGCGGTGGGGGTCGGCACGGTGTCGTCGTCCATGAGCCACAGCCAGTCGGGTTCGTGCGACTGCACGGCGACGGCCATGCCCGCGGCGAACCCGCCCGCGCCCCCGGTGTTGCGATCGAGTTCGACGAGGTCGACGATGCCGCCCGCGGCGCGCGCGACGTCGGCCGAGCCGTCGGTGGAGGCGTTGTCGACGACGACGACGCGTGCGAGCGGCGCGGTCTGCTCGGCGAGGGCGGCGAGCACCTCCGCGAGCAGGTCGCGGCGGTTGTACGCGACCACGACGGCGACCACGCGCGGCTGGTGGGGGTTGGCAGGCATCCCGTCCATTTTGCCCTGTCCGATCCTGTGCGACTGTCCACAGCACCGTCCCGACCGGGCGTGCGCGCGCGGCGGCGCGGGTACAGTTGACGCGGTTCGGCCAGAAGGAGGCGCATGTCCACCACGCTGCGCGTGATCGTCGATCAACTCATCGCACCCGTCCCCGGCCCGCTCGGCCGGTACTCCGCGGCACTCGCCGGGGCGCTGATCGAGACCGCGCCCGCGGGCTGTTCGGTCGAGGGGATCGTGTCGAGCTCGCTGCCGGCCGACTACGAGCGAGTCGAGCACGCGCTTCCCGGACTCTCGGGGCTGTACCGGTCGAGCCTGGCCCGACGCGAACTGGCCGCCGCATGGCAGTTCGGCGTGACGACCTCGCCGGGCGGCGGCATGATCCACGCGCCGAGCCTGTTCGCACCGCTTCGGCGCCACGACCGCTCGACGTCCGGCGAGCAGGTGGTCGTGACCGTCCACGACGTGCTCGCGTGGACGCACCCCGAATCGCTGACCAGCACCTCGGTCGCCTGGCAGAAGGCCATGCTCAAGCGGGCACGGAAGCACGCCGACGCCGTGGTCGTGCCGACCCACGCGCTCGCCGAGCGGCTCGCCGGGATCGTCGACCTCGGCGACCGGGTCCGGGTCGTCGGCACGGCACCGAGACCGGGGCTGCGCATCCCCGAGCACGGCGACGCGATCGCACGCGCGCTCGACCTCCCGTCCGAGTACCTCCTCGTCGAGGGTTCGCTCGAGCCCCGCACGGGCGTGGTCGACCTGCTGCGCGCGCTCGGCCGGTCGGGGGTGCCCGAGATCCCGCTCGTGGTCCTCGGCCCCGAGTCGTACGGCGAGCAGCACCTCGCCACCGTCGCCGAGGAGTCCGGCGTCGCCCCGGCACGCGTGCGCGCGATCGAGCCGGGCGACGAGGCGGCGCTCGCGGTGGTGCTCGCGGGGGCCACGGCATTCGTGGCGCCGAGCCACGAGGAGGGCGACGGCACGTCGCTCATCGAGGCGTTCAGCCTGGGCGTCCCCGTGATCCACTCCGACGCGCCCGCCTACGTGGAGGTCGCGGCCGAGGCCGGGCTCGCCGTCGCAATCGGCGTCGGCGGCGACGGCTACGCCGATCGGCTCGCGGCGGCGGTCACGACGGTGCTCGAGCGGGCCGAGCTGGCCGATCGGCTCTCCGTGTCGGGCGGCGACCGGGCGAACGCGTTCGACTGGCGCGACTCGGCCGAGCGCATCTGGCAGTTGCACGCCGACCTCTGAGCCCGTGGCCGCGCCGGATCACTCGGCTGCGGGCTCCTCGGTCGGCGCGGGCGTGACGGGCACGAGCGCCTCCTGAACCATGAGGTGGATCTGCTCCCAGTCGGGCTCGGCGGGATCGATGCCGCTCTCCGGCGTGAGTTCGAGGGTCTGCACCGGCAGTCCCCTGGTCTTGCCGGCCAGGTCGACGAAGTAGCCGAGCATCGACTGGGGGATGTCGGTCTTGACCGTGTCCGCGCCCGCTTCGGCGACGGCCTGGAACTTGGTGAGCACGTTCGCGGGCGTGAACTGGCGCAGGATCGCCTCCTGCAGGACGCGCTGCCGCTCCATCCGGTCGTAGTCGCTCGTGCCGTGCCTGGCCCTCGCGAACCAGAGGGCCGTGTAGCCGTTCATGTGCTGGGGGCCGGCCTCGACCCATCCGTCGACGTTCTGGAGGTTCTCGTCGCCGCCGATCGGCAGGCGCTGCTCGACCGTGACGTCGACGCCGCCGAGGGCGTCGATGAGGGCTTCGAAGCCCTGCATGTCGATGAGGACGTAGTACTGGATGTCGAGGCCGGTGACGCCGGCCGCGGCATCCCGCATGCCCTCGATGCCCGGCAGGCTCCCCTGCGCGACGGCGTCCGGGTACATCTCCGGGCTCTTCAGTTCGACCTCGGTGTAGATCGAGTTGAGCAGGCACACGTCGACCTCGCAGCCGTCGATCGACCCGTACCCCTCCGGGTAGACGGCGGCGAGCGGCGATCCGTCGGGGAACGGGACGTCCTCGAGGTCGCGCGGGAGACCGATGAGCACGGCCTGGCCGGTGTCCGCGTCGATCGACGCGACGGTCATCGAGTCGGGACGCATCCCTTCGCGGTCGGGCCCGGAGTCGCCGCCGAGCAGCAGGATGTTGTACCTGCCGTCGACCGGGGGCTCGCTGGGCCCCGCGACGAACACGGACGACAGGAACCCGCTCGCGGTCGTGGCGACGTACGCGCCGTACGCGGCTCCGCCCGAGACGAGCACCATGACGCCGGCTGCGACGAGGGCCAGCCATCCGCGCGCCGACGGATCGGTCTTCACGAGGCGGACCAGGCGCAGGGTGTCGAGCGTGAGCACGACCCAGAGCACGCCGTAGCCGACGAGGAGGATGGCGAGCACCCACAGCATGACGCTGTTGGCCAGGAGCGAGTACAGCACTGCGGGCGCCGTGAAGCGCATGACGAGGGCGATGCCGAGCAGGGTCCACAGGACGAGCGTCGCGCCGAGGCCGATCCGGCCCAGCCGGTGGCTGCCGGCGAGCGACTGCGCCGAGCCCGGGATGAGGATGTTGAGCACCACGAGCCACCATCCGCGACGCGTCATCAGCGGCCGCGACCGGGTGTCGGGGTAGCGGATCGGGCTCTCGGCCAGGCTCATCGGCTCGACTTCAACCGTTCGTTCTTCTCCTCGACGAGTGCGGCCAGCGACGCGGCGTACGCCTCGAGTGCGACGCGCAGGTCGTCGTCGGCCGTCGCGAGGATCTTGACCGCGATGAGTCCGGCGTTCTTCGCCCCGCCGATCGACACCGTCGCGACGGGGACGCCTGCGGGCATCTGCACGATCGAGAGCAGCGAGTCGAGCCCGTCGAGCCGGGACAGCGGCACGGGGACGCCGACCACGGGCAGCGTGGTCACCGAGGCGAGCATCCCCGGCAGGTGCGCGGCGCCCCCGGCGCCGGCGATGACGACCCGGATGCCACGGGCCGCGGCCTGCTTGCCGTAGGCGATCATCTTCTCGGGGGTGCGGTGCGCCGAGACCACCTCGACCTCGTGCGGGACGCCGAACTCGTCCAGCAGTTCCGACGCGTCGCGCATGACGGACCAGTCGGAGTCGGAGCCCATGACGACGCCGACGAGGGGGGTGGTGGAGTTGGCTTCGATCACCCGATAGATATTAGGGCTCGCGCCTGCGAGTTCCCGGCAGCGCCGCCCGCCCGTCGGCGGCTGCCGGCGGAGGTTCGCGATCGGGCGTCGTCTACTCCTGCAGCCCGGCTGCGGCCGCGCGGGCCTCGTACACGGCCTCGTCGAGGTCGTCGCCGACCGCGGTCACGTGCCCGACCTTGCGGCCGGGACGCGGGGACTTGCCGTAGTTGTGCACCTTCACGGTCGGGTGCGAGGCGAGCGCACCGCGGTACCGGTCGTCGAGGGTGCCCTCGGCCGGTCCGCCCAGCAGGTTCACCATGACCGACCAGTCGGCGTGGGTTCCGGTGCCGCCGAGCGGGAGGTCGAGCACGGCCCGCAGGTGCTGCTCGAACTGGCCCGTCGTCGAGCCGTCCATGCTCCAGTGGCCGGAGTTGTGGGGTCGCATCGCGAGCTCGTTGACGAGGATCCGGTCGTCGGTGGTCTCGAAGAGCTCGACCGCGAGCACGCCGGTGACGCCGAGGCCCTCGGCGATGGAGATCGCGACGTCGGCGGCGACGTCGGAGAGGCGGCCCGCCGAGTGCGGGGCGGGCGCGATGACCTCGCTGCACACCCCGCCGACCTGGAGGGTCTCGACGAGCGGCCACGCCGCGACCTCGCCGGAGGGCCGGCGGGCGACCAGCTGGGCCAGTTCGCGGCGGAAGTCGACGAGCTCCTCGACGAGCAGCGCCCCGTCGCGACCGTCTTCCGCGATGGCGGAGAACCACTCGGCGACCTCGGCCGCCGACCGGACCACCCGCACGCCCTTGCCGTCGTATCCGCCGCGCGGGGTCTTGACGACGGCCGCGCCGTCGTGCGCCCCGATGAACGCGTCGAGTTCGCCGGGAGTGCTCACCCGCGCCCATTCGGGCACCGGCAGGCCGAGCTCGGAGAGCCGCTCGCGCATGAGCAGCTTGTCCTGCGCGTAGCGCAGCGCGTCGGGTCCGGGGTGCACGGCGACGCCCGCGTCCACGAGCGCACGCAGCACGTCCTGGGGCACGTGCTCGTGATCGAACGTGACGACGTCGACCTCGCGCGCGAACGGCAGCACCTGGTCGATGTCGGTGTAGTCGCCCACCCGGTCGGCGGCGAGCCCGGCCGACATGCCCTCGGCTTCGGCGAGCACGCGCAGTTCGACGCCGAGCTCGATCGCAGCGGGGATCATCATGCGGGCGAGTTGCCCCGCGCCGATCACTCCGACTCGCACCTGACGCACCATCCGTTCCCGCGGCACCGGCGGCCGCGACGTCCCAGTCTACGGCGAGCGCTCGGTAGGATCCCGGGGTGACCTCCTCGCTGCCCGCCCTGCTCGGCCGGGCGTGGCACGGGGTGCTCGCCTACCTCGTGAAGTTCGGCGTCGTCGGGCTGATCGGGTTCGCGATCGACGTCGCGCTGTTCAACGCCCTGAGGGTCGGCGTGTTCGGCGAGGGCACGTGGGCCCAGACCGCGATCGGCGCGAAGGTGATCTCGACGAGCGTCGCGATCGTGTTCAACTGGGTCGGCAACCGGTACTGGACCTTCCGGCGGCACCGCAGGAGGCACGCGCTGCGCGAGTTCGCCGAGTACGCGGTCGTCTCGCTCGGCGGCATGGCGATCTCGCTCGCCTGCCTGTGGGTGAGCCACCACGTGCTCGGGTTCACGAGCCTGCTCGCCGACAACATCGCCTCGAACGTCATCGGACTCGGGCTGGGAACGGCGTTCCGGTTCCTGCTCTACCGGTACTGGGTGTTCGGGCATCACCGCAGCGACGGACTGTCGCGTCTGGCCCGTGCCGAGGAGGCCCAGCGGGCCCTCTTCGAGGAGCCGCCGCTGGAACCCCTCGAAGCGGATGCCGCGGGGCGGGCGCCGTCGGGCGACGGGGCCGTTCAGGCGTCCGCGAGGAACCAGGGCGGGTAGACCGCGACCCTGGTGCGCGCGCCGACGGCATGCAGCGCCGCACGGACGCGATCGCGGACGCGGTCGTTGGAGACGGCGATCAGGTTGATCCGTTCGAGGGGCACGCTGCCGCGCACGAGCAGCTCGCCCGAGCGCAGGCCCTCGCCGTCGTCGGCGAGCGTGAGGCGGACGATCATCCGCTCGACCGCGGTCCAGTCGGCGGCGAGGCCCGCCCCGCCCACGGCGGCATCGGTCGCGCTCGCCACGACCTCTCCGGGGATGTCGCGGCGGGCACCGGCAGCGGCTCCGACCGAGGAGACGAGGATGACGTGGTCGGCCGCGGGCCTGGCGACCGCTTCGGGCGCGAGCCTTGGGTCGGGCGTGCTCGTCCGGACGGCGTGCCACAGGTGGGCGTCGGTGCTGAGCAGGAACGGGACGTACTCGGCGACGGTGGTCTCGGCACCGGGGATGCTCGCGCTGCGGCGGTACTCGCGCGCGGCGGGTGCGGCGATGTCGACCGCGGGGGTCGCTGCCGGCTCGCCCACGTCGGCGAGCAGCGCACCGGCACCGAGGATGCGACCGAGGTTGTCGATGTGGGTGACGTGGTAGATGCGGGTCGCGCCGGCGTCGACCGGTGCGGCTGATGCGCTGCTGGATCGAGCGGTGCGCGACGAGGTCGCACCGCGGACGGTCGCGCGCTCGCGCGGGGCGGTCCGCGCGGGGCTCGGCCTGCGGGCCGGCTTGGGCGGGGTCGCCGGTTCGGGCGGGGGCGAGCAGATCGCGCAGAGGCCCTCATCGAAACCGTGGATGCATTCCTCGCCCAAGTGGTGGAGCCTTTCGTCGCGTGGGACCCGCATGCCGCACGGGCCGCGGACCAGCGTACGCGCTCCGGCACGGCGCGGCCGCACCTGCCCTCAGCGCAGGGCCCAGCCGACCGCGTCGCCGGTGGCGGCGACGCCCCCGGGCGAGGCGGAGCGACCGTTGCCGGCGATGCCGCCGAGCTCGTGCGCGTCCGCCATGAGTTCGTGCAGCGCCGCCTGGACGAGGGTCGGCCCCGGGACGTCGCGCAGCACCACGGGCACTTCGTGGCCGGTCTCGAGCAGGACGTCGCCGGAGCGCCAGAGCCGCTGGATCCAGCCGCGTCGGACCTGGACGTCGTACCCGCTGCGGTGGGCGAGTTCGCGTCGCACCCGCACGAACAGGCCGCGGCGCACGATGACGCGGCGCGTCGTGATCGTCGTGCGCGAACTCAGCCAGCCGAGGTAGGGCAGCAGGCAGCCGAGCACCACGACCAGGCCCGCGCCGATCACGGTGGCCAGGCGCGGCCACCCCTCGTCGAGCCAGGGCAGCGCGTAGACCGTGAGTCCGGCGACGACGATCAGCAGGAGCGCGGGGAGGACGAGCGCGCGCCCGTGGCGGCGCACGCGCGCCAGCACGACCTCGCCGCGCGCGGCGGGGTCGCGGACCTCGGCCGTCTGCCCCATACGCCCCATTAATACCTCAGGTGCGTGACGTCTCCTGCGGCGACAGCCTGCGCGTGCCCGTTCTCGTCGTCGCGGACGATGAGCCGGCCGTCGGCGTCGACGGCCTCGGCCACCCCGACGAGCGTCGCGCCCCCGGGCAACTCGACCCTGACGTCGATGCCGAGCGTGCCGCAGAGCGCGGTCGCCCGCTCGTGGACGCCGCTCGCGATCGCGTCGCCGCCCGAGGCCGCGAACCCGGCGACGAGCGCGAGCAGGCGCTCGAGGTAGTCCGCGAGCACGGCGTCACCGTCCGGCCGCACTCCCGTCGCGAGCAGCAGCGAGGTCGACGTGAGCGTGGGCAGGTCGTGCTCGTCGAGGGTCAGGTTCAGGCCCGCCCCGATCACGACGGCCTCGGCGCTCACGAGTTCCGAGAGGATCCCGCACACCTTGAACCCGGACACGAGGACGTCGTTGGGCCATTTGAGCCACACCTCGACGCCGCCGGTGCCGTCCTGCTCGCCGCCCTCGTCGGCCGAGGCCCGTGCGACCTCGGCACGCACCGCCTCGGTCATCGCGATGCCCGCGATGAGCGGGAGCCAGCCGTACGCGTCCGCCGGCAGCGGCCCGCCGGGCAGGTCCCCCGGCCGGAGGAGCACCGAGATCGCGAGCGTCTTGCCGGTCGGTGCGAGCCAGGTGCGACCCATGCGGCCCCGTCCGCGGGTCTGGTCGTCGGTGACGATCGTGGCACCGTGCGGCCAGGCCGCGGCATCCGCTCCGGTCGCGGCGTCCTTGAGGACGTCGTTGGTCGACCCGGCCCGGTCCATCCACTCGAACCTCGGCACCACCGCGCGAGACCGCTCCCAGTCCATCCCGGCTCCCTTCCGTCGACGTTCAGGCTAGTGTCCGCCGAGCCCGCGGCGCTGGCGATGACCACCATCCGCCGACCGCTTTTTGTGGGAATCCGTCAACGATCCGGGCCGGAAGCGCGCCGGTAGAGTGAAGCGCGTGACCGAATCGACGACCGACGGCCCCGACCTCTCCACGACCGCGGGCAAGCTCGCCGACCTCAAGCAGCGCTACCACGAGGCCGTCACGGCCTCGGGCCAGGCCGCGATCGAGAAGCAGCATGCCAAGGGCAAGATGACCGCGCGCGAGCGCATCGCGGATCTGCTCGACCCCGGCTCGTTCGTCGAGCTCGACGAGTTCGTGCGGCACCGCACCCACGCCTTCGGCATGGACGCCAAGCGTCCGTACGGCGACGCGGTCGTCACGGGCACCGGCACGATCCACGGTCGGCAGGTCGCGGTCTACTCGCAGGACTTCACGATCTTCGGCGGGTCGCTCGGCGAGGTCGCGGGCGAGAAGATCATCAAGGTCATGGAGCTCGCGCTGAAGACCGGCGTGCCCATCATCGGCATCCTCGACTCGGGCGGCGCGCGCATCCAGGAGGGCGTGGTCGCGCTCGGCAAGTACGGTGAGATCTTCCGCCGCAACACCGCGGCCTCCGGGGTCATCCCGCAGATCTCGATCGTCTGCGGACCGGCCGCGGGCGGTGCGGTCTACTCCCCCGCGCTCACCGACTTCGTCATCATGGTCGACAAGACCAGCCAGATGTTCGTCACCGGCCCCGACGTCATCAAGACCGTCACGGGCGAGGACGTCGGGATGGAGGAGCTCGGCGGGGCGCTCACGCACAACACCGTCTCCGGTGTCGCGCACTACCTCGCGAGCGACGAGCACGACGCGCTCGACTACGCGCGCACCCTCGTCTCGTTCCTTCCCGACAACAACATGTCCGAGGCGCCGGTCTACGACAGCGACACCGAACTCGAGATCACCGACGGCGACCGCCGCCTGAACACGATCATCCCGGACTCGCCGAACCAGCCCTACGACATGCACGCGATCATCGAGGGAATCGTCGACCACGGCGACTTCCTCGAGGTCCAGCCGCTGTTCGCCCCGAACATCGTCATCGGCTTCGCACGCATCGAGGGCCGCTCGGTCGGCATCATCGCGAACCAGCCGAGCCAGATGGCCGGGACCCTGAACATCGCAGCGGGCGAGAAGGCGTCGCGCTTCGTGCGGTTCTGCGACGCGTTCTCGATCCCGATCCTCACCCTGGTCGACGTCCCCGGGTACCTGCCGGGCACCGACCAGGAGTGGACGGGCGTCATCCGCCGCGGAGCGAAGCTGCTGTACGCGTACGCCGAGGCGACCGTCCCGCTCGTCACGGTCATCACCCGCAAGGCCTACGGCGGCGCCTACATCGTCATGGGCTCCAAGCAGCTCGGCGCCGACATGAACCTCGCCTGGCCCACCGCGGAGATCGCGGTCATGGGCGGTCAGGGCGCCGTGAACATCCTCTACCGCGGCGAGATCAAGCGGGCCGAGGAGGCGGGAGAGGACGTCGCGGCCGTGCGCACCAAGCTGGCCAACGAGTACACCTACAACGTCGCCTCGCCGTTCCTGGCCGCCGAGCGCGGAGAGCTCGACGGGGTCATCGAGCCCGCGGCGACGCGAGTGTCGGTCACGAAGGCGCTGCGTGCGCTGCGGACCAAGCGGGCGAACCTCCCCGCCAAGAAGCACGGGAACATCCCGCTCTAGGGGAGCCGATGAACGACACAGCACGCCAACCCGACCCGATCGCCCTCGACCTCCGGTTCGCCACGCGCAACGTCACCGCCGAGGAGGCCGCAGCGGTCACCGCGGTCCTCGTGCAGGCGATCGCCGAAGGCGACCCCGAACCCGTCCCGGAACGGCGCAGCGAGTGGTCGCATCCGCGCAACGCAGTGCGCTCGCCCATCGTGGTCGGCCCCGGCCGGTGGGTCGCGTCGGCGCGCTGAGTCCGTCTGCGCGCTGAGGACTGTCCCCCTTCCGGAGGCGCGGGTCCGGCTCCGGCGAGCGGATGCCGACGATCGGTCCCCCTCCATGTCCCCCGAAATGCTGACTTCCCCGGAGCGCCCGGCTTTGTAGCATGGTGGTACGCACTCCACAGGAGTCGTACCGCCGCCGGATGGGTAACCGGCGGCGCTCTGGGGGCGAGTCAGGGCGACATTCGGGTTGTCGCCGTGACTCGGGCTTGTCGGGGGGTCGGTAGGGGCCGACCCCCCGCTCCCATGTCCGGGGGCCTCGATCCGCCGGTCGGACCCGCTCAGCGCTCCTCAGCGAAGGCGCCTGCCGCGCGCGGGATCTCGAGCCACAGGGCGACCTCCGCTTCGTCGGAGTCGAGATCGGCGTCGGCACCGCTCAACCCGACGACCGTGACCGCGACCGCCGAACCCTCGGCGGCGGTGCGCACCACGATGCGCTCGGCGGCGGTCGACTCCAGCGCCTCCGCCAGCCGCGAGAGGATGCGATCCCGCTCGACCTCGTCGAGGTCGTCGATCCCGCCCTCGTCGAGCAGGGTCACCGTCGCGCCGCGTTCCCGCGCCGCCCGCACGGCCGCGCGCACGGCCGGGGTCAGCAGCATCCGCCCCCGGATCTCGTCGCGGATCGCCGCCTCGAGCCTGCGGCACTCGGCCCGCTCCGCGTCGGTGAGCAGGCGCCGCTCGGCGATGCGCCGGAGCATGGGCGATGCGAGCCGCTGCGTCTGCGCGAGCCGCATCCGGCCCTCGAAGAGGTGGGCGTCCTGTGCGGCCTGCCATGCTGCGGCCTCGCGTTCGGCCTGCGCGTACCGCCTCGTCGCCCGCGCCGCACCCGCCAGCGCGGACGAGAGCATGTGCGCGATCGCGACCCACACGATGCTGCCGACGACGCCGAGCGTGCCGAGCGCGAGCGGTCCGGCCCAGAGCAGGGTCTGCAGCGCGAGGACGAGGACGCCGACCCAGGCGACCACCAGTTGACGTCGGGCCGCGGCGATGGTCATGAGCGTTCCGACCGCGGCGACGTACCACGTGGCGTACCCGTTCTCCGCGTCCGGGTCGAGCTGGCTGGTCACGAGGACGGGCAGGACGATGCCCACGGCCAGGTCGAGGGCCGCGAGCCAGTCCGGCATGCGCGCGCGCCGCGTCGGCCAGAGGCTCAGCACGGTCGCGACGGAGTACAGCACGAGTGCGACCACCACGGGCCACGGCGACGCCGGAGCACGGGTCGCGAGCGAGGAGACCCCGAGGACCACGTGGTACCCGGAGAACATCGCCGCGAGCGCCAGCAGGAGCCAGCGGGGGACGGAGATCATGCGCGCCCCTCCACTCCCGCGGGCCAGGCGAGCGTGACCCGGGTGCCCTGCCCGGGCCCGGACTCCACCCGTGCGAACCCGCCCTCGCCGGTCATCCGCTCATCGATCGACACCCGCAGGCCGAGCCGACTGGCCGGGACCGCGTCGGGGTCGAACCCGGCGCCGTTGTCGCGCACCCTGATCACGCACCCGCCGGGCGCGACCCCGGAGATCAGCAGCTCCCTCCGGACGCGACCGATCGGCCCGTCGGCGTGCTGCACGCTGTTGACCATCGCCTGCATCGCCGCCGACGACAGCGCGTCGACGACCGCGACGGGCAACTCGACCCCGTCGACGCCCTCGACATCGACGATGAAGGGCGCCGCGAAGCCCTCGACCCCGGAGCGGAGCCGCCGCACGAGCACCTCCAGCGGGACGCGATCGTCGGAACCGGGCACCTCGACCGCGGCCTCGTCGAGCCGTCGCACCGCGTCGGCGGCCATGCGTCCGGCCAGCGCGCGCTCCGCGGGCGTCCGCGCCGCGGCGGCCGCGAGCAGGGTCGTGAGCACGCTGTCGTGCACGAGCGCGTCGACCTTGACGCGCTCGGCCTCGTTCGCGTGCTCGCGAGCGACGGCGTCGTACCGCTCGAGCGCGGCCTCCTGCGCGGCATCCACCGCACTCGCGGCCTGCCTGAGCATCGTCACGATCACGAGCACCACGCCGCCGAGGATCACCGCGTACATGGTGTCGAGCACCGCGATGAGCGGGCTCGCCCCGCCGCCCGCCGCGGTGAGGCGCACCACGCCGTACGCCGCGGGCACCGCCGTGGTGTACGCCGCGGCCGGTGCGACCGGAAGGGCCACGACGGCGGCGGTCGTCGCGACCGTGCACAGGTAGTACAGCCAGGGCGTCTGGCCGGCCATCGCAGCGGGATCCACGACGAGCAGCGGCCAGGCCAGCAGCGCGAGCGCGTACACGCCGGCGAACACGAGCGCCGCGGCGCGCACCGCGGTGCGGGTGAAGGCCGCGGCCGCGAGCGCGGCGATCGCGCCGTAGAGCCCGGCCATCATCGCCACGCCCGCGCCGTTCGCCAGGAAGTTCGCCTGCTCGACGGCGCTCGGCACGGTCTGCGCCCCGAACACCACCCCGAACGCCCCGAGCGCACGCGCCGTGACGGTCTCGACCTGGGCGCGGCCCACCGCGCCGCGGCTCCGGAACAGGCGGTCGGGCCGCCGGTCAGGCGCGGGCATCCCCGCCCTCTGCGTCGAGGCCGGGGAGGATGCCGTCCTCGACCGCCCGGCGCAACAGGTCGACCTTGGTGGGGGCGGGGCGGCCGACCTCGACGTACTTCGCCCGGATGCGGTCGAGGTACTCGCGTGCGGTCGAGTGCGCGATGCCGAGCTTCTGCGCGACGAGCTTGAGCGGCAGCCCCGAGGCGTAGAGGTTGAGCACGTCGCGTTCCCGGCGACCGAGCTGCGCCTTGGCGAACTCGCGATCGGCCTCGATCGCGCTCGCCCACTCGACGTTGTTGAGCGCCTCCCCGCGCGCCACCGTCGCGATCGCCGCGATCACCGCGGAGGTCGGGGCCGACTTCGGGATGACGCCCGCAGCGCCGGCGGCGAGGGCCTCGCGCACGGCGGCGACGCGGTCGGCGATGCTGTGGACGAGCACCTGGCTCCCGGCGGCGAGCACCGCTCGCACGTTGTCGGTGACCCGGGAGCCGTCGCCGAGCGAGAGGTCCAGGAGCACCACCCGGGCCGGGTCGACCTTCGGATCGTCGAGCAGCCCGAGGAGCGCAGCGACATCCGCGGTGTCGGCGACGACGACGTAGCCGGCGTCGGCGCATGCCGCGCGGAGTCCGAGCCGGACGGCCTCGTGGTCGTCGACGATCGCCACCGTGGTCGGTGCGTCCTCGGTCCGTCCGCCGGTCTGCGTCGTCACAACGTCCCCCCGTCGTCTCATCGCGCGTCGCCGCGCCCGTCTCACACGATAGCCCTCAGCCGCGCGACCGCCTCGACGTGGTGGGTGTTCGGGAAGAGGTCGAATGCCCTCACGGTCTCGAGCCCGTACCCGTGGGCGCGGAAGGTCGCGACGTCGCGGGCGAGCGCCACCGGGTCGCAGGCGACGTAGACGACCTGCTCGGGCCCGAGCGCCGCGAGTCGCTCGACGACCGCGCGTCCGGCGCCCGACCGCGGCGGGTCGAGCACGACGGTCGCGCCGCGCAGCGCCCGCTCGCCCCGGTCGACGAGCCGTTCCAGGTGGCGGTCGACGCGGTCGGTGACCGCCCGGGCGCCCACCCACTCGGCGAGGTTCGCCCCCGCGTGCTCGGTCGCCCTCGGGTCGGCCTCCACGCTCGTGATCCGGGTTGCCACGCCGAAGCGGTCGCCGAGCGCGGCCGCGAGCAGGCCCACGCCGCCGTAGAGGTCCTGGTTGTCGGCGGCGGGGTCGAACGCGTCGGCGTCGACGGCGGCCCGGACCGCGGCGGTCAGGGTCGCGGCGGCCCCGCGATGCACCTGCCAGAATCCGTCGCGCTGGAGCGTGAAGCTCCGGTCGCCCACGCGTTCGGTGATCGTGGGCGAGTCCTCGTCCCGATCCTCGGGGGTGCGGACCACGAGCGCAGGGTCGCCGTCGGACGGCGCGACGAGGTCGACGGCGTCGGCCCCGGCGAGCGCGCGGTCGAGCGGCGCGAGCGCCGCGAGTTCGGCGCTCGCGAGCGGGAGCGAGCCGACCGGCACGACCCGGTGGCTGCGCGCGGCGTAGGGCCCGACGGTTCCGTCGGGTGCCACGTGGAGTCGCACGCGCGTGCGCCATCCGGTACCCGCGTCGGCATCGACGCCGGGGGCGAGCGCGTCCTCGACCGGTTCGACCTCGACGCGTCGGTCGACGCCGCCCATGCGGGCGAGGGCGTCGGCGAGCACCTCGCCCTTCAGCGCACGCTGGCGGGCCATGCCGATGTGCCCGAACTCGGCGCCGCCCGCGCGCCGCTCCGGTGCCCGGTCGACGGATGCCTCGGGCCAGACGTGTTCGCGCCGGTCCGGCGACGCCGTCAGCACCTCGATCGTCTCGGCCCGCCAGAACCGGTCGCGACCCGCATCCGTCACCTGCACGCGCACCCGCTCGCCGGGGATCGCGTCGGCCACGAACACGACGCGCCCGTCGTGGCGGGCGACGGCGACGCCGCCGTGCGCGATGCGCTCGACGTCGAGTTCGAGCACGGGTCCGGGCTCGGGCGGACGGGGCTGCGCGGGGCGGGACGCCCGGCTACGGGCGGTGCGGCGCGGGTGCCTGCGACGGGATTCGGCCATCGTCCGAGCATCGCACACGGGGCCGTGTGCGAGCGGGGAGCCGCACGGGCAGGATGGACGCATGCGCCTCTACCTCGCCTCGACCTCCCCCGCACGCCGCCAACTGCTGCGCCAGGCCGGGATCGAGCCGGTGCTCGTCGCGCCCGGGGTCGACGAGGAGGCCGCGGTCGCGGCGCACGAGGCCGAGCACGGGGCGCTCGCGCCGCAGGACCTGGTGCAGTTGCTCGCCCGGCTCAAGGCGGAGGCGATCCTGGGGCGCGAGGTCGACGGTGCGCCGATCGACGGGTTCGTGCTCGGCGGCGACTCGGCGTTCCTCGTCGACGGCGTGCTGTACGGCAAGCCGCACCGGCCGGAGGTCGCGCGCGAACGCTGGCTCCGGCAGAACGGGCGGTCCGGGGTGCTGTGGTCCGGTCACTGGGTCATCGACCACCGCGGCGGGAGGGTGCGCGGAGCCGTCGGCCGGGCGGCCTCCGCGGTCGTCGAGTTCGCCCGGCTCGACGAGGACGAGATCGACGCGTACGTCGCCTCCGGCGAGCCGCTCGCGGTGGCCGGTGCGTTCACGGTCGACAGCCTGGGCGGGCCGTTCATCCGCTCCGTGACCGGCGACCCGTCGACCGTGGTCGGGTTCTCGCTGTCGACGCTGCGCGACCTGGTGCGCGAAGCCGGCGCTCGCTGGACCGACCTGTGGAACCTCGGCGAGCGCTGACGATCGGCCCGCAACGCCCGCGTCGTTGTCGACGACCGAAACACCCGTCGTGCTTTTTTGTGGACGCCGTCCAAAGTCGGGCGCGAATCCGCCAATAGGCTTGGGTTCCATGCGTCGCATCACCAAGGTCCTCATCGCCAACCGCGGCGAGATCGCCGTCCGCGTCATCCGCGCCGCCCGGGATGCCGGGATCGGCTCCGTCGCCGTGTACGCCGACCAGGACCGCGACGCCCGCCACGTCAAGCTCGCCGACGAGGCCTACGCACTCGACGGCGCCACGAGCGCCAAGACCTACCTCGTCATCGACAAGCTGCTCTCGGTCGCGCGCCGCTCCGGCGCCGACGCCGTGCACCCCGGATACGGCTTCCTCGCCGAGAACCCCGACTTCGCGCGCGCCGTCATCGACGCCGGGCTCATCTGGATCGGACCGTCGCCCGAGGCCATCGAGCGCCTCGGCGACAAGGTGTCGGCGCGACACGTCGCCGAGAAGGTCGGCGCGCCGCTCGCACCCGGCACCCTGAACCCCGTGGCGGATGCCGCCGAGGTGCTCGAGTTCGTCGACGTGCACGGGCTGCCGGTCGCGATCAAGGCCGCGTTCGGCGGCGGCGGGCGCGGACTCAAGGTCGCACGCGAGCGCGGCGAGGTCGCCGAGCTGTTCGAGTCGGCGACCCGCGAGGCGGTCGCGGCGTTCGGGCGCGGCGAGTGCTTCGTCGAGAAGTACCTCGACAGGCCCCGCCACGTCGAGACCCAGTGCCTCGCCGACGAGCACGGCAACGTCGTCGTCGTGTCCACGCGCGACTGCTCGCTGCAGCGTCGCCACCAGAAGCTCGTCGAGGAGGCGCCCGCGCCGTTCCTCAGCGAGGAGCAGAACCGCCTGCTCTACGAGTCGTCGAAGGCGATCCTGAAGGAGGTCGGCTACGTCGGCGCCGGAACGTGCGAGTTCCTCATCGGCCAGGACGGCACCGTGTCCTTCCTCGAGGTGAACACGCGCCTCCAGGTCGAGCACCCCGTCTCCGAGGAGGTCACCGGGCTCGACCTCGTGCGCGAGCAGTTCCGCCTCGCCGAGGGCGGCGTCCTCGACTACGCCGACCCCGTGCCCGCCGGTCACTCGTTCGAGTTCCGCATCAACGGCGAGGACCCGGGCCGGGGCTTCCTCCCCGCCCCCGGCCCGATCCACCAGCTCCGGTTCCCCGGCGGGCCCGGCGTGCGCGTCGACTCCGGCGTCACGAGCGGCGACGAGATCTCGGGCGCCTTCGACTCCCTGCTCGCCAAGCTCATCGTGACCGCCCCGACCCGCCAGGAGGCACTCGAGCGCGCCCGCCGCGCGCTCGACGAGTTCGAGGTCGCTGGCCTGCCCACCGTGCTGCCGTTCCACCGCGACATCGTCCGCGACCCCGCGTTCGCCCCCGCCGGCGACGAGCCGTTCTCCGTCTACACGCGCTGGATCGAGACCGAGTACGACAACACGCTCGAGCCCTGGTCGGGCGAGCTCACCGAGACCACGGGCCCGGCCGCCCGCTCGAGCGTCGTCGTCGAGGTCGACGGCCGCCGCATCGAGGTCTCGCTGCCCACGCGACTGGCCGGGCCGCCCTCCGGCGCCGCCGCGACGGCCGGAGCCGCTCCGCGGCGCCGTGCCGCCCACCAGTCGGTGGACACCGCGACCGGCGACGCCGTGACCGCACCCATGCAGGCCACGGTCGTCAAGGTCGCGGTCGCCGAGGGCGACACCGTCGTCAAGGGCGACCTCGTGCTCGTGCTCGAGGCCATGAAGATGGAGCAGCCGATCGTCGCCCACAAGGACGGCGTGATCGGCCTCGTGAACGCCGAGCCCGGCGCAACCGTCTCGAGCGGCCACCTGCTGCTCTCGATCGCCGACGCGTAGCCCTCGCGGCCGCGCGCCGCTACGGTGAACGCGTGGTCGTCCCCTTCCGCGCCCTCGCGCTCGCCTTCCGCCTCGTCGCCCTCGTCCTGATCGCCACGGGCCTCGTCCGGATCCTCGGGCTGCTCACGCCCAGCCCCTCCTGGGCCTCGCTGACCTACTACACGGTGCTCAGCAACGTGCTGTGCCTCGTCTGGGTGGCCGTGCTGGTCTGGACGACCGCACGCGACCTGCGCCGCAGGGGCACCCGCGGCTGGTCGACCCCGTCGCCGCGCTTCGGCGGTGCGGTCATGGAGGCCATCACGGTCACGATGCTCGTCTACCTGGTCGTGCTCGTGCCGACCACCTTCCAGCAGGCCGGCGACTACGAGCCGTTCACCCTCACCGACAACCTCATCCACATCATCACCCCGTGCCTGCTCATCGCGGACTGGCTGCTGTTCTCCCCGAAGGGCACGTTCCGGTGGACGGACCCGCTGCGATGGGCGCTCATCCCCTACGCGTACCTGCTGTTCGCGTTCACCTGGAGCGCCCTCGGCGGCACGTTCGGCGGGAGCCGCCGCTACCCGTACCCGTTCATGGACGTCGATGCGCACGGCGTCGGCGGCGTCGCCCTGTGGATCGCCGTGCTCACGGTCGCGCTCGTCGCGGTCGGGTACGTCTTCGTCGCGGCGGACCGGCTGCTCGATCGTCTCGCCGCGCGCGGCGACGCCGGGAGCACGGCGACGCCGGGGGCACGGATGCCGCGAGCGCGGCCTCAGCGGACGACGTGCATGGCCCGGGCGGCGTCGGTCAGCGACCCGGTGAGCGAGGGGTAGACGGGGAACGCCTCGGCGAACTGGTCGACCGTGAGACGGTGCTCGACCGCGAGCGCGAGTGAGAAGATCAGCTCCGACGCCTTCGGTGCCACGACGACGCCGCCGATGATGGACCCCGACGCGCTCGAGGCGAACAGCTTCACGAACCCGTCGCGGATGCCCATCATCTTCGCGCGCGGGTTCGACGACAGCGGCAGCTTGTAGACGACACCCGGCACGACGCCCTGCTCGATCTCGTTCTCGGTCCACCCGACGGTCGCGATCTCGGGCTGCGTGAAGATGTTCGAGGTGATGTTGCGGTCCTCGGGCGGGTTCACGACGTCGCCCATCGCGTGGAAGACCGCGGTGCGGCCCTGCATCGAGGCGACGGATGCCAGCGGCAGGAACGTCGTGCAGTCGCCGGCCGCGTAGATGTTCGGCATCGAGGTCCGGGCGACTCGGTTGACCCGGATGTGGCCGGAGTCGGCCAACTGGACGCCCGCCTCCTCGAGCCCGAGGTCGGCGGTGTTCGGCACCGATCCGACCGCCATGAGGCAGTGCGAGCCGCGGACCTCGCGGCCATCGGAGAGCGTCGCGAGCACCCCGTCGCCGTCGACGACGACCGAGTCCGCCCGGGACTTCGAGAGCACCTTCATGCCGTTGCGCTTGAACACCTTCTCGATGACGGCCGCGGCGTCGGCGTCCTCGCCGGGCAGCACGTGCTCGCGGCTCGAGATGAGCGTGACCTTCGCGCCGAGCGCGCGGTACGCCGAGGCGAACTCCGCCCCGGTCACGCCCGAACCGACGACGATCAGGTGCTCCGGCACCTGCCTGAGGTGGTAGAGCTGGGTCCAGGTGAGGATGCGCTCGCCGTCGGGCACCGCGGTCGGCAGGACGCGCGGCGTCGCCCCCGTCGAGATCACGAGCGTGTCGGCCTCGATGCGGTCGAAGTCGGTTCCGCCCTTCGAGGTCGCGACGATGACCGCGTTCGGCCCGTCGAGGCGGCCCTCGCCCTGGACCAGACGGACGCCGGCCTCGAGGAGGTTCGTGCGCATGTCCTCCGACTGCTGGGCGGCGAGCCCGAGCAGGCGCTTGTTCACGGCCTGCAGGTTGATCGCGACATCCGGCTTCACGGCCTTCTCGTCGGACCCCCTCGCGAAGAACTGCACGCCGAGGTCGGCGGCCTCCTTCACGGCGTTGGAGGCCTCGGCCGTCGCGATGAGCGACTTCGACGGAACGACGTCGGTGAGCACCGCCGAGCCGCCGACACCGGCGCGTTCGACCAGGGTGACCTCTGCGCCGAGCTGCGCGGCCGCGAGCGCGGCCTCGTAGCCGCCCGGTCCACCCCCGAGTACGGCGATCCTCTGCGTGCGCTCGAAGGTGGTGTGCATGACCTCCATTCTCACGTACGCGCGGCGGCCCGCGCGAACGCGGCGCCGGCTCGCGCCGAGGTGCGCACACGAGCACGTCGGCGCACGCACGATGCCGTGGCATCCGCCCTTGCGTAGCATGAGGGGATGCAGCACGTGAACCCGCTCGACGATCCCGCCGCCGACCCGTTCGCCGTCGCTCGCGATGCGGCGGCGCGCATCGCCGAACTCACCGGCGTCGAACGTCACGACCTCGCACTCACGCTCGGGTCCGGGTGGGGGGCGGCCGCCGAGCTGATCGGCGAGACGACCCACACCATCCCGGCCTCCGAGGTGCCCGGGTTCTCCAAGCCCGCGCTCGAGGGGCACGTCGGCACGCTGCGCTCGGTCGCGCTCCCGAACGGGCGGCGCGCGCTCGTCATCGGCGCACGGACCCACTACTACGAGGGCCACGGCGTGCGCCGCGTCGTCCACTCGGTCCGCACCGCTGCGGCGACCGGCGCGACGACGATGATCCTCACCAACGGCGCCGGCGGGATCAAGGAGCACTGGACGCCGGGCACGCCCGTGCTGATCAGCGACCACCTCAACCTCACGGCCGACTCCCCGCTCGAGGGCGCGACCTTCGTCGACCTGACCGACCTGTACTCCGCGCGCCTGCGCGGGCTCGCCCGCGAGATCGACCCGTCGCTCGACGAGGGCGTGTATGTGCAGTTCCGCGGCCCGCACTACGAGACGCCCGCCGAGGTGCAGATGGCGAAGACCGTCGGCGGCCACATCGTCGGCATGTCGACCGCGCTCGAGGCGATCGCGGCGCGGCAGTCCGGCATGGAGGTGCTCGGCATGTCGCTGATCACCAACCTCGCGGCGGGCATCCAGTCGACGCCCCTCAGCCACGAGGAGGTCATCGAGGCCGGCCGGGCCGCAGAGGCGAAGATCTCCGACCTGCTCGCGAAGGTCGTCGCCGCGATCTGACGCGCAGCGACGCACACGAATCGACCCGGCGCCGGCACGCGCCGCGAGGCATGAGAGAAGGCAGACGGATGCCGCACCCCACCGACGACGAACGCATCGCCCGCGCCGAGGCCTGGCTCACCCAGGACCCGGACCCCGAGACCCGCGCCGAGCTCGCCGCGATCATCGCGCTCGTGCGGGCGGGGGATGCCGCGGCATCCGCCGACCTCGCCTCGCGCTTCGACGACCGACTCGCGTTCGGGACGGCCGGGTTGCGCGGCGAGATCGCCGCGGGACCGAACCGCATGAACCGGGTGCTCGTGGCGCAGGGCGCCGCGGGGCTCGCGGCCTACCTGCTCGAACGCGCGTCCGCCGCGGGCGGCACCGGCGCGGGAGGCGCACCGAGCGTGGTCGTCGGGTACGACGGCCGACGCAATTCCCGGGTGTTCGCGCACGACGTCGCCGAGGTCATGGCGGGCGCGGGCGTGCGCGCCGTGCTGCTGCCGCGGCTGCTGCCCACCCCCGTGCTCGCGTTCGCCGTCCGGCACCTCGACACGAGCGCGGGCGTCATGATCACGGCCTCGCACAACCCGCCGAACGACAACGGCATGAAGGTCTACCTCGGCGGCGACGACGGCGGGGCGCAGATCGTCGCGCCCGCCGACGCCGAGATCGCCGCGCACATCTCGCGGATCGCCGCGAGCACGGCCGTACCCGACCTTCCGCGCGGCGCCGTGGAGACCGCCGACGAGTCCGTGGTCGACGCGTACGTCGCGGCGACGGCGGCGGTGGCATCCGCCCCGACCGCGCAGCCGAAGGTGGTCTACACCGCGATGCACGGCGTCGGCTGGGAGACGCTGCAGCGCGTCCTCGAGGCGGCCGGGTTCGCGGCGCCGGCGCTCGTGTCGGCGCAGATCGAGCCCGACGCTCGCTTCCCCACGGTCGCGTTCCCGAACCCGGAGGAACCGGGCGCCATGGACCTCGCGTTCGAGACCGCCCGGGCCGAGGGCGCAGACCTCGTCATCGCCAACGACCCCGACGCCGACCGGCTCGCCGTCGCGATCCCGGACCCCGCGTCGACGGACGGGTACCGCCGCCTGACGGGCAACGAGGTCGGCCTGCTCCTCGGCCTGCAGGTCGCCGAGCGGGTCGCCTCGCGCGCCGGGTCGACGGATGCCGGGAGCCCGCGCGGCACGCTGGCGTGCTCGATCGTCTCCTCCCCCGGGCTCGAGGCGATCGCACGCGCGCACGGGCTGGACTTCCGTGCGACGCTCACCGGGTTCAAGTGGATCTCACGCGCCCCCGGGCTCGTGTTCGGCTTCGAGGAGGCGCTCGGCTTCCTGGTGAACCCGGACACCGTGCGCGACAAGGACGGCATCTCGGCCGCCGTCGCGTTCCTCTCCCTCGCATCCCGCCTGGCCGGCGAGGGGCGCACCGTCGCCGATCACCTCGACGAGGTCGTCGAGCGCTTCGGGGCCTTCGACTCGGCGCAGGTGTCGATCCGGGTCACCGACCTCACGCGCATCGCCGACGTCATGGCGCGGCTGCGCGCCGAGCCCCCGACCGAGGTCGGCGGTATCCGGGTCGAACGCATCGACGACCTGGCGACGGGCGCCGACGGCTACCCGCCCGCCGACGTGCTCCGGCTCGTCTTCGACGGCGGCGCTCGCGTCATGGTGCGGCCGAGCGGCACCGAGCCGAAGCTCAAGGTCTACATCGACGCCGCCGCGACCGAGGGGTCGATGCGCGAACGCCGCGCGGCGGCATCGGAGGCCGTCGCACGCCTCGAGGCCGGCATGCGGGAGCTCGTGGCCTGAGGCCGGGGTCAACCCGTCCGGGGCGGGGCGCCGGCGAGCACGGACCGCACCTCGGCCGGGGATGCCGCCGCAGCGAGCCGCTCGATCACGGCCGGGTCGTTGAACGCGTTCGCCGACTCGGCCACGCTTGCGACGTGCTCTTCGGGCCCCGTCGCAGCGAGCCCGAGCACGACGCGCACCGGGTCGTTGTGCGGATGGCCGAACGCGACGGGCTCGGCGAGGGTGACGACCGCGAGCCCGCTGCGGCGGACGTCCGGTCCCGGGCGCGCGTGGGCCAGCGCGAGGCCCGGCGCGATCACGACGTACGCACCGAACTCCTCGAGGACCCGGATCATCCGATCGGTGTACCCGGGGAACGTGGCACCCGAACGCACGAGCGCATCACCGGCGGCGCGCACGGCGGCACGCCAGTCGGGCACGACGGCGTGCAGGCGGATCGCGTCGTCCGGCAGCGGAGGAAGGGTCATCCGCGTCAGGCCTCGTCGAAGCCGTCCTGGATCAGCTCGGCGAGCTCCTCCCGGTCGTCGAGCGGGAGGAACGCCGCCGCGGCGGCGTTCAGCTGGAACACCTCGAAGTCGTCCAGGTCGTACCCGAACGCGTCCGAGAGCAGCGCCAGCTCGCGAGTGAGCGACGTGCCCGACTGGAGCCGGTTGTCGGTGTTCACCGTCACCCGGAACCCGAGCTGGTACAGCAGGTCGAAGGGGTGGTCGAGCAGTTCGTCGCCCCACGCGGCGATCGCACCGGTCTGCAGGTTCGAGGACGGGCTCGTCTCGAGGGCGATCTCGCGGTCGCGCACCCACTGCGCGACCGGGCCCAGCGAGACGTACGTGTTCTCGTCGTCCTGGCGTTCGACGGTGAGGTCCTCGGCGAGGCGCACGCCGTGCCCGAGGCGCAGCGCACGCCCGTCGAGCAGGGCCCCCTTGATCGACTCCAGGCCGTCCGCTTCGCCCGCGTGCACGGTCACCGGCACGAAGCGGGAGGCGAGGAAGTCGAACGCGGTGCGATGCCGGCTCGCCGGGAATCCCGCCTCGGCGCCGGCGATGTCGAAGCCCACGACCCCGCGGTCGCGGTGGCGCACGGCGAGCTCGGCGATCTCGAGGCCGCGATCGGCGTGACGCATGGCCGTGATGAGCTGACCCACCCGGATCCGCTTGCCGTCGCGCCCCACCTCGTCGACGCCCTCGTCGAGCCCGGCCTGGACCGCCTCGACCGTCTCGTCGAGCGTGAGCCCGCGGGTGAGGTGCTGTTCGGGCGCCCAGCGGATCTCACCGTAGATCACGCCGTCGGCGGCGAGGTCGTGCACGAACTCGCGGGCGACGCGCGTCAGCCCCTCGCGGGTCTGCATGACGGCGGTCGTGACGTCGAACGTCTTCAGGTACTCGACGAGCGAGCCCGAGTCGGACTGGTCGGCGAACCACCCGGCGAGCGCATCGGCGTCGGTCTCGGGCAGTTCGAGGCCGATCTCGTCGGCCAGTTCGATGACGGTGTGCGGCCGGAGTCCGCCGTCGAGATGATCGTGCAGCGAGATCTTCGGCAGCGACCGGATGTCGGTGCCGTCCCCCTCGATCCGGTAGTCGGTCGCGTGCGTGTCCACCCCACCACGATAGCGGCGCGCACTCCCGCGGCGCACTGCCGGTTCGTGCGGGTTCCGCAGGCCCGCGCGTGTCGCGCCGCGCTAGCGTCCGATCCGGTCGGCGATGAGCGGGCCGCCGTCCTGTACGGGCGAACCGGCGTCGCCGATCTCCCACGCCCCGGCCACGGCCTCGAGTGCCCGGGCGAACCGGGCGGGCTCGTCGGCGTGCAGGGTGAACAGCGGGTCGCCCGCACGCACCCGATCGCCGGGCTTGGCGTGCAGGTCGATCCCCGCGGCGTGCTGCACCGGGTCCTCCTTGCGCGCGCGCCCCGCACCGAGGCGCCATGCCGCGATGCCGAACGGGAGCGCCTCCTGCCGGACGAGCACGCCGTCCCGCTCGGCCGTGACCACGTGCTGCTCGCGGGCCACCGGCATCGGCGCGTCGGGGTCCCCGCCCTGCGCCCGGATCGACGCGCGCCAGGTGTCCATGGCCCGGCCGTCGTCGAGGGCCGCCTCGACATCGGCGTCGGCGACGCCCGCGAGTTCGAGCATCTCGCGTGCGAGCGCGACCGTGAGTTCGCGCACGTCCGCCGGTCCGCCGCCCGCGAGGACCTCGACCGACTCGCGGACCTCGTTCGCGTTCCCGATCGTGAGGCCGAGCGGCACGTTCATGTTCGTCAGCAGCGCCGAGGTGGCAACGCCGGCGTCCTCGCCGAGCTCGACCATGGTCCGCGCGAGTTCGCGCGAGCGCTCGATGTCCTGCAGGAACGCCCCGGACCCGAACTTGACGTCGAGCACGAGCGCACCCGTGCCCTCGGCGATCTTCTTGGACATGATCGAGGAGGCGATGAGCGGGATCGCCTCGACCGTGCCGGTGATGTCGCGCAGGGCGTAGAGCTTCTTGTCGGCCGGCGCCAGGCCCGCGCCGGCCGCGCAGATCACGCCGCCGACGTCGCGCAGCTGAGCGAACATCTCGTCGTTGGTGAGGTCGGCCCGCCACCCGGGGATCGACTCGAGCTTGTCGAGCGTGCCGCCCGTGTGGCCGAGTCCACGACCCGAGAGCTGCGGCACCGCGACGCCGAAGGCCGCGACGAGCGGCATGAGGGGCAGCGTGATCTTGTCGCCGACGCCACCCGTGGAGTGCTTGTCGGTCGTCGGCTTCCCGAGCCCGGAGAAGTCCATCCGCTCACCCGAGGCGATCATGGCCATCGTGAGGTCCCGGACCTCGCGCCGGGTCATGCCGTTGAGGAAGATCGCCATGGTCATGGCCGACATCTGCTCGTCGGCGACGTAGCCGCGGGTGTAGGCGTCCACGAGCCAATCGATCTGCTCGGTCGCGAGCTCTCCGCGGTCCCGCTTGGTGCGGATCAGGTCGACGGCGTCGAAGGCTTCGACGGCGCTCATGCGGGCTCCCCCCGGTACTCGGCGAGCTGTCGTGGCCCGAACGCATCGGGCAGCACCTCGTCGATCGACTTCAGGCCCGAGACGGTCTCGAGCACCATGCCCTCGGCCGAGTGCTCGTAGAGCAGCTGCCGGCATCGCCCGCAGGGCATGAGCACGTTCCCGTGCCCGTCGACGCACGTGAAGGCGATCAGCTTGCCGCCGCCGGACATGACGAGGGCGGACACGAGCGAGCACTCCGCGCAGAGGGTCACGCCGTACGACGCGTTCTCCACGTTGCATCCGCTCACGATGCGGCCGTCGTCGGCGATCGCCGCCGCGCCCACGGGGAACTGCGAGTACGGCACGTAGGCCTTGGCCATCGCCTCGCGAGCGATCTCGCGCAGGTGGTTCCAGTCGATCGTCTGCTGGTCGGTCACTGCCGGCCTCCTCGGTTCAGGCCTTGATGTAGGGCTTGCCCGCGGCGGCCGGTCCGCGGACCTTGCCGACGAACCCGGCGACGGCGAGGATCGTGACCACGTACGGCAGCATGAGCATGAACTCGCTCGGGACCGGCGAGCCGATGACCGAGAGGGTGTTCTGCAGGTTCGAGGCGAACCCGAACAGGAGTGCCGCGAGCGTGGCCTTGATCGGATCCCACTGCCCGAAGATCACGGCCGCGAGGGCGATGAAGCCCGCGCCCGCGGTCATCTCCTTGTTGAACGCGCCGACCGCGCCGAGCGTGAAGAACGCGCCGCCGAACCCGGCGATGGCGCCCGCGAGCGAGACGTTCCAGAATCGCGTGCGCGCCACGTTGATGCCCACCGTGTCCGCGGCCTGCGGGTGCTCGCCGACCGAACGCAGGCGCAGTCCCCAACGCGTGTGGAACAGGCCGACGTACACCAGCGCCACGATCACGTACATGGCGTAGATGATGAGCGTCTGCCGGAAGAACATTGGCCCGATGATCGGGATCTCGGACAGGATCGGGATCGGGATCCGAGGCAGGCGCGGCGGCGAGTTGAGCAGCTCGGCGTTGGGCGCGAGCACCTGGGAGAAGAAGAAGCTCGTCAGGCCGATCACGAGGACGTTGAGCACGACGCCGACGATGACCTGGTCGACGAAGTACTTGATCGCGAACGCCGCGAGCACGAACGCGACGAGCACGCCCGAGACCGCGGCCGCGAACAGGCCGACGATCGGGCCGAGCCACTGCTGCCCGATCACCGAGGCCACGACCGCGGAGGTGAACGCGCCGGCGAGCAACTGCCCCTCGATGGCGATGTTGATCACGCCCACGCGCTCGGAGATCACGCCGCAGAGCGCACCGAAGATGAGCGGGACCGACAGGCTGAGCGCGCCCGCGAGCAGCCCCGGCAGCGGGATCACCGGTGTCCGCGCGCCGGCCGCGGCCCAGGTCAGGAACGCGATGAGCCCGATGACCGTGAAGAGCACGACGAGCCAGAGCGGAACGCTGCGCTTGGCGCGCACCAGGGCGGCGGATGCCGCGGTGAGCAATGCCATGAGGATGACGCAGGTCCACGTCATCAGCGGCCCGTTCACCTCGATGTCGGCGATCTGGATCGCGTCGCGCGGCGCCGACACGCGGAAGATCGCGACGCCCTGGTGGTCGGTGAGCCAGAAGAGGAGCGCGAGCAGCGCGGTGAGGATCGCGAACGAGACGGGCGCCTTCCAACTGACGACGATCTTCGTGGCGAGCGCGCCCTCGTGGGGTGCGACGGCGTGGTGCTGGCTGGTTGCGGTCACTTCGCCGCCACCTCCTCCTGGGGTGCGGTGCGCGTTCGCTTCTTCCTCGGCTTCGATCCCGGCTGCGGGAGTCGGAAGATCGCACGCACGAGGGGTGGCGCCGCGATGAACAGGACGATGAGGGACTGCACGACGAGGACGATGTCGATCGGCACGCCCTCCGCTGCCTGCATCGAGAACCCGCCGGCCTTGAACGCGCCGAACAGGATGCCGGCCGCGAGGATGCCCCACGGGTTGGATCCACCGAGCAGCGCGACCGTGATGGCGTCGAAGCCGATGCCGGCGTCGATGCCGGCGGAGAAGCCGGTGGTGACGGTGCCGAGCACCTGGTCGACGCCCGCGAGGCCGACGAGTCCGCCGGCGATGAGCATGGCGTAGACGTACATGGCGTTGACGTTGATGCCCGCGACGCGGGCCGCCTTCGGGTTCAGGCCGACCGCGCGGAACTGGAATCCGAGGCTGGAGCGGTCGAGGATCCACCACACGAGCACGACGCAGGCGAGCGAGAGGATGAATCCGAAGTGCAGGTTGTACCCGGGGAACAGGTCGAAGAGGATCGCCGAGTCCTTCATCGGCGGCGTCTTCGGGTTGTTCGAGCCGGGCGCCTGCAGGAGGCCGGGGGTGCGCAGCATCCACGACACGAGGTAGAGCGCGACGTAGTTGAGCATGATCGTGACGATCACCTCGTGCGCGCCGGTGCGCGCCTTGAGCACGCCCGCGATGCCCGCCCAGAGCGCGCCCGCGACGATGCCGGCGATGACGGCGACGATCATGTGCAGCGGGAACGGCAGGTCGAGCGAGAAGGCGACCCATCCCGCGGCGGATGCCGCGAGCAGCATCTGGCCGCGGCCGCCGATGTTGAACATGCCGACCTTGAAGGCGAGTCCGACGCCGAGTCCTGCGGCGATGAGCGGCGTGGCGAAGTTCAGCGTCTCGGTCAGGGGGCGGATGCCGGATGCGAAGTCGGGTCGGCGGAAGTTGTAGACCGATCCCTGGAACAGCGCCGAGTAGGCGCCGGCGACGGAGTCCCAGATCGCGACGAACGTGTCGCCGGGCCGGGCGAAGAAGTACCCGGCCGCCGCCTGCACGCGTTCGTCGGTGAAGGCGATCATCACGGCGCCGACGAGCAGGGCGAGCAGCACCGCGAGGACCGAGATGATCGCGTTGCCCGTGGCGATCTCGCGAAACGCCTGCTGCCAGCGCGAGGGCTCGTCGCCGTCGGGCTCGCGCTCGATGACGGGCTCGTCCGGCGGAACCTGTTCGCCGGTCTCGAGCGCGACGTCCGGGTCGTTCCTGTCGGTCATGCGGCCGCTCCTTCGGGGCTCGGGGCGTCGCCGGATGCACCCGGCATCTCGCCGGCCATCATCAGGCCGAGGGTCTCGCGGGGGGTGTCACCCGGCACGATGCCGACGACCTTGCCGCGGTACATCACCATGATCCGGTCCGCGAGCGCCGTGACCTCGTCGAGTTCGGTGGACACGACGACCACCGGCACGCCGGCGTCGCGCGTCTCGACGATGCGCTTGTGGATGAACTCGATCGAGCCGACGTCGACGCCGCGCGTGGGCTGCGCGGCGACGAGCAGGTTGAGTTCACGACTGAGCTCGCGCGCGAGCACGACCTTCTGCTGGTTGCCGCCGGAGAGCCTGCCGGCCTTCGTGTCGATGCCGGGCGTGCGCACGTCGAACTCCTCGACCTTCTCGGTCGCGAACTCGGCCAGGTATGCGCGCTGCACGTTGCCGGCCTTGACGAACGGCTCGCCGCCGGAGCGGTCCAGCATGAGGTTCTCGGCGACCGTGAACTCGCCGACGAGGCCGTCCTCGGTGCGATCCTCGGGGACGAATCCGACGCCCGCATCGAGGATCCTGCGGACGGAGTGCCCACTGATCTCCCGGCCCTCGAGGCGGATGCTCCCCTCGACCCGGGGCTGCAAGCCGACGAGCGCCTCGGTGAGCTCGGTCTGGCCGTTGCCCTGGACGCCCGCGACTGCGAGGACCTCTCCGCGGCGGACGGCGAAGCTGACGTCGTTGACCACGAGCTGGCCGATCGAGTCGACGACGTTCAGGTGCTCGACCTGGAGCGATTCCTCGCCGAGCGTCGGTTCCTCCTTCTGCACGGTCAGCTCGACCGCGCGGCCGACCATGAGCGAAGCGAGTTCGGCGTTGGAGGCGGTGGGGTCGGCCTCGCCGACGACCTTGCCGAGCCGCACGACCGTGATCTTGTCGGCGACCTCCCGCACCTCGCGGAGCTTGTGCGTGATGAACACGATCGAGGCGCCGGACTCCTTGAGCTGGCGCATGATGCCCATGAGCTCGTCGGTCTCCTGCGGCGTGAGCACCGCGGTCGGCTCGTCGAACACGAGCACCCGCGCGTCGCGCGAGAGCGCCTTGATGATCTCGACGCGCTGCTGGACGCCGACCGGGAGGTCGTCGACGAGGGCGTCGGGGTCGACGTGGAACCCGAACCGGTCGCTGATCTCGCGCACCCGACGCCGTGCTTCGGCGAGGTCGAGGAGCCCGCCGCCGCGGGTCTGCTCGTGGCCGAGCATGACGTTCTCGGCGACGGTGAACACGGGGATCAGCATGAAGTGCTGGTGGACCATGCCGATGCCGGCCCGCATCGCGTCGCCGGGCCCCGCGAAGTGCTGGATGCGATCGTCGAGGAGGATCTCGCCCGCGTCGGCCTGGTAGAGGCCGTACAGCACGTTCATGAGCGTCGACTTGCCCGCGCCGTTCTCTCCGAGGAGGCAGTGGATCTCCCCCGCCTCGACGGTGAGGTCGATGTGGTCGTTCGCCACCAGGGAACCGAACTTCTTCGTGATTCCTCGGAGTTCGAGTTTCATGCCACCGATCCTAGTGATCGAGACCCGATTCGCAGCGGCTGTGCGCCGAAGTGCGCCGATGAGCGTCGCGGGTTGCTCAGATGTTGGCGGATGTGCGCGGATCCGCCCGGAGTGCACGAAGGGAGGCCGGTGCAGCACCGGCCTCCCTTCGTTCGCGAGGGTCAGCCCGCGAGGTAGGACTCGACGGTGATGTCACCGTCGATGATCATCTGGCGCAGCTCGTCGAGCTTGTCCGACAGCTCGGCCGGCACCGCATCCTCGAAGTCGTGGAACGGTGCGAGGCCGACGCCCTCGTTCTCGAGGGTGCCGATGAACGGCGACGGGTCGAACTCGCCGTTGCCGGCGGCGACGATCGCCTCTTCGACGCCGACGTCGATGCCCTTGCGGATCGAGGTCAGCAGCAGATCGCCGACCGACGGGTCGGTCTCGAAGACGTCGGCGTCCACGCCGAGCATCATGATCTCGCGGCCGGAGTCGCGGATCGCCGCGGCACCCGACTGGTAGATCGGGCCGCCGACGGGCAGCAGCACGTCGATGTTCTGGTCGATCAGGCCCTGGGCGACCTGGCGCGCGGTGTCGTTGGCCTCGAAGCCGCCCGTGAAGGAGCCGTCCTGTGCCTCGCGGTCCCAGCCGAGCACCTGGACGTCGGCGCCGTTCTCCTCGTTGTAGTACTCCACGCCCTGCGCGAAGCCGTCCATGAAGATCGACACGGTCGGGATGTTGATGCCGCCGTAGGTTCCGACCGCGCCGGTCTGGCTCATGCCGGCCGACAGGTAGCCCGCGAGGAACGCGGCCTGCGCGGTGTCGAAGATGATCGGCTTGATGTTCTCGGCGTCGGTCGTGCCGTCGAAGTCGGTGTCGACGGTGTCGTCGATCGAGACGTACTCGAGGTCGGGGTTCGCCGTCGCCGACTCGAGCGCGGCGGGCGCGAGCAGGAAGCCGACCGTCACGATCGTGTTGCAGCCCTGGTCGACGAGGTTCTGCAGGTTGGCGTTGTAGTCGGTCTCGGCCTGCGACTCGACGAGGGTCGGTTCGACGCCGAGCTCCTCGGATGCGGCCTCCAGGCCCTCGCGGCCGAGCTGGTTGAACGACTTGTCGTCGAATCCGCCCGCGTCGGAGACCATGCAGGGCAGGTAGTCGAGGGTCTCGCCCTCGCCATCCGCCGACTCCTCGGGCGCCGACGCGCAACCCGCGAGCAGCGCGACCGCACCGAGCGTCGCGAAGCCGCCCATGGCGGCCTTCTTGAACGTGAACGTCACAGTGTCCTCCAAAAGACTGCACCCCGAGCGGTCTCGGGGACCGTGAGGTCACGTTACCCAAAGTTGCGGCCTGCGCCACGGGGCCCCGGACCCGCGTGGGTCAAAGGTTATGAAGCCGCGACCTTCTGCTCATATGAGCAGGGAACGCTCACCCCCGAGCGGGGGACGCGATCACGGAGCAGACGGCGACTCGACCACCACTTCGCCCCCGACGATGGCCTCGCGAAGCCCGTCCAGCTCGCCCTGGAGCGAGGGCGGCACCCGGGCTTCGAGATCGTGGTAGGGAGCGAGCCCGACGCCGCCGTTCTCGAGCGTGCCGACGTACGGCGCATTCGAGAAGGCGCCCGACTCCACGTCCCCGACGATCTCGACCATGGCCGCCTGCGTGTCCTTCAGGACGCTCGTGAGCAGCACCGGCCGGAACTCGGCGGGCAGGCTCTCCCAGCCGTCGCTGTCGACCCAGATCACCGCCGTCCCCCCGTGCTCGACGGCGGCCGCCGCTGCGCCCTCGCCGACCTGCCCCGCGACCGGGAGGATCACGTCCGCACCCTGGTCGATGAACCCCTCGGCCAGGACCTTGCCCTTGTTGATGTCCTCGAAGTCGCCCGTGAACGACCCGTCCTGGGCGGCCTTGTCCCAGCCGAGCACGCGGACCGCCGCGCCGTGGACCTCGTTGTACCTGCCGACGCCGTCGACGAAGCCGTCCATGAAGAGCGTCACCGGCGGCTGGTTGCCGCCGCCGAAGGTCGCGACGACGCCCGTCCGGGACACCCCGGCGGCGAGGTAGCCCGCGAGGAACGACGCCTGCGCCGTGTCGAACACCACGGACTTGACGTTCTCTGCCTCGACCGTCTCGTCGACGATCGCGAAGGCCACGTCGGGGTTCGCCTCGGCCTCCGCGAGGGTGGACTCCGCGAGTTCCCACCCGACCGTCACGATGAGCCCGCACCCGGAGTCCACGGCCTGCCGCACGTTCGGCGCGAGGTCGGTCTCGCTCGTGGAGACGAGGGCTTCGGCATCCACCCCGTACTCGCGCTCGGCCTCCTGGAGGCCCTCCCAGCTCGACTGGTTGAACGACCGGTCCTCGAGCCCCCCGGAGTTGGTGACCATGCGCACGCATCCGGCCTCCGGGGACCCGTCGCCCCCGGCGTCGGGTGCGGGCGCGCAGCCCGCGAACAGGACGGATGCCGCGACCAGCACGACCCCCGTCGCGATGACGTTCCGACGAGTCATCCCCGCTCCTCCCCCCGTGCCCGTCAGAGCACGTCGCTCGAACCGCCCAGACGCAGTGCGTCGACGACCGACTTCACCCGCTGCGCATGCTCGCTCGTGGTGACCAGCAGCGCGTCCGGCGTGTCGACGACGACGATGTCCTTGACGCCGATCAGGCTGATCACCCGGTCGGCGCGGCTGACGACGATGCCGCTGGCCGCGTCGGCGAGCACGCGCGCGTGCTCGCCGAGGATCGCGAGCTCGCCCGAGCGGCCCGCGGTGTTCAGCTTCGCCAACGAGGCGAAGTCGCCGACGTCGTCCCACTGGAAGTGGCCGCGCACCACGGCGAGGCGCCCGCGTTCCGCGGCCGGCTCGGCGACCGAGTAGTCGATCGCGATCTTCTCAAGCCGCGGCCAGATGCGGTCGACCGCGGGTCCGCGTCGCTGCGGGTCGTCCCACGCCTCCGCGAGTTCGACGAGCCCCGCGTGCAGGTCGGGCTTGGTGAGCGCGAGTTCCTCGAGCAGGCGGTCGGCACGTGCGATGAACATGCCGGCGTTCCAGAGGTGGCGGCCGCCGGCGAGGTACTCGCGAGCCGTCCCGAGGTCCGGCTTCTCGACGAAGCTCGACACCGCCGAGACGTGCTCGGCGCCCTCGACGTCGAGTTCGTCGCCGCACTCGATGTAGCCGAAGCCGACGGCCGGCTCGGTGGGCGTGATGCCGATCGTCGTGATGTACCCGGCGTCGGCCGCCGACACCGCCGTCCGCACCGCGTCGCGGAACAGGCTCGAGCCGGAGATCACGTGGTCGGCCGCGAACGAGCCGATGATCACGCCCGGCTCCCGCCGTTCGAGGATGGCCGCGGCGAGGCCGATCGCGGCGCTGGAGTCGCGCGGCTCGCTCTCGAGCACGATGTTGCGGTCCGCGAGCTCGGGAAGCTGGGCCTCGACCGCCGCCCGGTGAGCGCGACCGGTGACGACCATGATCCGCTGCTCGCCCGACAGCGGCGCGAGTCGTTCCCAGGTGTCGCGGAGCAGCGTCTGCCCGGAGCCGGTCAGGTCGTGCAGGAACTTGGGGGCGTCGGCGCGCGAGAGCGGCCACAGCCGCGAGCCGACGCCGCCCGCCGGGATCACGCTGTAGAAGCGGTCGAGGGGAGCCTGTCGCATCCAGTCAGGATAGCGGCGCCCCGTCGCGTCGCCACGGCGGCGAACGGAAGCATCGCCGCAGGCGGACTAGACTCGGTGCCGGGCCCATCGTTCGGCCCTGCCTGCCCGCAGTCGGGCGACGCACACCGCCAGGAGGGACGTCCATGTCAGCTACGACGACACGGACCCCGACCGCACCCGAGAAGCCGGCGAAGCAGTCGCCGGGCGGCACGCTGTATCGCGGCCGCGAGGGTATGTGGTCGTGGGTGCTGCACCGGATCACCGGAGTCGCGATCTTCTTCTTCCTGCTCGTGCACATCCTCGATACCGCGCTGGTCCGGGTGAGCCCGGAAGCGTACAACGCCGTCATGAGCACCTACAAGACGCCGATCATGGGCCTCGGCGAGGTCGCCCTCGTCGGCGCGATCGTGTTCCACGCGTTCAACGGCCTGCGCATCATCCTCGTCGACTTCTGGATGTGGGCGACCCGCAACCAGAAGCTGCTGTTCTGGATCGTCATCGGCCTGTGGGTCGTCACGATGCTCGCCTTCGTGCCGCGCCACCTCATGAACGTCTTCAGCCACTAGGAGCGCCGAGATGACCGTCATCGAATCCCCGCGCACCCCCACCCGCCCCGCACCGAAGCGCGGGCTGAACCTCGAGAAGTGGGGCTGGATCTACATGCGCGCCTCGGGCGTGCTGCTCGTCGTGCTCATCTTCGGCCACCTCTTCGTCAACCTCATGGTCGGCGAGGGCGTGAAGGCCATCGACTTCGGCTTCGTGGGCGGCAAGTGGGCCGACCCGTTCTGGCAGTGGTGGGACATCCTCATCCTCTGGCTGGCGCTGATCCACGGCGCCAACGGCATCCGCACGATCGTGAACGACTACACGAGCCCCGGTGGACTGCAGCGCGTCCTCAAGGGCGCGCTCCTGGTCTCGACCATCGCCCTGCTCGTGCTCGGCACGCTGGTCGTGTTCACCTTCGACCCGTGCCCGGCCGGCTCGCCCGCCGATCTGCTGCCCTCGTTCTGCCCCGCCGCTTAGGAGACACGTGACCCACGAGAACCACGTCGAGACGAAGGTCGTCGACGGCGTCCACTACCACCAGTACGACATCGTGATCGTCGGCGCCGGCGGCGCCGGCATGCGCGCGGCGATCGAGGCCGGGCCCGGCGCGAAGACCGCGGTGATCTCCAAGCTCTACCCGACGCGCTCCCACACGGGCGCCGCGCAGGGCGGCATGGCCGCAGCCCTCGCGAACGTCGAGGAGGACAGCTGGGAGTGGCACACCTTCGACACCATCAAGGGCGGCGACTACCTCGTCGACCAGGATGCCGCCGAGATCCTCGCGAAGGAGGCCATCGACGCGGTCATCGACCTCGAGAACATGGGCCTGCCGTTCAACCGCACGCCCGAGGGGAAGATCGACCAGCGGCGGTTCGGCGGCCACACGCGCGACCACGGCAAGGCGCCGGTGCGCCGCGCGTGCTACGCGGCCGACCGGACCGGTCACATGATCCTGCAGACGCTGTTCCAGAACTGCGTCAAGCTCGGCATCGAGTTCTACAACGAGTACTACGCGCTCGACCTCGTCATGACCGAGGTCGACGGCCGGAAGCAGCCCTCGGGCATCGTCGCCTACGAGCTCGCGACGGGCGACCTGCACGTGTTCCAGGCCAAGGCCGTCGTCTTCGCGACCGGCGGGTTCGGCAAGGTCTACAAGACCACGTCCAACGCCCACACCCTCACGGGCGACGGCGTCGGCATCATCTGGCGCAAGGGCCTGCCGCTGGAGGACATGGAGTTCTTCCAGTTCCACCCGACCGGGCTCGCGGGCCTCGGCATCCTGCTCACCGAGGGCGCCCGCGGCGAGGGCGCGATCCTCCGCAACGCGTCGGGCGAGCGCTTCATGGAACGCTACGCGCCGACCATCAAGGACCTCGCGCCGCGCGACATCGTCGCCCGCTGCATGGTCCAGGAGGTGGCGGAGGGGCGCGGCGCCGGCCCGAACAAGGACTACGTCCTGCTCGACTGCACGCACCTCGGCGCCGAGGTCCTCGAGACCAAGCTCCCCGACATCACCGAGTTCGCCCGCACCTACCTCGGCGTCGACCCGGTCGTCGAGCCCGTGCCCGTCATGCCCACGGCGCACTACGCCATGGGCGGCATCCCGACCAACGTCAACGCCGAGGTCCTCAGCGACAACACCACCGTCGTCCCCGGCCTCTACGCCGCGGGCGAGTGCGCGTGCGTCTCGGTGCACGGCTCGAACCGCCTCGGCACGAACTCGCTGCTCGACATCAACGTCTTCGGCAAGCGCGCCGGCCGCAACGCCGTCGAGTACGTCAACTCCGGCGTCGACTTCACGCCGCTGCCCGACGACCCGGCCGCAGGCGTGCGCGACCTGATCGAGAGCCTCCGTACCGCCGAGGGCACCGAGCGGATCGCCGCGATCCGCAAGGAGCTCCAGGACGAGATGGACCGCGGCGCGCAGGTCTTCCGCACGAAGGACTCGCTCGCGCACGTGGCATCCGTCATCGCCGACCTCCGGGAGCGCTACCGGCACATCTCGGTGCAGGACAAGGGCAGGCGCTTCAACACCGACCTGCTCGAGGCGGTCGAGCTGGGCTTCCTCCTCGACCTCGCCGAGGTCGTCGTGGCCTCCGCCGCGAACCGCGAGGAGAGCCGCGGCGGGCACATGCGCGACGACTTCCCGGACCGCGACGACGAGAAGTTCATGCAGCACACCATGGCCTACCTGTCGGGCGATGCGCACTCGTCGGTCGCGTCCGACCACATCCGGCTCGACTGGAAGCCCGTGACCATCACCAGATACCAGCCGATGGAGAGGAAGTACTGACGTGACGACCGCCACGCTCGAGACCACGTCGACGGATGCCGCCATCCGCTCGTTCACCGTCACGTTCCTGATCCGCCGGTTCGACCCCGAGGTCGACTCGGAGCCGCGCTGGCAGGACTTCGACGTCGAGATGTTCGCGACCGACCGTGTGCTCGACGCCCTGCACAAGATCAAGTGGGAACAGGACGGCTCGCTGACCTTCCGCCGCTCGTGCGCGCACGGCATCTGCGGGTCCGACGCGATGCGCATCAACGGGCGCAACCGCCTGGCCTGCAAGACGCTCATCAAGGACCTCGACATCACCAAGCCCATCTACGTCGAGGCGATCAAGGGCCTGCCGCTCGAGAAGGACCTCGTGGTCGACATGGAGCCGTTCTTCGCGAGCTTCCGCGAGGTGCAGCCGTTCCTGCAGGCGAACTCCACGCCCGAGCCCGGCAAGGAGCGCATCCAGGACGTCGCCTCGCGCGCACGGTTCGACGACACCACGAAGTGCATCCTCTGCGCCGCGTGCACGTCCTCGTGCCCGGTGTTCTGGACCGACGGCCAGTACTTCGGCCCGGCCGCGATCGTGAACGCGCACCGCTTCATCTTCGACTCGCGCGACGACGAGGCGAAGGTGCGCCTCGACATCCTCAACGACAAGGAGGGAGTGTGGCGCTGCCGCACGACCTTCAACTGCACCGACGCGTGCCCCCGCGGCATCGAGGTGACCAAGGCGATCGCCGAGGTCAAGCAGGCGATCATGCGCGGGCGTCCCTGACGGGCGACCGTGGAACGACGGGGCCGGCGCGGATGCGCCGGCCCCGTCGTCGTCCCGGCTCGATAGGGTGAATCCGTGAGCGATCGGGGCCGGGGGCGAACGGAGCCTGCATCCGCAGTCTCGCCCGATGGGGAATCCTCGACGGCGAACGGAGCCGGGTCGGCGACCGCCCGCGTGCGCGAGCGCCTCGAGGCCGCCAGTGCGCCGATCCGGGAACGCCTCGACGAGCCGATCACGCACGTCGAACGGCTGACGCAGCGGACGATGGCGCTGTTCCCGGTTCGGGTGTGGCGCAGGTTCCTCGCGCGCAACGGGTTCCTGCTCACGGCGGGGATGAGCTACCAGTCGCTGTTCGCCGTGTTCGCGGCGATCTACATCGTGTTCGCGGTCGCGGGCATCTGGCTGTTCAACGACCAGGAGACGCTGAACGCGCTGCTCACCATCATCAACACGTACGCACCGGGACTCGTCGGCGAGAACGGGCTCATCACGCCGGCAGCGCTGCAGGAGGCGGCCACGTCGAGCACGAGCCTGTTCGGCTGGACCGGCGCAGTCGCCCTCGGCGGTCTGATCTGGACGGCCATCGGGTGGGTCACCTACTCCCGGATGGCCGTCCGCAGCATCTTCGGCCTGCCGAAGGACGATCGCGCGTACCTGTACCTGAAGGCCCGAGATTTCGCCGCTGCGTTCCTGTTCGGGCTGACGATCCTCGTCGCGGCCGTGCTCTCGATCCTCGCGACGGGCTTCCTCGGCTGGGTGTTCGGCCTGGTCGGACTCGACCTCTCCGTGAAGTCGGATCTCGTGAACGCCGGCCTGCAGGTCGGGGCGCTCGTGGTCGTGTTCGTGATCGACACCTTCGCGCTCGCGGTGATGTTCCGGTTCCTCTCGGGCGCCGAGATGCCCTGGCGGCGGATGTGGGTCGGGTCGCTCGTCGGGTCGATCGCGCTGAGCGGCCTGCAGCTGCTCGGCGGATGGGTGCTCTCATGGGCCGGGACGAACCCGCTGCTCGCGACGTTCACGGTGCTCGTCTCCCTGCTGCTCTGGTTCCGGATCGCGAGCATCATCATCCTCGTGGCTGCGGCGTGGATCGCGGTGGAAGCGGCCGACCGCAACGAGTCCCTCCGGCGCGTGAGCGAGGAGCAGCTCGAGGCGGAGCGGCGTCAGCGCGAGTACGAGGCGATGGTGACCACGGCGCGCGTGCGCGTGCGGGAGGCCGCCGCGGCGGCCGCCGCCGCCAGGTGGTTCGAGCGCCCCGTGGCCGGCAGGCGACTGGCTCGCGCGCGGCGCGACCTCGATGCGATCCAGGCGGATGCCCCGCCCCCGCCGCCGTCGCGGACGCACAGCTGGCTGACCGAGCCGCCCAGCCGCGAGGACTGACCGGCGACACGGCCGTGTCGCCGGGCTCGCCTAGGATCGTACGCATGCCCTCCGCCTCCCCGCTCCGGATCGTCAGCGCCAACGTCAACGGGGTCCGCGCGGCGTTCCGCCGTGGCATGGGCGACTGGCTCGCCGCGGCCGACGTCGACGTCCTCGCCCTGCAGGAGGTGCGTGCGTCGACCGACGACCTCGCGGAACTGCTGGGCGACGAGTGGAGCATCCTGCACGACCCGGCGACCGCGAAGGGCCGTGCCGGCGTCGCGATCGCGAGCCGCGAGCGCGCGCACATCCACCGCGTGGAACTCGGCGCCGACGTGCACGACACCGCCGGGCGCTGGCTCGAGGCCGACTACGAGGTGGCCGGCCGCATCGTGACGGTCGTGAGCTGCTACGTGCCCTCCGGCGAGGCCGAGACGCCGAAGCAGGTCGAGAAGTACCACTTCCTCGACGCGATGAGCGAGCGGATGGCCGAGCTCGCCTCGCACGAGCTCGCCGTCGTCGTCGGCGACCTGAACGTCGGCCACCGCACGCTCGACATCAAGAACTGGAAGGGCAACGTCAAGAACGCGGGGTTCCTCCCCGAGGAGCGCGCATACTTCGACCGCTTCCTCGGCGCCGAGGGCGAGGAGGGCTACAACGCCGGAGCCGGACTCGGATGGATCGACCTCGGTCGCCGCCACGCCGGCGAAGTGCCCGGCCCGTACACCTGGTGGTCGTACCGCGGCAAGGCGTTCGACAACGACACCGGCTGGCGCATCGACTACCAGCTCGCGACGCCCGCCCTCGCGGAGGCGATGGTCGCGTACTCCGTGGGGCGCGCAGCCGCCTACGACGAGCGATGGTCCGACCACGCTCCCGTCATCGTCGACTACGCCATCTGAGACAAGGACCTCCCCCCGATGAACACCGCACGCCCCGTCGTCTTCTCCGGCATGCAGCCGTCCGGCGACTCCCTCCACCTCGGCAACTACCTCGGCGCCCTGGTGAACTGGGTCGCCCTGCAGGAAGACCACGACCCGATCTACTGCGTCGTCGACCTGCACGCGATCACCGTCCAGCAGGATCCGGCCGTGCTTCGCGAGGCCACCCGGCGCACGGCCGCGCAGTACCTCGCCGCCGGGGTCGACCCCGAGCGCTCGACGCTGTTCGTGCAGTCGCACGTGCCGGCGCACGCCGAGCTGGCGTGGGTGCTCGGCACACTCACCGGCTTCGGCGAGGCGAGCCGGATGACGCAGTTCAAGGACAAGTCGGCGCGCTACGGCTCCGAGGCGACGACCGTCGGGCTGTTCACCTACCCGGTGCTCATGGCCGCCGACATCCTGCTCTACGGCACGCAGCTCGTCCCCGTCGGGGACGACCAGCGTCAGCACCTCGAGCTCACGCGCGACCTCGCGGGCCGCTTCAACTCACGCTTCGGCGACACGCTCGTCGTGCCCGAGGCGATGATCCCGAAGGAGTCGGCGCGGATCTACGACCTGCAGGACCCGACCGCGAAGATGTCGAAGTCGGCCGCGAGCCCGAACGGCCTGATCAACCTCATGGACGACCCGAAGGTGATCGCCAAGCGCATCAAGAGCGCGGTGACCGACACCGAGCGCGAGATCCGCTACGACCCGAAGGCCAAGCCCGGCATCGCGAACCTGCTCGACATCCACGCGACGGTCACGGGCCGGTCGATCCCCGAACTCGAGGCCGAATACGCCGGGCGCGGGTACGGCGACCTGAAGAAGGATGTCGCCGAGGCGGTCGTCGAGCGAGTCTCGCCGATCCGCGAGCGCACGCTCGCGCTCATGGAGGACCCGGCCGAGCTCGACCGCCTGCTCGCGATCGGCGCCGAGAAGGCCTCGGAGCGCGCCGAACGCACGCTCGATGCGGTGTACGAGCGAGTCGGCTTCCTGCGTCGGCGGTGACGACGTGACGCCCGAGGGGCCCGGGGTCCCGACCGGGTCCGGTCCGGACGGCCATGCCCGTCCGGTCGTGCTGTTCGATCTCGACGACACGCTCATGGCGCATCGTGAGGCGGTCGACGCGGGCATCGCGCTCCACCTGCACGAGCGCGGATACGTCGCGGACGCGGCATCCGCTCGTGCGCTCTGGCACGAGCTCGAAGAGCGGCACTACCACGCCTACCTCGCCGGCTCGCTGAGTTTCGAGGGGCAGCGGCGCGCCCGCGCGGCGGAGTTCGCGCTCGCGCACGGCGAGACGCTCGACGACGCCGACGCGGGCGCCTGGTTCGACCGGTACTTCGAGCGGTACCGGGAGTCGTGGGCGCTGCACGTCGATGCGCTCCCGGCGATGGACGCGATCGAACGCGTCCTGCCGGGCGTGCGGTTCGGGATCATCACGAACGGCGAGCTCGACTTCCAGACCGCCAAGCTCGCGCGCCTGGGGCTTGCGACCGAGCGGTTCGAGCACGTCGTGGCATCCGGTGCCGAAGGGGTCGCCAAGCCCGACCGGCGACTGTTCGGGATCGCGATCGAACGGTTCGCCGCCGATGCACCCGTGTCGGGCGCCGCCTACGTCGGCGATCGGCTCCGCACCGACGCGATCGGGGCGGCCGAGGCCGGGCTCGTGGGCGTCTGGCTGAACCGGTCGGGCGAACACCCGGCCGAGACGGATGCCGCGGCGGCCCGCGCCGCGGGGGTGCTCGAGATCCGCACGCTCGCCGAGCTCGCGCCCCTCCTCGCCGCGCGCCTGGGCTGACGCGCGCCGCCGACGCTCGTCGGAATCCGCGAATGGCGTCGGAAGCCGCCCATGAGGGGCTTCCGACGCCATTCGGGGATTCGAACGTGCCGCTCGCGGATCAGCTCACGTCGTCGTCGACCCAGTCGAGGGTCTTCGTGACGGCCTTCTTCCAGTTGCGCACGAGGCGCTCCTGCTCACCGGTCTCCATCGCGGGCTCCCAGCGGCGGTCCTCCTGCCAGTTCTTCGCGAGGTCGTCGAGGTCGGCCCAGAATCCGACGGCGAGGCCCGCGGCGTAGGCCGCGCCGAGGGCGGTCGTCTCGGCGACGACCGGGCGCACGACGGGCACGCCGAGGATGTCGGCCTGGAACTGCAGCAGCGTGTCGTTGGCCGTCGCGCCGCCGTCGACGCGCAGTTCCGTGAGGTCGATCCCCGCATCGGCGTTCACGGCTTCCACGACGTCGCGCGTCTGGAACGCGATCGCCTCGAGTGCCGCTCGCGCGATGTGCCCCTTGTTCACGTAGCGGGTCAGGCCCACGAGCGCGCCGCGTGCGTCCGGACGCCAGTAGGGAGCGAAGAGCCCCGAGAAGGCGGGCACGAAGTAGGCGCCGCCGTTGTCCTCGACGGACTTCGCGAGCTCCTCGACCTCGGGGGCCGAGGAGATCAGGCCGAGGTTGTCGCGCAGCCACTGAACGAGCGAGCCGGTGACCGCGATGGATCCCTCGAGCGCGTAGTGCACGGGCTGGTCGCCGAGCTTGTAGCCGACGGTCGTGAGCAGCCCGTTCTTCGAGTGGACGATCTCCTCGCCCGTGTTGAAGATCAGGAAGTTGCCCGTGCCGTAGGTGTTCTTCGCCTCGCCGGCCTCGAACGCGGCCTGCCCGAAGGTCGCGGCCTGCTGGTCGCCGAGGATGCCGGCGATGGGCGTCTCGCGGAGCAGGCTCGAGGACGAGGCCTCGCCGTAGACCTCCGAGGAGGACCTGATCTCGGGCATCATCGAGCGCGGCACGCCGAAGGCGCCGAGGATCTCGTCGTCCCACTCGAGGGTCTCGAGGTCCATGAACATCGTGCGGCTGGCGTTGGTGACATCCGTCGCGTGCACGCCTCCGTCGACGCCGCCCGTGAGGTTCCACAGCACCCAGGTGTCGGTGGTGCCGAAGATGAGGTCGCCGGCCTCGGCCTTCTCGCGCGCGCCCTCGACGTTCTCGAGGATCCAGACGATCTTGGTGCCCGAGAAGTACGTCGCGAGCGGCAGCCCGACCTTGGCCTTGAAGCGTTCGACGCCGCCGTCGGCCGCGAGCCGGTCGACGATCGGCTGCGTGCGGGTGTCCTGCCAGACGATCGCGTTGTAGACCGGCTCGCCGGTCGTGCGGTCCCAGACCACGGCGGTCTCGCGCTGGTTGGTGATGCCCACGGCGGCGATGTCGTGGCGGGTGAGGTCGGCCTTGCCGAGCGCCTGCCCGATGACCTCCCTCGTGTTGTTCCAGATCTCCTTGGGGTCGTGTTCGACCCAGCCGGCCTTGGGGAGGATCTGCTCGTGTTCGAGCTGCCCGGTCGAGACGATCGTCCCGTGCTTGTCGAAGATGATCGCGCGGGTGCTGGTGGTTCCCTGGTCGATCGCCAGGATGTAGTCGGCCATGGCCGGTCCGTCCTCTCTGTTGCACTGGTGGAACGAGTCCGCCCGCTCGCGTCGGCGCGCTGAGCGCGGCGCCGCGGACGATCGAGGGGCCGGTCGCGGGACCGGCCCCTCGGTTGATCAGCCCAGGACGGGCAGCGCGGCGAGGGCCGCCCATCCGGCGAGCACGCCGCCGATGAGCGGGCCGACGACCGGGACCCACGAGTAGGACCAGTCGCTGGAGCCCTTGCCCTGGATGGGCAGGATGGCGTGCGCGATGCGCGGGCCGAGGTCGCGGGCCGGGTTGATCGCGTACCCGGTCGGGCCACCGAGCGACGCGCCGATACCGATGACCAGGAGGGCGACCGGCAGCGCGCCGAGTGCGGCAAGGCCCGACGCGTCGCCGTTGCGGCCGAACCCGATCACGACGAACACGAGCACGAACGTGCCGATGATCTCGGTCACGAGGTTCCAGCCGTAGGAGCGGATGGCGGGGCCGGTCGAGAACACGCCGAGCTTGTTGGCGGGCTCGGGCTCGCCGTCGAAGTGCTGCTTGTAGCCGAGCCAGACGATGATCGCGCCGAGGAAGGCGCCGATCATCTGCGCGCCGATGAAGGTGAGCACCGAGACCGCGTCCACCGGGACGGTCGTCCCGAATGCCGGGTTGCCGAACTCGGTGGCACCGTTGGCGACGAGGCCGACCGTGACGGCCGGGTTGATGTGCGCGCCCGACGCGTAGGCCACGACGACACCGGAGAAGACCGCGAGGCCCCAGCCGATGTTGACCATGAGGAAGCCGCCGTTGAAGCCCTTCGTCTTGGCCAGGGCGACGTTCGCCACGACTCCGCAGCCGAGCAGCACGAGCATGGCGGTGCCCACGAGTTCCGAGAGGAACAGCACTCCGAGATTGTCCACGTTGACCTTTCTGGGTTGGGCCGGTCAGCCCTGGAGCGGGCTGCCGGCATGGGCCGCGGTCGCGCGGCCTTGATGAAACCTACCGATGGAATCAGCCGGTCAGACGCCGTTCCAGGTGCACATCCGTGCAGATTTCAGCGGGCGGCCGGCTCGGCGAGCACGACGCCGTGGCGCTCGGCGAGCACAGTGCGCGCCTCGCGGGACTCGGCGGCGCGCGTCGTCGCATCCCACCCGAGCACGTCGCCGACGACGTCGGCGAGTTCGTCGAGCAGGGCTGCGGTCACGGTGCCGGTGAACGCCAGGTCGGTGCGGCGCAGGACGACGTCGACGAGGTGCACGACGCGTTCGTTCGCGGCGAGCCAGGCGATCTCCTCGCGCGAATGGGCCGGTGCGCCGACGAGCGGCGTCTCCGCGGCGTCCTCGATCGCCTCGATGATGCGCTCGGCACGCGTGCCGTAGCGCTCGAGCAACTGCTCGGCACGCTCGCGGCCCACTCCGTCGCCGTGGCCGACGACCCAGACGAGCCGGGCGGCATCCGTCGCCGGGTAGCCCGCGCCGCCGCCGATCGGCAGGCCCTTCGTCGAGCGCACGCGACTCCGCCCGAGCAGGTCGAGCACCTCGTCGGACAGGTGCTCGGCGAGCGCGCGGAAGGTCGTCCACTTGCCGCCGACGAGGCTGAGCAGGACCGTGCCCGGACGCTCGGCGACAGCCGTTCGTTCGAGGCGGTAGTCGCGACTGACGAAGCCGGGCCGGGTGTCGTCGTGGCGCGGCAGCGGCCGCACGCCCGAGAACCGGAACACGATCTGCGAGCGGTGGACGGGGACGGTTGGGAAAACGTGCGCGATGAGGTCGAAGAAGTAGTCCACTTCGGCTTCGGTGCAGGTCGCGGGCTCGCGCATGTCGTGCTCGAGGTCGGTCGTGCCGACCATGACCCGGCCCTTGATCGGGTAGATGAGCACGATCCGGCCGTCGGAGTGCTCGAAGAAGATCTCGCGGCCGCCGGTCGCGGCGAGCAGGTCGTCGTTCTCGAGCACGATGTGCGAGCCCTTGGTTCCGCCCATGAACCGCGTCTCGCGACCGAGTCGCGCGTTGGTGAGGTCGGTCCACGGCCCGGTGGTGTTCACGACGACGTCGGCGGCGAGGTCGAACTCGTGCCCCGTGACGGCGTCGCGGATGCGGACTCCGCCGGCACCGAGGGCGACCGCGCCCGCGTAGTTGGCTGCGCGAGCGTGGGGCCCTGCCGCGAGGCCGTCGTGCAGCACGTCGAGCGCGAGTCGCTCGGGGTCGTGCATGCTCGCGTCGTAGTAGGTCGCGGTGTACTTCAGGTCCGGGTTCAGCGCGGGCAGTTCGGCGAGCGACGTCTTCGCCCCGAGGAACCGGTGGCGCGGCACCGCACCGCCGCCGCGCGAGAACGAGTCGTAGATCGTGAGGCCGGCCTTGATGAGGGCCGCGCCGCGTTCGGCGGGCCTGCCCTGGCGATGGGTGAGGAACCGCATCGGTGCGGAGAGGATTCCGGAGAGGGTCGAGAAGATCGGCACGGTCGTCCGCAGCGGCTTGACGTAGTGCGGCGCGGTCCCCAGGAGCCCGTTGCGTTCCCGGACGGATTCCCGCACCAGTCGGAACTCGCCGTTCTCGAGGTAGCGGATGCCGCCGTGGATCATGTGACTCGAGGCAGCCGATGCGCCCGAGACGAAGTCGTCCTGTTCGATGAGCACGACGTCGACGCCCTGCAGGGCGAGGTCGCGAAAGGTCGCGATCCCGTTGATGCCGCCGCCGATGACGATCACCTCGGCGGTCGGCCGGGCCGCGAGCCCGGCGATCTCGGGTCGGGCTCCGGGTGCAGGGGCTGTCGGGGTCGTCTCCGGTGACGTGGTGCGCGACATCGCCGTCCTTTCGTGCTGGCAGGCCGGGTTGCGTGGGCGCCCGGGCTGTGGATGAATACATCGTGACAGCGCTGAACATGTTTGCAAGGCGAATGAACATACGTGCAAGGGAGTTCCGATGGTCGTGACGGATGCCACGGGGCCGAGGCGGGAGGCCGAGGCGCCCACCGCCAAGATGCGCGACGCGCTGCGCGCGGCCCACCTGTACTACCTGCAGGACCTCACCATGGACGCGATCGCCAGGGAACTGCACACCTCACGATCCTCGGTCTCGCGGCTGCTCAGCCACGCCCGAGACACCGGGCTCGTCGAGATCTCGATCCACTCGCCGCTCGACCTGCCGAGCCGGCTCGAACAGGAGATCCTCGACCGCCACGGCGTCGCGGCCCACGTCGTCCCGGTGCCCGACCACGCGAGCGACGTCGACCGGCTCGAGCGGGTCGCCCTCTCGGCTGCACGGATTCTCAGTCGCTTCATCGACTCGAACCAGACGATCGGTGTCGCGTGGGGCTCCACGATGAGCGCCATGAGCCGCCACCTCACCCCGAAGGCGACGCACAACTCCGAGATCGTGCAATTGAACGGCGCGGGCAACCTCCGCACGACCGGCATCCTCTACGCATCGGAGCTCCTGCGGCGATTCGGCGACGCCTTCGGCGCACGCGTGCAGCAGTTCCCCGTGCCCGCGTTCTTCGACGACCCCGCGACGAAGGAGGCGTTCTGGCGAGAGCGCAGCACGCGGCGCCTCCTCGACCTGCAGGCCGCGATGGACGTGGCGATCTTCGGCATCGGCTCGCCCTTCGCCGAGGTGCCCAGCCACGTCTACCAGGGCGGCTACCTCGAGCGCGCGGACTACGAGGCGCTGAGCGGCGACGGTGTCGTCGGCGACGTCGCGACCGTCTTCTACCGGTCCGACGGCTCGACCGACGGGATCCCCCTGAACGCACGGGCGACCGGGCCCGACTTCGAGGTACTGCGCCGCGCGCCGCGACGCATCTGCGTCGTGTCGGGCCGAGCGAAGCTTCCCGGCCTTCGCGGGGCCCTCGCCGGCGACCTCATCACCGACCTGATCGTCGACGAGGGCACGGCCCGCCGGCTCGTCGAAGCCCGATGAGTCGCGATCGAATCGTGATCCGGAGCGTCGCCCCCGCCGGGTAGCGTGATCCCGGCGGCCGTACCCACCGCCGGGAGGATCCATGCACGACCACGCCCGCGGCCCGATCACCGCCCTCGCCATCACCGCCGTCATCGCGACCTGGGCCGTCGGCCACCAGGTCGTCGCATCGGCCGTCCACGCCGACCTCTGGCCCGCGTGGTCCGCCGCCGACAGCCGGTACGACGAGGCCGCGGCCGACTACGACGCGACCGCCGAGCGCGGCGAGAGCGCCATCCGCCGCGGCGAAGCCCTCGCCGAAGCCGCCTCGGGAGACCTCGTCGACCCAGCGGACCTCGCCCTGCTCTCCGAGGAACTCGAGCACGCCCGTGCCCGACTCGCCGACGAGCCCGCGAGCCCCGGCATCGCCGGGCTCGGCGACCCGGACGGATTCGCACCCGCGTGGGAGCGCTACGCCGACGCCTGGCGCATCGTCGGGCTCGTGCCCTCGCGCACGGTCGCGGCCGAATCGCTCGACGTCGCGACCCATCGGGTCGCCGAAGGGAACCTCGCCATCGCCGACGCCTCCGAGGCGCTCGTTGCCGGCACCGAGGCCCTCGCGACCGCGGCGCTCGAGGACAACCCGGCCGCGACCCACCGCACGCGCGTCGCCGTGCAGCAGGCGATCGACGACCTGCGGCACTCGCCGACGATCTCATCCGGCTCGGCCGACCCGTTCGCCGACCTCGCCACCGCCGTCGCCGCGATGCGGAGTTCGCAGGCCTCCGAGGCGGCCCGTCGCGCCGACCATCCCGAGCGCGCTCGCATCGAGGACTTCGCCGAGTCGATCGCGAACGGGGTGCCCTTCGACGTCGAGTGGGCCGATGAGGCGGGCGGCTACTCGAGCAGCGAGTACTACGCCGGCACGGCCGAGTTCTTCCCCGACGGTGCCGGGTGGGGACTCATCACGCTGACGTACAGCATCGAGGATGCCTACTCGTGGGACGAGAACGCGGAAGCGGTCGTCGTGCACGAGGTCGGCCACATCCAGGTGCTGCGCGAGGAGTGCGCGCCGATCTTCTCGGGATCCGTGTTCTCGAGCGACCACGAGATGTGGGCGACCGCATGGGCGATCTCCATGGGCTACGACATCCCGGGCTCCGGCATCGAGGCCTACGGCCGCCCGTCGGACGCGCAGATCGACGCCGCAGCGGGCTGCCGCTGACCGGCCCCGGAATACCCGCGCCCCTCCGGCGTTGACCTAGAATCGAAAGAGCAACGTGCTCCGGGGTCGGTGCAAGTCCGAACCGGCGGTAAAAGTCCGCGAGCCGTGAGCGTGCGACCGTCCGGTCGCGTGCGAACGGTTGAACCGGTGGAACTCCGGTACCGACGGTGAAAGTCCGGATGGGAGGCAGCACGTGTCGGCGGCGCGTGCGCGGTCGGCCGATCCGGCGCTGCCGGGAGCCCCCGGAGCCTGGAAGGCAGGCGAGGCGGCGATGACCACGGCCACGCGGACGACGGCGGAAGCCGACGCGATGCGCCGCGCACTCGAACTGGCGGAGCGCGGTCCGGCGACCGGGGTGAACCCGCGCGTCGGCTGCGTGATCCTCTCCCCCGACGGCGAGGTGATCGCCGATGGATGGCACCGGGGCGCCGGCACCGCGCACGCGGAGGTCGACGCACTCGACGCGCTCGACCCCGGTGCCGCGCGCGGCGCGACCGCGATCGTGACGCTCGAACCCTGCAACCACGTCGGGCGCACGGGCCCGTGCGCCCGCGCCCTCGTCGACGCCGGCATCGCGCGCGTCGTGTACGCGGTCGCCGACCCCGGCCCGCACTCCGCGGGCGGTGCGCAGACCCTGCGCGACGCGGGCGTCGACGTCGAGTCGGGCGTCCTCGCCGACGAGGTCGAGGCGCTGCTCGAGGACTGGCTCTTCGCGGCCCGCGAACGCCGCCCCCGCATCACCGTCAAGTGGGCGTCGAGCCTCGACGGTCGCGTCGCGGCCGCCGACGGCACCAGCCGGTGGATCACGGGCGATCACGCGCGCGCCGACGTGCACCGCCGACGCGCCGCAGCCGACGCCATCGCCGTCGGCGCCGGCACCGTGCTCGCCGACGACCCAGCGCTCACCGCCCGCGACGACCACGGGGCGCTGCTCGAGGACCAGCCGGTGCCGGTCGTGTTCGGACGACGGCCGCTGCCCGAGGGCGCCGCCCTGCGCTCGCACCCGCGCGAACCGATCCTGCTCGCCGGCGGCGACCTCGGCGCGGACCTCGAGGAACTGCAGCGCCGCGGCATCCGCTCGCTCTTCGTCGAGGGAGGCCCGACGCTCGCGACCGCGTTCCTGGCCGCGGGCCTCGTCGACGAACTGCTCGTCTACCTCGCTCCCGCCCTCATCGGCGGGCCTCGAACCGCGGTCGGCGACCTCGGCGTCGCGACCATCGCCGACGCGCCACGACTGCGCATCTCCGACCTCGTGCGCCTCGGCGACGACGTGCTCGTCGTCGCCAGGCCGGCGCACCCCGAGACCCCCACCCCAGGAAGGGCGTGACATGTTCACCGGAATCATCGAGGAGCTCGGGCGCGTCACCCGGGTCGAACCCCGCGCGGACGTCGTCCGCGTCACCGTGCACGGCCCGAAGGTCGTCGACGGCGTGCGTCACGGCGACTCCATCGCCGTCTCGGGCGTGTGCCTGACGGTCGTCGACTCCGACGCCGAGTCGTTCAGCGCCGACGTGATGGCGCAGACCCTCGCGATGTCGACCCTCGACACCGTCGCGATCGACCGCGCCGTCAACCTCGAGCGCGCCGCGCTCGTCGGCGACCGGCTCGGCGGGCACATCGTGCAGGGGCACATCGACGGCACCGGAGAGGTGCTCCAGGTCACCCCGGGCGAGGCGTGGAGCGTCGTGCGGTTCTCGCTGCCGGCACCGCTCGCACCGCTCGTCGTCGACAAGGGGTCGATCGCGGTCGACGGCGTGTCGCTCACGGTCAGCGCGATCGGCGACGACCCCGACGGGTCGTGGTTCGAGGTCTCGCTGATCCCGGAGACGCTCGCCGCGACCACGCTCGGCACGCTCGAAGCGGGCGACCGGGTCAACCTCGAGACCGACGTGCTCGCGCGGCACGTGCAGCGGATGCTGCGACTGGACACCCACCGGGCGCTGCCCTCCTCGCTCGCCGAACCGGGCGGACCGGGCTCCGGCTTCTCGGCGGGCGACGCGGCGCCGGCTTCGGATTCGGCATCCACGACGATCGGAGGCGACCGATGAGCCTCGCGACGATCCCCGAGGTGCTCGAGGCGCTGCGCGCGGGCAAGCCCGTCATCGTCGCCGACGACGAGGCTCGCGAGAACGAGGGCGACGCGATCATGGCGGCCGAGTTCGCGACCCAGGAGTGGATCGCGTGGATGGTCCGCAACACGAGCGGCTACCTCTGCGCGCCCATGCCGGGATCGTTCGCGGACCGGCTCGACCTTCCGCCCATGGTCGCGCGCAACGAGGACGCGCGCGGAACCGCGTACACCGTCTCGGTGGATGCCTCCGACCGCACGTCGACCGGCATCTCGGCGTCCGACCGCGCGCACACGCTGCGCGTGCTCGCCGACCCGGACGCGACCCCCGAGCGCCTCATCCGTCCCGGGCACATCCTGCCCCTGCGCGCCGTCGACGGCGGCGTCCGCGAACGTGCGGGCCACACCGAGGCGGCCGTCGACCTCATGCGGCTGGCGGGCCTGTCGCCCGTCGGCGTCATCGGCGAACTCGTCGCCGACGACGGCGAGATGATGCGCCTGCCCGGCCTCATCGAACTCGGCGAGCGCGAGGGGCTGCCCGTGACGACCGTCGCCGCACTCGTCGACTGGCTGCGCGAGCGCCACGACGGCCAGGACCTGGCCCGGCACGAGGCCCCGGCATCCGTCGACGAGACCTCGCGCGTCCAGTTCGAGGTCGAGACGGGCCTGCCGACGCTGCATGGCACGTTCCGGGTGCGCGCCTACCGCGACCGCAGCACGGGCGCCGACCATCTCGCGATCATCGCCGGCGACCCCGCATCGGACGGGGCGGGCGCCGTCGTGCGCGTGCACTCCGAGTGCCTGACGGGCGAGGCGATCGGCTCGCTCAAGTGCGAGTGCGGGCCGCAGCTCGACACCGCGCTCGCGACCATCGCCGAGCACGGCGGGGTCGTGGTCTACCTGCGCGGGCACGAGGGTCGCGGCATCGGCCTGATCAACAAGCTGCGCGCCTACCGGCTCCAGGAGGGCGGCCTCGACACGCTCGACGCGAACCTCGCGCTCGGCCTGCCGATCGACGCGCGCGACTACACGGCGGCGAGCGCCATCCTCGACGACCTCGGCATCGACCGCGTGCGCCTCATGACGAACAACCCCGAGAAGGTGCGCCAGCTCGAGGCGCACGGCATCCGCGTCGCCGACCGGGTGCCGCTCGTGGTCGGCGTCGGCAGCGTGAACGCGGACTACCTCGAGACCAAGCGGACCCGCATGGGTCATTCCATCGACGACGTGCAGCTGACCGAGGCCGCTGCCGAAGAACTCCTGAGAGGACACGCATCATGAGCGGAGCGGGAAGCCCGGCACTCGAGGTCGACGGACGGGGCCTGCGGGTCGTCGTCGTCGCCGGAAGCTGGCACGACGAGATCACGAACGGGCTGATCGCCGGCACCACGCGGACGCTGGAGGCGGCCGGTGCCGACTTCGAGATCGTGCGGGTGCCGGGCAGCTTCGAGCTGCCCGTCGCGGCGAAGGCCGCGCTCGATGGCGGTGCCGACGCGGTCGTGGCGCTGGGCGTCATCATCCGGGGCGGCACGCCCCACTTCGAGTACGTGTCGGCCGCGGCGACCGACGGGCTCACGCGGGTCGCGCTCGACACCGGCAAGCCGGTCGGGTTCGGCGTGCTGACGCTCGATGACGAGCAGCAGGGGCTGGACCGGGCGGGCCTGCCCGGCTCGAAGGAGGACAAGGGTCGCGAGGCAGCCGAGGCCGCGCTCGTCACGGCGCGCATGCTGGAGCGCCTGCGCGGCTGAACGCGCCGTCCCGTCGAGCGCGGGGCTCCGTCGAGGGCCCGCGCGCGCCCGGTCCTCAGCGCCGTGCGCGCACGGCTCGGCGAGCGCTGCCGAACCAGCCCGTCGCCCGCCCCCAGAGCCACCACGCGGCGATGCCGACCGCGAACGACGCGACGATCGCGAGCGGCGGCGACCACTCCTCGATGGGCGGATACACCTGCCAGTGGGTCAGGTAGACGAACAGCGACGCGGATGCCACGGTGCCGACCGCCCCGGCGAGGAACGCGGGGACGGGCAGGCTCGGAACCCACACGAGCAGCAGGACGCCGCCGATCACGATCGCCTCGCGCACCGGGTCGCCGAAGAACCCGGTGACGACGACCGGCGTGATCGCGGTGACGACGATCCGGCGCACCGTCGTGTCCGAGCGCGCGACGAGCCAGCCGAGCGCGATGAGCCAGGCGATCGCCGGAAGCGCGTAGCGCATCGGGGATGCGGCCGTGACCCCGCCGGAGACGAGGTAGCGCACCGCGAGGGCGCCGACGAGGGCGGCGACGGCGAACGCGTAGGGGTGCCGTCGCTCGAGCCCGCCGACTCCGGGGATCGCGAAGAGCGCCGCGAGGCCGAGGATCGACCAGATGAGCGCTTCGAGGAACCAGAACTGCCACTGCTCGTTCCACGAGTCCGCGCCGGGGACCATCCAGTTCGACAGCGCGACGGTCGCCGGGTCGTAGGTGCCCGCGATGAGCGCGACGCCGCCGATCCACAGCACCGCCGGCACCGCGACGGCGCTCGCGCTGCGCAGCAGCCCGCGCACCCGCCTGCTCCGCGCGCCGTGCGCGCCGCGCGCGTCGCGCCACAGGGCCCGCGGCTCGGACAGGCGGAACCGTGCGAGGTTGAAGCCCGCGACCGCGAGCAGCAGGTGGGCGCCGCCCTGGAGCTGGATCACGTCGGCGTGCGTCGCGACGATGAGCAGGATCGCGACCGTGCGCAGGACGACGGAGGTCTCGAGGCGCGCGAACCGGCGGCGTCGCGGGGTGCGCGCGCCGCGCTTCGCGGAGCCGCCGGGCCGCGCGTCGGAACCCGCGCGGGCCGGAGCGGGCGCCGCCGGAACGCCCGGCCCGCGGCGGGCCGCGAGGTCTCGGATGCTGCGGCTCGGCCAGTCCGTCGGGAGGGCGCCGATGCGCTCCTCGAGCCGGAGCGCGAGCTCGACGTAGTTCAGCGAGTCGCCGTCGAGGCTCGCGAACGTGTCGTCCTCGGTCGCGTCTGGTCGCCCGAGCAGTTCGGCGTACAGGTCGCGCAGGTCGCAGGACGTGCTCGCCGGGTCGACCGCCGCCCCGCGTGCCGTGTGGGGCGCGGCATCCGCTCTCGCGAGCAGCTCCGCGTGGGCGCGGAGGGCCGCGTGATCGGGCTTGCCGTTGGCGGTGCGCGGGAACTCGGCGATCGCGTGCACGTCGAAGGCGTGGGGCGGCAGGCCCGTGGCCGCGGCGACACCGTCGCGTGCGGGGTCGATCGCGCGGTCGTGCACGACGAAGGCGACGAGCCGTTCGCCGCCGGCCACGGTTCGCACTGCGAGGCCGTCGGCCGCCAGCTTGCGCTCGAGGTCGTCGAGGTCGATCCGCAGGCCGAAGCTCTTGACGAACCGGCTGAGCCTGCCCGTGATCTCGAACAGCCCGTCGTCGCGACGGCGTGCGAGGTCGCCGGTGCGCAGTTCGTCGAGTTCGGGTCCGCGCTCGAGGTCGGCCGCGTCGTGGGCGTAGCCCATCATGACGTTCGGCCCCGAGTAGACCAGCTCGCCCTCGCCGGGTGCGCCGCCGCCCACGGTCTGGTCGATGCGGAACGAACCGCCGGGGATCGGCAGCCCGATGGCGCCCGCGGCGCGCTCGGCGAGCGCGGGCGGCAGGTAGGCCATGCGCGCGGTGGCCTCGGTCTGCCCGTACATGACGACGACGTCGAAGCCTCGCCTGCGGCCGAGCCCGGCCAGCGCACGCACCTTCTCCGGCGCGAGCCGGCCGCCGGCCTGCGTGACGTAGCGGAGATCGGGCAGGTCGCGCTCGGCGAAGTCGGTGGTCTCGAGCAGTTCGTAGGTGTACGGGACGCCCGCGAACGAGGTCGCTCCGAGCTCCTGGAACTCGTCCCAGAACGCCGGTTCGACGACCGACCGCTCGGTGAGCAGCACGCTGGCGCCGGCGAGGAGGTGGCTGTTGACGACGGAGAGCCCGTAGCAGTATCCGAGCGGCAGCGTGGTGGCCGCACGATCGTCGGGCGTGAGCCCGAGGTAGTCGGCGATGCTGCGGGCGTTCGAGCGGACGTTTCGCCGGGAGAGCCGGACGAGCTTGGGCGATCCGGTCGAGCCGGACGTGCTCGCGAGGAGCGCGAGCTCGGGGTGGAAGCGGTGCCCGCTCGCCCGCGAGGCGTGCTCGATCGTCAGGGCGGATGCCTCGGAGCGGGCGATCACGTCGGGCTCGTACCGGTCTGCGAGCCCGGCGAGCGCGCTCTCGTCGATGCCCGACGGCAGCAGCAGGACCGGATGCCCGGCCGCGAGCGCTGCGACGTGGGTCACGATCGATTCGACGGTGTTCGCGGCGGCGAGGAAGACCAGCCGGCGGCCGTCGCCGAGCTCGTCGCGGCGGGCGCGGACCCGGTCGGCGAGTTCGGCGTAGTCGACCGTTCCGGTCGGTGTGACGAGTGCGGGTGCCGAGGGGTCGCCGCCGAGCAGGTCGAGCGCGGGCTCGGTCCTGGTCAGCAGGTCGTGCATGGGAGGCCACCTCGGGACGAAGGAAACAGGTAAGGCTCACCTTACCTGCTGAGGATGCCTCGCATCGAATCCGATGACGCCGCCGTACGATGAGGCGCATGCAGCCCGACCGCTCCCCCGCCCTGCGCATCGCCGATCGCGTGCGCGACGCCGTCGACGCCGGCAGACCGGTGCTCGCACTCGAGTCGACGATCCTGACGCACGGGCTGCCGAGCCCGCGGAACCTCGAGGTCGGCCTCGCCACGGAGGCGCTCGTCCGCGAGGCCGGCGTCGAGCCCGCGACGATCGGGGTCGTCGGCGGCACGGCCGTGGTCGGCCTGGACGAGCGCGAGATCGAACGCCTCTGCACCGTCGAGGGCATCGTCAAGGCGAGCACGCGCGACCTGCCCGTCGCGCGCGCCGCGGGTCTGGACGCGGGCACCACCGTCGCCGCGACGGCGTGGCTCGCGCACCGCGCAGGCATCCGGGTGTTCTCGACGGGCGGCCTCGGCGGGGTGCACCGCGGCGCGAGCGACACGTTCGACGAGTCGACCGACCTGCCCGCGCTCGCCGCGACGCCCATCGTGGTGGTGAGCGCCGGCGTGAAGTCGATCCTCGACGTGGGGGCGACCCTCGAACGCCTCGAGACGCTCGGCATCACCGTGCTCGGGTATCGGACCGACCGGTTCCCCGGGTTCTACGTCGCCGACTCGGGCTTCGCGGCCCCGGCGAGCGTCGACTCCGCCGCGGAGGCCGCGGCCGTCGCGCGCGGGCGCGACGAACTCGGCCTGGCCTCGGCCGTGCTCGTCGCGAACCCGGTCGCCGAGTCCGACCAACTCGATCCCGACGAGCACCTGCGCGTCCTCGCCGAGGCATTGGCCGCAGCGGATGCCGCCGGCGTGACCGGCCACGACACCACCCCGTTCCTCCTCGACTTCGTCCTGCGCGCGACCGGCGGCCGCAGCCTCGAGGCGAACCTCGCGGTCTACCGCGGCAACGCCCTGCTCGGCGCGGAGATCGCTCGTGAGCTCGCCGGCTGAGCCCGGCCCCGGCGTGCTCGTCGTCGTCGGCGACCTGCTCGAGGACATCGTGGTCTGGGCGACCGAGCCGATCCGCGCCGCGACCGACTCGGCGGCCCGGGTGTTCCGATCGCGCGGCGGCAGCGCCGCGAACGTCGCCGCGCACGCCGCGAACCGCACGCCGACGCGGTTCATCGGCCGTGTCGGCGACGACGGCGCGGGCGCCGCGCTCGTGTCGGCCCTGGCCTCGGGCGGCGTGGACGTGCGCGCCCAGCGCGAGGGGCGCACCGGAGCGGTCGTGCTCATCGTCGCGCCGGATGGCGAGCGCACCATGTTCCCCGATCGGGCGTCGGCGGCCGAACTCGCGGACGTCGACGCCGGATGGCTCGACGGCATCGCCTGGCTGCACGCGCCGAGCTACGGGTTGGAGCACGACCCCATGCGCAGCGAGGTCCGCCGCCTCATCGCGCTCGCCCGCGAGCGTGGAGCGCGCGTCTCGATCGACGCCTCGTCGACCGGGCTCATCGACGGGCTCGGCGTGGCGCGCGTCGCCGGGTGGCTGGCCGAGCTGCGCCCCGACGTGCTCTTCGCGAACGAGACCGAGGCCGAACTGCTCGGCATCGACGGCGGCGGCCGGGCCGCGGCATCCGTCGCCGCCCGGGTGGTCGTGAAGCACGGCCCCCGGCCGACCGAGGTGTTCGACGCGGGCGAGCCCGTCGCCCGCGTCCCGGTGCCGCCCGTCGCAGAGGTCCGCGACCTCACCGGCGCGGGCGACGCGTTCGCGGCCGGGTACCTCGCGGCAGCGCTGGCCGGGGCCGACGCCGGGTCGGCGTGCGCCGCGGGGCACGGGCTCGCGGCATCCGTCATCGCCTCGCCGGGCGGCGACGTCGAACCCGAGCGGCCTCGGCCGGCTCCGGGCGCGCACGCTGTCCACAGGAGGGACGGCCGGTTCTGACGCTCCCAGCCGGGCGACGTATGCTGCAAGGCGGCCCGGAATCCCGGACGACGGATGCCGCCGCCGCGAAGGACGACCCATGAGCGACACCGAGACCACACCCGGCACCCGATCCGCAGCCCGCGCCGCCGAGCGCGCGGCCGCCCGCGCGGCCCGCACCGGGGGCATCCCCCTCATCGGACGGCGCGACGCCGCCGGGCGCGACGCGGGCGGCGACGCCGCTGCCGACGCCGGGCCGGCGAACACGGCCGGAGCGACGCGGCCGCCGCGCCGCAGCCCGTTCGGCCGCCGCGGCGAGACCCCGTCCGGCCCCCGGGCGAGCTTCCGCCAGCTGCTGCCCTTCATCTTCGAGCACAAGCCGGTCCTCATCTTCGTCGCGGCGCTCTCGATCGTCGGCGCCGTCGCGAGCCTCGCCCAACCGCTCCTCGTCGGCCGGGTGATCACGATCGTCGAGGCCGGCGACCCGCTCGACGGCCTCGTCTGGGCGCTCGTCGCGCTCGTCGTCGTGAGCGCCGTCATCACCGGCTACCAGCACTACCTCCTGCAACGCACGGGCGAGGGCGTCGTGCTCTCGAGCCGGCGCCGGCTCATCGCGAAGATCCTGCACCTGCCGATCGCCGAGTTCGACACCCGACGCACGGGCGACCTCGTCTCCCGCGTGGGCAGCGACACCACCATGCTCCGTGCGGTCCTCACGCAGGGGCTCGTCGAAGCCATCGGAGGGAGCGTCACGTTCATCGGCGCGCTCATCGCGATGCTCGTCATCGACCCGGTGCTGCTCGGCCTCACCGCCCTCGTCATCGCGATCGCGATCACGACCGTGACCCTCCTCGCGTCGCGGGTCCGAGAGGCCTCGCACGCGGCCCAGGCCAAGGTCGGCGACGTCGCGGCATCCGTGGAGCGCGCGATCACGTCGGTGCGCACCATCCGCGCCGCGGGCGCGACCGACCGCGAGATCCGCGACGTCGAGCGCGAGGCCGAGCGCGCATGGGCGAAGGGCGTCGAGGTCGCTCGCGTCTCCGCGCTCATCGTCCCCATCGCCGGCATCGCGATGCAGGTCTCGTTCCTCGTCGTGATCGGCGTCGGCGGCTTCCGCGTCGCATCCGGCGCGATCGAGATCGCCGACCTCGTCACGTTCATCCTGTTCCTGTTCATGATGATCATGCCGCTCGGCCTGGCGTTCGGCGCGTTCACCTCGGTCAACCAGGCGCTCGGCGCGCTCGGCCGCATCCAGGAGATCCTCGACCTGCCCGACGAGGACGCGAACGACCGGCAGCTCGCCGCGCGCGCGGTCATGGTCGGCCCCGCCAACGAGGGCCTGCTTCCGGATGCCGCCGCGATCGAGTTCGACGACGTGCACTTCGCCTACGCGCTCACCCGCCCCTCGGACCCGGCCGACCCCGCCAACGACTCGCCCGACGAGCACCTGCCCGAGCCCGACGTGACCGACCGGCAGCCGGTGCTGCGCGGGGTGTCGTTCCGGGTTCCGCGCGGCGGGCGGATCGCGCTCGTCGGCCCGTCGGGCGCCGGGAAGTCGACGATCCTCGCGCTCATCGAGCGGTTCTACGACCCGAGCGTGGGTACGGTCCGCCTGGGCGGTCTCGACCTGCGCTCGCTCGAACGCGCCGAACTGCGCGCCCAGATCGGCTACGTCGAACAGGACGCCCCGGTGCTCGCCGGCACGCTCCGCGACAACCTCCTGCTCGGCAGCCCCGACGCGACCGACGCGGAGTGCGCGCACGTCCTGCACGCCGTGAACCTCGGCGGCGTGCTCGAACGCGACCCAGCGGGGCTCGACGCGCAGGTCGGCGAGAACGGCATCACGCTCTCGGGCGGCGAGCGCCAGCGCCTCGCCATCGCTCGAGCCCTGCTCGCAGCGCCGCCGATCCTGCTGCTCGACGAATCGACCTCCTCGCTCGACGGCGTCAACGAGCGCATGATGCGCGAAGCCATCGACGCGGTCGCGTCGGGCCGCACGCTCATCGTGATCGCGCACCGGCTCTCGACCGTGATCGACTCCGACCGCATCGTCGTCCTCGAGGAAGGGCGGGTCATCGGCGAGGGCACGCACGCCGAACTCGTCGAGACCGTCCCCCTCTACCGCGAACTGGCGGAGCACCAGCTGCTCGTCTGAGCCCGCTCCCGCCGGGCCGCCCCGCCCCGACGCCTCAGGGTTCTCCCCCACCCCGACCCGGGGCCAGCGCGGATGCCGCACCCGTCGGGCCGCCCTACCGTCGACCCATCGCGTGACCCCGGCGCGCTCGCGCCATCCCCGATGGAGGACCGACATGACCTTGCTCGACGCACCCCGCACCGCCCGCGGCACGACGACCGTTCGCGATCTCGCCGCCGTGCTCGACGCCGCGCCCGAGATCGTCGAACGTGCCGAGACGGCATCCGCCGATCCCGGGCCGACGTTCGACGAACTCCGCTCGCACCTTCAGGCGTGGCTGAGGGAATGGGACACCCAGCGCCTGCCCGCGTTCGAGCAGGCGCGCTCGATCGCGCCCGCCGGCGACCGGCCGGTCTCGCTGCGATCCGCCCCCACGCGCACCGACGGCGCCGTGCGGATCACCGCGAGCCTGTACGACCCGCCGAACCGCAGCGGCGACGCCCTCGCATGGACGCGGAACTGGGTGAGCGCGGTCGTGCTGCCCCAGGCGCCGACCGACGGCCGGGTGTACTACCGGTTCCGTGTCGGCGCCCGCCTCGTGCTCGACGGGCAGGCCGACACCGCGCTCGTCTCGACCGAGGTCCGTGTCGGCGTCGTGCCCGACGCGACGGCCGGCAGCCCGTTCGACGCCCCCGGGTTCGCCGACCCGATCCGCCCCCTGGTCGGCGTGTCGGCGCGCGAGGACGTCGACGCGCGCGCCGAGCAGACGGTCGAGGGGTCGGTCGCGGTCCGCGCGGGCGAGTCGCCGGTCATCGGGATCGTCGTGGGCGCCGACGTCGTGTTCCGCGACGGGTGGATGCGCCTCCACGAGGGTTCGAGCCTCTGGGTGGGCTCGGCCGACGGCGGGCCGACGGGCTCGATCGAGGTGCGGTTCGCCTCCGACGCGCTGCTCGACCTGCTCGGCGGGAGCGCCTGAGCCGGGAGCGTCCGGCCGGGAGCGTCCGGCCGGGGGCATCCGGCCGTCCCGGCGTAGTCTCACGGCATGGGCCGGTTCGCGGTGGTGCTGCCGCTCACCCCGCTCGGGGTCGGTGAGGCGTTCCCCGTCTCACGCTGGCCGCTGCACGTCACCGTCGTCGAGCCGTTCGAGACCGGCCACGACGCGGCCTGGGTCGCGGACGTCGTCGGCGGGCAACTGCGGGGCCGTGAGCCCGTCGAGGTGGTCGCCTCCGGTCGGGCGATGTTCGGCAGGCGTCACGACGTGCCCGTCACGCTCCTGCGCGACCGGGGTCCGCTCGGCGCGATGCGAACCCGCCTGCTGCACGCACTCCGCATGGCCGACGTCGACGTCGCCCGGGCCCGACCCGACTTCCGGCCGCACGTGACCGACGGCGTGCACGGCGCGGTGCGGCCCGGCCGCGGCATCCGTCTCACCCAGGTCGCGCTCGTCGACCTCCGCCCGCCCGAGGGTCCGTCGATGCGCAGCGTCGCCGCCGCCTGGTCCCTCCCCGACCCCGCCGCCCCGGTGTGAGGGGAGGTTCGGGCGGGCGGTGGGGGTTTCGGCGCACCGAAGATCGGACGAGAATGCGCACGTCGGCCGACGCCGATGCCGGTCGACACCCGATCAGGAGGTTCGATCATGCACATCGCACGCATGCTCTCCGTCGTCGCGCTCGCGGCTGCCGCATCGCTCGCGCCCGCGGCGGCCGCGCAGGCTTCCGACACGACCTACGTCGCGCAGCTCAGCGCCTCGCAGGAGGTGCCGACGAACGACTCGCTCGCCCGCGGCGCGACCGTCCTCAAGGTCGTCGACGGCGGTGAATCGATCGAGTTCCGCCTCATCGTGGCGAACCTGCGCAATCCCGTCGCCGCGCACATCCACGCCGCCCCCGCAGGTGCGAACGGTCCCGTCGTGGCGTTCCTCCACGGCCCCGGCGCACCCGGCTCCGGCCGGACCAGCGGCGTACTGAGCACCGGAACGATCACGTCGGCCGACCTCGTCGGCCCGCTCGCCGGCCAGTCGCTGGATGCGCTCATCGACCTGCTCGAGACCGGCGGCGCCTACGTCAACGTGCACACGAACGACGGCGTCGCGCCGGCGACGGGCGAGCCCGGCGACATCCCGTCCGGCGAGATCCGGGGCCAGATCCGCTGAGCCGCCCATCGGCGGCAGTGGAGGAAGCGGATGCCGCGGGGCGGGCGTGCCTTCCCGTGCACGCCCGCCCCGCGGCATCCGTCGTCGGCGCGTCGCCGCGCGCGATTCGCCGGTCGCCGCCCACCCCTGAGCGACGACCGGCGAGCCGGTGACTACCCGACCTGCTGCTGCAGGTGGTAGCGAAGGCTGGACAGTTCGGCGCGGAGCGCTGCGGGCACCCGGTCGCCGAACTGGGAGAAGTACTCCTCCGTGAGCTCGCACTCGGCGAGCCAGGTCTTCGGGTCGACCTCGAAGAGCTGCTCGAGTGCGTCGTCCGAGATCTCGATGCCGTCGAGGTCGAGCGATCCGGCCGCGGGGAGCATCCCGATCGGGCTGGACTCGGCGTCGGCGGTGCCCTCGAGGCGGCCGACGATCCACTCGATCACGCGCGAGTTCTCGCCGAACCCGGGCCAGAGGAACTTCCCGTCGTGGCCCTTGCGGAACCAGTTGACCTGGAAGATCTGCGGTGCGTTCTCACCGAGGATGCGGCCCATCTTGACCCAGTGGCCCCAGTAGTCGGCCATGTTGTACCCGCAGAAGGGCAGCATCGCGAACGGGTCGCGGCGGAGCTCGCCGACGGTGCCCTCTGCCGCTGCCGTCTGCTCCGACGAGATGGTCGCGCCCATGAACACGCCGTGCTTCCAGGAGCGGGCCTGGGCCACGAGCGGCACGTTCGTCGCGCGACGACCGCCGAAGAGGATCGCGTCGACCGGCACGCCGTCATGGGCGTCCCAGTCGTCGGAGATCTGCGGGCACTGCGCGGCGGCGACCGTGAACCGGGAGTTCGGGTGCGCTGCCGGGCGGCCGGAGGCCGGCGTCCAGTGGTTGCCCTGCCAGTCGGTGAGCTCGTCGGGCGCGGTGTCGGTCAGGCCCTCCCACCACACGTCGCCGTCCGGGCGGAGCGCGACGTTGGTGAAGATCGTGTTGCCCCACAGCGTCTGCACCGCGGTCGGGTTGGTCGACTCGCCGGTTCCGGGCGCGACGCCGAAGAAGCCCGCCTCGGGGTTGATCGCGTAGAGGCGACCGTCGGCGCCGGGACGCATCCAGGCGATGTCGTCGCCGATCGTCTCGACCTTCCAGCCGGGGATCGTGGGCTGGAGCATGGCGAGGTTGGTCTTGCCGCACGCCGACGGGAAGGCCGCGGCGATGTGGTAGACCTTGCCCGCCGGCGAGGTGACCTTGATGAGCAGCATGTGCTCGGCGAGCCAGCCCTCGTCGCGCGCCATGACGCTCGCGATGCGCAGGGCGAAGCACTTCTTGGCGAGCAGCGCGTTGCCGCCGTACCCCGAACCGTAGGACCAGATCTCGCGCGAGTCCGGGAACTGCACGATGTACTTGGTGTCGTTGCAGGGCCAGTCGACCTCGGGGCGCCGGTGGCCGACGCCGTCGACGAGCGGGTAGCCGACCGAGTGCACGGTGCGCACCCACGGCTCGCCCGTCTCGATGAGGCGGTAGACCTGCTCGCCCATCCGGGTCATGATGCCCATCGAGAGCACGACGTACGGCGAGTCGGTGATCTCGACCCCGAGCTGGCTGATGGGGCCGCCGAGCGGGCCCATCGAGAACGGCACGACGTACATCGTGCGGCCCTTCATCGAGCCGGCGAACACGCCGTTGAGCTCTTCGCGCATCGCGTGCGGGTCGCGCCAGTTGTTGGTCGGACCGGCGTCCTCCTCGTAGGTGGAGCAGATGAAGGTGCGGTCCTCGACGCGCGCGACGTCCGACGGGTCGGTGCGCGCGAGGTAGCTGTTCGGTCGCCACTCGGGGTTGAGCTTGATGAGCTTGTCCTCGGCGAGCAGCTGCCGCGTGAGCATGTCGGCTTCGTGCTTCGAGCCGTCGCACCAGACGATCTCGTCGGGCTGCGTGAGTGCGGCGATCTCGGCGACCCAGGCGCGCAGCGCCGTGTCGGTGGTGCCGTGGGGGCGTCCCTCCGCGTCCGAGGCGGTTCCGGAGGCGTTGACCGAGGCGTCGGAGATGGTCATCGTCGTCCTTTCGAGGAGTGTGGCGAGCCCCGTGTTCGGTGGCTGATTCCATTCTCGACAAGACCGACAGACCATGCCGGCCAAATCGGGGGTTAAGAACTGGCGATCTTTCGATATTCTGAAGCCATGAGACTCGGCAGCCCCGACCTGGCCACGCTCGGACATCGCATCCGGCACTTCCGCGCCGAACGCGGCCTCACCCTCGACCAGCTCGGCGACCGCGTCGGCCTCGCGGGCAGCCAGCTCTCGCTCATCGAGAACGGCAAGCGCGAGCCGAAGCTCTCCACACTCGACGCGATCGCCGCGGCGCTCGAGGTCGAGCTGGCCGAGCTGCTCTCCCGCGAAGCGCCGAGCCGCCGGGCCGAACTCGAACTCGAGCTCGGGCGTGCACAGGCGAGCCCGCTCTACGCCGCACTCGGGCTGCCGCTCATCAAGCCGACGCGCAGCATGGCCGACGAGTCCCTCGAGGCCGTGGTCGGGCTGCACCGCGAGCTGCAGCGTCGCGCGAGCGAGGCCATCGCCACGCCCGAGGAGGCGCGCCGCGCGAACACCGAGCTGCGCGAGCGCATGCGCGCACGTGACAACTACATCCCCGAGATCGAGCAGCTCGCCGAGGAGCAGGTGCGCGCATCGGGTCACCGGCAGGGCGCGCTCACCCACCGCGAGGTCAGCGTCATGGCCGAACGGCTGGGCTTCCAGCTCATCTACGTCAGCGACCTGCCCGACTCGACCCGCTCGATCACCGACCTCGCGAACGGTCGCATCTACCTGCCTCCGGCTTCCATCCCGGGCGGGCACGGCCTGCGCTCGATGGCGCTCCAGGCCATGGCGCACCGCCTGCTCGGGCACGAGCCGCCCGCGAGCTACGACGAGTTCCTCTGGCAGCGGCTCGAGATCAACTACTTCGCGGCCGCGTGCCTCATGCCGCAGGCGGCATCCGTCACCTTCCTCCAGGACGCCAAGAAGGACAAGCGGCTCGCGATCGAGGACTTCCGCGACGCCTTCGGCGTCACGCACGAAGCGGCCGCACTGCGGTTCACGAACCTCGCGACGACGCAGCTCGACATGACCGTGCACTTCCTGCGGGTCAACGGCGACGGTTCGCTCACGAAGGGGTACCAGAACGACGGCCTGCCGCTGCCGACCGACGTCACGGGCTCGATCGAGGGCCAGTGGGTGTGCAAGAAGTGGAGCGCGCGTCGCGCGTTCGAGCACACGAACCGGACGACGGAGAACTACCAGTACACCGACACCCCGGCGGGAACGTTCTGGTGCGCGACGCAGACCGGGCGAACGGATGCCACGGAGTTCTCGATCACCGTCGGCGTGCCGTTCAACCAGGCGAAGTGGTTCCGCGGCAGGGAGACGACCCATCGCGCCGAGTCGCGCTGCCCCGACGAGACCTGCTGCCGGCGCGCGTCGGACGGGCTGGCCGAGCGCTGGGCCGGGCAGGCCTGGCCGAGCGCGCGGCTGCACGCGCACGTGCTCTCGCCGTTGCCGTCGGGAACGTTCCCCGGCGTCGACGACGCCGAGGTGTACGCGTTCCTCGAGGCGCACGCGGAGCAGTAGCTGGCGCTGGGCTCGCGCGCCCTGGCATCCGACACTTCTCTGCATCTGTTGCAATAGTGTGCGACACACAGTACAGTGCGTGGCATGAGTCTGGATGACACGACCGCCGGCCACCTGCAGGAACTGCGGCGCGGCACCGTCGTACTGGGCTGCCTCGCGATGCTGCGCCGACCCGACTACGGGTACTCCCTGCTCGAATCGCTCGGCCGGAACGGCCTCGCGGTCGACGCCAACACCCTGTACCCGCTCCTGCGCCGCCTCGAGAAGCAGGGGCTGCTCACGAGCGAGTGGAACACCGACGAGGCGCGGCCTCGCAAGTTCTACCGCACCAGCCCCGCGGGCGACGCGCTCGCGAAGGTCCTCGCCGCGGATTGGCGCGAGCTCGACGCGGCGCTCGCGCGCCTGACCGGCGGAACGGATGGAGACGAACGATGACCACCACGACCACGCTGACCGACAGGTACATCCTGGCGGCGGCACGCAGCATCCCCGAATCCGAGCGCGCCGAGTTCGGCCGCGAGCTGCGCGAACGCCTCGGTGATGCGATCGATGCCCTCGAGGCGTCCGGCATCGCTCCCGACGCCGCCGAGCGTGCGGCCCTGACCGAACTCGGCGATCCGGCCGCCCTCGCAGCGACCTACCTCGACCGCCCCCTCGTGCTCATCGGGCCGCGGTACTTCCTCGTGTGGTGGCGGCTGCTCAAGCTGCTGTACGCGATCGTGCTCCCGATCGGCGCCGTGGCCGTCGTCTTCGCGAACCTGCTCGCGGGCGACCCCGTCGGCACGGCGTTCGCCGAGGCCGCCGGCGTCGCCGTCTCGCTCGCCGTGCACCTCGGGTTCTGGACGACGCTCGTGTTCGCCATCGTCGATCGTTCCCCGGGTGCGGCACCCGAGTCGACCTGGACGCCGGACCAGCTCCCGGACGGCGCCGGCCAGGAACGCGCAGGCAGGCTCGGCGACCTCATCGCGTCGCTCGTGTTCCTCGGGTTCTTCGCCGCACTGATCGTGCTCGGTTCGTCGGCCGGCATCGCCTGGGTGCCCGAGTTCCGCGACGTGCCGGTGCTGGACCCAGACCTGTGGTCGTTCTGGCTGCCGTACTTCCTGGTGCTCATCGTGCTCGAGGCGGCGTTCGCCGTCGCCGTCTACCGGAACGGGTGGAGCTGGTGGCTGGCCGCCGCGAACCTCGGGCTGAACCTCGCGTTCACGGTTCCGGCGCTGTGGCTCTACACGACCGGGCAGCTCTTCGCGCCGGAGTTCCTCGACGCGATCGGCTGGCCGTGGGGCGAGGGCGGCGAGGTCGTGGCGACGATCGTCGTGTTCGTCGTGATCGGGGTCACCGTGTGGGACGTCGTCGACGGCGTGATCAAGACGGTGCGAGGGCGCGGAGGCTCCGCGCTCGCGCTCGGCCGAATCTGAGGCCGGCCCGGCCGGACGACGGCCGGCCTACTTCGGCTGCATGCGGATCGCGCCGTCGAGGCGGATCGTCTCGCCGTTCAGCATCGGGTTCGCGACGATCGATCGCACGAGCGCGGCGTACTCGCTCGGGTGCCCGAGCCGGGACGGGTGCGGCACCTGCGACTCGAGCGAGGCGCGCACCTCGTCGGGCATTCCGGCCATCATGGGCGTCTCGAAGATGCCCGGCGCGACCGTGACGACGCGGATCAGCAGCTTCGACAGGTCGCGCGCGATGGGCAGCGTCATGCCCGCGACGCCGGCCTTCGAAGCCGAGTAGGCCGCCTGGCCGATCTGGCCGTCGAACGCCGCGACCGACGCGGTGTTCACGATCACGCCGCGCTCGGCCGTCGCCGGGCCGCCCGGCAGGGCCGCCGAGACCGGCTCGGTCGCGGCCATCGCCGCCGCGGCGAGGCGGATCACGTTGAACGTGCCGATGAGGTTCACCCGGATGGTGCGCTCGAACGCGTCGAGCGGTGCGGGGCCGTCGCGGCCGACGGTGCGGTTCGCGGTGACGATGCCGGCGCAGTTGACCGCGACGCGCAGCGGTGCCAGAGCGGATGCCGCGGCCACGGCTTCGGCGACCTGGGCCTCGTCGGCGACATCCGCTGCCACGAATCGGGCCCGCTCGCCGAGCTCGGCCGCGACCTGCTCGCCGCGCGGGCCCGGCAGGTCGACGAGCACGACGTGCGCGCCGCCCTCGATGAGCGCCTCGGCGCTCGCGCGCCCGAGTCCGGATGCGCCGCCGGTGACGATCGCCGCGGCTCCCTGCAACTCCATGTGTCTCTCCTCCGTCTGCTTCGTGCTGTCGGTGCTGCGCTTCCGCCGAGTGATACCGTTCCCGCCCGGTGTTGCTGCTGCAGCGGGATCACTCGGCGGGAACGGCAACACTCGGCGGTTGGGGTGGGTGGGTCCGGCCGGGGCACGGGTCAGGGGCGCTCGATGAGGTAGGCGTTGGCCATGCCGCCGCCCTCGCACATGGTCTGCAGGCCGATGCGGCCGCCGGTCGCCTCGAGGTGGTTCACGAGGGTCGTCAGCAGCCGCGTGCCGCTCGAGCCGAGCGCGTGCCCGAGCGCGATCGCCCCGCCGCGCGGGTTCAGCTTCGCGGGGTCGGCCCCGGTCTCGGCGAGCCACGCGAGCGGGACCGACGCGAACGCCTCGTTGACCTCGTACGCGTCGACGTCGTCGTGCGTGAGGCCGGCGCGCTCGAGCACCCGTGCGGTCGCGGGGATGACGCCCGTGAGCATCATCAGCGGGTCGCTGCCCACGACCGAGAACGCGCGGAACCGCGCGCGCGGGGTCAGGCCGAGCTCCTCGGCCGCGTCGGCGCTCATGATGAGCGCGGCCGACGCACCGTCGGTCAACGGCGACGAGTTGCCCGGCGTGATCCGCCACTCGAGGTCGGGGAAGCGCGCCGCGAGCGCGTCGGTGCGGAACGCCGGGTTCAGGCCCGCGAGCGAGTCGACGGATGTCGCAGGGCGCACGGTCTCGTCCGCGAGCCGGTCGACCCCGGCCACCGGCACCACCTCGGTCGCGAACGCGCCCGACTCCCCCGCTTCGGCGGCGAGCCGGTGCGAGCGCGCGGCGAACCCGTCCAGGTCCTCCCGCGAGAGCCCCCACTCGTGCGCGATGAGTTCGGCCGAGACGCCCTGCCCGACGAGGCCGTCGGGGTAGCGGGCCCGCAGCCGGGTGCCGTACGGGTCGGCGCCCGCGGCGCTCGAGCCGAGCGGGACGCGGCTCATCGACTCGACGCCGCACGCGAGCACGATCTCGGCCTGGCCGGCGAGCACCGCCTGCGCCGCGAACGCGACCGCCTGCTGGCTCGACCCGCACTGCCGGTCGATCGTCGTGCCGGGCACGGTCTCGGGAAAGCCGGCGGCGAGCAGTGCGTTGCGCGTGATGTTGCACGACTGCTCGCCGACCTGGCTCACGCACCCGCCGTACACGTCGTCGACGAGCGCCGGATCGAGGTCGTTTCGGTCGATGATCGACGTGAGCACGCCCGCGAGCAGGTCGACCGGGTGGACCTCGCTCAGCATGCCTCCGGGCTTGCCCCGGCCCACTGGCGTTCGGACGACGTCGACGATGACGGCTTCGGTGCTCATGTCACCAGCCTACGGCCGGGTCGGCCGGCGCACGGCGGGCCCGCGTCGCGGGCCCGCCACGCGGCATCCGCTCAGCCGGCCTCGACGACCTCGGGCACGGCGGCGGGAGCGACCTGCTCGATGCGCACGGGCTCGCGCTCGGGGAGCACGATCGGGTGGGTTCCGGCCATGGCCTCGACGACGCGCACCACCTGGCAGGAGTAGCCGTACTCGTTGTCGTACCAGACGTAGAGCACGACGTCGGTGCCGTCGGCGATGGTCGCGAGGCCGTCGACGATGCCCGCGCGGTGGCTGCCGACGAAGTCGGTCGAGACGACCTCGGCCGACTCGATGTAGTCGATCTGCTGGCGCAGCGGCGAGGTGAGCGAGACCTTGCGCAGGTACGCGTTCAGGGTCGCCTTGTCGGTCGGGCGCTCGAGCTGGAGGTTCAGGATCGCGAGCGACACGTCGGGCGTGGGAACGCGGATGGCGCTGCCCGTGAGCTTGCCCTCGAGTGCGGGCAGCGCCTTCGAGACCGCCTTCGCGGCGCCCGTCTCGGCGATGACCATGTTGAGCACGGCGGAGCGGCCGCGGCGGTCGCCCTTGTGGAAGTTGTCGATGAGGTTCTGGTCGTTCGTGAACGAGTGCACCGTCTCGACGTGCCCGCGCCGGATGCCGTACGCCTCCTCGATCGCGGCGAGCACCGGGGTGATCGCGTTCGTGGTGCACGACGCGGCCGAGAGCACGCGGTCGCCCGACTCGATGTCGGTGTGGTTGATGCCGTGCACGATGTTCTTGATCGCGCCCTTGCCGGGAGCGGTGAGCAGCACGCGCGACACGCCCGTCGACTCGAGGTGGCGGCTGAGCCCCGCCTCGTCGCGCCAGCGACCGGTGTTGTCGACGACGATCGCGTCGGAGATGCCGTAGGCGGTGTAGTCGATCGTGGCGGGGTCGTCGGAGTAGATCACCTGGATCAGGGTGCCGTTGGCGAGGATCGTGTTCGCCTCCTCGTCGACCGTGATGGTGCCCTGGAAGGGTCCGTGCACCGAATCGCGGCGGAGCAGGCTCGCGCGCTTCTGCAGGTCGTTCTCGGCGCCCTTGCGAACGACGATCGCGCGCAGGCGCAGGCCCTGGCCGCCGCCGGCGTGCGCGATGAGGATGCGGGCGAGCAGACGCCCGATGCGACCGAAGCCGTAGAGCACGACGTCGGTGCCGGATGCCGCGGACGCGCCCTCGGCGTCGACGAGCACGGGTGCGAGCTCGGCGCGGAGGAAGTCGACCAGGTCGGTGCCCTCGCCCGCGGCGTGGAAGCGCGCGACGAGTCGCGCGACGTCGACGGAGGCGGGGCCCGGGCCGATCTCGGTGAGCGCCTCGAGCACGCGCATCGTGTCGGCCAGGTCGAGCTCGACGTCGCCGGCCTGGCGTGCGAAGCGGTGCGCCTTCAGCAGCTCGACGGCCGAGCGGTTGATGAGCCGCCGGCCGTGGATCGAGGTGACGACTCCGTGCCCGCGGTACAGCCCGCCGATGAGCGGGATCATCCGCTCGGCGAGCTCCTCCCGGGCGATCCAGTCTTCACGTCGGGCGTCGAACTCGTGGCTCACGGCAGTTCCTCTCAGCCGCGGGCGTACCTCGGCGGCCTGTCTCGGGTCGAGCTGAGGGGTGGGCAGCGGCGACCACGTGGTGTCCAAGGGGATGTCTCAGATGATAGCCCGAGTTTCCGAGTGCTCGATGTACACGACGGCGGATGACACGGCTCCGCGTTGCCGCGGTGTCGACCGGGCGTCATGGCGGGCGCCCGGTGCACCGCGCCGACGGGTCAGGCGCAGCGGTCGTCGACGAGCGCGATGTCGTACTCGGCGACGCGCTGGGGCACGCCGTCGAATGCGGCGGCGCGCTCGGCCGAGGCGAGGTAGGTCTCTTCGAGCGCCCGGAACGCGTCGGCGTCGCCGGGTGCGCTGACGGCCCACACGAAGCGGTTCGCCTCGCGGATCCCGTAGGCGAACTCGATCGTGAAGCCCAGTGCGGGCCGCACGCGCGGCATCCACTCGTTCCACCACGCCACGAAGGCGTCGTACTCCCCGTCGATGAGCGTGTACCTGCGCAGCTGGATGGTCTTCTCCACCCGACCATGATGCCCTGTGCGGCCGCGGGTCGTCGCATCGGCGGTACGGGTAAGATCACGTCGTCCAGCGCCGACGCGATCCCGTCACCGGCGCCGGCGCTCGAAAAATGGGCGCGAAGCGTCAGGCCGATCCGGCCGGCCCCGCGAGACACATACGGAACCCTCCTCTTCCGTCGTCGTCTCGAAAGGCCTCGTCATGCCCACCGTCTCCGCGCACGTCGCCCGCACCCTCGCCGCCCACGTCGATCATGTCTTCGGCGTCATGGGCAACGGCAACGCCTGGTTCCTCGATTCGCTCGAACGCGACACGGACGCCGCTTTCACGGCCGTCCGGCATGAGGCCGGCGGCGTCGTCGCCGCGGATGCGCACTTCCGCGCATCCGGCCGCGTCGCCGCCGCGACGGCGACGTACGGCGCCGGGTTCACGAACACGCTGACGGCCCTGGCGGAGGCGGTGCAGGCCGCCGTCCCGCTCGTGCTCGTCGTGGGCGACGAGCCGACGTCGGGGCCGCGGCCCTGGGGCGTGGACCAGGTGGCGCTCGCATCCGCGGTCGGGGCGCGCACCTATACGGTCGGGCGAACGGATGCCGCGGCCACGACGGTCATCGCGGTCGAGCACGCCCTGGCCTACCGGGTGCCGACCGTGCTGGCGATCCCGTACGACGTCGCGACCGCGGAGGCCGGGCCCGTGCCCGGGGTCGCCGAGCCGCGCCTGCCCGGGGCGCTCGGGCCGCGCGGCGAGTTCGCCGCGGGGGCGATCGCGACGCTCGCCGGCCGACTCGCCGGGGCGAGTCGGCCGCTGCTGGTCGCGGGCCGCGGCGCGTGGCTCGCCGATGCCGGCGGGGTGCTCGGCGAGCTCGCGGCGGCGACGGGCGCCGTGACGGCGTCGACGGCGCTCGGGCGCGGGATCTTCCCCGACGACCGGTACGACCTCGGCGTGGCGGGCGGCTTCGGCGCCGAGGGCGCGATGTCGCTCGTGCGCGAAGCGGATGTCGCGGTCGTGTTCGGCGCCTCGCTGAACCAGTTCACGATGCGGTGCGGCGACCTGTTCGCGCCGGGCACGTTCATCGCGCAGGTGGATGTCGCGCCGGCCGCGACGCACCCGCACGTGGGCGCCTACGTCAGGGGCGACGCGGCGCTCGTCGGCCGGGCGCTGGTCGCCGAGCTCGGGTCGCTCGGCGCGGCGTCGTCGGGGTGGCGCGAGTCGATCGAGCTCGCGCCGCTCCGCGCCCACGATCCGGGCGTCGGCGTCGTGCCCGAGGACGGCCGCCTGGATCCGCGCTCGGTCGCGGCGCGACTGGCCGAGCTCCTCCCCGAGGACCGCGTCGTGGTCTCGGACGGGGGCCATTTCATCGGGTGGGCGAACATGTACTGGCCCGTGGCATCCCCCGACCGCATGGTCATGGTGGGCACCGCGTTCCAGTCGATCGGGCTCGGCTTCCCGAGTGTGCCGGGTGCTGCGGCGGCGAATCCGGACGCGACGATCGTGCTGACGACGGGTGACGGCGGTGGCCTCATGGCGATCGCCGATCTCGAGTCCGCGGTGCGGACGGCGGCGGGCCGCGGCATCGCCGTGGTGTGGAACGACGCGGCGTACGGCGCGGAGGTGCACGTGTACGGGCGGCAGGGCGTCGCGGAGTCGCCCATGCGCATTCCGGGGGTGGATTTCGCGCGGCTCGCCGACGCCGTCGGCGCCGAGGGCGTCGTGGTGCGCCGGCTCGACGACCTGGAGCGGCTCGCGTCGTGGAGTGCCGAACCGGTCGGCGGGCGACGGTTCCTGCTGCTTGACTGCCGCATCTCGGACCGGGTCGTCGCGCCCTATCAGGATGAGATCCTTCGCGCTGCGGCACGCTGATCGTATATGATTTGAGATACCGATCACGACGAAGTGGAGAGTCGATGCTGGACCCGTCCCGAATCCGCGAGATCGCCGACGAACTGTTCGCCGCCGACCGCGACCGCACGACCGTCCCCCTCCTGACCGCCCGGAACCCCGGCATGGGCGTCGCGGACGCCTACGCCGTGCAGGCCGAGTGGGCGCGGCGACGCCAGGGCGCCGGCGCCCGGCTCGTGGGCCGCAAGATCGGCCTGACCTCCAAGGTGATGCAGGTCGCGACGGGCATCACCGAACCCGACTACGGCGTGATCTTCGACGACATGGTCGTCGAGTCGGGCTCGACCATCGAGTTCGACCGCTTCTCGAACGTGCGCATCGAGGTCGAGCTCGCGTTCGTGCTCGGCGCGCCGCTCGACGGGCCGCACACGACGATCTTCGACGTGCTCCGCGCGACCGAGTACGTCGTGCCGGCGCTCGAGGTGCTCAACTCGCACATCGCCCTCGAGGGCCGCACGATCGTCGACACGATCAGCGACAACGCCGCGATGGGCGCGATGGTCGTCGGCGGCCGCCCCGTGAAGGTCGACGACGTCGACCTTCGCTGGGTCGGTGCGCTGCTCAGCCGGAACGAGACCATCGAGGAGTCGGGCGTCGCGGGCGCCGTGCTCGGGCACCCCGCGATGGGCGTCGCGTGGCTCGCGAACAAGCTCGCGCAGCACGGCCAGTCGCTCGGGGCCGGCGAGATCGTCCTCGCGGGCAGCTTCACCCGACCCATGTGGGTCGAGCGCGGCGACACCGTCCACGCCGACTACCGCGACCTCGGGAGCATCTCGTGCCGATTCGCCTGACCCTCCCCCCGACGTTCTCCGCACGCATCGACGCGGCCGATCGGCCGCAGGTCGGCATGTGGGTCTGCTCGGGCAGCCCGCTCGTCGCCGAGATCGCGGCCGGCAGCGGGCTCGACTGGGTGCTCATCGATGCCGAGCACTCGCCGAACGGGCTCGAGTCGGTGCTCGCGCAGCTCCAGGCGGTCGCCGCGTACCCCGTCGCGCCGGTCGTGCGCGTGCCCTTCGGCGACACCGTGACGATCAAGCAGTTCCTCGACCTCGGCGTGCAGAACCTGCTGGTGCCGATGGTCGACTCGGCCGAGCAGGCGGCCGAGGTCGTGCGCGCGACCAGGTACCCGCAGGGCGGGGTGCGCGGCGTCGGCGCGGCGCTCGCGCGCGCCTCGCGCTGGAACCGCGTCGAGGACTACCTCGCCCAGGCCTCGTCGACGATCAGCGTGTTCGCGCAGGTCGAATCGGCCGCGGCGATCGCCTCGGTCGAGGCGATCGCGGCGACCCCCGGGCTGGACGGCCTGTTCGTCGGCCCGTCGGACCTCGCGGCCTCGATGGGGCTGCTCGGGCAGCAGGGGCACCCGGATGTCGTCGCCGCCGTCCTCACGGCCGTCCGCGCGGGCGTCGAGGCGGGCGTCCCGGTCGGCGTGAACGCCTTCGTCCCGGCCGATGCCGAGCGCTATCTCGACGCGGGCGCATCGTTCGTCGCGGTGGGAGCGGATGTCGCACTGCTCGCGCGCGCGTCCGAAGCCCTCGCCGATCGCTTCATCGGCGACACCGGCCCGGCGCGCGGCAGCTACTGAGTCGGCGCGCCGAGCCTGCTCGCGCCATCCGCTCAATGATCGTATATGATTTCAGATATTGAGAGACGAGGGAGTCCATGACCGCCATCGCCACCCCCGGCAAGATCATCGCCGTCCACCTGAACTACCCGTCGCGTGCGGCGCAGCGCGGCCGCACGCCGGCCCAGCCGAGCTACTTCCTCAAGCCGCAGAGCTCGCTCGCCGGCACCGGGGGAACGCTCGAGCGCCCCGCGGGCACCGAACTGCTCGCGTTCGAGGGCGAACTGGCCCTCATCATCGGCACGCCCGCCCGCCACGTCTCCCCCGACGACGGCTGGTCGCACGTCGCCGCCGTCACCGCCGCCAACGACTTCGGGCTCTACGACCTGCGGGCCGCCGACAAGGGCTCGAACGTGCGCTCCAAGGGCGGCGACGGCTTCACCCCGCTCGGGCCCGCCGCGATCCCCACCGCCGGCATCGGGCCGGGCGACTGGCGCGTGCGCACCTGGGTCGACGGCGAACTCGTCCAGGAGGACACGACCGACACGCTCCTGTTCGACTTCGGGCGCCTCGTCGCCGACCTCTCGCAGCACTTCACGCTCCACACCGGCGACGTGATCCTCACGGGCACCCCGGCCGGCTCGACCGTCGTCCTCCCCGGCGACGTCGTCGAAGTCGAGGTCGACGCGCCGAACGCACCGGGCGCGCCCTCGACCGGGCGCCTCGTGACCACCATCACGCAGGGCGGCACGGCCTTCGGCGACTTCGGCTCGAAGCCCGCAGTCGACGACCTCCAGCGCATCGAGGCGTGGGGCTCCGAGCACGCCCACGCCGAGGCGGTCGCCGCCGGGCGCGCGACGCCGCTCGACGGGGCCGAAGCCGCCGAGCCGGAGTTCGAACTCACCGACGGACTTCGCGAGACCCTGGCATCCGTCGCCGTCGCCACGCTCTCGGTCGCGCTGCGCAAGCGCGGGTACCACGACATCTTCATCGAGGGGGTCCGCGCCAACCACGCGGGCGACCGCATCGTCGGTCGAGCACGCACGCTGCGCTTCATCCCCGCCCGACCCGACCTGTTCGACTCGCACGGCGGCGGCTACAACGCCCAGAAGCGCGCCTTCGACTCCGTGGGCCCCGGCGAGGTGCTCGTGGTCGACGCCCGCGGCGAGCGCGGCACCGGCACCGTCGGCGACGTGCTGGCGCTGCGCGCCAAGGTGCGCGGCGCCGCGGGAATCGTCACCGACGGCGGCGTGCGCGACTTCGACGCGGTCGCCGAGATCGGCATCCCGGTCTTCTCGCAGGGCGCCCACCCGAGCGTGCTCGGGCGGCGGCACGTCCCGTGGGAGACCGACGTGACGATCGCGTGCGGCGGCGCCGCCGTGCAGCCCGGCGACGTGATCGTCGGCGACGGCGACGGCGTCATCGTGATCCCGCCGCACCTCGTCGCCGAGGTCGCGGCCGAGGCCGCCGAACAGGACGCCGCCGACGCATGGGTCGCCGATCGGGTCGCCGAGGGCGAACCGGTCGACGGGCTGTTCCCGATGAACCGCGAGTGGCGGCAGCGCTACGAGCGCGAACGCACGGAGGCCGCGTCGTCGTGAGCGTCGAGAGCAAGTCCCAGCGCGCATACCGCTTCGTCAGGGAACGCATCGACGACGGGCGGTACGTCCCCGGCTACCGGCTCGTGCTCGCCCAGATCGCCGCGGAGCTCGACGTCTCCGTCGTGCCCGTCCGCGAGGCCATCCGGCGGCTCGAGGCCGAAGGCCTCGTGACCTTCCAGCGCAACGTGGGCGCACAGGTCGCGCTCATCAAGGAGACCGAGTACCTGCACACGATGCAGACGCTCGCGCTCGTCGAGGGCTTCGCGACCTCGCTCACGGCTCCGCACGTCACGCCCGAACAGCTCGAGCGGGCGCGCGCGATCAACGACGAGATGCGGCGCACCCTCGACGACTTCGACCCGCACCGGTTCACCGAACTCAACCTCGAGTTCCACTCGGTGCTCTTCGAAGGCTGCCCCAACCCGCACGTGCTCGACCTCGTGCACCGCGGCTGGAACCGCATGCGCGTGCTGCGCGACTCGTCGTTCAGCTTCGTCCCGGGCCGGGCCAGAGCCTCCGTCGAGGAGCACGAGCGCATCGTCGCCCTCATCGAGCAGGGCGCCGACCCGCTCGAGATCGAGCTGGCCGCCCGCGAGCACCGCACCGGCACGCTCGATGCGGTCCTCGCCTACCAGGCCACCCGTCGGACCACGGCGGATGCCACGGCGACCCCGCTCCTCCCCGTCCCCGAGCCCGGCGCCGACGCCGCGGCATCCGCTTCACCCAAGGAGGCACCGATCCCATGACCCGCCACATCCCCGAGGGGCTGCCCGACCGCATCCGCCACTACATCGACGGCGAGTTCGTCGACTCGATCGGCGGCGAGAGCTTCGACGTGCTCGACCCCGTCTCGAACCAGACCTACGTGCAGGCCGCGGCCGGCCAGCAGGCCGACATCGACCGCGCCGTCGCCGCCGCGCGCCGCGCGTTCGCCGACGGCCCGTGGCCGCGCATGCTGCCCCGCGAACGCTCGCGCGTGCTGCACCGCATCGCCGACCTCGTCGAGTCGCGCGACGCGCGCCTGGCCGAGCTCGAGACGTTCGACACGGGCCTGCCGATCACGCAGGCCCTCGGCCAGGCTCGGCGCGCGGCCGAGAACTTCCGGTTCTTCGCCGACCTGATCGTCGCCCAGTCCGACGACACCTACAAGGTGCCCGGCCGGCAGGTCAACTACGTCAACCGCAAGCCGATCGGCGTCGCGGGCCTCATCACGCCCTGGAACACGCCGTTCATGCTCGAGTCGTGGAAGCTCGCGCCCGCGATCGCGACGGGCAACACCGTCGTGCTGAAGCCGGCCGAGTTCACCCCGCTCTCGGCGAGCCTCTGGGCGGGGATCTTCGAGGAGGCCGGGCTGCCGCAGGGCGTGTTCAACCTCGTCAACGGCCTCGGCGAGGAGGCGGGCGACGCCCTCGTGAAGCACCCGGACGTGCCGCTGATCTCGTTCACGGGCGAGAGCCGCACGGGTCAGGTCATCTTCGGCAACGCGGCGCCGTACCTCAAGGGCCTCTCGATGGAGCTCGGCGGCAAGAGCCCCGCCGTCGTGTTCGCCGACGCCGACCTCGACGCCGCGGTCGACGCGACGATCTTCGGCGTGTTCTCGCTGAACGGCGAACGCTGCACGGCGGGCAGCCGCATCCTCGTGGAGCGGGCCGTCTACGACGAGTTCGTCGAGAAGTACGCCGCGCAGGCGAAGCGCGTCGTCGTCGGCGACCCGCACGACCCGAAGACCGAGGTGGGCGCGCTCGTGCACCCCGAGCACTACGACAAGGTCATGTCGTACGTCGAGATCGGCAAGGGCGAGGCACGGCTCGTCGCGGGCGGCGGCCGCCCCGAGGGCCTGCCGACGGGCAACTACGTCGCGCCGACGGTCTTCGCCGACGTCCCGAAGGACGCCCGGATCTTCCAGGAGGAGATCTTCGGTCCGGTCGTGGCGATCACGCCGTTCGACTCCGACGAGGAGGCGCTCGAACTCGCCAACGGCGTGAAGTACGGCCTCGCCGCCTACATCTGGACCAACGACCTCACGCGCGCGCACAACTTCGCCCAGGCCGTCGAGGCGGGCATGGTCTGGCTGAACTCGAACAACGTGCGCGACCTGCGGACCCCGTTCGGCGGCGTCAAGGCCTCCGGCCTCGGGCACGAGGGCGGCTACCGCTCGATCGACTTCTACACCGACCAGCAGGCCGTGCACATCACCCTCGGGGCCGTGCACAACCCCACCTTCGGCAAGGCCTGATCCCACACCATCGACGCAAGGACGCTGACATGACCGACCGCACCGCACCATCGCACCGCGATGGCATGACCCTCACCTCCTCGGGCTTCCACGTGAGCCAGGAGGCCCCCATCCACTCCGAGAACCCGGTGCCGACGCCGACCTCGCCCGCACCCGACATCCTGCGCTGCGCCTACATGGAGCTCGTCGTGACCGACCTCGCCGCGTCGCGCGAGTTCTACGTCGACGTGCTCGACATGGTCGTGACCGAGGAGGACGACGAGACCGTCTACCTGCGCTCGCTCGAGGAGTTCATCCACCACAACCTCGTGCTCCGCAAGGGGCCCGTCGCGGCCGTCGCCGCGTTCAGCTACCGCGTGCGCACGCCCGAGGACCTCGACCGGGCGGTCGCCTTCTACACCGAGCTCGGATGCCGCGTCGAACGTCGCGCGGAGGGCTTCACCGCGGGCATCGGCGACTCGGTCCGCGTCGAGGACCCGCTCGGCTTCCCGTACGAGTTCTTCCACGACGTCGAGCACGTCGAGCGCCTGGCCTGGCGCTACGACCTGTACACGCCGGGCGCACTCGTGCGCCTCGACCACTTCAACCAGGTCACGCCGGACGTGCCGCGTGCGGTGAAGTTCATGCAGGACCTCGGGTTCCGTGTGACCGAGGACATCCAGGACGAGGAGGGCACGGTCTACGCGGCCTGGATGCGCCGCAAGCCGACCGTGCACGACACCGCGATGACCGGCGGCGACGGCCCCCGCATGCACCACGTCGCGTTCTCGACGCACGAGAAGCACAACATCCTCGCGATCTGCGACAAGCTCGGCGCCCTGCGCCGCTCCGACGCGATCGAGCGCGGCCCGGGCCGCCACGGCGTGTCGAACGCGTTCTACCTGTACCTGCGCGACCCCGACGGCCACCGCGTCGAGATCTACACGCAGGACTACTACACGGGCGACCCCGACAACCCCGTGGTCACGTGGGACGTGCACGACAACCAGCGCCGCGACTGGTGGGGCAACCCCGTCGTGCCGAGCTGGTACACCGAGGCCTCGCTCGTGCTCGACCTCGACGGCAACCCGCAGCCCGTGGTGACGCGCACCGACTCGTCCGAGATGGCCGTCACGATCGGCGCCGACGGGTTCTCCTACACCCGGCAGGGCGACCAGGAGCAGGGCTTCAAGCTCGGCAACACCCTGTGACCCGTGCGGCGGGGTGCGTCGGGGCCGACGCACCCCGCCGCACGACCGCCGCCCGCCACCCGGACACCGCCCGCAGCGTTTCGTGCACGCACGTCCAAGCGCGCCGCGCGCACCGGCAACCCGGTGTGCCGGGCCGCTGCCTACCGTGGAACCTCCGACTCAACGTGGAGGTGCCATGAACAGCCCGACCCCAGTCCTCGAGGACGCCAAGACCGACCTGCTCGCCGCGATCACGCCCCAGGCCGGCGAACGCCGCGAGATCCTCGACCCGGCCACGGGCGGGCTCGTCGGGCACGCGCCGGTGCACACCGTCGAGGACCTCGAAGCGGCGATCGCCCGCGCCGAGGCCGCGCAGCCCGCCTGGGCGGCCCTCGGCCACGAGCGCCGGAGCGAACTGCTCATGCAGGCAGCCGACGCCCTCGACGCCGAGGCGGAGGCCCTCGCGCACGTGCTCTCGCGCGAGCAGGGCAAGCCCCTGAACGGACCCAACGCGCGCTTCGAGGTCGGCGCGGCATCCGGGTGGATGCGGGCCGCCGCGGCGACGCCGCTCGAGGCCGAGGTCGTCGTCGACGACGGTCAGACGCGTGCCGAGCTGCACTACCGCCCGATCGGCGTGGTCGGCGCGATCGGCCCGTGGAACTGGCCGCAGATGATCACCGTCTGGCAGGTCGCGCCGGCGCTGCGCATGGGCAACACGGTGGTCGTGAAGCCGTCGGAGTACACCCCGCTCAGCGTGCTCGCCCTCATCGAGGTCATCAACCGCGTGCTGCCCGCGGGCGTCGTCGAGGTCGTCTCGGGCGGCCGCGACGTCGGCGCGGCGCTGGCATCCCACCCGTCGATCGGGAAGGTGATGTTCACCGGCTCGACCGCGACCGGCAAGGCGATCATCCGTAGCTCGGCCGACACCGTGAAGCGCCTCACGCTCGAGCTCGGCGGCAACGACGCCGGCATCGTGCTGCCCGACGTCGACCCGAAGGCGATCGCCGAGGGCGTCTTCTGGGGCGCGTTCATCAACACGGGCCAGACGTGCGCCGCACTGAAGCGCCTCTACGTGCACGACGACGTCTACGACGCCGTGTGCGAGGCGCTCGTCGACGTCGCGCGCGCGATGCCCATGGGTGTCGGGCTCGACGAGGCGAACGTCCTCGGGCCGCTGCAGAACCGGCAGCAGTTCGACATCGTCGACCGGCTCGTGGAATCGGCGAAGGCCGGCAGCGCGCGGGTGCTGCTCGGCGGCGACCCGGATCGCACCCTGGCCGGCAACTTCTACCCGACGACGCTCGTGGCCGACATCGACGACCGCGCCCCGCTCGTGCAGGAGGAGCAGTTCGGCCCGGCACTGCCGATCATCCGCTACCGCGACCTCGACGAGGCGATCGCGATGGCGAACGGGGTCGAGGTGGGGCTCGGCGCCTCGGTGTGGTCGACCGACCGCGACGAGGCGCGACGCATCGCCGCGCGCCTCGAGGCCGGCACGGTGTGGATCAATGCCCACGGTGCGATCCACCCGATGGCCCCCTTCGGCGGCGCGAAGCAGTCCGGCTACGGGCTCGAGTTCGGCGTCGAGGGCCTCAAGGCGCTCGGCGTGCCGCAGGTCGTCCACGGCTGACCGGCACCGGTGTCCGCGCTCGCGCGGGGAACGGGTCGGGGCGCGATCGCGCCCCGGCCCGTTCCGTGCTCGGTCGCACGCCGCGCCCGCCGCGGCATCCCGGGGCCGGCGCGGCGTGGCGCGTATCGTTGACCCCGGCGCCGCGGCGTCGGGAGAGGGGACCATGCCGAAGATCGTCGACCACGACGCGCGCCGTCTCGAGATCGTGCACGCGACCTGGCGCCTGATCGCGGAGAAGGGCTTCCGTGCCACGACGATGCGCGAGATCGCGAAGGCGTCGGGCGTCGCGAACGGCGGGCTCTTCCCGTACTTCCGCAACAAGGAGGAGCTGATCGGCGCGACGTTCGAGCACGTGTTCGCGGCCACGAACGAGCGCTTCGCGGCCGTGCGAGCCGACCTTTCGGGCATGGCGGCCCTCCGCGAGCTGATGCTGCAGATCTTCCCGCTCGACGAGGAGCGGATCCTCGAGGCGCGCATCGTCATCCCGTTCTGGGAGTACGCGGCCAACGAGCCCGGCCTCCTCGCCCTCCACGAGCGCACCATGGACCAGTGGCGCGTCGAGATCGGCGGGCACCTCGCCGACGCGAAGCGCCTCGGCGAGATCCGCGACGATGTCGACATCCCGGTCGTCGTCGACCACTTCATGGCGATGCTCGACGGCGTGCAGGTCATCGCCGTCGTCGCCCCGGCGAGCGCCGACGCCGAACGGATGACCCGGCTGCTCGACGGGTACCTCGAACTGCTGCGCTGAGTGCGCCTCTACGTCTTCATCGGACGCTGGCGCACCTCGCTGTTCGCCAGACGCGACACTCGGCAGCGCGGGCGCCCGCCGACTTCTCGTCGCGAGCGACTCGCCAACGATGAGAAGCCGGCGTTCCCCGGACGTGGCGATCGGCCGGTCAGGCGCCGTCGAGGCCGAAGAGCCCGCAGACGAGGTCGTTGCTGGCAGCGGGGTCACCGCCGTCTGCCACGTCCGGGCCCTTGTGGTACAGGATCTCCTCGGTCGCGAAGTCGTAGATCGAGATGCCCGCGTAGTTCAGCACGGCGCCCTGGCCCGCGATGGTCAGCTTCCGGTAGTTGCCGGTGTCGGTGGTCGTGCCCTTGTCGAATTCGATGAGCAGACGGCGGGTGCCGTGAGGGTGAAGGCTCTCTCCGGTCGAGGACAGCGTCCAGGTCATCTTGTATTCCATCGCGATCGCGAGGGAGATGAGGTTGCCGTCCTTGTCCCAGCGCTCGTGGAACGATGCCTCGCCGTCGAGCGGGCCCTGTACGGTGCTGCCGTCGGCGCAGGTGGCGACGACGATGTCGTTGTGGTCGCCGATGTCGACGCGGTTGCCGTTGCCCGGAGCGGCGTGCGCCGCGGACGGTGCGAACAGCGCCAGCGCGAACGCGCTCGCAGCCGCGCTGGTGAGGAGTGATGCTCGGTTCAGCTTGCCCATGGCTCGTCCCCCGGATCGTGGTGTGACGCACACTCCAGCGTGCGCGTTTCCCACATACTGTTCCGCTCTCGTCCGCTGGTGACCTGCACCGCGACGGTTCTGCCATAGCGAATCTCAATGGACGGCGCTGGCCGCCGAATTCAGCACCAGCCGCGCGGCATCCGACAACGGCGGTCGCCACGCGATCAGGTGCTCGCACAGCGGGCCGGTGGTCGGCTCGAGGTACCGCAACCCCATCGCCTGGCCGATCAGACCGACCTGACGCGGGACGAACGCGACCGCTTCGGTGGTCAGGGCCGAGAGGAAGGTCGCACTCATCGAATCGACCGGCGGCCCGGCACGCCGCAACCGTTCCCCGTTCAGCTGCGGTCGGTACGCCCACTCATCGGTCCAATCGAGGGGAACGTCGACCGGATCGACCGCGGCCTGGTCGGCGAGCAGTTCGAAGGTCAGGTCGGCATCGGCCGCTTCGAAGAGGTCGTTGCGCGGGCCGACGAGGATGCCTCGGCGCTCCGTGGTCAGCTGCGCGGTGCGGATGCGCCGGTCGAGGATGGGAGCGGTCACGACCGCCAGATCGACCTCGCGCCGCAGCACGCCATGCACCTCCCATGGACGATGACGCCCCACGACGAGGCTCACGTGCACACCTGCGAGCGTGGCCGCGGCCACGGCGCCCGCCACGAGCGGAACCGTCCCTGGATCGGTGACCGCGAGCCGGACCTCCGCGTCATGATCGTGTGTCGCTCGCGCAGCGATCCCGGCCAGCTCGGCGTCGTCGACCATGCGGCGGGCGATGCCTGCCACCGCGCTCCCTGCTGCGGTGAGGCGCACACCATCGCGACCCCGGTCGAGCAGCCTCGCGCCGAGTTCGCGCTCGAGCTGGGCGATCATCACACTCAGCGCCGGCTGGCTGATGTGCCCCTCCCGTGCCGCCGCCGAGAGCGATCCCGCCTCCACCGCCGCAAGGAACCAACGAAGCTGTCGCAACTCCACGCGGCCTCCTCACCACCGGACGAGACCATCATCACCGCAACGAACGCCCGAGGGAAGACCCTCAGCCTCCAGCAACGCCCGAGGCGACCACCGCGGCGGCTGGCGCCCTCGGCGGCGCTGTCGGCAAGGCCAGGTGGTCGGCGCAAGGATCGAACGCGTCGGCCACGTTCCCCGCTACGTCCTCTCGAAGGTCGCCGACGGCATCCGCCCGCCTCAGCCGAGTTCGTAGGGCTCATCCACCGCTCGGAGACCGACCTCACATCTGCACCCTCACGGATGGAGCCGACCGCTCGCCGACCGACTGACCACGCGGGCCCGATCCCTCAACGCGACCGGCCGCTGTTCCCCACGGGCATTTACGTATTACACTATTGCAATGAGCAAGCGCGAGACGATCAACGGCGTGCCCGTGACCGAGGAGCAGATCTCCGAGTGGGTCGCTGAAGCCGAAGCCGGCCATGACGTGGATGCGCTGAAAAAGCGCGGACGCGGTCGGCCGGGGCGTGGCGCTGAGCCGTCGCAGGTCGTTGCGCTGCGTTTGACCAGTGACGAGCTCGCAGCGTTGGATGCCCGGGCTGCCCGCGAGCACAAGTCTCGATCGGAGCTCATCCGGGACGCGCTGGCCGCGTACGCCGCGTGAACGTCCACCCTTCGGCACTCAAGCACGGCATCAGCCCGGTGGACGCGACGCAGGCAGCATCGTGGCCGATCTGGATCGAAGACCTCGACGACGACTCGCCCACCCGCCAGCTTCGACTTGGATTCGACACCCGAGGTCGACTGCTCGAAACAGTCGTGCTGGTCTTCGACAGTGGGAACGAGCTGGTGATCCACGCGATGAAGGCGCGGCCGCAGACGCTCGACCTCCTCCCGTAGCGGCAAGCCTGGGATCCATCAACGCATCGTCGATCAACGGCGTCCGGCGGGAGTCCCCGCGAGCCGGGCGGTGCCCCTTCTCACTTGGCCCGGCCGACAAGCACGGTCGCTGAGGGACCCCCACCGAGACGGTCCGGAACGTGCGGCCGGACTCCGCGAGGAGGGCCGGAGCGGATGGGTGGGCGACGGTATCCGGTGGTGCGGGGCGGGCGAATACCGCATGCGCGACATCCGCCCGCCCTGTCGTCCGAGCCGATCCGGCCCCCGGGCGTCAGTCCCCGTGCCCGTGCCCGTGCCCCGAGCACGTGCACGCGCCCGCCTCGCAGCGGCATCCGCCGGCCGCGGCATCCGTGTGGCACGCCATACCCATCGCTTCGGAGGACGGGACGTTGAGGGTGGGGTTGCGCCCGAAGAAGCCGTACGGCTTCAGGGTGAACTTCGCGTAGTCGACCGGCATGACCGGCCAGTCCTCGACGCGGGGGAAGTGCGTCGGGCCGAAGGTGTGCCAGAGCACGATGTCCTCGCCGTCGATCGATCGGTCGGCCTCGGTGTAGCGCGGCAGGCCGTCGCCGCCGGGGTTCTGGTTCACGAGGTCGCCCGCCGGGTAGCGCTCGTCGCGGTCGTAGCGGGTGACCCAGAGGTGCTTGCGCGTGAAGCCGGCGCGCTTGGCGATCACCGATTCGGGGTCGGCGAGCAGGGTCGGCGAGCCCTCCGCGCGCAGTTCGTAGCCGACGGGCCGGCCGAGCCGGTTCTGCTGCTCGGTGTTGACGATGTGCCAGACGCGCCCGCTGACGGGGTCGGCGTCGCGGGCACCCTCGGCCTCGGTGCGCAGGCGCGTCGTGCGCTTCGTGAACGCGTTGCCGTAGGCGTTGCCCTCCCCCATCGGCAGGCGGACGGCGTCGACCTCGTCGACCGCGTTCGCGACGCCGTCGACCATCATGTCGAGCCGCGCGCTGAACAGGTGCTGGTGGTAGGGCGCGCCGAGCCCGGGTGCGACCTCGCTCGCGTGGTCGCCGGCTTCCGGGTCGTAGGCCGATGAGAAGAGCACGCCCGTGAGCTTCGCCTCGCACTCGATCGTGCCGTCGAGGTAGAGGTACCAGTAGAACCCGTAGTCGTAGTTGCCGACCGTGGTGAAGAAGCTGACCACGAGGCGCCGCTGGCGGCGCACCTCGTTCGACCCGGTGTAGATGTCGGTGTGCTTCCAGAGGGTGCCGTAGTCCTCCTCGTGCATGCAGATCGCATTCGGGATGACACGGGGGTGGCCGAACTCGTCGGCGATCGTGGCGTCGAAGTACCGGATCTCGCCGAGGCAGTCGCAGCCGAGCTGCAGCGAGTTCGCGTAGCGGCCGAACACGTACTCGCCGGTGTCGAAGTAGTTCTGCCAGAACCGGGCGGGCGACGGGTCGCCGTAGGGCACGACCATCTCGGCGATCGACGCGCGGTAGACGACGTCGCGCTCGACGCCGCCCTGGTCGGCGTCGACGTAGCGGATGCGACGGAGCACGAGCCCCTCGCGAGCATCGAACGCGAGCGAGAAGCGCCAGTTCGCCCAGCTGACCCGGTCCTCCTCGACGGTGAAGCTCGGCCCCTCGGGCTGGGTGATGCTGATCGGCTTGAGGGTGTCGAGCGGCGCGCCCTGCACCTCGGGGTCGTCGAAGTTGCCCGACTCGGCGGGGATCTCGTAGACCTTGTGGTCGACGAGCTCGAACATCCGTCCCTCGATCATGTCGACGTAGGCGCAGAGGCCGTCGACCGGGTGCGCCCAGCAGTGGTCCTGCTCGTCGTGCCGCATGAAGGCGAGCACGCGGATGACGCGGCGCCCGCGCTCGGCCTCGAATCCGTATTCGCCCGCCGAGAGCGGCGCGAGCGCGACCTGCTCGTGCGTGATTCCGCGCTTGGCGAGGGCCTCGTGCCACTCGGGCTCGGCGCCGAGCAGGTCGTAGATCGCCTCGAACTCGACGTCGAGGATCGGGACGTGCCCGTTCGCGCCGTCGATGTCGGTGCGGCTGAGGATCGCCCGATCGGTGACCGACACGCGGACGTCGGCGGATGCGCCGGTCGCGCGGTCGAGCAGCAGCACGCGCACGACGCGCGGCAGTTCCGCCCCGGAGAGCACGTCGGACTTGGCGGGTTCGTCGAGTCCGACGTAGACGAAGCGGGTCTGCTCGGTGAGCACGCCGGCTTCGGCAAGGATCTCGCGCGTCGCGTCGATCTCGTCGGCGGAGAGCCCGCGCATCGGGTCCGTCTCGGGCGCGCCCGAGACGGAGGAAGGACGCCGCTCTGCGGCTCGGGTGGTCGACGTCATCGTCATGGTGCACCTCGTTTTTCTCTACGTTTGTCGAGTAATATAGCCGGACTCGCCGGAACAGGGAAGATTCGGGGAACGAATGGCCGAGATCGCACACGGAGTCATGCTCGCGGGCGCGCTCGCCGGGACCGGAGCGACGCTCGCCCGCGGTCGGCGACTCCGCGCCCTGGATGCCTTCGCCGCGGTCGCGATGCTCGCCGCCATGCTCGACACGGCACTCACCGGCATCCTCCCCGGCGTGGCCTGGGCGGGAATCCTCGTGCTCGCCGGCCTCGCGATCGGCGTCCGATCCCGCGTGGACCGGGCGCGCAGCCCCGCGTCAGCCCCGCCGAGGCGCCCCCGGCCGGCAGGGCTCGGCGGCCGACCGCTCGACGACCTTCACCATGCGCTGGCGCTCATCGCAGCGGGATGGCTCGTGGCCTCGGCCGGACGCGACGGTGTCGGTGCGCCCGGCGAGACGCATGCCCATGTCGCCCTCGCGCTCCCGGCCGAGACCTTCGCCGTGCTCACGGTGGTCGCGCTCGGCGCGTGGGTCGCGGTGCGCGCGATGCGCGAGGGCCGCAGCGGGGTCGTTCACGGCGTGATGGCGGCGAGCATGACCGTCATGCTCGCCGCCATGGCCGTTCCCGGCCTCGCGGCGGTGCTCGGCGCCTAGACCCCCCGGTGGGCCGGAACCTCGACGACGGCCGCCTCGGCCTCCTCGATGCCGTGCCCGACCCGGGCGTAGAGCTCCGGGTTCCGCCGTCGGATGACGAGGCCCCACACGACGCCGGCGACACCGGGCACGATCAGCAGCGCGGGCAGCACGAACGTGGCCGCCGTCGTCTCGGTCTGGCCGAGCAGCACGTTGAAGTTCGCCAGGATGAGCACGAACACCGTGAACAGCACGACCGCGGAGATCGCCGGGGCGATCAGCGTCTGCCAGGCGCCGAGTCCGCGCCGATCGCGGCGGAAGAAGCCGATCACCGCGATCGCGATGATGCCCATGAGCAGCACGAGCCCCATCGCGCCCGTGTTCGTGAGCCACGTGAACATGGTGAGGACCGGGTAGAGGAACTCGACCGGCGCGAAGTCGGCCTTCAGGCCCATGACCTCGCCGGCGACGACGAAGCCGAGCGTCACGACGATCGCGATCGCGCTCTGCGCGACCGAGCCGGCCCAGGGAGCTCGCGAGACGGCACGCACCGAGCCGAGGCTGCGGTGCAGCACGCCCTCGCGCCCGAGCGAGAACAGGTACCGGGCGACGGCGTTGTGGAACGACTGCAGCGCCGCGAAGAGGCTCGTGAGGAAGAGCACCTGCATGAGGTCGCTCACGATGACGGGTGCGTGCTCGCCCATGAAGACGAACATCAGGTCCGGACCGTAGGTCGCCGAGGCCTCGACGATCTGCGACGGTCCGATGCCGACCGTGAACGCCCAGGCGCTGAACGCGTAGAACACGCCGATGATGGCCACCGCGGCGTAGGTCGCCCGCGCGACCGTGCGCTTGGGGTCCTTCGACTCCTCGCCGTAGATGGCGGCCGACTCGAAGCCCATGAACGCGGCGACGCCGAAGGAGAGCACTGCGCCGACTCCCGGCACGAACAGGTTGGCCGGCTCGATGCCGGCGGTGCTCACGCCCTCGGGCGCGACGGCGAACGCGACGAGGTCGAACACGAGCACGGCGGCGAACTCGAGCGCGACGAGGACGCCGAGCACCTTCGCCGACAGGTCGACGCGGTTCACGCCGAGCACGCCGACGACGGCGATGCAGGCGAAGATCCACAGCCACCACGGCGTGGTGATGCCGAACCTCGCCTCGAGGAACATCGACATCTGGAACCCGAACAGGCCGTAGATGCCGACCTGCATGGCGTTGTACGCGACGAGCGCGACGAGCGAGGCGCCCACGCCGAACGGTCGTCCGATGCCCTGCGCGATGTAGGCGTAGAACGCGCCGGCGTTGGTGACGTAGCGGCTCATCGCCGCGTAGCCGACCGCGAAGACCGCCAGGGCCGCGGCGAGCACGATGAAGCCGACGGGCACGCCGATCACGCCCGTGACGGCGAAGGTCGTGGTGACGCCGCCGGCGACCACGGTGAGCGGCGCCGATGCCGCGATGATCATGAGGGTGACGGATGGCACGCCGAGGCGCCGGTGGCCGAGAGCACGTGTCGACGCGGGCGTCGACGTCGTCGTTGAGGTCATGGCTGGGGATCCCTTGGTCGACGGGAGGGCGAGCCACGGCGGCATCGCCCGGTTCCGGCCCATGGTTCCGTGCGGCGCAGCCCCGGTCTTGTCGCACAGCGAACGCGGGTTGACCTGCACCGCAGACCCGCCCTGTCGGATTTCGCTCGACAAGCGTAGAGTTTCCTTCGACCCGGACATCGACGTCCCACCCAGAGATGAGGTGCATCCCGTGCCCCACGGATCCTCCCCCGCGCTCGCCCCGGAGGCGCCCGCCATCGACACCTCGGCACTGCCGCTCGACTTCGCCGAGTTCAGCTCGCTCGCCTCGCAGTCCTTCGTGCCGCTCCGCGTGCGCTCCGACGATCCCGATGCGTTCCGCGGCGACATCCGCGCGTCGGTCGGCGACGACGTCCACCTCTCCGTCGTCACGGCCACCGGCCATGAGATCCACCGGACGCCCGAGCTCGTCGCGCGATCCGAGCATCGCTCGTTCAAGCTCGGACTCCAGCTCTCCGGCACGGGCCTGCTCATCCAGGACTCGCGTGAGGCCGTGCTCCGGCCCGGCGACCTCACGATCTACGACACCGATTCGCCCTACACGCTCGTCTTCGAGGAGACCTTCAGCACCCTCGTGCTCATGGTGCCGCACCGGCTGCTCGAACTGCCCACCGACGCCGTGCAGGGCATGACCGCGGCCCGCATCGCGGGCGGCCAGGGGCTCGGCCGCGTCGTCGCACGCTTCCTCGCCGAGCTCGCCGGCGACCTCGACCAGTTGGGCGGCCCCGTCGGCGGAAGACTCGCCCGCAACGCGGTCGACCTCGTGACGACGCTCTACGCACGCGAACTGGACGTCGCCCGCGACGCCGACCGACCCCACCGGGCGATGCTTCGCGGCATCCAGGCCTGGCTCGAGGACCGCCTCGGCGACCCCGACCTCACGCCGGCGTCGATCGCCGCGGCGCACTTCATCTCCACCCGCCACCTCCACGCGATCTTCCACGAGGAGGGGCTCACCGTCTCCAGCTGGGTCCGATCCCGGCGGCTCGACCGTTGCCGCCGCGAACTCCAGGACCCGCTCGCGGCGCACCGTCCGGTCGGCCAGGTCGCCGGCCGTTGGGGCTTCGCCGACGCCGCCCACTTCAGCCGCGCCTTCCGCGCCGAGTTCGGCGAGCCGCCGTCCGCCGTGCGAGCCCGCGCCACGGCCGCGTGAGGCGACCTGGGCTCAGGCGACCAGGGCTCAGGCGACCGGGGCCCAGGCGACCGGGGCCTAGGCGAGGAAGTCGATCGCCGCGTCCTTGAACGTCCGGGACGTGAGCGTCGACACGTGGTCGCGGCCGGGGATCGTGACGAGGTCGCTCCCCCAGTCGAGCGCGAGCTGCTGGACCCCGAGTGGCACCGGGTCCTCCTCGCCCGCGACGAACAGCACGGGGATGCCCCCCGGGATCGCGAGCGGGGCGCCCGAGACTCCCTCGATGCACGCGAGGAGCGCGTCGCGGTCGGCTCCCGCGCGGATCGCCGGCCCGAGCACCTGCGAGATCACGGGATTGCGCGGCGGCGTCCCGTCGACGAGGTAGCCGCGCGCGTCCTCGACGTCCCAGGTGGCGAAGAGCTCGGTCGGACCGGCGCCGCCCACCACGACGCGCCGCACCCGGTCGGGGGCCTGCTCGCACAGCGCCGAGATCACGCGATTGCCCATCGAGTAGCCGACGGCATCGCAGCTCGCCGCGCCCGCCGAGTCGAGCACGGCGACGAGGTCGGCCCCGAGCCGATCGGGCGCGTACGCGTCGGCCGTCACGGGCTTGTCGCTCGCACCGTGCCCGCGCAGGTCGGTGGTGATCACGCGTCGTCCGGACTCGACGAGTGTGCGCACCCATCCCGTGCCCTCCCACGTGACGGTCGAATCGGACGCGAAGCCGTGCACGAGCAGCACGGGAGGCCGGCCCGCCTCGGCGTCATCGCCCTGCACCCGATAGGCGATGAGCACCCCGTCGGGCGACTCGGCGTGCAGGAGCGGTGCGGGGGACGCCTGCGGGGTCACGCGCGGCCCGCCTCGTCATCGACCGGCGCGAGCTCGGACGAATCGACGATCGCGGCGCCCGCGTGACCGAGCTCGGCGATCGCCGCCTCGGAGGACTCCGGCGCGACGCCCGCGACCAGGTCGCGCAGCACGCGCACGTGACGCCCGTGCTCGATCGCGTCGAGTGCGCTCGCGCGCACGCAGTAGTCGGTCGCGATACCCGCCACGTCGACGTCGGTGACGCCGTGGCGCTCGAGCACCTCTGTGGTCGACGCGCCCGTGTCATCCGTGCCCTCGAAGATCGAGTACGCCGGAACGCCCTGCCCCTTGCGGATGTGCACGTCGACGGCGCTCGTGTCGAGCGCCGGGTGGTACTCGGCGCCCGGCGTGCCGGCCATGCAGTGCTTCGGCCACGTCACCGTGAAGTCGGGCGGCGCATCCGTCGCGAAGTGCCCGCCGTTGTCGTCGTCGGCGTTGTGCCAGTCGCGGGATGCCACGACCAGGTCGTACCGGTCGCCGTGCTCGGCGAGGTACGCCGTGATGCCGGCGGCCACGGCTGCACCGCCGTCGACGCCGAGCGCGCCGCCCTCGGTGAAGTCGTTCTGCACGTCGATGATGAACAGGGCCCGACTCATGATCGGCTCCTTCGCTCCTCGGGTCTCGGGCGGGGTCGATCCGGCCGCCGCTTCCATTCTGTCGCGATTCGCGGATGCCGCGGCGGGCACTCGGTCACTCGTTCGAGAGTTCGTCCCCGCAGCGGTAGAACCCCGTGGCGAGCGTGTCGATCGCGACCTTCGCGTCGGCGGTGATCTGCGAGACATCGCCGAGCGCGGAGATCGCGAAGGTCAGGGTCGTGCCGTCCTGGGCGTGGATGATGCCCGCGAGCGTGTAGCCCGTGTCGATCCAGCCCGTCTTGGCGAACACCGAGCCGTCGGCGACGGCGTTCTCGCCCGCGAACCGGTCGGCGTACGACAGCGAGCCGCGCTGGCCGGCGACCGGAAGTCCGTCGCGGATCACCCCGAGGCTCCCCTCGCGCGCCTCGACCTTCGCGAACAGCCGGGTGAGGTAGGCGGGCGGCACCGCGTTGTCGGGCGAGAGTCCCGACCCGTCGACGACGCGGATGCCGCCACGCGCGATGCCGTACGTCTCGAGCGCCTGCCGCACCGCCGGGTCGATCGCCTCGAAGGTGTTCCCGGTTCCGACCGTGATCGCGACCTGCCGCGCGAGCATCTCGGCGACCGTGTTGTCGGAGACGACGAGGGACTTGTCGATCAGCTGGGCGACGGTCGGCGACCACACGCGGCCGAGCTCGGTGGCTCCGGCCGGCGCCGTGCCCCGCTCGATCGCCGCCACGCCGCCGAGCTCGGCGGCGAAGGCGTCGCCCGCCCGGCCGACCGCGTCGGCGCCCCGGCGCGAGGTGTTCGCGTACGGGTCGTCGCGATCGCCGTCGACCATGAGCGCCGTGATCTTGGGCATGTAGCCGAGCTCGCGCTCGGTCGGCGCCCAGCTCGCGTGCCAGGTCTCCCCGCCGAAGTACGACGAGTCGAGGATCAGCTTCGTCAGCGGGGGGTTCGACGGGTCGGCCTCCCATGCCGCGCGCACCTGGCGGGCGAGGTCGTCGAGGTGCGCGGCGCCGGGGTAGACGGTCTCGTTGCCCGTCGCGGTGCGCGAGAGCGTGAGGTCGCCGCCCCCGACGAGCACGACCGAGCCCGGCTCGGAGCCCTTCACGACGGTCGTCGCGAAGCGGTCGTCGGGCGAGAACACGGCGAGCGCCGCGGCCGCGGTCACGACCTTCATGACGCTCGCGGTGCGCGAGGCCGTCAGGCCGCCACGATCGAAGAGCACCTCGCCCGTCGCGGCGTTCATGACCTGCGCCTGCAGGTTCGCCAGTCGCGGATCGGCTGCGAGCCCCGCGACCGAGCAGGTTCGCTCACGCGCGACCGGTTCGGGCGTCGGGGTGAGGGTCGGCGTGGGCGTGGGCGTCGACGCGGGGGTGGGCGTGGGGGTGGCCGACGGCGCCGGGACGGGCTCGCCGCCGGTCATGGTCGCGGCGAACGCCACCGCGGTCCCGAGCAGGCCGACGGTGACGAGGGCGGCGATCGCGGCGAGCACCCGGTGCTCGGCGATCAGCGAACGGATGCCTCGGGGCCGGGCGGGCTCGCTCTGCGGCCCGGGCTCGCCCGGCGCGGGCGTCGCGCCCGCGGCATCCGTCTCATCGCTCACCCGGGCATTGTACGGACGCCGCCCGGACGTCTCCGGAGTGGCGTCGCGGCCACGCTCGGCCGGCGGGGGGCCGATCAGCGCTCGGGCGCCTCGCCGACGGCCTGCCCGCAGACCTCGCGGATGACACGGCCGATGATCGCGGTGAGCGCCTCGAGCGATGCGATCGAGACCCACTCGTCGTCGGCGTGCGCGCCGCCGCCGGAGGCTCCGACGAGCACGACCGGGATGCCCGCGTCGGCGATGAGCCCGGCGTCGGTCCACCACGGGTCCCCGCGTCGCACCGCGGGCCGGCCCGTGACCGCCTCGACCGCGTCGATCACGGCGCGGACGATCGGCGCGCCGGGCTCCGCCTCCATCGCGGGACGCGCCGCGAGCGTCGAGATCCGCGCCGGACCGGACGGCGCGAGCACGCGCTCGAGTTCGGCACGCGGGTCGTCGTCGCCGGGCAGGGTCCGCCGTTCGACCACGACGCCGCAGCGGGCGGCGACGGTCGCGGCATCCGCTCCGCCCTCGATCATCGACACGCGCACGCTCCCCGACCCGAGCAGCGGATGCCGCGGCCGGGCGTCGAGTTCGGCCGCGAACGCGCGCAGCGCGATCAGTCCGTCGAGCGCGCGGTCGATCGCATCCACGCCGAGTTCGGGCTGCGACCCGTGCGCGGCGACGCCCTCGTACTCGACCCGGTACCAGGCGAAGCCCCGGTGGGCGAGCGTGACCTCGAGATCGGTCGGCTCGAGCACGACCGCGCCGTCGGGGCGCACGTCGAGCGCAGCGAGCAGTTCCTCCATGCCGAGCGAGCCGAACTCCTCGTCGGCCGCGAACGCGAGCACGACCTCGCCCGCGAGAGCGGCGGGCGCGGCGGCGGCGGCGATCATGGCGGCCGCGAGCCCGCCCGCCATGTCGTAGGCGCCGCGGCCCGTGATCCGATCGGCCCGCGGCGCGTCGGCCGGCGCCTCGGCCGCCGCATCCGCCCCGGGTGCCTCGCCCGCCCCGGTGCCGGCTCCGCCGACCGTGTCGAGGTGACCCGCGAGCAGCAGGGTCCGCCCACCGCCCGTGCCGCGCCGCCGTGCGAGCACGCTCGGGCGCGCCGGGTCCGCGCCCACGATGCGGACCTCGAAGCCCCGGTCGGCGAGCCACGCCGCCACGACCTCGGCGAGCTCGCGCTCACCCGCACCGCCGTCGAAGAGCGTCGGATTGGTCGCATCGACCGCGACGAGGCGGCGCGTCAGCGCTGCGACGTCGTCCGTCGCGGCATCCGCTCCCATGCCCTCAGTCCTCGCCCGGGTACCGCACGCCGATCTCGTGCCGGACGCGGTCGAGCGTGCCCATGATCGCGACCGACTCCTCGGTCGGGAGGATGTCGCCGCCGTCGAGTCGCCCGGCGGCGACGAGCCCTTCGAGCGCCTCCGCCTGGAAGTGCATGCCGCGGCCGTTGACCTCCGACCGGTACGCCTCGATCACCCGGTCGTCGGCGCCGATGACGCGGAAGCTCGTCGGGCTGTACCAGACGCCGTCGATCTCGATCCGGGCGTCGGTGCCGAGCACGACCGCCCGGTTCGGCCCGCGCGCGTCGCTCGCGGTGTACGTCGACGCGATCCTGCCGCCGGGGTAGCCGAGGTCGACGGCGACCTGCGCGTCGGCACCGGTCTCGCGCAGCACCGCGGTCGCACGCACGGTCTCGGGCTCGCCGAACAGGTCCCACGCGAACGAGATCGGGTAGATGCCGAGGTCGAGCAGCGCACCGCCGCCCAGTTCGAGCGAGTTGAGCCGGTGCCCGGGGTCGTCGGAGAGCTTCTGCGTGTGGTCGGCGATGAGCGAGCGCACCTCGCCGAGCACGCCCGACGCGACGATCTCGCGGATGCGCACCATGTGCGGCAGGTACCGGGTCCACATCGCCTCGAGCGCGAGCACGCCGCGCTCGCGCGCGGCATCCGCGACCGCACGGGCCTCGGGCTGCGTGAGCGTGAACGGCTTCTCGATGAGCACGTGCTTGCCGGCCCCGATCGCGGCCAGCGCGGACTCGGCGTGCCAGGGGTGCGGGGTCGCGATGTAGACCGCGTCGACGTCGGCCGCCGCGACGAGCTCGGCGTAGCTGCCGTGGGCGCCGGGGATCCCGTACTCGTCGGCGAAGGCGCGTGCCGACTCGAACGACCTCGACCCGACCGCGCGGACGTCGAATCCGTTGCGGACCAGGTCGTCGGTGAACAGCCGGGCGATGCCGCCCGTCGCGAGGATGCCCCATCGGAGTCGTGACGTCATGCGCGCCAGCCTATCCGCGCGCAGGGCACCGCCTGGGTGGCACCAGCTCCCTGACACCCGTTCGGGGATATGCGGAATCCTCGGGTTCCCGCTACGGTTCGGCCATGTCGGCACATTCGCACCGAAGGAGCCGCATCATCGGCTCGCTCGCCGGGGCCACCATCGCCCTCCTCGCCGCCCTCGGCGGCGCTGCACCCTCGGCCCTCGCGGCCCCGCCCGAACCCGTGAACAAGTACGTCGCGCTCGGCGACTCGTACGCCGCCGGACAGGGCGCCGGGCTCCCGCTCGATGCGTGCCTGCGCTCCGAGGCCGCATACCCCGTCCTGCTCGACGCGGTGCCTCGAACGAACCTCCTCCGCCAGCCCGCCTGCAGCGGCGCCACCATCTCGGATGTCGCCGAGACGCAGCTCTCGCAGGTGAACCGCGGCACGACCCTCGTGACGATCACCGTCGGCGGCAACGACCTCGATGTCGGAGGCATCCTCCAGGTGTGCGCACCCGACCCGAACTCCGGCGCGTGCGCGGCGGCCGTACTCCAGGCGCAGCAACTCCTCGCGTCGGGCGTGATCGCCCAGGACCTCACGGGCCTGCTGCTCGCCATCGCCGAACGATCCCCGCGCGCCCGCATCATCGTGACCGACTACCCGGTGCCGTTCGTCGCCGGGCTGAGCGCGCTGACCGACAGCGTCAACCAGGCGACCCTCGCGCTCGATGCGCAGATCGCCGCCGCCGCGTCCGCGGCTGCGAGTGCCGGTGCCGACGTCGACGCCACGAGCCTCGCGTTCGCCTACACCGGACACCGCGTCGGCGACGCCGTCCCGTGGCTCGGCGCAGATCTGAACGATCCGCTCGCGTTCCTCCACCCGACCACCGCAGGGCAGGCCGTGTACCGTGACGCGATCCTCACGGTGCTCGCGAGCTGAGAGCAGGCGGACCATGATGTTCGGACGCAGAGACCCGCTCGCCGCGGCATCCGTCGAAGCTGCCCCTGAGCGGCGGCGGCGCATCGCGCTCGTCGCCGCCGCACTGCTCGCCGCGCTCGCGCTCGTCCTCGGGGCGAGCCTGGCCGCCCCGGCCGATTCCGCCCACGCCGCGGTTCCGATGGCCAAGCCCGTCAAGCCCGGCAAACCGGGCGGAGGCAACGGCGGAGGCTCCGGCGGTGGAACGACCGAGCTCGCCTATGCGGCCGTCGGCGACTCGTTCGCCTCCGGTGTCGGTGCGGGAAGCTACCTCGACACGACCTGCTACCGCAGCACGAAGAGCTATCCGAAACTCCTGGACGCCGATGCCGACAAGGCGCTCGTCGCGTTTTCGGCGTGCTCCGGCTCCGACACCGCCGACGTGATCGCGCAGGCGGCATCCGTTCCCTCGACCGCGAAGCTCATCACGGTCACGGTCGGCGGCAACGACGTCGGCTTCGCCGACGTCATGCAGAACTGCTTCGTGCTGCCCAACTCGTCGTGCGCGACGCACATCGCGAACGGCGCCGCGGCCGTCGAATCCGACGCCTTCGCCGCGAGCATCACCGACGTGATCACCACGCTGCGCACGCGCGCGCCGGCCGCGAAGATCGTCGTCACCGGCTACCCCCTGCTGTTCTGGGAGAACGCCTCGGGCGTGAACCCCAAGTACACGTGGGCCGACGAGGTCAACGACGAGACGGTCGCGCTGAACGACCGGATCCAGTCCGTCGCGCAGTCGGGCGGCGCGGTGTTCGTCGATGTCGAGGGCGTGTTCGCGGGCCACGGCATCGGCAGCTCGAGCCCGTGGATCAACGACTGGCGTTGGCTGAGCCAGACCAACAGCTTCCACCCGAACGCCGCCGGGTACGTCGCGTACGCGAACGCGATCCGGGCGGTGCCGCTGTCGTAGCCGTCGCGTTCGCCCCTGGGTACGACCGCCGAGCGAGCGGCGGACGGCGCACGGGACGACGAAGGCCCCGGCGTGAGCCGGGGCCTTCGCAGTGGAGCCGCCTGGGGGAATCGAACCCCCGACCTATTCATTACGAGTGAATCGCTCTGCCGACTGAGCTAAGGCGGCGTGGCACCCGGTGCGAGTCGCGACCGAACGGCACGAGAATCCATGTTAGCGGGTTTTCGGAGCGCTCATGACCATGCTCGGGCGCCCGCCGCGGTCAGCACCCGGGGTCGGAGGCCGGGACCTCGCCGTCGACGAGGAACGCCTCGACGGTATCGTCGATGCACGCGTTCGACTTGCGGTACGCGGTGTGCCCCTCGCCGTCGTAGGTCACGAGGAAGCCGGAGTCGAGCTGCTCGGCGAGCGAGACGGCCCAGTGGTAGGGCGTCGCGGGGTCGCCGGTCGTTCCGATGACCATGATCGGCGGGGCGCCCGGCGCCGCGATCGGGGCGCGTTCGACCTCGGTGAGGTACGGCCACTGGGCGCAGCCCACCTCGCCGTAGCCGAAGTAGGGGCCGATGACGGGCGCGGCGGCAGCGAGCTCGTCGGCTGCGGTCCGCATCGCGGCCGGGTCGTCGTCGTAGCTGTAGTCGAGGCACTGCACGGCCCGGAACGCCTCGGTGGAGTTGTCTTCGTAGGCGCCGTCCTCGGTGCGACCGTTGTAGAGGTCGGCGAACAGGAACGCCGTGTCGGCCTGGCCGAACATCACGCTCTCGAACATGTCGCTGAGGTAGGGCCACGTGTCGGGGGTGTACAGCGGGTAGATGATCGCGGTCACCAGGGCGTTCGCGCCGAGCATCCGACCGTCGCCCGCACGGATCGGAGTCTGCTCGACCGAGGCGAGCAGACGCGCGACCTCGGCCATCGCGGAATCGACCGACCCGGAGAACGGGCAGGCGTCGCCCGCCAGGCAGTCCGCCAGGTAGGCGGCGAGCGCGTCCTCGAACCCGATCGACTGCGCGATGTTGACCTCCTGGTTCGACGCCGCCGGGTCGATCGCGCCGTCGAGCACGAGCCGGCCGACCCTGTCGGGGTACAACCCGGCGTAGGTCGCCCCGAGCAGGGTGCCGTAGGAGTACCCGAGGAAGTTCAGTTCGTCGTCGCCGAGGATGGACCGGAGCAGGTCGAGGTCGCGCGCCGCGCTGACGGTGTCGACGTTGCCGAGCAGGTCTCCGGTCTGGTCGGAGCACGCCTGCCCGAAGGCCCGGTTCGCGTCGGTCACCTCGGCGATCCACTCGTCACTGCCGCGCTCGCCCGGCACGAGGTCGTACAGGAACGCGTCCATCTCCGCGGGCTCGAGGCACGTCACCGCGCTGGACCGGCCGACGCCGCGCGGGTCGAACCCGACCACGTCGAAGCGCTGCTGGAGCCGATCGCCGGTCGCGAAGTCGATCGAGTCGGCGATGAAGTCGAAGCCCGACCCCCCGGGCCCGCCGGGGTTGACGAGCAGCGAACCGAGCCGTTCGCCGCGGGCGGCCTGCCTGACGAGCGCGAGCTCGATCTCGCCCGAGCCGGGATCGCTCCAGTCGAGGGGCGCGACCGCGGTGGTGCACTGCAGGTCGCCGCACCGCTCCCATTCGAGCACCTGCGAGTAGTACGGCTCGAGTTCGGGCGCGACGCGCTCCCCCGTCGGTTCGGACCGGTCGGGCGGCCCGCCGAGGAATGCCGGCATCGCGCAGCCGGCCAGCAGCAGGCTCGACGCGACGACGCTTGCGAGCGCCCCCGCTGCACGGCCGCGCCTCACGAGCGGGCTCCGACCGGGCGGCGGATCGCGACCACGAGCATCGCCTCGAGCGCGAGCAGCGGCTGGACGTTGGCTTCGATGCGGATGCGGGCCTCCTGGATGGCGTCGAGCGTCGCGAGGGTCTGCGAGGGTGAAGCGGATGCCGCGGCGCGGGCGATGTCGGCGGTGAGCTCGCGGTTGACGAGGTCGACGCCGGCGCCGAGCTGCTCGACGAGGATGTCGCGGAAGAGCGATGCGAGGTCGACGAGGATGCGGTCGATGCCGTCGCGCAGGCTGCGGGTGGCGCGACGTTTCTGGTCTTCCTCGAGGGCGCGGATCTGGGAGCGCAGCGCGGCCGGGACCGCCTGACCGGGAGCGATGCCGAGCGAACGCAGCGCGTGCTCGCGTTCTTCGGCGTCGCGCAGTTCGGAGATCGCCTTCGCGTCCTCGCCGGCGATCTCGATCATGCGCGCCGCACCGAGCACCGCACCGGGCGCCGAGCGCACCTGCAGCGCGAGCCGCAGGGTCTCCTCGCGGCGCTCGCGCGCCTCGGCGCTCGTGGCGAGGCGGTGCGCCATGCCGATGTGGCTCTGCGCCTCGCGCGCGGCGCGTTCGGCGAGCGCAGGGTCGACGCCGTCGCGTCGGACGAGCAGGTCGGCCACGGCGTCGACGCCGGGGACCTGCAGCCGCACCGAGCGCACGCGCGAGCGGATCGTCGGGATGAGGTCTGCTTCGCTCGGCGCGCAGAGGATCCACACCGTTCGCTCCGGCGGCTCCTCGAGCTCCTTCAGGAGCACGTTCGAGGTCTGCTCGGTCATGCGGTCGGCATCTTCGACGACGATGACGCGGTGCCTGCCGACCGAGGGTGCGTAGTGCGAGCGCTCGACGATCTTGCGGACGTCGGCGACCTTGATGATGACGCCCTCGGTCGCGAGCACGTGCAGGTCGGGGTGACTGCGCGCGCCGACCTGGGCTCGGACCGCCTCGTCGCCGTCGGCGTCGCCCGAGAGCAGCGCTTCGGCGAACGCGTAGGCGAGGTTCGAGCGACCCGAACCGGGCGGCCCGGTGATGAGCCACGAGTGCGTCATGTCGGATGCGCCCCGGGCCTCGCCCCTCGGCGCAGAAACGGATGCCGCGGCCGCCGCCCGCAGGACCCCGATCGCGGCCTCCTGGCCGGTCAGGTCACTCCACACGCTCACGTTCCCACGCTACCTTCGGCCCGCGACATCGCCGCTGGGCGTCGTCCGCGAATCGTCGCGCCGGGGCGTCGCACGCGGATCCTCACGCGAGCGCGCGGACGCGTTCCCGGATCACGTCCGCGATCTCGTCCGCCGGCCGCGTGGCGTCGACGACGAGGAACCGGTCGGGCTCGGCGTCGGCGAGTCCGAGGAACGCCGCGCGGACCCGCTCGTGGAACTCCCCCGCCTCGGCCTCGAGCCGGTCGTAGCGCGTGCGGGCGCCGTCGAGCCGTCGCCGTGCGATCTCCCACGGCAGGTCGAGCAGGATCGTGAGGTCGGGCACGAGCCCCTCGGTCGCCCACTCGGAGATGCGGCGCACCTCGTCGGGATCGAGCACCCGTCCGGCGCCCTGGTAGGCGACGGACGAATCGATGTAGCGGTCCTGCACGACCACGTCGCCGCGCGCGAGCGCGGGACGCACCACGGTCGCGACGTGGTGCGCACGGTCGGCTGCGTAGAGCAGCGCCTCGGCGCGGGGTGCGACGTCGCCCCGGTGGTGGAGCACGATCTCGCGCACCTCGACCCCGACCTCAGTGCCGCCCGGTTCGCGCGTGCGGACGACCGTGCGCCCCCGGCCGACGAGCCAGCGCTCGAGCCGCTCGGCCTGGGTCGTCTTGCCCGACCCGTCGCCGCCCTCGAGGGTGACGAACAGGCCGCGGGTCACGAGCTCTTCTTCGCGCGCGCGGTCGTGCGCTTCGCGGTGGTCGCCTTCTTCGCGCGCGGCTTCGCCGGGCCCTTGTCGCGCTTGATCTGCAGCAGCTCGACGGCGCGCTCGAACGTGATGTCCTCGACGGACTCGGCACGCGGGATCGTGGCGTTGGTCGTGCCGTCGGTCACGTACGGGCCGAAACGGCCGTCCTTGACCTTGATCGGCTTGCCGCTGACCGGGTCCTCGGCGAATTCCTTGAGCGCGCTCGAGGCGCTGCGCGCGCCGTACTTCGGCTGCGCGAAGAGCTCCTGGGCCCCGGCCAGGTCGATATCGAAGATGGCGTCCTCGCTCGGCAGGGTCCGGGTGTCGGTGCCCTTCTTCAGGTAGGGGCCGTACCGGCCGTTCTGCGCGGTGATCTCGTCGCCCGATTCCGGGTCGGCGCCCACCACGCGCGGCAGGTCGAGCAGCTTGAGCGCGGTCGCGAGGTCGACCTCCTCGATCTGCATGGTCTTGAACAGGGACGCGGTGCGGGGCTTGGCGGCAGCCGCCTTCTTCGTCGCGCGCTTGGGCTTGGGCGCCTCGACGACCTCGCCCGTCGCCGGGTCGACGGTGTCCCCGGCCGGGGCGGCGGATGCCTCGGGCTCGGGGTCCAGTTCCGTGACGTACGGACCGAACCGGCCGTCCTTCACGACGACCTGCTTGCCGTTGTCGGGGTTCTGCCCGAGCACGCGGTCGCCCTGGACGGGCGCATCGATGAGTTCCTGCGCCTTCTCCCGCGTGAGTTCGTCGGGCGCGAGCGCCTCCGGCAGGTTGACGCGGCGCGGCGGCGCCCCCTCCGCGGCATCCGCTTCGACGACCTCGAGGTACGGACCGTATCGGCCGATGCGCAGCGTGATGCCCTCGGCGATGGCGATCGAGTTGATCTCGCGTGCGTCGATGTCGCCGAGGTTGTCGACGACCTGGCGCAGGCCCTTGTGGCGGTCGCTGCCGAAGTAGAACTCGTTCAGCCAGTCGACCCGGTCGGCCTCGCCGGAGGCGATCCGGTCGAGGTCGTCCTCCATCTCGGCGGTGAAGTCGTACTCGACGAGATCGCCGAAGTGCTCCTCGAGCAGGCGCACGACCGAGAACGCCACCCAGCTCGGCACGAGCGCCTGCCCGCGCTGCGTGACGTAGCCGCGGTCGATGATGGTCGAGATGATCGACGCGAACGTCGACGGGCGCCCGATCCCGAGCTCTTCGAGCCGCTTGACCAGGCTCGCCTCGGTGTAGCGCGGCGGCGGGCTCGTCTCGTGGCCCTTCGCCTCGAGCTCGGCCAGGCCCACGGCCTCGCCCTCGGCGAGCTGCGGCAGCTTGGCCTCGCCCGGCGACTCGTCGGCGTTGCGCTCCTCGTCGCGGCTCTCCTCGTAGGCGGCGAGGAACCCGCGGAAGGTGATCACGGTGCCGCTCGCGGTGAACTCGGCCGACGTGCCCGCGACCGGCGCGGTCGGCGACTCGGGCGCAGCGGCATCCGCTGCCGTCGGCCCGACCTCGATGGTGACGGTCGCCGTCTTGCCCTTGGCGTCGGCCATCTGCGAGGCGACGGTGCGCTTCCAGATGAGGTCGTAGAGCTTGAACTCGCTGCCGCGGAGCACGCTCTGCAGCTCGGACGGCGTGCGGAAGACCTCGCCCGACGGGCGGATGGCCTCGTGCGCCTCCTGCGCGTTCTTCGACTTCCCGGCGTAGGCGCGGGGCTTGTCGGGCACGCTGTCGGCGCCGTAGAGGTTCACCGCCTGGGTGCGTGCGGCCTGGATCGCCTGCTGCGAGAGCGACACCGAGTCGGTGCGCATATAGGTGATGTACCCGTTCTCGTAGAGCGACTGCGCGACCCGCATGGTGTCGCGTGCCGAGAGGCGGAGCTTGCGCGCCGACTCCTGTTGCAGCGTCGAAGTCGTGAACGGCGCTGCCGGACGGCGCGAGTACGGCTTGGACTCGAGCTTCGACACGCGACGCGACACCGTGTCGTCGCGCAGTGCTGCGGTGAGCGCGTGGGCGGTCGCCTCGTCGAGCACGACGGCCTTGCCGGTGAGGCGGCCCGCGTCGTCGAAGTCGCGACCGGTCGCGATGCGCTGCCCGCCGACGCGGACGAGCTTCGCCTCGAACGACGAGCTCTCCTTCGAGAACCGGCCGACGAGGTCCCAATAGGATGCCGCGACGAACGCGAGGCGCTCGCGCTCGCGGTCGACGACGAGCCGGGTCGCCGCCGACTGCACGCGGCCCGCCGAGAGGCCCGGACCGACCTTGCGCCAGAGCACCGGCGAGACCTCGTAGCCGTAGAGGCGGTCGAGGATGCGCCGGGTCTCCTGCGCGTCGACGAGCGCGGTGTCGAGTTCGCGGGTCTGTTCCTTCGCCTTGAGGATCGCGTCCTTCGTGATCTCGTGGAAGACCATGCGGCGCACCGGCACCTTGGGCTTGAGCTCCTGCAGCAGGTGCCACGCGATGGCCTCGCCCTCGCGGTCCTCATCGGTGGCGAGCAGGAGTTCGTCGGCGCCCTTCAGTGCGCGCTTGAGTTCGGCGACGGTCTTCTTCTTGGAGTCGGACACGACGTAGTAGGGCTCGAAGCCGTTCTCGACGTCGACCGAGAACTTGCCGAGCGGGCCCTTCTTGAGCTCGGCGGGGAGGTTCTTCGGCTCGATGAGGTCGCGGATGTGGCCGACCGACGAGAGCACCTCGTAGCCGTCGCCGAGGTACGCGGCGATCGACTTCATCTTCGTCGGCGACTCCACGATCACGAGCTTCTTCGCGCCAGACACCGGACTCCTCTTGCTTGATTTCGAGAACGAGAAACGCGCACATTCGTCTCCGCGCCCCCGAGCGGTGTGCCATCGGTCGGCGGGTGACGCCGACAGGCACACCATACACATTCCGCCCGGGAGCCCGCCCACCGCGGCGATGACGCGCCGGGCCGTCGGGCCCTTGCGTCAGCTGGGGAGGAGTGGAGAATGGCGCCATGGAGACGGCATCGGGCACCTACACCGCGAAGTTGATCGATGGACCCCTCGAGGGCAAGACCGTGTCGACGGGCTTCCTCGACTCCGGCGATCCGCAGCCGCGGATCGACTTCCCGGGCGACGGCGGCAAGCACTACGTCTACTCTCGCGGCTCGGGGCTCGAGTTCGAGACACCGGACGACGATCGCCCGTCGGCGGTCGAGTACCGCTTCGTCGAGACGGTCTTCGACTGAGAGCGGATGCCGCGGGGCGGCACCCGCACGAGCCGTGCGCGCCTCAGCGCGCGACCGTGAAGTCGAAGATGGACGTGTCGAAGCGGTTGTAGCCCTCGTAGTCGATGAGCTCGTAGAGCTCGGCCCGGTGCTGCATCTCCGGGAGGAGGCCCGTGAGGGCACCGGCATCCGTCAGCGCGTCGAGACCGCGGTCGGCCGCCCCCATCGCGAGCCGCAGGAGCGAGACGGGCCAGATCACCAGGTTCATGCCGACGTCGGCGAGCTGCTGCACGGTGAACAGCTCGCTCTTGCCGAACTCGGTCATGTTCGCCAGCAGCGGCACGTCGACCGCGGCGCGCATGGCCGCGAACTCCTCGAGCGAGCGCATCGCCTCGGGGAAGATCGCATCGGCGCCGGCGTCGACGAGCGCCTTGGCGCGGTCGATCGCGGCGTCGAGGCCGTCGACCGCGGCGACGTCGGTGCGCGCCATGACGAGGAAGTTCGGATCGCGTCGGGCGTCGACCGCGGCACGGATGCGCTGGAGCGCCGTGTGCTCGTCGACGACCTGCTTGCCGTCGAGGTGACCGCACCGCTTCGGGTTGACCTGGTCCTCGATGTGCAGGCCGGCGAGGCCGGCGTCCTCCATCTCCTGCACGGTGCGCGCGACGTTCATGGGCTCGCCGAAGCCGGTGTCGGCGTCGACGATCGCGGGCAGCTCGGTCATTCGCGCGATCTGCTTCGCGCGGCCGGCGACCTCGGTGAGGGTCGTGAGCCCGATGTCGGGCAGGCCGAGGTCGGCCGAGAGCACGGCGCCCGAGATGTAGACGCCATCGAAGCCCTTGCGCTCGATGAGCCGTGCCGAGAGCGGGTTGAACGCGCCCGGGAAGCGGAGCAGTTCGCCGCTCGCGAGGCGCTCGCGGAAGCCGGCGCGCTTGTCGGCGGGGGCGGTCTGTGCGTAGAGCATGCGTCCTCCTAGAAGATGCCGTGCGGCGTCTCGAACTGGGTCAGCGCGCCGGGTGCGGCGGTGATGGTGAGGTGGGTCAGCTCGTCCGGGCCGAGGTCGGGCAGACGCACGGCCAGACCGAGGAACCGGTCGATCTCGGCCTCGGTCAGGACCCCCTCGGCGAGGGTGCGGAACTTCTCCACGTACTGCTCCCGACCGAACGGGCGCGCCCCGAGCGGGTGCGCGTCCGCGACCGCGATCTCCTCCACGATCTCGCCGCCATCGGCCAGGCGGATCACGACCCTGCCCCCGAACGCCTTCTCCGTCATGTCCAGCGAGTGGTACCGGCGGGTCCATTCCGGGTCCTCGACCGTGACCACCTTGCGCCACAACGCGACCGTGTCCGGCCGGCCCGCCCGCTCCGGCGCGTACGAGTCCACGTGATGCCAGGCACCGTCCTGCAACGCGACCGTGAAGATGTAGGGCACCGAGTGATCCAACGTCTCCCGCGACGCGGTCGGGTCGTACTTCTGCGGGTCGCCCGCCCCGGACCCGATCACGTGATGGGTGTGGTGCGAGGTATGGATCGTGACCGACTCGATCCGGTCCGGGTCGTCCAGGATCAACGGGTACTCCCGGTGCAACCTCCGACCCAGGTCGATCAACGCCTGCGCCTGGTACTCCGCCGAGTGCTCCTTCGTGTACGTGTCCAGGATCGCCCGCTTGCCCTCACCCGGTTCGGGCAACGGCACCTCGTACCCGGCGTCCGGGCCGTCCAGCAGCCACGCGATCACCCCGTCCTCACCCTCGTAGATCGGCACCGGACTGGTCTGGCCCCGCATCGCCCGATCCACCGCCTCGACCGCCATCTTCCCCGCGAACGCCGGCGCATGCGCCTTCCACGTCGAGATCTCACCCTTGCGCGACTGCCGCGTCGCGGTCGTGGTGTGCAACGCCTGCCCCACCGCCTGGAAGATCGTCTCCCGATCCAACCCCAGCAACGTCCCGATCCCCGCAGCCGCCGACGGCCCCAGATGCGCGACATGATCGATCTTGTGCTTGTGCAGGCTGATCGCCTTGGCCAGGTCCACCTGCACCTCGTACCCCGTCGCGATGCCCCGCACCACATCCCGACCCGTCAACCCACGCGAGCCCGCGCAATGCTGCGCGACCGCGACCACCGCGGGAATGTTGTCCGCCGGATGCGAATACTCCGCCGCGAGGAACGTGTCATGGAAATCCAACTCCCGCACCGCGACCCCGTTCGCCCACGCCGCCCACTCCGGCGACGTGCGCCGACCCGCATCCACCCCGAGCACATTCGCCCCGGCACCCCCGATCGAAACCGGATGCGCCAACGCCTGCGAACGCGCCGCGACCACCGGCCCCCGAGCCAACGACGCCGCAGCCACCGCCGCATTATCGATCACCCGATTCACGACCATCTCCACCACATCACCATCGACCGCAACCGGATCGACCGCGACCTCGGCGATCTTCCAGGCGAGCTGATCGGGGCGGGCCAGGTTCTCATCGCTGCGGTGGACGCGCACGTGGTGGAGTTGCACGGTTCGGCCTTTCGGTTCGGTGTTCTCTGCGTTCGGCGTCGGGCGCGGTCCGGGATCGGACCGCGCCCTACGCCGCCGGGGCGGTCGCGCTCGCGAGCGCGTGGGTCAGGCTGCGGTGGAGGTGGACGTGGGTCGCGTGGGAGGCGAGCTCGGCGTCGCCAGCGAGGATCGCATCGACGATGAGCTCGTGCTCGGAGGCTGCCCCGCGGAGCCGCGCGGGGTTGTGCCGGGACAGCCGGCGGATCCGGGCGGAATGCAACTGGACGCTGCGGAGCGCGCCGCCGAGGAAGGGGTTGGCCGCAGCCTCCTCGATCGCCAGGTCGAGGTCGTCGACGATCGCGAAGTACCGGGCGAGCCCCTCCTCTCCCTCGGCGAGCAGCCGGGGCGCGTGCTGCAGCCGCTCGCGGATCGCGAGGAACGGCGCCTCCGCGCGCCGTCGCGCCGCCAGGGCCGCGGCCCGCGCCTCGAGCGCTTCGCGGAGTTCGTACAGGGCGACGATGTCCGCGTGCGACACGGCGGTCACGATGGTGCCGCGGGCCGTCGGCTCGACCAGACCGTCCGCTGCGAGACGGCGCAGCGCCTCGCGGACCGGAGTGCGACTGACGCCGAGACGGACGGATTGATCGACCTCCAGCAGGACCGTGCCGGGCCCGAGCGCGCCGTCCAGGATCTCGCCGCGGAGCGTGCCGTACGCCCGCTCGCCAGCCCTCATCTCGCCCCCTTGATCACACAACGCCCCGTTATGTATACATGGGGTGGGTCGGATCCGCAACGATTGGCTGACAGGTTGCAGATTCGTCACCTCGGAACCTCCCACGAAGCCATGTCATGTATACACGCGGTCTCGAGTCGGCCGCCCGCGAACCCGCTTCACCTGCTCCACCCGGGCGGCCCCGCGCGCGCGTCGGCGACGGCACGGATCGGACCGCGCACGACCTCGACCGCGACGACGGCGGTCGGGCCGACGACCTCGCACGCGACGAGGTTCGCACCGTTCCGCTCGGCGAGCTCGGCCGCCGAAGTGCACGGCTCGCCGGCAACGGCACCGCTCAGCGCATCGGCGGCGGCGAGCGCCGCGGCATCCGCCGCATTCGCGGCCTGCTGCGCCGCCACGGAGGCGCCGAGCACGCCGACCATCGCCACCGCGAGTGCAACGACCGCACCGAGGATCGCCATCGCGACGACGGTCGCCGCACCGGCCTCGCCGCCGTCCGGCCCGCGGTGTCGGCCCGCAACGCCCTCCCCGTCGGTCACAGCCCACCTCGCATCGCGCACGACTCCGCGCGCAGTTCGAGCGCTGCGAGCAGGCCCCCGGGGCGCGCGGTCAGGCGCGCGCACACCACGTCGCCGTCGTCGACGACCGCGAGGCCCGCGCCCCGGACATGACGAGCCGCGATGCCGGCCGCGACCGCGGACGTCTCGCCCCGACCGAGGGCGCGCGCCGCGTCCGCCGCGGCGTCGGCGAGCCTCACCTGCACCGCGACCGCGTGCACCGAGGCGAGCGACGCCGCGAGCACGAGGGCGATCGCGGGCAGCGCGACGGCGAACTCCGCCGTCACGCTGCCGCGATCGGCGTCACCCGACCGTGAGCGCATTCCGCACGAGGTCGGTCAGGATGCCACGGACCTCCTCGCCGCGGAGGATCACGACGAGCAGCCCGGCGAACCCGACGGCGGCCATGGTCGCGACGGCGTACTCGGCGGTGGCGGCTCCGCGCTCGCCTGCGAGCCGCCGCGCGATCGCGACGAGGCATCGGTGGGCAACGGTCGCGTACCGGCGGGAGCGCGGTGCCGGTGGGGTGACGGACGGTGCGTGGTGCATGCGGTACTCCTTCTCTCTGCCGCACGCGGCGGCGACGGTGGCACGAGTCGATGGCGACGTCACGCGGAACCGCCGAGGGTGCCGGTGACGACGGAGATCATGAGCGGGGCGACGCCGAGCAGCACGAAGGCGGGAAGGACGCAGCATCCGAGCGGGATCATGAGGCGCACGCCGAGCGCGGCGGCCCGGGTCGCACCCGCCGACCGCGCGGCGCCCCGCATCCGAGCGGCCTCGGCTCGGAGGAGCTCGGCGACCGGTGCGCCCGCTCGCTCGGCGAGCGCGAGCACGGGCGGGCTCGCATCGCGATCGGCGAGTTCGGGCACGTGCCGGCGGAGCGCGTCGGCGACGACCTCCTGTGCGCGTTCCACGGACGCGCCGCTCGAGAGCGCCACGGCCAGGAGCTCGAGCCCGAGGCCCGGTGCCGGCCGCGCGACCCCGGCACGGGCGACGAGCGCACGGCTCCACCTCGCGCCCGCCCAGAGCAGGCCGCTGCCTGCCACGAGGCAGGCCAGGCCGAGCGGCCCGCCGAGGAGCACGCCGAGGGTGTCGAAGCCGAGCATCATTCCGAACGCGACGGCGATGACCGGGAGTGCGGCGACGAGCCGCGCGCTGGCTCTGGGGCCGGCCAGGAGCGCAGCCGCCTCCCGTCGCAGTTGCGCCTCGTCGCGGAGCGATGAACCGAGCACGACGAGCGTCCGGGCCAGCGGCGCGCCCGCGGCATCCGCCACCGCCCAGGCCGCCGCGAGCACCGGCCACGCCGACGACGCCTCGCCGGGCGGTGCACCCCGGTCGCGCGCCGCGTGCGGCGCGCGCCGCGTGGCCGACTCGATCGCGGCCGCGACCGACTCGCCGCTTCCGGCGGCATCCGCGGCCGCGACGAGCACCGCGGCATCGCGCTCGGAGCCCCGAGTCGCCTCCGCGGCATCCGTTCGCAGCGCGGCCCATGCGGTCGCGGGCGCGAGACCCGCCGTCAGCAGGGCGGCCAGCCGCTCGGCGACCCCGGCGACGAGGTCGAAGGGCGCCGCCGCGTCGGCCGGGCGCGGGAGGACGCGATCGAGAAGCCGCCGTGCCGCTCGAACGGCGCGGGTCAGCACGGCTCGACCTCCATCCGACCATCGCGCGCACGGAACCGGCCGATCCCGGCGACGCGCCTCCGGCCTCCGCTCCGCTCGAGGTGGATCACGAGGTCGAACGCGCTCGCCGCCTGCCGGGACACCGCCGCGGGCGACATGCCCGCGAGGGCCCCGAGCGCCTCGAGTCGTGCCGGGACGTCGGCGAGCGAGTTCGCGTGCAGCGTTCCGGCACCGCCCTCGTGGCCGGTGTTCAGCGCGGAGAGCAGTTCCCTGAGCTCGGGACCCCGGCACTCGCCGACGACGAGTCGATCCGGGCGCATCCGCAACGACTCGCGGAGGAGCTGGTCGAGTCCGATCCGCCCGGCGCCCTCGAGGTTCGACTGGCGGCTCTCGAGGGCGACGACGTGCGGATGGCACGGGCGGAGCTCGGCGACGTCCTCGAGCAGCACGACACGTTCGCCCGGCGGCACCTCGGCGATGAGCGCACCCAGCAGCGTCGTCTTCCCGGTGCCGCCGGCCCCGGTGATGAGGAGGTTCCGCCGGTCGTGCACCGCGCCGCGCAGCCGCGCCTCCGTGTCGGCGTCGAGCATGCCGGTCCGGGTGAGGTCGGCCAGGCGCGCCCCGGCCGCACGTGGGATCCGGACCGAGAGCAGCGTGCCGGTGGTCGAGATCGGCGGGATGGCCGCGTGCACCCGGATGCCGCGGCCGAGCCTGACGTCCACCGCCGGGGTGGACTCGTCGACGTGCCGGCCGCCGCGGGCGACGAGCCGGATCGCGAGGGCGCGGACCTCGGCTTCGGCGGCATGCCAGCCGGGTTCGCGCTCGGCGCCGGAACCGCGGTCGACCCAGAGGCCGCGCTCTCCATTGACGAACAGGTCGGTGACCGCAGGGTCGTCCGCGTACGGGCCGAGCGGCCCGAGTTCGGCCAGGTCGTCGACCCCGATGGCTTCACCTGCGGATTGCCGTGTCCTCGCCGGTTCCGGCGGGGACGCGGAACGCCGGTCGGGCACGGATGACGCGGGCTCGGGCGCCGCGCTCGGACCCTCGGTGGGCGGCGCCCATTCGGGCGCGGCGTCGGTCTCCCACGAGGGGACGGCGACGAAGGGGGCGGACATGCGATCGACCGTAGGAGCGTGCGCTCGGTCGATCTGCCCCGATCCTCGAAGGATCGGGACGAGTCCTCCCCCACACCGTTGTGGAGGAGGACTCGTCTCTCGTCGGCATCGAGGACGACGCCTTAACGAAAGGGGGCGGCACCCATTGGGGGGAACAGGTGCCGCCTCGGCAGCACGCTGATTGGGGGGAATCTCACGCGCTGCAGGCCGCGAATCGGATACGTTCGGGGCGTACCCAGTGTATGGGTTGACGTTCCATGCGCAAGCACTTTCTGTCCTCATTTGTGCCGACATACAGAAATCTTCGCGAGTTCCTCCATTCGACCGTCGAACAACGACGGAATCGGCCGCGAAACCGGACGACTCCCAACGATTTCGCACCCCGGTCGGACGACGGGCGCGACCGCTCCCCGCCCGACGTCATCGTCGGCCGATGGACGGTAGGGTGCTGTGTGGGGCAGGCGACCCGTCAACCGAAACACTTCGCGAAGGAGCGATCGCACCACTATGAACGCGCAGATCGATCACGCGCTCGAGGAGATCCGGCGCTTCCGCCCGAGCCCCGAGTTCGCCGCCCAGGCCGTCGCCGACGAGGGCCTCTACGACGCCGCTCGCGCCGACCGGCTCGAGTTCTGGGCCGACCAGGCCCGCACGCTCCTCCAGTGGGAGAAGCCCTTCACCCGCACGCTCGACTGGTCGAACCCTCCGTTCGCGAAGTGGTTCGACGATGGCGAGCTCAACGTCGCCGTCAACTGCCTCGACCGTCATGTCGAGGCCGGCCTCGGCGACCGGGTCGCCATCCACTGGGAGGGCGAGCCGGGCGACTCCCGTGCCATCACCTACGCCGAGCTGACCGACGAGGTCAAGCGCGCGGCCAACACGCTCACCGACCTCGGCGTCCGCTCGGGCGACCGCGTCGCCATCTACCTGCCGATGATCCCCGAGGCCGTCGTCTCGATGCTCGCCGTGGCTCGCCTTGGCGCGATCCACTCGGTCGTGTTCGGCGGCTTCAGCGCCGACAGCCTCGCGTCGCGCATCGACGACGCCGAGGCATCCGTCGTCATCACCGCCGACGGCGGCTACCGAAAGGGTCGCGTCTTCCCGCTCAAGCCCGTGGTCGACGAGGCGCTCGAGAAGTCCGCCGGCTCGGTCCGCAACGTGCTCGTCGTCAAGCGCGGCGAGAACGAGATCGGCTGGAACTCCGACCGCGACCTCTGGTGGCACGAGACCGTCGCGACCGCGTCGAACGAGCACGAGGCGCAGGGCTTCGAGGCCGAGCACCCGCTCTTCATCCTCTACACCTCGGGCACGACCGGAAAGCCCAAGGGCATCCTGCACACCTCCGGCGGGTACCTCACGCAGGCCGCGTTCACCCAGAAGAACGTGTTCGACCTGCACCCCGAGCGCGACGTCTACTGGTGCACGGCCGACGTCGGCTGGATCACCGGCCACTCCTACGTCGTCTACGGCCCGCTCGCGAACGGCGCCACGCAGGTGCTGTACGAGGGCACGCCCGACACGCCGCACCCCGGCCGCTGGTGGGAGATCGTCGAGAAGTACGGCGTGACGATCCTGTACACGGCGCCGACCGCCATCCGCTCGTTCATGAAGCTCGGCCGGCAGATCCCGCACGAGTACAACCTGCGCACCCTGCGCCTGCTCGGCTCGGTCGGCGAGCCGATCAACCCCGAGGCGTGGATCTGGTACCGCCACGTCATCGGCGGCGGGTCGATCCCGGTCGTCGACACCTGGTGGCAGACCGAGACCGGCGCGATCATGATCTCCGCGCTGCCGGGCGTCACCGACCTGAAGCCGGGCTCGGCGCAGGTCCCCGTGCCGGGCGTGTCGATCGACATCCTCGACGACGACGGCACCGCCGTCGAGGGCGAGGGCGGCGGACTGCTCGTCGTCACCGAGCCGTGGCCGTCGATGCTCCGCGGCATCTGGGGCGACCCGGAGCGCTTCAAGGAGACCTACTGGGAGAAGTTCGGCGCAGCGCCCGACAAGACCATGTACTTCGCCGGCGACGGCGCCCGCCGCGACGAGGACGGCGACATCTGGCTGCTCGGCCGGGTCGACGACGTCATGAACGTCTCGGGCCACCGCCTGTCGACCGCCGAGATCGAGTCCTCGCTCGTCGCCCACCCCTGGACGGCCGAGGCCGCCGTCGTCGGCGCGTCCGACGAGACCACCGGCCAGGCGGTCGTCGCGTTCGTGATCCTCAAGGCCAGCCAGGCCGAGCGGGTCACCGACCCGGCCGAGGCCAGCGAGGAACTCCGCAGGCACGTCGCGACGCAGATCGGTGCGATCGCGCGCCCGCGTCAGGTCTTCATCGTCAACGAACTGCCGAAGACGCGGTCCGGCAAGATCATGCGTCGGCTGCTGCGCGACCTCGCCGAAGGCCGCGAGGTCGGCGACACGACGACCCTGGCGGACACGTCGATCATGCAGGTGATCAGCGCCCAGGTGCGCTGACCGGCGAAGGCCGACCCGAGAAGACGGATGCCGCGGCGGTTGTTCCCGCCGCGGCATCCGCGTCTTCGGGCCCGCCCGTACCGGCGGGCCCGCATCGGTTCTAGGCGAACTCGGCGATCACCTCGACCTCGACGGGTGCGTCGAGCGGGAGGACGGCCACGCCGACCGCGGAGCGTGCGTGCACTCCGGCGTCGCCGAAGACCTCGCCGATGAACTCCGAGGCGCCGTTGATCACCCCGGGCTGCCCCGTGAACGACGGGTCGGAGGCGACGAAGCCCACGACCTTGACGATCCGCGTGACCCGGTCGAGCGAGCCGATCTGGGCCTTGATCGCCGCGAGGGCGTTGAGCGCGCACAGTCGGGCGTACTCCTTGGCGTCGCCTGCGGGGACGAGCCCGTCCCCGTCGCCGACCTTTCCGGTCGCGGGCAGGGCACCGGCGACGAAGGGCAGCTGGCCCGACGTGTAGACGAGCGTGCCGGTCACGACCGCGGGGACGTATGCGGCGACCGGGGCGGCGACGGCCGGGAGTTCGATGCCGAGTTCGGCCAGGCGTGCCTCGACCGAGGCCATCAGGCGTCGCCCTCGAACTGCTTGGCGGCCTGCGCGGCCGCAGCCTGGCCGGCGGATGCCGCGGCCGAGTCCTCGCCGCCGACCGGGCGCTTCAGGTAGGCGACGAGCCCGCCCTCGGGGCCCTGCACGACCTGCACGAGTTCCCAGCCCTCCGAGCCCCAGTTGTTCAGGATCGCGGCGGTGTTGTGGATCAGCAGCGGGGTGGTGATGTACTCCCAGGCGGGCATGACGCTCCTTCGAGCCGACGATGGATGGTGGTGTCCGAAGGCGCGACAAGTCCCTGCGGGGGTCGCCGCTTGGCGGCTATTGCCAGCCTTCTCCGTTAAGCTCCACTATATGTCTGCCCAAAAACCCCTGAGCGGTGCTGCGTCCGGCGTGCTCGGCATCGTCGGCATGAGCGCCCTCGCCGGCATCCTCGTGACCGCTGCGGTGACGCCCGCGCTGGCCGTCACGGGCATGGCCGCGAACAACAGCATCACGATGTTCGAGAACCTTCCCGGGTACCTCGAGATCGACGAACTGTCGCAGAAGTCGACGCTGCGGGCGAAGAACGCCGACGGCGAGTGGACTCCCCTGGCGTCGTTCTTCGACGAGAACCGCGAGGAGGTGGCGTGGGATTACATCTCCCAGTACCTCAAGGACGCCGCCGTCGCCGGTGAGGACCCGCGCTTCTACGAGCACGGCGGCGTCGACATCCAGGGCACGGTGCGCGGCGCGTTGAAGACCGTCATCGGCGGGGACACGCAGGGCGGATCCTCGATCACGCAGCAGTACGTCAAGAACGTGCTCATCAACAACGGCGTGTCCGAGGCGACGAACGAGGAGGAGCGGGAGGCCGCCTACGAGGCGGCGACCGAGGTGAGTGCCGAACGCAAGCTCAAGGAGATCCGGTACGCGGTCTCGCTCGAGAAGAAGTACTCCAAGGACACCATCCTCCTCGGGTACCTCAACATCGCGCACTTCGGCGGGCGCGTGTACGGCGTGCAGTCGGCCGCGAAGTACTACTTCGGCACGAACGCGCAGGACCTCACGCTGCCGCAGGCAGCGAGCCTCATCGCCATCGTCAACCACCCGGAGAAGTTCCGCCTCGACTACCCCGAGAGCGAGGCGAACGGTACCGCCAGCGTCAACGCGAAGGGCGAGCCTACGCCGTACGCCGCCAACAAGGACCGACGCGACTACATCCTGGATGAGATGCTCAAGGAGGGCAAGATCACCCAGGAGGAGCGCGACGCCGCGGTCGCGGAGCCGGTGGCGCCGAAGATCACCGAGTCGAGCACCGGGTGCGCGACGTCGAACGGCTACGCCTTCTTCTGCGACTACGTCACCTGGGAGATCAAGAGCAAGTTCGACGATCCCGCCACGGAAGACGTCAACGAAGGCCGTGAACTGCTCCAGAAGGGCGGCCTCGACATCTACACCACGATCGACTTCGCGATCCAGAACGAAGCGGTCGCGGCGCTGAACGACAACATCCCGAAGTCCGCCGACGGCGTCGACATCGGTGGAACCGCCGTGAGCGTCGAGGTCGGCACCGGCCGGATCCTCGCCATGGCGCAGAACAAGGATTACTCCGCCGACCCCGACGTGCTCGCGAGCGGGCGCAACTACTCGGCGGTCAACTACAACGCCGACATCGACTACGGCGGCTCGAGCGGATTCCAGCCCGGGTCGACCTACAAGGTGTTCACCCTCGCCGAGTGGCTGAAGGAGGGGCATGCCCTCAACGAGGGCGTCGACTCGCGTCGACGCGCAGCGTGGGGCGAGTTCGAGAACAGCTGCCAGGGCACCATGGTCGACAACGGCGAGTGGGGCAACCCCCGCAACGACGGCGGCGAAGAGGGTGGCTACTGGACCGCGGTCGAGAACACCATGAACTCCTACAACACGGGCTTCATCGCGATGGCCAAGCAGCTCGACCTGTGCGGGATCGCGAAGACCGCCGAGGGCCTCGGCGTGCACCGGGCGGACTACGAGCCGCTGGGGCAGTACCCGTCGACGATCCTCGGCACCAACGAGGTCGCGCCGCTGTCCATGGCCACGGCATTCGCCGGCATCGCCGGCGGTGGCAAGTCCTGCTCGCCGATCGCGATCGACAAGATCACGAAACAGGACGGCGCCGAGCTCACGCCGCCCGCCTCCGAGTGCACCCAGGCGCTGACCCCCGAGGTCGCCGCGGGAACCGCGTACGCGATGCGCAAGACGATGGAGGGCGGCACCGCCGCCGCGTCGGGCTGGCAGGTCGACCCCTACGTGCCGATGATCGGCAAGACGGGCACCACCGACAACGCCGAGGCCACGTGGATGAGCGGTGCGTCCTCGAAGGTGTCGACCGTCGTCGGCGTGTTCAACGTCACCGGGCACGTCAACCTGCGGGACACCTACTTCGATGCCGGCCAGGCCGCCGGGCTCAGGCACAACATCTGGCCCCGCATCCAGTCGGTCGCGAACGCCCGGTACGGCGGCGACGCCTTCGCCGAGCCGCCCTCGACGATGCTGAACGCCCCGCAGGTCTCCGTGCCCGACGTGCTCGGCCTCTCGCCCGAGGCCGCACAGAAGGCCCTCGAGGCGGCCGGGTTCGGCTGGAAGATGGACGGCGAGGTCGACTCCGACAAGCCGAAGGGCACCATCGGCTCCCAGTCGCCGTCCGGCACGGCCGGACGTGGCGCGATCATCAGCCTGAAGACGAGCCGCGGAAACATGGCCGGTCTGCCCGACGTCGTCGGCATGAGCGCCGACCAAGCGGAACAGACGCTCCGCGATGCGGGCTTCCGAGTCGACCGGGACGACCAGGACGTCAGCGACCCGAGCCAGGACGGACTCGTCCTCGCTCAGTCGCCGGGCTCCGGGAGCTCGGTCAAGTCCGGCCAGAAGATCACGATCACGATCGGGAAGTTCGACGGCGACGCCGGACCGCCCGGTGATGGTCCGGGCAACGGCAACGGCGACGGCCCGGGCGACTGATGGGCGACGGCTTCTCGCCCGTCGCGCGGATCGCCTTGGCGATCGGCGCGGCGGGCGCTGCCGCGTTCGCGTGGGGCTCGCTCGTCGAGCGTCGCCGGTTCACCCTGCGACGGGTCGAGGTGCCCGTGCTCCCGACCGGTGCCGAACCGATCCGGGTCCTGCACGTCTCCGACCTGCATATGGCGCCGTGGCAGCGCGACAAGCAGGAGTGGGTCGCGGCGCTCGCCGACCTGCGCCCCGACCTGGTCATCGACACGGGCGACAACCTCGGCCACCGGAACGGGCTCGAGGGCATCCGACGTGCGTTCTCGGCGTTCCGCGGGGTTCCCGGAGTCTTCGTCAACGGCTCGAACGACTACTTCGGACCGGTGCTGAAGAACCCGTTGGCGTACTTCGGAGGCCCTTCCGGCACGGCGCAGCGTGCCGAACGCCTCGACACCGCCGCGCTCCACGCGTTCTTCGGCGAGCTCGGCTGGCTCGACCTCGACAATGCCGCCGCCTCGATCGAGGTGAACGGCACGCACCTCGAGTTCATCGGCGTCGACGATCCGCATCGTGGCTACGACCGCCTCGAGCTCGTCGCCGCGGCGATCGACGACCTCCGCGCCGACGACCCGTACGGCGACGAGAGCTGGCCCGACCTCCCGGGGGAACAGCCCGAGCGCCGATCGGTCACGATCGGCGTCGCTCATGCACCCTACCGGCGGGTGCTGAACTCGTTCGTGAACCACGGCGCGCAGCTGCTCGTGGCGGGCCACACGCACGGCGGACAGGTGTGCGTTCCCGGCTTCGGGGCGCTGGTGACCAACTGCGACATCCCGCGTTCCCAGGCGAGCGGGCTGAGCGTGTGGCGTCACGGCCTGCGGGCGGCGTTCCTCAACGTCTCGGCCGGCCTCGGCACGTCGATCACGGCTCCGGTCCGGTTCGCCTGCCCGCCGGAGGCGACGCTGATGACCCTCGTCCCGGAGTCCTGACCACCGACCCGGGGAGCGTTCCGTCCGTTCCGGCTGGTCGGGAGCATCCGAAATGTCGGCTATGCTTGTGGAGGCCTTCGGGCCATCCGGGGTGTGGCGCAGCTTGGTAGCGCGCTTCGTTCGGGACGAAGAGGTCGCAGGTTCAAATCCTGTCACCCCGACCGGAATCCCGGCGCCATCGGGCGCCGGACACGAGCCCCCTCCACGCGGAGGGGGTTCGTTCCGTCTCCGGCGTGTCCGAACGGGTACCGCGTCGATGCAGGCTGCTCCGTCACGACCGCCGTCCCGCCCCGCTGCGGCCCCAGCCGGAGGCCCAGCCGAAGACCCGCTCGAGCGGTCCGCGCCCGAGGAACCTGCGCCACGTCCACGCGAACACCGCCGAACCGATGATCAAGCCGACGAGCAGCGGCCACGAGTCATCCGTCACCACCCCGTCGGGGCGCACCGTCTTCGCGTTCGCGATCACGACCAGGTGGCCCGTGTAGATCGTCAGGGGCATCGACCCCATCGCCGTGATCGGCGACAGCGCGACGCCGGCGACCCGGCGGACGCGCGGCACGGCGAACGCGGTGAGCGTCATCGTGGCGGCGACGAGGAGGACCGCGACCGCGGTGTTGCCCGCCGTCTGAAGGGATGCCGCGAGCACGACGTTCCCGCCGACGGGGGCGTCCCTCGGGACGGTCCCCTCAGATCGGGCCAGCACCGCCGCGCTCGTCAGGGCGAACACGGCCACGAGCGCCGAGGCCGCCGCCGCCCGCGCGATCACCTCCGGCCGGTGGATGCCGGCCCTCGCGAGGCCGACCCCGATGAGCATGACCGGGACCCAGACGACGACCGGGTACGCCCCGATGAGGAACCACTCCGGGATGAGGCCGAGCGCCCCGTCGGAGCCCATCGCCACGGGAGGCCGGCGCGCGGCCTCGACCACGATGGGAGCGATGACGACGCCCGCGATCCCCGCGCCGAGCGCGGTGCGCGCAGGCAGGAACAGCAGCGGGAGCATGACGAGGAACGCGACGCCGTACACGTCGAGGATGACGAAGACGAGCGGGCGGAGGTAGGCGATCACGGCCAGGCCGAGCAGGATGAGCAGGATGCCGCGGATCGCGATCCGACGGCGCAGCGCGGACCGCGATGCCGGATCCGCGGTCGCCTGCGTGCCGCCGGTCATGAGCCCGAGCCCGATGCCCGCGGTGAGCGCGAACAGCAGGCGCGGGCGCTCATCGGCGAACGCGATGACCGCGGCGAGGTCCGCCTGCTCGACCGCCGGGGCGACGTGGGCCACGAACATCCCGACGAGTGCGATGCCCCGCGCGGCGTCGACGCCCTCGACGCGCGTGGTCGGGCTCCGCGGGAGGCGGAGGGGCGCGGGCATGCGTCATCTTCGCACACCGACCGGCAGCCGCGGCCCGTTCGCCGCGGGCGGCCCGTTCGCCGCGGGCGGCTCGTCGGGCCCTGGGCGCTCAGCTCAGGGGCGAGCGGCGCAGACCGTGTACCTGCCGGCGACGACCTCGACCTCGCACGGGTCGACACGCGGCGTTCCCGACCAGATCGTGGGGTCGCCCGCGGTCGACTCCCCCGCATCCGTGAGGCCGATATGCGAGCCGGCGAGGACCGCGACGCTCACGCCCGCGCCCCACCAGGTCGCCAGGCGGTCATGGCCGAGCTCGGCGATCTCCGCAGCGGCCGCGCGCTGGTGCGGTAGGGTCTCGCCGGTCGCGCCCGGCCGGGTGCCGACGGTCGTGACGCGGCCGACGACCGACCAGGCCAACGCGACCACCGCGAGCGCAGCGACCCCGGCCACGAGGGTCCTCACCACATGGGTGCGCAGCCCCCGCCACGCGACGCGTGTCGCGGGCACCAGGGCCGCGGCGACCACCGGGACGAACGCGAGTACGCCGGGGGCCGGATGGCGGATCCAGGCGGGTGTGTGCCGCGACAGCATCCACCAGGCGAGGTAGGTCGCGACCCCGAGCAGTGCGACGAGGACGATCGCCGCGAACTCGGAGGGTTCGGCTCGGGCAGCGCCCTTCGACCGGAGCAGTCCCGGCGCGCGGCGGACCCTCCCCCACGCGACCACGAACACCAGGGCCGCCGTCGCCGCGACGGCCACGCCGACGAACGCCGCGAGCTCGGGCGGCAGGTTCCACGACGCCGCGAGCGTGTCGGCCTTCTCGGCCGGGGTCACCGCGTACCCGAGCTGGCCGCCGGAGAGGAGGAAGTACGCGAAGTCGCGGAGGTTGTCCACGTACCCGGCGAATCCGAGCGTCAGCAGCTTGACGAGTTCGAAGACGAGCGTCGGCACGGCGGCGGCGAGTGCCGCGACGAGCACGCGCGGGATCGTCATCCGCAGACGCGCACCGATCGGCCCCGCGGCATCCAGCAGCACCGCGACGGTGAACGCCGGGATCGCGAGCAGCGCGACGAACTTCGCCTGGATGGCCAGCCCGACGAGCAGTCCGGCCAGCCACGGCCGGCGATGCACGAACAGGAGCGCCGCCGCGAGGAGGGCCGCAGCGGTGACCTCGCCGAGGATGTCGGCCGGGGTCTGGATCGGCGACGGCAGCGCGGCCGTCTCGAACGCGACGGGGACGGCGATCGCGACCAGCGCGGCCCACCGGCCGCCGAGGCGCCGCCCGACGAGTCCGAGTGCGACGAGGAGCCCCACCCAACCGAGCGTGGCGAGCAGCCGGCCAGCGACGACGGGATCGACGCCGAGCGCGATCAGCCCGGCCGTGGGCAGCAGCAGCACCGGACCCGTCGAGATCCGCACGTCGAACGGCGTGAGCGTGCTGCCCGACAGCGTGCCGTCGCTGGCGTACCCGAGTCCGCGCACGAGGTTCAGGGGAACGGTGAGGTTCAGCGCCTCGTCCTCCCAGAGGCGCACGGAAACGATGCCGGGAATCAGGATGAGCAGGTTCGCGACGACGAGTCCGACCAGCGCGACCCACCACAGCACCGCGAGCCCGATCCGTCGCACGTGGGGCGTCGGCCACGGTGTCATCGACGGGCCCCCGGCCTGAGCGACACCCGCCACAGCTCGGCCGCGGACGCGACCGCGAACCGCCGGAGTCGCTTCGGCGGCAGCTTCGGCGAGCGCTCCACGCCCCACATCGTTCCGGTCGCGCTCGATCCGCGGCGCGGCAGGCTCGCGACCTCGACGTACCTGACCTGGTAGCCGCGGCGCGCCTCGGCGATCGAGAAGTGCACGTGCGGCACGAGCGCGTCATCGGGGATCGCGTCGAGCAGTTCGGCGATCGCCTCGGGCCGGTAGACCCGCAGCGGCGTGTTGACGTCGGGGACCCGGCGTCCGGCCGCGGCCGCCACGACGAGGCCGACCCCCGCGGTGAGGGCGCGGCGGAACCACGGGTCCTGACGCCCGCGTCGGACCCCGTGCACGACGTCGGCCCCGGTCGAGACCGCGGCGCGCACGGTGCGCACGAGGTCGGCGCCGTGGAACTGGCCGTCGCCGTCGACGTGCAGGATCAGGTCCGGCTCGAGTCCGAGGCCGGAGCGGTACGCCGCGATGGCGGTCGGGCCGTGACCGCGATTCACGTCGGCGTCGACCGGGACGAGCCCCGGCAGGTCGGCCGCGAGGTCGTGGAGCACCTGCCGCGTGGCATCCGTCGACCGGTCGTCGACCACGACGAGGTCCAGCCGTGGCGCGAGCGGCGCGAGGTGCTCGCTGATCTCCGACAGGAACTCCGGCAGTCCCTCGGCCTCGTTGTAGGCCGGCATGACGACCACGAGGTGTTCCAGCTGCACACGGCCTCCCGACGTCGAACGCCGCGCGGCGGGCGACGGCACGCGTAGTAGCGTAGTCGAGATGTCACAGCATGCTCGGTGGCGCCGCCTCGCCGGGCTCGGGGCGCGCTTCCTCACGGTGGGGGCGGTCAGCACGCTGATCGAGATCGCGGTGTTCAACCTGCTGGTCTTCGCGTTCGACGTCGACCTCGTGATGGCGAAGATCGTCGCATCGCTCGTGGCCCTCGTGAACGCGTACCTCGGCAACCGCGAATGGACCTTCCGCGATCGCGGCGGCCATTCGCGCGGGGTCGAACTGACGTTGTTCGTGATCGTCAACGCGGCGTGCACGGCGCTCGGCGCCCTCATCGTCTGGGCGGGCGTCGCCGTGGCCACGCTCCTGCTCGGACGCGAGGCCGGCCCGGTCGCGGTCAACGCGGTCAACCTCGGCAGCATCGCGATCGTGGTGCTGGTCCGCTTCCTGCTGTACCACTTCGTGGTCTTCCGCGGGGCGCGCCGACCGAAGCCGGGCGCGACCGCGGACGCGACCTGACGCGTCAGCCGGCGTCAGCCGGCGTCAGCCGCCGTGCCGGCGTCGGCGGCTTCGCCGGCTTCGGCGCAGCCCGGCTGGTCGAGGGTGATGTTCGACGCCCGCACGAGCGGCGTGTGCCGAACCTCGAGGGGGCCGTACTCGGCGCCCGCTTCGCCCGTGAACGTCGCCTCGACCGTGTGGGCCGACGCGGGCACGTTCCGGACGTTGACCTTCACGGCGGGGCGACCGAGGTGCGTGAGCGGGGTGGCGGACACGGCCCTGCCGTCGACCGTCGCCTGCTGGAACGTCGAACCGATCGGACCGTAGAGCACCAGGTCGGTCGAGATGTGGCCGCGCGGGAAGTACTTGCCGGTGGCGATGTAGTCGGCGAGTCCGTCGACCTGGTCCGGCTGGACCGTGTTCGCCAGGGTCGCAGTCGTCGTGAACGTGGGCGCCGTCCCGCGGTCGACGGTGCAGGCATCCGTCGCAGCGGCGACGTCGAGCTGGACGTAGTAGTCCATCTTCCCCTGGGTGATGTCGTTCACGTAGACCCCGACGACGCTCGCCTCGCGGTCGTCGACCGGGAGCGTCCCGGCGATTCGGGCGCCGTCGATGAGGTCGGCCTCCGCCTCGTCGGACGGGACGTACATGAGTCGGCCCTCGTCGATCGCCCGCGTGAGGGCGGTCACCAACGCGTCCGTGTCGGCGGACCCGGACATCAATGCGCCGAAGACCGAGCCCGCAGCGGCCGCGAAGAACGCGTCCTGGTCCTCTGGATCCTCGTATCGGAAGTAGACGTCGTTGAGCACCATGCCGGCCGCGTTGTCCGCGGTCAGCTTCTCGCCCGTGGCCAGGCCGACCGGCCCCGTCGCCCCGAGCAGGTAGCCGAGTGCGACCGGGTCGAACGAGACGACGCCGTCGACCTGGTCGCCGAAGGACTCCGCCCAGAACGCGCGGATGATCTCGCTCGTCTCCGGGAAGTCGGGCGTGAGCGTGACATCCATCATGTACCGGCCGATCTTGTCGCCGTACAGTGCCTCGGTCTCGGGATCGAGGGCGATGATCGGCTCCGGCCGGCCGTTCCGGAAGTCGGTGCTGGAGGCCTGCCGGCCGATCGTGATGCGCCCGTCGGTCACGTTCACGAGGAGCAGTGCCGCCGGGTTGCCGCCGGTCCCGCGCGCTTCGGCGAGGTTCTGGAACAGCACGAGGTAGTTGCGCGGGCCGTCCGCTCCGAGTGCGCCGGGCAGGACTGCGAGTGCCTGCTGGGCGGGTTCGATCATCGGCTCGAGTTCGCCGACGGCCTCGTCGAGTTGGTCGACCCCGTCGCGGACGGGACCGATCAGCGGTTCGCGATCGATCGTGTCGAGTTCGCCCGAGACCCGGCCGATGGTGTCGGCGACGCCGTCGACGGTCTCGGAGAGCCCCGTCAGGGCGACCAGGTCGATGGCACCCCCGACGGGCTTCAGCGCTTCGAGGCTCAGGGTGGTCGCGGGCTCGACGACGCCGTCGACGAGGTCGTCGACGGATGCGGCGGTCACCCGCACCGCCTGGAGGTTGGCGCCGAGCACGGGGACCCACTCGAACGATCGCCACGACGGGTCGTCGGTGAGCTCCCGGGCCGCGGCGGAGTGCGTGCGCAGCTGCGCGATCGTCGCGGTCGCGCCCTCCTGGTCGCCCGCGAGGACCTGCTTCTGCGCCTGCTTCGCGAGCGGGATCGCCAGTTCGAGCTCATCCTTGGCTGCGAAGCCCCGCTCGGCGACCTGGGCTCCGGCGAAGCCGACGCCCACGAGTGCGAGGAGGATGACACCGAGCGACACGGGAACCCACAGCCGCGCACTGCGGATCAGCGGCTTGCGTTCTCGGAGGGCTCGTGTGCTCACGCGAGCCATCGTATTCGCTGAAGCATGGGAGTACGCCTCCTCATCCGCTCCGGAGGTACCGGCGCAGCGCGGTCAGCGCTGCTTCCGGCTCGAAGCCGGTCCGGCGGATGCGCCCGAGGTCGAACTCGCTCCGAGCGGGTCGCGGCGCGTAGGTGCGCCCCGCAGCGACAGCGGATGCCGCGTACTCAGCGCTCGTCGTCGCGGTGATCAGTTCGGGGTCGGCGCCGACGAGCGTGAACACCTCGCGCGCGACGTCGAACCAGCTGGTCACCGGGCCGCCGTTGGAGACGTGGTACGTGCCGTACGGCGGCCGGGTCTCGAGCAGGTGGAGGATCGCGCGGGCGAGTTCGTCGGCGAAGGTGAGGCGACCCGTCTGGTCGGCGACCACGGCCGGGGATGCGCCGTCGTCGGCGAGCCGCCGCATGGTGCGCACGAAGTTGGGGCCGTCGCCGACGACCCAGCTCGTCCGCACCAGGTAGTGCTGCGGGACCACCTGCGCGGCGAGTTCGCCCGCGGCCTTCGAGGCACCGTAGACGCCGAGCGGCCCGATCGGCGCGTCCTCCCGGTGCGGAGCGCTGCGGCCGTCGAAGACGTAGTCGGTCGAGACGTGCACGAGGGCGATCCGGCGTCGGATCGCGATCTCGGCGAGCGCGGCGACGGCGGCCGCGTTGACGGCCCAGGCATCGGCGCGGCCCTCGCCCTCCGCCGCGTCGACGGCCGTGTACGCGGCTGCATTGACGATGGTGCCCACGTCGGACCAGTCGTAGCCGGCGATCGACTCGGCGTCGCCGAGGTCGAGGTCGGCACGCGTCGGGAAGCGGACCGGCGCGCCCGGCCCACCGGCGTCGACCGCCGTCTGGTCGATCGCCGCGCGCAGGGCGCGACCGAGCTGTCCGGTCCCGCCGAGCACGAGCGTCGTGCGAGGCGGCACGGGCACCGCGTCCGCGAGCCACGGATTGGAGCGGTCCTTGTCCGAGAGCACGGCCTGCTCGAGCGGAACCGGCCATGCCACGCCGAGGGCGGGGTCGGCCAGGTCGACCGCGGAGTAGACCGCGCCGGGCGACCAGTGGTCGTTCACGAGGTACGTGTACGCGGTGTCGGGCTCGAGGGTCTGGAACGCGTTCGCGACGCCGCGGGGCACGAACACCGTCACTCCAGGGCGCAGTTCGCGGGTGACGACCCGCCCGTGACCGGCGCCGCCACGAAGGTCGACCCAGGCGCCGAATGCGCGCCCGGTCGTCACGCCGACGTACTTGTCCCAGGGTTCGGCGTGGAACCCGCGCGTGGTCCCGACGGCCGCGTTGCAGGACACGTTCTGCTGCACCGGGCCGAAGTCGGGCAGCCCGAGCGCGGTCATCTTCTCGCGCTGCCAGTGCTCGGCGAACCATCCGCGCGCGTCGCCGTGCACCGGATGCTCCACCACGAGCAGCCCGGGGATCTCGGTCGGGAGGACCGCGAGCGGGGTCGGCGCGCCGGTCACCGCCCCAGCTCCGCGTACCGTGCCTCGGCGGCGTCCTTGTGCGGCGCCCACCAGGCCTCGTTCGCCCGGTACCACTCGATCGTGCGTTCCAGCCCGTCGCGGAAGTCGGTGAAGCGCGGTTCCCACCCGGTCTCGGCGCGCAGCTTCGACGCGTCGATCGCGTAGCGGAGGTCGTGGCCGGGGCGGTCGCCGACCAGGTCGTACTCGTCGCGCGGCCGGCCCAGGAGTTCGAGGAGCGTTTCGACGACCTCGCGGTTGCTCCGTTCGCCGTTCGCGCCGATGAGGTAGGTCTCGCCGATTCGTCCGCGCTCGAGGATCGCGAGAACGGCGCTGTTGTGGTCGTCGACATGGATCCAGTCGCGCACGTTCCGCCCGGTGCCGTACAGCTTGGGCCGCTGCCCGCGCAGCACGTTCGTGACCTGCCGCGGGATGAACTTCTCCACGTGCTGGTAGGGCCCGTAGTTGTTCGAGCATCCGCTGATCGTCGCCCGCAGCCCGAAGCTGCGCACCCACGCCGCGACGAGCAGGTCCGATGCCGCCTTGGTCGACGAATAGGGACTCGACGGCCGGTACGCACTCGACTCGGTGAACTTCGCCGGGTCGTCGAGCTCGAGATCGCCGTAGACCTCGTCGGTCGAGATGTGATGGAAGCGGATGTCGCGCCGCCGCGCCGCCTCGATGAGCGTGTAGGTGCCGATCACGTTCGTGTCCAGGAACGGTCGCGGTCCGGCCAGCGAGTTGTCGTTGTGCGACTCCGCCGCGAAATGCACGATCGCGTCGGTCGCCGGGTCGAGCCCGTCGACCAGCCGCCCCACCAGCTCGGCATCCGCGACGTCGCCGCGCACGAACCCGAGCCGCGGGCCCGGCAGGCCCGCCAAGGACATCTGATCGCCCGCATACGTCAGCTTGTCGAGCACGAGGACCTCGTGCTCCGTGTCCGCGAGCACGCGCCGGACGAAGTTCGAGCCGATGAAGCCGGCACCGCCGGTCACGAGCAGCGTGCTCATGCGTGCTCCCGTCCTCGGTCGATCAGGCCGAGCAGGTAGTCGCCGTACCCCGACCTGCGAAGGCCGTCCGCACGCTCCCGCAGCCCGTCATCGTCGATCCACCCCTGACGCCAGGCGACCTCCTCCGGTGCGCCGATCTTCAACCCCTGCCGCCGCTCGACCGAACGCACGAACTCCGTCGCATCCGACAGCGCATCCACCGTCCCGGTGTCGAGCCAGGCCGTGCCGCGCGGCAGCACCTCCACGTGCAGCCGGCCCTGCTCGAGGTAGGTCCGGTTCACGTCCGTGATCTCGAGTTCGCCGCGGGCCGACGGCACGAGCGTCCTGGCGATGTCGATCACCCCGTTGTCGTAGAAGTAGATCCCCGGCACCGCGAAGGCGCTCCTCGGTTCGGCCGGCTTCTCCTCGATCGATCTCGCCCGCCCGTCCGCATCGAACTCGACGACCCCGTACGCGGTCGGATCCGCGACGCGGTACGCGAAGATGACCCCGCCGTCCACGTTGCGGAACCGGCCGAGCTGCTGGCCCATGCCCGGCCCGTAGAACAGGTTGTCGCCGAGCACGAGGCAGACCTCGTCGTCGCCGACGAAGTCCGCTCCGAGCACGAACGCCTGCGCGAGTCCGTCCGGGCGCTCCTGCGCCGCATACGAGATGGACACGCCGAACCGCTCCCCGTCGCCGAGGAGCCTTCGGAACTGCGGGCCGTCGTGCGGGGTGGTGATGACGAGGATGTCGCGGATGCCGGCGAGCATCAGCGTGCTCAATGGGTAGTACACCATCGGCTTGTCGTACACCGGGACCAGCTGCTTCGAAATCCCGAGCGTGACCGGGTGCAGACGCGTACCCGACCCGCCCGCGAGGATGATGCCCTTCATCGACTCGATTCTGCCCGATCGGCGCTCGTGCGACCACGACGCCGCGACGCTCGCTCCGGCATCAGTACGCGCCCTGGGCGTGGAAGACCGCTCGCGCGGTGCGGTACAGGATGATCACGTCGCCCGTGAGGGACCAGTTCTCGACGTAGTAGAGGTCGAGCCGCACGCTGTCGTCCCACGAGAGGTCGGAGCGCCCCTGGGTCTGCCAGAGCCCGGTGATGCCGGGGCGGACGAGCAGTCGCCGGTGCGCCCACTCGTCGTACCTGGCGACCTCGCTCGCGAGCGGGGGCCGCGGTCCGACGAGCGACATGTCGCCTCGGAGCACGTTCCAGAACTGGGGCAGCTCGTCGAGGCTGTACCTGCGCAGCACCGCACCCAGCCGGGTGACCCGCGGGTCGACTCGCATCTTGAACAGCACGCCGTTGCCGTCGGTGCGCTCGGCCAGGTGCGGCAGGCGCGATTCGGCATCGGCCACCATCGAACGGAACTTCAGCATCCGGAAGCGTCGGCCGTTCAGGCCGACCCGCTCCTGGGCGAACAGCGCGGACCCGGGGCTGTCGCGGCGGATCAGGAACCCGACCACGAGGTAGACGGGCGTCAGGACGACGAGCGCGATCGTCGAGACGACGATGTCGAAGGCGCGCTTGGCCGCGTATTTCCTGCCGGTGAACTCGGGGTAGTCGACCTGGATGAGCGGGAGGCCGGCCACGGGGCGTGCGTGGATCCGCGGGCCCGCGACATCCGTCAGGGCCGGCGCGACGACGAGGTTCGTCGAGGTCGCCTCGAGTTGCCAGCCCAGTTCTCGCATCCCGCGCGGGTCGATCGTGTCGGCACCCGTGAAGACGACGGTGTCGGCCCGGGCCTCGCGGAGCACGCGCTCGAGCGATCCGTAGTCGCCGAGGACGGGGATGCCGGGCGCGAGCTCGTGGGCTGCCTCGCCGTGCTCGGTGACGGCACCGACGAGGTGGATGCCGGAGACGCCGTCGCGGAGGATCTGCTCGGCGACGTGCGCCGACTTCTGCCGCTCCCCCATCAGGACCGCACGGTGCAGGAACTGCCCCGCGGCCCGGCGGCGGAGGAGCCACTTGCGCCAGGCCCACCGGCTGAACATCAGCATGACGAGCCCGAGCGGCAATGCCACGAGCACGTAGGCCCGGCCGATGTCGGACCGCAGCAGGAAGGCGAGGATCGCGAGGATCGCGAACACCCGGATGCTGGCGTCGGCGATCCGGCGGTACTCGGCCGTGCCGGCGCCGATGATGGTGCGGTCGCGCGAGCCGAAGATCGCGAGCGACGCGAGCCAGCCGACGACGATGAGCGCGGAGACGAGCGCGTAGTTGAGCAGGAACTCGGCATCGCCGTCGAGGCCGGGGATGCGCAGGGAGGTTCCGGTGGTGCCGAACCTGATGAACTGCGAGCCGTAGACCGCGAACACGATGACGATGAGGTCGGTGACGAGCAGTCGGCGCGCGTAGGAGCGCTGCCATTCCGCGACCAGGTCGGCCGGACTCGTACTCACGGGCTGCCTCGTGAGGGTCATGATCACCTCCGCCGCGAACCTCATCACCCCGGGTGCGCGGACCCCCGTCGTCGGGCCGACGGGCACCCACAGGCTATCCCCGCGGGGTCCTCGATGGTGAGGACCGCGCAGTTTGTCCCCCGAAATGGGGCGGGCCCGTCGTCGTGTCAGGTTCTCCGGCCCTGGAGGTGCCCCCCGCTCTCCTGCAGGTAGCAGACCCCGCACAGCGATTCGTAGGCGACCTCGACCCCGTCGATCGCGACCTGGTCGCCGTCGAAGATGTATCGCCCGCCGACGCGACGGCCGTTGAAGATCGCCTTGCGCCCGCAGCGGCAGATGGTCTTCAGCTCTTCGAGGCTGTGGGCGACCTCGAGCAGTCGCCGGCTGCCCTCGAAGGCGACCGTCTGGAAGTCGGTCCGGATGCCGTATGCGAGCACCGGGACGTCGTCGAGCAGCGCGATCCTCAGGAGATCGTCGACCTGTTCGGTCGTGAGGAACTGCGCCTCGTCGACCAGGAGGCAGCTCACGTCCCGCCCGTGGGCCTCGATGACCGGGGTCCGGTATCGCTGGAACACGTCGAGCACCGGGTCGTCGGGGCCGATGGTGAAGTCCACCCCGCGCACCACGCCGAGCCGCGAGACGATGTCGCGGTCGCCCTTGGTGTCGACCGCGGGCTTGGCCAGCAGCACCCGATGGCCGCGCTCCTCGTAGTTGAACGCGGCCTGCAGCAGCGCAGTCGACTTGCCGGAGTTCATCGCCCCGTAGCGGAAGTACAGCTTCGCCATCTACTCGAGCAGCCCGTCTTCCGCGGCTCGGCGGATCAGCTGGGCGCGTCGGCCGGCGGGCCGGCCCGCCCTGGCGTACTTCTCGCGGGCGCGCCTGAGGTAGGTTTTCGCCGACTCGTACCCGATCTCCATCGTCTCGGCGACGCGCACGGTGGACATGCCCTGCGCGTAGAGCGCGACCGCGCGCCGTTCGGCAGCGCTGAGTGCGGCGTCGGCGGGCGCCGGGATGGCGTCCTCGTCCGCCGCGTCGGCACCGTTCGGCATCCGCTCCCCGCGGAGCGCCCGACGGGCCACCTCGACGACCGCCGCGGTCGACTTCGTCTTCGAGACGAATCCGTCGGCTCCCGCGGCCAGGCATCGCGACTCGGACAGGTCGTCGTCGAGCGCGGTCACCACCACGACCGCCGCGCCCGCGGCCCGGCAGGCCCGGATCCGCGACTCGATCGAGACCGTGTCGCCGAGCTGGAGGTCCATGAGGACCAGGTCGACGGGGAACGCCGGGTGGCGGATCAGGTCGAGCCAGCGGGTCGTGCGGATGGCGACGTCGAAGTCGTCGGCATGATCGCCGATCCAGGTCGCGAGCCCGTCGACGATCAGCGCGTGGTCGTCGAGGATCGCGATCCGCACCGCGTCATCCGCTTCGGTCTCAGTCGTCATATCGCAACTCCACTCGCACATTCTCCCGTGTGATCGCCGCGTCGGCGCGCATGCCCGCCGCGCGCGCCACCGCGAGGAAGCGCTCGAGCTCGCGGCGCGCGGGCGGCTGCCCGGCGACTCGCGCGTCGACCACGACGGTCGATCCGTCGGGCCCTGCGGCCAGCCGCACCCGCAGGTCGCGCGAGCGCCCCTCCGCGGCCAGCCACGACAGCAGGGCGGTCAGCGACGGTCGCTGGTCGCCGTGCATGCGCGACGCGCCCGCATCCGGATCCTCGACCGTCACGGGCAGGTCGCGGGCGACCTCGATCGATGCCGCGAGGTCGTCGAGCCAGGTGGATTCGATCTCGGACTTCAGCGCCCGCCTGAGCATGTCGGCCAACTCGCGGGCCCGGTCGGCATCGGCCACGTCGATGCGGTCGGCCGTCATCACGCCGGCGAGGAACGGCAGGACCTCGCGGCCCAGCACCGAGACCCGCCCCTGCTGGACCGAACGGACGATCCCCGCTCGCACGCCGCCGTCGCGGTCGAGCGCGATGGCATTCGACTTCCGCTGCCACGCGAGGCTCTCGCCGACGATCGTCGCCGAGTACGCGGCTGCGGCGGCCGTCATGGCGAGGACCACGACGGAGTCGACCGCCACGAGCGCGACCGTCGGCGTGAACTCGACCGCGGATGCCGCGGCATTCGATCCGACGGCCAGGATCGTGAGCACGGCGGCGGAGACGACGCCGGCCACGAGCAGCGCGAGCCACGTGCAGTACGGTGCGACCGAGAGGATCAGCATCCCGACGACGATCGGTCCGTAGTCGTCGTACAGGTACCGGTTCGCCCCGAACGTGCTGAGGAACTCGGCGATGGCGCCGCCGAGCGCCAGCGCAACCGTCAGCCAGAGACGGTCGACCCCGAACGGCGCGCGAGACGGAGCCGCCGACACGGCCGCGGCGACCCCCGCTGCCGCGACGAGCGCGACGCCGGCGAGCGCGGCTGCCGGCGAGCCGACCTCGGCCCGGTGCCAGTACGTGAGGGCGACCGACACGAGCACCGCGAGTGCGGCTCCGACCTGCACGAGCCGCGTCGCCGCGATGCCGCCGATCGGGTCGACCTCCTGTTGCGTGAGTCGGAGCGCCGCGCTCATGCGCCTCCCTCCGGGACGGCCAGCAGGACCGTCGTGCCGATGCCCGGCCGGGACCAGACGCGGGCGGTGCCGCCCTCCTGCTCGATCCTGGCGCGGATCGAGGTGCGCAGCCCGATCCGGTCCTCGGACACCCGGTCGGGGTCGAAGCCCCGCCCGGCGTCGACGACGACCACCGACACCTCGCCGTCGGCGGGTCCGACTGCGACCTCGGCCGTGTCGACGCCGGCGTGGCGGGCGACGTTGATCAGGCACTGCAGGACTGCGGATGCGAGCGCCTCGCGCCGTCGCGGGCCGATGAGCGCGAGCGCGTCGAGGTCGCCCGTGAGCACCACGGCGACACCGGCCTCCTCGGCCGCCGCGACGACGCTCGCCAATGCCGCCCCCGGATCCTCAGCGGCGCGTACGGCTCCAGCGGCAGATACCGCGCGCCCCGCACCGGGAACGCCCGCCGCCTCGACCCCGGCATCCTCACCGTGCTCGGCCGCCCAGTCCCGGCCCACGATGAGGGCGAGGTCGTGCCGGATGCCGGCGCGCAGGCGCTCGTCGACCGGTCCGGAGCCCGCCGCCGCGATCGCGATGAGGTGGCTGAGCGCCGTGTCGTGCAGCCTGGCGATGGCGCGGAGTTCGTAGTCGTGGCGGATGGCGAGCTCTCGCGTCTGCTGGCTGGCCCGGTGCAGCGCCGCCTCACGGCGGTCCTCGCCCCTCGTCAGCGAGTCGTAGACGCGCGCGACGACCAGGATGCCGAGGGCGGCCGCGGCGGCCGTGCTCGGCACCCAGGGCGTGCCCGTCGCCGCGGCGCCGAGCATCGTCGCCGCTTCCCCCATCCCCCATCCGAGCCCGGCCCAGGCGATCGCGATGCGCGATCCGATCCCGGCTCCGCCGATGAGCAGGAGGGCCGCGCGCGGCATGGCCAGCACGGCGTTGTTCGTGGACTCGAATCCGAGGCCCTCGGACATGACGAGCACGGTGAGCCCGAAGACCGCGACCGTGCCGCCGAGCAGCGCGAGCACCGTGGTGGCCACGTTGGGCCTGATGACGACGAGCACGAACAGGAGGGCCTGGCCGCCGAGGAGCGTGAGCGCGAGGATCGCCGACTCGCGGCTCGGGGCACCGTCGATGCCCGGCGCCGCGACGAGCGAAGCCCCCGCGACGGCGAGCGCCGAGGCGAGGCACACGGCACCCGCGGCGTGACCTGCGCCGGTGAGGGCCCGGCTCAGGGACGCCCGGGCGAGGTGCTCGGGCAGGCCCAGGGTCATTCGTGCTCCGATCCCGGCCGCGCAGGGGTACACGGCACTGGCCGGATTATCTCAGGCCGGAGGGCGATCGTCCCAGCGGTGTCCGGCCCGGCGGCCGCCGGGCCCGATCGCGCGGCCGCGTCGACGGCTCGCGCGGCCGCCTCAGAACAGCATTCCCGGCGCCGCGCCTGCGCCGGGTCCGGCACGGTCGCCGACCGCGTGGGCTGCGCCGAGCGTGCGGCGGGTCGCGTTCGCGTGCGGCGTCGCCGACGAGCGGATGCCTCCGGTCACGACGTCTTCGCGCCCGCGCTCGAGCCCGTGCGACCTGAGCAGGGGCCGGATGCGCTCGCCGAGCCAGGCGCGGTACTCCTTCGGTGCGTACGCCGCCGAGCCCGGGTACATCGCGCGGTAGCGGGGCACGAGCTCGGGGTGCTCGCGTTCGAGCCAGGCGAAGAACCACGGCTTGACCGACCCGCGCAGATGGAGTGCGGCGTGGACGACGCTCGTGGCGCCGGCGGCCCGGATGCGGGCGAACGCGGCGTCGAGGTGAGCTCGCGTGTCGGTGAGGTATGGGAGCACCGGCATGAGGAACACCGTGCAGTCGAACCCGGCTTCGCGCACGGCCGTGACGGTCGCGAGCCGGGCTGCGGCGCTCGGGGTGCCCGGTTCGAGCGAGCGCTGGAGCTGATCGTCGACCACGGCGATCGACACGGCGAGGTCGACCGCGACGTGTTCGCGCGCATCGGCGAGCAGCGGCAGGTCTCGGCGCAGCAGCGTGCCCTTGGTCAGGACGCTGAACGGGGTTCCGCTGCCCGCGAGCGCCTCGATGATGCCCGGCATGAGCTCGTAGCGCCCCTCGGCCCGCTGGTACGGGTCGGTGTTCGTGCCGAGCGCGACGGGTTCGCGGTTCCACGATGCCCTGGCGAGCTCGCGGCGGAGCACGTCGGCGACGTTGACCTTGACGATGAGCTGCCGGTCGAAGTCGTCTCCGGCGTCGAGGTCGAGGTACTCGTGGGGTCGGTCGCGCGAAGCAGTACACGCAGGCGTGGCTGCATCCGCGGTACGCGTTGACGGTCCACCCGAACGGCATCGACGATCGGCCGGGACCTTGTTCAGCGCGGACTTCGCGAGCACCTCGTGGAAGGTCACGCCCGCGAACTCGGGCGCCCGAACGCTCCGGACGAGCGAGTTCAGCCGCGCGAGCCCCGGCAGGGTTCCTGCCTGCTCGACGCCGAGCTCCTGGTCGTTCCACCTCACCCGAAGAGTCGAACACATCTTCTGGGTATCTGCCTAAGTGAAGTAGGCTGAGTTCGTGGCCGAGCGCCCCGTTGGCGGGGTCGATTATCCGCGGACCTATCAGGAGCTGCGCGATTGGTTCCCGGACGATGCCGCGTGTTTGGAGTATCTTGCCCAGCTGCGGTGGCCGGACGGGTTCGTCTGCGCCGAGTGCCGGGGACGGGAGTTTTGGCTCACGGGCGCCGGCCTACGGATGTGTCGTGCCTGTGCTCGTCGGACGTCAGTGACCGCGGGCACGATCTTCCACCGCACGCGGATGCCGTTGTCGACGTGGTTCGCGGCCGTGTGGTTCGTGACCTCGCAGAAGAACGGCATGTCCGCCCAGGGACTGCAGCGGGTGCTCGGCCTGTGGTCCTACGAGACCGCGTGGGCATGGATGCACAAGCTGCGCCGGGCCATGGTGCGCCCGGACCGCGACCTGCTGCACGGCGTGGTCGAAGTCGACGAGACCTTCGTCGGCGGCGTCAGCGGCGGACACTTGGGCGCGAGCACCGGCAAAGCGACGGTAATGGTCGCCGTCGAGAAGCCCGGCCCGGGCCGCAAGCTCGGCCGGATTCGGCTCGGACTTGCGGACCGGCCGGGCACCCTCGGGCTCGTTACGTTCACGCAGAACACCGTTGTACAGGGCTCGACAATCCATACGGACGGCGCACGGATGATGCGCCGACTCGCCGACCTGGGGTACACCCACGAGTACGCCACCGGGTACAACGCGCCCGACCCGACCGCGGTGCTGCCAGGCGTGCACCTGACCGCCTCGCTACTCAAGCGCTGGCTGACCGGCACCCTGCACTACGGCGTCGCCGAGCACCAACTGCCTTACTACCTCGACGAGTTCACGTATCGGTTCAACCGCCGCGACTCCACCAGCCGCGGGCTGCTGTTCTACCGGCTCCTCCAGCAAGCCGTGCACACCGACCCGCACCCGCTCCGAGACCTTCTCGACCCTGAATCGAACCCCTACTTGAGTTGAGGGCCAGATCGACATCGGGGCGGTTCGTCCAATTCGCTAGCTCCATGGCACGAACAGCCCCGACTGCAGTTGATATCCGCGTTCGCCGCGAGGCTTGCCAGACTCCGCGTGCTCCATCATGTGGATCGAAAGCAGGCGAAACGCAGCGAGTTCTGGTGGAACATCCGGCCAGAGCGATCTGGAATCGCTCTCGATCGTCGGCAGCGCGGCAGCGAGCTCGTCCGCAGACACCTTGAACGGCACGAGTTCGCCGGGCATGCACCAGATCATGACCGACTCACGTTCGAGATCACCGCTGTTGCGACTGTCCACCGCCTTGAGGTGCGCGAAGAAGCGAGCAAGCTGTGTCATGAAACGGGGTAGCCGGTAATGACACGATCGTTCGAAGCGCCAACGGGAACGTAGACCATGTAGCTCTTGGCGGTCGCGCCGGAGTTGTACGCCCGGTTCTGAATCGGCGCCGTGTACGTGTACGTGTCATTGCTCGCCTTGTAGGGAGCGGAAAGCGGCTGCCCCACGGTTCCACTCATCGCCCACTTGGCAAACTGATCCCACGTGCCGCCCAGCTTGTACGTCGTGACGATCCTCTGCCAATCACTCCCGTGCCGATCGGCGATGTGACGCCAGCCCCAGCTGAGGGTGCCGCACTGTAGAAGGGCGACCCCATCCGGACGACGCCGCTGCCAGGCCACGATGTGTGTGGTTGATGACTGCCCCGACGTACAACCGGGCGCAGAAAGCATCGGAGACACGGTGACCTCGTCCGGGTCGTATACCTCCCCGTTCATCACAACCTCGTACAGGGGCTGTTCGGCGGGTGGCGGCGTCGGCTTGGCATACGCGGGCGCCGCCGGCACCGCGAGCCCGGTCACCGTGAGCGCGACAACCAATCCAACCCAACCGCGCCGCCGAGCCGCGCTTCCGTTTCCAACACTCTGTCGAACCTTCACATCCATCTCCGTTCCGTCGCTCCTCGATGAACGACTGGGATGAACGTATCTGCGCAAGCAGCAACAGGGCTTGTCGGACCTTTAGCCGACTTGCTGATCCGCGGATACGGATGGTACGGAGACCAACTTCACTTAAACAGATACCCAGAACACATCTTCGAATCTCGTGCAACCGGGCCGCCCGGTCGAGCCTCGCGGATGCGGGCTACGCTGGTTCGATGCCCACGTCGCCGCGCCCGGCTCGTCGCGCGCTCGCGCGGCGCCGCGTGGTGCTCGCGCTGGTTGGGGTCGTGTACGCCGTCGCGCTCGGGTTCGTGCTGTTCTGGCCGGTCCACGTCGACGGCGAGGGCGGCCTGATCCGCGTCGACGGGCTCATCGAGGCCCTGGCGCGATTCGGCATGCCCGCGCACATCCGCTACCCGGTGGTGCAGTCCGGACTGAACGCCGTGCTGTTCCTGCCGTTCGGCGCGCTGTGGGCGGCTTGGTTCGCCCGGCCGCGAATCCACCTCGTCCTCTCCGCAGGGCTGCTCGCAGCGGCGGTGAGCCTGTCGGCCGAGCTCGCCCAGTCCGCGTACCTCCCCGGTCGCACGTACGATCTCCGCGACGTGCTGGCCAATTCGGTCGGCGCGGCGATCGGTGCACTCGCGGTGGTGCTCGGCGCGCAGAGCGTCCGACCGGCAACTGCGGCTCGGGATGCCGCGGCGCCCGGGGCTGCGGCATCCGTCGCCGAGGCTCAGCGACCCGACGCCCGGTGACCCGACGCCCGGTGACCCGACGCGACCAGCGCGATCTCATCCCCCGCCCACCGTCGACGCAGCCAGCGGTCGTGGCTGGCCACGACGACCGCGCCGGGGAACGTGCCGAGCGCGTCCTCGAGTTCGCCGGCCAGCGCGAGCGAGAGGTGGTTGGTCGGCTCGTCGAGGAGGAACACGTGCGGCGGTGCCGCGACGACGAGCGCGAGTGCGAGCCGGCGCTGCTGCCCGACCGAGAGCCGCCCGACCGGTCGGTCGAGGTCGCGCGGCGAGATCAGGCCGAGCCCCGAGAGCGGCACGCGCTGGGCCCGGCGTTCGCCGAGCGTGCGCTCGTAGGCGGCCCGAGGCGTCACCTCCGGGTCGGCGAACCGCACGTCCTGCTCGAGGAGCGCGACGCGCACCCCGCGTCGACGGCGCACGGTCCCGCGATCGGCCGCGAGTCGGCCCGCGAGCACGTCGAGCAACGTCGACTTGCCTGCCCCGTTCGCCCCGGTGACGAGCAGTCGCGCGTTCGCGCTCACGCGCAGCGCGGGCACGCAGAGCCGCCCTTCGACGGCGAGGTCCGAGACCTCCAGCACGGGTCCGGCGTCCACAGACGGCGCGTGCGCGCCTGGCGGGATCCCGGCGAACTCGAGCGGCGCGGGCGGCGCAGCGACCTGGGTGCGTTCGAGTTCGGACCATCGCGCCCGCGCGTCCCGGACGCGCCGTGCGACGGCCGTCGCGACGTTCTCGCCCTTGAAGTGGGCGATGAACTTGTCGCGGTCGGTCGGCGCCCGGCCGTGCGCGACATCGCGTGCGCCCTCCGCCACGGCACCCCGCAACCGGCGCAGTTCCGACTGCTCGGCGTCGTGGCGCCGCCGCCATCGGTCGCGATCACTCTCCCTGACCGCGAGGTACTCGCTGAACGACCCGCCGAAGGCGGTGCCGACGGATGCCGCGAGCTGCGCCTCCCGGCTGACGGCACCCGGTTCGCGGTCCCGCGGCGACGACGGTCCGGCCGCGGCATCCGCTGCCCGCACCTGCCCCGGATCGAGGTCGAGCAGGCCGGTCGCGACCCGGTCCAGGAACTCGCGGTCGTGACTTGCGAAGACGACCGGACCGCGCCAGGCCCGCAGGGCCTGCTCGAGGTGGTCCGCGGCGGCATCGTCGAGGTGGTTCGTCGGCTCGTCGAGCAGGAGCGCCTCGGGCGAGGAGAGCAGCAGCGCCGCGAGCGCGAAGCGGCTGCGCTGCCCGCCGGAGAGTTCGCCGACCCGGCGCGCGCGGTCGACCCGCCCGATGCCGAGGCCGTCGAGCAGTTCGTCGCGCCGACGCTCGATCGACCAGACGTCGACGCGTTCGGCCGCGTCCAGCGCGGCCGCATACCGCTCGGCTGCGGCGGCCGCCGCCCGCGCGTCACCCGGTTCGTCGCCGAGGGCCGCAGCCGCGGCATCCAGTTCGCGTTCGAGATCGCGCACCTCGCCGACGGCGGCCTCGAGGACCTCGCCCGCGACGGCGTCTGCCGGGAACGGCGGTTCCTGATGGAGCAGCCCGGTGCGCGCGGGTCGCGCGATGCGGCCGAGGACGCGGGCGCCGGGCGGGTCGATGCCGGCGAGGACGGCCAGCAGCGTGGACTTGCCGGCACCGTTCTCGCCGATGAGGCCGAGCCGTCGCCCCGGCGCGACGATCACGTCGAGGTCGGCGAAGACGGGGCGGTCGCCGAAGGCGACCGAGAGTCCGTCGGCGTGCAGGTGTGCGGCACGGGTGGTGGGGTCGAGCGAAGATCGCATGCGGAAGGGATCCCTTCACGAGTCGTGGATCCCGCCGGGCACGTGCCGTCGTCAGGGTGCGCAGCCGCGATCGCGCTCGCGATCGGTACGGAACAGGCACACCCCGGTGTCGACGGCGCCTCGGGCGCGGGACGGTGGGATGTGCTCACTTCATAGCGCCGTCGACGATAGCAGACGGCGGTGCTCATCGCCGAAGAGCGGATGCCACGCGGCATCCGCTCTTCGGCCCTCAGGCGGTCAGCTTCAGCGTCGCCGCGGTCCGGGCGAGCGATTCGGCGGCCGCCTCGGGGTCGTCGGAGAGCGTGGAGCCGTAGGACGGGATCATCTCGCGGATCGCGGGCTCCCACTCGCCGATCCGGTCGGGGAAGCACGTGCCGAGCACCTCGAGCATGATCGGCACCGCGGTCGACGCGCCCGGCGAGGCGCCGAGCAGGCCCGCGATGCTGCCGTCGGCGCCCGAGATCACCTCGGTGCCGAACTGCAGGATGCCGCCCTTCTCCGGGTCCTTCTTCATGACCTGCACGCGCTGGCCGGCGGTGATGAGCTCCCAGTCGGCGGACTTCGCGGTCGGCATGAACTCCCGGAGCGCGTCGAGCTTCTTCTCGCGCGACGCCATGAGCTCGCCCACGAGGTACTTGACCAGGTCGAAGTTGCGCAGTCCCACCTGGAGCATGGGGATGAGGTTGTGCAGCCGGATCGAGAACGGCAGGTCGAACCACGTGCTCGTCTTGAGGAACTTCGGCGTGAAGCCGGCGTACGGTCCGAACAGCAGCGACGCCTCGCCGTCGACCACGCGCGTGTCGAGGTGCGGGACCGACATGGGCGGCGCGCCGACGGCGGCCTTGCCGTAGACCTTCGCCTGGTGCTGCGCGACGATCTTCGGGTTGGTGGTCTTCAGGAACTGGCCGGAGATCGGGAACCCGCCGTAGCCGCGGATCTCGCGGATGCCGGACTGCTGCAGGAGGGCGAGTGCGCCGCCGCCGGCGCCGACGAACACGAAGCGGGCCCGGACCACCTCGGGGGTGCCGCCGACGAGGTTGCGGACCTTGATGCGCCAGGTACCGTCCTTCAGCCGCTTGAGCCCGATGACCTGGTGATCGGTGCGGATCTCGGCGCCGCGCGACTCGATGTCCTGCAGGAGCTGCACGGTGAGGGCGCCGTAGTCGACGTCGGTTCCGGAGTCGATGCGGGTCGCCGCGATCTTCGCCTTCGGGTTGCGCTTCTTCGCCAGCAGCGGTGCCCACTCGGCGATCGTGTCGAGGTCTTCGGTGTACCGGAGGCCGTCGAAGAGCGGCTGGCCTTCGAGGGCGGCGACGCGACGCTTGAGGTAGTCGACGTTGGAGCGGCCGCGCACGAACGTCATGTGCGGAGTCGAGTTGATGAAGCTCCGCGGGTCGTCGAGTGCGCCCGATTCGACGAGGTGGGCCCAGTACTGCCGGCTGACCTGGAACTGCTCGTTGATCGACACGGCCTTGGCCGGGCTCAGGCTGCCGTTCGCCGACTCGGGCATGTAGTTGAGCTCGCACAGCGCGGCGTGCCCGGTGCCCGCGTTGTTCCACGGGTTGGAGGACTCCTGCGCGACACGGCCGAGGCGCTCGTAGAGTCGGATGCTCCACTCGGGCTGCAGCCTCGAGAGCAGGGAGCCGAGCGTGGCGCTCATGATGCCCCCGCCGATCAGTACGACGTCGACCGTGTCCTCGGATTTCACGCGTTCCAGTGTATGGGCGGTCGGATGTACGCGTTGACCAGCGCGGTCATGCTCGGGAGCCGTCGTGTCCAGTAGGATGCGCTTCCGCGCGCCGAAGGGCCCGCCCCGGCGGATGGCCGGGACGGGCCCTCGAGTCGCCTGGATCAGACCGCGGTCGGCAGCTTCGCGGCGACGAGCTCGGCGATCTGCACGGCGTTCAGCGCCGCACCCTTGCGCAGGTTGTCGTTGGAGACGAACAGCACCAGGCCCTTGCCCTCGGGCGCGGACTGGTCCTGCCGGATGCGACCGACGTAGCTCGGGTCGTTGCCTGCGGCCTGGAGGGGCGTGGGGATGTCGCTGAGCTCGACGCCCGGCGCGACCGCGAGCAGCTCGGTCGCGCGCTCGGGCGTGATCGGGTTGGCGAACTCGGCGTGGATGGAGAGCGAGTGGCCGGTGAAGACGGGCACGCGCACGCACGTGCCCGCGACGCGCAGGCCGGGCAGCTCGAGGATCTTGCGGCTCTCGTTGCGGAGCTTCTTCTCTTCGTCGGTCTCGAGGTCGCCGTCGTCGACGATCGACCCCGCGAGCGGGATGACGTCGAACGCGATCGGCCGGGGGAACTTCTGCGGCTCGGGCAGCGTCACCGCGCCGCCGTCGTGCACGAGCTCGATGGCGTCCTGTTCGACGGCCGCACGGGCCTGCTCGAGCAGTTCCTCGCCGCCGGCGAGGCCCGCGCCCGACACGGCCTGGTACGTCGAGACGACGAGGCGTTCGAGGCCGGCCTCGTCGTGCAGCACCTTGAGCACGGGCATCGCGGCCATGGTGGTGCAGTTCGGGTTGGCGATGATGCCCTTCTTCGCCTCGTCGATCGCGTGCGGGTTCACCTCGCTGACGACGAGCGGGACCTCGGGGTCCATGCGCCATCCGCTGGAGTTGTCGATGACGGTGACGCCCGCCGCCGCGAACCGCGGCGCCTGGGCCTTGGAGAGCGTCGCGCCAGCGGAGAAGATCGCGAGGTCGAGGCCGGTGGGGTCGGCGGTCGAGGCGTCCTCGACGACGACCTGCTCGCCCCGGAACGGCAGGGTCGTGCCCGCCGAGCGTGCCGATGCGAAGAAGCGGATGGTGGCGACGGGGAAGTCGCGCTCCTCGAGGAGCCGACGCACCACGGCGCCGACCTGCCCGGTGGCGCCGACGACGCCGATGTTCACTCCGTGTGCCATGGTGGCCTCCTTACCTGCCGGTTCCCGCGTGGACGACGGCGTCGTCGTCGCCGTCGAGGTCGAATGCCGTGTGCACGGCCTTGGCTGCCGCGTTCACGCTGTCGGCCCGTGTGACGACCGAGATGCGGATCTCGCTGGTGGAGATCATCTCGATGTTGATGCCGGCCTCGTAGAGGGCTTCGAACAGCTTCGCGGAGATGCCGGTCGCCGAGCGCATGGCCGCGCCGACGAGGGAGAGCTTGCCGATCTGGTCGTCGTACTGCAGCGACTGGTACGAGAGCGAGTCCTGAGCGGATGTCAGCGCCTGCAGCGACTTCTCACCGTCGGACTTCGGCACGGTGAACGAGATGTCGGTGCGGCCGGTGGATGCCGCGGAGACGTTCTGGACGATCATGTCGACGTTCGCGTGGGTGCCGGCGAGGATCTTGAAGATCTTCGCCGCGGCACCGGGGACGTCGGGCACGCCGACGACGGTGATCTTGACCTGGGACAGGTCGATCGCGACTCCGGCGATGACGGACTCTTCCACTGCTTCTCCTTCGGGAAGACGCTCGGGGTCGTACACGACGGTCCCCTCGCTGTTGTTGAACGACGACCGGACGTGCAGGGTGACGCCGTGCCTGCGGGCGTACTCGACGGCCCGGATGTGCAGCACCTTGGCACCCGAACCTGCGAGTTCGAGCATCTCCTCGCTCGTGATGCGGTCGAGCTTGCGCGCCTTCTTCACGACCCGCGGGTCGGAGGTGAAGACGCCGTCGACGTCGGTGTAGATCTCGCACACGTCGGCGCCGAGGGCGGCGGCGAGTGCGACGGCGGTGGTGTCGCTGCCGCCGCGGCCGAGGGTGGTGATGTCGCGCGATTCGCGGCTGAAGCCCTGGAAGCCGGCGACGATGACGACGGCGCCCTCGTCGAGCGCCTCGCGGAGTCGGACGGGGGTGACGTCGACGATGCGTGCGGCGCCGTGCACGGAGTCGGTGATCATGCCGGCCTGGCTGCCGGTGAAGGAACGTGCGTCGTGGCCGAGCGCCTTGATCGCCATGGCGAGCAGCGCCATGGAGATGCGCTCGCCCGAGGAGAGCAGCATGTCGAGTTCGCGGGGTGCCTGGATCGGGGTGACCTCGTTGGCGAGGTCGAGCAGTTCGTCGGTCGAATCGCCCATCGCCGAGACGGCGACGACGACGTCGTTGCCGGCCCTGCGGGTCTCGACGATGCGCTTGGCGACCCGCTTGATGCTCTCTGCATCGGCGACGGACGAACCGCCGAATTTCTGCACGATCAGGCTCACGTGGTCTCCCGGGGAATGTGGGCGCAGGCGGGCCGACGGGCCCGTCGTCGGAGCCTTCATCATACGGCGAGGCCGATGCCGGCCCAGCCATGTGACGGCGGGTCAGCGCTCGCGAGCCATGTACCACTCGGTGAAGCGTCGTGCGCGCCCGTCGGGCGCGAGCCGGATGATCCAGAGGTTGTCGTACAGCTTGGCCGCTGGGTAGTCGGTCCGGCCCTGGACGATGACGAGGTCGTCGTGTTCGTCGAGGATCTCCCACGTGAAGCGCCAGTCGCCGGGTTCGTCCGGGGCATCGAGCCAGCCGGCGACGATCGCGTCGCGCCCGGTGAGCGCTTCGGGGTCGGCGGGGCTGTACTCGTAGACGGCGTCGACGGTGAACAGCGCGGCGATGTCGTCGGCGTCGTTGGTCTCCCAGGCCTTCACGTAGCCCTCGACCCAGTCGGTTCCTGCGCTCATGGGCACCGTTCTATCCCGCGATGCGGGTTGCGTCAACCGACGACGCGGCGCCCTTCGAATGCGCGGCCGAGGGTGACCTCGTCGGCGTACTCGAGGTCGCCGCCGACGGGGAGGCCGGATGCGAGCCTGGTGACGCGGATCTCGAGGGTGGTGAGGAGCCGGCTGAGGTAGGTGGCGGTGGCTTCGCCTTCGAGGTTGGGGTCGGTGGCGATGATGACCTCGGTGACGGTGCCGTCGGCGAGTCGCTGCATGAGCTGGCGGATGCGCAGTTCGTCGGGGCCGATGCCGTCGATGGGGCTGATCGCGCCGCCGAGCACGTGGTACAGGCCGCGGAACTCTCGGGTGCGCTCGATGGCGACGACGTCCTTGGCCTCTTCGACGACGCAGATGACGCCGGCGTCGCGCCTGGGGTCGCGGCAGATGGAGCACGTCGACTGCTCGGCGACGTTGCCGCAGATCTCGCAGAACTTCACCTTGTCGCGCACCTCGGTGAGGATCTCGGCGAGCCGGGAGACGTCGAACTGCTCGGTCTGGACGATGTGGAACGCGATGCGCTGCGCCGACTTCGGCCCGATGCCGGGGAGTCGGCCGAGTTCGTCGATGAGTTCCTGGACGATGCCCTCGTACACGCGCTAGCCTCGCTCGCCGAATCGGGTGGCGGGCGCTTCGACCTCTTCGAGGAAGGTGGCGCCGAGCAGGTCGCGGACGACGGCTTCGCCGTAGCGCTGGATGCCGGGTGCGCTGCCGCGTCGCTCAGGAGCGGGCGGGGCGGTCGGGGCTGGCGCGGCTGCGGGCGCCGGCGGTGCCGCGGGCGGTTCGGGCGCGAAGTCGGGCTCGTCTTCGGGCGGCGGCGCGTCGGCGTCGTCGAGCGGCGGCACGTCGTCGAGGTCGGGTGCGGGCTTCGCCGCCGGGCGCTCGGCGAGTGCGGTGCGGGTCGACGTCGAAGCGGATGCCTCGGCGACGCCGGTCGCGCCCGCGTCGGCGTCGGGCGTGGGGATGGCGACGGTCGCCCAGGAGTCGACCGGGCCGCTCGGCGCCGACGGTGCGGGGGATGCCTGGGCGGCGGTCGGCGCCGAGGCCTGCGTGCCGGACGCTCCTCGTTCGGACGCGGGGTCGCCTGCGGCCTGTGCGGGGGACTGCGCGGCGGTCTGCGCGGCTGGGCGGCCGGTGCCGGGCGAGGCCGGGCCCGACGTGGTCGGTGCGGGCGGGTTCGCTCGTGCGCCGCCTCCCCCGCCGGGGTTGCCGCCGACGCGGCCGAGGAACTTCACGCGAACGCCGAGGACCTCCTCGATCGCCGCACGGAGCAGGTCGCCGACGGTCTGGCCGGGCGGGCCGGAGCGGAACCCGCTCATGTCGGATTCGCTGGGGAAGCCGAGCACGAGCACGTCGTCGTCGCGGTACTCGAGGATCTGCGCGCTGAGCGCGACCATCCAGGCGCTTCGCTTGGTGCGTTGGAGTGCGGTGAGCACGTCGGGCCAGGCTTCGCGCATGCGGCCGGCGGTCACGGGGCCGGCCGGGCGGGTCGGGTCGGGCTCGGTCGGGCCGGGCTCGGTCGGGCCGGGCTCGGTCGGGCCGGGCTCGGTCGGCGCGGCCACGACGGCGGGACCGGCGGCGGCGGCGGGGGCGGGGGCGCGTTCCGGAGCTGGCGCAGGCGGAGCCGCCGGGGCGGAAGCCGCCGGAGCCGCCGGGGCTGCCGCGGCGGGTGCGGCGGACGCGGTCCGGGTCGCCGCCCGGGGTGCTGCGATGCCGGCCTCGACGCGTCGTTCGAGGCGTTCGACGCGCGCGACCGCGCCGCGCTCGGTGTCGTCGGCCGCGGGCACGAGGACTCGCGCGAGCATGAGCTCGAGGTGGAGCCTGGGCGAGGTCGCGCCGGTCATGTCGGTGAGGGTCTGGTTGACGAGGTCGGCGACGCGCGAGAGCTCGGCCGGTCCGAAGGCGGCGGCCTGGGCCGACATCCGTTCGAGTTCTTCTCCGGGCACGCCGCGGAGGACGGCTGCGGCCGCCTGCGCGCTCGTCGCGGCGACGACGATGAGGTCGCGGAGCCGTTCGAGCAGGTCTTCGACGAATCGGCGCGGATCCTGGCCGGTCTGCATGACGCGGTCGACCGCGGCGAAGGCGCGGGCCGCGTCGGCGGCGCCGACGGCGTCGACGACCTCGTCGAGGAGGGTGCCGTGGGTGTAGCCGAGGAGCGCGACGGCGCGTTCGTAGCCGACGGTCGAGCCCTCGGATCCGGCGATGAGCTGGTCGAGCAGCGAGAGCGTGTCTCGCGGCGAGCCGCCGCCGGCGCGGACGACGAGGGCGAGCACGCCGGGTTCGACCGAGACCGCCTCTTCGTCGCACAGGCCCTGCACGTACTCGAGCATGGGCGCGGGCGGCACGAGCCGGAAGGGGTAGTGGTGGGTGCGCGAGCGGATGGTGCCGAGCACCTTGTCGGGCTCGGTCGTCGCGAAGATGAACTTCACGTGCTCGGGCGGCTCCTCGACGAGCTTGAGCAGCGCGTTGAACCCCTGCGGGGTGACCATGTGCGCCTCGTCGAGGATGAAGATCTTGTACCGGTCGCGAGCCGGCGCGAAGACGGCGCGCTCGCGCAGGTCGCGGGCGTCGTCGACGCCGTTGTGGCTCGCCGCGTCGATCTCGACGACGTCGAGCGAGCCGCCGCCCTTCCGCGAGAGCTCGACGCAGCTCGGGCACACCCCGCACGGGGTGTCGGTCGGCCCCTCGGCGCAGTTCAGGCACCGCGCGAGGATGCGCGCCGACGTCGTCTTGCCGCACCCGCGCGGACCGCTGAACAGGTAGGCGTGGTTGACCCGATCGGTGCGCAGTGCCGTCATGAGCGGCTCGGTGACCTGCGACTGCCCGATCATCTCGGCGAACGTCTCAGGCCGGTAGCGGCGATACAGGGCGGTGACCACGCGTCAATGGTAGTCGCGGGGTCCGACACCGCATCCAGCCGTGGTGCGCCCTCCGGGTGCGTGCATCCCGTCCGACGCCGGGCCGTTCGTCCCGGCGCCGCCGTGGGCGGTCGGGCATAGGATCGGGAGACCGCATCGGTGCGGCATCGTCATCCGCCCGTACCGGTGCCCGATGACGGAGGTGGTCGCGTGACCGGGGTCCGCACAGCCGAGCAGCTCGAACGGTTCAGGCAGCTCCTCCTCGCAGAGCGACGCGAGGCAGAGGAGCGCCTCGCCACGCAGAGCGAGAGCATCACCGCCGTCCGGGAAGCCAGGTCCGAGGTCTCCGTCGACGACGAGCACGACCCCGACGGTCCGACCATGAGCCAGGAGTGGTCGCAGCGCACCGCGGTCCTGCACGATGTCGAGCACGAGCTCGACGACATCGACCGCGCGCTCGCCCGCATCGACGACGGCACCTACGGCATCTGCGAGCGCTGCGGCAGCAAGATCACCGTCGCGCGCCTCGAGGCCCGCCCGACCGCGACGCTCTGCATCGACTGCGCCCGGCTGGTCCGCTGACGGCCGGCCCCAGGGCGCGCGCACCCGCGAGCCCGTCGAACGCGCGCAGCACGAGCGGACTCGCGCCCAGCACCGCGTAGAGCACCGCCGCTCCGGCAGCGACCGGTGCGAGCCCGAACGCATCAACCGCGACCCCGGCGATGAACGCACCGACCGGCATCGACGCGGCCACGCCCGAGGTCATCGCACCGAACACGCGCGCACGCATGCCGTCGGGCACCACGCCGTACAGCGCGGTCGAGATCATCGGGTTCAGCGCGCCCGCGGCGAGCCCCGAGACGCCCAGCACCGTGAAGAGCAGGCCGGCCGGGGCGTCGAGAGCGATCGCGACGTACGGCGGCGCGCCCGCGAGCACGAAGCACGTGGCGAACATGATCCGGCCCGACGCGCGGTGCCCGACGAGCCCGAACGCGCTCGACCCGATGAGGGCGCCCGCCGCGAACGTGCCGATCATGAATCCGAGGGCGGCCTGGTCGCCGAGCACCTCCGTCGCGTACACGGGCTTGAGCACCATGAGCCCCGCGGCGTCGATCGCGTTCGTCAGGGTCACGAGCAGGACGACGCCGAGTGCGAGCGGCGTTCGCATGATGAAGCGGATGCCGGCGACGAAGCCCGCGCTGCCGGCGGAGGCGAGTGCGGCCGGGTCGGCCGGGTCGGCGCCGTCGAGGGCCGCCGCGCGGCGCTTCGGCACGAGCAGCAGCACGAGCAGGGCCGACACGGCGAAGCCCGCGGCATCCACGACGAGGGCCGTCATCGGTCCGGCGATGGCGATGAGCACACCCGCCGTTCCGGCCCCGACCATGGTGGCCGTCCGCTGCACCGCCGACTGGGCGCCCGCTGCGCGGGCGAGCGGGGTCCTCGCGAGTTCGGCGAGGTCGGGCATGAGCACGGTCTTGGCCGTGTCGCCCGGCGCATCGAGCAGTCCGCCGAGGAAGACGAGCGCCAGCAGCACCCCGAAGTGCAGCAGCCCCACGGCGTCGAGGATCGGGATCGCGAGCACGGTCGCGCCGCTCGCGACATCCGCTGCGATGCTCGACGCCCGGTAGCCGAACCGGTCGACGAGCACGCCGCCGAGCGCGCCGCCGATGACGAGCGGGACGGTCGCGAAGATGCCGGCGACGCCGGCCGCGAGCGGCGACCCGGTCTGCTGCAGCACGATGAGCGGCACCGCGACGAGCGCGATCGCGTTGCCGCCGAGCGAGCAGAGCTGCGCGGCCAGGAGCGCGACGAGCGGAAGTCGCCGGCGTGCCGGCGCGTCGGAGTCGACCCGGACGCCGGCGCTCATGCCCCGCTCCGCGGGAAGGCGTGCGTGATCCAGCGCACCGTCCGGACCTCGCCGCCGGGTTCGCGGTCGCGCCCCCGACCCAGCCACTTGGCGTGGACGGCGGCGAGGTCGGCCGCGAGCTCGCGGAACTCCTCGATCGTGAGGTTCGCAGCGCCGTCGGACGAGTCGGATGCCGCGATCCACTCGGTCTCGAGGCTCGCCTCGGCGGCGAGCGCGGCCAGCAGTTCGGCCTGGTAGCTCTCGAGGACCGTTCGGCGCAGGGCGTCGGATGCCGCGTGCCGCGCCGGGTCGCCGAGCGCGTCGGCGGCATCCCAGCTCGTCCGCGCGTGCGCCGCGCGCCACCAGCGCTCGCGGCGGTCCCGTGCGAGTTCGGGCGCCTCCTCGATGAGGCCGTGCTTGGCGAGGGTGGCGACGTGGTAGCTCACCGCGCCGGGCGCTTCGCCGGTCGCCCGGGCGAGCGCCCCGACCGTCGCGGGCCCGTCGAGGCGCAGGATGCCGAGGATCCTCAGCCGCGCGGGGTGCGCGAGGGCCCGCATCGGGCCGGGGTCGCGCAGGTCGGCGCGAGAGTCGGCGGGCGGTCGCGACGGGTCGGTCATGCCCTCAGGATAGTTCCACAAGAACTCTTGCACAAGAGTTCTTGTGGGAGTGCCGTGGCGTCAGCGCGCGACGACCTCCAACGTCTGCCGCGCGATCTCGAACTCCTCGTCCGTCGGCACCACGAGCACCTCCACGCGCGAGGACCCAGCCGAGATCCGCCGCGCCGCGCGCGAACGCTCCGCGTTGCGCGCGGCATCCACCTCGACGCCGAAGCCCTCCAGTCCCGCGAGCACCAGCTCCCGCACGACCGCGGCGTTCTCGCCGACCCCGGCGGTGAACACGATCGCGTCGACCCGGCCGAGCTGCGCCGCATACGCCCCGACGTACGCGCGCACCCGATGCGCGTACACCTCGAGCGCGGTCGCGGCCCGCTCGTCGCCGGCCGCCGCGGCCACGGTCAGGTCGCGCATGTCGCCGTGCCCGCCGAGACCCAGGATGCCGCTGCGCCTGTTCAGCAGCGCATCGACGTCGTCGACGCCCATCCCGCCCCGGCGCAGCAGGTGCAGCACCACCGCCGGGTCGAGATCGCCCGTGCGCGTACCCATCACGAGCCCCTCGAGCGGGGTCATCCCCATGCTCGTCTCGACCGAGCGCCCGCCGTCGACCGCGCACGCCGACGCACCGTTGCCGAGATGCAGCACGATCTGCTTCAGCTCCTCGACCGGGCGCCCCAGGAACTCGGCCGCGGCACGCGAGACGTACCGGTGCGACGTGCCGTGGAACCCGTACCGGCGGATGCGATGCCGCTCGGCGACCTCGCGATCGAGCGCGTACAGGTATGCCGCCGGAGGCATGCTCTGGTGGAACGCCGTGTCGAACACGGCGACGTGCGGAACCGTCGGGAACGCGCGCTCGGCCGCGACGATGCCCGCCAGGTTCGCCGGATTGTGCAGCGGAGCCAGCACCGACAACTCGTCGATGTCGAGCTTCACGAGCTCGGTGATCACCGTCGGCTCGAAGAAGCGCGCCCCGCCCTGGACGACGCGGTGACCGACCGCGACCGGGGCGAACTCGGCCAGCGACGGCCCGTGCGCCTCGAACGCCCGCAGCATCCACGCGAACGCGTCGTGGTGGTCGCGCGCCTCGAACTCGTCGCGGATCGTCGACCCCGAGGCATCCGTGTGGGCCGCGGGCCCCGGGCCCGCACCGATGCGCTCGACCAGGCCCGACGCCAGCACGCTGCCCGCCTCGACGTCGACGAGGCGGTACTTCAGCGACGACGAACCCGAGTTGACGACGAGGACGACGCTCACGACGCCGCCTGGATGGCGGTGATCGCGACCGTGTTCACGATGTCCTGCACGAGCGCGCCGCGCGAGAGGTCGTTCACGGGCTTGTTCAGCCCCTGCAGCACCGGCCCGATCGCGACCGCACCCGCCGACCGCTGCACCGCCTTGTAGGTGTTGTTGCCCGTGTTCAGGTCGGGGAAGACGAACACCGTCGCCCGGCCCGCGACCGACGAACCGGGCAGCTTGGTCCGGGCGACCGCGGCATCCGCCGCCGCGTCGTACTGGATGGGCCCCTCGACCGGCAGCTCCGGCGCCCGCTCGCGCACCAGGTCGGTCGCACGCCGCACCTTGTCGACATCCGCTCCCGACCCGGACTCCCCCGTCGAGTACGACAGCATCGCCACCCGCGGCTCGATCCCGAACCGGCGCGCGGTCTCGGCCGACGAGATCGCGATGTCGGCCAGCTGCTCCGCCGTCGGGTCGGGCACGACCGCGCAGTCGCCGTAGACCAGCACCCGATCGGCCAGCGCCATCAGGAATACGCTCGAGACGACATCCACCCCCGGGCGGGTCTTGATCAGCTCGAAGGACGGCCGGATCGTGTGCGCCGTCGTGTGCATCGCGCCCGAGACCATGCCGTCGGCCAGGCCCAACTCGACCATCATGGTGCCGAAGTACGACACGTCCTGGACGGTGTCGCGCGCCTGCTCGAGCGTGACGCCCTTGTGCTCGCGGCGACGCCGGTACTCGTCGGCGAAGCGGTACACGAGCACCGGGTCGTGATTGGACAACACGCTCGCCCGCGAGATGTCCAGGCCCAGCCCGATCGCGCGCGAACGCACCTCGATCTCCTCGCCGAGGATCGTCAGCTCCGCGACATCGCGCGAGAGCAGCGTCGCCGCCGCCCGGAGCACCCGGTCGTCGTACCCCTCGGGCAGCACGATGTGCTTGCGCGCGGCGCGCGCCTGCGCCAGCAACCCGTACTCGAACATGAGCGGCGTCACCACGTCGGTGCGCGCCACCTCGAGCCGGTCGAGCAGCTCGACCCCGTCGACGTGCCGCTCGAACAGGGCGAGGGCCGTGTCGTGCTTGCGCTGCGACTCGGCCGCCAGCTTGCCGCGGATCTGCGTGATGGCCAGCGCCGCGTCGTAGCTGCTGAGCTGGGTGCGAATGATCGGCAGCCCCGACTTCAACCCCTCGATGAGCCGCTCGACCGTGTCGGACAGCGGCAGGCCGCCGTTCAGGACGATGCCGGCGACCGACGGGAACGTCGCCGAGGAGTGCGCCGTCAGCACGCCGAGCAGCACCTCGCTGCGATCGCCCGGCACGATGACGACCGCGCCGTCGGTCAGCCACTCCAGCACGTTCTCCATCGACATCGCCGCGATGACCACGCCGAGGGCCTCGCGCTCGAGCAGCTCCGGATCGCCCGAATGCAGCTCGCCGTCGACCGCGTGCATGAGCGAACGCATCGACGGCGCGACGAGGTACGCGTCCTCGGGGATCGCCCACGCCGCGACCGGTGCACGGCCCGCCGCCTCCGGCGCGCCGGCCGCGCCGTCCGCCGCGGCGAGCACGCCCGACGTCGCGGCGCGCATCGCCTCGATGATCTCGTCCAGGTGCTCCGGGTCGGCCCGGTTGGCCACGACCCCGAGCAGTGACGCGTGCTCGCGTTCGAGCTCCTCGACCGCGAGCTCGGCGACCTGCGCGAGTTCGCCCGGCGTGCGGGCGTCGGCGAACCCGAGCCGTTCCGTCCGGCCGCGCCCCTGCGTCACGCGACCTCCGATGACGAGCAGCACCGGGGCGCCCAGGTTCGCCGCGATGCGCGCGTTGACCGCGAGCTCGGTCGGGCTGCCGACGTCGGTGTAGTCGGAACCGATGACCACGACCACGTCGCACCGCGACTCGACGGCCTTGAACCGCCGCACGATCGTCGCGAGCGCGCCCTCGAGGTCGGCGTGCACGTCTTCGTAGGTGACGCCGATCGCATCGTCGTACGCGAGGTCGATCACGCCGTCGTGCGCGAGCAGCAGGTCGAGCACGTAGTCGCGCTCGAGCGTGGAGCGCGCGATCGGGCGGAAGACGCCGACCTTGGTCGCGCGCCGGCTCAGCGTGTCCAGCGTTCCGAGGGCCACCGTGGACTTGCCCGTGTTCCCCTCGGCGGAGCAGATGTAGATGCTGTGCGCCACGTCGCCAGCCTATCGACGCACCCCGCACGCGCGCTCAGCCCACGCTCAGCCCCCGCCCAGCGCGCATCCACCGGCGACGGGTACCGGAATCCCGTCGCCTATGCTGTCCTCACCCGAACCCCCATCGCGCCGGCTCCCCACCGGTGCCGAACCCCACCTGGAACCACCCGTGAACCCCATCGCCCTCATCGGAGCGGGCCCGTCGGGCCTCGCCGGAGCGCGCGCCCTCAGCCGCGCCGGCATCCCCTTCCGAGGTTTCGAGGCCGGACCCGACGTCGGCGGCCTCTGGAACATCGACAACCCGCGCTCGACCATGTACGAGTCGGCGCACCTGATCTCCTCGCGCACGACGACCGAGTTCGCCGAGTTCCCCATGGACTCGACCGCCGACTACCCCGGCCACCGCGAACTGCACCGCTACTTCCGCTCCTACGCCGACGCGTTCGGCCTGCGCGAGCACTTCCGGTTCGAGACGAAGGTCACGGGCATCGAACCCGTCGACGGCGACCCGAGCGGGGCGAGCGGATGGCGCGTCACCGCGACCGGCCCCGACGGCGTGTCGACGACCACCGAGCACCCGGCCGTCGTCCTCGCGAACGGCACGCTCGCCGAACCGAACGTGCCGAGCTTCCGCGGCGAGTTCACGGGTGAGCTCATGCACACGAGCGCCTACTCGTCGCCGAAGGTCTTCGAGGGCAAGCGGGTCCTGATCATCGGCGCCGGCAACTCCGGGTGCGACATCGCGGTCGACGCGGTGCACCACGCGGCATCCGTCGACCTGTCGGTGCGCCGCGGCTACTACTTCGTGCCCCGCTACCTCTTCGGCCGCCCGAGCGACACGCTCAACCAGGGCCGCCCGCTTCCGGCCCGCATCAAGCAGTTCGTCGACTCGCGCGTGCTGCGCGCGTTCACGGGCGACCCCGTGCGGTTCGGCTTCCCGAAGCCCGACTACAGGATCTACGAGTCGCACCCGATCGTGAACACGATGGTGCTGAACCACCTCGGCCAGGGCGACCTGCGCGTCGTGCCCGACATCGACCGGTTCGACGGGCGGAGCGTGCACTTCGCCGACGGCGCCTCGGGCGACTACGACCTCGTCATGCTCGCCACCGGGTACCGGCTCGACTACCCGTTCGTGGCACGCGAGCACCTGAACTGGACGGCAGCCTCGCCCGAGCTCTACCTCAACATCTTCCCGCCGTCGTTCAACGGCCTGTTCGTGCTCGGCATGATCGAGGCATCCGGCATCGGCTGGCAGGGCCGCTACGAGCAGGCCGAGCTCATCGCCGCATACCTCGCGGCCCAGCGCGACGACCCGGGCGCCGCGGCCGGGTTCCGGGCGGGCGCTGCCCGCCCCTGGCCCGACCTCACCGGCGGATACCGCTACCTCGGCCTGGACCGCATGTCGTACTACGTCAACAAGGACGCCTACCGGCGGACCATGAAGCGGATGCTGCGCGCCCTCCCCGCACCGAAGGCCCCCGCCCGGACCGCGACCCCCGCGGAGGTGCGCGCATGAACATCGACGACGTCGTCCTGAACTTCGCCCCGGGCTCGCTCATCGCCCTGAACGTCGTGCTCGGGCTCATCATGTTCGGCATCGCGCTCGACACGTCGCCGTCCGACTTCCGCGCGGTCGCGCGCGCGCCGAAGGCCATGCTCATCGCGCTCCTCGCGCAGATCGTGCTGCTGCCCGCCGTGACGTTCGGCCTGACCCTGCTGCTGAACGTGCAGGCGTCGATCGCGCTCGGCATGCTGCTCGTCGCGGCCTGCCCGCCCGGCAACATCTCGCAGGTGCTCACCTACCGCTCGGGCGGCAACGTCGCCCTGTCGGTGTCGATGACCGCGGTCGCGAACGTGATCTACATCTTCGTGCTGCCGCTCAGCATCGCCTTCTGGGGCAGCCTCCACCCCACGGCGTCCGAGCTCGTGCGCGCGGTCAGCCTCGACGGGTGGCAGATGCTGCTCGACATCTTCCTCATCATCGGCCTGCCGTTCCTCGTCGGCTTCGGCATCCGCGCGGCCTGGCCGCGCTTCGCGGCGCGCGTGCAGCCCACCATGCGGTGGGTGAGCCTCGCCGGCCTCGTCGGGTTCATCGTCGCCGCGCTCGCCGGCAACTGGGCGATCTTCATGGCCTACATCGGCGTGGTCCTGCTCGCCGTGTTCCTGCACGACGCCGTCGCGCTCGGCCTCGGCTACGCGAGTGCCCGCCTCGGCGGGCTCGGCGTGCGCGATCGCAAGGCGATCACGTTCGAGGTCGGCATCCGCAACGCCGGTCTCGGGCTGGGCCTGGTGTTCTCGTTCTTCGGCGGGATCGGCGGCATGGCGATCGTGGCCGGCTGGTGGGGCATCTGGGACATCATCGCGGGCCTGACCCTCGCGACCGTCTGGGCCAGGCGGACGAGGCGAGCGGATGCCGCGGCCGCGCGCACCGCGCCCGAGGCCGACCCGGCGCCCGAGGCGGAGGCGACCCCGTGAGGCGCGTCCTCGTCACCGGCGGCAGCGGATTCCTCGGGTCCAGCGCGGTCGCGGCCCTCGCGGTGCACCCCGACGTCGGACTCGTGGTCTCGGGCGATGTGCGCCCGCCCGCGGCATCCGTTCCCGACGGGGTGCTCACCGAGACCTGCGATGTGACGGATGCCGCGGCCGTGGCGTCGGTCGTCGCCCGGCACCGGATCGACACGATCGTGCACCTCGCCGCGATCGTGAACCCAGGTGGGCTCAGCGAGGAGCTCGAGTACCGCGTCGACGTCGACGGCACCCGCAACGTGCTCGACGCGGCCGTCGCGGGCGGCACCGCCCGGATCGTCGTCTCGTCGTCGGGCGCGGCGTACGGGTACCACCCGGACAACCCCGAGTGGCTCACCGAGGACGACGCGCTCCGCGGCAACGACGAGTTCAGCTACTCGCGCCACAAGCGTCTCGTCGAGGAGATGCTCGCCGAGTACCGAACCGCGCACCCGGAGCTCGGCCAGGTCGTGCTCCGCATCGGCACCATCCTCGGGCCGCGCGTGGCCAACCAGATCACGGCGCTCTGGGACGGACCGCGGATCCTGCGCATCGCCGGCTCCGACAGCCCGTTCGTGTTCGTCTGGGTCGACGACGTCGTCGGCGCGATCGTGCGCGGCGCGACCGGACCGGTCACGGGCGCGTTCAACGTGGCGGGCGACGGCCGGGTCACCGTGACCGAGATCGCCGACGCGGTCGGCACGCCGACCATCACCGTCCCGGCCGGCGTCCTCGCGGGAGTCCTGCGCGTCGCACGGGCGCTGCGACTGACCGTGCACGGCCCCGAACGCGTCGGATTCCTGCGCTACCGACCCGTGCTCGACAACACCCGGCTCAAGCGCGACCTGGGCTACACGCCCGCCCGGACCAGCCGCGAAGCACTCGAGGAGTACCTCGCGGTTCGACGGACGCGTTCGCTCGGGTAGACTGTCGGAGGCTCCTCACGTGGCGCCATCCAGGCCAACTCCCCCAGGGCGGAAACGCAGCAAGGGCAACCGGGCTCTGGCGGGTGCGTGAGGGGTCCCAGGAGGATTCGCCTAGTGGCCTATGGCGCACGCTTGGAAAGCGTGTTGGGTGAAAGCCCTCGGGGGTTCGAATCCCCCATCCTCCGCCACTGGAAGCGCTCGCCCGAAGGGTGGGCGCTTTCCTCGTCCACGCGTGCTCGAACCGCGGGTGGGGTTATAGGCAAGAAAGTGTGTTCGGGAACCTCCGGAACTTCGGTACCCGAGGGCCGGCACTTCGGTACCGGAGATCCGGTACTTCGATACCGGAGGTCCGGTACTTCGATACCGGAGGTCCGGTACTTCGATACCGGAGGATCGGTACTTCGATACCGGAGGATCGGTACTTCGATACCGGAGGATCGGTACTTCGATACCGGAGGATCGGTACTTCGATACCGGAGGATCGGTACCTCGACACAAGAGGGTCGGCACTTCGGTACCAGTGGGCCGGTGCTTCGGAACCCGGTTGCAGGACGGGACACGCCCACGCGGGCGGCGCGCATCGACGACCTCGGCGCCCGCCATTCGAGCGTTTCCGCCCCCGAACAGGTGTCGCCGCTCGTCCCGCGACGCGGGATGATGCCCCTGGCCCGAACTCCACGTCGGGGCGCCTCGCGTCACGACCGAAGGGAGTCCGCGCATGCGCACTCAGTCTCGCTCCACGATGCGTCGCCTGCTCGGCGCCGGTCTCGCCGCAGGCCTCGCGCTCTCGGTGCTCACGATCGCCCCGGCGAGCGCGAAGCCGATCGACCGCGGATCGTTCGTCGAGGAATTCTCGTTCGTCGTCGACGACTTCTGCGATGTCGATGGCCTCAGCATCCTCATCGAGGGGAGCTTCGAGGTCCGATTCATCGCCAACACCCGCAAGCCCGGCACCGCGCCGTACTTCGTCGGAAACGAACGGGTCGAGCAGTCGTACACGAACGAGTCCGGCGTCACCGTCACCGAGATCGTCACCACCCTCAACAAGGACCAGAAGATCACCGACAACGGCGATGGGACGCTCACCATCCTCGTGCTGGCGACGGGCGGTGCGACCGTGTACGGTCCGGACGGGAAAGCGATCGCCCGCAACCCGGGCCAGGTGCGTTGGGAGGTCCTGATCGATCACAACGGCACTCCCGGCGACCCCGAGGATGACGTGTTCCTCGAGGACCTGGGCGTCGTCAAGGGATCGACCGGGCGCACCGACGACTTCTGCGCGGCCGTCGTCCCCGTCCTGTCCTGACCGCCCTGTCCTCACCACACGGACCGGAAGCACGGGCGCGGGTCCGAGCGCAAGTCCCCCTTAATGCCGAATAGCGGCGCCGCCGGAATCGGAACATCATGGTGCTCGATGTCAGTGGCAACGGTGAGAACGGGATACGGGGACGCAGGGGACTCCCGCACCGGCCGGGCAGAGGGCCGGGGTCTCAGGGTGCACACCCTGAGACCCCGCCGTTCCCTGCCCCTGGCCATGGGGCTTCCGGCTCTGGCGCTCAGCGCGCCCGTCCTCGCAGCGCTCGCATGGGTCGTCGCGCCGATCGGCGCCACGGCCGCTGGACTGACCCTCGCGACGGCCGCGATGCTCACCATGCTCGGCGCGGCGGCCTGGGTCGCATACCAGCGCACCGAGATCATCGTCAGCTCCCACGGCATCGTCGAACGCGGGTTCCTCGGCCGGCTCACGAGCACGGCCCGCCGCGACATCGCGGCCGTGATCCGGCTCGAGACCTACCGGGGCGACAGCCTCGAGACGGCCCATCAGCTGTTCGCCGTCGACCACGACGGCAGGTGCATCCTGCGCATGCGCGGAGCGTTCTGGGATGAAGCGTCCCAAGCGCTCGTCGCCGACGCGCTCGACGTTCCCGAGGTCGTCCGGAACGAGCCCGTCACGACATCGGAGCTGCGCCGCTCCGACCCGGACCTGCTCTACTGGTTCGAGGGCCGCCGCCTCGGCGGCTGACATCCGCTCGCAGGCACTCAGGCCGTCGCGATGCCGTACCTCGGAGCATCCGCCGTGCTCGACGGCAACTCGTGGAAGCCGAGCCGCCCGTAGAACGCCCGCGCACCGATGTTGGCCGGGTCGACGCCGAGATGCACCGCGGGCACCTCGCGATCGGCCAGCGCCGCGCGGAACGTGTCGATGAGTCGCCGACCGACGCCCCGCCCCTGCAGTTCGGGCAGCAGGTCGATGTGCAGGTGCGCCGGGTGGTCGCCGAGTTCGGCGATCCGCATCCGTTCCGGATCGCCGCCGTCGGCGATCAGCTGGGCCTCGGTGTACGCCGGGCGGTGCACGGTCGGCTCCCCCGCGACCGGATGCCGCAGCCTGAAGCCCGGCGCCCACTCGCGCGCGTACCAGGTGATGAACGCCGCCGTGTCGGCCACGCCGAGCACGTACCCCGCGACCCGTCCGTCGAGCTCGGCCACGAACGCGAGATCGGGCGCGTACTCGAGGTAGGGCAGCGCGTAGACCTCGGGCATGAGCGTGTCGTCGCGGTAGAGGCCGGTCGCGTCGCCGCCCGCGGCGGCGGTGCGCAGGCACACGGATGCCACGGCATCGCGATCCGCCGGGCGGTAGCCGCGGATCAGCGGCGGCACATCGGTCACTTCCGCTTCGCCATCCCGAACAGGCCCGTGAGGACCTCGCCGATCACCTTCTGCGTGGTCCTGGATCCGAGCACCTGCTCGAGCGGCGACTTCGGCGACCGCGATCCCGACCGCGATCCCGACCGGGAGCGCGACGAACCCGAGGTCTGCTTCATGAGGCGGTCGTACTCGGCCTGCGCCCTGCGCCGGGACTTCTCCTCCTCGGCGCGGATCTTCGCCTGCATCTTCTCGTACTCGGCGTCGGCCTCCGCCTTCGCCGCGGCGGCCTCCTCGGCCTCGACCTTCGCCGCGGCATCCGCCATGCGCGCGGTCAGGAGTTCGTGCGCGGACTCCCGGTCGATCGGGGCTCCGTACTCGGCCATGAGCGGGGATGCCGCGACGGCCGCGTCGATCGCGGCATCCGCACTCGGCGCCATCGACGCCTGCGGCGCACGCAGCCGCGTCCACGCGACGGGGCTCGGCGCGCCCTTCTCGTTCATGACGGTCACGATCGCCTCGCCGGTGCCGAGCACGGTGAGCGTCTCCTCGAGGTCGTACCCGGACTTCGGGTAGGTCGACACCGTCGCGCGCAGCGCCTTGGCGTCGTCGGGCGTGAACGCGCGCAGCTGGTGCTGCACGCGCGAACCGAGCTGGGCGAGCACGTCGGCGGGCACGTCCTTCGGCGTCTGCGTGACGAAGAACACGCCGACGCCCTTCGAGCGGATGAGCCGCACGGTCTGCACCACCTGCGACAGGAACTCGTCCGATGCGTCCTTGAACAGCAGGTGGGCCTCGTCGAAGAAGAAGACCAGCTTGGGCCGGTCGAGGTCGCCGACCTCGGGCAGGCCCGCGTACAGGTCGGCGAGGAGCCACATCAGGAAGGTCGAGTACAGCGCAGGCTTGTCGGCGACGCCCGGCACCTCGAGCAGGCTGATGATGCCGCGCCCGTCGTCCGCGGTGCGCAGGAACACGTCGGTGTCGATCTCGGGTTCGCCGAAGAACGCGTCGGCGCCCTGGTCGGCGAACGCGATGAGCTCGCGCAGGATCACGCCGACGGTCGCCTTGGAGAGCCCGCCCAGCCCGGCCAGCTCGGCCTTGCCGTCGTCGCCGACGAGGTACGCGAGCACGGTGCGCAGGTCGTCGAGGTCGAGCAGTGCGAGCCCGTTCTTGTTCGCGTAGTGGAAGACGAGCCCCAGGCTGGACTCCTGCGTCTCGTTCAGCCCGAGCACCTTGCTGAGCAGCAGCGGGCCGAACCCCGAGATCGTCGCGCGGATCGGAACGCCCCGGCCGACGCCGCCCAGCGAGAAGAACTCCGTCGGGAAGCTCGCGGCCTCCCACGCCTGACCGATTCCGTCGGTGCGATTCAGGAGCTTCTCGCTGCTCGCGCCGGGGGTCGCGACGCCCGACAGGTCGCCCTTGATGTCGGCCGCGAACACCGCGACGCCGCTCGCGGCGAGCTGCTCGGCGAGCACCTGCAGCGTGCGCGTCTTGCCGGTGCCCGTCGCACCGGCGACCAGCCCGTGGCGGTTGGTCATCGCGATCGGGATCCGCACGGGGACCCCGGGCAGCGCCTCGCCGTTGACGAGTGCTCCCATCTCGAGGGCCGCACCCTCGAACGCGTACCCGGCGCGGATCCGCTCGACCTCGTCCGCGTCGAGCGGGCCGTCGGCGGCCTGCGCCCGGGCAGCGGATGCCTGCGGGGCGACCGCCGCGTCGGGCGTCGACTCAGCGGCGCCCGTCGCCGTGGCATCCGTCGCCGCGTCGGCCGCGGCCCGGGCGAGCGCCGCCGCCTCCTCGGCCCTGCGGATCGCCTCCGCGGCCTGCGCCTGCAGCGCCGCCGCCGCTGCCGCCGCGGCCTCGGCCGCCTCCCTCGCCTGCTGGACCGCATCGTCGGACATGCGCCGATCCTAACGGCGCCCCGCCGCGCGCGTGCGGGTTCCGTGCCGCATCGCGGCACGATACTGGGCGGATGGATGCGACCCGACCGCCCTGCCCGTCCCGGTCGCGCGCCGGGCTCGCGTGAGCGATCTCGGCCCGGTGGATCCGGGGCACGCGCGCGAGGCCGCATGGCTGACGAGGTGGCGCCTGCGGCCGGACGGCGACGCGTGGACCACGCACTCGAGCCGGCTCGTGCCGGTGCTCACGGCCGACGGCACGCCCGCGATGTTCAACCTCGCGCACGAGACCGAGGAGGCGCGCGGCGCCGCCCTGCTGGTCGCCCTCGACGGGCACGGAGCCGCGCGCGTGCTGCGGCGCGAGCGACGCGCGCTCCTGCTCGAACGGGCCGCCGGGCAGCGCGACCTCGTGCGCGCCGTGCGGGCCGGCGACGACGACGACGCCACGCGCACCCTGTGCGCGGTCGCGGACACGCTGCACGCCCGGACGGACCGCGTGCTCGAGCGGCTCGCGGCATCCGACCTCGTCCCGCTCGAGACGTGGTTCGGGCAACTGTTCGCCCAGGCCGACGGTCTCGGCCCGCTGCACCGTGCTGGTGCGGATCTCGCGCGCCGGCTGCTCGACGAGCGGCGCACGCCGGTGATCCTGCACGGCGACCTGCATCACGGGAACGTGCTCGACTTCGGCGAGCGCGGGTGGCTCGCGATCGATCCGAAGGGGCTTCTCGGCGACGCCGAGTTCGACGTGTGCAACGTGCTGTGCAACCCGTCGCACGAGCGTGCGCTCGTTCCCGGACGGCTGGCGCGGCAGTTCGAGGTCGTCGTGGGGGCCACGGGGTTCGCGCCGAGACGGCTGCGGGACTGGCTGATCGCGTGGTCGGCGCTGTCGTCGACGTGGTTCGAACTCGACGAGCGCCCCGAGCGCGCGGCCTCCGCCGCACGGATCGGCGAGGTCGCGGCGGGGCTCGCGGTCTGAGCCACCTGGCGCATGGATACCCCTAGGGTATCCTCTGGTAGACTCCCGCGCATGGCTTCCGTGAACATCACCCACGACACCATCGAGTCGACCGTCAAGGACAACGACATCGTGCTCCTCGACTTCTGGGCCGAGTGGTGCGGGCCGTGCCGCATGTTCGGCCCCATCTTCGAGACGGCCTCCGAGAAGAACGCCGACATCGTGTTCGGCAAGGTCGACACCGAGGCCGAGCAGGCCCTCGCCGCGGGCTTCCGCATCACCTCGATCCCGACCCTCATGGTCTTCCGCGAGGGCATCATCGTCTTCGCACAGCCCGGTGCGCTGAACGGCGCCCAGCTCGACCAGGTCATCGAGGGCACGCGCAACCTCGACATGGACGACGTGCGCCGCCAGCTCGCCGAGCAGCAGGCCGCAGCCGCGCAGGGCGCCGCGCCGCAGGCATAGCGCGCCGCCGCCCCACCCGCCGCGCCCGGGCGTACGCTGGGGCCCATGACGACGGAGGCGCCGCTCATCGGACCGGCACGGGCGCCCGACCTGCACGTGATGTCGTTCAACATCAGGCGGCGGATGCCGTTCTCGCGCGCCGGCGGACCCGACCGATGGGCCGAACGCGCCCCGCTCGTCCGTGCCCTGCTCGACGCCGAACGACCCACCGTCCTCGCCGTGCAGGAAGCGCTCGCCGGCCAGGCCGGCGCCGTGTCCGAGGGACTCGGCCCGACCTACCGGCGCCTCGGGGTCGGCCGCGAACCCGGCGGGCGCGGCGAAGGCGCCCCGATCTTCTACGACGCCGAACGACTCGAACTGACCGGATGGCGACAGCGCGCCCTCTCCGCGACGCCCGACGTGCACGGCTCCCGAACCGCGTCATGGGGCAACCTCACCCGACGCAGCGTGATCACCGCCGGGTTCGTCGACCGCGAGACCGGCTTCCGCATCCACGTGTTCAACACCCACCTCGACCACATCTCGCCCCGCGCGCGGATCAACTCTGCGACCTACCTCGCCCGGCTCGCCGCCGACCTGCGCCTCGAGGAGCCCGACGCCGCGATCGTCGTCACGGGCGACTTCAACGCCGACGAGCGCTCGGCCGTGCACGGGCGGCTGACGGGCGACGGCCCGTTCCTGGACGCCTGGGACCTCGCCGACGAACACCTCACGCCCGCCTGGCGCACCTACTCGGGCTACCGGCGCCGGCGCCTCGGCCGGCGCATCGACCACATCCTCGTCGCCGGACCGGTGCGCGTCGCCCGCGCGGGCGTGAACGCCGTGCGCTTCGCCGGCCGCGCGGCATCCGACCACGACCCGGTCCAGGCGCTCCTGCGGCCCGCGACCGCACCACCGACGGAAGGGGCCGCGCGATGAGCACCGTCTGGACCGGCCTGCGGCGGCGTGCCGCGAGTCCCGCCGCGATCGCCGCCGACCTCGTCAGGCTCGTCGCGGTCGTCTGCATCCCGATCGCGGGATTCGGGTGGGAGCCGATCGACGCCCTCAGCCTCACCGTCGTCACGGCGAGCATGCTCGTCCCGCGACTGATGAACGTGCGCGCGGGCCTCGACCTCGCGTACTGCGTCGTCGCGCTCGTCGCGGCCTGGAGCGCCGTGCTCGACCTGTACAAGACGGTCGACTGGTGGGACATCCCCATGCACTTCCTGCTCAACGGCCTCGTCGCCGCCGTGTGCGTGCTGATCCTCGTGCGGACCCGCGTCATCGCCGACCCCGCCGACGCGCCGCGCCCCGTGCTCGCCGCGGTCATGGTCACCGCGGGCGCAGGCCTCTCGCTCGCGGTCGGCTGGGAGGTGTTCGAGTGGGCCGCGAAGACCTGGATCGACCCCACCATGCACGTCGGCTACACCGATACCATCGGCGACTTCGTGTTCGGCTTCCTCGGGTCGGTCACCGCAGGGCTCGCCTACCCGGCGTTCGCCATGCGCCCCCACGACGCGGAGGTCACCCGGTCGCGCTCAGCGTGACCGGCGGGTGCGCGGCCCATGCCCGCACGAGGTCCTCGCGCACCTCGACACCCGTGCCCGCGGCATCCGGAACCCGCAGCTGGCCCCGATGCTCGCCCGATCCGAGCACGAACGGCTCGGTCAGGTCCTCCGCGAAGTAGCGCGCCGACGCCGACGTGTCGCCCGGCAGCACGAACCCCGGAAGCGCCGCGATCGCGACGTTCGCCGCGCGCCCGACGCCCGTCTCGAGCATCCCGCCGCACCACACCGGCACGTCGCGTGCGCGGCACGCATCGTGCACCCGCAACGCCTCGAGGTACCCGCCCATTCGCCCCGGCTTGACGTTCACGATGCTCGTCGCACCGCGCTCGATCGCGTCGACGGCGGTCGTGGCATCCACGATCGACTCGTCGAGGCACACCGGGGTCGCCGCGACCTGCGCGAGCCGCACGTGCGTCGCGAGGTCCTCCTCGGCGAACGGCTGCTCGATCAGCAGCAGGTCGAACGGGTCCAGGCTCGCCAGCAACGGGATGTCGTCGGCCGTGTAGGCCGTGTTCGCGTCGACCTGCAGCATCGCGGCCGGTCCGATGAGCTCGCGGACCGCCGCGACCGGCACGAGGTCCCACCCGGGCTTGATCTTCAGCTTGATGCGCCGATAGCCCTCCTCGACGTACCCGGCGACCTCGTCGAGCAGTTCCTCGACGCTCGACGCGATGCCGACGGAGACGCCGCAGTCGACCCACTCGCGCACCGCACCGAAGCACTCGCCCATCGAACGCCCCTGCGCGCGCAGCTCCGCATCGAGGACTGCGGCCTCGAGCGCGGCCTTGGCCATGCGGTGCCCCGCGACGAACGCGAGCGTCGGCGCGACGGATGCCGCGAGCGGCACGCTCGCGATCGACGCCGCCGCACCCGTGCGCGGCCCGGTCACGGCATCCGCCCGCTGCTCTCGATCGTCGACCCAGACGCCCGCCGACCCGTGCGCGGCATCCTCGATGAGCACGCCGCTCACGTGCCCGTCGTCGACGACCCGCGGTGCGGGGGCCCGCAGCAGCGCGGGCGCCAGGTACCGCTCGATGACGGATGCCGCCCCGTCGACGTATTCACCCGAGTAGAACGGGTCGCGACCGGCGACGCACTCCGCCCACCCGTCGCCGCGATCGGTGCGCACGCGCACCAGCAGCACCTCGCGCCCGACCTCGCGGCCGAACGACGTCTCGAACGGGCGCACGAGCGGAACCTCGAGCCGGTGCAGCTCGACCGCCTCGATCACCGGTGCACGCACCGGCCGCGTCTGCTCGGTCATCGTCGCTCCCTCCGCCGCCTCCCCTCAGTCTGGCACCCGCCCCCTCCCCCCTCCTCTCCCTCCTCACCCTTCACCCTCACTGATTCAGGACGATCGGGCCGACACGCGGGTGGAAACGCCGCGACACGCGGCATCCGCCCCCGATCGTCCTGAATCGCTGGGAGGTGGGATATGGGCGGGGAGCGGTGTGAGGGGTCGGAAGTGGAGGTGGGAGAGGTGGAGGGGGAAGTGGGAAGTGGGAGGTGGGAGGTGGAGGCGGGGGGCGGGCTCATCGGCTCGGCCAACCGTCGAGGCCGCGAAGGCGGCTCGCGTCCGCGACCGTCCGCTCCACCGCGGCCAGGACGAGCGGCCAATCCTCGAGCACCTGCGCCGCCGACGGTCGCACGAGCGGCATCCCGAACGACTGCGCGACCAGGGTCCGCCCGCGATCGGCCTCGAAGCTCTCGCGCGAGGCATGGTGGCGCCATCCGTCGGCCTCGTACAGCACGCACCCGTCGATCACCCCGTCGAACGGGCCGTGCGGGCCGAGGCCGACCTGCGACTCGACCCGATGCCCCCGCGCGACGAGCCGCCGCGCGAACAGCGACTCCACACCCGACCCGACCCGCCCGCTCAGCTCGTCGACGACGAGTCCGAGCCGCGCCGGAGCGAGCGCCACGATGCGTTCGACGTCGCTGCGCGGCATCCCGCGTTCGGCGACCATCGAATCGACCGCCGCCTGCGCATGCTCGGTCGGGAGGCACCGAACCGCCTGGGCGAGCGCGGCCGACGGCGAGCAGATCCAGTCGAGGGCGGCGTGCGCATCCGGGTCGTCGAGCCAGTGGGTCGTCGGTGCGACGCTGCGGTCGCCCGGGCGGATGCCGCGGCGGCGGTCGTCAGGCGTGCGCGGATGCCACACCGACGGCACCTCTCGGCCGGTCGATGCACCGGGACTGCCCGGTGCACCAGGGCTGCCGAGCCGCGATGCGTTCGTCGGGACGTGCAGGTGCACCGGCCCGGCCGGACCCGACCACACGCCGAACCGCTGCAGGGCGGTGGCGCAGCCGAGCTTCGCATGCACGCGCACCGCGACGAGCTGTTCGGCATCCGCCCTCCGCGAGGCGTACCACCCGGGCCTGACCCGGATGACGGCACCTCGTCTCGCCGCCGCCCTGACCTCGTCATCGGCGAGCCCGAAGGACCGCAGGGTCGAGAGGTGCGCGACCTCGCCCAGGACGCGCAGCACGGTGTCGATGCGGGACATCACCCGAGGGTGGCGGCGCGGCCGACCGCATCTGCCGGTCGGCTCTGGCCCGGTGCGGTGGGGATGTCCCGGCCCGGGTGTGGAGGGACGGTGCCGCTCGCGGCATCCGCTCGGTTTGCGCCCTGCTCGGCTTCCGCATGCTCGGCTTCCGCCCGCTCAGGATGAGCCGGCCTCCTACCGGCGTGTCTGTGCCCGACACGCCGGAACGAGGCGCGATCGTCCTGAATCGCGTTTGGGCCGGGCGGATGCCGCGGGGCGTGTGTTGCCCCGGGCCGAGCGGATGCCGCGGGGCGGGTGTTGCCCGCGGGCGGGCGCGGCGGGCGGCCGGCCCGCGTCAGGGCTCGCGGTCGGGGTCGTCGGCGGTGAAGACGTAGTCGCCCGCGGCATCCAGCTCGGGGCGGAGACCGTCGGCGAGCGCGGCGAAGGCCTCACGCGAAGCGGCGCGGAGCGCTCCGGCCGTCTCGGGGTCCGCGCCGCGCACCGCCTCGAAGTCGGCCACGAGCGGCAGGCCGCCGTGGGCGTGCCACGCCGGTTGCGGCATCCGCTCGAGGGCCCGGACGACCCGCGGGGAGGTGAGCCGCCACCGCACCTCGAAGCGGTCGCTCCGGTCTCCGCCCGAGATCGCGTCGCGCAGCTCGCCGTAGAAGTCGGGCAGGTACGCCGCCACCTCGGCACCGAGCCGGCGGAGGTTCATGCGGGCGTTGCGGCGGATGAGCGGGTCGTACGTCCAGCGCACCTCCTCGATGCCGTGCTCGAGGCAGATCGCCCGCTGGCGGAGCTTCAGCGCGACCCCGATGCCACGGCCGCGCACCGCCGGATCGACCGCGTTCATGTGCGAATGCACGTGCAGGCCGCCCTCCCAGCCGAGGAAGCCGAGGAGCGCGCCGAGCGCCGGCGCGGCCGGGGCGGGCGCGGCCGGCGCGAGGGCGGGGGCGGCCGGCGCGGGGGCGTGAGCGGATGCCGCGCCTGAGCCCGCAGCCGCGCCCGGGGCATCCGCGAGCAGCACGGTGCTTCCCGCGTGCGCGACCGCGGTCAACCACGCGAGGTCGACGGTGTGCCCCGTGCCCCACGTCGCATCGAACCTGGCGAGCACCGCCGCGAGGTCACCGGGCTCGGCGGAACGCGTACGAACCCCGGCCCGACGATCCTCCTCGTCGGCGAGCGCGTGGGCACGGGCGATCGTCGCGGCATCCGTCATGCCGGGACCATACCGCGCGCCCAGCGCTCGCGCCCTTCCCCGGCACGCCCCTGCGCGCCGGGCCGCGCCGCGCGCCCGCGGGCGGCGCGGGCGGCGCGCGGGGCAACGCGTCAGCGGGCCAGGCGGTCCTCCATGCCCCACTGCTGGCCGTATCCGCCGTCGGCCTCGGCACGGGCCATGAGCTCGAGGAACGGCTTCGCGTCGAACGCCTCGGGGCCGAGCACGCCGCGGCCAGACCAGGCGCCCGTCGCGAGCAGCTCGAGGGCGACGACCGGGTTGAGCGCGGTCTGCCAGACGACGCACTGCGCCTCGTACTCGCGCATCGTCCACTCGTTGTCGCTCACGTGGTAGAGGTACACCTCGCGCGGGGCGCCATCCGTTCCCGTTCCGGTGACCCACAGGCCGGCGCAGGTCTTGCCGGTCATGCGCGGTCCGATCGTGGCGGGGTCGGGCAGCGCCGCCGCGACCACGTCGCGGGGTGCGACCTCGACCGGGCCGTTCGCGCTGCGGACGCGGATCGGCGTCGTGGAGTCGAGCCCGAGCAGGTGCAGGGTCTTCAGGATGCCGATGAACTCGTCGCCGAGGCCGTACTTGAAGGTCACGCGCTTCGCGTCGACCCAGCGCGGCATGAGGAGCACCTCCTCGTGCTCGACGTTCACGCACTCGACCGGGCCGATGCCCTCGGGGAACTCGAACACCTCGGGTTCGCTGAACGGCGGCGTGGTGAACCAGCCCCGCTCCTGCTCCCACACGACCGGCGGGTTCAGGCACTCCTCGATCGTGGTCCAGATCGAGAAGGAGGGCGCGAAGATCTCGTTGCCCTCCTCGTCACGCACGACGAGGTTGGCGCCGTCGCGCGTGCCGAGCTCGTCGATCTCGCTGAAGAGGTGGTCGGCGGCGTAGCGCGCGAACACGTCGGAGAGCCCGGGCTCGACGCCCATGCCGACGAGTGCGAGCCGGCCCACCTTCTCCCAGTCGTCGGCCTGCGCGAACTGGTCGTCGCCGAGCTTCACGCCGGTCTCGGCGTACGGGTCGGTCGGGTGCGGCTCGGACAGGCTCATCGCCATGTCGAGGTAGTCGGCGCCGGCTGCGAGTGCGCCGGCGAAGATCGCGGGCACGAACTTCGGCTCGACCGCGTTCATGACGTGGGTCGCGCCGTGCTCGCGGGCGACGGATGCCACGATCTCGGGGTCGCTCGCATCGACCTGCGCGGTGGCGAATCGGGCCGCGACGGCCTCGCCGTGCTTGGCGGCGATCCAGTCGACCGTGCGGCGGGCGCGGGATTCGTCGTAGTCGCTGACGATGAGGAGTTCGTAGAAGTCGCGGCGGGCGGCGATCTTGGCGATGGCATCGCCCACGCCCCCCGCGCCGATGAGGAGGATTCGCATGGTGGGTACGGTAGCCCGATCATGCGTAATTGTCCAGTTGGACAATTCTCTGCATCGCGCTTGCGCAGAACTGCCCGCCCGAGCTGCCCGCCCGACCGGCCCGCCCGAGCGTTCTGCCCGTTCAGGACGATCGGGAGCGGATGCCGCGTGTCGGCGGCTCGGCGGCGGCGTGTCGGTCCATTCGTCCTGAACGGGGAGGGCGGGCGGCAGAGGGAGGGCGGGCGGTGGGGGGCGAGCGGCGGGGCAGGAGGAGGTGGCGAGCGCGGCGGGGGGTCAGCAGAAGCCGGCGATGCCGTCCCAGGCGGCGGGCGCGCCGGTCGCTCCGGCCCGTTCGACGGATGCCTCGATGAGACCGTACGGGCGGTCGGCGGCGTAGAACACCTCGCCGGGGTTGTCGAGCCCGAACGGCGCGAGATCGACGAGGAAGTGGTGGTTGTTGGGCATGGAGAGCCGGATCTCGGCGATCTCGGGGTGCGCCTCGAGCACGCGCCGGCCCATGTCGTAGAGCGTCGCCTGCAGCGCCGCCGAGTACTGGTCGGCGAACGCCTCGAGCAGCAGCGACCGGACGCTCGCGTGCACCGCGTCGTAGTCGACCTCCTCGACCGCGTACCGCCACCGGCAGGTGACATCCGTCGCGAGGATGCGGTCGGCGGTCTCGGTCAGCGTCGTGTAGCGATCCCTGGGGAACCCCTCGAACCCCGACCCGGTGCTCTTGAGCACCGAGAGCCCCCGCAGCCCGGCGATCACATGCCGCGCCCCGCCGTCGGCGACGACGACAGCGGTGCGCACCTCCTGCCCGCCGCGCACGAACGCGTGGTCGTGGGCGGCGCCGTGCGCCTCGATGCGCTGCCACGCGGTCGACTCCGCCTCCCATCGTCCGCCCGTGACCCAGTCGAACGATCCCGTGAAGTGGTCGGCCAGGCGCAGCAGGAACGCCTCGGGCGAGCCGATTCCGTCGCGCGCGAACGCGAAGATCGTGTTCTTCTGCGTGTCGGTCGCCACGACGCACCTGGTGTCGCCGTCGACGTGCGCAGCGGTGAAGTCGCCCCGCAGTTGCGAGGTCACGCAGAGGTCGTCGATCTCGTGGCGCTCGGTGTCGCGGGTGAGCTTGACGACGCGCACCTCGGCCTTGCCGTACTGGTTCGCGCCGAGCACGATTCCGGACTCGGGCGGATCCGATGCCGCGGAGCGGGGTGCGGGCGGTTCCGGCGCGGTGGGGGCGGTCACGGCGGTCAGCTCCCTCGGTAGGTCGAGTAGGCGAACGGGCTCAGCAGGAGCGGCGCGTGCACGTGCCGTCCGTCGTCGGCGACGCGGAACGTCAGCACGACCTCGGGGTAGAACGTCTCGACCCCGCGCGCGCCGAACCACGCCGCGGTGTCGAAGCGCAGGCGGTAGTCGCCCGCCGGCGGGTCGACGGCCCCGATGTGCGAGATGCGACCGTCGGCGTCGGTCGCGGCGTCGTCGAGCGGATGCCACCCCGAGCCGTCGTGCACGGACAGCTCGACGACCACGCCCTCGGCTGGCCGGCCCGTGGTCGCGTCGAGCACGTGCGTCGTGATGCGGCTGCGCGCGGCCGCGCGCGCGGCCGCGGTCGCAGGCTCTCGGCTGGTCATGCGAGCAGTCCCTTCAGTCGGAGCACGGCGATCTGGCGGAGCTGGTCGGCGACGACGGGCTCCTCGTCCTCGGGCGAGTGCGCGAGCCGCTCGGTGAGGGCCGCGAGGATCTCGCGCGCGGAGCGTCCCGCGGCGCGGATGAGGAACACGCGCCCGAACCGTTCCTCGTACGCCCGGTTGCCCGCGGCGAGCGCCGCCGCGACCTCGGCATCGGCGGGGTCGACCCCCGCCTGCTCGGCGCGAGACATCCTCGCCTCGGCTCCCCCGCCGGCAGGTCGTTCGCCGATCCTCGGGTGGTGCGCGAGCGCACCCTCGATCTCGCGTGAGGTGAACGGGTCCGCGGCCGCCGAGGCCGCCTCGACGAGGTCGGCGACCGAGGCGTAGGGCCGCGCGTCGACGACGGCCTCGCACCACCGGTCGATGTCGAGGCAGGGCCGCAGCAGCGCGATCGCCTCGGGCCGACCGGCCCCGTTGAACGCGTCAAGCGTCATCGCCCGCACCATCCCCCGATTCTGCCGGTGGACCCTCCCTGCGCAGCAGCCTTCCGCGCGGCACGTCGCGATCCACGCGCCGCCCGGCGAGGTAGGTCGCGTGCACCACGCCGCACAGCTCGCGCCCGTCGTACGGCGTGATCGGGTGCCGGTGCTCGAGCGCGGCGGCATCCACGACGAAGGTCTCGTCGGGCGCGAGGATCGCGAGGTCCGCCGCACGGCCCACCTCGATCGAGCCCTTCGAGGCCAGCCCGACGCGTCGGGCTGGCGCGCCCGACATCCAGTCGACGACGCGTTCGAGACGGATGCCGCGGCGACGGGCCTCGGTCCAGACGACGGGCAGCCCGAGCTGGAGCGACGCGATCCCTCCCCACGCCTCGGCGAAGTCGCCGCCGCCGGCGAGCTTGAGCGACGCGGGCGCCGGCGAGTGGTCGGAGGCGATCAGGTCGATCGTGCCGTCGGCGAGACCCGTCCAGAGCGCGTCGCGGTTCGCGGCCTCGCGGATGGGCGGGCAGCACTTGGCCGAGGTCGCGCCGGGCGCGACGTCCTCGGCGGTGAGCACGAGGTAGTGCGGGCAGGTCTCGGCGGTGATCGGCACGCCCGCGGCGCGCGCCCGGGCGAGCTCGGGAAGCGCGTCGCCCGAGCTGAGGTGCAGGATGTGGGCGCTCGCACCCGTGCGGCGTGCGGCGTCGATGACCGAGCGGATGGCGGCCTGCTCGGCCTCGCGCGGGCGCGAGGCGAGGAAGTCGGCGTAGTCGCGGCCGTGCGGGTTCGGCGCCGCGGCGATGAGCGCCGCGTCCTCGGCGTGCACGATGAGCATCGACCCGGCATCCGCGAGCACCGCCATGGCACGTTCCATCTCGTCGGCGGCGACGGGCGGGAACTCGGGGACTCCGGAGTCGACGAGGAAGCACTTGAAGCCGAACACCCCCGCCTCGTGCAGCGGCAGGAGGTCGCCCTGCCCGCCGGGCACCAGCCCGCCCCAGAACCCGACGTCGACGAACACGCGCCCGTCTGCGGCGGCGCGCTTGACGGCGAGCGCATCGACCGAGACGGTCGGCGGGATGCTGTTCAGCGGCATGTCGAGGATCGTGGTGACTCCGCCGGCGGCGGCGGCGCGCGTCGCGCTCGCGAAGCCCTCCCATTCGGTGCGGCCGGGTTCGTTCACGTGCACGTGCGTGTCGACGAGGCCGGGGATCAGCACCTCGTCGCGGGCGAGGTCGACGCGGTGCCCGCCCGCCGGCCGTGCGGCATCCGCTCCCGAGCGCGGCGCGATGGCGGCGATCCGTCCGCCGCGCACGCCCACCTCGGCCGCGACGAACGCGCCGCCGACGAGCACGCGCTCGCCCGCGAAGACGACGTCGAAGGCCTCGAAGGCGTCGGCGCGACGCCTCGCCCCGGCGTCGGCCCGCGGCATCCGCTCGCTCACCCCCACCGGCTCGCCGCCCGCCCGCCCGGCGGATGGGTCAGGCGCACCTGGCGGTTGACGTCCTTGTACAGCAGGTACCGGAACGGGCCGGGCCCGCCCGCGTAGCAGGCCTGCGGGCAGAAGGCCCGCAGCCACATGAAGTCGCCGGCCTCGACCTCGACCCAGTCGCCGTTCAGCCGGTAGACGCCCGTGCCCTCGAGCACGAACAGTCCGTGCTCCATGACGTGCGTCTCGGCGAACGGGATCGACCCGCCGGGGGCGAACGTGACGATGTTCACGTGCATGTCGTGCGCGAGGTCGTCGGGGTCGACGAACCGCGTGGTCGCCCAGGCGCCGTCGGTGCCGGGCATCGGCTCGGGCGCGACGTCGGCGTCGCTCGTGACGAACGACACGGGCGGCGCGATCCCGTCGACGGGTTCGTACGCCTTCCGGATCCAGTGGAAGGACACGGCGGCCTCGCCCTCGTTCGCGATCGACCAGCCGGCGCCCGCCGCCAGGTAGGCGTACCCGCCCGGCCCGAGCGCATGCCGGACGCCCTCGACGTCGAGCGCGAGCACGCCCGACGTGACGAACACGACGCCCTCCACACCCTCCTCGACCTCGGGCCGGGCGGCCCCGCCGCCGGGTGCGATCTCGACGATGAGCTGCGCGAACGTCGTGGCGAACCCGGCGATCGGGCGGGCGAGGATCCACGATCGGGTGCGGGCGAAGCCGGGCAGGTGGCTCGTGACGATGTCGCGCAGCACGCCCTTCGGGATGACGGTGTACGCCTCGGTGACGATCGCCCGGTCGGTGAGGAGCTCGGTCTGCGGGGGCAGCCCGCCGGGCGGGGTGTAGTAGCGCGGCGTCCGGCTCATGAGTGCTCCTCGGGGTGCTGGGCGGGTGCGGCCGGGTCGAGTCCCGTGTCGGCGGCGACCTCGTCGGCCGCGAGCGCCCCGCACTGCACCCCGCGGCGGACGAACCCCGTGAGCGCGCGCACGGTCGCCGGCTCGTCGAGCACGGCGCCGCGCGTGCCCTCGTGCACGTGGCGCAGCCGTGCCGCGACCGCCGGGTACCCCTCGCGGTAGTACGCGTACGTCGCGAGGTACCGGGTCGGCAGCTGCGCGGGATGCAGGTCCCACCCCTGAGCGAAGCCGCGCTCGAGCGCGCGGCGCACGAGCCGGGCGTGCAGCCGCCATGCGTCGGGTGCGCCGTCGCCGACGGGCAGGACGTTCGTCGAGCCGTCCGAGAGGCGGATGCCGGTGCCCGCGACGGCCGCCTGCATGACGTGCTTCGCGTGGTCGGCCGCGGGATGCTCGAGCGACTGCTGCGGCGCGTCGATGCCGAGCGCGGCGCTGTAGTCGCACGTCCCGTAGTGCAGCCCCGTGATTCGGCCCGCGGCCGCGTGCGCGATGCGAGCGACCGGGGCCGTGCCGTCGGGCCCGAGCACGACCTGCGGCGTCTCGACCTGCACCTCGAACCCGAGCCGACCGTCGGGCAGCCCGTGCACGCGTTCGAGCGCGGCGAGGATCTCGGCCATGGCCTCGACCTGCGCGACCGTGGAGACCTTCGGCAGGGTGAGCGCGAGCCCGTCGGGCAGCCCGCCCTGTTCGACGAGGGTGGTCACGAACAGGTCGAGGGTGCGGATGCCGCGGGCCCGAGTCGCGGCCTCGAACGACTTGCACCTGATCCCGATGAACGGCGGGGCGAAGTGCGCGCCCTCGGCGGCGACGACGCGCTTGGCCGCACGGACGGCGTCGGCGTCCTCGGCTGCGTCGCCGCGGTCGCCGTAGCCGTCCTCGAAGTCGATGCGCAGGTCCTCGATGGGTTCGCTCGCGAGCTTCGCGTCGACCCGCGGCGCGACCTCGGTGGCGACGCCGTACCTGAGGCCGACGTCGATCGCGAGCACCTCCGTTCCGCCGGCGCCGGCGGCCGCGTCGCGCGCCGCGCGCCCCCATTCGACGGGGAGCTCGGGGGTGTACCGGTCGGCCGGCACGTACACCGTGTGCACGGGCCGGCGCGTGCCGTCCTCGCCCGGGTAGGCGTCGCGCAGCAGCCGGTCGGTCGGGGCCAGTCGGGCCTCGACCGCGGCGAGCACGTCGGACGGGAGGGCGGTGCGCACGCTCACTCCAGCAGTTCGTAGGCAGGCAGGGTGAGGAAGTCGACGTAGTCGTCGTCGAGGACGAGGTCGGCCACGAGCCGCGCGGCCGGCTCGTAGTGCGCGGCGAAGCGCTCGGGCGGCACGCCGGCGCGGAGCGCCTCGACCTCTTCGGCGAGCACCTCGCGCACGAGGTCGGGCGTGAGCGGGCGGCCCGTGTCGGCCAGCACGACCTCGTGCCGCAGCTGCTGCCACACCTGCGAGCGCGAGATCTCGGCCGTCGCGGCATCCTCCATGAGGCTGTGCAGCGCGACCGCGCCGTCGCCCGAGAGCCAGGCCGCCGTGTAGGCGACCCCGACCGACAGGTTCGTGCGCAGTCCGGCCTCGGTGATGCGGCCCTGGGCGGATGCCACGTCGAGCAGGTCCGCGGCCGACACGGCGACCTCGGGCCGCTGCCGATCGAGCTGGTTCGGCCGCTCGCCGAGCACGCCGTCGAAGACCTCCCGGCACACGGGCACCAGGTCGGGGTGGGCGACCCACGACCCGTCGAAGCCGTCGCCGGCCTCGCGCGTCTTGTCGGCGCGGACCTTCTCGAACGCGACCGCCGTGGCGTCGGGGTCGGCGCGGTTCGGCACGAACGCCGCCATGCCGCCCATCGCGACGGCGCCGCGCCGATGGCAGGTCGCCACGAGCAGGTCGGTGTAGGCGCGCATGAACGGCGCCGTCATCGCGACCGACGCCCGGTCGGGCACCAGGAACTCGGGTCCGGCGTCGCGGAACACCTTGATGATGCTGAACAGGTAGTCCCAGCGCCCCGCGTTCAGCCCCGAGGCGTGCTCGCGCAGCTCGTACAGGATCTCGTCCATCTCGAACGCCGCGGGGATCGTCTCGATGAGGACCGTGGCGCGGATCGTGCCGGGCGGCAGCGACATCCGCTCCTCGGTGAAGGTGAACACGTCGTTCCAGAGCCGCGCCTCGAGGTGGCTCTCGAGCTTCGGCAGGTAGTAGAACGGCCCCGCCCCGCCGTCGATGAGCAGGCGCGCGGTGTGGTGGACGTGCAGGCCGAAGTCGACGAGCGCCCCCGACGCGCGGTCGCCGTCGATGAGGACGTGCTTCTCCGGCAGGTGCCAGCCGCGGGGGCGCGTGACGACCGTGGGGCGGCGGATGTCGGTGCGGAGCGCGTACTCCTTGCCCTCGGGCGAGGTCCACGCGAGCGTGCCGCGCGCGGCGTCGCGCAGGTTCCGGACGCTGCCGACCACGTTCGGCCAGGTCGGGCTCGACGCGTCCTCGAGGTCGGCGAGCCAGACCCGTGCACCCGAGTTCAGCGCGTTGATCGCCATCTTGGCGGGCGCGGCGGGGCCCGTGATCTCGACGCGACGGTCGGCGAGCGCCTCCGGCGGGGGCGGCACCCGCCAGTCGCCGGCGCGGATGTCGGCCGTCTCGGCGAGGAAGTCGAGCGGCTCGCCCGCGGCGATGCGCTCGCGCCGTGCGCGGCGGGCTGCGAGCAGCTCGCGGCGGGGCGCGTCGAACCGCCGGTGCAGCTCCTCGACGAACGCGAGCGCAGCGTCCGACAGGATCTCCTCGTCGCCCGGCACCCGGGCGTCGCCGACGATCTCGATGCTCATGCCACGGCTCCCCTCCGGCAGCCGCCCGGACCTCGGCGTCCGGACCGCCGCACGGTCGCGCTCAGCCTCATCTTGGCGCAGATGCCCCGTCGGCGTAACCGGTCACGGCCGAACCCGTCGGCGTAGACTCCGCAGCACGAGGAGTTCGACCATGGATCACATCGGCGTGACGGTCAACGGGCGGCACCGCCCGCTGCACGACGTCTCCGCGCACACGAGCGCGCTCGACTGGCTGCGCAGCCTGGGCCTGACCGGCTGCAAGGAGGGCTGCGCCGAGGGCGAGTGCGGCGCGTGCGCCGTGCTCGTCGCGACGCCCGCAGACGGCGGTAGCACCGAGTGGACGGCCGTGAACGCGTGCCTGGTCCTGGCAGCGGCGCTCCACGGCCAGGAGGTCGTCACCGCCGAGGGGCTCGGCACGGCCGAGCAGCCGCACGCGGTCCAGCAGCGCCTCGCCGAGGCCGGCGGATCGCAGTGCGGCTACTGCACGCCCGGCTTCGCGTGCAGCATGGCCGCCGAGTTCTACCGGCGCGATCGGCGCGCGGTCGGTGACGACGAAGCGGATGCCGCGGCCGGCACGCATCACGGCCCGAACGGCTTCGACCTGCACTCCCTCGCCGGCAACCTGTGCCGCTGCACCGGATACCGGCCGATCCGGGATGCGGCGTTCGCGCTCGGCGCGCCCGAAGCGGGCGACGAACTCGCGGCCCGGCTGGAGCGCCCCGCGCCGGCATCCGCGTCGACCCGGCTCGACGACGGGGCCGGCCGTTTCATCCGCCCCGCCTCGCTCGACGAGGCCCTCCGCCTGCTCGGCGACGAACCCGACGCGGTCCTCGCCGCCGGCACGACCGACTGGGGCGTCGAGGTCAACCTCCGGGGGCGCAGGGCACCGCTCACGATCGCGATCGAACGCCTCCCGGAACTGCGCACGTTCGAGGTCGGCGACGCGAGCATCGAGATCGGCGCCGCGCTCACCCTCACCGAGATCGAGCGGCGCCTGGCAGGCCGGGTGCCGCTCCTGGCCGAGCTGTTCCCGCTCTTCGCCTCCCCGCTCATCCGCAACCGGGCCACGATCGGCGGCAACCTCGGCACGGCCTCGCCGATCGGCGACACCCCGCCCGCGCTGCTCGCCCTCGACGCACGACTCGTGCTCGCCTCCGCCCACGGCGAGCGCGAGGTCGACCTGGCCGACTACTTCACGGGGTACCGGCAGACCGTGCTCGCACACGGCGAACTCATCCGAGCGGTGCGGATCCCGTTGCCGCTCGCAGGCACGACCGCGTTCCACAAGATCGCCAAGCGCCGCTTCGACGACATCTCGAGCGTCGCCGCGGCCTTCGCGCTCGAGATCGACGGCGGCCTCGTCACGTCGGCGCGCATCGGACTCGGCGGGGTCGCGGCCACGCCGATCCGGGCACGCGCGACCGAGGCCGCGCTCGTCGGGCGCGAGTGGACGCGTGAGAGCGTCCGGGAGGCGGCATCCGTTCTCGCCTCGGAAGGCACGCCCATGTCGGACCACCGGGCGAGCGCCGAGTACCGCTCCCGCACGCTCGGCACGGCGCTGCTGAGGCTGCACCGCAGCACCCAGGCGGCCGCGGGGGTGCCCGCATGACGAGCGAACTCGCCGCGCGCCCGCGGGACGCCGTCGTCGGCCGCCCGCTGCCGCACGAGAGCGCCGTGCTGCACGCCACCGGCGCGGCGGTCTACACCGACGACCTCGCCCCGACCACCTCGGGCGTGCTGACCGCGTGGCCCGTGCAGTCCGAGCACGCCCACGCACTCGTCGCGCTCGACATCGCGCCCGCGCTCGACGTGCCGGGCGTCGTGCGCGTGCTCACCGCCGACGACGTGCCCGGCGTGAACGACGCCGGCGCGAAGGGCGACGAACCGCTCTTCCCGACCGAGGCGATGTACCACGGGCACGCGCTGGCGTGGGTGCTCGGCGAGAGCGCCGACGCCGCGCGCGCGGGCGCGGCGGCCGTCCAGGTCGCCTACGAACCGCTGCCCTCGATCATCACCGTCGCCGAGGCGATCGAGGCCGGATCGTTCCAGGGCATCTCGCCGACGATCCGCCGCGGCGACGCCGCCGCCGCACTCGCGCGCGCACCGCACGTGTTCGAGGGAACGAGCATCGTCGGCGGGCAGGAGCACTTCTCCCTCGAGACGCACGCGTCGCTCGCCCGCATCGACTCCGAGGGGCAGGTGTTCATCGAGTCGAGCACCCAGCATCCGTCGGAAACCCAGGAGATCGTCGCGCACGTGCTCGGCGTTCCGAATCACCGCGTCACCGTCGAATGCCTGCGCATGGGCGGCGGCTTCGGCGGCAAGGAGATGCAGCCCCACGGGTTCGCAGCCGTCGCCGCGATCGGCGCCCAGCTGACCGGGCGCCCGGTGCGGGTGCGGCTCACGCGCACGCAGGACCTCACCATGACCGGCAAGCGCCACCCGTTCCACGCGACCTGGCGGGCCGGATTCGACGACGACGGCCGAATCCTCGCCCTCGAGACCACCCTCACCGCCGACGGCGGCTGGAGCCTCGACCTCTCCGAGCCCGTGCTCGGCCGCGCCCTGCTGCACGTGGACAACGCCTACTTCATCCCCGACGTCACCGCGCACGGCCGCATCGCGAAGACCAACAAGACCTCGCAGACCGCGTTCCGCGGCTTCGGCGGGCCGCAGGGCATGTTCGTCGTCGAAGACCTCCTCGGGCGGGTCGCCCCGCTGCTCGGCATCCCCGCCGACGTGCTCCGCGAGCGCAACCTCTACGCGCCAGGGCAGTCCACGCCCTACGGCCAGCCCGTCCGGCACGCCGAACGGCTCCGCGCGATGTGGGCCGACCTGCGGGACTCGGCCGACCTCGACGCGCGACGCGACGCGATCGCCCGGTCGAACGCCGCCGACCCCGACCTCAAGCGCGGACTCGCCATCACGCCCGTGAAGTTCGGCATCTCGTTCACGTTCACCTCGTACAACCAGGCCGGCGCCCTCGTGCACGTCTACCGCGACGGATCCGTGCTGGTCAACCACGGCGGAACCGAGATGGGCCAGGGCCTGCACACCAAGATGCTCCAGGTCGCCGCGACCGCGCTGGGCGTGCCGATCGAGACCGTGCGCCTCGCCCCCACGCGCACCGACAAGGTGCCCAACACCTCCGCGACCGCGGCGTCCTCGGGCGCCGACCTCAACGGCGGCGCCATCAAGCACGCCTGCGAGCAGATCCGCGGGCGCCTGGCATCCGTCGCCGCGGGCCTGCTGGGCCTCGACGAACACGACGTGCGGTTCGGCGGCGGGCGCGTCGGGGGTCTTGGGCCGGGCCCGGTCGGCGTGGGCTGCGCCGATGCCGATCCGACCCCGTCGCTCTCGTTCGCCGAGGTCGCCGCCGCCGCCTACCACCAGCGCGTGCAGCTGTGGGCCGCGGGCTTCTACCGCACCGCAGGACTGCACTGGGACGCCGACGCCATGCAGGGCGAACCCTTCAAGTACTTCGCGTACGGCGTCGCCGCGACCGAGGTCGAGGTCGACGGGTTCACGGGCGCGACGCGCACCCTGCGCGTCGACATCCTGCACGACGTCGGCGACTCGCTCTCGCCGCTCATCGACCTCGGCCAGGTCGAGGGCGGCTTCGTGCAGGGCGCCGGATGGCTGACCCTCGAGGAGCTCCGCTGGGACGAGACCGACGGGCCCGGTCGAGGGCGGCTGCTCACGCAGTCCGCGAGCACCTACAAGCTGCCGAGCCTGTCGGAGATGCCCGAGGTCCTCAACGTGCGCCTGCTCGAGCACGCCGCGGAAGACGGCGCCGTCTACGGCTCGAAGGCGGTCGGCGAGCCGCCGCTCATGCTCGCGTTCAGCGTGCGCGAGGCGATCCGCGACGCGGTCGCGGCGTTCGGCCCGGCCGGGCGCTCGGTCGAGCTCGGGGCACCCTCGACGCCCGAGGCGGTGTTCTGGGCGATCGAGGCGGCGCGGACCGCGGCGGGTGCGGATGCACCCGCGGATGCCGCGACCGGTCGCCCCGCGGACCCGGCGGGCGTCCCGGTGCCCGCCGACGGGTGACGGGGCGCGCGTGGACTGGATCGACGCCGTGCAGCGCCTCCGGGCCGAACGCACGCCCGGAGTGCTCGTCACGCTCGCGACCGTTCGGGGGCACGCGCCCCGCAACGGCGGCGCCAAGATGGTCGTCGCGGCCGACCGCGCGTTCGGCACCGTCGGCGGCGGCAACCTCGAGCAGACCGCACTCGCCCGGGCCCGCGAACTGCTCGCATCCGGCTCAGCCGAACCGGAACTGCTCACGCTCACCCTGAGCGACCGGGCCGCCGTCGACTACGGCGTGCAGTGCTGCGGAGGAGAGGTCACCATGCTGCTCGAACCCCTGCCGGTCGTTCCGGCCGTCGCGGTCTTCGGCCTGGGGCACGTCGGCCTCGAACTGGCCAGGATCCTCGCGCGGCATCCGCTCGACCTCGCCCTCGTCGACTCCCGCGAGGCGATGCTCGCGCCCGGCAGGATCGGAGTCCCCGGGGAGTCGGGGCCGTTCGCCGACGCGGTCGCGAACGTCCGCGTGCACCTGCTGCCCGTGCCCGAGGCGGCGCTGGCCGACCTGCCCGGCGGCGCGCACGTGCTCGTCATGACGCACGACCACGCCGAGGACCTCGCGATCTGCGACGCGGCGCTGCGGACCACCGGGCTCGCATCGATCGGACTGATCGGGTCGCGCTCGAAGTGGTCGCGGTTCCGCGGGCAGCTCCTCGAGGCCGGACACGACGTTGCTTCGCTCGAACGGATCGAGACGCCGATCGGCATCGCCGGCATCCGCTCGAAGGAGCCCGCCGCGATCGCCGTGAGCGTGACCGCCGAGCTCCTGCAGCGGATCGAGCGCGCCGCGACGTCCGCGCCCACCACCTGACGCGCCGCGCGTGCCCGCAGCCGCTCCGCGCCCGCCGCACTCGCGATCGAGGCCGGCTCACGGGGCCGAACGCGGGCGTCCTTCGGGGGGCGTGACGTGGGACTGCGCGAAGGCGCGGTTGCGTTCCGCGATCACGTCGGCGCGCTTCAGGCGCTCGCGTTCGAGGGGCGTCGCGAACAGGCACCACACGAGCAGCGCCGTGCCCGCGCCGACGAGTGCCCCGCCGATCGTATCGGTGACCCAGTGCGCGCCGAGGTACGTGCGGCTGATCGCCATGAGCACCGTGTACGCCGCGCCCGCGAACCACACCCACCCCCGCGGGACGAGGATGCCGAACACGACGGCGATCGTCGCGGCGTTCGCCACATGCCCCGACGGGAATGAACCGAAGTCGGTCGCGACGATGAGCTCCTCGGGCCTGGCCCGGCCGAACAGGCCCTTCAGCAGCTGCACGGCGACCGCGCTCGCGATCGACGCCGAGAGGAAGAAGAGCGCCGCCCAGGGGCGCCTGAGCGCGATCAGCACGAGTGCGGCGGTGATCGGGACCACGAACACCCCGATGACGCCACCGCCGAGCGCGTTCATCCCGTAGGCGAAGATGTCGCCGATGGGGCCGCGCAGCGTGAAGACCTCCTCGGCCCACGACTCGTCGACGGGGAACAGCACGTCCGCGCGGAGCATGATGACCACGCCGAGCACGAGCGCGAGCACGAGCGCCGTGGCGCCGGCTGCGAACGGGACGAACCGACCCGCGCGTCGTGCGCGTTCCTCGTTCCCCGCGCCGGGCGCTCCCGCATCACCGTCGTGCACCGCCATGCGAACACGCTAGCGCCGGGCGTCGGAGGCGCGGCCGAGCGCGTCGCGCGAGCCGCCGCGCGGCGGGCCGAGGGGCGGCGGGCGCCGCCCGGTCTCAGTCGCTCAGCGCAGGCACCGTCTTCGGGCGCACGAGGAACCAGACCGAGACGATCGCGATCGACGCGGCCCCGAGCATGAACGACCCCATCGGCACCGCGCTGTTCACGCCGAACAGGCCGATCAGCGGTGAGATGGCGCCGGCGAGGCCGAAGTTCAGCGCGCCGAGGAGCGAGGCGGCGGTGCCTGCCTCGGAGCCGTGGTGGGCGAGCGCCAGCACCTGCACCGCGGGGAACGCGAACCCGCACGCGAGGATGAAGATCCACAACGGGATCGCGGTGCCCCACAGGCCGGCGCCGGACGAATCGAGCACGATGATCGCGATCGCCATCGCCGCGTGCACGATCGTGGTCACGGCCAGGACGTACTGCGGAGGGACGGGGCCGCGGATCAGCCGGGACGAGGTCTGCACGCCGATGATCACGCCGACGGAGTTGACCGCGAACAGCAGGCCGAACTCCTGCGGGGTGAAGCCGTAGACCTGCTGGAACAGGAACGACGAGGTCGTCAGGTACGCGAAGAGCCCCGTGAAGGTCATGCCGCCGATGATCGCCGCGCCGAGGTAGATCCGGTCGCGGAACAGCGCCCGGTAGCGCTCGCGCACGGACGAGTGGCCGGCGACGTGCCGCTTCGACTCCGGCAGCGTCTCGACGATGAAGAACGACACCGCCAGCACGACGGCCGCGCCGTACCCGGCGAGGACCCAGAACACGCCTCGCCAGTCCATGAACTGCAGCAGCTGCGAGCCGATGACCGGGGCGAGCACGGGCGCCAGGCCGTTCACGAGCGCGAGTCGGGAGAGCATCCGGACGAGCGGCTTGCCCCCGAACAGGTCGCGCACCATCGCCATCGCCACGACCCCGCCCGCGGCGGCGCCGAACCCCTGCATCAGCCGGAACACCGAGAGCCAGACGATGTCGGGCGCGAGCGCGACCGCGACGGATGCCGCGATGTGCAGCAGCGTCGCGAGGATGAGCGGGAGTCGGCGCCCGACCTTGTCGCTCCAGGGACCGACCACGAGCTGGCCGAGGCCGAAGCCGATCATCGTGCCCGTGAGGGTGACCTGGACCGCGGAGGCGGACACTCCGAGCTCGGACTCGAGCGCCGGGAACGCGGGGAGGTAGAGGTCGACCGTGAACGGGCCGAGCGCCGTGAGCGCGCCCAGGACCAGGACGTAGACCAGGCGCTGCCGGGGGCTCAGCAGGTCGCCGGGGTGGCGTCGTGCGGTGTAGTCGTCCGGCCGGACGATGGGGATGGAGGCGGTGGACATAGGCGTTCCCGAGGCGTGCTGGAGTGCGGTCGTTGGAGGCTGCGGTTCGGGCGCACGCCGTCGGGCGCCGAGCGAATGGAAACGGCGCCCGGAGGGGGCGCCGTCTGGGACGATCTCGACCCGAAGGTCTCGAATCGATTCGACTCGGGTCCGAGTGTACCCGAAGGCACCCCCGTGCAGCACACGGACGGCGGATGCCACGGCCGGGCGCGGCATCCGCTCGGACCTCGCGCGGCGCTCAGTCCGCGATCGACAGGGGGTCGGCCAGCAGGGGCGCGAACGCGAGTTCGGCAGCGCCCACCAGGAGCCGGTCCTCGCCCAGCGCCGCGACCACGAGCAGCAGGTCCTCTGCGGCGGCGGGCATCGCCTGGCCGGCCACGGCCGCCCGCATCGCAGCGGAATCCTGCTCGGCGAGCGTCGCGAGGAACCCGCCGAGGATCACCCGCGACGGATTCAGCACGTTGACCGCGTTCGCGATCGCCGTCGCGAGGATCCTGCGCTGGCGGTCGAGTTCCGCGACGACCTCGGCGTCGCCGCTCGCCACCGCGCGCGCGATCGCCGCTGCCAGGGCAGGCTCGTCCGCGGACCGGAGGCCGAGCGCTCCGAGCAGCCGGGATCGACCGACCTCGTCCTCGAGGACCCCGCCGACGGCCCTGCGGTCGCCGGCGTCGTCGATTCCGGGCCGGTTCTGCCCGAACTCGCCCGCGAAGCCGCCCGCCCCGAGCACGGGCCGTCCGTGCACGACCAGCCCGCCGCCGATGCCGCTCGCTCCGCCGTTGAGGTAGACGAGGTCGTCGACCCCGCGGCCGGCGCCGAACCGGTGTTCGGCGATCGCGCCCAGCGTCGCGTCGTTGCCCGCCGCCGTCGGCAGCCCCGTCGCCGCCTCGACGAGTTCACGGACCTGCGCGTCGCGCCACTTCAGGTGCGGGGCGAACCGCACGAGGCCGTCCGATGCGCGCACGAGACCCGGCACGGCGAGGCCGGCACCGACGAACCTCGCGTGCGCGAGCTCGCCGCCACGCCACTCCCGGACGACCTCGGCCACCAGCGTCGCCGTGCGCTCGGGCGTCACGAGGTCGGCCACGTCGACGCGAACGCGCGCCGCGATCGCCCCGCCGAGGCCGACCGCCGCGATCGTCACCGCGTCGACCTCGGGGTTCACGGCGACGGCGACGAGGTCCGGATCCACGGCGATCACGGGCGACGGCCGCCCGGCGCGGCTCGTCTGATCCGGGGCCTGCTCCCGGGCGAGACCGAGGTCGACGAGCCGGGCCGCGAGCGCGGCCACCGTCGACCGGTTCAGGCCCGTGAGGGCCGTGAGCCGGGCCCGGGAGAGCGGCCCGCGGTAGTGCACGAGTCCGAGGATCCGGGCGAGGTTGCGTCGATGCACGCCGTCGGAGGTCCCGGCGCCTGGGCCGTCGCCGCTGCGATCGATCACGGCGTCCACTCTATGCAGCCCGGTTCAGGATGCAGCCCGGTTCAGGCCTCGATGTCGTCCAGGCGCGCGATCACGATCTCGAGCAGGCGGGCGAGCTCGCCGCGTTCGTCGTCGTCGAGGTCCTGCAGGACGTCGGATTCGACGACGTCGGAACCGCGGATGGCGAGGCTGAAGAACTCCCACCCGTCGGCGGTGAGCCGCACGAGGATCCGGGTGCGGTTCTCCTCGTCCGGCGTCCGGTCGACGAAGCCACGCTCGGCGAGCTTGTCGAGCCGGTGGGTCATCGACGACGGCGCGACGTTGGTGAGCTCGGCGAGCTGCGAGGGCGTGAGCGAGCCGCCGTCCTTGGCGAGCGCGGCGACCACGGCCCACTCCCCCGGGGTCGTCTCGAGGTCGGCGAGCTGGTGCGCGTACCACTGGTCGAGTCGCCTCGACAGGCCCTGCACCGCGGTGATCACGCGCTGGACCGATTCCTCGCCGCCGGCGGCGACGTAGGCGGCGACGGCCCGCCGATGCAGTTCCGCCGCGCTCGCGGTGCGTTCACCCATCCCACGAGTCTCCCACATGAACTTCGAATGCTAAGATTTCGACATCGAACTCTTCGACGCCGAAGGCTCGCCCGGCCGTCGGCGTCATCCGACCGCGCGCCGGCGGCCCGCGGCATCCGTCACGACTCGCCAAGGAGGTGCGCCATGCGCGCAATGCTGCTCGTCATCGCCTCGAGCATCGGTTCGCTCGGCTGGGGAGGGGTCCTGCCCTACCAGTACGCCTACGCCGCCGACACCCGCGACTGGGGCGCCCTCGTCGCGGCCGGCGCGGCATCGCTCTTCTCCGTCGGCGCACTCCTGGCGGCACCCGTCGCCGGCCGGCTCAGCGACCGGTTCCCGCCCGTCCGCGTCGCCGTGACGGCGCAGCTCATCGGCGCCGCGGGCGCCGCGTCGCTCATCCTCGCGAACGACCCGGGCTCGTTCCTCGCCGGCATGTTCGTGTTCGGCCTCGGCCTGTCGGCCGCGGCACCCGCGAAGCAGGTCCTCGCCCTGCAGTGGTCCTCGAGCGACGATCGCCGCAAGGTGTTCGCCTACAAGTTCACGGGCGAGTCGCTCGGCATGGCTGCGGGAGCGTTCATCGCCGGGCACCTCGTCGACCTCGACCGGCCCGACGGCCTGCACGTCGGATTCCTCATGGCGGCAGCCGGATTCATCGTGTCGAGCGCGATCATCGCGCTGGCGGGCCGCGGCGCCCCGGTTCCCGCTCCCGACTTCGCGGGCGATGCCACGGGCTCGATCCGCGCGGTGGAGGACCGCCGGCGAGGCATCTTCCGGCTCATCTTCGCCACCCCCGCCCTCCGGTGGACCGCCGTCGTCACGATCACGCTCGCGCTCGGGTTCTACGCCCAGTTCGAGTCCGGACTGCCCGCCTACGGCATCACGGTGCTCGACATCGACCCGACCGCGATCGGCACCGCCGCGGCGGTGAACTGCCTGGTCATCGTCGCCATCCAGGTCGCCATGGTGCGCCTGACCGCGAAGCGCAGCGCGCCGGCGCTGCTCATGGCCGTCGGCTCGATCTGGGTCGTCGCGTGGCTCGGGCTGTCGGCCGCGCAGTTCGCGCCCGGGGTCGCGGCGGCGATCTTCATCACGACCTACGGCGTGTTCGCGGTCGGCGAGACGATCTACAGCCCGGTGCTGAACCCGCTGACCGCCTCGCTCGCACCCAGGGGCCGGGTCGGCCAGACCCTCGGGGCGATGGCCGCGCTCCAGACCGCGTTCACCGCGGCCGGACCGCTCGTGGCCGGCGTGCTGCTCGGAGCCGGGCTGGTCGACGGGTTCCTGCTCATGCACCTCGGCGTCAGCATGGTCGCGGTGTTCGCCGCGTGGCGCGTGCACCGCGCGCTCGGCGCGACGGCGCGCACCTCTGCGAGCGCGACCGAGCCGCCGCAGACGCGCCCGATCCCCGTCGCCGGCTGAGCCTGGGCTCGCGCCGGGCGAGCGGTTGCGCAGCGGATGCCTCGCAGGTATGTTGTGGACGGCAACAAACTGCGACGACGCTGAGAGGCAGCCCCGATGGCCAACGCACCCACCCGCGACGACAGGTTCTCCTTCGGCCTCTGGACCGTGGGATACAACGGCACCGACCCGTTCGGCGGGCCGACCCGCAGCGCGCTCGACGTCGTGCACGTCGTCGAGCAGCTCGCCGAGCTCGGCGCCTACGGCCTGACCTTCCACGACGACGACCTGTTCGCGTTCGGCTCCACCGACGCCGAGCGCCGGACGCAGATCGACCGCCTGAAGGGTGCGCTCGCCGACACCGGCCTCATCGTGCCGATGGTGACCACGAACCTGTTCTCGGCGCCGGTCTTCAAGGACGGCGGCTTCACGTCGAACGACCGCCGCGTGCGCCGCTTCGCGCTCCGCAAGGTGTTCCGCCAGCTCGACCTCGGCGCCGAGCTCGGCGCGAAGACGTTCGTCATGTGGGGCGGCCGCGAGGGCGCCGAGTACGACTCGGCGAAGGACATCCGCGCCGCGCTCGAGCGCTACCGCGAGGCCGTGAACCTGCTCGGCGACTACGTGACCGACCAGGGCTACGACATCCGCTTCGCGATCGAGCCGAAGCCGAACGAGCCCCGCGGGGACATCCTGCTCCCCACCCTCGGCCACGCACTCGCGTTCATCGACTCGCTCGAGCGCCCCGAGCTCGTCGGCCTCAACCCCGAGGTCGGGCACGAGCAGATGGCGGGCCTCAACTTCGCCGCCGGCATCGCACAGGCGCTCTACCACGGCAAGCTCTTCCACATCGACCTCAACGGGCAGCGCGGCATCAAGTACGACCAGGACCTCGTGTTCGGCCACGGCGACCTGCACAACGCGTTCGCGCTCGTCGACCTGCTCGAGAACGGCGGCCCCGGCGGGGTTCCGGCCTACGAGGGCCCGCGGCACTTCGACTACAAGCCGTCGCGCACCGAGGACGAGAAGGGGGTGTGGGAGTCCGCGTCGGCGAACATGCGCACCTACCTGCTGCTCAAGGAGCGCGCCGCGACGTTCCGCGCCGACCCCGAGGTGCAGGAGGCGCTCGCGGCCGCGAAGGTCGGCGAGCTCGCCACCCCCACGCTGAACCCCGGCGAGACCTACGACGACCTGCTCGCCGACCGCTCGGCGTTCGAGGACTTCGACGCGGACGCCTACCTCGGCGGGCGCGGCTTCGGCTTCGTGCGCCTGCAGCAGCTCGCGACCGAGCACCTGCTCGGCGCGCGCTGAGGGCCGGCGGGAACGCGATGGCGCTCGTCGCCGGCGTCGACTCGTCGACGCAGTCGTGCAAGGTCGTCATCAGGGATGCCGCGACCGGCGCCCTCGTCCGTGCGGGCCGTGCCGCCCATCCGGACGGGACCGAGGTCGACCCGGTCGCCTGGTGGGACGCGCTGCGGGCCGCGATCGTCGATGCCGGCGGGCTCGACGACGTCGCCGCGATCTCGATCGCCGGCCAGCAGCACGGCATGGTCGCGCTCGACGCCGGAGGACGCGTCATCCGCCCCGCCCTGCTCTGGAACGACACCCGATCGGCCGACGCCGCGCGCGACCTCATCGACGAGGTCGGCGCCGCCGCCTACGCCGAGCGCACGGGCGTCGTTCCCGTCGCCTCCTTCACCGCGACGAAGCTGCGCTGGCTGCGCGATGCCGAGCCCGAGCATGCGGCACGCGTGGCCGCGGTCGCGCTCCCCCACGACTGGCTGTCGTGGCGGCTGCGCGGCTACGGGCCGGCGGATGCCGCCGACGCGCCGCTCGGTCCCGTGCTCGACGCACTCGCGACGGACCGGTCGGACGCGAGCGGCACGGCGTACTGGGGCGCCGGCGGCTACGACCGCGGCCTGCTCGAGCGCGCGCTCGGACACGATGCGATCCTGCCGCGCGTGCTGGGCCCGACGGATGCCGCGGGCACCACGACCACGGGCGTGCTCGTCGGGCCGGGGGCGGGCGACAACGCCGGCGCCGCGCTCGGCCTCGACGCCCGACCGGGCGACGTCGTGGTGTCGATCGGCACGAGCGGCACGGTGTTCGCGGTCGCCGACGCCCCGATCCGCGACGCGTCCGGGACGGTCGCGGGCTTCGCCGACGCGACCGGTTCGTGGCTGCCCCTCGTGGCGACGCTGAACGCCGCCCGGGTGCTCGACGCGACCGCGACCCTGCTCGGCGTGGATCACGACGGCCTCGGCCGCCTCGCGCTCGAGGCCGACCCCGGTGCCGGCGGGCTCGTGCTCCTGCCCTACTTCGAAGGCGAACGCACGCCGAACCTTCCGGACGCCACCGCGTCGCTGCACGGCATGACGCTCGCCTCGGCGACCCGCGAGAACCTCGCCCGGGCGGCGGTGGAGGGCCTGCTGTGCGGCCTCGCCGACGGGCTCGACGCGGTGCGCGCGCAGGGCGTGGATGCCAGGCGCATCCTGCTCATCGGCGGCGCCGCGCAGAACCCGGCGGTGCGCACGATCGCGGCGCAGGTGTTCGACGTCCCGATCCTCGTGCCCGAAGCGGGCGAGTACGTCGCGGACGGCGCAGCGCGTCAGGCCGCATGGGCCCTGACCGGCGAGCGCCCGACGTGGGTGGGCGCGTTCGTCGCCGAACCGGAGCCCGACCCCCACCCGGAGATCCGGGCCGCGTACGCGCGTGCCGCCACCGCCGCCGCCGCGCGCGGCTGAGCCGCCCCCGGCCCCCGGCCGGGCTCGCTTTGCGCCACTTCGCGCGCCGTGCGCCACGCGAGATGGCGCAGCGCACGCGAAGTGGCGCAGCCGCCCGCCGGAAGTAGTGCAGCGCGCACGAAGTGGCGCAACGCGCGCGGCTGAGCTGCCCCCGGCCCGGCTGAGCCGCCCCGGCCGGGCTCGCTTTGCGCCACTTCGCGCGCCGTGCGCCATGCGAGATGGCGCAGCGCGCACGAAGTGGCGCAGCGCGCACGGCCGCGCCACCGCGCGCGCTCACCCGGGCGGTCAGCCCCGGCGTGCGCGAGCCGCGAGCGCGTTCAGCAGTGCGGCGCCGGTCCGCGCATCGGGCACGGTGACCACCAGCGGTGCGCGATCCGTCCGCCGCACCTCGAGGCCCGGGCCGCCGCGCATGATGATGCCGCGCCGCCCGCGGACGTCGATCCGGAACCCCCAGCCGCCGAACTCGCCCGGCAGCACCTCGACCTCGGCCGCCGAGACGACCTGGGCGAGCCGCACCCGGACGAGGCGGACGCCGAACAGCGTGCGCACCGTCAACCCGCGCGCATCGACCGTCGCCCGGATGCCGATCGTCGCGAGCAGCACCACCAGCACGAGCACCACGACGCCCCAGAGCCACCACGCGGTCGGCGCGACCACGATCGGCACGATGAGGCATCCGGCGACGAGGGCGATGACCACCCACACGACCCACGGCGCCGTCGAGGATGCGGTCCACACCGCCCGCTCGCCCGGCGCGAGCGGCAGTGCCGGCGCGGCATCGGCCGCCTCGCCGGCGTCGGGCTCGGGGAGCGCGCGCCACGTGATCCATCCGGCGACCAGGCCGAGTGCGAGCCCGACGCCGATCGCGACGGGAGCGACCCAGCTCGCCGGGACCGCTCCGTCGAGCTGCGCCCCGGTGAGCACGAGCACCACGACGGCGATCAGGACGCTCGTCGCCGGGGCGGCGGCCGCGGTCGGGCGCACCCTGCCGAGCAGTCGCGATCGGCTCCCGTCGGCGGGTCGCACCGCCGCGCGCCGGCCGGCGAAGGTCGCGATCGCGAGGCTCGCGGCGACCGCGAGCGAGATCGCGAGGTAGGCGAGCACCGAGCGGAGCGGGGTCGTGAACCGGTCGGGGGTGCCGCCGGCGTCGAAGTGGACCGCGATCTCGGCCGGCAGCCGGGGCAGCCAGAGCACCTGGACGGTCGTCGCGACGGCGATGACCGCGAGCGGGATCCAGACGACGATGAGCCGGAGGATGCGGCGGTCGCCGCGGTCGTGGGCGGATGCCTCGGCTGCACCGTGGCGCGCATGGTCGGTCATCGGTCGAACTCCTCTCGGATCAGGGCGAGGACGGCGTCGGCGCCGAGCCCCCGGGTGCGCGCGGCGGCGACGAGGTCGGCTGCCTGGTCGCGCACCTCGGCGAGGGCAGCGGATGCCGCGGTGACCACCGCACCGCGGCCGCGCCGCAGTTCGATGAGCCCGTCGTCGCGCAGTGCCTGGTAGGCGTGCAGCACGGTGTGCGGGTTCACCTCGAGCGAGGCGGCGAGCTCGCGCGCGGCGGGCAGCCGTTCGCCGGCGTGGAGGCGCCCGGCGAACACCTCGGTTCGGACCGCGGCGACGAGCTGCTCGAAGATCGGCGTCGCCGAGCCGGGATCGATGCGGATGATCACGCGTCCATTGTTCTAGTTGTTGCTCGAACAATGCAAGCCCGGAGGTGTGCGTCGGGCAGGCGGCATCAGGTCCAGGAGCTCGCGAGCCGGGCACCCGCGGCCCGCAGCCACCGCACCGGCTCGCCGCGCGCGGCGTCCACGTCGCCCGCCAGGTCCGTCAGCGAAACGGATGCCGCGAAGGAGGCCGTTCCCGCGGCGATCGCACCCGCGACCAGGGCGACGGGGACCCCCGCGGCATCCGCCCGAGCGACGACCTCGCTCGGCGCCTTCCCCGACGCGGACTGCCCGTCGAAGCGACCCTCGCCCGTCACCACGAGGTCGGCACCCTCGATCGCGCCGGCCAGGCCGATCGCCTCGGCGACCGCGGCGGCTCCGCCCGACATGCGCGCGCCCCACGCCAGGAGCCCGAACCCGGTGCCGCCCGCGGCACCCGCGCCGGGCGCCTGCGCGAGGGCCGCCCCGCCAGGCACGAGGACGGCGAAGCGCGCGAGCGCGACATCCATCGACGCGACCATCGCCGCCGACGCGCCCTTCTGCGGCCCGAAGACCGCGGCCGCGCCCGACGGGCCGAGCAGGGGGTTGGTGACGTCGCACAGGATGGACGCGCCGCCGGGCGGCAGCGCGCGCAGCGACGAGACGTCGACCGAGGCGACCTCGGCCAGGCCGCGTGCGCCGCCCACCACCTCGCGCCCCTCGTGATCGCGGAACGACGCCCCGAGCGCCGCCAGGGCCCCCGCGCCGGCGTCGGTCGACGAGCTCCCGCCGATCGCGAGCAGCAGCCGCGTCGCCCCCGCGTCGAGCGCCGACGCGACCGCCTCCCCGAAGCCGAACGTGTGCGCGTCGAGCGGGCGCAGCGCATCGAGCAGCGTCAGCCCGCTCGTGCCGGCGAGTTCGACGAGCGCCGATCCGTCGGGCAGCCGCAGCCACGCGGCATCCACCGGCCGGTCGTCGGGACCGCGCACGGTCACGGGGATCCTCTCGGCACCGGGAACGGCCGCGGCGAACGCGTCGAGCGTGCCCTCGCCGCCGTCGGCCATGGGCCGAAGCACCAGGTCGTCGCCCGGGCGCACCGTGCGCCACCCCTCCGCGAGCGCGCCCGCCGCCTCGGCGGCGGACGCGGTGCCCTTGAACGAGTCGGGCGCGAAGACGATGCGGCCGGTCACGGGGCGAGGTCGGTGAAGGTCACGACCTCGTACTCGAACGACGGCGCGGTCTGCAGCTCGAGTGACGCGGCGTCGGCGACCGAGTACGCCTCCCGCCAGGTGATGGAGTCGCCCGGCAGGATCGCGGTCGTCGGCGGGATGCCGACCTGACCACCCTCGGCGCCCACGTCGAAGATGCGCGACGCCTCGACGCCCGCTGAGGTCACGCGCGTCAGCACGACGGGCTGCACGTTCGCGCCGGAGCCGTTCACGATCGTGATCGTGAACACGAGGTCGACCGGCTGGTCGGCGCCCGCAGAGAGGCCGGACGGCGCGAACGGCTCGGGCTCGGAGACCGTCATCGAGACGTCGTTGCTCCAGACCATGGTCTCGCCGAACGCGAGGACCTCACCTCCCGCCGAGCCGTCCCCGGTCGGGCCGTCGTCCGGCTCGGCGCCATTCGGGTCCTCCACGCCGTCCGTCGGATCGACCGGCACCGACGGCGCGAGCCCGTCCAGGCCCTCGAGCACGCCCGAGTCGACGGCCCGCCCGACGACGCCGAACACGACGACGGCGAACACGATCGCTCCGACGATCCCGCCCACGACCGAGACGACGAGACCGGTGATCGCCGGCCACTTCCTTCCCTTCAGGAACAGCGCGACGAGCGCGAGCACGAACGCGATCGGCAGCAGCACGAACCCGACGACCTGCACGAACGGGATGCAGGCGAACACGAACCCGACCGCGGCGACGACGAGCGCGATCACGCCGAGGACGTTCGTCTGCGGAGGGCCATCCGGCGGGCCGCCCGGACCCCCGGTCGGGAGCCCCGCGAACGGCGTCGTGTCGGCGTTGCGGTCGGGCCGCACCGAGCCGTCGCCGATCGCCGCCGAATCGTAGGGCCGCGTGGCATCCGCCCCGGCCCCCGGCTCGGATGGAACCCCCGGCCCGGCCGGATCCGCCGGCCCGGTCGGTGCCGCGTACTCGAGCGGGGCGGTGTGCTCGGTCCATCGGCCGCCGTCCCAGTACCGCTGCCGGCCGCGTCCGTCGTCGTACCACCCGGCCGGCACGTTGGTCGGATCGCCCATGGCGCGATGGTCGCATCCGCGCCGGTCCGCCGCGAGGCCGAAAGACCCGCACCGCCCGCTCCCCGACCTCGGGGTCGCGCCCCGACCCGGGCCGAGCGGCCGGGCCGGACGACCCCCGGCCAGGGGAGGCACGCGGATAAGCTGGATCGGTGTCGTTCGAACCCCGCTCGCTCCCGGTCGATGCCGCCGCCCGTGCCGCCCTGGCGGCGCAGGGGCTCGAGTACCGCCTGATCGACCCGGGCGACACGGCCGCGGTCGACGCCTGGGTCGACGCCGACCAGCGCGGGTTCCACCACGCCCGCCCGCGACCGGAGGCGCGCGAGTTCGAACGACGGGTGCTCGGCGAGCGCCGTGCCCACGGCGTGTACGACTCGACGATCCCGGAACCGGCCGTCCCCGTCGCGACGGTGTCGAGCTGGCCGGCGGGGCTGAGCGTGCCCGGCGGCCGCAGCGTCGACGGCTGGGCGGTCAGCTCGGTGACGGTCGCGCCGACGCACCGCCGCCGCGGCATCGCCCGCGCGATGATGGAGGCCGAACTGGCGACCGCGTCGAAGGCGGGAGCGGCCGTCGCGATGCTGACGGTCACCGAGGCGACGATCTACGGCCGCTACGGGTACGCCCCGGCGGCGAAGGCCGCGACGATCCAGGTCGATCGCCGCCGCGCGCGCTGGTCCGGACCGGACGCCCCGGGCCGCGTGCACTTCGTCGAACCCGCCGGCCTCGCCGATCTCGCGCCCGCGCTCTGGCGTCGCGCGGTGGCGCGCACCCCCGGCGAGATCGACCGCTGGCCCGCGATCCGCGATCGGGTGCTCGGCCTGGCCGAACCCGACTCCGATTCGTCGCGTTCGCTCCGCGCCATCCGCTACGACGACGAGCGCGGCAAGCCGCAGGGCTTCGCGACGTTCCGCGTCACGAGGGAGCCGCACCAGCCCGGCTGGGTCGAGTTCGACGTGCTCGCGGCGGCGACGGATGACGCCGAGCGCGCGCTGTGGCGCGCGCTGATCGAGCAGGACTTCGTCTCGGGCACGCGCGGGCTGCTGCGTTCGGTCGACGAGCCGCTCGAGTGGCTGCTCGAGGATCCGCGTGCGGTGACCGTGTCCGACGTGACCGACCACCTCTGGATCCGCATCGTCGACGCGATCGCCGCGCTCGGCGCCCGTCGGTACGGTGCGGCGGGCGAGCTCGTGCTCGACATCGAGGATCCCCTGGGTCACGCGGCGGGACGGTTCACCCTCCTCGTCTCGGCCGACGGGCGCGCGGTCGTGCACGCCGCCGACGGGGCCGCCGAGTCGGCGCCTCGCCGCGAGCGTTCGCGCTCGCGTTCGACCTCGGCCGAACAGGTCGGCTCGCGCGCACGCACCGCCGAACCGCGCTCGCTGAAGCTCGACGTGCGCGACCTCGGCTCGATCTACCTCGGCGGGGTGCGACCGTCGGTACTCGCCAGGGCGGGCCGGATCACGGCCTCGAACGCCGGGGCGCTCGACCTCGCCGACCGCATGTTCGCCGCGACGCGGGCCCCGCACCTGAGCATCTGGTTCTGAGCAGGGCGGGCCGCCTCAGAACTGGTGCAGGTACACCCAGGGCAGCCGGTCCATCATGAGCCGGTGCCGCGCCCCCTCGGCGTCGGGCCCGTCGTCTGGCACGGCGCGGTGGTCGCGCACGTCGGTGTGGAAGTGCTCGTCCTCCTGCCAGAACAACGTCGTCCGGTCGTCGTCGAACCGCCCGGTGTAGGCGCGGAGCTCCTGGGCGTCGAGCGCGGCCAGCGCATCGTCGGCGGTGCCCGCCCAGCGCAGTTCGTGCAACGTCACCCACGTCGGCGGGAACAGCGTCATCGCGCCCTCGGCGTGACGTTCGAGGGCCTCGACGGGCGTCAGCCATTCGGCCTCGACGAACTCGTCGACGGCGAGGTGGATGTCGCCGAGCGGCGCGCGCGCCGCGAAGAACCAGGTCCGCATGCGCTTGGGAACGCCCTTCGGCGGGTTCCAGAGCGCGAACTCGATGAGGTCGTCGACCCCGAGCCGGAGCCCGACCTCCTCGTAGGTCTCGCGCACGGCGGCGCGTCGGGCCGCCTCCCGGGAGCCGACCGGGTCGGAGCCGGCATCCGCTTCGTCGACGGCACCGCCGGGGAAGACCCACGCGCCCGCGAACGATCCGCGGTCGTGCGGCCGCTCGCCGAGCAGGACCTCCGCGCCCCGCGCGCCGTCCCGGATCAGGACCACGGTGGCGGCCGACCCGACCAGCGGCTCGGCGCCGGGGTCGACTGCGGCGTCCATGACGCACAGCCTACGCCCGTGGCTACACTTCGGAGAATGGCCGAGATCGCCGAAGCTCCCGCCCTCCCCGACGGCGTCGCGCTCGTGCGCGCACCGAACCCGGGGCCGATGACCCTCGACGGCACGAACTCGTGGGTGCTGCGCGCGCCCGGAGCCCGCGGAAGCGTGGTGATCGATCCGGGGCCGGCCGATGCCGCGCACCTCGACCGGTTGGCCGAGGGCGGGGTCGAGCTGGTCCTCGTCACCCACCGGCATCCGGACCACACCGACGCCGTCGACGCGTTCGCCGACCTGACCGGCGCGCCCGTGCGGGCGATCGACGCGGTCTGGTGCCGCGGCGGCGCCCCGCTCGCCGACGGCGAGCGCGTCGCCGCCGGCGGCATGCGGCTCGAGGTCCTCGCCACCCCCGGGCACACCTCCGACTCGATGTGCGTGGTGCTCCGAGATCGAGCGGATGCCGCGGTCGCGGTGTTCACGGGCGACACCGTCCTCGGCCGTGGCACGTCGATCATCGCGCACCCGGACGGCGCACTGGGGCCGTACCTGGACTCGCTGCACCGGCTGCTCTCCATCGGCGCCGGTGCGGCTCCCGACGCCGATGCCCCCGACGCGACCCGACCGGTCCTGACCCTGCCCGGCCACGGGCCGGTGCTCCCCGACCTCGCGGGCATCTGCGACGCCTATCTCGCCCACCGCGCGCAACGGCTCGACCAGGTGCGCGGTGCGCTCGCGCGGCTCGGAGCCGACGCGAGCCCCGAAGCAGTGACGGACGCCGTGTACGCGGACGTCGATCCGGGCGTGCGAACGGCCGCCGAGGCATCCGTTCGCGCCCAGTTGGACTACCTGCGCGGCTCCTGAACCGGGTCGAGCGCCGTCCCCGTGTCGTCGACGAACTGCTGGTGCAGCTGCACGGGTTCGACCTCGGGCTCGGTCGTGCGCTTGCGGCGGCGGGCCGCGGCGGAGAGGTTCAGCACCTCGACGAAGATCGCGAACGCCATGGGCCCGTAGATGAGCGCCTTGTCGATCTTGAAGCCGAAGCCGTCGGCGATGAGGAAGACGCCGATGAGCAGCAGGAACGCGAGCGCGAGCATCTTCACGGTGGGGTGGCGGTTGACGAATCCGAAGATGTGACGCGCGGCGAAGAGCATGATGGCGAACGAGGCGACGACGACCGTGATGATGATGATCATGTTCTCGGTCATGCCGACCGCGGTGATGACGGAGTCGAGTGAGAAGACGATGTCGAGCACGAGGATCTGCGCGAGGACGGCGCCGAAGGTGGCCGTGCCCGCACCCGTGGTGTGCTCCTCGTCGCCCTCGAGCTTGTGGTGGATCTCGCTCACGGCCTTGTAGACCAGGAACACGCCGCCCGCGATGAGGATGAGGTCGCGGCCCGAGAAGCCCATCCCCCAGATGGTGAACAGGTCCTCCTTCAGGGTGATGATCCATCCGGCCGCGAACACGAGCCCGATGCGCATGAGCATGGCGAGCGTGAGCCCGAGGTTGCGGGCCTTCGCCTGCTGTTCGACGGGCAGCTTCGCCGCGAGGATCGAGATGAAGATGACGTTGTCGACGCCGAGGACGACCTCGAGCACGAACAGGGTGACGAACACGGCCAACAGGTCGGGCGTGAACTCGAGTGAGAAGTCCATGTCGACATTGTGGCCGACTCCCGCGCCGTCGGCGCACGCGCTCGCCACTCAGGCCGGAGGGTTCTCCGGGTCGACCGTCTCGATCGTGTCCTGCTCGACCTCGTTGTCGGCCTCGAGGTCGTCGGGCTCCGGTGCGGGCTCCGGGCCGGTGTCGCCGACCCCGCCCGCTGAGGTCTGCTCGGCGTCCTCGGCCTCGCGCTCGGCCCGTGCCTCGTCGGGCGGATCGAACCCGGCCAGGTTGATGGTCCCGGTCAGGTCGGGGGTGTCGGGGTTCAGGTCTCCCCTCGGCCCGAGCCGGTCCCGGTCCTCCCAGGGGTTCAGCGGGTCGCCGTCCATGTCGTGCTCCTCCCGATCCGATGTCCGATCCGATGTCCGATCCGAAGCCCGGCCCGATCGCCGTCGCGGGTCGTGATCCGTCGTCTCAACGTTCCTCCCGGACACGGGGCGAGTCAACGGGTCGCCCCCCTGTTCGAGGGTCGTGGATCGACCGGCGCGCCACTAGCATGGCGCCATTCGTGACCCGCGGGTCGGCAACCGGCCGTGCCCGGATCACCTGTGCTCAGGAGGCCAGGATGAACACGGTTCGATCGATCACCACCCTCGCGGCGGTCTCCGCCGCTCTCGTCGTCGGCCTGGGCACCACCGCCGCGCTGAGCGCCGCCGGTGCCGACGACGAGACGCTCCGCCTGCATCTCGGCACGAACGGCACCCAGTTCGTGTACAGCAACAACGGCGACCCCATCACGCAGCCCATCGGCACGCCCAAGAACTGCCTGATCAATGTCGACGGCCCACTGGCCGCCCTCGACGGCAGCGATCAGGGTCCCGGCCTGAAGGACGGCTCGATCGGCATCAAGTCCGGCGGCTCGAAGGGCGTGCCCTGCTCACGAGTCGATGCCTCGGAGGACCTGAGCATCCGACTCGTCGGCGTGCCCGATGCCGTGAAGGTCTCCCTCGACCTCGAGTTGAAGGGCGGCGCCCGGGTCGAGTTCGTCGTGTCGCGCGGCGGCACCGAGGTCGGTTCGTTCCAGGCGCGTGCGGGCAGTGGGATCGTTCCCGGCCAGGGCGTCGACGGAAGCACGTCGGCTCCGTTCATCGCGACGGCGACCGCTGCCGACCCGATCGTCAACTGCCGGAACGCGTCCGACTCCGGACCGGACTCCGGGCCGAACGACAACTGCTACGTGACCCTCGAACCGGGAACCGCGTTCGACGAGCTCGCCATTCGACCGATGGCCGGTGAGGTCTCCCTCGAGGGCAGCGGCGACTACGGCAACGACCCCGCGTTCGACACGGTCTTCACCCTGGGCGCCGGATTCGACGGACAGCTCGGCTGCACCGCGGAGAACGACACGGCCACGATCGAGGAGGGCACCGTCTACGGCAGCTTCACCCGGCTGCAGAACACCGACGGATCCGAGTGCGTGCTCAAGCCGTACTTCCTGAGCGCCGACACCGAGGCTGAGACGGTCAGCTTCGTCCCCGTCGACGTCGGGGCGCCGCAGCCCGCCGCATACACGGGGACGGTGGCGTTCGCGCCGAAGAACTCGTCGAACCCGTTCCAGAGCCAGCTCGAGTACGACCAGGACGACGACGGCCCGCTCGGCTTCGAGTTCATGCCCTGGTGCGCCGGCAACCCGTTCACCGACCCGGACGCACCCGGCTCGATCAACACGTCGGTGATCCCGGCCGGCGACACCTGGTGCATCGTGAGCGAGAGCACCGCGATCGTGTCGGCGACGCAGATCCGCACGACCTGGAACGTCGTCGGCATCGGCGACCCGAAGATGCGCTGACCTACGCCGATACAGGTCAGCTCCGAGGGCTCGGCGTGGCAGCCACCACGCCGAGTCCTCGGAGCACGCCCTCGGCTTCCTCCCGGATGACCGACGCCGCGGACGGATCCTCCATGAGTCCCGCCTCGACGAGTCGGAGTTGCGCGACCTCGAACGCCAGGCCCTGCTCGCGCGCCAGCGCGAGCCCGGCGGCGACCTCGTCGCGGGCCTGCCCCGTCCGGCCCAGCGCGGCGAGCGCCGAGGCCCTGGTCCGGGCGATGGTGCTGCCGTAGAGCTCCGCGTCGGCGCCGGAACCCCGCTCGGTCTCGGCCAGCAGGTCGAGCGCCTCCTCGGCGCTCCCCCGCAGCACGAGCCCGTGGGCGATGAGGATCGCGGCCTCGATCGCAGACTGAACCTGGCCGGTCCGGACCGCCTCGGCACGGAGCTGGGCCAGGCCCTCCATCGCGCCGTCGTCGCCCCGGAGCAGGCGCAACCGCGCCAATTGCATCTCGGCGAAGATCGCGGCATCCACCAGCCCGTAGGCGCGGAGCACCCGGACCGATGGCACCAGCACCTCCTCGGCCTCGCGGAGGCGAAGCTGGCTGACGAGCACCTCGCCGATGTTCGCGCCGCAGGTGGCCGCCTCCGCCTCGTTGCCGGCACGCACGAACGCGTCCCGAGCCCGCGCGTAGTAGTCCACCGCATCCTCCCAGCGGCCGTCGAGGTAGGCCTGGCCGCCCAGGTTGTTCGTCACGACGGCGGTGCCCGGCAGGTCTCCGAGCTCCTCGTAGATGGCGAGGGCGCGCTCGCCGTACACGGCCTTCGCGGACTGGCCGAGCATCACGTACGCGGCGTCGAGCACCTGGTACGACCGGGCCAGTGCCGCCCGCTCGCCCGAGGCCTCGGCCTCGACCATGGCCTGCTGGGCGAGCCGGACCGCGGCGGGCATGTGCTCCTGCAGTTGCCGGATCTGGGCGTTCAGGGCGTCCAGCCGCGCGGTCGCGCCGAGCGCCTCGGCGGTTCCGATCGACGCGACGAGTCGACGGCCGACCGTCAGGTCCCGGTACGCCGTGCGGTAGGAGCCCCTGCGCGCCCGCGCCCGCGCCCGCTTGAGCAGCACGTCGGCCGAGCGGATGGGATCGTCGCGGACCAGCAGCCCGGCCTGCCGGAACGCGTCGACCGACTGCTCGAACAGCCCGGCCAGCTCGAGCACGTCGCCGAGGGCCTCCGCGACGTCGGCGACCTCGGCCGGTGCGAGGTCCGGGATGGAGCGCGACGCGGTCAGCGCGCGGCGGTAGAACGTGGCGGCCTCGAGGTTGGCGTAGATCTCCTTCGCGCGTTCGCCCGCCTCCCGGGAGAACCTCCACGCCTCCGGCCACCGGCGCGCCTCCGAGTAGTGGACCGACAGCAGCGCGACCCGCCCGGCCGTGCGCTTGGATGCGGCCGCGAGGATCGCGTCGCCGACCCGGGCGTGCAGATCGCGCCTGGTCTTGAACGGCATGCCGCCGTAGGCGACATCGCGGATCAGGCTGTGCTGGAAGTTGACCCACCCGTTGCCGTCGACGATGAGGAAGTCGCCGAGCCGGGTCAGCATCGCGTGCCTCGCGGCGGGGTCGTCCGCGCGATCGACCACGGCCGGGATGTGCTCCTCCCGGAACCCGACGCCCAGTACGGCCAGGCGCCGGAGCAGGTTCCGGTCCGCCGGCGGGAGCCGATCGACACGGGCCGCGATCATGCCCTCGATGGACTGCGGGAGGACGTCGACCGCGGCGCCCCGCCGCAGGGCGCGCACCAGTTCGAGGAGGAACAGGGGGCTCCCCTCCGCGCGCGAGGCGATCGCGTCGACCTGGCTCGTCACGAGGGGCGCGTCCGCAGTGGCGCGCTCGATGAACTCCGTGGCGTCGGCGAGGGCGAGCGGCCCGAGCTCGACCCGGGTGACCGCCGGGCTCTCGACCGGGAGGAAGCCCTCGTCACCTGGCTGACGGCTGACCACGATCAGCCAGGGCGAGGACTCGATCTCCGCGACGAGCGACGCCAGGAGGTCGCGGGACGCCTCGTCCATCCATTGCGCCTCCTCGATGAGGAACAGGGTGGGGCCGTCGCACGTCTTCCGCAGCAGCGAGAGCACCGCCGAGCGGGTGCGCACCGGGCGGAACCGGTCGTCGAGTTCGGCGACCTCGGGCGACTCGGCCATCGTCAGCCCGAGCGTCGGGCCGATCAGGGGGAGCCAGGGCTCGAGGTCCGGTGCGTGCACGCGCACCAGCTCGGCGAGCGCGGATTCGGTCGCGGCGGGATCGGGGTCCTCGAACCCCCAGGCGGTGCGCAGGAGCGCACGGAACGGGAAGTACGGCGTGGCCGTCTGGTAGAGCCGGCACTCCGCCGCGACCGCCCGCTCGGGAGCCGCCGTGGCGAGCAGTTCCTGCAGCAGCCGCGCCTTGCCCATGCCGACGCCGGCGGTGACCGTCACCATCCCGCCGTGACCCGCCCGGGCGCGTTCCCACGCGCGGGTGAGGGTCGCCAGCTCCTCGTCGCGGCCGACGAGGGGCATGGTGGAGGCACGATCCGAACCTCGGCTGCCCTCGGGCTCGCCCACCGAGAACGCGTGCACCGGCTTCTGCTTGCCCTTGACGAAGAACGGTTCGGGCGCCGTGACGCGGAAGATCGTGCGCGAGCCGTCAAGCACGTCCTGCGTGGCGTAGACCTCGCCCGGCGGGGCTTCGGCCATGACCCGGGCCGCGAGGTTCACGGCATCGCCCATCACCGTGTAGGTCCGGCGGTAGTCGGGACCGACCGCGCCGGCGAAGACGTGACCCGAGTTGACGCCGATCCTCACGGGAAGGTCCCGAGGTGCATCGGCACGGATGTCCCGGAGGGCGAGCAGCAGTTGCTCCTCGTTGTTGCCCGCGGTGTCGGGGACTCCGGCGGTGAGGATGATCTTGCCGCCGTCCTGCGCGATGTCGGTCGCGAGGAACGCGACCCCGTACGCGTCGGCGTGTCGCTGCACCGAGCCCACCAGCTCACCGAGGACCGCTGCGGCGCGATCGGGGTCGTCGCCGACGAGGCGGTCGAACCCGACGTACTGGAGGAACGCGATCGCTGCGGGTCGATGCTCGGGATCGACCGTGCCGCCGCGCAGGGTCTCCCGCAGCCCCACCGGCACGAACTGCCTGAGATCGACCTCCGGCGTCTCCGCGGTGTGGAAGCCGGACTGCTCGACCTCCGCGGACCGGGCGAGCAACCGACCCGGGCCCCGGGCCGCCCCGACGGACGACCTCGGCAGCAGGTCCGCCGTCGCGGGGCTGAGCATGATCTGCCCGGCGGACGCCGCCGACTCCATCTGCACCGTGCTCGTGGCCCCGGGACCGGCGACGATGAACTCGCGATGCGATCCGCCCACGAGGAAGAAGTCGAAGGTGCCGCTGTGCACGCCGACCGACATCCGCAGCGACACGGTCCCCGCGCTCGTCGCGAACCCGTCGAGCCTGCGGAGCTCGGCCCGCATGGCGTGGGCTGCGGCAGCCGCGCGCGTGTGATGGTCCGTTCCCGTGAACCACAGCAGCTGGGCGTCGCCGCCGAACTTCAGCAGGTTCGCCCCGAACGCGTACGCCGCGGGCAGCAGCCGCGCGAACGTGCCGTCGATGACCTCCGTGACCTCTTCGGCGCCGACGTTGCCGTAGCGCGCCAGTCGTTCGGACATCCGGGTGAAGCCCGAGATGTCGATGAGCGCCATCGTGCCCTCGACGGGTCGGTGCAGGCGACCGGGGGTCTCGGCATCCCAGTACCGCACGAGGCGCGGCACATAGGGCTGGAGCGCGTCGACCTCGTCGGACGCTGCCCGTTCGGTGGGATCCATCGTGAGGAGACCTCCCGTCGCCAATCTAGCGCGCGACCGCCGCACTGCCGAGAGCAGCGCCGCCGAGAGCGGTACTGCTCCGAGCAGCACCGGCCCCGCGGCGGCCGGAGTGCGATGCACGCTGGAGCCATGAGCGACCACGAGAGCCCACCACTCCAGCCGATCGACGCCGAGCTCACGCGTCGGCTCTTCCACGAGCGCGTCATCGTGCTCGGGGACGAACTCGATCAGGCCGGCGGAAACCGCATCTGCGCGCAACTGGTCGCGCTCGCCGCCGACGACGCGCGCCGCGACATCCGCTTCTGGATCAACTCGCCGGGCGGCTCGGTGCCCGCGATGCTCGCGATCCACGACGTGATGCGCGCCATCCCGAACGACGTCGCGACCATCGCGGTCGGGATGGCCGCGAGCGCCGGGCAGTTCCTGCTCACCGCGGGTACGAAGGGGAAGCGCGCGGCGCTCCCGCATTCGCGGATCCTCCTGCACCAGGGTTCCGCGGGCATCGGCGGAACCGCGGTCGACGTCGAGCTGCAGGCCGACGACCTGCGGCACACGCGCGACACCGTGCTCGGCCTGATCGCGCGCTACACCGGGCAGCCGGTCGAGCGCGTGCGCGAGGACTCGCTGCGCGACCGCTGGTACACCGCGGAGGCGGCCGTCGACTACGGCTTCATCGATCACGTGACCGAGCGGCTCGACGAGCTGTTCCCTCTCGAACCGCGCGCGGTCGCCGGGCTGGGGGTGTCGGCATGACCTCGTACACGATCCCCTACGTCGTGGAGAAGCGCGGCGGCGTCGAGCGTTCGCTCGACGTGTACAGCCGGCTGCTCTCCGAACGCATCGTCTACCTCGGCACCGAGATCGACGACGGCGTCGCGAACGTGCTCATCGCGCAGTTCCTCCATCTCGCGTCGGAGTCGAGCGAGTCGCCGATCAGCCTGTACGTGAACTCGCCGGGCGGGTCGCCGAGCGCGGCCCTCGCGGTGTACGACACGATGCGGCACATCAGGCCGGATGTCGCGACGACCTGCGTCGGCCGGGCCGGCGGGCCTGCGGCGGTGCTCCTCGCGGGCGGCGCGCACGGGCGGCGTTCGATGCTGCCGCACAGCACCGTGACGCTCCACCAGCCGTCGACGCAGGGGCGCGGAACCGTCCCCGACCTGATCCTGCACGCCGACGAGGTGCTGCGGGTGCGCGCCGAACTCGAGGCGGCACTCGCCGCAGACACCGGACGTTCGCCCGAGCGACTGCGGACCGACACCGATCGCGACCTCATCCTGCCCGCCGAGGCCGCGGTCGAGTACGGCATCGCCGACCACGTGCTCTCGGCGCCGTCGATCGGCGCGCAGGCGGTCGGCGGCCGGGCGATCGACGGCCAGGCGGTGGGCGCGCGCGTGCGCGGCGGTCAGGCCGCCAGCAGGTAGGCGTCGGCGGGCCGAGCGGATGGCGCGTCCATCCGGGTCGGGACCGCGACGGGCCCGCGTCGCGTCTCGGACCGGATCGGCTCGCGCGGCGCGAGACGCGACGCGACCCGCGTGGCGAGCTCCGCGAGGTCCAGCCCGAGCGCGTCACCGACCGCGCCGAGCACCTCGGAGGACGCCTCCTTGCGCCCCCGTTCGACCTCGGAGAGGTACTGCGGCGAGACTCCCGCGGTGCGGGCGACCTCGGTGAGGATGCGTTCCTGGTCCTGCCGCTCGTCGCGCAGCACCTCGCCGAGCACGTGCCGCCACAGCGGCCTGGTGCGGCGTCGCGCGGCGGCATCCGGGAACCCGATCATCTCGCCCATGCTGCGAGCGTACGCACGCGGTCGATCGGGCGGCAACGGCATCCGCTCTCAGCAGAACGGCGCGATCGATCGCGCGCGCCGTCGGGATTCGGCGAGGGCTCAGGCCGGCTCGTACGTGAGGCAGTCCGCGTCGTCGGCGCCCGGGCCGATGCGCACGGCGGACGCCGTGCACTCGAGTGCGTCGTTGTGCACGCACTCGGAGCGCTGGCACGCGCCGACGTGCGTGACGACCTTGTCGAGGCCGCCCTTCGTGCCGAGCGGGATGAACGTCGCGCACTCGGCGTCGCCGACGCTTCCGGCGATCGTGACCGCGGCCGCGTGGCAGTGCGAGTGGTCGTTGTAGGAACAGCCCGACACCGAGCATTCGGCGACGGCGGGCAGTTCGTCGAGGGTCATGCTCATGGCGACCTCCTGAGGCGGTGTCGGTCCGGCAGTGCGGCGATGCTACTCCGCCGGGGCGCGCGCGGCCAGCACCTGCGGACGTGCGTCGTGCCCGACGCGTCCGCCGTTCAGGAGTTCCGACCGGAATCGCCGGCGAGCGGATGCCGCGGCGCGGCGTGTCGCCCGATTCGTCCTGAATCGCGACGCGGCGCGGCGGCGCGGCGCGACGGCGCGGCGCGACGGCGCGGCGCGACGCGACGCGCACCCGACCTGGTCAGCGCAGCGCGTCGGCGATCGGCGTGTCGCCGCGGTTGAAGCGGATGGTGCGGCCCACCGTCGCGGGCTCGGCGAGCGCGGCCGCGACGGTCGCGGCGACATCCGCCCGGTCGACGTCGGAACTCTGCTCGGCCGCCGCGTCGATCCGGCCGGTGCCCGGGCCGTCGGCGAGCGTGGACGGGCCGAGGATCGTGTAGTCCAGGCCGGACGCGCGCAGGTGCTCGTCGGCGTCGGCCTTCGCGTCGGCGTAGTGCTTGAAGGCGCTGTCGGCCGGCACGCGGTGGTCGACGCGCGACCCGAAGTACGACACCATCACGTAGCGGCGCACTCCCGCCTGCTCCGCGGCATCCATCGACCTGACCGCCGCATCGTGGTCGACGGACCTCGTGCGCGCCGGGTCGCCGCCGCCCGCACCGGCCGACCACACGACCGCGTCGTGCCCGGCGATGAGGTCGGCCAAGCCGTCGACGTCGAGCCCCTCGACGTCGGCGACGACCGGTTCGGCGCCGGTCGCGGCGACCTCGTCGGCGTGCTCCGGATTCCGGATCACCGCGTCGACCTCGTCGCCGCGCTCGACCAGGATCTGCGCGAGCAGCAACGCGACCCGACCGTGCCCCCCGATGACCAGCACTCTCGCCATGACCAGCCTCCCCGCTCGTCGGACACCCCAACGCTACCCACGCGGCCCCGATCGCACCACCGCGGAATCATGCTGGCGCGGCACGGACCGCGCGCGCCAGAATGGGCGTACGACCAACGGAGGTGCGCATGTCGATCGAATCGGTGCTGTGGGGGGCGATCTTCGCGATCATCGCGATCGGCGGGGTGGGCCTGGCCGCCTGCCTCTGGGAGTTCGCCCGTTCGCCCCGCGAGTGAGCATCGTCCACCTCGGCGGATGCCGCTGACCAGCGCGGGCGTGCTGCTGTTCCGTCGCACGCCCGGACTCGAGGTCTTCATCGCCCACATGGGCGGCCCGTTCTGGACGGGCGGGCGCGAACGCGCCTGGTCGATCCCGAAGGGGCTCATCGAGCCCGGGGAGTCCGCACGCGAGGCCGCGTACCGGGAGTTCGCCGAGGAGATCGGCGTCGCCGCCCCCGAGGGCGTCGCGCTCGAACTGGGCACGGTCCGGGCGACCTCGAGCAAGGTGCTGCACGTGTTCGCGATCGAAGCGCCCGGATTCCAGCCCGACGCCCTGGTGTCCGCCCGTTTCGAGATCGAGTGGCCGCCGCGATCCGGGCGCATCCGGTCGTATCCGGAGGTCGACGACGCCCAGTGGGTCGCGGCGGCGTCGGCACGCGACCTGCTCGTCAAGGGACAGGTCGCCGCGATCGACCGGCTCGAGGCCCGGCTGTCCGGCCCCGCCTGAGCCCCTCAGGCGCGGGAGGCGGCACCGGCGCTGCCGGCGTTGCCGGCGCCGGTCGCGGCATCGGCGTCCGCGGCGTCCGCGTCGGCCGCGGCATCCGCTCTTCGACGCCGGAGGTGCAGGTGCTTGCGTTCGTCGAGCGACGGGTCGGGCGCGTCCCAGACCTTGATGATCGCCCAGCCGACCGCCGTGATCGGCACCGCGAGCACCGCGCCGACGATGCCGCCGACGATCGTCCCCGAGGTCAGGGCGATGAGCACGACCAGCGGATGCAGCTTGAGGGACTGCGCCATCACGACCGGTTGCAGCAGGTCGCCCTCGAGCTGGTTGACGACCACGACGATCGCGACGACGATGAGCGCCACCACCGGCCCGTTCGCGACGAGGGCGACCAGCGCCGCCAGGATCCCGGCGACGGTCGCACCCACGAACGGGATGAACGCGGTCAGGAACACGATGACCGCGAGCGGCAGCGCCAGCGGAACCTGGAGGATCGCCAGCCCGATCCCGATCGCGACCGCGTCGACGAACGCGATGATCGCGGTGCCGCGCAGGTAGTCGCCGAGCACCTTGACGCCCGTCGTGCCGATGCGGATGCCGCGCTCGAGCGATTCGCCGCGGAACGGCGTCATGAAGAATGCCCAGATGCGGTCGCCGTCCTTGAGGAAGAAGAAGAGCACGACGAACATCAGGAGGGTCCCGGTGACGAACTCGGTGGCCTGGGAGACGCCGGACAGCGCGCTGCGCCCGAACTCGGCGCTCGTGACGAAGCCGAGGATCGCGTCGCGCCACTCGAGCAGCTGCTCCTCGTCGATCGGGATGGGCAGGCCCTGGATCCAGTCGATCAGGTCCTCGAATCCCTGGACCGCCTTGGTCGAGAGTTCCTCCCACTGGGAGCGCACCGCGAACACGACCCCGGTGATGATGCCGCCGAGCACGGCGGTTCCGCCGAGCAGGGTCACCCATGCCGCGAGCATGGGCGGCATCCGCTTCCGAAGCCAGATGATCAGCGGGCTCGCGGCCGCAGCGAGGATCAGGGCGATGAGCACGGGGATCACGATGAGCGTGACCTGGGTCAGGGCCCAGATCGCGAGCGCCGCGAGCAGGCCGACGATGATGACCTGGAGGCTGCGGATCGACCACCTGCCGAGGCGGTCGTTCCAGATCGGCCCGCCCGCTCCACGGCGCGCGCGATCGGGCGCGGCCGTCGGGTCGGGGTCGGGATCGCGTGCGGGACGACGTCGGAGGACCATGGCTCGACCCTAGGCGCGGTGCGCGCGGCCGAACAGGGCTTGACCCGGTGCGTCCGCCTCGGAACGGATGCCGAAGCGCCCGCCTGACCTCAGGCGGAGCCGCTCCACGGGGCGGGGACGAGGACCCAGACGACCTCGGCGGGCGCGTCGTCGTCGGCGGTCCAGGTGTGCGGCTCGCGCCCGGGCAGGGTGAGCGCGTCGCCGCTCTCGAGCCGCACGGTGCGGTCGGCGAAGCGGACCGTGACCGCTCCCGAGATCACGTGCATGACCTCGACGTCGCAGTTGACGGTGTAGAGGTCGGCGCCGCCGTGGGCGCCCGGCTCGAGCGAGGATCGGAGCAGCTGCACGCGCTCCTCGCCGCGCGGCGACATGAGGTGCTCCTCGACGTGCACGCCGCCGAGGTTGATGCGGGGGGCGTCGCCCCGACGGATGTGCTGGATCTCGGGTTCGGCGAAGAGCGCGCCGACCGGGAGCGAGAGCACCTGGCAGAGCTGCACGAGGGTCGCGACGCTCGGCGAGGTCTCGTCGCGCTCGAGCCGGCTGAGGAAGCCCTTGCTGAGCCCGCTCGCCTCGGCGACCTGCGCGAGGGTCAGGCCCTGCGCGATGCGCGTGCTGCGGAGCTTCGCGCCGATGGGCGTGCCGCCGGCGTCGGCGGAGGGGTGGAGGGGGCGCACGTCGGCTCCTCTCGTCTCGTGGCGCGAGCACGCGGCATCCGTCGCCCTTGACGCGGGCGGGTCGGTCGGCGTAGCGTGTCCCGCAAGTTTCCTCAAGACTACCGGAAGTTGTCTCTCATGCAACACCAGCCCGAATCCGCCCCGATCGGCCCGGTCGACGCGAGCGTCGTCCCCCGCTTCGCCGGCATCGCCACGTTCGCGCGGCTGCCCCGACTCGACGAGGTCGGGCGAGCGGATGTCGCGGTCGTCGGCATCCCGTTCGACTCGGGCGTCAGCTACCGCCCGGGCGCCCGCTTCGGCCCCGCCCACGTGCGCGAGGCGTCGCGACTCCTGCGCCCCTACAACCCCGCCCAGGACGTGTTCCCGTTCGGCGCGCAGCAGGTCGCCGACGCCGGCGACCTCGCCGTGAACCCGTTCGACATCGCCGAGGCCGTCCGCCAGGTCGAGGCCGGCGCCCGCGAGCTCCGGTCGCGCGCGACGAAGCTCGTCGCGATCGGCGGCGACCACACGATCGCCCTCCCCCTGCTGCGGGCGGTGCACGCCCAGCACGGCCCCGTCGCGGTGCTCCACTTCGACGCGCACCTCGACACGTGGGACACCTACTTCGGAGCGCCCACGACGCACGGCACGCCGTTCCGCCGCGCGAGCGAGGAGGGCCTCATCGACCTCACCGCGAGCATGCACGTCGGCATCCGCGGCCCGCTCTACGCCAAGGGCGACCTCGAGGACGACGAACGCCTCGGCTTCTCGATCGTCACGAGCGAGCACCTCGAGGAGCACGGCGTCGCGAGCGCGATCGAGCGCATGCGCGCCCGCATCGGCGACGCGCCGCTCTACATCTCGATCGACATCGACGTGCTCGACCCCGCGCACGCGCCCGGCACCGGGACGCCCGAGGCCGGCGGCCTCACCAGCCGCGAGCTGCTGCGGATGCTGCGCGCCCTCGCCGACCGCAACATCGTCGGCGCCGACGTCGTCGAGGTCGCCCCCGCCTACGACCACGCCCAGCTCACGGCCGTCGCCGCGAGCCACGTCGCCTACGAACTGATCAGCGCGATGGCCCCGCGCGACTGACCGGCCCTGCCGGCACCGCACCGCGGCCACCCGCACCACCCACCACGTCCCCGCACGGCGAAGGAGCCCCAGGATGACCGAGATCCACACCCCCACCACCGAGGAGGTCGAGGCCGCGGCATCCGCCATCGTCGACGCCTTCGCGGCCACCGACCGCGACCGATACTTCGCGACGTTCGCACCCGATGCGACCTTCGTGTTCCACCCCGAACCCGCCCGCCTCGACGACCGCGCAGCCTACGAGCGCCTCTGGGACGAGTGGGTCGCCGGCGGATGGCGCGTCGTCTCGTGCGAGTCGACCGACCGCGCCGTCCAGGCCTTCCCCGGCGGCGCGATCTTCTCGCACTCCGTCGCGACGACCGTCGAGACGCCCGACGGCCTCGAGTCCTACCGCGAGCGCGAGACGATCGCGTTCCGCACCGATCCCGTGCGCGGCCTCATCGCCGTGCACGAGCACCTCTCCCCCGCCCCCGACGGCACCTCCGCCTGACCCACCACCCGAGGAGAACAGCAATGTCGCTCTACACCCGCCTCGAGCAGCGCCTCGAACGCAACTCCGACGACGCCGGCCCGGTCCGCGGCAGCCTCTCGCTGCTGCGCATCGGCATGATCTGGCTCGCGGCGAACCTCGTCGTGACCACCCTGCTCACGGGCACGCTCTTCGTGCCCGGCATCGACTACGGACTCGCCATCCTGCTCATCATCGTCGGCACGCTCGTCGGCGCGGTCGTGCTCGTCACGATCGGGAACATCGGCACCCGCACGGGCCTACCGACCATGGCCCTCACGCGCGGGCCGTTCGGCACGCGCGGGAGCCTCCTGCCGGTCTCGGCGAACGTCGTGATCCTCATGGGGTGGAGCTGGGTGCAGGCGATGCTCGCGGGCATCGCGCTCGACTTCCTCGTGGCATCCGTCACGGGCTTCTCGAACCCCGTGATCTGGGCGGTCGTCTGCCAGACGATCGTCGTGGTCCTCGCGATCTTCGGCCACGAGGGCATCGCACGCATCGAGCCCTGGCTCGCCGGGATCATGCTCGCGATCATGGCGTTCATCTTCATCACCGCGTTCACGACGTTCGCGCCCGCCGAGTTCACCGCGATCCCCGTCGACGAGTCGATCGGCTACACCCCGATCCTCGTGCTCGACGTCGTCATCGCGACCGCGATCTCGTGGACGGTGCTCTCGGCCGACTTCAACCGCTTCGCGAAGACCAGCCGCGCGGGCATCATCGGCTCGGGCGTCGGCTACAGCCTCTCGACGATCATCGCCATGTCGCTCGGTGCGACCGCGATCTCGTACGTGGTGCTCTCGGGCGGCGAGGCGATCCCGTTCGACCCGGTGACGATCGTCGAGCCCTTCGGCTGGCCGCTCGCGGTCGTGATCTTCACCTCGGTCATGGCGACCAACACGATGGTCGTCTACGGCATGGTCACCTCGGTCGTCAACGCGGTCCCCGGCGCGAAGGTGAAGTTCCTCCCGGCCGCCCTGGTACTCGGCCTCGTCTCGATCATCGGCGCGACCTTCTTCGGCCTGCTCGAGCAGTTCACGACGTTCCTCGTGACGATCGGCGCGCTGTTCGCCCCGGTGTTCGCGATCATGATCGTCGACTACTACCTGGTCAAGCGCGGCTCGTACACGCGCGAGATCCTGAACGCCCGCGGCGGCCGCTACTGGTACCGGGGCGGCGTGAACTGGCTCGCCGTGCTCGCGTGGGTCGTCGGCGCGGTCGCGGTCTACCTGTGGACGTACGTCTGGCCGACGCCCATCGGTGCGACGATCCCCGGCTTCGCGCTCACCTTCGCGCTCTACCTGCTGCTCTCGCTGCGCGAGCGGTCCGCGCACCCGGCCGTGCCGAGCGAGCACCTCTCACGCGAGCCCGTCGCGACGGACGCCTGAGCCGGGCATGCGCGACCTCAGCCACCCGATCACCGACGGGATGACGGTGTACCCGGGCGATCCGACCGTGCACCTCGCGCCGGCCCTCGAGCTCGACCGCGACGGCGCCGCCGTCACCGCCCTCGAGCTCGGGTCGCACACCGGCACGCACGTCGACGCCCCGGCGCACACGGTCGCCGGCGGTCGGACCATGGCCGAGGTCGCGCTCGACGAGCTCGTCGGCGAGGCCCTCGTGTTCCACCTCGAGGGCCTCGCCGACGGTGCGACCTACGGGCTCGCCGAGCTCGCCGCGGCATCGCCCGGCGGCGTGCTGCCCGCCGCGCTCCCGCCGATCGCGATCGTGGACACCGGCTGGTGGCGGTGGTTCGGGTCCGAGGGCGCGCTGCGGCATCCGTCGCTCGACCCGGCCGCGGCGGCCGAGCTCGTCGCCCGCGGCGTGCACGTGCTCGCCGTCGACACCCTGAGCCCCGACCCGACGGATGCCGCGGGCACGACGTCGTTCCCGGTGCACGACGTGGTCCTCGGGGGCGACCACCTGATCGTGGAGAACGTCGCCGGGCTCGAGGCGCTGCCGCACCGGGTGCGCGTCGGGTTCTTCCCGCTGCGGCTCGGCGTCGACGGCGCACCCGTGCGGGCGGTCGCCTTCGACGGCTGACCGGGGTTCCGCGGAGCGGGGAAGGCGAGCAGACTGGGGCGATGGACCTCGGTGCATTCTCCGTCAGCCTCGCCGTCAGCGACCTCGCCGCCTCGCGGGAGTTCTACGAGCGGCTCGGATTCGAGGCGTTCGGCGGCGACCCCGACCAGGGCTGGCTCATGCTCCGGAACGGCTCGCACGTGATCGGCCTGTTCCAGGGCATGTTCGAACGCAACCTGCTGACGTTCAACCCGGGATGGGACCAGGCCGCGGCCGAGGTCGACCCCTTCACCGACGTGCGCGAACTGCAACGGACCCTCCGGGATGCCGGGGTCGAGTTCGTGTCGGAGGTCGACGAGCACGGCACGGGACCGGGCAGCTTCGTCGTCGTCGATCCCGACGGCAACCCCGTGCTCGTCGACCAGCACCGCTGACCGGCCGCGACCCGGCGCGCGGTGAGGCATCACACCTAGGGGCCACGCGACACGGCGCCGCCCGCGCGGCAGACTGGAGCGATGGACCCGGTACAGGCGCTGGAGGAGATCGCGTCGCTGCTCGAGGTGCAGCTCGCGACGCCGTTCAAGGCGAAGGCGTTCCGCCGCGCGGCGGGCGTGATCGGCCCGCTGACCGACGACGAGCTGCGTGCGCGCGCGGCCGACGGGCGCCTGAAGAAGTCGCCCGGGATCGGCGACTCGAGCCTCGGCGTCATCGTCGAGGCGCTTAGTGGGAAGGTGCCCGGCTACCTCGCCGACCTCCGCGAGAAGGCGGGCGTCGAGGTCTCCACCGGGCTCCGGGCGTTGCTCCGCGGTGACCTGCACGCGCACTCCGACTGGTCGGACGGCACGACGAGCATCGCCGCGATGGCGCGCGCCGCGGCATCCGCCGGGCTCGAGTACTTCGCACTCACCGACCACTCGCCGAACCTGCGCGTCGCGAACGGCCTCTCGCCCGCGCGGCTCGAGTCGCAGCTCGAGATCGTGGGCGCACTGAACGCGGGGCTCGGCGAGTCCGACCGCGACGGGCGCGACCGCGGCGGTCGCGAGCGCGGCGAGCTCGGCGTGCGGATCCTGACCGGCATCGAGGTCGACATCCTCGAGGACGGCGTGCTCGACCAGCGCCCCGACCTGCTCGACCGGCTCGACGTGGTGGTCGCGAGCGTGCACTCGAAGCTGCGCTCGCCGCGCGATGAGATGACGAAGCGGATGCTTCGTGCCATCCGCGATCCGCGCATGAACGTGCTCGGGCACTGCACGGGCCGGCTCGTGCAGGGCTCGCGCGGCACGAGGCCGCAGTCGGAGTTCGACGCCGAGGCCGTGTTCGCCGCGTGCGCCGAGCACGACGTCGCGGTCGAGATCAACTCGCGTCCCGAACGTCAGGACCCGCCCGACGACCTCATCGAGGTCGCGCTCGAGGCCGGCTGCCGGTTCTCGATCGACACCGACGGGCACGCGCCCGGGCACTTCGGCTTCCTCGCGCTCGGCGCGGCCCGCGCCGAAGCGGCCGGCATCCCGCCCGAGCGCATCGTCACGACCTGGGACGCCGACCGGCTCATCGAGTGGGCGGGCGCGAAGAAGCGCTGAGGCCGCCGAGCGACGCCGCCTGCGGCGCCTCGTCATCGGCGAATCGAGCCGATTCCCGGACCTCGGCAGGGCGCTCCGCGAGGCCGGCCCGGAGCGGGCCGTCGCACGCATCGGGCGCATCCTCGAGGACCTCCGCGACGCGGGACTCGTGGCGTTCGACGACGCCGTCGAGGCCGCGACCGTGTTCAACTGGCTCGTGATGGGCCGCCCGCTCAACGAGGTCATGCTGCTCGGCGACGACGCGATACCGGATGCCTCGTCGCAGCGCCGCCACGCCGAGCTGTCGGTCCGGGTGTTCCTGGCCTCGGTCGCGGTGCCGCCCACCGACGCCGGCGGGTGACCGGTCGCAGCCACGAGGGCCGCGATTCAGGAGGATTTCGGCGACACGCCGTGTCGCGGCATCCGCTCGCCCGGCGTGTCGGGCAGACGTCCTGAATCGCGACCGGGGGCCGCGTCGGCGGCCGGCATCCCGCCCGAGCGCTCCGCCAGCCAGTCGAGCACCTCGGGCACCACGTCGAGCACCGCGACGTGGCCGTCGTCCAGGCGCATCCAGAGCCGGGCCCCAGGCAGGCCCGCGACGAGGCGCACGGCGTGCGCCCGTGGGATCACGCGATCGAGTTCGCCCTGCACGAGCAGCACGGGGACGTGCACGTCGGCGAGCTCGAATCCCCAGGCGCGCGTGAACGCGACGTCGTCGTCGACGAGGCCGCCGGGGCCGGCCGACTCCGCGCGCCCGGCGTCGCGGCCGACCGCGCCCCACTCGCCGCCGAGCACGGCGAAATCGCGGTCGGTGAACTGCGCCGGGTCGAACTCGTCGGTCTCGGCGAAGCGCAGGCGTTCGTCGCGCGAGACGGCTGCCGCTCGGAGCGCACCGGGCTCGTGCATGCCCGCGAACCAACCGTCGTCCGCCCCGTACGGCGACGGGCTCGCGAGCACCGCGGCCGCCGTCACGCGATCGGGCAGGAGCGCGGCGCACGCGAGCGCGTGCGGTCCCCCGCCTGAGTATCCGGCGACGGCGAAGCGGTCGAGGTCGAGCGCGTCGGCGAGCGCGGCGACGTCGTGGGCGACGGATGCCACGTCTCGGCCTGGTCGTGGGGTCGAGCCTCCGTAGCCCGGGCGTGCGAACGTGACGAGACGGATGCCCCGCGCCCGCGCCGCGCGCACGAGCGGCTCGAGCGGTTCGCCGGTGTGCGGCGACCCGGCGTGCCAGACCACGACGGGGGCACCCGGATGCGACGCGCCGCTGTCGTAGGCGCGCACGACTCCTCCGTGCGGAGACGGCACATCGACCGCAGCGGCACCGACCTCGCCGGACCCGGCTATCGCTCGACCGCCCTGCGGTCGTCCCCGCGCTTCGCGACCGACCTGAGCCAGAAGAAGACGGCGACCGCGACGACCGCGACGATGGCGAGCTTCACGACGAACCACAGCACGCTGAAGACGACGTCGACGAGGATCCACGCGATCACCACGGCGGCGATGACGCCGACGACGGTCCAGACGGTGCGGCTCATGCTTCGAGCCTAGCGAAACCGGCCGCGACCACGCCCGCCGCGATTCAGGAGGATTTCGGCGACACGCCGTGTCGCGGCATCCGCTCGCCCGGCGTGTCGGGCAAACGTCCTGAACTGCGACCGGGGGCCGCGTCCGGGGGCCGGGGCCGCGGCCGCGGCGACGACGACGGCGGTCAGCCCTGCACCCGCCCCGACCGGGCCGCGATGCGCTTGAGCAGCGGCGGCTTCGCGAGCACCCACGCGACCACGGTCACGACGATCGACGCCGCGAAGATCGCGAACCCGATCCAGTCGTCGGCGTCGCGCGCCGCGTACATCTGGTTGAGCTTGCGGAGCGCGCCCGTCGAGAGCACGAGCACCACGTGCACGAACGTGAACGCGAGGAAGAACAGCATCACCGGGTAGTGCACGGCCCGCGCGAGAGCTTCGCCCGTCGGTGAGGCGAGCCGCCCCTCGACGGGCCAGATCGAGGAGAGCCGCAGCCCCGTGACGAGCGCGAGCGGCGCGGCGATGAACACGACCGCGAAGTACGCCAGCTGCTGGAGCGCGTTGTACACGATCCACGAGTCCTCGGTCGGCCACTCGAGCGACGCGTACTGCAGCGCCGCGGAGATCGCGTTCGGCACCACGGCCCAGTCGGTCGGCACGATCCGCAGCCACTGGCCGGTCGCGAAGAGCAGCACCACGTAGGTGAGGCCGACGAGCAGCCACAGTGCGTCGAGCCAGAGATGGAACCAGAGCCAGATGCCGAGCCGGCGCGGAGCGCGCTTCGTGCGCGGCCACCGCGTGTTGTCGCGCGTCCAGAACCCGGGCGGGCGGCGCTTGCCGCGCAACTCGAACCCGGTCTTGACGAGCAGCACGAGGAAGAACGCGTTCAGGAAGTGCTGCCAGCCGAGCCACCAGGGGATGCCGACCGGCGTGCCCTCGGGCGGAGGCACGATGCCCGGGTACGCGACGATGAAGTCCTCGACCGCCGGGATGCCGCGCACGAGCCGTGCGACGAGGACGATGACGCCGAGCGCGACGACGGCGATCGCGGTTCCCCAGATCACGCGACGTCGCTGCGCCTTCCACCACTCGGCTGCGCGAGCGGGCTGCGTGGAGGTCGTCGTCATGGCGTGGTGGGGTCCTTCGTCGAGCGGATGCCTCCGACGATATCGCCGTCGGCTGGGAGCAGTCGCGCCGCGGTGCAACACCACGTCGCACGTGGCGTGCTCCGACACCGGCGCGCCCCGCACGCCTAGGCTTGCCCGCGTGCTGCACGAACTGTTCGTTGGCGCCCGGAAGCTCGCACGCGGCTTCGCGTTCTGGCGGCGGGACCCGGGCGCGATGCTGCTCGGGCTCGTGCCCGCCGCGATCGTGTTCGCGCTGTTCGTGTGGGGGCTGGTCGCCCTCGGCTTCGGCCTGCCCGCGCTCGTCGAGGTCGCGACTCCGTTCGCGGGCGCCTGGCCCGAGCTCTGGCGCTCCGCGTTCCGGGTGGTCGTCGCGGTCGTCGTGTTCGCGGGCGCCGCGGTGCTCGCCTTCGTCACGTTCACGGCGCTGACGCTCGTGGTCGGCGACCCCTTCTACGAGCGGATCTGGGTGGCGGTCGAGACCGACGCCGACGGGGTCCCTCCCGGCGAGGGTTCCGGATTCTGGGCGGGAGTGCGCGGTGCGGGCGCCCTCGTGCTGCAGGGCCTCGTCTCGGCGGCGCTCGTCGCGGTCGTCGGAGTCGTCCCGGTGGTGGGCACGGTCGCCGCCGCGATCCTCGGAGCGGTCCTGACCGGGCGCCTGCTCGCGCGGGAGCTCTCCTCGCGCGCCCTCGACGCCCGCGGGCTCTCCCGCGACGCGCGGCGCGCCCTCCTGCGCCGCCACCGCTGGCGGTTCCTCGGCTTCGGCGTGGCGACGCAGCTGTGCTTCCTGGTGCCCTTCGGGGCCGTGATCACCATGCCCGCCGCGGTCGCCGGCGCGACGCTGCTGGCCCGTTCGGCGCTCGACACGCCGGGAGCGCCGCGCGAGGCCCGCCCCGGTGCCCGATGAGGATCCCCGCCGCGCGCTACGTCGTCCGCGACGGCGCCGCGAGCAGCTCGCGCACCCACTCCGGGACGAGCACGCTCGCCGGCCCGAGGCGGGACTCGGCGAAGAACGGCGTGATCTCGCTCTCAGCGAGGTTCAGCTCCAACGTCGACGCCCCGAGCGCTGAGGCGGTGAGCACGAAGCCGGCGGCGGGGTACACGGCGCCCGACGTGCCGATCGCCACGAACACGTCGCACGCCGCCAGTGCGGCGTCGATCTCGTCGAGCCCGTACGGCAGCTCCCCGAACCAGACGACGTCGGGGCGCAGCATCCGCTCACCGCACGCCGGGCACGGCGGGCCCGGCAGCAGGTCGTCCTGCACGGGCGGCCGCTCGCCGCACGCGGCGCATCGCGCCCGTCCGAGCTCGCCGTGCATGTGCAGCACGCGCGACGATCCTGCCCGCTCGTGCAGGTCGTCGATGTTCTGCGTGACGACGAGCAGGTCGTCGCCGATCGCGCGTTCGAGCGCGGCGAGCGCGTGGTGCGCGGGATTGGGGGCGACGGATGCCACGGCGCGGCGCCGCGCGTCGTAGAAGCGCTGCACGGTCTCCGGGTCGGCCGCGAACGCCTCGGGGGTGGCGACATCCTCGACGCGGTGCCCCTCCCACAGCCCGCCGGCACCGCGGAACGTGGGCACGCCGCTCTCCGCGGAGATGCCCGCGCCCGTCAGGACGATGATGCGGGTCATGATCCGGGCAGGTGCCCGCTGAACACCAGGACGCGGGTCGGTCCGAACGGGAACGACGGCACGCGCACGAGCCGCGCGTCGTCCGCGATGAATCCAGCCCCGACCAGCGCGGCGCCCGTGTCGCGATCCCAGTGGCAGCCGTGGCACCAGCGACGACTGAGCGGCGTGACCGCGCGCTGGATGCCGCGCTTGAGGGTGCCCTGCGGCGCGGCGACGTGGTCGACGAACACGATCGAACCGCCGGGCGCCAGCACGCGTCGCACCTCGGCGAGCGCGGCGGCCTGGTCGGTCACCGAGCACAGCACGTAGGTGCCCACGACGGCGTCGACCGACGCGTCGGGCAGCGGGATGCGCTCCGCGACGGCGTCGAGCGGATCCCGCTCGTGCTGCCAGGCGCGGGCGCGCTGGGCGAGCTCGACCCGGCGGTCGAAGTCGGGTTCGAGCCCGATCCACTCGATGTCGTGGTCGAACGCGCCGAAGTTCTCGCCCTCGCCGGCACCGATCTCGAGCACCCGCCCGCGGACGCGGCCGATGGCCTCGCGCTCGAGGTCGTCGAGGTCGTCGTCGGTGATGAGCGGGGGCCGCGTGGCATCCATCACAGGTCATGCGACCACGCGGCGTCCCGCTCGTCAAGCGTCCGGCGTGCACGGCGGACCGGCGCAGAGCAGGATGGAGGCATGCCGTCACCGAGCGATCTCCGGGCCGCCTCCACCGCGTTCGCCGACGCCGCCGCGCTCACCGACCCCGGCGCGCCGGTGCGGTCGACGATCTGGCCGACCGCGGGGCGGATCGTGGACCACCTCGGCACCATCCAACGGTGGGCCGCCGAGCAGGTGCGCACGGGCGCGCCGGCGGACCGTCGCGCGTTCCGGCGTCCGGACGAGGTCGACCGGGTCTCGTGGTTCCGCGAGGGCGCAGAGCGGCTGATGCGCACCCTCGACGACGCCGATCCCGAGCGACCGCTGCCGTTCCTGTACGGCGCGTCGGGCACGGTCCCGTCCTGGCAGCGCCGGATGGCGCACGAGGCGGCGAAGCACCTGTGGGACCTCCGCACGGCGCTCGACGCCGACCCGCCCTTCCCGCCCGAGGTCGACCTCGCCGGTCGTGCGGACGCGATCGACGAGTTCGGCGAGGTCTTCATGACGGAGGCGCAGCGGCGCGGGATCGCCGCGCTCGTGGGACCGGTCGACCTCGCCGCGACGGACTCGACCGACGCGTGGCGGGTCTCGCCGGAGTGGGCGCTCGTGCGGGTGCGTCCGGGCGCGGCATCCGAGGCCCCGCCCGTCGCGACCATCTCGGCCGCGGTCGGCGACCTCGCGCTGCTGCTCTGGGAGCGAGCGTCGCTCGGTGCGCCCGGGCGGTTCCGCGTCGACGGCGACGCGAGCGTCGCGACCGCCTTCGCCACGACGCCCGTGCACCTCTGAGCACGACGGGGGCGGGCCCGCTCGTTCGCGCACGGTTCTTCCGGCGGTCACCCGAACCGCCTACCGTGGGCGGCATCCGGAACCCGCCAGCAGAGGAGCTCGCATGTCCACGAGACGATCCGACCGTTCCCGCACCACGCACCGCACCCCGCTCGTCGTCGCCTCGGCGGCGGCGCTCGCGCTCGGCGCAGGAGTGCTCGCCGCACCGGCCCAGGCCGCGCCGGGCGGAACGCCGGGCCGCGCCGACACCGTCCGCGTCGCCACGTACAACCTCTCGCTCAACCGGAACGTCGAGGGCCAGCTGGTCGCCGACCTGTCGACGGGCGCGAACGCGCAGGCGAAGACCGTCGCCGAGGTCATCCAGCGCGCGAACCCCGACATCGTGCTGCTGAACGAGTTCGACTACGTCGAGGGGGGCCTGGCGGTCGACCTGTTCCGCGAGAACTACCTCGAGGTCTCGCAGGCCGGCGCCGACCCGGTCGAGTACCCGTACGCGTTCGTCGCGCCGTCGAACACGGGCGTGCCGAGCGGGTTCGACCTGAACAACAACGGCGTCGTCGGCGGCGGCGACGACGCGTTCGGCTTCGGCTTCTTCCCCGGCCAGTTCGGGATGGCCGTGCTCTCGAAGCACCCGATCGACGAGGGCGCGGTGCGCACGTTCCAGCACTTCCTCTGGAAGGACATGCCGGGCGCCCTGCTCCCCGACGACCCGAACACCGCGCCGCCGGCCGACTGGTACTCGCCCGAGGAGCTCGACGTGTTCCGCCTGTCGAGCAAGTCGCACTGGGATGTCCCCGTCGAGATCGGCGGTCGCACCGTGCACGTACTCGCCTCGCACCCGACACCGCCGACGTTCGACGGCCCCGAGGACCGCAACGGCACGCGCAACCACGACGAGATCCGCTTCTGGGCCGACTACGTGAAGCCTGGGGCGGACTCGCGGTACATCTACGACGACGACGGCGCGAAGGGCGGCCTGAAGCCGGGCTCGTCGTTCGTGATCATGGGCGACCAGAACGCCGACCCGCTCGACGGCGACTCGGTGGATGCCGCGATCCAGCAGCTGCTCGACCACCCGCGCATCACCGACCCGCAGCCGACCTCGGCGGGCGCGGTCGAGGCCGCGACGCTGCAGGGCGGAGCGAACCTGGCGCACGAGGGCGACCCCGCGTACGACACGGCCGACTTCAACGACAACCCGGCGCCGGGCAACCTGCGCGCCGACTACGTGCTGCCGTCGAAGAGCCTCCGTGTCGCCGACGCGGGCGTCTTCTGGCCGGTCCAGGCCGATCCGCTCTCGGCGCTCACGGGCACGTTCCCGTTCCCGTCGAGCGACCACCGGCTGGTCTGGGTCGACCTGCACGTGCGGCGCTGAGGTCGTCGCGCACGACTCGCGCGCAGGCGGCGGCACTATGGTGGCGACCACGGGGCCCGTCCCGGGCTCCCGAGCAGAGGGCGTCACCGTGTCAGACAAGTCATCGAAGAAGCCGAGCAACAACAAGACCGCAGCCACCCGGACGCTCAAGGAGAAGCGAGCCGACAAGAAGGCGAAGGTCGCCGGCCGCGTCGGCAACGACGTCACCGACGCCACGCACCGCAAGTAGCGGTCGAACGACGAACCGCGCGGCGGGTCTCCCGGGAACGGGGGCCCGCCGCGCTCCCGTGGCCCGGGCGGCCCGCTCGGGCCGCCCAGCCCGCCCGGGCCGCCCGCCCGCTCAGGCCGCGCCGGGGAGGCCGGGCCCGAACCGATCGGGCACGGCCCTCACCACGCCCGGAAGCCAGCGGTCGACGTCGGGCCAGGCCCGCGCGGTCGGCAGCCGCCGGATCAGCCCGGCGAGCGGTGCGTCGCCCGGCTCCCACGGCAGCACGCGGTTGGGCGACGCCGCGGCGACGACGCCGAGCCACCAGTGCATCCAGGTGCCGCGGAGCGACTCGGGCTCGAGCACGACGTAGTAGTCGGGCACGCGCACCTCGTGGCGGGCGATCGCGCCCACGGCCTGCTCGATCTCGAGCTGCAGGACCCCGAGCGTCGATCGCTCGTCGAAGAACTCGACCCAAGCGGATGCCACGTGCCCGAGCGGGTCGCGGTCGTGCACGACGAACGGCGCACGGGAGGTGACCGACCAGGTCGCGACCTCGGCGTCGGTGGCATCCGTCATGTCGGCGAACGTCGCGCTCTCGACGTTCGCGAGCCCGGCGAGGGATCCGATCGCGGCGCTCGTCTCCTCGCCCACGACGACCAGGGTGGTGCTGCCCGGAGCCTCCATTTCCGGATCATACGCCCGGGTCGGGCCCCGGCGGGAGGGGCGTCACCGGCCCGTCGCACGATCGTTCCGAGATCGCGACACTCGCCCCGGGGCGGTCATGCGATGCGCGCGACGACCTCCCCCGGTTCCGCGGGCGACAGCGACGGAAGCACCTCGTCGAACGGGGTACCGCCGACGGTGAGCACCTGCCAGGCGGCATCCGCTCGCCGGGTGCGCGAGACCGTGAGGTTGTCGAGCCTCGGGTAGCTGCTCGCGTCATGGCCGGTGAGCTCTGCGAGCACGTGCCGGATCAGGGTGCCGTGGGCCACCGCCAGCACGCGAGCGCCGGGGTGCTCCACCGCGATGCGCTCGAGTGCCCGCACACCACGCGGTCCGACCGCGGCGTCGGGCTCCTTGCCCGGGAACTCGCGGCCGGGCCAGCGTTCGTCGATCTCCGAGACGGGCGTGCCGTCGGCGTCGCCGAAGTCCTGCTCGATGAGGCCGTCGTACTCGCCCGCGACGGGGATGCCGAGACCGTCTGCGAGGATCGCGGCGGTCGTGCGCGCCCGGCCGAGCGTCGAGCTCACCACGAGGTCCCAGTCGGCCGGGTCGAGCCTCCGGGCCGCGTCCTCGGCCTGCGCACGCCCCGTGGCGTTCAGCGGGATGTCGGCCCGCCCCTGCATGAGCCCGGCGAGGTTCCAGTCGGTCTGTCCGTGCCGGACGAGGGCGAGATGCATGGGTTCCAGCCTAGGCGGGCTCGACCGCCACCGCCCCGAGGGCTACCGTGACCTGCGGGAAGGAGCACGACCATGGCCGGAGGGTCAGTCGAGCTCCTGGAAGATCGTGAGCTGCAGCCCGGCCGGTGCGCGCACTCGGGCGTTCAGCGAGCGCCATGGCGTCTCGCGAGCGGATGCCTCGAGCTCGGCGCCCGCGTCGACGAGCTCGTCGGTCACCGCCGCCGTGTCGTCGACCTCGAGTGCGACCCGGATGCGATCGCTGCGGCCGCCGTCGGTCTCGACCCGGTCGATGAACCGGACCTGGGCCGGGTTCGACAGTTCGAGCGTGGCCCGCCCGGCGTCGAGGATGCGGACCTCTGCGCCGTCGTCACCGCTGTAGGACTCCTGCTCGGGCATCCCGACCACGTCGCGGAAGAACCGCAGCGCCGCGTCGAAGTCCTCGGCCTCGACGACGAGTCGGAGCTGCCTGACCCGGCCGGTGCCGGATCCCTCGGTCGCCACGCCATCCGTCATGCTGTTCCCCCTTCGTCGCCGCCGCGGAGCAGTGCCCGCAGCGACTGGATCGTATCGGTCTCTCCTGGCCCCTTGTCGGGGCGGTACCCCTTCACCCGGGCGAAGCGCAGGGCGACGCCACCGGGGTAGCGACTCGAGCGCTGCACGCCGTCGATCGCGATCTCGACCACGGTGACCGGCTCGACGAAGACGGCGTGCTCGGTGCGGCGCGTCTCGATCTCGGGGAACCGCTCGGTCTGGAATCGCAGGAGCTCGTCGGTGAGCCCCTTGAACGTCTTGCCGACCATGACGAACGTGCCGGGCGCGCCGAACTCGCCCTCTGGATCTCGCGCGCCGAGGTGCAGGTTCGACAGGAGCCCGGTGCGCCGACCCGAGCCCCATTCCGCGGCGAGCACCACGAGGTCGAAGGTGAGGACGGGCTTGACCTTGATCCAGCTCGCCCCGCGACGGCCGGCCGCGTAGGGCGCACCGACCCCCTTCACGACGACGCCCTCGTGCCCTGCGGCGAGCGCGTCGCGCGACACCCGCTCGGCGACCTCGGGGTCGTCCGTGACGCGGCCGGGGATGCGGTGCGCCCCCGCGACGCGCGCGAGTTCGGCGAGCCGCACCGCGAGCGGCTCGTCGATGAGGTCGCGCCCGTCGACGTGGAGCACGTCGAAGAACCACGGATGCAGCAGCATCTCGCGCCCGGTCTCGGCCCCGAACCGCGACATCGTCTCCTGGAAGGGGCGCGGCGCGCCGCCCTCGTCGAGTGCGAGGGTCTCGCCGTCGAGGATGAGCGCATCCGCGGGCAGGCTGCGGACGACGTCGACGACCTCGGGCACCCGATGCGTGACGTCGGCGAGGTTGCGCGTGAACACGCGCACCTCGTCGCCCGACCGGTGCGCCTGGATGCGCGCCCCGTCGAGCTTGAATTCGACGGATGCCTCGCCCACCTGTTCGAGCGCGGCCGCGGCGCTCGGCGCGGTGCCGGCGAGCATCGGCTGCACGGGTCGGCCGACGCGGAGCCCCACGGCGTCGAGCTCGCCCGGCGCTCCCGTGAGGGCGATGCGCGCGGTCTCGCCGAGGTCGCCCGACAGCATCGCCGCGCGGCGCACGAGGTCGCCCGGGCGTTCGGCGGCACGCGCGATCGCGTCGGTCAGCACGCCCTCGAGCGCGCCGGTGCGGAGCTCGCCGAGGATCACCCGCGAGACGAAGTCCTGCTCTCGCGCGGTCGCGCGCGACCCGAGGTCGGCGAGCACCGAGGCCCGCTCGGCGGCCGAACCCGAACCGCTCGCGCCCGCCAGCCGCTCGAGCGCCGCGTCGACGTCGAGGACGGTGAGGGCAGCGGCCCCCGCCGGATCGCCCATGCCGCCCCGGAGGGTGCGCCAGCCGACCCCGACCCGGCCCTGCCGCGGCTTGGCGATCAGGAAGCCGACCGCGGGCACGACCTCGTCGGGCGCGAGCCCCCCGAGCAGGCTCGCGAGCGCATCGACCTTCGCGAGTCGCGAGCGGGTGGACGCGACCCGTTCGACCGTCGTCACGACCTCGTCGAGGAGCACCCGATCATCCTCGCACCGCCCGCCGACACGCGGCGGGCGGCGCGAACGAGCGGGCCCGATCAGGCCGGCGGCCCACCCGGACCCGCCAACCCGGCGACGACCCGTTCGGCGAACCAGAACGTGCCGACGGCGGCGACCGCGAGCCCCGCGAGGACGGTCGCGGGTCTGCCCGCGACGGTCCGTCGAAGCAGCACGAGCAACGGGAACGCGACCGCGATGATCGCGAGCTGCGCCGCCTCGATCCCGACGTTGAACGCGATGAGCGCCCACAGCAGCCCCCACGACCACGCCTCGTCGACGCCGAGCGCGCTCGCGAAGCCGAGCCCGTGGAGCAGCCCGAAGGCGAACACCACCGGCATCCGCCAGCGATGGGGCACCTCACCCTTCCAGATCGCCGCGAACGCCGCGACCGCGATGGAGAGCGCGATGACCGGCTCGACGACCTCGGCCGGCACGCCCACGACGCCGGTCGCCGCCAGCAGGAACGTCACGCTGTGGGCCACGGTGAAGGTCGTCGCCGTGATGACGAGTCCGCGCAGGCTGCGTGCGCCGAGCAGCAGCGCCACGAGGAACAGCACGTGGTCGAGGCCGAGCAGCAGGTGCTCGGCGCCCAGGACGAAGAACTCGCCGATCCGCGCTCCGGGGTCGGCGAGTGCGACCGTCGGGTCCGATGCGACGAGCACGGCGTTTCCGGCGGCGCCGTCGAGATCCCATTCGAGCATGGTCCGCGTCGAGTGCACGAAGCCCTCCGCGTCCGGGAACAGCGCGCTCGAGACCGTGAGCTCGCTCGACTCGGCGCGGTCGCAGTCGTAGGCGTAGGTCACCACCGCGAAGGCGCGGCCGGCGCGGTCGCGGATGCCACCGGCGCCCACGGGTTCGGCGGCGCACCGCTCGCCCTCCGCGGTGACGGCGAATCGTGCGTCGACGTAGTCGTCCACCGAATCGGCGTACGCCGCGAGCTGGCGCGCCTGCTCGTCACGGTCCGTGGCCTCGTACGCGTCCGCGTACGCCCAGGCGGACTTCATCAGCAGGTCGTACTCCAGTTCGAGCACGGCGGTGATGCGGTCGCCGTCGCGGACGACCTCGGCGTAGGCGGACGTCGTCTCGTCGTGCGCGGTGGCCGGACCGGACGGCAGCAGCGCGGTGCCGACCGCGACGGCGACGCCGAAGACGACCGCGAGCGCACGGACGGCCGCCGCCGCGACCCGGCGAACCGGGCCGCGGCGGCGGATGGCGCCATCCGTCATCGATTCGGACCCTCAGCGGCCACGGCCTCCCCGAGGAACGGGAACCACGGCGAGTTCTCATTCCAGGTGCCCGGGCGGCCCGAGGCATCCGTCGTCAGAAACACGCTGGGCTCCGACGTCGAGGTGCCGCCGCCGGCCGAGCTCGCGGTGACGATCCACGCGTACGCGGTGTCGGCCTTGAGCCGTGTCCACTCGACCGAGGCGACCTCGCCCGAGGCCACGGTCGACTCGCCGACGACCGCCGACGGCACGAAGACCGCGAGCGAGTCGGTGCGGAGCGTCGTGACGCGGCTGGTCAGGTCGACCGGCAGCACGGTCTCGTCCTCGGACCCGTCGTAGCGGTGACGGTCGTCGTACTCGGTCGCGCCGAACTCGTCGAGCAGGGGCGAGTACGTGTCGACGTGCATGACGCTGCGATCGACGTCGAACGAGAGCAGTCGGAGGAAGCTCGCACCGAAGCGGAGCTGGTCGTCGGGCCGGTAGCCGCCGATCTCGGTGAGGCCGAGGCGATCGGCGGAGACCGTGTAGAACTGGTAGTCCGCGAGCAGCTCGACGACGCCGCGGTCGATCTCGCCGACCCGGGGCTTCACGTTCGTGCCCACGCCGTGCTCGTGGCCGGCGAGGATCAGGAACACGTTCGGGCTGTCCTCGACGACCGTGTTGTAGAGCATCGAGCCGTCGGGGGCCGCGAACGGCGCATCGCGCCCGTCGGGCTCGGTGCTCGGCGCGAGGTAGTCGTGCGTGAGCAGGATGCCGTTGCGGTCGGAGAACTGCTCGAACACGCCGTTCGCCCACTCCGCCTCTTCGCGCGTCACGCCGTACGAGAGGCCGACCACGACGAAGTCGAGGCCGCCCGCCGAGAACAGGTCGTAGTGGTTCTGGTTGTCGCCCTCGCGCCACGGGCCGCCGTACTGGGCCTGGGTCCACGACGCCGCCGCGGCCTCGGAGTTCTCGGGCCCGAAGTAGTCGTTGAAGATCGCATCGGGTCCGTTCTCGGTGCCCGACTGGTTGTCGTGGTTGCCTGCGACGACCCCGCTCGGGATCCCCGCGGCGTCGAGCACGTCGTGCTGGCGCGACGAGACCTCCCACTCGCCGATGATCTGCTGCCGCATCTCATCGGTCTGCGGCGCGCGGATGTTGTTCTCGATCAGGTCGCCGGTATGGGCGACGTAGGAGATCTTCCGTTCATCGGCGTTCCCCGCGATCCAGTCGACGATGCCGCCGTAGGCCGACTCCCAGATCGCCCGCTCCTCGGCCGTCTCCTGCTCGACCGCGCCCTCCGAGAGGTACTGCGTGTCGGTGAAGTGCGCGATCGAGAAGTCGACCGCATCCGGGTCGGCGAAGGCGTTCGGGTCGCCGGCCTCGAGGTCGTCGGCGAACGGGTCCTCGCCGGTCACCATGACGTGGACCTGCTGCCCGTCGATGTAGCGATCGTCGGCCGTGGCGGTGAGGACGGTCTCGCCCTCGACGGCCCCGCGCGATCCGGTGAGCGCATCCCAGGCCTGCGACTGCAGGTTCCAGGCGCGCAGCGTCGCGACGCGGTCCGGATCGACCGTGCCCGTCCAGCGGATGACCGGATCGTTGACGTGGCCCTTCACCATGACGTCGAAGCGCTGGAACGCGACGTCGCGGGAGGCCTCGCCGTCGAGCGTCTCACCGTCGCCCGGCTCGAGCGCCGAGGCATCCGCCTTCCGCTCACCCTCGACACGGAGCGTGGTCGGGATGCCGCGCGAAGTGCCCTGCCAGACCTGGTTCGGCGTGAGGATGTCGGCCTGCGAGAACGTGGCCGACACGTCGCCGTCGCCCGGCTCGCCGACGGTCGCGGAGAGCGTGACCGGCCCGGTCACGTCGGCGGTGCCGGAGGCGGGGGCCAGGTCGGCGGGGACGTCCGGGATGCCGGCCGAGGCGAACGCGATCTCGTGCGTCGACTCGTTGCCGAGACCGTCGGCCGCGGTCACGACGATGGTGTGCGGCCCGGCCACGAGGCCGGGACCGATCAGGTCGGCGAGGCCGACCGGCTCGCCGTCGAGGGCGACCTCGGGGCCGCCGACGACGCCCGAGGGGTCGACGAGCTGCACGTCGAGCGCGGTGGCCTGCTCGATGGTCGATCCGGGTGCGGGCGTGCTGGAGGCGATCGCGGGGCCGGTGTTGTCGGTCACGAGCAGACGCGTGGCGACCTCGCCGGTGGTCGCGGTCGCGGCGACGGTGTGCTCGCCGTCGGCGACCGTGGCGGTGTCGAGGTCGGCACGAAGCCCCCTCGCCTCTGCGTCGACCGTGAACTCGAAGGTCGCGTCGCGCAGGAGCGTGGCGTTGCTGCCGCAACTGCCGTCGCCCATCCGGTAGGTGGCGGAGAGCCCGATCCCGGCCGCGGTGCCCGATGCGGGAGCCAGGGCGAGGGCGGAGATCGTGTAGTCGTCGCGGTTCGCGCCGCACGCCGTGTCGTAGGTGCCGGTGACGAGCTGGATCGTGTTCGATCCCGGTCGGAGCCACTCGTTCGGGAAGACGAGGTCGACCCGTTCGCTGACGAAGTCCGCGTCGATCCCGTGGGTCAGCCCGTTGACCAGGACGTAGCTTCGGTAGCGGGCTTCGATCGAGTTCGAGCCGACATCGAAGCTGAGCACCGCGTCGCCCGAGCCGAGCACGGGCGACGCCGCGACATCAGCACCGTCGAGCGTGAGCTCGGCGACCCCGCCGGATCCTGCCGCGGGCCTCGTGGCGAAGAGCTGCTGCACGCCGTTGGCGATGGTGCCGTCCTCGGGCGTGACGCGGGGCGCACCCGCCGGAGCATTGTTCACCGATACCGCACTCGTCGCGACGCCTCCCGCAGCGGTGGTGGCGCGGATCGTGTGTGCGCCGTTCCGGAGCGTCGTCGTGTCGAGCTCGGCGGTCAGGCCGGTCGTACCCTGCGGGTCGCCGAGGATGAAGAAGGCGAGTTCGGCCCCGAGCAGTTTCGATGCGTTCGAACCGCAGTCGCCGTCGCCGAAGTTGTACGTGTACTCGTTCTCCTCGCCGTCCGCGATCTCGCCGAGCAGCTCGAGCCCGACGTTCGACACGACGAAGTCGTCGTGGTTCGTGCCGCAGCCCGTCTGGATCGTGCCGATGACGAACTCGATCGAGTTCTCGCCCTGCACGAGGTGCTCGTTGGGGATCTCGATCTCGACGCGCGAGTTCACGGCGTCGGCGAGGTCGATCCGGTGGTCTCCGTTGACGACGAGGTGGCTCCCGTATCGCGCCTCGATCGAGTTCGAGCCGACCTCGAAACTCAGGGTCGACGAGCCCACGGTCTCTGTGGTCGCGAGCTCTGCGCCATCGACCGTCAGCGTCGTGACGCTGTCCTCCGCGCTCACGGGCGCTGCGGCGAGCGTCACCGTCCCCTCGAGGTGGGCACCGTTCGCCGGAGCGAGGGTCGGCGCGCCGACCTCGACCGGCGCGGGCTTCACCGCCGCCGCGCCGCCGAGCGGCACGGCCGCCGCGGGGATCACCGGCGCGATCGCCAGCCCCGCCCCAATGATTCCGGTGATCGCCGCGGCGATCACCCCTGTCGATACGCCGCTTGCACGACTGCGCGTCGTCCGCATGCCCTGGCACCCTCCGTGATGTGGTTCCGGCCTCGCGCGAGGGCGCGAGGTCTCGGGATGCCACGGTGGCCAGTGCGGATGAACGGATGGCGTGCAGTCGGCGACGCCTCGGGGGGCGTGCGGCGAACGATTCGCGGGCCGACGTGTCGCGCCGCGTGGGCGACACGTGCCCGACGCCGTCGGGTTCGCCGGCCCGCGTCGACCTCACATCGCCCGGGTGCCGTCCGACAGGACCGGTGAGAGCAGGCCGACGACGTTGCCGTCGGGGTCGCGCAGGTACCCGCCGCGACCGATGCCCTCCCAGTCGGTCGCCGGAAGCGCCTCGACACCGCCGAGTTCGACGCCCCGGCGCATGAGTTCGTCGACGCTCCCGTCGACCCCGACGACGATGTTGCAGCCGTTGATCGGCGCGCCCTCCGCGGGCGCGGGGCCCTCGCGCTGGGTCAGGCCGCCGTTGATGCCGAGGCCCGGCTGCGCCTCGACGTTGCCGATCGCGCCCTCACCGGTGTCGATCACCCAGTACGTCATGTCGCCGACCTGCGAGAACTTCCAGCCCAGCAGTTCGCTGTAGTAGTCGATGAGCCGCTGCGGCTCGCTCGCGTGGATCTCGAAATGCACGACGAGATTCGCCATGATCCCCCCTCGAACCCGCGGCACCGGCCCTCGACCGGCTGTCGACCGCGGTGCCGCCACGCTACGCCCGCCCGCCGACATCCGTCACCTGCTCGCACCCCGCCGTCGGCCGTTCGGGGGAGAATCGTCCCGTGCCTCTCTTCTCGCGCCGGACGGCGCCGACCGACGCGCCGCCGATGCCGCGGCTCGTCGAGATCGGCCAGCCCGAGCGCGACTGGATCGACGCGCACATCGCCCTCGTCGCCGGCGCGGGCGCCGATCCCGACGACCTCGATCAGGTCCGCGCACTCTACGAGCGGTGGTCGTCCGGGTGGCGCCGCATCAACCCGCCCGAGCGCGATGACCCGGCGATCATGGTCAGCGCCCTCGGCACGGCGTTCGGCGATCACGTCGCGCGCCGCACCGCGCTGTCGTGGCGGCTCGCCGAGCACGCCCACGGCGTCGAGCTGGCGCTGTACCAGCCGCGCGGGCAGGTGCTCGTGCACCCCATCGGCCTCGTCGACGAGCGGTGGCGCGCCGAGGAGACGTCGGGCGTCTTCCTCGTGGAGACCGCCGAACGACTGACCCGGGCACGCCGGCTCACGCACGGCGACGGCGGCGCGACCCGCCGCCGCTGACCGCCGAGCGGGAGCGCTCGGCGTCCGTCACCACCACCCCCTGAAGGAGCACACCATGGCCCTCGCCGACTTCCCGCGTCATCGCCTGACGTTCGGTCCGAGCCCGATCCACCCCGTCGACCGCCTGAGCGACCACCTCGGCGGCGCCCGCGTCTGGATGAAGCGAGAGGACGTGAACTCGGGCCTCGCCTTCGGCGGGAACAAGACCCGCAAGCTCGAGTACCTCGTGCCCGACGCGCTCGCGAAGGGCGCCGACACGCTCGTCTCGATCGGCGGCGTGCAGTCGAACCACACGCGCCAGGTCGCCGCGGTCGCCGCCCACCTCGGCATGAAGGCCGTGCTCGTGCAGGAGCACTGGGTCGACTGGCCCGACGCGGTCAACGACCGGGTCGGCAACATCCTGCTCTCGCGGCTCATGGGCGCCGACGTGCGCCTGTCGCCCGCGGGCTTCAGCATCGGCTTCCGCGACTCGTGGAAGCAGGCGATCGCGGATGTCGAGGCCGCGGGCGGCACGCCCTACGCGATCCCCGCCGGCGCGTCCGACCACCCGCTGGGCGGCCTCGGGTTCGCGAACTGGGCCCACGAGGTCGCCGCGCAGGAGGAGTCGCTCGGCGTCTTCTTCGACACGATCGTGGTGTGCTCGGTCACGGGGTCGACGCACGCGGGCATGATCGCCGGATTCGCCGACCTCGAGCAGAACTTCGGCGGGCGACCCCGCCGGGTGCTCGGCATCGACGCGTCGGCGAAGATCGACGAGACCCGCGACCAGGTGGCGCGCATCGCACGGAACACAGCCTCGATGATCGGCCTCGGCCGTGACCTGCGCGACGACGAGATCACGGTGCTCGAGGGCTGGGCGGGCGAGCACTACGGCATCCCGGTCGAGTCGACCGACGAGGCGATGCGCCTCACGGGCAGCCTCGAGGGCGTGATCCTCGACCCCGTCTACGAGGGCAAGTCGATGGCCGGGCTCATCGACCTCGTCTCATCGGGCGAGATCCCGAAGGACTCCAACGTGCTCTACGCGCACCTCGGCGGTCAGCCCGCCATCAACGCGTACTCGGGCCGGTACCACTGACCGGCGCCCTCCCCGACGAGATCACGCCCTGGATCGCAGCACGCAACCGCCGGTCAGCCTCGACGCCTATCCTCGACGCGTGACCTCCGCCGCCCCGACCCGCGACGCCGCGATGCCCGACGCCGCGGTGCCCGATGCGGTCGTGCTCGACGCCGCCGCGTGGCGCGCCCGCGAGCGGGCGCACGCCGAGCGCGCCGACGCCCTGACGGCCGGCCACCGGGCGCGCAGGGCTCGCGGCGAGCGGCATCCGATCGAGGACTTCCTCTTCACGTACTACTCGTACTCCCCCGCGCTGCTGCGCCGCTGGCACCCGGGCGCCGGCGTCGAGCTGGCGGATGCCGCGGCCTCCCCGCGCGCGGAATGGCGCTGGTACGCCGCGGGCGCGACCGAGCACGGCCTGGTCGTCGACGCGGGCGCCATGCGCGGCGAGAAGGGAGCGATGCTCGGCCTGGTCGAGCGGATGCTGCGGCGCACCGCTGCGCGCCCCGCGCAGTACGGCTGCTTCGGCCTGCACGAGTGGGCCATGGTGTACCGGCAGGGCGAGCACCGGCATCCCGTTCCGCTGCGCCTCGGGCAGGCCGCGACCGACGAGGTCGTCGAGTCGCACGACCTGCGGTGCACGCACATCGACGCGTACCGGTTCTTCACGCCCGAGGCCACGCCCCGCAACCGCTTCGCACCGACCCGCGAGTCGCAGCCCGAGCTCGAGCAGCCCGGCTGCCTGCACGCGAACATGGACGTCTACAAGTGGGCGGTCAAGCTCGGCCCGCTCGTGCCGGGCGACCTGCTGCTCGACGCGTTCGAGCTCGCACGGGACATCCGCCACCTCGACATGCAGGCCTCGCCCTACGACATGGAGCCCTGGGGCGGCGAGCCGGTGCGCATCGAGACGGCAGACGGCAAGGCCGAGTACGTGCGCCGCCAGCGCGGGTTCGCCGACCGGGCGAACGCGCTTCGCGCCCGGATCCTGGGTGCGCTGCCCGTGCTCGGGAGGGATGTCGCCCCGCGTCGGTAGGCTCGACCTGTTCCGGCCCGCGCCGACCCGAGGGGAGCGTCCGTGTCACGACCAGGCACCATGCCCGAAGGCGAGGCCGCGGCCGTGTGGGATGTGATCGTCGTCGGCGGCGGCAGCGCCGGGCTGAGCGCCGCGCTCATGCTCGGCCGGTCGCGTCGGCGCGTGCTCGTCGTGGATTCGGGCCGCCCGCGCAGCCGCGCCGCCGCGCACATGCACGGCGTGCTCGGCCGCGATCACACGTCGCCCGCAGACCTGCTCTCGGCGGGCCGGGCCGAGCTGACGCGGTACGACGTCGCGACCCGGTCGGGCGAGGTCGCCGACGCGGCCGTGCTCGAAGCGGATGCCGCGGCAGCCCGCGGCCTCGACGGGATCGCGTTCGAGGTGGTCCTCGACTCCGGTGAGCGCCTGGTCGCGCGGCGCGTGCTCGTCGCGACGGGGCTCGTCGACGAGCTTCCCGAGATCCCGGGCCTCTCCGAGCAGTGGGGGCGGGGCGTCGTGCTGTGCCCGTACTGCGACGGATGGGAGGTGCGCGACCGGCGCATCGCGGTGATCGCGTCGTCGGCCGAGAACGCGCACCAGGCGCAGCTCATGCGCCAGCTCTCCGAGCACGTGACCTTCTGCACGCAGGGTGTCGTGCTGCCCCCCGCGACGCGCGACGCGCTCGACGCGCGCGGGATCGCGATCGAGGAGCGCCCGGTCGTCGAGGTGCTCTCGGGTGACGACGACGCGCTGCGCGGCATCCGCTTCGAAGACGGCGACGAACTCGCCGCGCAGGCCGTGTTCGTCGCGCCGAGGACGGTCGCGAACGACGAGGTCCTCGTCGGGCTCGGTGCCCGGTCGATGCGCCAGGGCGGCGCCCGCCGGGTCCTCATCGACGAGGAGGGTCGCACGAGCGTCCGCGGCGTCTACGCGGCCGGCAACGTCACGGGCCCGCGGAGCTCGGTGCCGTGGACCATGGCGACGGGCAGCATCGCCGGCACGTCGATCAACGCCGACCTCGTCGACGAGGACGTCACGCTGGCGGTCTCGCGGCGTCGCCGCTGACGCGACCGCCGTCGGCGGCGGCGGCGGCGGCCGTGCGGTCCGCCAGCCACTCGTCGAACGTCTGCCGCCCGATCGCCGCGTCGGGTCCGGGCAGCGCCTCGCCCCGCCGCATCGCCCGGAACGGCCGCATGGGCAACGCCACGGGGATCACGGGTCCACGGATGCCGGTCGCCTCGACGAGCCGGCCGACCAGGTCGTCGAGCTGCTCCTCCCCGGGCCCGGCGAGGTCGCGCGCCCGCCCCGCGGGTGGGCCCTCGGCGAGTTCGACGAGCCGCTCGCCCACCTCGCGCGCCGCGACCGGCCGGATGCGCGCCTTCGGTGCGAGGTGGATCCGGCCCATCGTGAGGGCGTGCAGCAACTGCTCCGCGAACTCGTGGAACTGCGTGGCGCGCAGGATGGTCCACGGCACCCGGCCGGATTCGACGAGCTGCTCCTGGGCGAGCTTCGCAGCGTAGTAGCCGTACGGAGCCCGGTCGACGCCGACGATCGACAGCGCCACGTGGTGGCCGACCCCGGCCGCGAGCTCGGCGTCGACGAGGTTGCGGGTCGTGGCCGTGAAGAACGCGGTCGCGGTCTTCGCTGAGGTCGAGGCGAGGTTGCCAACGTCGATGACGGCGTCGACCCCTCGCAGCGCTTCGGGCAGTCCCGCGCCGGTGGTGAGGTCGACGCCGCGCGCCCGCGCCAGCACGACGACCTCGTGCCCGTGCTCGCGGGCGACGTCCACGGCGTGGCGTCCGACGGTGCCGGTTCCTCCGGCGATCGCGATCTTCATACGTCCTCCTCGGTTGGATCGGGGCCTCTCCCGGTACGACGACGCAGCCTCTCGAAACGTGAGGTCGCGGCATCCGCCCCGGGTGGCGAACGTGGGAGGGTGTGGGCATGACGACCGATGACGGGCACTCCGGCGGATCCGGCAGCGGGCTCGAGCCCGCCCTGCTCGCCGAGCACCGCGGCCGGCTCACGGGCCTGGCCTACCGCATGCTCGGCACCGTGGCCGACGCCGAGGATGCGGTGCAGGAGACCTTTGCGAGGTGGGTGCGCCTGACCGGCGGCGAACGCGACGCGATCGAGAATCCGGCGGCCTGGTTCACGCGCGTCGTCGGGCGGATCTGCCTCGACGAGCTCGGGTCGGCGCGCGCCAGGCGCGAGTCGTACGTCGGCGAGTGGCTCCCCGAGCCGCTGCCCGCGGGCGCGGGCCTGTTCGGCGCCGCCCCGCCGCCCGACCCGCTCGACCGGGTGGCGCTCGACGAGTCGGTGAGCACGGCGCTGCTCGTCGTGCTCGAGGCGCTCACGCCGGCCGAGCGGGTCGCCTTCGTGCTGCACGACGTGTTCGCGGTGCCGTTCGCCGAGATCGCCGAGATCGTCGGCCGCACGCCCGAGGCGTGCCGGCAGCTCGCCTCCTCGGCCCGACGGCACGTCCGCGAGCGACGCGCCGCGGAGGTCCCGCGCGAACGGCACGACGCGGTCGTCCGCGCCTTCATCGCCGCGACCGGCTCGGGCGAACTCGGCGAGCTGCTGGCCGTGCTCGACCCCGGGGTGCGGCTGGTCTCCGACGGCGGCGGGCTCGCCTCCGCGGCACTGCGCCCGGTCGTGGGCGCGGATCACGTGGCCCGGTTCATCCTGGGGCTCAAGCAGCAGCGCGGACCGGGACTCCAGGTCGCGGTCGAGGAGACCGCCGACGGGCTCACGCTCGCGTTCGGCGAGGACGGCGCGATCGACGCGGTGCTCACCGCGGAGGTCCGCGGCGACCGCATCTCGGCCATCCGGATCATGCGGAATCCGGAGAAGCTGCGGCTCTGGAACGGGCGGACCTGACCTCAGGCCAGCTCGAGCGTCATGAACACGCTGTTCGGGTCGGCGCGGTAGGAACCGAACGGCGGGCACTCGACGAAGCCGTACTTCGCGTAGAGCGTCCGCGCCGGGCGGAAGAACTCCTCCGAGCCCGTCTCGAGGCTGATCCGCCGGTACCCGCGGCGGCGGGCCTCCGAGATCGCGTGCTCCAGCAGACGCGCACCGAGCCCGAGGCCGCGGGCCGCGGCATCCGTTCGCATGGACTTCAGCTCGCCGTGGCGAGCGTCGAGGTGCTTCAGCGCGACGCAGCCGAGCAGGTCGGGGCCCTCACCGATGGTCCAGAAGGCGACGTCGCCGGCCGCGAGCCCCGAGAGGTCGAGCGCGTGCACGCTCTCGGCGGGCGAGGTCGCGAACATGTCGGCGAGGTGCGCCTCGAGCAACCTCACGACGCGGGGGTCGGCGAGGTCGCCCGGTCGGATCTCGATCTCGGATGCTGCGCTCGTGCTCACCCGATGATCCTCGCCGACGCGTGTTTCCGGCGCATGACGCCCTCCCCCGCACGTGCCGACGTCGTCACGGGTGGAGCGAGCGCCCCACCCGCGACGACGGACCGGACTGCGCCCGCTCAGGCCTCGCTGGAGACCAGGTACTTCATGCCGCGGCCGGCACGCAGTTCGTGGATCGTCGCCTCGACGCCGTCGAACCCGACCTCGTCGATCCAGCCCGTGGTGTCGTAGAGCCCGTCGGCCATGGCGGCGATGACCGCGTCGAAGTCGGACTGCAGGTAGCCGAGGGCACCCGCCATCTCGGTCTCGGTCATGACGAGCTGGGTGGGGAAGATCTCGGTCGTGCGCTCGTGCAGCGCGACGATGACGAGCCGGCCGAGCGGGGCGAGGCTCGAGAGAGCGGATGTCACGGCGGGACCGACCCCGGCCGCGTCGAAGGCGACGTCCACGCCGTCGCCGTCCGTGAGTTCCGCGACGCGCGCAGCGAGGTCCTCGCTCGTGGGGTCGACGACGTTCGCGCCGAGCGCGGCGGCGATGCTGCGGCGTTCGGGGCTGGGCTCGGAGACGAGCACGTTCTCGACGCCGTGGCCCTTGAGCGCGAACCAGACCCCGATGCCGATGGGCCCGGCGCCCGCGATCACGGCGCTCCCGCCGGGCTGGACGCCCGAGCGCTCGACGGCGTGCCAGGCGACGGCCATGGGCTCGACGAGCGCCCCGAGACGCAGGTCGACCGACTCGGGCAGCACGTGCACCTTCGACGCGTCGACGGTCGTGAACTCGGCCATGCCGCCGCCGTGCGAGGTGAGCCCGTGGAATCCGATCGTGCGGCACGCGTTGACCGCGCCCTTGCGGCAGGCCGCGCAGGTTCCGCAGAAGTAGATGGGCCAGACCGCGACCCGGTCGCCGACCGCGACGGAGTCGACGCCCTCGCCGAGTTCGACGACCGTGCCGGAGAACTCGTGACCGAGGATCTGCGGGAGCGTGGCCCCCGTGACGGGGTGCGGGTTCTCCATGTCGAGGCCCGCCTCGGCGGGTGCGTAGTACACGTGCAGGTCGGATCCGCAGATGCCCGAGTAGGCGTTGCGGAGCTTGACCTGGCCGGGCCCGGGCGCGGGCTCCTCGGTCTCTTCGACCCGGAGGTCCTCCTTGCCGTGGAACACGACAGCTCGCATCGTCGCTGACTCCTTCGTTCGTTGCGTGAGGCTCGCGGCATCCGCCCCGGCGTGCGACGTCAGCGCGACCACGAGTCGGGCCGTGTCCGGCGACCCGGCCCGTCGACGAGTCTAGCAATTATCTGACAGATGTCAGATAATTGCCGGGATCCTCGGAGGGACCGATGCCCGATCTCGACCCCCGCAGGGCGCGAACGCGCTCCGCGCTCCGTTCCGCCGCGCTCGCCGCCGCCGGGCGCACGCCTCTCGCCGACCTGACCGTGGCCGGCGTCGCCCGCGCGGCGGGCGTCAGCCGCGACACCTTCTACCGCCACGTGGCGAGCGTCGCCGACCTGGTCGCCGAAGCGCTCGCCGAAGCCCTCGACGACCCCGTCGCGGAGTTCGAGGGCTTCCGCGGCCCCGGGCGCGAACGCTTCGCACTGGCCGAGCACCGGCTGTTCGACCACGTGGCCGAGCATCGCGCCGTCTACCTGCACGCCCTCGACGGGCGCCTGGCCGAACCCGTTCGCGGCATGCTCGTCGACCGTGTCGAGGGCGCGCTGACGACCTACCTCCGCGCGAACCCCGGCGTGGCCCCGCTGACCGCGGGCGATCTGACCGCGGGCGAGCACCACGCCATCTACGCCGCGTACGCCGCCGCGGGCACGGTCGGCGTCATCGAGCACTGGTTGCGGCGCGGCGCGACCGGCGACGCCGACGACATCGCGAGCGGCGTGCTCGCGGTCTCGGCACCCTGGTGGTGGGGCCCCGAACCCTGACCCCGGCTCAGCGCAGCGCGTCGACGGCCTGCTCGACCATGCCGACGAACGACGGGTTCACCTCGGCCTCGGGGGTGAACCCCATCCGCACGACGACGAGCTCCTCAGACGGCACCACGAGGACCCGCTGACCGTCGTGCCCACTCGCGTAGTACGCGTCGGCGGGCAACTCGGGCCAGCGGAGCGAACCGTCGGGCATGACGTTCGTGCGCCAGCTCATGCCGTTGCCGGGATCGTCGGTCTCGTCGACCTCGGTCGGCTCGAGCGAGCGTTCCATCCAGCCGTCGGGCAGCAGCCGTTCGCCGTTCCACTCGCCGTCCTGGAGGGCGAACTGCCCGATCGCGGCCCAGTCGCGAGGCGTCGCCCACATGTACGAGGAGCACACCGGGGTGCCCGCGGCATCCGCTTCGATCACGGCGGACGACAGCCCGAGCGGTCCGAGCAGGGCCTGCCTGGGCAGGTCGGCGCCGAGTCCCGTGCGTTCGACGAGGATGTCGCAGAGCAGCGTCGTGTTGCCGCTGGAGTACTCCTGCACCGTGCCCGGCTCGTGCTCGAGCGGCAGGCTCGCGACATACCCGCCCATGTCCTCCTCGAGGTAGAGCATGCGCGTGATGGGCGTGCCGAGGTCGTAGGTCTCGTCCCACTCGAGGCCCGACGTCTGGCGCAGGAGGTCCTCGATCGTGATGTCGGCGCGCGCGTCGGTCCACTCCGGCCGCAGTCCGTCGTCGCCGAGCGCGACGACGCCCTGTTCGGCGAGCACGCCGGTGAGCAGGTTCGTCACGGACTTCGTCATCGACCACCCGAGCTGCGGCGTCCCGGCGTCGAACCCGTCGGCGTAGCGCTCTCCGACCAGTTCGCCGCCCTTGACGATGAGAACCGCGCGCGTGCCGAGCGCCGCGGCATCCGCTTCGGCGAGCCCGTCGCCGAACCCGGTCGCGAGGGCCGCGTCGATCGCGGCGTCTGCGCTCGGCACCGGCGCATCGGTGAACGGGTTGGCGCCCGCCGCGATCGGCGTTGCCGGCCCGAGGTCGGGCCGGGCGCCCGCGAGCGTGCAGCCGAAGCCGTCGACGAACCAGGCGCGCTGGTGCGCGAGCTGGCCGAGGAGCGTCGCCGTGGTCGGGTCGCCCGCGCCCGCCACGTCGAGGTAGGGCACGAGCGGGTTCTCGGGCAGGTCGGTCTCGGGCCGGTCGCGCCCGGCGACCTCGGTGACCGCGCACGCGTTGTGGGCCGCGTACCCCGTGCCCGTCAGCAGGATGGGCTGCTGCCAGAGGTACACGCCCGTGAACGCGGTGATGAGGAGGAGGGCGGTGACGGCGACGACGACGATCACCCGACGGAGGATGCGCACGACGAAGGATGCTAACAGTCGCTCACGACGACGGATGCTCGCAGCCGCTCACGAGCTCAGCCCCGTGATCATCGACACGAGCTCGTTGTGGGTCGTCTCCTCGATGCGGCGCGTGCCGACCTGGCGCCCGCGACGGAGCACGGTCACCCGGTCCGCGATGCGGAACACCTGCTCCATGTTGTGGCTGACGACGAGCACGGCGGCGCCGCGCTCCTTGAGCTTCAGGATCAGCTCCTCGACCTTCGCGGTCTCGGCGACGCCGAGCGCCGCGGTCGGCTCGTCCATGAGCACGAGCCGACTCGCCCAGTGCGTGGCGCGCGCGATCGCGATCGCCTGCCGCTGCCCGCCCGACAGGTCGCCGAGCGTGGCCCTGGCCGACGGGATGCGCACGTCGAGGTCGTCGACCAACTGCTGCGTCTGCCGCGCCATCTCGGTGCGATCGAGCAGCCCGAGCGGGGCCCTGCGGAGCTCGCGACCGAGGAACAGGTTCATGTAGACCGGTTGCAGGTCGACGAGCGCGAGGTCCTGGTAGACGACCTCCACGCCGTTGGCGCGTGCGTCCGAGGCATCCCGGAACGCGAACTTCTCGCCGCCGAGCCGGATCTCGCCCGTGGTCGGCTGGTGCACGCCCGAGATGATCTTCACGAGCGTCGACTTGCCGGCGCCGTTGTCGCCGACGAGCGCGACGACCTCGCCCGCTTCGACCTCGAGGTCGAAGCGCTCGATCGCGACGATGCCGCCGAAGTGCTTGCTGATGCCGGTGAGGCTGAGCGGGTTCATCGGAGCCCCTCCCCGCCGCCGAGCGCGTCGAGCCCGCCGAGCGCGTCGGCGAGCGCGAGCGGCTTCGAGCCGTCGGCCGACCAGAGCCCCTCGAGGACGGGGTCACCCGTGTCGAGCCCGCGGATGCCCGCCGTGAAGGCGCGCGTGACGAACGCCTGGGGGCGGAAGCCGAACACCACGGTGTCGCCCGGGCGGGCTGCACCCGGGGCGACGGGGATCGTCGCGTAGTAGTCGATCGCCGACGGTGCCGGCATCTCGACCGGCAGTGCGGTGACGGATGCCGCGTCCTCGCCGGGCCCGACGATGAGCGCGTCGGTGCTCGCGTCGCCCAGGACGGGGTCGACGTAGAGGCCGCCTCCGAAGACGTAGGCGCGGTCGTTCCAGACGTGCGAGACCTCGGAGACGTAGGCGATCGCAGGGTCCTCCGCCAGGTCGCGCACGGCGTGCAGCGGGGTCGTGCCGGTCAGGCCGTGCCCGGGCTCGACCTGCGTCGCACCGGCCTCGGCGAGCCGTTCGAGCGCAGCGGTCGAGGTCGTGCCGGGCGCGTTGACCTGCACGTGCTCGAACCCCGCCGCCTCGAGGGCGCGCCTGGCGCGCGTGAGCGTCGCCAGGTTCGCCGTCGAGACGATGTCGCCCGAGCCGGCGTCGAACAGGGTCGCCGGGAAGGTCGTGACGCCGGCGAAGCGGACGCCGGGGATCGCGTCGACGCGTCGGGCCGCGTCGACGACCCCGTCCGCGGGGAAGCCGCCCTCGTGTCCCGGGTAGAACCGGTCGCCGTCGGCGACGATGCGCAGCAGCACGTCCTGCACCCGACCGGTCGCGGTCGCGGCGTCGCCCGCTTCGCGGGCCTTCTGCTCATCGAACACCGTCCAGTACAGCGGCCCGAGGGCCGCGGCCTCTGCCGCCCGCCGGCGCGGGATCTGCACCAGGTGGCCGACGTGCCCGGCCGCGAGCCCGCCCGCGGCCGCCGCGATGGAGCACTCGAGGTCGACGCCGACCGAGTGCGTGATGCCGCCGGCGCGGATCGCGCGGGACGCGTCGGGGTTGCGCCCGATCTGCTTGGTCATCGCGAACGGCCGCAGGCCGAGCCGGCCGGCCTCGGCGGCGACGGTCGCGGCGTTGCGCTCGACGGCGTCGAGGTCGATCACGTAGGTGTTCGGCGGGAGGTCGCCGGCTCGGTGGGCGGCGACGGCGGCGTCGATGAGCCGCGGGTTGCGGCGGCGCAGGAGTGGGAGGAACACGGGTCAGCTTCCCTTCTTGCCGCGCAGCGACAGCGAGACGGCGATGAGGATGATGATGCCGCGCACGATCTCCTGCTGCGCGACGGTGAGCCCGGCCAGGAGCAGGCCGTAGTTGATCATGCTCATGAACAGGCTGCCGACGACGGCCCCGATCATGGAGGCCCTGCCGCCCGTGAGGGCGGTGCCGCCGACGATGACCGCGGCGAGCACGCTCATCAGGTCGGTGGTGCCGAGCGTGTAGGTCGCACCGGCGAGTCGTCCGGCGTAGAGCAGGCCCGCGAGCGCCGCGGTCGCCCCGCTCAGCATGAAGACCGCGATGCGCACGCGTGTGACCCGGATGCCGCTGACCCGTGCCGCGGAGGCGTTGTTGCCCACGGCGAGGACGTGCGCCCCGAACCGGCGCTGGCGGAGCACGTGCCATCCGATCGCCGCCACGACGACGGACCAGACGATGAGGATCGGGACTCCGGCGACCGCCCCGGCGCCGAAGATCCAGCCGAAGGCCTGGTCGGTCACGGGCACCGACTGCAGGTTGGTGACCTGCTGCGCGAGGCCCGCGACGAGCCCCATGGTCGCGAGCGTCACGAGGAAGGACGGCAGCCGCACGAGCGTGATGAACAGCCCGTTGACCAGGCCCACGGCCGCGCCGACCGCGAGCCCGGCGAGCGCCGCGATCCACCACGCGCCGGTCGCCTGCAGCGCGAGCGCGGCGGTCAGCGCGGCGAGCGCGACGGTCGAGCCGATCGAGAGGTCGATCTCGCCGAGGCTCAGGACGAACACGGCGCCGACCGCCATGATCGTGATCGGCGTGGCCTGGGTGACGATGTTCACGAGCGTGGTGCCGCTCAGGAAGCTCGGGCCCTGGGTGATCGCGAAGAAGGCGAACACCACGACGAAGCCGATGTAGACGACGTGGTCGCGCCACGATCGGGCGAGCAGCACCCCCTTCCCGGTGGGCGCCTCGGTTCGGGCGATGGTCATGCGGGCACTCCTTCGTGTGGTCTCGGGGCGGCGTCGGCGGCCAGGCGCAGCGCGCCGAGCACCGGGGCCGAGTCCCCGAGTTCGCTGATGGTGACGGGCAGCCCGCCGCGGCCGAGCCGGGCGAGCCAGGGGTGGATGCGTCCGAGCAGTTCGGGGCGGGTTCCGATGCCGCCGCCGAGCACGTACCGTCCGGGATCGACGACGGCGTCGACGGCGGCGATGGCGTGCGCGATCCACTTCGCCTCCTCGTCGATCGATGCGAGCGCGCGGGCGTCGCCGGCTTCGGCGCGCGCGAAGACCTCGCGCGCGGTGACCGCGTCGCCGTACCGGCGGGCGAGGGCATCGCCCGCGACGACCTCCTCGAGCGCACCCCGCCGGTGGGAGGAGGGCTCGGACGGGTCGGCCCCGATCGGGAGGTAGCCGATCTCGCCGGCGGCGTTGCCCGCGCCGCGGACGATGCGCCGCTCGAGCACGAGGCCCATCCCGATGCCCGTGCCGACCGACACGAAGGCGAAGCAGTCGTGCTCGCGTCCGACTCCGCCCGCGAGCTCGCCGAGCGCCGCGACGTTGACGTCGTTCTCGATCACGACGGGGCAGGCGAGCTCGAAGGCGAGTTCGTCGGCGAGGCTGAACGAGGCGAGGTCGCCGAGGTTGGGGGCCCGGTCGAACCCGCCCGCGGTCGTGTCGGGCACGCCAGCCCCGCCGATGCCGATCGCGGCGACGGTGCCGGGCGCCCCGGGCGCCCCGTCCGCGACGCGCGCCCCGGGCGCCCCGTCCACGGCGGGCTGTCCAGTGCCTGCGACCGCGGCGAGTTCGCGCACGAGGGTCGCCAACTGGTCGACGAGCCCCCGGCCGCCGCCCGGGACCGTGGCGCGTTCGATCACGGCGAGCGGTTCGGCATCCGCTGCCCGACGGGCGATGCCGGCACGCACCTTGGTGCCGCCGAGGTCGATCCCGACGACGTGGTCGGCGCCCGCGCGGAGCGCGGCGACCGTCACGCCGGGACCTCGAGCAGGCGCGCGGGGGTGCGAGCGGTCATCTGCTCGATCGCGTCCTCCGGGACGCCGCGCTGCGCGAGCATCGGCAGGAACGTCTCGGCGAGGTAGGAGTAGCCCGACCGCCCGTGCGTGCCGGGGTTCATCCAGACCTCGGCACCGGTGAGGTCCTGTGCGAGCACGAGGCGATCGGCGTAGCCGGCCCCGACGAGCGCTGCGACCAGGTCCGCCCGGCCGCGGTCCGATCGGGCGAACGCGCGCTTCGGGAACTCGCCGTCGGGCCGGTCGGGCGCTGGCTCCAGGAAGAAGTCCCAGACCTCCTTGCCGATGGTGTCGATCGCGATGAGCACGCCGCGGTCGAGCACGGTGCGGGCGAAGTCGACGCTCAGCTGCGTGTCGAGGTGGCCGATGACGACGCGGTCGAGGTCGACGCCCTCGGATTCGAGGAGGTCGACCTGCTCGTGGGCCATGGTCCCGTGCGTGGTGTGGGTCATGATCGCGAGGCCGGTCTCGCGGTGCGCGCGCGCCACGGCGCGCAGCACCCGCTCCTCGAAGGGCGTGATCTCGTCGAGGCTCGTGGCCTGCTCGCCGAAGACGCCGGCGCGGATGCCGCTGTCGCCGATGCCGTCGACGGCGTCGGCGACGAAGCGACGGGTGAGTTCGTCGATGCTCGCCGACCTCGCCCACGCGGGCGAGTACGACTCGAGGTAGAGCGCGGTTCCGCTGACGATGTGCAGCCCGGCGTACTCGGAGATCTCGGCGAGGAGGGCGAGGTTCGCCCCGTCGGGGTCGCGGCCGACGACGCCGTAGGGCGACAGGTCGACGACGGTGCCGAAGCCGTGGTCGGCCAGGCCGGCGAGCGCGCCGACGGCCAGGTCGATGCGGTCGTCTCGCGTGCCCGCGGTCTGCCACGGCCCCGGGGCGAGGGAGAGCAGGTGCTCGTGCGGCATGATGCGCCCGAGCTCCGTGGAGGCCACGGGGCCGCGGACGGTCATCACGTCGGTCATCGGGTGTTCCTCTCGTTGCGTTCCGGCGGTGCCGGCGGTGCGCCGCGGAGGGGTCGGGTGCCGGCCCCTCCGCGGGTGGTTCAGTCGCCCGTGACGCTCGCGGGCGGTTCGACGCCGTAGTCGGCCTTCCAGCCTTCGACGAGGTCGGCCTTCGTCACCTTCGTCGGGTCGGATGCCACGAGCGCGGGCGCCTCCTTGCCGAGCACACCGTACGCCCCGGCGAGCGCGAGGCCCGCGCCGATGTCGAGCGAGCCGTTGCCGACCATGCCGGCGACGTTGCCGCCGGTGTTCATCGCCGCGGCGACGGTCGTGTCGAGGTCGTTGGTGACGATCTGGATGTCGGTGCGCCCGGCGGCGCGGATGGCGGCGAGCACCCCCTGCGCCGCGGTGGCCCAGGACACGTAGATGCCCTTCAGTTCGGGGTTCTTCGCGATCATCGCGGCCGCGGCAGCCTGGGTCGCGGTCTCGTCGGCGAAGCCCTGCTCCTCGACGATCGTGATGTCGGGGTAGGAGTAGGCCAGCCAGTCCTTGAACGACTGGTCGCGCTGGTTGGTGAACCAGAAGTTGGCGTTGAACGAGAGGTACCCGACCTCGCCCTCGCCGCCGAGCGCGTCGCCGAGGATCTCGGCGTTCGCGCGGCCCGCCTTGGCGAGGTCCTCGGTCACGATCGAGACGAACTCCTCACCGGCGGTGTAGCCCTCGGGCGGGGTGGTCATGATGACCAGCTGCGACCCCTGGTCGAGGATGGGCTGGAACGAGGTCGCGGCCGAGGTCGGGTCGACGGCGATCGCGACGACGATGTCGGGCTCGAGCGCCATGACGGTCTGGACGTTGTTCGCCTGGGTTCCGGCGTCGAAGTTCGCCTGGGTGCTCGCGACCACCTCGATGCCGAGCTCCTCGAACCGGGCGCGCGCTCCCTCCTCGACGGCTGCGACGAAGTCGCCCGAGGTGTGCCAGACGAAGGCTGCGGTGTGGTCGCCCTCCTGGACCTGCACGAGTTCGTCAGCGGTCAGTTCGAGTTCGGCGAGCGCGCCGGGGATCTCGCCGTTCGGGCCGGCGAACTCGAGGCTGGGCTCGACCGCGGCGGCGGGGGCGTCGGGCGTGTCGGGGTCGGCGGCCGAGTCCTGCGCGGCGCAGCCGGTGAGGACGAGCGCGGAGGCGAGGGCGCCGGCGATGCCGACGCGCAGTCCGCGGGTCGCGGTGAGCGGTGATCGTGCCATGGTGGGGGACCTTCCTGTGCATGTCGTCGTCGAGCGTGCGGAGCCATTTTGATTTCATCACGCAATCAAAGTCAAGCGATCGGCGACGAATCTCGTCACGGGCGGTGGATTCCGAGGCGAGACGGCCGATCTCTGGCATTCTTTAGTCTCAAGCTGACGAGAAATGGAGCGTGGATGGTCCACGACACCCGCGAGCTCAATCGCATCGCCGTGCTCACCGACCTGCTGCGCAACCGCCCCGCGAGCCGCAAGCGCCTCGCCGAGGCGACCGGCATCTCCCCCGCCACGGTCACGCGCGCGGTCGACCAGCTCATCGCGCAGGGGCTCGTCGTCGAGGCATCCGAACTCGTCACCGACCAGCGCGGTCGCCGCGCCGTCCTCCTCGACGTCGTCGCCGACCGCACCCTGGTCCTCGGCGTCGACCTCGGCGCGTCGAGCACCCGCGTCCTCCTCGCCGACCTCGTCGGCCGCCCGCTGGCCGACCTCGAGGTCGCCACGCCGTCCGAAGCGGATGCCGCGGGGCTCGCCGGGTGGCTCGCCGACCTCGCCGTCGAACTGGCCGACGCGCGCTGGCCCGACGTCGACACCATCGTGCTCGGCCTGCCCGGCTCGGTGGGACGCGGCTCGCGCATCACGAACGCCCCGAACCTGCCACAGGTGCAGGACCCGGACTTCCTCGCGACCCTGCGCGAACGCACCGGTCGGAGGGTGCACGCCGACAACGACGCCAACCTCGCCCTCCTCGGCGAGCAACGATTCGGGGCGGCCCGCGACGCCCCCACGGCCGTGATGGTCACGATCGGCACGGGCCTCGGCGCCGGGCTCGCGATCGACGGCCACATCCTCCGCGGCGCACAAGGCGTCGTCGGCGAGTTCGGCCAGCTCCCCGCAGGACCGCTCGGCACGCGCCTCGAACTGCTCGTCACCGGCCCCGGCATCATGCGGCTCGCGGCAGAGGCCGGCGTGCGGCTCGACTCGCCCGCCGAGCTGTTCGACCCGTCGCCGGCCGAACCGGTCCGCACGCTCAGGTCGCACTTCGACCAGGCGCTGCTCGTCGTGCTGAGCGCCGCGACCGTCTCGTGCGAACCCGAGGTCATCGTGCTCGGCGGCGGCATCGCGAAGTCGCTCGCCGCCGACCTCGAGCGCTACGAGACCATGCTCGCGCACCACCTCGGCACCGCTCCACGGCTCGTCGGCTCGGAACTCGGCGACTTCGCCGGAGCGACGGGAGCCGTCGTCGCGGCCCTGCACGAGATCTACCGCGGCATGGGCGTCGACGAGCGAGCCCTCGGCGACCTGCCCGTCGCACTCACCGCCCGATGAGGGCGTTGAACCAGCCCTGACCGGCTGCGCCGACCGCGCCCGGGAGCCGCGCGCGAAGCCCGCGGTCGGCCGTGACCACCAGCGCCCGATCCCCCGCCGCGGCGAGGTCCGCCGCGGCCTCGACGATCGACCCGTCGCCGTCGGCGGGCGCGCGGACGACCTCGAGACCGTCGGCCGGCACCGGGTCGACCGCCGCCTTGGCCGCACCCTCGAGCACCGCCACGATCCGGTCGATCACGACCTCCTCGCCGTCCGGCCCGGCGACCGTGCGGCCGGCGAGCCGCGGCATCCGTTCGAGCAGGCGGGTCGCCGCACCGGCGCGATCGCGCCACCATCCGTCGGGGCGCGAGCCCATCACGTTCGCGACGTCGACGACCACGACGAGTCGCGGGGCCGGCGATGGGGGCACGGTCACGCCCCCTTGAGCGGCAGCACCTCGCCGCCGGTCTGGCACGTCGGGCAGTACTGCGCCGTGGTGCTCGCGAAGGTGAAGTCGCGGATCGCGTCGCCGCAGCGCGGGCAGGCTTCGCCGGCGCGACCGTGGGCGCGCATCGACGCGACCTTGACCTGCTTCTGGCGGTCGATCGGGATGCCGCGGCGCTCGGCGATCGCGGACCGGACGACGTCGACCGTGGCGGCGAACAGCCGGTCGTGATCCTCCGCGCCGAGCGTCGCAGCATGCGCCACCGGCGAGACCCGGGCTGCGTGCAGGATCTCGTCGGAGTACGCGTTGCCGATGCCCGCGAGGGACTCCTGCTCCTGCAAGATGGCCTTGACCTGCTTGCGGCGCCCCGCGAACGCGCGATCGAAGTCGGCGCGGGTGAACCCCGGGTCGGCCGGGTCGGGGCCGAGCCCGGCGATCGCGGGAACCTCGACGGGCTCGTCGACGACCCACCCGCCCAGCGACACCCATCCGCCGGCGTCGGTCAACTCGAACGCGGGCCCCTCGTCGAACTCGATCACGACGAGGGCGGGCGGCGGCGGCTCCGGCTGTCCTTGATCCGGCGACGCGCCGGGTTCGGGCTGCGGTGACTGCGCGGCCTCGGCCTCGCCCTGCGCGCGCCAGCGCGCCCAGCCGTGGCGACCGAGCGAGACCACGAGGTGCTCCGAGCCGTCGAACGCGACGGCGACGAGCTTGCCGTGACGCGCGACGCCGGTCACCCGCTCGCCGACGAGGCTCGTCAAGGGCCTGGCCCGGGTCTTGGTCACGCGGAACTCGAGCACGTCGACCGCGGCGATCGCGCGCCCGACGAGCCGCGCCGCGAGTTCGTCGGCGAGGGCCTGCACCTCCGGGGATTCCGGCATGCGGCCAGCCTCGCACACCCCTCCGACGGGCGGGATGCCGACGGGCGGACATGCCGACGGACGCGCGGCCGCCGGGCCCGCGTTCGGGCGCGGGCGCGCGTTGCGCGGTCTGCATCCGCTCAGGTGGCGTGGGTACCCTATGGGGTATGTCCGAGCACCCCCGACGCAGACGACTCCCGATCCTCGTGACGTTGGCCGCGGCCGCCGCGCTGACCCTCGCGGCGTGCAGCCCGTCACCTGCGCCCGCCGACGGCCCCGGCGCGGCCGAAGGCACGACCGGCACGGCCGGCGGTGCCGGCGCGGCATCCGCTCCTGCGAACCCGAACGACGCCGACCGCCACTTCTTCGGCATGATGACCCCGCACCACGAGCAGGCGGTCGTGATGAGCGACGTCGTGCTCGCGGCATCCGGCATCTCCGGCGAGACGCGTGACCTCGCCCAGCGCATCAAGGACGGCCAGCAGCCCGAGATCGACACGATGACCGCCTGGCTCGACGCCTGGGGGTGGGCGGGCGATCTGGACGTGCACCGGACGCACATCATGGGCGGCATGCTGACCCCCGACCAGATGGCCGAGTTCGAGGCCGCGGACGGCGCCAAGGCCGAGCGGCTGTTCCTCGTGGGGATGCTGCAGCATCACGAGGGCGCGATCGCGATGACGCAGGACTCGATCGAGAACGGCGCCGTCACCGGCGACCTCGCGCAGCAGATGATGGACGTGCAGACGGCCGAGATCGAGGAGATGCGCGCGCTGCTCGGCTGACTCGGGAGCACGGCGCATGGGACGAGGGGCCTATGCGCGTGCGCGACCGAGGAGGATCCTGTTCGCATGAGCGAGCGCGAAGAGTTCCTGACCTGGGTGAACGGCGAGTTCGTGGCGGCCGAGCGCGCGCTGCTCGACGGCGACGACCGGCCGCGCCGGTCGACGTGGTCGCGCGTCGAGCCGGTGAGCGCGCTCGGCGCATGGCGCAACGCGGTCGGTCGCGCGGGGCTCGTCGAGGCGTTCGAGGTGCTCGCGTCGAGCTTCTCGGACTGCACCGAGTACGTGTTCGACCTGATCTCGTACGAGGTCAGCGGGTCGATGGCGTACACGGTCGGCTACGAGCACTTCACGGCTCGGATCGATGGATCGCCGCGCACCATGACCCTCCGGGCGACCCAGGTCTACCGCCGCGACGGCGACGGATGGCACGTCGTGCACCGCCACGCCGACGCGATGTAGCGACCCCGCGTCTCCCGATCGCGCGGCGGATGCGCGACAGCCGACGCCTTTGGGTTCCCGCACGGGAGGGCGGTGCTCTCGTCGGGATGCCGACACTTCGGCACCGGAGCGCCGGCCCCTCCGCACCGGGATGTCGCCACTTCGGCACCGCGGTGTCGGCACTTCGACACCGCGGTGCCGGCACTTCGACACCGGAGTGGCGGCACCTCGGCGCCGAGGTGGCAGCACCTCGGCACCGCGACGTCCGTACTTCGACACCGGCATGTCGTCACTTCGGTACCAGGATGCCGGTCCCTCGTACCTCCGGCACCGGCGTGCCGGCACTTCGACACCGCGGTGTCGCCACTTCGGTACCGGGTTGCTGGTCCCTTGGCGCCTTGGTGCTGATCCTTCAGGCACCGAAGCGCCGGTTCCTCGACACCGCGGTGTCGGCACTTCCGTATCGCGGTGCCCGTACCGCGGCATCGGAAGCTTCGGGCACTTCGGCACCGCAGTGTCGGCACCTCGGCACCGGGAGGCCGGCACCTCGGCACCGGGAGGCCGGCACCTCGGCACCGGGAGGCCGGCACTTCGGCACCGGGAGGCCGGTGCTTCGGCACCGGGAGGCCGGTGCTTCGGCACCGGGGTGTCGGCACTTCGGTACCGCGGCTCGCGACCGAGTCGTTCCCGGCGGGCCCCCGACTCGGTCGGCCATGGACCGCGTCGGCGGCCCGGCCTACGCTGGCGGAACCAGCGAGAGGATGCCGCGATGGCCGAGCCCGACCGACCGAACCACGCGGACGCGGACGCGCACGCGGATGCGCACGCGCACGCGCACACGGATGCGCACGCGCACGCGCACGACACCGCGGACGCCGCGGACATGTTCGAGCCGCACGCCTGGGATAAGACCTACTCCGGTGACGAGACCAGGTGGAGCGGGGCGCCGAACGCGCAACTCGTCGCCGAGGCATCCGCTCTTGCGCCGGGCACGGCACTCGACGTGGGCTGCGGCGAGGGCGGCGACGTGGTCTGGCTGGCCCGGAACGGGTGGCGCGCGACCGGCGCCGACTTCTCGGCCAACGGCCTCGCCCGGGCGGCGCGCCACGCGGAGGCCGCGGGGGTCGCGGACCGCGTCGACTGGTGGCAGGTGGATGCGCGCAGGTTCGCCGCCGACGGCCGGTCGTTCGACCTGGTGACCACGCACTTCCTGCACCCGCCGGACCACGGCATGGTCGACGTGGTCCGCCGCCTCGCGAGCGCCGTCGCGCCCGGCGGGCACCTGCTCGTCGTCGGGCACGCGCCCTCGCCGGCGTTCACGCACCTGTCGGCGAGCCACCGCGACGCGATGTTCCTCGCGGCAGACCTGCTGCCCGGGCTCCCCGACGACTTCGAGGCGCTCGTGGTCGAACAGCGGCCGCGCACCACGATTCGCGACGGCGAGACGATGCAGCTGCACGACGCGACACTCCTCGCGCGCCGCGCGGGCTGAGCGACCCCACGGCGAGGCCGCGCACGACCTGAAGCCCGTCGCGAACCGCGGCACTTGCGCGCGAGCTGCACGCAAGTACAGAATGCTGTACATGCGTACAGGCTCGGTCGTCGAGAGCGACCTCACCGCACGCGCGCGCATCGTCGCCGCGGCCCTCGACCGCTTCGCCGCGCACGGCTACGACGCGGCGACCATGCGCGACATCGCGGCGCACGCCGGCGTCAGCGTCGCCCTCGTCACGCACCACTTCGGCACCAAGCAGGCCCTCCGCGACGAATGCGACGCACGCGTCGCGCGCTTCATCGCCGAGAAGCAGGATGCCGCGGCCGCATCCGACGTGCTCGGCGAAGTGCTCGGCACGTTCGGCCCCTACCTCGCGCGCATGCTCGGCGCGAGCGGCGCGGCATCCGATGCCCTCTTCGCCCGCCTGGTCGAGGTCGCGCGCGCATCGATCGACGACGGTTCGGCGAGCGGATGGCTTCGCCCCTCCCACGACCCGGAGGCGCAGGCCGTCGCACTGGTCCTGCTCGGGGTCGCGCCGTTCCTGCTGCTCGACCGGCTGGCGGCCTGGGCCGACGACGACGCCGGAGTCGCGCTCGCGCGACTGGCCGTCCCGCTCGCCGAGCTGTACACCGACGGGCTCATCACCGACGACCGGCTCCTCACCGCGACCGGTCTCGTCACCGAGGAGGCACGATGAAGCTGCTGCTCGTCACCGCCGGATCGCGGGGAGACGTGGAGCCGTTCGTCGCGCTCGCCCGGCGCGCCGCGGCATCCGGTCACCAGGTCCGACTCGCCCTGCCCGACCGCTCCGGCGTCGACACAGTCGGCCTCGACACCAGGAGCCTCGAGGCCGACTTCACGGCACTGATCGAGTCGCAGGGCGTCTCGCCGCTGGCCGCGATGCGCAACCTCCGCGACGTCGTCCGGCCCGTGATGCGCGGGGTCATCGTCAACGCCGCGCGCGCGGCGCGCGAGTTCCGGCCCGATGTCATCGCCTGGCATCCGAAGGTGCTCTCGGCACCGCTCGCGGCCGATGCGCTCGGCATCCCGCACGTGCTCGTCGAACTGGTGCCGGCGATGACGGCGACGCGCGAGTTCCCCGCCGCGGGCACCGTGACGCGCGCCCTCGGTCCGCTGAACCGGCTCACGTACCGCGCGGCCGCGGCCGCCGGCGGGATGTTCCGTCGCGAGGTCGACGAGGCGGCCGAGGTCATGGGCGTCTCGCGAGCGCGGCGCTCGTCGGCACCCGGCGCGACCCTGCTGCCGATCAGCCTGGCGATCCTGTCGCGACCGGCCGACTGGCCCGACTCGGTCGTGCTGACCGGGGCGTGGCGCGCACCGGTTCCGGCACCGGGCCTCGACCCCGCCCTCTCGGACTTCCTCGCCGGCGGCCCGTTCGCCTATGCCGGCTTCGGGTCGATGGCCGCGGGCGACCCGGCCACGCGGGGACGCGCACTCGTCGAGGCGGCGCGAGCGCGCGGCATCCGCCTGCTCGTCGCGACCGGCCTCGGCGGCATCGTCGTGCCCGACGACGTGCGAGGCGACGACGTGTTCGCGACCCGTTCGGTCGATCATGCGGCGGTGCTGCCGCGTGCGACCGCCGCGATCCACCACGGCGGCATCGGAACGGTGCATGCGGCGACCGCGGCGGGCACCGTCTCGATCGTCGTGCCGTTCATCGCCGACCAGCCGTTCTGGGGCGCGATGCTGCATCGGCGCGGGCTCGCGCCGGCGCCGATCCCGCAGAAGCGGCTCACCGCCGAGCGCGTCGCCGAGGCCCTGGCATCCGCACCGGGCTTCCAGGCCGCGGTGGATGCCGCGGCCGAACGCATGGCCGGCGAGGACGGCGCGGCCGAGGCGCTCGGCGTGCTCGAACGGATCGCGGCACGGCCGCGCACGGGCGCGCCGCGGCATCCGTGACCCCTCCCTACTGCCTCGCGAGCGCCGCGCGCAGCTCCGCCTCATGGTCGACGATGTGCTCGCCCGACACGTCGAACACCACGCGGTCGATCGTGCCCGTGAACGCGAACGGCGCGGAGTAGGCGTCGGTCAGCGGCGCTCCGGCGTCGAGCCCGACGGACACGCCCGCGGCGAGCCCGAGCATGATCGGGATGGTGACCGGCAGGTCGCCGCCGCCGACGGGCTCGCCGTCGACGAACAGGGTCACGGTTCCCGGGGCGCCCTTGCCCTCGCGGATGCTCGGCTGCCCCGTGGGTGCGAACTCCATGCTGAGGATGTGCCTTCCGGTCGGCACGTCGTCGTCGCTCGTGATGTGGAAGTACTCCGCCGCCACGTAGTTGTACGTGTAGACGAGCCGACCGTCCTTGACGTAGAGGCTGTACCCGCCGTCGACTCCGCCCTGGCTGACGAGGACCCCCTCGGCACCGCCCTCCGGGATCTCGACGAGCGCGTTGATGGTGTGCGGACGGTTCACGAGCCGCGGCGCGGCGCTGGCCGCGACCTCGGACGTGTGCGGGAAGTACACGTACCGCGAGCGTTCCTTCGCGATCACGGGGCGCAGCTCGGCGAACCGCTGCTGGCCGCGGCCGTCGATCGGCAGCACGTTGAACTTGCCGGCCTCGACGTACCAGAGCGAGATGAGCTCGACGAGCTTGTCCGGGTACTGCCCGGCGACGTCGTGGTTCTCGGCGAAGTCCTCGGCGACGTGATAGAGCTCCCACCCGTCGGCGTCGAGCTCGCGCAGCACGTCGGCCGTGATCGGGTCGCCGAAGGCGCGGCCCGACTCGGCGAACGAGGTTCCGGGCCACGGGCACACGGCGCGCCATCCGTCGTGGTAGATCGAGCGGTGGCCCAGCATCTCGAAGTACTGCGTCGTGCGCGATGAGGGGACGGATGCCTCGACGAGCGCGTCGGCGAAGCTGACGCCCTCGATCGGCGACTGGGTGACCCCGCGGATCGCGGCGGGCGGTTCGACGCCGAGCAGGTCGAGCACGGTCGGCACCATGTCGATCGCGTGCGCGTACTGCGAGCGGATCTCGCCGCGGGCGGGGATGCGGTTGGTCCACTGCACCATGAACGGGTCGCTGATGCCGCCACGGTAGGTCTCGCGCTTCCAGCGCCGGAACGGGGTGTTGCCCGCCCAGGTCCAGCCCCAGGGGTAGTGGTTGAAGTACTTCGGCCCGCCGAGGTCGTCGATCGCAGCGAGGTTCTGCTCGAGCGAGTCGGGCACGAAGTTGAAGAACTTGTTCTCGTTGATCGAGCCGGTCGGGCCGCCCTCCGAGCTCGCCCCGTTGTCGGAGATCAGCATGATGAGCGTGTCGTCGAGCACGCCGAGGTCCTCGAGGAAGGCGACGAGCCGCCCGATCTGGTGGTCGGTGTGCTCGAGGAACCCGGCGAAGACCTCCATCATGCGGGAGTACAGCCGTCGCTCGTCCGCCGAGAGGGAGCCCCAGTCCTGCACGTCGGGGTCGTGCCGCGAGAGCTCGGCATCGGCGGGCACCAGGCCGAGTTCCTTCTGGTTGGCGAACACGCGCTCGCGGTACACGTCCCAGCCCTCGTCGAACGCGCCCGCGTAGCGATCGATCCACTCCTTCGGGGCGTGGTGCGGCGCATGCATCGCGCCGGGCGCGAAGTACGTGAAGAACGGCTTGTCGGGTGCGACCTGCTTGGCGTCGGCGATGAAGGAGATGGCCCGGTCGACGAGGTCCTCGGTGAGGTGGTACCCCTCCTCGGGCGTCTTCGGCGGCTCGACGCGGTGGTTGTCGTGCACGAGCTCCGGGTAGTACTGGTGCGTGTCGCCGCCGAGGAACCCGTAGTAGCGCTCGAAGCCGCGACCGAGCGGCCATCGGTCGTAGGGGCCGGCGGCGGTGGTCTGGTCGGTGGGCGTCACGTGCCACTTGCCGACGGCGAAGGTGTTGTAGCCCTCGCCCTTCAGGATCTCGGCGATGAACCCGTTCTCGAACGGCACGTTGCCGTCGTAGCCGGGGAACCCGGTCGAGGCCTCGGTGATGGCGGCCATGTGGTTGGAATGGTGGTTCCGGCCGGTGAGGATGCACGTGCGCGTCGGCGAGCACAGTGCCGTCGTGTGCATGTTGGCGAAGCGCACGCCGTTCGAGGCGATGCGGTCGATGTTGGGTGTGCGGATCGGGCTGCCGTAGCATCCGAGCTGCCCGTAGCCCATGTCGTCGATGACGATGAACAGCACGTTCGGGGCGCCTTCTCGCGCGCGCCGGGGTTCCGGCCACGCCGACGACGATTCGTCGTACGTTCGGCCGATCACGCCCGGGAACGTGGTGCCGGGCCGGTACTCGTGCAGTGCGTGCCCCTCGGACATGGCTCTCCCTCCGAGCCGCACCGGCGTGCGGCCCCGTCGGAACCTAGCAACGACTCGCAGGCGTCCTCGGGCCTTCCGTCCCGTGCGAGCCGCTCGGGTCCGCGCCGCTAGACCGCGACGAGGCCCGCGACCGCGGGCCACCACCCCGGGTCGGTCCACAGGCCGAGTTCCTGCTCGAGCGCGGCGCCGACGCGGAAGACGGTCGCGTCGTCGTAGGTGCGGCCCACGATCTGCACGCCCGTCGGCACGCCGTTCGGGGCGATCCCCGACGGCACGGCGAGCACGGGCACCCGGCCGATCACGTTGAACGGCAGCGTCATGAGCTTCGAGAACACCTCGGTGCTGTCGATGCACGACTCGTCGGCGGCGAACCCGGTCGTCGCGACGGTCGGGCAGAGCAGCACGTCGTGGTCGAGCATGAGCTCGGCGAACGGTCGGTAGAACGCCGACTCGGCGACGAGCCCGTCGACGTAGTCGCCCGCCGCGGCGGCTTTCGCGGCGAACGCGCGGGTGTACGGCATCAGCTGCTCGGCGCGGGCGGCGTCGCCCTCGACGATGCCCTCGATGAATGCGCCCATGACCGCGCCGAAGTGCGGCCACGCGGTCTCCTGCACGCACTCGGGCCCCCACGGCAGCGCGACCTCGTCGACGATCGCGCCCGCGGCCACGAGCGCTGCGGCGACCGCGCGCGTGTTCGCCTCGATCGCCGGATCGACGTCGTACCCGCCGAGGTCGATGCAGAGGGCGACGCGGATGCCGCGGAGCGACCCGACCTCGCCCGAGACGGCGGTGACCTCGCGGAGCGACGCCGCGTCGCCGACCCAGGGCCCGGCGATCACGTTCTGCAGCAGCGCGACATCCGCCACGCTCCGACCCATCGGGCCGTCGGCGCAGTACGTGTCGGAATTGAAGGGCGCCATGCCCGGAACGCGGCCGAACGGCGGCTTGAAGCCGACGACGCCGCAGAACGAGGCGGGGATGCGGATGGACCCGCCGATGTCCGAGCCGGTGGCGAGCATCGTCGAACCCGCGGCGAGCACCGCGCCCGAACCGCCGGAGGAACCGCCGGGCGTGAAGTCCGCGTTCCACGGGTTGCGCGTGACACCCCACAGCTTCGAGTGGGTGACGGGCGCGCAGCAGTACTCGGGCGTCGTCGTGCGGGCGTGGACGACGGCGCCGGCTGCCTGGATGCGCTCGACGATCGGGTGCGTCTCGTCGGCGACCGTGCCGCGTTCGAGGAGGCATCCGTCTTCGAGGGGACGGCCGGCGACGGGCTGCTCGTCCTTGAGCATGAGCGGGATGCCCTCGAGCGGGCGGAGCGGCTCGCCCGCGGCGAACCGCGCCTCCGACGCGGCGGCGGCCTCGCGTGCCTCGTCGATCCACTGCTCGGTGACGGCGTTGATCGCGGGTTCGGTCGCGGCGGTGCGGTCGATCGCCGCGTCGAGGAGGTCGACGGGCGAGAGTTCGCGGCGGCGGAGCAGGGCGGATGCCTCGGTGGCGGTCAGGTGGTGCAGGTCCATGTGGCGCAGTCCTTCGGGCTCGGTTGCATCGTCCGTACGATGTACGGATCCGTACGGCGTACGGACGATACTGTTGGACGCATGGCCCGACGTCAAGAGGTTCCGCGCGAAACCCGCCAGACCCTCACCCGAGCCGACGTCACGACCGCCGCGATCGCACTCGTCGAGCGCGACGGACTCGATGCGCTGTCGATGCGCCGTCTCGCATCGGAGTTGAGATGCGCGCCGATGAGCCTCTACACCCACGTGCACAGTCGCGACGACCTCGTCGACGCCATCGTCGGCCGCCTGATCGAACGGCTCGATGTCGCCCCGAACGAGGGCGAACCCTGGCAGGACGCGATCCGGCGCATGCTCGGCTCCTACCGCGACCTCGCGGTGCAGGTGCCGCGCGCGTTCGAACTGCTCGCGCTCGCCCCGTACGATTCGTCACCCGTGGCACCGCACCTCGGCGTCGCGCTCGCCGGGCTCGAGGCGTCGGGACTCGAGCCCGAGCAGGCGCGCCAGATCCTCGGCATCGTCGACGCCTACGCGACGGGCTTCCTCGTCGTCTGGGCGCGCAGCCGAACGGATGGCCGGGCCGCCGCTCCATCCGATGCGCCGGCCTCGGGCATCGCCGACCTGCGCGACCTCGAGACCTTCGATCGCGGGCTGGAGGCGCTCATCGCGGGGCTCGATGCCACGCTCGTGGGCACCCGGTGAAGTCCTGGTCCGTCCCGCGCATCGGCTCGCGCGGCGATCACGCCGGCAGTTCGAACACCGGGCTCCTCCCGCCGAACGGGTCGACGAGGACGACCGCGGCAGCATCCCCGGGGAACGGGCCGGCGGTGAACGACGGAAGCGCCGCGTCGAGCGCGTGCACCGAATCGAGGACCAGCGCCGACGCACCCCGATAGAGCTCCGCCGCGAAGCCGGGCGATCCATCGCGCGCCGGCGGCAGGTCGCTCACCTCCACGCGCCAGCGCCCGTCGGCCTCGACCGTCGCGTGGACTCGGGGCGCGCGTCCGCGCAGCTCCAGCCACGCCGGGGCGCCGACGGGTCCCCACGGCGCTCGCATGGCGGGCTCCGCAGCAGCGGGTCCGGATGCGACGAGGTCTCCGCGCGAGGCGACCGCGCCTGGGGCCAGCAGCGGCTCGGCCGGGAACCGCACGCTCGCGGCGAGCCCGACGCGCGCCCACTCGACGGCCGGCAGCGTGATCCGTCCGGTCCACTCGTCGCCGCGGCGACGATCGAGCACGAGCGTGGCGACCTCCGGCCAGAACGCGGGCGGCATGCCCTCGACGACCTGCACGATGCGCGCCTCGACCGAGCCGCCGCCGAAGCGCGCGGTGCGCACGTGAGGCACGGCGACGTCGACCGTGATCCGTCGACCGGGCGTGGCGCCGGCGCTGATCCGAGGCAGGCCGGGCGCGTCGCTCGTGGGCACCGCGACGAAGGCGGGCCGAGTGGCCGCGAACGGCGTGGACGCCGTCTCCTTCACGATGCCCGCGGCATCCGTCGACATCGCCACCGGCAGCGCACGCACCAGGATCAGGTCGTTCGATCCGGCGGGGAAGCGCAGCGTCGCCGTGGCCCGCCCGCCGACCGCGCCCACCGGGTGGGGCAGCGCGGCCGAGTACGCGCGCTGCGGGCCGCCGCCGGCCTGCCGAAGCGCCTCGGCGCGCTCGTACCGTGGCGTGTCGCGGAACCCCTGCGTCGGCAGGCCGAGCGCGGCGCGCACGGCCGTCTCGTTGGCGAACAGGAATCGCACCGAACCGCCCTCGGGCACCCCGCTCGCGGTGAGCGTGATCGAGACCTCGGGGTCGGCGGTCGGGCGCGAGGTCGGCATGAGCCGCGGGCCGATCCGCAGCGCTGGCAGTGGCCGGGGGTCGGCGACGACGACGCTGACGGATGCCTCGCTCGAGGATGCCCTATCCACGTCGACGGCGACCGCGGTGAACCGCATCGTCGTCGATCCACCGGGGCTGGTGTCGGGAGCGGGGACGTCGCGGAAGGCACGGAGCCCGTCGACCTGGTGCGCCGCCGAGAGCTCGATCGGATCCTTCGACGTGCCGTCGACCGTCCACTGGATCCGGTCGACCGGGACGCTGCCGGGAAGACCGGTCGGCTCGAACGTGATCGCGACCCGCACCTGGCCGGTCGACGCGGTGCCCGTCGGCGGCGGCGAGCCGGGCGTGTACCACGCCTGGAGTGCGCACCCTCCGGCGGTGGGGCGCGGCGGGGGGCTGCCGACCAGCTCGGCCGGGTCGCTCCAGCGACCGGTCCAGTCCCCCGCGTGCACGCGCCAGGTGACCTCGGATGCCTCGTCGCCGGCGGACACCGGCACGGTCGCCGTCACCGTGGGGGCGCCTGCCTTCGGAGGCCAGGCGGCGGTCATGGGCGCCGCGACGACGCCGTCGTCGTCGTCGATCGGATGCAGCGTCCGCCGCTCGTCGGGACCGACCTGTTCGAGCGCGACCGGCCCGACCGGCGCCGCGACGCCGTGCAGCGCGATCGCCTGCCGCCAGCCGACCGCGCCCGCGGCATCGGCGTACCAGCTGGGGTCGCCCGCCCTCGTGAGCTCCGGCGGGGCCGGTCGTGCGGCGCGGGTGGCGAGTGAGATCGCGATGGGCACGTTCAGCAGCTTCGCCTGCAGCGTTCGTTCACCGCTCGGATCGGGGATGCCGTCGATGGTGCCGAGGAGGTCGCCCCATCCCCCTTGCAGCGCCGCGTCGTAGAGCTCGCCCGGGCCGCCGCCGAAGTCCGGCCGCTCGCCGGGCGAGCCGTGGAACAGGCCGGGCGCCTGCGCAACGAGGAGGGCGAGCTCGTCGGGCCCCCCGCTCAGATCGTCCCTCACGGTGCCGGTGCGAGCGAGCCAGCGGCTCACGCCCGGATCGATCGCGGCCATCGCGAGTGATTCCGAGGCGCGATGCCTCGCTCGCACCGGATGCGGCCCGAGCTCGGGCTCATCGACGATCACGACGTCCTCTCGCGACGCATCTGCGGCGTCGTAGGCGTGTCGCACCCAGGCGTCGACCGAGGCTTCGGCACGCACGAGGTGATCGACGCGGTTCGACTCGGAGTCGGGACGGTATCGGGGATCGGGCGAGATCGGTGCGTACGGCACCTCCGCGAAGGGCGCCGCCACCAGGATCCGGTCCTTCCAGTTCTCCTGATCGCCGCCGTTCGGCAGGGCGTAGGCGTTGAAGGCCCCGAGGTAGTCGTCGGGCAGCGCGTCGATGCTGACCCGGGTGGTCTCGACGCCGGCGTCGGGGTCGAGGAACCAGACGCGGATGTCGTCGACCCGGCCCTCGCCCGTGACGAGCACGCCGCCCATGGCGAACGATCCCACCCGGAAGGGAGGCTCGTCGACCGCGGCGAGCTCCACCGGCTGGCGGCTCGGCCCCATCGACGGAGCCGTGATGGCGACGCGCAGCCGTCCGTCGCCGACGACCTCGACCCAGCACGGTCGACGACCCGACCAGCGGATCGGGAAGAGCGCCAGCGGGCTGCGCGACGTGACCTCCGCCGGCAACGGGCGGCTGCTCACCGCGGCCGTGTCGCCGTGCATCTCGCCCACCTCGAAGAGGCAGCGATGCAGCACGACGGGGCCGGCGGGAAGCAGGAAACCGCGTCCGAGGCCCACCCGCCACTGCACGCCATCGGGGATGCGGTCGTCGCCGACGACGTTCGACCCCTGGCCCACGGCCTGCACCGGGTTCGCGAACTCCGAGACCAGCATCAGCGCACCGCCTCCGCCATCAGGGCGGTCGCGAAGCGGGGCACGGGCTCCACGGTGAGTCGCCGGGTGAACGGTGCGCCCCGATCGGTCGCGGTGAGGCTGACGACCGTGGGAGCGGCGAGCGCGATGGGCGCCGTCGCGAGCCACAACGCCCGGGTCCCCGCCGCGTTGGCGCGCCGGATCGTCAACTCGGTCGAGCCGATGCGCGCGCCCTGGAGCGCCATCCGCCGCCCGCCGTCGCGGATCAGGGGCTCGTCGGACTCGACGAGAAGCCCTCGCGCCGCCCAGCCGCCGCCGTCGAGCCGGCTCCACAGCACCGCCGAGCGGGCGCCGCCGCCGAACCCGTCGAGCTGGATGCCGAGCTGGTCGAGCATCGACTCGAGCGCCGCGTCGCCGACCACCGTTCCAGGGGCGTCGGCGAGCGTGCCACGGATGGGCAGATCGCCGGTCGCCCTGGCGCGCGCGAGCGCCGGGCCCGACGTCGCATCCGCGAGGCCGAGCGACTCGATCAGCTGCGGGGGCCCCTCGGAGGACGACGTCGAGAACGTGATGCCGGCGAGCTCGGGGTCGCCGACCTTCGCGCGCTTGCCCTTCTCCGGGAAGGCGACCGAGAGCTCGTACGAGGCGTCACGTTCGAGCGTGCCCGGCCAGCCGAGTCTGATGCCCTGGGGCGGCACGGCGCACCCGGCTTCCGCGGCGGTCTCGGCGACGAGCATGCCGAGCGAGGCCGCGACCTTGAGGATGACGCCCGTGATGGTGGGCTCGGCGTCGTACGGTTCATCGGGCACCCGTGGTCGGTCGATGCGGCGCAGGAGGAGCACCGGGTGCCGGCCGTACGCAGCGGCGAGCGCCGCGACGTGCACGGCGAAGAACGACGCCGTCGGGGCATCCGCCGTGAACACGAACGACTGGCCCTCGGCGACGCTGTACCGGTCGAAGTACCGCTGGATGGAGCTGACGTCGAACGTCGGTCGCGCGAGCACCTGGATCGCCGCGCTGACGGGCGCCCCGATTCCCTTCCACGGCGCGATCGCGGCCGAGATGCCCGCGCGGGCCGGCGCAGTGCGGAAGAACCAGTGCATCGTCCGCTCGCTGCCGGGCGGCGGCACGAACGCGCCGGGCACGCCGTCCTGCAGGCGCTCCCACCGCAGGGTGGCGCGGATGCGGTACCTCGCGTCGGTTTTCAGCACCGTGCGCGTGGTCCACGGCTTCAGGATCGCGACCAGGTCATTGGCGACCGCGTCGTCGGTGGCGGCCCGTGCGGTGTCGGCGGCGTCCGCGGTGGCGTGCGCCAGGGCGTGCAGGCCGAGCACGTCGGGCGACACCTCCCAGGGCGGCGACCACGTGACGGTCTCGGTGCCCTTGGGCAGCTCGAGTCGCAGCACGACGAACTCGCCCTCGTCGCCGAACTGGTCGACGATCTCGACGGCGATCTGATCCTGGCCGCCGAGCCCGGTGGTTCGTGCGCGCGAGGCACGCTCGACGAGCTCGGTCGACGGCGTGCGGGCCAGCAGGTAGAGCGCACCCTCCTGGATGGGTTCGTCGAGCACGATGGTCAGCTCCTGCATGACCGGCGGCCGGTCGGGATGCGTCGGCGCGACGGCGACGGGCGCGCCGACCGACAGCGCGCCCGTCAGCGTCGTGCCCTCGACCTCGATGGCGTCGAAACGGTAGGGACCGGATGTCGCGGCGATGCCGGGGATGTCCGCGTCCTGCCGGTCGACCCATGTCCGCCAGCGCGCGCGGAAGCCCACCGGCGACGAGAAGATGCGGAGCGAGAGCGGGGTGAGCGGGCCGTGGCGGCCGGGAACGTGCCATTCGCCATCGCCGTCGGCCGTCGCATCCACCCCGAAGCTCCACGCCCGCGCCCTGATCGGATCCCAGTTGCACAGGCCCGTGACCGACTTGAGCGGGTGGCGATCGGGCTTCTGATACGTGGGGCTCTGGTGGATGAGCGAGACGCCGCGGCTCGTCGTGAGCAGTGCGAGCTGGCGCAGTCCCGAGGTCACGACGACATCCTCGGCCGCCGCCTGCCACGCCGACCTGTCGAGCGAGACGGTTCCGGCAACGACACCGCCGTCGCCGATCTCCTCGAGCGCCAGGTCGGCCAGCACCCAGCGGAAGCGGTAGGTGCCCGACCCCGTGATGCCGCCGTTCTGGGTACCGCCGGGCAGCGGCACGCCCGGCGCCTCGACCACGGGTGCGACCGGGAACGTGAGGAGCGGGATGGCGTCGGGCCACACCGTCTCGACGCTCGACCAGCTCGGAGGCACGGGGTCCGGGTCGGGTGCGGGCGGTTCATGCTCGTCGACGCCGTCGACGTGCAGGCGGCCGATGCCGTCGGCGAGCGCGAAGACCGGGAACGGCCACTCGTCGTCGGCGGGCACCGGCGGCTCGGCGGGGTCGGTGTCGAGCGTGCCGATCTCGAGACATCCGCTCAGGGTCGTGAGCCACAGGTCGATCGAGACGCAGGCCTTGAACGCGATGTCGACGCGCTCGTCGGGCCCGATCTGGATGGTGAGCTTCGTGTCGACGCCGACGCTGAACGGGCCGATGCCGGCGCGGCCGCGGAGGTCGGCGGTGATCCACAACATGAACGGGCGCGTTCCGATCGCCGCGACGAACGCGGCGCTCACCTCGGCCCAGAGCACGGGCCGCACGCCGAACGTCTTCGTGAAGCCGGCGCCCACCGCGACGGCGAAGCCACCGAGCGTGGTGCCGGTGCCGCCGACGTTCGTGATGCCGTCGCCGCGGATCATCACGTAGCCCCATCCGCGCACCTCGAGCGGGCCGAGGCCCGGGAAGACCGTGGCGCTGAGCGGTGCCGGCGTGCGCCCGTGGACCTGATCGCTGCCGGCGTGCAGGAACCAGTCGTCCGAGTCGAACGGGAACCGCCCGACCACGGGCAGCTCGATCGACACCACCCTCGGAATGTCGTACGTGCCGACGACGCCGATGACGATGTCGCGGTCGGAGACGGCGAGCCCGCCGAAGAGCGCGAGACCGGCGCCGCCGCCGGCATGCTCGTCCAGCAGCGGCAGGTCGGCGGCGCGGTACCGTGCGGCGAGGAAGTGGGCGTCAAGTGCGATCCGCAGCGCCGGGTCCGGCAGCGAGATGCCGAACACGCCGAGCGCGTTGAAGGCGAACCCCGCGTCGGGCGCGGTGCCGACGACGACACCGGCCCCGAGGGTGGTCGCCCCCGAGCGGGTCTCGAGCCCGTCCCACGGCTGCCAGGTTCGGAGCTCGCCGAGCGGGTCCGCCGTGCCGAGCGGAGGCATCGCCGAGTTGGTGCCGAACGTCGCGGCGATCGTGTAGAGCGAGAGGCCGGTCGGGCCGAGCAGGATGGGGACGGGCAGGTCGACGCCGAGCGTGAACTCGTACCGGGTGACGCCGCCCTCGGTCGCCGTCCGGAACACGAGGAATCCGCTCGCCCCGAGCGGGACGAGTTCCGCCCACAGGACGACTTCGACGCCGTCAGCGAGCGAGATCGACCCGCCCGCCTCGACGAGGCCGGGCACCTCGATCGACGCCTGCAGGCCCCGGATCCCGTACCGGACGGAGCCGCCGTCCCAGGTCGCGCGCACGGTTGCGCCGCTCACTCGCACGGGCCCGAGGTCGTACGTGAAGCGCAGGTCGATCTCGAACCAGGTCGAGCCGCTGCCCGATCGGGTGCCGACGATCTCGAACAGGTTCGCGGCCGTCTCGACCGTCCAGCCGCCCGGGTCGAGGATCTCGGCGCGTGCGCTCGCGAAGTCGAGTCGCAGCGCCTCGGCGCCGGGCTTCGACGGGTCGATGGTCGCGCGCACGTCCCGCCACCGCACACGCATCGGCCGGTTCTGGTCCATGCTGATGCGCAGGAAGTTCGAGACGCCCCATGGCGCGACCGAGACCGATCCCGAGAGGTCGAGCCGCAGCGAGACGGGGCCCGAGGTCGCGGCCTCGATGACCGCGGAATGCACCGTGTATCCGCCGCGGGTCGTCACCGCCTGCGCGAACGCGGCCGCTGCGAGCAGGGCAGCGACGGATGCCGCGGTGCCGCCGATTTCGGCGAGCACCCCGGGCGCGAGGGCGACCATCGCACCGGGCACCTTCGCGGCTTGGGAATGGGGCACGTGCACGACGCCCTCCGCGGCATCCGATTCGACGCCGACGGCGAGCCGAAGCCGGTCGGGCTCGTCGACCGGGCGTGACGCATCGAGCCGGAGCCGTGTGGACGTGTCCCCCGTCGGCAGCGGTCCGAGCGCGCCGACGGGCAGGTCGAGCGCCAGGGAGATCGCGACCGGCACGAGGTCGACGAGCGAGGGGGCCGGGCCGGTGCGCCAGGCGATGGTGCCGGTGACCTCGGGATCTGGAGCCCGGAGCCGCACCGGCACCTCGGCGGTGATCGCCCGCCCGCCGAGCGCGAGGTCGGCCGGGATCACGAGTCCGCCGAAGAGCGGCACGTCGCCGGGGAGCACGAACTCGACGCGCTGGCCCGGGCCGACGGTGAAGCCGGTCGGCGCGGTCAGCCCGATGCCACCCGGAAGCAGCATGCTCGGGCTGCTCGGCACGAGTCGCAAGCCGTTCGCGGTGATCGTCGTCACACGTTGCGGCTTGCCCTCGATGACGACCGCACCGGTGAGCTGCATGGTGAGCGCTCCGGCGCCGGTCTGGGTGAGGCGCGCCCGTCGGCGAACGCCCGTGCCCGACTCGGTACGGGATGCCGCGGCGACGCCCGGCACCGGCTGGGATGCCGCACCCTCGAGGGTGAGCGTCATCCGGAATCCGTTCCCCGCGCGTGCGAGTGCCCATCGGACAGTGGTGCCGGAAGGCAGCCCCGCCCCGAGCGCGCCCGGGATCGCCGCATCGGCCGTGAGGCGGGCACCACCTGCGGGAGTCGCGATCTCCTCCAGCGAATCGAGGAGCAGGCGCACGTCGTCGCCGAGCACGACGCCGGCCGCCCAGCCGCTGCCGAGGACCTTCCCGAGGAGGGTCATGGCGTCACGCGCCGAAGAAGCTGAACACGAACTTGACGCGACGGTTCCGTCGGCGCTCCGCCTCGCTCACCGGTGGATCGTGCTCCAGGATCGCCGCGCCGGTCGGCACGATGAACCACGTGACCGCACCCGACGAACTCCACCAATCCGGCCGCGGTGTCACCAGGTGACCGAGCACCGCCTGCTGCAGCCATTGCCACGCGAACCCGGCGCGGTCGAACGACGCGCTCGATTCGCTGGCACGCCGCTGGTCGCAACTGAGACCGGGCGTGTCATTGCGGTCGGAGAAGCCGACGACGGTCAACGCGGCGAACTCCCCGAAAGCGCCGTCGGACTCGACGACGGAAGCCACTCGCCCCACCGCCAGGTCGAGCTGGTCCCGCACGGTCCCGGGGCCGACCGGATGCCGGTCGCGGACAGGGCCGAAGTCGACCTCACCTGCGAGGTATCCGGCGAATTCGAGCGAGAGCACGTTCATGTCGTCATCCCCCAGAAACGCACACGAGATATCCTCAGGATTCTCCTCCGGCGGGGGTTTGGCAATGCCCACGTTCGTGGGGCTGTACTCCGGCGCGACGGCCCGACTCGAAAGTGGAACATTAGGAGCGCGCGCTGGCGACCCCGTCAGGATCATCGCCCGCGAACGTCGTCGATCACGCTCTGTGCATACCACAGGTACGACTCGCGCCCGTCGGGCAGCTCGACGGCATCGTCGCCGTACACCTCGTACGCGATTCGCACGAGCTCCTCGGGTTCAGTGATGCCGAGGTGACGGGCCAGGATGCCGAGGTCGACGAAGTCCTTGTCGCGCACTGCCGCCAACTTCATGGCGATGAGTTCGCGCTCGGTCGCGACGGTCACGGCGACGGGGGCGCCCGTGTCGCGCGCCTCGACCCTGAACCAGCTGCGGCCAGCGGCGTTCAACCACCGGGAGGGGAGTCCGAGATCGACCGCCATCTCAGTGACCACGGCTTCGATCTCGTCGGACGGCTCGATCAGTGCATCGATGTCACGCGTGACGCGCACCGCCGGGTCGTCCGGGAAGTGCAGGAGCATGGCGGCCCCGCCGGCGACGCGAATGGTGCCGCGAACGCCCCGCTCCTCGAGTCGCCGAGCGAGCTCGTCGAGGAGGTCGCGGACGGCCTGCGCGTCGAATCCGTGCTTCATCGCGTCGACAGCGAGTTCTCGTCGATGAAGATGTTCAGGTCGCGCAGCCGCTGCGGGGTCGAGGTTTTGGCCTTCTCGCGGAGCGGCGCGAATCGGGAGACGTACCAGCGCCGGTTCAGCCGATCCGGCCTCGCCCAGTCGGGGCGCCGGCGCTCGGGAATGGCGTCGCCGTAGACCGCCCGGAACAGCTGCTCCCAACGCGCATCCTTGATCTGGGATGGCCGGCGCTCCAGTTCGGCATCGCTCAGCTTTTCGGCGTCATCGCGCACGACGGATGCCGCATGCGTGATGAGCCGCAGCGCGTAGCTGCCGTCGCGATCGTCGAGCGCATCGTTGACCTGATCGGTGAGCGCCGCCGGGGTGTAGTCGGCGTACGCGGCCGCGGGCGTCGCGCCGAGGTCCAGCCGCCGGTCGAGCGCGGCGAGCGCACGCTCGAGGGTGTCGAGCCTGATGCGGCCATCGCGCTCCGAGCGTTCCATCTGCGAGATCGCGCCCGCGGTGACACCGAGGCGCTCGGCGAGCTCGGCGCCAGTGAGCCCGAGCTCCTCCCGGGTGGTGCGAATCAGGTCAGACATGCATCAATAATAGCTGTACCTGATACTCGCGCACTATTCGGGAGCGAAACGCAGCCCATATGCGACGAGTCCCGGGACTGGTGCGTCAGGCAACCAGTTCCCGGGACTCGTGACGTGTGGCGGTCTCGATACGCGCCGCCTTCGGCGGTGCTACTCGACCACCGGACTAAGCAGCGAGGTTCACCGTCGCGTTGGGCACGGATGCCACGAGGAGCTCGCCGTCGGCGGCATCCACGCGCACGCCCTCGCCGTCGCCGAGGGCGCCGGTCACGAAGAGGTCGGCGATGCGGTCGTCGATCTCGCGCTGGATCAGGCGACGGAGCGGACGGGCACCGTACTCGGGCTCGTAGCCGCGCTCCGCGAGGAGCGCCACCGCGGCATCCGTCACCTCGAAGCCGATCTCGCGCGCGGCCAGCCGCGACGAAGTCGCACCCAGCATCAGGCGCACGATCTCAGCGATCTCCGCCGACGAGAGCTTCTGGAACAGCACGATCTCGTCGATGCGGTTCAGGAACTCCGGCCGCATGGCCTCGCGCACCTTGCCCATCACGCGCTGGCGCACGTCGTCCATCGACGAGAAGCCGTTGGCCGCAGCATCCGCCGACGCCACGAAGCCGAGCGCACCCGACCGCGACGCGAGGAACTCCGAACCGAGGTTCGAGGTCATGATGACCACCGTGTTGCGGAAGTCGACCGTGCGACCCTGGCCGTCGGTCAGGCGTCCGTCGTCGAGCACCTGCAGCAGCAGGTTGAACACGTCGGGGTGCGCCTTCTCGATCTCGTCGAACAGCACGATCGAGTACGGGTTGCGCCGCACGCGCTCGGTGAGCTGTCCGGCCTCGTCGTAGCCCACGTATCCGGGAGGGGCGCCGACGAGCCTGCTCACCGTGTGGCGCTCGCCGAACTCGCTCATGTCGAAGCGGATGATCGCGCCCTCGTCGTCGAACAGGCTCGCCGCGAGGGCGCGCGCCAGCTCGGTCTTGCCGACGCCGGTCGGTCCGAGGAACAGGAACGACCCGACCGGCCGCTTGGCGTCGCCCATGCCGGTGCGGTTGCGGCGCACCGAGCGGGCGACGGCGGTGACCGCGTCGTCCTGCCCGATGACCCGGGCGTGCAGCTCGCCCTCGAGGTTCGCGAGGCGCTCGCGCTCGCCCTCCGTGACGCGGTTCACCGGAATGCCGGTGGCCCGCGAGATCACGGCGGCGATCTGCGCCTCGTCGATGACCGTGTCGTTGGTCGAGTAGGGCGCCCCGGCGCCTCCCCCGTTGGTCGAGTAGGGCGCCCCGGCGCCCGTATCGAGACCCTCGTTCCCGGTCTCGATACGCTCCTTCGTCGCTACTCGACCACCGGAGGTGGCGTCATCCAACTTCTCCTGCACCTTCTCGATCTCGTCGCGGATGCGCGACGCCTCCTCGTAGTGCTCGGCGCGGACGGCCGCGTTCTTGTCGGCCTCCAGGTCGGCGAGGCGCTCGATGAGGGCCGAGACATCCACCTTCACGCCGAGCTTCAGGCGCAGGCGCGCGCCGGCCTGGTCGATGAGGTCGATGGCCTTGTCGGGCAGCACGCGGTCGGTGAGGTACCGCGCGGAGAGCTCGACGGCTGCGCGCAGCGCCTCGTCGGTATAGGTGACGCCGTGGTGCTCCTCGTACGCGGGGCGCAGGCCCTGCATGATGAGCACGGCGTCCTCGATCGAGGGCTCGCCGACCTTCACCGGCTGGAACCGGCGCTCGAGCGCGGGGTCCTTCTCGATGGTGCGGTACTCCTTGAGCGTGGTCGCGCCCACGACGTGCAGCTCGCCGCGGGCGAGGCGGGGCTTCAGGATGTTCCCCGCGTCCATGCCCTCACCGGCGCCGCCGGCGCCGACGACCGAGTGCACCTCGTCGACGAAGACGATCAGCTCGCCCTTGTGCTCGGCGATCTCCTCCATCGTCTTGGTGAGGCGCTCCTCGAAGTCGCCGCGGTAGCGGGTGCCTGCGAGCATGGCGGGCAGGTCGAGCGCGACGACGCGCTTGCCGAGCAGCGCCTCGGGCACGTTCTCCTCGACGATCGCGCGGGCCAGGCCCTCGACGATCGCGGTCTTGCCGACGCCGGCCTCGCCGATCAGCACGGGGTTGTTCTTCGTGCGGCGGCTGAGGATCTCGATGGTCTGCTCGATCTCGTCGGTGCGTCCGATCACGGGGTCGAGCTCGCCGTTCGCTGCGCGCTCGGTGAGGTCGAGGCCGAACTTGTCGAGCATGGGCGTGGCGGACTCCTCCGTGGGTCGAGTAGGCGCGCCAGCGCCGTATCGTGACCCCTCATCCGAGTCGACATCGGATGCCACGTGCTCGCCCAGGCCGGCCGCGAGCGCGTCCGCGGTGACGCCGGCGCGCGCGAGCACCTGCCCGGCGGGGGCGTCCTGCCCGAGCACGAGCGCGAAGAAGAGGTGCTCGGGGTCGATGTACGTCGACCCGCTCGAGCGCGCGACCTGGTACGCGTGGAACAGCGCGCGGCTGGCCGACGGGGTGATGGTCGCCGCGTTCGCCCGCTCGCTGGTCGAGTAGGACGCGTCAGCGCCCGTATCGAGACCCGCGGGCAGCCGCGCCTCGGTCGCCGTGATGATGCGCTCGGGCGACGCGCTCACGCGCGTGATCGCCTGCGCGACGGACTCGTCCTCGACGATGACGCGCAGGATGTGCAGGGCGTCGAGCTCGGTCTGCCCGCGCTCGAGCGCGAAGCGTCCGGCACGCTGCAGGATGCTCTGGGTGCGCGAGGTCAGGAACCGGCTGAGGTCGATCGACCGCGCCTGCCTGGCCTGCTCACCCGCGAGGTAGCGGGCGAGGAACTCGTCGAACGAGCTCGCGCCGGCCTCGTTGAAGTCGTCTGGCACCTGGGTCCTCCTGGGGGAACTTGAGTTGGGTACGCTCAACTTCAACGCGCGAGCGCTTCCACTATTCCTCAACAGCCGATCGGCGTGAATCCGCCACGAACAGATCGACTCCGTACCCCTCTTCGTCCTTGGCTGGCCCTATCGTTGATCTGTCTAGGACGACTCCGGAGGTGAGCACATGTCTGAACCGACCGAGTTCGAGGTCGACGACGCGATCGTCCTCCTGTTGGGCAGTGACCCTGGTCCGGCCGAACGGCGGGGCGAGATCCGTGGGATCACGCGGCTCGAAAAGTTGGTCTTCTTGCTTGAGCATGAAACCGAAGCCCAGCGATCCATGACTGAGTCCGCGGACTTCGAGGCATACAACTTCGGACCATTCTCCCAAAAGGTCTACCAAGCTGTCGACGTCCTGCGCTCGGGAGGATTGATCAAAGACACCGCCGAGTCGAGCGCCTCAAACGAGGATCAGTATGAAGTCTCCATGGCCGTCGGGAACGACGCGGCCCCCGTCCCGTACTCCACACGGGACTTCGCCCTCACGCCACTCGGTCGGGAGTACTACGACGCCCTCGTGCGCGACCTGCCCGCCGGCACCGTCCGCGCGGCGGAGTCGTTGCGCAAACGATTCGCCGGCTGGCCACTCCGGCGGTTGATTCGCTACGTTTACCAGCAGCACGACGAATACACGACAAAGTCCGTGATCCGCGACGACATTCTTGGAAGGCCGTAACTTGGGGCAGGGGGCGATTCTTGCGGTCGGAATACCTTGCGCGCTTGCAAGCTTTGCAATCATCTGGTTCGTCGTCGTCCATGCACCTGGCCTGGCCAACAAGCTTGGGGAGCGCGCCGCAGAGGTCTCAGCTCGACTGCAGCTCGCAGCCACCGACCAGCTGAAGAAGCTTCGAGGCGTGCTGAACGAAATTCTTCGCGACTACGACAACGGCACCGACCGCTACCTGACTCGCGTCGATCCGGGGGAGGCGATGGAGGCGACTCGGGTCTATCAGCAGTTGCTTTCGCTCGACGACGCTGCACACAGGGCGGCATCGCGCGTGGGGCGGCGGGTACGCCTGGCCTTCTGGTTCGCACTCGCTTTTGCCATCGCGATGGTCGCTGCATGCATCCTCGCGATGCTTAAGGACTTCTTCGGGCTTACTCCCGCACACATCTTCTTGTACATATCGGCCGGAGTTTTCCTAGCTGGCGCGATCCTCTTCCTCCTCGTCCTGGCACCGTACAGGGCCGTTCAGAAGGCCGAACTCCAAGCGACTCAAGCGGAAGAACGAACCCCATCGCTGTCTATAGCCGCTGAAGCCCTCGAATTGGATGGCGATTGATGGTCGTCATGCCATGGCTCTCGGAGCCCCGCATTCAGAATCACGAAGAAGCTCTTCTCCTTCCACCTCTTCTGGACCTTCTTCGCGCCACCGGCCGCGTGCGAGAGAGCACGCTCGTTGTCTCCGAGTTTCCGTGGAATGGACGACGGGTTGACCTTGCGACGCTGTCGGTCACTCGTACGACATCGGCCTATGAATTGAAGCTAGCATCGTTCCAACGTGCGCTTGAGCAGGCTATGTATAACCGGCTCTCCTTCGATCGCAGCTGGATCGTCACGAGAGGCCTACCCAAGCAGACGGGGCTACTTCAGGCAGCCGAGAACGGCATCGGAGTCATGACTTTGGACGGAGCAAGCATGCGAATCCTCGTGCTCGCCAGACCCCAGCAACGCAGTCGCACGGTCCGCGCGAGGCTCGTCGCCAAGTTGCAGGCAGAGAGGTCGAAGAGTGTTTGACGACTTCTCGCATTTTCTTGCGTACGGGTCCACAGACCAAGAAACACTTCGCGAGCTGACTAGTGAGTACGACGGCCTAATCGTACCTGGGACGATCGCGGCCTACCAGGCGGAGGGAACAAAGGGATTTGTACTCTCGCTCTCGGCGGCCGTCGATAGGCCATACGCCATTGACCCTCGCACTCCCCTATTTCAGTATCACAACGGCGCCCCCAAGCGTTCGCACGTGGCGCTGGCCGAGATTCTGCACATATCCGATGAGCTCAGGCAGCACGGAGTCGTTCGTCCCGAAGCGTGGACCGAGGATTTCGCCCGCACAGTTGCTGAGGCTTGGTTGCGCTTCAACACCGCGTACACGAGTCTGGCCCCGAAGCAATTCGAGAAGTACGCCCGACGACTTGGTCGGTCATTACCCCAGGCGGACGCGAAGCTTCCGCGGTGGGTTTTGGCACCGTATCTCATGGCAACACCGGGCGAGACGTGGATCGACGACGCCAATGACCTGCTGTGGAGATGCACTGTCGCTGCCGCCGGCGAGAACCGCCCGAAGCTCAGGCGCGTCTTCGCGGCTCAGGACCCAAGACATCTCGCTACATCGATCGGATCCTCCGATGAGGAAGAGGTGGTGATCTGGATCGACAACCTCGAAGAGGTCGATCCTGCTAACGCAACGCGCCTTGCGGAATATGCGTCGTCCGTCGCCACCATTTCTCGGCGCGGAAAGCGGGCTTTCGCTCTCTACGGTGGCTACTTTTCCGTGTTGTTGCGCGCCGTGGGCCTCCAAGGGGTGTCCCACGGTATCGGATTCTCTGAGCATCGCAACCACATAGAGCTGCGAACTTCTGGCGGCGCCCCCGCTCGATACTATGTCGAGCGGATTCATCGGTATCTGCCGGTCGATCTGGCATCTGAACTCTGGCGTCAGGACCCGAATCTTGTCGATGCGGCCTACGACAACTACATCTCGAAGGACCCAGGCGAGTACACGTATCACGACTTGATGAAGCATTCAGTTTTTGCCCGCGCTGACGAGATCCGTCGAGTTGAGGGCGCTAGCGTCCGCGAACTCCGAGCGCGCTTGGCCGATGAACACGCTTCTTATCTTCGCGACTTGAATCGCGTTCGTCTAACCCCGGGACTTCAACGACGGCTCGACGCCAGCCTCGTCCATCTCCCGGTGTGGGCCCACGCACTCGTTTCCGTGGAGTAGCCCACGTCACACGGCGGGACCTATTCCGTGACTAAGCCGCGGTCGGACTCAAATCCCCGTGTTATAGCATTGAATCAGGCTCTAGTTCATGTACGCGGGCCGCCGTCATGCATCGTTCTCGGCGCTTCACACGTCTACGCCACGGGTTGGATGACTGCGCACCGCCAGGCGCCAGGGCGCCGAACACCTCACCGAACCCAGGTCGCCGTAGGGCGTCCACCGCCAGTTCGAGCGCCGGGCAGTGCCTCCAGGACTCGTCTTACCCCGTCGGGGTACGGAAAGCAGGCTCTGTGTTGGAACTCGCTCTCGGTGCTGGCGGCCCGTGCGGTTCGCCGTGCGTACGTAATCCAGACGTGATCCAGAACTCCCGCGGCATCCGGAATCGGGCCTGATCGCGGCGTCAGAGCGCCCCGGTCGCCGCCACTTCCCGCACCCGCGGCCCGCCGTCGAACACGAGCAGCCGGTCGGCGAGCTTGTCGACGAAGAAGCGGTCGTGCGAGACCACGATCACCGCGCCAGGGAAGTGGGTGAGCGCCCGCTCCATCACCTGGGTCGAGGTGATGTCGAGGTGGTTGGTGGGCTCGTCGAGCACGATCACCGCCGCGCCGGAGAGCAGGCACTGGGCGATCGCGACGCGGGCGCGCTGGCCGCCGGAGAGGGTGCCGATCTTCTGCTGCAGGTCGGCCTCCGAGAATTGCAGCATCGACAGGAACCGGTTCACGCTCTTCTTCGTCGCCGTGAACGCCAGCGAATCCGGGTACGCGTTCACCGCGTGCCCGACGGTGTCGTCGAGATCCAGTTCGGCGTAGACCCGGTTGTACGAGACGAACCTGACGCCCCTCGCCCAACGGACGGTCCCGGCATCCGCTTCGGTCTCACCGATCAGCACGTCGAGTAGCGTCGACTTGCCCGACCCGTTCGAGCCGAGCACCGCGACCCGGTCGCCGCGCTGCAGGTCGAACGAGAGCCCCACGAACAACGGCGAGCCCTTGAAGCCCTTCGCCAGGCCGGGTCGATCGGGCGCGGCACCAGCCCCTTCTGACGTGCGCAGGCCGGCGCGCGAAAGCGTTCGTCAGCGGAATGCGTGGCGCGGACGACGTGCGCCTGATGGCAGTCATCTCTCGGCTGCAGCCGGCGTGCGGCGGAGCGAGCTCGCGCGCGTGACGCCAAGCCAAACGCGGGCCCAGTAGCCGAGGCCCGTCGCGAGAGGGTGACCCGTGAGGCGCAGGCCGCCGACCAGCGCCTGAGCAACGACGGCAGCGAACACGATCGCCATGGCGGGAATCGTTGCCCCGCCCGGCCCCCATCCGGCATACCCGACGCCGACCCCGAGCACGACGGCGATCGCGACCGACGGCAGACGTTGCGGGCGCGGGAGGTAGGCGTAGGCCTGGAGCGTTCCGACGCTGAGGCCGAACGTGACGGCCAGGACTAGGGCAAGCACGGGGTTCAGGCTATCTGGCCAGGCGAACGGACACGGCGGCCGGCGGCCGGGATCGCATCGATCACGGCCTGACGTTCGGCGCCCCGGGCGTATCCACGCGCAAGTTCGGGTGAAGGGTCGATCCAGGCGGCCTGCGCGAACGCCTCGATGATCGCTGCCTGATTCCGTACGGCCTTCCAATGGGCGAGCGTTCCGTAGTAGACGCCCGCGCGACGGCGGCTGGCGTCATCCGTCCACGTGAGCGCGAGCACGTTGAACATGCTTCCGCTGCCGTCGGCGTTCCAGTCGTTGATCCAGCTGCTCCACGCCTGACGAGAGCACCGCAGATCTCGGTGCACCGAGACGGTCGTCGTCCTGAACCAGCTGCGGATCCGCACGTCATGCGGACCGAACCACACGCCGAGCAGCGGGAGCCGCAACCACAACACGCACCCGACCGCGGTGAGCGCGAACACGAACGGCTTGGCGGCGTCATCCGCGGCGGCCTGAACGTAGGCAGGATTGGGCGCGAATTCGCCGACGAACACCGACGCGATCAGCAATGTGAGCCACGGGTACCCGATGAGCCAGCGCGCGGCGCCACCGGAGCCCCGCAACCTGACGCGCACGGGACCACTCTATGGCGAGTGCGGCGGGTCGCCGGGGTCAGCGCCGCGCTGCTCGCCGCCGTCTCCCACTGCCCTGGTCGAACTGTCGAGCATCCGCGAATCGGCTCGCAGCGCGGAGACCCGCAGCGCCTCTCGAAGCCCGGCAGCGTACTAATCGATGATCTCGCGGCGCTCGGTGCCCCAGTACCGGCGGGTCGAGCGCATGGGCATCAGCGAGATCCGCTGCCTGCCCGCGGTGCCCACTATGAGGTCGATGGCGGTCGCTTCGCCGAGCGGAAAGGCGATCGTCCCGATCTCGACCGAGCGGATCGACCCGCTCGGAAGGGAGAAGACGGGGCGCGAGCCCCACCGGGCGCGTAACTCGATCCCGTCGGCGTCGGCGGCGAGCAACGCTTGGCCTTGCCGCGGCACGTACGCCCTGCGTTGGCCGAGGCCGGTCATCGCCTCATCCACCTGCGCCGGCAACTGCTTCGTGAGGATGACCGGCATGATGAAGCACCCCGACGAACGATCCTCTGCGAATCGGATCCGGGCGTCGTACTGCCAATCGAACCACGCCGCGATCGCTGCCCCGACAACGAGGAGGAATCCGCCGACGAATACGACCGGCGGACCCAACGACTCGGAATCGAGGTCGTTGAACATCACGGCGAGCGACCACACCATGACGGCGATGCCGATGCCGGCTGCGGCGGCTCGAACCGCCCAAGTGGTACGACCGGATCGATGCCGCGCATGCGCGCAGATGTCGCTCGAAGGAGCAGCGGGGTCTTCGGGCACGCGATCACGGTATCCGACCACACGAGCGGGGGCGCGACAACCGCTACCGGACCTCCGGCAGTGGCCCACCGCCCAGCAAGTCTAGCGCGACCTCCGCCGCGCCGGGAGCAGGCATTGGGCGATCGCGTCCGCGTTCCACGATCCCTCATCCGCGGAGCCCGCCGACGCGGCATCCGCTCACGACCGGCCGCTCGAGCACGGCGCGCGCACGCTCATGCCGCTCGACGTGAAGGTGCACGATCCCGCCGCCGCATCCCCGCCGGCGCCGCCGCCAGGCGCAGAGTGTCAGCCGGTCGCCGCCAGTCGATACGCTCGGCCCATGGCCGCCGCGATCGCCCTGACCGTCATCCTCGCCCTGCTCGCGGTGTTCCAGCTCGCGCTGGCGCTCGGGTCGCCGCTCGGCCGGTTCGCGTGGGGCGGCGCGCACCGAGTGCTGCCGACCGGGCTTCGCATCGGCAGCCTGGTGTCGATCGTCGTCTACACGGTCATCGCGGTGCTCGCCCTCGACCGCGTCGACGTGATCGACGTGGTGCCCGACGCCGTCTCGGCGGTGGGCATGTGGATCGTGTTCGGCTACTTCGTGCTCGGCATCGTGATGAACGCCATCTCGCGCAGCAAGCCCGAGCGGTACACGATGACGCCGGTCGTCGCCGTGCTGGCGGTGCTCAGCCTGCTGGTCGCGCTGAGCTGAGGCAGCGGATGCCGCGGCTCGCCGCCTTCGGGTGGCGTGACGCTTCGCCGGGGCGAGAGAGCTGGAAGCGCCGGCGAGGGCCGGGGCGGTCGGTGCGGGGCGGCAGGCAGCATCCGTGCGCGACGACCCGATCGACGCGTCGTCGACCGCGTTCCTCCACGCTTCCCGAGGGGCTCGGCGCGTTCTGCTGACTCTTCCTCCACAGGGTGCGTTCGCCCCGATTCATCCACAGGGAGAATCGCTGGTCATCGATGATTTCCAGTGCGAGCGAATGTCGGTGGGTGGGTGCAGGATCGAAGCATGGAACGGCCCCCGCCACCCGCGCAGCAGGCGCAGCCGGCGCAGCACGCGCTCGCTGCGCTCGAGCGCGGCGTGGCCGCGCTGCGGGAGGCGTGGGCGAGTGCGATGCCGGCGTGGGGCGCGGCGAGCGGGTCGGCTCAGGTCGAGGTGGAACGGATGGGCGATGCCGGGCTGGTGCAGGTCGCCGATGCGCTCGCCCAAGCCCGGCGTGAGGTCGACGTCGTGCTCGCCAGGGTCGCTGCCGAGGTGGCGAAACGGTCCGGGCCCGAGTTCGGCGTCGACGGGCTCGCGAAGGCGCACGGGTTCCACAATCCGGTCCGCCTGATCGCGGCCGCCACGGGCGGCTCGCGGGCCGACGCGCACCGGCTGATCGCCGTCGGTACGGCGACGGCCGAGCGGCAGGCGTTCAGCGGTGAGCGGATGCCGGCGCGGCATCCGCTCGTCGCCACCGCCCTCGCCGCCGCGACCATCGGGATCGAGGCGGCGTCGGCGATCACGTCGATGCTCGACCGGGCGTCGGCTCGGGCTGAGGCGGGCCGGGTCCTCGCGGTCGAGTCGGCGCTCGTCGACCTGGCCGCGCGCGTACCGCTCGAGACGCTCATGCGAGGGGTGCGCGAGGCCGAGGCGCGGCTCGATCCCGACGGCGTCGAACCCCGCGAAGACGAGCTGCGCATGGAGCGCTCCGTGACGATGCGCGAAGACCACCACGGGATGGTGCACCTGCACGCCCGCCTCGATCCCGAGAGCGCTGCGCCGGTGAAGGCTGCGATCGAGGCGCTGGCCGGCGACGCACTGCGCCGGCGGCAGCCCGGCGCGGGTGACCTCGCGCCGGTCGTCGACGACCGGCGGTCCATCCCGCAGATCCAGGCCGACGCGCTCGCCGCACTCGCCCGCCACACACTCGGCTGCACCCAGACGGCCGCCCCGCTCGCGAAGACCACCGTCGTCGTGCGCGTCGACCTCGACGCCCTCGTCAACGAACTCGGGCACGCCCGCATCGACGGCCTCGAGCAGCCGATCTCCGCATCGACCGCCCGGCGGATGGCGGCCGACGCCGAACTCATCCCCGCCGTGCTGGGCGGCGACAGCCTCCCGCTCGACCTCGGACGGGCAGCGCGACTCTTCACCAAGGCGCAGCGCCTCGCCCTCGGCGAGCGCGACGGCGGCTGTGCGTCGTGCGGTCAGAACATCGGCTACGTCGAAGCCCACCACATCCGCTGGTGGGAACGAGACGCCGGCCCGACCGACCTCTCCAACGGTGTCATGCTCTGCACCTTCTGCCACCACATGATCCACCGCGACGGCTGGCAGATCCGGCCCGGCCCCACCGACGTGTGGTTCATCCCACCACCCCACATCGACCCGGCCCGAGTGCCACGACTCGGCGGGCGTGCGCGATTCCGAACTCCGCGACGCAACGGCGGCATGATGCCCTTCGTATTTGCCGACGAGCCCCATACGCGCGACCGGTGCACAGGCGCACCTCAGCCGGCGTGAAGCCCCGCCGCGCCCACCCGCACCGCATCGAGCACCGCCTGCAGCGCGGGCGAGTCCGCCTGGCTTCGGCGGTGCACTGCCACGACGCCGCGCACCGACGCCGGCTGCACGGTCGGGATCGCGACGAGATCGTCTGGCAGCGGGGACCGCCCGAGACGCGGCACCAACGCCACCCCGAGCCCGGCGCGGACGAGCTCGAGGTGGTTCTCGAACTCCATCGATTCGTGCACGATGCGCGGCGCGTTCGAGACGCCGTCGAACAGGCGCCGCAGCCACTGCCGGCAGATCGTCGAGTCGAACGTGGCGACCCACTCCTCCTCGGCGAGGTCCTGCGGCGTGAGCTCCGTGGCTCCGGCGAGCGCGAGCGGGTGCTCGCGGCGCAGGATCACGTCCGCGACATCCGTGAACAGGGCCGTCTCGACGAGGTGATCGGGCATCGCCAGCGCGACCTCGCCCCACCGGTGCACGATGCCGAGGTCGCGCTGACCCGACGCGACGAGCGCGATCGTCTCCCACGGCTCGCTCTCGCGCAGCGGCACCCGCAGCTCCGGGTGCTCCTCGCGCAGGCGCGGCAGCACGTCGACGAGGAGCCCCCGCACCGCGGTCGAGAACGCGCCGACGCGCACCTCGCCGGTGATGCGGCGCGCCGCCGCGCCATCCGCCCCCGTCGCGCTGCTCGCGAGATGCAGGTCGGCCTCGATGCGCTCCAGGTCGGCGAGCACCGTCGCCGACGACGTGACGAGCTGGCGAGCGGCATCCGTCAGCACCACCCCGCGACCCGCCCGCTCGAGCAGCGCGACCCGCGTGCCGCGCTCGAGGCGCTTGATCTGCTGCGACACCGCCGAGGGCGTGAACCCGAGCGCATCTGCCGCCGCCGCAACGCTGCCGTTCGTGGCCACCGCGCGCAGCGCGACCACGGCTTCGAGATCGATCATGCAGCGATGCTACCGATTCATGAGCAGAAATGGTCGCTGGTGTTTCCGGATGCCGCGGGCGAACCTTGACCCATGACGAGACGCGACATGCTGCTGGCCGCGCTGGTGGCGACGATGTGGGGCTTCAACTTCGTCGTGATCGACTGGGGCATGGATGGCATCCCACCGCTGTTCTTCGTCGCCATCCGCTTCGCGATCGTCGCCCTCGCCGTGGTCCTGGTGCCGCGCCCGCTCGCGAGCTGGAAGACCGTCGTCGGCGTCGGCCTCTTCATGAGCCTCGGCCAGTTCGCGCTGCTCTACACGTCGATCGCGCTCGGACTGCAACCCGGCATCGCCGCCCTGCTGCTGCAGGCGCAGGTCGTGCTCACGATCCTCGTCGCCGCGCTCGCGCTGCGCGAGCGGCCCACGCGCCTCCAGGTCGCGGGCGTGCTGCTCGGCACGGTCGGGCTCTGCGTCGTGGCCCTCGGCCGGGGCGGCGACGCTCCCGCACTCGCGGTCGTGCTGTGCCTGCTCGCCGCGCTGTCGTGGGCCGTCGGCAACGTGATCTCGCGGAAGGCCGGCCCGGTCGCACCGGCACGGCGATTCGGCGCGCTCTCGCTCACCGTGTGGTCGTCGCTCGTCGTGCCGCTGCCCGCGCTCGGCCTGTCGGCGCTCATCGAGGGGCCTGACGCGATCGCCGCCGGCATCGCCGCGTTCGGGTGGCGGCCGCTGCTGTCGACGCTCTACACCGCGGGGCTCTGCACGCTCGTCGGCTACGCGATCTTCAACGGGCTGCTCGCGCGGAACCGCTCGGCGTCGGTCGTGCCGTGGGTGCTGCTCGCGCCGGTCGTCGCGATGGCGTCGGCGGCGGTGCTGCTCGGGCAGGTGCCGAACGTGTGGGAGACGGTGGGCGGGGCGGTGCTCGTGGCGGGAGTGTTCGTCGCGAACGCTCCGGGGCGGCGGAAGGGGGCGGTGCCGGCGGCGGCGGCGAAGCCGGTCCTCGAGCCCGCCGGGCCGCGGTCGGGCTGATCGCGCCCATCCGAGGGGCGCGCGTCGCGCGATCCGGCTCATCTCTGCGGCACGATCGTCGCCACGACCTGGTCGACGATGTGCTGCACCCGCTCCTCGCCGAGCAGGTCGGGCATGGTCAGATGTTCGAGGAGCAGCCCGCTCACCGCCAGGTAGAGCACGAGCGCCGTCGACTCGTCGCCCGGGAATCCGCCGTCCACGTGGTCGGCGGTCGCGGCCGCGAGATTCCCCGCGAAGTGCCCGGTCACGGCCGGAGCGAGCCTGGGGTTGCGGGTCGCCTCGAGCCGCAGCTCGAACAACGCCAGGTGCGCCGAACGATCGGCCACCGCCCGCTCGACGAGCCAGCGCATGAGGTCGCGCTCCGCGTCTCGGGTGTGCGCCCGCGCCATCCGTCTCGCCGCCTCGACCGGATCAGGTGCGAGCCGTTCGAAGACATGCGCAGCGAGTTCGTCGACGAGCTGATCGCGCGACGCGAAGTAGTTGGAGGCCGTGCCGGCCGGCACCGAGGCCTCCCGGTCGACGGCACCGAACGTCAACCCGCGACTGCCGTGGTCGGCGATCACCTCGACCGCGGCGTCCAGCAGCTGCCGACGCCGCCCGGGATTCCGAACCATCCGCCTACCCCCTCGATTCCGCCCTCGAGCCCAACGACCGAGGCCCAGCGACCGAGGCCCGGCGGCCAGCGCCCGACCTCCGCTGCACAGCGATGAGTGCTTGCCATTCTAACCACTATGAGTAGAGTGGTTGATCCGAGGTCCGCGAACGCGACGACGGAGGAGCCATGCGAAAACTGATCTACTACATCGCACTCTCGATCGACGGGTACATCGCCGGCCCCGACGACGAGGTCGAGTTCTTCTCCGGGTCGGAGGAGTACCTGACCTGGATGGTCGACGACTACGGCGACGCGCTGCCCGCCGCGTACCGGGACGAGCTCGGCAGAGCGGATGTCGCGCCGAGCCGATTCGACACGGTCGTCATGGGGCGCCGCACCTACGACATCGCGTTGCGCGCCGGCGTGACCTCCCCCTACTCGCATCTTCGCCAGGTCGTCTTCTCACGCACTCTCGACGCCCCCGACCCTGCCGTGACGATCGCGGCCGGCGAGGCGTCCGCGACCGTGCGCTCACTCAAGGCCGAGGACTCCGGCCTCGACATCTACCTCGCGGGCGGCGGGCGGCTCGCCGGGCAGCTCCTCGACGAGATCGACGAACTCGTGATCAAGCGCTACCCCGTCGTGGCGGGCGCCGGGATCCCGGCATTCGGTCCCGTCTTCGCGCCGACCGCCTTCTCGCTCGACGGCGTGCGTTCCTTCGACGGCGGAAACCTCGTCGAGTGGTACTCGCGCACGCCCGACCGCGCCTGACGGCTGGATTCGCCGCCATTCACCGCCGCGAGGGCCCGAGAACGATATATCGTTGACATATCGTCGAGACCCGATCAGGGCCCGGCTCGAGGAGGTCATCATGAGCGATTCAGGTTCGTACACCGGCGGCGGCTTCGGCAGCGGCCCGGGCAACTGGGGGCCGGGCGGCCGTGGCGGCCAGGGCCTCTGGGAGGCCATGGAGCAACTGCGCGGCATGTTCGAGCAGAAGGTCGCACCGCGCATGGGCAAGGGCGACGTCCGCGCAGCGGTCCTCGCGCTCCTGGCCGAGAAGCCCATGCACGGCTACCAGGTCATCACCGAGATCGCCGAGCGCAGCGGCGGCGCATGGAAGCCGAGCGCGGGCTCGGTCTACCCGACCCTGCAGCTGCTCGCCGACGAGGGCCTCATCACCGCCCGAGAGGAGGGCGGGCGCAAGACGTACACGCTCACCGAGGCGGGCACGGCCGAGGCCGAGGCATCCGCCGGTCGCACCCCGCCCTGGCCCACCCCGCCCGGCAGCGGCGTCGGCGGCCCCGGCGCCGGCGGGCGCGGTCGAGACTTCGGCATGTCGGGCCCACTGCCCAAGGCGGGCATCGAACTCGCACAGGCGGCCGCGCAGGTCGGCCGAAGCGGCACCCCCGAGCAGGTGCAGGAAGCCGTCGAGGTGCTGGAAGACGCACGCCGCCGGCTGTACTCGATCCTCGCCCAGGGCTGACCGAGTGCCCTCGACACGTCGGCATCCGACCGGCAGGATGCCCGATGTGGGGAACACGCGCGCCCGCTACCGGCGGATCCTCCGATTCGCCGCGCGATACATCGTGCAGACCTGGTGGTACGAGATCGTGCTGCCCCGATTCGGGCTGTCCGGGATCGTCGCGCGCGGGCGCGAAGCGCGCCTGACCCGCATCGCCCAGCGCTTCCACGTGCTCGCGGTCGACCTCGGCGGGCTCATGATCAAGGTCGGCCAGTACCTCTCCTCCCGACTCGACGTGCTGCCGCCCGAGATCACGCGCGAACTCGCCGGGCTCCAGGACGAAGTGCCGCCCGTGCCCTTCGACGACATCCGCCGCCTCGCCGAAGCCGAGCTCGGCGTGCCGCTCGAGCGCGCCTACGCGTCGTTCGACCCGACCCCGCTGGCCGCGGCATCCCTCGGCCAGGCGCACCGCGCCCGCCTCTCCCCTATCGACGCCGCCGACATGGGCTACGACGACGCCGTCGTGAAGGTGCAGCGACCCGGCATCGAGGTGATCGTCGACGTCGACATCGCGGCGCTGCGCCGCGTGGCCGGCTGGCTCAGCCGCGTGGGGTTCGTCGCTCGCCGCGTCGACCTGCCCTCGCTCGTCGAGGAGTTCGCCACGACCAGCCTCGAGGAGATCGACTACCTGCACGAGGCCGGCAACGCCGAGCGATTCGCGGCGAGCTTCGCCGGCGACGCGCGCGTCGCCGCGCCCGAGGTGGTCTGGGAGCGCACCACCCGCCGCGTGCTCACGCTCGCCGACGTGACGGCGATCAAGATCAGCGACCGGGGTTCGCTCGTCGCGGCGGGCATCGACCCGAAGCAGGTCGCGCACCGGTTCGCGGCCGTCATGTTCGACCAGCTCTTCCGCGACGGGTACTTCCACGCCGACCCGCACCCGGGGAACATCTTCGTCACCCCGGTCGGCATGCGCACCGGGGTCGGTATGCGCACCGGCGAGACGGATGCCGCGGCATCCGCTGCCCCGCCCGACGCCCCGGACTGGCAGCTCACGTTCATCGACTTCGGGATGATGGGCCAGGTGCCCGACGGGTTGCGGCACGCCCTGCAGCAGCTCATGATCGCGGTCGCCTCACGCGACGGCGCCCGCGTGGTCGAGGCGTTCCGCAGCGTCGGGTTCCTGCTTCCGACCGCCGAGACCGCGGAGCTCGAGCGCGCGATGACCGAACTGTTCGCGCGGTTCGGCGGGATGGGCTTCGCCGAACTCGCGCAGGTCGACGAGCGCGAGCTGCGGAGGTTCGCGATCGAGTTCGGCGAGACCATGCGCACGCAGCCCTTCCAGCTGCCCGAGAACTTCCTGCTCATCATCCGCGCCATGTCGCTGACCTCGGGCATGTGCAGCTCGCTCGACCCCGAGTTCAACATCTGGGACGCCGTCGAGCCCTACGCCGCGAAGCTGCTTCGCGACGAGCGCGGCAACGTGGTGCAGTCGCTCGGCCGCGAGGCGCTGGCGGCGGCCGGCACGGCCTGGCGGCTGCCCGGCCGCCTGGACCGGATCGTCGACCGCATCGAGGAGGGCCGCCTCGTCGCGCAGTCGCCGCGGATCGAACAGCGGATGTCGCGCCTCGAGCGCACCGCCGGCCGGATCGTGTCGGCGGTGATCTTCGTGGGCCTGTTCCTGGGCGGGATCCTGCTGCGGGTCGACGAGCCGGTCTGGGGCGGCATCCTGCTCGGGGTCTCGGTCGTCCCGCTGCTGCACGCGGTGTTCGCGGGGGCGCTCGGGCGGCGCGGGCCGCACTGACGCGGCGGTGCCTTCACCCTGCTGGTGCCGGGGCCGGCGCTCCCGACTACCGTCGCGTGATCACCACGTCGACCGGGTCGCCGATGCCCTTGCCGAGGGCCTTCCGCACAGCGGCGTTCAGGGACACCATGTGCCCGCCCTGCCCGGTCACCATCGCGCCCACGTTCTCGAGGCGCACCCCGTCGACGCTCGCGTCGACCCGGACCGCCTTGCCGGTTCCGAAGAACTCGGCCGAGTCGGGGATCTCGACGCAGCTCCAGGTCTCGCCCTTCACGTCGACGCCGATGGTCGCGCGGAACGTCAGCCGACCGTCGCTCATGCTCACCCTCCCGTCAGTTCGGCAGCTCGATCATGTACGACACGATCTCGGTGATCCGGCCGTCGGAAGCGAAGTCGAAGACATCGCAGGATGCCACGATCGACACGCCTCCGTCGACATCCGTGTAGCGGGCGAGACTGTCGACGACCACGCTCTCCTCCCCCACGACCGAGCGGAACCGCTGGAACTCGGTCGTGACGTCGGCCAGTTCGGCGGCCGTGCGCTCGATGGCCGTCGCCACCGCCTCTCGGCCGACCAGGGGGCCGCCGCCGACGGACGTCCAGATGACGTCGTCGGCGAGATGCTGCAGCGCGAGGTCGAACCGGTGGCCCGAGAACGCTCGGGCGATCTGCTCGGTGGTCAGGTCGGTCGTGGTCTGCATGCGTTCGCTCCCCTGTGCGCGGCACCCCGCGCGATCGCGGTTGACGTGATCACCCTCGTCCGGTCGCGGCCGCGCGTCAAGACGCAACCGGCCGGGCTGCACCCGGCCGCCGTACGCTCGACGCATGACCATCCAACGCATGGACAACGTCGCCATCGTCGTCGACGACCTGGATGCCGCGATCGCGCTGTTCGCCGAACTCGGCATGGAACTCGAAGGTCGCGCCCACAACGAAGGCCTCTTCGCCGACCAGGCTGTCGGACTCGACGGGATCCGCAGCGAGATCGCCATGATGCGCACGCCCGACGGGCACGGCAGGCTCGAACTGTCGAAGTACCTCCACCCCGAGGCATCCGCACCGTCGCCGGCGGCACCGCCGCCGAACACCCTCGGCCTGCACCGCATCATGTTCGCGGTCGACGACCTCGACGACACGCTCGCGCGCCTGCGCCCGCACGGCGTCGAGCCGTTGCGCGAGGTCGGGAACTACCAGGACGCGTACCGGCTCTGCTACCTGCGCGGACCGGACGGGATCATCCTCGCGTTGGCCGAGCAGATCGGTTGACCCCGACCCTGCCGTGATCGGCGGCCACGCGATAGCGTGAACGGCATGGAAACCCTCCGCGACATCGTCCTGATCGTGCACCTCGTCGGCTTCGCCGTGCTCTTCGGCGCCTGGGTCGTCGAAGTGTTCAACGGCAAGCGCGGCATCACGCGCGTCATGCACTGGGGGCTCGCCATCGCCGCCGTCGCGGGGCTCGCCCTCGCCGCCCCCTGGGGCATCGAAGGCGACCTGAACTACGCCAAGATCGGCACGAAGCTCGTCATCCTCATCGTGATCGGCGCGCTCCTCGGGATCGGCGCCGGCCGCCAGCGCAAGACCGGTTCGGTGCCGCCCGCGGTGTTCTGGTCGATCGGCATCCTGACGCTCGCGAACGCCTCGATCGCCGTGATCTGGTAGCGCCCGGCGGGCGTCACTGCTCCTCGAGGTACGCCTTCAGCTGCTGCAGGTGGTCGCCGTCCTCCTTCTTCATGACGCCGGCGACCATCGGCAGCATCATCTTGCGGAATCCCTCCGCCTGCAGCTCGCACGTCCACGTGACCCGCGTGCCGTCGCCCTCGGGCGCGAGCTCGTAGCGGTACAGCACCGAGATGCCCTCGGCCTCGGTGCCGATCTCGACCCTCGTGTCGGGCTCGTAGGCGCCGACGACGAGTTCGGCACTCGCCTCCTTGCCGTTCACGACCCGCGTCTCGTGGAATCGCGTGCCCGTCGTGATCGGCCCGTCGGTGAGCTTCGTGCTCTCGGTGACGTTCTCGAGGAACTCCGTCGCCCTGCTCGGGTCGGAGAGCACCTCGAAGACCCGTCGCGGCGACGCCGCGATGACCTCGTCCATCTCGAAACCTGCCATGGGTGCCCCCTCGCGTCGAACCCGGTGCGGCGAGACTACAGCGCCGCGTCGGCGCCGGCCGCGCGACGGACCGGTTGGCGCAACACCGTCCGGAGCCGCTCCGGAGCCGTGCGGCGCGCGTCGCTCAGGTAGATCTCGTGGTGCGGGCCGGCGAAGGTCAGTCCGCGCCCGGGCATCCACTCGTCGTGCAGCCGCGCGAGCGTCGGCGCCTCCGCGTCGTACGGGCCGACGTGCAGGATCTGCGCGGACTGCCCCTCGTGCAGCCGTTCCAGCCGCAGCCGGTCGAGCGCCGGGTTCTCGCGCTTGGCGCGGGTCGCCTCGACGGCGGCTGCGACCGCGGCCTGGTCGATCCAGTCCGGCTGGTGGATGAGCAGCCGCCAACTCCACTCGTCCTTCCGGCGTGCGCTGAACGACGCCGGATCATCCGCCCACCACAGCCCTTCGAGCGGCGCGACGACGAAGTCGCGCCCCGACATCCGCTTGCTCGCGAACTTCACCGCGTACGCGGTGCCGAACAACGCCTCGACGGCGATTCCGTACTGCGGAGCGGTGTTCGGATCGCCGTGCCCGTCGACCGCGAGGTACTGCATGGGCGGCACGTCGACGAGCACGAAGTCGCCTGCGCCGGGCGCGTACAGCCCGCGGTGGGCCTTCTTGACGTCGTACTTCGCGTGCCCCGCGGGTTCCCCGTCCACGCGCACAGGCTACGCCTGCACGACGTGCGCCACCTGCTCGACGACGAGCACGACCGCGAGCACGATCATCGACGCACCCGACACGCGCGACACCACGCGCATCGCCGACGGTCGCATCCGGAGCACCGTCCGCGCGCCGTAGCCGACGACCGAGTACACGAGCGCGCACGCCGCGACGAAGATGAGGCCGAGCACGGCCAGTTGCACGGGGATCGGCCACGACCCCGCGGCATCCGTGAACTGCGGCAGCAGCACCACGAGCACGAGCAGGCCCTTCGGGTTGAGCCCCGAGACCCCGGCGCCCTGCGCGAGGCGCAGCCAGGGGCGAGCGGATGCCACGGCTCGAGCGCCACCGGCATCCGCTTCGGTTCCCGCGCCCTGCGCGACCACCACCGGCGGGTCACGCAGGACCCGGACCCCGAGGTAGGCGAGGTAGACGGCCGCCGCGAACGTGAGGGCGACGATGAAGCCGGGCAGCGCGGCGACGGCCGCGCCGACGCCGATCGCGACGGCCGACACCGTTGCGAGGTACCCGACGAGGATGCCCGCGAGCGACGGCAGGATGCTGCGCTCGCGCATGCCCGCCGCGAGGATGTACGCCCAGTCCGGTCCTGGCAGCAGCACCATCAGGACCATCATGACCGAGCACGCGAGCAGCAGTTGGGCGTCCACGACGTCCTCCCTTCGGAACCGACCTCGGAACGATATGCCGGGGCCGATGGAGGCCGCTTCCCGATTCCGCCACGCAACGCCGTGCGAGTGGAAGAATCCACCTCATGGATGCCACGGACCGGAGAATCCTTGCCGAGCTGCAGCAGGACGGGCGGTTGAGCCTCACCGACCTCGCCGATCGCGTGCGGCTCAGCATGTCGCCGACGCACCGGCGCCTGCGCGCGCTCGAGGCATCCGGCGCCATCACGGGGTACCGGGCGGTCATCGATCCGGAGCGCGTCGGGCTCGGCTTCGGGGCGCTCGTGTTCGTCACCATGGAGCAGGCGAACCGCGCGACCGTCCCGACGTTCGACGCGGCGGTCGCCGAGATCCCGGAGGTCATCCAGGCGCTGCGGCTCTTCGGCGACCCCGACTACCTGCTGCGCGTCGCCGTGCCCGACCTCGCCGCGTACCAGCGGCTGTGGGATGAGCGGCTCTCGGCGTTGCCCGGCGTGCGCCGGGTCGAGTCGACGCTCGTGATGAAGACGATCGTCGACGACCGGCCGCTGCCGATCTGACGCGCCGTCGCGCCCGCACTATTCGGTCTTGCTAGGTACCGGTACTTCGTGTCACTATGTACCAGTACTCAGCAACACCGAATAGCGAAGGGGGCCTCGTGGGCAAGCAGATGACCGAGATGCTCAAGGGCACGCTCGAGGGCATCGTGCTGGCGCTGCTGGCGAGCGCGCCGGCGTACGGCTACGAGATCACCGCGCGTCTGCGCGAGCAGGGGTTCGCCGACATCGCCGAGGGTACCGTCTACGCCCTGCTCGTGCGGATCGAGCAGCGCGGGCTCGTCGATGTCGTCAAGGTCCCCTCCGAGAAGGGGCCGCCGCGCAAGGTCTACACGCTCAACGACCGGGGTCGCAGCGACCTCGACGAGTTCTGGCGGACGTGGGGCTTCCTCGCGGACCGCATCGAACAACTCCACCGGAAGGAAGACTGACATGGCCGCCAAGTGGATCGAGACGATCACCGGATCGCTCGACGACAAGAAGCAGTACAAGCAGTACAAGGCACGGCTCGAGGCGCTGCCCGGCGCCCACCGCACCGCAGCCCAGGCCCTCGACCGCTACGTGCTCTACGCGGGCGGCATCACGAAGAGCGACGTGATGCTCACGATGCTCGACGATCTCGCCACGCTCTTCGAGCAGGCGGCGGCCGACGGCACGCCCGTCCGCGCGATCGTCGGCGAGGACCCCGTCGCGTTCGCCGAGGAGTTCCTCGCGAACTACGTCGACGGGCAGTGGATCACCAAGGAGAAGCAGCGGCTGACCGACGCGATCGAACGCGCCGAAGCCGACGAGAGCTGACGCCCCCGGGCCACGTGCCCGCCCGGCGCGAACGGAAGGGAACCACCACCATGAACACCGCGACATCCCGCGCGCCCGCGATCCGGGTGCAGGGCATCGAGAAGGCCTTCGGAGAGGTCGAGGTCCTGCGGGGCGCCGACTTCGAGGTCGAGCGCGGCACCGTCTTCGCCCTCCTCGGGTCGAACGGGGCGGGCAAGACCACGCTGGTCAGGATCATGAGCACACTGCTGGCAGCGGATGCCGGCATCGCGACGGTGAACGGCCACGACGTGGTCGCGGCGCCCGCCGAGGTGCGCGAGTCGATCAGCCTGACCGGCCAGTTCGCCGCGGTCGACGACGTGCTCACCGGGAGGGAGAACCTCGTCCTGGTCGCACGGCTTCGCCACCTGGAGCACCCCAGGCGGATCGCCGACGACCTGCTCGCCCGGTTCTCGCTCACCGAGGCCGGCGGCCGGAGGGCCGCGACCTACTCGGGCGGCATGCGGCGGCGACTCGACATCGCCATGAGCCTCATCGGCGACCCGGCCGTGATCTTCCTCGACGAGCCCACCACCGGGCTCGACCCGCAGGCCCGCATCGACGTCTGGAAGTCCGTGCGGGCCCTGGCCGACTCGGGCACCACGGTGCTGCTGACGACGCAGTACCTCGACGAGGCCGAGCAGTTGGCCGATCGCATCGCGATCCTGCACGGCGGGCGGATCATCCGGAACGGCACGCTCGACGAGCTCAGGCGAGAGCTGCCGGCCGCGAAGGTCGAGTACGTCGAGAAGCAGCCGTCGCTCGAGGAGGTCTTCCTCGCGCTCGTCGGCGAACCGACCGAAGAGGAGCAGGCATCATGACCACTCACGCCCTCGCCGACACCGGCGTCCTCACCGGCAGGTCGTTGACGCACGTCCTCCGCAGCCCAGACACGATCGTCACGACGGCGGTCACGCCGATCGCGCTCATGCTGCTGTTCGTCTACGTCTTCGGCGGCGCGATCGACACCGGCGGAGCCGGGTCGTACATCGACTACATGCTCCCGGGCATCCTGCTCATCACGGTCGCCTCGGGCGTCGCGTACACCGCGTACCGGCTGTTCCTCGACCTGCAGGGCGGCATCTTCGAGCGTTTCCAGTCCATGCCGATCGCGAGGTCGAGCGTGCTCTGGGCGCACGTGCTGACCTCGCTCGTCGCGAACCTCGTCGCGCTCGCGATCGTGGTCGGCGTCGCCCTGATCATGGGGTTCCGCACGGGAGCGTCGGCGGGTTCATGGCTGGCGGTGGCGGGCATCCTGGTGCTGTTCACGCTCGCGCTCACGTGGCTCGCGGTCGTCGCCGGCCTCTCGGCGAAGACGGTCGACGGCGCGAGCGCGTTCAGCTACCCGCTCATCTTCCTGCCGTTCATCAGCTCGGCGTTCGTGCCGACGGACTCGATGCCCGCGCCGGTCGCCTGGTTCGCCGAGAACCAGCCGGTCACCTCGATCGTCGACACCATCCGCGCCCTGTTCGCGGGCGAGCCCGTCGGCACCGACATCTGGGTGGCGCTCGCGTGGCTGGTCGGCATCCTGCTGGTCGCCTACGTCGTCGCGCTCGCGAAGTACCGCCGCCGGCTCGGCTGAGTCGTGCGGGCGAGCCGCCCGCCCGCCGCCTTCACCCGCCTTCGCCCGCCTTCACCCGCCTTCGCCCGCCCGAGTGGGTGCCATCTGCACCGCCCGCACCCCGCGGGCGGTGCATTCGGCACCCACTCGCGAAGGTTCGGGTGGGCTCGCCTGCCGGGGCGGGTTTCGGGCAGGCGCATGAGAGCGGATGCCGGGCGCGGCGCGCGCTGGCAGACTGGCGCCGTGTCCGACTCCGAGCAGCACCATGACGAACGCACACCGAACGCACCGATCGACCGGGCAGCGGCCGCGGCGATGTGGGAGGCGTACCGCACGGCGCACCCCGCTGAGGCGACGGATGCCGAACCACCGTCGGTCGAGGTGTTCGGCGACCACGCCGCACTCACCGACGAACTCCTCGGGCTCGTGCTCGACGGCACGAAGCGTGCGACGGCGGGCCTCGTGGCCGAGTTCGCCGCGGAGGGGCAGCCACTGCCCCGGATCGGCAGTCACTGGATCGCGTGCGACTCGACTGGCCGACCGCGGGTTGTCCTGCGCAGCACCGAGCTCCGGATCGGACCGTTCGACAGCGTGGACGCGGCGTTCGCCTACGACGAGGGCGAGGGCGACCGGTCGCTCGCGTCGTGGCGCGAGAACCACCGCAGATACTGGCAGCGCGTGGCATCCGCTCTCGGCATCGACTGGGGCGTAGACCAGCCGGTCGTGTTCGAGCGCTTCGTGGTCGCGTGGCCAGACGAGGTGCGCGACCGCACCTGACCGCATCTGCGGACCGCTGGCGCGGGTTCTCGGCCCCGGCGTAGGGTGGCGACAACGAGGAGGTTCGCGTGAGCACCACCGAGTCCAGCGAGTCCAGCGAGTCCACCGCAACGCCGGGCCGCGAGCCCGACGAACAGCAGTCCCGCGCGGTCGCCGAAGCCGCCCGCGAGCAGGACTGGCGCAGGCCCAGCTTCGCGAAGGGCCTCTACCTCGGCCAGTTCGACCTGTCGCTCATCCACCCGCACCCCCGCCCCGACCCAGAGCGCCGCGAACGCGGCGAGCGATTCATCGCCGACCTCGAGGCGTTCCTGCGCACGGTCGACGGCACGGCGATCGAACGCGACGCGCGGATTCCGGACGAGGTGTTCCAGGGCCTCGCCGAGGTGGGCGCGTTCGGCATGAAGATCCCCGTCGAGTACGGCGGGCTCGGGCTCGGGCAGTACTGGTACAACCATGCGCTCGCGATGATCGGCACCGTCAACGCGAGCATCGGGGCACTGCTCTCGGCGCACCAGTCGGTGGGCGTGCCGGAACCGCTCGTGCTCGCCGGCACCGAGGAGCAGCGGCGCCGCTTCCTGCCGCGGTGCGCGGCGGGCGCGATCAGCGCGTTCCTGCTCACCGAACCCGAGGTCGGCTCAGACCCGGCCCGGCTGCGAGCCACCGCCGTGCCGACGGAGGACGGCACCGAGTACGTGCTCGACGGCACCAAGCTCTGGACGACCAACGGCGTCGTCGCCGAACTGCTCGTCGTCATGGCCCGCGTGCCCGCCTCCGACGGGCACCGCGGCGGCATCAGCGCGTTCGTCGTCGAGGCCGACTCCCCCGGCATCACCGTGCACCGCCGCAACGCGTTCATGGGGCTTCGTGGGCTCGAGAACGGGCTGACCTCGCTGCGCGGCGTCCGCGTCCCGGCCGAGAACCTCATCGGGCGCGAGGGCGAGGGCCTGAAGATCGCGCTCACCACGCTGAACGCGGGCAGGCTCGCCATTCCCGCGATCTGCGCGGGCGCCGCCAAGTGGAGCCTGAAGATCGCGCGCGAGTGGTCCGCGGCGCGCGTGCAGTGGGGGCGCCCGGTGGGCGAGCACGCGGCGATCGCGCACAAGGTCGCGTTCATCGCCGCGACGACGTTCGCGCTCGACGCGGTCGTCGACCTGTCGGGCACACTCGCCGACGAGGGTCGCAAGGACATCCGCATCGAGGCCGCGCTCGCGAAGCTGTGGGCGTCCGAGATGGCGTGGAAGATCGCCGACGAGCTCGTGCAGATCCGGGGCGGCCGCGGGTTCGAGACCGCCGCGTCGCTCGCTGCCCGCGGCGAGCGTGCCGTCGCCGCCGAGCAGCTGCTGCGCGACCTCCGGATCAACCGCATCTTCGAGGGGTCGACCGAGATCATGCAGCTCCTCATCGCGCGCGAGGCCGTCGACGCGCACCTCACCGCGGCGGGCGACCTCATCGACCCGCACCTCGACGTGACCGCGAAGCTCAAGGCCGCAGCGTCGGCGAGCGGGTTCTACGCGCGCTGGCTGCCCAAGCTCGTCGCGGGCAAGGGGTACCTGCCCACCTCGTACGACGAGTTCGGCGCGCTCGCGCGCCACCTCCGCTACGTCGAGCGGACGAGCCGCAAGCTCGCACGTTCGACGTTCACCGGGATGGCCCGCTGGCAGGGCGACCTCGAGCACCGGCAGGGGTTCCTCGCACGCGTCGTCGACGTCGGCGCCGAGCTGTTCGCGGTTTCGGCGGCGTGCGCGCGCGCCGCGATGATCGCGGCCGACGCACCCGAGGACGGCCGGGCCGCCACCCAGCTCGCGGACGTGTTCGCCGAGCAGTCCCGCCACCGCACCGAGGCGCTGCTCCACGACCTCTGGCACAACACCGACGCCGAGGACGAACGCCTCGCATCGCGCGTGCTCGACGGCGCCTACGCGTGGCTCGAGACCGGGATCCTCGACCCGAGCGAGGGCACCGGCCCGTGGATCACCGAGGAGATCCCGGCCGACGCGATGGCCGACGTGCACCGGCGGGTCGTCCGCCGCGACTGACCACCGCGGCCCGGCACCGGCGTCGCGCGTCGCGCGTCGACCTGCGCGCGTCGCGTGACGCTCAGTCCAGGTGAAAGACCTCCGGGACCTCCATCCACCACTCGCCCTCCGCGCGTTCGGCGAACGGCCGCTGCAGCGGCTCGCACACCGACCACCAGCGCTGCGTCTCGGGGTCGGCGGCGATCGCGGCCATGTCGGCCTCGAGGTCGTCGCCGACGTACTCCATGTAGGCGAAGAGCACCTCGCCGTGACGGTAGATCGAGTAGTTGCGGATGTTGCTCGCGGTCAGCCGCTCGAGCACCTTCGGCCAGACGTCGGCGTGCAGCCGCTCGTATTCCTCGCGGTGCTCGGCCGGCAGGCCGATGACCGAGGCGAGGCGCCGCACGCGCGGTCGCCCGCTCATGCGCGCGCCCCGGCCGGTCGCGGGCGGAGGTGGGTGATGCCGCCGTCGATCTCGAGCGCGGTGCCCGTGGTCGACCCGGACGACGGGCTCGCGAGGTACACGATCGCCCCGGCGACCTCTTCCGGAGTGACCATGCGGCCGGTCGCCTGGCGCGCGTCGAGCGCGGCCCGCTCGGCGACGGGGTCGGCGAAGCCCTGCAGCATGCGTTCGACGAACGGGGTCGCGACGGTCGCCGGGCTCACGCAGTTCACGCGGACGCCCTCGCCGACGTGGTCGGTCGCCATCGCGTAGGTGAGCGCGAGCACGGCACCCTTGGACGCCGAGTAGAGCGCGCGCTGCGGGAGGCCGTTCAGGGCCGCGATCGAGCAGAGGTTGACGACGGATGCCGCCTCCGAGCGTCGCAGCCACGGCAGCGCCGCGGCGGTGACGCGGGCCATGCCGATCACGTTGACGTCGAGCACGCGGGCCCATTCCTCGTCGTCGTTCTCCTCGACCGTGCCGACGGCGCTGATGCCCGCGTTGTTGACGAGGATGTCGATCCCGCCGAAGCGTTCCGCGATCGCGTCGACCGCGGCGGAGACGGACGCGCGGTCCGCGACGTCGGCGGCGAACCCGGCCAGCGACTCGGTCAGGCCGTCGACGGATCGGTCGAGCACCGCGACGCGTGCGCCGCGTGCGGCCAGGGCCTCGGCCGCGGCGAGGCCGATGCCCGAGGCTCCGCCCGTGACGACGGCGACGAGCCCGTCGAACTCGCCCGCGCTCATGCCTGCACCATCCGCTGGCCCGCACGCCCGAGTCCGTCGATCTCGAGTTCGACCGTGTCGCCCGCGCGCAGGTAGGGCGTGCCGGGCAGGCCGAGCGCGACGCCCGCCGGGGTGCCGGTGTTGATGACGTCACCGGGGTTCAGCACCATGAACTGGCTGAGGTACCAGATCACGTGCGCCACGCTGAAGAGCATGTTCGAGGTGTTGCCGTCCTGGTGCAGCGTGCCGTTGACCCACAGCCGCAGGCCCAGCTGCTGCGGGTCGGCGACCTGGTCGGCCGGAACGAGATCGGGACCGAACGGGTTGAAGGTCTCGCAGCTCTTGCCCTTGTCCCACTGGCCGCCCCGTTCGAGCTGGAACTCGCGCTCGGAGACGTCGTGCGAGACGGCGTACCCGGCCACGCACGCGAGCGCGTCGTCTGGCGAGTCGAGGTAGCGCGCCGTCGAGCCGATGACGACCCCGAGCTCGACCTCCCAGTCGGTCTTCGTCGAGTTCCGCGGGATCAGCACGTCGTCGTTCGGCCCGACCATCGTCGACGGGTCCTTCATGAAGATGACGGGCTCCTCGGGAAGCGCGGCACCGGTCTCCTCGGCGTGGTCGCGGTAGTTCAGGCCGATGCAGACGATCTTGCCGGGGCGTGCGATCGGTGCCCCGACGCGCGAGACGTCGCCGTCGAACGCGGGCAGTGCGTCGAGCGCGTCGCGCACCCGGGCGACCCCGTCGCCGGCGAAGAACGCGGCGTCGTAGTCGGCGGTGAGGGCGCGCGCGTCGAGGACGCGGTCGCCGACGCGCACGACGGGGACCTCGCGGCCCGGGGCGCCGAGTCGGGCGAGGGTGAACGTGTCGGTCATGGGGTGGTGCCTTCCGTCTCGGGGGGTGCGTCGGGGAGCGAGTAGAAGCGGCGAGCGGTCCCCGCGAGGATCGCGCCGCGCTCGCGGGGGTCGAGGCCGGACAGGAGTTCGTCGATGCCGTCGAACACCCGGTCGTAGCCGCCGGCGATGAGCGAGACCGGCCAGTCGCCGCCGTACATGAGGCGGTCGGGCCCGAAGACGGCGAGCGCGTGGTCGAACATGGGCCGGACGGTCTCGACGCTCCAGTCGGCGGGGTCGCCGACGGCGGAGTACAGGCCCGAGACCTTGGCGTGCACGCGCGGGTTCTCGGCGACCTTCGCGATGAGCGAGGCCCACGGCTCGTGGTCGCCGGCGCCGATCGGCGGCTTGTTGAGGTGGTCGAGCACGAGGTCGAGGTCGGGATGCCGGTCCGAGACCTCGAGCACGGCTTCGAGGTGCTCGGGCAGCACGCCGACGACGTCGAACGGCACGCCGGCGGCCTCGAGGATGCCGAGCCCCTCGTCGACGTCGTCGCGCCGGAGCCAGCCCGGGTCGGGTCGGTCGTGGATGAGGTTGCGGATGCCGCAGAAGCGCACCCTGCCGCGGAGTTCCTCGAGGCGGGATGCCGCCCGCTCGGGTTCGTGCAGCGGGACGTAGCCGACCACCCCGAGCACGCGCGGCTCGGTCTCGGCGACGGCGAACATGTGCTCGGTGTCGTCGTCGTTGTCGGCGGACTGGACGAGCACGGTGCCGGTCACGCCCGCCCGCGCGAACGACGGCAGGACCTCCGCCATCTCGAAGTCGCGGTAGAGCACGCCGGCCTCGGGCGTCAGCCAGCGGTACTCCGCGCGCTCGAGGCTCCAGACGTGCTGGTGCGCGTCGATGATCCCGCTCATGCGGCCTCCTCGGTATCCAAGTCGAAAGATCTGATGATTACGGCCTGCTCGTCTATGCTGTGCCCATGGCCAGCACGCCCGCGCCCGACGGCGCTCCGATCCGCTCCCGCTCGAACGTCGTGATCGACGGCATCCGCGAGATGATCACGAGCGGTGAACTCATGGCGGGCTCGCGCCTGCCGGTCGAACGCGAACTCGGCGCGCGGCTCGGCGTCTCGCGGGGCCCGCTCCGCGAGGGCGTCCGGGCGCTCGTGGTCCTCGGCGTGCTGGAGACCAGGCAGGGCGACGGCACGTACGTGACCTCGCTCGAACCCGGCCAGTTGCTCGAGCCCCTCGGGATGCTCGCCGAACTGCAGAGTCCCGAGAACAGCGTGCACCTGCTCGGCGTGCGGCGCGTGCTCGAACCCGAGGCCGCGGCGCACGCGGCGCTGCGGATCACCGAGGACGAGCTCGCGCGGGCGCGCGGCATCCTCGACCGCGGCGAGGCGATCCTGGAGGTCGACGGCCAGATCGACCTCGAGGCGACCATCGACGTCGACACCGAGTTCCATCGGCTGATCGCGACGGCGAGCGGCAACCCGGCCTTCGCGGCGATCATCGAGGCGCTCGTGAGCCGAACGGCGCGTGCGCGGCTGTGGCGCGCCATCCATCAGGGCGGAGCCGTGCACGACACGCAGCGCGAGCACCGTGCGATCCTCGAGGCGCTCGAAGCTGGCGATCCCGACCGGGCCCGCATCCGCATGAGCGTCCACGTGCTCGGCGTCGAGGAGTTCACCGCGAGTCGCGTCGACGAGCTGCCCGCCGAGGCCCCCGACGAGGGCTGAGTCCTCACGCATCGCGCAGGAGCCCCCGTCGCGTGAGCGCCTCCCAGAAGGCGTCGGGGATCTGCGCCTCGAACCGCGCGGCGGTTCCGTGCACCTGCTCGGGCGTTCGCATCCCGACGACGACCGACACGACGGCGGGGTGCCGCAGGGGGTGGGCGAGCGCGGCCTCGGGCAGGGCGATGCCGAACTCGTCGCACACATCGGCGAGCGCGTCGACGCGCTCGAGGATCGCCGCAGGCGCGGGTGCGTAGTCGTAGGTGGCATCCGCTGCCGGCCGCGGCCTGGAGAGCAGGCCGGAGTTGTAGACCGCGGCCGCGACGATGCCGACGCCGCGCTCGAGCGCGGCGGGGAGCAGGTCGTCGAGCGCGCCCTGTTCGAGGAGCGTGTACCGGCCGGCGAGCATGATGACGTCGACGTCGTGGCGGCGGACGAACTCGGCGGGCATCGCGGACTGGTTCATCCCGGCCCCGACCGCACCGACGACGCCCTCCTCGCGCAGTTCGATGAGCGCCGGGACGGCCTCGGCGTGCGCCTGCTCGCCGTGGTCGTCGGGGTCGTGCAGGTAGGCGATGTCGATCCGGTCGAGCCCGAGGCGCTCGAGGCTCGCGTCGATCGAGCGGCGGATGCCGTCGCGGCTGAGGTCCCACTCGCGACGCAGCGTCGCCGGCACCGCGAAGCCCTGGTCGTCCATGGCGCCCTCGGGGTATCCGCTGGGCACGAGGAGTCGCCCGACCTTCGTCGAGAGCACGTACTCGTCGCGGGGACGCTCGCGCAGCGCCTCGCCGAGGCGGCGTTCGCTGAGCCCGAGCCCGTAGTGGGGGGCCGTGTCGAAGTAGCGGATGCCGGCGTCCCATGCCGCGTCGACGGCCGCGCGAGCCTCGGCGTCGGTCGTCTCGCGGGCGAGGTTGCCGAGCTGGGCGGCACCGAAGCCGAGTTCGGTCGGGTCGACCCCGGGTCGCAGGGGGTGACGCTTCATCGGGGACCTCCATGGGCGAGCAGTACGGAGTAAAGGTTAGATGACTTTCGCCTCGCGCGCCATTCTCGTGCGAGAATCGAGGACATTGCGGCGCAATAGGTCTCCCCAATCCGGCGTCGTTCCCACGACATCGCTGGAGGACCCATGCTGACCGCCGCCTACACGGGTGAATCGACCATCACCCTCATCGAGGCCCATCCGACACCGCCCGCACCCGGGCAGGTGCAGATCCGCGTCGCCTACGTCGGCCTCTGCGGAACCGACCTGCACATCCTCCACGGCAGCATGGACGCGCGCGTCGAGACCCCCCTCGTCTTCGGCCACGAGATGAGCGGCACGATCGCCGCCGTCGGCGACGGCGTCGACGCGTGGTCCGCCGGCGACGCGGTGACCGTCATGCCGCTCGCCTGGGACGGCACCTGCCCGGCGTGCAGGGCCGGCAACGAGCACATCTGCCAGAACCTCGACTTCATCGGCATCGACTCCCCCGGCGCGCTCCAGGCGTACTGGAACGTCCCCGCTGACGTCCTCGTCGCGCTCCCGGACGGCATCGCGCTCGACGCGGCCGCACTCGTCGAGCCCGTCGCCGTGGCCGTGCACGACGTGCGACGCGCAGAGCTCGCGCCCGGCGAGCGCGCCGTGGTCATCGGCGGCGGACCCATCGGCGTGCTCATCGCGACCGTCGCCCGGTCCTTCGGCGCCGAGGTCGCCGTCATCGAGCTCGACGCGAACCGCCGGGGGCTCATCGCAGGGCTCGGCTTCACGACGATCGACCCGCGCGAGACCGACCAGGTCGCATGGGTCGAGGCGTGGACCGGCGGTGCGGGCGCCGACGCCGTCTTCGAGGTCTCGGGCGCCGCTGCGGCGGTGCTCGGCGCGACCTCGCTGGCCAAGGTGCGCGGCACGGTCGTGGTCGTCGCCATCCACCCGAAGCCGCGCGAGATCGACCTGCAGCGCGTGTTCTGGCGCGAACTTCGGATCCTCGGCGCACGCGTCTACCAGCGCGCCGACTTCGAGACGGCGGTCGAGCTCATCGCCGACGGCACGATCCCGAGCGCTAGCCTGATCTCGAAGATCGTGCCGCTCGCCGAGACGCGCGCGGCCTTCGACGATCTCGAGGGCGGACGGGCCATGAAGGTGCTCGTCGACGTCCGGGCCGGACAGGAGACCGACGCATGACCACGAGCTTCGACCTCACGGGGACCACGGCCCTCGTCACGGGAGCCAAGCGGGGCATCGGCTTCGCCATGGCCGAGGCGCTCGCCGCCGCAGGCGCCGACATCATCGGCGTGAGTTCGAGCCTCGAACCGACCGGGAGCCGGATCGCCCGCGCCGTCGAGGCGCACGGCCGCAGCTTCGAGGCGCACGCCGTCGACTTCGCCGACCGCGACGCCGTGCTCGCGCTCGGCGGAGCGCTGCGCGAGCGGCGCATCGACATCCTCGTGAACAACGCCGGCACGATCGAGCGCTCGCCCGCGGCCGAGCATCCGCTCGAGCTCTGGGACCGCGTGATCGCGGTCAACCTCTCGAGCCAGTTCGTGCTCACGCAGGAGATCGCCCGCGGCATGCTCGAACGCGGCGACGGCCGCGTCATCTTCACCGCGAGCCTGCTCAGCTTCCAGGGCGGGATCAACGTGCCCGGCTACGCCGCCGCCAAGTCGGGGGTCGCGGGCCTGGTCAAGGCGCTCGCGAACGAGTGGACCGAGAAGGGCGTGACCGTCAACGCGATCGCGCCGGGCTACATCGCGACCGACAACACGCGGGCGCTCCGCGAGGACGCCGACCGCTCGCGGTCGATCCTCGAGCGCATCCCCGCAGGGCGGTGGGGACGGGCCGAAGACCTCGCGGGTGCCACGGTGTTCCTCGCCTCGCCCGCCGCCGCGTACGTCTCGGGCGTCGTGCTTCCGGTCGACGGCGGATGGCTCGGCCGATGAGCCTCGACGGTCGGCGATTCGTGCCCGTGGTCGTGATCGACGACGCGGGACTGGCCGAGCCGGTCGCGGAGGCGCTCCTCGCCGGAGGCATCGGCTGCGCCGAGATCACGCTGCGCACGCCCGCGGGCATCGACGCGATCGCGGCGCTGCGCGACCTCGACGGGTTCGCGGTCGGCGCGGGCACCGTCCTCACCCCGGACGACGTCGACCGCGTCGTCGACGCCGGCGCCCGGTTCGTCGTGAGCCCGGGCCTCGCCGAGGACGTGGTCGATCGGGCCCGCACCCACGGCGTCGACGTGGTCCCCGGGGTCGCGACCGCGACCGAGGTGCAGCGCGCCGTCCGGCTCGGCCTCGACCGCCTGAAGCTGTTCCCCGCGGGGCAGCTCGGCGGCCTGGGCATGATCACGGCCCTCGCCGGCCCGTTCCCCGGGGTGCGGTTCCTGCCGAGCGGCGGCGTCACCGAGACCAACGCGGCCGACTACCTCGCCTCGAAGCACGTGTTCGCGGTGAGCGGCAGCTGGATGGTCACGCGCGAGCTCATCGCGGCCCGCGACTTCGCCGCGATCGCGAGGCTGAGCCGCGCCGCGGTCGATGCGGTCGGTCCCTCCGGTGCGAACGCGGTGACGCCATGACGGGGGCCGAGGCGCGGCCCGCGGGCGTGCTCACGCTCGGCGAGGGGCTCGGCGTGCTGCGCACGCGCGGCATCGGTTCGCTCGCCCACGAACCCGACCTCGCGGTCGGCACGGGCGGCGCCGAGGGCAACGTCGCGGTCGGCCTCGCGAGGCTCGGAACCCCCGTGACCTGGCTCGGCCGGGTCGGCGACGACGGCCTGGGCACCCGCGTCGTGCGCGAACTCCTCGCCGAGGGCGTGCGCGTCCTGGCTCCGGTCGACACCGCCGCGACGGGACTGCTCATCAAGGAGTCCCCCGCGCAGGGGCGCACGGTCGTCACCTACCACCGCTCCGGGAGCGCCGGGAGCCGGCTCTCGCCCGACGACCTCCGCCTCGTCGACGTCGCCGCGCACGACCTCGTGCACGTGACCGGCATCACCCCCGCGCTCTCCGACTCGGCGCACCGGGCGATCGACGCCGTCGTGGACCTCGCGCGCGTCGCGGGGGTTCCGGTCTCCTTCGACGTGAACCACCGGAGCTCCCTGTGGCCGGACGCCGCGGCGGCATCCGCCTGCTACCGCTCGATCGCGGCCCGGGCCGACCTCGTCTTCGCCGGCGTCGACGAGGCCGCACTCGTCACGGGCCTGCCCGAGTCCGACCCCGAAGCCCTCGCTCGCGCGCTCGCGGACCTCGGCCCGGCCGAGGTCGTCGTCAAGCTCGGCGCCGACGGCGCACTCGCCGTCCTCGAAGGACGCCTCGAGCGTCGACCGGCGGTCCCGGTCGACGTGGTCGACACCGTGGGCGCCGGCGACGCGTTCGTCGCCGGCTACCTCGCGGCCAGGCTCGCGGGCGAGCCGGTCGGGGCGCGACTCGACCTCGCCGTCCGCACGGGCGCTGCCGCGTGCGCGCACCCGGGCGACTGGGAGGGCTTCCCCACCCGGCGCGACCTCGAGCGCGAGCACGACGGCCAGGACCCGGTCCGGCGCTGAGTCGCGGCCGAGCCGGGGCGACGCGGCCGCGCGGCCGCCGCGTCAGCCCAGCTGGAGCACCCCGTCGACCCGTCGCGGGATCCCCTCGTACCCGTCGCGCAGTTCCGCGGGCAGCAGCGCCTCCGGCGCATCCTGCCAGGCGAGCGGCCGGAGGAACCGTCGGATGGCGCTCACGCCGACCGACGTGTGCTGCGAGTTCGTCGACGGCCACGGACCGCCGTGGTGCTGGCCCCACGAGACGCGAACGCCCGTCGGGTACCCGTCGAAGACGAGCCGCCCGACGCGCGGAGCGAGCTCGCGCACGAGCGCTGCGACCGCGCCCGCGTCGGATGCCTCGCTGTGCACGGTCGCCGTCAACGAGTCGGGCACGGCGTCGAGCGCGCGCACGATCTCGGCGTCCTCGCGGTAGCGCACGATGACGATGAGCGGCCCGAAGACCTCCTCGGTCGCCTCGGCGGTCAGCTCCGCCGCGGTCGTGGCGAGCACCGTCGGCGCTGCGGTGAAGCCCGCACCCGGCTCGACGACGCCCTGCGCGAGCACGTCGACCGTGCCGCCGGCGGTCACCCGGTCGCGGATCTCGTCGAACGAGGCGGCGATGCGTTCGTTGAGGAGCACGGCCGACGCGGCATCCGCCGCCTTCGCCGCGATCCGCGCGACGAGCGCGTCGCCCGCCTCGCCGACGGGCACGAACGCCACGCCCGGCTTCGTGCAGAACTGGCCGCTGCCGAGCGTGAACGAGCCGTACAGCCCGTCGGCGATCGCCTCGCCCCTGGCCACGGCCGCAGCCGGCGTGATGATCAGCGGGTTCAGGCTCGACAGCTCGCCGTAGAAGGGGATCGGCCGGGGGCGCTCGTCGATGAGGTCCATGAGCGCACGGCCGCCACCGAGCGATCCCGTGAACCCGACCGCCTGCACGAGCGGGTGCGACACGAGCACCCGTCCGGCCTCGGTGCCGTACACGATGCCGATGAGCCCGTCGGGGGCGCCGTACGCGGCGGCCGCGTCGCGCAGCACCGCGTGCGACGCGCGCGAGGTCTCGAGGTGCGATGAGTGCGCCTTCAGCACGACCGCGTTGCCCGCGGCGAGCGCCGACGCGGTGTCGCCGCCGGCGACCGAGAACGCGAACGGGAAGTTGCTCGAACCGAACACCGCGACGGTGCCGATGGGCACGAGCATCCGTCGGATCTCGGGCTGCGGGCCGAGCGGCGTCGTCGCGGCCCGGTCGATGGTCGCCTCGAGGTGGGAGCCTTCGCGGACGGCGTCCGCGAACAGCCGGAACTGGAAGCTCGAGCGGCCCACCTCGCCCGTGAGCCGCGGCAGGCCGAGCCCGGTCTCGCGGTCGGCGATCGCGGCGAGTTCGTCGCGGTTCGCGTCGAGCGCGTCGGCGAGCGCGTCGAGCAGGCCGGCACGCCAGAGCCGGTCCTCGGCTGAGGCGTCCTCGAACGCCGCATCCGCCGCCCGGATCACGCGATCGGCCTCATCGGGCGTGCAGGCGGCGATGCCGGTCGGGCGGCTCTCGCCGGTGCGGGGGTTCGTGCTGCTGAGCATGGTCTTCTCCGGGTCGGGATCGTGCGGGGCGGCGGGCGCCGGTTCAGAGCAGGCCGCGCGCGGACAGGGATCGGCAGAGGGCGTCGATGCCGAAGGTCCACGGTTCGGCGTCGGAGGTCGAGCGCACCCGGTTCACGAGCGTACCGAGGCGCGGTTCGGCGATTCGGACGAGGTCGCCGTCGCGGTGCGTGAACCCGCGGCCGGGCACGTCGCGGTCCTCGACCGGGGCGAACATCGTGCCGAGGTAGAGCACGAAGCCATCGGGGTACTGGTGGTGCGCACCGACGACCTGGCCGACGAGGTCGACCGGGTCGCGGCTGATGCGCGCGAGCTCGCTCGTGCCGTCGAGGCGGTAGCCCTCCTCGCCGTCGATCGAGAGGCGCACGACCGATGCGCGCAGGTCGGCGATGCCGTAGCCGTCGTCGAACAGGCGGATGAACGGGCCGAGCGAGGCCGATGCGTTGTTGTCCTTCGCCTTGCCGAGCAGCAGGGCGCTCCGGCCCTCGACGTCGCGCAGGTTCACGTCGTTGCCGAGGCTCGCGCCCACGATGCGACCGGCCGAGCTCACGACGAGCACGACCTCGGGCTCGGGGTTGTTCCACTGCGAAGCGGGGTGCACTCCGACGTCGACGAGCGCGCCGACGGTCGCGAGCACGGGCGCCTTGGTGAAGACCTCGGCGTCGGGGCCGATGCCGACCTCGAGGTACTGGCTCCACCAGCCGCGTTCGATGAGCAGTGCCTTGAGCGCGGCGGCCTCGTCGGAGCCGGGCTTCAGCGCGTCGAGCGATCCGCCGATGGTGGCGAGGATCTCGGCGCGGATCGAAGCGGCCGCGTCCTGGTCGCCGCGCGCGCGCTCCTCGATGACGCGCTCCAGCATCGACACCGGGAACGTCACTCCGGCCGCCTTCACGACGTGGAGGTCGATCGGCGAGAGCAGCCACGGGCGCGCCGGGTCGCGCGTCTCGGGCGGGGTGTTGGCGACGAGGTCGTCGAGCGAGCCGAGCACGGGACCGTCGGCGGCGGCGAGGGCCGCGATCGGGTCGGCGTGCTCGGTGAGCGCGCGCATCGTGGGGAACGCCCGCGAGACGTCGACGACGCCCTCGGGCCGCAGTACGACCACGCTCGGGCCGGCCGGCGTCCAGGCGCGGCCGACGAGGGTCGCGCGGCCGGCGTCGTCGGGCAGGATGCCGCGGGCGTCGGGCCAGGTCGTGGTGGTGCTCGTCATGGTTCCGGTGGATCCTGTCTCGTCGGTCCGGTTCGGTCTGGTGCGTGTCAGCGCCGGTGGAAGACGCCCGCGCGCTTCTCGGCGAAGGCCGCCCGGCCCTCGTGCGCGTCCTCGGTGGCGAAGGTCACGGTCTGCAGGTCGCGCTCGTAGCGCATGGCCTCGTCCTGCGTCATGTTGAACGCGGCGCGCAGGTTCGCCTTGGCCGTCTCGGCCGCGATGGGCGGGCGCGAGGCGATGACGCGGGCGAGCTCGACCGCGCGCTCGAGCAGGCGCCCGGGCTCGACGAGCTCGCTCACGAGGCCCCAGCGCAGGGCCGTCTCGGCGTCGATCGGGTCGCCCGTCATGAGCATGACGGCCGCGTTCGACGGGCCGATCGAGTGCGCGAGGAACGTCGACATGCCGCCGCCGCCGATCCAGCCGAGCTTGATCTCGGGCGCCGCGAAGCTCGCGGTCGTCGAGGCGAGGCGGATGTCGCAGATGAGCGAGGTCTCGAGGCCGCCGCCGAACGCGTACCCGTTGATCGCGGCGATCACGGGTTTGCGGGCGGCGCGGATCGCGTCGCAGTAGTCGGTGCGGTTGCGGAACTCCCACGGCGTCTCGTACGTGTCGAGCGTGCGGATGTCGGAGCCCGCGCAGAACGCGCGCTCCCCCGCGCCCGTGAGCACGATCGCGCGGACCTCGGCTGCGGCATCCGCCCACTCGATCGCGTCGACGAGCGCGTACGACATCTCGGGCGTGACCGAGTTGAGCTTCTCGGGCCGGTCGATCGTGATGATCGCGACGTGGCCGTCGACCTCGAGGCGGATGTTCGGGCTGGCGGGCTGCATCAGAGCACGCTCCTTTCGCGGGCGAGGGCGTCGAACGCCCGGTCGAGGTCGTCGAGCGCCGCGTCGGCGCGCGCGGCGCCCGGCGCGAGCAGCGCGTCACGGAGGATCGCGGATGCCTCGGACTGGAAGCGGATGTATCGCGGCACGCGCGGACGCACCCAGGCGTCGTCGATCGTCTCGAGCGTGGCGCGGTAGAAGGCGCCGGATGCCGCGTTGACCGCGTCGTCGATCCAGGCGCTGCGCAGGCCGGGCTGGCCGGCGTGCCCGGGGATGAACGTGCGCTGCACCTCGGGGTCGAGCAGGCCCGCGAGGTGGGCGACGAGGTCGGCATCGGGGCGGCAGCGTGTGGTGATCGCGATGCCCGTGCCGCCGATGGTCGAGCCGCGGCGGCCGCCCGCTGTCGCCGCGGGCGCATCGTCGAAGCGCAGCGCACCCGGGCCGGAGGCGTAGTTCACGTACCCGTAGACGAGCGGGATGTACGCGATGTCGCGGTCGCGACGCATGCGCTCGAGCAGGCCGATCGGGTTGAGGTCGGCGGCGCCCTCGGGCATGCGGGCCGCGAGCTCGGCCATGAGCGCGAACGCCTCGGCGCCGACGGCGCGGTCGACGAGCCCGGCGCCGGGCTCGGTCGCGGGGACGATGCCGGCCTCCGCGCCGAGCGCGACGCAGGTCGACGCGAACGAGAGGAACGCGTGCGGCCCGGCGAGGCTCAGCGCGACGGGCGCGGTCGCGGCGAGCTCGCGGACCTCGCCCCACGTGGTCGGCGCGTCGGGCACGAGCTCGGGCACGCGCACGGCGACCTGCGTCGCCGCGTCGAGCGGGAGCGCCCAGAAGCGGCCGTCGAGCGTGTACGACGCCGTGCTCGGGCCGACCGCGCCGGCGCGCACCTCGTCGAGGAAGGATGCCTCGAACACCTCGTCGAGCGGCCGGATCGCGTCGCCCGCGAGGGCGTCGCCGAGGTGCGGATGGTCGAGCACGATCACGTCGTAGCGCTCGGCGAGCTCCTCGATCGGGCTCGACTCGAAGCCCTCGAGCGAGTGCACGTGCCACTCGATGAGGCGTTCGCCCGCGGCATCCGTCGCCTGCTCGGCCGCGCGCTCGAGCGCGAGCCGCCCACGCGGGTGATCCCACGTGAGGCCGACGTACCGGGCCATCAGGCGCTCGCGGCGACCGGTGCGGGCTCGAGCGCGGCAGGCGCCGCCTCCGTCGCCCGCGCCGCGCCCGAGGCGAGCAGCGCGTCGATCGCAGCCTCGTCGAACCCGGCCTCGCGCAGCACCTCGCGCGTGTGCTCGCCGACGCGCGGCGCACCTCGGTCGATGCGCGGCGGGGTCGCCGAGAAGCGGTACGGGAAGCCCGGGGTCTTCACGAGGCCCTCGGTCGGATGCTCGTACTCGACGAACGTGCCGTTGTGCACGACCTGCGGGTCGTCCACGAGGCCGGCGTAGTCGTTCACGGGGCCGATCCACATGCCGGCGCCGCCGAGCACCTCGATCCAGTGCGCGGCCGTGTTCCCGCGCAGCCTGGCGGCGGTCTTCGCGTGGATCTCGTCGCGGCGGGTCCATCCCTCGACCTCGCTCGACCAGCCCTCGAACGCGGGCTCCTCGATGAGGCGGCCGAGCTCGTGCAGGTCGGCGAACGCGAGGGCGACGTAGCCGTCGCTCGTCTCGAACACGCCGTACGGCGCGCGGATGTACACGTGCGCGTGCGGCTCGGCCGACCGCTGCTGGGCCTTGCGGCCGACCGTGAACACCGAGAGCTCCTGCATCTGGAGCGTCGTGAGCGCGTCGAGCATGTTGACCGTCACGAGCTGGCCCTCGCCCGTGCGCTCGCGGTGCAGCAGCGCGGCGAGCACGCCCTCGAAGGCGGTCGACGCGGTGATCGCGTCGGCGAGGTACTGGCCGGCGGGCGAGGGCTCGTCGCCGTCGCGCCCGGCCGAGTACATGGCGCCCGACATGGCCTGCAGCAGCAGGTCCTGCCCGGGACGGTCGCGGTAGGGGCCGTCCTCGCCGTAGCCCGAGATCGACACGTAGACGATCGACGGGTTGATCTCGCGGAGCGACGCGTAGTCGACGCCGAGACGTGCGGCGACGCCCGGGCGGTAGTTCTGCAGGAACACGTCTGCCCCGGCGACGAGCTCGCGGAGCGCCGCCTTGCCCTCGTCGGACTTGAGGTCGAGCGCGACCGAGCGCTTGTTGCGGTTGAGCGAGAGGAAGGACACGTTGATCTCGTTGCCCGCCGCGCCGCCCGCGGCCGCGTGGCGCTGCCACTCGCCCGTGGTCGGCTCGACCTTGATGACGTCGGCGCCGAGGTCGCCGAGGCGCTGCGCCGCGAACGGCCCGGCCATGGCGATCGAGCAGTCGAGCACGCGGTAGCCGTCGAGCACGCCCCGCGCGCCCGCATCGTGCCCGGTCATGCTGCCTGCTCCAGGTCGTGCACGTTCACTTCGGTCCCTCCCGCAGCGGCGCTGCGCAGCATGGCGTCGATCAGTTCCACCGAGCGGGCCGCCACCTCGACGTCGGAGTTGTTCTCGGTGCTCGCCCCGGTGATGAGGTCGATGAACCGGTTGGGCGGCACGATGCACTCGTAGGCGCCGGCACCCGGCTCGACCTCGATCTCGTAGCGGGCGCCGTCGTAGCGGTGCACCCACGCACGCTCGCGCTCGGTGTCGAGCATGAGCACGCCCTCGGAGCCGAAGATGCGGATGTCGACCTGGTACGGGTCGCCGTCGGGCAGCGTCGCCGCGCCCGAGAGCGACCCGAGCGCACCGCCGTCGAAGGTGATCACGGCCGCGTCGAAGAGGTCGACCGCCGCACCGCCGTTCGAGACCTTCCCCATGACGGATGCCGCGCGCAGGCCGCTCAGCCAGAACAGCAGGGCGCTCGAGTGGGTGATCTGCCCGTGCGCGTAGCCGCCGCCGCGCGCGGGCGACTGCCACGTGCGGGGGTCGGGGCCGCTGGTCTCGGAGTCCCAGAGCGAACGGATGTGGTTCGTGTCGCCCGCGAAGAGGCCGCGCGTCGGCGAGGCCATGTGGCAGAGCACGTGCTGGATCTCGCCGAGGTGCCCGGCGTCGACGAGGCGCTTGGCCTCAACGACGAACGGCTTGTAGTTCCAGCCGTAGGGCGCGAGGAAGTGCACGCCGTGCTCGCGCACCCTGGCCGCGAGGTCCCAGCCCTGCGCCGCGTCGAGCGTGACGGGCTTCTCGACGAGCACGTGCAGGCCGCGCTCGATCGCGGCGACCGCCTGCGGGTGGTGCAGGTCGTGCGGCGTCGCGACGACGACCGCGTCGAGCCCCTGGTCGAGCAGCTCGTCGTAGTCGGTCGTGGCCATGCCGAAGCCGAACTGGTCGCGCACGGCGCCGAGCTCGGGGCCGATGCCGCAGACGCCGACGAGCTCGACGTCCTCGCGCGCGGCGAAGATCGGGAAGTGGTTGCTCGTCGCCCACCAGCCGGCGCCGACGGCGCCGAGACGCACCCGGGCGCTCATGCGAGGCTCCAGCGGCGGCGGCCCGCGGCATCCGTCTGCTCGGCGACGACGCCGCGCGCGGCGAGCCGCTCGAGGTTGCCGGTGACCGGGAAGACCGCGTAGTCGAGCGCGTCGGCACCCCAGGGGCCGAGCTCGGAGCCCGCGTCGCGCACGAGCTCGAGCGTCGTGCGGGGGCCGTCGGCCGCGCCGAGCACGGCGAGGAGCACCGCGTCGACCCGCTCGGTGTACGCCTCGCTCTCGTCGAGGAAGGCGCCGACGCCCGCACCCTCGTACACCGGGTAGTGCGCGGTGAGCAGCAGGTCGGCGTCGAGGTCGCGGAACGCGGTGAGGCTCGCGACGTACGGGTCGGTGTCGCGGTACGTGGGCGGGAACGCGGGCGATCCGTCCGCGAACGGCACGGTAGCTCCGAGGGTCGCGTCGCCGATGAGCAGGGCGCGGTTCGCCTCGTCGTACACGGCGACGTGGCCCGGGCTGTGCCCCGGCACGTGCAGCACGCGCACCGTGCGCCCGCCGAGGTCGAACTCCTCGCCGCCCGTGACGCGCACGTCGACGGGCACCAGGTCGGAGACGCTCCGCAGGTACGCGGTCGTCTCGGGCGGGTCGTCGAAGCCGTCGGTGTCGCGGAACTCGCCGTAGCGCACGTCGATGAGGCGCTGCACGTCCTCGGTGAGCTCGGCGTCGAGTTCGTGCGCGACGATCGAGACGGTCGGGATCGCGGCCTTCAGGGCGCCGTTGCCGCCCGTGTGGTCGAAGTCGCAGTGCGTGTTCACGGCCCAGCGCAGCCGCTCGCGCGGGATGCCCGCGGCGTCGAGGTAGGGCAGCAGCGTCTCGGTGATCGACTCGCGGATGCCCGTGTCGACGAGGAGCGCCGAATCGTCGCCGACGAGCACGTAGAGCGCGACGAACCGGTCGCCGAGCGGCGCCTGGACGCGGTGCAGGCCGGGACGGATCTCGCCGTGGATCGCGGCGCCCGTGCCGGCCGCGTCGACGGCGCTCATCGCTCGACCCCGTCGAGCACGACGCGCAGGCCCGCCCGGATGGGCCGCATGTGCGGCCCGGCCGGGTCGGCCCAGCCGTTGCCGCGTCGCGCGACCGCGATCGCGGCCTCGTCGATGCGGATGCCGCTGCCTGGCTCGTCGCTCAGCACGATGCCCCCGTCGGCGTACTCGTGGTCGACGAGCATCCCGTCGGCGAACTCCAGCGCCTGGATCTCGGTGGTCAGGTGGTTGGGCACCGCGGGCATGACGTGTGCGACCGCGGGGTTGGCGTTGTAGCCGACGATGCTGACGGGCAGGTCGCGTGCGGCCGCGGCGAACGAGAGGCGGTGCATGTGCGACACGCCCCAGATCGCACCCGCCTGCACGACGTCGGGCGCACCGGCCTCGAACAGCGGCCGGAACTGGTCGACGCCCGTGAGGTTCTCGCCGGTCGCGACCGCCGCACGGATGGCCGAACTCAGCCGAGCGTGGCCGACGGCGTCCCACCTGCGCAGGGGCTCCTCGACCCAGAGCAGGTCGACGTGCTCCTCGAGGGCGCTGACGTAGCGCACGGCCTGCTTGACCTGCCAGGACTCGTTCGCATCGAGCATGAGGCCCGGGCGCGAGGTGTTCGCCGACAGGGCGTCGGCGAGGATCCCGAGCCGACGCCGGTCGGCGTCGAAGTCGAGGCCGCCCTTGAGCTTTCCCGCGACGAAGCCTCGGTCGGCGAACTCCGCGTAGAACGCGGTGAGCTCGTCGTCGCCGAGCGCGATGTCGAGTCCTGATGCGTAGCCCGGGACGAACCGGTCGCGGCCTCCGAGCATCCGCCAGAGCGGCTCGCCGGCGGCCTTCGCCTTGAGGTCCCAGATCGCGGCGTCGAGCGTCGCGATGCCGCCGTAGGTGGCGCCCGCGTGCCCCGACTTGAACACCTGGGCGAGCATCCGGTCGAAGAGCGCCGCGACGCTGCGCGGGTCCTCGCCCTCGATCGCGGGGAAGAGCCGGGCGAGGTCGGCGTGCGAGCCGACGCCGACGCCCTCGATGCCGGCATCCGTCTCGAGGATGACGATCGGCACCTCGGTCACGGCCTCGACGATGTGCCCGTTGACGTCGCCGATGGCGCGGCGCCAGTGCTGCTGCGCAGCCAGGGTGCGATACCCGGTGATCTTCATTGCAGCCTCACTCCTTCGTCCGCCACACACGACCGAGATCTCATCATACGTCTTATGTCATGAAATGGAAAGATCATAGGTGTGATTACCGCCGGAGGCTATGCTGTGGCACATGCCGACCGATGCCGCCGCCCCGTATCCCACGATCGCCGCGCGCGCCCGGACGCCCCGACTCGGGGTGACGGTCGTGACCGATCTCGTGAGTGCGATCGTGCGCGGCGACCTCGCACCCGGAAGCTCGCTTCCGCCCGAGGCCGTGCTGTGCGAGCAGTTCGGCGTCAGCCGCACCGTGATCCGCGAGTCGGTCAAGCGCCTCGAGGAGAAGGGCCTCGTCACGGTCGCCCAGGGACGCGGGACGCAGGTGCTGCCCGCGGCATCCTGGAACCTGGTCGACGCGACCGTGCTGTCGGCGCTCGTCGCGAACGACGCGACGCTCGGGATTCTCGACGACCTGAGCACGGTCCGCGCGTCGCTCGAGGGCGTGATCGCTCGTGATGCCGCGGCGCACCGTTCCGAGGCGGACCTCGAGCGCCTCCGTACCGCAATGCAGCTCATGCGCGACACCATCGAAGACGAGCCGGCGTTCAACGCTGCCGACGTCGTGTTCCACCAGGCCGTCGGCGAGATGAGTGCGAATCGCCTCGCGGTCAACATCGTCGGGATCCTCTTCGACCAGGCACGCGAAAGCGACCGCTTCCATTTGCACAGCCGCCTCGAGACGACGCTCGAGGAGCACGAGCGCGTCTTCGCGGCCATCGAGACCGGCGACCCCGACGAGGCGGAAGCCGCGATGCGCTCGCACATCGCCGACGCCTGGGAGCGACGCCGCCCACCGAGCCCGAAGCGCTGACCGGGCCTACCCGCGCGCGCTCTCCAGGTGCGGCGCGCCGCGGGTGAGGACCTTCACCACCAGATCGTGCCTGCGCAGCGCTCGGATGGTGCGGGCGATCTCATCGGGCGTCCGTCCGAGCGCCCGCTCGTTGGCCACGACGAGGACGTCGCCCGACCTCAGGGTCTCGAACAGTCGCCCGAGCCGCTGCTCCCAGGACTCCGGCATGTCAGGCATCGGGTGCTTGAAGTCGAGGATGTCGACGCCAAAGCGCGCGAGGTCGGAGCGCTGATCCACCACCGACGGCATGTCCTCGCGCGCGACGACGAGACCGACGAGCCGCGAGCCCTCGGGCCGGGCCTTCCACCAGTCGCGGTTCCGCTGGAGCTCCTCGAAGCACTCGGGGCAGCCGATCGCCTGATGGCCGGGCGTGTGCGGGCCGCCCGCGGCATCCGTCGTCGTCTCGGTCTGCTTGTCGTGCATCTCGCTCATCCTCGGTCCCGCTCGCGTCGACCTCTATTCTCGCCGACGTCGGCTCGCAGGCGTAGCCTGAGGCCGGGACGTGCGCCTCGCGCGGCCCGGGAGGTCTGACGGATGCCTCGAAGCCCCGATGTCCCGGACGCGTTCGACGTCTACACGCTGGTGATGCTACGGCGCCCCGACGGCGCGCCCGACCTGCCGGAGGACGAGCTCGACGCGCTGCAGGCGCGCCACCTCGCGTACCGGGCCGAGCTCCGCCGCGACGGGGTACTCGTCGCCAACGGCCCGTTCGGGGAGCAGAGCGACCCCGCGTACCGCGGCATGTCGGTCTTCGCGTGCGGCCCCGCCGAGGCGGCTCGGCTCTCGGCGGGCGACCCGTCGGTCATCGCCGGCCGGCTGGCGTTCGACGTCATGGAATGGTGGGTCGCGGCGGGTTCGCTCGCCTTCCCCGGAGCACGCGGCACGGTGGGCGATCGCAGGTCGATGCCCGAGGACTGATCGCCCCGGAGTGATCGCCCCGGAGTGACCGCGCGGGACCGAGTTGCGGGCGCGAGTCGGCCCAGCCCGCCTCACAGCCCTTCGGCGATCTCCCTGATGGCGGCCAGACGGCGCTCCCACGCCGTGCCGATCGCGTCCAGCCGGCGCGCCGTCTCGGACACCTGCGCACCGATCACGCGGAAGCGGACCTCGCGCCCGACGCGGACCGGCTCGACGAGCCCGACCTCCTGCAGGACGACGAGGTGCTTGGCGATGGCCTGCCGGGTGACCGGGAGCCGCCCGGCGAGGGCGGACGCGGACGCGTCGCCCTCGCCGAGTGCGGCCAGGATGCTCCACCGGGTCTCGTCTCCGAGTGCGGCGAACACCGGGACCAGCGTTCCCGTGGTCACGCGGCGCCCTCGAGCAGGGCGACGAGCTTGTCGAGTTCCTCCACCCAGCCCTTGGCGTGCTCGGCCAGGTTCGTCGCGGGGTCGGAGGTGCGCTCGAACCCGGTCTCGACGACCGTGAGCTCGGTACCGTCGGCCATCGCCTCGAGCGTGAAGGTGAACACGGTCGAGGTCGCGTCCTCGACCCGGTCGGGCAGTGCACCGAGCGCGTCGTCGTTGCTCCAGCGGTAGCTCACGGACTTGGGCGGATCCATCGCCTCGACGCGGATCGGCACGGCGCCGTACGTCTCGAACGTCATCGTGCCCTCGGCGCCGACGCCGGAGCCGTCGAGCACGGTCGCTCCGAACCAGCGCGAGAGGTGCTCGGGCTCGGTCACGGCGCGCCACACCTTCTCGACCGGCGCGTGGATCCGGATGGTGCGACGGACGGTGTAGGTGACCTCGTCGACGACGGAGGCGGGGTTGTCGGTCATGGTCATGATCATCGGTCCTTTCGGCGGATGGTGCGTTGCTCGATGCCGTAACACTTGCAACCCCAGAGTTGCACACAAGAGGGAATAGCGCAACCCATTGGTTGCAGATCTAGCGAGCTTCGGGGAACAGCGCATCCGCGAGCTCCCGCAGCCGCGCCGCGCCGCCGGCCGCTCCGCCCGGCGCTCCGCCCGACGCTCCGCCCGCATCGGCCGCTGCCCGCGACCGCGACCGCTCGAACCCGCCGGCGGTGGAGGCGTCGGTCGCGACCGACTGCGCACGCACGGCCTCGGCCAAGCGCCATCCGTTCGTCTCCGCGCGGGTCGCCCGCTCCAACGCGGCTCGCTCGAGGTCTCGCGCCGCCGCGGACTCCGAGTGCGCGGTGCGCAGGTCCAGGCGCCCCTCGTGTGCTCGGGACTCCGCGGTCTGCGCTCGCTCCTCAGCCTGTCGTGCCTCACCGCGGTGCACCTCGCGTCCGAACATCCACCCCACCGCGGTGAACGCGATCGCCTGGATGCCCTGCAGCACGAGCACGATCCGGGTCCAGACCGCGTCGGTCATCCCCTCGTCGTCCGCGCGCAGGTAGCTCACGACCGCGAGCACGATGAAGCCGCCCACGACGACCGCCGCGGCGATGAACAGGACCCACCAGGGGACGCCGTTCGACCCTCCGCCCGGGGCGGGCCAGCGTCGGCCGCGCCGCGCACGCCCGTCCTCCCGGGCGCCCCCGGCGCCTCCGACATCCCCGACATCCCCGACATCCCCGACGTCCCCGATCGTTCCACTCACGGCTGCTCTCCCTCCCCGCGCGACGAAGGCCCGCCCTCCGCGCCGTCGGCCCCACCGCCGCGACCCGGCGGCGGCTCGGCGGCCGGGTACGACGCCTGATCGGCCTCGGACCGCCAGTACTCCCTCAGGTGCGCCTGCAGTTGCTCGTCCTCAGGGCTCTCCCGAAGGGCATCGGAGACGGCCTTGCCCTTCGCCGCGGAGGACCGTCGGCGCCGCCACGGACGCCGGCGCTCCCCCGCCGGAGACCCGGATCCACGCGGGGCGGCCGAGACCGGCGGCGGCGGCATCGGCTCCGCCGCCGGCGGCGGCATCGGGTCCGCCGGCGGCGGCATCGGGTCCGCCGGCGGCGGCATCGGCACCGCCGTCACGGGGCCGACCGGCGCCGCCGCGTCCGGCTCGGGCACCGCCGCCGCCGCGTCCGGTTCGGGCGGCGGCGCCGAGACCCGCCGGATCGTCGACCGGGCCTCGGGGCTCAACGCCTCGCCGTGCCCGGTGTCCGCCTCGACCCCCGCGTACTCGGCCGCGTCCGCGAGCAGGCCCGGGGCCTCCGCGGACAGGTCCGCGGCGAGTTCGCGCAGCAGCGACGGGTTCCTCGCCTTGTCGGACTCCGTCAGGCGCCCCGTCTCGCTCACCATCGCCGTGCGCAGCGCGTCGATGCGGGCATCCGGTCGCATCCCGCCGCGACGAACCACTCGGAGCGCACCCGCACCCGCCGTCAGGCCCACCGTGAGCACGCCCAGGTCGACGGCGCTCTCCCGCGCGTCGAGGTACGAGTCGAGCGCCTGCACGAAGTCCCCGCCGTCCTCGGCGACCCGAGCTGCCACGATCGACAACTCGACGTAGCCCCGCAGGTCGCCTGCGGCATCCGCGGCGGCGATAGCCTCCCGGGCCACCTCGGTGGCCTCCGCCCGCAGGCCCATCGCGGCGAGCGCCTCGACGTGCAGCTGGCCGACCTCGGCGGTGAGCGTCCGCACACCGTCGGGTCGCCGCTCGATCAGGTCGACGACGTGCGCCGCGTCGCCGGCATCCAGCATGCTGCGGGCCTGCCCGACGAACTGGCGGACCCACGCCTCCGACTCGGCCGCTGCGAGGTCGTCGGGATCCACCTCGACCTCGTCCAACCGGCTCGCGAGCTCGACCCGCGAAGCCGGCGGGAACTCCGGCAGCGCCGGCTCGAGCGCCGCCGCCGCGAGCGGATCCCAGTCCTCGTCGTCGCTCGTCGCCGCATCGCCGAGCATGAGTCGGTGGTAGAGGCGCTCGGTCCGGTCATCCGGCCCCGCCCGCCCGGCGTAGTACTCGACGGCGCTCCGATGGATCGCGGCGACCTGTTCCGGCGCGTCGGCCTCCAGGAGCGGCAGCATCTCCGTCCGGACATCGGCACGATGGATGATCACGTCGGCGCCGACCTCCCGGACGAGCGTCACCTCCCGGCTGAGCCGCGCGAACAGGTCGGACGCGCGCGCCGCGTCGACCTCGCCCAGCCCGCAGGGTCCGGCGAGCACCTGCCTGATGACGCCCGGCGTGATGCGACGCACGACGAGCCCCGGGTTCGCGAGCGGCCGGATCGCCGGGTCGACGTGGTCGAGGATCCGCCGATAGAGGATCCCCTGGACCCGCTCCTCGGTCAGCCCGAACAGCAGCCTGCGCCGGCCCCGTGGGCTGGCGAGCACGGCCTCGCCCTCTCGCCGCATGAGCTCCGCGGCCAGCCGGAGGCTCAGCGGGTTGCCCGAGACCCGACCGGCCACCTCGTCGACGAGCGTCGGCGAGACCTGCATCCCCTGGAGCGCGCGCTCGAGGAAGGTCCGTGCCTCGTCGCCTTCGAGCCCGCCGAGCGGATGCTGGTCGGGATCGAGTTCGCGCGCCTCCGCCCGACCCGTCACGACGATGCGCACCGTCGGCACCGCACGGGCGAGCACCCGCAACGCCTCCCCGAGCCCCCCGAGGCTGGAGCGCCGTCGGCGTTGGGCGACCTCGAACGTGTCCAGCCAGAACAGCAGCGGCCCCCTCCGCCCGCCGTCCGCGTCGAACCCTGCGGAGGCCTCGTCGACGAACGCGCCGAAGGCGTCGATGAAGAGGAACAGGTCGCTGGAGAACCGCATCGCGTCGGACCCGCGCATCGCCCGCTGCGGCGCTGCTTCGGCGCGATTCGCGAGATCGGCGTTCAGCTGGTCGGTGAAGCGGCGCGACAGGTCGAGCGCGGACTCGGCGACGGCCGGAACCTGCAGGGCGATCTGCCGCACCGCCTCCCGCAGCAGGGTCAGCGGATGGCGCGGGTCGAGTTCGGCTCGATCGAAGGTGAGGTAGGCGAGCATGGGGCGGTCGCCGTGACGGTCGCGTTCGAGGACGTACCTCCCGACCAACGCGGACTTGCCGACCCCTCCGGGCCCGTGGAACGCCATCGGCCGGGCAGCCGTCCCGGGGCTGCGCACGAACCCGTCGATCAGGTCGAGCTCCGCGCGACGCCCGACGAAGTCCTGCTGGGCGACGCGGCGCAGCGGCGCGAGCACGTTCGCGAGGTCGAGGGCGCGGCGCACGGCCGCCTCGGTCGGAAGCTCGATCGAGCCGCGCAACGGCGACAGCCACTCCCGGGCGCGCAGCACGCCGCTCAGTTCGTCCGGTGCCAGCGACTCCAGGTCGAGCCCGCCTTCGAGCAGGCGGCGCGCCATCCGGTGGGCGAGGTCGTGCGGGCCGGCCGCGACGGCGTCGCGGGCGACGAGGGCGGCACGCGTTCCGTCCGCACCGAGGCGGAGGATCGTCGCGCGACGCACCGTCGGCCGCAGTCGCCTGCCGCCGCCCGAGCGCGTCCGGACGACATCGCAGTCCTCGCCGAGGAACTCCGCGACCCGATCATCCGCTGCGTCCGGGGCCCGTCCGTCGCCGAGGACGGCCCTGGCCGGGAAGTAGTCCAGGAGGACCACGCGTTCCCGCAGTCGCTCGCGGGCGGGGTCGTCCGCGGGATCGGCGTCCGTCGGCGCGGGCTTCGCGGGGATCGCGGCCAGCCGCGCGCGCATCTGGTCGGCCGTGATCCTCGCCCGCTCGGCCTCGCGGCGACTCACGACGCTCCCCCGTAGACCTCGTTGGCCAACTCGAGCGCGCTCGGACCGAGTTCGGCGAGCGCGCGGGCCGCGACGGGGCCGCCACGACCCTCGAACTCGGCGAAGAGCACCTCGATCGCGTCGTCATCGCTCGCGGAGTGCTCCAGGAGGACCGACATCCGCTTGAAGAACGCCTTCACCTCGGCATCGGTCGGATGCTCCAGCGGCTCGACCATCGCTCCGGGGTACCCGGGCTCGACGCCCTCGAACCCGCAGACGGCGACCCGGAGGCGGTCGAGCTGGCGGTCCGCGACGGATGCCGCGAGGTCGTGGATGAGCTGGAGTCCGGGCGCCGTGGTGTTCTCGCTCGTGAATCCGTCGAACACGAGCCAGACGGGGGCGTCGAACTCCGAGGTGACGCTCGAGAGCCACCCTCGGAACTGGGTCACGATCGATTCGGGCTGCGCGACGAGGTCGAACGACGGGGCCTGGGCGCCGGCGAGCGTGGATGCGACCCACACGGCGAGCTCCTGCGCGTCCATCGGCGAGCCCGCGCGCCTCGAGTTGTCGAGGACGTGGACCTTCGGCAGGACCTCGCTCTCGGCGAGCCAGCTCATGAAGCGCCGCGAGTTCGACTTCCCCGAGCCGTGATCGCCCGTGATGAGCAGCGCCCGGTCGCCGTCGCGTGCGATCATCTCGCGGACCCTGTCCCGGAGTCGGGCGCGCCCGATCATGGCTTCGCGTCGCCAGAGCCGGGGCGTGTCCCACGGGTCGGGCACGCCCGAACCGGGCCCGCCCGAGCCGTCGCCGGCGGGCCCGTCGTCGGCGGGCGCGGCCGGCGCGGCGGTCGCGGGCTGCTCGATGAGGCGGGCGAGCAGGTCGAGCCCCTGCGCCTCCTGGTACACGGCCAGGACGAGCGTCCGCAGTCGTCGGTGCGCGACCGCGACCCTGATGATCCTGGGCCAGACGAGCGCCATCGGGCCGTCCCAGTCGACCTCGTCGTGCGGGACCCCGCTGGCGCCCGCGTACATCTTCGCCTGGTCCTTGCCGACCTGGTCGCGGAGGAGTTCGACGAGTGCCTGCGCATCCGGGTCGGTCTCGTCGAACGGCAGGTCGTCGAGGACGCCCATCGTCAGATCACCCCCGCTCCTGACAGGGCGGTCGCGACCCGATCGATGCGGCGCCCCTCGTTGTAGTACTCGGTCCGACCGTCGACCGTGCGCGCATCCCACCGGTTGTGCAGGCCGACGAGCCGCCACTGCTCGTCGAAGACGGGCGACCCCGACGAGCCCTGCTCGGTGTCGGTCCGGTACCTGAGCACGTCGTCGGTGACCTCGACGACGAGGTTGTGCACCATGCCGATCTTCTTCACGCCCCCGTTCGGGTGCTGGATGATGTAGACCCGATCGAGTTCGGCCGGCACGGGTGCCCCGGCGAGCGGGATGACGGGTGCGCGCTGCGGCATCGGCGTCGCGGTGCGCACGACCGCCCAGTCGTGATCGGCCGACCCGACGATGCTCGCCGGGTCACCGTCGACGACCTGCACCTCGCGCTGCGCACCCGCGAACGAGCGTTCGTACCCGAACCACGCGGTGACCCGGGTCGCGGGTCCGGCGTCATCGAACAGGACGTGGTGGTTGGTCAGGAGCAGGTCCTCGCCGATGCGGAACGCGGTGCCGTGGTACTCGCCGTCGCTCAGCGTCACGAGCAGCCTCGCCACCGCGGCCGCGAGTTCGAGGCCTCGCTCGAGGAACGAGATGTCCAGGAGCGTGGGCTCGGCGCCGACCTGGCGCTCGAGCCGGTCGCGCTCCGTTGCGTCGGGCACGAGGGCGCCCGCGCCGTCCGGGCTCGGCGCCGGAAGCACGGGCCGTTCGTCGAGCAGTTCGTCGAGCCTCGTCGCGACCGCGGCGTCCTGTCCGGCGATCACGGCGAGCAGCGCCCGCAGCAGGTCGCGCCGTCGCGCCTCGGCCAGGACCTCGGGCCAGGCGTACGCCATGGGCTGCTCGAGGTCGAGGGCCGCGAGCGGGATGCCCGCCTGCCTGATCAGCGGGGTCGCGGCCCGGGGCGTGGGGTAGTTGTCCCCGAGCATGCGCACGAGGTCCTGCATCCCCGTCGAGCTGAAGTCGAGCGGGAGTTCATCGAGGAAGTGCGTCATCAGCTGCCACCGCCTGCGGTCGACGAGATGCCGGCGCCGGGCTCGGACGCCGGTGGTGGATCCGACCCGAGTGTAGCGTCGAGGATTCCTCGACTGCATCCGTGCGCGCCCTGATCGAGGGGCCGGCCGCGCTACCGGACGCTCTCCAGGAAGTTCCGCGTCCGCTGCCGCTGCGGCCGGTCGAGCACCTCCTCCGGCGGGCCGGCCTCGACCACGACCCCGCCGTCCATGAACACAACCTGGTCGGCGACGCCCCGCGCGAACCCGATCTCGTGGGTGACGACGATCATCGTCATGCCGTCGGCGGCGAGCTCGCGCATGACGTCGAGCACGTCGCCCACGAGCTCGGGGTCGAGCGCCGAGGTCGGCTCGTCGAACAGCATCAGCTTCGGACCCATGGCGAGGGCCCGCGCGATCGCGACGCGCTGCTGCTGGCCCCCCGACAGCTGGGACGGGTAGTGCCCCGCGAAGTCGGCGAGGCCGACGCGATCGAGCAGTTCGAGCGCCGTGGCCTTCGCCTTCGCGCGCGGCGCCCCGGCGATCCCGATCGGGGCCTCGGTGATGTTCTCGAGCGCGGTCATGTGGGGGAAGAGGTTGAACCGCTGGAAGACCATGCCGATGCCGCGCCGCTGGCGGGCGATCTGGCGGGGCGTCATCTCGTGGGTGGCGCGGCCGGCCTGCCGGTAGCCGATGAGGTCGCCGTCGACGATGATGCGTCCGCCGTCGATCGTCTCGAGGTGGTTGACGCAGCGCAGCAGCGTCGACTTGCCCGAACCGGAGGGCCCGAGCAGGACGGTCACGGTGCCCTCGGGCACCTCGAGCGAGATGTCGCGGAGCACCTGGTGGGCGCCGAAGCTCTTGCGCACGCCCCTGATCTCGACGAGCGGTCGCGGGGCGGCGCCGGTCGGGCGGGTCGCGGGTGCGGTGATGGTCATAGTGCTCGGACCTCCTTGGTCACGGGAGCCGGTTCCGGCCCGGGCCTGCGGGCGGCGAATGCGGCGCGGAGCCGCTGGAGGGGGGTCGGCGGCAGGTTGCGGCTCGACCCGCGCCCGAACCGTCGCTCGAGGTAGTACTGGGGAATCGACAGCACGCTCGTCATGAGCAGGTACCACAGGCTCGCGACGATGAGCAGTTCGACCTGCTTGAGGTTCTGCGACGAGATCACGCTCGCCTGCGTGTAGAGCTCGAGCACCGCGATGACCGACAGCAGCGACGTGTTCTTCAGCATCGAGATCGTCTCGTTGCCCATGGGCGGGATGATCACGCGCATGGCCTGCGGCAGCAGGATCCGCCGGAAGGTGTAGAGCGGAGACATCCCGAGCGAGTACGCGGCCTCCCGCTGGCCCTCGTCGACCGAGAGCATGCCGGCCCGGACGATCTCGGACGAGTAGGCGGCCTGGTTCAGCGTCAGCGCGAGCAGGCCCGCGGTCAACGCGCTGATGAGCGCGTTCGTGTCGGCCTGCCAGAACACGATGCCGGTGAACGGGATGCCGATTGAGATCTGCTCGTACAGCAGACCGAGGTATCCCCACAGCACGATCTGGACGAGCAGCGGGGTGCCGCGGAAGGCCCACACGTACACCCACGCGACCGAGGAGAGCACGGGGTTCGTCGACAGCCGCATGGCCGCGATCACGATCGCGAGCAGCGTCGAGACGACCATCGCGATGGCGGTGATGAGCAGCGTCAGCCCGACGCCCTCGAGGATCCTCGGGTCGAGCAGGAACGCGCCGATCGCGGCGAAGTCGAGGTTCGGGTTGGTCAGGATCGACATCGCGAACGCCGCGGCGAACGCGAGCACGGCGACCGCTCCCACCCACCGCCAGGGCCGGCGCAACGGGATCGCGACGATGTCGTCGTCACCCGCGGTCGCCGCGGGCGCGGTGGCGAGCGCCGTCATCGCGCGGCCCCCTGGTTCAGTTCGGCGGCGTCGACCGCGTAGGCGCCGATGTTGTTGCGCTCGAGCACCCGCTGGTAGCTGCCCTCGTCGATGAGCGCCTGCAGCGTGGCGCGGATGGCTTCGGTGAGCTCGGCGTCCGACTTGAGGATGCCGATACCGCTGTAGACCGGCGAGAAGCCGGCGGGGTTCTCCGGGTCGCGCACGACGTCGAACGTGTCGCCGTCGTCGGTGGTGGCCGCGACGTACTCGGCGACGACGGCGTCCGAGACGTACGCGTCCGACTTGCCCGCGCGCAGCGCGGTCTGCGCGTCGAGGTCGGAGGGCAGCTCGGTGACGGTCACCGGCTCGCCGTCGCAGTCCATCGCGCGCAGCAGCTCGCCCTGCACGGTCGCCTTCTGGATCGACACGGTGCGCCCGCACAGGTCGGCCTGCGTCAGGATGCCCTCGGGGTTGCCCGCCTCGACGAGGATCGCGAACCCGCCGCGCGTGTAGTCGACGAAGTCGAGCGTCTCCTGTCGCTCGGGGGTGTCGTTCATGCCGCTCATGATCAGGTCGTTCTTCCCGGCCTGGAGCGAGGGGATCACGGAGTCGAACGCCTGCTTGTTCAGGACGACGTCGATGCCGAGCTTCTGCCCGATCAGGCGGGCCAGCTCGGGGTCGAAGCCGACCTCGCGGTTGGCGTCGTCGTACATCGCCATCGGCGGGAACGGGATGTCGAGCGCGACCTCCAGGCGTCCCTTCTCGCGGATCTCCGCGGGCAGCAGGTCGGCCAGTGCGGCGTCGACCTCCGTCGAGACCTCGTCGCCGACGGGGACCTCGGGCCCGGTGTCGGCGGCGCCCGCTGCGGTGCCGAAGCCCGCGCAGCCGGTGAGGGCGAGGACGGCGAGCAGCGCGGCGGGCGCAAGGGCGGCGGTGGTACGGGTGATCATGTGGGACTCCCTTGTCGAGTGATCGTGCGGTCGAGTGGTCGTGGGGGCGTGCGGGCGTGCGGTCGGGCGGATCGGCGGCGGGCTCAGACGAGCGCGGCGGCCATGGCGGGCGCGTGGGTCGCGAGCAGGTCGTCGTAGGTCTCGCGGCGCGTGACGAGGCGGGCCTCGCCGTCGGCGACGAACACGATGGCGGGCTTGAGCGCGCCGTTGTAGTTGTTGGACATCGTGTACGCGTAGGCGCCGGTGGCGGCCATCGCGACCAGGTCGCCGATCCTGGCCGGCGGCATCGCGGCGCCGTCGACGAGCAGGTCGCCGGACTCGCACTGGCGACCGACGAGCTGCACGGTCTCGGTCCACGGCTCGAGCAGCCGGTCGGCGAGGATCGCCTCGTACCGCTGCTGGGTGAGGGCGATGTCCATCTGGTCGGCGAGTCCGCCGTCGACGGCGACGAAGGTCCGCCCGGTGCGCTTGACGGTGGTCGCCCGGTAGAGCGTGATGCCGGCTCGCGCGACCATCGAGCGCCCGGGTTCGATGAGCAGGCGCGCATCGGCGGGCAGGTTGGCGCGCGCCGCGTCGACGATCGCGTCGAGGTAGTCGTCGACCCCGGGCGCCTGCTCGTCGTAGGTGTAGGCCACGCCGAGGCCGCCGCCGACGTCGTAGGTCGGGAAGGTGCCCACGGCGGAGATCTTCTCGACGGCTTCGGCGAACTGCCCGGTGCCGAGGATCTGCGATCCGATGTGCAGGTGGACGCCGTCGAACCGCATGAGGCGGTGCGATCGCATGCGCGCGATCGCGCGCTCGGCCTGGTCGATGGGCAGCCCGAACTTGGAGTTCGCGCCGCCGGTGGCCTGCGAGGCGTGGGTCTTCGCGTCGACGCCGGGGATGACGCGCAGCAGGAGCTTCTGCGGGCGCTCGAGGAGCCGTTCGAGCCGGTCGATCTCGTCGTCGTTGTCGACGATGATCGTGTCGATCCCGGCGTCGAGCGCCATGCGCAGTTCGGCGTCGGTCTTGGCGTTGCCGTGGAAGTGGATGCGGCCGGGGTCGACGCCTGCGGCGAGCGCGAGCCGGAGTTCCCCGCCGCCGGCGATGTCCACCGACAGCCCCTCATCCTGTGCGAGGCGGTACATCCCGACGGCGGGGAGCGACTTCGACGCGAAGAGCACCTCGGAGTTCGGCCAACGCGTGCGCAGCCCGTCCACGAACCGCCGGGCCTGCCGGCGGAGTCCCCCCTCGTCGTAGACGTGCAGCGGCGTGCCGAACCGTTCGGCGAGTTCGGTGACCGAGACGCCGCCGATCTCGAGCACGCCGTCGGCACTCGCCGCGGCCTCCTCCGGCAGGATCCGCCAGAGTTCGCCGAGTCGGGTGCCCTCGGGTGACGGTCGGTACGGGGTCATCGACTTCCTCCTCCGCGCGGCGCCTTCACCGTCGCGGTGGCCAGCCTAGGAAGATCCCGACGCCCTGTGGTTGGAGATTTCGGATAGCTTTGCGGCATGGATGCAGCAGTTACTCCAGTATCGGTGCTCCCCCGCGTCACGGTCTCCGAACTCGTCGATCAGCTCGGCGCGGCGACGATGACCGCGCTCGGCCCGATCCCGGGGCACGCGGCGGTCACCGGGACCGAGTTCCTCGACATCGCAGACGAGGTGACGGATGCCGCGGGCACCCTGCTGCTCGCACCGTCGACGGCCTCGCTGAGCACGGCCCGCATCGCCGCGCTCGCCTCGTCCGCCGCCGATCGCGGGGCCGTCGGCCTCGTCGTCAAGTGCAGCCCGGACCGGGTCGCGGCGCTCGGGGCCATCGCCGAGTCGAGCGGCATCGCGGTGCTGCGCGTCGCGGACCGGATCAGCTGGCGCCTCCTGGACGCGCAGCTCACGCACCTGCTCGGCGAGGCCGACGCGGGTTTCGGCGGCCCGCAGGATCGCGGCGCGGAACCGCTCTTCGCGATCGCCAACGAACTCGCGGAGCACTTCGGCGGCTCGGTCGCGATCGAGGACCTCAGCCGCAACATCCTCGCCTACTCGTCGGTGCCCGGGCAGGTCATCGACGAACTCCGCACGCACGGAATCCTCGCGCGCCAGGTGCCGGCCTCGCCCTACAACGACGACCAGTACCGCACCGTGCTGCGCGCCGACCTGCCGATCAAGTACCCCCGACTCGGCGACGAGGAGCCGCGCGTGGCGTTCGCGATCCGCGCCGGCGCCCTCCCGCTCGGCACGATCTGGGCGATCGACGCCTCGGGCGACGGGCCGATCACCGCGGAGCAGGACGAGCGGATGCGACGCGCGAGCGCCCTCGCGAGCGCGCACCTGCTCGACGACCTGCGCACCCACGCGACCAACCAGCGTCCGCGCGAGGATCGCCTGCGGACCCTGCTGACCGGCATCGACCTCACCGGCACCGAGTTCGCCGAGCTCGGCATCCCCGAGGAGCGCGGCGCGGCGCTGCTCGCATTCGACGTGCCCGCCGCCGGTCCCACCGCGATCGCGCAGCTGCGCTCGACCGTGGTCCGCCACCTGGTGCTGCACCGGCCCGACACGGTCGCGGTCGCGCATCGCGCACGCGTCTACGCGCTGTTCGCCGCCGCGACCGTCGACGAGGCGGTCGGGGTCGCCGAACCGATGCTCCCGCTGGTGGATCGCCTCGTCGGCGACGGCGTCAGGATCGCGGTCGTTGGGCCGTCGCACCGCTCGGGCGAGGTGGCGGGGGCGCGCGATCTCGCCGACCGGCTGCTCGAGGTCGCCGCGTCGGGCGACCTCGGCCGCGCGCCGCGCATCGTGACCGTCGACGCGGTCCGCCCCCGACTCGTCGTGGCGCGCGTCGCCGAACTGCTCGCGGGCGCCGACGAGCTCCGGGACCCGGCGATCGACGCGCTGTTCGAGCGCGAGTCGACTCGCGACATCGGCGAGACCCTGCTCGTCTGGCTCGAATCGTTCGGCAACGTCGCGCAGACCGCCGAGCGCCTCGGCGTGCACCAGAACACCGTGCGGCACCGGTTGCGTCGTGCGGCCGAGGTGCACGGCATCCGCTTGGAAGGGCCCGATCAGCGGCTCGCGGCCTGGATCCAGTTGCGGGCGCGCTGACCGGCACGGGCAAGCTCAGATCAGATCAGATCAGATCAGATCAAATCAGATCAGATCAAATCAGATCCGATCCGGATCGGCACCGGCTCCGAATCCCCATGCAACGGCCGACGACGCCCGCTCGGGGCGACGACCATCGGTCGATGTCCCGAGGAGGACGACATGAGGAACACAACCCGGATCATCACGGCCCTGGTCGCCGGATCGGCCCTCGCGCTCAGCGGCGCAGGCGCCGCGTTCGCGGGCCACGACGGCAACCCGTCCGCGAAGGTCGCGAGCTATTCGTACTCGCTCGACGCGATCCAGCCGACCGACGTACCCGGCTCGCAGGCCGAAGGCAGCACGAGGGTGAAGGCGCTGCCGAACGGCAAGCTGCAGGTCACCGTCGAGGCGTGGGGGCTCTCGCCGAACCTGCCGCACGCCATGCACCTGCACGGCGTGCCCGGACCGGCGACCGACATGGCCTGCCCCGGCCCCGCAGCGGCAGGCGCCGACGGCGTCGTGACCGTGCTCGACGGAGCGCCGTTCTACGGCGGCATCATCACCTCCCTGACCTCGACGGGTGATGTCTCGCCCGCGAGCGCGCTCGCCCTCGACCGCTTCGCGATGTCGGATGCGGACGGGTACCTGTACTACCAGCGCACCTTCACCGACGTGCCCGGGTACACCGACGCCGGGACCGTGCAGGTGGTCGTGCACGGCATCGACTTCGACGGCAACGGCGCGTACGCGTTCAACGCGGACGACCCGTTCTCGAGCCGCCCGTCGTCGCTGAACGCGGGCATCCCGCTCGAGGCGACGGTTCCGGTGCTCTGCGGCGGGATCGCCAACTGACCCCGAGCGCAGTCGGGCAGCGGATGCCGCGGGGAGGGGGATCCCCGCGGCATCCGCTGTGCGCGGATGTCGTGCGCGCGGCGGCGCCCGAGAATGCGTCGGCACGCACCCGCCCGCGGCGGTCACGCCGCCTGGACGGCATGGAGCCACGGCGGTTCGACTTCGTCGACACGACCCGGTGGCGGAGGCTCATCCTCTTCGGAGGGCGCTCCGCCCGGTGGCGGAGGCTCCGTCCGGTCGAACCCGGAGGATTCCGCCGTCCGCGGACTCGGCGGGACGGGATCGAACGGCACCTCGGGGTGGGTCCGCAAGACGTGCCCGGCCGGCGAGGTCCAGCGCAGCACGCCGCCCGGCTCGGCGGCCACGCGCCATCCGCTCTCGTGCTTGAGTCGATGATGCCTGCGACAGAGATGGGCGAGGTTGCCGGCATCGGTGCCGCCCCCGTGGACCCAGGCGGTCGTGTGGTCGAGGTCGGAGCGGACAGCTCGCCGTGAGCACCCCGGGAACCGGCATCGGCCGTCGCGCACCCGCAGGTAGCCGGCGAGATCGGCGCCGACCCGGTAGGCGGTGCGGCCGTACGACAGCGCGGCGCCGGTCTCGGGGTGGACGAGCAGCCGCCGCACGCTCGGCGCGTGCGCGGCGATGACGCGCGCGGTCTCGGCGTCGATCGGGCCGTACCCGTCGAGCTCGGCCGGCTCGTCCGTCGCGCCGAGCAGGCTGAGCACGGGAACGGTCACCGTCACGCGCGGCACGATGCGGCGGGTGTCGGCCGCGGCGCCCCCATCGAGGACGCCTGACACGAGCAGGTCGGCGGCGAGGTCGACGCACCGCTGCGCGTGCGTGCGCGCATCGCGCAGCCCTGCGGGCGGCGACTGCCTCGCGCGATCGGCGGATGCCGCGGCGAGCGAGTCGAGGCGATCGACGATGGCGACCGCGCGTTCGGCCCCGATGAAGCGGCTCAGCCACGCCATGCCGTCGGGCGCCGGATCGAGGTGGATGCGACGCTCGTCGGCGGCGCGACGGCGCCGCGATGCGAGTGATTCGGGGTGCAGCCGTTCGCGGAGACGCCGGACCCGCTGTCGGAAGGCGATGCTCGTGCGGCTCCCGGCGTCGGCGAGCGCGCGCTGCTCGAGGTCGGCCGCGACGTCGGCCGGGAGGTCGCGCGTCAGTTCGAGCATCGAGCGGACGTGCGCGACACCGACCGCGCCCGCGGCGAGCGCTGCGAGCGTGTCTGCGCGCGGCCCCACGAGCCGACCGGCGTCGGCCGCGAGCCGGCCCGCGGTCGCCTCGGGCGCGACGAGCACGGTCGCGAGTTCGGCGACGAACGATCGCGTCGCCAGGTCTCGCTCGGCCGCCCCGCTCGACCCGCTCACGCCCTCGAGCTCGGCATGGAGCCGCCGTGCCGCCTCGATCAGGACGACCTGCTGCGCCTGCGCCCAACGGATCATCCGCTCGGTCGCGGCGATGTCGGCGAGTACCTCGCCGAGGGCATCCGTCTCGCCGAGGGCGAGTGCCTCGCCGACGGCATCGGGGAACGCCGCATCGGCCGGAACGCCGGGCGCACCACTCGGCGCGAGGCGCTCGAGCTCGGTGGTCTGGGGCGGCGTCATGCGCTGAGTCAAGCAGTACCCACCGACATCCGAACGACCGGCGATCCCCGACCGGAAGCGCTTTCCGGGCGCATGGCCGAGGCCGACGGCAACCGTCGGATGCCGCGGGCGCGCGCCCACGGCATCCGTCGACATCGACCAGGCCGTGCTACCCGACCGGCTGCCGGCCCTCCTCGGTCGCGGCCGTGTCGCCGCCGACATCGGCCGCGGCGCCACCGGCATCGCCGGCGGCCGCCGGCCCGGCACCGTGCACCGGATGCGTCCGCTCGAGCGCCGAACCCTCGACATCCACGTTCGGGAGGATCCGGTCGAGCCACTTCGGCAGCCACCACGCGGATTCGCCGAGCAGGTGCATGACCGCGGGGATGAGCAGCATCCGCACGATGAAGGCGTCGAACAGCACGCCGATCGCGAGGCCGAAGCCGAGCGGACGGACCATCGTGAGGTGCGAGAAGACGAACCCGCCGAACACCGAGACCATGATGATGGCCGCGGCGGTGACGACCGCTCGCCCGTTGCGCATGCCGGCGACGACCGCGGTGCGCGCGGGCACGCCGTGCACCCACGCCTCGCGCATGCCCGAGACGAGGAACAGCTGGTAGTCCATCGCGAGGCCGAACAGGACGCCCATGATGATGATCGGCGCGAAGTTCAGCACGGGGCCGGGGTCGTGCACGCCGAACACGTCGCCGAACCAGCCCCACTGGTAGATCGCGACGACCGCGCCGAACGCGGCGAACAGCGACAGCACGAAGCCCGCGGTCGCGACGAGCGGCACGAGGATCGAGCGGAACACGAGCACCAGGATGATGAGCGACAGGCCGACGACGAGCGCCAGGTAGACCGGCAGAACTCCGGCGAGCTTGGCGGAGATGTCGATGTTGCCGCTCGCCTGGCCCGCGACGCCGAGCTCGAGGTCGCCCTCGAGCCCCGCACCGTCGACACCCGCACCGTCGCCACCCGCGTCGGCGGCGTCGAGCGGCGACAGCGCACGCAGGTCGTGCACGAGCTGCTCGGTCGACTCGCTCGACGGCCCGTCGACGGGGACGACCTGGAACGCGAGGAAGTCGTCGTCGGCGGAGACCCCGACCGGGGCGACCGCGACCACGCCGTCCTCCACGAGGAGCCGCTCGGCGAGGCTCGCCTGGATCCCGATGATCGCGTCGTCGTCGACCGACTCCGGCAGCGAGACGGTCACGAGCAGCGGGCCGTTCTGGCCCGCGCCGAACGCGTCGGCGACCGCCGTGTACGCCCGGTACTGCGTGGAGTCCGCGGCCTCCGACGAGCCGTCGGGCAGGCCGAGGCGCATGGACAGCGCCGGGATCGCGACGATGAGGAGGGCGACGATGGCGAGCGCGGCCCGGAGCAGGGCGCGCCCGGTCTTCATGGGCTTCAGCTCGGGGCGCGCGTGCGCCTCGTGGCCGACCTGCGCGCGAGCGCGGCGGTTCAGCACGCGGATGCCGATGAGCCCGAGCAGTGCGGGCGTCAGCGTGACCGCGATGAGCACGGCGATGAGCACGCAGACCGCGCCGACCGTGCCCATGACGCCGAGGAACGGGATGCCGGTCACGTTCAGCGCGAGCAGGGCGACGAGCACGGTCGAGCCGGCGAACACGACCGCGTTGCCCGAGGTTCCGTTCGCGAGCGCGATGGACTCGCGGATCTCCATGCCCGCGAACACCTGCCTGCGGTGGCGGTTGATGATGAACAGCGCGTAGTCGATGCCGACCGCGAGCCCGAGCATGACGCCGAGCACGGGCGTGACCGACGTCATGTCGACGACGCCCGAGAGCGCCATCGACCCGGCGACGCCGACGCCGACGCCCACGAGCGACGAGATGATGGGCAGCACCGCGGGCAGCAGGGTGCGGAACATGATGATGAGCACGAGGAGGGCGAGCACGACGCCGACGACCTCGCCGATGCCGATCAGCCCGTCGATGCTCGCCGCGATCTCGGTCGAGTAGTCGACCTGCACGCCCTCGATGCCGGCGCCGTCGAGCTCGTCGGCGACCTCGGCCTTGAGCCCGTCGGAGAGCGTGAACAGGTCGTCCTCGAACATGACCGCACCGGTCGCGACGCTGCCGTCCTCCGACACGGTCCTGATCTCGGATGCCGCGTCGACGAGTCGCTGGGCGTCTTCGAGCTGCGCGCGCTGCGCGGGCAGCTCGGCGACGCCCGAGTCGAGCTCGGCGCGCTGCGCGTCGAGCTGCGCGCGGCTCGCGTCGAGTTCGGCCTGCTGCGCAGCGAACTGCTCCTCGGCGAACGCGTACGTGCCGTCGGCCTGCGCCTGGGCGACGGCCGCGTCGAGCTGGGCCTGTCCGGCATCGAGCTGCTGCTCGGCGGCATCCAGCTGCGCCATGCCCGCCTCGACCTGCGCCTCGGCGTCGTCGAGCTGGGCTGCGCCGTCGGCGAGCTGCTGCTCCTGGTCGGCGCGGTCGGATGCCGCGACGAACGGGTCGATGACGTCTTCGACGCCGTCGACCTCGGCGATGCCGCCGAGGAGGTCGCCGATCGCCGCCTGCTGCGCGTCGGTGAACGCCGAGCCGTCGTCGGTCTGGAACACGACCGTGCCGGTCGCTCCCCCGAGGCCGTCGAGCTCGTCGGTGAGCTGCTCGTTCACGCGCTCGGTCTCGGTGCCGGGGATGCTCATGCTCGAGGTGAGCGTGCCGCCGAACGCGAGGAAGGCGCCGACGGCCATGGCGAGGGCGACGATCCACCCGACCACGACCGTCCACGAGCGCCGCGCGGAGAACCGGCCGAGCCGGTAGAGGTGTTCTGCCATGCCGAGCTGCCTTTCGGATCACGAGGTGGACGGCGCACCATCGAGCCGCATCGAGGATACCCGACGAGTGTCGGAAATCCGACATGCGTCGGCGAACCGGCGATCACGATGTCCGGTGACTGGCAGAATCCCCCTGTGGACGTCAGGGTCGAGCGCACGCGGCGCGCACTCCAGGAAGCGCTGTTCGCGCTCGCGCGCGAGCATCCGCTCGAGGAGGTCACGGTCGCCGAGATCGTGACCCGCGCCGGCGTGAACCGCAGCAGTTTCTACCAGCACTACTCCGACAAGGAGACCCTGCTCGCCGACGCGCTCGACGCGGCAGCCGGGCTCGCCGGTGCCGACCTCCCCGAGGTGGCCGAGCCGCTCGCCGGCCCGCCGCAGGCGCTGTTCGACTACCTCTCGCACCTCGACGAGAACGCCGAGGTCTACCGGCGCGTGCTCGGCCCGCACGGCTCCGCGGTCGTCATGGCACGCCTGCGCGGCCGCCTCGAGGCGATCGTGCAGGAGGGCATCACCCGGTCCGGCACGCCCGCGTTCGAGGGCCTCCCGCTCGACGTCGTGAGCGCCGGCATCGCCGGCTCGGCGCTCGGCGTGATCGAGGCGTGGCTCGCGCGCGAACCGCGCCCGTCGGTGGCGGTCGCCGCCGACTGGGTGTGGCGGGTGCTGCTCGGCCCGGGCGGGTCGTGGCCGGCCGCCGGCGAGCGCTGATCGGCGACGGATGCCGCGTGCACGGGACTCCCGGGCGGAGCGTCTAGTCTCATCTCACCGTCCCTTCCTCGAGAGGAGCCGCCCTGCCATGAGCAGCGCCATCGCCCTGGATGTCTTCGACCGTCGCGAATCAGAGGTGCGCGGGTACGTCCGCGCATTCCCGACCGTGTTCGACCGGGCCGCGGGCTCGACGCTCGTCGACGCCGACGGTCGCGAGTACCTCGACTTCTTCGCGGGCGCGGGCGTGCTCAACTACGGCCACAACAACCCGGCGTTCACGGCTGCGCTCATCGAGTACCTCGAGCACGGCGGCATCATCCACGGCCTCGACATGGCCACCTCGGCCAAGAAGGCGTTCATCGAGGCGTTCGAACGACTCGTGCTCGCGCCGCGCGGACTCGACCACAAGCTCCAGTTCACCGGCCCCACCGGAGCCAACGCCGTCGAGGCGGCGCTCAAGGTCGCCCGCCAGGCGACCGGCCGCTCGAACGTCGTCGCGTTCACGAACGCCTTCCACGGCCTGAGCCTCGGCGGCCTCGCCACGACGGGCAACAGCCACTACCGCGCAGCGGCGGGCGTCGGCCTCGACGACGTCGCGCGCCTGCCGTTCGACGGCTACCTCGGCCCGGACGTGGACACGCTCGACCTCTTCGAGCGGATGCTCGACGACCCGGGCTCGGGGCTCGACCTCCCGGCCGCGGTCATCGTCGAGGCGGTCCAGGGCGAGGGCGGCATCAACGTCGCGAGCCCGGGCTGGCTGCGGCGCCTGCGCGCGATCACCGAGGCACGCGGCATCCTGCTCATCCTCGACGAGATCCAGGCCGGCGTCGGCCGCACGGGCGCGTTCTTCGCGTTCGAGGAGTCGGGCATCGTGCCCGACATCGTGACGGTGTCGAAGTCGATCTCGGGCTCGGGCCTGCCGATGTCGCTCGTACTGCTCCGCCCCGAGGTGGACGTCTGGAAGCCGGGCGCCCACACCGGCACGTTCCGGGGCAACAACCTCGCGTTCGTGTCGGCGAGCGTCGCGCTCGAGACGTACTGGGCCGACTCCGCGTTCATGGAGGACGTCGCCGCGAAGTCCGCACTGCTGCGGGCCGAGCTCGAGGCGATCGCCGCCGAGCACGCCGACCTCGGCTTCGTCGTCCGCGGCCGCGGACTCTTCCAGGGCATCGCGTGCGACGCCGACCGCACGCTCGCGGGGCGCGTGTCGAAGGCGGCGTTCGAGCGCGGCCTCGTCATCGAGACCTCCGGCGCGCACGACGAGGTGCTGAAGTTCCTGCCCGCCCTCACGATCACCGAGGACGAGCTGCGCCGCGGCCTCGCGATCGTGCGCGAGAGCCTCGCAGCGGTCCTCGCGGGCTGACCGCCGGCGCCCGGCCCTGCTCCGCCCGGCCCGGCGGGGCGGCGCCTGCGCAACGGCGCGGGCGGCGCCGAGGTCACACCCCGGCGCCGACCAGCGCCTCGCCGAGCGGCGTCCGCAGGTGCAGCACCCGCGCACCGTCGCGGCGACTCGCGACGAGCCCGGCGTCGCGAAGGACGCCGAGGTGGTGCGACGCGGTCGAGATCGCGAGCCCGACGTCGGCGGCGACCTGCGAGGTCGTCCGCGCGTCGTGCGCGCCCAGCAGGATCGCCGCGCGAGCGGACCCGAGCAGGGCGCCGAGCGCATCGGCGAGCGCCGTGGCATCCGTCGCCCAGTTCTCCGTGACGCCCTGCGCCGGGTAGAACACGGTGGGCTGCGCGGGCGGCTCGGTCAGGACCATGGGCCCGGTGCCCCCGAGAACGGATGGCACGAGCACGATGCCGGTCCCCCGGCAGTCGAGCACCTCGGAGTGCTGGGTGAGCCGGACGCGAAGGGCGCCGTCGTGCCAGCCGATCCGATGGTGCAGGCCCTCGACCATGACGCTGATGCCGTCGGTCGTGATGCGACGGGCGCGAACCGCGATGTCGGCGCGCAGGATGCGTTCGAGCTGCGGCCAGACGGGTGCGACCAGCGCGTACCAGAGTTCGAGCCAGGCGTCGGCGATCATCGCGCGGGCGCGCGGCAGGTCGTCGAGCAGGTGCAGGACGGCCTCCCGCCGCGCGCCGGTCGACCGGGCGGCCACCTTGCCGAGATCGACGCGCATCCCGTCGTCGGGGATCTCGCGCAGCCGAGCCGCCTCATCGGCCGGCACGAGATCCCAGGTCGGGGTCGTCGTGAGGAAGTCCGGGAAGTACCCCGATTCCCGGACGAGGACGGCGAACAGGGCGAAGGCCTCACGGGGAACGCGTTCCCGGACCCCGCGCAGCCACCCCCACTGGAGCGGATGGTCGGCGGGCCGCTGCAGCACGCGCACGGCGTGGCACAGCTCGTGACCGGGTGAGACGCCGAACCGGATCGCCGAGACGTCACCCGGCGCGAGTCGGAAGTCCACGTATCGAGGCTCCATGGCCGTCCCCTCCGCGACGCATGTTTCGATCCGGATCGAAACGCTACCCGGAGCGGATGCCGCAGCGCGAGCCTTTCCCCATGAACGCCGCAGAGATCACCCTCGCACCGACCATGACCGCTCCGGCGGGCGAGGTCGTCGTCCCGCCGGCCTCGTTGCTGCTCGGGACCAGCCGCACGCGCCGATTCGTCGGCCGCGAGCACGGCGCCGGCATCTCCTACTTCTTCGTCGACTACGACAACGGCGAGGGCCCCGGGCTGCACTGGCATCCGTACACCGAGACCTGGTACGTCATCGAGGGCACCGCCGAACTCACCCTCGGCGAGCGCCGGATCATCGCCCGCACGGGCGACACGGCGACCGTGCCCGCGGGCGTCTGGCACCGCTTCGAGAACGTCGGCGACGACCGACTGAAGGTGCTGTGCATCCACGCCTCCGACGTCATCGTCCAGACCTGGGCCGACGAGGCCTGAAACCGGAAGGAGCACGTCATGTCGTTCCAGTCGTACCTCGACAACATCGAGGCCAGGACCGGGCTCACCCCGCGCGAGTTCGTCGCGCTGGCCGACGAGCGGGGCTTCGGACCCGGTACGAAGGCCGCACCCATCGTCGACTGGCTCGCCGCCGACTACGGCCTCGGCCGCGGCCACGCCATGGCCCTCGTCCACGTCATCACGAAGGGTCCGCAGATCAGCGCGAAGCACGTCGACAGCGGCGGGACGCACAGCGACCCGAGCGACACGCTGTGGCTCGACGGGGCTGCGACCAACCCCCATCGGTGAGCACGTCGGCGGGCGCGGATAGCCTGTGCATGTCCGCACCCGCCGCGACCGATGGAGCCCGCCATGACGCACCCGGACCCGATGCCCGACGTCGGCTCGACCGCGACTTCGATCTCGGGCGCGAGCGCGAGCGCCAACGCCAGCGCCAGCGCGGGCGCGAGCGCGACCTCGGGGCCCAGCGGGGAGCGGACGTCGTTCCGCGCCCGCTCCGGCGCGGCGTTCGCCGCGCTCGCGGGCGAGGGCGTCGTGCGCATCCGCAATCTGCGCTACGCGACCGCGGGGCGGTACGGGCTTCCGCGCCCGGTCGCACTCGACCCCGACGAGGCCGCCCCGCTGCTGGAGATCCGTCGGGCGTGCCCCCAGCCGGCGAGCCCCAGCGCACGCCTGCTCGGCGAACCGCTCCGCGGGGTCGAGTTCGACGAGGACTGCCTTCGGCTGTCGATCACCCGCCCCGCAGAGGACCGGGGCGAGCGCATGCCCGTCCTGGTCTGGGTCCACGGCGGCTCGCACGTGTCGGGCGCGGGCGACCTCGCCGGGTACGACCCGGCGGCACTCGTGCGCGAACAGGGCGTACTCGTGGTCGCCGTGACCAGCAGGCTCGGCCAGCTCGGCTACCCGACCGACGACGCGCACCCCGCGAACCTCGCGCTCCACGACCTCATCGCCGCGTTCCGCTGGGTGCGCGCGCACATCGCCGAGTTCGGCGGCGACCCCGAGCGGGTCACGGCGTGGGGCCAGTCGTCCGGGGCCGATGCGATCGCGCACGTCCTGGCCGCCGACGGCGCGGACGGGCTCTTCCGACGCGTCATCCTGCAGAGCGCGCCGTTCGGGATCCGCCGGGGGCGGGCCGAGATGCAGGAGCGCATGCGGGTCGCGGCAGGCCCACTCGATCCCGCGGCGCCCATCGACGACGTGTTCGCCGCGCAGGCCGATGCGAAGGCGGCCGCCGCCGGATCGGGCCTGCGCTCCGCGATGCCGTTCGGGCCGCGGTACGGCCGCGCGCCCCTCCCGGAAGAGGCTGCGGTCGAGCGACGATGGCGCGAGCGCGCGGCGAGCCTCGACGTGCTCGTGACCTGCAACCGCGACGAGACGTCGTTCTTCTTCGAGGTCGACCCGAAGCTCGCCGCGCTCGCCGCGCGGCCGGTCGTCGGCAGGATGCTGAGGCGCCTCGTGACCTCCCGCACGACCGACGGCGTCTACCGGAGGGACGGCCGGCGCTTCGCCCGGTTGCTCGCCTCGGCGGGGGCGAACGTGCGGTTCGGCGAGTTCGACGGGCACCCCGCGGGCGGCTCCCTCGGGTCGACCCACGCGATCGAGCTGGCGCTGCTCTTCCCCGCGGCCGAGGCGTGGGCGGGCACGCCGCTGCTCGCGCCGCACGGCGATGAGGCGCTCGTCGAGGCGGGCTCGGCGCTGCGCGCCGCGTGGGGCGGCTTCGCACGCGACGGGCGGATCGCGGACACCGCGGTCCCGACCGGGAGCGGATGGACCGGCGGCCTCAGGGTGCTCGGCGCATGAGCATCGAGGTCCGGCCCGCAGTGGCATTCGACGATGTCGCCGCCGTCATCGGGCCGAAGCGTCCCGATTCGAACGTGTGCTTCTGCCTGAGCTACCGACTGCGATCCTCGAAGGAGAACCTCGCCCTGCGCGGGCCGGAGCGCGGGGATCGCGTACGCGAGCTGTGCGGCGAGGATCCGGCGCCGGGCGTCGTCGCGTACGACGGCGACGAACCGGTCGGCTGGGCCGCGATCCACCCGCGCGCCGACACGAGCTTCGCGACGAATCGCCGCATCCCGCACGTGGACGACCTCGACGTGTGGTCGCTGTGGTGCGTGCGCGTCCGGCCCGGGCACCGCAAGCAGGGCGTCTCGCACCACCTCGTCGCGGGCGCGGTCCGGTTCGCCCGCGAGCACGGCGCCCCGATGGTCGAGGCGTATCCGGTCGACAACGGCGGCGAGCGGGTCGACCTGACGATGGCCTACGTCGGCACGCGCGCGACGTTCGAGCGCGCCGGCTTCGTGAAGGCCGCCGACACGACGAGCGTGCTCAACGGCTTCCCGCGCGTGCTCATGCGCCTCGACCTGCGCTGAGCCCTGCCTGCGCTGAACCCCGGCGCCGCGCCCCGCGCCGAACCCCGGCTGGCACGTGTCGCCGTCGTGCGCTATGGTCATGTTTCCAACCGAACGATCGGTCGGGAAACCCATGCATACGGCGCGACGACCCGCGCCGACCCCTGAATATCAGCCCTGCCCAGAACAACGGAGTTCGCATGACCGCAGTCCAGGAACCCACGCGCACCGCGCGCATGTCCACCGAGGAGCGCAAGGTCCTCGCCGGAACGCTCGTCGGCACGTCCATCGAGTGGTACGACTTCTTCATCTACGCCCAGGCCGCGGGCCTCGTCCTCGCGCCGTTGTTCCTCGCCCCGGTCGCCGAGGCGAACCCGACGCTCGCGCAGGTGCTCGCCTTCGCGACGATCGGCATCTCGTTCCTGTTCCGCCCGCTCGGCGCGATCGTCGCCGGCTGGCTCGGCGACAAGCTCGGCCGCAAGAAGATGCTGGTCTTCACGCTCATCCTCATGGGCCTGTCGACCTCGCTCATCGGGTTCCTCCCGACCTACGCCGCCATCGGCATCGCCGCACCCATCCTGCTGATCACGCTGCGCATCCTCCAGGGCTTCTCTGCCGGTGGCGAGTGGGGCGGCGCCGCGCTCATGTCGGTCGAGCACGCACCGAAGGGCCGCCGCGGCTTCTTCGGCGCGTTCCCGCAGATCGGCGTCCCCGTCGGCATGATCCTCGCGACGTTCACGCTGTGGGTCATCACGACCTCGATGTCGCCCGAGGCGTTCCTCGAGTGGGGATGGCGCATCCCGTTCCTGCTCTCGATCGTGCTCATCGCAGTCGGCTACATGATCCGCCGCTCGGTCGAGGAGAGCCCGGTCTTCCACCAGCTGCAGGAGCGCAAGAAGGAATCGTCGGCTCCGCTGAAGGACCTGTTCCGTTCGAACACGAAGAACGTCATCCTCACCGCGATCATCTTCATCGCCAACAACGCCGCGGGCTACCTGCTCATCGCATTCTTCGCGACCTACGCGGTCAAGTCGCTCGGCATGGACCGCCCGACGGTGCTGCTCGCGACGACGTTCGCGTCGTTCGGCTGGCTGGTCTTCACCCTCTGGGGCGGCGCGCTCTCCGACCGTCTCGGCCGGATCCGCACCTTCCAGATCGGCTACGTCTTCCTCGCGCTGTGGGCGATCCCGATGTGGTTCCTCATCGACACCGGCGACATCCTCTGGTACTTCGTCGCGCTGTTCCTGATGACCTTCGGACTCGGCCTCTCCTACGGCCCGCAGGCGGCCCTGTACGCGGAGATGTTCCCCGCGAACGTGCGCTACTCGGGCGTCTCGATCGGGTACGCCCTCGGCGCGATCCTCGGCGGCGCATTCGCCCCGATGATCGCCGAGGCGCTGCTCGGCGCGACGGGCCAGTCGTGGACGATCGGCCTGTACATCGCGATCGCCGCGGTCATCTCGCTCATCGGAGTCTCGCTCGTGAAGGAGACCAAGGGCGTCGACCTCAGCGCCTGAGCGCTCAGGACGAACCGAGGGGCGGATGCCACGTGGCATCCGCCCCTCGTCGCGTCTGCGGCGGGGCGCGTCAGTGCCCGGCGCCGAGGCGGCCGGCCAGGCGCTGGTGCATCTCGGAGCTCGCCTCGTTGAGCCCCTCGATGACGACGCGTACGCCGTGGTGGTCGTACTTGGTCGTGATCGCGTCGAGCGCCGCCACGGTCGATGCGTCCCAGATGTGCGAGCGCGACATGTCGATCACGACCCGCTCGGGGTCGTCGGCGTAGGCGAACTGCGTCGTGAGGTCGTTCGACGAGGCGAAGAACAGCTCGCCCTCGACGGTGTAGTACGCGGTCGGCACGGGCTCGTCGAGGGCGACGCGACGCGTCACCGTCGCGAAGTGCGCGACGCGACGGGCGAACGCGACCATCGCCACCACGACGCCGACGATGACGCCGATCGCGAGGTTGTGCGTGGCGACGACGACCGCGACCGTGGCGACCATCACGGCCGTCTCCGACTTCGGCATGCGTCGCAGGGTCGACCACCGGATCGAGTGCCAGTCGAACGTCGCGACCGAGACCATGATCATGACCGCGACGAGCGCGGCCATGGGGATGATCGCGACGAGGTCGCCGAGCACGAGGACGAGCACGAGCAGGAACACTCCCGCGAGGAACGTCGAGATGCGCGTGCGGGCGCCCGAGACCTTGACGTTGATCATGGTCTGGCCGATCATCGCGCACCCGCCCATGCCGCCGAAGAGGCCGGAGAGCACGTTCGCCACGCCCTGTCCGAGCGACTCCCGGGTCTTGTTCGAGCGCGTGTCGGTGATGTCGTCGACGAGCTTGGCCGTCATGAGCGACTCCATGAGGCCGACGAGCGCCATCGCGAGCGCGTAGGGCGCGATGATCGCGAACGTGTCCCAGGTGAGCGGCACGTCGGGGATGAACAGTTCGGGCAGGCTCTGCGGCAGGTCGCCCTGGTCGCCGACGGTCGGCACCTGCCACCCGGCCGAGACGACGAGGACGGTGATCGCGACGATCGCGATGAGCGGTGCCGGAACCGCCTTCGTCAGGCGCGGCAGCCCGACCATGATCAGGATCCCCGCCGCGACGAGCGGATAGACCAGCCACGGCACGCCGACCAACTGCGGGACCTGCGCCGCGAAGATGAGGATCGCGAGGGCGTTGACGAAGCCGACCATGACGCTGCGGGGGATGAACCGCATGAGCTTCGCGACGCCCGCGAGCCCGAGTGCCAGCTGGAAGAGGCCGGCGAGGATCACGGTCGCGATGAAGTACTCGATGCCGTACTCGCGGGCGACGGGGGCGATCACGAGCGCGACCGCGCCGGTCGCGGCGGTGATCATCGCCGGACGGCCGCCGAGGAAGGCGATCGAGACGGCCATGACGAACGACGAGAACAGTCCGAGCCGTGGGTCGACGCCCGCGATGATCGAGAACGAGATCGCCTCGGGGATGAGCGCGAGCGCGACGACGAGGCCTGCGAGCGCTTCGCGGGTCAGCAGTCGCGGGCTGCGCAGTGCGGCGAGCACGGTGTTCGGGTCGCGGCGGCGTGCGGCGGCCGAGTCACGGCCGGGGTCGCCGGAGGCGGTGGGGCGTGCGGGCGCGGTCATTGGGGTTCCGATCGGTGGGCGAGGTGAGGCGGGGGTCTCGAGTGCGCGCCCCGTCGCGCGCGGCCGGGTGGGCCGGTAGGGGCCGCGGATGCCGCGACCGACGTGCCACCCTACCCGCTCGTCGCGCGAGCGCCACTTCGACCGTGCGACCGCACGCGCCGAGGGCGTCAGCCGACGCGGAAGCGCACCTCGCTCCAGAGCTCGTCGGGGCCGACCTCGATCTCGAGGTCGCCGTCGGCACCCGAACCCGGGTCGTCGGCGCGGATCACGTGCGCCCCGCTGTCGTGCAGCGCCTCGAGGATCCTGCCCTCGGGGATCGCGTGCTTCCACCGCTCGACCGTGCCGACCGGAACCATCGCGACGCCGCCCTCGCGGACCAGACGCTCGGCGACGGGCTTCGGCGTCGAGTTGTGCGAGCCGTGGTGGCCGACCTTGATGAAGTCGGCGCCGAGCACGAGCGCGCTCGCGTGCTCGTCGCCGAGCACGTGTTCCCACGCCCCGTGCTGGGAGTCGCCGACGAAGACGAACCGGGCCCCGCGCACCTCGAGCACGAAGAACAGGCTCGTGTTGTTCACCGAGCGCTCGAGAACGGATGCCGCCCGCAGCAGCGCCTCCTCGTCGAGCGCGAGCCGTCCCAGTCGCATCGCGTCGCGCGACCGGATGAGCTGGACCGGAACCCGCTCTCGGGTCTCGTCGCGGGCGACCGCGTACATGGGGTCGAAGAGGTCGCGGCGCTCGTCACCGGGATCCTGCTCGTCTGCCGCGTCGCGGAGCCAGCGCACGGCGGGCGGCGGGTCCATGCGCTTCAGGAACGCCGGGTCGCGCGAGGGCCCGAGCACGTGCACGACCGCGTCACCCGTACCGAGTTCGATGCGGTTGCGTTCGGCCCGCCGGTCGGGCAGGAACCGGACGACGTGGCGCTCCGCTCCACCGCGGAACCCGCCGTCGACCAGTCGCGCCGCGGCCTCGAGGTTCGGGCCGGAGTTCACGGCGAAGTCCATCGCGAGCGCGAGGCGCGGTCGCGAGTCGAGCGAGCGGCCGTCAGCGGCGAGTCCGATGAGGCGCTCGAGTGCGACCGCCGATTCGACGAGCCCGTGCCGGATCGCGTTCGCGTCATCGTCCCGGTCGTCTTCGACGAACGGGACCCACACTTCGCCGACCTCGACCTCGGCCCACGCGTCGTCGGCGAAGCCCGAGACATGGTCGGCGTGGCGGTGGCTGGCCGCGACGACATCCAGCCTCGGCCGACCGTCGGGGCTCTCCTCGACGAGGTGTGCGATGACCGCCGCGACCACCTCGCCGATGCTGCGGGTTCCGCCGGCGACGGGTGCCCGCCCGTGGCTGTGCACGCCGCAGTCGAGCAGCATCCGCCACACCCGATCGCCCTCGGCGACCGTGACGAGGAAGCAGTCGCCGAAGCCGGGGTTGTACATGCGGATCGTCACGCTCGCCTCGGACACGTCAGTCCCCCTCCGGCTCGTGCAGGCTCGCGAAGGTGAGCCTGGCGACGGCCGGCTCGTCGACCCAGATCGCGAGCGGGTCGCGGTCTTCGACGTCGCCGAACCAGTCGCGGATGCCACGGAGGCGGGTTTCGCCCGCCTCGTGCTGCTCGCGGGCGTGCGGCCTGAGCGGCTCGGCGGTGCCGGCGAGCGCCGCGGACGACCTCGACGGGAGCGGCTTGGCCACGAGCCATCGCACTCCCCCGTCGACGTCGGCGATCACGGTGCACCCGGCGTAGAGCCTGGTCCGGGTGTCCCGGTCCGCTCCCGACTCCAGGTCTTCGCGTCGCTGCACGACCTGGAGGAAGATGCGCGGGTGCGGCTGCCCGTCCGCACCCGATTGGAATCCCACGTGCATGCCGAGCACGCGCATCCCGCCCGTGCCGGGGTCGAGCCCGAGTTCGACCGCGTGCGCCTTCGCCCACGCGAGCGCCTGGGCGTGCACGCCGCGGGATCGTTGCCGGGCGGCTCCCCCTGCCGCCTCCTGGCTGGATGCCGCCGGGTCGAGCTTGATCGTCGAGTCGAGGATGAGCGGGCCGAGGTCGACGGCCGCGTCGCCGACGGTCAGGCTGAGCGGCCTCGGCGGTCGCCGCCACAGCAGCGCCTGGTCGGCGAGGGAGACCACCCCGGGCGGGAAGATGCCGCGGCGGCGCAACGCTTCGACGAGGTGCCCTCGGAGGTTGATCGCGTCGTCGGGGAAGAGGTCGCGGTCCGCGGTGACGACGGCGCGCACGACGTCGCCGAACGTGACGTCGACCGGCGGCAGGTAGTCGAACCCGCGCACGACCATGCCGAGCACGCGGTCGGCGTTGCGCACCGCTTCGCCGGCGATCCTGCGCACGAGGTCGGGCGAGAGCTCGCCGTCGCCGAGCACGCCCGACCCACCCGTGGCCAGGCGGCGCAGATCGGCGATCTGGGCCTTGTACGTCGCGAGGTAGGCGTCGAACACGGCGGCGACGAAGATCGCGCCGCGCGTGTGCGGTTCGCGGGTCTCGCGGAACTCGGCCGGAACCGGCTCGGAACCGACGGCCGAACGCAGCGGCCCGCCCCGGCCGGTCGAGCGGCCGAACTCGTCGGCGAGCGAGAGGAGCGCCGCGGCATCCGCCAGTTCGCTTCGGGATGCCGCGACGAACTCCTCGACGATGTCTCGGAACAGGAAGTGGTGGAACAGTGCGACGAGGTCGGCGAACGCCTCGTGGAATGCGAACACGTCGGGGTTGGTCGCGATCGTGAACAGCGGTCGCATGCGGTGCACGATCGCGTGGGTGACCTCGTGGGCGATGATGTCGACCGACAGGCACGTGAAGAGCATCTGCCCCGGCAGGTTCGCCTCGGTGTCGGTCTCGCCGGCGCGGTAGTAGCCGAACAGCACGGCGCGACGCTCGGGATCGAAGTAGGCGTTGCGCCCGAAGAAGGCGTGCGGCACGAGCCGCAGCCGGTCGTCGCCGCGCCATCGGAACCGGCGGCCCGTGAACCGCTGGAACCGTTCGATCACGCTCATCGTGACCGCGTAGGCGATCTGCTGGTGCGAACGCGGGTCGCTCTCCGAAGGTCGCAGGCCGTCCTGGGCGAGCACGGGCGGGTCGTCGAGGTCGACCGGCTGGTACCAGCAGCGCCTGGTCGCGTCGTAGTCGACGACCTGCACGAGTTCGCCGTCCGGCCCGGCCTTCAGGCCGGTCTCGAACGGGATGTCGAGCGTGAGGAACCGCCCGCTCAGGCGCGAGCTCATCGGGTCGAACGCGAACGCGCGGAGCCGGCGCCGGTCGGGCGCCGGCACCGACGGCAGGTTGTGGGTGGAGAGCATCGCGGGCCTCCTCGCGGGGCATCGCGAACGGATGCCACGTGGCCGAGGCTAGGCCTCGCCCGGGTCCGACGCGACAGGGAACACCCTGAGAGGTCTACGATGCCCCTGTCATGACGAATCCACCCCCGGCCTCGACGCCGCTGATGTCGCACAGGCAGATCCTCTTCGTGATCTTCGGCCTCATGGCGGGCATGTTCCTCTCGGCGCTCGACCAGACGGTCGTGGGCACCGCCATCCGCACGATCGGCGACGACCTCGACGGGCTCAGCCAGCAGGCGTGGGTGACGACGGCGTACCTGATCCTGTCGACCATCTCGACGCCGATCTACGGCAAGCTCTCGGACATCTTCGGTCGCAGGCCGTTGTTCATCGCGGCGATCGTGATCTTCATGGCCGGCTCGCTCCTGGCGACCTTCTCGACCTCGATGCTCGAGCTCGCGGCGTTCCGCGCGATCCAGGGGCTCGGCGCGGGCGGGCTCATGTCGATGCCGCTCGCGATCATGGGCGACATGCTCGCGCCGCGCGAGCGTGCGCGCTACCAGGGCTACTTCCTCGCGGTGTTCGGCATCTCGAGCCTCATCGGGCCGCTCGTGGGCGGACTGTTCGCCGGCGCCGAGGAGATCCTCGGGATCTCGGGCTGGCGCTGGGTGTTCCTCATCAACGTGCCCATCGGGTTGGTCGCGCTCGCCGTCGTCATGCGCTTCCTGCACCTGCCGCGGCACGAGCACCCCGGCGTGCGCATCGACTGGTGGGGCGCGAGCGCGATCATCGTCGGCCTGGTTCCGCTGCTGCTCGTGGCGGAGGAGGGGCGCGACTGGGGTTGGACGAGCCCCCTCGCGATCGCGTGCTACGCGCTCGGCGCGACCGGCCTCACGGCCTTCGTCTTCATCGAGCGGGCGATGGGCGACGACGCGATCATCCCGCTCAAGCTGTTCCGTTCCGCGACGTTCTCGATGGCCACGGTCATCGGCGTCTTCGTCGGATTCGGGATGTTCGGCGCGATGCTCACGCTCCCGCTGTACCTGCAGCTCGTCCTCGGTTCGACGCCGACCGAGAGCGGCCTCCAGATGCTGCCGATGATCCTCGGGCTGATGGTCGCGTCGATCGCGAGCGGGCAGATCATCGCCCGCACCGGCCACTATCGGATCTTCCCGATCCTCGGGACCGCGCTGCTCGCGGCAGGCTTCCTCGATCTCACGACCCTCCAGCACGATTCGTCGTACTGGGTCATGGCCGGGGCGATGCTCCTCATCGGGCTGGGCCTCGGGCAGCTCATGCAGACGCTCACGATCGCGAGCCAGAACTCCGTGGGCCTGCGCGACATGGGCGTCGCGACGAGCGCGTCCACGTTCTTCCGGCAGATCGGCGGAACCGCGGGAACGGCGGTACTCCTCTCACTGCTGTTCACGCTCGTGCCCCAGAACGTGACCGTGTCGCTCTCCGACGACGAGACGCTCACGGCCGCGCTCGACGCCGCCCTCGACCCGGCCGTGGCCGAAGCCCCGGAGAACGCCGCGATCATGGCGACGGTCTACGGGCCGATCGTCGAGCCGATCGTGGCGAACCTGCCGCCGCAGGTCGATCTCGGCGACGACGCGACGCGGGCTCAGGTCGTCGATGAGGCGCTGCCCGCGATCACGGCGGCGCTCGCCGACCCGTCCGCAGGCGAGGGCGAGGACGGCGCGGTCGGCGGCGGGGCCCTCGACGACACGTCGTTCCTCACGGGTGCCGACCCGCGGCTGACCGAGCCGTTTCTCGTCGCATTCAACGAGTCGGCCGTGGCGGTCTACCGGGTCGCTCTCGGGGTCGTGTTCGTGGCGTTCGTGCTCTCGCTGTTCTTCCGGACCCCGCCGCTGCGCGCCAAGTCGGCCATGCAGGAGGCCGCCGACGAACGGGCCGCACGCGAGTCCGCGGTCGGCGGCGCAGACGTGGATGAGACCGCTGACACGGGCTCGATCGCGACCCTCGCCGCCGGCGAGGCCGGCGCCATGGTCGAACCCGGCGGCGACGTCTCGCACCACGACCGCGGTTCGCGCGGCATCGAGTGATGGCCGGCACTCCCGCCGCCCGATCCCGCGTGCTCGGGGCGGTCGTCGACGGGCAGACGCGGTGCGTGTGCGCCGCCGCGTTCAACCCGCGGTGCCGGCTGCACACGCAGCTCTACTTCGAGACGGCCTGACCGCCGAGGAACTCGACCGCCGCTCGCCGGAAGTGACGCGATCCCGGTGCGTTGAAGTGGTGCCGCCCGGGCACCTCGACGAACGTGCCCGCCGGAGTCGCCTCTGCGAGCGCGCGCGACTGCTCGATGATCGCGTCGTCGGTGCCCGTGGCGAACAGGATCGGCTGCGTGGGCGGGTCGGCCGGGTCCGGATCGGCGTCGCCGTCGCGCATGCCCTCGGCGAGGGCGACGAGCGCGCGGACGTCGTTGCCGTCGACGCGTTCGGCGAGCTCGACGTACGACTTCGTCACGGGGTCGGCGATCGGCGTGCCGTGCTCGGCGTAGGCGCGCGCCTGATCGAGGTGCATGCGGGCGAGCGGGCGGCCGTCGGGGATCCCGCCGAGCACGGCCCGCTCGATGCGGCCGGGCGCCTGCACGGCGACCTGCCAGCCGACCCGCGCGCCGAGCGAGTAGCCCGTGTACGCCACGGTGTCGATGAGGTAGGTGTCGAGGACGGCTTCGAGGTCCGCGACGAAGTTCGCCATCCCGTACGCGATCGCCTCGTGCGGCCGGTCGCTCGCCCCGTGCCCGCGCTGATCGACGCCGAGCACCCGGAATCCGGCGCGCGTGAGGTCGCGCACCCACCCGGTGCTCACCCAGTTGTCGCGGCAGCTCGACGCGAAGCCGTGCACGCACAGCACGGTCGGCAGGTCGTGATCGCCCCACGAGTACGTCGCGATGCGTCGCCCTTCGGGCGACATGATGAACTTCGGCTTCGGCAGATCGGTGAGGTCGGGATGCGAGCGCGCCATGCGCCCATTCTCGCGTGCGGGTCGACCAGGCCGGGCAGTGCCGTCTCGAGACGTCATCCCCGCCGCAGCCCCCGCCAGAGCAGCCAGATGCCGACCACGACCGGCAGCAGCATGCCGAGCAGGATGCCGGAGTGCCACCCGCTGAACCCGAACGGCATGATGGGCGAGGCCACCTCCCCGGTGTCTCCCGCCCCCACACGGGTCGTGACGGCCGAGAGCCATGCGATCAGCAGCACCGCCGCCGGTACCCCGACGACCACGAGCGTCGCCGTCCACTTCTCCCACCGCTGCCACGCGTTCGAGAGCCACATGAGCACGATTCCGACGACCCAGCCTGCGATGGGGACGACGAATCCGCCGAATGCGACCGTGAGCGAGGTCACGACGACGTACCAGCGCGGTGAGACCGCCGAGACGGATGCCGCGGGCGAAGCCGCGGCCACCGCAGCGGATGCCGCGGGCGAAGCCGCGGCCACCGCAGCGGGTCGGGGCGTGCTCCCGTCCGATGCGTCGGTGCGCGCCTCGGCGGCGATCGCGCTCGGGTCGCCGAGCTGCTCGATTCGCGTGGCCGCCGCCGGGGCGTCGAGCCCGGCGAGGTCGGCGGCGATGCCGTCGAGGATGTCCCGGCGCATCGGGTCCGGCACGCCCTCGAGTGCGGCATCGAGTTCGCGGAGGTACCCGCGCACGACCTGTGGTCGGGTGTCGTTCATCATCGGGGTTCCCTTCCGATCAGGTCGTCGACCGTGGCGCTGAACGCGGCCCATTGGCTGCGGAACTGCGTGAGTTCGCCCGTTCCGCGCTCGGTCAAGCGGTAGTACTTGCGCGTCGGGCCCACGTCGGAGTCCTGGGTGTACGTCTCGACCACCCCCCTGGTCCGCAGCCTCGCGAGCAGCGGGTAGAGCGTTCCGGCGCTCGCGACGATGCCGTGCCCGCCGAGGGCCTCGGCGAGCTCCCACCCGTAGTGCGGCCGCTCGCGGAGTAGGCCGAGCACGCACTGCTCGGCGACGCCCCGGCGCAGCTGCGCGGTGGGATCCACTGTCATGCACCGCATACTACCTTGCAACGCAAGAATGCGTCGACTGGCCGGGTTCGGCCGGTTCAACCCCGGAGGCGAACGATCTACGACGTGCCGTGCGCGCCCGAGGCTTCCGTCGCAGGCTCGGCCGCGGCATCCGCCCCTCTGCCCCTGATGAGGAACCCGAACGCGAGCGCGACGAAGAACATGAGCACGCCGTAGACCGCGGCAGGCAGGCTCATCTCGACGCTGCCGATGACGGTCTGCGCGATCACGATCGCGAGGGTGGCGTTGTGGATGCCGATCTCGAACGAACTCGCCACGGCCTGGCGTCGTTCGACGCGCAGCAGTCGGGGAACGAGGTAACCGATGCCGAGGCTCAGCACGCAGAAGAGCACCGTGATGCCCGCCAGGCGCCCGAAGTTCTCGACGAGCAGGTCGAAGTTCGACGCGATCGCCCCGCCGATGACGACCACGAGGATCACGATCGACGCGATGCGCACCGGACGGTCCATCCGGTCGGCGAACCCGGCCCGCCACCGGCGCACGAGCATGCCCGCCACAACGGGCAGCAGCACGATCGCGAAGACCTCGACCGTCTTGGCCAGCTGGAGCCCGAGCCCGTCATCGCCCGGGAGGAAGAACGCGATCGACAGGTTCGCGATGAGCGGCAGCGTGAACACCGCGATGACCGAGTTCAGCGCGGTCAACGAGATGTTCAGCGCGACGTCGCCGCGGAACAGGTGGGAGTAGAGGTTCGCGGTCGTTCCGCCCGGCGAGGCGGCGAGCAGCATCATTCCCACGGCGAGCACCGGCGGCAGGTCGAAGAGCAGCACGAGCCCGAAGCAGATCGCGGGAAGCAGCACGAGCTGGCACGCGAGGGCCACGAGCACCGCCTTCGGCTGCGTCGCGACCCGCGCGAAGTCGCGCGGGGTCAGGCTGAGCCCGAGGCCGAACATGATGATGCCCAGGGCGACCGGAAGTCCGATCGTCGTCAGTGGCCCCATTGATCACTCCTTCGTGAAAGACCGTGCGTCACAGTCTGGAGTGCATCGGACCCGCTTGTCGACGTCAGCCCTGGAAATCCTCGGGATCGACTTCGTCGAGGAACTTCTTGAACTCCTCGAGCTTCTCGTCGTCGGCGCTGTCGTGGTGCTCGACCATCTCGGCGGGGATGCCGGCTTCGTCCATGACCGCGTCCGCGACGTGCAGCGGGGCGTCGACGCGCACGGCGAGCCCGATGGCATCCGACGGCCGGGCATCGAGCACGATCGGCCCTGCGGGCGTGGCGAGCGTGAGCAGCGCGTAGAAGGTCCCCTCCTCGATCCTGACGACCTCGATGCGCTCCACGGTCGCATCGAGCGAGCCGAAGACCGCGACCATCAGGTCGAGCGTGAGCGGCCGGGGCGCGTGATCGCCGCCCAGGGCGATGAGGATCGAGGTCGCCTCCTGCTCGCCGATCCAGATCGGCAGGACGCGCCCCTCGCCCGTCTCGTCGGCGAGGGGCTTGAGCAGGACGATGTGCTGGCGGGCCGCGTCGAGCGCGACCCCGAGGACGCGGACCTGGACCATGGCGCCTCCCGTCGGGCGTTGGCGTGGTCCTGTCATCGTACGTCGGGGACCCCGGATCCGGGTCCGCCGCGACGCGCCCCGGAGGCCCCTACCGGAATCGAATCGCGGCGGATAAGGTCCGTGCCATGGCCAGGTCTCATGGAGTCGACGGTCCCGCGTCCGACGCGCTGCTCGAAGTCGGACGCTTCTTCACGAGGCGAGACGAGACGCCCGACCACCGGGCGACGTTCCTCCAGGGCGGCAGATCCGGCGACGCGTTCTACCGCGATCGCTGGAGCCACGACAAGGTCGTCCGCTCCACGCACGGCGTGAACTGCACGGGGTCCTGCTCGTGGAAGGTGTACGTCAAGGACGGCATCATCACGTGGGAGGCGCAGCAGACCGACTACCCGAGCGTGGGCCCCGACCGCCCCGAGTACGAGCCCCGCGGGTGCCCCCGCGGGGCTGCGTTCTCCTGGTACACGTACTCGCCGACGCGCGTGCGCTACCCGTACGTGCGCGGCGCGCTGCTCGACGCGTACCGCGAGGCGAAGGCGCGCACGGGCGACCCCGTCCTCGCCTTCGGCGACGTGACCCGGAACCCCGAGACCCGCAGGCGGTACCAGCAGGCCCGCGGCAAGGGCGGGCTGGTGCGCACGACCTGGGCGGAGGCCACCGAACTCGTCGCGGCGGGCTACGTGCACACGATCAAGGAGTACGGCCCCGACCGGGTCGCGGGATTCTCGCCGATCCCCGCGATGTCGATGGTCTCGCACTGCATCGGCACGCGGTTCACCCAGCTCGTGGGCGGCGTGATGACGAGCTTCTACGACTGGTACGCCGACCTGCCGGTCGCGAGTCCGCAGGTGTTCGGCGACCAGACCGACGTTCCCGAGTCCGGTGACTGGTGGGATGCCACCTACCTCATGATGTGGGGCTCGAACGTGCCGGTGACGCGCACGCCCGACGCCCATTGGATGGCCGAGGTGCGCTACCGGGGCACGAAGGTCGTCACGGTCAGCCCCGACTACGCCGACAACACGAAGTTCGCCGACGAGTGGATGCGCTGCCAGGCCGGCACCGATGCGGCCCTGGCGATGGCGATGGGGCACGTGCTGCTCAAGGAGCGCTACGTCGACCGGCGGGTGCCGTTCTTCGTCGACTTCGCGACCAAGTACACCGACCTGCCGCACCTGATCACGCTCGTCGAACACGCCGACGGCGGGCTCGTGCCCGGCAAGTTCCTCACGTCGGCCGACCTGGGCGGCACCACCGACGAGGACCAGTGGAAGACGGTCCTGCTCGCGGCCGCGACGGGCGAACCGGTCGTGCCGAACGGGTCGATGGGCTTCCGCTACGCGGAGTCGGGCGTCGGGCGCTGGAACCTCGACCTCGACGGCACGGTCCCGGCGCTCTCGGTGCGGGACGCGAAGATCGCTGCCGAAGACGTCGAGGTCCAGCTCCCCAGGTTCGACGCGCCCGACGGGTCGGGCGGGGTGCTGCGCCGCGGCGTGCCCGCGGCACGGGTCGGCGGGCGCCTGGTCACGACCGTGTTCGACCTGCTGCTCGCGCAGTACGGCGTCGGCCGCGACGGGCTCCCCGGCGAGTGGCCGACCGACTACGACGACCGCGAGACCCCGTACACCCCCGCCTGGCAGGAGGACATCACGGGTGTCCCGGCCGAGCAGTGCATCCGCATCGCGCGCGAGTTCTCGCAGAACGCGGTCGACTCGGGCGGGCGGACGATGGTCATCATGGGCGCCGGCATCTGCCAGTGGTTCCACGGCGACGCGACCTACCGCTCGATCCTCGCGCTGCTCATGCTCACCGGCTCGATGGGCCGCAACGGCGGCGGCTGGGCCCACTACGTCGGGCAGGAGAAGTGCCGACCGATCACCGGCTGGCTCTCGCTCGCGAACGCGCTCGACTGGTCCCGCCCGCCGCGCACCATGACGGGCACGTCGTACTGGTACATGCACACCGACCAGTGGCGCTTCGACGGGTACTCGGCCGACGCCCTCGCGTCGCCGCTGGCCGAGGGCAACCTCGCGGGCATGCACACGGCCGACACGATCGCGCAGTCCGCGCGCCTGGGCTGGATGCCCTTCTACCCGCAGTTCGACCGCAACCCGCTCGAGGTGGCCGAGGCCGCCGAGCGCGCGGTCGCCGACGGCACCGCCGCGAACGCGGCATCCTTCGTCGCGGCGTCGCTCGGCGACGGTTCGCTGAAGACCGCGATCAGCGACGTCGACGCACCCGAGAACTGGCCGCGCCTGCTCACCCTGTGGCGATCCAACCTCATGGGGTCCTCGGCGAAGGGCAACGAGTACTTCCTGAAGTACCTGCTCGGCACGCACTCGAACGTGATGGCCTCGGACGAGGCATCCGTTCGGCCGAAGGAGATCGCCTGGCGCGACGAGATCCCCGAGGGCAAGCTCGACCTGCTCGTCTCGGCCGACTTCCGGATGACGTCGACGACGCTGCTCTCGGACGTGGTGTTCCCCGCGGCGACCTGGTACGAGAAGCACGACCTCTCCTCGACCGACATGCACCCGTTCGTGCACGCGTTCACCCCGGCGATCGACCCGCCGTGGGAGGCCAAGAGCGACTTCGACATGTTCCACGCGATCGCCCGCGAGTTCTCGCGCATGGCGGCCACCCACCTCGGCACCCGGAAGGACCTCGTCTCGGTGCCGATGCAGCACGACACCCCGGGCGAGACGTCGCAGCCCGGCGGCGCGGTCCGGGACTGGGCCCGCGGCGACGTCGCGGCGACGCCGGGGAAGACCATGCCCGTCTTCCAGGTCGTCGAACGCGACTACACCGCGATCGCGGACAAGCTCGCCACCGTCGGGCCCCTCGCCGACAAGCTCGGGTTCACGATCAAGAACGTGACCTACGACGTGTCGCACGAGGTCGACCGGCTCGCGAAGCAGCACGGCGTCATGCCGTCCGGGCCCGCCGCGGGCCGGCCCGCGATCGACACCGACGTGAAGATGGCCGAGGCGATCCTGTCGTTCTCGGGCACCACGAACGGCGAACTCGCCGTGCAGGGCTTCAAGACGCTCGAGAAGCGGGTCGGCAAGCCGCTCGCCGACCTCGCGGAGGGCTCGGAGGAGAAGCGCATCACGTTCGCGATGACGCAATCCGCCCCGCAGCCCGTGATCACCAGCCCGGAGTGGTCGGGCTCGGAGACCGGGGGCCGGCGCTACGCGCCGTTCACCGTGAACATCGAGCGCCTGAAGCCGTTCCACACGCTCACCGGGCGCATGCACTTCTACGTCGACCACGACTGGATGCGCGACCTCGGCGAGACGATGCCGATCTACCGCCCGCCGCTCGACATGCACCGCCTGTTCGGCGAACCCCGGCTCGGTCCCGACGGGCGGCAGCAGGTCGTCGTGCGGTACCTCACCCCGCACTCGAAGTGGTCGATCCACTCCGAGTACCAGGACAACCTGTTCATGCTCTCGCTCTCGCGCGGCGGGCCCACGGTCTGGATGAGTCCGCAGGACGCGGGGGCGATCGGCGCGGCCGACAACGACTGGGTCGAATGCGTGAACTCCAACGGCGTGCTCGTGGCCCGCGCGATCGTCTCGCACCGGATGCCCGAGGGCGTCGTCTACGTCCACCACGCCCAGGAGCGGACGATCGACGTGCCCAAGTCGGAGGCCACAGGCCGGCGCGGCGGCATCCACAACTCGGTCACGCGCCTGCTCGTGAAACCGTCGCACCTCATCGGCGGCTACGCGCAGTTGTCGTACACGTTCAACTACCTGGGGCCGACCGGCAACCAGCGGGACATGGTGGCGACGATCCGTCGCCGTTCGCAGGAGGTGACGTACTGATGGACGCAGTTCGGGAGGTGAACCGCTGATGCGCGTCATGGCCCAGATGGGCATGGTCATGAACCTCGACAAGTGCATCGGATGCCACACCTGTTCGGTCACGTGCAAGCAGGCGTGGACGAACCGGGCGGGCACCGAGTACGTGTGGTTCAACAACGTGGAGACGAGACCGGGGCAGGGGTACCCGCGCCGGTACGAGGACCAGGAGCAGTGGAAGGGCGGATGGGAGCTCAACGGCCGCGGCCGGCTGAAGCTGCGCACGGGCAGCCGGCTCAAGCGCCTGCTGACGATCTTCTCCTCGCCGGTGCAGCCCGAGCTCGAGGACTACTACGAGCCGTGGACCTACGACTACCAGACCCTCATCGACGCGCCGCTCGGCGACGACTTCCCCGTGGCCCGGCCGAAGTCGCTCATCACCGGCGAGGACACGAAGATCACGTGGTCGGCGAACTGGGACGACAACCTCGGCGGCACGAGCGAACTCGGGCACCTCGACCCGGTGGTCGAGAAGGTGCGGCGCGAGTCGGAGGACGCGATCAAGTTCCAGCTCGAGCAGTCGTTCATGTTCTACCTGCCGCGCATCTGCGAGCACTGCCTGAACCCGTCGTGCATGGCCTCGTGCCCGTCGGGTGCGATCTACAAGCGCGAGGAGGACGGCATCGTCCTCGTCGACCAGGACCGCTGCCGGGGCTGGCGGCAGTGCATAACCGGATGCCCGTACAAGAAGATCTACTTCAACCACAAGACCGGCAAGGCCGAGAAGTGCACGATGTGCTACCCGCGCCTCGAGGTCGGCATCCCGACCGTCTGCTCGGAGACGTGCGTGGGCCGGTTGCGCTACCTGGGGCTCTTCCTCTACGACGCCGACCGGGTCACGGAGGCCGCGTCGACGCCCGACGAGCAGGACCTGTACGAGGCGCAGCTCGACCTGATCCTCGACCCGGACGACCCCGAGGTGATCGCGGCGGCGCGCGATCAGGGCATCGCCGACGACTGGATGGAGGCGGCCCGCCGCTCGCCGGTCTACGCGCTCGCGAAGAAGTACCGAGTCGCGCTCCCGCTGCACCCCGAGTACCGGACCATGCCGATGGTCTGGTACATCCCGCCGCTCTCGCCGATCGTCGACGTGCTGCGCGACCAGGGCCACGACGCCGAGTCGGCGGGCACGCTGTTCGGCGCGATCGAGTCGCTGCGGATCCCGGTCGAGTACCTCGCGGAGCTGTTCACCGCGGGCGACACCGACCTGGTCACGGGGGTGCTCCGCAAGCTCGCGGCGATGCGCGCGTACCTGCGCGACATCGCACTCGAGCAGCCGAAGGACGAGTCGATCCCGCAGGCGGTCGGCATGGACGGCGCGACGATGTACGAGATGTACCGGCTGCTCGCGATCGCGAAGTACGACGAGCGGTACGTGATCCCGACCGCCCACTACGAGCGGGCGCACGAGCTCGAGGAGCTCGGGTGCTCGCTCGACTTCGACGGCGGCCCGTACGAGATCGGTTCGGGTCCGTTCGGCGAGGCGAGCGGTCGCCCGGCGCCCGTCGCGGTCGAGACGTTCCAGGCCCTGCGCGACCGCCAGACCGCCGAGCGCGCCGCCGACAGCGAGTCGCTGCGCGGCCGGGTCAACCTGCTGAACTGGGACGGCAACGGCAGCCCGAGCGGGTTGTTCCCGGCGAAGGGCGCCGAAGCGGATGCCGCGGCCGACGCCGACGGGAGCGGACGGTGAACCGGGCGATCGTGTACCAGGCGGCATCCGTCTGCCTGAGCTACCCCGATGACGGGGTGCTCGAGCTCGCCGGGATCGTCCGCGACGCGCTCACCGAGTCGGCGCCCGAGGCCGCCGCCTCGTTCGCGCCCCTGCTGGACTGGTGGGCGATCGAGTCGCCCGCGACGGTGCAGGCCGCCTACGTCGACGTGTTCGACATGTCGAAGCGGCATGCGCTGTACCTGTCGTACTGGACCGACGGCGACACCCGCCGCCGCGGGACGGTGCTGGCCGAGTTCAAGCAGCGCTACCGCGAGGCGGGGTTCGAGCTCGGCGGCACGGGCGAGCTGCCCGACCACCTGCCGCTCGCGCTGGAGTACGCCCGGCACCGGCCGGAGGACGGCGCAGCGCTCATGCAGGAGTACCGCGCGAGCCTCGAACTCATCCGCCTCGCGCTCGAGGAGCGCGGGTCGCCGTACGCCGGGGTCGTCGCCGCGGTGTGCGCGACCCTGCCCGGCCGCTCGCCGGCCGACCGGCAGCAGGCGATGGCGATGGCCGCTTCGGGACCGCCGACGGAGTCGGTCGGGCTCGACCCGTACGACCCTCGGCTGCTGCCGATGGCGACGACCGGAGGAGGACGCTGATGGACTGGGACGTCGTGCTGTGGGGCATCCTGCCGTACGTCATGATCGCCGTGCTCATCGGCGGACTGGTCTGGCGCTACCGCTACGACCAGTTCGGCTGGACGACCAGGTCGTCCCAGCTCTACGAGTCGCGCCTGCTGCGCATCGGGTCGCCGCTGTTCCACTTCGGCATCCTCGTCGTCGTCATCGGCCATGCGATCGGCCTCGTCATCCCGAAGGCCTGGACCGAGGCCGTCGGGGTCACCGAGGACATGTACCACGTCGTCGCCCTCGGCCTCGGCTCGGTCGCGGGCATCGCCACGCTCGCGGGCGTCGCGATCCTCATCTGGCGTCGACGCACGACCGGCCCGGTGTTCATGGCGACCACGAAGAACGACAAGACCATGTACGTGGTGCTCGTCGCGGCGATCATCGCGGGGCTCGCGACGACGCTCATCAGCGTGTTCGGCCCGCACCAGGAGGTCACCTACCGCGACACCGTCGCACCGTGGTTCCGGTCGCTGTTCGTCTTCCAGCCCGACATCGCCGCGATGGCCGCGGCCGGGATCGACTTCAAGATCCACACGCTCATCGGCATGCTGCTGTTCATCATCTGGCCGTTCACGCGCCTCGTGCACGCGTTCACCGCACCGGTGCACTACCTCTTCCGCCCGTACATCGTGTATCGCTCACGTGATTCCCGTCCGGCTCCGGGCGCGGGCGCCGGGCGGCGCGGCTGGGCACCCGTCGGCACACCGGACCGGACCCGCGACGGAGGCTCCGTCCGCACGCCGGACCGCATCGGAAAGGGGAACTGATGACCGAGGCATCCGCTGCACCCGCAACCGGGTCGACCATCCTGCCGGGCCGGGGACTCAACCTCGGGCTGGCGCTGCTGGCCTTCACGATCACCTTCTGGGCGTGGAACATGATCGCCCCGCTGGCGGTGCGCTACGCCGACGAACTCGGGCTGGATGCCACGCAGCAGTCGATGATCATCGCGACGCCGGTGATCGTGGGGTCCGTCGGGCGCATCCTCACGGGCGCCCTCACCGACCGCTTCGGCGGGCGCATCATGTTCACGATCCTCACCGCGTTCTCGGCGATCCCGGTGCTGCTGGTGATGTGGGCCGGTGAGGCCGGCTCGTATGCCCTCCTGATCGTGTTCGGGTTCATCCTGGGCGTCGCCGGAACCACGTTCGCGGTCGGCATCCCGTTCGTGAACGCCTGGTACGACCCGAAGAAGCGCGGGTTCGCGACGGGCCTGTTCGGCGCGGGCATGGGCGGCACGGCGCTCTCGGCGTTCTTCACCCCGCGCATGGTCGCCTGGTTCGGCTACCAGGCCACGCACTGGATCATCGCGATCGCACTCGTCGTCGTCGCGGTGATCGTCTGGCTGTTCATGCGCGACGCCCCGACCTGGAAGCCGAACACCGACCGGGTCATGCCGAAGCTCGCCGCGGCGAGCAAGCTCGCCGTGACCTGGCAGATGGCCTTCCTGTACGCCGTCACCTTCGGCGGCTTCGTGGCGTTCTCGACGTACCTGCCGACCTACCTCAAGGAGGTCTACGAGTTCGACCTCACGGGCGCGGGGACGCGCACGGCGGGCTTCGCGATCGCAGCCGTCATCGCCCGACCGATCGGCGGGTGGCTGAGCGACAGGATCGGCCCGGCGCGCGTGCTCATGATCTCGCTCGCGGGCGCCGCGGTCATGGCCGTCGCCATCGCGTTCGTGCCGCCGCCCGAGCTCATCGCCGGGACCGAGTTCGTGCTCATGGCCGGGTTCCTCGGCCTCGGGACGGGTGCGGTGTTCACGTGGGTCGCGCAGCGTGCGCCCGCGGAGCGAGTCGGGACGGTGACCGGCATCGTCGGCGCCGCCGGCGGACTCGGCGGATACTTCCCGCCGCTGGTCATGGGCACGACGTACGCCGCGACCGGGAGCTACACGCTCGGCCTCGCGCTGCTGTGCGTGACCGCGCTGGCCGCGCTGGTGTTCACGATGGCGCTGGCGCGGAAGGACCGGGCCGCGGCCGGCTGAGCGCAGCGCGCGGCCGGCTGAGCGCAGCGCGCGGCCGGCTGAGCGCAGCCCGGCCGGCTGAGCGCGGCGCATGGCCGGGCACGCGCTGGGCAGGCGCTGTGCACGCAGAGGACCGCGGCCGCGGCATCCGTCTCGGATGCCGCGGCCGCGGCCGGGGTGGGCTCGACGATCAGCCGGCGATCGCCGAACTGAAGTTCGAGCCGGTGCCGTCGGGCTTGTAGTTCTTCTCGATGTTGCCCGCCGAGTCGACCGAGAACCAGTTGACCTTCGTGCCTGCGGGCACGGTGATCGTCTCGGCGCCTTCACGCACGCCCGCGGAGGCGTACAGCGTCGATGCGTAGGTCGGCTTCGAGCCGTCGAGCGTGTAGAACACGGCCGCGGGTTCGGACGTGTCGAACATCACCTCGACCATGCCCGGTTCCGCGCTCGCGGAGACGACGAACGAGCTCGACGGGCGCTTCGAGTCGGTCTCGAAGTCGCGGGCGACCCGCATGAGCTCGACGAGCCCGTTGGCGTACTCCTGCGACTCGGCGTGGGCCGAGGCTCCCGCCGGGTTCTCGCTCTCGAACGGAGGCTGGAACTGGGTTCCGACCTCGAAGTTCCAGGCGTAGATGCCGTGCTTGTACCAGAGCATGTCACCGGAGTTGCCGGCCGCCGAGTACAGCACGTCGGAGATCGGGCCAGTGCGGGCCGGCGTGACCGAGAGGCCGCGGTATCGCTTGATCTCGCTCAGGATCCGGGCCGACGCACCCCAGAAGTACGACTCCTCCTCGAGCGTGGGCCGCGGTGCCGAGACCCGGCCGGGAAGCGCGTACGAGCCGGGCGACCACATGAAGTAGTTGCCCGAGCTGTGCAGGTTCATCGCGAACTTGATGTTCGGGTTGTTCCCGGCGATCCAGTCCACGTTGGCGCTCTCGGGCTCGCTCAGTTCGGCGGGGCCCGCGTAGTTGCCGCTCGTGCACGAGGTCGACGCTCCGCTATACCCGTCGAACAGGCTGAACGCGTCGTAGTTGCGGTTGTTGTCGACGCCCCAGCTGTTCCGCGCGAGCGCGTCGGCGCTGCCGCTGAGCTCGCAGTGGTTGGTCATGTTCTTCCGCTGCGAGGCGAAGTCGTAGAACGAGTAGTGACCGCCGTCGGGGTTGACCGACGGGACGATCCAGATGTCGAGCGCGTTCACGAGCTTCTTCGTCTCGGCGTCCTGCGCGTAGTTGCGCAGCAGCCGCTCCGCCGTCTCGATGGTCACCAGCGGCGGCACCCATTCGCGCGCGTGCTCCTGCGCGTAGGCGAGGACGCCCGGCTTCGACCCGTCACGGACCTTGCCGATGCGGATCGCGTACACGGGGTGCGGGTCGCGCGACACGCTCGCCGGCGCCGAGAGCCCGTCGGTGAGATTCGCAGTCCCTGCCGCGACCACGCCGCCTCCGGCGTTGCCGCGGTAGGTGTACGCGACGACGAGAGCGGATGCCGCGGGCGAGGCGTTGATCGCCGCGACCACGTCGGCAGCGGAACTCGTGATCGCTCCGGAGGCTCCGGTCGCCAGCGACACCGTGATCTCGTCGCCGGCGACGGAGACGGAGAGCGGGGAGTCGGCGGCACCCGGGTCGACGAGGGCGACGCTCAGGTCGTTGCCCCCTTCGTGGCCCCAGGCGACCGAGTCGACGGCGACGCGGTTGGAGCTGCTCGATCCGAGCACGGCCTGGGCCAGGCGCCGGTATCCGTTGGTCTCGTGCGGGAGCTCGACGATCTCCGAGATGCCCGGGAACTCGGCCGCGAGCGCGTGGATGCGGTCGTAGAGCTCGGTCGGCGTGAGGTACGAGGTGATGAAGTCCGACTGGTAGTTCGGGCCGAATGCGTCGTCGTCATCGATCGGGAGCCAGTCCGTCACCTTCGCGGTCGCGACGTCGCCACTGGGGCTCGTGATGCGGATCGTGTCGGGCCGGGTCTCGACGACCGCGGCACCGCGGTGGTAGAGGTAGACGCCGGCGTCGACGAACCGGTTGATGTTCTGGGTTCCGCCCGTGCCGATCTCGGTGCCCGGGCCGCTGTCGCGGGCCACGGTGAGCTGGGACGAGTTCGTCTGGCCGTCGGCCCACTTCGCCTCGACCGAGAGGTAGCCGACGCCGAACGAGGTGTAGTAGTCGGCGCGGATGATCTTGACGTCGGAGACCTCCGCGGCCTCCGCGGCTTCGGCGAACGCCTCGTTGGCCGCCACCGCTTCGGCGATCGTGGCCTCGCGCTCGGCGAGCACGGCCTCGGTGTCGTCCTCGTCGTGCACGGACTTGCCGACCGCGAACCCGTGGGCGCGGAGGATGTCGGCCTCGCCACCGCTCACGACGGCGTGCGCGGTGATCGTGCCGTCGGGGTTGGCGTGCGCGGCGTGGTCGAGGTCGACGCCGGTGTCGACCAGGCGGTCGAGCTCGGTGGAGTCGGCGACGATCACCTCGACGACGGCGACGTCCTCGCCGGCGTCTCGGACGAGCTCCGGCAGCGGTTCCGTGCCGCTGGCCGGACTGATGGGCGTCATGCTGGTCAGGATCAACCCGGCGAGCGCGGCGAACGCCGCGGACCCCCCGAGCACCCTGCGTCTCATCGTTGACATCGTTGTCTTCCCTCTCGTTGCGGTGAGCGGAGATGGAGCCTGTGCCGGAGGGTGAGGACCCGCGAATGCGTCGCCCCCGACCCCGGCCAGCCGACCCCTCCCGCGGGTGCGGGCGGGTTCGAGCGTGGGCTCTGTCTATCGTTTCGGCAACTTTCGCGTCAACGGCGCCAGAAGTGGTCTGGACGTTCTGCCCGTTCCAGCCGTCCTGCGCGGGACGATCGGCCGGCCGGTTGCCGCGGGATCACTGCAGGATGTCGGCGGGATCACGGCAGGATGTCGGCGGATGCTGCAAGACTCGCGCCATGACGGCCTCGATCGGCACACCCGGCGGCACGCCCGAGCGGCCCGCCCTGTTCTTCTCAGGTCCCGAGGAGTTCCGCGCCTGGCTCGAGGCCAACCACGAGACCGCGACCGAACTGTGGATGGGCCTCAACAAGAAGGGCGCGCCCGAGCGCGGCCTCACGTGGGAGGAGGCCGTGCCCGAGGCGCTCTGCTTCGGCTGGATCGACTCGGTGTCGCAGCGCATCGACGACCTCGCCCGTCGGCAGCGCTGGACTCCGCGCAAGCCGAGGAGCATCTGGTCGGCCGTGAACATCGCGCATGTCGAGCGGCTCACGGCCGAGGGCCGCATGCGGCCGGCGGGCATCGCCGCCTACGAGCGCCGCAGCGACGAGCGCTCCGCGATCTACTCGTTCGAGAATCCCGAGCAGGCACTGCCGCAGTCGTTCGCGGCGATGCTCGAGGCGGATGCCGCGGCATCCGCCTTCTGGGAGATCGCGACGCCGAGCTACCGCAAGCTGGTCGTCCACTGGGTGGTGTCCGCGAAGCAGGAGGCCACGCGCGAACGACGGATGTCGCAGCTCGTCGAGTGCAGCGCGGCCGGCGAGCTCGTGCCGTTCCAGCGCTACGGCACGACGCCGAAGTGGGTCGAACGCGCCGCGGAGGCGGCTCGCGCGGCGGCCGGGGCCTGAGTCAGCGCCGCGGGGTCCACCCCGGAGGCAACGGCCCGTCGATCGCGGCGCGCTCGAGGTCCGCCTGCGCGGACCATCCCTGCGCGGCATCCGTCGTCTCGAACCCGCCGCGCGCGACTCGGAACCCCACGTCCTCATGGTGCATGCGCGGCGCTCCTCCGCGGCGCACCGATGCCCTGACGCTCCAGGCGTCGTCGGCGTAGCCCCCGCCGCGGAACACCCGGTAGTCGTCGTACCGGGCGGGGTCGAGCAGGTCCCAGCACCACTCCCAGACGTTGCCGAGCGTGTCGAACAGCCCGTTGAGGTTCGGCAGCTTGCCGCCGACCTCCTGCGGCGCGGTGACGCCGTCGGCGCTCGTCCAGGCGACCTCGTCGAGCGGGCCGTACTGGGGCGTCGTCGAGCCGGCGCGGCAGGCGAACTCCCACTCCGCCTCGGTCGGCAGGCGGAAGCCGTCGGCGTCGACGTGCCAGGTGACCTGCTCGCCATCGAAGGCGTAGGCCGGGTCGAGCCCCTCCCACTCCGACGCGGCGTTGCAGAAGCGGATGGCGCACAGCCAGCTCACGTCCGTCGCGGGCCGGCGCGGGTGCGTCGCCGTCTCACCCAGGAGTTCGGCCAGTTGCTCCTGGGTCACCGGGTACACGCCGATCTCGAACGGCTCGAGGTCCACGCTCCAGCTCGCCCGTCGACGCGCGTCGTGCAGGGCGACCGCACCGGCCTCGATCCGGGCGAGCTCGATATCGGCGGTCACCGGGGCAGTCTCTCACGCGTCCGAAGGGTCGCGCCCGGTCGAGGCCCGAGGCCCGAGGCCCGCCCCGGCTACCCGAGCGCCGCGAGGTACCCGTTCGCGATCGTCGCGACCTTGTCGACGTACGCGTCATCGTGGTTGTACGAGAACACGGCCTCGCGCCATCCGTCGGGCGTCGTCATCGGACCCGATGCGCACAGGTAGCGGGCGGCGGCGTTCGCGGCGTCGTCGATGTCATGCGGGTCGGCGATGCCGTCGCCGTCGGCATCCGTTCCCCACTGCTCCCACGTCGACGGGATGAACTGCATCGGCCCGACCGCGCGATCCCACGTGCGATCGCCGTCGAGGAGTCCGTCGTCGGTGTCGTGGATCGCGGCGACGCCGTCGCCGTCGAGGGCCGGGCCGAGGATCTCGGGCGTCACCAGCCCGCTGTCGGCGAGCGTCGCACCGCCGTGGCCGCCATGGCGTGATTCGACCGCTCCGATCGCCGCGATCGTCGTCCAGTCGAGGCCGCACCGCGGCTCCTCCTCGGCGACCGCGACGTGAGCGAGCGCATACGCGGACAGCGCGCGCTCGGGGATGCCGGTCGCGGCTGCGGACTCGGCGATCCAGTCCGCGTCGACAGCAGGTGGAGTCGGGAGTTCGGGTTCGACCAGGGGCGACACGCCCGATCCGGTCGCGGAGCTCGGGTCGCCGGTCGACCGGTCAGCCGAGTCGGCGCCGACGTTCCCGGCATCGGCGGACCCGCTCAGCGGCGGCACCGGCGCGCCCTGCCCCGAGGCGGAGAGCGCCGCGAATCCCTCCGGATTGGTCGCGACGCCCCAGAAGGTGACCGTCGACACCACGCCGACGACCAACGCCACCACTGCCGCGACGAGTCCGAGCCCGCCCGCGATGCGCAACGCGATCTCGCGCGGCGCCGCGCGCGCACCCGGAACGCGTCGGCCATCGCCGAATGCGTCATCGTCCCAGGACATCGGTCGGCTGCTCCGTTCGGGCAGGGGTTCGAGGTTCGTGCCCGTCGAGCCGCCGCGCGCAACGCCCTCGGGGCGTCGCGCCGCGACCCGCCCGCTCAGACTACCTTCGGGCGCCGGGTCCCGCTCGAGATCCTGCCGGACGTCCGGCACGGGCGGACCGCGGGGGCGGATGCCGATGCCGGCCGACCGACGGGCGGTCAGCGGATGGCGTCGCCGACCTGGACGACCGTCAGCCGCTGCGTGGGCCGGGTGAGGGCGACGTACAGCCGCTTCCAGGTCGCGGCCGTGATCGCGTGCGGTTCCGGCATCGCCGGGACGGCGACCACGACGGCGTCGAACTCGAGGCCCTTGGCGTCGTCGGGCGTGCCGAGCCAGAGCCGAGCGGATGTCCCGGCCGCGGCTGCCTGCGCCGCCTCTGCGGCGTGCACGCCCGCGAGCGCGCCGAGGAGCCCGCGCGGCGCGATGACCCCGACGGTGCCCTCGCTCTCGGCGAGCGCCTCCTCCGCCGCGAGCGCGGTGGTCTCGCCGAGCCGCGCCGCGTCCACTCGCAGCACGCGTGGCTCGTGGTCGCCGTCGCGGGCCGAGGACGGGTCGGCCGCGGCCGGGTCGATGCGTCGCAGCACGCCCGTGGCCAGCCGCATGATGCGGCCCGGCGTGCGGTAGTTGACGGTGAGGTCCGCGCGGCGCCACCTCGGCACCTGCGGGTCGAGCAGGCCCGACCACGTGAACGGCGCGTCGGTCGCGGTGTACTGGTTCGCGTCGCCCACGAGGGTCATCGATCGGGTCGGGCACCGCCGGATGAGCGCCCGCAGCAGCATCGGGCTGACCTCCTGCGCCTCGTCGACGATGACGTGCCCGTAGACCCACTCGCGATCCGTCATCGCGCGCTCGGCCGGCGTCCGTCCGTCGCCGGCGAGCTGCCGGTCGGCCAGGGTCGCGGCCGTCACGATCGAGACCGGCGCGGCGAGGTGATCCTCGTCGGCATCGGCGTCCGCGACCATGTCGAGCACGTTCTGCGCGTAGGCGAGGTCGACGGCCCGGTCTGCTCGGGCGCGCGCCGCGGCGGCCGCGGCCGGGCGCGGGTCATCGCCGAGCAGTTCGGCGAGTTCGTCGACGAGCGGGATGTCGGCCGGGGTGAGTCCGTGCTCGCGGGGCCGCAGGAGTTCGCCGCGCAGGCCCGCGTCGAGCTGAGGGAAGGCCCGGTCGAACCGCGTCGGGTCGCTGAACAGGTCGCGCACGACCTCGACCGGATCCAGCAGCGGCCACAGGTCGTCGAAGAGCTCCTGGACTGCCGGGTCCTCAGCCCAGTCGGCCCGACGCTCGTGGTCCTCCATGGCCGTGGAGCCGTGCTCGGCGTCCTCGATCCGGAGGATCTCGGTCAGGAGCGCCTTCTCGAACCTCGGCCGGGCGGCGTTGTGCGCGGCCCCGCCGGAGCGTCCGCGACCGCGGACGCGGCGGAGCAGGGCCGCGTCGAGAGTCATCGGCTTCAGGCCCGCCGGGCGGAGCACCCGGGCGGCCGTGTCCGGGACCTCGAACTCGCGCACGACCCGTTTCAATGCGTCGGCGATGTCGAGCCGGCCCTTGTACGCGGCCGCGATCGGCGTCTCGGTCGCGGTCGCGGCGACACCGGGCACCAGCGTCCCCGGGGTGACGAGCACCGCCGAGTCCTCGCCGAGCGACGGGAGCACCTGGGAGATGTACTCGAGGAACCGCTGGTTCGGTCCGACGACGAGCACCACGGACTTCGCGAGACGTTCGCGGTGCTCGTAGAGCAGGTAGGCCGCGCGCTGCAGTGCGACCGCGGTCTTCCCGGTGCCCGGCCCGCCCTGCACGACGAGCGTGCCCTGGATGGGGTCGCGGATGATCGCATCCTGTTCGCGCTGGATCGTGCCGACGATGTCGCTCATGTGGGCCGTGCGCGGCCGTTCGAGTGCTGCGAGCAGTGCGCCGTCGGACGAGGGATTCGCACGGTCGCCGGCGGCCGTGCCGCCGTCGAGCTCGCCCAGGTCGTCGAGCAGCAGCGACTCGTCGTGCACCGCGGTCACGGCACGATCGGTCGAGGTGACGCGGCGTCGGGTCTTCACGCCGTCGCGGTGCAGCGGCGTCGCCGTGTAGAAGGGGCGCGCCACGGGTGCGCGCCAGTCGATGAGCAACCGCTCGCCGTCGTCGGGATCGCTGAGCCCGATGCGGCCGATGCGTCGCCGTTCACCCTCGTCGGTCTCGACGCCCCCGAGCAGCAGTCCGTACTGCGCGGTCCGGAGCCCGTGCAGGCGCCGCGCGTGGTGCGCGACGAGCGCATCGCGCTCGGTGAGGTTGAGTTCATCGCTCGGTCGCGCGAGCATCGTGCGCAGCGCCTCGGATTCCTGCTCGACGAGCCCGGCGACGACCTGGCGGATGCGGTCGAGCGCTGCCTGCTCCTCGGCGATGGGCGTGACCGTCGTGGTGCTGATGTGCGGACTCCTCGTGATGCGGGCGGCCGTCGATTCTACCCTCCGCCCCGGCCCGCGCCGTCACTCGGTGCAGCGATGGACGAAAACTAGTTCACGTGCAAAACTACTCTGGCGCGCTGACGTGGTCGCGCAGACAGGAGCACGGCAACCATGAACGTCGTCATCGTCGGAGCCGGCATCGCCGGCCTCGCCACGGCCCTCAGCCTCGAGGCCGTCGGCATCCGCGACATCCGCATCTTCGAGCGGGCGCCCGAGATCCGCGGGCTCGGCGTCGGCATCAACCTGCTGCCGCACGCCGTCCGCGAGCTCACCGAGCTCGGGGTCGCCGACCGCATCGAGGCCCTGGGCGTCGCACCGTCGCGCCTGGCCTACTTCAACCGCCTCGGCCAGCCGATCTGGTCCGAGCCGCGCGGGCTCGATGCCGGATACCGGTGGCCGCAGCTCTCGGTGCATCGAGGTCGCCTGCAGCTCGCGCTGGTCGAGCTCGTGCGGGAACGCCTGGGCGAGGTCATCGAGACGGGGCATCGCCTCACCGACGTGTCCGAGGGCGCCGAGACGGTCACTGCCGTCTTCGACACCGACGCGGGCCCGGTCGAGGCGACCGGCGACCTCGTCATCGGCGCCGACGGCATCCATTCGGCGCTCCGCGCGATCCGCTACCCCACGGAGGGGGCGCCGCCGTGGAGCGGCCTCACGCTGTGGCGCGGCACCGCCGTGATCCCCGGATACCTCGACGGGCGCACGATGATCATGGCCGGCGACGGCGACCAGAAGTTCGTCGCCTACCCCCTGGGCGCCCCCGACGAGGCCGGGCTGCAGCGCGTGAACTTCATCGCGGAACGCCGAGGCGAGGGCTCCCCCGACGCCGACTGGAACCGCGCGGTCGACCCGGCGCCGATCGTCGAGCTGTTCCGCGACTGGCGGTTCGACTGGCTCGACGTTCCAGCCGCGATCGCCGCCGCCGACGAGATCCTCGAGTACCCGATGGTCGACCGCGACGCGCTGCCGCGCTGGACCTTCGGCCGCACCACCCTCGTCGGCGACGCCGCCCACGCGATGTACCCGAACGGGTCGAACGGCGGCTCCCAGGCGATCCTCGACGCACGCACCCTCGCCTTCCACCTCGCGACGGCCCCCTCCATCACCGCGGCACTCGACGCCTACGAGACCGACCGGAGGCCCGCGACCGCGGCACTGCTCGGGATGACCCGGCAGACCGGTCCCGAGCGCGTCATGCAGCTCGCCTACGAGCGCGCGCCCGAGGGGTTCGCCGACATCCACGATGTGATCCCCGCGGAGGAGCTCGCGGAGATCGCCGCCGCCTACAAGCGCGCGGCGGGGTTCCACCCCGACGTGCTCAACGCGCGACCGTCGATGAGCGTCGAGCGTGTCGGAGCCCGTGACGAGCAGGGCCCGAAGGCGACGTCATGAGCTTCGACGCCGCCCGGCTCGCCGCCGTCGTCTCGCCACTCCGCCGTGCGATCCTCGGTGCCGCACGCCGCCGCGAAGGGCTGCCCGAACTCCCCGACGCGCAGGTCGAGGTGATCCGTGCACTCCCGCGCGGATCGGTCGCGTCGCCGAGCGAGCTCGCCGACGCGCTCGGCCTCGGCCGCCCGACCGTCAGCAACCTGCTGAATCGGATGGAACGCGACGGGCTCATCACGCGCACGCCCCGAGCCGGCGACGGCCGGGGCGTCGACGTCGTGGCATCCGCCCACGCCCTCGACCTGTTCGTGCGCTTCGACCGCGCCTCGGCCGCGATCGTGGCCGACGCGGCATCCGCCCTGCCCCCGGAGGACCTCGCCGCGCTCGACGCCGCACTGCCTGCGCTCGAACGGCTGCGCGACCTCCTGGTCGACCTTCGACAGGCCGCCGCCGCGCACCCCCAGTACGCGGCGCATTCCGCCCGTGGCGCGATCGATCCTCTTGACCGCCCTGATCAGGGCTTCTAGCGTGGGTCCCGCGACCCGGCCGGGCCGTACCGGATCGCCGTCGGTGCTGACGGCGAGGGGAAGAGGTTCGCAATGTCCACCATCACGCGCAGGGCCGCAGCCGCGGCATCCGCCCTGGCTCTCGCCGCGACCGCGGCGCTCGTCGGGAGCGCACCCGCATCAGCCCTCGACGGGCCGGCCTGCGGCGACGTCATCACGGTCGACACCGTGCTGACCGCGGACCTCGTCTGCGACGGCTCCTCGGACGGGCTCGTCATCGGGGCCGATGACGTCACGCTCGACCTCCGCGGCCACACGATCTCGGGTCCGGGCGCGTACGCGACCGGGTGGGCCGCCGTCCGCGCGGCGGGCCGCACCGGCGTCACGATCACCCGCGGCACGGTGACCGGCTTCCAGGCGGGTGTCGTGCTCGACCAGTCGTGGGGCGCCACCGTGAGCAAGCTCACCGTGTCGGCCAACGACCAGGGCGTCAACCTCGCCGGGGGCGGGCAGCACCTCGTGGCGAAGAACACCGTCTCGGCGAACGGTCGCGACGGCGTGCGCCTCGGCCTGAGCACCGGCAACACCGTCACGCAGAACACCGTCGACGGCAACACGTGGGGCATCTCCGTCGCGGACGGGTCGCACGGCAACGCGGTCTCGCGCAACGTCGTGACCGGGTCACGTCAGCACGGACTCGCGGCCTTCGGGTGGGCGACCGGCACGGCGTTCACGCAGAACCAGGTGAGCGCCAGCTGGAGCGACGGCATCGTCGTGCGGAACGAGAGCGCAGGGACGACGCTCTCGCAGAACACGAGCTCGGCGAACGGCGGCGCGGGGCTCCTCGTGGCGAACAGCCTCGTCGTGAAGAACACCGCGGTCGACAACGCGGGCCAGGGCATCGCAGCCACCGGCTCGACCGATGGCGGCGGCAACACGGCGGCGGGCAACCTCACGCAGCCGCAGTGCTCGGGCGTGGCCTGCTCCACGCCGTGATCACCCGTCGTTGATCGGCAGCGGATGCCGCGGGGCCGGCCCCGCGGCATCCGTCATGTCCGTCGCAGCGGTCAGACCGCCGCCCGCATGGTCTCGCCCGCCCGCGCCGCGAACGCCGTCGCCTCCGTCTCGATCGTCTGCCGCATGACCTCGACCGCCGCGGTCGGCGCGACGTCGGTCGGCCGCGCGAGGCTGATCGTGCGGTCGAGCGCCCGTTCGGCGAGCCGCACCGCGCGCAGCCCGGGGCGGTCGATCAGCACGAGCGCGGGAACGATCGCGACGCCGAGCCCGCGCTCGACGAACCGCAGCACGGCATCCATCTCGGCGCCCTCGAGCACGACCTCGGGTTCGAGCGACGCGGCCCGGAACGCGGCATCCGTCGCAGCCCGGAGGTCGTAGGTCGAGCTGAAGACGACCTGCGGCAGCCGCGCGACCTCGGCGAGCGAGATCGTGTCGCGCTCGGTGACGGGCGGTGCGGCAGCGGATGACACGACGACGAGCTCCTCGACGAGCAACGGGGTCACGGTGAAGCGGCCCGGGGCCGTGGCATCCGTCGTCGTCACGAGCGCGAGGTCGAGCTCGCCGCCGGCGAGTTCGTCGAGCAGGCGCCGCGAGCCCTGTTCGGAGAGGTGCAGCTCGATCGCCGGGTGCTCGGCGTGGAAGGTGCTGAGCACCTCGGCGACGAGGCTGATGCACAGGGTCGGCGTCGCGCCGAGCCGCACGCGGCCGCGTTCGAGGCCCGCGAGCTCGGCGAGTTCGCGCCGTACCGACTCGGCGTCGGCGAGCATACGGCGGGCCAGCGGCAGCAGCGACTCCCCCGCAACCGTGAGGGTCGACCCACCGCGGGCACGGTGGAACAGCTCGGCACCGAGGTCCTGTTCGAGGGCCGCGATCTGGCGGCTCAGCGAGGGCTGGGCGAGGTAGAGCTCTTCGGCGGCGCGCGTGAAGTTGCCGGACCGCGCGACCTCGACGAACGACCGCAACTGCTCGAGGTTCATGCCGCCAGCCTACGCCTCTCGATAGCCATGACGCATCGTCATGACAGCGAAGATGCATTGGACGCATCGAATGCGCGAACCTACCGTGGAACGCATGACCACCGCAGCACGCACCGCTCCCGAGCGCCAGCTCTCCACGACCGTCCTCGTCATCGGCACGGGCGGGTCGGGCCTGCGCGCCGCCATCGAACTCGCCGAGGCGGGCGTCGACGTGCTCGCACTCGGCAAGCGCGCGAAGTCCGACGCGCACACCTCGCTCGCGGCCGGCGGCATCAACGCGGCCCTCGGCACCATGGACGCCGACGACAGCTGGCAGCAGCACGCCGCCGACACCCTGAAGGAGAGCTACCTCCTCGCCGACCCGCGCACCGTCGAGACCGTGACCAAGGGCGCAGCCCGCGGCATCCAGGACCTCGAGCGCTACGGCATGCCGTTCGCCCGCGAAGAGGACGGCCGCATCTCGCAGCGCTTCTTCGGCGCGCACACCTTCCGGCGCACCGCATTCGCGGGCGACTACACCGGCCTCGAGATCCAGCGCACGCTCGTGAACCGGGCCGCGCAGCTCGGCGTGCCGATCCTCGACACCGTCTACGTCACGCGCATCCTCGTCAACGACGACGGCGCGGTCTTCGGCGCCTACGGCTTCGACCTCGAGGACGGCACCCGCTACCTCATCCACGCCGACGCCGTCATCCTCGCCGCCGGCGGCCACAACCGCATCTGGCGGCGCACGTCGTCGCGGCGCGATGAGAACACGGGCGACTCTTGGCGCCTCGCCGTCGAGGCGGGCGGCCGGGTGCGCGACCCCGAGCTCGTGCAGTTCCACCCGTCGGGCATCCTCGAGCCCGAGAACGCGGCAGGCACCCTCATCAGCGAGGCCGCCCGCGGCGAGGGCGGCATCCTCACCAACGCCCTCGGCGAGCGCTTCATGTCTCGCTACGATCCGGAACGGATGGAACTCTCGACGCGCGACCGCGTCGCGCTCGCCGCGTACACCGAGATCAAGGAGGGCCGCGGCACCCCGAACGGCGGTGTCTGGCTGGATGTCTCGCACCTTCCCCGCGAGACGATCATGCGGCGCCTCCCCCGCGTCTACCAGACCATGCTCGAGCTCCAGATGCGCGACATCACGCAGGAGCCGATCGAGATCGCGCCCACCGCGCACTACTCGATGGGCGGCGTCTGGGTGCGCCCCGACGACCACGGCACCGACGTGCCCGGCCTCTACGCGATTGGCGAGGCCTCCTCGGGCCTGCACGGCGCGAACCGCCTCGGCGGCAACTCGCTCATCGAGCTGCTCGTGTTCGGCCGCATCGTCGGGCAGGCCGCGGCGGAGTACTCGCGCGGGCTCGCCGCGCAGCGGCGTTCGGCGTCCGCGGTCCAGGCTGCCCGCGCCGAGATCGACGACCTGCTGGCGGCGGATGGCCCGGAGAACGTCCGCTCCCTGCAGCGCGCCATCCGCGACACCATGACCGAGCACGCCGGCGTCGTCCGCGACGAGGAGGGCCTCCTCGCGGGCCTCGCCGAACTCGACGCCATCGAGGCGCGCATGACCGACATCGGCGTGCACCCCGACCTCGCCGGCTACCAGGACCTCGCCCATGCCTTCGACCTGAAGTCCGCCGCGCTGGCCGCTCGCGCGACGCTGTCGGCAGCGCTGGAGCGTCGCGAGACCCGCGGATGCCACAACCGCTCCGACTTCCCCGAGACGGATGCCGCCCTGCAGGTCAATCTGGTCTGGTCGCCGTCCACGGGCGTGACGCGCGAGTCGATCCCGCCGATCCCGGAGGAGATCGCCGCGCTCATGCGCGAGGTCTCGACGGTGGGCAAGCTCGTCGAGTAGGCACGCGCTCAGCGTCTGCGGAACGCCCGACCGACTCCCTCGGATATGCGGTATTGATGGACGGTGCACTCACCAGACCCTCGACGATCCGACGCATCGCGGGACCATCGGCCCACCGCCGAGACCGCGCGCGGCGACATCCCCGGCTCGGGCGTGACTGCGTCGGGCATCGCCTTCGACCGTGTCGCCGGATCCGGCATCCCCGTGGTGCTGATCCATGCCGGCGTCGCCGACCGCCGGATGTGGGACCCGCACTGGACGGAACTCGGCTCGGCTCGCGCGGCCGTCCGGCTCGACCTGCGCGGGTTCGGGGAATCGACGACCGAGCCTGACGGCGAGTGGTCGCACGTCGACGATGTCCTCGAGACCCTGCGACACCTCGGCATCGAACGCGCTCACCTCGTCGGGGCCTCATTCGGGTCGGGGGTCGCGGTCGAGGCGGCGCTCACGGCGCCCGACCTCGTCGAGTCGCTGCTGGTGTGCCCGCCCGGCGGGAGCCTGCTCGCCACGATGACGCCCGACCTCCGCCGGTTCATCGACGCGGAGAACGACGCCCTCGCGCGCGGAGACCTCGCTGCAGCGGTCGAGGCGAACGTGGACGCCTGGGTGGTCGGGCCTCACCGCACCGCGGACGACGTCGACCCGGCCGTCGTCGCGGCGGTCCGGACGATGCAGCGTCGAGCGTTCGAGATCGACGCAGCATGGGCTGGAAGCGCGCCGGTGGAACTCGAGCCCGCAGCCCTCGATCGCCTGTCCGAGATCGCCGTGCGGACGCTCGTGCTCGTCGGCACCCACGACCTCGAGACCACGCACGACGCCGCGTCGCGACTCGTCGCCGGCATCGCCGGTGCGCGGCGCATCGACTGGCCGGATGCCGCGCACCTGCCGTCGCTCGAGAAGCCCGCGGCGTTCCTCGACCTCCTGCTCGACTGGACCGCCCCGCCGGGCACTGCGAGCCGGCCTGGCCCAGCGGCTCGATAGCCCTGCCCGCGCTTCGGCGGCACTACTCGCAGCCGACCCCGTCGCCGTCGCGGTCGAGCTTGCGGCTGTAGCCGGGGTCTCCGGCGCGGATCGGTGCGGCTCCAGCGGCACGGACGGCGTCGCAGTTGGCGTAGTACACGGGCGCCGGAGCAGGTGCCGGTGCCGGTGCGGGGGCCGGCTCGGGAGCTGGGGCGGGAGCCGGCTCGGGAGCGGGGGCAGGCTCAGGGGTGGGCTCGGCAGCCGGTCCCGGTGCCTGGGCCCGTGCGGCTCCGGTGGTCAGCGCCGGTTCGTCCGGGCAGGTCGCGAGGATGCGCGCGATCGCGTCGTGCTCGGCCTGGGTCACCCAGAGCGAGTAGGCGGCCTTGACCGACGCCTGCCGGGCGACGTACTGGCATCGGAAAGCCTTGTGCGGCGGCAGCCAGGTTGCGGCGTCCCCCGCGCCCTTGGCGCTGTTGGTCGGCCCGTCCACGGCGATCAGGTTCAGGGGGTCGTTGGCCAGGGCGATGCGCTGGTCGTGGCTGAGCTGCTGTGCGCCGGTCTCCCACGCGTTCATGAGCGAGACGACGTGGTCGATCTGGACCGCCCCCGAGGTGGCGTTCCCGCGGACGAACTCGATCGTCTTGCCGGTGTAGGTGTCCACGAGGGTGCCGGAGGTGACCTTGCACGGTCCGGCCTTGATCTCCGGTTCGAGGTCGCGGGCGAGGATGTCGTTGCGGGTGTCGCAGCCGTTGCGGTCCACGTCCAGCCACGGGCTGCCGAACATGCCCGTCCGGTCGTAGTCGGTCTTCGGGGCACGTCCCTTGATCGGCAGCGTCTCCAGCAGTGCGAGCGCGGTTCCCACCTGGACGGGCTTGGTCTCGGCGACAGGTTCCGGTGTCGGTTCCGGCGTCGGTTCCGGTTCCGGGGTCGGCGTGTCCGTGGCGACCGGTTCGGAGGTCCTGCTCGGCGCCGGCTCGGCGACTGCGGCGGGTTCGTCGCGCGGGCTCTGCGCCCCGTAGGCGCTCGTGCCGACGACCGTGGTCACCAGGCCGCTCGCGAGCACGATCGCGGCGACCTTCCGGCCGGGGATGCGCGCCCAGCTCCCGCGTCCGGTGATCAGCGTGTACGCCCCGGAGCCGAGCGCGATCAGGCCGACGGCGAGGAGTCCGCCGCCGATCCCGGTCGCCGTCAGGCTGACGAGCACGAACAGCGCGAGCAGCGCCACGCTCACCCAGCCGAACACGGTCAGGCCGGTGAGCCAGCCGCGGAGGCCGGCGATGATCTTGGCGGGCAGGGTCGGTTCGGTCGCAGGGGTATCCGGCATGGGTGTGCTTCCTCGGGTCTTCAGCGGTGCCGGTTCGCGGGGCGCGGACGGGGCGGGCCCGCGCTCAGCCGGCCACCGGCTGCTCATCTCGAGTCAGGCTAGGGTGCTCCGCCATCGCGGGGCGGCGCGGACACGGGCGTCACCCCCGTTCTGGGGCGGCATCGCGGACGGGCTGCACGAACTCGTCACCTGCGTGCCGTCAGCCGTCCGTAGGATGTCCCGATGCATCTCTTCGACCACCTCGGAATCTCCGTCGACGACCTGCCCCGTGCCGTCGCCCGGTTCGACCCGGTGATGCAGGCGCTCGGCTGCACCCGTGAGGATGAGGACGGCTCGGTGGCGTGGCACCGTGGGGAAGAGCAGCTGATCCTCTTCCCCACCCGCGAGCCCGGAAGCGGTCCGCACCGCCACGGCCGCGTCGGGTGGCAGCACCTCGCCTTCGCGGTCGACTCACGAGAGGAGGTCGACCGCCTGCATGAGGTCGCGATGGATGCCGGGTGGACGGCGGTCCGCGAGCCCAAGCTCTATCCTCGTTTCAACGACCGCTACTACGCGTCGTTCGTCGAAGACGACAACGGCATCCGCCTCGAGTTCATGCACAACCCGCCGCGGGAGGCCGACGCCGCAGGATGAGCCGGGGGTGGGGACCGTCATGACGGAGGAGCATCGATCCGGCGCCCCAACGGCCGCGCCGCACGCGTCCTCGCGCGAGGTCTCGCGCGCAGTGGCGGTCCTCATCTCGAGCGCGACGGCGTTCGGCGCCCTGATCGTCTTCCTCTACTTCGCGCTCATCGATCCGGTTCCGGTCGACGACGCGGCGCTCCGATCGCTCGAGACCGGAAGCGTCGTGACCTTCGCGGTCGTGGGTGCCGGGATCCTCGTCGGGGCGATCATCATGGTCGTCTGGCTCGGGCGACCCATCCGTGTCTGGCTGCGCCGCATCGAGGATGGCGCCCCCGCTGCGGGGCTGCCCCCGAACGTCGCTCGACTGGTGCTGCTCTGGCCGATCATCGGCGCATCGCTCGTCGCAGCGGGCAGCCTCGTCGTGGCGGTGTTCTTCGCGATCCTGTACGACGATCCGGGCAACTTCGTCGGCATCGCGATCGGCGGCGCCGTCGGGACGACGATCGTCTACTTCGGTACCGACCTGATCTGGCGGCGACAGGTCCCGACCTTCTTCCCCGACGGCGACCTGAGCGCCGTCCGCACGTTCCGGCTCCTCGTCCGGAGGCGCCTGCTGGTGGCGTTCCTCCTCATCGGCGGGCTCACGCCGACCCTGCTCGTGGTCCTGTCACTGGCACGAACGCGTTCCGTGCTCGATGCCGAGAACCCGCAGGCGATCGTCGACAACCTCGTCCTCATGCAGCTGTTCATCCTCGGGGTGGGCCTCGTCACCGGGGTGATCACAGCGGTCCTGGTCGCACGAGCCATCGTCGAACCGCTCGATGCGCTGCAGGCCGCGATGCGTCGCGTGGAAGGCAACGAGCTCGACACGCGCGTGGTGGTGACCACCAACGACGAGCTCGGCTACCTCGGCGAGCGGTTCAACGCCATGACGGCCGGCCTGCGCCAGGGCGAGCGGGTCCGTGAACTGTTCGGGCTGTACGTGAGCGCCGAGGTTGCCCAGGCTGCTGTGGACACCGGGGCGGGGCTGGGCGGCACGCTCGTCGAGTGCTCGGTGGTCTTCTCCGACATCCGCGACTTCACGACCCTCAGTGAGCGGATGTCGCCGGACCGCCTCGTCGACGTGATCAACCGGTACATGACGGCGATGGTGTCGGTCGTCGTCGAGCACGGCGGAGTGGTGACCCGCTTCGCGGGCGACTCGATCCTGGCGGTCTTCGGCACGCCGCTCAATCCCATGCCGGACCACGCCGACCGCGCGGTGCAGGCGGCGATGGGCATGCGCCGGGCCCTGGCCTCGTTCAACGAGGCGGAGACCGCGGAGGGCCTGCCGAACCTGGAGTCGGGCGTCGGCATCGCGACGGGCCCGGCCATCGCCGGCAACATCGGCGGCCGCGAGCGGATCGAGTACACGGTCATGGGCGACACCGTGAACCTCGCCGCGCGGCTGGAGGACAAGACCAAGGATGTCGGCGCGCCGATCCTCATGAGCGCGGAGACGTACCGGGCGCTCGGCGACGAGCGTGATCTGCGCGCAACGGCGATGACGGATGTCGCGATCAAGGGCAAGCACGACCCGGTGACCGTCTACGCACTCCCCGACTGACCCGGCAGCGGGCCGTCACCGCGGCGGTGAGCACTCACGGGGTCGGTCCCATGGAATGCCCCACCGCGCCGGGCGTTGGAGACCTGTATGAAGCGCATCGGTTTCCTCTCGTTCGGGCACTGGTCGAACTCCCCCGGCTCGCAGACGAGATCGGCGTCCGACGTGCTGCTCCAGTCGATCGACCTCGCGGTCGCGGCCGAGGAGGTCGGCGCCGACGGCGCCTACTTCCGCGTGCACCACTACGCGAACCAGCTCGCGAGCCCCTTCCCCCTGCTTGCGGCGGCGGGCGCGAAGACGAGCCGGATCGAGCTCGGCACGGGCGTGATCGACATGCGCTACGAGAACCCGCTCTACATGGCGGAGGATGCCGGCGCCGCCGACCTCATCGCGGGCGGCCGCCTGCAGCTCGGCATCTCCCGCGGGTCACCCGAGCAGGTCATCGACGGCTACCGCTACTTCGGGTACGAGGCGCCCGAGGGTGAGACCATGGCCGATGTCGCCCGGAACAACGCGGGGGTGTTCCTGAAGGTCATCGACGGCGCCCGGTTCGCCGAGCCGAATCCGCGCCCGATGTTCCCGAACCCGCATCCGGGGCCGCTCGGCATCCAGCCGCAGTCGCCCGGCCTGCGCGACCGCATCTGGTGGGGCGCGGGCTCCGACTCGACCGCCGTGTGGGCGGCCGAGCAGGGCATGAACCTCATGAGCTCGACGCTCAAAGCCGATGAGTCGGGCGAGCCCTTCCACGTGCAGCAGCGCAAGCAGATCGAGGCGTTCCGAACCGCCTGGGCCGAGGCCGGCCACGAGCGGGAGCCGAGGGTCTCGGTGAGCCGGTCGATCTTCGCCATCGTGAACGACACGGACCGCGCGTACTTCGTCGGCGGCGGCGACCGGTCAGACCAGTTCGGCGTGATCGACGACTTCCGCGCCGTCTTCGGCCGCAGCTACGCCGCCGAACCCGACGTGCTCATCGAGCAGCTGCGCGAAGACGAGGCGATCGCCGCCGCCGACACGCTGCTCCTCACCGTGCCGAACCAGCTGGGCGTCGACTACAACGCGCACGTGCTCGAGTCGATCCTCACGCACGTTGCCCCGGCGCTCGGGTGGCGGTGAGCGGCGGCGTCCGTAGTCGTGATGCCGCTCTTCGACCACCTCGGAGCGCTACTACGCGGCATTCATCGGGACGACAACGGCGTCCGTCTCGAAACTCAGGTTCAACCCGCCGCAGGGGGCTGCGTCGGCGGGCTGAGCTCGCGCAGAGCGCGAAGGGGGCGGATGCCGCGGCATCCGCCCTGTCGCGTCGGCCGATCGGTGTGGCCGAATCGTGATCATCGCGTCCTCGGCTGGTCACTAGAGTCACTCGCAACCCGACCTTGGAGGGCTCTCCGTACCGCGGATCCCACCATGACCCCTACCCCAGAAAGCCCCCTCATGTCCACTACTCCTCCGCCGTCGACGACGCCGGCCGACTCAGTCCCGACTGAGAGCGCATCGTCGACACCGCTCCCGCAGGCCGCCGAATCCGCCGGCGCGATGAAGGCGCTCTCCGACATGGCATCTGCTACCCAGGTGCTCCTCGTGGTCTGCGGCGTCCTGTCCGCGATCACCATCGGAACCGAGCTGTTCGGCATCGGGGCAGCCTCGAGCTACCTCGGCGGTGATGAGGCGGCCGTGGGCTCGATCAACGCCTACGACCAGACGTCGACGATCGTCAACGCCCTGGGGGCGATCGCCCTCATCGCGACCGGCGTGTACTGGGCCATCTGGCAGTACCGCGCTGCCAAGCAGGTCGCCGGTCGCACCCGACGCTCGCCCGGCCGGCACGCGAGCTCCTGGTTCATACCCATCGTCAGTTTCTGGTTCCCGTACCAGAACGTCTCGGATCTCTGGCGCGCGACCGGTCGCTCGCGGCCGCCGTGGCAGATCACCTGGTGGGTGCTGTGGCTGAGCAGCAACCTCGCCATCTGGATCGCAGGCCGCATCTACGCTGCCGCAGAGACGCTCGAACATTTCCGAAGCGCGATGTGGGTGAGCCTCGCCGGCGAGGTCCTCCTGCTGGCGGCCGCGCCGCTCGCGTGGATGGTCGTCCGGGGGATCACGCGTGGCCTCCTCGAGCGTGCCCGGCTCGTCGATGCGGCGAGCGGGGCGGAAGTCGCCACTTCTCCTGCCTGACGGCTGCGAGTGCCAGCCGCCCTACGCCGCCCACCACGGCCGCAGCGGCAGGTCGCCGATGCCGCCGCGGTCGCCGGGCTTCACCGCGAGCACCTGGTGCAGCTGGATGCCGCCGCGCTCGAACTGGAGCCGCGAGCCGGCCATGTAGAGCCCCCACACCTTCGCGGTCGGCAGGCCGACCTCGTCGACCGCCTCGTCCCAGTGCTCGACGAGGTTGGCGCACCAGTCGCGCAGGGTCAGCGCGTAGTGCGGGCGCAGGTTCTCCTCGTGCAGCACCTCGAGGCCGGCATCCTGCGCTTCGGTGATGATGCGCCCGGACCCGGTGAGTTCGCCGTCGGGGAAGACGTAGCGGTCGATGAAGCCGTGCGTCGAGGGTTCGGACCGGTTGTCCGGGCGGGTGATGCAGTGGTTGAGCAGCAGCCCGCCGGGGCGCAGCCGCGACTGCAGGAATCGGAAGTACTTCGCGTAGTTGCGGACCCCGATGTGCTCGAGCAGCCCGATCGACGACACCGCATCGAACCCGCTGTCACGGATGTCGCGGTAGTCGCCGTGGCGCACCTCGGCGAGCTCGCCCAGGCCCTCCTCGGCGATGGCGCGCTGCGCCCACGTCGCCTGCTCCTCCGACAGCGTGACGCCGATGACCCGGATGCCGCGGCGCGCCGCGTAGCGCACCATGCCGCCCCACCCGCAGCCCACGTCGAGCAGCCGGTCGCCCGGGCTCAGCCGGAGCTTGTCGAAGACGAGCCGGTACTTGTTCTCCTGGGCTTCGTCGAGGGATGCCTCGGGGCGCGGGTAGCACGCGCAGGTGTAGGTCATCGACGGCCCGAGCACCCATTCGTAGAAGGCGTTCGAGACGTCGTAGTGGTGGTGGATGGCTTCGGCGTCCCGCGCCTTGCCATGCCGGCGCCCCGTGGCGACCCGACGCCACCGGGGCGGCGCCTCCCCCGGCGGCGGCGCGATCGGCCGCAGGTGCTCGACCCCGATCGAGCGGAGGATCTGCGCCATCACCCGTGGCGGCGGCATCCGGAACACCAGTTCGTCGGCGAGCGCCTTCAGCAGTTCGTAGGGGTCGCCCGGGTGCACGCCGTGGATCTCGAGGTCGCCGGCGATGTAGGCACGGGCGAGGCCGAGGTCGCCGCGACCGGTGGCGAGGTAGGTCGTGCCCCGCGGCGTCTTCAGCTCGATGCCGAGCGGGGCGTCGGGCGGGCCCGCCGAGCTGCCGTCGTACGCGGTGAACCGCAGCGGGAGCCGGCCGCCGGCGACGAGCTCGAGGATCTCGGCGAGGGTGAGCTTGCCCGAGGCATCCGCTGTCGTGGCATCCGCTGTCGTGGCATCCGCTCTCGTCGCCGGCCGCGGCCTGCGCTCCTTGGACGTCGTCATCGTCGTTGCACCGCCTTCGCATAGAGGTCGAGGAACCGCGAGTCGGGGTCGTACCGCCGCTTCGCGGCGCGGTAGGCGTCGCCGCCGTAGAGCGCGTCGAACTCGTCGCGCGGGTAGAAGGCGTCGGAGTACAGCGACTTGTGCCCGTCGAGCTCGCTCACCTTGTGCTCGATGAGCCGGTTCGTCGCGCCCTCGGTCGCGCCGACCGGCACGGTCGACCAGAAGCCGACGTTCACGTAGGTGCGGTGCGGCTCGAGCGGGTACAGCGGCCAGTCGGCGTCGTCGCGCGGTCGCAGCGGGCACAGCCAGATCGGCTCGATCGGCACCTCGGCGAGGAACCAGTCGAGGAACTCCGAGGTCCGCTCGATCGGGATCTCGACGTCCTGGATCACGCGCTCGCGCGGAGGCCGGCCGCGGAACCGCTCGATGCGGTTTCCGATGTCGAACCGCCGTTCGAGCTTCATGAGCTTCCAGTACGCGCTGCTGCGCCGGTAGCGCCGCGGCCAGAGCCGGCGAACGAGCGGATGCTGCGTGCCGAACGCCTGCGAGCACCAGAACCAGTCGGTGTCCCACCGCCACAGGTAGTCGTGGATGGTGAGCCGGTCGTGCGTCTCGCCGTCGTCGTGCTGAATGGAGCGGTAGTAGATCTTCTGGCCGGTGTAGTCGCTGGTGGGGCCGGATGCCGCGGTCTGCACGCCCACGCAGAGGTAGCTCTCGTCGGCGCTGAAGACGGCCCCGTCGAGGTAGTCGACGCGGGTGCCGTCGTAGAGGGCGCCGGTCGCGACGATGCGGTCCATCGTGTCGATGAGGTCGGGGATGGCGTGGAACCGCAGGTGCGTCAGCGCGACGAACGGCTCGACCGGCTCCAGCTCGATGCGCAGCCGCACCGCGTAGCCGAGCGTGCCGTACGAGTTCGGGAACGCGCGGAACAGGTCGGCGTGCTCCGTCGGCGACGCGGTCACGACCTCGCCGGCGCCGGTGAGGATGTCGAGCTCGAGCACCGACTCGTGCGGCAACCCGCTGCGGAACGACGTCGACTCGATCCCGAGCCCCGTCACCGCGCCGCCCAGGGTGATGGTCTTGAGTTGAGGCACGACCATCGGCGCCAACCCGTGGGGCAGCGTCGCCGCGACGAGATCCTCGTAGGTGCACATGCCGGCCACGTCGGCCGTCCGCGCCTCCACGTCGACCCCGATGACCCGCGTCAGCCCCGACGTGTCCAGGCCCCGGGCCTCGACCCGGTCGCGCGACCGGAACAGGTTCGACGTCGGCTTCGCGAGTCGCACCGTCGCCGTCGCGGGCAGTGCTCGGTAGCTCGCCAGCAGGCGCTCCACGCCGTCGGCGTGAGCAGCCCGTGCGTCAGTCGCGTCGGTCGCAGGAGCGGACACACCTTCACGGTAGTCCGCGGGTCCAGCCATCCGCATCAGCTCCCCCACACCGGTGCGGCCACATGGAGGGCAGAGGGCCTACTCGGCCTGCTCCGGCACGACGTCCAGCATGAAGCGCGTGGCATCACCTTGTCGTACGGGATGGGAGTCGGTCGGTAGCCGGGATACTTGTCCTTGATGCGGCTCAGCACCTGCTGAAGCTTCGAGTACCGCTCGTGACCCGAAGCCATAAAGGGCTCACCCGGCTGGGAACGTCCGTCACTGTAGAACTCTGTGATGAACCATTGTCCATCTCGTTCTTCGAACTGGAGTCGCTGCAATTCCGCCATGCCCTGGGTGTATGAGCCACGCTCCCTGTCAAGGTGCAATCGCCCCTCGGGAAGGCTCGCGCGCGCTCGGCCACACGCGATTGGGCAACTGACGGGGAGAGTCAGGTAAGCTTCGCGATCTTGCTGTCAAAGGCGCGGCAGACCTTACCGGCTCGCTCCTCCTACTACTTGTCTGCTGACTTCCGCGCGCTCGGTTCGTTGTACCAGGTCGTTACGGCCGCGATGTTGAGAAGGAACAAGAAGAGCCCGATAAGTACAGTGACGACGATCGCCAGCACTGACCAACCTGTTCCGTTAGTGGCGACGATCCAGTTGAAGAGCCCGAGAATGGCTGCACCGGATACCAAGATTATGAACACGGTAAGCGCTACATTGGTCTTGTTCAGCTTTCTGGGCTGAATCAGTCCAGGATGGACCCGACGAGCGTACTCTGCCACGAGAGCGCTCAGCGCGTCATGCGCCTCAGATCCGACTGGCGCTTTGCTCAGGCTATCTGCAAGGTGGCCGAGGTTTCGGATGTCACGCGGCGTGCGCGCTTCTCGGGAAATCATGTTCCCAACGACCCCAAAGAGTGCCGGGATCACGGCGACCGCGATCGCAACCAGCCAACCCGATTGAAGAGCACTCTCCATGAACCCAACCTACCTACCGGATATCACTTCGCGTTGCGTTTTCGAATGTGACGAACAGGCGTCTGTGCCTATGAGGGCCGGGAAGGCCCCACGAGCACTCACCAATCTCCGGGCCACGATAGCGTCGAGCGGTGGAATGAACGCCGATGCGTTAGGTCAGCAGGGGCGACACCAGAGGCAGTTGGGAACCCGATGCTGCTGCAATTCAATCTTGGACTCCGTCGGGCAGCCCAAAGCTCAGGTCGCCGCGCTTAATGATCGGCATCATCAGCGGCGCCTCAAAGACGCGGAGCGTGATATCGGCTATAGCCTGCCTTACAAACGGGAGCAGACTCATCAGCGCGACATTGTTGATGAATTCCTCCATCGCATCAGCGGGAACCTCGTTCGCGCGCAAGGCTTCAAGGCCGTATTCCGCTTGCACCGTACAACCGATGTTCCCAGGCTGCGCCGAGATTCGCGTCTCGAGGATTATGCGGAAGCCGCTCTCGTCGTCGCGGGCATTCGTCATCAGTCGATAGTCGGGATCAATGGCAGCCTCTTCGGCCGCATTTTCTGATGCGATATCTACCCGTTCCGCTGACAATGCCGTCGTCGAAATCGCCAATAGGCTGACATCAGCAAGAAGATCCTGAACGGTGATCGGCTGTTCAGGCATGCGCTGGGATATTGATAGCGCCCGGCGACCAGCCCCAAGCCCACCGGGCCGGCGGGACGACCGACCAGCCCAACGCCGTGCCCTTCGCGAGTGCCTCAAACGCGGTGACGTCATTGTCGCAGCACTCATCTTTGACAACGTGGTCAATCGAGGCGCCAACGGCAAGGGCGTACCTGCGGACAGTGGCCAACGTCGGGTTGGCGTCATAGCGCTCGAAGGCCGCGACGGTGGGTTGACTGACACCCATCCGTTCCGCGATCGTCTCCTGGGTCAAACGGTGGCGCTTCCGCATCCCTACAAGTTCCTGGAGGAGCTTGTCGTGGGACTCCACAAGCGAGTCAGCAAGCACTTCAAGGTTGGGTGGGGTGCCGGTCATAGACTAAACTCTATAGACGGTGATCGTTCAAGGCAATCCCCACCGGCTCGGCTGGCCCTGGTTGTGCCAACCGATCGCAGTTCGGATCTCCTGTTGCTGCGCCGCATTGACGTCCTCGACAGCGACGTCCTTCTCGTGGGCATGATGCCCGATGAAGTGTGAGGGAGCTTCCGCGGGCTCGGAGTGGTACATCCGGACGAGAACCTCGCCATGCCGCCGGGACCCATCTGGCAGCTGATCTGTGACTGGGATACCCTGCCACCTGATCTCGTAGAGTGGCGGCGGGTTGGCGACGTCGACTGGCTTGACCTCGTCTACAGGTCGCAGCTCGCCTCGTTGAGCGCGGAGAATCCGCTGCTTGAACTCGCTTTTCGCCATCTGGATGGACCATGGATTCCAGAGACGTCCTGCCGGGCTGATGGCATCCACCAGTACAGCAACCGCGACGTTGACGTCGTGACCAACTTCGCACTGAGGGTACCCGTACCACCGAAAGGTCGGCGTGACGGGCCCGCTGCAGCGCGACGGAGCGTCAAAGTTCGGCACGATCGCGATCCTATCCTCGACGTACGACACGGGGGCGGGACGCTTCACTCATCCCGCCGGCCCGTATCGGAGCGACGCTGCAACAGCTACGTCTCCGACCCCGGGAAGCAGGCAAACGCGCCCCTCTAGAAGTCCCAGTCCTCGTCCTCCGTGACGACCGCCTTGCCGATCACGTACGACGAGCCCGACCCCGAGAAGAAGTCGTGGTTCTCGTCGGCGTTCGGCGAGAGCGAGGCGAGGATCGCCGGGTTCACGTCGGTGACCGAAGAGGGGAACATCGACTCGTAGCCGAGGTTCATGAGGGCCTTGTTGGCGTTGTAGTGCAGGAACTTCTTGACGTCCTCGGTGAGGCCGAGGCCGTCGTAGAGGCTCTGCGTGTACTGCACCTCGTTGTCGTAGAGCTCGTAGAGCAGCGAGAACGTGTAGTCCTTGAGTTCGTCGCGCTGGGCCTGGCCGATGAGCTCGAGTCCGCGCTGGAACTTGTAGCCGATGTAGTAGCCGTGCACGGCCTCGTCACGGATGATGAGGCGGATGAGGTCGGCCGTGTTGGTCAGCTTCGCCCGCGAAGACCAGTACATCGGCATGTAGAAGCCCGAGTAGAACAGGAAGCTCTCGAGCATCGTCGAGGCGACCTTGCGCTTCAACGGCTCGTCGCCACGGTAGTACTCCATGACGATCGCGGCCTTCTTCTGCAGGTGCTCGTTCTCGACCGACCAACGGAACGCGTCGTCGATCTCCTTCGTCGAGCACAGCGTCGAGAAGATCGACGAGTAGCTCTTCGCGTGCACCGACTCCATGAACGCGATGTTGGTGTACACCGCCTCTTCGTGCGGGGTCAACGAGTCGGGGATGAGCGAGACCGCACCGACCGTGCCCTGGATGGTGTCGAGCAGCGTCAGACCCGTGAACACCCGCATCGTGGTCTGCTGCTCCTCGGGGGTCAGCGTGTTCCACGACTGCACGTCGTTCGACAGCGGCACCTTCTCGGGCAGCCAGAAGTTGTTGACCAGGCGATTCCAGACCTCCAGGTCTTTGTCGTCCTGGATGCGGTTCCAGTTGATCGCGTTGACGTGATCGACGAGCTTGACCTTGCCACCGTGGGCGGGGTCGTTCTTCGCCGAGTTCACCGGGTCGGTGAGAGTCATCCGTTCAGTCCTCTTCTCCAGTCATCCGTAATGTGAGAAATACTCACAAAGTGCAGCTGACGCAAAGTTCCAGCTCCGTGCCTTCCAGCGCCTGCTGACGCAGCCGGATGTAGTAGATCGTCTTGATGCCCTTCTTCCAGGCGTAGATCTGGGCCTTGTTGATGTCGCGGGTCGTCGCGGTGTCCTTGAAGAACAGCGTGAGCGAGAGACCCTGGTCGACGTGCTGCGTCGCCGCGGCGTAGGTGTCGATGACCTTCTCGTAGCCGATCTCGTACGCGTCCTGGTAGTACTCGAGGTTGTCGTTCGTCATGAACGGCGCCGGGTAGTAGACGCGACCGAGCTTGCCTTCCTTGCGGATCTCGATCTTCGACGCGATCGGGTGGATCGACGACGTCGAGTTGTTGATGTACGAGATCGAGCCGGTCGGCGGCACCGCCTGCAGGTTCTGGTTGTAGATGCCGTGCTCCTTGACGGATGCCGCGAGCTCGCGCCAGTCGTCCTGCGTCGGGATGTGCACCCCGGCGTCCGCGAACAGCTGCGCGACCCGCTCCGTGGTCGGCACCCACGCGGCATCCGTGTACTTGTCGAAGAACTCGCCCGACGCGTACTTCGAGTCGGCGAAGCCGTCGAAGGTCTCGCCGCGCTCGATCGCGATGCGGTTCGACGCGCGCAGCGCGTGGAAGAGCACCGTGTAGAAGTAGATGTTCGTGAAGTCGATGCCCTCGTCGCTGCCGTAGTGGATGCGTTCGCGGGCGAGGTAGCCGTGCAGGTTCATCTGGCCGAGGCCGATGGCGTGCGACTTGTCGTTGCCGTCTTCGACCGAGCGCACCGACGAGATGTGCGACATGTTCGACACTGCGGTGAGGCCGCGGATGGCGGTATCGACGGTCTTGCCGAGGTCGGGCGAGTCCATCGCGAGGGCGATGTTGAGCGACCCCAGGTTGCACGAGATGTCCTTGCCGATCTCGGCGTAGGAGAGGTCTTCGTTGTAGGTCGTCGGCGTGTTGACCTGGAGGATCTCGGAGCACAGGTTCGACATGTTGATCCGGCCCTTGATCGGGTTGGCCTTGTTCACCGTGTCTTCGAACACGATGTAGGGGTAGCCCGACTCGAACTGGATCTCGGCGATGGTCTGGAAGAACTCGCGCGCGTTGATCTTCGTCTTCTTGATGCGCGGGTCGTCGACCATGGCGCGGTAGTTCTCCGACAGCGGCACGTCGCCGAACGGCTTGCCGTATACGCGCTCGACATCGTACGGCGAGAAGAGGTACATGTCCTCGTTGTTCTTCGCGAGCTCGAACGTGATGTCGGGGATCACGACGCCGAGCGAGAGCGTCTTGATGCGGATCTTCTCGTCGGCGTTCTCGCGCTTGGTGTCGAGGAACCGCATGATGTCGGGGTGATGCGCCGACAGGTACACCGCGCCCGCGCCCTGGCGCGCGCCGAGCTGGTTGGCGTACGAGAACGAGTCCTCCAGCAGCTTCATCACGGGGATGATGCCCGACGACTGGTTCTCGATCTGCTTGATGGGCGCACCCGACTCGCGGATGTTCGACAGCAGGAGCGCCACGCCGCCGCCGCGCTTCGACAGCTGGAGCGAGGAGTTGATGCCCCGCGAGATCGACTCCATGTTGTCTTCGATGCGGAGCAGGAAGCACGAGACGAGCTCGCCGCGCTGCGCCTTGCCCGTGTTGAGGAAGGTCGGCGTCGCGGGCTGGAAGCGCCCGGCGATGATCTCCTCCACGAGGTCGGTCGCGAGCTGCTCGTCGCCCTGCGCGAGGCCGAGCGCGGTCATCACGACCCGGTCTTCGAAGCGCTCGAGGTAGCGCTTGCCGTCGAAGGTCTTGAGCGTGTAGCTCGTGTAGTACTTGAACGCGCCGAGGAAGGTCTCGAAGCGGAACTTCTTCGAGTAGGCCAGGTCGTTGAGCTGCTGGATGAACTCGAACGAGTACATGCCGAGCACCTCGGGCTCGTAGTACTCCTTCTCGACGAGGTAGTCGAGCCGCTCCTTCAGCGAGTGGAAGAAGACCGTGTTCTGGTTGACGTGCTGGAGGAAGTACTCGCGCGCCGCCTCCCGGTCCTTCTCGAACTGGATCTTCCCGTCGGCGCTGTACAGGTTCAGCATCGCGTTCAGGGCGTGGTAGTCCATCCCCGAGTTGCTCGAGCGCGGTGCGTCGATGACCGCTACGCCACTGTCGCCTGCGGCGCCTGCTGCTGCGTTGACCAAAATGCGTCCAATCCCTCGTCGACGGCGCGAACGTCGTCTGGTGTTCCGAATACTTCGAAGCGGTAGAGGTGCGGCACATGGCACTTCGCGGCGACGACGTCGCCGGCGAGACCGTAGGCCGCACCGAAGTTGGTGTTCCCCGCGGCGATGACGCCGCGGATGAGCGCGCGGTTGTGCTGGTCGTTCAGGAACCTGATGACCTGCTTGGGCACGGCGCCCTTGCCGTCCCCTCCCCCGTAGGTCGGGACGACGAGCACGTAGGGTTCGTCGGCGACGAGCGCGGCATCCTTCGCGTGCAGCGGGATGCGCGCCGCCGGACGCCCGAGCTTCTCGATGAAGCGCGCGGTGTTGCCCGAGACGCTCGAGAAGTAGATGAGGTTCGCCATGTCAGCCCCTGCTGGTCGAGTGGCCGCGCGAAGCCGGCGCGTCGAGACCCAGGCCGCGGGCTACGCCAGCCGCGAGGCCAGCTCGTCGATCTTGTCGGGGCGGAAGCCCGACCAGTGACCTTCGTCGGTGATGACGACCGGGGCCTGCAGGTAGCCGAGCTCCTTGACCGCGGCGAGCGCCGTCTCGTCCTGTGACAGGTCGAGGATCTCGTACTCGATGCCCTTGCTGTCGAGGGCGCGGTACGTGGCGTTGCACTGGACGCAGGAAGGCTTGGTGTAGACCGTGACCGTCATGTGTTCGACCCCTTTTCTCTGGCCCCCGCGGGCCGTTTCCCCCGGTGTTGCTTCGGTCCTTCGATACTACATCTTGTGCCTGAGCAAAGGAACGACCCCAAGATGATGTAGTTACATTCGTGTAGTTTTCCACCGCGTCATCCACCGTCCATCAACAGGGCGATGCAGCCCTGATCGGCGGATTTCCGCGGGTGCCGACTCGGTTCTCCACAGGCCCGCTCATTCGTGCGGTTCCGGCCTGTGAATGGATGCCGGGCGTGTCGTCGGCGTGTCGCGCACGAACGCCACCACGAGGCATCCGCACCGCCCGCGCACCGCAGACGGCGACCCCGCCTGCGACGGACTCACACGACATACCGGCTCCCCGACCCGACATCTGGCCCTCATCGGCCTGCCGACCACAACATGTGGTGGGCATCTGCTGGCAATGCTGCCACCACCCACCGACATCGCCGTGACGGATGCCGCGGCGCGTCGCGGGCCGTCTCGGCGCGTCGCAGCCCGTCCGCGAAGTCAGCCCCTGCGACGTCGGGTCGCCGCGCTCACGCCAACGCGAACCCGGACACCTCGAGCAACAGGAGTGTCGCGACCACGAACGTCAGGCCCGTGTGAACGCGGCCCCACGCCCCTATCGCGCACCGCCCCGGCCGGGCTAGCCTGACGGCGGACCAGTACCCGGCGCAGACCCACCCCTGCGAAGGAAGGACCGCATGTCGCACACCGTGATCTCGCACGACGGCGCCGCGATCGCCTACGACCGCGAAGGCGAGGGGCCACCGGTGATCCTCATCGGCGGCGCGTTCCAGTTCCGCGCGTTCGATCCCGCGACCCGTCGACTCGCGACGCTCATCGCGCAACGCGGCTACACCGTCGTCAACTACGACCGGCGCGGTCGCGGCGAGAGCGCCCACGACGCTCGCATGGGCCTCCACGAGAGCCTGGCCGACCTGCGCGCGATCGTCGCGGAACTCGAGCGCACGCACGACCTGGGCGTCGGCGTCGCCCTGTTCGGCAACTCCTCGGGCGCCGCCATCGCGCTCGCGGCCGCCGCGCACGGGCTGCCCGTCACCGCCATCGTCGGATTCGAGGTGCCGACCGGCACCGAGCAGGGTGCCGACGGCGCCGAGTTCCTCACTGGACTCCGCGAACGCCTCGCCGGCGACGACGCCGACGCCGTCGTCGAGTACTTCATGAAGGACATGCCGCCCGAGTGGCTCGAGCGCTCCAAGGCGAGCCCCGCCTGGCCGCTGATGGTGCGCATCGGCCCGAGTCTCGAAGCGGATGCCGAGGCGCTCGCCTGGGCGCAGTCCGCGCCGCACGCGGACCTGTTCGGGTCGATCACCGCACCCGCGCTCCTCCTCGTCGGCGACCAGGACGCGCCGAGCGGGATGGGACCGGCAGCCGAGGCGATCGCCTCAGCGCTGCCGAACGGCGAGCGCCGAGGCATCCGGGCGATCGACCACGCCTGGCAGCCCGAAGACCTGGCCGCAGCGATCGCCGACTTCCTCGACGCAAACGTGCCGCGCTGATCGCGGCCGTGCCGGAGCCGGCTACTGCGCGACGAACTGGCTGACGACGACCATCGCCACCGCCAGCACGGCGATGCCCAGCCCGGCGAGCCCGACGACCAACCCGATCCGCTGATCTCGGCCCATGGCCTTGGCGAGGCCGACCTGTGCTGCGGCCGCGTCGATCTGCTCCGCGACCGCCGTGGAGTCGAATGCGATGTCGACGACGCGCTCGACGGCCGCCCGGTCCGAGACGCCGATCGTGATCTTGCGCCGACGTGTGATGACGGTTCCCGAATGGCCCGACATGCCGGCCCGGAGCGACGGCATCCGCTGCCCGTCCAGGCCCGCCTTCCATTCGATGGCGCGGGCCACGTCGTTGACGCTGTACCTGCGGGCCGACTCGTCGACGGCGACCTGATGCACGAAGGTCTCCTTGAGCCCGTTGCGGCTCAGCGGCATCCACCACTTCGCGTCGGCGAGGTCGAGCACGACGTCGAACCCTCGCTCGGTGCGATCGATCGTGTAGGCCGTATCGGCCAGCCGAGGTTCGAGTTCGGCGATGAGGGATTCGGTCAGGGTTCGCGTTCGGGTCACGCGACGATCGTATTCGAACCGTCGAGCAGTGGGCCGCCCCGACCACCTGCCGCGACCAGCGCCCGGATCGTTCACCTGCGAGATGCGGCGCACGTGCAGGATGGTGCACATGGACGCAGCCCACCACCTCATCGTCGGCGCCGGCCCCGTCGGGACGTCGCTCGCCCTCCGGCTGGCCGAGCGCGACGAGCAGGTGCGCGTCGTCACGCGGTCGGGCGGCGGCCCGCGGCATCCGCTCGTCGAACTCGTCGCGCTCGACGCGAGCGAGCCGGTCGCCCTCGCCGACGCCGCCCGCGGCGCCGGCATCGTCTACAACTGCGCCAATCCCGGGGCGTACCCGCAGTGGGAGCGCGTCTGGCCGCCGCTGGCCGCGTCGATCCTGCAGGCGGCCGAGGCATCCGGCGCCGTGCTGGTGACCATGGGCAACCTCTACGGGTACGGACCGGTCGACGGACCGATGCAGCAGGACACGCCGCTGCGGCCGTCCGACCACAAGGGTGCGCTGCGCGCCCGGATGTGGGAGGAGGCGCTCGCCGCGCACCGCGCCGGGCGCGTCCGCGTGACCGAGGCGCGAGCCTCCGACTACCTCGGGCCGACCACGCCCGCCTCGAGCGGGCTGCTCGCCCGATACGCAGCGGCGACGCTCGCAGGGAAGCCCGCGACCGTGTTCGGCGACCCGGACGCCGCGCACTCGTGGACCGCGGTCGACGACATCGCCGCGACGCTCGACGTGCTCGGGCGCGACGAACGCGCCTGGGGATCCCCGTGGATCGTGCCGTCGAACCCGCCCGCGAGCGTCCGCGAGGTGCTCACCGCCATCGGCGAGCGGGCCGGAACCGGCGAGCCGACACTGCGACGGATGCCGCGGTGGGCCGTTTCATCGCTCGGACTCGTCGTGCCGATCCTGCGCGAACTCGCGGGAGTCATGTACCAGTTCGAGCGGCCGTTCGTGGTCGATGCAGCCGAGACGACGGCGACCTTCGGCCTGACGCCGACGAACTGGGACGGGCTGCTCGACGCGACCGCGCGCGCCTGGCGCGAGCGCGCGATCGGCACCCGCTGACGCGCGCGTTGCGCCACGGGTGCGCGCGGTGCTACCCCTTCGCGGCCTTCGCAGCCGCCTTCGCAGCCTGCTTCGTGGCACGGACCTTCGCGAGCGACTCGGGGTCGACGATGTCGGCCACGGAGGCGTACGAACCCTCGTCGCCGTAGTGGCCGGCGGCGTCGCGCCATCCGCTCGCCTCGAGCCCGCACTGCTTGCCGAGCAGCGCCAGGAAGATCTTCGCCTTCTGCTCGCCGAAGCCCGGAAGCGCCTTGAGTCGCTTCAGCACCTCGGCGCCGTCGGGGTCGCCCTGCGTCCAGATCGCGGCGGCGTCGCCGCCCCACTCGTCGCGCACCGCGGCCGCGAGCGCCTGCACGCGCCCGGCCATCGAGCCCGGGTACCGGTGCACGGCGGGCGGCTGCTTGAACGCCTCGGCGAACCGCTCGGGCTCGACGGCGGCGATCGCGGCGGGCTCGATCGTGCCGACGCGGTCGCGGATCTTCGCGGGCCCCGCGAACGCCGTCTCCATCGCGACCTGCTGGTCGAGCAGCATGCCGGTGAGCAGCGCGAACGCGTCGCTGCCCAGCAGGTCGTCGGCAGCGGCATCCCCCGTGATGTTGAGCGTGGTCATGCTTCCATCCTCGCACCGGCGCCCCGCGGCCGGACGCGCGACGCCAGCATCACCCCGACGAGCGCGATCGCGGCCGTGACCGCGAACTCCGGCGTGAACGGCACCGAAGCGGTCACGCTCGCGACGAGCGCCGTGATCGCGAGCGCGATCGCACCGCCGAGCGACTCGCCGATCGTGAGGGCGGCGCTGTTGAACCCCTGCTGCGAGACCTCGGACTGCTCGAGCACCGCGACCGAGAACCGCGGGTACATGAACCCCATGGCCGCGCCCGCGATCGTCCACGCCGCGAATGCGGTGACGGGCGGCAGCGTGAAGACGGCGATGAGCAGCACGCCGCCGAGTGCGACCGCGAGCGTCGCCGCGCCGATCCGCACGACCTCGGTGTTGGAGAGCCGGGTGTCGAGTCGGCCCTGCAACCAGGACGCCGCGGCCCACGACACGCCGGCGCCGGTCAGCACGGCACCCGCGAGCCCGGCCGGCAGGCCGTACTCGTCGATCAGGAACTTGGGCAGGTAGATCTCGCTGCCGAAGAACGCCCCGGCGACGACGGCACGCATGAGCACCGTCGCCGGGATGCCGCGCGCGGCGCGCAGGGTGCCGACCGGCAGGAGCGGGCGCACCGCGATCACGACGACGATGATCGCGAGCACCGCGACGAGCCACCGCCACGGCTCCGCGAACTCGGCCGCGAGGCTCACGCCCAGGGCGGCGCCCGCCGCGAGCATGGACCAGCCGATCCGCCGTGCGCTCCACGGAACGCCCCGGTCGCCGCGGACCTTCTCGAGCACGCGCAGCAGCGGCGCGAGCATCATGAGCGCGGCGGGGAGGACGAGCGCGATCACGCCGAGGAACACCCAGCGCCAGCTGAACTCCTCGGCGATCGTGCCCGCGATCGACGGGCCGACGATCGACGGGATCACCCAGGCCGCCGCGAACCCGGCGAACACGCGCGAACGGACCGACTCGGGGTACACCCGGGCGACGATGACGTAGAGCGGCACGATGACGGCGGCACCGCCGATGCCGTGCACGAGCCGGCCGATCACGAGCACGGTCATGTCCTGTGCGAGGCCGGCGATGACGAGCCCGACCACGAAGAGCACCCCTGCGGCCAACAGGGGCGGGAGCGGCCCCGAGCGGTCGCTCCAGTTGCCGGCGATGACCATGCCCACGACGCCGGCGGCCAGCGGCACCGAGAACGCGAGCGCGTAGAGCCCCTCGCCGTCGAGGTCGGCCGCGACGATCGGCATCGCGGTCGTGACCGCGAGCACCTCGAACGCGGCCAGGAAGATCAGCGAGAACATGCCGAGCGAGAGCCAGCGCCACTCGCGTGCGAAGACCCCGGGTGCGGCCGATCGCGTCGGCTCGCCGGGCGTCGTGGAGGTGGTGCGGTCGGTCACCGTCCGAGCCTACGTCGACCCGCCGGCATCCGCTCGGACCTCAGAGTTCCTCGTGCGACTCCGGGTCGCCGCCCCAGATCCGGCCGCGCTCGAGCGCCGAGATCGCGTCGATCTCGTCCTGCGCGAGCTCGATGCCGAACACGTCGAGGTTCTCGCGTCGCCGCGCGGCATCCGCCGACTTCGGGATCGGCACCGCGCCGAGGGCGAGGTGCCAGGCGAGCACGACCTGCGCGGTCGTGACGCCGTGGCGCGCGGCGATCTCGACGAGCGCGTGCTCGGCGAGCAGTTCGGTCCGCTTGGCGAGCGGGCTCCAGCTCTCGGTGCGGATGCCGTGCTCGGCATGGAAGGCGCGCAGCTCGGCCTGCGAGAAGTACGGGTGGAGCTCGACCTGGTTCACCACGGGCATGAGCCCGGTCTCCGAGCCGAGGCGTTCGAGCATCTCGGCGGTGAAGTTCGAGACCCCGATCGATCGCACGACCCCGCGCTCCCTGAGCTTGATCATCGATCGCCAGCTGTCGACGTACTTGTCGCGGCTCGGGTTCGGCCAGTGGATGAGGTAGAGGTCGACCCACTCGAGGTCGAGTCGCGTGCGCGACTGCTCGAAGCTCGCGAGCGTCTCCTCGGCGCCGTGATGGCGGCCCGGGAGCTTGGTCGTGATGAAGAGGTCGCTGCGGTCGACGCCCGACCGGCGCACGGCCTCGGCGACGACCTCTTCGTTGCCGTAGTTGTAGGCGGTGTCGAGCAGCCGGTAGCCGTCGCGGATGGCGGTCTCGATCGCCTCGACGCCCGTCTGGTCGTTCAGTCCGTACGTCCCCAATCCGATCGCGGGAATGGTGTTGCCGTCGGCGAGGGCATACGCGTGGGCGGTCATGCCCTCCATCCTGAACCCCAACGGGGTCCGCTCGCCAGCCGACGGGCGCTATCGGCCCGGATCGGCCGTCGATGCGGCGGTCGGCTGCGCCGGCGCCCGGCCGACCGCGCCCGGTCCGACCCGTCGCCGCCTGCGGCGCACGAACGTGACGAGAACGGATGCCGCGGCCAGCACGATCGGCACGAGCAGGTTCTGCCACGCGAGCACGAGCAGGCCGGCCGTGAGCACCGTCGCGACGACCGCGAGCCACCAGCCGGCCGACCACTTCCGCAGGATGAGCGTCGCGGCGAGCATGCCCGCGGCGTAGATCGCGACCATGTTGCTCGTGTGGATGAGGATGAAGCCCGACAGGTCGAGCCCGTTCCACAGCATGAGGCCGAAGTAGACGGTGATGAGCACCGCCGTGAGGGCCAGCGCCCGTCGCGGGACCGCGCCGTCCTCCACGCCCTTCGCGAAGAATCGGGGCAGGTCGCCGTCGCGGCCGAGCGCGGCGCCGAGCTTGCCGAACGCGGGCAGGTAGGCGTTCACGACGCCGACCGTGACGATCGCGGCGACGACCGCGACGAGCACCGAGCCGATGCCGGGTGCGGTCGTCTCGACGAGGTCGAGCAGCGGCACCTGGCTCTCACCCGCCCGATCGCCGAGCACGGCGACGGTCACGAACTGGAGCGCGAGGTAGCCGACCCCGACGACGGCGATCGCGATGCCCGTCGCGAGCGGGATCGTGCGGCGCGGGTCGCGGAACTCGCCCGCGATGTGCGTGCCGACCTCCCAGCCCGCGAACGCCCACACGAAGAGGCTGATCGCGACGCCGACCCCGGCCCAGCCGTTCGGCAGGAACGGGGTGAAGTTCGCCGCGTCGGCCGCGGGGAACGTGACCGCGACGACGCCGACGACCACGGCGAGCAGCAGCCCGGTGAGCACGAACTGCACCCAGCCCGCGACGCGCACGCCGAACCAGTTCGCGATGAACGGCGGCAGGAAGACCGCGAAGCCGATGATCGGCACGGCGGCGCGGTCGACGCCGAGCACCGCGACGACGTACTCGCCGCCGAGGACCGCGACGACGGGCGCCCCGACGCAGACGCCGAAGAAGAACCAGTAGCCGGTCATGCGGGCGGCGGTCGGCCCGAGCGCGCGACGCACGTAGCTGGCGACGCCGCCCGGGTCGGGGAATCGCGAGGCGAGCGCGGCGAAGGTGCCCGCGAGCGGGATCGAGAGCACGAGCACCGCCGCGACCGCGACGATGGATGCCGGGCCGGCGACCTGCGCGGCGAGCCCGGGCAGCACGAGGATCCCGGTGCCGAGCACGCTCGCGATGTAGAGGGCGGTGCCCTGGACGAGGCCCAGCCGGCCGTGGTGCGGTGTCGCTGCGCCGACCGGGGGCGCGACGTCCAGGGTTCTCGAACTCACCTGCTCATCGTGCCGGATGCCAGCGGCACACGCACTGGCAGGGATGACAGCGTTGGTTCACATCCTGCCAACCGCCATCGCGGCGTGCGCGGTGCCGGCGCTACACCCGCCCGAGCGCCCCGTCGATGTCGGCAAGCAGGTCGTCCACATCCTCGATGCCGACCGAGAGGCGCACGATCGACTCCGGCACCTCGGCCTCGGTGCCCTTCACCGACGCGTGCGTCATCTCCGACGGGTAGTTCACGAGCGACTCGACGCCGCCGAGCGACTCGGCCAGCGTGAACAGCTCGGTCGACTCCGCGAACCGGCGCGCGGCCGCGCCGCCGCCCACGAGATCGATCGACACCATGCCGCCGAAGCCCGACATCTGCCGCGCGGCGAGCGCGTGGCCCGGGTGCGACTCGAGGCCCGGGTACAGCACGCGAGCGACCGCTGGATGCTCGTCGAGCCGTCGCGCGATCGCGAGCGCGTTCTGGCTGTGCCGCTGCATCCGGACCCCCAGGGTCTTGATGCCGCGCGTCGTGAGGAACGCGTCGAACGGCGCCGAGACCGCGCCGGCCGCGAACTGCGTGAAGCCGACGCGCTCGGCGAGCTCCTCCCGGCCGGGCGCGAACACCAGCGCGCCGCCGACGACGTCGGAGTGCCCGCCGAGGTACTTCGTCGTCGAGTGCACGACCACGTGCGCGCCGAGCGCGACCGGCTGCTGCAGCGCCGGGCTCGCGAACGTGTTGTCGACCACGACGGTGAGGCCCGCTTCGTCGCCGAGCTCGGCGAGCGCCGCGATGTCCGAGATCTTCATGAGCGGGTTCGACGGCGTCTCGACCCACAGCACCTTCGTGGTGCCGAGCTCGATCGCGGCACGCACCGCGTCGAGGTCGCTCGTGTCGACCGTCGAGTGGCGAACGCCCCAGTCGCCGAAGATGCGGCGGATGAGCCGGTGCGTGCCGCCGTACACGTCGTTGCCGATCACCACGTGGTCGCCGGGCCGAAGCACCGTGCGCAGCAGCGCATCCTCCGCCGCGAGGCCCGACGCGAACGACAGGCCGCGGATGCCGCCCTCGAGCGCGGCGAGCTGGGTCTCGAGCGCGGTGCGCGTCGGGTTGCCGCCGCGCGAGTACTCGTACCCGCCGCGGAGGCCGCCGATGCCGTCCTGCGCGTACGTCGAGGTCACGTGGATCGGCGGGATCACCGCGCCGGTCGTGGGGTCGAACTCCTGGCCCGCGTGGATCGCGCGGGTGTCGAAGCCGGTGTCGTGATGCATGTCTGGCCTTTCGCAGCGGATGCCGCGGCATCCGTTTCTGACGGATTCGAGGGAGGGATCAGGAGGAGAGGTACGAGAGCAGGTCGGTGCGCGTGATCACGCCGAGCGCCTTGCCGCCGTCGGTGACGAGCATCGCGGGCGCCTCGCCGAACGCCTGGCGTGCGGTCGCGACCGGCTCGTTCACGCCGATGAGCGGCAGCGCCTCGCCGACCACCGCCGACACCTCGTCGGTGAGCTTCGCACGCCCCGAGAACACCTGGTCGAGCAGGTCGTCCTCGTGCAGCGCGCCGACGACCTCGCCGAGCACGACAGGCGGCTCGGCCGAGAGCACGACCAGCTGCGAGACGCCGGCCTCGGTCATCCGGTCGATGGCCTCGCGCACGGTGTCGTTCGGATGCACGTAGACGAACGGCGCGGTGCGGTCGGCCTTCGCCGCGAGGATGTCGCGGATGGTGTGGCCCGCGGGCGCGTTGCCGAAGCCGTACGCGCGCAGCCACTTGTCGTTGAAGATCTTGCCGAGGTACCCGCGCCCCGAGTCGGGCAGCAGCACGACGAAGACGTCGTCAGGCGAGGCGGATGCCGCGGCCTTGAGCGCCGCGACGACGGCCATGCCGCTCGAACCGCCGACGAGGATGCCCTCCTCGCGGGCGAGGCGCCGCGTCATCTCGATCGACTCGGCGTCGGTCACCGCGATGATCTCGTGCGGCACGCTCGGGTCGTACGCGGTCGGCCAGAAGTCCTCGCCGACGCCCTCGACGAAGTAGGGCCGGCCGGTGCCGCCCGAGTAGACCGAGCCCTCGGGGTCGGCCCCGACGATGCGCACCGTGTCGCCCGAGACCTCGCGGAGGTAGCGGCCGGTGCCCGTGATCGTGCCACCCGTGCCGACGCCGGCCACGAAGTGCGTGACCTTCCCCTCGGTGTCGCGCCAGATCTCAGGCCCGGTCGTCTCGTAGTGCGAGAGCGGGCCGTTCGGGTTCGAGTACTGGTCGGGCTTGAACGCGCCCGGGATCTCGCGCGCCAGCCGGTCGGACACGCCGTAGTACGACTCGGGGCTGTCGGGCGCGACCGCGGTCGGCGTCACGACGACCTCGGCGCCGTAGGCCTTCAGCACGTTCCGCTTGTCCTCCGAGACCTTGTCGGGGCACACGAACACGCACCGGTAGCCGCGCTCCTGCGCGACGAGGGCGAGGCCGACGCCCGTGTTCCCCGACGTGGGCTCGACGATCGTGCCGCCCGGCTTCAGCTTGCCCTCGCGCTCGGCCGCGTCGATGATGTTGCGCGCGATGCGGTCCTTCGATGAGCCGCCGGGGTTCAGGTACTCGAGCTTGACGAGCACCGTGGCATCCGTCACGCCCTCGGTGACCCGGTTGAGCCTCACAAGGGGCGTGTCGCCGACGAGTTCGGTGATGTGGGCTGCGTACTTCATGCGGTGTGCTTTCCTCGGTGTCAGGTGCGTCGATGCCCGCCCGGACGGCGCGCGACGCGTGGGAGTGGGTCGCTGATCAGCGACGACAACACCGGGGCGAGAAGCTCACCCGCCAAGCCTAGCGGGTGAGCGATGCCGCATGCCCGCGTCCGGCCGGTTCCGGCGCCTGCACGGCGCGCCTGGCGGCATTCTCCCAGCCGCATGCGTTGCTATTGACTACCCCTGCCCCGTACCCCCCACCGAGGAAGGCCACGCATGAGCGCGCCCGGAAGCAAGCCCACCATCAAGCAGCAGCGCGCTGCCGAACGCGAACGCAAGCTCGAGGAGTTCCGCAAGCGCGAGTCGCGCATGAAGCGCAACCGCCTCATCGCGATCTGGGGTTCGGTGGGCGCGGGCGTGGTGATCGTCGGGCTGGTGGCCGCGTCGATCGTGCTCGCGCCGCGGAGCCCGTCCTACACGGCCGGCGGCGAGGGCGCCGAGATCGAGGGCGTCGCGACGTTCGAGAACAGCTCCGCCCACGTCGAGACCCCCGTGGACTACGAGCAGACCCCGCCCGCCGGCGGCGAGCACCACCCGTACTGGCTGAACTGCGGCGTCTACGAGGAGCCGGTCCCGAACGAGTACGCGGTGCACTCGCAGGAGCACGGTGCGATCTGGGTGACCTACGACGCCGACGCGCTCACGGACGACGAGCTGTCGACCCTGCGCTCGGTGCTGCCGTCGACGTACGTCATCCTGTCGCCGTTCGACGGACTGCCCGCCCCGATCGTCCTCAGCGGCTGGAACGTCCAGCTCGAGGTCGACGAGGCCGACGACCCGCGCATCGCGGAGTTCGTCGAGGAGTACTGGCAGAGCAGCGACGTCCCCGAGCCCGGCGCATCGTGCACCGGCGCGATCGACGCCCCGGGCAAGGTGTCGTGACGCCTGACGAGGACGCCGTCACCCGCGACCACGACCCGCACGCCGGGGCCGGCCGGCGCGGGATCGGCCGGTGGGCCGTCGTCGTCGCGGCCGCCGTCGCCGTGGTCGCGGTCGCCGCCGTGTCGTTCTCGATCGGCCGGCTCTCGACGATCGGCGAGGAGCCGCCGGCGAACGCGAGCGCCGAGGCGGGCTTCGCCCGCGACATGCAGGTGCACCACCAGCAGGGCGTCGAGCTCGCGATGATCGTCCGCGACGCGACCGACGACCCCGACGTGCGCCTGCTCGCCTACGACCAGGCGACGGCGCAGGCGCAGCAGTCCGGCCAGATGTACGGGTGGCTCGAGGAGTGGGGGCTCCCCCAGGCCGGACCCGAGCCCTCGATGACCTGGATGACCCGGCCCGAGCTCGACGGCAGCACGCATGGCGCGCACGGGTCGGGCGAGTCCGCCCACCGCCCCGGCGAGCCCATGCCGGGCCTCGCGACCCCCGCCGAGGTCGCGGAGCTGCGCGAGCTCGAGGGCGTCGAGGCCGAACGACGCTTCCTCGAGCTGATGATCGCCCACCACGGCGGTGCGGTCGAGATGGCGGATGCCGCGCTCGCGCGCTCCACGTACCCCGTCGTCGTCTCGCTCGCCGAGTCGATCGCGTCGAGCCAGCAGGCCGAGATCGACCTCATGGAGCGGATGCTCGCCGAGCGTTCGTAGCGCGCCGCCGACGCGCCCCGGTCGGGTGCGCGGTCGGGTGCGCGGTCGGGTGCGCGGTCAGGACGTCGCGGCCGCGGGCTGTTCGGCCTGCTGGCGGGACAACGAGGCGTACACCCCGCCGCGTGCGATGAGCTCCGCGTGCGTGCCGCGCTCGGCGATCCGCCCGGCCACGACCACGAAGATGACGTCGGCGGAGACGATCGTCGAGAGCCGATGTGCGATCGCGATCGTGGTGCGCCCGCGCGAGGCGTCGTCGAGCGCGGACTGCACGACCCGCTCGCTGATCGTGTCGAGCGCGCTCGTGGCCTCGTCGAGCACGAGCACCGGCGGATCCTTCAGCAGCACCCGGGCGATCGCGATGCGCTGCTTCTCACCGCCCGAGAGGCGGTACCCGCGCTCGCCGACGACGGTGTCGTACCCGTCCGGGAACGAGGCGATCGTCTCGTGGATGTTCGCGGCGCGCGCCGCGGCCTCGACCTCGGCATCGGTCGCCTCGGGCTTGGCGTAGCGCAGGTTCTCGGCGATCGACGCGTGGAAGAGGTAGGTCTCCTGGCTCACGATGCCGATGCTCGACACGAGCGACTCCTGGGTGAGTTCGCGGACGTCGGCGCCGGCGAACCGCACCGTGCCGCTCGTCGCCTCGTAGAGCCGCGGCACGAGGTACGACACGGTCGTCTTGCCCGCCCCGCTCGGGCCCACGAACGCCGCGTACTGTCCGGGCTCGATCGTGAACGACACGTCGTCGAGCGTCGGCCGCCCGTCGTCGTCGGCGTCGGGGTAGCGGAACGAGACGCGGTCGAACTCGACCCGGCCGACGAGCGGCCGCCCTGCGGCATCCGCCCCCGTGGGGACCGGACGCGCATCGGGTGCGTCGGTGATCGTCGGCCGCAGGTCGAGGTACTCGAAGATGCGCGCGAACAGCGCCCCCGAGGTCTGCAGGTCGAGCGCGACCCGCATGAGCGCCATCATCGGGAACAGCAGCCTCGCCTGCACGGTCGTGAACGCCACGATCGTGCCGGCGGTGATGTCGGTCGTGCCGGCCTGGAGCAGCCACCCCGCGACGAGGTAGACGATCGCGGGGATCGCCGACATGAAGATGCCGACCATCGCGAAGAACCACTGCCCCGTCATGGCCTGGCGCACCTGCAGGTGGATCTGGTTGCCGTTCTCGTCGCCGTACCGCTCGATCTCGCTGCGCTGCCGCGTGAAGCTCTTCGAGAGCAGGATGCCCGAGACCGACAGCGTCTCCTGCGTGATCGCGGTCATCTCCGAAAGCGACTCCTGCGTCTTCGCGGCGATGCGCGCGCGCACCTGCCCCACGCGACGCTGCGCGAAGACGATGACCGGGAGCAGCACGACCGCGATGATCGTGAGCTGCCAGTTCAGCAGCAGCATGGCCACGAACGCCGAGATCACGGTGACGGTGTTGCCCAGCACGCTCGAGACGGTGTTGGTCAGAACGGATGCCACGCCGCCGACGTCGTTCTGCAACCGCGACTGGATCACGCCCGTCTTCGTACGGGTGAAGAAGCTCAGCTCCATCTGCTGGAGGTGGGAGAACATGCGCACGCGCAGCGCACCCATCACCTTGTTGCCGACGTTCGCGGTCAGCCAGGCCTGCCACACGCCGAGGAGCGAGGAGACGACGTACACGCCCAGCATGATCGAGACGATCCCGGTGAGCACGGGCAGGTCCGGTCCGGTCACCTGCCCGTCGGCGCCGACGGGGAACAGCCCGTCGTCGAACGCGCGCTCGGTCAGCAGCGGGGGGATGACGCTCAGCGCGGCGCCCACGAGCACGAGCACGACCGTGACGACGAGCGCCGCACGGTGCGGTGCGAACAGTTCGGCGATGCGCCGCATCAGGTGCGGGATCTTCGGCGCCGCGGCGTTCTCGGCGCGCTGCGCGTCTTCGTCGGCGCCGCTGATCCGGGTCCGCGGCTTGCCCATGCGGCCGGTCTGGCCGCCCGGGGTGCTCGCGTGCATGCTCATGCACACGAGCCTAGGCCGACCGTGCGACCGTGCCGCCTACCGCTGCGACCCCGCCAGGAGCGCCTGCACGAAGTACCGCTGGAACGCGAAGAACACCACGAGCGGCAGGATCATCGACAGGAACGCACCCGACGAGAGCACGTCGAGGTTCGCGCCGAACTGCCGCAGCTGGCTCTGGATCGCGACGGTCAACGGTTGCGACTGCGAGTTGGTGAAGATCAGCGCGACGAGCATGTCGTTCCACGTCCAGAGGAACTGGAAGATCGCGAGCGACGCGATCGCGGGCCCGCCGAGCGGCAGCACGACCCGCGCGAAGATCCGCCACTCGCTCGCACCGTCGATGCGGGCCGCCTCGAGCAGTTCGGAGGGGATCTGCGTGAAGAAGTTGCGCATGAGGAAGATGGCGAACGGGAGCCCGAACGCGGTGTGGAAGAGGATGACGCCGAACACCGTGCCGAAGATGCCGAGTTCGCCGAACAGCCGGGCGAGCGGGATGAACGCGACCTGCAACGGGACGGCCAGGAGCACGATGACGGCGATCAGCAGCCAGTCACGGGAGGGGAAGTCGATCCAGGCGAATGCGTACCCCGCGAGCGAGCCGATCACCGCCACGGCGATCGTGGTCGGCACGACGATGACGATCGTGTTCCAGAGCGAGCCCATGATGGTCGGGTTCTGGATGAGGTTCGCGTAGTTCTCGAGCGTGAGCTGCGCGGGGGCGGTGAACACCGTCCACCAGCCCGACGACGCGCTGTCGGCCGACGACCGGAACGACGTGATGAACAGGCCGATGCTCGGCACCAGCCAGAACACCGCGACGAGGATGAGCAGGACGTTGACGAACGCGTTGCCGAAGAAGCCGAGGATCCGCTGGGCGAACGTCTTCTCGCCCCGCACGATCGAGAGGTCGGTGCCGGTCATCGCTCCCGCTCCTTCCGGAAGCGCCGGGCGTTGATGATCATCGTCGGCAGCACGAGGACGAGCAGGAGGATCGCGAGCGCGCTCCCGAGGCCGGCATCGTTCCCGCCGCCGAACGAGACCGTCCACATCTCGACGGCGATCACGTTCGCCGCGGGTTTGGATGCGCCGGGCGGGATCACGTACACGAGGTCGAAGATCTTCAGCACGTTGATGATGAGCGTCACGAACACGACCATCAGGACCGGAGAAAGCAGCGGTGCGGTGATCCGCGTGAACACCTGCCACTCGGTCGCGCCGTCCACGCGTGCGGCCTCCTGGAGCGACCGGTCCATCGCCGAGAGGCCCGACGCGATCATGACCATCGCGAACCCGGCCCAGATCCAGATGTACGACATGATCACCACGACGTTGATCAGCGATGCGCTGAGCCACGACACGCCCTGGGCGCCCTCGTCGAAGTTGGATGCCGGGAGTGCGACGGTGTACGCACCGGGAGACAGCCCCGCGATGGCGTACCGGCCGGCCCCGTCGGTCTCGGCCGAACCGGCGATCGAGCCGTCGTCGGCGACCGCATCGACCCGGATGCCGGGCAGCCCCACCTCGCTCTCGTCGATCTCGCCGTTGACCCCGCCGCCGCCGCGCACCACGTCGAGCCAGACCGTCCCCGTGATCTCATCCGCTCCGGGCGCCGCGGGCGCTTCGGCCTGGACCGCGTCGGCGGGCAGGTCGTCCGAGCGGATGCCGACCAGCGGGACGGCCTGCTCGGAGCCGGCATCCGTCGCCTGCTCGCCGGAGATGATGCCGCCCTCGGAGGCCAGGCCCGCATCCTGACGCGGGCTCGCGCCCGGATACGCGGCATCGTCTGCGCTGAACGCGTTCTGCACGCCGACGATCGCGGCGTTGACCACGCCGATGTTCGGGTTCTCGTCGAACATGCTCCGGAAGATCACGCCCGCGGCGAGCATCGAGATCGCCATCGGCATGAAGACGATGAGCTTGAACGCGGTCGACCACGTGATGCGTTCGAGCAGGACCGCGAACATCAGGCCGAGCACGGTGCACGTGATGGGGGCGACGACCACCCAGATGATGTTGTTGCGGATGGCGGTGAACGTCGAGTCGTTCGTGAACATCGTCACGTAGTTGTCCCAGCCGACGAACTCGCCGCCCGCGGCGCTGAACAGCGACCGGATGGCCGTGTAGACGATCGGGTAGATGACGAGCGCGCCGAGCAGGATCGCGGAGGGCAGCAGGAAGAAGAGAATGGTGCCGAACTTCCGCAGGCGCATCCTCGACCCCGGGGAGCGGCGCGGACGCACCGCACCGCTCCCCGCCGTGTCGACCTCGATCGGAGTCGTGGCCGTCCCGGACATCACGTGCCCCGCTCAGCGGTTCAGGATCCGTACGCCGCGACGGCTGCGTCCTCGAGTTCCTGCTGCGTGCCCGCGATGTCCGACGGATCCTCCAGGAAGGAGATCATGATCTGCCAGAACCCCTGTCCCGGGGTTCCGCCGAACGCGCTCGGCGTGAGGTCGGACATGTCGAAGCGGAACTCCTCCGCGTCGACGAGTGCCTCGGCGACCTGCCGCGAGATGTCGTCCGGATAGACCGAGACGTCGACCCCCTGGTTCGGCGAGGTGAGGCCGCCGTTCGGGATCCAGATCTCGGCCGCTGCCGGCGACGCGAGGTACTGCATGAGGGCGTCGGTCGCCTCGTCGTCGACGAACGCGACCGCGACGTCGCCGCCGCCGACGACCGCCGGCGCGGAGTCGTTCACGGCCGGGAAGTCGTAGAACAGCGCGTTCTCACCGACGGTCGAACTGCCGTCCTCGGCGATGTTGCCCGCGACGAAGTCGCCCTCGTAGACGGTGCCGGCGTCGGGGTCCGCCCCGAACACCGCGGTCACGGTCTCGGGGAAGGTCCGCTGCGCGGCGCCGGGCTGCATGAGCGCGTCGTCGCCCCAGAGGGTTGCGAGCACCTCGAGCGCCTCGGCGACCGACGGGTCGGTCCACGGGATCTCGTGGTTCGTGAGCTGGTCGTACATGTCGCCGCCCGCGGTGCGGAGGTAGACGTTCTCGAACCAGTCGGTGAGCGGCCACCCGACGTCGGCGCCGACCGAGATGCCGGCGTAGCCGGAGTCGGAGACGACCTGGAGCTGCTCGAGGAATCCGTCCCAGTCCTCGGGCACGGTGGCCCCGGCCTGGTCGTAGATATCGGCGTTGTACCAGACGGTCGACTTGTTCGATGCCTTGAACCAGACGCCGTAGGCCTCGCCGTCCACCGAGCCGAGGTCGATCCAGCTCTGCGAGTAGTTCTCCTCGACCGCGGAGAGGGCGTCGTCCGACAGCGGGATCAGGACCCCGTCGGCGGCGAACTGCTGCATGAGCGCGGGTTGCGCGAGCACGGCCACGTTCGGCGGGCTTCCGCCCTCGACCTGGCCGCCGAGCACGGTCGCCGCGTTGTCGCCGAAGCTCGAGTAGTTCACGGTCGCGCCGGTCTGCGATTCGAACTCGGCGAGCACCGCCTCGAAGTTCTCCTGTTCGGCGCCCGACCAGGCTGCGGAGACCTCGAGCGTCTCGCCCGAGAAGTCGCCCTCGACGACTGCGTCGCCGTCGTCGTCGCCGCCCTGGGTGCAGGCGGTCAGCGCGAGCGCGGCGATGCCCGTCACTGCGAGGGCGCGGAGTTTCCGGATGCTGCGTGTGGATGTCATCTGTCCTCCTTGGCATGCGATGCGTTCGCAGGCGCAGAGACGCCGCGAACGTCCTGAGGATCCGGTGTTCCCACGCTATGCCGGTCGGTAACCGGATTCAACCGGTGTCGCATCACGAATGCATCCCGAAACGACGGATGCCCCGTGGCTCATGAGCCACGGGGCATCCGTGTGTTCAGGTGACGCAGGTCACCTCAAGTCGCGAGCGCCGGAACGGCGCACGGATTACTTGAGGGTGACGGTCGCGCCGGCCTCCTCGAGGGCGGCCTTCGCCTTGTCGGCGGTCTCCTTGTTCGCGCCCTCGAGCACGGCCTTGGGAGCACCGTCGACGACGGCCTTGGCCTCGCCGAGGCCGAGCGAGGTGAGCTCGCGGACGACCTTGATGACCTGGATCTTCTTGTCGCCGGCAGCCTCGAGGACGACGTCGAAGGAGTCCTTCTCCTCGACCTCTTCGGCAGCGGCGCCGCCGCCTGCGGCAGCGGGGCCGGCAACGGCGACGGGGGCGGCCGCGGTGACCTCGAAGGTCTCCTCGAACGCCTTGACGAACTCCGAGAGCTCGATGAGGGTCAGGCCCTTGAACTGCTCGAGCAGCTCCTCAGTGGACAGCTTCGCCATGATTCTTCTCCTTAGATTTCCTGGGTACTCACCGCTTGGCAGGCTCGCGCCTACGCAGCGGACTCCTGCTTCTCACGCAGCGCGTCGACCGTGCGAACGGCCTTCGACAGCGGTGCGTTGAACAGATATGCGGCTCCGAACAGCGAGGCCTTGAAGGCACCGGCGAGCTTCGCCAGCAGCACTTCGCGGGACTCGAGGTCGGCGAGCTTGCCTACCTCTTCGGCGGTCAGGGGCTTGCCATCGAAGTAGCCGCCCTTGACCACGAGGAGGGGGTTCGCCTTGGCGAAGTCGCGCAGAGCCTTCGCGACGGCGACGGGGTCGCCGTGCACGAACGCGATCGCCGACGGACCCTTGAGGTCCTCGTCGAACGCGGTGATCCCGGCGTTGTTCGCCGCGATCTTGGTCAGCGTGTTCTTCACCACGGCGTAGCTCGCGTCCTCACGGATGGACGTGCGCAGCTGCTTGAGCTGGGCAACCGTGAGGCCGCGGTATTCAGTCAGCAGAACGGCGGTCGAGCTCTCGAACAGGTTCGTGAGTTCGGCAACCGAGGCTTCCTTGTTCGCCATGGCCACTCCTTGTGTCTTCTGCATGCACCGCGGTGGCGATGCACGGCCTCGGAGCGCTGGCGCGATCTCATGGGAAAGAAAAAGAGCTCCTGCGCAGTTGCGCGGAGCTCGGCCCGGATCGAACCGGGAAGTCTTCGTCACACCTGCGCGGGCCCCTGCGTTCACAGGACTTCGGTCATGTTCGCACGCGAACACGACGACCAGCGGTCTTCGGCTCAGACCAAGATAACGGATGCCGCGGGGATCGCGAAATCGCCTGGCCCGAATGGTTGACGAGCATCCAAAGTTGACAGATTGCAACCATCTACCTACGGTTGATCCTTGTCAACTTTCTTGGAGGACTCCCACCCGTGACCGCCGTCGCTCAGCACCCGTCGCCCGAGGCATCCGCTCGCACGCCCCGCGAGGTCTTCGTCGCGCTCTCCGGGCTCATCGTCACGATGTTCGTCGCCGTGCTCTCGAGCACGGTCGTCTCGACGTCGATGCCGCGCATCATCGCCGACCTCGGCGGCGACCAGACCGCCTACACGTGGGTGCTGACCTCGACGATGCTCGCGACCGCGGTCTCCACGCCGATCTGGGGCAAGCTCGCCGACCTCGTGAACCGCAAGGCGCTGATCCAGCTCTCCATCGCGCTCTTCGTGATCGGCTCGGCGATCGCCGGGTTCGCACAGGACACGACCATGCTCATCGCGGTCCGGATCGTGCAGGGCATCGGCGCGGGTGGGCTCATGTCGCTGGTCATGATCATCGTCGCGCTCATCATCTCGCCGCGCGAACGCGGCAAGTACATGGGCGTGGTCGGCGGCATCATGGCCGTCGCGACCATCGGCGGCCCGCTGCTCGGCGGCGTGATCACCGACGCGTGGGGCTGGCGCGCCAACTTCTTCATCCCGGTGCCGCTCGCGATCGTCGCACTCGTGCTGATCCAGCTCACCCTGCACCTGCCGAAGCTGCCCCAGCGCCGCGTGAAGATCGACTACGTCGGGGCCGCGTTCCTCGTCGTCGGCGTCTCGCTGCTGCTCATCTGGGTCTCGCTCGGCGGCGACCAGTTCGCCTGGGACTCCGCGCTCGCCTACGCCCTCATCGGCGTCTCGGCCGCCGCGCTCATCGGGTTCGTCATCACCGAGTTCCTCGTCGCCGAGCCGATCGTGCCGATGTCGCTGTTCGCCAACCGCACGTTCACCCTCGCCGTCATCGCTTCCCTCGCGATCGGCGTCGCGATGTTCGCGACCAGCGTCTTCCTGGCGCAGTACTTCCAGCTGGCGCGCGGCGCGACCCCGACCGAGTCGGGCCTCATGACCATCCCGATGATCGTCGGCCAGATGGGCGCGTCGATCCTCATCGGCGCGCTCATCAGCCGGTTCGGCAGGTGGAAGGGGTTCATGGTCCTCGGCGCGCTCCTGACGCTCGCGGGCACGATCCTCATGACGACGCTGACCTACGACACCGACTTCGCCCTGGTGAGCGTGTACATGTTCACCCTGGGCGCCGGGCTCGGCATGGTCATGCAGAACCTCACCCTCGTCGTGCAGAACGACACCCCCGTCTCGCAACTGGGCGCGGCCTCCTCGAACGTCAACTTCTTCCGCTCGATCGCCGGCACCATCGGCGTGACGATCATGGGCTCGCAGCTCGCCTCGCGCGTCACCGCCCACACCGCCGACGGCTTCGCCGACTTCACGCCGACGACCCCGGACGAGGTCGAGGCGCTGCAGGGGCTCGCTGGCGGCGCCGTGCCGAACGTGCACGACCTGCCGGCCTCCATCCGCGTGATCATCGAGAGCGCGTACGGCCAGGGCATCGCCGAGGTCTTCTGGATCGCGGTCCCCCTCGCCGTGCTCTCCCTCGCCGCGATCGCCTTCCTGCCCAACCGGCCGCTCTCCACGAAGACCGCCGCGCAGACCCTCGCCGAGGAGGCCGAAGAGGTCGCGATCGACCTGGCGGACGCCGAGGCCGCGGCCGGCGTGCCGTCCGCCGCCGTGATCACCCGCGGCTCCGAGGACCGACCGGCACGTCGATAGCATGGCCGTCATGACCGCCGACCCCGCCCTCGACGCCGCCATCGCGTCGGTCGAGGAGCAGTTCGCCGTGGTCTTCACCCGGGCACGGGTCGTCTGGGCGGAATCGGCGAAGCTCGTGCATCCCGACCTGCAACCGGCCGGGTACAAGCTGCTGAGCACGATCGTGCGTTCGGGCACGACGAATGCGCACGTGCTCGCCGAGCACCTCGACATGGACAAGAGCGCGGTCAGCAGGCAGGTCCGCCAGCTCGAGCAGCTGGGCCTGGTCGAGAGCCGCGCCGACGAGCGCGACGGCCGGGCACGCGTCCTCGCGCCGACCCCGCTCGCCCGCGAACGGGTCGCCGAGGTCCGCGCCGCGAACCAGGCTCGCCTCCGCGGAGCCCTGCGCGATCGTCCGGTCGAGGAATTGCGCATCCTCGCGGACGTCCTTCGCATCGTCGGCGAGAGCTGAATCCCCGAGGTCAGTGCCCTCCCCGATGCCGAGTCGGCGCATCAGGCGCAGCCTGAGGCTGCAATCGGCATCGAGCCCTCCTCGAATGCGGGCGGGCCATCGCCGCAGAGGGAAGGAATGACGACATGACCACCTCCGACGTCGACGGCGGGATCCCCATGGGCCCCACCGGTCGACAGATCATCACGTTCGCCCCCGTCGAAGCGGATGCCGCCGCGCGCGAGCTCCGCGACGTCGCCGGCATGGAGCGCAGCATGTCGCGCGGCCTCGGGGACGACCCGGCCGCGGCGACATCCGGTGACATGTACCTCGACCTGCTCAACGTCGCCGTGGTCGACGGCGACGGCGATCAGATCGGGGCGCTCTCACGGGCCGTGGACGATCCGTCCAGTCCGATCATCGCGATCGAACCTGAGGTGTGGGTCCACCCGCTCGACACCATCGACGCGGTCGACGCTCCGTCGACCTTCGCCGACGACGAGTCGGACGGCTCCGCCGATGACGACGAGGTCGACGCGGCGCAGACCTACGCCGACACCGCCACCTTCACGTGGGGGCTCCAGGCCGTGCGCGCCATCCCGCCGATCCTCGCGACCGCACCGTGGTCGGGGACCGGCATGCGGGTCGCCGTGCTCGACACGGGCATCGACCTCGGGCACCCCGACTTCGCCGGCCGCGTCGTCGCGAGCCAGTCGTTCATCTCCGGTCAGGCGGTCCACGACGGGCACTCGCACGGAACGCACTGCGCGGGCACCGCAGCGGGGCCGAAGGTTCCGTCGGGAACCCAGCGCAGGTACGGCGTCGCCTACGGGGCGCGCCTGGTCGTCGGCAAGGTGCTGAGCGATCAGGGCAGCGGCTCGAGCGGCGGCATCCTCGCCGGCATCCAGTGGGCCATCCAACAGGGCGCCCAGGTGATCTCGATGTCGCTGGGCTCGCGCGTGCAGCTCGGCCAGACCTACTTCACCTACTACGAGCAGGCCGGGCAGGCCGCGCTCAACGCGGGATCGCTGATCGTGGCCGCCGCCGGCAACGACGGCGCGACCTTCCCGGTGAGCGCTCCGGCCAACAGCCCGTCGATCCTCGCGGTCGCGGCGCTCGACCAGGCGCTCATGCGCGCGCCGTTCTCGTGCCGCGGCCTGAACGGCAACGGCGGCGAGGTGAACATCGCCGCACCCGGCGTCGCGACGTACTCGTCCGTCCCGGTCGCCAAGGGCTCGTACGGCGTGAAGTCCGGCACGAGCATGGCGACGCCGCACGTCGCCGGGATCGCGGCGACGCTCGCCCAGAAGACCGGCCTGCGCGGCCGCGACCTCTGGCGCGAACTCGTCCGGACCGCGGTCGCGCTGCCGCAGCCCGCGGTCGACGTCGGGGCCGGCCTCGCCGTCGTGCCCACGCGCCGCCGCCCGATCTGGGACTACCGGCCGGTGCCGTGGCGTCCCGGACCGATCATCGATCCCGGCGAGCTCGACCCGATCCCGGTCCCGAAGGACCGTCGATGACCCCGTCGGATCAACCGGACCGACCGCGGACCGGGGGCGCCCGATCAGGCGCCCCCGGCCCCGGCGGCCCGCGGCGCGTGCACGTGTCGGTCGGCGACCGGGTGCTCGCCGACGCCGTGTCCGACCTCGAGGCGGCCGGCCTCGAAGTCGACGAGGTCCTCGACGTCATCGGCGTCGTGACCGGCCGCGCCGCCGAGGACACGATCGAGCGGATGTCCCGGGTCCGCGGAGTCACGGTCGAACCCGAGGCCGACGTGCAGCTGCCACCACCCGACGCCCCGGTTCAGTGACCCCGCGCGAGCGGCAGGTCGAGGGTGAACACGGTCCTGCCCGGGGCGCTCTCGACCGCCACCGTGCCGCCGTGCGCCTCGACGACGCCCTTGACGATGGCGAGGCCCAGCCCGGTGCTGCCCGCCCGGCGCGAGCGCGACGCGTCGCCGCGCACGAACCGTTCGAACAGCGACGCGCGCACCCCCTCGTCGATTCCGGGGCCGTCGTCGGCGACGGTGATCCGCGCTCGCTCCGCACCGCCGTCCGCCGCGGTCGGAACGGAGAGCCCCACCACCACCTCCGTGCCTTCCGGCGTGTGCACCCGCGCGTTCGCGAGCAGGTTCGCGACCGCCTGGTGGAGCCGGCTCGCATCCCCGTCCACGACGACCTCGGAAGCCGGCGCGTCGACCCGCCACGAATGATCCGGTGAGGCGACCTGGGCGTCGCCGACCGCATCGGCCACGAGACGCCCGAGGTCGACGGGGTCGCGGCGCACTTCCCTGCCCTCATCGAGCCGGGCGAGCAGCAGCAGGTCCTCGACGAGCTCCGTCATCCGCTTGGACTCCGACTCGATCCGCTCGAACGCGTGCACCACGTCGGCCGGGAGCTGCCCGCCGTGCAGGCGCGTCAGCTCGGCGTACCCGCGGATCGAGGCGAGCGGCGTGCGCAGTTCGTGGCTCGCATCGGCGACGAAGCGTCGCACCTTCTGCTCGCTGCGCTCGCGTGCCGAGAGCGCGGATGCCACATGCTCGAGCATCCGGTTGAAGGAGGTGCCGAGCCGGCCGACCTCGGTTCCGTCGTCGACGGCGGGGACCCGCTCGCCGAGCGCGACGTCGCCCCGATCCAGCGGGAGCTCCGACACGCGGCGTGCGGTCGCGGTCACCTCCGACAGCGGGCTGAGCGCACGCCGCACGACGATCGAGCCGATGCCGAGCGCGAGGAGCAGGCCGCCGGCGGCGACGATCGCGACGGTCAGTGCGAGCTGGGCGGTCTGGGCGTTCACGTCGGCGAGCGGAAGTGCGAGCACCCCGCGCAGTTGCGAGTCCGTGTCCACGGCGATCGCGCGGTAGGGCCCGAGAGCGCCGGCATCGACCGTGTGCGGGCGCGAGTCCGCAGGGACGGATGAGAGCGCGCGAAGGGCGGACCGGTCCGCCTCCAGGAGTTCACCGAGCTCCGAGATGTACCCGCCGACGGTCGTGTCGCCCGCGATGAGGACCCCGAGCGTTCCCACGGGCTGGCCCGGCACGCTCAGGAACTCGAGGACGGTCGAACGCGGGTCGGTCGGCACACCGGACGGCGCCACGTCCGCCGCACGTGCGGCCGCGGCCCGGAGGCTGGCGTCGAGGCGTTCGACCGACGTCGAATGGAACACGAGCACGGTGACCACGCCGATGACGACGCTCACCGCGACGAGCAGGACCGTGAGGATCGCCAGGAGCCGCCGGTGCAACGACCACGGCCGCCGACCGACGTCCGGCGCGGCATCCGCCATCGGTTCGCCTGCCGGCGACGCCGAGTGGGCGAGCGCATCGCGCCGCGCGGCCGCGGCGTGGCCGGGGTCGCCGGGGTGCGTCATCCGACGGCCTTCAGCATGTAGCCCGCACCGCGCACCGTGTGGATCATGGGCTCGCGGCCCGCGTCGATCTTCTTGCGCAGGTACGAGATGTAGAGCTCGACGACCGACTCCTTGCCGCCGAAGTCGTAGTTCCAGACGCGGTCGAGGATCTGCGCCTTCGACAGCACGCGGCGGGGATTGCGCATGAGGAAGCGGAGCAGTTCGAACTCGGTCGCGGTGAGCTCGATCGGGGTGCCGTCGCGCTCGACCTCGTACGAGTCCTCGTCGAGCGAGAGGTCGCCGACCCGCAGCACCGGGTCCTTCGCCTGGCCGAGCGTGAGCGTGGAGCGGCGGATGAGCCCGCGCAGGCGCGCCACGACCTCCTCGAGGCTGAACGGCTTCGTGACGTAGTCGTCACCGCCGGCGGTGAGCCCCGCGATGCGGTCGTCGAGCGAGTCCTTGGCGGTGAGGAACAGCACGGGCGTCTCGGTGCCGTCGGCCCGCACGCGCTGGAGCACCTCGAGCCCGTCGATGTCGGGCAGCATGATGTCGAGCACGATCGCGTCGGGGCGGAACTCGCGCGCGGCCCGCACCGCGCCGAGGCCGTCGGCGGCGGTCCGCACCTCCCACCCCTCGTAGCGCAGGGCCATCCTGAGCAGGTCGGTGAGCGAGTTCTCGTCGTCGACGACGAGGACGCGCACGGCGCTGCCGTCGGCCTTGGCGATCTGCGGACGGTGCGCGGTGCCCGGCTCGGTCGAGGTGCCCATGCTTTCGAGTATGCGCGCGCTCCTGTGCGATTCCTATGACGCAAGCGGATGCCGCCTGTGACCGGCCCCGGCCGCAGGCGCCGCCCGCCGCGCGTCGCACGTCGCACGTCGCCCGCCGATCGCGTGCCCGCTCTGCGCCACTTGCCGTGCCGTGCGCCAGTTCGAGTGGCGCACCGCGCTCGAAGTGGCGCAGAGTGCGGGGGCGGACTGGCGCAGAGCGCGCGAAGTGGCGCAGAGCGCGCGTGCGCGAGCCCGAGCGAGCGGGAGCGCCTCGGCGCCTACTGGTTGGAGAACGCGGCGTCGAACGACGCGGTCGGCCGCGGCCAGATGAGCGAGCGCACGTACTCGAGCGCCTGCGGGCCGCCGTGCAGGCGGTCCATGCCGGCGTCCTCCCACTCGACCGAGATCGGACCCGTGTACCCGATCGCGTCGAGCGCGCGGAACGCGTCCTCCCACGGCACGTCGCCGTGCCCGGTCGAGACGAAGTCCCAGCCGCGGCGCGGGTCGCCCCACGGCAGGTGGGAGCCGAGGATGCCGCTGCGACCGGATGCCGGGCGGATGCGCGTGTCCTTGCAGTCGACGTGGTAGATCCGGTCCTGGAAGTCCCAGATGAAGCCGACCGGGTCGACGCCCTGCCACATCATGTGGCTCGGGTCCCAGTTGAAGCCGAACGCCGGGCGGCGGTCGATCGCCTCGAGCGTGCGCACGCTCGTCCAGTGGTCGTACGCGATCTCGGACGGGTGCACCTCGTGCGCGAAGCGCACGCCCTCGTCGTCGAACACGTCGAGGATGGGGTTCCACCGGGTCGCGAAGTCCTCGTAGCCCGCGTCGATCACCGACGCCGGCACGGGCGGGAACATCGCCACGTACTGCCAGATCTTCGAGCCCGTGAAGCCGACGACCGTGTCGACGCCGAGCTTGCGCGCGACGCGCGCCGTGCGCTTCATGTCCTCCGCGGCACGCTGCCGCACGCCCTCGGCGTCACCGTCGCCCCAGGTGGACGGGCGCACGATCGCCTGGTGCCGGAAGTCGATCGGGTCGTCGCACACGGCCTGGCCGGTGAGGTGGTTCGAGATCGCGTAGACCTTCAGGTCGTAGCGCCTCAGGAGCTCCAGCTTCTCCTTCAGGTAGCCCGGCTCCTCGTCGGCGAGCTCGGTGTCGAGGTGGTCGCCCGAGCACGCGATCTCGAGGCCGTCGTAGCCCCACTCGGAGGCCAGCCGCGCGACCTCCTCGAACGGCAGGTCGGCCCACTGGCCGGTGAAGAGGGTGACGGGGTGTGCCCGGTGCGTGGGTTCGGTCATCTCGGCATCCGTTCCTGTTCGAGTGCGGTGAGGTGGCGGAGGCTGCGCTCTGCGAGCGCGTCCTGCGATGCGGCGAGCGGACGCCACACCGACGCCGCGACCGCGATGGTGGCGTTCTCTCCCGTGAAGCTCTCGACGCCGAGCACGTCGGCGTACCCGACGTCGTCGAGGGCGTCGAGGAATGCCGGCCAGTCGATGTGGTCGTCCCCGACGGCGCCGCGGTCGTTGCCGCACACCTGCACGTGAGCGAGGTGCGGGCCGGCGAGGCGGATGGCATCCCCGATGGACCGTTCCTCGATGTTCAGGTGGTAGCTGTCGAGCGCGAGCCCGAGCCCCGGCCCGAGCAGCGGCTCGAGCGCGTCGAGCGCCTGTTCGACCGTGTTGAGGAGGCTCGTCTCGTACCGGTTGAGCGGTTCGATCGCGATCCGGATGCCGCGATCGACCGCCTGCCGCACGACGGGCGCGAGCGCGGCCCGCAGTTCGGCCACGCGGTCGCCGCGTTCCGCGTCGTCCATGCGCCAGGCCCGGCCGGTCGCGGCCGTGAACGGACCGGCGACCACCCGGGCGCCGACGACCTCTGCCGCCCGGATGCACTGCACGAGGTAGTTCTGGGTCGCGACGACCTCGGATCCCGGCGCGGCGACGAGGTTGCGCCCGGGCCCCATCGCGCCGATCACGACCGGAGCGAGCCGATGCTCCGCGAGCACCTCGGCCGCGTGCTCGGGCGACCAGTCGCCCGGGGACTCGACGGGCAGTTCGATCGCGCCGAATCCCATCCCGGCGGCCTTCGCCGCGAGCGCGGGCAGGTTCTCATCGGTGAGCGGCGACGCCCACACCCAGGTGTTGACGCCGATCGTGCGCGTCATGCGCCCTCCTCGTCGCGTTCGTCCGCCCGGGTCGGCCCCGGGCGGAGGTGTTCGGGCCGTGTCGGCGGGGCGGGACGCCGGTGACCGCGCCCGCCCCGCCTCACGTGGATCACGGGATGACGCGATCCTCCCAGACCTGCGGGTAGCCGGGCAGGTCCTCGCCGCCGAACTTGGCGTAGTGACCGTCGGGCATGTTCTCGTTGAGCGCGAGGTACTCGTCGACCTCGCCCGCGGTGATGGGCGCCTGCGGGAGGACCCACTCCGAGGGCACCTGCTCGCCGGCGAAGATCATCTGCGCCGCGAGCAGCGGGGTGCGCCACTGGAAGTTCGAGTACACCGGCGCGAGTCCGGTCAGCCCGGTGTCCTTCCACTTGCGCAGGAAGCTCATCTCGTCCTCGCCGGTCATGACGGGGTAGTCGACCCCGGCGTCCTCGAACGCCTCGATCGCGGCGACGGCGCCGTCGCCGGCATCCATCCAGACGCCGTCGACGTCGCCCTTGGCCAGCTCGTCCGAGATGATCTTCTTGATCTCGGCCGGGTCGGCGCCGGTGAAGTAGTCCACCGCGTCGATACCCGCCTCGTCGAACAGCTTCTCGGCCGCGGCCCAGCGCTGTTCGAGCACGTCCACGCCGGGCAGGATGCGCAGCGCGACGACCTTGGCACCCTCGTCGAGCTCGTCGATGAGGAACTCGGCGGTGTCGATGCCCCACGCGAAGCCGCCGATCGGGTGGATGAAGGTCACGGGGCAGTCGGTCTGCACACCGCGGTCGAACACGACCACGGGCTTGCCCGTGTCGCACGCGCGCTCCACCGCGGGCGTCATCGCCGCCGTCGAGTTCGGCGAGATGATGAACACGTCGCAGTCGCCCTCGTTGATGAAGTAGTCGATGTCGGCGATCTGCGTGTCATCGGAGTCCTGGGCGTCTCGGGTCTCCATCTCGGAGATGACGCCCTGCTCCTGCAGGACCTTCAACTGCTCGTTCATCGTGATCCAGCCGGTCTGCCGCCACGGGTTCGAGATCGAGGCGTTCGCGAAGCAGGCCTTCTTCGCCCCGTCGCTCGCGTACTCGGCCGTGTCGACCATCTCCGGATTGATCATCTGCAGCCACGGCTGGTCGTCCGGGCCCTCCGGTGCGACGCCGCGCTCGGCGTCCTGCTTGTCGAAGAGCGCCTGGTCGAACCACTCGACGCTCTCCTCGGTCTCGGCGGCGTCCTCCGTCGGAGCGGTCACGCTCGGATCGGTGGTGCAGCCGGTCAGCGCGATCAACGCGAGCGCGCCGACCATGGCGGATGCCACAGGAATCCTGCGTCGCATCACGAACCTCCCTTGGTGTCGTTGTCTGCCCTCGGTGTCGAGGGAATCGGTGATGCAGGGTGATGAGCGGATGCCGAGGCATCCGTCTCCTCCGCCGCGGGCGTCGATGCCCGTGGTGAAGCTTCCGGTCCGCGGCCGCGACGGCGGCTGCGGAAGGTGACGGCCGAGTAGGCGACGGCGAGGATGATGATCGCGCCCTGGACGGCGTCGCGGTACGTCGACGGCACGCCGGCGAAGTTCAGCAGTGTGAACAGCGCCTCGAGTGCGAAGGCGCCCGCGACGGCGCCGACGACCCATCCCCTGCCGCCGCCGAGCACGACGCCGCCGAGCACGACCGCGGTGATCGCGATGAACTCGTACCCGCGCCCGACGCTGGGGTGCACGCCGGCGTATCCGACGAGGATGACCCCGGCGAGCGTCGCGGACAGCGATGACAGCACGAAGGTCGTGATCTTGACCCGGTCGGCGCGCATGCCGGAGTAGCGCGCCGTCGTCGGGTTGTCGCCGAGTGCGATGACGCTCCGCCCGAACGGGCGCTTGGAGGCCCAGATCGCGGCGGCGAGCACGGCCGCGAGCACGACGACCGACCAGGGCAGGATGTCGATGATCGGGAGGTCGCGGATGCCGCCCCTGCCGATCTCGCGGAACGAGTCCGCGGGGTTGCCGGTGGCGGCGCCGCCGGTCCAGTACAGCACGCCGCCGAGCAGCGCGAGCATCATCCCGAGGGTGGCGATGAAGCTCGGTACGCGGAGGTAGGCGACCACGAGCCCGTTCACGAGTCCGATCGCGGCGCCGAACACGAGCATGAGGGCGAGCACGGGGATCGACCGGCTGCCGTCCTGGCCGATGAGGTTGCCCGCGATCACGACCTGCGCGGTGACGACCGAGCCCATCGAGAGGTCGAACTCGCCGCCGACGATGACGAAGTACTGCCCGATGGCGACGATCGCGACCGGGGCGACGCGCTGGATGAACCGCATCAGCTGCCCGGGCTCGGCGAACGACGGGTTCAGCGCCGTGATCGCGAACAGCAGGACCGCGAGGAGCAGGAACACGGCTCCCCTGGGGCTGACCAGGGTCCGCGCGAAGTCGCCGATGCGGGCGAGCGCGTTCGGGGCGTCGACGTTCGCGGTCATGCGCGCACCTCCTCGGGGTCGGGTCGGACCGGTTCGGCGCTCCGGCTCCCGCCGAAGCGGGGGCGCCGCTGCTCGGTGGTGCGCGCGGTGTAGACCGCGACGGCGGCGACGATGACGATGCCGCGCACGACGTCCTTCAGGAAGGGGTTGACCTGCATGACGCTCATGACGTTGTCGAGGACGGCGAAGATCGCCACGCCGCCGATCGTGCCCCAGACCGAGCCTCTGCCGCCGAGCAGGTACGTGCCGCCGAGTACGACGGCCGCGATCGAGAGCAGGTCGTACCCGCCCTGGGTTCCGACGGTCGGGCTTCCGACGCCCAGCCGGCTCGCGAGCAGCAGGCCGGCGAGCGCGGCCGCGACCGAGCACAGCATGTGGGCGACGAGCACGGGCCTGGCGGTGCGGATGCCGCTGAACCTCGCCACCTGCTCGTTTCCGCCGACCGCGTAGATGTGGTTGCCCGTGCGCGTGCGGGTGAGGAAGAACCACGCCGCGAGGGCGACGGCCAGCATGAGGATCGTGGACAACGGAATCGGGCCGATGCCGGTGGCGCCGATGAGCTGGAAGGACCACGGCACGCTTCCGCTGGTGCCCTTGTAGTTCGAGTCGAGGTAGCCCTTGATGATGAGTCCGACGCCGAGCGTGGCGATGAAGCCGTTGACGCGGAGCTTGGTCACGATCAGCCCGTTGCCGAGGCCGATGAGGGCCGCGACGCCGATCGCGGCGAGGACTCCGGCGGCCACGTTGCCGTCGGACCCGCGCATGAGGTCCGCGGCGATCAGGCTCGACAGGCTCACGACGTACGGGACGGAGAGGTCGAGCGACCCGCAGAGGACGACGAGGGTCTGGCCGATGGCGACGAACCCGAGCACGCTCATGCCGGTGAGGATGTCGCGGATGTTGCCGGGGCTGAAGAAGTTGCGCCCGACGCTCGCGACGAGGATCGCGCCGACGACCACGACGACGAGCAGCGCGATGCCCACGATGAGGGAGGCGTCGAGCCTGCGGGCCCGGGTCGGTGCGGCGGCGGTCATCGGAGCTCTCCTTCCGCGGCTTCGTCGGCCCCGATGGCCGGCGCGAGGGTCCCCGTCGCGGCGGCGAGGATCGTCGCCTCGTCGCTGCGCGGCGGCAGTTCGTGCGAGGCGCGGCCGTCGTGCATGACGATGATGCGATCCGACATGCCGATGACCTCGGGCAGTTCGGAGGAGATCATGACGATCGCGACCCCGTCCTTCGCGAGCCTGCGCATGAGGGTGTAGACCGCGACCTTCGCGCCGACGTCGATGCCCCTGGTCGGTTCGTCGAAGAGCACGATGCGCGGGCCGGTCGCGAGCCACTTCGCGAGGACGACCTTCTGCTGGTTTCCGCCCGAGAGGTACTGCACCTCCTGGTCGGTGCCCCTCGAGACGACCTCGAGGCTCGTGAGCACTCCGGGCAGTTCGCGTCGCACCGTGCCGGTCCGGCGCGCGAACACCGACCTGATCACGAGCAGGGCGTTGTCGAGGATCGACTGGTTCAGTGCGAGCCCCTGCGCCTTGCGGTCCTCGGTGACGAGCGCGATGCCGAGCCGCACGGCCTGCCGCGCGGAGGTGACGCGGACCGGGCGGCCGTCGACGAGCATCCGACCGCGCGTGAACGGAGCGATGCCGAAGACGCCCTCCACCAGCTCGGTGCGACCCGAGCCCTGCAGGCCCGCGATGCCGACGATCTCGCCGGCGCGCAGTTCGAGGTCGACGCCGTCGACCTGGCCGTTGCCTGAGCCCTGCAGCACGAGTCGGGGTTCGCCGAACCCGGTTCCCGGTTCGCGCTCCGGGTAGTAGGCCGAGATCGGTCGGCCGACCATGCGGCGCACGAGTTCGTCGGTGTCGAGTTCCGAGGCGGGGCCGGTGGAGACCTGCACGCCGTCCTTGAGCACGGTGATGGTGTCGCACAGGTCGAAGATCTCCCGGAGCCGGTGGGAGACGTAGATGATCGCGACGCCGCGTTCGGACAGGCGCCGGACGATCGTGTAGAGCAGTTCGACCTCGTGGTCGGCCAGCGCCGCCGTGGGCTCGTCCATCTGGATGACGCGCGCGTCGGTCGAGAGCGCCTTGACGATCTCGACGACCTGCTGTTCGGCGACGGTGAGGGTGCGCACCGGCGCGTCGACGTCGAGCCCCCGGATGCCGAGATCGTCGAGCAGTTCGCGCGTGCGCCGGCGCATCGCGCCCCGGTCGACGAATCCGCGCCGGCGCGGTTCGCGGCCGAGGAACACGTTCTGCGCGATCGAGCGCTCGGGCAGCAGGTTGAACTCCTGGAAGACGGTCGCGAGTCCGGCGTGGGCGGCCTGGACGGGGTGGGTGAACGAGACCGGGCGGCCGCCGAGCAGGATCCGCCCCGCGTCGGCCTGGTGGACGCCCGCGAGGATCTTCATGACGGTCGACTTGCCCGCGCCGTTCTCGCCGACCAGTCCGTGGACCTCGCCCGGCCGGAGGGTCAGGCTGACGTCGTCGAGGACGGTCACGCCGAAGAACGACTTCCGCAGGCCCTCTGCGACGAGCACGGGCTCGCCGTCGAGGTCGCGCGCCGGCGCTCCGGTCATTCCGGCACCTCCGTCCACGTACCGAGGCGTGCCGAGGCCAGCACGGCCTCGGTCACGCGGACCGCCCGGAGCCCGTCGGCGAACCGCGGCAGCCCCTCGGGCTCGGCGCCGCCGATGGCCGCGTAGGCGTCGGCGACGAATCCGTTGAACGCGTCCTGGTAGCCCATCGGGTGTCCGGCCGGGACGAGCGCGAGCCGGGCCGCGTCGGGCGCGAGCCGTGCCCGGTCGCGCTCGACGACTTCGGACGAGTCCACGCGCCCGATCCAGAGCCGGCCCGGTCGTTCCTGCTCGAATCGGACACTCGCACGGGTGCCCGCGAGTTCGAGGGTGAGCCCGTTCTTGCGACCGGGTGCGACCTGCGAGACGAGGAGCGTTCCGACCGCGCCGCCGGAGAGTTCGACGAGCACGGCGACGAGGTCCTCGGTGGTGATCGCGTCGTGGCGGGCGCGTTCGGCGTACACGGTCCGGGTCTGCGCGCAGAGGCGGGTGATGCGATCGCCGCTGACGAACTCGACGAGGTCGACGAGGTGCGAGCCGATGTCGGCGAAGGCCCGCGACGGCCCGCCTGCCGCGGCATCCACTCTCCAGTCGTCGTCGCTCGGCGCGGCGAGCCAGTCCTGGAGGTACCGGCCGTCGACGCTCAGGAGCTCGCCCGCGTCGCCTCGGGCGACGCGCGCCCGCGCCTCCCGCACCATGGGATGGAACCGGTACACGAACGGCACCGCGGCGACGACCCCGCGCTCGGCCGCGAGGGCTGCGAGGGCTGCGGCGTCCGTCGCGTCGGTGGCGAGCGGCTTCTCGCAGACGACGTGCTTGCCCGCTTCGATCGCGGCACGCGCGAACTCGGCGTGCGTGTGGTTGGGCGTGCAGACGTGCACCACGTCGATCGACGGGTCGGCCATCAGGTCGTCGACCGTCGCGTGCGCCCGGTCGAGGCCCAGCCGCTCAGCGGTCTCGGCTGCGCGATCGCTCGTCGACGAGGTTCCCGCCGCGAGCTTCGCTCCGGCCGCCCTGGCCGCCCGGCTGTGCACGGCGGCCATGAAGCCGCCTCCGATGAATCCCGCACGGAGCGTGCGAGCCGGCGTGATGACGTCCGTTGTCATGTCGCACAGCATGACACACGATCGGCAACTTATGCCAGAGAAAAGTTAGAAGTCGCGGAAACCGTCTCGAGTCACGGCCGACTTCCGTGGCCCGTATGACACAATCGCCCCATGGCTGACAGAGGCGGGGACGGCGCTCGACCACACGTGAACGCGCTCGGATCGACCGCGATGAGCGACCTGTTCCAGATCCTGCGCGACGGCCGACCCCGCACCCGCAGCGAACTCGCGTCGATCACCGGACTCGCCCGGACCACCGTCGCGATGCGCATCGATGCGCTCACCGGCCTCGGACTGGTCGGCCCGGTCGGGGAGGCCGCGTCGACCGGGGGGCGCCCGTCCTCCCTCTTCGCGATCACCGCGAGCGACCGGTACGTCGCGGGCGTCGACATCGGCGCCTCGCACGTGCGCACGGCGCTCAGCGACATCACCGGCAACGTCCTCGAGGAGACGAACGCCGTCATCCCCGTCGCCGAGGGTCCGCGTGTCGTCCTCGACGCGGTGGTCGCGGTCACCCGCGAACTCATCGAGCGCGCCGGCCGCCGCCCCGAGGACCTCCTCGCGATCGGCGTCGGCGTGCCCGGGCCCGTCGAGTACCGCACCGGTCGCCCGATCAACCCGCCGATCATGCCCGGGTGGGACCGCTTCGACATCGCCGGCTGGATCCGCCAGGAGATCGACGTCCCCGTCCTGGTCGACAACGACGTCAACATCATGGCGCTCGGCGAGCGCGAGCGTGCGTGGCCCGACACCGACCACCTCCTGTTCGTCAAGGTCGCGACCGGCATCGGCGCCGGCGTCATCTCCGGCGGCTTCCTCCAGCGCGGCGCGCAGGGCACGGCGGGCGACATCGGCCACGTGTACGTCGCCCGCGGCGCCGACATCGCGTGCAATTGCGGCAACTTCGGATGCCTCGAGGCCCTGGCCTCGGGCAGCGCGCTCGCGCGCACGCTGTCGACCGACGGAATGCCCGCGTCGAACTCGCGTGATGTCGTCGACCTCGTCAAGAACGGCAACGTGCAGGCCATCCAGGCCGTGCGTCAGGCCGGACGCGACATCGGCGAGGTTCTCACGACCTGCCTGAGCCTGATGAACCCATCGGTCATCGTGCTCGGCGGCTCGATGGCCGAGGCCGGCGAGCACCTGATCGCGGGCGTCCGCGAGGTCGTCTACCGGCGATCCATGCCGCTCGCGACCGAGTCGCTGCACATCACGCTGTCCCAGACGGGAGCGGATGCCGCCGTGCTCGGCGCGAGCATGCTCGCGATCCACCATTCGCTCTCGCCCGCGAGCATCGAGGCGATGATCGCGCAGTCCGCGGGCGGTCCGCTGCGCGCAGTGAAGTAGCGCGCGAGGCAGCGCCGCGCGTCCGCCGGTGCCCGCCGCCGCGGGCGGCCGAGGGTACCGTTGACGGGTGACCGACACCCCCTTCGCGCTGTTCGACCTCGAATCGGTCGCCCCGCGCGTCGCGTCGGCGCTACGGCAGCCCACGCCGCCGCACGAGGCGCGCATCGTGGCCGACTCGGGCGACCGCGTCGCCTGGCTGCGGGCCCGCGCGCAGGGCGTCACGGCGACGGATGCCGCCAAGCTCGCCTCGGAGGCCTCGGTGCGCGCCGCGGCGAACGAAAAGCTCTACGACGGGCGTTCGCGCGGGTTCGGCGGCAGCCGGTACACCGACCACGGCCGTGAGCGCGAACCCGTGATCGCGAAGTGGGTGCACCGCGAGCACGGCATCTCGCCGTCGTCGCTGCTCTTCCACGCCGAGTCGGAGCGCCGGCACCTGGCCACGCCCGACGGGCTCGCGATCCGCGGAGGCGGCGCACTCGAGCTGTGCGAGATCAAGACGACCTCGAAGCCGTGGCGCGGCATCCCGCGCGGGTACCTGCGCCAGGTGTGGTGGCAGCAGTACGTGCTCGGCGCCGAGCGCACGCTCGTGGTGTGGGAACAGCACGACGGCTTCGTGCCGATCGGCGACCCGCAGTGCCGGTGGGTCGACCGCGACGAGGACCAGATCGCGCGGCTCGTGCGGCTCGCCGACCTCCTGCTCGACGCGATCCGCCCGGGCGCGGCCCGGCCCGAGCCGGTCGCGGCATCGGTCGATCGCTCGTTCTACCGCCCGGGGCCGCTCGCGTGAGCTTCGTGCTCCTGCACGGGCTCGGCGCGGATCGTCGCCAACCGCTGGAGCTGTTCGGCCCGGTGCTGGGGACCGGCACGGTCGTCGCGCCCGAGGTCCGGGCGCACGGCGGGTCCGAGGTGGTCGGTGCGCCCGAGGACTTCGCGCTGGGGCGCCTCGCGCGCGAGGTCGCCGCCGAGGTCGGTGCCGCACCCAGCGCCCGCGACGGCCGACCGCTCACGCTCGTCGGCGTCTCGATGGGTGCGGCCATCGCCCTGCGCATCGCGTCGGACGGGCTCCTGCCGGTCGAGCGGGCGGTCTTCGTGCGGCCCGCGTTCGACGACCGTTCCCTTCCTCCGCACCTGCACGCCTTCCCCGTGATCGGCGAGCTCCTGCGCGAGTCGGGCCCCGTGGCCGGCGCGCGTCGGTTCCTCGGCACCGAGCCGTACCGCCGTGTGGAGGCTGAGTCCCCCGCGGGCGCGCGCGGGCTGCTCGGACAGTTCGGGGCGGCGGATGCCGCGGCGCGCGCCATCCGTCTCGTCGAGATCCCACGCAACCGCGCGTTCCGCTCCGACGCCGAACTCGGCGCGCTCGCCGCCCGCGGGGTGCGTGCGCTCGTGGTCGGCGCACCGCGGGACCCCGTGCACCCGTTCGGCCTCGCCGAGCGGTGGGCGGGCGGGCTCGGTGCACCGTTGGCGCGCGTGCCGGCCCGCGACGACGGGCAGGCGCGCCAGACGGCAGCCCTGCGCGAGGCCGTCGGCGGATGGCTCGCCGCCGGTTGAGCGCATCCGCGCGATCGTGCCGGAGAATGGTCCGATGGGAGGCGAGCCGATGACGGAGAGCATGCGGGCCCTGGTGGTCGACGAGACGGGCGAAGGCGCGGCGTTCCGGATGGCGGACGTGCCGCGCCCGCTCCGGGTGCTCGACGAGGTGCTCGTGCGCGTCGTCGCGGCCGGCGTGAACCCGATCGACCGGAAGACCAGGCTCGGGCGCGGGCTCGCACCCGCGATCACCGGCTACCCGGCGGTGCTGGGCCTCGACTTCGCCGGCGTCGTCGAGGAGGTGCCGTACGCGGCGCACGCGCTGCAGCCCGGCGACCGCGTGTACGGCATGGCGCGGGTGCCGCGCACGTGGGGCTCCTACGCCGAGTACGCGACCGTCGGGTCGCTTTCGGTCGCTCCGATGCCGTCGTCGACCGGGTTCGTCGAGGCCGCCGCGATCCCGTGCGCCGCACTCACGGCGTGGGGCGCGGTGGTCGACGTCGCGCGCGTGCACGACGGCCAGCGCGTGCTCATCCATGCGGGCGCCGGCGGCGTCGGCCACTTCGCGGTGCAGCTCGCCGCGTACTTCGGCGCCCACGTGACCGCGACCGGCTCTCCGCGCAACGCGGAGTTCCTGGCTTCGCTCGGCGCGCGGCACGTGATCGACTACACGGCCGAGCGCTTCGAGGAGGTCGCAGGCGAACAGGACGTGGTGATCGACCTGATCGGCAACGTCGCCGACGACACGGGGACGCGCTCGCTCGAGGTGCTGCGGCCGGGCGGTCTCGTCGTGAACGTGCCGACGAAGTCGTGGCCCACCATGGCCGAGGAGGCGGCCGCACGCGGCATCCGCTCGACCGGGTTCACGCTCGCACCCGACGCACGCACGCTCGCGATCGTGTCGCGCCTGGTCGACGACGGCGCACTGCGGGTGCACGTCGACGAGGTCTTCGACCTCGCCGACGGCGAAGCGGCGCACGAGCGCCTCGGGCAGGGCCACGTGCGCGGCAAGATCGTGCTGCGCGTCGCCGACGACGCGGGCTGAGCTCAGCGCGGCCGCACGGCGCCCGCGAGCAGGGCCGATCCGAGGTCGCTGCGCAGGTAGAGCACGCTGCGCCCGTATCGCGTGCTGACGACGAGCCCCGCGGCGCGGAGCGCGCGGAGGTGCTGGTTCACGGCGCTCGGGGTCACGCCGAAGCGGATCGCGAGCTCGGTCGTCGACGCCGGGTCCGCGAGGGCGGTCAGCAGCGAGGCGCGGGCCGCGCCGAGGATGCCGGCGACCGCCTCCGGGTTCGCGACGCGCTCGGCCTCCCACAGGGCTCCCTGCCCGCGGGCCGGGTACATGACCATCGGCGGGCCCCACCCGATCGGCGCGGAGGAGCGCCGGGTGAACATCGTGGGCACGAGCGTGAGACCCGTGCCGTCGATGCGCTGCGTGCGGTCGTTGGGATCGCGCAGCCTGACCGAGAGGATCTCCCCGTCGAAGTCGATCGTCGACGACAGCCCGTTGAGCATCTCGCCGAGGCCGGACTGGGCGATCTGCCGTCCGCGGTGCACGACGTCGGCCTCGAGCACGGCGCGCATCCTCGGCCAGGTCGCGGCGAAGCTCGCGTCCCAGAGCTCCTCGAGCGCGCCGATCATGCGCCGCACCGCGGCGCGCGGCGATCCGCCGAACACCTCGGGAACGCGGCCGTGGACGGCGACGAGGTCGGCGTGGAAGCGCTCCGGGGCGATCCGGTCGAGTTCGGCGAGCTCCTCGTCGAGGCGGGTGAGCGGGGAGCGCGGGCGGGGGTTGAGGAAGTCCGGGGTCCAGAGGCGGTCGTCGATGAGCGCGTCGAGCGCCTCGTGGTCCAGGTCTGCGCGCGCAGCCTCGGTCCGGCTGACCCAGGGAAGCTGCAGCGGGAACGAGGCGGGCGCGCGGATGGCGCGGAGCGAGAGTCCGAGTTCGCAGAGCGGGGAGATGCCGAACCGGACCGCCGCGACGTCCTGCTCCTCGAGCTCGTAGCGCAACATGTAGCAGAACGCTACATCGTTTTCGTCGCGGCCCGATCACTGCGAGAACTGACGAGTGCCCGACTCCCCCGCCCCGCCGACCCTCGCCTCCCGCATCCTCGCCCCGTTCGCCGACCCCGTGCTCGGCACCCTCGTCATCGCCACGCTCATCAGCCGCGTCGGCCGAGGCATCTTCCTGACCGTCACCGTGCTCTACTTCACGTTCATCATCGGCCTGCCCGCGCACGAGGTGGCCCTGATCCTCGCGCTCGCGAGCGCGGCCGGCGTCGTGTCGTCGTTCGCCGGCGGCTGGCTCGCCGACCGCGTGAGCGCCAGGCGCCTGCTCGTCTGGCTGTCGGCCGCCGACGGCGTCGGGCTCATCGTGTACGTCTTCGCCGGCGACTTCGCCTCGGCCCTCGTCATCGCGGTGTGCGTCGGCGCCATCGAGCAGGCGGCGAACGCGACCCGGGCGGCGATCATCGCGCGCGCCTTCACCGGCGAACGACGGGTCGGCGCGCGCGCCGTGCTGCGCACCGTCACCAACCTCTCGATCGCGGTCGGGTCGGGCATCGGCGCGCTCGCGCTCGTCATCGGCACGGCCGAGGCGTACCGGGCCATGATCGTCGGCGCGGGCGTCGCCTACCTGCTCGCCGTCACGCAACTGGTCCGGCTCCCCGGGTCGGTCGACGCGCCCCGAGCGGCGCTCGCCGCCCCCGTGACGACCGCGACCGGATCGACCGACGCCGTGGCATCCGCTCGCGCGGAACGCATCGCGCTGCGCGCCCACTCCCCCTGGCGCGACCGCCGGTACCTCCTGCTGACGGCGTTGTCCGCCGTGTTCGGCATGCAGTTCGGGGTCGCCGAGGTGGGCGTTCCGCTCTGGATCGCCCAGGACACCGACGCGCCCGAGGTGCTCGTCGCGATCGCGCTGATCCTCAACACGGTCGTGGTCGTGCTCTTCCAGGTGCCCGTCTCGCGCGGCACGCACGACCTCCGGGTGGCCGGGCGCGCGTCGGCGATCGCGGCCTGGCTCATGGCGGGCGCCTGCGTGGTCTACGCCCTCGCGAGCGGCGTCCCCGCCTGGGCGGCGATCACGATCATCCTCGTCGCGACCCTCGCCCACTCCTTCGCCGAGGTGCTCTCGCAGGCCGGCGGCTGGGGCCTGAGCTTCGAACTCGCCGACCCCGTTCGCGCGGGCGCCTATCAGGGCATGTTCTCGATGGGCTTCTCGCTCGGCGCGATGTGCGCCCCGATCGTCGTCGCCGCGACCGCGCTCGAGCACGGCCTGCTCGGCTGGGTCGCGCTCGGCGCGATCTTCCTCGCCTCCGGACTCGGCACCTGGGCGATCGCGCGTTCGGCCGCACGCGGGCCGGGCCCCGCCGCGTCGACCTCCGCCCCCACCGACACCGGGAGCGTTAGCGTCGTAGCGTGAGCACCGCGCCGACGATCGTCTGGTTCCGCGACGACCTGCGCCTCGGCGACAACCCCGCGCTCGTCGCGGCGGCCGAACGCGGGGATCCGACGATCGCGGTGTACGTGCTCGACGAGCAGTCGCCGGGCATCCGCCCGCTCGGGGGCGCGGCGAAGTGGTGGCTGCACCATTCGCTCGAGCGGCTGGCGAGCGACCTCGGCGAGCGCGGGGTGCCGCTCGTGCTCGGGCGCGGCGCTGCGGCGGGCGTCATCCGCTCGCTCGTCGATGAGGCCGGCGCCGGAGCCGTGCTCTGGAACCGGCGCTACGGCGCCGCGGAGCGCGCCGTCGACACCGCCCTCAAGGCGGCCCTGACCGAGTCGGGCGTCGAGGTCGGCAGCTTCGGGGCGTCCCTCCTGTTCGAACCGTGGACGATCCGCACCGGCGCGGGGACCCCGTACTCGGTGTTCACCCCGTTCTGGCGGGCGTGCCTCGCCGCCGACGAGCCGCGGCATCCGTCGCAGCCCCCGGAGCTCACGGCAGGGGGCGCCGGGGCGGACCGGCTCGCCGCGCGGGGCGCCCGCCTCGACGACTGGGGCCTCCTCCCCACCGACCCCGACTGGGCGGGCGGACTCCGCGAGACCTGGGAACCCGGCGAGCGGGCGGCGCACCGACGCCTCCGGGCGTTCCTCGCCGGCGACCTCGACCGGTACGCCGACGCCCGCGACCGGCTCGACCTCGATGCGACGAGCCGGCTCTCCCCGCACCTGCGCTGGGGTGAACTCAGCCCCCACCAGGTATGGCACGAGACGCGACGCCGGGCGGCGGGAACCGAGGGCGCGGCGAAGTTCCTGAGCGAGCTCGGATGGCGCGAGTTCGCCTACCACGTGCTCTTCCACTTCCCCGAGCTCGCGACGCGCAACCTGCGCCCCGAGTTCGACCGCTTCCCCTGGCCACCGCCGGACACCGACGCGATCACCGCGTGGGAACGCGGCACGACCGGCATCCCCGTCGTGGATGCCGCGATGCGCGAGCTCTGGCGAACGGGCGGCATGCACAACCGGGCGCGCATGGTCGCCGCATCGTTCCTGACGAAGAACCTGCTCGTCGACTGGCGGCTCGGCGAGCAGTGGTTCTGGGACACGCTCGTCGACGCCGACCCGGCCTCAAACCCGTTCGGCTGGCAGTGGGTCGCCGGATCGGGCGCCGATGCCGCCCCCTACTTCCGCGTGTTCAACCCCGAACTGCAGCGTCGGCGGTTCGACCCGGACGACGAGTACGTCCGCAGGTGGATCCCCGAACTCGACACCGCCGACTACCCCGAGCCCCTCGTGGACCTCCGCGGATCCCGCGCCGCGGCACTCGCGGCGTACGAGCACGTCACGGGCGCGCGCTGACGCCGGTCGCCTCCGCGGTCTGAAGGGAGCGCTCGAGCACGTAGTCGTGTTCGAGCCGGTCGCCGACGCGGAACCGCTTCGTGCCGACGACCTCGAATCCCTGCTTCTCGTAGAAGCGGATGGCACGGGAGTTCTCCTGGTTCACCCCGAGCCACGCGACCGCGGCACCCGTGCCGACCGCGGTCGAGAGCGTCGCCCCCATCAGGGTGCCGGCGATCCCGGCCCCGTGGGCGACGGGGTGCACGTACAGCTTGCTGAGCTCGATCGACGGGCGCGTGGTGACGCTCGCCGCGGCATCCGCATCTGCGGGGATTCCGCCCGCGGTCTGCACGAGCATGGACCACCCGACGAGGCCGCCGGTCGCGGCGACCTCCTCGGACTCGCCGTATGCGATACCGGCCCCGTCGGCGCGGTCGGGTTCGGCGACGAGGACGGTGCGCGACGGGTCGGCGAGGTACTCGGCGAACCGCACCTCCGACAGGTGCTCGGCCAGGAACCACGCGATCGCGTCCGACGTGGTCGATGCGGGGCACGCCAGCGGGAACGTGATCGCGGCCAGGCGCGCGAGCGCCTCCGCGTCGCCCGCGTTCGCGGGCCGGATCGTGACGGTCACAGGCCCGACGCTACCGGTGTCCCGCACCCCGGTCCATGATCGGGTGCGCGCGATGGCAGGATTCCCTCATGGACGCCAGCCCCGCAGACACGACCGCCCGCTCCGACGACGGACGCTCCTTCCGCATTCCCGGACCGGTCGACGGATTCGTGGTCGGATCCCTCGTCGTCGTCGACGACGGGGCATGCCGTCAGCTCGGCCTCGTCGAGCAGCACGACGAGGGACGCGGCAGCCTGCGCGGCCGGCTGCTCGGCGTGCTGGCCGACGGCCTGCTGGACACGCGGAGGAGCTCGGCGTTCGCCGCTGCCGCGGTGGTGTCGGTCGATCCCGACTCGATCGACCTGCTCCACTCCGCGACGGGCGCGGCGCTCGAGATCGGGACCGACCTGACGCCGCCCGGCGGACCCGCGCGACTGCTGCCCCACCGGTTCAACCGGCACACGTTCTGGTGCGGGCAGAGCGGGTCGGGCAAGACCTACGCCCTGGGCGTCGTGCTCGAGCAGCTGATCGCGCACACGGCCCTGCCCGTGGTGGTGTTCGACCCGAACTCGGACTTCGTGCGGCTCGGCGAGCTCGAGCCGGGCGCCGCGGGCGCCACGGCCGACGCGCTGCGCGACCGCGACATCCGCGTGCTGCGCCCGAACGTGCCGGGAGCCGATCTCCTCCGGGCCCGCTTCATCGACATGCCGATGGCCTCGAAGGCGGCGGTCCTCCAGCTCGACCCGGTCGTGGACCGCGCCGAGTTCAACGCGCTCGTGCACCTGCGCGACGAGCTCGACACGAACGACCTGTCGTCCATCCTGCCGACGCTCCGCGCCGCCGACGACCACGTGCACCGCGACCTCGCCCAGCGGCTCGAGAACCTCGGGATCCTCGACTGGGAGGTGTGGGCCGGACAGGACGCCGCGGCGACGGACGTCATCTCCGAACGCCCCGACGCCACCGTGCTCGACCTGGGCGGGTTCTCGACGCCCGACCAGCAGCTCGTGGTCGCGCTCGCGGTGCTCGACGACCTGTGGCAGCGCCGGGAGGAGCGGCGGCCGGTGCTGCTCGTCATCGACGAGGCGCACAACCTGTGCTCGCCGAACCTCGATTCCCCGCTCGCGATCGCCGTGCGCGAGCGGCTCATCCAGATCGCGGCCGAGGGCAGGAAGTTCGGCCTCTGGCTGCTGCTGTCGACGCAGCGGCCCTCGAAGGTGCACGCCGGGATCATCTCGCAGTGCGACAACCTCGCCCTCATGAAGATGAGCTCGCCCGTCGACCTCGACGGCCTCGCCACCTGGTTCGGGTACGCGCCGGCGGGCCTGCTCGCGAGGTCGCCGTGGTTCCGACAGGGCGAGGCCCTGTTCGCGGGCGGCTTCGTCCCGGCGCCCACGCTGCTCAAGATGAACGCCCGACTCACGCCCGAGGGCGGGGTCGACGTCCCGGTCCCGATGCGCTGAGCGCGTCGCCACGCATGGCGAAGCGGATGCCGCGGGCTTCCCACCCCGCGGCATCCGCTCGTGCGCCGACCCGGCCTAGAGGAACCGGGCGTACGCCCCGACCGTCAGGAACGTCGGGAACTCCGGCTCGAGCGCCGACGACCGGAACACCGAGATCGCGTCGTCGAACCGGTCGCCCTCGAAGCGCGGCAGGTCGGCGACCGCCGCCGCCATGATCCGCACGATCGAGGTCTGGTCGATGCGGGTGCCCTCGGCTGTGACGGTGTTCTCGTGCAGCCACTGCCACAGCTGCGAGCGCGAGATCTCGGCGGTCGCGGCGTCCTCCATGAGGTTGTCGATCGCCGCGGCGCCGGTGCCGCGCAGCCACGACTCGATGTAGCGGATGCAGATCGAGACGTTGTCGTACACGCCGGCCTCGGTCACCTGGCCGCCGACCGACGGGATGTCGAGCAGCTGGGCGGCCGTCACCTCGACGTCGTCGCGCAGGCGGTCGACCTGGTTCGGCCGGTCGCCGAGCACGGCGTCGAACTCGGCACGCGCGGTCGGGATGAGGTCGGGGTGGGCGACCCACGTGCCGTCGAAGCCGTCGCCGGCCTCGCGCGACTTGTCGGCCGCGACCGCGGCGAGCGCGCGCTCGGTCACCTCGGGGTCGCGGCGGTTCGGGATGAACGCGCTCATGCCGCCGATCGCGTGCGCGCCCCGCTTGTGGCAGGTCTGCACGAGCAGTTCGGTGTAGGCCCGCATGAACGGCACCGTCATCGTGATCTGCTTGCGGTCGGGCATGACCCAGCGGCGGCCGCGCGAGCGGAACGTCTTCACGATCGAGAAGATGTAGTCCCAGCGGCCGGCGTTCAGGCCCGCGCAGTGGTCGCGCAGCTCGTACAGGATCTCGTCCATCTGGAACGCGGCCTGGATGGTCTCGATGAGGACCGTCGCGCGGACCGTGCCCTGCGGGATGCCGAGCTCATCCTGCGCGAAGACGAAGATGTCGTTCCACAGCTTCGCCTCGCGGTGCGACTCGAGCTTGGGCAGGTAGAAGTACGGCCCGCGGCCGGCTGCGATGAGCGCCTTCGCGTTGTGGAAGAAGTACAGGCCGAAGTCGACGAGCGAACCCGAGGCGTGCATCGCACGGCCGGCCCGGTCGTGGAACTTCAGGTGCTTCTCCACGAGGTGCCAGCCGCGGGGGCGGAACACGATCGTCGGCGTCTGCTCGGCAGTGACGCGGTACTCCTTGCCCTCGGGGCTCGTGTACTCGAGGTCGCCGCGCAGGAAGTCGAACAGGCTGAGCTGCCCGCCGATGACGTTGCCCCAGGTCGGGCTCGTGGCATCCTCCTGGTCGGCCAGCCACACCTTCGCGCCGGAGTTCAGCGCGTTGATGGCCATCTTCCGGTCGGTCGGGCCGGTGATCTCGACGCGACGGTCCTCGAGTCCGGGGCCGGCGCCCGCGACCCGCCAGGTGCGGTCGTTCCGGATGGACTCCGTCTCGGGCAGGAACTTCGGGTCGCGCCCGTTGGCCGCGTCGACGCGGGTCTGCAGGCGGACCGCGAGCAGCTCGTGCCGGATGTGCGCGAATCGGTCGTGCAGCTTCGCGAGGAACGCGAGCGCCTCCGGGGTGAGGATCTCGTCGTACCGCTCGCCGAGCGGGGCGGTGACCTCGATGTGCGGCTGCACGGTCTGGAAGCTTCCGGTCGCGGGCTTGGGTGCGGGCAGCGTCTCGGTGCGAGCGGATGCCGCGGCATCCGTTCGTTCGATCGTGATGGTCATGGTCTCGTCTCCTTCGCGGGCGTGCGCCCGTCGATCAGTGCTGGAACTGCTCTTCCTCGGTCGATCCGACGAGGGCGAGGGTCGCGCTGTTCGGGTTCAGCGCCGTGGCGATCTGGTCGAAGTAGCCGGTGCCGACCTCGCGCTGGTGGCGCGTGGCGGTGTAGCCGTCGGCCTCGGAGGCGAATTCGGCCTCCTGCAGCTCGACGTACGCGGACATGTGACGCTCGTTGTAGTCCTTGGCGAGCGTGAACATGCCGTGGTTCAGGGAGTGGAAGCCCGCCAGGGTGATGAACTGGAAGGCGTAGCCCATCGATGCGAGCTCGCGCTGGAACTTCGCGATCTGGTCGTCGTCGAGGTGGCGCTTCCAGTTGAAGCTCGGCGAGCAGTTGTAGCTCAGGCGCTTGCCGGGGAACTTCGCGTGGACGGCCTCGGCGAAGCGGCGGGCGAGGTCGAGGTCGGGCTCGGCCGACTCGACCCAGAGCAGGTCGGCGTACTCGGCGTAGGCGAGCCCGCGGGCGATGACCGGCTCGGGGCCGTTCTGCACCTCGTAGAACCCCTCGGCAGTGCGCTCGCCCGTGACGAACGGCCGGTCGCGCTCGTCGTGGTCGCTCGTGAGCAGGGTCGCGGCGAGCGCGTCGGTGCGCGCGATGATGATCGAGGGCACGCCCGCGACATCCGCTGCGAGACGAGCCGCATTGATCGTGCGGATGTGCTGGCCGGTCGGGATCAGCACCTTGCCGCCCATGTGGCCGCACTTCTTCTCGCTCGCGAGCTGGTCCTCCCAGTGCACGCCGGCCGCACCGGCCTCGATCATCTGGTGCATGAGCTCGTAGGCGTTGAGCGGGCCGCCGAAGCCGGCCTCGGCGTCGGCGACGATCGGCGCCATCCAGTCGCTGATGCCGGTCTGCGCCTCGTTGCCCTGCTCGATCTGGCCAGCGCGCAGCAGCGCGTTGTTGATGCGGCGCACGACGGCCGGCACCGAGTTGGCGGGGTAGAGCGACTGGTCGGGGTAGGTCTGGCCCGAGAGGTTCGCGTCGCCGGCGACCTGCCAGCCCGAGAGGTAGATGGCCTTGAGGCCCGCGCGGACCTGCTGCACGGCCTGGTTGCCGGTCAGGGCGCCGAGCGCGGCCGACCACTCCGGGTCCTCCATGGGCTCGAACGCGCTGCCGGTGTTCTTCCGGATGTTCTCCCAGAGCTTCTCGGCGCCGCGCCTGGCGAGCGTGCGCTCCTCGCGGACCGGGCCGCGGAGGGCGATGACGTCCTCGGCGGTGTAGTCGCGCTTGACGCCCTCCCAGCGGGGGTCGGCATCCCACTCGAGCTGGAGCTCGGCAGCGGTCTGCGTCTGGTCGCCGGGGCGGTTGATGGTGCTCATGGGGTGCTCCTTCGGTGCAGCGGTGCGGATGTCTCGTGGCGGCCGGCGGGCCGTCCGGGACGGGTCCGTGGTGCCTGTGGAACCATGCTGCGCTCGCCCGGAAGGCCCGGACCGCCGATCCGGGGGGTGAACTTTCCCGGTTCTTCTGCGCTGCGGAACTCCCCCGCGGGTGCGGGGCCGGAGAACCGGGAACGCGGAGCGGCAGGCCCCGGACCGGACCCGCTCGGGCGGAGAATGGGAGCGTGACGCAGGGCGACGGCGAGGCCGGAAACCCCCGGCTCCCGGCACGCCGGCGAGCGCGGCGGGGCATGCTGGGCGTCGCCCTGTTCGTGGGCGGGCCGGTCGTCGGCACGGCGCTCGTCGTGGTCGGGATCGTGCTCGGCCTGGCCGAGGAGCCGCGGTTGCTCCTGCTCGCGGTCCTCGGGGTCGGCGTCGTGTTCGTCGCGACCTACGCGGGCCTGCGGGTGCTCTTCGCGGTCGAGCGGGCCGGTGGTTCCGACCGCACGTGACGGCCGGCGCGGCGGCGCTGGCAACCCCCTCGCGTGTCGCCCGTGTGACGAATCGGGCCGCACTGTTTCGCCCGTGTGACGATCGCCCGGACGATCTGTCAGGCAGTTCGCCGTCGACCGATGGTCCGTCCGGTTCTGCACCCGCCCATTGCACAGCCGTGCAACAGGCGTTTGAATTGCCGAACGCGATGTGGCGTCAGCGAACCGGAGGTACCCCCAGGTGACGACAGCGACCGAGGCGAGGACCGCCTCCCCCGTGAACCCCGATGCGGCCACCGGCTCCATCCGGATCGACCGGGTCACGAAGAAGTACGGCGAGGCGACCGCGGTCGACGCCCTGTCGCTGACGATCGAGCCGGGCGAGTTCATCTCGTTGCTCGGGCCGTCCGGCTGCGGCAAGACCACCACGCTGCGCATGATCGCCGGCTTCGAACAACCCGATGCGGGCGACATCAGCATCTCCGGACGATCCGTCCTGGGCCTGCCGCCGTACCGGCGCGACGTGAACACGGTCTTCCAGGCATACGCGCTCTTCCCGCACATGAGCGTCGCCGAGAACGTCGCCTACGGCCTCCAGCAGCGCCGGACGCCGAAGGCCGAGGTGCGCGAGCGCGTCTCGGAGGCCCTCGAACTCGTCCAGATGCGCCGCTTCGCCGACCGCAAGCCCACCCAGCTCTCGGGCGGCCAGCAGCAGCGTGTCGCGCTCGCGCGCGCCCTCGTCAACCGCCCCTCGGTGCTGCTGCTCGACGAGCCGCTCGGCGCGCTCGACCGGCAGCTGCGAGAAGAGATGCAGCTCGAGCTGAAGCTCCTCCAGGCCCGGCTCGGCATCACGTTCGTCTTCGTCACGCACGACCAGGGCGAAGCGCTCTCGATGAGCGACCGCATCGCGATCATGCGCGACGGGCGCATCGAGCAGCTCGCCGACGCCGACACGATCTACGCCCGACCCACCTCGGCGTACGTCGCCGCCTTCGTCGGCCAGCAGAACTTCTTCCGCGGCACCGCGACCGAGGGCGGTTCGGCGGTCGAGTCCGCGCACGGGCTCGTGCGCGGCATCCGCTCGGACCGGCGCGCACCGATCGCCGACGGCGCCTCGGTGCAGGCGGCCGTGCGACCCGAGTTCGTGCGCATCGAAGCGGATGCCTCGACGAGCGCGCCCGCGACCGGAGCGAACCGCGTGCAGGGCACCCTGCTCGGCGTCTCGCACCTCGGCGAGACCATGCAGTACCTCGTGCGCCTCGGCGACGACCAGAGCCTCATCGCCCGCCGACCCACCCCCGAGGCGCCCGAGATCGCCGTGGGCTCGCCCGTCACGTGCTCGTGGACCGACGCGAGCGTGCAGGTCTTCCCCTCCGACGACGCCGCCGCAGCCGGCGGCTACGTGGCCCCGCCGACCCACTGACACCGATACCGCACCGCACCCGACCCCGACCCAGCGACCCCCCGACCCCTAGGAGCGACATGTCCGAGAAGTCCACCCCGATCCGGATCCTCGCGAGCGCCGAGCAGGTGCCGATCCTCCAGCGCGCCATCGACCGCCGCCGATTCCTGAGCTTCGCAGCCGCCATGGGCGGCACGGCGTTCCTCGCCGCCTGCTCCACGGGCGGGCAGGCCTCGAGCGCGCCGGTCGCGACCGGCGGCGAGCTCGAGAACTCGCTCAGCATCTACACCTGGGGCGACTACGACTCCCCCGACGTCGTCTCGGCGTTCACCTCGGAGCTCGGGCCGAAGGTCACGTTCGACTCGTACGGCTCGAACGAGGAGCTCATCTCGAAGCTCGTCGCCGCGAAGGGCACGTCGGGCTACGACATCATCGTCCCGACCGGCGCGTTCATCCCGCAGATGATCGAGAACGGCATCATCCAGGCGCTGAACAAGGACCTGCTGCCGAACATCGAGCACATGGACCCGGCCTTCCTCGGCCGCAGCTGGGACCCGGAGAACGAGTACTCGATCTGCAAGGCGTGGGGCACGACCGGCTTCGTCTACGACAAGACGGTCATCACCCGCGAGCTGAAGGACTGGAACGACTTCCTCGACGCCGCGCAGAACGAGGCGAGCGGCAAGACGAGCGTGCTCGACGACCCGGCCGAGGTCACGGGCATCTACTACTGGGCGAACGGCATCAACTGGAACACCACCGACGAGGCCGAGATCGATGCGTGCGAGGACTACATCGTGAACACGCTCGCGCCGCACATCGCCGCGTTCGACTCCTACCCCGGCGGACAGGCGATCCCCCAGGCGACGCAGGTGCTCATGCAGGCGTGGAACGGTGACGCGCGCATCGGGATCCTCGAGAGCCCGGACCCCGACCGCTGGCAGTGGGTGCTCGGCTCGCCCGCGACCGAACTGTGGATGGACAACTGGGCGATCCCGGTCGGTGCGCCGCACCCCGAGGCCGCGCACGCCTTCATCAACTGGACCATGGTCCCCGAGAACCAGATCCTCCAGGTCGACTACATCGGCTACCACACGGGCGCAGCGGGCATCGAGGAGGCCGCAACCGAGGCCGGCCTCGAGATGCTCGACCTCGTGTTCTTCACGCCGGAGCAGATCGCGACGATGCAGGACGGCGAAGTGAACGATGCGCAGCAGCGCACGGTCGACATCTGGAACAAGGCGAAGGCCGCGGCCGGTGCGTAGTCTCCGCCTGCCGAGCTTCGCCCTCGCGATCCCCGCGTGGGCGTGGCTCGTCACCTTCTTCGTGGTGCCGGTCGGCGCCGTGCTGTACTTCAGCTTCGGCTACAAGCCGGGCATCTTCGGCACCCACGCGACCGACCGGCTCTCGTTCGACCGGTACGCCGAAGCGCTCACGCCCACGTTCTTCGACGTGTTCATGAACACGCTGTGGGTCGGCATCGCGGGCACGCTGCTGTGCCTCGCGATCGGCCTGCCGGTCGCCTACTGGATGGCCGTGAAGGCGCCCGCGAACCGCCGCGGCCTGCTCCTGGCCCTGGTCATGGTCCCGTACTGGACGAACTTCCTCGTTCGCACCATCGGCTGGCAGATCATCCTCGCCCCCGAGGGGTGGATGTCGCAGGCGCTCCAGGCGGTCGGCATCACCGACGGCCCGCTCGAGATCCTGTACACGCGCGGCGCGGTGCTGCTCGGCGTCGTCTACAACTACCTGCCGCTCATGATCCTGCCCCTGTTCGTCGCGTTCGACCGGGTCGGCCCGGCACTGCGCGAGGCGTCGAAGGACCTCGGCGCGAACCGGGTCCGCACGTTCCTGCGCGTGACGATCCCGCTCGCCCGCCCGGGAATCATCGTCGGCCTGCTGCTGGTCTACATCCCGCTCATGGGCGACTACATCACGGCGACCGTCCTGGGCGGTGCGCAGGGCAACATGGTCGGCCAGCTCGTGGCCAGCCAGTTCCAGACCGCGCAGAACTGGGCGCTCGGCTCGGCCATGGCCGTGCTGCTGATCATCGTCATCGTCGTCTCGGCGGCCGCGATCGGCCTGCTCGTCTGGCTGGCGTCCCTGCCGTTCCGTGCCCGCACCCGTGTCGAGTTGGAGGCCACGGCATGACCACCACCGCTCCCGAGCAGACCTCGACGGATGCCGCGGCGGCCCGCGACGGGGCATCCGGACCTCGCACCGCGACCGGGCCGGTCGCCCGCCGGCCGCGCCGATCCCCGGTCGACCTGGGCCTGACGGTCTGGAGCGTGCTCGTCTTCCTGTTCCTGTTCGCGCCGATCCTCGTGATCATCGTGTACTCGTTCAACAACGGGCGACTGCTGATCGCCTGGAACGAGTTCGGCTTCGAGCCGTACCGTGCGCTGTGGGAGAAGCCCGCGGTCCGCGACGCCGTGGCGGTGTCGCTGCGGACCGGCGCGATCGCCGCCCTCCTCGCGACCGCGCTCGGCACGCTCGCCGGAGTCGCGCTCGCCCGCAAGCCGGGCAAGTGGGCGGCCTGGTTCATCGTGCTGCTGGTGCTGGTCTCGGTCACGCCCGAGATCGTCGATGCGGTCTCGCTGCTGCCGTGGCTCGTGTTCCTCGGGCAGGACCTCGGGCTCTCGCTCTTCAACGACGGCACGATGCGCCTGGTGGTCGGCCACTCGCTGTTCTCGACGGCGATCGTGACGTACATCGTGCGGGCCCGGCTCGTCGGGCTCGACGCCCAGCTCGAGGAGGCCTCCGCCGACCTCTACGCGACGCCGTTCACGACCTTCCGTCGGGTCACGCTGCCGCTGGCGATGCCCGCGGTGCTCGCCGGGATGCTGCTCGCGTTCACCCTGAGCCTCGACAACACGGTCGTCGCCGCGTTCGTGCAGGTGTCGGGCTCGACACCGTGGCCGGTGTACGTGCTCAGCGCACTGCGCGGCGGGCTCCGCCCTGAGATCGCGTCGGTCTCGACCGTGATGCTCCTGCTCACGCTCGGAGCGCTCGCGCTCGTCGCGGTCGTGCTCAAGCGCGCGGGCGACTCCGCGACGCAGATCGCCCGCACCATGTCCGGCGGCTGACGCCGCCCCTCGCTCGAGGCGCGCGCCGGCACCGAAGGAATCCGGTTCCTGCTCCGGAACCCGCGAATGGCCGGGTTCGGCGGGCGGAACCGGATTCCCACGGCGGGCGCTCCCCGACCCACCGCTTCCCACTCGAAAGGACGAACCCATGCCCCACGCCGACCTCGTCTTCACCGGCGGCCCCGTCTTCACCGCCGACACCGTGCGCTCGCGTGCGAGCGCCGTCGCCGTGTCGGGCGGCCGGATCGTGGCCGTCGGATCCGACGACGACGTCCGCGACCTCGTCGGGCCCTCGACCGAGGTCGTCGACCTGCACGGGCGGATGCTCGTGCCCGGGTTCCAGGATGCGCACGTGCACCCGGTGTGGGGCGGGCTCGACCTGATGCGGTGCGACCTGTCGCAGCACGAGACCGAGCCGGACTACCTCGAGCGCATCGCCGCGTACGCGGCGGACCACCCCGACGAGGAGTGGGTCCTGGGCGGCGGCTGGTCGATGTCGGCCTTCCCGGGCGGCACGCCGACCGCGGCATCCCTCGACCGGGTCGTTCCCGACCGTCCGGCGTTCCTGCCGAACCGCGACGGGCACGGCGCATGGGTCAACTCGGCCGCGCTGCGGCTGGCCGGCATCGACCGGAACACGCCCGATCCCGCCGACGGCCGGATCGAGCGCGACGCCGACGGCACCCCGACCGGGACCCTGCACGAGGGCGCGATGTCGCTCGTGAACCGGCTCCTGCCGGAGACGAGCCTCGAGACGCTCACCGAGGCGGTGCTGCTCGGCCAGCAGTACCTGCACTCGTACGGCGTGACCGCATGGCAGGACGCGATCGTCGGCACCTACGGCGATGCGGGTGACGCGGGCCTGGCGTACGTCTCCGCGGCGAACGCGGGCAAGCTCACCGGTCGCGTCGTCGGCGCGATCTGGTGGGATCGCACGCGCGGCATCGAGCAGATCCCCGACCTCGTCGCCAAGCGCGACACGTACCGCGCCGGCCGGTTCGCCGCGACGAGCATCAAGATCATGCAGGACGGGGTGGCCGAGAACTTCACCGCGTCGATGCTCGAGCCGTACTGCGACGGGCACGGGCACTTCACCGACAACTCCGGCATCTCGTTCGTCGACCCGGCCGTGCTGAACCCGGCCGCCGCGGAACTCGACCGGCTCGGCTTCCAGCTGCACTTCCACGCGATCGGCGACCGCGCCGTGCGCGAGTGCCTCGACTCCGTCGAGCACGCCATCGCGGCGAACGGCCGGGGCGACCACCGCCACCACATCGCGCACATCCAGGTCGTGCACCCGGAGGACGTGCCGCGGTTCCGCGAGCTCGGCGTCGCGGCGAACATGCAGTCGCTCTGGGCTGCCCTCGAGCCCCAGATGGTCGAGCTCACCCTGCCGTTCCTCGGCGACCCGCGCAGCGCCTGGCAGTACCCGTTCGGCGACCTCATGCGTGCGGGCGCGGTGCTCGTCGCGGGCAGCGACTGGTCGGTCTCGACGCCGGACCCGCTCGCGGCGATCCACACGGCCGTGAACCGGAAGGCGGCTCCGGCGTACTCGGACGGCGATTACGAGCCGTTCCTGCCGGAGCAGGCGATCGACCTCGCGACGTCGCTGACCGCATACACGGCGGGCTCTGCGTGGGTGAACCACCTCGACGACGTGACCGGCACCATCGAGGTCGGCAAGTACGCCGACCTCGTCGTGCTCGACCGCGACCCGTTCGCGCACCCCGCCGACGAGATCGCCGCGACGCGGGTCGAGCAGACGTTCGTCGAGGGCGAGCGCGTCTACGCAGCCTGAGGCCGCCCGCGGTACAGAAATCCTTTCCGAGTTCGAGTGAGCTCAGGACGATTTGCGGCTCGACCGCGCCGATTTCGACGTGCGGTGCAGAAATTTCGGGAGTCTTCCGTTTGCAGGCGGTGCTCGCTCGTGTGAGCATGAGGCATGGTCACCGCAGATCGCGCCCACGCCTCGATCCAGCACGCTTCGCACGCCGCGTACGCCGCCGCACCCGCGCGTGCGGTCGGCGCCGCGCCCGATCCGGGCCCGGATGAGGTCGACGCGCTGACCCTCGGGCGCCGCATCCGCGATCGCCGTCTCGCCGCGGGCATGACGCTGGGCCGGCTCGCCGCGGCGATCGACCGCGCACCGTCGCAGGTGAGCGCGATCGAGAACGGCAAGCGCGAACCGCGGCTGTCGATGCTCCGCACCATCGCGCTGGCGCTCGGCACCACGGCCGACGAGCTGCTTCGACCGGATGCCCCGTCCGAGCGCGCAGCCCTCGAGATCGCGGTCGAGCGCGCGCAGCGCGGGCCGGTCTTCGCCGCACTCGGGCTCGACCCGTTCCGCGTGGCGAAGACCATGAGCGACCAGACGCTGCAGACGATCCTGTCGCTGCACAACGAGATCGACCGGCTGCACCGCGAACGTGCAGCGACGCCCGAGGAGGCGCGCCGGGCGAACGCGCAGCTGCGCGCCGAGATGCGCGCCCGCGACAACTTCTACCCCGAGCTCGAAGCGAAGGCGGCCGAGCTGCTCGAGGCCGTGGGCCACACGGGCGGTCCGGTGTCGCACCAGCTCGTGGCCGACATGGCGAGCCACCTCGGGTACTCGCTGCACTACGTCGGCGACCTGCCGCACTCGACGCGTTCGGTGACCGACAAGCGCCACGGCCGCATCTACCTGCCGACCCAGCAGTCGCCGTCGCGCGACTCGCGCTCGCCGATCCTCCAGGCGCTCGCGTCGCACCTGCTCGACCACGAGGAACCGGCGAACTACGGCGCCTTCCTCCGCCAGCGCATCGAGACGAACTACCTCACGGCCGCGATCCTGCTGCCCGAGCAGGCGGCCGTCAGGTACCTGACCGAGGCGAAGAACCTGCGCCGCATCTCGATGGAAGAGCTGCGCGACCACTTCGCGGTGTCGTACGAGACGGCCGCGCACCGGTTCACGAACCTCGCGACGGCGCGCCTCGACATCCCCGTGCACTTCATGAAGGTGCACGAGTCGGGCACGATCATCAAGGCGTACGAGAACGACTCGGTGCGCTTCCCGTCCGACGCGCTCGGCGCGGTCGAGGGCACGACGGTGTGCCGCAACTGGACCGCCCGCACGGTCTTCGACGTCGAGGACCGCTTCAGCCCCTGGTACCAGTACACCGACACCTCGTCGGGCACGTTCTGGTGCACCTCGCGCATCGAGAAGGCCAAGGAGGGCGAGTACTCGGTGTCGGTCGGCGTGCCCTTCGAGCACGTGAAGTGGTTCCGCGGGCGTGAGACACCACATCGTGCGGTGTCGCGCTGCCCCGACGAGTCGTGCTGCCGTCGCGCCCCCGACGAACTCGCGGGCAAGTGGGCGGATGCCTCGTGGCCGGCCGCCCGCACGCCGACCTCGTTGCTCGCGGCCCTGCCGACGGGCACGTTCCCCGGGGTCGACCAGACCGAGGTCTACCAGTTCCTGGAGGCGCACGCGCCGCGAGGATGACCTGCACGGGCCCGAACGGCGGTATGCCATGTCTCATGGCACGGCGGTACTTCGGTACCGTGTTCGCGGGGATCGGCTTCCCCGGCGCGAGCATGCGCCATGCCCGATCGCGACGTTCGACGAGCAAAGCGCACCGAACGTCGATCTCCGCCCTTGACCCGAGCAGAGTTTCCGACCGCGGCACTGTTTCCGACCGCGGCACTGTATCCGACCGCCACCAGCCGACATCCGACTGCCGACAGCCGGCGCCCGCGCACTGTGTCCGGCCGGGGCCCGGCATCCCGACGACCTGCCTATTGGCCGGTTGTGCAACATCGGGCAGGATGGTCGGAACAACCGACCTTGGAGTGATCCCACCATGGGAACGACCGTCTTCGAACGCCGCACCCCCGCGGCATCCGTCATCGACCGCAGCCTCGAGGGCACGCGACGCAGCGTGTTCTGGATCGACGACCTGGCCGACGAGGCGAAGCGGCCGCGGCCGCGCCTCGAGGGCACGCGCAGCGCCGACCTCGCCGTCGTCGGCGGCGGCTACACCGGCCTCTGGACCGCGGTGCTCGCCAAGCGCGCGAACCCCGACCTGCACGTCGTGCTCATCGAAGCCAAGCGCATCGGCTGGGCGGCGTCAGGCCGCAACGGCGGCTTCTGCGAGGCCAGCCTCACGCACGGCCGCGAGAACGGCCTGAGCCGCTGGCCCGACGAGATCGACGAGCTCGACCGGCTCGGGCTCGCGAACCTCGACGCGATCGAGGCATCCGAGGCCGAACTCGGCATCGACTTCGAGTTCGAGCGCAACGGCGCCCTCGACGTCGCGATCGAACCGCACCAGGTCGAGTGGCTGCACGAGGCCGCAGCCGACGCGGCATCCCGCGGCGACGACACCGTCAAGCTGCTCGACGAGCACCAGGTCCGCGCCGAGGTCGACTCCCCCACCTACCTCGGCGCGATCTGGAACACGCGCACGAGCGCCATCCTGCACCCGGCCAAGCTCGCGGCCGAACTCGCGCGCGTCGCCGAGGAGGCCGGCGTCGAGATCTTCGAGGACTCGCCCGTCACGCGCCTGGACACCCCCGGATCGACCGGCGCGGTGCAGGTCGTCACCGATCGCGGCCGCGTCGACGCGACCCGCGCGGTGCTCGCGACCAACGTGTTCCCGGCCCTGCTCAAGCGCAACCGGCTCATGACGGTGCCCGTCTACGACTACGTGCTCATGACCGAGCCGCTGACCGACGAGCAGCGCGCATCGATCGGCTGGGCCAACCGCCAGGGCATCGGCGACATGGCCAACCAGTTCCACTACTCGCGCATGACCCGCGACGGGCGCATCCTCTACGGCGGCTACGACGCGATCTACCACTTCGGCGGGCGCATCCGCGACGAGTACGAGGACCGCCCCGAGAGCTTCCGCAAGCTCGCGAGCCACTTCTTCACGACCTACCCGCAGCTCGAGGGGCTGCGCTTCACCCACCAGTGGGCGGGCGCGATCGACACCTCCACGCAGTTCACCGCGTTCACGGGCCTCGCGCGCGACGGCCGCGTCGCCTACGCGTCGGGCTTCACCGGACTCGGCGTCGCCTCGACCCGGTTCATGGCCGAGACGATGCTCGACCTGCTCGCCGGGCGCGACACCGAGCGCACGCGCCTGAAGATGGTGAAGACCCGGCCGCTGCCGTTCCCGCCCGAGCCCGCGGCATCCCTCGGCATCAACGCCACGCGCTGGTCGCTCGACCGGGCCGACCACAACGGCGGGCGGCGCAACGTGCTGCTGAAGACGCTCGACGCGCTCGGCCTCGGGTTCGACTCGTGAGCGGCACGCAGGGCGAGGGTCTCGCCGACGTGCTCCGGCTCGCCGCCGGTGCGGTGACGGATGCCGCGGGGCTCGCGCTCGAGCACGAACCCGTGCCCGCCGACCAGGTCGTCGCAGGCACCCCGACCACGGGGTACGTGCCGCTCGACGAATCGGAGCCCGGTGAGATCGGCGTCTGGGAGATGTCGGTCGGCGCCATGCGCGACGTCGAGGTCGACGAGGTCTTCGTGGTGCTCGCGGGATCCGCGACCGTTGAGTTCGAGCACGTGCCCTCGAGCGGCGGGCCGGCCGCGCCGATCGAACTGGCCCCCGGCTCCGTCGTACGGTTGGAGGCCGGAATGCGAACGATCTGGACGGTTCGCGAACCCATCCGCAAGGTGTTCATCGCGCGCTGAGGCGCGACGCAGAAGGAGAGAGCAGGAATGTCGAAGTACCGCGTGCAGAACCCCGCCACGGGCGAGATCATCGAGACCTTCGAGGTCGCCACCGACGCCGAGATCGATGAGACGCTCGCGGCAGCGGATGCCGCATTCCGCGAGTGGCGCGACCGCAGCGTGCAGGAGCGTGCCGCGGTCGTGCGCCGCGTGGCCGAACTGTTCGACGAGCGACGCGACGAGCTCGCCCGGATCATCGCCGTCGAGATGGGCAAGTCGATCGCCGAATCGCTCGACGAGGTCGAGTTCGCCCGGTCGATCATCGACTACTACGGCGTGCACGGGCCGAGCCTGATCACCGACCACGAGATCCCGTCGACGATCCCCGGCAAGGCGATCATCGAGCACCTGCCGGTCGGCGCGCTGCTCGGCGTCATGCCGTGGAACTTCCCGTACTACCAGGTCGCCCGCTTCGCGGCCCCGAACCTCGTGCTCGGCAACACCATCATCCTCAAGCACGCCGACATCTGCGCGCGCTCCGCGCTCGCCATCGAGGCGATCATGCTCGAGGCCGGCGTGCCGGTGGGCGGCTACCGGAACGTGTTCGCCACGCACGACCAGATCGCGACGATGATCGCCGACCCGCGCGTGCAGGGCGTCTCGCTCACCGGCTCCGAGCGGGCGGGCGCCATCATCGGCGAGCAGGCCGGCCGGCACCTGAAGAAGTGCGTGCTCGAGCTCGGCGGCATCGACCCGATGGTCGTGCTCGACGCCGACGACGTCGCCGCCGTCGCGAAGGAGGCGTGGGACTTCCGCGTCTACAACGGCGGCCAGGTGTGCAACTCGAACAAGCGGATGATCGTCATGGACGAGATCTACGACGAGTTCGTCGCTGCGCTGAAGGAGCTCGCCGCCGGTCTCGAGCCGGGCGACCAACTCGACCTGGGCGACGGCCAGTTCGCGCCGCTGTCGAGCCGCGCGGCCGCGGAGACCGTGCACGCCCAGGTGCAGCAGGCGATCGCCGAGGGCGCGACCCTCGAGGCCGGCGGCGTGCTCTCCGATGGCCCGGGCGCCCACTACTCGCCGGCCGTGCTGACCGGCGTGCCGCGCGACTCCGAGTCGTACCGCGAGGAGATCTTCGGGCCGGTCGCGACCGTGTTCCGCGTGCACAGCGACGAGGAGGCCCTCGAGGTCGCCAACGACTGCGCGCTCGGACTCGGCGGGTCGGTGTTCTCCACCGACGAGGCCCGCGCCGCGCGCATCGCCTCGAAGCTCGAGGTCGGCATGACGCACGTGAACACCATCGCCGCCGAGGCCGCCGAGCTGCCCTTCGGCGGCGTCAAGCGCTCCGGCTTCGGCCGCGAGATGGGCCCGGTCGGCATCGGCGAGTTCTCGAACAAGCGACTCTCCTTCGTCGCGCGCTGACCGCGCCGCGGCATCCGCACCCCGGAAGCAGGTTCCGGCCGTCGAACCGGGCATCGCCCGTGGTTCGCTGCCGGAACCTGCTTCCGCCGCGCCGCGGCATCCGCTGCCGTCAGAGCTCGACGTCGAGGGCGAGTCCGGCGTAGTCGAGTACCGCCTGGCGGACCACCGCCCGGTCGCGAGCGAGCCCCAGCAGCGGGTACAGGTCGTACGCGTCCTCGAGCGCGACGATGTTGCGGGCGATCGCGTCGACCTGCATCCGCGGGCGGAACGCGCCGACACCCACACCGATCTCGATCGCGGTGCGGTAGAGCATGACCTGCCGTTCGACGATGAGTCGATGCGACGGACCCAACTGCGGCCGCTCGGGCAGCAACGCGATGCTCTCGTACACGATCCGCAGGTCGTCGCTGATCTCGTCGGGCACACCGGCCTCGATCATCGCCCTGAGCCGTTCGCGCGGGTCGGCGATCGCGTCGGCGATGCGTCGGCGCCGCTCGTAGAACTCCTCGACCACCCCGTCGACGGCGGCGAGCAGCAGGTCGTCGAAGGTCGGGAAGTAGTACAGGACGCTGCCTGCGCTGACCTCCGCCTCGGCCGCGACCGCGCGCACGTTCGCCTGCAGGATGCCTCGCCTGCCGGCGACGCGGCGCAGCGCCGCGACGAGTTCGTCGCGGCGCTGCGCGTGCCGGGTGGACTGCTTCACGTGCGGCCTTCCTCGGTCACTCCGCTTCGATCGGTTCCGCGAGCCGCTCGTACTGCCGCGGGTCACGGCGCCTGATCACCAGTCCCCACACGATACCGACGATGAACAGGATCGGCGTGGGCAGGAGGAGGATCAGGTTCGCGACCGGGTCCAGTCCGGTCACGAACTCGAAGTTGAACACGATCAGCAGGAAGCCCGTGATCAGGCCCGCCGCGCCGAGCACCGGCGCGATGACGACGCGGAACAGGCCGTGGCCGCGTCGGTCTCGCGCGAAGAACCCGATCACGGCGATCGCCGCGACCGACTGCGCGAACACGAGGCCCGCGACACCGGTCCCGTAGGCCCAGATGCCGAGCTGGAGGATCGGGTCGGCTCCCGCCGCCCACGCGATCAGGATCGCCACGACCGCGATGCCGGCGAGGAGGGTGCTGGCCACATAGGGTGCGCGGCTCGTCGGGTGGGTGCGCGCCAGCGGCGCGGGGAGGAGTCGCTCGCGCGAGAGCGAGAACACGTACCGGCTCGACGCGTTGTGGAACGCGAGCAGGCAGGCGAAGAAGCTCGTCACGACGAGGATCTGGAGCACCGTCGCGGTCCAGGCACCCAGGTACTGGTCGCCCGCGATGAACATCATCTCGGTGAAGTCGTCGGTCGCTGCCAGCTCGAGCACGCCCTGGGCGCCGAACGCGACGGTGAGCACCCAGAACGTGAACGCGTAGAACACGGCGAGGAAGCCGACGGCGATGTAGGTGGCGATCGGAACGGTGCGTGCCGGGTCCTTGGCCTCCTCGGAGTAGATCGCTGTGCCCTCGAAGCCGATGTAGGCACCGAAACCGATCACGAACAGGACCGCGACACCGGGCGCGAGGAACACGTGCTCGGGGGCGAACGGCGCCGCGCTCCAGGGCTCGGGACCGCCGCCGATCAGCACCGCGATCGAGAGCACGAGCAGGATGCCGACCTCGGCCGTCAGGAGCACCGCGAGCACCTTCGCGCCGACGTCGACCTTGCGGTACCCGAGGAACGCCACGAAGCCGGCGGCCACGAGCGACCAGATCGGCCAGGGCAGGTCGAGCCCGAACAGGCTCGTGAACGTCAGCGAGGCGAAGAACCCGAGGAAGCCGTAGAAGCTGATGGAGAGCGCGATGTACGCGAAGACGGTCACGAGGGCGGTGCCGATGCCTGCGGGCTTGCCGAGGCCCCTCGAGGCGTACGCGTAGAACGCTCCGGTGTTGCGGACGTGACGCGACATCGCGGTGAAGCCGACCGCGAAGAGGATCAGGACGACGCCGCAGACCAGGATGGCACCGGCCGCACCGATTCCGCCGAGGCGCAACGTGGTCGGCGCGGCGCTCGCCACGACCGTCAGCGGTGCGGCCGCCGAGACGACGAAGAAGACGATGTCCCACACCCGCAGCCGGCCGCGGGCGAGCTGTCCGGCACCCGATCCCGGGGGCTCGGATGTCGGCGCGCCCGGCCCGCCGGGCGGGATCGTGTCGTGAGTCTGTTGCGTCATTGCAGGTTCTCCTCGCCGTGCATCGATGCTCGGGATCGGGGTCTCGAGTGGTCTGAACATGCATTCAAGACTGGAAGCAAGGCCCTGTCAAGCATGTATTCTGGGGCATGAGCAAAATCTGAACGCTCGTTCGAAAACATTGGAGTCGAAGATGACGACCACGCCACCTGCGGCCCAGCGAGCGCGCGACCTCGGCGTCCCGTTCGACGGCACCCCCGGTCGCTGGAATGCGATCACCGACGTCCCCGGAGTCCAGGTCGGGTACACCACGATCGTCGACGGCGCCCCCGGCGAGGCGTCGGTCGCACGGACCGGGGTGACGGCCATCCTGCCCAGGGGGCGCGAGGGCGTCGGCGTGCCCTGCGCCGCCGGCATCCACTCGCTCAACGGGAACGGCGAACTGACCGGCCGGAGCTGGATCGAGGAGTCCGGGTCGCTGACCCTGCCGATCGGCATCACGAACAGCCACGCGGTCGGCGCCGTGCACGCGGGCATCGACGAATGGACCCAGGCCGCCCACCCGGAACTCGCCGCCGAATGGCTGCTCCCCGTCGTCGGCGAGACGTGGGACGGCTACCTGAACCAGATCAACGCCCGCCACGTGCGCCCCGAGCACGCGATCGCCGCGATCGAGTCGGCCGCGACCGGCCCGGTGACCGAGGGCAACGTCGGCGGCGGGACCGGCATGAACTGCTACGGCTTCAAGGGCGGGTCGGGCACCGCATCGCGCGTCGTCGTCTACGGCGAGCGCGAGCACACCGTCGGCGTGTTCCTCCAGGCGAACTTCGGCAGCCGGAACGAACTGCGCCTCGCCGGCCGGCCGCTCGGTCGCGAGTCGGCGGCGCCGAACCCCTACGAGGATGCCGCGTGGTTCGTGCGTGACGGCGAACGAGCGCGCGTGCGGGGCGGGTCGGGCAGCGTCATCGGCATCGTGATCACCGACGCCCCGCTGCTCCCGGGCCAGTGCGAGGCCCTCGCCCGCCGCGTGCCCCTGGGCCTGGCGCGCACCGGCACGAGCGGCAGCCACTTCTCGGGCGACATCTTCCTGGCTTGCTCGACCGCGAACGCGGGCGCGTTCACGTCGAGCATGCCGGTCACGCCGGTCGGCGACCAGCCGTACGAATCGGCCGAGTTCGTGCCGTGGGGCCGCATCGACCCGTTCTTCGAGGCCGTCGTCCAGGCGACCGAGGAGGCCGTCGCGAACGTGCTCGTCGCCGCGCGCGACATGGTCGGCCGCGACGGCCACGCGAACGTCGCGCTCCCGCACCACGAGGTCTGCGCGGCGTTCGCGACGAGCTGACGCGCGCGACCGGGCCGCGGTGAGGCGGCCGGTACACTCCCGTCGTGAGCGACTTCCGATCCCGTGACGACGCGACGACCACCACGAACGCGCGCCGCGCCTGGGTCCTCGGCGGCGGGTTGCTGCTCGCATCGACCGTCGTCGGGTCGGTCGCGGCTCCCGCACTGTGGGGCGTTCCCGGATCCGGGTTCGCGGGGCCGGCGCTGTTCTCGATCGCCCTGCTCGTCTTCGCGTTCGGCTTCCGCGGCGCCGGAAGCGTCACCGCGCGCCGCCCGCTCGGCACGGCCGCGCTCTCGCTGCTCGCCGTGTGGACCTTCGCGGACGGGATCCTCCTCGACCTGCTGCCGCTCGAGTCGATGTCTGCGGCCGAGCAGATGCTCGTGAGCATCTCCGACACGGTGCTGACCGCGGCGTTGGCCGCGATCGCGTGCGTCCGGATCGGTCGCGCCCACGTCCTGCCCCCGCCGTGGAACTGGGCTCCATGCTGGGCGCTCGGGGCCGTGATCGTGCCGGCAGTCCTCCAGTACCTCGTCTTCGCATTCGACGCCGGGTCGCCCGATCTCCGGGTCGCGACCGTGCTCGTGGGCCTCGACAGCCTGGTGCGGACCATCGCCGCGGTGTTCCTGGGCGTCGTCGCGATCGTGCTCTCCACCCGTTCCGCCGGCACCCGGACGGTGCGGATCCTCGCGTCCGAGGAGTGACGCTCACCGGGCCGCGGGCACCTCGATCTCGATCGGGTCCGTGTGCATCGGTCCGCCGCAGCGCTCCGACCCGCCGACGCGCACCCATTCGAGGTCGAAGTCCTCTCGATCGAGCGTGTTGCCGGCGGCATCCAGCAGTTCGATGCTGATGCGTTCGGGCGCGTCGAGGTCGAGGTCGACCCGCCACCGGTCGCCGGGAAGCTCGTTCGCGACCCAGAGCGGCCCGGTCGGGGGCACCGGGGTGGCGTCGACGCCCGGTACCGAGCATCCGCGATCGCCGCACAGGACGAGCCGCTCGACCTCGTCGGCGCCGGGACCGGCGAGCACGATCTCGAGGCTCTGGAGGTACCCGATGGCCGGGCACGCGGTGAGGTTGACGCCCACGCAGCCGGTCGTCAGCGCGATGCCGAGACCGCCGATCACCGTGGAACCGGCCGCGCGCCGCCGTCGCCCCGAGGTCGCCATGTGCCGAGGATCGCCCGATGTCGCCCGGTGCTCAAGGACTGCCGCGGAAGCGTTGCCGAATCGTGCTGCGAGCGGGCCGGGTCAGGCGGTCATGACGCCTGCGTGAGGCGCTGCTCGAAACCGTCGAGGATGAGGTCGAGTCCGACGTCGAACTCGTCGGCGAACGAGTAGGTGCCGCTGCCCATGAGTTCGCCGAGCGTCCGCACGAGGTGCGGGTACTCGTCCGGACTCGGCGCGACCTCCTCGGCGAAGGACTGCTCCGCTCCGTCTGCCGGAGTGAAGGGCAGGGTCGACTCGGTGAGGGCGAACCCGTACGTGTAGGCGTCGAGCGCCGAGAACGCGTGGGTGGCGAGTGCGGCTGAGAAGCCGGAGTTCACGAGGCATCCGAGGACCCGGTCGAAGTGCCGGAGCAGCGGCGTACCGGGTCGCGGGCGCGCCTCGATCATGCCGATGGCCCACGGATGCCGCACCAGCACCGATCGTGCGGATCGCGCCCGTTCGACCATCGCCGGCCGCCAGGGGGCGTCGACCTCGGGAGCGACGATCTGTTCGAACGCCCAGTCGGCGAGCGAGTCGAGGAGGGCGTTCTTGTTCGCCACGTGGTGGTAGAGCGACATCGCCTCGACCCCGAGTTCGGCCGCGACGGAGCGCATGCTCACCGCGCCGATGCCGCCGCGATCGGCGACCGTCGCCGCCGCTCGGACGATTCGTTCCCTGCTGAGTACTGCTCGCGCATTCATGCCGCCATTGACTCCTTACGGTCGTAAGGCTAGCATCGGCCCCAACCTTACAACCGTAAGGTGGCGGCTCCGCAGTCCTGCTGGTGCTCGACACACGCGGACCCGCCGACCTCACCGACGACGGAGTGCCTGATGAGTACACCGCACCACCCCACCCCCGCACTGGAAGACCAGCGGATGCCGGTCAAGGCCAAGCTCGCTGCCACGTGGGCGAGCTTCATGTTCCTGTACATCTACGTCGACTACTTCCAGCTGTACAAGCCCGGCGCGATCGATGACATCCTGGTCGGCATCGTCTTCGAGTTCCAGATCAGCCCGACGCTGTTGACCGTGTTCACCGCCTCCGTGGCCATCCCGATCCTGATGGTGATGCTGTCCATGACGCTGCCCGCCCGGGTGAACCGCGTCGCGAACCTCGTCGTCGCCCTGCTCTACATCCCGTACTCGGTGTTCAACGCGGCCGGGGAGGCCTGGGCCTGGGCGCCCTTCTACGCCCTCTCGATCGGGATCGAGGTACTGCTCCTCGTCTTCATCCTGCACGCCGCATGGACCTGGCCCCGGACCGCTCCGACGGCGGGCCCGGCCGACGGGGCCGACCCTGCGGCGGTCCGCATCGAGCAGGACCATCGAACGGGAGGGTGAGCCGCGCCGCTTCCGACGCACCGACCTCGCACCGCTACGCGACGGAGCGTGGTGCGTCGGATTCGACGGGGTCGATGCGGAACGTCTCCGCGAACCGCGCGACCCCGTCGGCGTCACCGGCGAGCACGGGGATGCGCGCGGCATCCGCCCGCCCCGCGACGAGGTCGCGAAGCTCCGCGGGTTCGAGCGCGAACTCGACCGACGCGAGACCGCCCGTGCCGCCGGGAACGCCGGGAACACCGGGAACGCCGGACGGGCCGCTCGCCCCGGACGGGCGCGGTGTCGGCACCGCGTCCGGCCCGACCGGGACGACCTCGAGCCGCCGGCCGTCCACCTGCGCCGCGACCGAGGCGCGCCCGACGTGCAGCACGTACTCGGTCGCCGGCAGGTTCGCCGCGGCATCCGCCCTGAATGCGGCCCGCAGCGCGACCGCGAGCGCCTCGTGGCCCGTGCGCTCCTCGTCTGCGGCGTCGCCGAGCACCGACCAGCCCCAGGATTCGAGCGCGAGGACGACGGGTTCGAGCCCGCGGCCGAGGGCGGTCAGTTCGTAGCCGCCGCGGACGCTCGGGACCCGGCGCAGCACGCCGGCCTCCTGGAGCTCCCGCAGCCGGTCGCTGAGGATGTTCGTCGGGATGCGCGGCAGCGACGCCTTCAGGTCGCTGTACCGGCGCGGGCCGACGAGCAGGTCGCGCACGATGAGCAGTGCCCACCGTTCGCCGACGCGTTCGAGCGCGCGGGCGATGCCGCCGTACTCGCCGAACCCGCGCGGGGCGCGCGTTCCCACGGGATGGCCGTCAGGCGCCGGCCGGCGCCGACCCGCCCTGTTCGGCGAGGAATGCCTCCGGCCCCTGCTCGACGGCCGCGGCCTCCATGAACAGGAACTCGAGGATGTTGCCGTCGGGGTCTTCGAGGTCGCGCGTGTACATGAAGCCGAGGTCGTTGGCCGGGCGCGGCTCGGACCCGCCCGCCGCGAGCCCGGTGGCGACGATCGCGTCGACGGCCTCGCGCGAGTCGCACGTGAGCGCGATGAGCGCCTGCGCCTGCGACTTCGGGTCGATGATCTGCTTGTCGGTGAACGTGCCGAGGTAGTCGCGCGTGAGCACCATGAAGTAGACGTTCTCGTCGAGCACGACGCAGGCGGCGTTCTCGTCGGTGAACATCGGGTTGATGGCGTAGCCGAGGGCCTCGTAGAACGCCTTGGAGCGGTCGAGGTCGGTGGTCGGCAGGTTGACGAAGATGCTGGTGGTCATGGTCTCCCCCTGGTATGGATGCGCCGGCCGTTCGGTCGACGCGTCCAGCTTGCACTTTGCAAGTGAACTTGTCAATAGCAAGTAGCGGATGACTCGCCGACGCGTCACCGCGCCCCGCTGCGCCGCACGAGCAACGCCAGGTGCAGGGCCGCGAGCGTCTCGCCGTCATCCAGGTCGGCGCCGAGCAGGTCGCCGATGAGCGCGAGCCGCTGGTAGAACACCGAACGCGAGAGGTGACTCGCCTGCGCGGCCGCCGTGCGGTTGCCCGGGTGCGCGAGCATCGCCCCGAGCACGTCCAGCAGGTCGCCGCCGCGCGACAGGTCGTGCTCGATCAGCGGCGCGAGCATCGACTCGCCGAGCTCCTGCAGCCGGTGGTCGTCGCGCAGCGCCGTCACGAGGCGCACGAGCGGCCGATCGTGCGAGCGGCGGACCACCGGCCCCCGAGCCTGGCGCGGCACGGGCGTCCGGGCCAGGTCCGACGCCTCCTGCACCGACACGAGCAGCCCATCGAGATCGCGCGCGACGGCCCCGATCGACACGGCCACGCCCGCGGCATCCGTCGCCGACCGGGCCGTCGGCCCGGCATCCCCGACACCGGCGAGCGAGAGCGCGAACGCACGTGCAGCGTCGTCGTCGAAGCCCGTCCCCGCCGGGAGCGACAGCAGGACCACCCGGGCCGATGCCGGCGAACCGTGCCTGGCGGGCCTGCCGTCCAGCGCGCGCCCGCCGAGCGTCCGCGCCGCGGCATCCGCATCGCCGTCGGCAGCCCGCCCCGTCACGACCACCCCGTACAGGTCGGCGCCGTGGACCGGCAGGCCCGTCGCCTCGAGACGCGCGACCGCGCCGCCCGCCGCCGCGAACCGCCCGCCGAGCAGGTGATCGACCAGGCGCTGCCTCGCGACGCGCGCCCAGGCGTCGTCGTCGCCGTCGGCGAGCCGCCCCAGCGCGAGCGCGATCGCGCCCTGCTCGAGCACGCCGACCCGCCCCGCGGGGTGCGCCGGCCCGGGCAGGGCGACCAGGTGCCCCCAGCGGATGCCGCGTGCCTCGACCGGCACGATCAGCCAGTCGTCGACCCCGCCGGCCGCGCCGCGCGCGGCCCGCCGGTGCGCGTCGCGCGAGCGCAGCTGCCACCCCGCGAGCACCTCCTCCTCGACCTGGGGCGGCAACTCGGCCGCGACCACCTCGTGGGCCAGGTTCTCGAGCACGATCGACGCGTCGAGGGTCTGCGCGAGCTGCTGCACGATGTAGTCGGCCGGCGCACCCCGCAACGTCAGCACCGTGAACCGCTCGCGCACCTCGTCGCGCGCATGCAGCGCCGCCGTCTGCTCGGAGATGATGCGCCGGTGCACGGCCTGCGTGAGCCCGACGAACTTCACCTCCCGGTGCAGCGCGATGAGCGCGAGCCCGTGCTCGGCGGCCGAGCGGTGCACGACCGCGGGCACGTACCGGTAGTGGGTGCCGAGCTCGAGCACGAGCCCCGAGACGCCCGCAGCGACCAGGCCGCCGATGAACTGCCTGAGCTCGTCGGGCTCGGTCGGCCACCCCGACCCCGTCGACAGCAGCAGTTCGCCGCCGTCGAGGAGCCTCGCGACCCCCGCGCTGTCGGACACGTGGACCCAGCGCACGCGCGCATCCAGCGCCGCCTCCCCCACGAGCACCTCGGGCACGCCCTCGGAGACCGCGTCGAGCGCGAGGATCTCGCGCACGCTCGGCAGGGCGCCGTCCGCACCCGGACGATCCGTTCGATCCGCTTCGTCTTCGCGACGCTCTGGCATCGTTCCGGCCTCTCAACCTCTGTAAGACTGGGAAAACGCCAGCCTAGACGAACCCGGTCGATCTGTCCGACCCGAACTCAGGGCGGCGCTTCGACCCGAGGGGCGGATGCCGCGGCATCCGCTCGTCACCCGAACCGACGAAGGACTGCAATGAGCCTCACCGAGACCGCCGCCTCGCCCGCAGAGACCACCGTGCCGCAGATCGGGCACTGGATCGACGGGGCGCACCGCGCCTCCTCCTCCGGACGGACCGCGCCGGTCTACAACCCGGCGACCGGCGCCGTGCGGGCCGAGGTCGCCCTCGCCGACCAGGCCGAGATCGACGAGGCCATCGCCTCGGCCGAGCGCGGCTACCGCGAATGGAGCGGCTACTCGATCGCGAAGCGCCAGGGGGTGCTGTTCGCGTTCCGCGAGCTGCTGAACGCGCGCAAGGGCGAGCTCGCCGCGATCATCACCGCCGAGCACGGCAAGGTCCTCTCCGACGCCATGGGCGAGATCCTGCGCGGCCAGGAGGTCGTCGAGCTCGCGACCGGCTTCCCGCACCTGATCAAGGGCGCGTTCTCCGAGAACGCCTCGACCGGCATCGACGTCTACTCGCTCAAGCAGCCCCTCGGCGTCGTCGGCATCATCAGCCCGTTCAACTTCCCCGCGATGGTGCCCATGTGGTTCTTCCCCGTCGCGATCGCCGCCGGCAACGCCGTCGTCCTCAAGCCCTCCGAGAAGGACCCGACGGCCGCGCTCTGGCTCGCCGAGCTCTGGAAGGAGGCCGGCCTGCCCGACGGCGTGTTCACCGTCCTGCAGGGCGACAAGCTCGCCGTCGACGGCCTGCTCACGAGCCCGGTCGTGCAGTCGATCTCGTTCGTCGGCTCGACCCCGATCGCGCAGTACATCTACGAGACCGCCTCGAAGCACGGCAAGCGCGTGCAGGCCCTCGGCGGCGCGAAGAACCACATGCTCGTGCTGCCCGACGCCGACCTCGACCTCGTCGCCGACCAGGCCGTGAACGCCGGCTACGGCGCCGCGGGCGAGCGCTGCATGGCGATCTCGGTCGTGCTCGCGGTCGAGCCCGTCGCCGACGAACTCATCGCCAAGATCACCGAGCGCATCGGCCAGCTGAAGATCGGCAACGGCGCGGGCGTCGACGCCGGCGACGGCACGCGCAGCGAGCCCGACATGGGCCCGCTCATCACCGACGTGCACCGCGACAAGGTCGCCTCCTACGTCGACATCGCCGAGGCCGACGGCGCCACGGTCGTCGTCGACGGGCGCGGGTGCTCGGTCGAGGGCCACGAGGACGGCTTCTTCTTCGGCCCGACCCTGCTCGACAACGTGCCGACCACGAGCCGCGCCTACACCGAGGAGATCTTCGGCCCGGTGCTCTCGGTCGTGCGCGTCGCCTCGTACGACGAGGGGCTCGAGCTCATCAACTCCGGTCGGTTCGGCAACGGCACCGCGATCTTCACCAACGACGGCGGCGCCGCGCGCCGCTTCCAGAACGAGGTCGAGGTCGGCATGATCGGCATCAACGTGCCGATCCCCGTGCCGGTCGCGTACCACTCGTTCGGCGGCTGGAAGGCATCGCTGTTCGGCGACTCGAAGGCGTACGGCGTGCAGGGCTTCGACTTCTTCACCCGCGAGAAGGCGATCACGAGCCGCTGGCTCGACCCGGCCACGCACGGCGGCATCAACCTCGGCTTCCCGCAGAACCACTGACCCGGCCCGCCGAGACCGACGAAGGACCCCTCATGACCGACACCCTCGTTCCCGAAGTCCAGACGGAAGCCCAGTCGACGCAGGCCCCGTCGACGGATGCCGCGACCGCGGCGTCGTACGTCGGCCCGCGCGGCACGCGGCATCCGCTGCCCGACGCCGCAGCCGAGGCGCAGGTGCGCGCCGACGACCGCACGCACGTGTTCCACTCGTGGAGCGCGCAGGCGCTCATCGACCCGCTGCCCGTCGCCGCCGGCGAGGGCGCCACGTTCTGGGACTACCAGGGCAACGCCTACCTCGACTTCAGCTCGCAGCTGGTGAACCTGAACCTCGGGCACCAGCACCCCGACCTCGTCGCGGCCATCCAGCAGCAGGCCGGGCGCCTCGCGACGATCCAGCCGTCGATGGCCTCCGACGTGCGCGGCGAACTCGCCCGCCGCATCGCCGAGGTCGCGCCCGGCGACCTCGACAAGGTGTTCTTCACCAACGGCGGCGCCGACGCCAACGAGTACGCGGTGCGCATGGCGCGCGCCGTGACCGGCCGCCGCAAGGTGCTGTCGATGTACCGCAGCTACCACGGCGGCACCGCGACGGCGATCTCGCTCACCGGCGACCCGCGCCGCTGGGCGAACGAGCCGAGCGACGGCTCGGTCGCGCACTTCTTCGGCCCGTACGCGTACCGTTCGGCGTTCAACGCCGAGACGCCCGAGCAGGAGGCCGAGCGCGCGCTCGCCCACCTCGAGCAGGTCATCACGCTCGAGGGCGCGTCGACGATCGCGGCGATCATCCTCGAGACCGTCGTCGGCACCAACGGCGTGCTCGTGCCGCCGCCCGGCTACCTCGAGGGCGTGCGAGCCCTCGCCGACAAGTACGGCATCGTCTACATCGCCGACGAGGTCATGGTCGGCTTCGGCCGCGTCGGCGAGTGGTTCGCGGTGAACCACTTCGGCGTGACGCCCGACCTCATCACCTTCGCGAAGGGCGTGAACTCGGGCTACGCCCCGCTCGGCGGCGTCGTGATCTCCGAGCGCATCGCGTCGCACTTCGACACGGTCGCGTTCATGGGCGGGCTCACCTACTCGGGCCACCCGCTCGCGTGCGCACCGGGCGTCGCCACCTTCGAGGTGTTCGAGCGCGACGGCATCCTCGAGCGCGTGCGCGACCTCGGCTCCCGGGTCGTCGGCCCGCGGCTCGCGGAGTTCGCGGAGAAGCACCCGTCGGTCGGCGAGGTACGCGGCCTCGGCCTGTTCTGGGCGATCGAGCTGGTCCGCGACCGCGAGACCCGCGAGCCGCTCGTGCCGTTCAACGCGTCCGGCGCGGACGCTGCGCCCATGGGCCGCGTCGCCGCGGCGTGCAAGCAGGCGGGCCTGTGGCCGTTCGTGCACTTCAACCGCATGCACGTGGCCCCGCCGCTCGTGATCGGCGAAGCCGACCTGGTCCGCGGGCTCGACATCATCGACGCGGCGCTCGACGTCGCGGACGCGGAGCTCGCCTGACGCGCAGCGCGCGAGCGCACCACGCAAGACGCATGAGAATCCGGGTGATGCCCGCCCCGACGGGCACTTCACCCGGATTCTCATGCGTTTCCGGTGGCCGCGTGCGTGGCGGCCCGCGAGCCCGACCCGCCCGATAGCCTGAGGCCATGGAGGTGCGGTGGCCCGGTGAGCGGATGCCGCGGCGCGCGTTCCTCGCCGGCGGCCTCGGCGGGCTGGCGCTGGCGCTCACCGCGTGCACCGACGGCGATCCGACCCCGTCGAAGCTGAACGCGCCGCGCACGAACGGGTCGCTCGACCAGCGCGAGCGCCGGAACGGGGTCGGCGCGACCTCCGACCTGCGCGCGGCGCTCGGCGAACCCGTGGCGGGGCGGCTCGTGATCACGGGCGAGGCGACCTCGCCCGACGCTCCGGGCACCGTGCACGGCGCATACGCCGAGGGCCTGCGCGCGGCGCGAGAGATCGCCGCGGCCTCCGAGCCGGGCGACCGCATCGCGATCATCGGCGCCGGCATCGCCGGCCTCGCCGCCGCCCGCTCGCTCGTGGACGACGGGTTCGAGGTCGTCGTGGTCGAGGCCGGCGACACGGTCGGCGGACGGCTGCGCACGGTCGACGACGCCGCGTTCGGCGGCCCGATCGAGCTCGGCAGCCCGTTCGCGTCGGCGGACGCGGCACTGGCCTCGGCGATGACGGATGCCGCGGTCGAGACGACGCCCTACGAACCCGTGAGCCAGGTGCGAGACACCACCGGGCGGGTGGTCGCACCCTCGAGCGAGGGGACGGACGCGATCGACGGGGCGGTCGCCTGGGCACGCGAGCGCGGGACGGACCTCTCGCTCACCGACGCCCTCATCGGATCCGGCGCGATCCCGGCGCCCGGCGAGCCCGGTGCCGACGGGCTCAGCCCGCGCGACTGGCTCGTGCACGCGATCGCGACCGGCGTGGAGCCCGCCGCGGGCGCTGTGCCCGGACGGGTGTCGGCGCAGCGCTTCGAACCGGGCCGCGCGTGGCCCCCGGACGAACGGGTGACCGGCGGCTGGACGACGCTCGTCGACCTGCTCGCCGACGGAGTGCGGATCGCCGGGTCGAGTGTCGTCACCGGGATCTCGATCGATGACGAGGGCGTCGGGATGCGCCTGGACACGGGCGAGTCGCTGCGCATGCATCGAGTCGTCGTCACCGCATCGATCGGCGTGCTCAAGACCGACACGATCACCTTCGACCCGCCGTTGCCGCTGCGCCATCAGCGGGCGATCGGCGTGCTCGGCATGGGCGCGCTCGACCTCGCCTGGCTCGCGTTCGACGAGCCGTTCTGGCGCACGGCCGGCGGAGCGCATGCCGCCGACGGCACGTCCGGCGCTGAACCCGACGTGTTCACACTGGTCGGGGCGACGCCGACCGTCGCCGCGTGGCTCGACCTCGGCGAGGGTCCCGAACGTGCCGTGCTGGTCGGCGTCATCGCCGCCCAGCACGCGCGCCGCATCGCGGAGCTCGACGATGCGGATGCACTCGCCGAGCTGCTCGAAGCGCTCGCGCCGTTCGCGACCGGCGCGAGCGCGACGCCGCCGTCGGAGGACTGATCCGACGCGCGGCGCGCCGCCGCCCGGGGACCCTCGGACCGGACGGCGACGCGGCCTGTCAGCTGTCCTGGCTCGCATCCTCCGGGACGAACTGCGGGGTACCCGACGACAGCGGCGCGAGCGGCCGGTCGACCGGCGCGAACGACCGCGCCTGACGGGACTGCTGCGGGCTCGGGAGCACGCACGCCTCGTACCGCAGGTCGCCGAGCCCGATGTGCTGGTTGCTCGAACGGCCGCTCAGCCCGGCACGGTACCGGATCGTCACGGTCGTGGTCACTCCCGGGACGGTGATGCGCAGGTCGCCCTGGCCGCTCGAGATGGGCGTGTCGCCCCAGTTGATCGGGCGGAAGCGATTGCCGGCGGTGCCGTCGCCCTGGATGTTCGAGCCGAGCGCGAACGTGTAGTTGCCCGCCATCGGCGAGATCACCTCGACGGTGTCGACGTAGCCGTCCCGCTCGCTGTCGATGTCGTGGAGCACGAACGAGAGCCCGGTGACCGGCTCGCTCATGGTGATGGTGAGCTGGACGTAATCGCCCGCGTTCAAGGTCGCGAGCATCTCCATCTCGATGTAGTTCCACGAGGGGGTCGTGCTCGTCGCCTCGACGAGGCCCGTGTCTCCGGGCGTCGGGTCGCCTCCCTGACCGGACGAGGTGAAGGCGAGCGTCGCGGTCACCATTGACGGGAAGAACGTGATGCTCGAGGGGCGGCTGCCCGGGCGGAGGTCGTCGATGCTCGTCTCGGGCGTGCACGGCGATGCGGCGTAGGCGGGCACCGGTGCGGCGAGCGCGATCGCGGGGGCCGTCCAGGCCGCCGCCTTGACCAGGGTGCGCCGGGTCACCGGCTTCGAAGCGCGCGCGGGCGCGGGGGCGTCGTTCACGAGTGGGTCCTCCGGATCTGGTGGCGCGCCGATCAGCGCCTCGAGGCAGGCGGGTGTTCCGCGGCGGCGCGCGCATTGGGGTGGGTCCGCCGACGACGCTACTGGTGCGCGGAAACGGAGCGCGTCCCCCCATTCGGGGGTGAATGTCACCCGATTCGACCGCGTCCCGATCACCGAACCCCCGGAATGACGCTGATTCCCAGGACGATCCGTCCCTCAGTCGTGCTCGATCTGTCCCCCAGTTCGGATTCGGCGACGCACGCCCACGAGGGCGAACCGCCGGTGCACCGAGACGAGTACGGCCGTGATCGCGAGGAAGATGAGCAGCACGAGGGCGCAGTACGCCGCGATCCCCCCGTACCCGCCGACCTGGCTCGCGTCGAGGAAGAAGTACGGGTACCACCCGACATCCGCACCGCGCACGAGGGTGTACCCGAGCCAGCCCGCGGGGAACACGAGCACCCAGCCGACCGTGGCCCACGGCACCGGCGGGTTGACCGCCAGCACCGCGTCGGCGGTCCACGCCGCGAGCGCGAGCGCGGGCACGACGAAGTGGAGCAGCGTGTCCGACCACGGCACCTCGAGCCGGTAGTCGCGCGTCGAGGCCTGGACGGCGATGATCGCGAACACGATGCCCGAGACGAGCAGGTACACCGTCACCATCGTGCGCAGGCCCGCGAGCCAGGGCGGGTCTCGGTGCTGGGTCAGGGCGAACACCGCGGCGACGAGCAGCACGATCACGGCGAGCATCGCGGATTGGATCGTGAAGTAGCTGAAGAAGTTCGCCGAGGCGAACAGCGGGAACTCGAGCACGTACCGGTAGTTGCCGACGAGCGCGACGATCTCGAGCACCACGATCGCGAGGCGGAAGACCCCGAGGCTGCGACGTGCCCGCGAGGTGCGCGTCGCCCGCGTCACGGGGGCGTCGGCCGGATCGTTCGCGATCGCCACCGGGGGCGCCCCGGCCGACGCCGCCGCCTGCGCGCTCGTCTGGGCCGCGGTGGAGTCCAGGGCGCGCGCGGACATGTGTTCACGCTAGTCGCCCCGACAGCCCGTCGTCGCTCCCGCGCCCGGAGCCGTCGACCCCGGACCGAGCGTCCGCGCCCCGCGCGCCGCGAGTGGGTGCCATGTGCACCGGTCACGGCAGCCGAGCGGTGCACTTGGCACCCACTCGGCGGGCGCGCGCCCAGCGCGCCCGGGAGTCAGAACGCGGCGAGGCCCGTGAGCGCGCGCCCGATGACGAGCTGGTGCACCTCGTCGGTGCCCTCGTAGGTGCGCACCGACTCGAGGTTCGCGGCGTGGCGCATGACCGGGAACTCGGAGGTGATGCCGTCGCCCGCGAGGATCGCGCGCGCCTCGTGCGCGATGCGCAGGGCCTCGCGCACCGAGTTGAGCTTTCCGACGGAGATCTGCGCGGGCGTGAGCGCACCGCGCTCCTTCAGGCGCCCGAGGTGCAGCGCCAGCAGGATCCCCTTCTCGACCTCGACGAGCATGTCGGCGAGCTTGGCCTGGATGAGCTGGTTCGCGCCGATCGGCCGACCGAAGACCTCGCGCGTGATCGACCGCTCGAGCGCCGACTCGAGGCACGACCGCGCCGCGCCCATGGCACCCCAGACGATCCCGTAGCGCGCTTCGTTGAGGCATCCGAAGGGGCCCGACAGGCCGCGCGCGCCAGGCAGCATCGCGTCGGTCGCCAGCCGCACCCCCTCGAAGGTCACGTCGCACTGCACCGACGCGCGCATCGAGAGCTTGCCGTCGATGGGCGTCGCGGTGAAGCCGTCGGTCTCGGTCGGCACGAGGAACCCGCGGACGACGCCGTGGTCGTCGCCGCCCTCGTCGTCGACCTTCGCCCAGACGACGGCGACGTCGGCGAGCGAGGCGAGCCCGATCCAGCGCTTAGCGCCGTCGAGCACCCATCCGTCGCCGTCTCGGCGCGCGACGGTGGTCATCGCGGCGGGGTCGCTGCCGCCCTGCGGTTCGGTGAGGGCGAAGCATCCGATGAGCTCGCCCTTCGCCATGCCCGGCAGCCACCGCTGCTTCTGCCCCTCGGAGCCGTACTTGTGGATCGCGCTCATCGCGAGCGAGCCCTGGACCGACACGAACGTGCGCCAGCCGGAGTCGGCGGCCTCGAGCTCGAGGCACACGAGACCGTACGCGACCGCGCCGGCGCCGGCGCAGCCGTACCCGGTGAGGTGCATGCCGAGGAACCCGAGTTCTCCGGCCTCGCGCACGAACTCGCGGCGGAAGTGCTTGTCCTCGAAGTCCTGCTCGATGACGGGCGCGATGCGCTCCTGCGCGAACCGGCGCGCGCGGTCGCGCCACGCGAGCTCGTCCTCGGTGAGGAGTGCGTCGAGGTCGAACACGGTGTCGATCCGGGGTGCGATGGTCATGGCGGTCCTTTCGTCGGGTTCCGGGGGGCGCGCTCAGTCGCGCGGAAGCCAGTCGGCGCCGTCGTCGGCGCCGAGCGCGGGCGGTGCGCTGCGGTAGGCGGCGGCGCCGCTCGAGAGCCGGATGGGGCTGGCGATCGAGCGGTGCGGCGGGGCGGTCGGATCGGCCTCGTCCGCGAGCGCGACGGGGTCCAGTCCGAGGGCTTCGGCGAACGCGATGGCCTCGGCGATGTCGTTCACGGGTCCGGCGGGCACGCCGGCCGCGGTGAGTCGTTCGACCCAGTGCGAAGCGGATGCCGCGGCGAGCGCCGCTTCGATCGCGACGCGCAGTTCGTGCCGGTGCGCGACGCGATCCGAGTTCGTCGCGAATCGCGGGTCGGCGTTCAGGTCGGGGGCCTCGAGCACGTCGGCGAGCGCGCGGAACTGCCGGTCGTTGCCGACGGCGATGACGAGTTCGCGGTCGGCTGCGCGGAACACCGCGTACGGGGAGATGCTCGGGTGGGCGTTGCCGAGCCGGCGCGGGGGCGTTCCGGTGGCGAGCGTCGAGGAGGCCTGGTTGGTCAGGGCGGCGAGCAGGCTCTGCAGGAGGTTGACCTCGACGCGGCTTCCGCGCCCGGTGCGGTCGCGCTCGCGGAGGGCGAGGAGGATGCCGGCGACGGCGTTCTGGCCGCTGAGCACGTCGACCAGGGCGACGCCGACCTTCGCGGGTTCGCCCTCGGGGTCGCCGGTGATGCTCATGAGTCCGCCGACGGCCTGCACGAGCAGGTCGTACCCGGCGAGGCTCGCGCCGGCACCGGCACCGAATCCGGTGATGGAGCAGTACACGACGCGGGGGTTCTCGGCGCTGACGCGGTCGTGGTCGAGCCCGAATCGGGCCATGACCCCGGGCCGGAAGTTCTCGATGACGACGTCGGCGGATGCCGCGAGGCGCCGTGCTTCGGCGAGCCCGGCGGGCTCGGCGAGGTCGAGCACGACGGATCGCTTGTTGCGGTTGACGCCGCCGAAGTAGGTGGCGCGCCCGGTGCGGTCGACGGGCGGGTTCCAGTGGCGGGTGTCGTCGCCGGCGGGCGACTCTACCTTGATGACGTCGGCGCCGAAGTCGGCGAGGGTCATGGTCGCGTAGGGTCCGGCGAGGACGCGGGAGAAGTCGGCGACGCGCACGCCCGCGAGCGGTCCGGTGGTTCGCTCGTGCATGGCATCCGCCCTCGCTCGGGCGGCCGTCGTCGGCCGCGTCGTGAATTCCTCCTATATTGAATGATTTTTCCGCGAGGCGCCACTCGGCCCGGTCGGCGGCGGGTAGCCTGAACCCATGGAGACGAGGGTCGGCCCGGGCGCACGCGAAGCCGTGTTCGCCCAGCTCGCCGACCAGGGGCGCGCCGAACAGGTCGCCAGCCGCCTCACCGACGGCATCGTGCTCGGCGTCCTCCACGCGGGCGAACGGCTTCCCAGCGAACCCGAGCTCGCCCGCCGCTTCGGCGTCGCGCTCATCACGGTGCGCGAGGGGCTCGGGATCCTCCGCGAGGCCGGACTCGTCGAGACCAGGCGAGGCCGCGACGGGGGCAGCTTCGTCGTGGCGGACGAGGGCGGCCATCGCGCCCTGCTCACGACGCGGCTCCGCGGGTTCGCCCAGGTCGAGCTCAGCGACATGGCCGTCTACTTCGGTACGATCCTCGCGGGCTCCGCGGAACGGGCCGCCGAGCGCGCGGCCGACACCGACGGCGAGCGCCTGGGGGCGTGGCTCGCCGCGGCCGACTTCGGGACCGCGGCATCCGCCCGCACGAACCAGGGCGGGTTCCTCCTCGAGGTCGCGGTGCTCAGCCAGTCCGCACGCCTCGTCCGCGAGCAGATCCGCCTGCAGGCCGAGTTCGGCCCGCTCCTGCTGCTCGGACTCGACGACGACGAGACCCGCCGCACGATCGTCCGGCACGACCGGGCGATCATCCGCTCGGTCACCGGCCGTCGTCCGGGCAAGGCTCGCGACGCGGCATCCGCTCTGGTCCGGGTCCTGTCGGAGCAGTTGCTGGCGGCGAAGGCACGGGTCGAACGAGGAGGCACGGTCGATGAGCCGATCAGCGCGTGAGGTCGCGGGCGAGGTCGCCGACCTGTTCGCCGGCGTCTTCGATCGGCTCCGCGCGTGGCGCGGCCCGATCGAGCAGGTCATCGCCGGCGGGTCGCTCAGGGCGGCCGAGCTCGACGCGACCGTCGCCGACCTCGTGCTGCCCCGCCTCGTCGAGCCCGACCCGTTGCTCGCCGGCGCCGGGTTCATCGCCGACGGCGAAGTCGTGCGCGGACGGGACGTGCACTTCGCCTGGTGGCTCGGGCCGCTCGAGGACAACCCCGTGCTCGGTTCGACCACCGAGCCCACGCGCCTCGACCTGACCACGCGCGGCTACACCGAGTACCTTCGCGACTTCCGAGCGCTCGAGTGGTACGCGATCCCCGCGACGACCAGTCACGCCCACGTCACGGGCCCGTTCGTCGACCACCTGTGCACGTGCGACTACATCCTGACGCTCACGATGCCCGTGCACGGCAGGGCTGCGGACGGCGACGGCGCGCGCATGGTCGGCGTCGTGGGGGCGGATGTCGCGGTGCGCACGCTCGAGCGCAGGCTCCTGTCGGGCTTCCTCGACGTGCCGGAACCGCTCGCGCTCGTGAACGCCGACGGCCGCGTGGTGCTCTCGACCGAGCCGACGCTGCAGGTGGGCCAGCTCGCCGCGACGTGGTCGGCCGACGAGCCCTGCGAGGGCACGCCGTTCCGCGTGCTCGTCGGGCCCGCGGCATCCGGGTCGAGATAAATCATCCGCTGATATATCTTTGAACGACGAGCGTATGCACCGCGGCAGACGACCCTTCGACAGGCTCAAGGACCGATGCCGGATGCACCCGAGAAGGAGAACCCCATGAGCTATGCCGTGACCAACCCCGCGACCGGGGAAGTCCTCGCGACGTACCCCACGATCACCGACGCCGAACTGCAGGACGCGGTCTCGGCCGCGGCGAACGCCCACGCGACCTGGTCGAAGACCTCGACCCTCGAGGAGCGCGCGGCCCTCGTCCGCCGCGTCGGCGAACTCCACGTCGAGCGCCGCCAGGAGCTCGCCGAGATCATCGTGCGCGAGATGGGCAAGCCCATCGAGCAGGCCCTCGGCGAGGCCGACTTCGCCGGCGCGATCTACGAGTACTACGCCGACCACGCCGCCGAGTTCCTGGCAGACGAGCAGATCGACCTGCTCGACGGCGACGGCTCGGCGATCATCCGCCGCAGCGCGCTCGGCGTGCTGCTCGGCGTCATGCCGTGGAACTTCCCGTACTACCAGGTCGCGCGCTTCGCGGGCCCGAACGTGATCATCGGCAACACGATCGTCCTCAAGCACGCCGAGCAGTGCCCCGAGTCGGCCGCGGCGATCGAGCAGATCTTCCGCGACGCCGGCGCGCCCGAGGGCGTGTACGTCAACGTGTACGCGTCGCACGACCAGATCGCCGACGTCATCGCCGACCCGCGCGTGCAGGGCGTCTCGCTGACCGGTTCCGAGCGGGCCGGTGCGGCCGTCGCCGAGCTCGCGGGCAAGCACCTGAAGAAGGTCGTGCTCGAGCTCGGCGGCTCCGACCCGTTCATCCTGCTCTCGACCGACGACCTCGACGCGACCGTGCAGAACGCCGTCGACGCGCGCCTCGACAACAACGGCCAGTCGTGCAACGCGGCCAAGCGCTTCATCGTCGTCGACGAGCTGTACGAGTCGTTCCTCGAGAAGTTCACGGCCAAGCTCGCCGAGGTCGAGGCGACCGACCCGACGTCGGCCGACACCACGCTCGGCCCGCTGTCCTCGCTCCGCGCCGCCGAGGGCCTGGAGTCGCAGGTCAAGCGCGCGGTCGAGCACGGCGCGAAGCTCGTGCACGGCGGCGGCCGCGACGGCGCGTTCTTCCAGACGACGGTGCTGACGGATGTCACGAGCGAGAACCCCGTCGCGCAGGAGGAGTTCTTCGGCCCGGTCGCGCAGGTCTTCCGCGCTGCCGACGAGGCCGAGGCCGTGCGCCTGGCCAACGACATCCCGTACGGCCTGGGGTCGTACGTCTACACGACCGACCAGGAGCAGGCCATGCGCGTCGCCGACGCCATCGAGGCCGGCATGGTGTTCGTGAACGTCGTGCTCGCCGACGGCGCCGAGCTGCCCTTCGGCGGCATCAAGCGTTCCGGTTCGGGCCGCGAGCTCGGCCGCTTCGGCGCCGACGAGTTCGTCAACAAGAAGATGATCCGAATCGGCTGAACGCAGCCGTCGCAGCGGCGCGCAGCGCCGCTACGCGCAGCTCGCCTCCGCGAGCCACGCACGAGCCCCCGGTCCCCGCGGCCGGGGGCTCGTCGCATGCGTGCACCTGCGCTGCGGCATCCGCTCGAAATAATCATTCGGTTCTATAGATATAAAGCCGAAGGTATGGCAGGCTGGCCCGACCGGCGCCCGAGGGTGGGCGGGCGCGATCGATGATGATCACGAAAGGCAGCGATGTCCGAAACCGCGAAGTCCGCCGAACTCGGCGACCGAGAGCACCTCCGGGTCCTCGGCTACGAGGACTCCTTCAACCGCTCCATGAGCCTCTGGGCGAACTTCGCCCTCGGCTTCACCTACCTCTCCCCACTGGTCGGCGTGTACTCGCTGTTCGCGCTCGCGCTGACCGTGGGCGGTCCGCCGTCGATCTGGTGGATCGTGATCGTCGGGGCCGGGCAACTGCTCGTCTCGCTCGTGTTCGGCGAGGTCGTCTCGCAGTACCCGATCCACGGCGGCGTGTACCCGTGGGCGCGACGCCTCTGGGGTCGCCGCTACGCCTGGATGGCCGCCTGGGTCTACATCTGGGCGATTCTCGTGACGATCACCGCGGTCGCCGAGTACGGATCGAGCTTCGCGGCCAGCCTGTTCGACCTCGAGCCCACCGCCGACACGACCCTGTGGCTCACCCTCGGCCTGCTGCTCATCGCGCTGCTCATCAACCTCTCCGGCACGCGATGGCTCTCGCGCATCGCGCGCATCGGCCTCGCGGCCGAACTCGTCGGCGTCATCGGCCTCGGCCTCTACCTGCTCGTGTTCCAGCGCAAGCAGGAGTTCTCGATCTTCTTCGACACCATGGGCGTCCAGGGCGAGGGCGGCTACCTGACCGCGTTCATCGGCGCCGCACTCGCCGGCCTCTTCCTCTTCTACGGGTTCGAGGCCTGCGGCGACGTCGCCGAGGAGGTCGAGAACCCCGCCCGGCGGATCCCGCGCGCCATGCAGTTGACGATCCTCGTCGGCGGCGTCTCGGCCCTGTTCTCCTTCGCCGGATACGTGCTCGCGGCACCCGACCTGCAGGCCATCGTCGCGGGCGAGGACCCCGACCCGATCCCGGCCATCCTCGAGTCCACGCTCGGACCGGTCGGCGCGAAGCTGTTCCTCGTCGTCGCACTGACCGCCTTCCTCTCCTGCGTGCTGAGCCTGCAGGCCGCCGCCAGCAGGCTGCTCTTCTCGTTCGCACGCGACGGGATGCTCCCGGGCCACCGCTGGCTGTCGAAGGTCGCCGACGGCAGCAGGGTCCCCGCGAACGCCCTCATCGTCGCCTGCACGGTGCCCGCGGTCATCGCGTTCCTCGTGTGGCTGAACGCCGACCTGCTCTACCCGGTCACCGCGTTCGCCGTGCTCGGCATCTACGTCGCCTTCCAGATGGTCGTCCTCGCGGCCCTCCGGCAGCGCATCCGCGGCTGGAAGCCCGCCGGGCCGTTCTCGCTCGGCCGCTGGGGCCTCGTGGTCAACATCGTCGCGCTCGCCTACGGCGTGTTCGCGATGATCCTCCTCGCGACGCCCGGCACGTCGGGCGACCCCGTCACCGACTGGATCGTCCTCATCGGCCTGGGCGTGGTGCTCGGCAGCGGCCTGGCGTACCTGTTCGTCGCCCGCCCCGACCGTCGCTCCGAGGCGCCCGCGGGCGACGCGCTCGAGGTCGCCGAGCGGCTGCGCGCGCACGCGACCGGTGCGAAGGCAACGGATGCCGCCGCGGTCGCGGCCGACGAACCCGTCGCCTGACGCACGACGAGCGCCGACCGGGGCGCACCGGGGCGACCGCCCCGGTGCGCCCCGCCGTCCTCTCGCACTCCGCCCGGGAACGCGTCAGTCGGCGAGGCCGTGCCGGAAGGCGTAGGCCGTCGCGGCCGACCGCGATCGGAGCCCCAGCTTGGCGAAGATGTTGCTGAGGTGCCGGTCCACCGTCTTCCCGCTGAGGTAGAGCTCCTCCGCGATCCCGTGATTGGTCCGGCCCGCCGCCACGAGCCTGAGCACCTCGACCTCGCGCCCGGTGAGCCCGTCGGGGTTCGAGGGCGATCCGGCGGGCGGCCGTCCGGCCTCCAGCGCCGCGAGGGCGGGCCGGGCGCCGAGCTCCTCGAACACCGCACGTGCGGCGTCGAGCTCCATCGCGGCCGACTCCTCGTCGCCGAGCCCGCGGCACGCCCTCGCCGCGATGACCCGGCACCTCGCCGCCTCGTACGGAACGTCGAGGTCGCGCCAGCCCGCCCACGCGCGTCGCGACGCCGTCAGCGCAGCCCGGTGGTCGCCCTCCGCGACCAGCACCGCGCTGTCGGCCTGTTCGACGAGGGCCGTGAGCATCGGCATGGGGCTCGCCCGCCCGAGCTCGCGCAGCTCGTCGGCGGCGCCGCGAGCGGCGACGACGTCTCCCGCGGCCAGCAGGATCTCCACCGTGGCCGCGAGCAGTCGGCGGCGCTCCGCGGGGTCCATGCGCTCGGCCGCGGCGACGATCATCGCGCGGGCCCGATCGTGGTCGCCCTGAGAGGACCGGAGCAGCGCCAGTCCCGGCTGCGGCTCGAAGCCGGTGCGCCCCGCCTCCTCGAACGACGACGCAGCGGCATCCGCTTCGCCTCGCAGCCGATGCACCTCGCCCAGCTGGTACCTCGCGGCGAACACCCCGTTCGGGTCTCCCCGGGCCGCCCGCTCGGCCGCCGACCGCGCGGCATCGAGCGCGTCGGCCCAGGCGCCGTGGAGGAGGAAGAGCTCCGAACGGTGCGCGTGGCACTGGCCACTGAAGGCGACCATGTCGGGTCGCTCGGCGCACCACCGGTCGAGGGCGCGAGTCCACTCACGTGCCCGGCGCACGTCGAACGCCTGCCGGCAGCACTGCAGCACCTCGCAGTACACGATGCCGGACGGAACCGGCGAGACCTCGCCCGCCGTGACGGCCACCATGACCTCGTCGAGCCGGGCCAGGCCGTCCGCCGACCTGCCCAGCATGATGTCCGTCTGCCCGAGTCCGAGCCCGCCGAGCGCGATCAGGTCGGCGTCCCGCGCGGCGCGTGCGAGCCCGATCGCGCGCTCGAACACCGCGGCCGCTCGCTCACCGTCCCCGTCCGCAAGCGCCGCGAGCCCCGCCGGGATCAGGAGGAAGCCGCGGTCGGCGCGGCCGTCCGGCCGGTCGTGGACGAGGCGCTCGGCCCGTGCGAACCAGCCGCCGGCCTGGGCCAGGTCGCCGACGTACACGAACTGCATGGCCAGCCACGACGCGGAGCGGATCGCGCCGTCCAGGTCGCCGTCGGCGAGGTACGCCTCATGCGCGCGGGTCCGCCACGCGACGCCGTCGTCGAACCGGCCGAGCAGCACAGCCGCGGTCGCGAGCAGCTCGAGGTCGGCCGCGGCGGCCGCCGTCGCACGATCGGCCGCCTCCAGGTCCGCGATCGCGTCGGCCCATCGGTGCTCGGAATAGGCGATGCGCCCTCGATCGAGGGCGGTCGACGCGTCCATGACGCCTCCCCGGAGAAGACGGCGCGGCCGCCACCCGGTCGAGCTCGATCGATGCGGCCGGGGCCGATCTCAGGCTAGCCCCGGTGTCCGAGCCCGGCAACGGCATGGGTGCCGGCGCATCGGTCGCGCCCGACCTCACACCCCGTCGATCTCCGCCCGCCGCAGGCCCACGAGACGACGCACCGCGGCTTCGGGCAGCGGATGCTCCGCGGTGAACCGGATCGAGCCCTTCGTTCGCTCGAACCCGTCGAGCACCTCCTCGGCGCCGTCGATCACGGCGGGACTGAAGGGATAGAGCCCGATGTGCGTCTTCGCCTCCATCACCGCGAGCAGCGGCTTCCCGCCGTGACGCAACGCAGGCATGCCGTAGCTCCGGCCCTCCTCAGCATCGGGCACGACCTCGCGCGCGACGGCGTACACGCCCTCGATGACCGACCGCGCGGGCTCGTCGAGCCCGGCGACGTATTCCGCGACCTCACCCATGCGGTCATCGTACGCTCGGGGCGCGGGCGCGGCATCCGTGCCGACGCGGGGCGCACGGTCTACCCTCGTCGCGAGGGGGTCGCATGATCCGGCAGCGCGTCATCGTCCACGGCCGCGTGCAGGCGGTCAGCTTCCGGTTCGGCGCGCGCGTCGAGGCGCAACGGCTCGGCGTCTCGGGGTGGATCCGCAATCGCAACGACGGCGCCGTCGAGGCCGAGATCGAGGGCGAGGCGGCATCCGTCGACGCGATGCTCTCGTGGCTCGACGAGGGGCCGCCCGGTGCCGAGGTGACCTCGCTCAGCACGGCCGACCTCGCGCCGACGGGCGAGCGGGGCTTCCGCGTGCTCAGCTGACGTCGACGAGCGGATGCCGCGACCTCGCGTCACCGCGCGGGGCAGCCGGCGCCGATGAGCGACCCCGCCCCCGGAACGCGCGCACGCACAGCACGAGCATGACGGCCGATGCGAGGACGTAGAACGAGTGCAGCAGCCAGATCGGTCCGACCGGGAGGCTGAACACGTACACGGAGTACACGGCGTTCGCCCCGTTGATCATGGCGATGCTCCCGAGGCTGTACGAGCCCACGTCGTGCGTGCGCAGCGCCTTCCACACCATCGGCAGGTTGGCGGTCGCGAACACGACGGCCGCGACCATCCCCGCCAGCACCGGAACATCCATGACCGCGACGCTACGCGCGGCACCGGACCGGGCGCGTCGGGAGAAGCACGCAACTTCGCGAACCGCGCCGATGGGTCGTTCTGCCCATCACGCCCAGGCAGGCTCCCGCTCAGACGAGCCCGTGCTCGTAGGCGTACGCCGTCGCGGCCGCCCGCGACGCGACCCCGAGCTTGCCGAAGATGTTGCTGAGGTGGCGCGCGACCGTCTTCTCGCTGAGCGTGAGCCGCTCGGCGATGCCGCGATTCGTCAGCCCGGTCGACACCAGCCGCAGCACCTCGACCTCGCGTTCGGTGAGCGCCCCGCGCCGGCGCTCCCCCAGCAGCCGCGTCGCCTCCGCGAGCGCCGGCTCGGCGCCGAGTGCCAGCAGCACCTCCCGTGCCGCGCGGAACTCGGTCTCCGCCGCGTCGCGGTCTCCGGCCTCGGCCAGCACGCTCGCGGCCAGCACGCGCGCACGCGCGGCGTCGTACGGTGCACCGGCCTCCGCGAACCCGTCGGCCGCCTCACGTGAGCGCGCGAGCGCGGCGGCGCCGTCCCCGGTCGCGGATCGCACCCTGGCGTCGGCGAACGCGACGACGGCGTCGAACAACGGCGTCCGCATGGCATCCCCCGACGCCCTCAGCTCCTCGAGCGCGCGGCGCGCGGCGTCGAGGTCGCCCGCCGCGACCTCGATCTCGACCGCGGCCGGGAGCACGTACCGTCTCGTGAACGGGTCGCCGCCGGCGAGGGCTCGCCGGATCTCGGCCTGCGCCTGGTCGGTCCGGCCGCCCGCGAGCAGGAGCAGCGCCCGACCCGGCTGCGGGTCCCAGCCGGACTCGGCGGCTCGCCGATACGACTCGGCCGCGGCGTGGAACGCGCCCCTCAGCCGCTGGAGCTCGCCCGCAGAGTACGGCGCGCCGTGGGCCGCGCGGAAGTCGCCCGCGCGGAGCCCGGCCATCGCCGCCTCGACCGACGCGGCCGCCTCGGCCCAGTCACCCCGCACGAGCTGCACCTGCGCGCGCAGTGCGTGCCGCTGGCCGCCGAAGCTGATCAAGGACGGCTGCGCCCGGCACCAGCGGTCGAGGAAGTCCATCCATGCGCTCGCGCGACGCAGGTCGCTCGCCATGAGCGCATCGGCGATCGCCGCGCAGGTGATGTCGCCCGTCTGGAACGGCCCGGTGTCCTCGCCCACGACGACGGCCATGGCGCGGTCGTAGACCCGGAGGGCGTCTTCGACGGCGCCGAGCGCGATGAGCGCCTTGCCGAGCATGAGCGACGCGCTCGCGATGAGCTCGCGGTCGCCGTGGCGCTCGGCGACGCGGAGGATCTCCTCTCCCGTCCGCCGGGCTTCGGCCGCGTCGCCGCTGGCGAGTCGGGCCACCGAGGGCCCGATCCGAACGGTCGCGGACACCAGCGGATCGCCGACCGTCTCGGCGACGCGCATCGCGCGGGACGACCAGGACAGCGACGCGGAGAACTCGCCGACCTCGACGAGCTCGAGCGCCAGCCAGGCCGCCCATCGCGCGGCGGACCGGTCGTCCGAGTCCACCAGGTACGCGGCGTAGGCGCGTTCGCCCGCGTCGACGGCGGAGGCTCGATCGCCGCGCAGGATGGCCGCGGTCGCGAGGAGCTCGAGGTCGGATGCCGCGAGCCCGCCGGCCGCATCGGCCCTCGCGAGCTGCTCCACCGCGTCGGCCCAGCGCCGTTCGCGGGCGGCGATCCTGCCCGCCTCGAGCGCGCTGGGCGCAGTCATCCCGCTCCTCCACGGTCGCATCCTCGACGGACCGGCCCGGATATCCGCGCACCGTCGAGGCACAACGTAACGCCGGGCCCGTCGCCGCCGCAAGCGCGAACGACGAAGGGCCCGCCGGCGAACCGGCGAGCCCTTCGTGACGAGTCGCGAGACTCAGATGGCGTTGACGTCCAGCGGGATGCCGGGGCCGAACGTGGTCGACACGGCGCCCTTCTGGATGTAGCGGCCCTTCGAGCTCGACGGCTTGAGACGCACGACCTCTTCGAGGGCGGCCGAGATGTTGTCGTTGAGCTGCTCCTGCGAGAACGAGGCCTTGCCGACGACGAAGTGCACGTTCGCGTGCTTGTCGACGCGGAACTCGATCTTGCCGCCCTTGATCTCCTCGACGGCCTTGGCCGGGTTCGGGGTCACGGTGCCGGTCTTGGGGTTCGGCATGAGGCCGCGCGGGCCGAGCACCTTGCCCAGGCGACCGACCTGGCCCATGAGCTCGGGCGTGGCGACGGCCGCGTCGAACGCGGTGTACCCGCCGGCGACCTTCTCGATGAGCTCGGCGCCGCCGACCTCGTCGGCGCCCGCGGCGATCGCGGCCTCGGCGGCCGGACCCGTCGCGAAGACGATGACTCGGGCGGTCTTGCCCGTGCCGTGCGGGAGGATGACGGTGCCGCGCACCATCTGGTCGGCCTTGCGGGGGTCGACGCCGAGCTTCAGCGCGACCTCGACGGTCGAGTCGAACTTCGCCGAGCCGGTCTCCTTCGCGAGCGCGACGGCGTCGGACGGGGTGTAGTACTTGCCGGCCTCGATCTTCTCGACCGCGGCCCGGTAGGCCTTGGACTTCTGTGCCATGTTGGTTCTCCTTGCGAGAGTGTGGTCATCGCGCCTGGCGGGCGCTGCCACGAGTGAGAGTTCTGGTGAACGGATGCCGCCGGCATCCGTTTCGCCGATCGCCGGACGGCCTCGTCGGGCCGCCCCGATCAGCGGGATGGCCCTATTCGACCGTGATGCCCATCGAGCGGGCGGTGCCCGCGATGATCTTCGACGCGGCGTCGAGGTCGTTCGCGTTCAGGTCCGCCATCTTCTGCTCGGCGATCGCACGGACCTGGTCCTGGCTGATCTTGCCGACCTTGGTGGTGTGCGGGACGCCCGAGCCCTTGGGCACGCCGGCAGCCTTCTTGATGAGCTCGGCGGCGGGCGGGGTCTTGAGGATGAAGGTGAAGCTGCGGTCCTCGTAGACCGTGATCTCGACGGGGATCACGTTGCCGCGCTGCGACTCGGTGGCCGCGTTGTAGGCCTTGCAGAACTCCATGATGTTCACGCCGTGCTGACCCAGCGCCGGACCGATCGGCGGTGCGGGGTTGGCGGCGCCGGCGTTGATCTGAAGCTTGATCAGACCAGTGACCTTCTTCTTCGGTGCCATGATTTCTCTCTTCCTGTTTCGAACGCCCGGCCGGAGCCGGGGCACTCTCCCGCGATCCCGGCGGTTCCGGGTCGCGGTGGTCCGTGTACTGGTTCGGGACGCAGCACAACCCTCCGATGATACCGGAGGGTTGCTGCGCTGGGGCTGTGAGGCCCTGGGCCCCGCTTACAGCTTGGTGACCTGGTCGAAGCTGAGCTCGACCGGGGTCTCGCGCTCGAAGAGCGAGACGAGCACCGTGAGCTTGCCGCTCTCGGGCTTGATCTCGTTGATCGTGCCGGGCAGGCCCGCGAACGAGCCGTCCTTGATGGTGATCGTCTCGCCGACCTCGAAGTCGACCTCGGCGGGGATCTGGCGCGCCGCGCCGCCGCCCGAGGCCGCCTTGGCGCCCTTGGCGGGCGCGACGTCCTTCAGGTCGACGAGGGGCTTCAGCATGTTGAAGGCCTCTTCGAACCGGAGCGGCGTCGGGTTGTGGGCGTTGCCCACGAAGCCCGTGACGCCGGGCGTGTGGCGGATGACCGACCAGCTCTCCTCGTTGAGGTCCATGCGCACGAGCACGTAGCCGGGCACGCGGACCCGCGTGACCATCTTGCGCTGGCCGTTCTTGATCTCGACGACGTCCTCCATCGGGACCTCGACCTGGTGGATGAACTCGGCCATGGCCATGGTCTCGCGACGCTGCTCGATGTTGGCCTTCACGCGACGCTCGAACCCGGCGTAGGAGTGGATGACGTACCACTTGCCCGGGAGGAAGCGCAGCTCGTTGCGGAACGCCTCGTACGGGTCGTGGTCCTCGTCCTCCTCGGTGACGGCTTCGAGCGCGGCCTCGGCCTCGTCGGCCGAGTCGATCTCGAGGGCGTCGTCGACGACGGAGTCCGCCTCGGGGTCGGCGGCCTCGGCCATCGCGTCGAGCACGGCGTCGAGGTCGACGTCGTTGCCCTCATCGTCGACGACGTGCACCGCACGCTGCTCGGCCGGATCGGCGGAGTGCTCGTCGCGCTCGAGCGAGTTGCCCTCCTGCGCTTCATCCTCTTCGGAGGACTGCTCCGCAGCGGTCGCCCAGTCGACGTCCTGGCGCTCGTTCTTCGACACTTCCTCAATCCTTCTGTTCAGCCGTACCCCGGGAACCCCCGAGGCAGGTGCCGGGCCGACGGCCCGATCAGACCCCCGGCGTTCCGAAGACGTACAGGACCAGCCATCCGAACAGCTGGTCGAGGCCCCAGACGATCGCCATCACGATGATCACGAAGACCAGCACCACACCGGTGAAGTTCAGCAACTCCCTGCGGGTGGGCGTGACGACCTTCTTGAGTTCGCCGATGACCTGGCGGATGAACAAGGCGATCCTGGCGAAGGGATTGCGCCGCGCTGCACTCTCGCGCCTGGCGTTGGCGACGACGTCCTCGCTGGGTTCGTCGAGTACTTTCCGGGCCACCTCGTACACCTTTCATGGGCCGACCATCACCGGCCGGCTCGCAGGGCGGACAGGACTCGAACCTGCAACCTGCGGTTTTGGAGACCGCTGCTCTACCAATTGAGCCACCGCCCTCCGGAGGCGTTCACCTCCGAGGGTGTCGCGGCGCCCGATCCTCGCCTCCCCGGCCCGGGCGGGCAGGGGAGATCTTGGTCGGATGTCGCAACCTCAGCAAGTTTAGGCGACGGATCGCCCACCGCCAAACCGCGCCGGGCAAAGCGGATGGCGCCGCCCGCCGCACACGCCCCGCATGCCCCGCACGTGCTCCGCGCGCGCCCCGCACACGCGCCCCGCGCGCTCGCGAGTGGGTGCCGAATGCACCGCTCAGGGGCGACGAGCGGTGCATTCGGCACCCACTCGAGCCCGATGCCGGGCGAAAGCGCCGATCAACCCCTCGATCAGGGACGAATGGCCCCCCGGACGCGAGCGCACGGGCGTAGCGTGAGTGGTGGGCATCGGAGACGATGCGCAACGTGAGGACTTGCAGGGCGCGCCTGTGGGGGCAGGCGCCGGACGCCGCGGCTCGGGGGAACGACTGCCGCGGCGTCCCTCCGCCCGGGGTCGGCCGCTGACGCCCGGGTCGGCCGCTGACGCTCGGGCCCGCCACTGACGCTCGGGCCCGGTCCGCCGTAGGCTGGAACGCGTGACCGATCAGCGCCGCCTCTCCGCCCGCATCTCAGCCATCGCCGAGTCCGCCACCCTGAAGGTGGATGCGAAGGCCAAGTCGCTCCAGGCCGAGGGCCGGCCCGTGATCTCGTATGCCGCGGGCGAGCCCGACTTCCCGACGCCCGAGCACATCGTCGAGGCGGCGCTCGAGGCGGTGCGCGACCCGCGCAACCACCGGTACACGCCCGCGGCCGGCCTCCCCGTGCTGCGCGAGGCGATCGCCGAGAAGACCCGACGCGACTCCGGCCTCGACGCGGACGCCTCGCAGGTCGTCGTCACCAACGGCGGCAAGCAGGCCGTGTACCAGGCGTTCCAGGTCCTCCTCGACGAGGGCGACGAGGTGCTCGTCCCGACGCCGTACTGGACCACCTACCCCGAGGCGATCAAGCTCGCCGGCGGCGTGCAGGTCGACGTGTTCGCGGGTTCCGACCAGGGCTACCTCGTGACGGTCGAGCAGCTCGAGGCCGCGCGGACCGAGCGCACCAAGGTGCTCCTGTTCGTCTCGCCGTCCAACCCGACGGGTGCGGTCTACGCGCCCGAGCAGGTCGCGGCGATCGGCGAGTGGGCGCTCGAGCACGGCATCTGGATCGTCGCGGACGAGATCTACCAGAACCTCACCTACGCGGAGGACCCGGAGGGCGTCCCGCCCCGCGCGGTGTCGATCGTCGAGGCCGTACCGGCGCTCGCCGACCGAGCGATCCTCGTCAACGGCGTCGCGAAGAGCTACGCGATGACCGGGTGGCGCCTGGGCTGGATGGTCGGGCCGGCCGACGTCATGAAGGGCGCCGCGAACCTGCAGTCCCACCTGACCTCGAACGTGTCGAACATCTCGCAGCGCGCAGCGCTCGCGGCGCTCACGGGGCCGCAGGAGCCGGTCGAGCGGATGCGCCGCGCGTTCGACCGCCGCCGCCGCACGATCGTCGCCGAACTGTCGAAGATCGACGGCATGAACGTGCCCGTCCCGCAGGGGGCGTTCTACGTCTACCCCGATGTCTCGGGCCTGCTCGGCCGCGAGTGGGCCGGCACCACGCCGACCACCTCGCTCGAACTCGCCGACCTCATGCTCGAGCACGCCGAGGTCGCCGCGGTGCCCGGCGAGGCGTTCGGCCCGAGTGGGTTCCTCCGCTTCAGCTACGCGCTCGGCGACGAACCGCTCCTCGAGGGCGTGCAGCGGCTGCAGCGACTGTTCGCCTGACCCGGGAACATCCGGCATGGACCGCGCGAACCGTCACGTCGACGAGCCTCGCAGCAGCGCGGACGTCGTCGGCGAGCACTCCCAGTTCCGCCTCGATCTCGAGCGCGTCAGGTTCTCGCCGTACTTCTCGCGCCTCTCGGCGGTGACGCAGGTCATCGGGCAGCCCGGTGCGGGCCCGCTGATCCACAACCGGCTCACCCACTCGATCAAGGTCACCGCGGTCGCGCGTGCGATCGCGGTGAAGATGACGGATGCCGCGTCGCCGACGCGCGACTTCGCGCTCGCGCACGGCTGCGACGCGGTCGTCGTGCAGGCCGCGGCGAGCGCCCACGACCTCGGCCACCCGCCGTTCGGCCATCTCGGCGAGCGGGTGCTCGACCGGCTCGCGCGCGAGACGCTGGGCCTTCCCGACGGGTTCGAGGGCAACGCGCAGACGTACCGGATCATCACGGTGCTCGACGTGAGCCAGGTGGCCCCGAGGGGCCTGAACCTGACGGCGGCGGTGCGGAGCGCGGTCGCGAAGTACCCGTGGACGCGCGACGTCGAGGTCTCCGAACTCGGCGACGGGCCGCTGCCGCGCGGGCTCCGGCGCACCGATCACGGCGTCGAGGCGTTGAAGTTCTCGGCGTACGGGATCGATGCGGCCGACCTGTTCGAGGCACGCGACGGCCATCCGCCGCTGCGGCAGTCGCTCGAGTGCTCGATCATGGACATCGCCGACGACATCGCGTACTCGATCCACGACGTCGACGACTTCCATCGCGCGGGCCTGCTCGGCCAGGGCGCGGTGGCACGCGAGTTCCGCGGCTGGATCGAGTCGGGCGTGCAGCTGCGCGACCTCGACGACGACGAGCTCCGTCGGCGCACTGCGCCGCCCGGGAGCGCGCTCGAGGCGCTGCGCAGGAAGCTGCACGCGAGCGACCCCTGGATCGCGGGCGACGACGCGTTCCGCGAGGCGGTGGGCGTGGTCGCCGACGATCTCGTCGACGGACTGCTGGCGAGTCCGTTCGACGGCTCGATCGCGGCCGAGAAGGCGCTCTCCTCGTTCACGAACCGGTGGATCGACCACCTGCAGTCCTCGGTGGTTCCCGCACCGGACGGCATCGTGCGGGCCGGGCTCGTGACGCTCGACGAACGCGCCTGGCACGAGGTCGAGATCCTGAAGTTCGTGCATCGGCACTTCATCCTCGACCGGTCCGACATCGTCATGTACCAGCGGGGGCTGAGCCGCGTGATCACGCGCGCGGTGAAGGGGCTCACGGCGTGGCTCCGCGACGAGGACGATCGGGATCGCGTGCCGCTGCGGTTGCGGGAGCTCGTCGAGATCGCGACCGACGGCTATGCCGGGCTCCGCTCGACCCGCCCGGAGGGGGTGCCGGTTCCCTCGGCGGCGGAGGTCCGAGACCTCGGCGTGGGGCGCGGCGTCGTCGACTACGTCGCATCGCTCTCGGACGATCAGGCCCTCGCGGTCTCGGAGGCGATCGACGGTCGGCCCGACCGCCTGTGGGACATCGGCCAGAACCTGTGATCACCCCGGCGGATCGAGAGCGCGGCGCGCATCGCGCGTGACGCCCTCGGCGATCGCGTCGAGGAGCGGGGAACCGAGGTTCCACTGCTGCCAGTACAGCGGCACGTCGACCGCCGGGCCGCCGAGCGCGACGAGCCGGCCGTCGGCCAGCTCCTCGTCGCACTGGAACCCGGGCAGGAGCCCCCAGCCGAGGCCGAGCTTGATCGCGGTCGCGAAGTCGTTCGACGCGGGCACGAGGTGCCGCGGCGGCTGCTCGGCATCCGCTCCGATCCGGCGCAGGTACTCGGCCTGCAGGTCGTCGCGCCGGTCGAAGTCGACCCGGGGGGCGCGTGCGAGGGCGCCGGCATCGGCGCCGCCCGGGCACCATCGGGCGATCCAGCCGGGCGTGGCGACGGCGGTGTAGCGCATGACGCCGAGCGGGCGGACGAGGCATCCGGCGACCGGGTCGGCCTGCGAGGTCACGGCCCCCATCACGGTGCCGCTCTCGAGGAGCCCGGCGGTGAAGTCCTGGTCGTCGCGGTGGAGGTCGAAGACGACCGGGTGCGCGCCCGCGAGCCGGGCGAGCGCGGGCAGGAACCAGGTCGCGAGCGAGTCGGCGTTGACCGCGAGCGGCACGGTCGTGGGGCGGGCGGATGCCGAATCCTCGCCGCCGAACGCGGCGAGCGCGTCGTGCTCGAGCAGCGCGAGCTGGCGCGCGAGGCGGACGACGGCGGCGCCGGCCTCGGTGGGGCGGACGGGCTTGGTCCGCACGGCGAGCACGCGACCGAGTCGCCGTTCGAGCTGCTTCACGCGCTGCGAGACCGCGGAGGGCGTGATCCGGAGGTCGGCCGCGGCGCCCTCGAAGGTTCCGGCGTCGACGACGGCCGCGAGGGTCCGCGCGAGGTCGAGGGGAATGTGCATGAAGCGATGCTAATGGTCCTGAAGAATCCTGAGCTGGATTCCATCGCACGCGGGCCGTAGCGTCGTCGCCGTGGATGTCACCGTGTTCGCCGCGGGCCTCGGGCTCGGGCTCTCCCTGATCGTCGCCATCGGCGCGCAGAACGTGTTCGTGCTGCGCCAGGGGGTCCGGCGCGAACACGTGTTCGTGGTCGCCGCGATCTGCGCGGCATCCGACGCCGTGCTCATCGCCGCCGGCGTCGGCGGAATGGGGGCCGCACTACAGGCCATGCCGTGGCTCGTCGGCATCGCGCGGTGGGCGGGTGCGGCGTTCCTCGTGGGCTACGCCGTGCTCGCCGCACGCCGCGCGCTGCGCGGCGCCGACGCGGGCCTCGTGGCCGAACCCGCGCTCGAACAGGAGGGTCCCGGGGCCGCGCAGGGTCGGGTCGGTACCCTCACGCGGACCGCCCTCGCGCCCGTGATCCTCACGTGCCTCGCGCTGACCTGGCTGAACCCGCACGTCTACCTCGACACCGTGATCCTGCTCGGCTCGGTCGGGGCCACCCACGGCGAGGCGCGCTGGACGTTCGCGGCCGGTGCGATCACGGCGAGCCTCGCCTGGTTCTTCGCCCTGGCCTACGGCGCGAGGCTCCTCGGCCGCCCGCTCGCGAGCCCGCTCGCCTGGCGCATCCTCGACGGCATCATCGCCCTCGTGATGCTCGCGATCGCGGCCTCGCTCGTCCTCGCCGCCTGACGGCCGGATTCCGCGGAACGCCCGCCGCGTGCTACCGTGTGCGACATCGTGAGCACCAAGTCCTGTCGCTGCTGTCGCCGCTAGGCGATCGTCCTCCCCGACGATCCCAGGGCGCGATTCTCCACGCGCCGCCGACCGCAGCCCAGTGCTCACGCCGCATCCGACGCGTCCGCGTCAGCCCCGCGGCATCCATCGCCCGTCAGCCCCCAGGGGACGGCCGGCCGGATGCCAGGGAGCCGACGTCCCCAGGATGCCGGGGCCGCTTCGTCGGCGCACCACCCTCCCGGCCCTCGAAAGGACCAGCACATGTCCGGCATCCCCGTCCTCGACCTCTCCCTCCTCAACGGCACGCCCGAACAGCAGGCCGCGTTCCGCGACGAACTGCGCCGCGCGACCCACGAGGTCGGCTTCTTCTCGCTCGTCGGCCACGGCGTGCCCGCTGAGCTGATCGAACGCGCCTACGCGGCCGCCCGCGCGTTCTTCGCACTGCCCGAATCGCACAAGCTGGCGATCGAGAACGTGAAGAGCCCGCACTTCCGCGGCTACACGCGCATGGGCGGCGAACGCACCCTCGGCCGCGTCGACATCCGCGAGCAGATCGACATCGGCGCCGAGCGCCCCGCCGTGCCGCTCGGACCCGACACGCCCGACTACTGGGTGCTGCAGGGGCCGAACCTGTGGCCCGCCGCACTGCCCGAGCTGCGCGAGGTCGCCGAGGAGTGGATCACGCGCCTCGACGAGGTCGGCACGCGGCTCCTGCGCGCCTGGGCCGAGGCGCTCGGCGCACCGGCCGACACCTTCGACGAGGCGTTCGCGACGCCGTCGCCGTACGTGAAGATCGTGCGCTACCCGGGCGTCGAGGCCGAGCAGCCCGCGCAGGGCGTCGGCGCGCACAAGGACCTCGGCGTGCTCACGCTGCTCTCCGTCGAGGAGGGCAAGGCCGGCCTCCAGGTCGAGAAGGACGGCGAGTGGATCGACGTGACCCCGCCCCCCGGCGCGTTCGTGGTGAACATCGGCGAACTGCTCGAGATCGCCACGGGCGGGTACCTCAAGGCGACGCTGCACCGCGTGGTCTCCCCCGAGCCCGGCACCGAGCGCATCTCGATCCCCTACTTCCACGGGCCGTCGCTCGACGCGCGGATCCCGAGCGTCGAGCTCCCGCCCTCGCTCGCGGCCGAGGCGCGCGGCATCACCGACGACCCCGCGAACCCGCTGCACGCCGTCTTCGGCGAGAACTGGCTGAAGAGCCGCATGCGCTCGCACCCCGACGTGGTCGAGGCGCAGCACCCGCACCTGCTGGTCGGGGCGTGATCGAGCGGATGCCGCGTCCGCGCGCTGCACGGACGCGGCATCCACCGACCGGTTGAGGGCGTGATCGACCGCTCCACGGCTACCGCCCGGGCCGTCCGGAGAGCAGGCTCGAGGCATGGAGAACATCCCAGCAGTCCGGATCCGCGGACTCCGCAAGCAGTACGGCACCGTCGCCGCGGTCGACGGCATCGACCTCGACATCCCGCGCGGCGAGACCTTCGCGCTGCTCGGGCCGAACGGCGCGGGCAAGTCGACCACGATCGAGATCCTCGAGGGCTACCGCCTGCGCAGCGCGGGCGAGGTCGACGTGCTCGGCGTCGATCCGGCCCACGGCGGCCTCGACTGGAAGGCGCGCATCGGCATCGTGCTGCAGTCGGGCACCGAGAGCGGCGCGATGACCGTGCGCGAGCAACTCGCGCACTTCGCCGGGCTCTACCCGCACCCGCGCGACGTCGACGAGGTGATCGCCGCCGTCGGGCTCGAGGCGAAGGAGCGCACGCGCATCGCGAAGCTCTCGGGCGGGCAGCGGCGACGGCTCGATGTGGCCCTCGGCATCATCGGGCGACCCGAACTGCTGTTCCTCGACGAGCCCACGACGGGCTTCGACCCCGAGGCGCGCCGCGAGTTCTGGGCGCTGATCCGGTCGCTGAAGCGCGAGGGGACGACCATCCTGCTCACCACGCACTACCTCGACGAGGCCGAGCAGCTCGGCGACCGGGCCGGCATCATCATCGGTGGCAGGCTCGTCGACGTCGGCCGCGTGCACGAGCTCGGCGGCGCCGAGGCGCGCGTCCCGATCGTGCGCTGGCGAGACGCCGACGGCTCCCCGCGCGAAGCGCGCACCGAGCACCCGGCGCGGCTCGTGGCATCCGTCGCCCGCGACCTCGGCGGCGAACCCGTCGACCTCGAGGTCATCCGTCCGAGCCTCGAGGACATCTACCTGGACCTGGTCCGCGCCGCCGGCGCCGAGACCCGCGAGACCGAGGAGGCCCACGCATGAGCACCGCCGTCAGCCCCACCGCGACCGGCCCCGCCGCCGGCATCCGTCGACCCGGGCGCTTCGCGCTCGGCGCCTCCCGCATCGGCTACGAGGTCACGAGCTACTTCCGCTCCCCCGACGCCGTCTTCTTCACGTTCCTGTTCCCGTTCATCATGCTCGGCATCTTCACGGCGGCCTTCAGTTCGAGCGGGGACATCCAGCCGGGCCCCGGGATGGAGGGCGTCTCCGTGGGCGCCTACTACCTGCCGGGCATGCTCGCCGCGGGCATGCTGCTCTCGGGCGTGCAGAACCTCGCGATCGACATCGCGACCGAGAAGTCCGACGGCACGCTGAAGCGCCTCGGCGGCACACCGCTCTCGCCGGTGTCGTACTTCCTGGGCAAGATCGGTCAGGTCTTCGTGACCGGCGTGATGCAGGCCGGGCTGCTGCTGCTCGCCGCCGCCACCCTGTTCGGCATCGCGCTGCCCACCGAGCCCGAGAAGTGGGCGACCTTCGCCTGGGTGTTCGTGCTCGGCGTCGGCACGTCGGCCCTGCTCGGCATCGCACTGTCGTCGGTTCCGCGCTCGGGCAAGTCGGCCTCTGCGGTCGTGATCCCGATCCTGCTCGTGCTGCAGTTCATCTCGGGCGTCTACCTCCAGTTCTACGCACTCCCCGAGTGGATGCAGAACGTGGCGAGCCTGTTCCCGCTGAAGTGGATGGCGCAGGGCATGCGCGCCGTGTTCCTGCCCGAGGACTTCGCGGTGCTCGAGCAGAACGGCGCGTGGGAGCTCGGGTGGGTCGCGGTCGCGCTCCTCGCGTGGCTCGTCGTCGGGCTCGTCCTGAGCCGGCTCACCTTCCGGTGGATCCGGCGCGACGCGTGAGCGCTTCGCAGCACGAACGCCCTGTGGGAGCCTGAGTCCATGCAGAACGTGCGGTGGTGGGATGCCGCGGCGATCGCCGTCTCGGTGGTGATCGTCGCGATCTCGCTGCTCGACCCGCCGTTCGGCGCCGACGACGCGGGCGTGTGGGCGACCGCAGGGGCGTTCCTGCTCGTCCACCTCGTCTGGGGCCGCAGGTGCGTGCCGGTCGCGACGCCGCGCGCGCACCTCGCGGTCTCGCTCGTCTACGCGGTGCTCCTCGCGATCGGCACGGTCATCGAGCCGTCGTTCGCGATCCTCCAGGCGTTCCTGTACCCGTTCGTCTGGTCGTCGTCGCCGTCGACGCGCAGCGCGATCATCGCGAACCTCGCCATCGCCGTCGCGATCGTCGTGGGCTACGCGGTGCGGGAGTGGCCTGCGGGCCTCGTCGTCGGCAGCGTCGTCGCCGCCCTGTCGGTCGGATTCAGCATCGCGCTCGGCCTCTGGGTCACGCGGATCGCCGAGTTCGGCGAGGAGCGTGCGCGCCTGCTCGACGAGTTGCAGGCCGCGCAGGGTCAGCTCGCGGCGATGCACCGCGACGCCGGGGTCTCCGACGAGCGGGGCCGGCTCGCCCGCGAGATCCACGACACGATCGCGCAGAGCCTCACGGGCCTCGTGATGGTCGCCCAGCGCACCGCGCGGCGGCTCGCCGCCGTCGAGGGTGCGGATGCGGCATCCGCTCGCGGCGACGTCGAGCTCATGGAGCAGATGGCGCGCGAGGCGCTCACCGAGGCGCGCGGGCTCGTCGCCTCGCTGGCCCCGGTCGACTCGGATGCCGGCCTCGCGGAGGCGCTGCGACGGCTGGCCGCGACGTTCGAGCGCGAGACCGGCGTGCGGGTGTCGGTGACGACGGATGCCTCGGGCCTCGACCGCGAGCTCGAGGTCGTGCTGCTCAGGTGCGCGCAGGAGGGGCTCGCGAACGTGCGCAAGCATGCGCGGGCGAGTGCGGCCGAGATCGCCGTCACGACCTCGGGCACGCCGCCCGAGATCGTGCTCGCGGTCCGCGACGACGGCGTCGGGCCCGGCGACCCGGCACACCGCGACGGCGGATTCGGACTGGCGGGCATGCGCGATCGCGTCGGCCTGGTCGGCGGCCGGCTCGAGTTCGGGGCCGGGCGCAACGGCGGCACGGTCCTGCGGGTCGTCGTGCCCCGGGCGGATGCCGCGCCCGGGCCCACGACCGACGACGGAGGCGGCGGAGGCGGCGGAGGCGGCGGAGGCGGCGCGGCCGGCGCCCGTGCCCGGGCTGGAGGCGAGGCATGAACGAGCCGATCCGGGTCGTCGTGGCCGACGACCACCCGATCGTGCGGGCCGGGATCGTCGGGCTGCTCGAATCGGAGCCCGGCATCGAGGTCGTCGGCGAGGCCGTCGACGGCGCCCAGGCCGTCGCCCTCGCGACCGAGCTGCGTCCCGACCTCGTGCTCATGGACCTGCGCATGCCCGTGCTCGACGGCGCGGCCGCGACCGAGCGGATCGTGGCATCCGTCGGCGGGGCGGGCACGCGGGTGCTCGTGCTCACGACCTACGAGACCGACGACCACATCCTCGCCGCGATCGAGGCCGGGGCGAGCGGGTACCTGCTCAAGGCCGCACCCCAGGAGGAGATCCTCGCCGGCATCCGCTCGGTCGCGGCGGGCGAGACGGTGCTCGCGCCGTCGATCGCGGCGAAGCTCGTCGCGCGCGTGCGCACGTCGGCGGCCGACCCCGCGCCGACGCTCTCGCCGCGTGAGCTCGACGTGCTCCGGCTCGTCGCCGACGGCCGCTCGAACCCCGAGATCGGGCGGATGCTGCACATCGGCGAGGCGACCGTGAAGACGCACCTCATCCACGTGTTCGAGAAGCTCGAGGTGAGCGACCGCACGCGCGCGGTCACACGGGCGATGGAGCTCGGGCTGCTCTGAGCGCCCTCCCGCTAGAGCTCGACGCCGACCAGCACCGGCTCCGGGTGCAGCAGGATGCCGAACTCGGACTGCACCCGCCCCTGCACGAAGCGCGCGAGCTGGGCGAGCTCCTCCGCGCTCGCGCCGCCACGATTCGTCAGTGCGAGCGTGTGCTTCGACGACACCGCGGCGCGCGAGCCGGGAAGGGCGAAGCCACGACGGATGCCGCTGTGCTCGATGAGCCACGCAGCCGACAGCTTCACCAGCGGCAGCGTCGGATCCGCGACCGCACGCTCGGCCGCCGACGCGGCCTCGGCCTGATGCTCGAGGAACGCATCCAGCGGCGACCGCGCCTCGAGCTCCGCCAGCGGAACCACCTCGTCGGGTTCGTCGGGTTCGAGATACCAGCGCGGGGCGTCACCAGGGAGGCTGCGCGCCATCCGCTCGGACACGATCGGGTTCGTGAAGAACGAGCCCGCGCTCACCGAGTCGGGATCCTCGGGATCGAGCACCATGCCCTTGCCCGCCCGCAACGCGAGCACCGCCTCGCGGGCCGCCGCCACCGGCACCCGGTCGCCCAACTGCACACCCAGCGCGCCCGCGAGCTGCGCGTACGCGACCGGGGTGCCGAGCGCCTCGCCGAGCACCTCCTGCTCGGCGGTCGTGTCGTGCAGCACGAGTTCGATCGAGACCACGACGCCCGCGAGGCCCTGCTTGAGCACCGAGGTCCGGTAGCCGAGCTCGAGGTCGTCCGCCGACATGCTCCGCGGCTCGGCCGCGCCCTCGTCGAGGAACTCGATGCCGACGAGCACGTCGGAGAGCTCCTGCCCGTACGCACCGATGTTCTGGACCGGTGCGGCGCCGACCGATCCCGGGATGCCGCTCAGCGCCTCGAGCCCCGAGAACCCGCGCTCGACCGTGAACGCGACCAGGTCGTCCCACGTCTCGCCGGCCTGCACGCGCACCCGCACCGACCCGGGATCGCTGCCCGGACGCACCTCGATGCCGCGCGTCGCGATCCGGATCACCGTGCCCTCGAACCCGTCATCGCCCACGAGCAGGTTCGACCCGCCGCCGAGGACCATCCACGGTTCGCCCGAAGCCTCGGCCTCGCGGACGGCCTCGACCAGTCCACGCTGCGTCGTCGCCGTCACGAGCCGGCCGATCGGGCCGCCGACCCGGAGCGTCGTGAGATCCGCGAAGCTGGCGGCGGGGCTGATGCCGGGATCCGTCATGTCAGGCGAGCACCACCCGCACCTGCGCCTTGCCGAGCACCGTGGCGCCCTCGAAGGTCACGGTGAGGTCGACGCGCGCGGTGCGCGCCTCGGCGTCGAGCTGGCCGATCTTCGCGCTGATCGCGACATCCGCTCCCTGCTCGGGGTCGACCACGACGGGTCGCGTGAACCGCACCTGGTAGTCGGCCACGCGCGCCGGGTCGCCCGCCCAGTCCACGACGGGCTGGACCGCGAGTCCCATCGTCAGCATGCCGTGCGCGAGCACGCCCGGCAGGCCGACCGACGCGGCGACGTCGTCGCGGTAGTGGATCGGGTTGAAGTCGCCCGAGGCGCCCGCGTAGCGCACGAGCGCATCGCGCGTGAGGTGCACGTGGCGCTCGGCGACGACCTCGCCCACGGCGAGCGCATCGAAGTCGGGAGTCTGGTTCGCCTGCGTCATCAGTCGTCTCCTCGTACGACGAGGGTGGAGATCGCGGTCACGACGTGCTCGCCCGCGGCATCCGAGATCACCGACTCCGCGGTGACCATCGAGTGCGCGCCGAGCGTCTTCACGCTCGACACGGTCAGCCGCGCGGTGAGCTCGTCGCCCGCGACGATCGCCCGGGACGAGGTGAACCGCTGGTCGCCGTGCACGACCCTCGAGAAGTCGATCCCGGCGTCGGGTTCGGCGAGCAGCTGCGCGAGCGTGTGCTCCTGCACGACGACCGCGAACGTCGGCGGCGCGACGACGTCGGCGTGGCCGGCCGCGCGCGCAGCCTCGACATCGTGGTTGATCGGGCTGGTCGCGAACACGGCGCGCGCGAACTCGCGCACCTTCTCACGGCCGACGAGGTACGGCGCGGCGGGCGGGAACTCGCGCCCCTGCAGCTCGGGGTTCACTGGCACCGTGACAGTCTACGCAGCGCGCGAGGGCGAGCGGATGCCGCGGCCGACCGTCGCGGCATCCGCCCCGTCGACCCGACCCGGCCCCGTCCTCCCATGCCCCGCGCCCGGCCCCCTTGCGCGAGAAGGTGCCGAATGCACCGCTCAGGTCCGCGAGCGGTGCATATGGCACCCACTCGAGGTGTGCGACGGGCGCGGCGAGCGGGCGCGGAGCGCGGCGCCCGGCGCCCGGCGTGCGGCGGCACGTGCAGCGGCGCGCGTCAGAGGAGTCGGCGGGCGCTGGCCCACGCGGTGAGCTCGTGCCGGCTCGAGAGCTGGAGCTTGCGCAGCACCGACGACACATGGGTCTCGACCGTCTTCGCCGAGATGAACAGGCTCGACGCGACCTCCTTGTAGGCGTAGCCGCGGGCGATCAGTCGCATCACCTCCTGCTCGCGCGCGGTGAGCCGGTCGAGTTCGTCGTCGGCCGCCGCGGTCTCGCCGACGGCGGCGCCGAACGCATCCAGGACGAAGCCCGCGAGGCGCGGCGAGAACACGGCGTCGCCGGTCGCGACGGCGTGCACCGCGCGACTGACCTCGGCACCCGACGTGCCCTTCGTGATGTAGCCGCGGGCACCCGCGCGGATCACGCCGACCACGTCCTCCGCCGCGTCGGACACGCTGAGGGCGAGGAACCTCGTGTCGGGCACGTGGGGAGCCGCACGCCGGAGCACCTCCGCGCCACCTGAGCCGGAGGCATCCGCTCCCCCGGGCAGGTGCACGTCGAGCAGCACCACGTCGGGTCGCTGCGCGAGCACGACGGCGACCGCCTGCGGAACGTCGGCGGCCTCGCCGACGACCTCGATCGACCGGTCGAGGTCGGCACGCAGGCCCGACCGGAAGATCGAGTGATCGTCGACCACGACGACCCGGAGCGTCGGACGGCCTCGCGCACCGGAAGCAGGTTCCGGCGACGGAACCCCGCTCCGGCCTGCTTCGGGCGCCGGAACCCGGTTCGGGTCGCTCGGCTCGAGGTCATCGCGCACGCGCGCCCTCCGTCTCGGATCGCAGGTGCACCTCGGTGCCCTCGCCGGCGCCCGAGGTGACCGTCGCACTCCCGCCGGCCCGGCGCATGCGGCCGAGGATCGACTCGCGCACCCCGAGACGATCGCCCGGCACCCTCGCGGCGTCGAACCCGGGGCCGCGGTCGCGCACGAACACGTCGACCCCTCGCTCGGACCCTTCGAGGTAGACCGACACCTCACCGCCGGCATGGCGGGCGGCGTTCAGCATCGCCTCGCGGGCGGCCGCCGCGAGCTCTCCGCTCGCACGCTCCACCGACGCGCCGACGACGACGACCTCGATGCGCACCGGGTAGTCGAGCTCGAGCGCCGCAGCGTAGTCGCGCAGGTCGGTCGCGAGGTCGCTGTCGGCCGGCGCGTCGCCGTCGTACAGCCAGCTGCGCAGCTCCCGTTCCTGCGCCCGCGCGAGTCGCCCGGCCTCGCTCGACGCGCCCGCGCGGTTCTGGATGAGCGCGAGCGTCTGCAGCACCGAGTCGTGCAGGTGCGCCGCGATCTCGCTGCGCTGCTCGTCTCGGATCCGGCGCACCCGCTCGTCGGTGAGGTCGCGCCAGACGGCGATGAGGGAGGGCGCGAACACGAGCCCCACCCCGACCGCGCACAGCACCGCGAGCATCGCACCGGCGAAGCCCGCCCCCGGCACCGCCGCGGCGACGAGCCCCAGCACGACGAGCAGCGCGGCCGCGACGGCGCGCACCGCCTGTTCGTGCCGCGGACCGCGGTCCGGGTCGGGGCGATCGATCAGCGTCGCCCACGCCCCGGCGGCGACCGCGAACCCGATCGCGGTGAAGACCGCCGGCGCGGCCCGGTCGACCTGGTCGGATCCGGCGTCGAGCACCGCCGCGATCCCCCACAGCAGCACCGCGGCCTCGACCGACACGAGGATCCACGCGACGGGCGCGCGCCGCGCGATGCGCGCCGCGTCATCCGTTCCGTCCCACTGGGTGAACGCCCACAGCCACGCGTAGAGCAGCAGCCCGGCACCGCCGAACAGCGCGGTCACGACGAACCCGACGCGCACACCGGCGACGGGCCACCCGAGGTGGTCTGCGAGCCCGCCCGCGACGCCGGCGACCAGGCAGTCCCGTCGCCGGGTGAGGCGCGGGACCGGGGTGACGGCGGACATGCCTCGATTCAAGCAGCCGGATGCCGCCGGCCGCGCCCCCGGGCGTGGGATTCAGGGTCGCCTCAGGGCGATGCCCGATGGCGGCCGCCCGCGCGGGAACGGCACCATCGAGGCATGGCCCAGAACTCCGCCCCACCCGAGACCGACCAGCCCGCCCCGCCGCCACCGGGGACGCCGGCCGGCGCGCCTTCCGGCTCCGGCTTCTTCGACTGGCTCCGATCGCTGAACGTGCCGCGCACCCCGGGTTGGATCGGCGGTGTCGCCGGGGGCGTCGCCGCGCGGCTCGGGATCGACCCGATCATCGTGCGCGGGGTGCTCGTCGTGTTCGCGCTCTTCGGCGCACCGGCGTTCCTCGCGTACGGCGCCGCCTGGCTGCTGCTGCCCGACACGACCGGTCGCATCCACCTCGAGCAGGCGATCCGCGGGGTCTGGGATTCGGCGCTCGTGGGCATCGGCGTCTTCCTGCTCGTCGGGATCCTCCCCTGGGGCTGGGCGTGGGGTCCGCTCGACTGGGACGTGCCGTTCAACCCGTTCAACCCGTTCAATCCGCTGGGCGTGAACCTCTGGCCGGTGCTGTGGACGGTCGCCGGCATCGCCGGGATCGTGTGGTTCATCGTCTGGGTCGTGCGCAGGTCGCGAGCGGATGCCGCGACCGGCGGTGCCGGAACGGATGCCTCGGCCGGCAGTGCCGGAACGGATGCCTCGGCCGGCGGCGAGGCCGGTGCGGGCGCGGGTGCGGCCGCGGCATCCGCCCCGGGTACCGTGCCCGACCCGACGGGTGGCGCGGCGCCCACTCCCCCGGCCGCGACGAGCGCATCGAACGGAACCGCCGAGTACGCCGCGTGGAAGGCCCAGTACGACGCCTGGCGGGTCGAGCACGACGCGTGGAAACGGGCCCAGGCCGACGCGAGCCGTGCCGCGCGTGCGGCGGCCGCCGCAGAGAACCGGGCCCGCGCCGCCGAGCTCGCCGCGCAGGCCGAAGCGGCTCGGCGCGAGCGGCGCCGCACCCGGCCGCGGACCAGTTTCGCGTACGTGGTCGCCACGATCGGCGCGGCGCTCGCGCTCGGGGCGATCGCCTCCGTCGTGGCGATGTCCTCGCCCGACCAACGGGATTCCGCGGGCACCATCGGCCTCGCGGTCGCGACCCTGACCTGCGCGCTCGCGATGGTGCTCGCCGGCGTGCTCCGGCGTCGGAGCGGGTTCCTCGCGTTCGTCGTCGTCGTACTGCTCGTCGGCACGCTCGCCAGCGCCGCGGCGCCGCGGCCCGGCGCCGTGGTGGTCGGCTCGATCGACGGGCAGGTGCGCACGGGCACGTACGTGCAGCCGGTCGGCAACACGTTCCTGCACGTCGACGGCGACGCGGTCGGAACGGCGCCGGCGCGAATGGAGCTCCTGCAGGGGGCCGGGTCGATCGTCGTCGAGCTCCGCAACGACGCCCGGCTCGACCTGCGGGTCGAGTGCGGGTCGTGCTGGGTCGAGTTCGCCCGGGTCGACGGGTCGAGCACGGCGTACTTCGACGGTGCCCAACTCACCGCACCCGGGAACTCGGAGTGGGCCGGTTCCATCGGCACCGGCACGACGCCCGGCCGGCCCGACGCGACGCTCTCGATCCGGACCGGGGCGAGCCGCATCCTGATCGTGAACCACGAGGACGAGGAGGCAAGAAAATGACCGAGCCCGCGAACGGATCCGGTCGCCCCGGCGACTCCGCCGCCGACGCCGAGCCGACGGCCGTGCTGTCGCCGCCCGAGGCCACGGGACGCACCGAGGCGACGGCCGTGCTGCACCCATCCGAGCCGACCGCCGCCGGCGCCGGAGACGGCCCCCGCATCCGCTGGGCGGGAATCCTCTGGGGGCTCGTGTTCGCCGCGATCGCTGCGACCACCCTGTGGACCGTCGTCGATCCCGAGCGCCGCGACGCGGCATCCGCCTGGTGGTCCTCGCTCGAGCCCGCGATGCTCGGGCTCATGCTCCTGCTGGCCCTCGGCGGAATCCTGCTCGTGGCCGGTCTCGCGGGCGTGCTGCGCCGCGCGAGCCGCTCCCGCGGCTGACGCGATCGTCCGCCGCCCGAGAGGGTGCCATATGCACCGCTCGGGGTGGTCGAGCGGTGCAGATGGCATCCGCTCGCGGGCGCGGCGGGCGGCGGGCGCGGGCGCGGGGGCGGGCGCGGGCGACGCGCGGGCGCGGGCGGGCGGCGCGGGCGGGCGGCGCGCGGGCGGCGGCGCAGACGACGAACCGCCCCGCCGGGTGTCGCCGGCGGGGCGGTCCATGGTCACGCGCGAGCCGTCACGGTGAGGAGACGACGACCCGCGCGCGGGTCACTCGGCGACGTCGCGGGTGATTCCCGCGCCGCGGAAGAACTCGGGGCGTCGGAACCGCTGCCAGAGCATGACCACGACGCCGAGGCCGAGGATCACGACGCCGAGGATGAACACGAGGCCGAGCCCGCCGATGTTCGAGCCCGAACCGTAGTCGGGGTCCATGCTGTCGATCAGCGTCACGACGAACAGCACCGTCAGGATGAGCCCGCCGGCCAGGGGCGCCACGAGCCGGAAGAACACGTTCCGTCCGCTGCGGAACCAGGTCCGGCGGAAGTACCAGACCGCCGCGAACGCCGTGATCCCGTAGTAGAAGCAGATCATGATGCCGAGCGTCGTGATCGTGTCCCAGAGCACGTCCTCGCTGACGAAGCGCATGATCGCGTAGAACGCGGCCGCGGTGATCGCCGACACGACGGTCGCGTAGCCGGGCGTGAAGAAGCGCGGGCTGACCCGGGCGAACTTCGACGGCAGCGCGCCGTAGTACCCCATCGCGAGCAGCGTGCGCGCGGGCGACACGAACGTCGACTGCAGCGACGCGGCCGAGCTCGAGAGCACCGCGAACGACATGAGGATCGCGAGGGGGCCGAGGATCGGGCCCGCGAGGTAGAAGAACGCGTTCTCCTGGATCTCGGGGTTGCCGAGGCCCACGCCCTCGGTGCCGACCCCGGCGAACGCGAGCGCGCCCATCGCGACGAACAGGTAGATCGCCACGACGATCGTGACCGTGAGGGTCGCGGCCTTGCCCGGCGTCGAGTTCGAGCCCTTCGTCTCCTCGTTCATGGTGAGGGTCACGTCCCAGCCCCAGAACACGAACAGCGAGACCGACAGTCCCGCGACGATCGCCGAGAACGAACCGACCTCGAGCGGGTTGAACCAGCTGAGCTCGACCTGGGTCGCGTCGAACGCGGTGCCGTTCGCGACGTGCCAGAACGCGGCGACGCCGAACCCGATCATGACGAGCAGCTGGAAGCCGACGAGCCAGTACTGCAGCTTCTGGGTCGTCTGCATGTCGCGGTACGAGATGAGCGTGGCGCCCGCGATGAAGGCCAGGCAGGTCGCGACGTTCACGAACGGGTTGCCGACGAGGTTCGCGATCTCGGGGTTGTTGAACGCCTGCGCGAGCGCCAGGTAGAAGAACTCGACCGCGATGCCCGCGAGGTTCGAGAGCACCACGACGGTCGCCGCGATGAGTCCCCAACCGGCCATCCAGCCCACCCACGGGCCGAACGCGCGCGTGGCCCACGTGAACGACGTGCCCGAGTCGGGCATCGCGCTGTTGAGCTCGCGGTACCCGAACGCGACGAGCAGCATCGGGATGAACCCGAGCAGGAAGATCGCCGGAAGCTGCGTCCCCACCTCGGCGACGGTCGGGCCGAGCGAGCCCGTCAGCGTGTACGCCGGGGCGATGCACGAGATGCCGATGACGATCGCGCCGATGAGCCCGACCGATCCGGCCGAGAGGCCCTTCTTCGACAGGCCGTGCTCCCGGGAGTCGACCGCGCGGGTCGCCTCGGTCAACGGAACGGGGCTGGGCTGTTGTTGCGACATTGCAGGAACCTTCAGGATCGGGTGTTGCGGGGCACCACGATCACGGGTGCCGGCAGCTCGCGCAGCATCTTCGCGGCCGTGGAGCCGAGGAACAGGTGGCGGGGCGCCGCGAGGCGGCTCGAGCCGACGAGGACGACCTCGCCGTCGTGCCACTCGAGTGCGCGCACGGATGCCTCGATGGTGTCGCCGGTCGCGACGACGGCGGTCGCGTCGACGCCGGCCGGCAGTGCCGCCCTGGCGTCGTCGAGGACCTTCTGCGCGCCGACGACGCTGGTCAGCTCGACGAGCGAGGTGTCGACCCCCGCGGGAAGGTCGACCGGGACGAGCGAGAGCAGCCGCAGCGGCGCGCCGGTCGCCGAGGCGAGGCGCACGGATGCCTCGAGCACCGGGCCCGGTCGGCTGCCGACGGCTGCGGTGACCCGGGTGACCCCGAGCCGGATCGGCGTCTCGCGGCTGCCCACGGGGGCGACGACGACCGGGACGTCGGCCGAGTGCAGCAGGTCGTTGGCGACCGATCCCACGCGCGAGCGCCCGAACAGGCCGCCGCGAGCGGCGCCGACGACGATGAGCGAGGCGTCGAACTCGTGCGCCGCCTCCATCAGGCCCTCGGCGAACGATTCCGCGTAGCGGACGTGCAGCGACTGCGGAACGCTCTCGCCGAGCTTGGCGGACGCTTCGGCCAGCCACCCCTGCGAGCGCTCCTTGACGTGCCGCTCGTAGCCCGGGTCGCGCGGCACGACTCCGCCGCGCGCGTCGATGGGCAGGACCATGACGACCTCGACCTGGGCGTCCGTCGACGCGGCGATCCGCCCGCCGAGCGCGAGGGCGTCGGCTCCGGCGTCGTCGGCGGTGTAGCCGACGAGCACCCGGTGCCCACCCGAGGCGCTCACGCGAGCTCCTCGAGGATCTGCTCGGCGACGAGGCGACCCATGCGGATGGCGCCGTCGACGTGCTGGTAGCCCTTGCCGGCCATGTCGGAGCAGGCGAAGCGGATCGGCCCGACGGGCGTGCGCAGGTCTGCGCCGTAGCGTGCGAGGCCGCCCATGTCGAAGCTCGCGGCGTATGCGCCGCGCGTCCACTCCTCGGAGCCCCAGTCGGACTCGTAGTAGACGACGGGGTGCTTGGCCTGGTCGCCGAAGTAGTGCGCGAGCGACTCGAGGATGCGCGACTTGCGCTCCTCGGCGGTCAGTTCGAACACCTCGTCGGCGGCTTCGTCGGAGACGAACCCGACGAGGGTGCCGCGCGGGTCGCCGTGGTTGGTGTTGTCGTAGGCCTCGTGGCAGAGCTCGTACGGGCTGAACGCGGTGCCCGACAGGCCCTGCTCGCGCCAGAACGGCGTCTCGTAGACGGCGTGCACCTTGATCACGAAACCCATCGAGATGTGCTGGTGGAGCTGGTGCTGGCGGCGCGGCAGCGGCGGGTCGTACGAGATGCGGTCGACGAGCACGGGCGGCACCGCGAGGACGATCTCGCGCGCGTGCACCTCGAGCTCGTCGGTCACGGCGACGACGGCTGCGGCGCCGGCCGCGGCATCCGCTTCCCAGCGCACCGTGCGCACGGGCTGGTTCAGCCGGACGCGGTCGCCGAGCCGCTCGGCGAGGCCGAGCGGAACCCGCTGGAGGCCGCCCACCACGCGCTTGTCGAGGATGAAGTCGGCGTCGACGAGGTGCGAGAACGACCCGGCGGATGCCGCCATGAGCAGTGCCTGCAGCGCGCTGAACGCGTGCGTGGGCTTGGTGAGCATCGCGCCGGCGATGAACATGCCGATGTTCAGGCGCGCCTCGACGTCGTGTGTCTGGGTCTCGAGCCAGTGCGCGAACGAGATCTCGTCGAGCTCCTTGGCGCGGGGGTGGGTCCACGGGGCGTCGGGGTCGATCTCGGCGACGAGCGCGTCGAGCTTGTCGATGAGGCCGACGATCTCGCCCTCGGTCCGTGCCGGTACGGGGAAGATCTCGCCCTCGAACAGGCGTCGCTCGCCGTCCTCGGCGATGTAGACGTTCTGGCCCTCGCGGTACCGCTCGTAGGTCTCGAGGCCGAGGTCGGCGAGCGTCTCGATGAGCGCGTCCTGGTCGGGCGAGACCCACTGGCCGCCGATCTCGAGCATCGCTCCGTCGATCTCGCCGGTCCAGAGGCGGCCGCCGACGCGGTCGCGCGCCTCGAGGACGACGACCTCGCGGCCGGCCTTGACGAGCTCGGTCGCGGCGGTCAGGCCCGCGGCTCCCGCTCCGACGATGACGACGTCGGTGTCGATGCGTTGCATGGTGATGCTGCCTTCGTTTCGTGGTGCGTGTGGGGCGGATGCCGCGGGGCGACGCGCTCGTGCGCCGCCGGTCGCGGCATCCGCCGTCCCGGTCAGAACGGGATCAGGGTGTACTTCGTGTCGAGGAACTCGTGGATGCCCTCGGCGCCGCCCTCGCGGCCGATGCCGGACTGCTTGACGCCGCCGAACGGTGCCGCGGCGTTGGAGACGAGTCCGGTGTTCAGTCCCATCATCCCCGTGTCGAGGCGGTCGATCATGCGGTGGCCGCGGGCGAGGTCCTGCGTGAACACGTAGGAGATCAGGCCGTATTCGGTGGAGTTCGCGAGGCGAACGGCGTCGTCCTCGTCGGCGAAGGTCGTGATGCCGAGGACCGGTCCGAAGATCTCCTCGCGGAGCAGGCGCGCGTCGGCAGACACGTCGCCGAGCACGGTCGGGGCGTAGAACGAGCCGGCACCGTCGATCGCCGAACCGCCGGCGAGGACCTTGGCGCCCTTGGCCACGGCGTCCTGGACGAGCTCGTCGGTCGAGGCGACGGCGTCCGCGTCGATGAGCGGGCCGATCGAGATGCCGTCCTCGGTGCCCCGGCCGACGCGCATCGACTGCACGCGCTCGGTGACGCGGCGCGCGAACTCGGCCGCGACCGACTCGTGCACGATGAAGCGGTTCGCCGCGGTGCATGCCTGGCCGATGTTGCGGAACTTCGCGACCATGGCCCCGTCGACCGCCTTGTCGAGGTCGGCGTCCTCGAAGACGACGAACGGCGCGTTGCCGCCGAGTTCCATCGAGGTGCGGAGGATGCCCTGCGCGGACTGCTCGATGAGCTTGCGGCCGACCTCGGTCGAGCCCGTGAAGCTGAGCTTGCGCAGGCGCGGGTCGGCGATGATCGGGCCCGAGACCTTCGACGAGCTCGTGGTCGTGACGACGTTGACGACGCCCTTCGGCAGCCCCACCTCTTCGAGCAGCTGCACGAACGCGATGGTCGTGAGCGGCGTGAGCGCGGCGGGCTTGACGACGACGGTGCAGCCTGCGGCGAGCGCCGGTGCGATCTTGCGGGTCGCCATCGCGAGCGGGAAGTTCCACGGCGTGATGAAGTACGACGGGCCCACGGGGCGCTGCGCGACGACGATGCGGCCGGTGCCCTCGGGGTTCGTGCCGTAGCGGCCGGTGATGCGCACGGCCTCCTCGCTGAACCAGCGGAGGAACTCGCCGCCGTAGTTCACCTCGCCGCGCGCCTCGGCGAGCGGCTTGCCCATCTCGATCGTCATGAGGAGCGCGAACTCCTCCCGACGCTCCATGAGCAGGTCGAAGGCCCGGCGGAGGATCTCGCCGCGCTCGCGCGGGGCGGTCGCGGCCCAGGCGTCCTGTGCGGCGACGGCCGCGTCGAGTGCGCGCATGCCGTCGGCGGCGGACGCGTCGGCGATCGTCTTGACGACCTCGCCGGTCGCGGGGTCGCGGACCTCGAAGGTCTTCCCGCCCTCGGCGGCGACCCAGTCGCCGCCGATGTAGAGGCCGTCGGCGACGGCGTCGAGGAGTGCGGATTCCTGCGTTGCAGTGGTCATGCTCGGGGTGTCCGTTTCGTTCGATGTGCGCCGGTGGCGCGGATTCTCCGGGTTGAGCCGGGTCACGGGTACAGGCCGCGGAGGCGGTGCGCCTCGGCGACGCGCTCGACGGCGAGCGCCGTGGCGGCGGTGCGGAGCGAGAGGTCGCGGGCCTCGGCGTAGCCGAGCACGTGACGCCACGCGCTGAGCATCCGCTCCTCCAGTCTGCTCTCGACCTCGTCGACGCGCCACCAGTACGCCTGGTTGGCCTGGACCCATTCGAAGTACGAGACGATGACGCCGCCGGCGTTGGCGAGGATGTCGGGGACGACGAGCGTTCCCTGCCCGCGCAGGATCGCGTCGGCAGCGGGCGTCGTGGGGCCGTTCGCGCCTTCGACGACGACGCGGGCGCGCACGTCGCCGGCGTTGCCCTCGTGCAGCACGCCCTCGACGGCTGCGGGCACGAGCAGGTCGACGTCCTGGGTGAGCAGCGCGTCGCGGTCGAGTTCGTCGGCGCCGGCGAAGCCGACGATGGAGCCGGTCGCGCGCACGTGGTCGGTGAGCGCCTCGAGGTCGAGGCCGCCGTCGCCCCGGATCGCGCCGTACTGGTCGCTGACCGCGAGCACCTTCACGCCGGCCTCGGCGAGGAACCGCGCGGCATCCGCACCGACCTTGCCGAAGCCCTGCACGGCCGCGGTGGCCCGCGCCGGCTCGATGCCGGCGTGGCGGAGCGCCGCGAGGGCGATGTGGGTCACGCCGCGGCTGGTCGCGGACGCACGACCCTGGGAGCCGCCGAGCGCGATGGGCTTGCCGGTCACGATGCCGGGCACGGTGTACCCGGAGTTGACCGAGTAGGTGTCCATCATCCAGGCCATGGTGCGCTCGTCGGTGCCGATGTCGGGCGCGGGGATGTCGCGTTCCGGCCCGATGATCGGCAGGATCTCGCTCGTGTACCGTCGCGTCACGCGTTCGAGCTCGCCGAGCGAGTGGTCGCGCGGGTCGATCGCGATGCCGCCCTTCGCGCCGCCGTACGGCACGTCGAGCAGGGCGCACTTCCAGGTCATCCACATGGCGAGCGCGCGCACCTCGTCGAGGTTCACGTTCGGCGCGTAGCGGAGGCCGCCCTTGGCGGGGCCGCGGCTGAAGTTGTGCTGCACGCGGTAGCCCAGGTACACCTCGGTCTCGCCGCTGTCGCGGCGCAGCGGCACCGCGACCGCCATCTCGCGACGCGGGGTCGCGAGCATGCGGTGCAGGCCGTCGCCGTAGCCGAGGAGCTCGATGGCCTCGGCCAGCTGGGCGCGGGCGTCGACGAGCGGGGTCGGCTCGGCGTCGGCGACCGCGTTCGCGGGCACGGATGCCGCGGCCGCCTGCTGCACGGTCGACGCCGTCGTCGCCGTCACGGGGTTCATGCGTTCCGCAGCCCTTCCGCGACGACCTCGAGGCCCTCGACGAGCAGGTCGTCGCCGATGGTGAGCGGCGGGAGGAAGCGGATGACGTTGCCGTAGGTACCGCACGTGAGCACGAGCACGCCGTTCGCGTGGGCGTATGCCGCGACCTTCGAGGTGAGGGCCGCGTCGGGCGCGCCGGTGGCGGGGTCGACGAGCTCGACGGCGACCATCGCTCCGCGGCCGCGGACGTCGCCGATGCGGGGGTCGGCGGTGCGGAGCGCGTTCAGGCGGCCGATGAGGACCGCACCGATCTGCTTGGCGCGCTCGATGAGGCCGTCCTCCTCGTAGGACTCGATCGCGGCGAGCGCGGCGGCGCAGGCGAGGGGGCTGCCCGCGTAGGTGCCGCCGAGGCCGCCGGCCATGGCGGAGTCCATGATCTCGGCGCGGCCGGTGACGGCCGAGAGCGGCAGTCCGCCGGCGATGCCCTTGGCGGTCACGATGATGTCGGGAACGATGCCCTCGTGCTCGCTGGCGAACCAGGCGCCCGTGCGGGCGAAGCCGGTCTGCACCTCGTCGGCGATGAAGACGACGTCGTTCGCGTTCGCCCACTCGACGAGCGCCGACAGGAAGCCGGGTGCAGGCACGATGAAGCCGCCCTCGCCCTGGATGGGCTCGATGATGATCGCGGCGAGGTTCTCGGCGCCGATCTGCTTCTCGATCTGGGTGATGGCGCGGGCCGCGGCCTCGGCGCCCGACAGGCCGCCGTCGCGGAAGGGGTAGCTGAGCGGCGCGCGGTACACCTCGGGCGCGAACGGGCCGAAGCCGTTCTTGTACGGGATGTTCTTCGCGGTGAGCCCCATGGTGAGGTTGGTGCGGCCGTGGTAGGCGTGGTCGAACGCGACGACGGCCTGCTTCTTCGTGTGGTGGCGCGCGACCTTGATCGCGTTCTCGACGGCCTCGGCACCCGAGTTGAACAGCGCGGAGCGCTTCTCGTGGTCGCCGGGGGTGAGTTCGTTGAGCTTCTCGGCGACCGCGACGTAGCCGTCGTACGGGGCGACCGTGAAGCAGGTGTGGGTGAACGCGTCGAGCTGGGCCTTGACGGCGTCGACGACGCGCGGGTTGGAGTTGCCGACGCCCGTGACGGCGATGCCCGAGCCGAGGTCGATGATCGAGTTGCCGTCGGCGTCGACGATGACGCCGCCGCCGGCTGCGACGACCGAGACGGGGATGGTGTGCCCGACGCCCTTCGCGACGGCCTGCGCCTTGCGGGCGATGAGCTCCTGCGAGCGGGGGCCGGGGATGGCGGTGACGAGGCGGCGCTCCTGCGGGAGGGAGGGGCCGCCGACGGTGGTGGCCGTGGGTTCGACGATGGTCATTGAAGGCTCCGATGCGGTGACGACGGTGGCGATGTCGGCTCATGGTAGGCACGCATGAGCGGATGCCACCCCTGACACGATGTACATCGAACCCCGGTTCACCGGCCGGACCGTACAAACCCATCGACGTGTGGGCAGTTGTCGCGGGTGCCCGACCTGCGGGACCCGCGACGACTGCCCACACGTCGGTGGTGTCGGACTCGCGGTGGGGCGTCAGCGGCGGGAGAGCTCCTTGACCTGCTGCGCGGCGACCGCGCGCGTTTCGGCGGCGGGCGCTGCGGCGGCCGAGGCGGAGGCGGCGAGGGGGTCGGGCGCGACCTGCCCGATCCTGGCGCGCCGCGACGCACGACCGATCGCGCGCAGCGACACGAGCCACTGCAGGCCGTATCCGATCAGGAACACCAGGAGCGTGAAGATCAGCGCCATCGCCGCACCCTGGTCGGGGGCGTACAGCTGCGCCGAGCGCGGGTTGATCAGCGCGTACATGTAGACCGAGAGCGGGCGCGACTCGGGAGTCGCGAGGAAGGCCGGCAGCGTGAACTCGTTCGTGCCGAGGATGAACATCTGGATCCACACCGCGAAGACCGTCGGCGCGAGCAGCGGCGTGACGATGCGACGGAAGCCCTCGAGGCGGCTCGCACCGCTGATCAGGGCGGCCTCCTCGAGTTCCTTGCGGATCTGCAGGGTCGCGCTGTACCCGGCGCGGTAGGCGATCGAGACGCGGTACGAGTAGGCGATCACGAGCGCCGCGATCGTGCCGGCCAGCGGGATGACGGGGTTGATGACCATGAAGGTCAGGAACATCGCGAACCCGGCGATCACCGCGGGGATCGCCACGGACGACGAGGCGAAGAGGTCCATGCTCTTCGTCCATCCGTTCGCGCGGCTCCGCGCGATGCCGTAGGCGAGCACGGTCGCCGCACCGCACGCGATCGTGGCGCTGCCGCCGGCGATGATGAGCGTGCGGCCCAGCGAGGCCCAGAACTCCCCGTCGCCGAGCACCTCGCCGAACGCGCTGAAGTGCGTCTGCTCGACGAGCGCCGTGAACGAGAACGCGATGGGGTACGGCGTGATCGCCGACCAGAACAGGGCGAACAGCGGCAGCACTGCGGTGAGGAGGACGAAGACGAAGATCGCGACGAGCACGGGGGCGCGCCATCCGCCGAGCTTCATCGTCGTGGGCCGGAACCCCTTGCCCGAGATCGACGCCCGCCGCTCCGCGTCGCGCGTCGCCCGCAGGTAGATCACGAACGCGATGGTGGTGATGACGAGGAACACGCAGCCCCAGGCTGCCGCGAGGCCGTACTGCGGCAACTCGCCCGCGCCCGCGCTGATCAGGGTCCACAGCTTCAGGGCGAAGATGTCCTTGCCGGACTCCTGCCCGAAGAGCAGGGGAACCTCGAGGCTTCCGAGGCCCAGGATGAAGGTGAGCACGGTGACGCCGAGGAGCCCCGGCCACAGCATCGGGAGCGTGACCCGGCGCAGCGTCTGGCCCCAGCTCGCGCCGGAGACGCGAGCGGACTCCTCGAGCGAGCCGTCCATGCCGGTGAGGATCGGCACGATCATGAGGTAGGGGAAGGTCACGTTCGTGAGCGATTGGATGAACACCATCGTCGAGAACGCGTAGGGGTCGATCACGAGGTCGCCGGGGAGCAGGCGCAGCAGCTGGTTGAGCACGCCCGACTCCGGCGAGAGCATCAGGAGGTACGCCTGCGCCTTGACGATCGGCGGGACGATGAAGGGCACGATCACGAGCAGGGAGATCATGCGCCGGAAGGGTGCGTCGGTGCGCACGGTCACCCAGGCGAGCCCGAACGCCATGAGCAGCGAGAGCACGGTCGAGCCCCCGACGAAGACGGCTGTCGAGCCGAGGACGTCCCAGAAGTCCTCGCGGAGCCCCCAGAGCGTGACGAAGTTCTCGGTCGACCATCGCGCCGTGGAGACGCCGAACGGGAGGAACGGACCACGGAAGGCCGTGATCACCTGCACCGCGAGCGGGATCGCGAGCAGCAGGAAGATCACCGCGCCTGCGATGGCGGTCGCGACGGTCATCCCGGTCGGCCGGGTCCGTCGGGCCTTCGTGGTCCGTTCCACCGTTGACATGGGTTATCCGTTCAGTGCCGCGTCGGCAGCGTTCGTGAGCGCGATCCACTCATCGCGGGTCGCTTCGGTCTCCGTCTCGGCGCCGTTCTCGATGCTCAGGAGCAGGGCGTCGGCGTTCTTCTCCATGAGGCCCGTCGCCTGCTCGAAGAGCGACGTCGGCAGGCCCGGGTAGGGCACCTGGGTCGTCGAGAACTGCTCGTCGGTCATCCGGAGCTCGAGCCAGTCGGGGTCGAACGCGTTCCACAGCGCCCACAGCATGGCGCCGGGCTTGTTGTCGGCGTCGATGTTGACCCCCGAGAACTGGGCGAACACGCCGGAGTGGTCGAACGGCTGGGCCGCGAGGCTCGGGTTCGGGTTGAACAGGGTCTGGTTGAGCGCGATCGGAACGTCGCCGCTGGAGAGCGGCGAGTTCTGGTCCTCCAGGACCTGCAGGGTGCCGGACGACTTGAGCTCGCCGATCAGGTCGACCATGGCGTCCTCACCCTCGGCCATGCCGTACCCGGAGAAGACGATCGGGTTGTAGTTCGCGATCGAGACCTTGCCCTCGTACTCGGGGGCGAGGAGCTCGTCGAGCGATGCGGGGGCCTCGATCCTGTCGGTGTTGACCTGCATGAGCGATCCGTTCATGCTGTCGGGCAGCATGCCGGCGCCGCCGAGCTCGAGGAACTCCTCGGGGATGCCGAACTGGGTCCAGTCGACCTCGTCCCAGTACCCCTCGTCGGTCATGGCCGCGGCGGAGAGCAGCGACCCCGAGAGCACGTCGGTGTTGCGTGCGCCCGTGGCCTGCGCCGAGATGACGGCGGACGGCAGGTTGTAGGTCAGTCCGCGCGTCTCGATCTCGATGTCGGGATAGCGGCCGTTGAACTCGGCGATCACCTCGGGCGAGAGCTCGTACCAGTCCCAGACCACGAGCCGACCTCCGTCGGTCTCCTTGGCCTGCTCGTAGAGCGCGTCCATCTGGCGGTCGATCTCGGGCCAGAAGTCCTCGTAGAAGTTCTCGCACCTCGTGAAGGCGCCGATCTCGACGGCCTCGCACGTCGCCCCGGTCGCGCCGTCACCGGCGGGCTCGAGTGCCGACGGTGCGTCTTCCTGGGGCGTGCTGCACGAGCTGAGCAGCAGCATTCCTGCTGCGGCGAGGGCGATGCTTCCGCCCCTGACGGTGCGTGGATTCATGATCCGGGTGTCCTCTCTGACGGTGGATCTCTCGGTGTGGTGGGGTGGGACTATGCCGCGAGCACGCGGCACGCCTGCGGGGCGAGCTCCAGGAACACGGTGCTCCCCTCGGTGGGCGAGTTCAGCGGGGCGCCTCGCGCGATGATCCGGCCGACCGTGGTCTGGCCGTCCAGGATCTCGGCCTCGTACTCGACGATCTCGCCGAGGAACTCGACTCGGGCGACGCGTGCCGGCAGGAGGTTGGGCCGGTCGACCGGCGCCTCGTGCCAGCGCACGCTCTCGGGACGGAAGGTCACCGTGACATCCGCTCCGGTGCCGCTCTCGACCGGGCACGGGGTCACCAGCCGGGTTCCGAACGCCTCCACGAGCGCGTCGCCGTTCGCGTCGCGATCGCGCACGACCGCGGGAATGAGATTCACCCGGCCGACGAAGTCCGCGACGAACCGATCGTTCGGCGCGAAGTACAGGTCGCGCGGCGACGCCTCCTGCACGATGCGCCCGCCGTTCATGACCGCGACGCGGTCCGACATCGAGAGCGCCTCGGACTGGTCGTGCGTGACGTAGAGCGCGGTGATCCCGAGTCGCTGCTGCAGGCTCCGCAGCTCGTTGCGCATCGTGTCCCGGAGCTTGGCGTCGAGGTTGCTGAGCGGCTCGTCGAGCAGGAGGAGCTTGGGCCGGTGGGCGAGGGCGCGCGCGAGGGCGAGTCGCTGCTGCTGGCCGCCGGAGAGCGCGGTGGCGGGGCGGTGCGCGTACGCGTCGAGCTGGACGAGTTCGAGCGCCTCCATCGCGCGCTGCTTGGCCTCCTTCTTCGGGAGTCGGCCGGAGGCGACCTGGAGGGGGAACACCGCGTTGGCGAACACGCTCATGTGCGGCCAGATCGCGTAGTTCTGGAACACCATTCCGACGTCGCGCTTGTCGGGCGAGACGTGTTCGGTCCCGGTGGAGAGCACGCGGTCGTCGAGCGAGATGACGCCGCCGTTGCTCGTCTCGAGTCCGGCGACGCACCTGAGGGTCGTGGTCTTGCCGCATCCGGACGGCCCGAGCAGCGACGTGAAGGTGCCGGGCTCGATGGTGAAGCTGACGCCCTTGACGACCGGCACGTCGGTGCCGTCGAGCTGGTAGTGCTTCTCGAGGCCGTCGACAACGAGGCGGCCTCCCTGTGCTGCGGTCATGTGTCGCTCAACTCTCGGTTGCGGTTCGAATGACGGAGGGTTCGGATACTGGATCCGGCGCCCGGGACGCCGGGGCGCGGCCGGGCGCGTCGCGGCGCTCCTCGCCCCACCCCACGGTGACCTTCGGCTTGGCGAAGAACAGCACCACGACGGCGCACAGCGCGAACGCCCCTGCCGCGAGCAGCAGCGATTGCGCCATCGCCGCGGAGAACCCGTCGGCGACCCCGTCGGGGAGGGGTGCGCCGCCGGCCGCACTGATCTGGTCCGCCTCCAGGCCCGGCAGGTAGGACGCGAGGCTGAGGCTCATGAGCGCGGCCACGGCCGCGGATCCGAGCACCGAGCCGACCTGGCGCGTGAGGGTGTAGACCCCGGACCCCGCTCCGGCGAACGCCCTCGGCAGGTTCCGCGTCGCGGTCGACGCGAGCGGCGCGAACACCCCGGAGATGCCGAACCCGAGCAGGGCGGAGGGCAGGAGCAGGAGCCACAGCGAGACGTCCGCACGCATCAGCGGGACGTAGCACCCGAGGGCGATCGCCGAGACCGACAGGGCGATGAACGAGACCCACTTCGGATCGATGCGGTCGCTGAGTCGGCCCACGAGCGGGGCGAGGGCGCCCGAGATGACCGCCATCGGCACGAGCATGAGCGCCGCCTGCGTCGGAGTGAGTCCGCGCGCGACCTGGAAGTAGAACACGAGCGGCAGCGGCATCGCGATCATCGCGATCCCCACGAGCGAGATCGCCACGTTGGACAGGCTGAAGTTGCGGTCGCGGAACAGCGCGAGCGGGAGCAGCGGCTCGGCGCGATTCAGCGCCTGCCACACGATGAAGACCGCGAGGAACGCGACCCCGGCGATGATGATGCCCCAGACCGTGACTGGCCCGACGATCGTGCCCCAGTCGTAGGTCTCGCCCTCCTGGATCCCGAACACGACGAGGAAGAGGCCGACCGCGCTGAGCACGACGCCGAGCCAGTCGAGCCGGTGCGACTGCAGCTCGAGGTTCGGGACGAACCGCCACGCCGCGACGAAGGCCACCACCCCGACGGGCACGTTCACGAAGAACACCCACTGCCAGCCGAGCGAGTCCACGAGCACGCCGCCGAGGATCGGCCCGACCAGCGTCGCCACGCCCGCGACGGAACCCCACAGGCCCATCGCGGCCCCGCGCTGGTTCGGCGGGAAGACGCGGGTGATCACGGCCATCGTCTGCGGCGTCATCATCGCGGCGCCGACGCCCTGGGCGGCACGGGCCGCGATGAGCATCGTGATCTCGCCCGAGAGTCCGCACCAGAGCGATGCGAGCGTGAACACGACCAACCCGGCCAGGTAGACGCGCTTCGGTCCGAATCGGTCGCCGAGCCGCCCGGTGATCAGTAGCGGCACGGCGTAGGCGAGCAGGTACGCGCTCGTTGCCCAGATCACCGTGGTCAGGTCGGTCTCGAGGTCCTCCATGATCGCGGGGTTCGCGATCGACACGATGGTCGTGTCGATCAGGATCATGAAGAACCCGATCACGAGGGCCCAGAGGGCCGGCCACGGCCTCGGGATCTGGTTCATGGTTCGCGCTTTCGACAGGGGATGGCGGAGGAGGGGGTCAGTCGCCGGCGGGGGTGCCGGCGCCGGGGAGTCCGACGACGGGCTCGCCGAGCAGCGGCGTGGACACGGCGTAGATGCCGTGGTTCGAGAAGAGCCAGATGAGGTTGCGGTCCCACTCGACGAAGATCCCGTGGACGGGCGCGGCGAGGTCGTCGTCGTCCTTCAGGCCCATCGGCGGCACGAAGTAGGCGCCGACCTTCGGGTCCTCGGGGTCGCGCACGTCGAAGATCTGCAGGCCGGCGGCGTAGAACGCGTAGGGGATCACGCCGCCGTGCGGGGTTCCGGTGTTCGTGAAGTAGCCCGAGCGCTTCGGCCCGAACGAGCCGCGGCGCTGCGCCCAGTCGGTGAACTTCGCCTCTGCGGGCGGGAGCGGCCGGGGCAGGGTGCGCACGACGCGAGGCTGCGTCGGGTCGCTCACGTCGATCTGGTAGATCTCCTTGGCGGGCTCGTAGCAGTCGGTGTTCATGGGGTAGCCCGACACGTAGACGTAGCCGGTCTCCTCGACCTGCGTCGTGTCGACGTTGTCGCCCTCGGTGCCCGCGACGCTCGTCGGAAGCTGGCACCAGCCGACGTGGTGGATGTTCGACGGGTCGGAGACATCCAGCACGAAGAAGCCCTGGCCGCCCTGCGCCGCGTAGGCGTAGCGGTAGCCCGACTCGACCGAGCGCGGCATGAACACGCCCATGCGGGAGCCGAACCACGAGGTCTTGTTGTTCCATCGGTCGTTGTCCGCGAGGTACTCGGAGTCGGACTCCTCGCCGGCGCGCGTGCCCGGCACCCACCAGGTCGAGAGCAGTTCGGGCTTGGACGGGTCGGTCATGTCGTAGGCGGCGTGGCCGGCGGCCCAGAGCGTGGTCTTGTAGGGCTGGTTCGTGAACGTGTTGTCGGGCGCGGTCGCGACGAAGAGGTACCTGTCGCCGTAGTAGACGGGCAGGTCGAGGACGCCGTTGCCCTCCTGGATCTCGTCCGGCCCGTGGTTCGGGTCGGTCGAGGTCTCGTTGACGAGGACCCAGTCGCGGGGGCTCGGGCCGTTCATCTCGAACGTGCGGAAGCCGCGCAGGCCCTCCCACTCGAGCAGCTGGCCCTCGACGGTGTCGTCGGTCCACTTGTTCGCCACGCGACCCTTGAGGAAGTAGCGCGGCGTCTCGCTCGCCTGGATCGCGAGGAACTTGCCGAGCTCGTCGTTCCACTGCACCGTGGTCGCGCCGAACTGGGGTCGGGGGTCGCCCCAGCCCCACTGCTCCTCGTCGACGATCTTCAGGTCGCGGGGGTCGGTGATGTCGTAGAGCTTCCAGTGGTTGCCGCCGCCGTAGTGCAGCATGTAGCGGGTGCCGTCGAAGTCGTAGATGCACTGCCACGAGTGGCTGGTGTTCACGACGATGGGGTAGAACGCCTCGGCGGTCGCGTTGAGCGCGTAGGTCTCGGGGTCGCGGTAGTCGAGCTGGCCGGGCCAGTCGACGAACACGTCGCGCGGCACCGACGGAGTGTGCGCGGGCGGCAGGAAGGTGCCGTCGGGCTGCATGCCCCAGCTTCCGGGCTCGGGGTCCGCGGGTTCCCCGGCCACGCGCTCGAAGTCCTCCGGGCGGTACTTCTTCGCATCGGGTACATAGGGGGATCCGGCCATGACGCCTCCAGAGTCGGGGTGCAACGGGTCGGCGCTTGCGGGCGCCGTCCCCATCAGCGTCACGGGTCGGATCGATGCTGTCCAATATCGATTCGGCTCCGAGCCATGACCATTCAGGCATGTCGGACTTCGCGTCCCCGGAGGGGTGCGCAGCACGCGCAGACCGTGCATGCTGTATCCGGGATCCAGTATCGAGCGAATCAGGAGGTCCGATGAGGATCGGAATCATCGGCCGCGGCGCCATCGGAACCGGCCTCATCGACCGGATCCTGACCACCGACGGCCTCGACCTGTCGTTCGTGCTGACCCGTCGACCGGCGACGACCGCGGAGCGATCGCCCGAGGCATCCGTCACCCACCTGACCGACGACCTGCTCGCCACGACCGACCTGGTCATCGAGGCCGCCCACCCGGACGTCGTCGCGCGCCACGGCGCACGCATCCTCGAACACGCCGACCTCATGGTCGTCTCGGCCGGAGGACTGGTCGACGACGCCCGCCGCGAGCAGCTCGTCGCCACGGCCCGCCGCCACGGCCGGCGCATCATCCTCCCGTACGGCGCCCTCGCCGGCCTCGATGCGCTCGCGGGTCGGTCGCACACCTGGCGGAGTGCATCCATCACCTTCGTCAAACCCCCGCAGGCGTTCGACCCGCCGCCCGCCGACCGCCGGAGCGCATCGGTGCTCTACGACGGCCCGGTGCGCGGCGTCGCCGCGAAGTACCCCCGCAACGTCAACGCCATGGTCACGTTCGCCCTCGCGACGACCGGACTCGACGACACCCGCGCCGTGCTGATCAGCGACCCCGCGCGCACCGACGCGTCGCTGGAGTTCGAGGCCACCGGCGAGGACGGCGGAACCCTGCGCGTCGCGAAGCACCAGCCGATGATCGGGGTCTCCGGGTCCGAGATGCCCGACGCGATCGCGCACTCGCTGATGCGCTGCGCGGGCGGGGGCGTCGGGCTGTGGTTCGGCTGATCCGGACGCGCGCCGGCGGCGGCCCCCGTGTCAGCCGCGGCCGGCACCCTCGGACGACTCGTAGTCCCGCTCGAACTCGGCCAGCTGCGCACCCACCTCCCGGAGATGCACGAGCAGGGCGGATGCCGCGGGCGAGGGCATCCGGTCCTTCGGCCTCGTCACGCCCACCGACCGCCTGATCGAGCTCAGCGGCGTGGGCAGGATCCGCAGCTCCCGGTCGTCCACCGCGATGAACATCGGCAGGGCGGCGATGACGTCGGTCGAGACGAGCAGGTTCCGCAGGGTCAGCATCGACGTGCACTCCACGCGATCCGCCGGAAGCGGCAGCCCCTCGTGGAAGAACACGGCCTCGAGCTCGTCGCGCAGCGCCGTCTGCGCGACCGGGAAGATCCACGGGAACGCGATCAGCTCGGCGAGGGAGGACGCCCGGTTCCCGCCGTGCACCGGATGGCCGGCCCGCGCGACCAGGCGGATGGGCTCCTGGTGGAGTCGCTCCTGCTCGAGCCGCACGGGAACCGTCGGCGAGAGCCGACCCACCGTGAGGTCCAGGTCGCCCGCGAGCAGCAGTTGCTGCAGCGTGTCGGGGGTGGCCTCGCGCACGACCACGGTCAGCCGCGGATGCTCGGCCTTGAGCGCGGCGATCGCGCGCGGCAGCAGCAGGTTCGACCCGGCCAGGTGCGTGCCGACGGTCACGGTGCCGAGCCGGCCGGTCTGCAGGAGGCGCACCTCCTCGTCCGCGGCGCGCAGTTCGGCGAGGACCGATCGGGCCCGCTCGATGAACGCCCGGCCGTACTCGGTGGGAGTGACGCCCCGCGGCATCCGCTCGAAAAGCTGGACGCCGAGCAGGTCCTCGACCTCGCGCAGGGCGCGGGTGACGACGGGCTGGGTGATGTGCAGGGATTCGGCGGCGCGGACGAGGGTTCCCTCGTCGGCGATGGCGGTGAGCAGGACGAGGTGACGGACCTTGAGTCGGCCGTCGAGCAGTCGATCGGAGACCATGACCCGTCACCATAGCCGTTCAGGCATGGCATCGCATCACAATGGCATTTGTCGGCATCGATCGGGATTCCTAACCTGAACCCATGCCTTCTTCGACGACGCCGGCACCGATCGCGGCCCCTCCCCCGACGCGCGGCGGTTCCCCCGCCCAGCTGCGCAACGTGATCGGCGGCGAACTCGTCGAAGGCGTCGGCACCTTCCAGAAGATCGACCCGGTCGACGGTGCGGTCATCGCCGAGGTGCACGAAGCCGGTCCCCGCGAGGTCGATCGAGCGGTCGCCGCCGCGCGCGCCGCGCTCGAGGGCCCCTGGGGGCGGATGCCGGTCGCCGAGCGCGCACGGCTGCTCCGCCGGGTCGCCGACCTCGTCGAACGCCGCAGCGAAGAGCTCGTGGCGGCCGAGGTCGGCGACACCGGCAAGCCCGAGACGCTCGCACGCGACCTCGACGTCGCACGGGCGGCGGCGAACTTCCGCGCGTTCGCCGACACCGCGTCGGCGGCAGGCCTCGACTCCTACCTCACCGAACTGCCCGACGGCCGACGCGCACTCAACTACGCCGTGCGCGCCCCGCTCGGCGTGGTCGCCGTGATCGTGCCGTGGAACCTGCCCCTCCTGCTGCTCACCTGGAAGCTCGCGCCGGCCCTCGCCTCCGGGAACACCGTCGTGATCAAGCCCTCCGAGGAGACGCCCTCGTCGGCGACGCTGCTCGCGCAGATCATCTCGGAAGCCGGCATCCCGGACGGCGTCGTCAACGTCGTGCACGGATTCGGGCCCGGATCGGCCGGCGAGCACCTCACCACGCACCCCGGCATCGACGGCGTCACCTTCACCGGCGAGTCGAGCACGGGCTCGGCCATCATGCGCGCGGTCGCACCCCGCGTCCGACCGGTCTCCTTCGAGCTCGGCGGCAAGAACGCCGCGGTCGTGTTCGCCGACGCCGACCTCGACGCGGCCATCGCCGGACTCGCGCGCTCGACCTACCTCAACACCGGCCAGGTCTGCCTCTGCACCGAGCGCATCTACGTCGAACGCCCGATCTTCGACGAGGTCGCGGTCGGGCTCGCCGAGCACGCCCGCCGGCTTCGACTCGGCCGACCCGAGAACCCCGCGACCACGACCGGTCCGCTGATCTCGGCCGCGCACCGCGAGAAGGTGCTCTCCTACTACGACCTCGCGCTCAGCGAGGGCGCCGAACTGCTCGCCGGCGGCGGCGTCCCCACGCTCGGGGACGGCCTCGACGGCGGATCCTGGATCGAGCCGACGCTCTGGACCGGCCTCGACAACTCCCACCGCACCGTGCGCGAGGAGATCTTCGGGCCGGCGGCGGTCGTCATGCCGTTCGACACCGAAGACGAGGCGATCGCGCTCGCCAACGACACCGAGTACGGCCTCGCCGCCGTCACCTGGACCAGCGACCTCACCCGCGGGCACCGCGTCGCCCAGCGCATGCGCGTGGGCATGTCCTGGGTGAACACGTGGTACCTGCGCGACCTGCGCAGCCCGTTCGGCGGCGTGGGCCTCTCCGGCATCGGCCGCGAGGGCGGCATGCACTCGCTCGACTTCTACACCGAGCCGACGAACGTGTGCGTGCAGCTGTGAGCGCGAACGCCACGCTCGACGCGACCACGCTCGACGCCGCCGCCGCCCGGCTGCGCGAGGCCGCGGCATCCGGGACCGCCTGTGCACCCGTACGCGACCTCATCGGCGACCTCGACCAGGACGCCGCGTACGCCGTGCAGTCCCGCGGCATCGATCGGCGGGTCGCCGAGGGCGCCCGCGTCGTCGGCCGCAAGATCGGGCTGACCTCGCCCGCCGTCCAGTCGCAGTTCGGGGTGCACACGCCCGACTACGGCGTGCTCCTCGACGACATGGTCGTGGCCGACCGCGAACCGGTGGACCTCGGGCGCTTCCTCCAGCCGCGCATCGAGGCCGAGGTGGCCTTCGTCCTCGGGCGCGACCTCGACTCCCCCACCGCCCACGTGGCCGACGTGATCCGCGCGACCGAGTTCGTGCTGCCCGCGATCGAGGTCGTCGACTCGCGCATCGCGAACTGGGACATCCGCATCACCGACACGATCGCCGACAACGCCTCGAGCGGCGCCGTCGTCCTCGGCACGACCCCCCGCACGCTCGACGGGTTCGACCTCACCGCCGTCGGCATGCGCCTGGACCACCGGGGCGAGCCCGTCTCGACGGGAGCGGGCGCCGCGTGCCTGGGCAGCCCGATCATCGCGGTCGCCTGGCTCGCGCGAGCCGTCGCCCGGCACGGCCGGCCGCTGCGCGCCGGCGAGATCGTGCTCTCGGGTGCCCTCGGCCCCATGGTCGCGGCCGCACCGGGCGTCTTCGAGGCCCGGTTCGACGGGTTCGGCGAGGTCCGGACCGAGTTCACCGCCGCGCGCACCGACGCGCACCCCACAGGAGGAATCGCATGACCACCGGCGTGGCCATCATCGGATCGGGCAACATCGGCACCGACCTGATGATCAAGATCAAGCGCCTGTCCGAGCGCCTGCGGATCGTCGCGATGGCGGGCATCGACCCGGACTCGGACGGGCTCGCGCGGGCCCGACGGCTCGGCGTCGCGACGACCCACGAGGGCGTCGACGGGCTGGTGCGCCTGCCCGAGTTCGCCGACGTGGAGCTCGTGTTCGACGCGACGTCCGCCTCGGCCCACGCGCGCAACGACGCGGTCCTTCGCGACCACGGGCGCATCGTCGTCGACCTGACGCCGGCGGCGATCGGCCCGTACGTCGTCCCGACCGTGAACCTCGGCGAGCACCTCGCCGCGACCAACGTGAACATGGTCACGTGCGGCGGTCAGGCCACGGTCCCGATGGTGGCGGCCGTGTCCCGCGTCGCGCCCGTCGCCTATGCCGAGATCGTCGCCTCGATCGCGTCGAAGTCGGCGGGGCCCGGAACCCGCGCGAACATCGACGAGTTCACCGAGACCACGGCGCGCGCGATCGAGGCCATCGGCGGCGCCGGGCGCGGCAAGGCGATCATCGTGCTGAACCCGGCCGACCCGCCGCTCATCATGCGCGACACCGTCTACTGCCTGGTCGAGGGCGACCTCGACCGCGACGCGGTGCGGGCGTCGGTCGCCCGCATGATCGCGGAGGTCCAGGGCTACGTCGGCGGGTACCGCCTCAAGCAGGACGTGCAGTTCGACGCGGTCGACGAGGCGTTCGTCCCGGCGCTCGGGCGGCCGTTCCGGGGCACCCGGGTGACCGTCCTGCTGGAGGTCGCGGGCGCCGGCCACTACCTGCCCGAGTACGCGGGCAACCTCGACATCATGACCTCGGCCGCGCTGCGCACCGCCGAGCACCTCATCGCCGAGCGGACGGGAGCGGCGGCATGACCGCGACGACACCACGGGTCTACCTGCAGGACGTCACCCTGCGGGACGGCATGCACGCCATCGCCCACCAGTACAGCGTCGACGAGGTCCGCACGATCGCCGCGGCCCTCGAGGCGGCCGGGGTCGATGCGATCGAGGTCGCGCACGGCGACGGCCTCGGCGGGTCGAGCGTCGCCTACGGGCAGGGCGCACGCACCGACGAGCAGTGGATCGAGGCCGCCGCGTCGGTCCTGCGCCGGGCGAAGCTGACGACCCTGATCCTGCCCGGCATCGGCACCATCGACGACCTCGCGCGGGCGCGCGACCTCGGCGTGAGCAGCGTGCGGGTCGCGACCCACTGCACCGAAGCGGATGTCTCCGCCCAGCACGTCGGCTGGGCGAAGGAGCACGGCATGGATGTCTCGGGGTTCCTGATGATGAGCCACCTGAACGACCCCCGGGGCCTGGCCGAACAGGCGCGCCTCATGGAGTCCTACGGCGCGGACTGCGTCTACGTCACGGACTCGGGCGGCCGGCTGACCATGCGCGATGTCGCCGAACGCATCGACGCGTACCGGGATGTGCTGGATCCGTCGACCGAGATCGGCATCCACGCGCACGAGAACCTCTCGCTGAGCGTCGCGAACAGCGTCACGGCGGTCGAGCACGGCGCGTTCCGGGTGGACGCGTCGCTCGCCGGCCAGGGCGCCGGTGCCGGCAACACCCCGATCGAGGCGTTCGTGGCGGTCGCAGATCTGCTCGGCTGGGAGCACGGCGCCGACCTGTTCGCACTCCAGGATGCGGCCGACGACCTGGTCCGCCCGTTGCAGCGGCGCCCGGTCCGCGTCGACCGGGAGACGCTCACCCTCGGGTACGCCGGGGTCTACTCGAGCTTCCTGCTGCACGCCGAACGGGCCGCCGAGCGTCACGGCCTCGACGCCCGCGACATCCTCGTCGAGCTCGGCCGTCGGCGCATGATCGGCGGCCAGGAGGACATGATCGTCGACGTCGCCCTCGACCTCGTGGCCGAGCGCACCCGTGCCGGCGACGCGGAACCGGCTGCTGGGGTCCCCGCATGAGCGCGGTCGACCGGCTCGCGGCGGTGCTCGACGACGCGCAGGTCGGTGCCGGCGCCGTCGAGCAGCCCTCGTCCGACTCGCCGCTCGACCTCGCGACCGCCTACGCGGTCCAGCACGCCCTGATCGCGAGGCGCACGGCACGCGGCGAGCGCGTGATCGGCCTCAAGCTCGGGTTCACGAGCCGCGAGAAGGCCCGCCAGATGGGCGTCCACGACGTGATCATCGGCACGCTGACCGACGCCATGCGCGTCGAGGAAGGCGGTCGCGTCCCCGCCGGGCGCGGCATCCACCCGCGGGTGGAGCCCGAGGTCGCGTTCCTGCTCGGCCCGTCGATCGGGGATCCGGACGCCGACCCCGCGACCGCGATCGTCGCGGTCGCACCCGCGCTCGAGGTCATCGACTCGCGGTACCGGGACTTCCGGTTCGACCTCGGCGACGTGATCGCCGACAACACCTCAGCGTCCTCGTTCGCGATCGGACCGTGGCGCGCCGCCTCCGATGCCGGCCCGCTCGAGAACCGCGCGGTCGCGCTCGAGATCGACGGCCGGATGGTGTCGACCGGCTCCACCGCGGCGATCCTCGGCGACCCGGTGCGCGCGGTCGCGACCGCGCGCCGCCTCGCCCGTGCGCACGGGCTCGTGCTCGAAGCCGGGTCGGTGCTGCTCGCCGGCGCCGCGACGGCCGCCGTGCCGCTGCCCGCTCGCGGAACGGTTTCCGCGACGATCCACGCGCTCGGGCGCGTGGCGATCGACGTCGACGAGGAGGAGGGCCGGCGATGACCGACCATGCGATCACCGTCACCGGGGGCGTCACGCCTCGCGGACGATTCCCGCACGCCAAGCGCGCGGGCGAGTTCGTGTACGTGTCGGGCACGAGCAGTCGGCGACCCGACAACACCATCGCGGGCGCCGAGGCCGACGAGTTCGGTGCGACCCGGCTCGACATCGCGATCCAGACCCGCGCGGTCCTCGAGAACATCGGGACGATCCTGGCCGAGGCCGGGTGCACGCTCGAGGACCTCGTGCAGGCGACCGCGTACCTCGTCGACATGAACGACTTCGCCGCGTACAACGCCGTCTGGGCGGAGTACTTCGACGAGACCGGACCGGCCCGGACCACGGTCGCGGTGCATGCGCTCCCGCATCCGCACCTGCGCGTCGAGATCCAGGCCGTCGCCCGTCATCCGGGGCCCTCGGTCCCGGACGACTCCACCACCAACACCACCGAGGAGCAGCCATGACCACCATCCCGCCCGTCATCGACTTCCCAGCCTGGATCCGCGAGCACGAGCACCTGCTCAAGCCGCCCGTGAACAACAAGGCGGCGTGGGAGCCCATCGGCGACTTCATCGTGCAGGTCGTCGGCGGCCCGAACCAGCGCACCGACTTCCACTTCGACCCGTACGAGGAGTGGTTCTACCAGTACCGCGGCAACATGCACGTGAACATCCAGACCGACGAGGGCCTGAAGCGGATCGACATCCGCGAGGGCGAGATGTGGCTGCTTCCCGGCAACGTCTTCCACTCGCCGCAGCGCCCGGAGCCCGGCTCGATCGGCATCGTCATCGAGCGCATCCGCGAAGAGGGCACGCTCGAGAAGTTCGCGTGGTTCTGCCCGAACTGCAACACGAAGGTCCACGAGGTCGAGCTGCAGGTGCGCGACATCGTCGAGGACCTGCCGCCCGTGTTCCGCGAGTTCTACGAGAGCGAGGAGGGTCGCACCTGCCCCGAGTGCGGCACCGTCCACCCCGGCAAGGGCTGACCGCATGGGCTCGATCGATGTCCACACGCACTTCGTGCCGCGCGCCTGGCCCGACCTGAACGAACGGGTCGGGCCGGGGGCATGGCCGTCGTTGCGCGTGGACTCGGAGCACGAGGCCATGATCATGGTCGGGTCGAGCGAGTTCCGCCGCATCGAGGCCAGCTGCTGGGATGCCGAGGTCAGGCTCGCCGAGATGGATGCCGACGGCGTCGACCTCCAGGTCGTGTCGCCGACGCCGGTGTTCTTCTCGTACGAGCAGCCCGGCGACCAGGCGGTCAAGGTCGCCCGGATCTTCAACGACCTGGCCCTCGAGGTGTGCGCGCCCGCACCCGACCGCCTCATCCCGTTCGCCCAGGTGCCCCTCCAGGATCCGGATGCCGCGTGCGCCGAAGCGGATCGCGCGATCGCCTCCGGGCACCGCGGGGTCGAGATCGGCAACCACGTCGGCGACCGCGACCTCGACGACGAGGGCACCGTGATGTTCCTGCAGCACTGCGCGGACCGGGGGATCCCCGTGTTCGTGCACCCGTGGGACATGCCCGGATCGCCGAGGCTGGACCGATGGATGGCGCGGTGGCTCACCGGGATGCCCGCGGAGACGCACCTGTCGATCATCGCGATGATCCTCGGCGGCGTGTTCGACCGCGTTCCGCCGTCGCTGCGCATCACGTTCGCCCACGGCGGCGGCTCGTTCGCCTTCTGGCTCGGGCGGTTCGAGAACGCCTGGCACCGACGCCGCGACCTGATCGGCGTGAGCGAGCTCCCGCCGTCGGGGTACCTCGACCGATTCAGCGTCGATTCGGTCGTGTTCGACCCGGCCGCCCTGCACCTGCTCGTGGATACGCTGGGCGCATCGCAGGTGATGCTCGGCAGCGACTACCCCTATCCGCTCGGGGAACGTCCCGTCGGCAGCGTGGTCGAACGCTCCGACCGGCTGGACGAGACGCAGCGGACCGCCATCCTGCGAGGGAATGCCGAGCGCTTCCTGGCACTGTGAGCGGCGGCGCCGACCGCCGATCCCCGACCACCGAGAGACGGACACCATGATCCACCTGACCGATGCGGCATCCGACCCGCTGACCATCGACCGCGCGACCTGCGAGTCGCTCGACGCCGCCGACCCGCTCGCGCCGTTCCGCGACCGGTTCGCGCTGCCCGAAGGCGTGGTCTACCTCGACGGCAACTCGCTCGGCGCGCTTCCGAAGCACACGCGAGCGCACCTGGATCGGGTCGTCGCGGAGGAGTGGGGCGTCGGGCTCATCCGAAGCTGGAACGACGCCGGCTGGTTCGCCAAGCCGCAGGCGGTCGGCGACCGCATCGCGCGGCTGATCGGTGCCGGGCCGGGCGAGGTGGTGCTCGGCGACTCGACCTCGGCGAGCCTGTTCCAGGTCGCGACCGCGGCCGCCCGACTCCGTCCGGAGCGGCGGGTGATCGTCGCCGAGCGCGGCAGCTTCCCGACCGACCTGTACGTGCTCGAGAGCGTGCAGGAGACGGTCGGCGGCGCGCAGCCGCTCGAGCGGCGCCTGATCGACGATGCCGGCCCCACCCTCGACGACGTGCTCGACGAGGATGTCGCGGTCGTCGTGCTGACGCACGTCGACTACCGGACGGGCCGGATGCACGATCTCGCCGAGGTGACCCGCAAGGTCCAGGCGACCGGGGCGATCATGGTGTGGGATCTCTGCCACAGCGTCGGAGCCGTTCCCGTGGACCTCGCGTCGGCGGGCGCCGACTTCGCGGTCGGATGCACCTACAAGTACCTCAACGGGGGCCCGGGCTCGCCGTCGTTCATGTGGGCGGCGCCGCGGCACCACGAGCAGGCGCGTCCGGCGCTGACCGGATGGCACGGCCACGCCCGGCCCTTCGACTTCACGGTGGAGTACGAGCCGACGCCCGGGATCGGCCGGTTCCGGGTCGGAACCCCGCAGCTGCTGTCGATGGCGGCGCTCGAGGCGAGCCTCGACATCTGGGACGAGGTGGACCTCGACGCGGTCCGCGAGAAGAGCCTGCGGCTGACCGAGCTCTTCATCTCGCTCGTCGACCGGCGGCTCGCGGCCTGGCAGGTCGAGGTCGTCACCCCGCGCCGTTCCGCCGTGCGCGGAAGCCAGGTCGCGCTGCGCCACGAGGACGGCTACGCGGTCATGCAGGCGCTCATCGAGCGCGGCGTGATCGGCGACTTCCGGGCTCCGGACCTCATGCGGTTCGGGTTCACGCCGCTCTATGTCTCGCATGCGGACGTGTGGGACGCGGTGGACGTGCTGGAGGACGTGCTCGCGAGCGAGGTGTGGCGCGAGCCGCGCTTCGCCCGACGCGGCGCCGTCACCTGAACCGGCGGGGGCCGTGACGGCCCCGCCGCACCTCAGCCGCCCGCCGGTACACTCGGGGCTGAATGTTCGACACACCGTACATTCGCTGCCGTCCCCGAGGAGCCCTCGATGAAGCCCACCGTGCGCACCCTGCTCGAGCGGGCCGACCTCGCGTTGACGTTGCTCACGGACGACGTGCTGCTCGATCCGGCCGCGCTCGACACCGCCGTTCCCTGGGTGCACAGCTCGGACCTCGCCGACCCGGCGCCGTTCCTCGAACCGGGGCAGGTGCTGCTGACGACCGGAACCCAGTTCGGGGTCGACGCCGGGCACGACGACCCGGCGGGCTTCGAGGCGTACGTCGAGCGGCTCGCCGGTGCGGGCATCTCGGCGCTCGGCTTCGGAACCGAGGTCGTCCGAGCGGGCACGCCGACGCTCCTGGTCGAGGCGTGCGCCCGTCACGGGGTGCCCCTCTTCGAGGTCCCCTACCGCACCCCGTTCATCCGCGTGGCACGGACCGTCGCCGCCCTGAACGCCGACGACTCCAACGCCCGTCAGGCCTGGGCACTTCAGGCGCAGCGCGCGATCTCGCTCGCCGCGCTCAGGCCCGACGGACTGGGCGCGACGCTCGCCGAACTGAGCGCGCGGCTCGGGACGTGGGTGGGGCTGGTCGATGCCGCGGGTGCGCTCGATCGAGAGGCGCCCGCCGGCGGGCTCGCGCAGCCCGCACTCGGCGAGGTGGTCGGCGAGGCGCGGTCGATGCTGCGACGCGGGCAGCGTGCGAGCCGCACCCTCGAGGCGGGCGCGTCGGTCGGGGCGCCGCAGCGGATGACGCTGCAGACGCTCGGCGCGGGCGGCGCGCTTCGGGGCGTGCTCGCGATCGGCGACTCCCCCGAGCTCGACCAGGCGGGCCGCGAGGTCGTGACCTCGGTCATCGCCCTCGCCGGGCTCGCGCTCGAGCAGAATCGCGACCTCGATCGTGCGCGCGGCCACCTCCGATCGGGGCTGCTGAGGTCGATGCTCGCCGGCGACGTCGAGCTCGCGTCGGACGTCTCGGCGGAGATGTGGGGTCCGCTCCCGGCCGATCCGGTGCGGGTGGTGATCGCGGACCTGCCGGCGGCGACCGCCGATCGGATGACCGAGTTCCTCGAGCTGCGCGTCGACGACCGAGACGGTCGCCTGTTCTTCGGCCGCGCCGGCGATTCGGTCGTCGTGATCTGCGAGGACGAGGACCGCGGCATCGCCGACGAGGTCGCGGGCGAGTTCGAGGTGCCGGCGGGCGTCTCCGATGCTGGCCCCCTCGCCGATCTCGCGCGCCTGCACGAGCAGTCCCTCCGGTCGGTCGAGCGGGCCAGGGAGACCGCGCCCGCCGTCGTGTGGTTCGACGACATCAGCCGCCAGGGCGTGCTCGCGTTCCTGGCGCGCACCGACGCGCGAGCGGTCGCGCGGGCGACGCTGGAACCGCTCCTCGAGTACGACCGCGCACAGGGCACCTCGCTGCTCGACACGACCCGGACCTGGCTCGAGCACGGCGGCCAGTTCGATGCGACGGCCCAGGAGCTCGGCGTGCACCGCCACACCGTGCGCAGCCGGATCGCCCTCGCCGAGAAGCTGCTCGCCCGAGACCTGTCCGGGTTCCACGCCCGCGCAGACCTGTGGGCGGCGCTGCTCGCGACCGAGTGAGCCGACCGGCGGCGTGGCCCTCCGCTCCGCCGTCCGACCGAGACCTCCGGCCTACCGCCCCGGACCGGGTGGGCGTACGCTGGCCGCGACGAGGAGGTACGCGATGCAGGCGACGGTCGGTGATCGGCTGGTCATCCACGGCAAGCAGGTCGGCAGTGCCGAACGGCACGGGGAGGTCCTCGAGGTCCGGGGCGCCGACGGCGGACCGCCGTATCTGGTGCGATTCGACGACGGCCACGAGGCGCTGCTCTACCCGGGCAGCGACTGCGAGTTGGAGCACGCGGCGCACTGACCGAGGGGCGGATGCCGCCGGGTAGCGTGGAGGGCATGTTCCTCTCGTACGCCGCGATCGGCGACAGTTTCTCAGAGGGCGTCGGCGACGAGCTCCCCGACGGAACCACTCGCGGGTGGGCCGACTTCGTCGCGCTCGGCCTCGCGAAGGCGGCGGCTCCCGAGCCCGTCCGGTACGCGAACCTCGCCATCCGGGGCCGCAAGCTCGGTCCGATCATCGACGAGCAGCTCGAGGCGGCGATCCGGCTCGGTCCGGAGGTCATCAGCTTCAACGGGGGCGGGAACGACATGCTGCGTCCGCGCATGCCGGAGGAGGTCGTCGCGGAGCGGTTCCGCGAAGCGATCCACCGGATCCGCGAGGCCGGCATCCACGTGCTCATGCTGAGCGGGGCGAACCCGACCGACCATCTCCCCCTGGGGCGCGTGTTCGACGCGCGCGGTGCGCGCCTGACCCTCGCGCTCCGCGACCTCGCCGACCTGCCGGGAGTGACGTTCGTCGACAACTTCAGTGATCGTGCGCTGCGCGACATCCGCTACTGGTCGCCCGACAAGCTGCACCTGAACTCGCTCGGGCATGCGAAGGTCGCCTCGAACGTCCTCTCGGCGCTCGGGGTGCCGGTGCCCGAGGAGTGGGGCGTCGCCGAGGTGGCGGCCGGCGGCCCGGGGCAGCGCAGCCGCAACACGGCGACCTACTACCGCGAGTACGTGCTGCCGTGGATCGGCCGTCGGCTCACGGGCAGGTCGTCGGGCGACGGCCGCACGGCCAAGCGTGCGACGCTCGAACCCGTCGTCCTCGACGCGGAGGGTCCGGGCGCCGAGCCGCTGCCGGGCTGAGCGACGCGGCGCGCCACGCCGCCCGAGCGCCGCGGCACCGGATGCGCCGGTGCGCCCGGCGCGACCGCGGTCAGCCCCCGATGACGCCTGCGACGAATGCGCGCGTCCGCCGTGCGAGTCCGTCGATGCGGGTCGACGAATGCCGGCCGCCGCGGACCTCGGCGGGCGCGAGCGGGGCGTGCAGGCGAACGTTCTCCTGGCAGGAGAGGTCGCTGCACAGGTAGGTGCCGACCGTGTCGCCGTTGCGTCCGGCCGCTCCCGCGCGGCGAGCCGAGAACATCGTGACCTGGTTCGCGGGCTGCTGCGTGTGGCAGAGGTTGCACATGCCGGCGCGGAACCGCGACGCGGGCGGGTCGGCGGCGCGCAGCACGATGCCGACCGGGTCGTCGTCGATGAACGTGACGAGGTAGCCGCGGCGCGCGGCCCGGCGGTCGCGCCAGGCGAGCGCGTCGACCCGTTCCCATTCGACGAGGAGGTACTCGAGGGGCAGCTCGAGTTCGGCGAGTTCGCGATCGGTCGCGTTCACGAACGACGCCCGGAGCTCGTCCTCGCTGAGCGGACGCATCCGACCTCCTTCCGACCCGAACCAGTGTAGGCCGGTGGTCGGAGCCGGGCACGGCCGTCGCCGCCGACGCCGCCGCCCGCGGTCAGCCGAAGCTCGGCCGCTCCCGGTCGTCGATGCGCGGGCACCACCCGGCCGGGGTGCGGTCGTACTCGAACGCGGGCCCGTCGGCGACCAGTCGCGCCAGGGCGTCGAGGAAGCGATCGACGTCCTCCGACGTCGACCCGGCGCCGAGGCTCGCGCGCAACCCGTTCGCGCGTCGCGCGATCCGATCGAAGAAGGGGTGCGCGCAGAATCGGCCGGCGCGGACCGAGATCCCGTGCTCGGCCGCGAGCGCGGCGGCGACGAGGCCGACCGAGCCCTGCTCGAGCTCGATCGTGGCGATGCCGAGCCGGTCGTCGAGGTCGTCGAACCCGCGCAGCACGCCGAGTCCCGGGATCCCGACGAGGCCGCCCAGCAGCCGGTCGGTCAACGCGGCCTCGTGCGCGCGCCGCGCCAGCTCGCCGATCCGTTCGAACTCCGCGAGGGCCGCGGCCAGCGCGGTCACCCCGACGAGGTTGGGCGTGCCCGCCTCGTGACGCTCGGGGCCGGGCTTCCAGTCGACGTCGTCGATCGAGACGGATGCCACGGCTCCGCCGCCCGCCAGGTACGCGGGTGCCGCGTCGAGCCAGTCGGCACGGCCGACCAGGACGCCCGCGCCGAACGGCGCGTACGCCTTGTGCCCGGAGAACGCGACGTAGTCGAGGCCGGATGCCGAGAGGTCGACGCGGCGGTGCGGCAGCAGTTGTGCGGCGTCGACCGCGATGCGGGCGCCGTGCGCGTGCGCGAGGTCGGCGAGGAGGCCGAGCGGGAGGACCTCGCCGGTCAGGTTCGAGGCACCCGTGACCGACAGCAGCGCCGCGGGCCTGCGGGCGAGTTCGTCGGCGAGCGCGGTGACGGTCGCCTGGAACGAGGTGCGGGCGATGACGACGCGACGGCCGTGCCGTCGCCAGGGCAGGAGGTTGGCGTGGTGCTCGATGTCGAGGACGACGGTCTCGCCCGGCACGACGCTCGCGAGCAGGTTCAGCGAATCGGTGGTGTTCCTCGTGAACACGACGTGGTCGTCCAGTCGCGCGCCGACGTGTCGCGCGACAGCGATGCGGGCGTCCTCGAGCAGCGCCGTCGACGCCTGCGACGCGTAGCCGGTGCCGCGGTGCACGCTCGCGGAGTAGGGCAGGACGCGGGCCACGTGCGCCGCGACCGCGGCGAAGGCGGGGGCGGATGCCGCGGTGTCGAGGTTCACGTGCCGGACGCGTCGGCCGCCGAGCACCGGTGCCTCGAGGCCCGCGTCGAGCAGGTCGGCCAGCGGCCCGATCCGGACGGGTGCGCGGCTCGTGCCCGGCGCGTGCGGCCGCGGGTCGTCGACGCCGGACGCGACGGTCTGACTGCTCGGCATGGCACCTCCTGGCGGGCGGGTGCGTCGAGGCTATGGAAGGCGGGTCGTCGGCTTCAACGCCCGCCCGTCACGGCACGTCACGACACGACACGCGGCGCAACACGCGAGGGCGTCAGTCCTTCTTCTTGTCGGGGCGGTTCGCGGCTCCGGGCGGGTCCGGGCGCCCGTTCCCCTCGGGCTCCTCGGTCGGCTCGGGCGGTTCCTCGGTCACGGCGGGCGGGTCGTCCGCGGGCTCAGGGGCCGCCGGGTCGGCAGGGCCGCCCGGGTCGGCCGCCGGGGCGGGAGGGGGCGTCGCCGGGGCGGTGCTCGGCGGAGGGTTCGGCGCCACCGGCGCCACCGGCGCGGTCGGCTCGGTCTGCTCGGGAGGGAGGCGTTGCGGTGCCGGGCGCGACGCGCCGTCGCCCTCGGCCGCGGGCATCGCCGACCGGCCGATCAGGGCCGCGGTTCCCGCGAACGCCGCGCCCGAGACGACGAGCGCGACGACGACCAGGGCGAGCACCCGGTGCACCGCGATCCAGGTGCGCACGGCACCGAGCGACATCCGCCCCTTCAGGCTCGCGATCGCCGAACCAATCCGCGCGATCGCCGCGAGCACCGAAACGAGCAGGTCGGACGCTCGAGCCAGCGCCCGGCCGAGCGGCCCGTTCGCCGTGTTCCTCGGCGCCGCGCGCCGTCCACGGCTCGCGGGACCCCGGTCCGGGTCGGCGGCAGGGTGGTCCATGCGTTCCTCGCGTCGTCCGTCAGTACGCCGGATGCAGCCTACCCCGACCCCTCCCGAACGGGGGACACCGCGAGCTGCCGGGCGCGAGGCCGGCTCAGGCGACCGACCAGCCGACCAACCGCGACTGCACGGCGACCTGCGGCACGACGACGACGGGGCCGGCGAGGTTCATGAGGACGTCGGCGTTGGTCCGACCGAGGGGCAGGAATCCGCGGCGGGCCGACCTCCGGCCGACGACCGTGAGCTTCGAGCGCCTGGTGAGGCCGATGAGCGACTCCGCCGCGGCACCGGCGGGCCGCCGTGCGTCGACGGCGAGGTCCGGGGCGGACGCTGCGATCAGGTCGGCGGCCCGCTCGAGGGCCCGGTCGTCAGCATCGCCGTCGGACGCACGCACGAGCACGAGGTGCTCGCCGAGGCTCCCGGCCTCGTCCATCGCGAAGCGGATGGCGTCGTCGCTGTCGTCGCCGTCCGAGACGCCCACCGCGACCCCCGACCGGCCCCGTGCCGAGGCGACGGGCACGACGGCGGTCGGCGCGGCCGCGACCCCCGCGAGCTGCAGTCCGCGCGAGCCGAGTGCGCGACCGTGGAAGTACCCCACCTTGTGCGTGCCGACCACGACGAGGTCGGCATCGCGCGACGCTTCGGCCAGCCTCAGGACCGGACTTCCGACGATCACCTCGCCGCGAACCCGGACCCCGGGCGCCACGGCGAGCGCGGCTCGGAACTCGCGCTCGGCGAGGCCCTCCGCTCGCGCGCGCAGTTCGGCGACCACGGACGCGCCGACAGTGCCCCAGCCGTCGTCGACGACCGTGACGAGGGCGAGTTCGTCCCCGGTCCGTTCGGCCCGACGCGCCGCCCATTCGACGGCCGCCCGGGCCACGACGCTGCCGTCCGCACCGACCACGATCGTCATGCAACCAATATCCGCGCGACCGGCGAACTCCCCCGGGGCCTTTGGTCCCCTCACCGCCCGGAACGGAGGCCGGTGGTACATTTGCGCCAACCGCGCATGGAGGGTGGCATGTCGCAGGCATCAGGGTCGTCGTCGGTGCACGTCGACGAGGAGATGTGGACGCAGACCCGCCTGCGTGCGCTCCTCGACGCGACGCGCTCGGTCGTCGCCGAGATCGACCTGACCGCGGTGCTGCGCACCATCGTGCGCTCCGCGGTGGATCTGGTGGATGCCCGATACGGCGCACTCGGGGTCCTCGCGCCCGAGGGCGGCCTGGAGGAGTTCGTGCACGTCGGCATGCCCGACGACGTGGTGGCGCGCATCGGCCGACTGCCGGAGGGCCGCGGGCTGCTCGGCGCGCTCATCGACGATCCGGATCCGATCCTGCTCGACGCGATCTCGGGCGACCCCCGATCGGTCGGCTTCCCTCCGGGGCATCCGCCCATGACGGGATTCCTCGGCGTCCCGGTCCGCGTGCGCGACGAGGTGTTCGGCAACCTCTACCTGACCGATCGGCGGGGCGGCTTCACTCCGCAGGACGCGGAGCTCATGTCCGCGTTCGCGATCGCAGCCGGCCTCGCCATCGACAACGCCCGGCGGTACGCCGAGGCGCGCATGCGCGAGACGTGGGCCGCGGCATCCGCTCAGGTCGTGGCGGCACTGCTCACGGCGTCGGGCGACGACGCGCCGACGCTGCTCGCGGACGAACTCTCGGAACGCGGCGGTGCGGAGCGCATCGCGATCCTGGTGAGCGCGGGCGGAACCGCGGTCCGGGTCGCGGAGATCCGCGGGTCGGGTGCCGACGCGGTGCCCGCAGGCACCGTCCTGCCGGCCGAGCGCACGCTCGCCGCGGCCGTGCTCGAGGGCGGCGACACCCGCGCCACTCCGGGTGGGCGCGTGGAGGCGCCCGACGCGCTGGCGCTCGCCCAGGGCGGCATGTGCGGGCCCGTCCTGTTCACGGCCCTCCGCAAGCGCGGGGCCCCGCGCGCCGTCATCGCGGCCGCCCGGCGTCCCGGCGCCCCGCACTTCACGCCGGCCGAGATGCGGATCGCGGAGGACCTCGCCGTGCGCGTGTCGCTCGCGCACGCGCTCGCGGAGGCACGCGACGCGCAGCAGCGCGCGCTGCTGCTCGAGGATCGCGCGCGCATCGCGCGCGACCTGCACGACCATGTCGTCCAGCAGTTGTACGGCGCCGGGCTCGACCTCCAGGCCGCAGCGGATGCCGCGACCGACGATGCGGCCCGGCCGCTCGACTCGGCCGTCGAGGCCATCGACGAGGCCATCGCGCAGATCCGCACGATCGTGTTCGCGCTCACCCCGCAGAACGGCCGCGCGCCGACGCTGCGCCGTCGCGTGCTCGACCTCACCGGCTCGGCGTCGCGCCACCTGCCGCAGCCGGTCGCCGTCTCGTTCGCGGGCCCGATCGACCTCCTCGCGGAGGGCGTCCTGGCCGACGAACTCACGGCGTCCGTCCGGGAGCTGCTCTCGAACGCGGTCCGGCATTCCGGCGCGACCGTGGTGACCGTCGCGGTCGGCGCCGACGACGGGCGCGTGAGCGCCGAGGTGTCCGACGACGGGCGCGGCCTCGGCGACGTCACGCGCCGGAGCGGACTGGAGAACCTGCGCGTGCGCGCCGAACGCCTCGGCGGACGCTTCGAGCTCGAGACCGGGCCGACCGGCACCCGCGCCCGATGGACGGCCCCGACCGGGGCGTCCGAGAGAGGATCCCGATGACCAGAGTCTTCCTCGTCGACGACCACGAGATCGTGCGGCGCGGCGTCGCGCAGGTGCTCGAACGCGAGCCCGACCTCGAGGTCGTCGGCGAAGCCGGAACCATCGCGCAGGCCATCACCCGGATCGGGGCGACGCGGCCGGACGTGGCGGTGCTCGACATGCGCCTGCCCGACGGCGACGGCATCGACCTGTGCCGGGAGCTCCGGTCGCGGCAGCCGGGGTTGGCCTGCCTGATCCTCACGGCGTACGACGACGACCAGGCGGCCATGTCCGCGGTCCTCGCGGGCGCGGCCGGGTACGTGCTGAAGCACGTGCGCGGGAGCACGATCGTCGAGGACATCCGCAGGGTCGCGACCGGCAGGACCCTCATCGACCGTGCGATCGCCGACCGGGTGTCGCAGCAGGCCGCCGAGCCCGAGCACGGGGATCCGAGGTTCAGCGCGCTGAACCTCCGCGAACGCCAGGTGCTCGCGCACATCGCCGACGGCCTGACGAACCGGCAGATCGGCGAGGAGCTCGGGCTCGCGGAGAAGACTGTGAAGAACTACGTGTCGGGCCTGCTCGCCAAGCTCGGGTTCGAGCGCCGGACGCAGGCCGCGGTCTACCAGATGGAGCTGCGGACCCACCCCGATCCCTGACCGGGCGGGGGCGGGGCGGGGCGGGCGTCGGGGCGGGGCGGGGCGGGCCCGGCGTCGGAGGGCGCGGGTAGCGTGCGTGGCGTGAGAGCGGATGCCTCGGGGTGCACGAGCGTCGCCGACGGCGCAGCCTGCGGGGCGCCGGTCGAGGCGGGCGCGCCCGTGTCGCTGTGCGCGCTGCACGTCGTCGCGGCGTACGACTGGGTCGCGGCGCGCGACGGCGCGACCGACGTGCTGCCGGGGGTGTGCCTCGTGTGCGGCTCGCGCGTCGGGGTCAGGTACCCGTCGGGTTGGGTGTGCGCGGTGTGCGAGTGGCGCCTCGGCGAGGTGCCCGACGGCGAGGTCGCCCCGCCGCGGGTCGACGTCGTCTACTACGCGCGCTGGCGCGACCGGGTGAAGATCGGCACGTCGGCGAATCCGCGGCGGCGGCTCGCGGTCATCCCGCACGACGAGGTGCTGGCGTTCGAGCGCGGCGGTCGCCTGCTCGAGCAGCGCCGCCACGTCGAGTTCGCGGCCGCGCGGTGGCCGGGCGGCGAGTGGTTCCGGCTCGACGACGACCTGGCGCGGCATGTCGCCGAGCTCTCGGCGGGCGAGGTCGACCCGTGGGCGCGCTACGACCGGTGGCGCAGCGAGGAGCTCGCCCGTCGCGGGTGAGCGCGCCGACGCGTCAGTTCTTGTGGCGCGGCTTGCGGTACGGGCGGTCGCCCGAACCGCCGCGGTCGTCGCGGGCGTAGCCGCGGTCCCGGTCGTCTCCCCGACTCCGGTCGTCTCCGCGACTCCGGTCGTATCCGCGGTCGCGGTCGTATCCGCGGTCGCGATTGCCGTACCCGCCGCGGTCGCCGCCGCGGTCGCCGCCGCGGTCGCCGCCGCGGTCGCCGCGATCCCGGTCGTACCGGCCTCGCCCGCCGTCGCGGTCGTACCCGCCCCGGCCGCCGCGATCGCCGCCGCGTCGGTCCCCGCCACGACGATCGCCGCCGTAGCCGCCCGAGCCGCCGCCGGTGTCGGGCCGGAGCTCGATGAGCTCGCCCGAGATACGGGTGCCGGCGAGGCGTTCGAGCACGTCGTCCGGCAGGTTCGCGGGCAGCTCGACGAGCGAGAAGTCGTACTGGATGCGGATGCGCCCGAAGTCGTCGCGCTCGAGTCCGCCCTCGTTGGCGAGCGCGCCGACGATCTGCCCGGGCAGCACGTGCTGTCGCTTGCCGACCGCGATGCGGTAGGTGCGCAGGTCGTCGCGGGTGGGGCGCTCGCGACGCTCGCCGCGGTCCCGATCGAACCGGTCACCGCGGTCGCGGTCGCGCCGGTCGTCGCGGTCGCGCCGGTCGTCGCGGTCGTAGCGGTCGCGACGCTGCGGCTCGGGCTCGTCCTCCATGAGCAGCGGCGAATCGCCCTGCGCGACGACGGCGAGGGCGGCGGCGACATCCGTCTCGGGCACGTCGTGGTGACGCACGTAGTGGGCGATGATGTCGCGGAAGCCGCTGACGCGCTCCGTCTGCTCGAGCGCGGCCGAGATGCGGTCGTCGAACCGGCTGAGCCGCGACTCGTTGATCTCGTCGACGCTGGGAAGCTCCATGGGCGTCATGCGCTGCTTGGTGGTCCGCTCGATGCGGCCGAGCAGTCCGCGCTCGCGCGGCGTGACGAAGCTGATCGCGTCGCCCGTGCGCCCCGCACGACCGGTGCGGCCGATGCGGTGCACGTACGGCTCGGGGTCGGTCGGGATGTCGTAGTTGACCACGTGCGTGATGCGCTCGACGTCGAGGCCTCGGGCCGCGACATCCGTCGCCACGAGGATGTCGAGCTTGCCGCTCTTGAGCTGCTCGACGGTCCGCTCGCGCTGCGCCTGGGCGATGTCGCCGTTGATCGCCGCCGCCTCGTAGCCGCGCGCGCGCAGCTTCTCGGCGAGCTCCTCGGTGGCGTTCTTGGTGCGGACGAAGATGATGACGCCGCCGAAGTCCTCGACCTCGAGGATGCGGGTGAGCGCGTCGACCTTGCGGGCGTGCGCGACGACGAGCACGCGCTGGGTGATGTTCGCCGAGGTCTGCGTCTTGGTCTTGACCGTGATCTGCTCGGGGTCGGCGAGGTACTGCTCCGACATCCTCCGGATCGCGGCGGGCATGGTCGCCGAGAACAGGGCGACCTGCTTCTCGTCGGGGGTGTCGGCGAGGATCGTCTCGACGTCCTCCGCGAAGCCCATCTTGAGCATCTCGTCGGCCTCGTCGAGCACGAGGTACTTCAGGCCCGAGAGGTCGAGCGTGCCCTTGTCGAGGTGGTCGATGACGCGTCCGGGGGTGCCGACGACGATGTGCACGCCGCGACGCAGCGCCGAGAGCTGCACGCCGTAGCCCTGGCCGCCGTAGACGGGGAGGATGTGCAGGTCGGGCAGATGGGCCGCGTACTTCTCGAACGCCTCGCACACCTGGAGGGCGAGTTCGCGGGTCGGCGCGAGCACGAGTGCCTGCGGGCTGCGGTCGGAGGTGTCCAGGCGCGCGAGGATCGGCAGCGCGAAGGCCGCGGTCTTGCCCGTTCCGGTCTGCGCGAGGCCGACGACGTCGCGCCCCTCGAGCAGCGTCGGGATCGTCGCGGCCTGGATCGCGGAGGGCGTCTCGTAGCCGACGTCGTCGAGCGCCTTCAGCACCGGCCCCTCGAGTCCGAGGTCGGCGAAGGTGATCGCCGGGGGCTCCTCGGAGGCGGGCACGGGGGTGGGGTCATCGACGGAAGTCACAGTTCAGGATAGTCCGCGCGCCTGAATCGCGGCTGAACGGGGCTCCTGAGCGGATGCCAGGGCCTGCGCCGCACCCGTGCCGCCCGTTGCAGAAATTCCTCACGCGGAGAATACTTCAGCCATGCGCGCAGTGATGCTCAAGGAATTCCAGGAACTCCGCCGCGACCACCGCACCCTCGCGATGCTGATCGTGCTCCCCCTCCTCCTGCTCGTCATCTTCGGCTACGCCGCGAACTTCACGGTCGAGACGCTGACGGTCACCGTGGTCGGCAGCGACAGCGACGACGTCGAGGACTTCATCGGCGAGAACGACGAACTCGCCGACCACCTCGAGATCGTCGCGACCGACCCCGACGGCGATGCCGACACGGCCGAGCAGGTGCTCCGCGACGACCGATCCGATGTGGCGATCCTCGCCGACGGCGACGACTGGACGGCCTACATCGACGGGTCGAACCTGTTCGCGGCGCAGTCCGCGGTGAGCCTGTTCGCGCAGGTGCAGCAGGGCCTCGCCCAGCAGCAGGCGCAGGCCGCCGCGCAGGGGCAGCAGGTGACGGTGCCGACCATCGAGACCGAAGTCCTGTTCAACCCCGACCTGACCACGTCGTGGGTCATGGTGCCGGCGATCATCGGCCTCATCCTGACCTTCATCGGCACGATCATCACGAGCATCGGCCTGGTCCGCGAACGCGAGGCCGGAACGCTCGAACAGCTCGCGGTCATGCCGCTGCGCGCGAGCGGGGTCATCCTCGGCAAGATCACCCCCTACTTCCTCCTCGCGAGCATCGACATGGGGCTCGTGACGGTCCTCGGCCTGCTGCTGTTCGATGTGCCGTTCAACGGCCCGGTGGGCCTGTTCATCGTGGGCGCCGCGCTGTTCCTCTTCGTGGTGCTCGGCATCGGCGTGCTCATCTCCTCGGTGTCGCAGACGACGGGGCAGGCGATCCAGCTCGCACTCATGACCCTGCTGCCGCAGATCCTGCTCTCGGGCATGATCTTCCCGCTCGACGCGATGGCCGCGGGCGTGCGCTGGATCGGCTACCTGCTGCCGCTGACCTACTTCACGATGATCTCGCAGGGCGTGATGGTGCGCGGGGCGTCGTGGGACTCGCTGTGGCTGCCGCTGACGATCCTCGCGATCATGGCGGTGCTCGTGTTCGGGCTCGCGGTGGTCCGCCTGCGGCGCAGCCTCGCGCCGGCCGCGCCGAAGGCGCCGCCGCGCGCGAAGCGCGAGCGCGAGTCGATCGGTGCGGGCCGATGAGCGCAGCGGATGCCGTCGGCTCCGGCTCCACGGGCGCCGAACCGTCGGTCGAGGCCGTCACGGTCGACTTCGGGAGCACGCGCGCCCTCGACGGGGTGACGTTCGCGGTTCCGCGGGGCCAGGTCACGGCCGCGGTCGGCGGCGACGGCGCGGGCAAGTCGACGCTGCTGCGCGTGTTCGCCAACCGCGTCGGCCCGTCGTCGGGGACGGTGCGCACGCTTCCCGCCGATCGCCTCGGCTACCAGCCGGCGACGTCGGGCGTGTGGGGCAACCTCTCGGTCGACGAGAACGTGGACTTCGTCGGCCGTTCCTACGGCATGGCTCCAGCGGCGATCGCCGCGCGCGCGGACGACCTGCTCGAACGCGCCGGACTCGCGCAGGCCCGCGCCCGGCTCGGTCGCGACCTGTCCGGAGGCATGCGCCAGAAGCTCGGATTCGTGCTCGCGATCCTGCATGAACCCGAGCTCGTGATCCTCGACGAGCCGAGCACGGGCGTCGACCCGGTCAGCCGCGTGGAGCTGTGGCGGCTGATCTCGGGGATCGCCGCCGACGGGGCCGCCGTGCTGCTCGCGACGACGTACCTCGACGAGGCGCAGCGCGCGGCATCCGTTCTCGCCCTCGATGCGGGGCGCGTCCTCGCGACCGGCACCGCTCACGACATCATCGCGGGCGTGCCCGGCGTGATCGCCGAACCGCCGCCGGCCGAGGCGAGCGAGGCCGAGACCCCGGCGAACGCGTGGCGGCGCGGCATCCGTCGTCACGCGTGGTTCCCGGCCGACGCCCCGCTCGGCGGGGCGAGCCCGATCGCGCGACCGGACCTCGAGGACGCGCTCATCGCGCTGACCCTGCGCGACCGGCTGGGCGGGCAGCCCGATGCCGAGGGCGCGACGGATGCCGCCGGCGAAGCGGATGCCGCGGCGAGCGCCGCGCCCGCGCGCGCCGGTGCCCGCCACCGTGCGCCCGACCGCGTGCCCGCCCGCGTGCGCGACCGGGTGCCCGCCGAACCGCCGGTGCTCGCCCGCGCCGACGGCGCCACCCGGCGCTTCGGCGCCCACACCGCGGTGGACGACATGAGCCTGGACGTGCGAGCGGGCGAGATCGTCGGTCTCATCGGGGCGAACGGTGCCGGGAAGACGACGTTCCTGCGCATGCTGATCGGTCTCGAGCGGCCGGATGCCGGGACGACCGAGCTGTTCGACGGCCCGCCCGACAACCCGGCGCGGGGGCGCATGGGCTACGTCCCGCAGGGGCTCGGGTTGTTCCGCACGATCACGGTCGACCAGAACGTCGAGTTCACGCGTCGCGTGTACGGCGGCCGGGGTGCGTCGCTGCCCGCGGCGCTCGACGAGGTTCGCGGGTCGGTCGTGAACGACATCGGGCTCGGGCGGCAGCGCCAGCTCGCGTTCGCGCTCGCGCTCAGCCACGAACCGGAACTGCTCGTGCTCGACGAGCCGACCTCGGGCGTCGACCCGCTCGCGCGTGCGCGGCTGTGGGACGTGATCCACGAGCAGGCCGCCGCGGGCCGGGGCGTCATCGTCACGACCCACTACCTCCAGGAGGCAGAGCAGTGCTCCCGGCTCGCACTGATGTCGCGCGGGCGACTGCTCGGCGTCGGGTCGGTGGCCGACCTCACCGCCGGCACGACGGCGGTGCTGGTCAGGTCGGATGCCTGGCAGGAGGCGTTCGCCGCACTCGGCGACGCCGGACTGCCGACGATGCTCACGGGGCGCGACATCCGCGTCGCGGGGGTGCCGGCCGACGAGGTCCGCGCCGCACTGGCGACGCGTGGGATCCCGGCGAGCGTCGACGCGGTCGAGCCGACCCTCGAGGAGACGATGGTGCTGCTGGACCACGTCCCGACGGAGGCCCCCGAGCCTGCGGCGTCCCGATGAGCGGCCGGCGTTCGTCGGGGCGTCGGCCCGGCGCATCGACGACGCGCGAGGAGCTCATCGACGCGGCGCGGCAGGAGTTCTCCGAGCACGGCGTGACGGGTGCCACGACGCGGCGCATCGCCGCACGGGCCGGCGTCGACCCGGGCATGATCCGGCACCACTTCGGTTCGAAGGCGGGACTCTGGCAGGCCGCGCTCGAATTGCCCGTGGAACCCGGGCGGTTCCTCGCGGCAGCACGGACCGCCCCGCACGACGAGGTCGCGAGGGTGATGCTCGCGACGCTGCTGCGCGGCTGGGATTCGCCGCTCGGCGGCGCGTTCCGCGCCGTCATCCGCAGCGCCGTGCAGGATCCGGTCTATGCCGACCGCGCCCGCGAGTTCCTGCTCGCCCGGGCGATCATGCCCGTGGTGCGCCGGGTCGCCCCCGAGGCGCAGGGCGCCGCCGCCGACCCCGCGGTCCTCGCCGAACGCGCGTCGCTCGCCGCGAGCCAGGTCACCGGCCTGGTCCTGGCGCGGTACATCCTCCGGATCGAACCGCTCGCGTCGGCCGAGCACGACTGGATCCTCGACCGCATCGCCCCGACGGTGCAGGGGTACCTCACCGGCCCGCTGGCGGGCGCTCCCGATCCGCGCTCCTGACGAGGGCGACCCCTCGTTCTGCATGAGATTCCGCCCGATGCCCGCTCCTGGACGCCCTTCACCCGGAATCTCATGCGTTCGATTTCGACGTAGTGTAGAACTCATGAGTCGTACGACGCTCGCCCTCCGACTGGTGCTCCCGGCCTTCCTCATCGGTGCGATCGTCGCGATCTCGTTCCTCGAGGCGCCGCTGAAGTTCCAGGCGCCGGGCATCACCATCCCGCTGGGGCTCGGCATCGGCCGGCTCGTGTTCACCGCGCTGAACGTCCTCGCCGGTGCGGTGCTCGTCTCGCTCACGCTCGTGAGCCTGCGACCCCGGCCGAGTCGTGCAGGCGTGTGGCTGCTGGCATCCGTCTGGGCCGTCTACCTCATCGAGGTCGCGCTCATCCGCCCGGTGCTGAACCGCCGCAGCGACCTCGTGATCGCGGGGCAGGAGGCTGCGGGCACCGGCTGGGCGCACTACGCCTACATCGCAGCGGATGTCACCCTGCTCGCGCTGCTCGTCACTCTGGTCGTCGTGAGCGTGCGGGCGCTGCTGCCGACGCGGGTCGTGCCGGCCGCGAGCTGAGCTCCGCGACACTCACTCGGAACCCGTTCCTGGCGTTCGAACCCCGCGATCGACGGGTTCGAACACCAGAACCGGATTCCGACGCGAGCGGGAGGGCGCAGGCGCACGCGCCGGGCGTCAGCCCGCAGGGGTGGGCGTGGATGCCACGGGCTCGGCGGGCCGGTGCTCGATGTCGTCGACGTGCGCGCGCGGCATCACGACCGCGCCGAGGATCGTCGCGACCGCGGCGATCGCGACGCCGATGAAGACCGCGGTCGAGGCGGCCTGGATCGCCGCGCCCGAGTGCGCTCCGAGCCCCGTCGCGCCGATGACCGAGTTCGCGACCGCTCCGAAGATCGCGACGCCCACGGCGCTGCCCATCGAACGCAGGAACAGGTTCGCCCCGGTCACGACACCGCGCTCCGACCACGGCACCGAGGACTGCGCTGCGATGAGCGTGGGCGATGCGACGAGACCCAACCCGAGGCCGACCACGAAGCACGCGATCGCGGCCGTCACCGGGTTCGGCGCGAACGATGCGGCGACGAGCCCCGCCGTGCCGAGAACGGTGATGCCCAGGCCGACGAACGCGGTGCTGCGGAAGCCGATGCGAAGGTACAGGCGCCCCGACTGCGACGCCGAGATCGGCCAGCCGAGCGTGAGCGCCGCGACCGCGAGCCCGGAGACCAGCGGCGACATGCCGGCCGACAGCTCGAGGAAGGTCGGCACGAACGAGGTCAGGCCGATGAGCACCGCGCCGACCCCGAACGAGACGAGCGAGGTCGTGACGATCAGCCGCCGCGAGAACACCCAGAGCGGCAGCACCGGTTCGGCCGCTCGCCGTTCGATGAGCACGAACACGACGAGCAGCACCGCCGCCAGCGCGAACGCGCCGATCGACTGCCACGAGTTCCACGCCCACGCCTGGCCGCCCTCGAGCACGGCGAGGATGAGCAGCGTGAGTCCGACCGTGAGCACCACCGCACCCGCGATGTCGAGGCGGTGCTTCTTGCGCTCCACGCGTTCGTGGTAGTTCCGGATCAGCATCCACGCCGCGATGATGCTCAACGGGATGTTGACGAAGAAGATCCAGCGCCACGAGAGGTACTCGGCGAACAACCCGCCCAGTGCGGGACCGATGACGGATGACGCGGCCCAGACACTCGCGATGTAGCCCTGCACCCGCGCGCGCTCGCGCACAGTGTAGATGTCGCCCGTGATGGTGATCGACACCGGGAGGACGGCTCCCGCGCCGATGCCCTGGACGGCACGGAACACGATGAGCGAGGTCATGTCCCACGCGAAGCCCGCGAGGATCGAGCCGACGAGGAACAGCCCGATGCCCACGAGCATGATCGGCTTGCGCCCCACGGTGTCGGCCAGCTTGGCGTACAGCGGAACCGAAACCGCCTGCGCGAGCAGGTAGATCGAGAACAGCCACGGGAACTGCGCGAACCCGCCGAGGTCGGCCACGATCGACGGCACCGCGGTCGCGAGGATCGTCGCCTCGATCGCGACGAGCCCGGTGCACAGCATGAGCGCGGCGAGCACCGGCCCGCGCTCGGATCGCAGGCCCACGGCGGTCTGCTCGGTCACACGGCCCTCCTCGTCGGACGCTCCTGAGCGGAACGGCCCCGACGAAGGTCAACGCGGTGGGGCGGGATCCATTCCCGTGGGCGGGTCGGTCGGCGGGCGCCCGCCTCACCCGACGGCGTCGCAGATGTCGCGGAAGAGCTCTGCGTGCAGCCGATTCCATCCCTCGGTCACCGGCTCGGGCCAGGAGGAGAACTTCACGACGACGCTTCTCGTCGCCGGATCCACCCAGATGAACTGACCATGGATCCCGACCGCGTAGAAGTCGCCGCGGTCGCTCCCGGTGATCCACCACTGGTTCGAGTACGCACCGCCTGGGTGCACCCGCTGGAATACGCTGCCCGCCGCGGCATCCGGGTCGCCGCCCTCGATCGTGCGTCGGACCCACTCGGCCGACACGACGCGGCGCCCGTCGATGACGCCGTCCCCGAGCATCAGCACCCCCACCCGGCTCAAGTCGCGCGCCGTGCACGAGATGCCGCCGTTCGCGAACCCGAAACCACCCGGGTCGATCGTGATCCGGGCGTCGTTCCGGCATCCGAGCCTCGACCACAGACGCTCCGAGACGGCATCGGCGTAGCGGGTTCCCGTCACGCTCTCGACGATCCAGGCGAGCACGTCGGTGCCCGCCGAGCAGTACCGGAACCGCACACCGTGCTCGCCTCCGCCGCGGAGAGCGGCGAGGAACGCGTACGTGTCGGCCGGATCCCCCGGCAGCCGTGTCCGCCAACCCGCGACCCGATCCTGCGCCTGGACCTCCGATGCGGGGTTGCGGTAGTCCTCGTCGTAGTCGACGTCGACCGTCATGTCCAGCACCTGCTGGACCTTCGCGTCGCCGTACGCGCTGCCGGCGAGTGCCGGCACGTAGTGGTCGACGCGGCGGTCCGGATCGATCACACCCTCATCGACGAGGGTGCCGATGGTCAGCCCGCAGAGGGACTTGGACACGCTCATCAGCAGGTGCAGCCCGTCCGGGCCGAACCCCTCGCGGTAGTGCTCGGCGACGAGCTCGCCGTCGCGGACGACCACCAGCGCGTCGGTGTAGCTCTCTTCCAGGCGAGTCGGCAGATCCGGCATCGATGAGCGCATCGCCTCCAAGCCGACGACCTCGCGAGCGGATTCCACGGCGGGGCGGTGTGCGATCGGCGCCGTCGGCACGAGCTCGGCGACGTGCGCGAACGCCCATCGGTTGTGCGGGGCGTCCTGCCAGTTGTCGAGCGTCAGGTCGCCTGCCCGGGAGCCGGCCTCCCGGTGGCGACCGTCGTCCCGGATGGGGGCCCGGGGCAGGAGTGAAGTCACGAGTGGATCCTGTTCTGGCTGGAATCGGGTTCGGTGCTGCGTGCGTCTGCGGCGGCATCCGCTCGCGACGACGGGGCGAGGCGCCCCGGCGCATCTCGCTCCGGCACCGGAAGCGGGACCGCCCCCGGCGTCTCGGGCATCGCGGCGAGCAGACGGCGGGTGTACTCGTGCTCCGGACGCACCAGGACGCGGGACGCCGGGCCGACCTCGACGAGGCGCCCGCTCCGCATGACGCCTGCGGTGTCGCTCATGTACCGCACGACGTCGAGGTCGTGCGAGATCAACAGGTACGTCAGGGCGTGCTCGCGCCGGAGCTCCTGCAGCAGGTTCAGGACCTGCGCCTGGACGGAGACGTCGAGCGCACTCGTCGGCTCATCGAGGATCAGGAGCTTGGGCCTGGTCGCGACCGCACGCGCGATGCCGACGCGCTGGCACTGCCCGCCCGAGAGCTGGTGCGGCAGCCGCTCGGCGTGGGCCGTCGCGAGTCCGACCTCGTCGAGCAGCTCGCGGACCCGCTGGGCGAGGGCACGCCCTCGCAGGTCCGAATGCGTGCGCAACGGCTCGGCGATCGACTGCTCGATGGTTAGCCGGGGGTTCAGCGCCGCCGCCGGGTTCTGGAACACCATGCCGGTCCGCGCTCGGAGGCGACGCATCGCCGTGCCGCGGAGGGCGCCGATCCGCTCGCCGTCGATCCGGGAATCACCGGAGGTCGGCTCGATGAGCCGCAACGCGCAGCGCGCGACCGTGCTCTTGCCCGAGCCCGACTCTCCAACGAGCCCGAACGTCGTCCCCGACTCGACCTCGAACGACACCCCGTCGACCGCGGTGACCTGGCTCCCGTGCGCGCGGAAGACCTTGACGACGTTCTCCACGGCCAGCATCACGCTCACGATCGTCCCCTCTCGATATCGGCGGCCCGGATGCACGCCGCTTCATGCAACGGCGCGACCGGGTCGAGGACCGGGTCGACCGAGGCGCACATCTCGACGGCCATCGGGCAGCGTTCGCGGAAGGAGCAGCCTTCGAGCCCGAGCAGGTTGCCCGGGACCGCTCCTCGGATCGCCTCGAGCGGGTCCCCCGGACGGTGGCGTGCCGGGAGCGCACCCAGCAGTCCGCGCGTGTACGGGTGGGCGGGTGCCTGCAGGACGGCATCTGTGGGTCCGGTCTCGACGACACGGCCCGCGTAGAGCACGGCGATGCGGTCGCAGACCTCGCGAACGACGCCCAGATTGTGCGTGATCAGCAGCACGCCGAACCCGAACCGGTCGCGGAGCGACAGGATGAGTTCGAGGATCTGCTTGGCGATCGTCACGTCGAGCGCCGTCGTCGGTTCGTCGAGGACGAGCAGTTCGGGCTCGCACACGAGCGCCATCGCGATCATGGCCCGCTGGAGCATGCCGCCCGAGAGCTCGTGCGGGTAGCTCCGGTAGGCGCGTTCGGGGTCGGGCAGCCCCACCTGTTCGAGGTAGTGCAGGATGTGCGCCTTCGAAGCCGCCCTGCCGAGCGGTCTGCCGTCGACCCTGCGATGCCGGTCGACGACGTCGCGCATCTGCCGACCGAGCGTGAACACCGGGTTGAAGGCGGTCCCGGGGTTCTGGAAGACGATCGACACCGCGTCGCCGCGCGCCGACCCGCTCCCGTCGAGCGGCTGCTCGACGCCCTTGAGGAGGACGCGCCCGCTCGGAACGGCGCCCTTCGGCAGCAGGCCCAGAACGGCGAGCCCGGTGAGGCTCTTGCCGCACCCGGTCTCGCCGACGACCCCGACGACTTCGCGTGCGGCGACGGTGAGGGTGATCCCCCGGACCGGACGATTCGTGGTGGAGCCGCGCTCCTCGAACGCGACCCCGAGGTCGTCGATGTGCAGGAGATCGGTCATCGCTTCACCTGTCTCGGGTCGAAGAAGTCACGCAGGGAGTCGCCGAGCAGGTTGAACCCGAGCACGGTCACGAAGATCGCCAGGCCGGGGAACGTCGAGATCCACCACGCCGTGAAGATCTGCCCGCGCCCCTCGGCGACCATGAGCCCCCAGTCGGGCGATGGCGGTTGGGCACCGAGACCGATGAACGCGAGCGAGCCGACGGCGAGGACGACGCTGCCGACGTCGACCGTGGCCTGCACGAGCACCGGTGTCATGCAGTTCCGGAGGATGTGGCGCGGCAGGATCCGCCATGCCGGCACGCCGATCGAACGCGCGGCTTCGACGAACGGGCGGTCCCTCAGCGATCGCGCCTCCGCCCGGACGAGTCGCGCGTACCAGGGCCACCAGCAGATCGCGAGGGCGAGGCCGGCGTTCGCGAGGCTCGGCCCGAGTATCGCGACGGTCACCATCGCGAGCAGCAGGGGCGGGAACGCCTGGAACACCTCGGTGACCCGCATGAGGACGTTGTCGACCCACCCGCCGCGGTACCCCGCGATGGCGCCGAGCGGGATGCCGACGAGCGCTGCGATCGCGACGACGGACAGGGAGACCGTGAGCGCCGGCCGAGCGCCGATGATGACTCGGCTCAGGATGTCGCGTCCGAGCTGATCGGTGCCGAACCAGTGGGCTGCGCTCGGCGCGAGCCCCCGCTGGGCGACGTTCGTCTCGCCGTACCCTTCGGCCGGGAACGGGGCGATCCACGGGCCGAACACGGCGAGCACGACGACGAGCGCGATGAGTGCGAGACCCAGTGCGGCGAGGCGGTCCGTGCGCAGGACCCGGCCGATCCGGCCGAGGGCGCTGCCGCCCATTGGCACGAACGCGGGCAGCGCGGTCGACGCGGTCATACGAGCCTCACCCTCGGGTCGAGCCGGGCCTGGATCAGGTCGACGATGAGGTTCGCGATGAGGTATCCGGCAGCCCCGAGCAGGGTGATCGCCATGATCGCCGGGTAGTCGACCGCGAGCATCGCTCCAGCGGCGAACTGTCCGATCCCCGGCCAGTTGAAGACCACCTCGACGAAGAACGTGCCGGTGAGGGTGTAGGCCGCTGCCAGACCGACGATGGTCATGGTCGGGGGCATCGCGTTCTTCAGCGCGAGCTTCCATCTGACGAGCCCGTCGCGCAGGCCGTAGGCGTTCGCGGTGAACACGTAGTCCTGCCCGAGGACCTCGAGCATCGAGGCTCGGGTCATCCGCGCGACCAGGCCGAGCGGGTAGGCCGCGAGCGTGATCGCCGGGAGCACGAGGTGGGCGATGCCGTCGATGTAGGCGACCTGGTTGCCGGTGATCAGGCTGTCGAACAGCGGGAACCCGGTGACCGGGGTGATCGGCGAGAGGTATTCGATCTGGGTGCTGAACTGCCCGGTCGCCGGGAGCACCTTGAGTTGTCCGACGAACAGCACCTGCAACAGGAGGCCGAGCCAGAACGCGGGCATCGAGACCCCGCCGATCGCGAGGAATCGGATGAGTCCGTCGAGCATGCGGCCGGGTCGCTTCGCGGCGACGACGCCGAGCACGACACCGACGACCACGGCGATGGCCATCGCAGCGAACAGCAGTTCGAGTGTCGCCGGCAACCGAGCGGCGAGTTCGTCGAGCACGGGACGCTTGGTGGCCAGCGAGTTGCCCCAATCGCCGGTGACGAGGCCGCCGAGGTAGTCGAGATACTGGACGATGAGCGGCTCGTCGAAGCCGAGTTTCTCGCGGATGCGTGCGAGCTCTTCCGGTGGCGCCTTGGGCCCGGCGTACACGACCGCCGGGTCGGCGGGGATCACGCGCGAGAGCACGAAGACCACCAGAGTCAGGACGAAGAGCACGAGCACCGCGGTTCCGAGCCGTCCGGCGAGGAAGCGCAACATGGGGACTCCTGGGTCGGGGAGATGGGGCCGGGTGGGTCCGCGCATTCGCGGACCCACCCGTGGGAACCGGGTCGAGCGTCAGCTCGCGGGCCGGATGGGGGCGAAGAAGGTCGTGAACGGGTAGTTCTCGTTGAAGTCCGCGATCTCGAGCGCCGTGGGCGCGACGCTGACCGCCTGGGCGTCGTAGAGGAAGATGCCGGGTGCCTGATCCACGAGCAGTCGCATCGCCTCCTCGTACTTCGCCTGTGCAGCCTCCCGGTCGCTGCCGGTGAGCGTTCCGGCCTCATCGACGAGCGCGTCGTACTCGGCGTTGTTCCAGTAGCTGAGGTTGAAGAAGGGCGCGTCGCTCGAGTGGAAGAGCGAGTAGAGGTTGTCCGCTCCGGCGTCGCTGTAGGTCGGCCAGTAGTAGACCACGAAGATGTCCTGGGCGGTCGCGGGGTCGGCCTTGGCGTTCTCCCACTGCTGGTTGAACAGCTCCGCTCGGACGTCGAGGGTGACACCGATCTTCGCGAAGGCGTCCTTGATGAGCGGCACGAATCGTGCCTCGGCCGAGTTCTCGGACGCATAGGTCAGCGTCAGGTCGAATCCGTCGGCGTGCCCGGCTTCGGCGAGCAACGCCTTGGCCTCGTCGAGGTCCTGGCTGTACTGGGGCACGTCCTCGGAGTACGGGAAGATCCCCTTCGGTACGGGACCGTGCGACTGGGTGCCGTAGCCGGCGCCGCCGACCTCGATGATGTCCTCGTAGGGCACGGCGTAGCTCAGCGCCTGCCGCACCTTCGGGTCGTCGAGCGGCGGGCGGGTCGTGTTGAAGTACGCGAGGAAATTGAACGGCGAGTTCGCGGTCCGCACCTCGGAACCGAGATCGGATGCCACGGTGTCGATGTTCTCGAGCGGGAGGTTCGTCGCGAGGTCGACCTCGCCGGAGGTGAGCATCTGCTGCGCGGTGACGGCGTCGGGGGTGATCGCGATATCGACGATGTCGTAGTGCGGAGCCGATTCCTCATTCCAGTAGTCGTCGTAGGCCTCGAGCACGACCTTCTCGCCGGGTGTGTAGGACTTCACGGTGAACGGTCCCGTGCCCGCGTCGATACCGGCTTCGAAATACTGGTCGTCGGATGCCGAAGCCGCGAGCGCCTTCGGCGAGACGATCCACGCCCCGTAGGTCGAGGCTGCGACGAGGTCCATCGGCGCGGAGTACGCCAGGTGCATCACGACTGTCGTGGCGTCCGGTGCTTCGATGGATTCGAGCGGCGCCCAGATGAACGACGCACCGGCGTGGTCCTTGGCGGCCTCGATGCTGGCCTTGACCGCTTCCGCGTCGACCGGCTCGCCGTCGTGGAAGGTGGCGCCCTCGCGGATCGTGAAGGTCCAGGTGAGCCCGTCTTCGCTCGTCTCCCATGCCTCGGCGATCCCCGGAGTGAAGGGCTCGTCGGCGCCCTCGGCGTTCTTCCAGAGCAACGGCTCGTAGACGTTGCCGAGGTAGAGCGCCTCGGTGGAGAACGATCGGACCGGGTCCCAGGTGGTCACGGCCGCCGAGGCTGCGACGGTGAGCACCGACGTGTCCTGGCCTTCGGCTCCGCCGCCGGCTGCGGTGCAGCCCGAGAGCACGAGGGTTCCGGCCGCGCCTGCGGCCAGGAGTGCGAGTGCGCGACGTGTTCGCGACGGGGGGACTGCCATGACTGCCTCCAGTGGTGGGATCGCCACCACTTGGGCTTCGGCGGCGAAGTTCGGCCAGTCTATGGACGCCGAGCGATAACACGCCAATACTTAGTAGCGGTCATAGCGATACCTTGGAGGCATCGATGGATCTTCGCCTGCTCCGCTATTTCCTCGCGGTCGTCGAGGCCGGAACCGTTCATGGCGCCTCTGCGACGGTGCATGTCGCGCAGCCCTCGCTCAGCCGCCAGATCCGTCGGCTCGAACACGATCTCGGGTTCGAGCTGTTCGAGCGTTCCGCGCGCGGTCTCAGCCTCACCGCCGCCGGCCGCGCGTTCCTGCCTGTCGCAGAGGATCTGCTCACCCGGGCCACTCAGGCGAGAGCGACCGCCCGTGCGATCTCCCGCGGGACCGTTTCCGACCTCACGGTCGTCGCCGCGCCGACGACCGTGAAGGACGTCATCTCGCCGTTCATCGTGCGCGCCGGCGCATCCGGCATCATCGGCAACGCGATCGAAGCCCTGCCCGAGCACGTCTACGCCGCCGTCGAACGGGGCGACGCAGACTTCGCCGTCGGCACACGGATCCCACCCGCCGAGCTGCGATCGATGGTGCTCGGACACGCGTTCCTGTGGGCACAGATGCCCGCGGAGCATCCGCTCGCCTCACGGACCGGCGTTCCGATCTCCGAACTCGTCCAGGAACCGCTCATCCTCATGAGCCGGGCGCACGGAGTCCGGCAGATGCTCGACTCCGCCGCCGCGAGAGCCGGCCTCGCCTTCACCGCTTCCGTCGAGACGACGTCGCCGGTGCTCGCACAGGCGCTCGCGGCCGCCGGCCGCGGCGTCTGCGTCCTGTCCGACGACCCGCAGTTCGGCCTCGACGCCGTGCCGATCTCTACCTCCGCAGGCGACCTCATCATCACGCTCTTCGGCGTCTGGGATGAGATGCACTACGCCGGCGCACGCATCGTCGAATGCCTGAGGGAACTGAGCACGTTCAACGCGGAGCTCTACCCGCAGACGGTGGGCATCGGGGCAGGGGCCACGGCGCCCTGACCCCACGGAGCCGCGGCGAGCGCACGCCGGCGGAAACACGAAAACCCCCGGCGAACCGAGGGTTTCAGTAGCGAGGGCGGGACTCGAACCCGCGACACCACGATTATGAGCCGTGTGCTCTAACCACCTGAGCTACCCCGCCGCGCGGCTTCCCCGGCGATGCCGGGAGAACCAGAGCCCCGAGTCAGGATTGAACTGACGACCCCTTCCTTACCATGGAAGTGCTCTACCACTGAGCTATCGGGGCGTGTGCCACTGTCGCGGCAACCACACGAGAATATCACCTCGCGCGGCATGCGTTAAATCGAGCGCGGCGGTGTCGGCCGACCCCCGACCGGGGCCCGCGTGCGGGCCTGAGCAGAGCTGCCTCAGACGCTCGCCGGCACCCCGTCGACGATCACGGGCACCGAGAACACCGCGACCAGGATCAGCACATAGAGCCCGATGCCGACGAACATGAGGGCCGCCAGCGAGTAGCCGAGGATGAGCCCGGTCAGCGCGGCACCGGCTCCCTGCTCGCCCCGCTCGCGGATCTGCCGGCGCGCGATATGGCCGCACACGATCGCGGCGATCGAGGCGAGGGGTCCGAACAGGAACGCGCCGAGGCCGACGCTGAGCGAGACCCAGGCGAGCACGTTCTGCGGGGGCGCGACGGTCGGAACCCACCCGGGTGCGCCCTGGTACCCGACGGGGGCGACCCCGGGCTGCTGCGCGGGCGCGTAGGGCTGGGCGGGCTGGGCCTGCATGGCAGGCTGGGCGTGGGCCTGAGTGGCGGGCTGGGCGGGCGTGTCCATCGGGTCTCCTGGGCGAGCGGATGTCGCGGGTTCGGGTCGCGCGCCCGGCTCCGGGGCGGCATCCGCGCCATGCTATCGGCCCTTGGCCACGCGCGGGCTCGCCGTCCCCAGCTCGGCCGCGCTGCGCTCGCCCGGCTGGGGCTCGATCGCGCGGCACCCGCCGACTACTTCACCGACCCCGCAGACAGCCCGCCGACGATGTACTTCTGCAGGTACAGGAAGAGCACGACGACCGGCAACGCAGCGATCACGGCCCCGGCCGAGAACGCAGCCCAGTCCGCGTAGCGCGGGTTCGAGACGAGCTTGGTCAGCCCGACGGCGAGGGTCTGGTTCTCGGTGTCGATGAGCAGGGCGGATGCGATGACGTACTCGTTGACCGAGAAGATGAACGACAGCAGCGCGACGACGGCGAGGATCGGGGCGACAAGTCGCAGGATGATCGTGAAGAAGATGCGCGCATGGCTTGCGCCGTCGATCTTCGCTGCCTCGTCGATGGATGCCGGGACCGTGTTGAAGTACCCGTACATGAGGTAGGTGTTCACGCCGAGCGCGCCGCCGAGGTAGACCATGATCAGGCCGATGTGCGTGTTCAGGCCGATCGCCGGGAACCAGTCGCTGATCGCGCTCATGACGAGGAAGATCGCGACGACCGCGAGCATCTGCGGGAACATCTGCACGACGACGATCGTGATGAGGCCGAAGCGGCGGCCGGTGAAGCGCATGCGCGAGAACGCGTAGGCGGCAAGGGCACCGAGGAACACCGTGAGCAGCGCGGTGACCCCGGCGATGATGAGCGTATTGCCGAACCAGGTCGTGAACGGAACCTGCGGGTTCGTGAGGATCCGCGCGTACGCGTCGAGCCCGATCTTCGAGAACAGGGCGTTCGACCCGGTGAGGGTGCCGTTCGGGTTGAGCGACGACGAGATCACGAACACGACCGGGAACAGGGCGAACGCGACCGTGACGATGCCGACGACGTGGCGCCATCCGGTCGCCCTGAACCAGCGGCCGAACCGGAAGGGGCGCTTGCCCGAGGTCGTCGTGCGCGCGAGTTCCGGATCGCCACCGCCGCGCGCCGCGGCATGCTCCTCGCGGAGTCCGCCGATGAGCAGGCCCCGCTGGCTGCCGGGGACCGGGGTCTGGTCGGCCATCAGTTGATCTCCTCGAGCGACTTGGTCCGCCGGAACGCGATGATCGAGATGACCGCGACGACGATGAAGATGATGATCGAGTACGCCGCCGCGAGGCCGTAGTCACGTGTCTGCCCCGTGAAGGCGACCTTGTAGACCATCGAGATGAGGATGTCGGTGAACCCGACCGGGATCGGCGCCCCGGTGTCGCGCGGCCCGCCGTTGGTCAGCATGTAGATGACGTTGAAGTTGTTGAAGTTGAACGCGAACGACGCGATGAGCAGCGGTGCCACGCTCACGAGCAGCAGCGGCAGCTTGATGTGCCGGAAGGTCTGCCAGGCCGAGGCGCCGTCGACGGTGGATGCCTCGTTGACGTCCTCCGGGATCGACTGCAGCGCACCCGTGCAGATGAGGAACATGTAGGGGAATCCGAGCCACAGGTTGACGATGAGCACCGAGAGCTTCGCCATCCACGGATCGGTGAGCCAGGGTATCGACGCCCCGCCGAAGATGACCTGGTTGATGAAGCCGAAGCTCTCGTTCATCATGCCCGCCCACACGAGCGCCGACAGGAACGACGGGATCGCGTAGGGGATGATCATCGCCACCCGGTAGTAGCGGCGGCCCTTCATGCGCATGTCGTTGAAGACGATCGCGAGGAACAGGCCGAGGAAGAAGGTGGTCGCGACGGAGATGAGCGCGAACGCGAAGGTCCAGAGCGTGACGTAGACGAGTGGGCCCGCGAGGCGGGAATCGGTGACGGCGCGGACGAAGTTGTCGAACCCGACGGTGATCTGCCAGCCGGGCAGGATCTCGGTGCCGTCCTCCGCGGTGAAGGCTCCCGTGCCGGTGTCGGAGTAGACCGTGCCGGTCGACAGGTCGGTCATCGTCCCTGCAGCCTCGTCGTACTCGAGGTTCGAGGTGTACAGGTAGCCGCTCGAGCCGTCGGGCGTGCGGATGGCACCGTCGTTCGGGTCGTCCGAGAAGGGCACTGCGAGCTCGGTGATCTCGCTCGTTCGGGCGATGACATCGCTGAACTGGAGGGTCGTCCAGCCGTCGACGGCGACGGCCTTGCCGTTCTCGACATCGCTCGGGTCGACCTGCTGCAGCGGCTGATCGTTCGTGCCGAGGCTCGCCTCGCCGTCGGGGGCGGTCACGAGCAGACCGAGGGTGCCGAGTTGATCGACGACCGTGACCTGGTAGGTCGGCGAGTCGGGCACCCGCTCGAGGGAGGCGGCCATGAGCGAACTCACGGCCTGCTCCTTCGTACCGTTGTGCCCCGTTCCGTAGTTGGTGAACGCGACGTAGCCCGTGTAGACGAGCACGAACACCTGGAACAGCACGAGGAAGATGACGCCCGGCGTGAGGTACTTCGCCGGGAGGGTCCTGCGTGAGAAGTAGATCCAGTTGACGAGCGCGGTCACGCCGACGACGACCGCGAGCACGAGCCACTCCTGCGAGAGCGCGAGGACGAGGATCGCGTAGACCGCGATGGCGTCGACGATGCCGAGCAGCAGCAGCTTGACCAGAATGGAGCGGATGCCGCCCGACGCGGCGTCCGCGATGCGTGCGGCGCGCTTCTGCCGCTTCGTCGGCGGCGAAGCCTTCTCGGCCTCGACGTCCTCGTCGAACGTGGTGCTCATCTGCTGCTCTCTTGCTCTTCGGTCGCGCTCGCCGATCGGCGTTCCGCGATACGAGTGACTCCGGACCGGATGCCGCGCGGCATCCGGTCCGGAGTCTCGGCTCTACCTGGCGTCGATCGCAGCCTGGACGTCGGCGGTGAGCTTCTCCCAGGTCGCCGTCGGGTCCTCGCCGTTGATGATCGAGGCTTCGGCGATGCCCCAGTACTGCCACACCGAACCCATGGCGGGGATGGCGGGCATCGGGACGGCCTCGGCACCGACGGCCGCGAAGCCCTCGATGATCGGGTCGCTCGAGGCGGTCTCGGCCGCGGCGCTCAGCGCGGGGAGGATGTTGCCGGCCTCGAAGAGGTCGAGCTGCACGTCCTCCGTGCCGATGTAGTTGACCAGGAAGTCGTTCGCGGCGACCTTGTTCTCCGACTCCGAGGAGACGAAGAAGCCCTTGACGCCGGCGAACGGCGAAGCGGCCTCACCGGTCGGGCTGGGAACGGTGTCGATCGCGACGTTGAGGCCCGCGTCGAGTGCCGAGCCGACGTTCCACGGTCCGGTGAGCCAGAAGGCGGCGGTGCCGTCGAGGAAGGCCTGCTTCGCGATGTTCCCGTCGATGTCGGTGTTGAAGACGCCGGTGCCGGTCTTGCCCTGGCCGCCGAGCCAGGTCGCGAACTCGATGCCGCCCTCGCTGCCGAGCTGGAGGTCGGTGGGGTCGTAGCCCTCGTCGTTCGTGCCGAACACCGGGGCGCCGAACGCCGTCTGGAACGGGTAGAGGTGGTACGGGTTGCCCTCGGCGCCCTGCTCGACGACGAACGGCTGGTCGAGGCCGGCGGCCTTGCCCTTGGCGATCATGTCGTCGAAGCTCGTGGCGGCCTCGGCGACGAGGTCGGCGTTGCGCAGCACGGCGATGTTCTCGACGGCGTACGGAAGCATGTAGACGGTGCCCTCGTAGGTCGCCGCGTCGATCGCGACGGGGAGGTAGTCGGCGGCCGAGTCGCCGAGCTCGAGCGGCGCGACGACGCCGTTGGTCGAGAGCTCGCCCAGCCAGTCGTGGGCACCCATCGTGATGTCGGGGCCCTCGCCCGTCGGCACCTGCTGGATGAAGTCGTCCTTGATGGTGGCGTTGTCCTTGCCGACGATCTCGACCTCGACGCCGGTCTCCTCCGTGTAGGCGTCGGCCGCGCCCTTGAGCGCGTCGACGCGCTCCGCGTCGACCCAGACGGTCAGCGTTCCGCCTTCGGCGCTCGCGCCGTTGTCGCCGCTGCCCGAGTCGCCGCCGGCGCAGCTCGCGAGTCCCAGCGTCGCAACGACGGCGACGGCTCCGGCCGCGAGGAGGCTCTTCCTGTTCACCCGCATCGGTGTGCCCTTCTCAAGTGTGCGTGAATCCGGCGCCTTCGCCGTGGTGGGGTGCTCATGCACCTCGCTCGAAAGGCCGTTCTTCCGTGTGTGGAGTTCGCCCGCATGGATTGCAAGCGATTACAGGTATACCTGCTCAACGCCCTGCTGGCAACTCAGCGTTACACGATCGAGACGAGGCTGCTAAGGTCCATTCTGACGTTTCCGACTGCAAACGCTTCCACGAAGCTGAGATTGGCTTAGGGTTTCCGCATGGCATCCGAATGGTGGCGCACCGCCGCGATCTACCAGATCTACCCCCGCTCGTTCGCCGACGCGAACGGCGACGGCATGGGCGATCTCGCCGGCATCCGCTCGCGCCTGCCCGAGCTCGCCGATCTCGGCATCGACGCGATCTGGCTCTCGCCGTTCTACACCTCGCCCCAGAAGGACGCCGGCTACGACGTCGCCGACTACTGCGACGTCGACCCCGCCTTCGGCACACTCGCCGACTTCGACGACATGCTCGCCGAAGCGCACCGGCTCGCGCTGCGGGTCATCGTCGACCTCGTCCCCAACCACTCCAGTGACCGGCATCCGTGGTTCCAGCAGGCCCTGGCCGCCGCCCCCGGAAGCCCCGAACGCGCGCGCTACGTCTTCCGCGACGGCGCCGGCCCGAACGGCGACATCCCGCCCAACAACTGGGAATCGGTCTTCGGCGGATCGATGTGGACTCGGGTGACCGAGCCCGACGGCACCCCCGGCCAGTGGTACCTGCACATCTTCGACAGCTCGCAGCCCGATTTCGACTGGACGAACGAGGAAGTCCGCGAGGAGTTCCGCCGCATCCTCCGATTCTGGCTCGACCGCGGCGTCGACGGATTCCGCGTCGACGTCGCCCACGGCCTCATCAAGGCCGACGGCCTGCCCGACTACACCCCGCCCGCCGAGGCCGGCTCCATGGGCGGGGGCGCGCAGCACGCCGAGGCCGTCTCGGCGATCGGCGCGAGCGGGGGAGCGAGCGCGACGGCCGCCGGCGCGGTCGCGGTCGCGGTCGCGGAAGCCGAGGACGAGCATGGCCTTCCCGAGACCGCACCGTACTGGGGCCAGGACGGCGTCCACGAGATCTACCGCGACTGGCGGCGACTCCTCGACGAGTACGACGGCGAGCGCATCCTCGCCGCGGAGGCCTGGGTCGACCCGCTCCCCCGCGTCGCACAGTGGGTCCGCCCCGACGAGATGCACCAGGCGTTCAACTTCGCCTACCTCGGAACCGAGTGGGATGCCGCGGCACTGCGCTCGGTCATCGACGACTCGCTCGCCGCGTTCGGCGCGGTCGGCGCCCCGTCGACCTGGGTGCTCTCCAACCACGACGTCATCCGGCACGCCTCGCGCCTCGCGCTCGGCGCCGACAGCCTCCAGGGCCACGGAATCGGGCCGAAGAGTCCCGGGCTGCCCGACCCCGTGCTCGGGCTGCGGCGCGCCCGCGCGGCATCCGCTCTCATGCTCGCCCTGCCCGGGTCGGCCTACCTCTATCAGGGCGAGGAGCTCGGCCTGCCCGAGGCCATCCACCTGCCCGACGAGGCCCGCCAGGATCCGACCTGGTTCCGCACCGAAGGCGAACGGTACGGCCGCGACGGATGCCGCGTGCCGCTGCCCTGGGAGGCCGACGCGCCGTCGTACGGCTTCGGCCCGACGGATGCCTCGTGGTTGCCGCAACCCGCGGGGTGGTCCGAACTCGCGCGCGACCGTCAGCGCGGGGTCGCCGGTTCGACGCTCGAGCTGTACCGGCGGGTGCTCGCCGAGCGGCGCTCGCGCTCGCTCGCGAGCGGGTCGGTCGAGTGGCTCGACGGGGTCGGGGGTGACGGCGGCGGCGGCGGCGACGGCGTGCTCGCGTTGCGCAACGGAACCGTCGTGGTCGTCGCGAACACGGGCTCGGAGGCCGTGCCCCTGCCCGCCGGACGCGTCATCCTCGCGAGCGACGAGCTCGACGGCGCGCAGCTCCCGGCCGACACCACGGTCTGGCTCGAGGCGTAGCGCGCGCCTGCGCGGCATCCGCTCCCCCGTCGCGCGGCGTCTGCCCCCGGCATCCGCTCCCGCACTGCGCTCGTGCATGAGAATCCGCACGATGCGGCCCGTACGGGACCCATCGGGCGGAATCTCATGCGTTCTGCAGAAGCAGGGTCGGTTCGTGCGGACCCCGTCCAGACCAGCGGTGCTCGCCCCGCGCGACGAGCTCGAGGATTCCGGCCTTCGTCCGATGCCACTCGTCGATCACCTGCCGGTAGCTCAGGCGCAGCACCAGGTATCCGCGCATGACGAGTTCGAAGTCGCGGCGCCGGTCGTTCTCGAACGCAGCGCCCGTGTGGAAGGACCGACCGTCGACCTCGATCACGAGGCGATCGCCGACGAGGAGGTCCACGTTGCCGGCGCCCGCGATCCGGGCCTGCGATCGATGCGGAATCCGTCTGGCCCGAAGGAGCAGGCGGACCCGGGTCTCCAGCCCCGACTGGGCATCCGGATCGACACGGTCGAGGAGGGTTCGGCGCGACCTCGGCAGGTGCTCCCGGATCAGCCCGATGTGCCCCATCTGCAGTTCGCCGCACTCCAACGCGGAATCGACCGTCGCCAGCACGTCGTCGGCCGGCGCGCAGGAGAACATCTCCGCGATCGCCGTCGTGAGCGGGTCGCGCGCACGATCCAGTCCGCCGCGCCGGCTGTAGTGCACGCACACTCGGTGCGACTCCCGATCGAGCGTCGTCCGCCGATCGGCCGGCGATGCGAGCCGCCCGGTCGAGTAGCGCACCCGCACGTGCAGTCGGTCGTCGTCGTGCATCCAGAGCCGGTGCATCCGGGCCACCGTGGCCGCCGTCGCGGTGCCGCCCACGCGGACCGCCCGGACCGAGTCGGGCTCGGCGCCCGGGAGCGCGAACCATCCGTTGCGGATCCGCATGACGGCGCCCGCGCGCACCGCCTCCCGGATGTCACTGACCGAGCAGCCGAGTTCGCTCAGCCGTGCGGCGGAGAGGATGCCGCCGTGGGACCGGAGTCGCTGCAGAACGGGTGACATCCGTCGAGTGTGGCGCGCGCCGGGCCCGCTCGGGCGACCCGGGCCCGAGTTGTGGACAACCTCGCGAGTCGGAATGCATGAGATTCTGCGCGATGCCCCCGCTCAGGCGGGCATCTGCCGGAATCTCATGCGTTTCTGGCGGCGCCCGAGCGGGCGCAGGCAGCAGGGAGGGCGGGCAGGGCGAGCGCAGCGGCGCCCGGGCTTCAGTTCGTGTTCGCCCAGAGCCACTCGAGCGGGTCGACCCACTCGCCGTCGACCCCGCCGATGCGGATCTCGAAGTGGAGGTGCGGCCCGGTCGACATGCCCGTGTTGCCCGTCGTGCCGACGACATCGCCGACCTCGACGACCTCGCCGACGCCGAACCGGCGCGAGTCGTACTCCATGTGCGCGTACACGCTCGTGACGGTCTGCCCGTCGATCACGTGGTCGATCATCGTGACGACGCCGAGCGACCCGCCGGCATCCGTCGACTCGACCACGACGCCGTCGGCGATCGCCTGGATCTGCGCGCCGAGCCCCGGGTTGAAGTCCTGCCCGCGGTGGTTCGACGAGCACCCCGCGCAATCGCGGTAGCCGAATCGGTCGCCGATGTGGACGCCGACCGCGAACGGCCACTGGATCGTGCCGAGGGGGTTGTTCGTGAACGTCGCCTCGGCGCGGATGCCCGCAGCCTGCGCGTACTCCTCGATGGTCTGCGCCTGGTAGTCCTCGCGACCGACGCCGGCCGCGAGCGCGTTGCCGGAGATGTCGACGCGCTGGCCGTCCTTGAGCGTGCTCGTCGCCGCCTGCGCGAGCGCCATCGCCTGCACCTCCTCCGGCGTCAGCAACGACAGCGAGGGGACCGACGTGGCGAGCGCGAGCATCGCGACGAACGCCATCGAGACCACACCGGCGAGCCGCCGTGCGCCTTGGCTGCGGGCGGTCCGACGCGGCGGGCGCTGGGCGAACGGGCCGTCCGGCCCGGACGGCTGCGGGGCGGGCCGGGCGACGGTCGTGCGGCGCCCGACCGGAAGGGTTCGAAGAGCGGATGCCGCGGCTCCGGCCTCGACCTCGGGCGCGGGTTCTGCTGAGTGGCCGCCAGGCATGCCCGCGGGCGGAACCGCGGCGCCGAGGTCGCGCATCGCACGGGGTGCGGCGTCGCCGCCGAATCCGAGCAGGCGGTCGAGGTCGTGGTCGTGCGTCGGACGGCCCGATGCCGTCTCCGCGGGGTGAGCACCCGCAGGACGGGCGCCGACGGCCGAGGCGTCCGCTGCTCGAGCATTCGCGGGCCGGGCCTCCCCGGGGCGCGCGGCTGACGACCGGGCCTCCGCCGGCCGGGTCTCCGCCGACCGGGTCTCCGCCGACCGGGTCTCCGCGAGCCGAGGCTCGACAGGACGGGCACCCGCGGCCTCCGGCCGGAGCGCACGCGCCGGAGGTACCGCCGGTGCGCCCGGCGCGGCGTGGTTGCGGGCGCGGGACGCGGCGGCCGGGTGCTCCGGACGCACGGGGTTCGCCGGACGCGCGGGGCTTTCAGGACGCGCGGGGTTCGCCGGACGCGCGGTCTGCGCAGGACGCGCCGACTGCTCCGGACCCACGGACTGCTCCGCTCCGGCGCGCGACTCGGGTCGGCGCGTCTGCGGGCGTTCGAGCCGCTGCTCGGAATGCGTCGGGCGAGCGGTCGGCGTCTGCCCGTGCTGCTCCGATGGGAGCTGTCGCCCCTGCTGCCCGTCCGAAGCCGGCTGCTCGGGTCGCCCGTGCCCGCCGCGCGCAGCCGAGCGTCGCGGGGTCCAGTCTGCGGTCGGTGCTCCGGCGGGCGAGATCTGCGGCCACTGCGCCGGCGACGTGCTCGAGGTCGCCGCATGCGGTGCGACATGCGAGCGAGCGGCGGGCGCGACGGGCCCCGCGCCGGGACCATCGACGGGTCCGGCCGCGGCGCGCCGCCCCGTGCGCGCGTCGGCGCGCGTCGGCGCGCGTTGCGGTGCCCGGCTCGCCTGAGCCGCCTGAGTCGGCTGGGCGCCCTGAGCCGGCTGAGCCGGCTGGGCCGCCTGGGCATCCCGGGCCGGCTGGACCGCCTGGGCCGGCGCCTGGGCGGACGACCCGGCGCTCGGTCGGAACGCCTGGCTCGGCGCCGGCGCGCCCTGGCCCTCCCCCGTGGCCTGTCGACGCCCGCGTGGACGCTGCTGCCCCGCGGCATCCGTCGCCGGCGCCGGAGGCGGGGCCTGCTGCACGGCACCGGCCGCGGCCCGCCAGTCAGGCTGGGAGGCGGCGATGCCGCCGATCCGCTCCGCTTCGCCGGGCTGGGCCGGCCGCGAGGGCAGCAGGTGCTCGAACGAACTACGCCCGGAGATGCCGACGGCCGAGTCGTCGACCCGACGGTCGACCGGCCCGGCCGGAGCGGAAGGCGACGCGGGTGATGCCGCGTGCGCTGACGAGCGTTCCCTGAGTTCGCGGCGCGTCAGCGGCCATTCGGACCGCAATCGGTCTGAGGTGCCTGGCGCTGAGTGGTCGGGCACGAGGGGGGACTCGGGCACGTGGGGGCTTTCGCTCGTTCGGAGGAGACGGGACGGGGTGATCGCGGGCGGTGCCGTCGGTCACGGTTCGGTAAAGCGTAACCGTTCGGGCGCCCGATCGCCACGCCCGCGCGGCGTGCCCGAACGGTTCAGGCGCCCGCCCCCTCGAGCACCTCGGTGAGTTGGTCGAAGACGGATGCCGCGGCGGCCACCAGCATCCGATCGCTCTCGTGCTCACCGCGGAGCCCGCCGACCCGGCCGCCCGCTTCGCGCACGATCAGTCCGCCGGCGGCGTGGTCCCAGGGGTTGAGGCCGGTCTCGTAGAACGCGTCGAGCCTGCCGGCCGCGACCGCACCCAGGTCGAGCGCGGCCGATCCGATGCGACGCAGGTCGCGGATCCGCGGCAGCACGTGCATGAGCACGTCGGCCTGGCTGCGCCGCCGCTCCAGCGAGTAGGCGAAGCCGGTCGCGACGAGGGCGCGGTCGAGCGCCACGTCCTGGTCGATCCGGAGCTCGCGGTCGCCGAGCCGCGCCCCTCCGCCGAGGCTCGCCTCGTACACCTCGCCCGACACGGGGTTGACCACGACCCCGGCGATCGCGTTCCAGTGCTCCGGGTCGGGCGGACCGTCGACGACGGCGATGCTCACCGACCACGCCGGGATGTCGTAGAGCAGGTTGACCGTGCCGTCGATGGGATCGACCACCCAGTTGAGGCCGCTCGTGCCGACATGCACGTCCTCCTCCTCGCCGAAGATCCCGTCGTCGGGGCGCGCGTCGAGGATCATCGCGCGGATGCGTTCCTCGGTGTCGCGGTCGACGGCGGTGACGATGTCGATCGGGGTGGACTTCGTCGCCGCGACGCTCACCCCGCGACGGCGCTGCTCCAGCGCGGTCGCGGAGACGGCGAGCGCGATGCGCCGTGCGGTCGCGAGCAGGTCGGCGGATGCCGCTGCGGCGGCGGTGTCGGTCATGGGCTCCACGCTACGCCCGGAGCGCTGCCTCGCTCACCCGGAGCGCCACGCCCTCGCGCTCCTCGGACTCGTACGCGGCTTCGACGACCGCCATCGTGTGCAGCACGTCGTCGACGGCAGTCGGGAGGCTCTGCACCGATCCTTCGACGAACCGCTGGACGGCGCCCATCGACCCGATGAACGCATCGGGGAACCACGAGCCCTCGAACGGCACGGGCACCCAGCCGCGCTCCTTCTCGGCGAGCAGGGCCACTTCGAGCCCGTCGGGCCCGCCGACCGGGTAGTCCAGCAGCAGGCCCATCTGTGCGCGGATCGCGCCCTTGGTGCCCTCCCACTTGATGAAGCTCTCCTCGTGCTCGGGCCCGTATGCGTGGTCGTGGTTCGTGCTCACGGTCACGCGGATCGGTCGGTCGCGGTAGCGCATCAGGATGAGCGTGCGCGTGTTCGCGACATCCGTCTTCATGGGGTGCCTCGTCGTGACGGCGCTCACCGAGTCGGGGTCGCCGAGGAACGAGCGGATCAGGTCGACGTAGTGCACCGAGTGCATGTTGATCTCGAGGCGTTCCAGCCCGAACACGTGCGGGAACAGGTGCCACGGCGTGTCCACCGACACGCGGATCTCGAGGTCGATCAGTTCGCCGATCGCGCCGTCGGCGATCAGGCGGCGCGCCTCGGCGACGTACGGGGCGAACCGCAGCTGCGTGTTCACGGCTGCGACGAGGCCCTTGCGGTGGCAGAGGTCGCGCAGTGCGACGCCCTGTTCGTAGGTCTGGCCGAGGGGCTTCTGGATCAGTACGGCTGCGCCGTCGGGCAGCTGTTCGAGGGTCTCGAGGTACTGCTCCGGCATGAGCGCGATGTCGTACACGGCGTCGGCGGGCGCTGCCGCGACGGCGTCGGCGACGGCTCCGAACACGTGCTCGATGCCGTACTCGTCGGCGAGCGCCCTGGCACGGGCGACGGTGCGGTTCACGAGGCCCCAGACCGGGTACCCGGCCTTCCGGTATGCCGGCAGGTGGGCGTCCTTCACGATCCCGCCCGTGCCGATGATCACGATCGGGCGCGGATTCCGCGGCGGTTCGAGCCGGTATGCGTCGGCCGGGTGGAACTCGGGCGGTTGCGGCAGCGCGGTCATCGAGGTCATCCCTTCACCGCGCCCACGGTCTGCCCGCGGATCAGGAAGCGCTGTGCGCCGAGGAACACCACGAGGAGCGGGATCATCGAGATGACCGTCGCGAGCGCCAGTTGCGGCATGTAGAGCTTCACGTCGAGGCCGGCGGCCACCGTCGCGTTGAAGAGCGGGCTGGCACCGATGAGTTCCTGGATGCCGATCGAGATCGTCTTGTTGTCCTGGTTCGAGGTGAGCAGGGCGAGGGGCAGGAAGAAGTTCGTCCAGTTCGCGACGAAGGAGAAGAACGCGATCAGTGCGACGACCTGCTTCGCGATGGGAAGCGCGACCTGGAAGAAGATCGCGACCTCGCCGAGCCCGTCGATGCGCGCAGCCTCGACGAGTTCGGGCGGCATGGTCGTCATGAAGTGGATGTAGCTGAGGTAGGTGCCGAACGGGAAGAACCCCATGATGACGGCGACGGGCCAGAGCTGGCCGACGGCCCCGATGGCGTTGACCTCGAGGAAGAGCGGGATGACGAGCACCGTGTTGGGCATGACCATCGCGAGCAGCGTGGCGAAGAGCCAGAACCGACGCGATCCGAAGCGCAGCCGCGCGAGCGCGTACCCCGCGGGCAGTGCTGCGACGAGCGCGAGCACCCCGCCGACCACGGCGATGATCAGCGAGTTCCCGATCCAGCGCAGGAAGACGCCGCCGCTGCCCGGCCCGAAGCCCATGAGCTGGCCCCAGCTGTAGACGACGTTCTCCCACGACATGCCGCCGAGGCCGAGGAAACCGTCGCCGCCGGCCTCGATGCCCTCCTGGCTGCGGAACGCCATGGCGACGAACCCGACGATGGGCAGGACGAAGAGAGCGGCGAACACGAGCATCACGGTGATGCGCGAGATGCGCCCGACGTTCCAGCTGCGCGACCCGACGACCTGGTGGGTCTCGTTCGAGGTGGTGGTCATCGGGCCTTCTCCTCATTCTCGCCGAAGAGCCCGCTTCGGAAGACGATCACGATGCCGATGGCGAGGGTGATGATCAGGAGGATGATCGACATCGCCGCGGCGGCCGGGAAGTTTCGGTTGGTGAATGCGAACGCGTATCCGAGCTGCGTGGGCGCCCATTCGCCGTCGATCGACCCCGAACTGATCTGGCGCATGAGGTACGGCTCGAGGAAGAGCTGGAAGCCGTAGGCGAGGTTCATGAGAGCGGCGTATCCGATCCACGGCCGGATCAGCGGCAGCTTGATGCGCCAGGCGAGCTGCCAGGCGTTGGCGCCGTCGAGTGCTGCGGCCTCGAAGATCTCGTCCGGGATGCCGTTGAGGCCGCCGTTCACGATCACGATCCAGGTTCCGAGCCCCTGGAAGAAGAGCATGGCCGTGAGGATGAGCGGCAGGTTCTCGGTGGTGACGACCTCCTTGAGGGTCGTCATGCCGAGGTCCTGCCAGAGGAAGGCGATGGGCGACTGCGAGGGGTTCAGCAGGTACACCCACAGCACGAAGTTCGCGATGCCGGCGAGTGCGCCGGGGATGTAGTAGACGAAGCGCATCGCGCCGCCGAAGCGGCCGGGGCTCGCGTGGATGAGCAGCGCCATGGCGACGATGCCGAGGATCATGACCGGCAGCCAGATGATCATGACCGTGAAGATGTTCACGAACGTGCCGAAGAAGCGGTAGTCGGTGACCACCGTGACGAACGACTCGAGGCCGCCGAACCCCGTCTGCGGGTTCACGAGCGTCGGCGCCTTCTGGAGGCTGATCCAGAACGCGTAGCCGATCGGGATGGCGGCCGCGACGGTGAACAGCAGCAGGTAGGGCGTCATGAGGATGAACGCGCCGCGTCGCTCGACCCGATGCGGGGCCCTGCGCTTGGCCGGCCTGCGTCCCGTTCCCGCGTCGGCGTCACGCCTGCGGGCGGCGCTCGTCCGGTCGGCCGTCTTCGACCTCTCGGCCCGAGTGGTCGCTGTCGTCATGTCGTCATCCTCTTCGATGCGGGAATGGCAGGGTGCGCCGCGGGGAGCCTGCCGGCTCCCCGCGGCGGGGCGTCACTGGACGGTGTAGCCGACCGACTCGGCCTGGTTGACGAGCTCCTCGCCGAACGCGTCGATCGCGTCGGGCATGGTGCCGCCGGAGATGAGCGTGGGGCTCACCTTCTCTGTCCAGACCGAACCCGTGTCGTACAGCATGTACGCGTACGGCTGCACGGCGCCCGCGGCATCCTTGAAGGCCTGCTGCACGGTGGGGATGTCGGCGAAGTAGGCGTCGGCCTCGATCTTGGCCAGCCACGCGTCCTGGACCGGGCCGTAGCCGGGCAGGCCGGTCGAGAGGTCGACCTGCCAGCGCGGGTCGGTGGCCACGAAGGTCGCGAACGTCAGCGTGTTCTCGAGCTGCTTGCCCGTGATGTGCGACGAGACGCCCCAGAGGCCGCCGCCCTCGTTGCCGGTCGACGGCGACGACTCGCCGTCCCACGCGAGCGGCGCGACGGCGCTCATCTCGCCGGCCGGGATCTTCCAGGTGTCGCGGAAGAGGTAGTTGCCCCACCACACGGCTCCCGGGCTCATGACCAGGTTGACGCCGGCCTCGGCCGCGTCGCCGTCGAAGATGCCCTGCGTCGAGAGCGCCCCGCCGTCGTACATCTTCGCGAGCAGCTCGGTGGCGCGCTCGCAGTTGGGGTCGGAGAGGTCGATGTGCGCCTCGGTCTCGGACACGCGGTCGTTGGTCGGGCAGTTCGCGCCCTGCAGGTAGCGGTTGATCGCGTAGGCGTCGCCGAGGAAGCCGCTGATCTTGCCCGGGTGCTCCGCTGCGATGGTCACGGCGAGGTCGGCGTACTCCTCCCACGTGGTGGGCAGCGTGTAGCCGTTGTCGTCGAAGAACTTCTTGTTGTACCAGAAGACGTCGGGCGCGGCGTCGTTGCGCAGGCACCGGATCTGGCCGTCGATCTCGCAGAACGAGAGCACCGCGGGGTCGTAGCCTTCGATGACCTCGGGCAGGAGGTCGGTGAGGTCTGCGGCGTAGTTGCTCGACGAGCTGGTGGCCCAGGCGATGTCGTCGTTCGACGGGAAGAAGATCGCGTCGGGCCAGCCCGAACCGGCCGAATCGAAGTTGGCGAAGGACTGCTTGACCGTCTTGCCGCCGACCGTGCCGTCGATCTGGACGACGTCGATCTCGATGTCGGGGTACGCCTCCTGGAAGGCCTCCGCCGCGGGGACGCGGGGCGGGTCGACCCAGACGGTGATCTTGCCGCCCGAGTCGGTCTGGGCGGTAGCCTCGGTGCCGCCTGCGGCGCACCCGGACAGGACGAGCGCGGCCGCGGCGATCGCCGCGATCCCTGCGCTCGCCGGGAGGAACCTCTTGGTCTTCATTGACACTCCTTGGGAGAGGTGGCGCTGACATCACGCCGTCGTGGTTGTCGTGGTCGGTCGGTGTCTGCTGGGCCCGGCCGTGAGTGCTCAAACGTTATACCAACACAATGCCTCGATGCAAACGTTTGAGCAAACTCTGGTGCGAGGTGAACCCAGCGCGGTCGATGGTACCGGAGATCTGATGAATATTGAACATCGATCTATGGAAGCCCGTTCGAGGCCCGGAAAATGGTCGAGAGATAGGACAAATCCTGCACGACGGGCCCGGGCGCACCGTCGCGCACCCGGGCCCGCACAGCAGGAATCAGAGCACGCGGTGGCGCTCCCACACCGCCCTGAGGGACTCGCCCGCGAGCAGCTCCGCGAGGACGGTCGACTCGCGCGCGGCACGCTCCCGGGCGAGGGCGAGAACGGATGCCTCGTGCTCGCGAGGCACGACGACCACGCCGTCGTCGTCGGCCATGAGCAGGTCGCCGGGACCGATCCGCACGCCGCCGAGGACGACGGCGACGTCATGGGCGATGACCCGCATGCGCGCCCGGTAGTCGATCGGCCGTCGCGAGGCCGAGAACGCGGGGAACCCGAGCGCGGCGATCCGGTCGGTGTCGCGCAGGTTGCCGTCCGTGACGACGCCCGATGCCCCCGACCCGAGTGCCGCGGCGCTGAACAACTCGCCCCAGAAGGCGGAGTCGTTGCTGCGGTCGGTCGCGACGACCACGACCTGGCCCCGGCCGATTCCGTCGATGAAGTCGATCGCGTCGCGGTACGGGTCGTCCGGGTCGTCCTCGAGCGCGGGCGCGAACCGCACCGTCCGGGCACGCCCGAACGCGCGGGCACCTGGCACGAGCGGGGCGAGCCGCTGCTCGAGCACCTGGTGCCGCAGGCCGACGGCATCGCAGGAATCGCTGAGGATCGCCGTCGACAGGCGCTCGTCGCCGGCGATGGGGGTGAAGCCGAGGTCAGCGGATGACATGACCACCTCCGGGCCGGAACGCGAAGCGTCGTTCGATCTCCTCCGTGAGCTGCACGCCGAGCCCGGGCGCGGTCGGCGCGCCGATGGTCCCGTCGGCGAAGTCCACCGGCTCGACCCTGAGGGCGTCTCGGAGCGGGTTGGGAAGGGTGCAGAACTCGAAGAGCTCGACCGACGGCTCTGCGAAGACGGTGTGGAGGTTGGCGGCGAAGGTCACGGCACTGCCCCACACGTGCGGCACGCAGTCGATCGAGGCCTCGCGCGCGAGTTCCGCGACGCGCGAGAAGGCGCGCGGCCCGCCGACGAACGTGACATCCGGCTGAACGATGTCGACGCCGCCGGCGGCGATGAGCTCGGCGAACTCGCGCACGGTGCCGTTGGACTCCACGCCCGAGATCGGAACGTCCACCGCGGCGCGCACTCGCGCGAACCCGGCGACGTCGTCCGCCTGGCACGGCTCCTCGTACCACCGCGCGCCCAGGGCGGCGGCGTGCCGCCCGACGCGAACGGCCGCCTCGACGGGCCACGGCGACGAGGCGCAGGCCTGTACGGCGTCGATGATGAAGCGACCACCGGCCGGGAGCCGGCCGACGACGTGATCGAGCAGGTCGACCGTGGTGTCCGGATCGCTCATCGCCCGGAACTTCACGGTCTCGAAGCCGGCGGCGAACTGGCCGGCGGCCCAGTCCGCCACCTCGTCGAACGTCGTCCCGAGTCCACCGCTGGCGTACGCCTCGATGCGGGGGCGCTTCGCGCCGCCGAGGATCTCGTGCGCCGGAACGCCCTCGCGCTTCGCGACGGCGTCGAGCACGGCCGTCTCGATGGCCCCCGCGACGCCGCTCAGGATGCCGCCGCGCGACCAGAACGCGGTGTAGGCGCGGAGGTGGTCGCCGACCTCGAGCGGCGACGCGAAGGGAACGTCGACGAGGTACGGGCGGAACGCCTCGACCGCGCCCGGGACCGCCGTGGCGGCCATGATGCCGGCGCCGGCCTCGCCGATGCCGAGCGTGCCGTCGGCGAGCTCGACCTCGACGAGCGCGGCGTCCCAGGAACGGATCGTGCCGCCCACCCAGACGAGTTCGTCTCCGGGGTCGTATCGGTGCGACAGCAGCACCGCTCTCACGTGACGGACGGTTGCGGACAGGTCGCTCATCGTCGAAGCGCTCCTCGTCGTTCGAAATCGGATGTTTGGGTGAGAACCTAGTCGCTCAAACGTTTGATCGCAAGAATTGATCAGATGAAACCGCTCTGTAGCCTGACCTCCCGGCCTAGGATTGCGCCATGTCCGAAGCTCCCGGGTCCGCCCGCTCCCAGACCGACGTCGTCATCCAGGGCATCAAGGACATGCTCACGCGCGGCGAGCTGCAGCCCGGCTCGCGACTGCCCATCGAGAAGGAACTCGCCGCCCTGCTCGGGGTCTCCCGCGGCTCGCTCCGCGAGGGCGTCCGCGCGCTCGCGACCCTCGGCGTGCTCGAGACCCGCCAGGGCGACGGCACCTACGTCACCGCGCTCGACCCGGCGGCGCTCCTGAGCCCGCTGGGCTTCCTCGCCGACCTGCAGCAACCCGCCCACGCGGCCGACCTGCTCGCCGTGCGGCGGGTGCTCGAGGCCGAGAGCGTGTCGCTCGCCGCGACGCGCATCACCGACGAACAGCTCACCGGCCTCGAGGCCATCCTCGCGCGCGTCGACCGCACGCTCGAGGACGAGGACGAGGACGCGCTGGACCTCGAGGAGTTCATCAACGCCGACACCGAGTTCCATCGCGCGATCGCCGCAGCGAGCGGAAACCCGCCGCTCGCTGCGCTCGTCGACGCCCTCGTCGGGCGCACCTTCCGCGCCCGCCTCTGGCGCGCGATCAGCAACCGCGGCTCCGTGCGCGAGGCGCAGCGCGAGCACCGGGCCATCCTCGACGAACTGGCACGCCGCGACCCCGGTCGCGCGAGCATCCGCATGTCGACGCACCTGCTCGGGGTCGAGCAGTTCAGCGCCGAGCACGCCGACGAGGATCCGGAAGCGACCTGACCGCCGGCTATGCCCCGGTCAGCACCCTCGGGCCGGCGACGGCCCGCTCCGCGGCATCCGCCCAGTACTCGCCGTCGGGGAACGCGAACCGCGCGACGGACGCCTCCCGCATCTCGGCGCTGTACCCCGGCTGCGACGGCATCGTGTAGTGACCGTGCTCGACGATGCACGGGTCGACGAAATGCTCGTGCAGGTGGTCGACGAACTCGGTGACCCGGTTCTCGAGCGTGCCCGAGACGCAGACGTAATCGAAGATCGACAGGTGCTGCACGAGCTCGCACAGCCCGACGCCACCGGCGTGCGGGCAGACGGGCACACCGAACTTCTGCGCCATGAGGTAGACCGCGAGGATCTCGTTGATGCTCGCGAGCCGAGCCGAGTCGAGCTGGCAGTAGTCGATCGCGCCCGCCTGGAACATCTGCTTGAAGAGCACGCGGTTCATCCCGTGCTCACCGGTGGCGACGCCGATCGGCGCGACCGCCTTCCGCACCGCCGCATGGCCGAGCACGTCATCCGGGCTCGTGGGCTCCTCGATCCACATCGGCTCGAACTCCGCGAGGCGGCCGACCCACTCGATGGCCTCCGGCACGTCCCAGACCTGGTTCGCGTCGATCATCAGGTTCGCGTCCCACCCGATCACCTCGCGGGCGATGCGCAGGCGACGGATGTCGTCCTCGACGTCCGAACCGACCTTGAGCTTCACGTGGCGGTAGCCCTCGTCGACCGCTTCCTGCAGCAGGCGACGCAGCTTCTCGTCGGAGTAGCCGAGCCAGCCGGCACTCGTGGTGTAGCAGGGGTACCCGCCGCGCGCCTCGAGGTCGGCGATGCGCGCCGCACGGGTGGGCGCCTGCTCGGCGAGGATCGCGATCGCCTCGTCGCGCGTGAGCGCATCGGAGAGATAGCGGAGGTCGGCGGCGTCGACGAGCTGCTCCGGCGTCATCTCGGAGAGCAGGCGCCAGAGCGGCTTCTTGGCGACGCGTGCCGCGAGATCCCACATGGCGTTCATGACGGCGGCCATCGCGAGGTGCACGACGCCCTTCTCCGGGCCCAGCCAGCGCAGCTGCGAATCGGACGACAGCTCGCGGTAGACACCGCCGAGGTCCGCGACGGCGTCCTCGACGGAGCGGCCGACGAGCGGGAGGCCGCGCTGACGCGCGGCCTCGACGCACAGGTCGTTCCCGCGACCGATCGTGAAGGTGAACCCGTACCCGCTGAGCTCGGGGTCGTCGGTCCGGATCACCACGTAGGCGGCGGAGTAGTCGCCGTCCTTGTTCATCGCGTCGGACCCGTCCATGCTCAGCGAGGTCGGGAACCGGACGTCGTACGCGGTGACGGCGGTGATGGTGGTCATGTCGTTGGACTTCCTTGATCTGGTGGCGTCGGCGAGGGCGCTTCATCGCGGGTCGGGACGGACGTGTGGTGTCGCGCGGGACCGGTCGCAGCCGACGGCGCGCAGGACACTCACTCTAGCGGATTCATTGGATGAATCCGAACACTTTTCTCGCACACAACGGCGCCATAGCCGCGAGGCCATGGATAGATCAGCTCTATCGGCGAGGCGGCGCCGTCGACTCGCGCACGACGAGTTCGGGCGCGGGCTCGCGCACCACGCGGTCCTCGAGCTCGCCGGTCTCGATCCGCCGCAGCACGTCCTCGACGGCACGTCGTCCGAGCTCCGCGAGGGGCATGCGGACGGTCGTGAGCGGGGGCCAGGCGTTGGCCGCCGTCCACGCGTCGTGCATCGCCACGATCGACAGGTCCTGGGGCACGCCGAGCCCGAGCCGCCGGGCCTCGAGCAGCGCGCCGTGGGCCGCGTTGACATTCGCCACCACGAGCGCGGTCGGCGGATCGTCGAGTCGGGCCAGGACCTCCATCGCCGCGCCGCCCTGCTTCGGCTCGTACCCGAGGCGCGTGACGACCTCCTCGGCGACCTCGATACCGCGGTCGGTCATCGCCGCCCGGAACCCGGCCTCGCGCCGCTGGCCCGAGTCGGATCGCGGGAGCCCACCCGCGAACGCGATCCGGCGGTGGCCGAGCTCGATGAGGTGCTCCGTCGCGATGCGGATGCCACGGGCATCCTCGAGCGTCACCGAGCCGACGTGGTCCGGATGGACCGAGTTGATGAAGACCAGCGGCAGCGGCGCTTCGAGCAGGACTCGAAGGTCCTCCGCCCGCATCGCATCGCCGACCTGCAGGAGCACGCCGTCGACGCGACCCTCTCCGATCAGCCGGGAGATGGTCTCCTCGCCGTCGGGCATGCCCTCGGTCCTCGCGATGAGGACCATGTTCCCCCGTTCGAGCGCCGCCTCTTCGACACCGCGCATCAGCTCGGCGAAGATCGCGTTCGTGACATCGGGCACGACGAGGCCGATCACATTGGTCCGAGCCGACTTCAATGCGCGCGCGGCGAAGTTCGGCCGGTAGCCGAGCTCTCGCGCGGATTCATGGATCCGCTGCCTCGTGGCCGCGCTCACTCGCGCGCTCGGCGCATCGCTCAGCACACGCGAGACCGCCGAGATCGAGACTCCCGCCCGGGCCGCGACATCGCTCAGTGTGGCCATGCGCTCAGTGTAGGGACTCGACCGCGACCCGGCGGTTCACGAGGTAGAGGTGCGTCAGGACGAGGGCGGTCTCGGCGCGCTGGTTCACGACCGTCACGAGTTCGTGCACGTACCCGAACTCACCCGGCCGCTTCACATGCTCGGACTTGTCGGTGATCTCCGCGGTGACGGTGATGGTGTCCCCGATGAAGACGGGGCGGATGAACCGGATGCGGTCGTAGCCGTAGCTCATCGCCTGCGGGTTGATGTCGCCCGCCGTCATACCGACCGCGACCGACAGGATGAGCGTGCCGTGCGCGATCCGCTGTCCCGCCGGCTGGGTGGCCATCCACTCGGCGTCCATGTGGTGCGGGAAGAAGTCGCCCGTCTGCCCCGCGTGCAGCACGATGTCGGCCTCCGTGATCGTGCGGCCGACGCTCCGCCTGCGCTCACCGACCTCGATGTCCTCGAACCAGCGGTCGATCGTCTGCATGTCAGTCCTCCAGGTGGCGCTCGGTCGCCTCGTCGAGGCGCCCGAGGAGTTCGTCGTCGGTGAGTCGCCCGGCGAGAGCGGCGGTGATGAGCGGCCCGATCTCGTTCTGCAGTTCGGGGTAGTCCGGATGCCGGGGTCGCACGTACGCGGACTCGAGCGTCGCCCGAGTACCGCGGAAGAAATCGAGCGTCTGCTCGTTGGTCCGGTCGGCGTCCCACGCCGCAGCGTTGCCCGGTTGCCCGCCGCCGTCGAAGTAGACCCCTTCCTGCACCTCGGCGGAATCGAGCCAGAACGCGTGCGCGATCGCCGCATCCGGATGCCGCGTTCGCGCCGACACCGCGATGCCGGCACCGCCGAGCAGCGAGCCCCGGACCCCTGCCGATCCGGCAGGGATGTCGGTGTAGGCGAGGCGATGCTCGCGGAAGCCCGCACGCGAGTAGTTCGTGTACCCGAACAGCAGCGGGCTGTATGCGTACCGGTCGCCCTCGGCGAGCCGGTCGGCGACCTCGATCGGGTTGAGCCCGAGGTTGTCCTCGGGCGTCGAGGCCGCGAGCCGTCGCATGATCCCGAGCGCCTCGAGCGCGGCATCCCGCGGGAGGAAGACGCCCCGATCGCGCATCGGATCGGTCCCATGGCTGGCCGCGATCGTGACGAGGCTCGAGAACGCGTCGACGGGCTTGGCCGGCCAGAGCACACGACCCGCGGCCGCGAGCGCGAGCACCTCGTCCCAGGTCCGCGGAGGCTCGTCGAGCAGGTCGGGTCGCCATGCGGCGACCTGGGCCGCGGCATCCGTCGCCAGACCCCACTGCCGGCCCCGGTGCCGGTACGACGCATGCGACGCACCCACCGACTGGCTCGCGAGCACCGCGAGCTCGTCGTCGTGCCCCTGGCCGTCGAGCGGGAGCAGGAGGCCGCGCTCGGCCGCGAACGGGATGTGCGGATGGTCGATGACGAGCAGGTCGTACTCCTCGACGAGCTCGTCGAGCCCCTGGTCGCCGAAGGCGAGCAGGGAACGGTACTCCCACGCCACCTCCACGTCGGGAGCCACGGCACGGTACGCACGCGCCGCGGCAGCGACGCTGCCGTACCCGCGCTCGTGCTCCCAGGTGATCCCGCGCAGCACGATCGTCATGCGGTCACCTCCACGGGCGGGAACTCGGCACGGATGCGAGCGTCGTCCTCCCCGAGTCGCGGCGCGGCCTTCGGGCTCGTGAGCACCTCGCCATCGATGCGGATGGGGCCGCGCGTCGTCGACAGGGTCGCGTCGCCGCGGCGCACCTGCTGCGTCATCCGGATGGCGGCGAAGCCGTCCGACTCGAGGAGTTCGTCGAGGGTCAGCACCGGCGCGCACCACACGTCGGCCGAGTCGAGGATGTCGAGCCACGACTGCGTCGTCCCGCCCGCGAATCGAGCCGCGAGCACGGCCTCGATCTCCTCCTGCCGGTCCCAGGCCTCCTGCGGGTCGACCATGGCCGCGAGCTCGGGCAGGTCGAGCAGTTCGCCGATCGTCGGGATGGGATTCATGGCGAGCGCGAGGTGGCCGTCGGAGGTCGGATACGTGCCGTACGGCGCCGCAAGGAACGCATGGGCGGAATGCGGGCCGCCTCGCCGCACATCGATGGTGTCGTCGTTGAGCCGGGTGCTGAGCAGCTCGAACTGCAGGTCGAGCATGGCCTCGAGCAGGCTCGACTCGGCGTGCCCGCCCTCGCCCGTGCGGAAGCGCCGCACGAGCAGTGCGGTGACGCCCTGCGCGATGTGGCAGCTGAGCAGGTGGTCGGCGATCGAGAGACCGACCGGAACCGGGCCGTCGTCGTGGCCGCCGTTCAGCCACGGCAGGCCGGAGATGGACTGCGCGAGCAGGTCCTGGCCCGGGCGGTCGCGCCACGGCCCGTCCGTTCCGTATCCGGTGGCGCTCGCGTAGACGATCGACGGGTTGATCTCGCGGACCGACTCGTAGTCCAGGCCGATCCGCTCCATCACGCCGGGGCGGAAGTTCTGGATGACGACATCGGCCCGGGCCACGAGCTGCCGCACGTAGGCGAGGTCGACGGGCGACTTGAGGTCGGCCGTGATCGACTCCTTGTTGCGATTCATCGCGTGGAAGGAGACCGTGTCGCCGTCGGCGGTCCGACCGGCGAACGCGAGGGTCCGCCCGATGTCGCCGGTTCCGGGACGCTCGACCTTGATGACCCGCGCACCGAGATCAGCCAGGCGCATCGCTGCGACCGGGCCGGCCAGGAACTGGCTGAAGTCCAGGACGAGGATGCCGTCGAGTGGGCGTGGCTTCGGTGCGTTCATGCAATCGCCTTCGATGATGGGAATGGTCAAACGTTTGTTCGCTCAATCGTTTGATCATCGTAGTCGCCGACACGGATGCAGCGCAAGCCGCGGAGCGACCGTGAAGCGGCGAAACGGGAGAGACGCCGGCACGGGAGGAGCCCGCACGAGAGCAGCGCCGGAAACGAGTGCGGCGCCGGGCACATGAGCCGCGCCCGGAGCGAGAAAGCCCCGGAACGAGAGAAGCCCCGGCGAACCGGGGCTTCACGATGGTGGCGAGTGAGGGATTCGAACCCCCGAATGCAATGCAGTCTGATTTACAGTCAGATCCCTTTGGCCGCTTGGGTAACTCGCCGTACGCCCGACCACGTTCTGCACATGACCGGGGGCCACACAAGAATACCCGCACGGGGCCGCTCGGCGAAATCGACGCCCGCGGATCAGAGCCGCTGGATCGGCACCGTGTCGTTCGGGCCGAGTTCGTCGGTTCTCCCCGTGTCTCCCGCTCCGCTCCCGGTCGGCGCGATGGCCCCTGTGGAGCGGGTGGAGCGGGCGCCATCGCCGGTTCCGGCGGCCTGCGGCATCCCCGCCTGGCGGTTCACCGGACCGCGGAGCCCGGCCCGGGAGATGACGCGCTGGATGGTCAGGTCGCGTTCGTTCGGCGCCCCGACGTACCGGATCTGGTTCAGCCCCTGGTTCTGCGCGGCCGACTCGAACACGAAGTGGCCGTAGCCGAAGATGCGTCCGACGACCGGGCGGTGCACCGAGATGTCGAGGATTCGCGCGAGCGGCATCGTCGCGATGTGCTGCGTGAGGATGCCGTGCACGCGGAACACGCGCATGTTGGTGATGACGAAGCGATCCATCTGCGCCTGCAGGATGCGCCACAGCGACCACACGGCGAGGCACAGCGCGAGCACGGCGGGCAGCCACCACACGGCTTCCGGCACGATGAACGAGAACATCAGCAACGGCACGGATGCCACGAGCAGGAGGACCGGCTTGACGATCGCCGCCCAGTGCTTGGCCACCTCGTCGACGACCACCTCACCCTCGTCGGCGATGAGGAACTGCTCGACGTGGGGGTCGAAGATGCTCCGCGCCCTCGCACTCACGGGTCGCTCCACTCAGGATGCGAGCGAGGTGAAGAACGTTCCGACGGACTCGACGGCGCCCCAGACGGCGGCGACCGCGCCCTGGACCGCGCTCGCGGCATCTTCGGGGCGGGTGATCGTGTAGAACAGGGCGAACCCGATCACGACCGCCAATGCGATGCGCTTGACCCACTTCACGGCGAACGTTCCCTTCGACTCGTCAGGTGGGCAAGCCAGGCCCCCGAAAGGCCCGCCCCGGACCCGCTCATGTCTACCGCACGCCGGGCACGGTCGCGAACACGCCACTCCGACGGCGATAGGATCGGCTGCGCTCGCCCGAACCCGGGCGGCGGGCTCTGGGGCGGTGGACATGGTCGGCATCGACGAGGTGGCGAAGCTCGCGGGCGTGTCGACCGCGACCGTCTCCCGCGCGTTGAGCGGGCGGGGCCACGTCTCCCCCGCGTCCAAGGCCAAGGTCGAGGATGCCGCGGCGCGCCTGGGCTACGTGGTGTCATCGAACGCATCGGGGCTGGCATCCGGTCGCACCCGCAATGTCGGCGTCGTGATCCCCTTCCTCAACCGCTGGTACTTCTCCTCGGTGCTCGAGGGCGCGCAGCAGGCGCTGCTGCGCAACGGCTACGACCTGACGCTGTACAACCTCGCCGGAGACGGGCGCGAGCGATCGAGCGTGTTCGAGCACTTCCTCCTCCGCCAGCGCGTCGATGCGGTCGTCGCGGTCTCGCTCGAGCTGACCGAGCACGAGGTGCAGCGGCTCCACGATCTGGGCAAGCCGCTCGTGGGGGTCGGCGGTCCGATCCCGGGGGTCCGCACGCTCACGATCGACGACGTCGCGGTCGCCCGGCTCGCGACCGAGCACCTGCTCGCGCTCGGCCACCGTCGCATCGCGCACATCGGCGGCGACCTCGAGTTCGACCTCGACTTCCACCTGCCGACGAACCGGCGGCTCGGATACGAGGCCGCGCTGCGGGATGCGGGCGTCGACCCCGAACCGCGGATGTTCGCGCCCGCCGATTTCACGATCGCCGGCGGCTACCAGGCGGCGAAGCAGCTCCTCGGCGTGCCGCACGCGCGCCCGACGGCGATCTTCGCCGCATCGGACGAGATGGCGATGGGCTCGATCCTGGCCGCGCGCGACCTGGGCATGGTGATGCCGCGCGACGTGTCGATCATCGGCATCGACGACCACGACCTCGCGGAGTTCTTCGGTCTCTCGACGGTCGCGCAGTTCCCGCGAGGGCAGGGCGAGCACGCGGTCGAGATCCTCATGGAGCAGCTCGAGCCGGGAACGGATGCCGCGCAGCCCGCGGCCACCCCGTTGCCGTTCGAGCTGCGCGTGCGTTCCTCCACCGCGGTCCCGCCCGCCTGACCGCGGGCACCCAACTCCCCCGCTGCGGCGCGCGGAGCGCGCACGCCGCGCCCCGCGCGCATCAGATCGCGGCTGAGACGAGCAGCGTCACGCCCGCACCGGCGCTCAGGGCGAGCGCGGCGCGCGACACGACGTGGATCGGCAGGCGCCGAACCCACGTCCATCCGACGAGCAGCCCGATGCCCGCGAGGCCCGCCATGATCGCGGCCAGTTGCAGGTCGACCAGGTCGGGCGGCACCGCGATCGCAGTGGTCACGAGCGAGATGGGTCCCATGATGAGAAACGCCGCCGCGGTGTTCCCGCGAAGCTGGTCGGGCCGTTCGGGCCGGTAGGCCACGGCGAGCGGCGGTCCCGAGATCGACGCGATCGAGTTCAGCCCGCCGGCGAGCACGCCCGCGGTGAGCAGCGTCGTGCGGTTCTGCGGCACGCGCAGCCCGAAGAGGCTGATGAGGCATGCGGCGATCACGACGAGTCCGATGCCGATCCGGACGGCCGCGACATCCGCGTTCACGAGCACGAGGGTGCCCAGGATCGCCCCGGGGACGGATGCCGCCACGATCGGCGCCACGACGCGCCAGTCGAACCCCGAACGGTTGGCCCACAGGGTCGTCACCGTCACCACGATGCCCGCGGCGAGCAGCGAGAACGGGCTGCGCCCCGGGGCGGCGAGCATGAGCGCGGGCGCGGCGATGAGTGCGAACCCGAACCCGGTGGCGGATTGCGCGACGGCGGCGGTCATCACGGCGACCGCGAACGCGGCCGCCCCGAACGGGTCGCTCATCGCGCGCGCGTGCGCGGGATGCGACGGTTCGGGTGCACCGCATCATGCTAGGTCATCCACGCGCGGACGCGGCATCCGCCCCTTCGCACCCCCTCGCTAGACTGGCTCGCATGGCTGATTCGACGTTCGACATCGTGAGCAAGGTCGACAAGATGGAGGCGGAGAACGCCGTCAACCAGGCCCGGAAGGAGGTCGAGCAGCGCTACGACTTCAAGGGCGTGGGCGCGTCGGTCGAGTGGTCGGGCGAGAAGATCCTGCTGAAGGCCTCGACCGACGAGCGCGTGAAGGCGGTGCTCGACGTGGTGCAGTCGAAGTTCATCAAGCGCGGCATCTCGCTGAAGTCGCTCGACGCGGGCGAGCCCTACCCGTCGGGCAAGGAGTTCCGCATCGAGATCGGCCTGAAGAACGGCATCGACCAGGAGCATGCGAAGAAGATCGGCAAGCTGATCCGCGACGAGGCCCCGAAGACGGTGAAGTCGCAGATCCAGGGCGACGAGCTGCGCGTCTCGTCGAAGAGCCGCGACGACCTGCAGGAGACGATCCGCCTGCTCAAGGCCGCCGACCTCGACGTCGACCTCCAGTTCGTCAACTTCCGCTGACGCACGGTCTGGCTGCGGCTCTCGCGGCCCGACTCACGGCGCCGCGCTCAGGGGTTCCGCGCTCACGGCTCCGCGTAGGAATCCGGTTCCGCTCCCATCCGACGTGAACGGCCGCGCGCGTATGAACCCCGTGTCCTCAAACTGACGACTGATGTACTCTCGAATTGACGATCGGAACGTATCCGATCTGTAGGCTCTGATGCCCTCGAATTGGCGAACCGCACGCGCCGGCCAGAAGGCGAACCAGACACGACCGAGGAGTCGAGAGCAGAGGAAACGGCATGGACTACGCACCGCGGCACGTCGACGCAGAACTCGACTCCGCCCTGCGGCGCGCGGGGGCCGTCCTCATCGAGGGGCCGAAGGCGTGCGGGAAGACCGCGACCGCGCTGCAGCGAGCCGCGAGCGTGAGTCACGTCGACACCGACCCCGGTGTGGCGCAGTTGATGGAGATCGACCCTGCGCTCGTGCTGGACGGCGCAGCGCCTCGGCTGCTCGACGAATGGCAGTGGCAGCCTCGACTCTGGGACTCGGTCCGCCGCGCGGTCGACGAACGGCATGCACCGGGCCAGTTCATCCTCACCGGGTCGTCCGCTCCCTCCGTGAACGCGACGCGGCACTCCGGTGCCGGGCGTTTCGCGCGCCTGCGGATGCGCACGATGACGCTCGTCGAGACCGGGCACTCGACCGGCGTCGTCTCATTCGCCGGGCTCATCGCCGACGATCCGCCGCGAGCGGCTGCCCAGGACCTCGGCTACCTGCCGCTGCTCGAACGCATCGCCCGTGGCGGATGGCCGGCGTTCCAGGATCTCACGATCGAGGATGCCCTCGCGAACCTGCGCGACTACGTCCAGGCCGTGGCCGAGGTCGACGTGCAGCTCGCCGATGGCGTTGCACGCGACCCGATCCGGGTCCGGCGGCTCCTCGCCGCGCTCGCGCGATCGACGGCGACCGAGGCGTCGATCTCGACGCTCGCCCGCGACGAGGCCTCCCTCTCACGCGATGCGGTTCGCGCCTATCTCGCCGCGCTCGAGCGGATCTTCGTGGTGGAGGACCAACCGGCGTGGTCGGCACATCTTCGATCGTCGGCCACGCTCCGCAAGGAGCCGAAGCGGCACTTCTGCGACCCGGCCCTCGCCGTCGCGCTCCTGCGCGCAGATCCCTCAGCGCTCCGGAACGATGCCGCCTTCGCAGGCCAGTTGTTCGAGTCGCTGGTCGTGCACGAGCTGCGCATCTACGCACAGCAGCACGGCGGGTCGGTCTTCCACGCGCGCGACTCCGCGGGCCGGGAGGTGGACGCCATCGTGCAGGGTCCCGACTCGACATGGCACGCATTCGAGGTGAAGCTGGGCTCCGCAGACGAGGTGGTCGAGCGGGCCGCTGCGGGGCTGCTGCGATTCGCCGCGGTCGCTGCCCGCGGCGAGTCGAGACCGACGCTCACCGTCATCACGGGCAGCGGCCCGTCGTACCGCCGGAGCGATGGGGTCAATGTCGTCGCGGTGTCGGCCCTCGGCCCGTGATCACCGCCTCGGCCCGTACCCCTCGAGCCAACGCGTGACCGCCTCGTAGGCAGCCGCACGCGCGGGCTCGCGCGACAGGAACACGTCGTGCAGCGCCCCGTCGATGCGGGCGACCGTGACGGCCTGCCCGAGCCGGACCGCCTGCCGGGCGATGTCGTCGACGACGAGCACGATGTCGGAGGAGAGCATCGCGTCATCCCAGACGGCCTGCAGCACCGACCGCTGCGACAGCAGCGTGAGCACGGGCGCGCCGACGTCGACGCCCGCGGAGATCGTCGCGTGCCCGCGCAGGATTCCCGCGAGCCAGGCCGGGTGCGTGCGGAATCCGCGGTCGGGCCGCCAGGCGTGGTCGTACTCCCACTCGCCGTCCTGCTCCTTCGCGACCGAGCGCGTGTAGAACCCGAGGTCGACGTTCGGCAGCGCCCCCATCGGGTCGAGCCGGGCCCGGAACCCGAGCATCGGCTGGATCGCCTGCCGTCCGATGCCGCTGAGCTGGAACTCGAGCCACGGACTGTTGAGCACGAGCGCGTCGACGCGCCCGCGGTTGCGGGCGGCCCAGAGTGAGAGCGTGAGTCCGCCGGTCGAGTGCCCGAACAGGATGAGGGGCCGAGCGGATGCCTCCGGCCCACCCTCGCGCGCGATGACGGCGAGCGCGGCCTCGAGGTCCTCGTCGTACGTGCCGAGGTCGATCGTGTACCCGGGCGTCTGCCATTCGCGCAGGCTGCGGCCGTACTTGCGCAGGTCGAGCGCGTAGAACCGCGCCCCCGCGTCGCTCCAGAACCGCGCGAGCTCGGGATTGAAGAAGTAGTCGCTCCAGCCGTGGACGTAGAGCACGTCGCATCCGGATGCCGCGCCGCGCGGAGTCGGCTCGGGTTCGGGCTCGGGCTCGCGTTCCCACGGCCACCGCCAGCGGCGCCGACGTTCCGTGCCCGCTACGTGCTCCGCGCCATCCAGGCGGGCCGGCGCGCTCGCGCCGCCGCCCACGTACCTGACGAGCGTCGCGACGACCTCGCCCTCGTCGTCGTCCTCCAACGGAAGCGCGAGCTGTTCGAATTCGGGCCCGAGCACGTCGGGCTGCCAGCCGACCGCCTCCGCCATGCCGAAACCCCCTCGGGGGTCAGCCTATTGGGGCTTGCGAGGTGATCAGCTGAACGCACCGATGATGCCGACGACCGCCGGAAAGAGCAGGACGATGAAGAGCACGGGAAGGATCGCGAAGACGAGCGGGAAGACGACCTTGATGGGCACCTTCATCGCCGATTCCTCGGCTCGCTGTCGGCGCTTGATCCTCATTTCACCGGCCTGCACGCGGAGCACGTCGGCGATTGCGATGCCGTACCGGTCCGCCTGTTGGATGGCCCGCACGAAGCGCTTGAGGTCCGTGCAGTCGGTGCGGGCGAGCAGCGCCGCGTAGGCGTCATACCGCGATCGTCCGATGCTGATGTCCTGGAGCGTCCTGATCAGTTCCTCGGAGAGCGGGCCGCGCCCGCCCTGCGCGGTGCGAGCCATCGAGGCCTCGAATCCCAGACCGGCCTCAACCGCGATGGTCATCTGGTCGAGCGTGTCGGGGAGTGCGAGCAGGATGGCGGTCTGTCGATCGTCGGCTCGACTGCTGAGCATGATCTCCGGCGCGAAGAAGATCAGGACTCCGAACGCGATGCCGATGATGCGGGGGAGCAATTCCGCGCTGAGCGCCACAGCCCCGATGATGATGAGCACCGCAACGATCGAGACGATGAGGCGGACGATCAGGAAGCCCCCGACGGTCCACGATGTGGCCCTTCCCGCATAGATGATCTTGCGCTGCACCCAGCCCGTGTAGCCCGAAGGCATGACCGTTGCGAGGGTCTCCGAGAAGGTGTTGCGCTCGACGCGTTTGCGTTCATCCTCGGACGACGGAGCCACCGCTGCGACGACGTCCGCCTTGACCGGAATCGTGGTGAACACGATGAAGACGAGGGCGCCGATCGACAGGGTGACGGCGGCGATGGCGAGGTACGGGATCCACATGCTGCGCCCCTTTAGAACTTCACACGCACGGCGAACAGCATCCAGACGGTCCCGACGGTCATGAGCACTGCCGCGAGGGCGAGTGCCATCCAACCGAAGATCGTCTCGACGAACGGTGCGAGGTATGCGGGCTGGAGGATGAGCACGCCGAAGAACACAGCGATGGGCAGGGCGATGAGGATGATGGCCGACAGACGCCCCTCAGCGCTCAGCGCCTTCACCTGACGTCGGATCTGGTTTCTCTCGCGAATGGTCGCGGCAGTGCGCTGCAGTGTCTCGGCCAGGTTTCCACCCGTCGAACGGTTGATCTCGATCGCCTGTGCCGCCCAGGTGAAGTCGTCTGATCGCATTCGTGCCGCAGTGCCGTGAAGTGCTTCACCGAGATCGCGGCCGATCCTCGTCTCATTGACGATCCGGGAGAACTCCTCGGATGTGGGCGGGTCGGCGAAGCGTGCCACGGAGTCGAGCGCCTGGGTGAGCCCGTGGCCGGCACGAAGGTTGCCTGAGAGCAACTGCAGCGTGTCGTCGAGTTGGTCCGCGAATGCAGCGCGGCGGCGGCCGGTCCGAATCGTCAGGTACAGGTTTGCGAGCACCGGAGCGAAGGCGGCGAAGAGAAGTGCCCAGACGAGCGCCAACCACGACCCGAACCCGACGAGGACGCCGAGCAACGCGAGCACCGCCGCAAGGCCGAACGTCACGAGCACGACGCCGGATGGGGTGGATCGAACCCCGGCGAGCTCGAGCCGCTCCTCGTTGAACCATCCGCGATTGCGCTGGGCAATGGCCGAGTCGAGTACGGCGACCGTCTTGTCGGTAGCACGGGTGACTGCGGATACGTACTGCTCGCCCGGAGCCAGACGACGTTCGACTGCGATGCGGCGAGGCGGGGGGAAGAGCACGAGGAGGACGAGCGCGAGCAGCGCGAGCAGAACGAACGCGATACCGATCGCGAGCAGCGGACTCATCCGAGTTCTCCGAGTCCGTAGGCGACGGGCTGGTACCTGAAGATCCCGGGCGGGATCGCGATCCCGAGTTCCTCGAACCGGTCGACGAACCGAGGCCGGACGCCCGTGGGAACGGCATGGCCGCGGAACCTCCCGTCGGCATCGATCCCGGCCGCGAAATCGAAGGCGAACGCATCCTGCATGGTGATGATCTCGCCCTCCATGCCCTGGACCTCGGTGACACTGACGACGCGACGGGTCCCGTCACGGAGGCGCGAGATCTGCACGACCACGTCGATCGCGGACGCGATCTGTTCGCGGATGGCACGCAGCGGGAGGTCCATTCCGGCCATGAGCACGAGGGTCTCGAGCCTCGACAGGGCGTCGCGTGGCGAGTTCGCGTGGATCGTCGAGATCGACCCCTCGTGCCCGGTGTTCATGGCCTGGAGCATGTCCAGGCTTTCGCCTCCTCGAACCTCGCCGATGACGATGCGGTCCGGACGCATGCGGAGCGAGTTCCGGACGAGGTCGCGAATCGTGATCTCGCCGCGGCCCTCGATGTTCGCGGGGCGGGATTCGAGCCGCACGACGTGCTCCTGCTGGAGTTGCAGTTCGACTGCGTCCTCGATCGTGATGATGCGCTCGTCGTTCGGGATGAACGCGGACAGGACGTTGAGCAACGTGGTCTTGCCGGTCCCAGTTCCACCGGAAACCAGGACGTTCAGCTTCGCCCGAACTGCCGCGTCGAGCAGCGTGGCCATCTCGCGGTTGATGGTGTCGAATCCGATGAGATCCTCGACCGTGTAGGGCGTTCGGGCGAACTTGCGGATCGTGAGCGACGATCCATCGACGGCGAGCGGTGGGATGATCGCGTTGACCCGCGACCCGTCGGCGAGTCGAGCGTCGACCAGGGGCGAGGACTCGTCGATCCTCCGACCCACACGCGAGACGATCCGCTCGATCACCCGGCGAAGCTGCGGCTCACCGGTGAACCGGCTCCGCGATTCGTAGAGCCGACCGTTCCGTTCGACGAAGATCTGGTCGTGACGGTTCACCATGATCTCGGTGACGTCAGGATCGTCGAGCAGTTGTTCGAGCGGGCCGAAGCCGAGGACGTCGGCGCCGATCTCAGTGATCAGTCGGTTGCGCTCCGCAGTCGTGAGCGCGACCTGCTCGGCCTCGACGATGAACCCGAGCTCCTCACGAGCGAGCGCGTGCAGCCGGTCCTCGGTGAGTGTCGAGTCATTGAGTCTGGACCCGATCCGTCGAAACAGCTCCTGTGCGGCGCGTTCCTTGAGATCGGTCAGGGGGTCGCTCTGATGTTGCGTCGGGGTGTCGCCCGCGACGGCCGTCCAGGTGCTCGTGTGTGCAGCGTCGTCGGGCGCGACCTCGGCAGCAGGCTTGGAGACCCCGCGTTCCGCGGTGTCGGCCGACACCGCGCCGCCACCGGCTGCGTCCGGTTCGTCTGGCGCGGTCGGGGCGTTGCCCGGTGGATCCGACAGCGCCGGGGCCGCTTCGGTCTCGGTGCTGCGGTGTGCTCCGCGTGCTCGTTCGAGTCGGTCGCTCAGGCTCATTGCGCTGCCCTCGCTTTCCTGTGGATGCGCTTGCGGGTGGGGACGGCGGCCGGTTCGATCCGCTGCACGGCTGTGCGGATCGCTTTGGCGGCGGGGTCGCGGACGTCGTTGTGGATGAGCGGGACTCCGGCGTTGGATGCGAGGACCGCGCCGATCGATCGCGGCACCTCGACATCGATCGGTGCTCCGATGATGCGCGCGGCGTCCTTCGGGAGGATTCCGGTGTTCTTCTCGACGAAGTTCAGGATGACGTGGCGGTTCGATGGCACCAAGTCGAGGTCGACGAGCAGTTCGAACTCCTTGCGAAGTGCTCTGAGGCTGGGGACGGTCATGTTCGTCACGAACACGCCGTCTGTCGCCTGCTCGAGCGCGACCAGCGTGTGTTCGCCGAGTCCCGGCGTCGTGTCCACGACGACGTAGCGGAACATCGTGGCGAGTCGACGGATCAGGACGCCGAGTTCACTCGGGGGGATCTCGTCTGCCAGTTCGGGCGACGGCGGAGCCGCGACGACGAAGAAGTCGTCGTCGTGCCGCGTGAGCAGCGCCTTCATCGCGACCTCATCGTCGCCCACGCCGACGACATCAGCGAGCGAGTATTGCGGTCGGAGGTCGAGCGCATTGGCGATATCGCCGAACTGCACGTCGGCATCGACGAGGACGACGGAGTTCGGGTGCACCTCGGCGAGACCCGCCGACAGGTTGATCGCCGTCGTCGTCTTCCCCTGCCCGCCCTTCGGTGCGGCGACCACGACGACCTCGGATCGGATGCCACGCCCCATCGGCGGGATCACCCAGTCCGGCTCGGGCTCGGTTTCGGGCTCGACGCCGGGGCCGGCCGTACCCTCGGCCTCATCCTCTCCCTGCTCCGGCTCGACTCGTACTGCATCACCGACGTCTCCCGCTGATTCCTCCGCACGCACGCCGGGCGCAAGCATCGCGAAGACATCGGCGATCTCATCGCGGCGCGTCTCCGCGTCGATCTCGGCCTGGGTGCGCTCCCGCAGGCGGCCCGACGTCACGAGCCATTCATCGAGACGTTCGAGCAGGGACTCCGTCGTGCTGTCCGAAGCCTCCGGGCTCAGGACCGCGTGGATCTCCATGCCATCGACCCAGTCCTCGAGATCTGATCGCTGCTCGCGAACGACGATGAATCCGATGCCTGGGTATCGCTCTGAGAGCTCGGCGATGAGCGCCTTCGTCTCCTCGTAGCTGAGCAGCGGGCCGAGCAAGGCGATCCTCGGCCCACCGTCGACCTGGCGAAGCGCGGCATCCGGCCCGAACGTCACATACTCGCCCGGCACGACCTGGAGTCGCGCACCGAGGAGCCGACGGAGCCGGGATTCGTACTCCGCGCTGCGACTGACGAGGAGGTAGGACGTCACTGGAAGACGTTCTCTCCGCTTCGGAGGCTGGAGCCACCCGTATCGGTGCCCTCGGGTTGGAGGGTCAGCCAGAGCCCGGCGTTGCCGTCCTCCTGCTGCTCGGCGCCGTACGCGATCTTCTCGGCCTGCGGTGCGGTCACCGCGAGTGTCACCAGGAAGGCGCCGACTTCGGTGCTCTCGTCGTCGGAGCTTCCGGTCGTGAGCGTCCGCCCCGCCGTCACACGGGTGACGAGCATGCCGTTGTAGACGAACTGCGACTGAGCGGTGCCGTCGTTGGCCAGCACTGACTGGGTGTTCGTCGAGAGAACGATGCCAACGAGATCGCCCGGCGCCACGACGCCTCCGACGACACGCTCCACAGCGAGTGCCACGGTGATCTCCTGAAGCCCCTCAGGCACGACCACCTCACCCGTGGCTGCGAGATCGTCGGGTGAGGAGAACCGTGCCTCGAGCAACTGCTCGCCTGGGAGCAGCTCGGCGTTGGTGACCATGCCCTCGAGCCCGGCCAGGTCCGTGACGATGTCGGGTTGGATCGCGATGGCCGGCAGTTCGTCGATCTCGAGGAACGCGGAGACCTCCTCGCCGGGTGTCCCCTGCGGCACGGCCTCCGTGACGATGAACACGCGCTGGAACTCCGCACCCTCGGCGGCACGCCGGTCAGCCGACTGGACGTAGAGGAAGAGGGCGGCGCCACCGCCGAGTGCGAGCACGATTGCGAGGATCGCACCGATGATCCGGATCACCTGGGGGCCTTTCTGTAGGGAGACTGGCGTCGGCCTGCCACGGCAGCCTACGGGAGGGTGAGCCGGACGACGGCCGCACCGTTCTCGACGCCGTCGCCGAGTTCGAAGGCGTCGTCGACTGAGACGAACTTCATGAAATGACCCTGGACACCGCGGCAACTGCCGGTGCATCTCGGGGCTTCGGGGTCGGTGTACGAGTTGCCACCGCTTACCTTGAACCCGGTGACGAGGAATGCCGCGAACTGCTCGATGTGGAAATCGGCACCGGAGCCGGTGCCACGGAAGTCGTCGTAGATCGGGATGAAGACGGTCTTGCCGATCAGGTCGGCCATATACGTGTCGGAGCACCCCGTGCCCGACGTGCTATTGCCGGGCTTGCTCGCCACCCAGGGGTTCGCGACGTCGATCTCGATCGAGCAGTCGATCGAGGGGAGCCAGCCGAAGCCGCCGGGCGCGAAGGCACCAGGGCAGTTCCTCCGTGTGCCGGTGTTGTACTCCACGAGGATCTTGACCGGGTTCGCTACGCCATCCTGCGGGGGGTGGTCGGCGAACTCGCAGTACCCGATTGCGAGCGCGAGTGTCGATCCGCGAACTGGCTGGCCCCACTCTGCTGCACCGTCAGCGGTGACGACGGTGGAGTCGCCGATGCCGGGGATCATCGACGCGAGCGGGTGGCGAACGCCGATGTCCTCGGTGTTCGTGGTGACGGTGACCACATTGGCGGTCGTGTCGACAGCGACCGCCTGAATGCCTGCGATACCGTCGCTCGAGTCGTTCGCGCCGGCGATCGCCGACGGGTCGGCGGAGATGCAATCGGGCGCGGCCTCGTCCTTTGCGCAGGCGATCGCGACCTGAAGCGCGGCGGCGTCAGCACCGTTCTGCAGTTCGGCCTTCTCTGCGTACAGGGCGCCCACATCGACGGCGATCGCGCCGAACCCGAGCAACGGGATGAGAAGCAAGCCGAAGGTCGCGGCCGTGGCACCTCGCTCAGAGCGCATCCTCTTCATCAGCCCCCGCATGGTGTCGCCGCCTCTCCGGTCAGGTTGAACGCGGGGCCGAACGCCCCAGTGAGGAGCGTCGACTCGTATGTCACGGTGACGCTCATGATGGCACCCGCGGTGCAAGCCCCGGAGCTGAACGCCACGTTCCCCGCGCTGAGCAATGGATTGAGCGCGGGCGCGGCGGCGATGGCAGCGTTGACGGCTTCGCCCTGGTCGTTCGAAATGGCCATGACCCGGGCTGCCGATCGTGCTGCGTTCGACAGAGAGATCTGCTGGTTGTACAGCCGGCTGAATTCCATGACTCCCAGCACCAGCAGGAGCAGGACCGGGATGATCAGGGCGAATTCGACCGCTGCTGCACCTCGTTCACGCGACCGACGGCGCATCGACCCTCCTAGGGACGGCAATGCGGACCTCGGAGCCCGGAGTCCGGGATTCCGAGGTCCGCTAGGGCACGCGAGACTAGAGGTTGGACGCGACGTCGGCGAACATGCCGTTCAACGCGAGCGCCAGAGCCCCCAGGCCAACGATGATGCCGAGCGCGACGATCGCGATGATGAGGCCGTACTCGGCCGCGTTGCCGTCCTCCTCCGAGCGGAGCTGCGCGAGGCGGGCCTGAGCCTTCGTGTAGAGCTTGAGCATGAGAGTCACCCTTCGGGTCGAGCAGAAAACTGCCGCCCCCAGTCCGGGCGACGAAGAAAAACCTATCCATCCGGATGAATCAGCACCATGCCCCCGTTCGGGGTACTCGGCCTCGACGGCTCGCAGGGCTCACCCCGCCGGGGCGCCGAGCACGACGAGCGCCGCAATCGCGCCCGCGAGCATCGACGGCCCGAACGGGATCGACCCCCGCAGCGTCACCTTCCGCAGCAGCAGCGCCGCGATCGCGACCAGTCCACCCACGAGGAACGCCCCGAACAGCCCCCCGATCCACATCCACCAGCCGAACCAGCCGAGCGCCAGCCCGAGCGGCAGCGCGAACTTCACGTCGCCCATGCCCATCGCCGACGGCGAGACGAGCGCGAGCACGAAGTAGAACGCGAACATCCCGGCGCCACCGGCGAGCGCCCAGACCAGGGCGATCCAGTCCCCCGTGAGCGCCGACGCGACCACGAGCAGCACCGCGACGGCGAGCGCGGTCGGGAACACCATCGCGTTCGGCAGTCGCTTCTCGATCAGGTCGACCGCAGACAGTGCGACGCCGGCTCCGGCGAGCGCGAGCAGCGCCGGGAGGACCGGGTCCAATCCGTACCGCCAGGCCAGCAGGCCGAAGAGAGCGGATGTCGCGACCGCCGTCCACGCGCGCATCGCGCGCAGCGGCATCCGCTCTGCCCGATCGCGGCGGATGTTGCGGTCCGCCCAGGTCGCAAGCGGCCACCATCCGGCGACGGCGCCGACGATCGCGGCCCCGACCGTGAGGGCGAGCAGGGGCACGGGCATGAGGGGAAGCGTAGCGGCCCGGCCACCGGTCGGGGCGCTCGATCCCACGGCCTCGCCGCGCCGGCGAGCGCGCCGGCGGGCGGCATCATCCCCCGGACGGGGGCTGCCCGCCGCGCCCGGCACGGTCTAGATTGCGGCCGTCGACGTGCGCCCGCAGCCGCAGAAGGGGATGCCGCCATGCGCAACCGCTCCCGAACCGCCCTGGTCCTGACTGCCATCGCCACGATCGCCGCCCTCTGCCTCGCCGCGCCGGCGCACGCCGCACCCGGCAAGGGCAACGCACCCGCGGCATCCGCCACCGCTGGCGCACCCGACGGCGACACGGTCACCATCGAGTACGGCATCAACCGCGGACCCCACCAGATCGCCACCCAGCACTGCGCACTCGACCAGGTCGCGATCCCGTGCGACAGCGAAGCGGATGCCGCCGCCAAGAAGTCCGCAACCTACTCCCTCGACCTCGCAGGCCTCGCCGACGGCGAACACGAGTTCACCGTCGCGTTCACGCTCACCGACGGCGGCACCGCCTCGGCATCCGCCCCATTCGTCATCGACGCGATGACACCACTCGAAGCCGCGTGCGCGTCACTCACCGGGACGCTGACCTTTCCCGACGACCCCCACACGGTGTGGGAGTGCACAGCAGACCCGTACACGGGAACCTTCACAGACCTGATCGATCTGCTGAACCACGCCGGAGAAGTGCTCGTGCCGTTCTGCGGGGAGCTCTTCGTCGGCGAGGGCTCCGACGAAGGGAACGTCATCCTCGAGGCGACCTGGTACTGCCTGGTGGGATAGGCCCCGCGCCCGAACCGCCCTGATCCTCGCGGCCATCACCACGATCGCCGCCGCTGCGCTCCGCGACCCGCCTGCGAGACGATGCGCCGACGGCGAGGGCCCGCTACTCCAGCGAGCGCCTGAGCGTGCGCTCGAACTCCGGAAGGTCGTGCTCGACGGTGTCCAGGATGATCGTCAGGTCGACGTATGCGTACCCGTGGGCGATGCGGTTTCGCGTTGCCCAGATGACCTTCCAGTCGGAACCGAGCGCTCCCTCGCGGAAGGTTGCGCTCGTTTGGGACACTGCCTCGATCGCCGCAGCGAGGCGCGGGCCGACGGCGTCGGCGATCGTTTCGTCAGCGAGGTCTCCACGACCCAGGTGACGTCGCAGCGCCGCGATGTGCGCCAAGGCATCGCTGACCAGTTCAGCATCGGATCGGGTCACAGCGGCACCGCCTCGGCCAGCACACGCTCGGCGAGGTGCTCACGGAGCGCCCGGGCCGGGACGACATCGACCTCGGCTCCGAGGACCTCGGCGAGCTCGGCCTCGAGGCGGGCGAGTGAGAAGAGCCCGGTTCCCGGAGCAAGGTCGACCAGCAGGTCGATGTCGGAGTCGGGGCGGTCGGTGCCGTTCGCCACGCTTCCGAACACCCGAAGGTTGCGGGCGCCACGAGCGGCCGCCATCTCGATCACCTTCCGGCGGCGCTTGACGAGTTCGCGCCCACGAGCCGAGCTCCCGTGGAAGCGCAACAGGCGTGACACCTCGGGTTGACTGCGGCCGACCGCCGCGGCGATCTCACGCTGGGAGAGACCGGCCCTCGCCCCTGCGCGGACCGCGCCCAGGAGCATCGCACGCGAACGCTCGTGGAGGTCGTCGGCGGCGCGCGCGTCGGCGCCGATCTGCTCGACGATGTTCGCCCGTGAAGCCTGCATATAGCAAATGCTATCAGCTTTCGTGGGTTGGCCCGTGGGATCTCGAGACGCTTCGCTCCTCGACCCGCGGATGCGAAGGGGAGGGTATCCCCCGATTGGGGGCTGCCCGCAACGCCCGACACGGTCTAGGTTGCGGCCGTCGGCGCGCGTGCGCCGCAGGAAGGGATGCCGCCATGCGCACCACGACCCGAGCCGGCCTCGCTCTCGCAGCCGTCGCCGCCCTCGCCCTCGTCGGTCTCGCCGCGCCCGCGCACGCCGCACCGGGCAAGAGCAGCGCGCCCGCAGCATCCGCCACCGCCGGAACACCCGACGCAGCCACGATCACGATCGACTACGCGATCAACCGCGGCGCCCAGGCGATCGCGAGCCAGGCGTGCGACATCGATGGTGAGCCGGTCGCCTGCGACGACGCCGCCGACACGACCACGAAGAAGGCCGCGACCTACTCCGTCGACCTCGAGAACCTGACCGACGGCGAACACGAGTTCACGGTCGCGTTCACGCTCACCGACGGCGGCACCGCCGCGGCATCCGCCCCATTCGTCATCGACGCGATGACACCACTCGAAGCCGCCTGCGCATCACTGACCGGCACCCTCACGATCCCCGCCCACGACGACGGCGCCTACTGGAAGTGCGTCGCCGACCCCTACACCGGGCCGCAGACCGACATGGGCGCCGTGCTCGGCCAGGGTTTCACCGAATTCGGACCGTACTGCCCGAGCGGTGACTTCTCGGGGTCGTTCGCGTCGTGGGGGCCGGTGCTCCGCGCCATCTGGTACTGCGTGATGATCTGACGGATCAGACCTCGCCGCGCGAGATCGCCACCATCTCGTCTCGCGGCACGACCTTGATGCGCTTGCGCTCCTCGGCGGCGCCGAGCGCCTGCTCGTGCTCGTCGAGGCGGTGCCATCCGTCGAGATCGGTCCAGCGGATGCCTCGGCCCTCGAGCATCTCGATGACCGACTCCTCCGACGGCGACTCGGGCCGCCACCAGTTGCCGAGGTCGTTGATGAGGTGCTTGATGGTCTCCATCGCGTCGGACTTGGTGTGGCCGATGAGCCCGACGGGGCCGCGCTTGATCCAGCCGGTCGCGTAGACGCCGTACATCTGGCGCGACTGTCCGGTCTCCTTGTCGCGCATGAGGACCTGGCCCTCGTGGTTCGGGATGACGCCGAACTTCTTGTCGAACGGGATGCCCTTGAGCGGGGACCCGTGATACCCGACCGCACGGTAGATCGCCTGCATCGGGATCTCCCGGATCTCGCCGGTGCCGACGACCCCGCCCTCGCCGTCGGGTGCGGTCCGCTCGTACCGCAGCGCGGCGACCCTGCCGTCGCCGTCCGAGACGACCTCGAGCGGCTTGGCGAAGAAGTGCAGGTGCAGGCGACGCGACGCCTGTCCGGTTTCGCGCTGCCGCCACTGCTGCAGCACCTTGTCGATGACGAAGACCTGCTTGTTGCCCGCCACCGCGGCGCGCGCTGCGTCGTCGTAGTCGAAGTCCTCGTCGTGGATGATCATGTCGACGTCGCGCAGTTCGCCGAGCTCGCGCAGCTCGAGGGGCGTGAACTTGACGGATGTCGGGCCGCGACGCCCGAAGACGTGCACGTCGGTCACGGGCGATGCCGCCAGTGCTGCGTGCACGTTGGCGGGGATCTCGGTCGGCAGCAGGTCCTCGGCGTGCTTGGCGAGCATGCGGGCCACGTCGAGCGCGACGTTGCCGTTGCCGATGACGCCGACCGACTGCGCCTCGAGCGGCCACTCGCGCGGGTAGTCGGGGTGCCCGTCGTACCAGCTGACGAAGTCGGCCGCGCCGTACGAGCCCTCGAGGTCGATGCCGGGGATGTTCAGCGACGCGTCGCGCACGGCGCCCGTCGCGAAGATGACGGCGTTGTAGTGCTTCTTGAGGTCTTCGAGCGTGATGTCCTCGCCGAACCGGACGTTGCCGAAGATGCGGATGTCGCCGCGGTCGAGCACCTCGCGCAGCGCGGTGATGATGCCCTTGATGCGCGGGTGGTCGGGCGCGACGCCGTAGCGGACCAGCCCGTACGGGGCGGGCAGGTGGTCGAACAGGTCGATCGAGACGTCGAAGTTGCGTTCGGCCTTGAGCAGGATGTCGGCGGCGTAGATGCCGGCGGGGCCGGCGCCCACGATCGCGAGGCGCAGCTTGTTGCGAGTCACTAGCTTGATCTCTCCACGATGGTGTCGGCGAAGCGCGTGAGCGCCTTCTTCACGCTGCCCTCGGGCAGCGGGGCGAGTGCCGCGACGGCCTCCCGCGCCCAGCGGTGGGCCTCAGCGAGCGTAGCGCGCGTGGCCTCGTGCTCGCGCAACTCGTCGACGAGCGCGTCGACGGTGGCCCGCGACGGCACGACGCGCGCGGCGAGCGTGTTCGTGTCGAACGGGTCGCCCGCGGCGGCGGGATCGGCCGGCAGCACGTCGCGGCTGATGCGTTCGAGCAGGGTCGCGGACGCGGCATCCGTCGCCGCTATCTCGCGGAGCCGCAGCAGCGGCAGGGTCACGACGCCCGCCCGCAGGTCGGTGCCGGGCACCTTGCCGGTCTCCTCGGGCTGGGGCGACAGGTCGATGACGTCGTCGATGAGCTGGAACGCGACGCCGATCCGCTCGCCGAACTCGATGATCGGCGCCTCGAGCGCGGGGTCGGCGTTGCCGAACACGATTCCCGACTGCGCGGCCGCCGCGATGAGCGACCCGGTCTTGTCGGCGAGCACCTGGATGTAGTGCTCGATCGGGTCCTCGTCGGGGTCGGGCCCGACGGTCTCGTTGAGCTGGCCCAGCACGAGCCGCTCGAACGTGTCGGCCTGCATGCGGATGGCGCGCTCCCCGAGCCCCGCCATGAGCTGGCTCGCGCGCGCGAACAGCAGGTCGCCCGTGAGGATCGCGACCGAGTTGCCCCACACCGTCTGGGCGCTCGGCACGCCGCGGCGGCGCTCCGACTCGTCCATGACGTCGTCGTGGTACAGCGAGCCCAGGTGGGTGATCTCGACCGCCATGGCCGCGCTGACCACGTCGTCGACGACCCCGTCGCCGAGCTGCGCGGTGAGCAGCGTGAGCATGGGCCGCACGCGCTTGCCGCCGGCTTCGAGCAGGTAGCGGCTGGCGACATCCGCGATCGGGTCGGCGAAGCGCACCTGGTCGACGAGTCCGGTCTCGATGCGTTCGAGGCCGTCGTCGATGGCCCGGGCCATGGCCCGGTCGGCCGACGACGCGAAGACCCGCTCGCTCAGGCCGAGGTTGGCCGCGAGCGAGGAGGCCCGACGGACCGGAAGGCTCGGATTCACGACGACCAGCCTACCGAGGGCGAATCCGAACGGATGCCGCATGCTCCTCGCATCCGCTTCGCGAAGCCTCTTGACGCTGTGTGAACGAGTGTTTACTGTGGTGAACATGCGTTCACCGGGATCACGCGACACGTCGGATCTCACGACGCGGGCCCGCGTGCGAGACGCCGCGATCGCGCGATTCGCACGCGACGGGTTCGAGACGGGCCTGCGCACGATCGCCAAGGACGCGGGTGTCAGCGCCGCCGCGATCGTGAAGCTCTTCGGATCGAAGGACGGCCTCCGGGAAGCCTGCGACGACCACGTGTTCCGCGTCATCCGCGAGAGCAAGGCCGAGGTCCTCGCCGAGCAGTCCGCACCCGGTGCGTTCATCGGCCAACTCGCCCGCATCGAGGCGTATCGCCCGATGATCGCCTACACGCTGCGCAGCATCCAGGCCGGCGGAACCCACGCGCGCGACTTCATCGAGCACATGGTCGCCGACGCCGTCGAGTACGTCGAAGCCGGCGTCGAAGCCGGCACCATCGTGCCCAGCCGCGACGAAGACGCCCGCGTGCGATTCCTCATCGGCGCCACGCTCGGTGCGCTGCTGCTCGACCTCTCCATGACCACCGATCCCGACGCACTCGCGACGAGCGAGTTCTGGGAACGCGCGCTCGGGCGCCTCACGCTGCCCGCGCTCGAGATCTACACCGAGGGCTTCCTCATGGATCGCACGCTCCTCGAGACCTATCTCCTCTACATCCCCGATCCGCCGGGGTCGTCCGCAGGCGCGCGCGCCTGACATCCGCTCACCCTGCACCACCCCTGCTCGCACCCACCTCCAGCGACGAAACGGACCTCTCATGACCACCACGAACCCCGGCGGAGCCGCACCCGCCATCCGCACCACCGAGCTCCGGAAGCGATTCGGATCCGTCGCCGCGCTCGACGGCCTCGACCTCACCGTCGAGCGCGGCGAGGTGCACGGCTTCCTCGGCCCGAACGGCGCCGGCAAGTCGACCACCATCCGCATCCTGCTCGGGCTGCTCCGCTCCGACGGGGGAACGGCCGAACTGCTCGGCGGCGACCCCTGGGCCGACGCCGTCGACCTGCACCGCCGCCTTGCCTACGTGCCCGGCGACGTCGAACTGTGGCCGAACCTCACCGGCGGGCAGGCGATCGACCTCCTCGGGCGCCTCCGCGGCGGCTTCGACCGCGCCCGGCGCGACGAACTGTGCGACCGGTTCGACCTCGACCCCCGCAAGAAGGGCCGCACCTACTCGAAGGGCAACCGCCAGAAGGTCGCCCTCATCGCCGCACTCGCGAGCGACGTCGAACTCCTGCTGCTCGACGAGCCCACCTCGGGGCTCGACCCGCTCATGGAATCCGTGTTCCAGTCGTGCATCCGCGAGGCGACGGCCGCGGGCCGCACCGTGCTGCTCTCGAGCCACATCCTCGCTCAGGTCGAGGTCCTCGCCGACCGCGTCTCGATCATCCGGCAGGGCCGCATCGTCGAGACCGGCAGCCTGCGCGATCTCCGGCACCTGACCCGCACCGCCGTGTCGGTCATCCTCGACCGCCCGGCCGACCCGATCGCGGCACTGCCCGGCGTGCACGACCTCCGCAGCGAAGGCGCCCAGGTGCACTTCGAGGTCGACGGCGAGGCCATGCCCGCCGTGGTGCGCGAACTCGCCGTCCTCGGCGTGAACGGCCTCACCGCGACGCCGCCCACCCTCGAGCAGCTGCTGCTGCGCCACTACGGCGACGACCTCGCGACCGACGGCGCCGAAGGCGCCCGCAGCGAGGTGGCCTGATGACCACGACGATCGCGCCGGCGCCGCAGTCGAGCGCTCCGGCGGCATCCGCTCGCACCGGCCGGGGGCCGCTCGTCGGCACCCTCCGGCTGCTCCGGTTCATGCTGCGCCGCGACCGGATCCGGTTCTTCGGCTGGACGCTCGGGCTGACCATGCTGCTCGCCTACTTCGCGAACGTGCTGCAGCTCGTGTTCCCGACGGCCGCCGACCTCGCGTCCTTCAGCGCCCTCTCGGCGAACCCCGCCGCCGCGCTGCTCATGGGCCCCGGATTCGGCGACGCCGAACCGAGCCTCGAGCTGTTCCTCGCGGGCACCTACGGCCTCTACCTCATCATCGGTGCCGCGCTCATGAGCCTGCTCACCGTCGTGCGTCACACCCGGCTCGAGGAGCAGTCGGGGCGCGCCGAGCTCGTCAGGGCCGCCCCCATCGGGCGTCACGCACCCCTGACCGCGGCCATCGGCATCAGCGTGCTCATGAACCTGACCGTCGCGGTGCTCATGGGGGCGCTGCTCACCGCCCTCGAGTTCGATGCGGCGGGTTCGTTCGTGTTCGGCGCGAGCGTGGGCGCCGCCGGGCTGGCGTTCACCGGCATCGCCGCGGCGACCGCCCAGCTCACCGCGTTCTCGCGCACCGCCGCGGGCCTGGCCGGCGCCGTGCTCGGCGCGAGCTTCCTCGTGCGCGGGCTCGGCGACATGTCGGCCGCGCAGGGGGGCGACCTCGACTGGCTGTCGTGGCTCTCCCCCATCGGGTGGTCGCAGAAGGCGGCCCCGTTCGCCGACGACGCCTGGGCGCCGCTGGCGGTGTCGATCGGATGCCTCGTGGTGTTCGCCGTCGTCGGCTACGCCCTGTCGACGCGACGCGACCTCGGTGCGGGACTCATGCCCGCCCGCCGCGGCGCCGCCCGCGCATCGGCCGCGCTCTCGAGCCCGTTCGCGCTCGCGCTGCGGCTCCAGCGCGGCAGCATCATCGGGTGGAGCGCGTCACTGCTCATCGGCGGGGTCGTCTACGGCGCGTTCACCGACGCGATGCTCGAGGGCTTCGCCGACGCGCCGCCCGAACTGCTCGTGCTGTTCGGCGGCGAGGAGGACCTGCTCACCGGCTACCTCGGCATGATGGGCCTGCTGTTCGCGCTCGCGTCGACCATCTACGTGCTCCTCGCGATCCAGTCGCTGCGGTCGGAGGAGACCGACGGACGCTCCGAGGCGGTGCTCGCGACCGCCGTCGGCCGCCCCGCCTGGATCGGGTCGTGGGTCGCCGCAACCGCCCTCGGCACGGTGCTGCTGCTCACCGCGGCCGGCGTCGGCACGGCGACCGGCGCGGTCGCGAGCACGGGCGACGGCGACCTGTTCGGCGAGGTGCTCCTCGGTCACGTCGTGCACGCACCGGCCGTGTGGGCGGTGCTCGGCTTCGCCGCGCTGCTCTACGCGGCGGTCCCGCGCCTGCTCGGGCTCGCGTGGGTCGTGTTCGGCTACGCGTTCCTGCTCGGGTTCTTCGCACCGCTGCTCGACGCCCCCGACTGGGCGATCTCGCTGTCGCCGTTCGAGCACATCGGCGAGGCGCCCGCCGACGAGATCTCCGGCGTCGCGATGCTCGCGCTCACGGGCATCGCGGCGGCACTCGTCGCGGCGGCACTCGCGGCGTTCCGGAGGCGCGACCTGACGAGCGACTGAACCGCGCGGCGCGCGGCGTCGGCTCTCGGCTCGCGGCGCGCGGCAAGCGGCGCGCAGCGCGCGGCGCGCGGCGTCCTCCCCGGCCAGGGCAGGGCGCTGCGCGCTACTCGGGCCTGCGACCGCGGTGCAGTGCGACGATTCCCGCGGTCAGGTTGCGCCACGCGACATCCGCCCACCCGGCCTCGCGGACCCACGCCGCGAGCCGCGGCTGGTCCGGCCACGCGTTGATGGACTCGTTCAGGTACTCGTACGCGTCGTCGTTCGAGCTCGACAGCTTCACGAGCGGCGGCATGACGACCTTCTGGTAGAAGTCGTAGCCCGCGCGCACGACGCCGACGGGCGGGTGCGAGAACTCGCACACCACGAGGCGCCCGCCGGGCCTGGTCACCCGCAGGAACTCGGCGAGCGCGACCTTCGGCTCCTTCACGTTGCGCAGGCCGAACGAGATCGTGACCGCGTCGAATTCGGCGTCGCCGAACGGCAGCTTCATCGCGTCGGCCTCGACGAACACGAGATTCGGCACGTGCGCCTGGCGCCGGCGGCCGACCTCGATCATGCCGGGCGAGAAGTCGGCGGCGACGACGCTCGCACCCGACTTCGCCAGGCTCGCGCTCGAGGTGCCCGTGCCCGCCGCGACGTCGAGGATGCGCTCCCCCGGCTTCGGCGCGACGGCCCGCGTGGTCGCGATGCGCCAGAGCGCGGCGTTGCCGACGGAGAGCACCGCGTTGGTGCGGTCGTACCGCGCCGCGACCCGGTCGAACATGGCCGACACGTCACGGGGGTCCTTGCCGAGGTCTGCACGCGTCATGCCAGCGAGTCTACGGTCGCCCGCCGGACGCGTTCCGTGCGCCCCCGGCCACCGGCCGCCCGCACGCCGTCGGCCGCAGATGCATGAGATTCCACCCGATGCCCCCTCCACAGAGCACATCTGCCGGATTCTCATGCATCACGCGCGACGCCGCGCACCCGCACCCGCGAACCGGCGCCGCGCGGGACTCCGGGAATGGAACGGCACCCCGCGCGCGTTGCACCGAGCATGAAGGCGATCTGGAACGGCACGGTCATCGCGGAATCCGACGACACGGTCGTCGTCGAGGGCAATCACTACTTCCCTCGCGACGCGATCCACCCCGAGTTCTTCGTCCCCAGCGACAACCGCACCGTGTGCCACTGGAAGGGCACCGCGAACTACTTCCACCTCGAGGTCGACGGCAAGCGCAACCCGAACGCCGCCTGGACCTACGAGACGCCGCTCGAGGCGGCGTCCGAGATCCGCGAGTACGTCGCGTTCTGGCACGGCGTCGAGGTCGTCGCAGCCTGAGCCGGCGGCCCCGGCGTAGGCTGGTCCGGTGACGCGAACGGATGCCGCGGCGCCCGCCGCCACCCCCATCGGGTTGCGCGTCCGCACCGTCCCCGTCGACGACACCGCACCGCTCGTGCCGCGCCTCGATCCGAGGCATCCGCTGCTCTGGATGCGCCGCGGCGAGGGCATCATCGGCCTCGGCGAGGTGCTCCGCATCGAGACGCACGGGCCCGACCGCATCTCGGACGCCGCCCGCGCCTGGCGCGCGCTCGCGCGCGCGGCCGACGTCGACGATCGCGTGGGCCTACCCGGCAGCGGCCTCGTCGCGTTCGGTGCGATCGCGTTCGCCGACGAGTCGGCCGCGACGAGCGTGCTCGTCGTGCCCGAGGTCGTCGTCGGGCGCCGGGACGGTCGGGCGTGGGTCACGCGCATCGAGACGACGGATGCCGCGGCATCCGCTGCACCGGGCGCACCGCCGCAGCACGACCGCCCCGGCGCCCCCGACCAACCGGACCTGATCGAGCTTCCCGCGCCCGCGCCGAAGCGCGACGTGCCGCGCGTGCGCTTCACGCCGGGCGCCATGCCGCCTGAGGCATACACCGACGCGGTCGCCGAAGCCGTCCGCCGCATCGACGGCGGCCGGTTCCAGAAGGTCGTGCTCGCCCGCGAGATCGTGGGCGAACTGCACGAGGATGCCGGGCTGCGCGCCGCGCTCGCCAAGCTCGCCGACGACTACCCCGACACGTGGGTGTTCGCGGTCGACGGCCTGATCGGCGCGAGCCCCGAGACCCTGGTCCGCGTCGACCACGGCACGGTCTCGGCGCGGGTGCTCGCCGGCACCGCGCCTCGGGGTCGTGATGCGGCATCCGACCGCGACCGGGCGGCCCGCCTCGCGACGTCGACGAAGGACCTCGCCGAGCACGCGCTCGCGGTCGAGAGCGCCGTCGCGACGCTCGAACCGCACACGGCACGGCTCGACACGAGCCCCGAGCCGTTCACGCTGCAACTGCCGAACCTGTGGCACCTCGCGACCGACCTGAAGGGCACGCTGGGCGACGGGTCGAACTCGCTCGACCTCGTGCGCGCGGTGCATCCGACGGCCGCGGTCGCGGGCACGCCCCGCGACCTCGCCCTCGCGGCGATCGCCGAACTCGAGGGCTTCGATCGGGGTCGCTACTCGGGTCCGGTCGGGTGGGTCGACGCGGCGGGCGACGGCGAGTGGGCGATCGCCCTGCGCTGCGCGCAGGTTTCGGCGGATGGCGCGGTGCGCGCATATGCCGGGTGCGGCATCGTCCACGACTCGGTGCCCGACGACGAGCTCGCGGAGACCGACATGAAGTTCCGCCCGATCGTCGAGGCGTTCGGTGCGCCGCCGCCCTCGCCCGTGATCGGCTGAGCCCGCACCTGCCGGGGCGCGCGGGGCGCTCGGCCTAGCTTCCCAGGAGCCGCGCCCGCTGCTCCGCGACGTCGAAGTCGGCCGCCGGCCATTCGAGCGAGAGCCCCTCGAGCGCGTCGATGAGCAGGTGCTGCACCGCGAGCCGCGCGTACCACTTGCGGTCGGCGGGGATCACGTGCCACGGCGCGACCTCCGTCGAGGTGCGCTCGAACACGACCTGGTAGGCGTCCCGGTACGCCGGCGCGAGCTGTCGTTCGTCGATGTCGCCGGGGTTGAACTTCCAGTGCTTGTCGGCGCGATCGAGTCGTTCGAGCAGTCGCTCCCGCTGCTCGTCCATCGAGATGTGCAGCATGACCTTGACGATCGTCGTGTGGGATGCCGCGAGCTCGGCCTCGAACGCGTTGATCGCGCCGTAGCGCCGCTCGATCTCGTCGGGCGGGGCGAGTCCGCGGACGCGCCCGATGAGCACGTCCTCGTAGTGCGACCGGTCGAACACGCCGATGCGCCCGGCGGCGGGGACCTGCTTGCGCACCCGCCAGAGGAAGTCGTGCGCGAGTTCCTCCTCGGTCGGCTTCTTGAACGCGGCGAGGTGTACGCCCTGCGGGTCGACGGCGCCGACGACGTGCTTGACGATGCCGCCCTTGCCCGCGGTGTCCATCGCCTGGAGCACGAGCAGCACGCGACGCGGGTCGTCGCCCATCTGGTTGCCCGCGTACAGCTTCTCCTGCAGTTCGGCGAGGATGCCGGCGCCTTCGGCGAGCGCGGCGTGCCCGGCGGCCTTGTCGGCGTCGATCCCGGGAGTGCCGCGCGGGTCGACCTCGTCGAGCCGGAACCCCTCGCGAACCCTCAGCAGTTCGGACGGGTCGCTCGCCCAGTACGTCTCCTGCCCCACGTCGCTCCCCTCGCCGGCCGCGTCGCCCGCGGCGTTCCCCCATCATCGATGCGCAGCGGATGCCACGGCAAGGCCCCGCTCAGCGTTCCAGCGGCACCTCGAGCAGCGTGGGCCCCGTCACCGACGTGCCGAGCGCTTCGTCGAGCTCGCCGCGCGTGGTCGCGCGACGGTACTCCCAGCCGTAGGCACTCGCGAGTGCGGCGAGGTCGACCGCGTGCGGCGGGGTGTACTGGACGCGGTCGAACGCGTCGGCCGGGGCGGATGCCGCGACCTCGAGCGCGTCGAAGATCGTGCCGCCGCCGTCGTTGCCGACGATGACGAGCACACGCGGCGCGGGCTCGCCCGTGGCGCGCAGCAGGGAGCCGACGTCGTGCAGCAGCGTGAGGTCGCCGATGAGCGCGCGCGTGGTGCCGGTCGCGGTCTCGCCCGGCGCCGCGGTCGCGCCCGGCGCCGCGGTCTGGCTCGCGACGGCGATGCCGATCGCGGTCGCGACCGTGCCGTCGATGCCCGCGAGACCGCGGTTCGAGTGCACCGGGATGCGTCGGCCGGGCACGTTGCGGTCGGCGTCGCGGATGAGCCGCGACGCACCGAGCACGAGCCGGTCGTGCGGCCAGGTCGCGGCCCAGAGCGCCTCGACGAGCATGCGCCGGTCGATGGGGCGGCGGATCCTGGCGAGCTGGTCCTTCAGGTAGGCGCGCTGCGCGGCGTAGTCGCTGACGTGCCCGGTCTCGTCGACGCCGCTGCGGAGCGGTTCCGCGGCGCCCGGCCCGGTGCCCGTGCCCGCCGTGCCCGCCGTGCCGCCGGCCCCGGGTTCGGCGTCGCGCCGGTCGAGCAGGATCCGGCTCGCGCGAACCCAGCGACCGGTCCATGCCCGCTCCTCGGGCGTCGGCTCATGCGCCTCGACCGCGACCGCGCGTTCGAACCGGTCGACGGCGTGCCCCGGGTTGAACCACTCGATGCCGTACGGTGCGACCGCGATCGTCTCGACGCCGTCGCGCTGCACGAGCGCCGGGACCTCGCGGGAGAGCGTGGGATGCCCGAACACGACCACCCGCTCGACCTCGTCGCCGAACCCCGGCTCGGCCAGGAGTTCCCGGTAGGCGACCACGAGGTTCGGCCCGAACCGCGACCCGCTCGTCACCTCCGCGAGGAGCGGCCACCCGCCGGCACGCGCCAGTTCCTCGGCCTCGGGCCCGGCGCCGGCCCCCGCGACGACGATCGTGCGCGGCCCGTGCGCGAGCCGCGCGACGCGCGCCTCGGCACGCGCCTCGGCGACGATCGAGGCGACGGATGCCGCGGCATCCGCTCGCACCTCGGGCACCGTGTCGATCGTTGCGGGCGACGACAACGGCTCCCGGAACTGCAGGTTCAGGTGCACCGGGCCCGGGCCGGGGTGCGGCACGAGCACGCCGTCAGTATCGACGCCGAGCGCCGCGCGCACGGCGTCGCGTGCCAGGCTCGCCGCGGCATCCGCTTCACCGGGCTCGCCCTCGGGCGGTCGCACGTCGCGCTCGAGGCGCACCGCGCCCGCGAAGATCCCCGGTTGCACGGTCGTCTGGTTGGAACGGATGCCGCGCAGCGCCTCGGGCCGGTCGGCCGTCGCGAGGATCACCGGCACGCCCGAATGATGCGCCTCGAGCACCGCGGGGTGCAGGTTCGCGACCGCCGTGCCCGACGTGGTCACGACCACCGTCGGACGGCCCGTCTCGACGGCGAGCCCGATGGCGAGGAACCCCGCACCGCGCTCGTCGATCCTGACGTGCAGGCGGATGGCGCCGACGCGCTCGAGCTCGGCCGCGGCCAGTGCGAGCGCCTGCGAACGCGAACCCGGAGCGACGACGACATCCACGACCCCGGCGCGCACGAACTCCGAGAGCAGCCCGAGCGACCAGGCAGTGGCGGGACTTGCGAACGAGAGGCCGTCAGCCATTCGGCCGACCCGAAGGGCCCGCCTCACCGGGGCCGTCGGTGCCGTCGTTGCGCCGGCGGTCGGTGCCGAGCGCGTCGTCAGGGCGCGGGGCGCGCGGACCGTCGGCATCGCCGCCCTGCTCCTGGTCGAGCTGCTCGAGTTCCTGCTCGAGCCGACGGATCCGCTCCTCGTGCTCCGCGTCGGCGCGCAGCCGGCGCAGGAAGTCGGGGTCGTCGTCGGGCGCGTTGCTGTGACGGCCGACCTGCCCGACCCTCGGCGCACGACCGCGGCCCACGATGAACCACAGCGCCGCACCGATCACGGGAACGAACAGGATCACCACGATCCACCATCCGCGGGCGAGCCCGCGGATGCGGGTGCGATCGAACAACGCGCAGTCGACCGCCGCATAGATCGTGAAGACCACGGCGGCGACGCCTGCGATCAACCAGAGGCGGACCATGGCTCGATTGTAGGCGTGCCGCATCACGTTCGGCTGGGAGCGGGCACCCAGACTGCGCCGCCTACACTGAACGGGTGAACGCCCTCCCCGCCTGGCTCCGCTACACGCTGCTGCGCGTGCTGCTGTTCGCGGCCCCGCTCGCGGTCCTGCTCATCGCCGGGGTCACCCCGTGGATCGCGGTGCTCGTCGCCGCCCTCTTCGGGTTCAGCGCGTCGCTGATCTTCCTGCGCGCGTCGCGCGAGCAGCTCGCGAGCGACCTCTACGCGGCCAGGCACCGCGAGACGCCGGCCGTCACGGTCGACGACGAAGCGGAGGATGCGGCGCTCGACGGCATGGACGGCGTCGATGGTGCAGACGGCGTCGACGGTGTGGACGGCGCAGGGGCGGATGCCGCCTCGCCGGCGCCGCGCGATGCCCGTCAGGACTCGGCGAGCGGGTAGCGCCCGCGCTCCAGCCGCACCGCCCCGTTCGGCTGGGGATAACCGTCACCACCGAGGCCCGCCGTCGCCTAGCGTGAAGCGCATGCCCGCGTCATCCGCCCCCACCAGCAGACCCGGGCGGATGCCGCAGCGCGCCGCCATCGCCGCCATCGCGTGCGCTCTGCTCATCGGCACGACCGCGTGCGCGGTCGCGAGCGCGCCGGGCGGCGAACCGCGCACCGCGCCGCCCGCCGAGACGGCCGACGGGTCGACCGCCGAGCCGATCTTCGCGTCGGACGAGGAGGCGCTCGCGGCGGCGGTGGAGGCGTACGAGGCGTACAGCGCGATGTCCACATTGATCGCGTCCGAGGGCGGCGTCGATCCGGAGCGCATCTCCGATGTCGTGGGAAAGAACCTCGCCGAGCAGTTCATCGATGAGTTCCGGCTCTTGGATGAGGCCGAGCTCAGAACAACCGGCGCTCCTCATGTGTTCGGTGCGCGTCTAGCGGACCGCGAGGAGAGTTCCGGCACCGCCTCCGTGTCTGCCTACTTCTGCCGCGACGTGACGGACACCCTCGTGCTCGATGCACAGGGCTCAGACGTCACGCCCAAGGACCGCCCGAGCATTTCAGCTGTGATCGCGCACTTCGAGTCCCTCCCTGATGCCGCCGGGACCCTACGCCTCGATGACCTGGAGACGTGGGAGGACGCATCATTCTGCGAGTAGCAGTTGCGATCGGCGTCCTCGCTGCGCTGGTACCGACGTCGGCAGCGCTGGCGTCTGATCGACCCGCGCCGTCCGAGCTGTTTGCGGTGCTGAACAACGGCGACACTCAGCAGACCGCAGAGATCATCGCCGAACTCACCCGTCCGGGGACGAACACGAACCCCGCCGACGGCTTCACCCCCGACACCGACACCATCACCCACACCACCGAACCACCCCGACGCCCCACCGAACCCCCAGCCGACATCTGCAACCCCGAGAACCCCACCCCCTGCCGATTCACCGGAGCAGAACCCGAACCCCCACCACCCGGCGAACCCGCCCTCACCCTCCAGGACATCGCCGCCTTCCACCCCGAACCCGGCCAGCACCGCGCCGAACCCGACGGCTGGGCCATCCTGAACCTCCCAGCCAACGCCCTCGCCGACAACGACACCCAGACCAGGTCAGGCACCCTCTTCGACCGGCCCGTGCACGTCCGCTTCCACCCCGTCGGCTACCACCGCACCTACTCCGACGGCACCACCCACACCACCACCGACCCCGGCACGACCTGGGAAGACCTCGACCAACCCGAGTTCACCACCACCCCCACCAGCCACGTCTACACCACCCCCGGCGAACACACCGCCCGACTCGACATCACCTACATCGCCGAATACCGCTACGCCGGATCCACCTGGCGCTGGATCGACGGCACCCTCACCATCCCCGGAACCCCCACCCGCATCCTCGTCGGCGAACTCGACACCGTCCTCGTCACCGGCCCCTGCACCACCCACCCCCACACCCCGGGCTGCGACTGACACCCCAAGCAGGCACGCCGAAACGGCACGCCGAGACGGCACCCGCAAACGGCACCCGGAATCCCGGAACCGACACGCCGCCAACGCCGCGCGCCCGAACGCTCGCGCGCTACAACGCGAACGCGAGCCCGAGCCCGACGCCGTAGACGAGCGCGGTGAGGCTCGCGAGTTGCAGCGCGGTGATGAGCTCTCGCGGCGTGCGCCCCCACCCGACGATCACGCACGCCGGAATCGCCGCGAGCAGCGCGAACATCACGAGCCACGCCGGCGGGTAGAGCAGCGCCCAGAATGCGACGACTCCGAACGGGGCGAGCATGAACACGGCGAAGAGGATCCGCCCGACGACCGGGCCGACGAGCACGGCGAGCGTGCGCTTGCGTGCGGCGCGGTCCTGGTCGACATCCCGAAGGTTGTTCGCCATGAGCACGGCGCACGCGATCAGGCCGATCCCGGCGCCGCCGGTCCACGCCTCCAGGTTGACCTCGATCGCCTGCACGTACGTCGACCCCGCAGTCGCGACGATCCCGAAGAAGACGAACACGAACAGTTCGCCGAGCCCGGCATAGCCGTAGGGGCGCTTGCCGCCGGTGTAGAACCAGGCGGCGACGATCGCGACCGCGCCGACGGCGATGAGCCACCACTGCTGCGTCAGGACGACGAGGGCGAGCCCTGCGACGGCCGCGACGGCGAAGCTCGCGAGTGCCGCGCCGAGCACCTGCCGCGGCGTCGCCGCGCCGGAGCCGACGAGCCTGGCCGGCCCGACCCGGTGGGCATCGGTGCCGCGGACCCCGTCGGAGTAGTCGTTGGCGTAGTTCACGCCGACCTGCAGTGCGAGCGCGACGACCAGCGCGAGCACCGCGCGCCACGGGTGGAACGGCTCGTCGAGGAAGCCGAGCACGACGGCTCCCGCGCCGGTTCCGAGGGCGACGGGCGCGATCGCGAGCGGAAGGGTCCGAAGCCGCGCCCCCGCGATCCAGTCGCGCGCGGTGGCCGGACCGCGCCCGGTCACCGGGGCGGCCGCGGCTCTCGCGGGGTTGCCGGAGCGTCCGTGCGTCCGCGCGGACGCGGGTTGGGCCGGGGTCGTGCGGTTGGTCTTCGGGCGTGCCACCCGGCCATGCTATTCCCCGCGCCCCCGCACCGGCTCCACCGTCCGCCGGCTCCCCGCCCTGCCCGCTGAAACGCATGAGAATCCGCCCGATGGGTCCGGTGAGCGGGGCATCAGGCGGATTCTCATGCGTTTTCGTCGTGCGCGGCGTGCGCGCCGCCCCCGGCGCGCGGGGCACCCCCGGCGCGCGGGGCACCCCCGGCCTCGCGGGCGAGAGCGGATGCCGCGGCGCGATCGGGCTTGCCCGACGCGAGTCGCGGCAGCTCTCCGAGCACCACGACTCGAACGGGTCGTCCGGCGGGCGGCAGCCCCGCGGCATCCGTCGCCGCGCGCAGCGCGCCCAGCGCGCCCACCGCCGCACCGGCCTCCGACGCCGTCACAACCGCCGCACGCTCGCCCCACTCGGCGTCGGGCACGGGCACCACGACGGCGTCGCCGAACCCGGCGACGCCGTGCACCGCACGCTCGACCTCGCCGAGCGCGACCTTCACGCCGCCGGAGATCATCACGTCGTCGGCACGCCCGCTCACCCGGAGTCGACCGTCGGCGTCGAGCGACCCGAGGTCGCCCGTGCGGTACCAGCGGGTTCCGTGCGCGTCGACCGAGAAGGCCCGCGCGGTTCGTTCGGGTTCGTCGAGGTACCCTTCGGCGAGCATCCGCCCGGCGAGCCGCACCTCGCCGTCGACGATCTGCACGTCGACCCCGGGCAGGGGGGTTCCGTCGTAGACGCACCCGCCCGCGGTCTCACTCGACCCGTACGTGCGATGCACTCGCGCGCCGAGCGCGGCCGCGCGTTCGACGAGCCCTGGGGGCGCCGCCTGGCCGCCGAGCAGGATCGCCTCGAACGAGCCGAGCGCCGCGCGAACCCGGCGATCGGTGTCGGCCGCCTCCACCAGGCGGGCGAGCTGCACGGGCACGAGCGAGGTGAACCACGGCCGGTCGGGGTCGAGCGTGCGCGCCGCCTCGACGAAGCCCTCGGGCGTGAACCCGTGGTCGGGCATCACCGCCGGCTCGGTGCCCGCGACGAGCGAGCGCACGAGCACCTGGACGCCGGCGATGTAGGTTCCCGGCAGCGCGAGCAGCCACTGCCCGTGCGCACCGCCGAACCAGCGAGAGGTGGCCGCTGCGCTCGCGCGGAGCGCGGCCGCTGAGAGCGCGACGCGCTTCGGTGCGGCGGTCGATCCGCTCGTCTCGACGACGAGTGCGATGTCGTCGGGGACCAGCCGGTCGATCGGGTCGGTCGGTTCCTCGTCTCCGGGGATGGGCAGCACCGCGAGGCCGTCGAGCAGCACGGCATTGCGCAACTGCGCCATGAGTCGCGGCACGTCACCGGCCGGAACCCGGATGAGGGGTTTCATCGTGAGCCTCGACACTGGGTCATCCGGTTCCGCACCCGTCCGCGTCCGCCGATTCGCTCAGTAGTGCCATGGGTACGGGCCCCAGTCGGCCTCGCGCTTCTCGAGGAACGAGTCGCGCCCCTCGACCGCCTCGTCGGTGCCGTAGGCGAGGCGCGTCGCCTCGCCCGCGAACACCTGCTGGCCGACGAGCCCGTCGTCGACCGCGTTGAACGCGAACTTCAGCATGCGGATCGCGGTCGGCGACTTCGTCAGGATGGTGCGCGCCATCGCGATGGCCTCCCGCTCGAGGTCGGCGTGCGGCACGACACGGTTCACAGCACCCATCTCGCAGGCACGGTCGGCCGAGTACTCCTCGGCGAGGAAGAACACCTCGCGCGCGAACTTCTGCCCGACCTGGCGCGCCATGTACGCCGACCCGTACCCGGCGTCGAAGCTGCCGACATCGGCATCCGTCTGCTTGAACCGCCCGTGCTCGCGCGATGCGATCGTGAGGTCGCACACCACGTGCAGCGAGTGGCCGCCGCCGGCGGCCCACCCCGGCACGACCGCGATGACGACCTTCGGCATGAAGCGGATGAGCCGCTGCACCTCGAGGATGTGCAGGCGCCCGGTGGATGCCGCGGCCGCCGCGTCGCGGACGACCTCGCCCTCGGCCGACGAGTACTGGTACCCGTCGCGGCCGCGGATGCGCTGGTCGCCGCCGGAGCAGAACGCCCAGCCGCCGTCCTTCGGGCTCGGGCCGTTGCCGGTCAGGAGCACGACGCCGATGCGCGGGTTCGTGCGGGCGTCCTCGAGCGCCCGGAAGAGCTCGTCGACGCTGTGCGGGCGGAACGCGTTGCGCACCTCTGGGCGGTCGAACGCGATGCGCGCGATGCGACCGTCGGTCGAGTGGTGGTACGTGATGTCGGTGAAACCGGCTCCGCCGGTGACGGATGCCGCGGCATCCACCCACTCGCTCGAATCGAACAGTTCCGACACCTCGACCGCCATGGCTCCCAGCCTAGTTCGGGCCGGGGCCGGGGCCGGGGCCGGGCTCGGGGCGATCCTCATGCGCTTCGGTGCCACCCGCCCGGCCGGCACTGGTGGCAGACTCGTCGCATGAGCGACGTCGCCCTGCCCGCCCTGCACGACCTGCTCGCGACCGCACGGGTCGTCGCGCTCCCACTGGTCACGCGGTTCCGCGGCATCGACGTTCGCGAGGCGCTGGTCTTCGAGGGGCCGGAGGGCTGGACCGAGTTCGCGCCGTTCGCCGAGTACGACGACATCGAGGCGGCGACCTGGCTCGCCGCGGCGATCGACTTCGGATGGCGCACGCCGCCCTCAGCACGACGCGACGTGATCCCGGTCAACGCCACCGTCCCGGCGGTCGACGCCGACGCCGTTCCCGCAGTGCTCGAGCGTTTCCCGGGCTGCCGGACGGCGAAGGTCAAGGTCGCCGCATCGGATCAGACCCTCGAGCAGGATGTCGCCCGTGTGCGAGCCGTCCGTGCGGCCATGGGGCCGGAAGGGCGCATCCGGGTCGACGCCAACGGAGGCTGGAACCTCGACCAGGCCGAGCATGCGATCCACGCCCTCGCCCCGTTCGACCTCGAGTACGTCGAGCAGCCGTGTCCCGACGTCGCCGAGCTCGCCGAGATCCGCACCCGCACGAAGTACATGGGCATCCCGATCGCCGCCGACGAGAGCGTCCGCCGGGCCGACGACCCGCTCGCGGTCGCCGCGGCCGGAGCGGCCGACCTGCTGGTCGTGAAGGCGGCGCCGCTCGGCGGCATCCGTCGCGCCCTCGATATCGCGGAGCGCGCCGGCCTGCCGTTCGTGGTGTCGAGCGCACTCGACACCAGCGTCGGGCTCGCCATGGGTGCGCACCTGGCGGCGGCCGCCCCCGAGCTGGACTTCGATTGCGGGCTCGGTACCGCGTCGTTGCTGGCAGCGGATGTCACGCGTGACCCGCTGCTCCCGCGTGACGGTGCGATCGACGTGCGCCGCATCGATCCCGACCCCGCCCTGCTCGACCGCTCGCGTGCGGACGAGGACCGTACGGCGTGGTGGCTCGCTCGGCTCGAGCGCTGCCATGCGATCCTCGCCGAAGGCCCGGGCGCGCCGTCTGGCGACGCCGGTCTCGCCGACCGAACCGGCTGACGCCGTCGACGAAGCGGAGGCGCCCCTCGGATTGGGGGTGCCCGACCGCCCCCGGCTCCGGGCTGACCCTGACCCCGCGGCCACCCCGATCCGGAAACCTGACCTCGGCGACCGGCACCGGTCGCCGAACCCGATTCGAAGGAGAGAGATCGATGATCTCGAGGACCATGAGGAACGTCGGAGCCGGCGTCGGCCTGACTGCGGCACTCGTGCTCGGCAGCGGCGCAGCCGCGTACGCCCACGAGTGCTTCAACGCCAACCGCTCCGACCAGGGCAACGCGGGCGCGTCGAAGTCGCAGACCTGGCTCACCGTGCACGTGGAGGAGCTCACGTTCGGAATGCCCGAGGAGGACGCCTCATGCGTGCTCGACGCGTACGCCGCGACGGGCGCTCCCAGCTCGTTCACGATCAAGATCAAGGGTGCCAACGGCCAGGGCGGAACGATCGGCGCGAACAACCCGCACGAGGGCAAGGCGGCCGACGGACAGGGCATCGACGAGATCTTCGCCGCATACGGTGCGGAGATCGCCGGCAGCTTCGCGACCTGCGGAGTCGAGCTTCCGTTCTGACGGTGGCGCGCAGCGCCCGCCCGTGCTCGTGCGGGTGGGTGGAACGACAGAAGAGCCACCCTCCGGCGTTCGTTGTTGAACGTGGTGGGTGGCTCTTCTGGATGTTGTGTCCGGCGGTGTCCTACTCTCCCACAGGGTCGCCCCTGCAGTACCATCGGCGCTGCGAGTCTTAGCTTCCGGGTTCGGAATGTGTCCGGGCGTTTCCCTCGCGCTATGGCCGCCGAAACTCTAGAACCAACATGCTCCCCGACCCGTCACCCCCGGCTGTGTGCGGGGTGGGTGGGGTGTTGGTGGTCTCGGTCCCCCGGGTGTCCCGCCGGCCGTCCCGTGAGGGCGGTTGGTGGGGTGGGGGTGTCGCTGTGTTGTTATGTGTGTGTTTCCGTCTGAAGGGAACCACAGAGTGGACGCGAGTCACCTTGGCCACACACCACCGCCTTGAAACGTGGTGTGTGTAGTGATTATCAAGTTATCGGCATATTAGTACCAGTCAGCTGCACACCTTGCGGTGCTTCCACATCTGGCCTATCAACCCAGTCGTCTGGCTGGGAGCCTCTCCCCCCGAAGGGGATGGAAATCTCATCTCGAGGCCGGCTTCCCGCTTAGATGCTTTCAGCGGTTATCCATCCCGAACGTAGCTAACCAGCGGTGCTCCTGGCGGAACAACTGGCACACCAGAGGTTCGTCCAACCCGGTCCTCTCGTACTAGGGTCAGATCCTCTCAAATTTCCTGCGCGCGCAGAGGATAGGGACCGAACTGTCTCACGACGTTCTAAACCCAGCTCGCGTACCGCTTTAATGGGCGAACAGCCCAACCCTTGGGACCTACTCCAGCCCCAGGATGCGACGAGCCGACATCGAGGTGCCAAACCATGCCGTCGATATGGACTCTTGGGCAAGATCAGCCTGTTATCCCCGAGGTACCTTTTATCCGTTGAGCGACAGCGCTTCCACAAGCCACTGCCGGATCACTAGTCCCGACTTTCGTCCCTGCTCGACCTGTCAGTCTCACAGTCAAGCTCCCTTGTGCACTTACACTCGCCACCTGATTGCCAACCAGGTTGAGGGAACCTTTGGGCGCCTCCGTTACTCTTTGGGAGGCAACCGCCCCAGTTAAACTACCCACCAGGCACTGTCCCTGAACCGGATCACGGTTCGAAGTTAGATATCCAGAGTGACCAGAGTGGTATTTCAACAATGACTCCACGAACACTGGCGTGCCCGCTTCACAGTCTCCCACCTATCCTACACAAGCCACACCGAACACCAATACCAAGCTGTAGTAAAGGTCACGGGGTCTTTCCGTCCTTCTGCGCGTAACGAGCATCTTTACTCGTAATGCAATTTCGCCGAGTTCGCGGTTGAGACAGCTGGGAAGTCGTTACGCCATTCGTGCAGGTCGGAACTTACCCGACAAGGAATTTCGCTACCTTAGGATGGTTATAGTTACCACCGCCGTTTACTGGGGCTTAACTTCTCAGCTTCGCACCGAAGTGCTAACCGTTCCGCTTAACCTTCCAGCACCGGGCAGGCGTCAGTCCGTATACATCGTCTTGCGACTTGGCACGGACCTGTGTTTTTAGTAAACAGTCGCTTCCCACTGGTCTCTGCGGCCTTCAACGCTTCCCCCAGCAAGTGGGTTCACGTATCCGGCCCCCCTTCTCCCGAAGTTACGGGGGCATTTTGCCGAGTTCCTTAACCACGATTCTCTCGATCTCCTCGGTATTCTCTACCTGACCACCTGAGTCGGTTTGGGGTACGGGCGGCTGGAACCTCGCGTCGATGCTTTTCTCGGCAGCATAGGATCACCCACTTTTCATCCGCATCACGTCTCAGCCTTGTGTGACTCCCGGATTTGCCTAGGAGTCGGCCTACACGCTTGCCCCGGGACAACCATCGCCCGGGCTGGGCTACCTTCCTGCGTCACACCTGTTATCACGCTCACTCCACCAGACGGGGTCGCATGCCGCCACACGATCGCCCCCGAAGGGGTCCACGTGTCTTGGGATGCTTAGCACTCCTGGTCTCGTGTGGGCGGTTCTTCGCCGGTACGGGAATATCAACCCGTTGTCCATCGACTACGCCTGTCGGCCTCGCCTTAGGTCCCGACTTACCCAGGGCAGATTAGCTTGACCCTGGAACCCTTGGTCTTCCGGAGGACGGGTTTCTCACCCGTCTTTCGCTACTCATGCCTGCATTCTCACTCGTGTGCCGTCCACGGCTGGTTTCCACCGCCGCTTCACTCGGCACACGACGCTCTCCTACCCATCACCACGACTGGACCACGAAGGCCTATCGATATGCGGTAATGCCACGACTTCGGTGGCGTGCTTGAGCCCCGTTACATTGTCGGCGCGGAATCACTTGACCAGTGAGCTATTACGCACTCTTTCAAGGGTGGCTGCTTCTAAGCCAACCTCCTGGTTGTCTGTGCAACTCCACATCCTTTCCCACTTAGCACGCGCTTAGGGACCTTAGTCGGTGGTCTGGGTTGTTTCCCTCTCGACGATGAAGCTTATCCCCCACCGTCTCACTGCTGCGCTCTCACTTACCGGCATTCGGAGTTTGGCTGACGTCAGTAACCTGTTGAGGCCCATCGGCCATCCAGTAGCTCTACCTCCGGCAAGAAACACGCAACGCTGCACCTAAATGCATTTCGGAGAGAACCAGCTATCACGAAGTTTGATTGGCCTTTCACCCCTATCCACAGCTCATCCCCTCAGTTTTCAACCTAAGTGGGTTCGGTCCTCCACGACGTCTTACCGTCGCTTCAACCTGGCCATGGATAGATCACTTCGCTTCGGGTCTAGAACCTGCGACTCAAACGCCCTATTCAGACTCGCTTTCGCTACGGCTACCCCACACGGGTTAACCTCGCCACAGATCACTAACTCGCAGGCTCATTCTTCAAAAGGCACGCCGTCACCCCAACAAAGGAGGCTCCGACGGTTTGTAAGCAAACGGTTTCAGGTACTCTTTCACTCCCCTCCCGGGGTACTTTTCACCTTTCCCTCACGGTACTTGTCCGCTATCGGTCATCTGGGAGTATTTAGGCTTATCAGGTGGTCCTGACAGATTCACACGGGATTTCTCGGGCCCCGTGCTACTTGGGATCCCTCTCCGGCCGGCCGGGCATTTCAGCTACGGGACTCACACCCACTCTGGTCCGGCATTCAAACCGGTTCGCCTATACCCGACGCGTCACCGTGGTCGACCGGCAGATCGACCCGAAAGGTCCCACAACCCCGACCATGCAACCCCTGCCGGGTATCACACATGACCGGTTTAGCCTCATCCGCTTTCGCTCGCCACTACTCACGGAATCACGGTTGTTTTCTCTTCCTGTGGGTACTGAGATGTTTCACTTCCCCACGTTCCCTCTACCCGCCCTATACATTCAGGCGGGAGTCACCAGGTCACCCGAAGGGCCTGGCGGGGTTTCCCCATTCGGAAATCCTCGGATCACGGCTCGTTTATCAACTCCCCGAGGCTTATCGCAGATTACGACGTCCTTCTTCGGCTCCAGATGCCAAGGCATCCACCGTTTGCTCTTAGAAACTTGAAAATCACATGAGTTCGATCAAAATTGACCAGTGAATACGCCAAACAGCCACCCCGAAAGGCAGCCACCTGACGACTCACCTTTGTGACCCAACATCCCGAAGGACATTGAATCTAAGATGCTCGCGTCCACTATGTAGTTCTCAACAGACGGACAGAACCCCCACCCCCACCAGCAACCGCCGGCTTCGATGAAGGCCTGAACAGGGAAACCATCCCCGACCACAGGGCACCCGAAGACACCCAAGGCCATGTCCGGTCCCTCAGGACCCAACAGCGTGCACGCACCCAACCCGACAACCCCGGTCGTTCCAACCACCCCGAAGAGCGGCGTACTGAACCAGAACCATCAGCCTGGACGCCTATGTCAATGTTCCACCCACGAGCACCCAGCAGACACGTTCGGTCTGATCTGGGACTCCTGGAACCAGAAACCTGGTCCAGTGCTCCTTAGAAAGGAGGTGATCCAGCCGCACCTTCCGGTACGGCTACCTTGTTACGACTTAGTCCTAATCACCGATCCCACCTTCGACGGCTCCCTCCACAAGGGTTAGGCCACCGGCTTCGGGTGTTACCGACTTTCATGACTTGACGGGCGGTGTGTACAAGGCCCGGGAACGTATTCACCGCAGCGTTGCTGATCTGCGATTACTAGCGACTCCGACTTCATGAGGTCGAGTTGCAGACCTCAATCCGAACTGAGACCGGCTTTTTGGGATTCGCTCCGCCTTACGACATCGCAGCCCTTTGTACCGGCCATTGTAGCATGCGTGAAGCCCAAGACATAAGGGGCATGATGATTTGACGTCATCCCCACCTTCCTCCGAGTTGACCCCGGCAGTCTCACATGAGTCCCCACCATAACGTGCTGGCAACATGCGACGAGGGTTGCGCTCGTTGCGGGACTTAACCCAACATCTCACGACACGAGCTGACGACAACCATGCACCACCTGTAACCGAGTGTCCAAAGAGTTCCACATTTCTGCGGCGTTCTCGGTCATGTCAAGCCTTGGTAAGGTTCTTCGCGTTGCATCGAATTAATCCGCATGCTCCGCCGCTTGTGCGGGCCCCCGTCAATTCCTTTGAGTTTTAGCCTTGCGGCCGTACTCCCCAGGCGGGGCGCTTAATGCGTTAGCTACGACACGGAAACCGTGGAAAGGTCCCCACATCTAGCGCCCAACGTTTACGGCGTGGACTACCAGGGTATCTAATCCTGTTCGCTCCCCACGCTTTCGCTCCTCAGCGTCAGTAAGTGCCCAGAGACCTGCCTTCGCCATCGGTGTTCCTCCTGATATCTGCGCATTCCACCGCTACACCAGGAATTCCAGTCTCCCCTACACCACTCAAGTTTGCCCGTACCCACTGCAGGCCCGAGGTTGAGCCTCGGGATTTCACAGCAGACGCGACAAACCGCCTACGAGCTCTTTACGCCCAATAATTCCGGACAACGCTCGGACCCTACGTATTACCGCGGCTGCTGGCACGTAGTTAGCCGGTCCTTTTTCTCCAGGTACCGTCAAGCCCGAAGGCCCTTCTTCCCTGACAAAAGCGGTTTACAACCCGAAGGCCGTCATCCCGCACGCGGCGTTGCTGCATCAGGCTTGCGCCCATTGTGCAATATTCCCCACTGCTGCCTCCCGTAGGAGTCTGGGCCGTGTCTCAGTCCCAGTGTGGCCGGTCACCCTCTCAGGCCGGCTACCCGTCGACGCCTTGGTGAGCCATTACCTCACCAACAAGCTGATAGGCCGCGAGTCCATCCCCAACCGAAAAACTTTCCACCAAACCCCATGCGGGGAAAGGTCATATCCGGTATTAGACGTCGTTTCCAACGCTTATCCCAGAGTCAGGGGCAGGTTACTCACGTGTTACTCACCCGTTCGCCACTAATCCACCCAGCAAGCTGGGCTTCATCGTTCGACTTGCATGTGTTAAGCACGCCGCCAGCGTTCGTCCTGAGCCAGGATCAAACTCTCCAAAAAAAAATGGTTCCCAACACCCCGAAAGGCGTCAGGGAGTTCAAATCACTGACAGAGAAACAACTGACTTACAAAAATCAAATTGTCCATCAATCAAAGGAAACCCATCCCCTCCCGAAAGAGGAAACACGGGATTCAAAAAATTGGCATTGAACATAGTGCACGCTGTTGAGTTCTCAAGGAACGGACGCACCCGACAGGCCTGCCATCACAGCCGGCCACAACGGGGCAACCTCAGAACGGTAGCTCTCGAACCTGATCAGAAGCTGACCTGACGACCCGAATCGGATCGACGGAACAAGGTACCGATCACCCCAGACTTGAAGCAACCGAGTCGCACGAGGCGCCTACGAGGCTGTTTGGCTGGGATGTCCGCCGGGCCCGGGAGCTTCTCGCTCCCGCCGCCGTGGCGACAAGAGAAGAACTTACGCGACTTCGGGGCCGGTGCCAAATCGCGCCCCGCGCCCGGGCGTGTCGCGCCCGGATCACAGTCCGGAGTAGGCGTGCAGGCCCTTGAAGAACAGGTTCACGACCGTGAAGTTGAACAGCACCGCGGAGAATCCGATGATCGCGAGCCAGGCCGATCGGGAGCCGCGCCACCCGCGCGTCGCCCTGGCGTGGATGTACCCGGCGTAGACCACCCAGATGATGAAGGTCCACACCTCCTTGGTGTCCCAGCCCCAGTACCGCCCCCAGGCCTTCTCAGCCCAGATCGCGCCGGCCATGAGGGTGAAGGTCCAGAGGATGAACCCGATGATGTTCACGCGGTACGCGAGGTTCTCGAGGGTCTCGGCCGAGGGCAGGGTCGCGAGGAACGACTTCCGCACCGCGTCGGCCGTCGCGACCAGCGCCTGCCGTCGGGCCTGCATGAGCTGGACCACCGAGAGCGCGAACCCGAGCGCGAAGAACCCGACCGCTGCGGTGGCCACGAACACGTGGATCACGAGCCACACCGACTGCAGCGCCGGCGGCAGCGGCACGACGCTCACGTAGAAGTTGACCGTCGCCACCCCGAGCAGCACGAGCACGAGACCGGTGACGAACGTGCCGAGGAAGCGCAGGTCGGTCTTCGAGACCGCGATCACCACGAGGAACACCGTCGTGATGACGAGGGTTCCGGTGAGGGCGAACTCGTACATGTTCGCCCACGGCACCCGGCTCGCGGCGATGCCGCGGAGCACGGTCGCCGCGAGATGCAGCGCCCAGGCGATCACGGTCATGGCCACGGCCACCCGCAGGGACGGCGACCTGCCGTAGGCGACGGATGGCGCGGCAGCGGCGCCACGCCCGGCGCGAGCCCGTCCGCCCGAGGTCGCTGGCGCGGCATCCGTTGTCGGGCCCGCATTCGCCTCACGCTCGCGTGCCGCACCCACCGTCGCGGCCTCGCGCTCCAGCGAGGCCGTGGCGGCATCCGCCCCGTCGGCCGCAGCGGCCGACGCCGCCGACCGGCGTGCCAGGTCGATCGCGTAGGCGATGAACGCGATCGCGTACACGGCCATCGCGGAGTACACCGCGATGATGGAGATCTCGTCGAGCGTCACTGTTCCACCTTACGTCGAAGAATGCTCGGAAACCGGGCCCGTCGCGGCGCCCGCATGGCGGTCGGCGAAGTCCTCGACCGCGCGTTCGAGCCCGGGATCGTCGCCGCGCGCGAGCCCCGCGTACTCGAGCACGACCCGCCCGTCGGGCCGCGCGACGGCCTTCACCCACATGCGGCGCCGAGGCACGAACAACGACAGCAGCAGGCCGCCGACGATCAGCAGCGAGAACACCAGGACCCAGCCCTGCGACGGGTCGTGGTGCACGTCGAACGAGGCGAACCGCGGCACGCTCTCGGCGAAGTCCCCCGCGTCCGGCGATGCCGACGCGAACTCGACCGTCCCGAGGCCGTTCGGCAGGTCGGCCGATTCCCCGGGCATGAGCTCGATCGAATCGACTCCGGTCTCGCCGCCCGTCAGCTGCTCCATGCCGCTCGTGTCGAGCTGGTAGACCGACCGCGGCGTGCCGTCGTCGATCCCGAGGTCGCCCGAGTAGATGTTCAGCGTGAGCACCGGGAAGACCAGGTCGGGATACGTCGACGTGTACGCGCCGGTCGCGAGCTGCTCCTGCGTCGGATAGAAGAACCCGATCAGGCCGATCTGCTCGTCGAGCCCGTCCGGGACCTTCACGACGCCGAGCGAGGTGAGGTTCGCGTCCTGCGGGAGGAACGGCACGGAGTCGGTGAACACCACGTCGCCGCCCGGATCGCGCACCGTGATGGTCGGCGCGTAGCCGTTGCCGAGCAGGTACACGTCGGTGCCGTACTCGTACAGCGGTTCGTTGACCTTGACGTCGCGATCGGTCGCTCCGTCGAGTCCGTCGATCGTCACGTGCGCGGTGAAGTCGATCGGCTGCCCGAGCGCGTCGGTGTTCTCCGTCTCGTACACGGCGTCGAGTTCGTCGAGCGTGAGCCGGTACGGCGTCAGGCTGCCGTCGTCGAAGAACCGCCCCGGGTTGAACGAGTCGTAGGCCGCGAGGGTGTTCACGAACGACTGGCCCTCGACGATCACGCGCTGCCCGGCGAACCCGAATCCGCCGCCGATCGCGACCGCGACGAGCACGCCCACGAGCGCCGTGTGGAAGACGAGGTTGCCGGTCTCGCGCAGGTAGCCGCGCTCGGCCGACACCGACGGGATGCCACGGGCGTCGTAGCGCTCGACCCGGTAGCCCGCCTTCCGCAGCTCGGTCGCAGCACGCTCGACCGCGGCCTCGGCGACCTCGGCCGCCTCGTCCGCCCCCGCCGCCGAACCCCCGAGCTCGCGCTCGGTGTAGGCCGACAGCCGCGACAGTCGCGCGGGCGTCTTCGGCGGTCGGGCGCGGAGCGCCTCGAAGTGGTGCCTCGTGCGCGGCACGATGCACCCGATGAGGGAGACGAACAGCAGCAGGTAGATCGAGGAGAACCACACCGACGTGTACACGTCGAACATCTGGAACCACTCGAGGACCGCCGCGAGGTCCGGGTTGTCGGCGAAGTACTGCACCACGCCGTTCGGGTCGCTCGAGCGCTGCGGGACGAGCGACCCCGGGACCGCGGCGATCGCGAGCAGCAGCAGGAGCAGCAGAGCGGTGCGCATGCTCGTGAGCTGCCGCCACGCGAACCGCAGCCAGCCGACGACGCCGAGCTTCGGCGACACCACGGCGGCATCGGGCCCGGAACCGGGCCGCGAACCCGCGACGCCATCGGCATCCGGCGCCCCCGAGCCGTCGTCGTAGTCCGACGGGCGCAGCGGGTCGACGCCCGTGTCGCGCTCGGCCGCGGCATCCGCTCGCCCGGTCTCAGATTGCTGGGACGAATCCACCGATCACCGCCTGCAGGTCGTACATCCAGATGGTCCACACGCCCGACACCATGAGCAGGCCGATGAGGATGAGCAACGCGCCGCCGATCAGGTTGACGGCGCGGATGTGCCGGCGCACGAACGCGAGCGCGTTCGCCGCCCAGCCGAAGCCGAGTGCCACGAGCACGAACGGGATGCCGAGGCCGACGCAGTACGCCAGGCCGAGCAGCGCGCCCCGCCCCGCCGAAGCCGAATCCGCGCTCAGCGCGAGCACGACCGCGAGGGTCGGGCCGATGCACGGCGTCCACCCGAGTCCGAACACGACGCCGAGCAGCGGCGCGCCGGCCAGCCCGGTCGCCGGCCGCCACGACGGCTTGATCGTGCGCTGCAGGAACGTGAACTGCCCGATGAAGACCAGCCCCATGCCGATGAGCACCACGCCGAGCACCCGGATGATGAGGTCGGACCAGCGCGCGAGCCACGCGCCCAGCACGCCGAACGTCGTCGTGAAGACGAGGAACACGAGCGTGAACCCCGCGATGAAGAGCAGCACGCCGAGCAGCAGCCGGCGACGCGCACGACGCGCCTCGGACGCCTCGGCGCTCGCCTCGGCGAACCCGCCGAGGTACCCGAGGTAGCCCGGCACGAGCGGCAGCACGCAGGGCGACAGGAACGACACCAGGCCTGCAGCGAGCGCGATCGGCAGCGCGGCGAGCAGCTGCCCGCTGAAGACGATCTCCCCGAGGTCCATGGCCGCCGCGCCGCCTACGCTGCCGCTTCGTCGACCAGGTCGCCGACGATCGTCGACAGGATCGACGCATCCTTCAACTGCCCGAGGATGCGGGCCGCGACGCGGCCCTCGGCATCGAGCACGAGCGTCGTCGGCACGGCCGCGGGCGGGACGTCGCCCGCGAAGGCGTACTGCACGAGCCCGTCGATCGAGTCGATGATCGACGGGTAGGTGATGCCGAAGTTCTCCTCGAAGGATGCCGCGGTCGCGGCCTGGTCGCGCACGTTCACGCCGACGAAGCTCGCGCCCTCGCCGTCGAACTCCTCGAAGACCTCCTGCAGCATGGGCGCCTCGGCGCGGCACGGCGCGCAGCCGGCGTACCAGAAGTTGACGACCACGACCTCGCCCGCGAGGTCGTCGGACCCGAGCGCCTCGCCCTCGATGGTCTCGCCCTCGAACTCGATCGGCTCGCCGCGCTCGTCGACCGGGTACTCCGAGATCGTGCCGTCGCCCGCGATGTAGCCCTTGCCGCTGCCCTCGCGGTACTGCTCGGCGAGCGGGTCGCTGCTGCACCCCGCCAGGACCAGAGCGGATGCCGCGGCGAGCGCGGCGGCGCCGACGACGCGGCGCGTCCGGGTCGCGCGCATCACACCGCCCCCACGTCGGTGGCCAGCGACTGCAACCCGGCGGCCGGCTCGCGGTACGACACCTCGACGAAGCGGTCGCCGCGGCGCTCGAACGTCGTGATGCTCGACAGCGTGCACCGGCGGCGGCGCGGGTCGTGCGCGAGCGCGCGGCCGGCGACCCGGCGGTGCGTCATCCAGATCGGCAACTGATGGCTGACGACCACGACGTCTCCGGAATCGACCGACCCCGCGGCATCCGTCATCGCATCGAGCATGCGGTCGGCGATCGACCGGAACGGCTCGCCCCAGCTCGGCTCCCACGGGTTGACCAGCAGCAGCCAGTTGCGGGGGTCGCGCAGCGCACCCTGGGCCCCGGACATCCGCTTGCCCTCGAACCGGTTCGTCGGCTCGATGACGCGCTCGTCGAGGTCGGGCTCCAGGCCGAACGCGGCCGCGATCGGCTCGGCCGACTGCTGCGTACGCTGCAGCGGCGACGCGATCAGGCGCGCCACGGGTCGCTTGCGCGCGACGAGGTCGCGTGCGGCCGCTTCCGCCATGGATCGGCCGAGATCGCTCAGCCCGAATCCGGGAAGTCGGCCGTAGAGCACGCCCTGGGGGTTGAACACCTCGCCGTGGCGCACGAGATGGATCTGCTCGGCAGGCACGCCCCCAGTCTACGAACCGGTTCCCTCCGAATCCGCCGAGCGCCCGAGAGGCCGCGGGTAGGATGGTCCGTCGTGAACACGCGCACCCCGATCAAGCAGCTCGCCGCCCTCCCCGACGGGCCGGTCACCGTCGCCGGCTGGGTCGAGACGGTCCGTGATCAGAAGAAGGTGCAGTTCATCATCCTGCGCGACGAGTCCGGGGCGGTCCAGCTCGTCAACCCCGCGACGCGCGAGGTCGAAGACGGGGCGGATGCCGCGGCATCCGCTCGCCTGGCCCTCACCGAGCAGATCTCCGCGCTCGGGCACGGCACGTTCATCACCGTCACCGGCGACCTCAAGCACGACGAGCGCGTCAAGCTCGGCGGGCTCGAGGTCAAGATCGGCTCGCTCGAGATCGTCTCCGAGGCAGAGGAGACGCCGATCGCGGCCGACTCCAGCCTCGACAAGCGCATGGACTGGCGCTTCCTCGACCTGCGCCACCCCAAGCAGAACCTCATCTTCCGCGTGCAGACCACGTTCCTGCACGCCCTCCGCAGCTACTGGGTCGAGCGCGACTGGGTCGAGATCCAGACCCCGAAGCTCATGGCCTCGGCATCCGAGTCGCGCGCCGAGCTGTTCGAGCTCGGCTACTTCGAGGGCAAGGCCTACCTCGCGCAGAGCCCGCAGTTCTTCAAGCAGATGGCGCAGCCCGCGGGCCTCGGCCGCGTCTTCGAGGTCGGCCCGGCCTTCCGCGCCGACCCCTCGTTCACGTCGCGTCACGCGACCGAGTTCACCTCGATCGACGCCGAGATGAGCTGGGTCGACTCGCACGAGGACGTCATGGCGATGCACGAGGAGCTCCTCGTCGCGGGCTTCACGGCCGTCGTCGCCAAGCACGGCGACGAGATCCGCGAGCTCTTCGGCGTCGAGGTCGCCGTGCCGACCACGCCGTTCCCGCGCATCCCGCTCGCCGAGGCGAAGGAGATCGTCGCGTCGCGCGGCTACGTCGTGCCCCGCGCCGACGCCGACATGGACCCGGAGGGCGAACGCCAGATCTCGGCGTACGTCAAGGAGACCTACGGCCACGACTTCGTGTTCCTCACCGACTACGCCTCGAGCATCCGGCCCTTCTACCACATGCGCCGCGAGGGCGACCCGGGCGTCACGAACTCGTACGACCTCATCTACAACGGCGTCGAGATCTCGACGGGCGCGCAGCGCGAGCACCGCATCGACGTGCTCGTCGAGCAGGCGAAGGAGAAGGGCCTCGACCCGGAGGAGCTCGGGTTCTACCTCGACTTCTTCCGGTACGGCGTGCCGCCGCACGGCGGCTTCGGCATGGGACTCGCGCGCCTCATGATGCTCATGCTCGACGAGCACTCGATCCGCGAGACGACCTACCTCTTCCGCGGCCCGACGCGCCTGCAGCCGTAGCGGTCCGCGGCATCCGTTCGGCAGACTCGGGGTGTGGATGCCCTGCTGCTGTCGTTCGCGCTGACGCTGATGGCCGCGATCCTCATATCGGGGATCGCGCACCGCACGGTGCTGTCCACGACCGTGCTCTTCCTCGTCGCCGGCTTCGTCCTCGGCGAGGGCCTGCTCGGCGTCATCGACCTCGAGGCGACCGACCCGACCGTCACGACGGTCTCATCGCTCGCGCTGTTCATCGTGCTGTTCACCGACGGGCAGGAGATCGGGTTCCGGCAGCTGCGGTCCGCCTGGAAGCTGCCGGGCCGCGCCCTGCTGCTCGGGATGCCGATCACGTTCGTCATCACCACCGCCCTCGGCATGTGGCTGCTCGGCTTCACCCTGCTCGAGGCGGCCCTCGTCGCCGCCGTGCTCGCCCCGACGGACCCCGTGTTCGCCTCGGCCATCATCGGCCGGGGTGAGATCCCGCACCGGGTGCGGCACCTGCTCGGCGTGGAGTCCGGCCTCAACGACGGGCTCGCACTCCCGGTCGTGCTCATCCTCATCGCGACGGCGGGCGGACCCGATGTCGAGGCGATCGTGCTCGTCGAGGAACTCGTCCTCGGCATCCTCGTCGGCGTCGCCGTGCCGCTCGTCACGTCGTGGCTCGTCCGCCGCAGGATCTTCGCACTGACGCCCCTGTACGCCTCCCTCACGCCCGTGGCGGTCGGGCTCATCGTGCTCGGCATCTGCACGGTCACCCACGCGAACCTCTACCTCGCGGCATACGCGGCGGGCATCACGATCGCGAGCGCGGCTCCCGAGATGCGCGTCGCGTTCCGCGACTTCGGTGGGCAGCTCTCGGAACTCGTGAAGCTCTTCGCGATCCTGATGTTCGGCGCGCTCATCTCGCCCGAACTGCTGCTGTCGGTTCCGTGGACCGCGTACCTCTTCGCCGTCCTGCTCATGGTCTTCGCCCGGCCCGTGGCCGTGCAGATCTCCCTCATCGGCAGCGGCCTGCCGTGGGAGGAGCGCGCGACCGCGGCGTGGTTCGGCCCGAAGGGCTTCGCCTCGGTGCTGTACGGCCTGCTCGTGCTGCAGAGCGGCACCCCGGAAGCCGCGTACCTGTTCCACGTGATCGTCGTCGCGATCGCGCTGTCGATCATCGCGCACTCGTCGACGGACGTGCCGATCGCGGCCTGGTTCGCCCGCCGCGAGGCCGAGGATCGGGTGCGAGCGGATGCCGCCCCGGCCCCTGAACCTCCGGCCTGAGCCTCCGGTTTGAGCCGTCTCAGCCGCGCGCGAGCAGCGCGGTCTTCAGGCGCACGGGATCGATGCGCCAGTACCCGTGCACCTCGTCGTCGACGAGCAGCACCGGGATCTCCTCGGCGTAGCGCTCGCGGAGCGCGTCGTCATCGAGGATCGAGAGCTCTTCCAACGTGGTCGCGGGAGCGCCGGGGGTGGCTGCGAGCTCTTCGCGCACGCACCCGACCACCTCGCGTGCATCGTCGCAGAGGTGGCATCCGGGCTTGCCGATGAGCGTGAGGCGGATGTCGGGGCTGGGGGTCACCCCGCCAGACTACGTCGCTGCGCCCCAACGATCCCAGCCGGGGCCGCCACGGGACGACGAACGGCGCCGACCCCGAACGGGGCGGCGCCGTGGCCGTGGTCGGAACGACCTACTTCTTGTTGCGACGCTGGTGGCGCGTCTTGCGAAGCAGCTTGCGGTGCTTCTTCTTCGCCATGCGCTTGCGACGCTTCTTGATGACGGAACCCACGAAAACCTCACAAAGATCAGGGGCGGCCACGCGAGCCGCAGCCGTGGAGCGGAAACGCCCCGCGGTAGTCTAACCCACTCGCCTGAACGGCCGCGTCGGGCCCGGGCGCGGGGCCGCCGCGCGCCGGTGCGCCGATGCCTCGGTTCACGCGGTGCCTCGGTTCACGCGACGCCTCGGTTCACACGGTGGACTGCGCCACTCGCACGGCGGCCCGCGCCACTTGCTCGGCGGATTGCGCCACTTGCGCGGTGGACTGCGCCACTTGCTCGGCGGATTGCGCCACTTGCTCGGCGGATTGCGCCACTTGCTCGGTGCTGCACCAGGAGAACGGGTGCACAGCCGCGCAAGTGGCGCACACGACGCTGGGCGCGGCGGGCTGGGGTCGAGCGCGGCACGACGAGCGCGGGAGCGCTGCGCGGGAGCGCTGCGCGGGAGCGCTGCGCGGGAGCGCTGCACGGCGGACTGCGCCACTTGCTCAGTGCCGCACCAGGAGAACGGGTGCACAGCCGAGCAAGTGGCGCACACGACGCTGGGCGCGGCGGGCTGGGGTCGAGCGCGGCACGGCGAGCGCGGCACGGCGAGCGCGGGGCCGCTGCGCGGGAGCGCGGCACGGGCGCGGGCGCAGCGCGGCGCGCAGGGCGCGGGCGCGGCGGGGTCGCGCGGCGCGGCATCCGCTAGCTTCGAAGGATGCCGCTCCGGGATCGATCCGCGCTCGTCATCCGCACGACGCGCGAGGACGACTGGCGCGAGGTCCGCGACCTGCGACTCGAGATGCTGCGCGACACGCCCATCGCCTTCGGCGACACGCTCGAACGCGCGGCGACGTACGACGAGGCCGAGTGGCGCACGCGCGCGAAGCGCGGCGAATCGAACGAGCAGACCGTGATCGTCGCGATCGAGCGCGAGCGCTGGGTCGGCACCATGGGCTGCTACGTGCCGGATGCCGCGACGGGCCCGCTCCTCGTCGGCGTCTACGTCTCGCCCGACCGTCGCGGCGAGGCCGTCGGCGTCACGGCCGCCCTGCTGGCCGAGATCGAGCGGTGGGCGGCACTGCGTTCCGACACGCTGCGTCTCGAGGTTCACGAGGACAACCCGCGCGCCCGTCGCTTCTACGAGCGTCACGGCTTCGTGCTGAGCGGCAGCAGCCGTCCGTACGAACTGGAGCCGGGCGGGCTGGAGCTCGAGATGGTCAAGCGCCTCGGCGCCCCGCGCGAACGCAAGCGCTAGCGACGGCCGCGTGCGCGGCGAGCGCCCGTGCCGGCGCTACCGGCGGCGCTTCGGCGCGACCACGGCCGACACCTGGTGCGCGGTCTCGGCGAACGCCTTGCCGAGGGCGGAGGCGAATGCCCGCTGGTCGTCGTTGAGCGGGATCTCGAGGTCCTCCGCGTCGGCGCCGGCGAGCGTGGCCGCGTCGGCCGCGGCATCCGTCGTCACGAACGGGATCAACCAGTCCTCGAGCAGTTCGAGCGGAGCCCGGTCGAGCCGGTAGTAGCGGTGCTGGCCCTCCTCGCGGACCGCGACCAGGCCGGCCTCGCGCAGGACCTTCAGGTGCTTGGACACGGTCGGCTGGCTCACGCCGAGCGCGGTGACGATCTCGCCCACGCTGATCTCGCCACCGGACTCCGGCTTCGTGGTCTCGCGATCGAGCAGGACCGCGAGGATGTCGCGCCGGGTCGGGTCCGCCACCACGTCGAAGATGTCCGCCATGGTGCAAGGGTAGTCAGTCCGCGACGGGGGCGGGGAGTACCATGACTCACGCGTCGAGCGGATGGAGGGCTGATGGCCGCGCAAGCCGTGGGTCGTCGGGGTCCCGCCCGGCGCTCGTGGCTCATGCGCGTCCGCGCCTTCGGCGGCGGGATCATCCGCAGCTCGCCGTCGCGATTCGCGATCCTCGTGTTCGCGACGCTGGTCCTGCTCACGACCGCGCTGCTCTCGCTTCCGCTCGCGCGCGCCGGCACCGGCACCGGGGGCACGCCGCTGTACGACGCGTTCTTCACGGCCGTCTCGACGATCTGCGTCACCGGGCTGACCACGGTCGACATGGCCACCCACTGGTCGCCGTTCGGCAATGCGGTCATCTTCATCGGCATGAACATCGGCGGCATGGGCGTGCTCACGCTCGCCTCGATCCTCGGCTTCGTGATCTCGCGGCGGCTCGGCCTTCGGGCCAAGCTCATCGCCGCGAGCGACACCAACCCGTCTCGGGCGCACGCCGGCCCGGTGTCGGAGCGTCAGGCGATCCGGCTCGGCGAGGTCGGCGGGCTCCTTGCGACCGTCGCGGTGAGCACGCTCGCGATCGAGGCCGTGATCATGGTCGGGATGATCCCGAGCGTGCTCGCGAAGGGATACGACTTCGGCACGAGCCTGTGGTACTCGGCGTACTACGCGGTGAGCGCGTTCACCAACACCGGGTTCAATCCGAACCCCGAGGGGCCGGTCGAGTTCTTCGACGACTACTGGTTCCAGTCGCTCATGATGATCGCGGTGTTCCTCGGCAGCCTCGGCTTCCCCGTGATCTTCGCGCTCCTGCGCACCTGGAGCTCGCCGCGGCGCTGGAGCGTGCACGTGAAGCTCACGATCACGACGACCGTCGCGCTGTGGTTCGCCGGCGCCATCACCTTCCTCGTGCTCGAGTACGACAATCCCAGGACGTACGGTTCGTTCGGATTCGGCAAGACCCTCTACGAGGCGTTCTTCATGTCGACCATGACCAGGTCGGGCGGTTTCGCGACCATCGACATGGCCGACATGTACGGTTCGAGCCTGCTCGTGACCGACATGCTCATGTTCGTCGGCGGCGGGTCCGCGTCCACCGCGGGCGGGATCAAGGTGACCACGCTCGCCGTGCTGTTCCTCGCCGCCTACGCGGAGGCGCGCGGCAAGCCGGCGATGGAGGCGTTCGGCCGCCGCATCCCGCGCGACATGCTGCGCCTGGCGGTCAGCGTCGTGCTGTGGGGCGCCACGATCGTGGCGGTCTCGACGGTGATCATCACCCAGATCACGAAGTCTCCGCTCGACTTCGTGCTGTTCGACGTGATCTCGGCGTTCGCCACGTGCGGCCTCTCGACCGGGCTCACCGAGTCGTTGCCGCCCGAGGGCAAGTACGTGATGGCGCTGACGATGTTCATGGGGCGTGTCGGCACGGTCACCCTCGCTGCGGCGTTCGCCGCGACCCAGAAGCGCCAGCTGTTCAAACGACCGGAAGAGAGGCCCATCGTTGGTTGATCGCATCAAGCACGACGCGCCGGTGCTCGTCATCGGCCTGGGGCGGTTCGGCGCCGCCACGGCCGGCCAGCTCGACCGGCTCGGCCGCGAGGTCCTCGCGGTCGACGAGGACGAGAACCTGGTGCAGAAGTGGGCGGAGCGCGTCACGCACGCGGTCGTCGCCGACGCGAAGTCGCTCGACGCGTTGAAGCAGATCGGCGCGCAGGAGTTCTCGATCGCGGTGTGCGCGGTGGGATCGTCGGTCGAGGCATCGGTGCTCATCACCGCGAACCTCGTCGACCTGAAGATCCCGCAGATCTGGGCGAAGGCGATCTCGAGCTCGCACGGCAAGATCCTCGAGCGCATCGGCGCGAACCACGTCATCTACCCCGAGCGCGAGGCGGGCGAGCGGACGGCGCACCTCGTGTCGGGCCGCATGCTCGACTTCATCGAGTTCGACGACGACTTCGCGCTCGTGAAGATGTACCCGCCGAAGCCGATCCGGGGCAAGACGCTCACGGAGTCGGGCGTGCGCTCACGCCACCGCGTCACCGTGGTGGGGGTCAAGAGCCCCGGCAAGCCGTTCACGTACGCGACCGAGCACACGGTCGTGACCACGCACGACCTCATCATCGTCTCGGGCACCGAGGGCGACATCGAGAAGTTCGCGGCGCTCGAATAGGGCGGGCGGGGCGGATGCCGCGGGGCGGATGCCGCACCGACGGATCCGTCCGCCGGGCTCAGGCGACCGCGCCGGCGACGGTCGACGCGACCGTCGCGGCGACGCCCACGACGAGCAGGATCACGGCGAGCGTTCCGAGCACGCGCGGCACGTGCGACGACGCCTCGAATCGCAGTCGTTCGGGGGTGCGTCGCCGGACCCAGCCGACGAGTTCGCCCTCGTCGCCGTGGCGCGCGTGCTCGTGGGCCTCGAGGGGGCGCTCATGGAACTCGCCGCCGGCGAACCAGCGGACGAGGTCTCCGTCGGGGCGCTGGAGGATCGCGACCTCGGTCGGATCCCACGTCCCGTCGGCCATCCGTGCGAAGGCGAACGCGAGCAGCAGCGCGAGCCCGGAGGTGAGCGCGATCCACGCGACCACCTCGCCGGCCAGCGCGATGACGTCGAGCGGTTCCATGGGCGACTCCTGATTTCATCGTGAGCGTACCTGCGCCCGGGGCGGTCGCCGTGCACGCGACACGATCCGGCTCGCGTCGGCCGCCTACGCTTGATGACGTGGACTGCGCCTACTTCGACGCGGGGCGCTGCCGGTCGTGCACGCTCATGGGTCGGCCGTACCCTGCGCAGCTCGCGGAGAAGCAGGCGCGCGCCGAGGACCTGCTGGCGCCGTTCGATGTGGCCGAGTGGGCGCCGCCCGTCGCCTCGGGCGAGCGCGACTACCGCAACAAGGCGAAGATGGTCGTCGGCGGCACGGTCGACGCGCCCACGATCGGCATCCTCGACGCCGACGGCCACGGCGTCGACCTCCAGGCCTGCGGCATCTGCTCCCCCGGTCACCGCGCCGCATTCGGGCCGATCGCCCGGTTCATCACGCTGTCGCGCATCACGCCCTACGACGTGCCGCGCCGCACGGGCGAGCTGAAGCACCTCATCGTCACCGAGTCGCCCGACGGCGAGCTCATGATCCGCTTCGTGCTGCGCTCGACCGAGCCGGTGGCGCGCATCCGCAAGCACCTGCCGACGCTGCTCGCCGACCTGCCGAACGCGCGGGTGGTGAGCGTGAACGTGCTGCCCGAGCACAAGGCCGTACTCGAGGGCGAGCACGAGATCGTGCTCACCGAACAGCAGACGCTCGCGATGCGCCTGAACGACGTGACGATGCACCTGCGCCCGCAGAGCTTCTTCCAGACGAACACGACCATCGCGGCGGCCCTCTACGCCGAGGCGCGCGACTGGATCACCGACCTCGCACCCGCCTCGGCATGGGACCTCTACTCGGGCGTCGGCGGCTTCGCGCTGCACCTCGCGGGCGGCGACCCCGACGAGGGCCCCGCCGTCACCGGCATCGAGACGAGCGTCGAGGCCGTCGCGAGCGCGGAGCTCAGCCGAACGGATGCCGCGCTCCACCGGGTGCGGTTCGAATCCGGGGATGCCACGCGCTTCGCGCTCGACGCCCCGGCCGACGAGGCGCCCGACCTCGTGGTCGTGAACCCGCCGCGTCGCGGCATCGGCGCCGAGCTGAGCGGATGGCTCGAGGCATCCGGCATCCGCCACGTGCTCTACTCGAGCTGCAACGCCGTCTCGCTCGCGAAGGACCTCGCCGCGATGCCCTCGTACCGGCCCGTTCGGGCGCGCGTGTTCGACATGTTCCCGCAGACGCCGCACTTCGAGGTCATGACGCTGCTCGAGCGGCGCGGCTGAGGCAGCGCCGTCGTCGTTCCGGTGCGTGACGGCCGCGAGCGTCAGCGTGCGAGGGAGGCCGTGAGCCGAGCGAGTTCGGCGAGGCGCTCCTCGCGCGAGCGCGGCACCCCCGGCACGCCCGGCCGCTGCTGGTCGGGTCGAGGGCCCTCGAGCGGGCGGTAGTCGACGCCCTGCTCGGCCAGCCAGGAGAGGTACGCGGGCAGTCGCGTCGCGAACGAGCCCCAGTCGAGCGGGCCGCCGTTCCAGGCGACCTCGGCGAACGCGCCGAGGCGAGGGAAGACCGCGTAGTCGAGGCGATCGCGGGTGTCGAGGTGCTCGGTCCAGACGTTGGCCTGCACGCCCGCGACGCGCTCGGCGAACCCGTCCGGCGCCGAGTCGGGCACGGGGTCGAACGCCGCGACGTCCTCGAGCGAGAGCACGGTGCCGACCGGGATCGGTTCCTCCGCGGCATCCGACTGCCGGTAGTCGAAGTAGGTCCACAGGTCGGGGCAGAGCACGACGTCGTGCCCGAGGCGCGCGCCGAGCTCGGCACCGACCGGTCCGCGCCATGACGCGACGACGGCGTCCGAGGGCAGCGGCGGCACCGCCGCCGCGGCATCCGCTCCCTCGAGCATCTCGTCCCACCCGATGACGCGACGTCCGCGCCCGGCGAGGTGGGCGGCCACCCGCCCGAGGAACCACGCCTGCAGCTCGTCCTCGTCGGCGAGGCCGCGCTCGGCCATGAGCTCCTGGGTGCGCGGGTCGTCGCGCCAGCGCCGCTTCTGCGCCTCGTCGCCGCCGATCCCGACGACGTCGGAGTCGAACACGTCGCACAGTTCGTCGAACACGGTGCACACGAACGCGACCGTCGACTCCTCGACGTTCAGCACCTCGTCGCTGATGCCGAAGCGCGTCCACGGCTCGGCGACGCGCGCGCGCACCGCCTCGACCCCGCCGACCCCGAACTCGGGGTGGGCGGCGAGGATGGACTGCGCGTGGCCCGGCACGTCGATCTCGGGCACCAGGCGGATGCCGCGTGCCGCCGCGTACGCGACGAGCTCGCGCAGTTCGGCCTGCGAGTACGCCCCCTGGTGCGGCACGCCGTCGAGCGTCGCCGACGGCCCGTGGCCGACCTGCGACGCCGACCTGCGGCCGCCGACCTCGGCCAGGCGCGGGTAGGCGCGCACCTCGAACCGCCAGCCCTGGTCGTCGGTGAGGTGCAGCTGCAGCACGTTGAGCCCGTGCGCGGCGAGCAGGTCGATGAATCGCCGCAGTTCGGGCAGCGGGCGGAACCGGCGTGCGACGTCGAGCATCACGCCGCGCCAGCCGAACCGGGGGTCGCCGTCGAGGTCGAGCGGCGCGCGCGGTGCGAGCGGCGCGATGCTCACGCCCCGGCCGCCAGCTCTCGCGCGCGGGCGAGCGCGGCATCCGTCGCCCGCGCGAACAGGTCGGCGAGTCCGGCGTCCTGCAGGACCGCGACCGCACGTTCGGTGGTGCCCTTCGGGCTCGTCACCCGACGGCGCAGCTCGGCAGGGTCGTCGTCGGATACCGCGAGCAGCTCGCTCGCACCCCGGAAGGTGCCCTCGACCATGGTTCGCGCCTGCTCGGTCGTGAACCCCTTCGCGACTGCCGCCTTCGTCAGCTCCTCGATGAGCAGGAACACGTACGCCGGCCCGGACCCCGAGATCGTCGAGAGCGCATCGAGCTGCGACTCGGGGACCACGAGCACCTCGCCGACCGTCTCGAAGAGCGACACGACGAGCGCGAGGTCGGCCTCGCTGGAACGCGTGCCCGCGGAGACGCCGGTGACGGCGCGGCCGACGACGGCGGGCGTGTTCGGCATCGTCCGCACGACCGAGACCTGCTCGGGCAGGTGCGCCTCGAACGTCGCGACCGTGACGCCCGCCGCGACGCTCACGACGACCGCGCCCGGTTCGAGGGCGTCCGCGATCTCGTCGAGCAGGCCCGGCACCATCGCGGGCTTCACGGCGACGACCACGAGCTTCGCGCCGTCGACCGCGGTGCGGTTGGCCGCGGCATCCGTCTCGGTCGCGAACGCGCGCACCCGCGGCTCGTCGTCGAACTCGGCCGCGCGCTCGGCGCTGCGGTTGGTGGCGCGGATGCCGCCCTCGACCGCGACGTGCGGAGCGAGCAGCCCGGCGAGGATGGCGCGGGCCATCGACCCGGCCCCGAGGAAGGCGATCGCGGGCAGTTCGACGGTCGGGGTGGTGGTCATGGCAGCCATCCTAGGATTGGCGCATGAGCGCATCCGGCGGCACGAAGGCGATCCTGGCGGCATTCCTCGCGAACACGGGCATCGCGATCACCAAGTTCATCGCGTGGTTCTTCTCGGGTTCGGCGTCGATGCTCGCGGAGGCCATCCACTCGGTCGCGGATGCCGGCAACCAGCTGCTGCTCTTCGTCGGCGGGCGCCAGGCGAAGAAGGCCGCCGACCGCGAGCATCCGTTCGGCTACGGCCGCGAGCGGTACGTGTACGCGTTCGTCGTGTCGATCATCCTGTTCTCGGTCGGCGGCATGTTCTCGATCTACGAGGGCATCGACAAGCTGACCCACCCGCACGAGCTCACGAACGCGTGGCTGCCCATCCTGGTCCTCCTGATCGCGATCCTGCTCGAGTCGTTCTCGCTGCGCACCGCGGTCGTCGAGTCGAACAAGGTGCGCGGCAGGCAGAGCTGGGTGCAGTTCGTCCGGCGCGCCAAGGCGCCCGAACTGCCCGTCGTGCTGCTCGAGGACGTCGCCGCGCTCACCGGCCTCGTGTTCGCCCTCTTCGGCGTGGGCCTCACGGTGCTGACCGGCGATCCGCTGTGGGATGCGGTCGGCACGCTCATGATCGGCACGCTCCTGATCGTGGTCGCGATCATCCTGGGCGTCGAGACGAAGAGCCTGCTCGTGGGCGAGGGCGCGAACGAGAGCGATGCGGCGAGCATCGAGTCCGCGATCCTCGCCGGCCCGGAGGCCGAGCGCATCATCCACATGAAGACCCTCTACCTCGGTCCCGACGAGCTGCTCGTCGCCGCGAAGGTCGGGTTCCATGCCGACCAGCGGCTGCTCGAGGTCTCGACCGCCACGAACGTCATCGAGCGGCGCATCCGAGATGCGGTGCCCGCGGCCCGCGTGATCTACATCGAACCCGACGTGTACGTCGATCCGAACCTGGCCGCGCCGCCGACCGACGCGATCGTCATCAAGGGGCTCGAATGACGGATGCCGCCGGCACGGCCGGCACTCCCGTCGCCCTGGTGCTCCGCCACGACTCCGCGATCGGCCTGGGCAACCTCGGCCCGACGCTCGAGGCGCACGGCTACGAGGTGCGCGTGTTCGACGCCCCGACGGGCGACGTGACCGCGATCGACCCCCTGACCGCCGACCTCGTCGTCGTGCTCGGCGGCGACGAGGGCGTGTACGAGGCCGACGAGTACCCCTACCTCGCGGCGGAGCTCGACCTGCTCCGCGCCCGCATCGCGGCCGAGGCTCCCGTGTTCGGCGTGTGCCTGGGCGCCCAGCTGCTGGCTGCCGCCCTCGGCGCCGACGTGTACCGCGGGCCGCGCAAGGAGGTCGGCTGGCTCGGCGTCGAACTCACCGAGGCCGGCGAGGACTCCCCCGTCCGCCACGCGGCGGGCGCGCGCTTCGTGCAGTGGCACGGCGACACGTTCGACCTGCCCGACGGCGTCGAGCGCCTCGCCGGGTCGCCGCAGTACGCCAACCAGGCGTTCCGGCGCGGCGACTGGCTGCTCGCGGTCCAGTTCCATCCCGAGGTCACGCACGAGATCCACGAGGACTGGCTCGCGGCCTGGCGTGACGAGCTGCCCGAGCACGGCCTCTCGGTCGAGGGCATGCGCGAGCTGCAGGCCTCGTGCGGGCCGGGAGCTGCTGCGGCGTCCGCGGCGATCCTGGGCGACTTCGTGGATGGGCTCGCGACGCGGCGGACGCTGCCCCGGGCCGGCTGAGCCCGGGCACGAACGCGCACTGGGGCTGAGGCGGAGGCCCCGCGCCGTTCGGTCAGCGGCCGGCGCCCAGCCCGTGGTCGCGCGCGGCGGCCACCGCCGCCGCACGGTCGCGCAGGTGCAGCTTCGCGAGGATCATCGCCACGTTGTTGCGCACCGTCTTCTCCGCGAGGAAGAGCGAGACGGCGATGTCGCGGTTGGACCGACCCGCCGCGATGTGGGCGAGGATCTCGGTCTCGCGTTCGGTGAGTTCGGGGAACGGGCGGGTGCGCTCTCGGTTCGGAGCGGATGCATGCTGCACCAGTCTCGCGCCGACCTCGCCGGAGAACACGGTGCCCCCCGTCGCGACGACGCGGATCGCCCTCGCGATCTCGTCCCGTTCGGCGTCCTTGAGAAGGTAGCCGCTCGCGCCCGCGCGGAGCGCGGCCAGGATGGCGTCGTCTCCGGCGTCCATGGTCAGCACGAGGGTGCGCGTTCCGGGGAACCGGGCGCTGATCTCGGCGACCGCCGAGACGCCGTCGGTTCCCGGCATGGCGAGGTCGGTCAACGCGACGTCGGGTGCGCGGTCGGCGACGAGCCCGACCAGCTCGGCACCGTCCGACGCCTCGCCGACGACATCGACGTCGCCCAGCGCTTCCAGCGCCGCACGCAGCCCGAACCGGTACATGGGGTGGTCGTCCGCGATCACGACCCGCACGGTCATCGCTTCGCTCCGGGCAGGCCCGCGTCCACGGGGTGGGGCAGCGTGAGGGTGATCACGGTGCCGGCGGCGGACGATCGGATGTCGAGGGCCCCGCCGAGCTCGTCCGCCCGGGCTCGCATCGACGCGAGCCCCACCCCGGCGGCCGGACCGGCCGGCATTCCGCTTCCGTCGTCGCTCACGCGCGCCGTCACCGCTCCATCCGCCTGCCCGATCTCCACGAGGACCGCTCCCGCTCCCGCATGCTTGTGGGCGTTCGCGACGGCCTCGGCGACGACCCGGAAGATGCCGTCCTCCACTCGAGGCGGCAGCGACGGCAGCTCCCCGGCATCGACCGTCACCGGCGCGGCGCCGTGCGTCTGCGAGAACCGACGGCGCAGGGCGGACGCGAGGTCGCCCTCATCGAGGTCGGCCGGCCGGAGGTCGTCGATGACGCGCCGAACCTCCGCGACGGCGCGCTCCGACTCGTCGCGGAGCACGGCGGTGATCGCGACGGCGCGCTCGTCGTCTCCCGTCGCGTGCGCGTCGACGAGTGCCTGCAGCCCGAGCCTCAGGCCGGTGAGCGAGGGGCCGAGTCCGTCGTGCAGGTCGCGGCGCACCCGGTCGCGGGCGACGGCGGATGCCTCGACCACGGCGTCGCGCTGTCCCTCGAGTTCGTCCGCCAGGCCCGCGGCCCGGACGCCGAGCGCCACCGTCCCCGCCATCGCCTCGAGCATGGCCGTGTCGGCGCGCGAGTAGCTCCCGCCGCGCGCCGGGGCGAGGAGCTCGAGCCGGCCGATCACGGCCCCACCGATCGAGAGGTCCACCGCCAGGGCGGCCGTGGCATCCATGTCGCCGGTCGACGCGACGACCTCACCCGCGCCGACGCGGATGCGCGCCCCTTCTGCACGGAACGTCGCGGCGACTTCCCGGACGACCGCGCTCAGCAGCTCGCCCTCGCCCGACGCGACGGCGGCGCCGAGGTCCGCCACGGCACGCACCGGGTCGGCCCGCTTGCCGTACACGAACAGGTCGACCGCGCGCCGCACGCGCGAGTGCAGCGGGAGCAGCACTGCCGCGACGACCGCGGCCGCGATCACGGACGGCAACGTCGAACCGGTGAGCCCGACGCCGGAGATCGCGGTCGCGACGAGGTACACCCCCGCGATCGCGACGGTCATGACCCCTGCGGTGATCGCGCGCGGCACGGCGGTCTCGATGTCCAGCAGCCGATACCGGACGATCCCGACGGCGATCGCGACGGGCAGGAGCAGCAGCGCCGACGCCTGGAGTGCCATCGCGACCGCGGAGTCGCCGAGCGCCGCGGTGACCAGGACGGACACGACCGCGACGAGCAGCCACGCCAACTGCTGGCGGAGCGGGTGCCGCGCCCGCGCGAGCCGGACGACGCACAGCGCCCAGCCTCCGAGCACGCCGGAGCCGAAGAGCAGCCAGGGCAGCCACAACGCCCACCAGGGCTGCGCGTCCGACGGCGGAGGCCCGAACGGCCAGGTGACCTGCGGGTCGACCCGCGCGTGCAGCACCTGCAGCTGGGCGAGCAGCGCGCCCACCGCGGTGAGCGAGGCCACGGCCCCGGGCACCCGACCGGAGATGGTTCCCGTGGGGTACAGCACCGGGAGGAGGCCGATGAGCAGGAAGATGCCGAGTCCCCCCAGCCCGTCGACCACGATGCCGACGGGCGATCCGGTCCACTCCAACCACCCGGCCCGGCCTGCGATCTCGCCGGCGACGCCCGCCTGCGTGCCGAGTCCGACCCCGGCGAAGATCCAGCCGAGCGGGTGCCCGGGCCGCTTCGCGACCAGGTAGGCACCCACCGCGAACCAGGCCGCGCCCACGAGCGCGAGCGCGACGGCAGCCGCACCGGCGACGACGTCCGCGCCGTCGCGCGCCAGCACCGTGACCTCGCCGGCGACGGCCACGACGGTGAGCACGAGCACGACGACGGTCGCGATCCCGAGCCCCCACCTCCGCCTGGCCATGCACTCATCTTCTCCGGCCACGACGTCGACCACCAGAGACGCGCGTCCCGGGCTCGCGGGCGATCCGCCCGAACGGTCGCCCGGCGACGGGCATGGTCGGGCCCGGGAGCACTGGGCTCGGGCGCGCCGGGCGCGCCAGCATGACGACGACCGGCGCACGAGGCGCCGCCGACGAAGGGAATCGACATGACCGAGACCGTGCGCGAACACGAGACGAAGCCGAGCGGTCGCGGTCGCGGCATCCGTCTCGTGGTCTTCCGGATCCTGATGGTCCTCATCGCGCTCCTCCACCTCGTCGGGTTCGGCGCCTGGCGCGGGGTGCTCGCACCCTGGGTCGTGCTCCCGGACGACGTCGACCACGGGTGGGAGCGCACGCCCGAGCTGCACCGACTGGCGGACGGAGCGGCCGGCGCGATCTTCGTCGCCGTCGCCGCGGCAGCGCTCGTGCTGGCCGTGCGCCCCCGGGGTTCATCGGGCCTGGCGGCGTGGCTGGCATCGGCCCTTGCGCTGACCGGCGGGTTCTCGTGGCTGTCCGCCCTGATCCAGGGGCACGACGACGTGCTGTCCACCCTGGTGTTCTCGGTCGTGTGGATCGGCCTCGTCGCGGCCGTCTTCGTCTGGCTGCACCCGGAGGGGCGCGACGTGCTCCGGGGAGGCTCGACCGATGCCGACCGCCCCGCGCGCAGCCTCCGGCTGATGCTCGGCGTGATCACCGTCGCAGCGCTCGTCGGCCTCGCTGCCACCGTGGTCTGGCGTGCGAGCGGCGGCACGTTCGAGGACCCGCAGGAGGACGACCTGTTCAGCCTCGTGTACTTCTGCACGCTCTGGGCCCTCGGCGGGTTCCTCGCCGGGCGCGGCCGTGCCGGGTGGCGGGCGCTCGCGGTCATCCTGCTCGCCGGGGCGGCGTACGCCGTGGTCGGCGGGCTGTCGATCGCGATCGCCTGACGCCGGGCCCGCAGCGGATGACGCCCGGGCCGACTCGTCCCGCCCGGGCGCCGCGTCAGGCCGGGCGCGGTCGCCGCGCGGGATCCTCGAAGAAATCGAGCAGCAGGCGGGACGCGGCATCCGCCTCGACACCGGCGACGACCTCGGCGCGGTGGTTCAGCCGCCGATCGCGCAGCACGTCGTAGACCGACCCGGCGGCACCGGCCTTCTCGTCCCAGGCGCCGAACACGACGGTCGGCACGCGTGCGGCGAGGATCGCGCCCGCGCACATCACGCACGGCTCGAGCGTGACCACGAGGGTGCAGTCGACCAGGTGGCGGTCCCCGATCGCGCGGGCCGCCTCGCGGATCGCGAGGAGCTCGGCGTGCGCGGTCGGGTCGCCGAGGCGCTCGCGTTCGTTGCGCCCGGTCGCGACGATCTCGCCGTCGCGCACGACGACCGCGCCGACGGGGACGTCGCCGGTGGCGAGGGCAGCGGATGCCTCGGCGAGCGCGCGGGACATCCACTCGATGTGCTCAGGGCGGTGCACCGGCATCCGTTCGCCCCTTCTCATCGGCGGAACCCCCGCAACTAGACTCGAGCCTATGCGAGTCCACGTCGCCGACCACCCGCTGATCACGCACAAGCTCACCGTGCTGCGCGATGAGTCCACGCCGTCACCGGTCTTCCGGTCGCTGGTCGAGGAGCTCATGACGCTGCTGGCGTACGAGGGCACGCGCGACGTCCGCGTCGAGCCGGTCGACATCGTCACGCCGGTCGCGCCCATGACGGGGGTTCGCATCGCCGAACCCAAGCCGCTCATCGTGCCGATCCTGCGCGCCGGGCTGGGAATGCTCGAGGGCATGACCAAGCTGCTGCCCTCCGCCGAGGTCGGCTTCCTCGGGATGGCCCGCAACGAGGAGACGCTGGAGCCGACGACGTACGCCGAGCGGCTTCCGGACGACCTGTCGGGCCGGCAGTGCTTCGTGCTCGACCCGATGCTCGCGACGGGCGGCTCGCTCGTGGCCGCGATCGAGTTCCTCCTGAAGCGCGGCGCGACGGATGTCACGGCGATCTGCATCCTCGCGGCGCCCGAGGGGCTTCGCGCGGTCGAATCGGCGATGGAGGGGCGAAACGTGACGGTCGTGCTGGGGGCGGTCGACGAGCGGCTGAACGAGCACGGATTCATCGTTCCCGGGCTGGGTGACGCGGGCGACCGGTTGTACGGCACGGTCTGAGGCGGGCTCGTTCGCCGCGTCACATGCCGATCGGCGACGCGGAACCGTGGTACCCACGGACCGGCCTCGCAGGATCTTGCACCGTGTGACACGCCGACGCGGCGGTGATTTGCGAAGATTCGATCGATTCGCTCCAGGTCGAAGAATCTTGCGACTCAGCCTCCCTTGTCACCGGACCTCGTCGGCCGGGTGCGCGCCCGGTGCACCGCGTTCGACGTCACGCACGGTCATCGGGCGGTCACCGTTTGACACATCCGGGGCCCTGGGTTTGACTTTCGCCCATGACTGACACCGCACGCCCCCTGACCGCCCTCGAGGCTCAGTGGACTGCCGGCGCGATGATGCCGGGGCGTGCGCGCATGTGCTGTCGAATGTGCCGCTGACCAGCGATCCCCCGCCGAGTTCCGCGACCGGTCCGATCCCGACCGGTACGGCTCCCGTCGAACCCGATGCACGTCGCACCGGGTTCCCCCGGCCCGAACGGGCCATCGCTCAAGGCTCCGACGAGGGGGCCGCCGACGCATCGTCACCATGAGGATCCGCCATGTCCATCGCTCTTGCTCCCGCCCGCACCTCCCACCCGGCCGCCGTCCGCCCGGCCGGGCCCGCTCAGGCGTCGCCCGCGCACGCCCCGTCGGCGTCCGCTGCCTCTCCGTCAGTGCCCGCTCCGTCAGCGCCTCGGCTGCGTGCCGTGCCCGAGGGCACCGAGGCCCGAGGCTTCGTGCTGTACGTCGGAATCGACGAGGCGAAGGCCGCGGCCGACGGCACCAACCTCCACCGCATCGTCGAGGCGCTCCGCACCCTGACCTCCGAGCTGTCCCCCTCCGCGGAGACCTACGCCGCCGTCGCCCTGGCACCCGAGGGTGCCGGCGGTCGCGACGTGGACGTGGTCCGCCTCGCACTCCAGGACCCCTCCGCGCTCGCGAGGCAGCGGGAAGAGGGCGAACTCGCCGCCGACGCGGACCGCCACCCCGACGGCGTCATCATCGACATCTCCCGCAAGCGGGTGCTGCTCGACGGCGAGCCCGCCGGCCTGACCTACAAGGAGTTCGAGCTCCTGCAGTTCCTGGTCCTCCGCGAGGGCCGGACGATCGAACGCCACGAACTCATCGACGGCCTGTGGGCCGGCGATGACGACATCCCGAACGAGCGCACGATCGACGTGCACGTGAGGCGCCTCCGCTCGAAGCTCGCGCACTACCAGGACATCGTCCGCACGGTGCGCGGCGTCGGTTACCGATTCGACCGCCACGCCGACGTGTCGATCCGCCAGGCCTCCACGCCGAGCCCCGACGTCTTCTGACCGCGGATTCTCCACACTCGCTCGGGCGGCGCCGCACGCTCGATGCGCGAGTGTGCCAGAATCTGGAGATCGCGCCCCGCATTCGGGGCACATCCCCCTAGCGCTCCGTTACCGATCTGTTATATATTGATCGTGCACCGGCTGTTTGCTGTGGCGGCCGGTGCGGAATGTGATTGCAGGACACTCTTGGTGCAAGGGCGAGGGCCGGTCGTCAGCCTCTACGACCGGCCCTCAACCGATTCCGCCGCCGGATCCGTTCCGACGACTCGTTCGCGCCTCACCCGCACCCGAGCCCCGGCGTTGCCTAATCTGGATGCGCGGCGGGACGCGCTCGCCGCTCCGACGAAGGGAGCCCGCGCGTGGCGGATCGCACGATAGCCGTGGCGGCGTGGGAGGCGCTGTTCCGCGCCCAGGTCGCGGTGATGCGGGAGCTCTCGGCCGAGTTCCCGACCGAGGTCATGTCGCTGAACGAGTACGACGTGCTCTTCAACATCAGCCGGGCGCCATCCCGTCGCCTCCGGCTCAAGGACCTCAACCGGCACGTGCTCATCTCCCAGCCGAGCGTCAGCCGGCTGGTCGACCGCCTCGTCGGCCGAGGATGGGTCGAGAAGGTCGACGACCCGCTCGACGGGCGCGGAACGATCGTCGAGCTCACCTCGACCGGCTACCAGGAGTTCCGGCGCGCGGCCATCCACCACATGCAGGGCATCACGCAGCACGTCGGCACCGCGCTCGACGACGACGAACTGCGCAAGCTCACGGCCCTGTGCGATCGGTTGCGCGAAGCGCAGCAGGCACACGCCGACTGACATGAAGACGGTGGGACGGGAACCCTACCTCCCGCCCCACCGCGGCCTCACGGGGAGGCCCTCCCCGCCGAGCGACCCGAACTGAGCTCGGCGAGCCACCTCCCGAGCGACCGCTTGGGACATCAGGTCGCGATCACCGCTGCACGGCGAATGGTCGGGTCGGGCCCCGACTCGGGCTTTGAGGAATTCTATCGCCGCGCATGCGGCGGTCGCAGCGCCCCCGAGCGGGGGTCACGAACCGGAGGATCCCCTCGGACGTCAGGCCCCGCCCACGGCACGCCGCTCCGGCCACTCGATCGCGTCCTCGTAGCCGGGGTGCTTGAGCAGCCACCCGCGGATGAACGGACAGCGCGGAACGATGCGCTCGCCGCGGGAGATCGCGTCCTCGATCACGAACCGCGCAAGCCGCGAGCCCAATCCCCGACCCTCGAACGCCGGATCGATGATCGTGTGGGTGAACACGATGCTGCCCTCCCGCAACCGGAACTCCGCACGACCCGCCTCCGCGCCGCCGAGCAGCAACCGGTAGCGTCGCGCCTCGTCATCGCGCACGATCTCGACCTCGTCGTCGGTCACGTCGACCCCCTTCCGGTCCGAAGACCCGTGTCTAACTGGAACGCACCAGCCGCGGCGCCATTCCCGGGGCACCGCCCGCGAGCGGCATCACGGGCACCGTCGCCGTACGGACACGCTCGCGGATCGCCGGGCCGAGCACAACCCCTCCTGCCCGGATCGCCTCGGCAGCGGCTCCGAGCGACGGTTCGCGCTCCGGGTGCGTCGTGACGACGAGGGTGATCAGCCAGACGAACACGAGCGCGAACGCGACCACCTCGAACACGGTCAGCGACGCCCACCCGAGTCGGTCGTAGGCGATCCACGCCGCGGCCTCGAGCCCGAGCGACGCGAACGATGCCGCCCTGAGGCGCCGCGGCATCCGCTCGACCATCCACGGGGTGCCCGCCGCCAGCACGAAGAACGCCGCGCCCGCGGCGCTCGCGAACACGTTGTGCACGACTTCGTCGGCGTCGATCGGCACGAGGCCGACCCCGGCAAGCGAGATGCCGATCACCCCGATCAGCGTCTGGACCACGGCCGGCGCGGCGCGGCGCGCACGGTGCTCGGGTCGGGCGAGTCCGCGGGAGAGGGGGCCGGCCATCACGGCCATGCCCGCACCGGAGAACACGAGACCCGCGTTGAACCAGGTCGCGGCGACGTCGTCCGAGGTGCCGAGGGTGCTGAAGTTCAGCGCCCACCACGCCCCGGTCCGGGTCAGGCTCATGCTCGCGAGCGCACCCGCGGCGAGGAGCATCGCGACGAGGTTGAACGACCGGTATATCGGCTGGTGGTGCGCGCGCCGATGCACGATTCCGGTGACCGCGCCGAGCCCTCCGGCGAGCACCGCGCACGCCGCGAGGTGGCCACCCGGCAACGGGGCGAAGGCCTCGGCCGCGCTCACCACGGCGAGCGCGGCGATCGTCGCCCACACCGACGCGTTCGCGATCGCGCCGAGGCCCGGCGACACCCACGCGATCCGGCACCTGCCGCCGCGGCGGCCGCTTCCGACCGTGGCGAGCGTGAGCGCGGTCAGCGACGCCACCGCGAACACGACCGCCACCGACACGGACACGAGGTCGAAGTGCGGATGCGCGATGCCGGCGGCGTGCGCGGCGCTGTGGGCCATGTGCACGAACAGGTTCCCGACGGCCACCGCGACTGCCGCCGCGATCGCGACCATCGCCGCGGCCGCGCTCGCATGGTGGACGAACCGCGCCGACACGCGTCTGGCGCCCCGTTCATCCGTCATCTGCCGACCCCTCGTTCCGCGGGAATCAGGTCTCCGAGCGTATCCGGAGGGCGACACCCGGCTGAACTCCGGTCGACGTCGAAGGCCGATATCCCGAGGGAATTCCCAGCCAGCCGGGGCTCGCCGTTCGGCCAGCTCGCCACGCCACGCCACGCCATTCAGGACGATCAGCCCGACACGCCGTGCCGGACCGCCCGACGTACGGCGTGTCGCCACCGGCATCCTGAACGGGCGAACGGCGAACGGCGAACGGGCGACGGACGACGGGCGAGCGAACCGCGCCGGCCCGCCGGCCCTCAGTCGATGCGCCGGCGACGGAGCACCGGCCCGACGTCGCCCGACCCGTGGTCGAGCTGGTAGTCGAGGTTCACGGCCGCGTTGATGAGTGCGAGGTGGCTGAACGCCTGCGGGAAGTTCCCGAGCTGCTCGCCAGTGAGGCCGATCTCCTCGGCGTACAGGCCGAGGTGGTTGGCGTAGGTCAGCATCTTCTCGAACACGAGGCGCGCCTCGTCGAGTCGCCCCGACCGGGCGAGCGCGTCGACGTACCAGAACGAGCAGAGCGTGAAGGTCCCCTCGCCGCCGGCGAGCCCGTCGGGAGCGGCCTCGGGGTCGTAGCGGTAGACGAGGCTGTCGGAGACGAGTTGCTCGTCGATCGCGTCGAGCGTCGAGTGCCACATCGGATCGTTGGGCGTCACGAAGCCGAGCAGCGGCATCCGCAGCAGGGAGGCGTCGAGCACGTCGCTTCCCTCGTGCTGGACGAACGCACCGCGTTCGGGGTCGAATCCGACCTCCATGATCCGCTCGTAGATGCGGTCGCGTTCGTGCATCCACCTCGTGAACGAGGACGGCCTGCCGTGCGCCTCGGCGAGACGGATGCCGCGGTCGAGCGCGACCCACGACATGAACCTGCCGTAGGTGAACCGCTGCGGCCCGCCGCGGGTCTCCCAGATGCCCTCCTCCGGGGTGTCCCAGTGGTCGCAGAGCCAGTCGAGCATCGATCGGACCTTCACCCACCCGGCGTGCGAGAGCTCGACGCCGTGCGTGTCGGCCAGCCGGATCGAGTCCATCGCCTCGCCGTAGATGTCGAGCTGCAGTTGCCCCGAGGCGCCGTTGCCGACGCGGACCGGCTGCGACCCGCGGTACCCGGCGAGATGCTCGAGCTCCGCCTCGTCGAGGTCGGCTGAACCGTCGACCCGGTACATGATCCGAAGCGGCCCGCCCTCGCCTCCGGGCTGTTCGTGGATGCGGTCGAGCAGCCAGCCGACGAACGCCTCGGCCTCGCGGTCGTACCCGAGGCTGAGCAGCGCGTACACCGAGAACGAGGCGTCGCGCACCCACGTGTAGCGGTAGTCCCAGTTGCGGCCACCGCCGACCTGCTCGGGCAGGCTCGCGGTGGGCGCCGCGATGAGCGCGCCCGTGGGGGCGTAGGTCATCAGCTTGAGGGTGATGGCCGACCGGGTCACCATCTCCCGCCACCGCCCGGTGTACGTCGACCGGTCCACCCATCCCCGCCAGTACCGCCTGGTCGCGAGGAACGTCTCGACGAGTTCGTCCTCCGAGATCTGGCGAGCCTCGACATCCCCCGATTCGAGCATCACCCCGGTCAGCTCGCCCGCTCGCAGCGTGATCGAGACCCGCACCCCCTCGCCGACCACCTCGACCCGCGCCGCACGCTCGTCGTCGTGGACGACGGGCTCGCCCACGCGGTGCAGGGTGATGGTCAGGTCGTCCGAGACGAACTTCGCCCCCACCCCGGAACGGACGAGCCGGTGCGGCGCGCGCCCGTAGTCGAACCGCGGCTGGATCTCGCCCTCGAAGGTCATCTCGCCGCGCACGACGCGTACCATGCGCACGATCGCGTGCCGATCCGTCTCGACCCCGTCGGCGACGGGCATGAAGTCGATCACCTCGCCGACTCCGGCATCGGTGAGGAACCTGGTGATGAGGATCGCCGTGTCCGGCAGGTAGAGCTGGCGGGTGACGTACTCGGCGCCGATCGGCCGGACGCGGAAGAACCCGCCCCGCTCGGGATCGAGCAGCGAACCGAACACGCTCGGCGAGTCGAATCGCGGGCAGCAGAACCAGTCGATCGTGCCGTCGGTCGAGACGAGGGCGGCAGTCTGCAGGTCGCCGATCAGGCCGTGGTCGCTGATGTCCGGATACGTCTTCGCCATGCGCGTCCCCTCCGCCCCTCCCGGCAGGCTGGCACGGTGACCACGGGAGGGCAAGGGCCGGGTGGCGGCTCGGCCGGGGACGACGAGCCCGGATCGACCCCGGAGACGACGAAAGCGGCTCGCATGCTGCGAACCGCTTCCTTCTGCGCGCCCGGAGGGACTCGAACCCCCAACCTTCTGATCCGTAGTCAGATGCTCTATCCATTGAGCTACGGGCGCATGGGATGCCGCCCGGGACCTCGTGGTTCATCGGGCAACCCCGTTACTCTAACCCAGTCGGACCGCACGCGCCAATCGAGCCGGTTGGTCGGGCGCGTCGCAGGCGTCACCGCTCCTCGACCACCTCGTCGGGGCGCTTGTCGGGCCGCAGCCCCCGCCAGCGCGGATGGCGCGCCACCCCCGTCCGCGTCCACTCCCCGAACTCGATCTCGCCGACGATCTCGGGTTCGACCCAGACGGCATCGGCGGCATCCGTCTCGGGCACCTCGAGGAACGGGGACTCGACCATGGCGATCGCGTCGAGCCGTGCGAGCAGGCGTTCCGCGTCGCGCTCGCGCAGGCCCGACCCGACCCGCCCGGCATAGCGCAGGCCGGCGGATGTCGGCACGCCGACGAGGAGCGAACGGATCCGGCCGGCACGGGTGCCGACGCCCGGCCGGTAGCCGCCGATCACCACCTCCTGGGTGCGCGCGACCTTGATCTTGACCCAGTCGTCGCTGCGGACCCCCGGTCGGTACGGCGAGGAGCGTCGCTTCGCGACGATGCCCTCGAGTCCGTCGGCCCTCGCCCGCTCGAGCGCCGCATCGGCGCCGAGGTCGACCCGCGGCGACACCTCGACGGGCGCGTCGACCCCCGGTCGCAGCATCCGTTCGAGCCGTTCGCGACGCTGGTCGTACGGTTCGCCGATCGTCGGGACCCCGGCGATCTCGAGCACGTCGAACAGGCGCAGCCCGACCGGGACGGATGCCGCGGCCGCGGCGATCTCACGCGGACGCTCGAGGTTCATGCGCTGTTGGAGCAGCCCGAAGTCCGGCCGGCCGTGCTCGTCGAGTGCGACGACCTCGCCGTCGAGGACCGCGTCCGCGCGCACCGCCGCGGCGAGCGCCGCCAGTTCCGGGTACGTCTTCGAACGGTCCAGGCCCGTCCGGGTGACAAGGCGCACCGCGCCGTCCTCGACGCGCGCGATGACGCGCACGCCGTCCCACTTCCATTCGATCGCCCACTCGTCGCCGGCGACGAGCCCCGGGGTTCCGGCGGCCGCGAGCATCGGCTTCGGGAACGCGGACGGCTGCCGCGCGGCATCCGTTCCGGTCCTCGTCGCCGTGCGCGAGGGGGCCTGCGCGACCGGCCGCGGCGCGGCATCCGCCATCGCATCCGGGTCGACGGCCGGACGCTGGGACTTCATGCGGTGCAGGAGCCACTGGCTCTTCTCACCCTCGCCCTGCGTGCGGATGAGCGCGACCCGCACGCGGCCGAGCGGGCCGCCGACGCGACCGTGCAGCGTGACGATGACCTCGTCGGCGCGCCACTTCTCGGTCTCGTATGTTCCGGTGTCCCACACGGTCATCGACCCGGCGCCGTACTGGCCCTCGGGGATCGTGCCCGCGAAACCGAGGTACTCCATCGGGTGGTCCTCGGTCTGCACCGCGAGGTGGTTCGTGCCCGGCGACTCGGGCACGCCCTTCGGCACCGCCCAACTGCGCAGCACGCCGTCGCGCTCCAGCCGCAGGTCGAAGTGCAGCCTGCGGGCGTGGTGCTCCTGGATCACGAAACGCGGGTCGCCGTCGTTCGGGACCCCCCAGGTCGAGTCGGGCATGGGCTCGGGCGTGGCATCCGCCGAGCGCATCGACAGGTAGGTGCGCAGCGGGCCGTCGGCCGACGCGTGCGTCACGGCGAGCATCGGGTCGGCGCGTTCGGCGAGCTTCGCCAGCACCTCGCCGGCCTCGAGGTGGCGCAGGCCCGGGTCGTCGAGTTCGGCCCAGGTCCGCGGCGCCGCGACGGTCGGGCGGAACCGGCCGCGCAGCGAGTACGGCGCGATCGTGGTCTTCCTGCCGTTGTTCTGGCTCCAGTCGATGAGCACGCGCCCGCCCCGGATGCTCTTGCGCATGCTCGAGACGATGAGGTCGGGATGGTCGGCCTCGAGCGCCCGGGCGACCTCGTGCGCCACGGCCGAGACCTGGTCGGAGCTCTGACGGCCGTCGAGCGCTGCGTACAGGTGGAGGCCCTTGCTTCCGCTCGTGACCGGCACCGGTTCGAGTCCGATCGGGTCGAGCAGGCCGCGGACGAGGCGCGCGACCTCGGCGCACTCGGGCAGCCCGACGCCCTCCCCGGGGTCGAGGTCGAACACCATGCGGTCCGGGTTCGCCGGGCCCGCGGCATCCGCTCGGCTCGTGGCGCCGGCCGCCACCCGCTCGAATCGCCACTGCGGGACGTGCAACTCGAGCGCGCCCATCTGCGCGAGCCACACGAGCGTCGCCCGGCTGTCGGCGACCGGGTACGTCTTGTCGCCGTCGGAATGGTGCTGCACCTCGCGGTGGATCCAGTCGGGCGCATGCTCCTCGAGGTGCTTCTCGAAGAACGCATCGAGCGGATGCCGCGGGGTGCCCACCCCGTTCACCCACCGCTTGCGCGTGATCGGGCGACCCGCCAGGTGCGGCAGCATCACGGGCGCGATCTCGGCGTAGTAGGCGATCACCTCGCCCTTGGTCATGCCGGTCTCGGGGTACATGACCTTGTCGAGGCTGGTCAGGCGGACGCGACGTCCGTCGACGTCGACCACCTGGGCGGGACCCTGCGCCATGCCCCCATCCTGCCCGTCCGGGCTGCCGATGGGTATGCGAAGCGGATGTCGCGGGGGTACCGCTCGCGCGCGTGCGGGTGTGTACTGGGGGCATGCGAGCCGTGTGGAAGGGGGCGGTCACGTTCGGCCTCGTCAACGTGCCCGTCAAGCTGTACAGCGCCACCGAGGACCACGACGTGTCCCTGCACCAGGTGCACGACGCGGACGGCGGACGCATCCGCTACCAGCGCGTGTGCGAGATCGACGGCGAGATCGTGCCGTACCAGAACATCGACAAGGCGTACGACGACGGCGAACGCACGGTCATCATCACCGACGAGGACCTCAAGTCGCTGCCCGCCGAACGCAGCCGCGAGATCGAGGTCGTCGAGTTCGTGCCGACCGATCAGGTCGACCCGATCATGTACGACCGCAGCTACTACCTCGAACCCGATTCGGCGTCGAACAAGGCGTACGTGCTGCTTCGCGAGGCGCTCGACTCGACCGATCGGACCGCGATCGTGCGGATGTCGCTGCGCCAGAAGACCCGGCTGGCCGCGCTCCGCGTGCACGGCGACGTGCTCATGGTGCAGACGCTGCTCTGGAGCGACGAGGTGCGCGCGGCGGCGTTCCCCGCGCTCGAGGAGCCGGTGAAGATCACCAAGGGCGAGCTCGACCTGTCGAAGCAGCTCATCGAGAGCCTCGCGAACGACTTCGAGCCCGACCAGTACGTGGACGAGTACCAGCGAGACCTGCGCACCCTCATCGAGGCGAAGCTCGAACAGGGCGACGCGCTCGACACCGCGGCGACGTTCGGCGCACCCGAGGAGGAGGCCGGCGGCGAGGTCATCGACCTCATGGAGGCGCTGCGGCAGTCGATCGCGGCCAAGCGCGGGGGCGGGACGGATGCCTCGGCGCCATCGGCGTCGGCGTCGGCGTCGGCGTCGAAGTCGTCGTCGGCGGCGTCGGCGTCGTCTGCCACGAAGGGCGCGGCGAAGGGGTCGGGTTCGAAGGCGAAGTCCGACTCGGCCGAGTCGGCCGACGAGAAGCCTGCTGCGAAGCGGCGAGCCGCCAAGAAGGCGGGCTGAGCGCGAGCGGCCGGGGCGCGACCTCGTCGCGCCCCGGCCCTCGTCGGGTGCTGCGCCCGGACCGGTTCCTACTCGGAGTCGGGGTCGGATTCGCAGGACGCGGAGACCTCGGCCGAGGCCTCCTGCACCGCGGCCTGCTGCGCGGCGAGCTGGTCGGGGTCCTGTTCGATGGTCATGGCCGAGGGATCCTCCTCGGAGGGGACCTCCTCGAGGCCGTCGGCGTACGTCGACACCTCGTTCAACGCCGTCTGGAACCCGCCCAGTGCGTCGATGAGCGCGTCATCGTCGCCCGCGTCTTCGATCAGCGCGTCGGTCCGCTCCGAGGCCTCGGCCAGGTACTCCTGGAGGCCCGCGAGCGATGACGGCGCGGCGATGTTGTTCTGGACGCCGTTCGAGATGTCGCGCACCTCGGCCGCGGCGGTCGCACAGCTCTCCTCCCCTGACGCGGTGCTGTCGCCGCCGCTCGCGCAACCCGTGAGCGCGAGCGCACCGGCGAAGACCAGCGCGGCGGGCATGGTGATACGTCGCATAGTGAAACTCCCCCTGTTTCGATGGAACAGATTGGAGCATAGTCCCCCGCGCCGACCGCCCGTGCGAAGTAGTGGCGGAAGAGGACACGCGACAGTTGCGCATGAACTCGGCGATCGACCCGGCGGACGACCTCACGCCAGACACGATCCCCCGGATACCCGAAGGCATTCATCGAGCGGAGACGGCGGGATTTGAACCCGCGGTCCCCTTACGGGGACTCCACCTTAGCAGGGTGGTGCACTCGACCGGACTATGCGACGTCTCCTCGCGAACACCCGAAGGCGAACGCGACTGCCATCATAACCGGCATCGCGCCGAAAGACGATTCGGCGGCGACGCCGGCCGTGCGGCCGGTCTACTGGTCGGCCAGCGTGCGGCCCGCCGAGCACCGCGTCTCGGCGGCCGTCTGCCCGGAGACCTCGCCGGAGAGGGCCTCCGCGGTGGGTTCGGGTGCAGCGGACTCGGTGGGTTCGGCCGAGGCATCCGTCGACGGTTCGGGTTCGGCCGGCTCGGCCGGCGCCTCGGTCGGCTCGGAGGTCCCCGCCGAGGCGAAGTCCTTGTCGGCGTTCGCGGTCGGGTCGAGGAGCATCGGCCGGTCCTCCTGGAGGGCCAGGTTGATCGCCTCGGCGGCCTCGGTCGGCACGACCGCCGCGAAGTCGTCGACGTACCCCGTCGGGTACTGGACGAAGGCGATCTTCGCGAGGTCGATGTCCGTCGCAGCCTTCGCGATCGAGACCAGCTTGGTGGGGTCGCCGAGGGTCGACGAGAGCTGCATGTTGTCGAGCGCGGCCTTGGCGATCGAGTACAGCTTGAGCGGATCGGTCAACGTGCCGTCGGACTGCAGCTCGCGCGCGAGCGCCGACATGAACACCTGCTGGTTCGAGATGCGCCCGAGGTCGGAGCCGTCGCCGACGCCGTACCGGGTGCGGAGGAACTGGAGCGCCTCGAGGCCCGCGAGCTCGTGCGTGCCGGCTTCGAGGAAGAGGTCGGTGTGCACGTCCTCGATGGGTTCGGCGACGCACACCTCGACGCCGCCGACGGCTTCGGAGATCGCCGCGGCGCCCATGAACTGCACCGTGCCGGCGAACGGGATGGTGAGCCCGGTCAGGTTCTCGACCGTCTTGACCACGCACGGCATGCCGCCGTAGTCGAGCACCGAGTTGATCTTCACGCCGTACTGCTCCCACAGTTCCTCGCCGGAATCCGGGTCGGTGCATCCCGTGGGGATGTCGATGAGCATGTCGCGCGGGAAGCTCACGACCTCGGCGTGCGAATGGTCCTCCGAGATGTGCAGCAGGAGGTTCACGTCGTTGAGGACGGCCGTCTCCTCGTCGGGGTCGCCGAAGCCGTCGCCCTGCCCCTGACGGCTGTCGCTGCCGATGATGAGCATGTTGACGCCGCCCTCGATGGCCCCGACGTCGGGGACCCCCTCGAGCGCCGCCTCGTTGCCGAGCGAGATGGTCGGCTTCGCCGTCGCAGCGAGGTCGAGTGCGGCGTACGCGGCGACCGCGGTGCCCGAGACGAGCACGACCGCGAGAACGGATGCCGCCGCCTTCGAGATCGTCGACCATGCCCCGTTCGACCTGAGGCGGCCGTGGCGGGCGATCGCCGGGGTCTCATCTTCGCGGCGCGCGGTGCTGCGCGACTCGTGAGCCTCCACTCCGGAGATCTCCTCTCTGCTGGTCGGTCTTCAGGCCCCCGCGGAGGGCGTGGGATTCGAACCCACGAGGCATTGCTGCCCACTGGTTTTCAAGACCAGCTCCATCGGCCGCTCGGACAGCCCTCCATGCGCGCGACGCCCGGGGGCGCGCCGCTCACGCGAACGCGCCCGATTCTATCCGACGCGCATTCCAGCGAGCCTGTCAGCCCTGGCTGTGCGAGCGCTGAGCCACCGCCGGGACACCGCTGCACGGCGGCATCCGCTCACCCCTCGTTGGCGGTCGTGCAGCGAACGTCCGCGCCCGACTGGCCCGTCACGTCGGGCGGGAGCGTCGTGACCGGGACGTCGGTGGGCTCGGGCGGCGCCGTGGCATCCGTCGGCGGCGGGGTCGTCGCAGCCGCGCCGTCATCGGGCGACTCGGTCCCGGGCACCGGTTCCGAACCGTCGACCGTGCCGAACGACGCGTCGTCGGTCGCCTCGGGGTCGATGCCCATCGGCCGGTCCTGCTGCAGGGCGAGGTTCACGGCCTCCGCCGACTCGGTCGGCACCACCGCGGAGAAGTCCGCGGTGTACGCGGTCGGGTACTGGACGAACACGATCCTCGACAGGTCGACGTCCTGCACGGTGCGAGCGACGGAGACGAGTCGCGCCGGGTCCTGCAGGGCCGACGAGAGGGTCATGTTCTTCAGCACCGCCTGCGCGATGGAGTACAGCTTGAGCGGGTCCGAGAGCGTGCCGTCGGACTGGAGGGTCCGCGCGAGCGACGCGAGGAACGCCTGCTGGGCCGCGATGCGGGCGAGGTCGCTGCCGTCGCCGACCGCGTGCCGGGTGCGCAGGAAGGCCAGCGCCGTCGCCCCCGTGATCTCCTGCGTTCCCGCCTCGAGGCGCAGGCCCGAGTAGGGATCGTCGATCGGGTCGGTGAGGCACACCTCGACGCCGCCCACCGCCTCGGCGAGCGCCGCGACGCCCTTGAACTCGATCATCCCGCCCACGGGGATCGTGATGCCGACGATCTCCTCGATCGTCCGGCCCACACAGGAGAGCCCGCCGTAGGCGAGCACCGTGTTGAGCTTCACGCCGTACAACTCGTACAGCTCGGTCGAGGGGTCGTCCGGGTTCTGGCACGACGGCACGTCGACGAGCATGTCCCGCGGGAAGCTGACGACCTCGACGTGCGAGTGGTCCTCCGAGATGTGCAGCAGCATCGTGACGTCGTTCAGCACCGCGGAGTCGACGAGCGGATCCCCGAACGATCCGTCCTCGGGCCGGCGATCGCTGCCGACGAGCAGGAAGTTCAGCCCGCCCTCCATGGCGCCGATGTCGGGCACGGCGTCGAGCACGCGCTCGCTCTCGAACTGCACGCTCGGGTTCGCCGCGACCGGAGCGACGAGGTCGGCGATGGCGTACCCGACGATCGCGACGGATGCCACGAGCAGCACGGCCAGGCCGCTGCCGATCGCCCGGAGCGCCGCGCGCACGGCACCACGACGGGCGAGCCGCCCGTGGCGTGCCGGCGGGATCGCGGCATCCGTCAGCACCGCAGGAAGTCGCGGCCTCGGCGGAGCCGGGGGCGGCAGCAGCGGCGACAGCACGACGGGAACGACGTCGCCGTCCTCAGCAGACGGCGTGTCGCCCGACGGTGCGTCGACCCGTTCGCTCACGCGTGCCCCCGAGGGCGATCCTACCGACGCATGCCGTGGAACGGCCGGTCACGGCCTGGTCCGGCGTGTGATCAGGGCAGCGAGTCGAGCACCGCGACGAGCCCGGCCTCGTCGATCGCCCCCGTGCGCTCGCTCGCGGCGGCGACGACCTCGGGCGGGGCCTGCCCCATCGCGACCGCACGCCCGGCCGAGCCCGCCCAGTGGAACATCTCGATGTCGTTGCGCCCGTCGCCGACCGCGATGACCCGGTCGAGCGGCAGCTCGAGCCACCCGCGAACGCGCTCGAGCGCGGTCGCCTTGTTCACCCCGTCGGGGGCGATGTCGAGCCACGCGGTCCACCCGATCGCGTAGCTGACGTGATGCAGGCCCATCTGCTCGACGATGCGGAAGAACTCGTCGAGCTCGTGGTCGACGCTGGTCGCGACGACGCGCGTGGCCTCCTGGCCGAACAGTTCGTCGAACTCGACCTCGCGCGCGCGATCGAGGTTCCAGTCGGTCATCCCCCGCGTGTAGAGCCGGTAGCCGTCGGGCAGCTCGACGAGGAAGCGCCCGCTGGGGAGCACGTCGCGGATCTTGCGGAGCGCGTCGCTCGGGTCGAAGGTCTCGACGTGCGCCTGCGACCAGCCGCCGTCTGCCCCCGGGTCGCGGCGCATCGTGATCGCGCCGTTGGCGGTGACCACGTACTCGGGCTCGAGCCCGAGGTGTTCCAGGACCGGCCGCGTGGTCGCCCACGACCGCCCGGTCGCGAGCGTGACGAGGTGGCCCCGTGCGACAGCGGATGCCACGGCTTCGGCCACCACGTCGTCGATGCGTTCGTCCTCGTGCATGAGGGTGCCGTCGACGTCGAGGGCGACGAACCAGCGCCGACCGGGTGCGGCGGTCATCGTGCGACGGGGTCGAACGTCTCGAGGCCGCCCAGGTAGCCGCGCAGCCGCTCGGGCACCACCACCGAGCCGTCCGCCTGCTGGTGCGTCTCGAGCACGGCGACGAGCCAGCGGGTCGTGGCGAGGGTGCCGTTCAGCGTCGCGACGGGAGCGGTCTTCCCGCTCTCGGTGCGGTGGCGGATGTCGAGGCGACGCGCCTGGAACGTGGTGCAGTTCGACGTGGACGTGAGCTCTCGGTACGCCTGCTGCGTCGGCACCCACGCCTCGACGTCGAACTTGCGCGCGGCGCTCGATCCGAGGTCGCCGGCGGCGACGTCGATCACGCGGTACGTCAGGCCCAGCGCCTGCAGCATCTCCTCCTGCCAGGCGAGCAGCCGCTCGTGCTCGGCCTCGGCATCGGCCGGGTCGACGTAGCTGAACATCTCGAGCTTGTCGAACTGGTGCACGCGGATGATGCCGCGCGTGTCCTTTCCGTGGCTGCCGGCCTCACGGCGGTAGCAGGTGGACCAGCCCGCGTAGCGGATGGGACCGTCGGAGAGGTCGAGGATCTCGTCTGCGTGGTACCCGGCGAGCGCGACCTCGCTCGTGCCCGTCAGGTAGAGGTCGTCGTCGGGCAGGTGGTACACCTCCTCGGCGTGCGCGCCGAGGAATCCGGTGCCCTGCATGACCTCGGGGCGCACGAGCGTCGGCGTGATGAGCGGGGTGAAGCCGTTGCCGATGGCCGTGTCGAGGCCCATGTTCATGATCGCGAGCTGCAGGCGCGCGCCGACGCCGCGGAGGAAGTGGAACCGGGAGCCCGACACCTTCGCCCCGCGCGGCATGTCGATCGCCCCGAGCAGTTCGCCCAGCTCGAGGTGGTCGCGCGGCTCGAACCCGAACGACGGGATCGCGCCGACCTCGCGGAGCACCTCGAAGTCCTCCTCGCCGCCGGCGGGGACCCCGTCGATGACGACGTTGCCGATGCGCTGCACCGCCGTGGTGAACGCCTCCTCTGCGGAGGTGGCATCCGCGTTCGCCTGCTTGACCTTCGCGGCGAGCTCCTGCGCCTGCGCGACGAGCGCGGCCTTCTCCTCCTTCGGAGCCTTCGCGACCCGCTTGCCGAACGCGTTCTGCTCGGCCCGCAACGACTCGAACGACGAGATCGCCGCGCGCCTGGCGGCATCGGCCGCCACCGCGTCGTCGACGAAGGCGGGAGACTCGCCGCGCGCCTCTTGCGAGCGCTTGACCAGGTCGGGGTTCTCGCGGAGCAGCACGGGGTCGATCACCCGTGCAAGTGTAGTCGCGGCATCCGTCGCCCTCGGGAGCGGTGCGACGCGGGTGCTGCCCGCCGGCCGCCGCGATGGCCTAGATTCGAGCCATGGGTGGGGGCGCGAAGCGAGCGGATGCCGCGGGCTCACGGGTCGCGGTGATCGTGAACCCGTCGAAGGACGGCGTCGGCGAGCTGAGCCGCGCGATCGACCGGACCGCGGCCGAACACGGGTACACGCGAATCGACTGGATCGAGACGACCGAGGAGGATCCGGGCACCGGGCAGGCCCGAGAGGCCCGCGAGTCGGGCGCGGACCTGGTGATCGCCGCGGGCGGCGACGGCACCGTGCGCTCGGTCGCCGAGGGCCTGGACGGCGAGCCGATCCCCGTCGGGATCGTGCCGCTCGGCACGGGGAACCTGTTCGCCCGCAACCTCGGGCTCCCGGTCAACGACATCCCGCGCGCCGTGCGGCTCGCGTTCACCGGCCGCGATCGCGCGATCGACGTGCTGCGCGCCCGGGTCCGCCGCGAGGACGGCACGACCGAGACCGAGGTGTCGCTCGTCATGAGCGGCATCGGCATCGACGCGGCGATGATGGCCACGACCGACCCGGAGCTGAAGAAGCGCGTCGGATGGCTCGCATACGTCGACGCCGGGCTGCGCGCCATCCCGAACTCCGAGCCCTTCCGCATCACGCACCGCATGGACGACGGCCGCACCCACCGCTCGCGCGTGTCGAGCCTGCTCGTGGCGAACCTCGGGTACCTGCCCGGGAACCTCGAGCTCATCCCCGACGCCGAGATCGACGACGGACGACTCGACGTCGTGCGACTCCAGCCGCGCAACGTCTGGCGGTGGCTGCTCGTGTGGCGGAAGGTCGCCTGGGAGAACCGGGTGCTCCGCAGGACCGCGATCGGCCGGCAGTACCTCGACCTCACGGGCGGCAACCGCAGCCGGGACATCGTCTACGCGACCGGCCGATCGATCGACGTCGTCATCGACGGCGCCGCACAGGAGTTCGAGGTCGACGGCGACGCACTGGGCGAGATCACGGCGGCCCGGTTCACGATCGAGCCGAAGTCGCTCGTGGTGCGCGTCAAGGGGTGAGGGGCGCGTCGGTCGCCCCGGGTGGAACGAGCCGCCCGGCGCCCGGCACGGCGGCGTTCCGCTCCGCGGCATCCCGTGCGGACCTGAGCGCGACCTCGACCTCCGAGCCGCGGTCGAGGGACGCCAGCAATCCACCGAAGAACGCGTCCCCGCTCCCGGCCGAGAACCTCCCCGGAGCGGTCGGAGGCGGCACGGCGTACTCGACCCCGGCGATCAGCGCCGCCGCTCCTGCGATCCCGTCGGTGACGACGGAATCGACCATCCATCGGTCGGCCAGCGCCGCGCATGCGGTGCCGGCGTCGGCGAGCGGCTCGCCGATGAGCTCCTCGGCCTCTGCTCGGTTGACCTTGACGAGGCTCGCGACGGGGATGAGCTCCCGGAGCACGGCTCCTGACGCATCCAGGCCGATCCTCGCGCCGGTCGATGCACCCAGGCTCAACGCCTCGGCGAGATCCGGCAGCGGGACGCCGTCCGGCACCGAGCCCGCAAGCGCGATCCACGTCGGCTGCGCGTCGCGGAGCTCCGCGACGGCCGCCCTGCACGCCGTCCAGTCGGGCGCGGAGAACGGGGCGGATCGCTCGTAGATGTCGGTGCTGGACGCACCGCCGTCGCGCTCGACGATCGCGATGCACGTCCGGGTCTCGCCCGAGGTCTCGACCACCGTCGCCTCGAGCGGTTCGTGCTCGAGCATCGCGGCGATCTCACGACCGATTCCGCCGCCAAGCGGCGCGATGGCGCGAACGTCCGCACCCACCGCGGCGGCGACGCGCGCCATGTTGAGCGCCTTGCCGCCCGGCACGCGCGTCACCCGGACCGGTCGCGCGATGCCGCCGCGCTGAAGCCGATCGACCTCGTAGGTGACATCCAGACTGGGCGAGAGGGCGACGGCCGCGATCACGGGCGTTCCTCCCAGGGACGGATCGCGCCGAGCACCCGTCCGACGCCGTCCGAGAGGACCTCGAGCGCAGCCGCGGAGATCTCCTCGGCCGAATGCCACCGCCGCCGCCCGTCGGGCTCGACGGCCCAGCCGAGCTGCAGTGTGTCCGCCGGAACGTCGACGGCCCCGTGGGCGGGATCGACGGCGTCGCTCGTCCGCACCACGACGGCGCGCCGTGAGGATGCGGCAGCGATGATGGCCAGCGTGTCACGGGTGACAGCCGGTGCGTAGACGACCGCTGCCGACCAGCTCCTGCCGGCCAGGGCGCTGCCGAGCGCGACGGGGTCGGATGCGTTGACGAGGATCGACTCGACGCCGTCCGGCGCGGGGCGGGTCAGGGAGATTCCGGTCACGCGCGCGTCGAGGCGGAGCGCCTCGACGGCTGGTGCCAGCACCCCCGATGCGCCGATCACGAGGATCGACGGCCGCACCTGCTGCGCCGAGGCGCCCATCAGAACGCCTGCGGCCCGACGGCTGCACCGCTGCGACCCTGGAGGAAGTCGAGATCGAGCCCCTCGTCGGCCTGGGTGACGTGATCGATGTAGAGCCGGGTCCACCCGCGTTCACTGCCCGGGACCGTTCGCGGCTGCCACTGCGTGCGACGCTGTTCGAGCTCCTCGTCGGAGACGTGCATGTGCAGCGAGCGACCTGCGACATCGATCGTGACGCGGTCGCCGGTCTGCACGAGCGCGAGCGGGCCGCCCGCCGCCGCCTCGGGCACCACGTGGAGGATGACGGTGCCGTACGAGGTCCCGCTCATCCGCGCGTCCGAGATGCGCACCATGTCGGTGACCCCCGACGCGAGGATCTTGCGCGGGAGCGCGAGGTTGCCGACCTCCGGCATGCCGGGGTAGCCCTTCGGACCCACGTTGCGCACGATGAGGATGTCTTCGGGCTCGACGTCCAGCTCGGGGTCGTCGGCGTCGCGGAGGTAGTCCTGCAGCGAATCCCAGACGAGCGCGCGCCCGGAGTGCTGCATGAGCTCGGGGTCTGCCGCCGACTGCTTGATCACGGCACCACGCGGGGCGAGGTTGCCGCGAAGGACGGCGATGCCCGACCCGACCGGCTTGACCGGGTTCTCCAGCGGCCGGATGACCTCGCGGTCGAACACCTCGGCGCCGGAGTAGTTCTCGCCGAGCGTCGTGCCGGTGACCGTGAGCGCATCCCGGTGCAGCAGGTCTCCGAGCGTCTCGGCGAATCCGGCCGTGCCCCCGGCGTACTCGAAGTCCTCCATGAGGAAGCGGCCGCTCGGCATGAGGTCGGCGAGGACGGGGATGTCGCGCACGAGCGTGTCGAAGTCGTCGAGCGTCAGTTCGACGCCCACGCGTCGAGCGAGTGCGAGCAGATGGATGACCGCGTTGGTCGAGCCGCCCAGCGCCGCGTTCGCTCGGACGCCGTTCTCGAACGCCTTCCGAGTGAGGATCTTGGACGGACGCAGGTCTTCTTCGACCATCTGCACGATGCGTCGGCCCGCGAGGTGCGCCGCAGTGGCGCGGCGGGAGTCGTTGGCCGGAAGCGAGGCGGTACCGGGCAACTGCATGCCCATGTACTCCGACACGCACGCCATCGTCGATGCCGTGCCCATCGTCTGGCAGTGGCCCTGGCTGCGTGCCATGCAGCCCTCGGCCTCGGTGATCGCCGTATCGTCCATGAGCCCGGCGCGGTACGCCTCGGTGAACTTCCACACCGATGTTCCCGACCCGATGTCGGTTCCCCGGTGCTTGCCGTTGAGCATCGGCCCGCCCGTGATGAGCAGCGCGGGCAGATCGACGGATGCCGCACCCATCAGGTACGCGGGCGTCGTCTTGTCGCACCCGGCCATGAGTACGACGCCGTCGAGCGGATTCGCCCGGAGGGTCTCCTCGAGGTCCATCGCCATCAGGTTGCGCAACAGCATCGCCGTGGGCCGGACGATGGGCTCGCCGGCCGAGGTCGTCGGGAACTCGAACGGCACGCCGCCGGCCTGCCAGATCCCTCGCTTGACGTGCTCGGCGAGCGCCCGGAGGTGGATGTTGCAACTGGTCAGCTCGCTCCACGAGTTGGCGATGCCGATGATCGGCCGCCCGCGGAACGTGTCGTCGGGAAGTCCCTCGCTCCGAAGCCACGACCGGTGCATGAAGCCCGTCTTGCCGTCGGCACCGAACCACTGCTGCGAGCGAAGGCCATCGCCCCATTCCCGGGTCGGCACGCCCGAGCGGCCCGCGAACTCTGCCTCCGCGGCGTCGGCCGCCGCGCGCGCCTCGCGCTCCTCCTTGCCCAGGTTGCGAGCGCTCACGCGAACCTCGGCAGGTACTGCGCCTGGGCGGAGACGAGGTCGTCGGTGAGCGCCGCGGCCCTGTCGGCGTCGAAGACGGCGCCGTCGGCGATCATCGCCTCGACGACGAGGTCGCGGTCACCGGTCAGCGCGGCTTCGACCGCGAGGTCGACCGAGGTGAGGCGACGAGCGAGGATCGCGGTGAGCGGCTTGCCGAGGTCGGGGACCTCGATGGGGCGGATGCCGCGGGCCGTCGCGACACCGGGGATCTCGACTGCGGACCAGTCGGGCAGGCCGGGCACGAGGCCCTTGTTGACGACGTTGCAGCTGAACATCTCGCGCGAGTCGAACGTGATGGAACGGATGATCGCGATCAGCTGCTCCTGCTCGCCGCCCGATCGATCGAAGATCGACTGGTCCAGCGGCTCCTCGCCGAGCGCCTGCCGCTTCATCCCCTGGTACCGGTTCTCGCCCCATTCCAGGATCTCGGGGAGCGAGAACGCGTCGATGCCGAGCTTCTTGCCGTAGTAGTCGCCGTCGGCGAACCGCTCGGGGAAGAACTCGACCACGTGGCGGTCGCCGGCAGCAGCGAACGCTCCGTATCGTTCGAACAGCTCCCAGGCGAAGGGATTGTGCCAGGCCGTGGGCTTGTCGTAGAAGATGTTGCCGATGTCGTCGGGGTCGGGGACCTCGGCGAGTTCGCGTTCGACGCGCTCGCGGATCATGGGCCAGGCGTCCCGCCCGTCGAGGCGGAAGTCGTAGATGAAGGTGAGGTGGTTGATTCCGGCGTACAGCGTCGACGTGCGATCGAACGGCGCGTCGATCAGCTGCGCGAGCTCGCGCTGGATGTGGTGCATGCCGTGGCAGAGGCCGACGACGTCGAGCCCGCTCTCCTGGTGGATGGCCTGCACGTTCGCGGTCATCGGGTTGGAGTAGTTGAAGAAGAACGCGTCGGGCGCGAGTTCGGCGATGTCGCGCGAGATCTCGACCAGGACGGGAGTGGTGCGGAGCAGCCTCGAGATGCCGCCCGGCATGATCGAGTCGCCGACGGGCTGGTAGATGCCGTGCTTCTGGACGATCTCGTGGTCGAGCTGCCAGGCCGCCCGGCCTCCGACCCCGACGCACGTGACGATGAAGTCCGCGCCGCGGAGCACGCTTCGACGATCGGTGCTGCGGACGACGCGGATGGTCTCGCCGACGCCGCGGGCCGCGACCATGGATTCGGCCAGGTCGGCGGCCACGTCCAGTGCGACCGGGTCGACGTCGACGAGACGGATCTCCCATGCGCCGAGGTCTTCCGCCCCGATGAGGTCGGCGAGGAGGCCGCGGGTGAAGACGGCGGACCCTGCGCCGATGAGGACGAGGACGCGGCGTTCGGTGGTCATGATGCTCCTTTGCAGTTCGTTCGTCGTGCGGTCTAGGCGGCCAGTCGCGAGCGGTAGACGACGCGGTTGCGCAGTTCGCCGATCCCCTCGACGCCGACGGTGACCACCTGGCCGTGCTGCAGGTAGCGCGGCGGAGTGCGGAAGCCGCCCGCCCCGGCGGGCGTGCCCGTGAGGATGAGGTCGCCGGGTTCGAGGGTGACGCCGTCGCTGACGAACTCGAGGATCGTCGGCACGTCGAAGATCATCTCGGCGGTGTCGTCTTCCTGGAGCAGCTCTCCGTCGACGTCCGCGTAGATCCGGTGGCCCTTGGGGTCGCCGAACTCGTCGGCGGTCACGAGCCAGGGTCCGAGGGGGGTGAACGTATCGAACGACTTGCCCCTCGTCCACTGGACGTCGCCGAACTGCACGTCTCGCGCCGAGACGTCGTTGGCGACCGTGTACGCCGCAACGTCGTCGAGCGTCGCCGGCGTCGAACCGCCGCAGCGCCGACCGATCAGGAGGGTGAGTTCGGCCTCGAAGTCGACTCCCTGCGTGACGTGGTCGGGAACGACGACATCGGCGGTGGGTCCGGTGATCGAGGTCGGGTACTTGGCGAACGTGAGGGGGCGCTCCGGCTGCGTGATTCCGGTCTCGGCGGTGTGGTCGACGTAGTTCAGCCCGACCGCGATCATCTTGCCCGCGCCGGCGACGGGCGCAAGGAACTCGACCTCGCCGATCTCGGTCTCGGTCCAGCCTGCGGCGGCGCCGGTTCGAACGGATTCGATGGCCGCGAGCGCATCGTCGGGGTGGTCGGCCGGTGCCAGGCGGGCGGATGCCCCGTCCTGCACCAGGATGCGCGGTCGGCCGTCGATCAGGACGCGGGCGATTCTCATGACACTCCTTCGGATGATCCGTCGCGATCATCTTGCCACAACTACTCACATATGAGCAAGAATGAGCAGATGCACTCACAAACAGCAGTCGTGGTGGGCCGATCACGCCCCACCGTCGGGCCGGCCTCGGTCACTCAGGGCGTGTACGGCGCACGCGGAAACCTCGAACTGGTCGCATGCGACCGATCCGACGGCCTCTGGGTCTTCTGGTTCAACTCCGATCTCGCGTCGGACCCGCTCGAAACGCCCGACGTCCCGCCCGGATCGTGGAGCGACGGGCTGCATTTCGCCGCGGGCCACCGATACCGCGACGTCTGCATCCTCCAGTCGACACTCGGACCGGATCACCTCGAGGTGATCGCGCTCACCGAGAACGGCGACCTGCAGAGCTGGTACTGGTCTCCGGGCCCCGGCTTCACCCGACGCACCGCCGATGTCGAGACGGGGGTCGTCGCATTCGACGCCGAGCACGACGACGGTCGGATCACCGTGCACCTGTCGCTCCGCGACGGCTCGACGCTCACCCGCCGCTCGACGGGAGCGGCATATCCGGAGCGGAGCTGGGAGCGAGTGGATGGTGAGGGCATCGGTGGCATCGGCGATCGACCGACGCAGGCGAGGCTCGCCGAAGCGGGCGTCGAGGATGCCGAGCCCGGAAGCGCCCGATCGGCGCGATCCACGCGGAACGGCGGGACCACGGAGCTCGTCTGGCGCGGATCCGACGGACTCGTCCGCCACCTGGGAGTGCCCGACTCATCCTCGTGACGCCGGGCGCCTGCCCGGCCCGCGCACGGGTCGGGCGACGTGCCCACCCATGCCGCCACCGTGCGGACGGGCCCAGCGCCGGGCACTCCGGCACTGGGCCCCGCGGTCTCAGTTGATCCGGTGGATCATCGTGTTGGCGAACTGATAGCGGTAGCCGGCATCCCGGACCGCCTGGTCGTGAAGCGGGCTCTGGCCGTAGGACGACCCGTGCAGCCACACGAAGGCCGGTGCCTCCTGGCCGGTGACGGCCTCGAGGGCCCGCTTGGAGTCGACGACCTCGCGCTGGATGTCGGCATCCGACAGGGCGGTGTCGAAGCCCTCATGGTGCGCGGTGTGCGGGAAGACGACGTGACGCTGCGACAGGGCGGCGACCTCGTCCCAGTTCATGGCGATCCGACCACCCCGCGTGTCCTCCTCCACGAGCGAGATCCAGTGCGCCCGGGCGAACGCCTCCTGGTACTCGGGGTCGCATTCGACGAACGAGGTCGCGATCGGGAACCAGCCGGTCAGCCCAAGTTCGTCGCACAACGGGGCTGCGACGGTGGCCGAGTTGCGATAGCCCTCGTAGAACACCGGGATGAGCCCGGGCTTGTCCTTGTGCCACGTGCCGGTCTCGAACAGCCGATCCAGATCCTCGAGCGTCACCGGGGCGTAGTCGCGTGCGAAGCCGGCGAGTTCGGCGGCCAACTCCTCACGAGCTGAGTTCGGCGTCGAGTGGTAGTTCACGACGCGGATGAAGTGGCCACGGCGGAGCTGGTCGCGCTGCGCCTGGAACGATGGCTGTGTCATTCGGGAGTTCCTTCCGAGTCGTTCGCGGCGTCGGTGACCGGCGCCGCACCGGGGGCGAAGTGGGTGTAGGCGACGACCTGCATCGCGGTGATCACCGCGCCCTCATCGTCGTTGCGCGCCCAGGGCACGAGTGCAGCGGAGTACCGCTCGAACACGTCGGCGTACGCGCGACCCTCGGCGAGCTGCGCCTCGGACCCGGCGGTGGGCACGGCACCGCGTTCATCCGCGAGGCCGATGACCATCGGGATCCCTTCGCGCTCCAGACGGCGGTCGTGGCAGGCGCGCATGAGCCCGACGATGTCGCCGGCCGCGAGCAGCTCCGCTGCGGTCGGCTCACCCTCGTGGGTCGAGGGTCCGGACACTGTTGCGGACATGGTGTTCCTCACTTTCAGGACGTTCGGTTCGTGCGGGGAATGAGATGACGCGCACGAGATGCTCGACCGCGTCGGCGATCGCGTCGCGTGCAGCGGCCAACGACGGCCGGGGGTCGGGGCGTGCCCCGATGGACTCGGCGAGCGCACCCGAGTACGCCGCCGAGAGCTGCGTCCCGACGTTGACCTTCCGGATGCCGGCGGCCACCGCACCGCGCAGGCCCTCGTCGTCGACCCCCGAGGAGCCGTGCAGCACCAGCGGGACCTCGAGCGTCGACGCGAGCCTCGCGATGAGCTCCTCGTCTGGCCGGGCCGTGCGAGTGGTCATCGCATGGGAGGTCCCCACCGCGACCGCCAGCCCGTCGACGCCGGTCGACGCGACGAACGCGGCGGCCTCGCCCGGATCGGTTCGGACGCCGGGAGCGTGCGCGCCGTCCTTGCCGCCGATCTCTCCGAGTTCGGCCTCCATCCAGAGGCCGCGCTCTCGCCCGAGCCCGGCGACGCGCGCCGTCGCCGCCACGTTCTCGGAGTACGGGAGCCGGGACGCGTCGAACATCGCCGAGGCGAAGCCCACGTCGGCGGCCTCGAGCACGAGCTCCTCGTCCTCGCAATGGTCCAGGTGCAGCGCCACCGGCACCGCGGCGGATTCGGCTACGGCGAGGCACCCGGCCGCGATGGCCCCGAGGCCGCCGTGGAACCTCACGGCATTGTGGCTGATCGACAGGAGGACCGGTGCGCCCGCGCGCTCGGCGCCGGCGACGATCCCCTGTGCGAACTCCAGCGTGATGACGTTGAATGCGGCGATCGCGGGCAGGCTCGCGCCCAGCCCGCCCACCAGGTGGGCAGTCGAAGTCAGCATGTCTCGACGGTCACCCCGGCTTGCCTGAATCGTGCGATCGTCAGTTCGTCGGCGCCGTCGTCGACGATCAGGCGTGCGATACCGCTGTTCGGGACCAGTCGGACCGGTCCGCGCCGGCTGAGCTTCGAGTGGTCGGCGAGCACGATGAGCTCGGCCGCGGAGGTCGAGAGCGCGCGATCGGTCTGGGTCTCGGAGAGGTTGGTCCCGGTGATGCCGTTCTCGGGGTCGACGCCGAACGCGCCGATGTACACCTGGTCGATCCCGAACTCGGCGACGGCCGCCACCGTGAGATGGCCGAGCAGACTCATCTCCTGCCTGCGCAGCAGCCCCCCGAGCACGATGACGTCGATGTCCGTCATCGGCGCGAGCCGATTGACCACCGTGATGCTGTTGGTGAGCACCGTCAACCCCTGGATCCCGCCGAGGAACGGCAGCATCGCCTCGGTGGTCGTGCCGCCGGTGATCAGGACGGTGGAATCCTGGACGATGTGGGCGGCGGCCGCCTGCCCGATCCGCCGCTTCTCAGCAGCGAACGAGACTTCGCGCTGCTGGCGGAGCGGCTCGATGTCGTCATCGATCTGCGCCGCACCGCCGTGAACCCGCTCGAGGAGGCCACGGTCCTGGAGTTCGTTGAGGTCGCGGCGCACGGTGGATGCGCTCACGTTGAGGTGTCGGGCGAGTTCGTTGACCGATCCTGCACCCGAAGCACGGATGTAGTTCAGCAGCTCGCGTTGCCGCTTCGGCCCCAGCAGCGGTTCAGTAGCCTGCGGCACGGTCCACCTCATTCACGATCGGCCTGTTCTCGGCGAGACGCGTCAGATTCTCGACGACGAGATCCAGCGTCTGTGCATGGTACTGCGGCGCGAGTCCGGCGACGTGCGGGGTGACCAGCGCGTTCGGCTCCGACCACCAGGCCGAGGTCGGCGGAAGCGGCTCATCGTCGAACACGTCCAGCGCCACCCCTGCGATCCGGCCGTCGCGAACCCGTTCCAGCAGCGCCGACTCGTCGACGATGCCTCCGCGCGCGATGTTGATCACGTGGGCCCCCGGCGGCAGGAGGTCGAGCTGCTGCGCGCCGATCATGCCGCGGGTCAGTTCCGTGAGCGGGACGACGACCACGAGGAAGTCGCTTCGACGGAGCACCTCATCGAGCCGGTCCATTGCGAACAGCTCGGCCCGGTCCTCGGCGACGGAGCGACGCCCGGTGTCGAACTTCTCGGCGTCGACCGGCGGCCGACCGGATCGGCTGACACCGAGCACGTTCATGCCGAACACCTCGGCGAGTCGCGAGATCTCGCGGCCGATCCGGCCGTATCCCACGATCCCCACGGTCGCCCCGCGCAGCTCCCTCGGCGTCAGCGTCGCGAGCCGCTCGGCGTTCGTCGGCCAGGTCCTGTCGGCGCGGTGGCGCTCGATGAGCGGCATCCGGTGCGAGAGCTCGAGGATCGCCATCATCGCGTACTCGGCCATCGGGATCGGCGCGATGCCGCCGAGGGTCGCGATCGGGATCTCGCTGTCCCACAACGACGTCCCCCGGACGTGGTCCACACCCGAGGTGTCGAGCTGCACGCATCGCAGGGCCGGGACCGCTGCGGCCTCGGGCAGCCATTCGCTCGTGTGCAACAGGTCGACCTCGGCGAGCAGCTCCGCCGACGGGGTGGAGTCGGGCGCGTGCCTGTGGATCTCGACGTCGGGCATTCGGTCGGCGAGCTGCTCGAACCAGGAGTCCGGGAGTGGCAGCGTGCAGAGGTAGGTCAGGGTCATTTGATTCCACTCCTGGCGAAGCCCTGCACGAAGTAGCGCTGGAAGAACAGGAACAGCAGCACCATCGGCAGGACGGAGATGAGGGCGAGCGCCATGATCGCGTTGTAGTCGGGCGCGGTCTGGTTCTGCAGGTACAGCAGACCGATCGGCAGGGTGAACAGCTCGTTGTCGTTCAGCGCGATCAACGGCCAGGCGAAGTCGTTCCAACTGCCCATGAGGGTCAGCAGGGTCAGCACCGCGATGAGTGGCTTGCACAGCGGCAGGACGACCTGGAGGAAGATCCGAAGGTGTCCGGCACCGTCGATTCGCGCCGCCTCGACGATCTCATCGGGGATGCCGATGAAGAACTGCCGGGCGAGGAAGATGCCGAACGCGGCCGCCGAAGCCGGGAGGATGACGCCCCAGTAGGTTCCGTAGACCCCGAGACCCGTCACGAGCTTGAACTGCGCGACCATGATCGCCTGCACGGGGATCATCATCGTGGACAGGACCAGCAGGAAGACGGCGTTGCGACCGCGGAAGCGGAGCCGAGCGAAGGCGTAGCCCGCGAGCAGGTTGACGATGACCGTCAGCGCCGTGACGAACAACCCGATGACGACCGAGTTCCCGAACCAGGCGACGACGGGGACGCGATCGAAGACCTTCTCGAAGTTCTCCATCGTCAGCGTCGACGGCCACAGCCGAAGCCCCGGCTCGAACACCTCGCCTCGCGGCGAGAAGGCGACGACGACCATCCAGTAGAGCGGGAAGACCACGATCGCCGCCACGACGATCGCGACGATCGTTCGCAGCACGACCCCCTTGCGGTCGGCCGAGCGACGACGGCGACGACGACGACGCAGGCTTGCGGCCTTCCGGTCGCCGAGGATCTCGGCCTCGGCGATCTCCAGCATCGCAGTGGTGTTTGCCATGATGTGCTCCTACTCCGCGAGATCCCGCGTCCGGCTCGTCTTCCACTGGATGTACGTGAAGATGAGCGTGATGATGAGGATCACGATGCCGATCGCCGCGCCGTAGCCCTGCTCGCGGATCTGGAATCCGTTCCGGTAGGCGTACGTTCCGAGTACCGACGTCGCGTTGCCCGGTCCGCCGCCGGTCATCACGAAGATCAGGTCGAACACCTGGAACGACGCGATGACGTTCATGATGAGCAGGAAGAACGTGGAGGGGCCGACGAGCGGCACGGTGACCGAACGGAACTGCTGCCACCGGCTCGCTCCGTCGATGCGAGCGGCCTCGTACATCTCGGGCGAGATGTTCTGGAGCCCCGCCAGGTAGATGATCATGTTGAACCCGATCCGCAACCAGATCGCGGCGATGACGACGGACACCATCGCGGGGCCGCCCTGCGACTGCCATGCGACGGGATCGAGCCCCGTCGCGACGAGCACCTTGTTGATGAGGCCGTTGGACTCGTAGAAGAGGATGACGGCGATCATGCCCGAGGCGACGCCCGAGATGACCATCGGCAGCACGATGATCGTCCGGAAGACCCCACGCGCGGGCAGGACCGAGTTCAGCAGCACGGCGAGCCCGAGCCCGCCCGCGAGTTCGATCGGGACCGTCGCCGCGGTGAAGACGAGGGTGTTGAACAGGCTCCGCCAGAACACCGGGTCGCTGACGAGCGTCGCGTAGTTGGCTGCGCCGACCCACTCCGGATCCCCGAAGCCCTGGGTGTCCTGGAACGACAGGACGAGTGCCCAGACCATCGGCACGAACAGGAACATCGTCATCAGGACGAGGTTCGGTGCGGTGAAGCCCCAGCCGACGAGGGACTCCTTGAAGCGGGCGGCGCGGCGCGCCGCCCGCGGGCGGGTCGGCGCGGGGGCGCTCTCCCGGCCGCGGGCGGTCGTGGTGGTCATTAGTTCGCCGCTTCCTCGATCGCCGCGCTGAGGTTCTCCAGGGTCTCGGCGGTCGACTGGCCGCCGATGAAGGCCGCCTCGAGCTGGTCCTGGAGCGCGGTGTTCACGGCGGCCATCGCCGGCGAGGTCAGCTGCTTGACGTCTTCGGCCTCGATCGTCGCCGCCTGATCGACGAAGACGGGCATGACGTCGGGACGCACCTTGAACTCGACCGCATCGCCTTCGAGGTCGATGCGCGTCGGCAGTTCGTTGGTGTTGCCGCAGAACAGCGCCATCGCGTCGGCCGAGACCATGAACTTCAGGAACTCGGCCGCGAGCTCGGGGTTCTTGGTGTCCTTCGTCGCGACGAGGGCGTTTCCGCCGAGGTCGGTCGCGCCACGCTCATCCTTGGGCATCGGGATGGCGGTCCACTCGAACCCGGCGAGCTGGTCGATGTCGGGAACCAGGAAGGACCCGATGAAGGCCATCGCGGCCGTGCCCTCGGTGAACAGGGCGTCGGCGTACACGGTGCCCTTGGTCGAGCTCGTCGGCGGCACCCAGTTCTTCTCGAAGAAGCTCTTGGTGAAGTCGAGCGCACGCGCGCCCTCGGCCGAGTCGATCGTCGCGGTGTCGCCGTCGAGGAAGGTGCCGTCGGCCTGGAAGAGCCAGCTCAGCCACCGCGGCGCGCCGTTGAGCTGCCAGTTGTACACGAACGGGTACTCGTCGGCCGGGAGTGCCGCGCGCAGTTGCCCTGCGACCGAGGCGAACTCCTCCCAGGTCCATGCGTCGTCCTGTGACGTGGGCAGCGAGGCGACGTCGATGCCGGCTTCGGTGAGCATCGGGATGTTCACGAGCAGCGCCGAGACATCGGTCTGGTGGGGAACGCCGTACGGCACGCCGTCGTAGGAGACGGCCTCCCACATCGCCGGGGTGAACTCCGACGCCTCGTCATCCGAGAAGGCATCGGAGAGGTCCAGGAGCTGCCCCTGGCTCGAGTAGACGCCGAGGTTGCCGTAGTCGGCGCGGAAGAGGTCGGGGGCATTCCCCGACGAGAGCTGTGCGTCGATGTTCGAGAACATCTGGTCGTAGGGCACGACGTTCAGCTTGATCTCCGCGCCCTCGTTCTCGGCTTCGAACTGGTCGATGAGTTCCTGGAAGCTGACCTCTTCGGCTTCGCTGCCCCAGGTGGTGAAGGTGAGCGACTGCTCGTCGCCCTCTGACCCGCCTCCGCCGAAGCCCGCACACCCGCTGAGCACCAGTGTGCCCGCCGTGACGACTCCGACGATGCCGAGCGTCCGCTTGATGAGTTTCACGCTGCGATCTCCTCCTGTGATCGAACGGCGAGCTCCGTTGCTGCGCTGCGCCAAGTTGATTCAAGCAGTATCAGCCACCAGAGCCATTTCTGTCAAGAACTTTCAATTCCTGCTCATTTCTGATTGAATTTGACCACATGTTCCGCCGCAGTCGCGGCCGACCTCGAGGATCACGTGATGAACGACAACTCAGAGCAGCCCGGCATCGTCACCCGACGCGAGCTGGCGACCCAGCCCGAGATGTGGGAGCGCGCCATGAGCCTCCCGGACTCGGAGATCGGACTGCTCCCCCGGGCCGGCGAGAAGGTCCTCGTCATCGGCTGCGGCACTTCGTACTACATCGGCGACGCCTACGCCTACCTTCGCAACGACGCAGGCCTCGGCCGAACCCGCGCAGCGATCCCGAGCGAACTCACCTGGGTCGACGACGACGAGCACATCGTCGTCCTCTCGCGTTCGGGCACCACCGCCGACGTCGTCGACATCGTCGAACGCTACGGCGAGACCAACCGCATCACCGCGATCCTGGGCGATGCGGACACCCCCCTCGGGCGGCTCTGCGCCGACCGGATCGTCCACCTCGGGTTCGCCGACGAGACCTCCATCGTGCAGACCCGATTCGCGACGACGGCGCTCACCGCGCTCCGCGCGTCGATCGGCGCGGCGCCCGCGTCCCTGGCATCCGAGGCGCGGACCGCACTGGAGCTCCCCCTTCCGGCCGACCCCGCCACGCTCCGGCACGTCGTGTTCCTCGGACATCGTTCCTCCGTCGGCCTCGCCCAGGAGGCAGCACTCAAGGTCCGCGAGTCCGCCGGGTTCTGGACCGAGGCCTACCCCGTCTGGGAGTACCAGCATGGACCGATCTCGTGCGCCGGGGAGGGCAGCCTCGTCTGGTTCCTCGATGAAGCGCCCGAGGTCGTCGTCGCCGACGTGCGCGCGACCGGCGCCGCCGTCTACGCGAACGACCTCCAGGCCCAGTCGAACCTCCCGCTCGTGCATCGGCTCGCGGTCGAACTCGCGGCGATCAAGGGACGCAACCCCGACACCCCGCCCTTCCTGAACCGCTCCGTCCTCGTCACCGACTGATGCCGATCGTCACCGTCATCCACCCCGAGCACTCGGCGGGCACGGACCTCCTGACCCGCGTGGCAGACGCCGTGTCCGACAGTCTCGGGCTCGGCCCCGGCGACGTCATCGCCATGGGCACCCCGGTCCTGGCCGCGGTCGCCAGCGGCGGTGCAGCGACGCACCCGTGGCCGGTCGTCACCATCCACGGCTCCGATCGCGGCCGCGAGGCGCACGGGCGCGCGTGCGACGCCGCGTCGGGCGCTGTCGCAGACTGGGCGGAGGAGCACGGCATTCGAATCGAAGGGACGTGGAGCGAATGGATCACGCCGCAGCCGAGCGCGTGAACGCGTTGCTCGTCGTCGGGGAACTCTGCGTCGATCTGATCGTGGAGCTCGACGGAGAGCTCCGGTTCGGTCAGCACGAACAGATCGTCCCCGCGACGACCCTCACGATGGGCAGCTCCTCGGCGATCACCGCATGCGGGGCCGCACGACTCGGGATCCCTACATCCCTCGTGAGCGTGCGCGGCGACGACCCGTTCGGGGTCTTCCTCGCCGACGAACTCGACCGCCGACGGGTCGACACCTCGCTCATCCGGATCGACCCGACGCGCCCGACCGGCGCGTCGACCCATCTCACGCGTCCCGACGGCGACCGCGCGATCCTGACCTCGATGGGCTCCATCGGGACCGTGACGACCGCCGACGTCCCCGACACCGCGCTCGCTTCGTCCGCCCACCTGCACATCGGCAGCTACTTCCTGCAACACGACCTGCAGACGGGCGCCGCCGAACTCTTCCGACGCGCTCGAGCCAAGGGACTGACCACGTCGGTCGACGGGAACTTCGACCCGGCGCAGGAGTGGGACGGAGGCATCGCCGATCTGCTCCCCCACACCGACATCCTCTTCGGCAACGAGCAGGAACTGTGCGGGATCTCGCAGGCCGGCGACCTGGGCGGTGCCGTCGAGTGGGCCCTCGACCGGATGCCGCCGGGCGGCGTCGTCGTGGCGAAGCTCGGCGCGGACGGCGCCTCGGCACTGAGCCGCGTCGGCACTCGCACCGAGACGCTCCACGCCGCAGTGCCGACGGTCGAGGGCCGGCTCGTCGACACGGTCGGCGCAGGCGACACGCTCGCGGCCGGGTTCCTCGCCGCACGCCTGCGCGGAGCGTCGACCGGGGAGGCGCTCGCCTTCGGCGTGGCATGCGGGACCGCATCCACGCGAGGACCCGGCGGCGTCGGCGCCCAGCCGGATGAGTCGACGGGGCGAGCCCTCGCGGCATCCGTCGTTGTGACGAGTTGAGCGGGGTTCCGCCCCGTCAGTCGCCCTCGGGCTCCCCACTCACGATGCCGCGCAGCCAGTCGCGCGCCTCGATGAAGATCTCGTCGTCGTACTTGGAGTGGTACTCGACCTCGCGGCGATCGGCGCGCGGGTAGGAGCCGAGGAAGATCACCTTCGGGCTGAAGCGGCGGACACCGAGGAGCGCGTCGTACACGCGTTCGTCCTCGACGTGGCCGTCGAGGTCGATGACGAACCGGTAGCGTCCCATCGCGTCGCCGATCGGGCGCGACTGCAGCAGCGACATGTTCACGCCCCGGGTGGAGAACTGCTCGAGCATCGCGAGCAGCGAGCCGGGCTCCTCGTCGGGCAGTTCGATGATGACGCTCGTCTTGTCGGCACCCGTCCGGGGCGGGACGCCGCGCGCGCGGCTGACGAGCACGAACCGGGTGGCGGCGTTCGGGTTGTCGCCGATGCCCTCGGCGAGCACCTCGACGTCGAGGTGGTCGACGATGCCGGGCGGGGCGACCGCGGCATCGGCCAGCCCGTTCTCGAACAGGGATGCCGCGGCCTGCACGTTGCTCGTCGCGGGCATGTGGCCGTGCTCGGGCAGGTGCTGCTCGAGCCAGCCGCGCGACTGCGCGTACGCGACGGGGTGGGCGTTGACGACCCGGACGTCCGCGAGGCGGGTCCCGGGACGCGCGACGAGGACGAAGTCCACGGGCACCAGGTACTCGCCGACGATGCGCAGGCCGGGAACGGTCGCGAGCGCGTCCTGGGTCGCCGTCACGCCGCCGTCGACCGAGTTCTCGATGGCGATCATCGCGGCGGTCGAACGGCCTTCGACGACGTCGGCGAGCGCCTCGCCGACGTTGTTGACGCTGCGCCAGTGACGGCCCTGCGCCTCGGGCACCTGCTTGAGCGCCGCCTCGGTGAACGTGCCGGCCGGCCCGAGGTACGAGTACGTCTCGTCGGGGCTGTGCTGGGCGGCATCCGTCATGCGGTTCAGCCTAACGACGGGCGAGGGCGCCGCCGCCCGTGTGACGGGCCGGGCTGTCGCCGGAGCGTCGGCCGCGGCAGGATTGGAGGATGCACGAGCGAGCGGGAACCCCGGCGACCGAATCCGACCTGATCGACGTGGAGGCCCTCATCCGGGCCTACTACGACCTGCACCCGGACGCCTCGATCCCAGGGCAGCGCGTCGTCTTCGGCACGTCGGGCCACCGCGGCTCGAGCCTGAACACCGCCTTCAACGAAGACCACATCCTCGCGATCACGCAGGCGATCGTCGACTACCGCGCGGGCCGGGGCATCACCGGCCCGCTCTTCATCGGCGCCGACACGCACGCGCTGAGCGGCCCGGCGCAGACGACGGCGCTCGACGTGCTGGTCGCGAACGGCGTGCGCGTGCTCGCCGACGAGTACGACGACTACGTGCCGACGCCGGCGCTCAGCCATGCGATCCTCAGCTGGAACAACGACCCCGAGCGACGCGCCGAGGGCGAGGCCGACGGCATCGTCATCACGCCGAGCCACAATCCGCCGCAGGACGGCGGCTTCAAGTACAACCCGCCGCACGGCGGCCCCGCCGACTCCGACGCGACGAGCTGGATCGCGAACCGCGCGAACGAGCTCATCGCCGGCGGGCTGCGCGAGGTGAACCAGGCCGAGCCGAGCGCGGTCGAGACCTACGACTTCCGCGGCCGGTACGTCGCCGACCTGGCGAGCATCATCGACTTCGACGCGATCAGGGCGAGCGGCATCCGCATCGGCGCCGACCCGCTCGGCGGGGCGTCGGTCGGCTACTGGGGTGCGATCCGCGACGAGTACGGCATCGACCTCACGGTCGTCAACGAGAAGGTCGACACGCGCTGGTCGTTCATGACCCTCGACTGGGACGGCAGGATCCGGATGGACCCGTCGAGCCCCAACGCCATGGCCTCGGTGCTCGCGAACCGCGAGGGCTACGACATCCTCACCGGCAACGACGCCGACGCCGACCGGCACGGCATCGTCACGCCCGACGGCGGCCTGATGAACCCCAACCACTACCTCGCGGTCGCGATCGAGTACCTCTGCACGCACCGACCCGACTGGCCCGTCGACGCCGCGATCGGCAAGACCCTCGTGTCGAGCTCGATGATCGACCGCGTCGCCGAGTCGCTCGGCCGCCGCCTCTGGGAGGTGCCGGTCGGCTTCAAGTGGTTCGTGCCCGGCCTCATCGACGGCTCGGTCGCGTTCGGCGGCGAGGAGAGCGCGGGCGCATCGTTCCTCCGCAAGGACGGCACCGTCTGGACGACCGACAAGGACGGCATCCTGCTGTGCCTGCTCGCCGCCGAGATCCGCGCAGTGACCGGGAAGTCGCCGAGCGAGCTGTACGCCGAACTCGTCGCGCGCTTCGGCGCGCCGGCCTACGAGCGAACGGATGCCGCGGCATCCGCTGCGCAGAAGGCCGCGCTCGGCGGGCTCGACGGCGACGCGATCTCGGCGACCGAGCTCGCGGGTGAGCCGATCACGGCGAAGCTCTCGCACGCGCCGGGCAACGGCGCCGCCGTCGGCGGCGTGAAGGTCGCGACCGAGCACGCGTGGTTCGCGGCGCGGCCGAGCGGCACCGAGGACGTCTACAAGATCTACGCCGAATCGTTCAGCGGGCCCGAGCACCTCGCCGAGGTTCAGGCCGAGGCCAAGCGGATCGTCGACGCGGCGCTCGGGTCGGCGTAGCCGCCCGCCGGCGGGATCGCGGCCGCGCCGGCACCGTTTCGGGGGACGACCGCGCCCGTTGTCAAGCGGCTCCGGACACGCACCCCACGCGCCTAGAGTTGCGGCGTGACCAACCTCGTCGTCATCCCGTGGCGCGCCGCTCCGTCCCGCATCGACGCGTTCGAGCGACTCCTCGCGTGGTACGCCCGCGAGCTCCCCGAGTTCCGCGTCGAGACGATCGACGGCGGCGACGACGCCTTCGTGCTCGCCGGGGCGCGCAACCTCGCAGTGGCCGGCCTCGCCGATCCCGACGACGTCGTCGTCATCAACGACGCCGACACCCTCCCCCACCCGGATCCGCTGCGCAAGGCCGTCGATGCGGCTGCGACGAGCGGGCGGGTGCACCTGCCGTACACGTCCTACCGCTGGCTGGGCCCCGACGGTTCGGCCGAACTCGCGGCGGGCGCGGACCCCGCCGACTGCACGCACGAGCTCGTGCACGGCGCCTGCTCGGGCGTCTACGTCACCACCCGGCGCACCTGGGAGTCGCACGGCGGCCAGGACGAGCGGTTCCGCGGATGGGGCTTCGAGGACTCCGCCTGGCTGCTCGCACACGAGACGCTGCTCGGCGTCGGGCCGCAGCGGCACGACGGCACCGTGTACGCGCTGCACCACGTGCCCGAGCCGCGCGTCGGCGAGCAGTACGACCGCAATGCCGAACTCATGGCGCGGTATCGCGCCGCCGCCGGCGACCCGGAGGCGATGCGGGCGCTCGTCGCCGAGGGTCAGGCGGTGAGGGCGTCGAACGCGACCTCGGGCCCGGGTCTCGCGGCCTGACCCGCCGCGAGGGCCTCGAGACGAGTCCGCGCCTCCGGCGGGAGGTCGAGCATCCGGCGCAGCGCATCGGCGATCTCGCGCGCCGTCGCGGTGTTCGGGTCGAGCGCGACGCCGAATCCGCTGCGCTCGACCGAGGCCGCACCCGCGAACTGGTCGGTCGAGAGGGGCAGCACGACGAGCGGAACGCCCGAGCCGATCGACTCGGTCACCGAGTTGTTGCCGCCGTGCGACACCGCGACCGCGGCGGAGCCCAGCAGCCGCACCTGCGGCAGGTAGTCCCGCACCAACCAGTCGGCGGGGAGGTCCCCGAGGTCGCCCGCCGGCGTCGACCCCGTCGCGATCGCCGCAGGCAGGCCGAGGCTCCGCAGCGCGTCGGCGATACGCCGCAGCACGTCACCGCGCACCGACAGGAAGCTGCCGAGGCTCACGTACGCGTACGGGGCGCTCCGCCCGACCCACTCGACGACGTCGGCGTCGACGCGCTCGGAGCGCAGCGTCGAGCCGAGGAAGCGATGCCGGGGCAGCAGGCGCAGGCGGTCGTCGTCCGCGAGCGCGGCCGGGGAGTTGTACAGCACGAGCGGGCCGTGGCTCGCGAACGCGTCCTCCACCGGGACGTGGCCGGGATCCAGCTCGGCGGCGGCCAGGTTCCATTCCTCGGCGAACCGCTCGGAGACGCGCTCGCACAGGCGGCGGAGGTCGGCGAGCTCCGCCGGTTCCGGCGCGATCGCACGCGGCCATGCCGGCGGCACGCCGTAGACCTCGTCGCCGACGGGCAGCGCACTCGGGTGCCCGAGCACGACGTCGCCGTACGGGACGCCCGCGGTCTGCAGCCCGAGCCGTGCGCTGAAGGCCAGGTGGTCGACGATGACGTGCCTCGGCCGCACCTCGTCGACGGCGCGCATGGTCGCGCGGGCCGACTCGACGGGTCGCCACATGAGGTCGGTCGATCGCTCGGCCGCCTGGTAGCGCAGTGTCGCGACGGCGCCCTGCCGGGTCGCCTCGAAGAAGCCGCGCAGCGAGTCGCCTTCGTCGGCCGGTTGGGCGTCGGCCGAGATCACGCCCGGGTTCGACCCCCTGCCGAGTCGCAGGTCGTGGCATTCGAACCCGAACTCCTCGACGATGCCGGATGTCGCGGGGCCGCTCGCCACGACCACGCGCTCGCCGCGGTTCCGCCACGCCGTCGCGATCGTGGCGAGCGGCAGCAGGTGGGATGCGTAGTCGGGGCTGATCACGAGCAGGCTCATCCGGCCCGCCTCGCGGGCTCGAACAGCTCCGCCTCTTCGCGCGCGACGCCGCCGTACACCCTGCCGAGGGCGGCCGACATCCGCTGGATGGTGAACTGATCGCGCACCATCGCGCGGGCATGCTCCGCCCGATCCTCGGCGAGGTCGGACGCCGAGATCGTGAGCGCGGCATCGAGCGCCGTGCGAAGCCGTTCGACGTCAGCGGTCGCGGTGAGGATGCCCGTCACGCCGTGCTCGACGTAGGTCGCCGGGCCTCCCCCGTCGGGGGCCACGACGAACAGCCCGGTCGCCATCGCCTCGAGCAGCGCGAGCCCGAACTCCTCCTTCAGGCTCGCGCACGCATACACTCCCCCGGCCGCGGCGAGCCCGGGCAGGCCGAACCGAGCGGCTGCGAGCCAGCTCGCGGCGACGTCGTTCGGCCGATGCCCCGGGAGCAGCAGGCCGACGCGGTTCCGCTCGCCGGCGGGGATCAGCTCGTCGATGCGATCGAGCTGCTCCAGCTCGTCGGGCGAGGGCGAGGCGAGGTCGCCGCCGATCAGGAGCAGGTTCGCGCGCTCGGCGAGCGGGCCGCCGGCCCATGCCTCGACGAGCGCCGCCATGCCCTTGACGCGATGCAGCCGGCCGATGCTCACGAGCAACGGCAGCCCGCGTCGGTCGGGGGCGAGCCGCTCGACCAGGTCGCCGAGCTCGGCGAGCGCCGGGCTCGCCGGCGCCCCGCGCGCGTGCGCGATCGCCTCGGCCACCGAACGGTCGATCGTGTCGAGGTCCACGCCTTCCGGGACGACCGTGTGCCGCTCGGGATGCGCGCCGAGGTCGATCCCGACGAGTCGCCGCAGGTCCTCGGCGAGACGCGGCCGCGGGAAGAGGACGGTGTGGGCGGCATCGGCGGCCAGTCGCTGGACGAGCCTGGTGCGGAACCAGTAGTGCTCGTCGACGTCGATCCGACCGAACCGCTCGCGCGTCAGGCGACCGGACCGGTCGAGCGATTCGACCACCGCGTGGGGATCGGGCGCCACGGTGAAGACGACCGGGATCCCGAGCTCGCGTGCGACATCGGATGCCGCGAGGCTGCCGACGTCCGCCATGCGCAGGTGGATCAGGTCGACACCGCCGACGGCGCGGACCAGTCGACGGATGCCCCTCCGGGCGGCGACCCGCATCGGCCACGCAGCAGACGAGGGAACGGGATCGTGCAGCAGCGGGATGCGGCCGTACCGATGTCCGGTGCGATCTGCGGATTCGAGCTCGAGCAGGTCCCCCATCGCGTCCCGGACCGACCCGCGCGACATCGTGACCACGCGGTCGACGCCGACCGTGCGATCCGAGACGAGCGCATCGCCGAGCCGGACGAGCAGCGTCGCGATGCCCCCGTTGTCGCCCGCGCCCGCCGCGCTCAGCTCAGGGTCGATGTCGGCGTGCAGGAAGAGCTGGGCGACCGTGATCCCCCCGGATCCGCGCTCGAGGGCCGGAACAGGCGCGGCCGGACGCGAGGCGACCGCGACGTCCACGAGCGCGAGCCGCGCGACCTCGCCGAGGAATCCGCCGCCGGCCGAGAGTCGCTCCAGCAGGTCGGTCAGTGCACCGCGACCGGACCGCTGGCCGAGTGCGGAGACCGCGGCGGCGCGCACGGCGTCGAGTTCGGTCGGATCGGCGGCCGTGCGCACCAGCGGCCCGTCTGCGACCGGGTCGCGCACCAGGCCGAGGGTCTCGACGAGCCTGGTGCGGGCACCGGGGTCGCCCACACCGAGCAGCGCTCCCTCGATGCCGATCGCGAGGGCCGTCGCGATCGCACCCGACCAGTGCTCGAGCGTGCGCTGCGCGAGCATGCCCGCGAATCCGCCTTCCACGACCATCGCCAGCAGCCGCCCGACCGCATCGGACCTCGGCAGGCCCGAGCCGAGCGCCCACGCGGCGTGCTCGCGCACGAACCGGCGCTCGTCGGAGAGCAGTCGCACCAGGATGCGCCCCGCCTCGTCGTCGAGCACGCCGGCCAGCGCATGGACGGCTCCGACGACGACGAGCTCGTCCTGCCCCGACATGGCGCGGTCGAGGATGCGCAGGGTGCGTGCACCCGGGTCGCGCGCTGCTTCGAACGCGAGATCGTCCGCCGCTCGCATCGCGTCGACGATCGTCGGCGCGTGCGCCACGGAATCGAGTGCGGTCTGAATCCCCACGACGCCCCCCGGATCGTGTCGCCGCCCGGGACGGCGTCCCGATCGCGACGGCACAGCGTTCTGGATGATACTTCGGGAGGTTGTACGTTCCTGTCACCTGCTTGACAATTCGCCGAGAGGAGGTGACGGGCGATGCGCGTGGTGGTGATCGGTGACGTCGGCGTGGTCGGCGGGATGATGCACGTCGGCGACGAGGCGATGTTCGACGCCATGGTCGAGGCGCTCCGGGCGCGGGGCGTCGAGCGCATCGTCGGCATCTCGAACGCGCCGGCGGAGACCGCGGATCGGTACGGGATCGAGGCGATCGGCGGCTTGGCGTTCCCGGGGTCCCGCGAGGACCTGTCGATCCGTTCGGCCGCGGTCCTCGCCGCGGCCGACGGCCGAGCGACGATCGCCGCGGACGACCCCGCCCTGGCGGTGATCGAGGCCGTCGCGTCCGCAGACGGAGTGGTCGTCGCCGGCGGGGGCAACCTCACGTCGAACTGGCCCCATCGCATCTTCGAGCGCACGATCCTCGGCACGCTCGCCGAGCGTTTCGGCACGCCCCTGGTCGTTTCGGGCCAGACCCTCGGGCCGCGGCTCGATCCGGTGGATCGAGCGACGGTCGGCGCCCTCCTGCGATCGGCACGACTGGTGGGCGTGCGCGAGCATCCGTCGGCCGGCGTGGCCGCCGACCTCGGCGTACCGACCGGCCGCCTCGCGGCCAATCGCGACGACGCCACGTTCCTCGGCGCCGACGAGCATGAGCCGGCGGATGGCGCGGCCGACCTGCTGCTCGTGAGCCTCTCGGTGCACCTCGGCGGGCTCCCCCGCGGGGCGACGATCTCGGGCCTGGCGCGTTCGATCGACGCGCTCGCCGACCGGACCGGCTTGGAGCCCGCCTTCCACCCGCACTTCGGTTCGCTCGTGCCGGGCACGCTCGCCGGCGACCAGGTGCTCCACGACGCCGTCCGCACCGAGCTGCGTTCACCGTCCGTCGTCCTCCCGACGGGCGATCCGCGTTCGGCGGCGCGGCTCGCGCGAGGTGCCGGCATGCTCGTCACGAGCCGCTACCACCCCGCGGTGTTCGCCGGCCCGGCCGGAGTGCCGATCGCCGCGTTGCCGGTCGATTCGTACACGGGCGTGAAGCTGCGCGGCGCGACGGGGTGGTGGGCACAGGACGGCGTGATCGATCTCGCGACGGCCTGGACGCCGGCCGGAGGCGATGCGCTCGCGCGGGTGTGGGCCTCGCGCGAGACGGTGCGGGCGTCGGCCGATCGCGACCGCCGGGCCGCGAGAGCGGCGATGTCGGCGTGGTTCAACCGCGTCGCCGGCGAGATCGCCCGGTGAGCCGAGCGGCGCTCAGCTCAGCGAGAAGTACGACACCGAGCCGCCGCCGCTCGCGAGTGCGACGTCGACGTCCCAGTAGTCGGCGTCCTTGGTGTGCCCGCCGACCCAGACCTTCGTGCCCTGGTCGGTGTGCTCGACGCGCGTGACGACGGCGGTGTGGTCGCGGTCGCCCGAGCCGTCCCAGTCGAACTGGGCGACGTCACCGACCTTGACCTCGCCGCGCTGCGCGTCGGTGAGTTCGGTCGCGACGTCGGTGCGCGTGCGGAGGTAGTCGCGGAGCGCGGTCGAGCTCGACCACGCGCTCGTCATCTGCCCGGTGCCGCGGTCGTAGTTCCATGCGGCGTCCATCGTCCAGCCGCGGGCGATGAGCGACTGGCTGGCGAAGTTGGCGCAGTCGACGCCGCTCAGCACCGCGTACTCGGCGGTGTTGTAGTCCGACCAGTGCGCGAGCACGTACGCCACCTGGGCGTCGATACCGGGGTCGGCGGTGTAGGTGATCGAGAGCGGCGTGCGGTCGATCCGGTCTGCCTCGGTCGGGGCGGATGCCTCGATGATGCCCTGCACCGACGTGGGCGCCGCGGCGGGGGCGGATGCCACGGGCACCTCGACGTCGACGGCCGAGCCGTCGGCGCCCGCGAGGACGACCACGGCGTCGCCGCGGACGGCGTCGTCGACCGCGGGGACGGCGAACGTGACGGCCGACGGGCTGGACTCGACGAGCTGTGCCGGGCTTCCGGCGACGGTCACCTCGGAGACGTGGTCGAGGTTGCGGCCCTCCACCGTCACGAGCGTGCCGCCCGTGAACGGAGCCTCGGCGGCGGAGAGTTCGGAGGTGACCACCGGCCGGGCGTCGGAGGCGGCGGGCGGGACGACCACGTCGTCCGCGCCGTCGGACCCCGTCGCGTCGGCGAGCGCGGCATCGCGGGCGGATGCCTCGGCATCCGTCGCACCTCCGAGGTCGCCCACGGCGACGCCCGCCGCGACCGCGCTGCCGAGCAGGAACGCCGCGGATGCCACGACGAGGCTCCGCCTGCCGGTGCTCGAGGCGCGCCGATTGCCGCGGCGGTCGACGCGGTGCCGCGGGTTGCGGATCGCGTCGAGGTCGGGGGCGAAGTCGGGTTCGGGATCCGGGAGAGCCGCGGGTGCGTCGCCTCCCGCGGACGCGTCGCCTCCGGAGGGGGCGTCGTCGCCTGCGGGCGTCTGGTCGAGCCCCGGGCCGGGGCGATCCGTGGGCGCGAACGTGGAACGGCTCACCGTCGGACGCGGGGCGTCGTCGGCAAGGCTCGCCGTGACCGGGACGGCGGCGTCCTCGACGGTCGCCGTCTCCGTGGACCGGAGGTTCAGGTCGAACTCCCGCGCGGTCTCGGGGTCGGGAGCTCGATAGGTGGCCCGGCGGGCACCGGGCAGGAAGGGGAGCTTGGGCACGAGGGGGATTTCCGTGTCGGCAGAAAGGGGGACACGGACAGCCCATCACGCGTTGTTGTGAGGATCCCTCGCGGGCGCTGGGAGGAGCGTGGGAGCGGGTTCAGCTCGCGACGCGGCGACGCGCATCACGCAGGACCGCGAGTCCGGCGACCACGAGCGGCACCAGCACGAGCGTCGCGACGACGTTGACGCCCGCGAACCCCGCCACGCCCAGCACGACGCCGGACAGCGCGGCCGACGCGGCCGCCGCGACGTTCATCGCGGCATCCGTCGCCCCCTGCAGCGCCACGCGCGACGCCGGGTCGACCGATGAGGTCAACAGGGCCGAACCGCCGATCAGCGCGGCCGACCAGCCGAGACCGAGCAGACCCAGCGCGAGCGGCACGAGCACCATCGAGTCGCCGGGCGCGAACATCCCGATCACCGTCGATGACAGCAGGATCACGCCGCCGAGCGCGATGACCCTCGGGGGCCCGACCCGATCGGCCAGCCACCCCATGAGCGGGCTCGCCCCGTACATGCCGAGGATGTGGATGCTGATGACCAGGCCCACGAGTCCGATCGTGACGCCGTGCCCGGTCATGTGCACGGGCGTCATCACCATGACGCCGACCATGACGGTGTGCGCGCACACGATCGCGAGGATCGCGAGCCGGCCGCGGAGGTCTCCGAACGCAGCACGGAACGCCTGCCACGACCCGATCCGCTCCGCCGACCCCGCCCCCGTGGCATCCGCCGCGAGCCGCCCAGCGCGCGGCAACCGCAGCGCGGCCGCCGCGACGAGCGTCGCCGTCGCGAACACGATGCCCGAAAGTACGAACGGGCCCACGAGGGCCGGCAATCCGACGGAGCGGCCGAACGCGTCGCCCGTCTCGGACAGCAACGGGCCGGCGACCGAGCCGATCGTCGTCGCCCACAGGACGAGCGACATCGAACGTGCCTCGAAGCCCGGCGCGGCGACCTCGGTCGCTGCGAAGCGCGCCTGGAGTCCCGCGGCACTGCCGACCCCGAACGCCGCCAGGCCGAGGATGACGACCGGCACGAGGCCGCTCGCCGCCGCGACGACGATCAGGACCGCGCCCACCGCGGAGGAGGCGTACCCCGCCGCGAGCGCGACGTGACGGCCCGAGCGCACCGCGAGCCGGGCGAGCGGGATCGCCGACACCGCGGCGCCGAGGACGCTCGCCGACTGCGCGAGTCCGCCGAGCGCCGGCACCCCCGTGAGGTCCGCCACGAGGATCGAGGCGAGCGCCAGGCCGGTCGCCACGCCGATCCCGGCAAGGAGCTGGTTGACGATCAGGAGCGAGAGCTGGAGACCGCGCCGCTCGCGCAACGGCGCACGATGCGGCATCCGCTGGAAGTGTTCTGAGGTCTCGGAGGTCATCTCACTCGTAGTTCGGAGCCGGCGGAAGACCGAAGAACTCCTCGAGCGTCGTGATGCCCTTCTCGCGCATCTCGAGCGCGAGTTCCGTGCCGATGTAGCGGAAGTGCCACGGTTCGAACTGGTACCCGGTCACGTCGACCTTATCCGCCGGGTACCGCAGCAGGAACCCGAACCGGTGGGCGTTGTCGCGCAGCCACTGCCCCTCTGCGGTGTCGGCGAGGCACACGTCGAGGGAGCAGTACCCCGACTCCGCGCCGATGTCCATCGTGAGGCCCGTCTGGTGCTCGCTGAATCCGGGACGGGCCGTGAGCGTGTCGTCACCGTCGTAGATGCGCTCCTGCGAACCGTAGGACCGGTAGGCGCTGTTCGACGCCAGCGAGAGCCCCGCCTCGTCGGCGGCCGCCTGGAACATCCGGACGATCGCATCGGCCGCCTCGGCGCGCATGAGCGGCTCCCACGTGTGCGCGACCGGTACGACGACGAGGTCGGAGGGCTCGTAGTCGGCCGGGTTCAGGGGTCGGAGCTTGTCGACGACGACCCAGATGCTGTCCGGGTCGTCGATCGAGTGCGCCGCCTTGTCGAACGTGTCGACGGGCGTCGGAGTCGCCGTGGCCGTGGGTGCCGGGCGCGGCGTCGCGGTGGGCGTCGCCGACGGCGAGGGGGACGGGCTCGCGGAACCGGCCGATGGGGCCAGCGCCGCGATCACCCAGGCCGACGCGACGACGACGAGCATCGCGACGACGAGGCCTGCGATCAGGCGGTTCCGGCGTACGCGTGGAGAGGGTCCCGGCCTGGTCGCCATCAGTCGGCGAGCCGCCAGTAGTAGACCGCTGCGCCGGGGTGCTCCTCGGTGATCGCGACGTCGACGTCGCGGAAGTCGCTGTCCTTCGTGTGCCCGGCGAACGCGATGCGCACCTCATCGCCGTTGCGCTCGATGCGGGTGACGATGCCGGTGTGGTCGCGGTCGCCCGAGCGGTCCCAGTCGAACTGGACGATGTCGCCGAGCTGCACGCGGTCGCGGTCGCGGTCATCGAGCGGCGTCGCGAGCTCGGGGTGGGCTGCGAGCCAGTCGTGCATCGCCGTCGAGCTGCGCCAGGCCGCGCTCGAGGAGTAGGGGTCGCCGCCGTGGTACCACTCGTCGGTCTGCTGCCATCCGCGCGCGACCAGCGCCTGACTGGCGAAGTTGACGCAATCCGTTCCGTCCAGCACGCCCCACTCCTCGACGTTGTAGTCCGACCAGTATGCGAGGACGTAGTCGAGTTGCGCCAATACGGCGGCATCGTCGGTCTGATCGGCGACGAGCTCGGGGGTCGGGTCGGAACCGCGATCGGTCGCCTCGGCATCCGAGTCCTCCCGGGGTTCGACCGCACCGGGTTCGTCGGCTCCGGACCACTTCCCGGCACCGGTCGCGTCGTCGCCGCCCGCGGGGCGGAGGCTGGAGCTGCCCGCGTCGGCCGACGAGACCTGGGGCGGAAGCGGTGGCACGCCGGCGCAGCCCGTCAGGCAGAGCGCACCGGAGGCGGCGAGGCCGGCCAGGAGCGCGGCGACGCGACGGGACACTGCTACGGAACGGGGCACTCCAGCACGCTAGGCGCGGCGGCTCCGAGGATGCCGGGAGCAGGCTGCATGCCGGCGGTGGATCCACCGCGCCTCGCCCGAGCGGCGCACGGGCGCCGGAAATGTGAGAGCGCTCTCTTGACAGCCCCGACGTGCGCGGGTAGCGTCTCCGCCTGTAGGCTGAGAGCGCTCTCACGATGTTCGAGAGAACGTCTCGCGGCCAGATGGCGCACCATTACACCACGCACACGAAGGAGTGACCGTGATGCTTTCACGACGCACCAAGGCGATCGCAGCCCTCGCAGGCGCCGCATCGTTCGCCCTCATCGCCACCGGCTGCGCCGCTGGCGACGACACCGCCTCCGAGGACAGTGGCCCGGTCGAGCTGACCGTCGCCACGTTCAACGACTTCGGCTACACCGACGAGCTGCTCCAGGAGTACATGGACGAGCACCCGAACGTCACCATCGTCCACAACCGCGCCGCCGAGTCGGGCGACGCCCGCGCGAACTACTTCCAGAAGCTCGGCAAGGGTGGCCTCGCCGACATCGAGGCGGTCGAGATCGACTGGTTCGCCGAGGCCATGCAGTACTCCGACCTGCTCGCCGAAGCGCCGGACAGCGTCAAGGGCCGCTGGCTCGACTGGAAGGAAGCTGCTGCGACCGACGGAGACGGCCGCCTCATCGGCTTCGGCACCGACATCGGCCCGCAGGGCATCTGCTACCGCGCCGACCTGTTCGAGGCCGCCGGCCTGCCAAGCGACCGCGAGAGCGTCGCCGAGCTCTTCGACGGCGACTGGGAGCACTTCCTCGACGTGGCGGACCAGTACCGCGAGGCCACCGGCAAGCCCATGATCGACTCGGCCAACTCGGTGCTCCAGGGCATCGTGAACCAGATCGAGTTCACGTACGCGGAGCCCGACGGCAACGTGATCGCCACGACCAACCCCGAGATCGAGAACGCGTACAAGCTCGTCACGGAGCGCGCCATCCCGAATTCGGCATACCCGGGCCAGTGGTCGGACGACTGGTTCGCCTCGATGGCCAACGGCGAGTTCGCCACCATGCTCTGCCCGGGCTGGATGCTCGGTGTCATCTCGGGCAACGCGGCAGACGTCACCGGCTGGGACATCGCCGACGTGTTCCCGAACGGCGGCGGCAACTGGGGCGGCTCGTACCTGACCGTCCCGGCCGACGGGGAGAACGTCGAGGCCGCCCTCGAGCTGGCGGACTGGCTCACCAGTCCCGAGACGCAGATGAAGGCCTTCGCCAACGCCGGCACGTTCCCGAGCCAGCTCGAGGCCCTCGAGAGCGATGAGCTCGCGAGCGCGACCAACGAGTACTTCAACGACGCGCCGACCGGTGAGATCCTCTCCGACCGCGCCGCCGCCGTGACGGTCGCCCCCTACAAGGACGCCGACTACTTCAAGTACCACGACGCGCTCCAGAACGCCGTCACCCGCGTGTTCGACGGTGCCGAGGACCAGCAGTCCTCGTGGAACACCTGGGTCGCCGAGGTCGAGGCCTTCTAGGCCGGGACACGGGTGTGCGGACCGGCCTCCCCCGGCCCGCACACCCACCCACCCTCAACCGCCTCCTCCCGAACCGGAGTCATCGTGACCTCGACGCAGACGCGCCCGACGGAGTCGGCGCCCCAGACCGACCAGGCAGAACCGCCCGCCCGACGCGTTCGGGTGCTCTCGTTCCGCCAGAACCTCAGCCGGTGGGACCTGAAGGTCTCGCCGTACCTCTACATCTCCCCGTTCTTCATCATGTTCGCGATCGTGGGTCTCTTCCCCATCGCGTACACAGCCGTCATCTCGCTGATGGACTGGGACCTCGTCCGCAACTCCGGCGAGTTCATCGGATTCGATCAGTACGCCTGGATCCTGCAGAACCCGCAGTTCTGGACGGCGCTGCGGAACACGTTCAGCATCTTCCTGCTCTCGAGCGTGCCGCAGCTCATCGTCGCGATCTTCATCGCCGCGATGCTCGACCGCAACATCCGGGCCAGGACGTTCTGGCGCATGAGCGTCCTCGTGCCGTTCGTCATGGCGCCGGTCGCGGTCGCGCTGATCTTCAGCAACATGTTCGGAGATGTCCATGGTCTCGTGAACGGCATCCTCACCGACCTCGGACTCCCGGCAGTGCCCTGGCACAAGGACCCGTTCTGGAGCCATGTCGCGATCGCGACGATGGTGAACTTCCGCTGGACCGGGTACAACACGCTGATCCTGCTCGCCGCAATGCAGGCGATCCCGCGCGACTACTACGAAGCCGCGACCGTGGACGGCGCAGGCGCGTTCCGCCAGTTCCTGAGCATCACGCTCCCCTCGCTCAAGGCGACGCTCATCTTCGTGATCATCACCTCCACGATCGGCGGCCTGCAGATCTTCGACGAGCCCCGGATGTTCGACAACACGGGTGAGGGCGGTCCCGCTCAGCAATGGCTGACGATCACGCTCTTCCTCTACAACATCGGCTGGGGCGAGTGGAACTTCGGCCGGGCGGCGGCGCTCGCCTGGATCCTGTTCCTGATCATCCTCGTCATCGGCCTCATCAACCTCGCGGTGACGCGCTCGCTCGTCAGGGACGAGGGCGCACGCAACGGCCGTCGCAAGAAGAAGGGAGTGCGCGCATGAGCTCCCTCAACTCGCCCGCCCCACTGACCATCGTCGAATCGAGCATTCCGGACACCCCGCAGCGGCGGCGCAACCGGACGACGCGCATCAAGGGCCGCCGCGCGGGGTTCTGGGTATACGCGGGTCTCGGCGTCGTCCTGATCGGTTCGCTGTTCCCCTTCTACTGGTCGTTCCTGATCGGCTCGGGCGACTCGACCACCATCAACGACCCCGACTTCTCATGGTGGCCGGCGGGCAACTTCCTCGCCAACGCGACCACCGTCGTGAACGACCCGGCGGTGAACTTCTGGCCGGCCCTGTGGAACTCCACCTACAGCTCGGCACTCATCGCGGCCGCCGTCGTCGTCACCTCGACCCTCGCCGGTTGGGCGTTCTCGAAGCTGAAGTTCCCGGGGTCGAAGGCGCTGCTCGTCTTCGTCGTCGCGACAATGGCCGTACCGACGCAGCTCGGCGTCGTGCCGCTCTACATCCTGTTCTCCGACTTCGGCTGGACGGGACAGATCGGCGCGATCATCATCCCGGCGATCACGAGCGCGTTCGGCGTGTTCTGGATGACGCAGTATCTGCGCCAGGCGGTTCCCGACGAGCTCATCGAGGCCGCCCGGGTCGACGGCGCGTCGATGATCCGGACCTTCTGGACCGTCGGCGTCGTCGCCGCCCGCCCGGCCGCCGCGATGCTGGGTCTCTTCACGTTCGTCACGGCCTGGAACAACTTCTTCTGGCCGTTCATCGTGCTCGACCGCCGGGACCCCACCCTGCCCGTCGCGCTCTCGCTCCTGCAGTCCAACCACTTCGTGGACTACTCGATCGTGCTCGCGGGCGTACTTCTGTCGACCATTCCCCTCCTCCTGCTGTTCGTCGTCGCCGGCAAGCAGCTCGTCTCAGGAATCATGCAAGGAGCCGTCAAGGGATGACTACCATCCAGCCCATCACCGCCAATACGACAGAACCCGCGGCCAAGGCGGCGGATGCCCGCCGCTTCCCCGATGGCTTCCTCCTCGGCGCCGCCGCCGCCGCGTACCAGATCGAGGGCGCCGCTCACGAGGACGGCCGCGCCGACTCGATCTGGGACGCCTTCAGCCGCGTGCCCGGCGCCGTCATCAACGCCGACAACGGGGATGTCGCGTGCGACCACTACCACCGCTATCGCGACGACGTCGCGCTCATGCGAGAACTCGGGCTCGACACCTACCGGTTCTCGACGTCGTGGGCGCGCGTGCACCCCGACGGCGGCCCGGTCAATCTGAAGGGCGTCGACTTCTACTCGCGACTCGTCGACGAACTGCTCGACGCCGGGATCCTGCCGTGGCTCACGCTCTACCACTGGGACCTGCCGCAGGCCCACGAGGAGCAGGGCGGCTGGACGAACCGCGACACCGCGTTCCGGTTCCGCGACTATGCGCTGACGATGCACGACGCGCTCGGCGACCGCGTGAAGGTGTGGACGACGCTCAACGAGCCCTGGTGCTCGTCGTTCCTCAGCTACACCGGCGGCGCGCATGCACCGGGTCGGCAGGACGTCGGGGCCGGCCTCCGCGCCGCGCACCACCTCATGCTCGGCCATGGGCTCGCCGTGCAGGCGCTCCGCGAGCGCGACGAGTCGCTCGAGCTCGGCATCACGCTGAACCTCACGGTCGCGAAGCCCGTCGACCCGTCGCGCCCCGGCGACGTCGACGCGGCCCGCCGCATCGACGGTCAATTCAACCGGGTCTTCCTCGACCCGATCTTCCGCGGCCACTACGCCGGCGACCTGCTGGCGGATGTCGGCCACCTCGGCCTGCGCGATGCGATCCAGCCCGGCGATCTCGAGATCATCTCGACACCGATCAACGCGCTGGGCGTGAACTACTACCACGGTGAATCGGTCAGCGATCAGCCCGCGACCCATCCGCTCGGGGGACATGCACCCACCGATCGGCCGATCCGCTCGCCGTTCCCGGCGGCCGACCACGTCCATTTCCACTCGCAGGGCCTGCCGCAGACCGCGATGGGGTGGGAGGTCCAGCCCGACGGGCTGCGGGAACTCCTCGGGCGAGTGCACCGCGAGTACACCGGCCCCGCCGGCGTACGGATGTTCGTCACCGAGAACGGCGCGGCATACGACGACGAGGTGACGGCGGATGGCGCGGTGCACGACTCGGATCGCACCGAGTTCCTCCTCGCCCACCTCGACGCGATCCTCGACGCGATCGAGGAGGGCACGCCCGTCCACGGCTACTTCTACTGGTCGATCCTCGACAACTTCGAGTGGGCATGGGGCTACGAGAAGCGCTTCGGACTCGTCCGCGTCGACTACGAGACCCAGCAGCGCACGCTCAAGGACAGCGGCCTGGCGTACCAGCAGGTCATCCGCGACCGGTGCCTGCCCGCGACATCCGATCACTGAGCGACGAGCGCGCCCCCGGACCGACGACCCATGACTGCCGGAAATAGACTGACCAGTATGCAGGCGGCAATCGGTTCCGGGGCGCGCTCGTCTGCGCCGACCCTCGAGATGGTCGCACGCGAGGCGAACGTGTCGCGCGCAACGGTCAGTCGCGTCGTGAACGGCTCGCCGAAGGTGTCGCCGGAGGTCGCGCGCGCCGTGAACGCGGCGATCGCGAAGCTCAACTACGTCCCGAACCGTGCCGCGCGCTCGCTCGCGAGCCGCACGTCGGGCGCGATCGCGCTCGTCATCCCCGAAGACACCACCCGGTTCTTCGGCGACCCGTACTTCTCGGCGATCGTGCAGGGCATCGCGCGCCGCCTCGACGACAGCGAGTACCTGCTCAACCTGCTCGTCCCGACGAGCGATCCGAGCCGGAAGACCATGCGGTACCTCAAGTCGGGCGTGGTCGACGGCGCGCTCATCGTCTCCCATCACGAGGGCGACCGTTCGTTGCGCGATGCGGCCCGCGAGATTCCCATGGTGTTCGGCGGTCGGCCGCCGAACGTCGACGAATCCGTCGTCTTCGTCGATGTCGACAACCTCGAGGGCGGGATGACCGCGGCGGAGCGCCTGCTCGCGATCGGCCGCAAGCGCATCGGCACCATCACCGGACCGCTCGACATGCCCGCCGCGGTCGACCGCCTCGCGGGGTTCCGCCAGTCGATGGAGACCGCGGGTCTGCCCGCCGACGCGGTCGAGGAGGCAGACTTCTCCGTCGCCGGCGCGATCGCAGCGACCCGGCGTCTGCTCGACCGCGTGCCGGACCTCGACGCGGTCTTCGTCGCGAGCGACCTGATGGCGACCGGCACGCTCGCGGTGCTCCGCGAACGTGGCCGGCGCGTGCCCGACGACGTCGCCGTGGTCGGCTTCGACGACAGCCCCGCGGCCACGTCGTCCGCGATCCCGCTCACCACGGTCTATCAGCCGTCGGAGGAGATGGGGTTCCTCATGGCCGACCTGCTCGTCCGCCTGCTCGCGGGTGAGCCCGTGCCCCACCGCAACATCATGCGGACCCGCCTGGTGCGACGGCAGTCGGCGTAGCCGGTCCGTTGGAGTGCGATCTCCGGCGGCGCGTCAGGGCTCGAAGCGGATGCCCGCGGCATCCGCGAACCGGCGACGCATGACCTCGATCGCGTCCGGGTGCTCGTCGACGAGCACGAAGCGGCGGCCGAGCTCCCGCGCGACCGCCCCCGTCGTGCCGGATCCGGCGAAGGCGTCGAGCACCCAGTCGCCCGGCCTGCTGGAGGCCTGCACGATGCGCCGCAGCACGCCCTCGGGCTTCTGCGTCGGATACCCCGTCTTCTCGCGCCCGGTCGGCGACACGATCGTGTGCCACCAGACGTCCGTCGGCAGCTTGCCGCGCGCGGCCTTCTCGGGCGTGACCAGGCCGGGCGCCATGTACGGCTCGCGGTCGACCGCGTCCGAGTCGAAGAAGTACGCCTCGGGATCCTTCACGTAGACGAGGATCGTGTCGTGCTTCGTCGGCCACCGGCGCTTCGACTTCGCCCCGTAGTCGTACGCCCAGATGAGCTCGTTGAGGAAGCACTCGCGGCCGAACAGCGCGTCGAGCAGCACCTTGGCGTAGTGCGCCTCGCGGTAGTCGAGGTGCAGGTACAGCGTGCCGTCGTCGGCGAGCACCCGCCAGGCCTCGGCCAGCCGCGGCTCGAGGAAGCCCCAGTAGTCGTCGAACCGGTCGTCGTATCGCATGAGGTCGCCGCGGATGCGCTCGTACCGCTGCCCGGCGAAGCCGGTCACCGTCGAGCGCGTGGGCCCTTCAGCGTGAGCGGATGCCTCGGCGTCGCCGGCATCCGTTCGACCCTGTCGCACGTGGCGATGCGAGCGCCGGGCCTGCGCCCTCCCCGTGTTGAAGGGCGGGTCGAGGTAGACGAGCGTGAACCGGCCGTCGGGGAACGAGCGCAACACGTCGAGGTTGTCGGCGTGGATGACGCGGTCGGGCTCGTCGGCAGGCACCGCTCAAGTCTGCCAGCGGCCGCGGCGCGCTCGGCCTCAGCGCTCGACGTCGAGGCGGATCCGGCCGCGGAAGCGGTCGGGATCGTCGTCGTCGGCATCGGCCGCGGCGAACGCGATGCCCTTGTCTCCGTCGCCAGGCACCGGGGCCGGAACGGGCAGCCGCGCCTGGCGGTCGACCTCGAGCTGCGCCTCGTACTTGCGCGGCGCGAAGACCTCGTCGCCGATCATCATGAGGCCGGCGCCGGACGGCCGACCCTTCTTGGTCTTGTCGGACAGGTCGATCCAGCCGCGTCGCACGGCGACCCAGCCGAGCGCAGCGACGAGCACGGCGATGCCGAGCCAGATCCACCAGTCCATCGGGCGATTCTATCGGGCGCGCCTGAGCCTTCCTCGAACGCGCGGGCGCGGCATCCGCTCGACCCGGCCCGCACCGCTCAGGGCACCCGCTGCAGCCAGTCCTCGGTCGCGAACTTCGAGGCGACGAGCGCCTCGGCCTCGGCGAGCTCGTCGGCCGTGACCGCCCCGGGCGTCGCACCGTACAGCGCGGCGAACGTCTCCTTGAGCCGCTCGATGACCTCGGCACGGGCCAACCCGGTCTGCGAGCGCAGCGGGTCGACGCGCTTGGCCGCCGACGCGATGCCCTTGTCGCTGATCTTCTCGCGCCCGATGCGCAGCACCTCGAGCATCTTCTCGTTGTCGAGGTCGTACGCCATCGTCACGTGGTGCAGCACGCTGCCCGAGCCGAGGCGCTTCTGCGCGGCGCCGCCGATCTTGCCGGCCGGGCTCGCGATGTCGTTGAGCGGCTGGTAGGTCGCGTCGATGCCGAGTGAGCGCAGCCCCTGCAGCACCCAGTCGTCGAGGAACGCGTACGAGTCGGCGAAGCTCATGCCCTGCACGAGCTCGGCCGGCACGTAGAGCGAGTAGGTGACGACGTTGCCCTTCTCCATCATCATCGCGCCGCCGCCCGAGATGCGGCGCACGACGTCGAAGCCGTAGCGGGCGGCGCCGTCGGGGTCGACCTCGTTCTTCACCGACTGGAACGAGCCGATGACGACGGCCGACTCGTCCCACTCCCAGATGCGCAACGTGGGCTTGCGGCGGCCCTCGCCGACGCGCGTCGCGAGCACCTCGTCGAGCGCGAGGTGCACGCGCGGCGGCACGGCCGGGTCGTGCACGATCTCCCACTCGTAGTCCGACCAGGTCGTGGCATCCGTCATCGCCCGGCGCACGGCGACCGCGATCGCCTCGGCCGAGAACCCGAGCATGACGGCGTCGGGGCGCAGCCCCTTCGTGATGGCCGCGGCGACCTGCTTGGCGTCGGATGCAGCGGGCAGCCCGTCGAGCGCCCGGTTCAGGTCCTCCAGCGCCTCGTCGGGTTCGAGGAAGAAGTCACCCGCGACGCGCGCGTTCCGGATCGCGCCGTCGACCACGTCGAAGTCGACGACCACGAGCTTGCCGCCGGGAACCTTGTACTCACCGTGCATGCACCCAGCCTACGGATGCCGCGGGATCGTGCATCCGGCGGGCGGGAACCGGCGCCGGCATTCCGGGGGTGCGCCGGCTCCCGCCCGAGCGAGGGGCTACGGGGAGACCGGTGGCACCGCGTTCGCGATGAGCTCGTCGGCCATCTCGACGAACCACTGCCCGGCGGCCGGGTCGACGATGCCGCGCTCCGGGTCCTCGGGGCCGGCGGTGCCGCGCAGGCACTCGCCGTCCGACTCGCCGGGCACCTTGACCCAGAGGTAGGCGTCGATGAGCGGGTCGCCCGTGTCGGCCGTCGGGCGCAGGCCGAGGCCGCGGTCGGGCGGGTTGCACCAGACCTGCGGGTCCGGGTGGACGGCGGTCGGCGTCCACGGTCCGACGCCGTTGCGGCTGGTGTCGATCACGAAGTGCGCCTGCGCGTCGGGATCGCGCTGGAGCCCGGTGTCGGCGTAGGCCTGGTCGTAGGCGGCATCCGTCAGCTCCCACGTGGAGAAGTCGGACGGGTTCGCCGGGTAGTACTGGCTCCCGCACCACTCCCGTTGCCACCACGAGTTCAGGTCGAGGTTGATGCAGTCCGAGATCCAGGTGCCGTACTTCTGCTGGCGCTCGGTCGTCTCGTAGTTCGACACGTTGAGGAAGAAGCCGTCGGCGCGCTCGACGCCCGCCGTGATGAGCCGGTCGGCGACGTCGCCGACCCCGAGCCACGCCGAGTGCGTGCCGTCGAGGTAGACGGCGGTGTTCGGCAGCGCAGCGAAGGCGTCCACCGCGTGGTTCAGCATCGCGAACCGTTCGTCGGCCGCCGTCGCGGCATCGGCCTCGTCCGGCTGGCACCACTCGAGCTGGCCGTTGATCGTCGTGTACCAGGGGATGATGCCGAGCCCGTCGGGCTCGAGGATCACGACGGCGTCCTTGTTGCCGATGCCCTTCGCGAAGCCGTCGATCCACGCCGTGTACTCGGCAGGCGTGGTCGCCCCGCCGGCGGAGTACTGCGCGCAGTCGCGGAACGGGATGTTGTATGCGACGAGCACCGGCACCTCGTCAGCCGCGTGGGCGGCCGAGACGACGCGCTTGACGTCGCGCTTGGCCTCGTTCGGCGTGCCGCCGTTGATCCACGTGGCGCTCGGGAACGAGCCGAGCAGCAGCGCGTCGGCGCGGGCGTCGCCCTCGAGGGCGGCTGCGGCCTCGAGGGTCGTGCTCGCCGGGTTGGTCCAGAGTTCCGACCCGGGCGGGAGCACCTCGTCGGCGGCGAACGCGGGCGCGCCGGCAAGGGCCATGGCCACGAACGCGGCGGCCGTCCCGGCCGCGGTCGCCCGTCGATGGTGCGGAAACGTCATCGGTTCCTCCTCGGATTCATTTGTGAGAGCGCTCTCACGCTCACAGCGTGCCGTGCCTGCCCACTCATGTCAAGAGGGAACGCCGATGGCGTGACGCGTGCGCGTAGGCTCGGCGACAGAGGCCGGCCGTCATGCCGGCCGAAGGGGGATGCCTCGATGACCACGCTCTTCCTCGCGCGACACGGCGAGACCGTCTGGCACCGCGAACACCGATACGCCGGTTCCTCCGACATCGCGCTCACGCCGTTCGGCCTCGAGCAGGCCGAAGGCCTCGCCCGGTGGGCCGCCGACGCGGGCCTCTCGGCGATCGTCTCGTCGACACTCGTGCGCGCGAGGCACACCGCGGAGCCCGCCGCCAGCGCTGCAGGCCTGTCACTGCGCACCGACTCGCGCCTGTCCGAGATCGACTTCGGATCGGGCGAAGGACTCGGCCCGAACGAACTCGCCGAACAGATGCCGGCCGAGTGGGCCGCATTCCAGCGGCACCCCGCGCGTCAACCGCTGCCCGGCGGCGAAGCCGGCGTCGACGGAGTCGCACGTGCGGCGCCCGCGCTGCTCGACCTCGTCCGCGAATTCGGCTTCGGCGACGAGACGGTCGGCGGCTCACCGGAGTCCCGGGCCGGGCACCGCGTGCTCGTCGTCATGCACGGCACGCTCATGCGGCTGCTGCTGTGCCACTGGCTCGGCATCGAGCCCGACCACTACCGAGACGTGTTCCCGGCCGTCGAGAACTGCGCGCTCACCCAGGTGAGATTCGAGCGGCTCGGCGGGCGCATGCAGGCGCGGCTGCTCGGCTTCAACCTTCCCGCAACGCGCTGAGGCGGCATCCGCTCTCAACGCCCGGCGCCGTGCTCAGTCGACGGCGAACCGCTCGTCGAGCCAGCGGATCAGGTCGCCGCGGACCTCCTCCTGGTTCGTCTCGTTGAAGATCTCGTGGCGGGCGCCGTCGTACACGACGAGGGTCACATCGGCCAGGCCGGACCGGTGCGTGTACGCGTTCGCGAGCTTGAGCGCGCTCCGCTCCCCGCCGAGCGAGTCGTCGGAGCCGACCATGATGAGCAGCGGGAGCTCCTCGGGGAGGTTCCGGCCCGGGCGACCGAGCAGGCGCGCCGCCTCGATGAGCCCGAAGAGCTGCTGCAGCGGAACCGCGGTCGTGTACGGATCGGCGACGAACGCCTCGGCGACCGCCGGGTCGCGCGAGAGCCATTCGAGCCCCGTCGTGCCGAGATGCCGGTGGCGCCGGTTCAGGTCGCCCGAGTTCATGTGGATCGGCGTCCGGTACGCCGTTCCGGTGAGCACGACCGCATCCCAGTCGTGCGGATGCCGCTCGAGCAGGATCTGCGACATCAGCGAGCCCCACGAGTGCCCGAGGAGCACGAGCGGCACCTCGTCGCCCTCGGTCTCGCGGATGACCCCCGTGAACAGGTGCACGTCGTGGATCGCGGCACGCAACCCGCCGCGGCCGAGCTTCCCCATCCGATCGAGGTCGCCCCCGTGCTGCTCGAACCCGGTCTGCCCGTGCCCCCGATGGTCGTCGGCCCAGACCGAGTAGCCCGCGGAGTTCAGAGACTCGACGAGCCTGCCGTAGCGGCCGATGTGCTCGCCGACGCCGTGCACGAGCTGGACGACGGCGACCGGATCGGGCACCCGCCACGACTCGTAGTGGATGTGCACGCCCTGCGGGTCGGTGAAGGTCGGCATGGGGTCATCATGGCAGGCGCGGCATCCGAATGCGCACCGCCCTGCTGTGGAATTACTTAGCCTGACTAATTTGTTATGCTAACGGTCATGCCCGAGCCGACGACCACCACCCGCGCCCGCAGGGCGAGCCTGGCGGAGCAGAGCACCGAGCTCCGCATGGCCGTGATGCGGCTCGCCCGACGCATCCGCCAGGAGCGCGCCGAGACCGAACTCAGCGCGACCCAGTACGCGGCCCTCGCCTGGACCGCGATCGACGGCCCGCTGACCCCGGGCCGGCTCGCCGAGCTCGAGCGCGTCACCCCGCCGTCCATGAACCGCACCGTCAACTGCCTCGTCGACTCCGGGCTCCTCGTGCGCGAGAGCTCGCCCGACGACGGCCGGAAGGTGCTGCTGCACGCGACCGACACCGGTCACGAGATCGTGCGCGAGACCCGTCGCCGGCGCGACGCCTGGCTCGCCAAGCGCTTCACCGCACTCACCCCCGCCGAACGCGACACGCTCGCCGAGGCGACCGAGATCCTGAGGAGGCTCACCGACCAGTGAGATCCATGTTCCGTTCCCTTGCATCCGTCGACTACCGCATCTGGTTCGTCGGCGCACTCGTGTCGAACATCGGCGCATGGATGCAGGCGACCGCGCAGAGCTGGGTCGTGCTCACCGAGCTCACCGACAACGACGCGTTCGCGGTCGGCATCACGATGGCCCTCCAGTTCGCCCCCCAGCTGCTGCTCGTGCCCGTGACCGGTCTCATCGCCGACCACTTCGAACGCCGCAAGGTGCTCATGTTCACGCAGTCGGCACTCATGCTGCTCGGCCTCGCCCTCGGACTCCTGCTGCTGTTCGGGCACGCCGAGCTCTGGCACCTCTACGTCTTCGCGGGCCTGCTCGGCATCGTCAACGCGGTCGACATCCCCGCCCGGCAGACGTTCGTCGCCGACCTCGTCTCATCGTCGAACATGTCGAACGCGGTCGCGCTGAACTCGGCCTCGTTCAACGCGGCCCGGCTGATCGGCCCCGCGCTCGCGGGCGTGCTCATCGTGCTCGTCGGCACGGGCTGGGTATTCGTCATCAACGCGATCACGTTCATCGCGGTGCTCGCCGCGCTCGCGAAGCTCCGCGGCTCCTCGCTCCGCCGCACCGCGCGCGCGCCCCGTGAACGCGGCGCGTTCATCGCGGGCTTCCGGTACGTCGCCGGGCGCCCCGACCTCGTCGTCGTGTTCGTGATCGTCTTCCTCATCGGCGCGTTCGGCATGAACTTCCCGATCTTCTCCTCGACCATGGCCGTCGAGTTCGGCCGCGGCGCGGGCGAGTACGGCATGCTCAACTCGATCCTCGCGATCGGATCCCTCACCGGCGCACTCATGGCGGCCCGCCGCGACCGCGCACGCATGCGCGTCATCATCATCGCCGCCGCCCTGTTCGGCGCCGCCACCGCGATCTCGGCGATCATGCCGGGCTACTGGCTGTTCGCGGCATCCACCGTCCTCATCGGATTCGGCGCCGTGACCCTGCTCACGACCGCGAACGGGTACGTGCAGACCACGACCGACCCGCTGCTGCGCGGGCGCGTGATGGCGCTGTACATGGCGATCCTCTCGGGCGGCACGCCCGTCGGCGCGCCGCTCGTCGGCGCCGTGGCGAACGCGTGGGGGCCGCGCTGGGCGCTCGGCCTCGCGGCCGTCGCCGCGGGCCTCGCCGCGCTCGTCGGGCTGGGCTGGCTCATCGTGGCGCGCGGCATGCGGGTCGTGCGGCACCCGGTCGGCGGGCGGATGCCGCGCTACGCGCTCGCCTACGCCGAAGCACCGACCGCGTCCATCGCGGTCCCCATCACGCGGCCGATCGACGTGCCCGCGCAGGCCGACGTGCCGCTGGTCGACGACCCGACGAGACGTGGCGCGAGCGACGGTGCCCCGGCACCCGCAGCGGATGTCGCCCGCCGGACCATGCCACCACGCCCCGGCCCCACCCCGCGCACGCAGCGCCCTGCGCGAACCGGGCCGCCCGCGGCATCCGCCTGATCGAGCCCCTGGGTTGATCCGACCCGCGGAGGACCCGCGGGCCGCGGCTCAGCGCTCGATCTTGTCGAGGTGAAGCATGCGGGCCAGGTTGGCGTCGAGCTCGTCGTCGCGGAAGACCTTCTTCCAGTCGTCCTTGATGATCGCTTCCTTGCCGTAGTCCATGGCGATCAGGCACGCATCGCTGAACGGGTTATCGCCGCGCAGGCCGTTCGCGAGCGCGACCTGCGTGTGTCCGAGCAGGATCGATCGGGCGGCCGGCTCGGGCACGCCCATGGTGTTCACGGCCTCGTCGAGCGCCTCCTTGAGCAGGGCGCCGACCATGCACGCGATCGTCTCGACGAGCGTCGGCTCGAGCTGCGCGAGCTGCTTGACCGTGACCCAGTGCACGTCGATGACGGGCGCGTAGATCGCGCGCACGGTCGCCTCGACGATCGCAGCCTTGGCGGGGTCGTCGGACTCGATCGCGGCGATCGCGTCCTGCGGGGCGGCGATGCCGCCGAACGTGTCCGCGTACTCCTCGGGGGTGGTGCGCTGCAGGAAGATCGACGGGTGGCACGGGTGTGCGACGGCCTGGATGACGTCCTCGCGAGTGGCGAGCAGGCCCGCGTAGGCTGCCGCCGGGTCGAGCGTCAGCACGATCGCACCGGACTTCAGCAGCGGCACGATGTCGGCGGTCACCGGGCCCAGCGCGAGGTCGGGCACGGCGAGCACGACGATGTCGGCGTCGCGCACGGCTTCCGGGGTCTCGGTCAGCTCGCGGCCGGCCTCGCGCACGCCCTCCTGACCGGCGGGCGAGTTCTCGCTGTACAAGACGGTGTGCGCCGTCTTCACGAGGTTGTTCGAGACGCGCATGCCCATCTTGCCGCCCGCGCCGATGACGGCGATCGTATAGGTGTCCGCCGGTGCGGCGATTCCGGTGATGCTCATCGTGTGCTCCTCAGGTGGTGCAGTGCGGTGGTCGTCCACTCGCGTTCGGTTCGGATGGTGGTCTCGGCGTCGCCCTGCCAGGGCAGCCAGTGCTCGACGACCTCGTTGATGCCCCGTTCTGCGGGGCGTACGGTCTCGAGCAGGTGCGGGTAGTTGTGCAGGCCCTCCCCCATCGGGGCACCCGAGTAGGTGAAACCGACCCAGCCCTCCTGCCGGGCGAACGCGAAGTCCTTGGCATGGATGTTGCGGGTGAGTTCTGCGCAGCGTTCGACGGCGGCCTTCGGGGTCTCGAGTGCGGCGACCACGTTCGCGGGGTCGAGGCAGATGCCGAGCCGGTCGCTTCCGATGCCGTCGATGAGTTCGACGAGAGCGGATGTCGGGACCTGCTCGTAGGTCTCGAGCGCGAGGGTCACGCCCGCGGCCTCGAAGTCGGGCATGACCTCGCCGAGCAGGCTCGCCGCCTCGTCGAGGCTCGGCCGGAAGCCGGGCGCGTAGAGCATGCTCCGCACGAGCCCGGCGTCGAACACGTCGGCCAGTCGCAGGAACGTCCGCAGGTGCTCGGGTGCGACACCCTTCGTGCCGAGCTCGATCGTCAAACCGAGCCGGCGCGCGGAGAGCGCGGCCGCACGGAGTTCGGCATCCGACATGGACAGCAACGGCGCGTAGTCGCAGACCTGGAACAGGTCGACGTCGAGCTCGCGGGTGCGTTCGAACGCGCCGATGAGGCTGAGCGGCGTCTCGACCCGGTCGGAGTGCTCCCAGAAGAACGCGTAGGTGCCGAGGCCGATCATGCGGCCGCCTCCGCTCGCCGGTCGGCGAGCAGCGCCGCCTCGTCGAGCACGTCGGCGAGGGCGGCGGGGTCGTGGGCGAACCTGCCGAGGAACAGCCCGTCGACCGAACCGTCGAGCCGCGTGAGCTGGCCAGGGCCGGCCGAACCGCCGTAGATCACGAGGCTGCCCTCGCGCCCGGGCAGCGCGTCGATCTCGGTACGGAGCGCGCGAGACACCTCCGCGATGTGCGAGGCCGGCGCGGGCTCCGGGGCGCCGATGGCCCAGACCGGTTCGTACGCGACGAGCACCCGTCCGGCCGGTGCGTCGGCGAGCGCCGAGCGGAGTTGCGCGATCGTGTCTGCGGCGGCGGACGCGGCATCCGCTCGCTCGGACTCGCCGATGCAGAGCACGGGGGCGATGCCGTTGCGCAGCGCCGCGGCGGCCTTCGCCGCGACGACCTCGTCGGTCTCGCCGAACAGGCGCCGGCGCTCGGCGTGGCCGATCTCGGCCAGGCCGACGCCGACCTCGGCGAGTTCGGCCGCCGAGACCTCGCCCGTGTACGCGCCGGAGTCCTCGGTCGCCACGTCCTGCGCGCCGACGACGACCGGGGTGCCCTCGAACGCGGCGAGCGCGGGCAGCACCTGCAGGTAGGTGGGGATCACGAAGCACTCGACGCGGCCGTCGACGACGGCGGGGTGCGCGGCCGCCGACGCGGCGACGTGCTCGAACCAGCGGCGCGCGTCGGCGTGCCCGAAGTACATCTTCAGGCTCACCCCGACCGACACACGCGGGCTCATCAGCAGGACCCCGTGGTCTCGTACTGTCCGATGACGGCGACCTTCTCGGCGGACGCCGAGGTCGGGTCGAACCGGTAGCCGAGCCATTCGCGCACGAGGCGGCGGGCGAGCTCGATGCCGACGACGCGCTGGCCCATCGTGAGCACCTGGGCGTCGTTGGAGAGCACGCTGCGCTCGACGGAGAAACTATCGTGCGCGGTCGCGGCGCGGATGCCGGGCACCTTGTTCGCGGCGATCGCGACGCCGAGCCCGGTTCCGCAGATGAGCAGGGCGCGGTCGGCCTCGCCGGCGGCGACGAGTTCGGCAGCGGCGACGGCGACCTTCGGGTACGGCGTGTGCCCGTCGGCGTCGACCCCGACATCGACGACGGATGCCACGCCGGCGTGCTGCTCGAGATCGCGTTTGAGGATCTCCTTGTAGTCGTGGCCGGCGTCGTCGCTGCCGACGACGATGCGGAGCTGGTCGGTCATCGTGCGTTCTCCTTAAACGGGCCGGCGTCGCCAGTGAGGACCTCGCCCACCGCGGTGACGATGAGCGCGAACGAGTGGGCGCCGGGGTCGGGCGTGCCGAGGCTCTTCTCGGCGTGGGGGCGGGCCCGGCCCATGCGGGGCAGCAGGTCGGCGGTGGCCGCTGCGGCAGCGGATGCCGCGGCCGCAGCGGCGACCCAGGCGTCGGCGAGGCCGCGGTCGGCGTCCACGTCGCGGTCGAGGGTTTCCGCGAAGGGGACCAGGGCGTCGACCATGGTCTTGTCACCGACCTGCGCCTTGCCGTACGCCCGGATGCCGTCGCGCGCCGCGGCGACGCCCGCCGCGACGGCGCGGGCGGTGGGGGCCGCCTCGTCGCCGAGCGCGCCGCCGATCGCGCGGAGCGCCACGCCCCAGAGCGCGCCGGAGGTGCCGCCGGCGCGATCCGACCAGGCGTCGCCTGCCCGGTCGAGCAGGGTGGCCGCGCCGGCACCGGCCTCGGCGGCGGCGCGGGCGGCCTCGAGGGCCGCGTCTGATCCGCGCTGCATGCCGATGCCGTGGTCGCCGTCGCCGGCGATCGCGTCCATCCGGCCGAGCTCGTCGACGTGCGCGTCGACGACCGCGACCGTGGCCTCGAGGGCGGCCAGGGCGCGGGCGGCGGCTTCCCGGGATTCGGGGGTTCCGGGGCGGATGGCGCTGCCCGCGTCATCCGTCGCCTCGTCGATCTCGACCCGCTCGGCCGCGGCGACCGACCCACGGCGGTAGGCCGGGGTGTCGGCGGGAGCGTGCCACAGCCGCTCGAGTTCGTCGTCGAGCCAGAACAGGGTCAGCGATCCGCCGGCCATGTCGAAGCTCGTGCAGTACTCGCCGACGTGGGGGTCGACGATCTCCACTCCCGCGGCTTCGAGCAGCTGCGCGATGCGGCGGTAGACGACGAAGAGCTCCTCGTACTTGAGCGCGCCGAGTCCGTTGAGGATCGGGACGACGCGCGCTCCGTCGGCCTGCCGGAGGCCGTCGGGGAGTTCGGCGAGCAGGCTGGTGACGAGGAGTTCGGCGAGTCCGTCGGCCGTGGGCACGTCGGTCTCGTCGATGCCCGGCTCGCCGTGGATGCCGAGGCCGACCGCCATCCGACCCACGGGGACGGTGAACAGCGGGGCCTCGGCTCCAGGGAGGGTACAGCCGGTGAACGCGACACCGAAGGAGCGGGTGCGCTCGTTCGCCAACCGGGCGACGCGGGCGACCTGGGGCAGGTCGTACCCGGCCTCGGCTGCGGCAGCGGCCGACTTGAAGACCGTGAGGTCACCGGCGATGCCGCGCCGCTTGTGTTTCTCGGCGGGGGGCGCGCTCGAGATGTCGTCGGTGACCGTCACGGTCTCGACGGGGATTCCGGCGGCGCGAAGCTGCTCCTGCGCGGCGTCGAAGTTCAACACGTCGCCGGCGTAGTTGCCGTAGCTGAACAACACGCCGCCGCCCTGATCGGCCGCGTGGGCGACCGAACGCACCTGCTGCGTCGATGGGGATGCGAACAGGTTGCCCATGGCCGCGCCGTGCGCGAGGCCCTGGCCGACGAGTCCGCCGAACGCCGGGTAGTGGCCGGAGCCGCCGCCGATGACGACCGCGACCTGCCCGTCGGGGACGCGGGTGGATCGCACGACGCCGCCGGGGACGCGGCGGACGGAGCGCGCGTTGGCCGCGACGAAGCCGTCGATCATCTCGTCCGCGAAGTCCTCGGGTCGATTGTGGAGACGTGTCATCCGGCTCCCCCCAGATCGGGCCGGGGTGGCCCCCGGCAGCGGTCAACTCACCTCCATAGTGTCAAACCGGTTGACCACTTGCAAGCTCGGAGCGCAAACTGGGGACGCACGCCCTCCCGCCATCCGGTTGTTAGGTTGATCCCATGCCCGTGTTCAGAGACGACAATTCCGCCGAGATCGCCGCCGCCCTCGGCACGCTCCCCTCGGGCTCGGCCGTCTCGGTCGTCGCCACCCGACTGCTCGACCTCTTCACGAGCGGCTCCATCGCACCGGGCACCCGCCTGCCCCCCGAACGGCAGCTCGCGGCGAGCCTCGAGGTCGGCCGGTCGGCCGTACGCGAAGCCCTCGCCGCGCTCGAGATCCTCGGCATCGTCGACGTGCGCCCCGGGTCCGGGACCTACCTGCGCGGCACCGCGAGCGAGATGCTCCCCCAGACGCTCAGCTGGGGCATCCTCATCGGCGAACGCAGCACCGCCGAACTGCTCGAGCTCCGCTCAGGACTCGAGATCTACGTCGCCCGGCTCGCCGCCGCCCGGATCACCGACGACCGGGTCGAGGTCCTCGAACGGCACCTGAACCGCATGCGTGCGAACGTCGACGACGACCTGCGCGCGTTCGTCAAGGCCGACCTGGCGTGGCACCACGAACTCGCGTCGATCGCCGGCAACTCGACCCTCGTCGGGCTGCTGCAGGTCGTCCAGTCGCTGCTCCGGGTGTGGGTCGACCGCGCCGTCCACGGCGCCGACGACGCGCGGACGGCGCTGACCGAGCACGAGGCCGTGTTCGACGCGCTTCGAGCGCACGACCCCGACGCAGCGGCGTCCGCCATGGCCTCGCACATGAGCACCGCGTCGGAGCGACTGTCCCGCACGGCCGACGCCTGAGCCTCGACCGCGCGGATCGGCGAGGCGTCAGCGCGTCGCGCCACCCTCGGCCGCGCGCTGCGCCGCGTACTCCTCACGCCAGAGGTGCCGCGCCACGAAGCCGAGCCGGTCGCGCGCCTTGTCGACCGACACGAGCGTCTCGAACTCGCCGAGCCCCTCGCGCACGGGCACGCCCGGGAAGTGGTGCGCGCACAGCTCGGCCGAGGGCACCGCACTGCCGGTATCGGACGCGGCGATGTCGTACACCTCGAACCCCGGCTCCGCAGCGGCCAGGGCGAGCGCGACCGAAGCCGCGCCGTCGCGCGAGTCGACATAACTGAACAGCAGGTCCCGGCGGTAGTCCGGGTCCTCCGCCCGCTCGAACGCGCCGTACTCCCCCGGTGCGACCACGTTCGTGAACCGCAACGAGGTGATCGACAGGCCCGGCATCCACCGGGCGAGCTGGCCCCACATCGCCTCCTCGGCGACCTTGCCGAGGCCGTAGGTGTTGTTCGCCTCGGTCAGCGTCTCGTCGACCGGCAGCGCCGCAGGCGGCGTGTCGAACGGGAAGCCCATGGCTGTGATGCTCGACGCCGTCACGATCGTGCGGATGCCGGCGCGGGCCGCGGCATGGACCACATTGAAGCTCGCCGTGATGTTCGTGGTGAAGGTCGTGGCATCCGGAACCAGGCCGTTGACCGGGATTGCGGCCAGGTGCACGATGGCGTCGAGCCCCGCGTGACGGGCAGTCACGCCCAGCAGGCTGTCGAGCGTCTGGCCGTAGTCGTTCAGGTCGACGCGGGTGAATCCGGGGCCGGGGGTTCCGTGCAGGTCGAAGCCGGTGACCTCGTGCCCGTCGTCGATGAGCCGGGCGACGGTGGCCCGGCCGAGCTTGCCCGAGCTTCCAGTGACAGCGATGCGCATGGTGGTGGTTCCCTTCGTCGGGCTGTGCCCCCACGCTACGATATCCCAGAACCGGTTGACCTGTAGCCTGCCGGGCGCCGCGCCCGAGTACCTTGTTGCAGCTCGCCGATCGAGGAGGATCGTGTCTACACCACACCACTCGGACGCCCCCGCTCCGTCGCAGACCCCCGCCGCATCGAGCCTGATCGCCCCCGGTGCAGAGCTCGAGGCGCTCTGCGCCGGTGCGGCATGGGCCGAGGGCCCCGTCTGGCTCGCATCCGAGCGCCGCGTGCGCTTCAGCGACATCCCGAACGACCGCATCCTCGAGTGGGATGCCGCGACCGGCGAGCAGCACGTCTTCCGCACCGGCGCCGAGTTCGCCAACGGGCGCGCGCTCGACCGCGACGGCACCGTGCTGCAGTGCAGCCACGGCCGGCGCGCGATCGAGCGCGAGACCGAGGCCGGCCCGGTGCCGGTCGCGACCCGGTGGGCGCAGGGCCGGTTCAACTCCCCCAACGACCTCGCCGTGGCTTCCGACCGGTCGATCTGGTTCACGGACCCGCCATACGGGCTGCACCCCAGCGGCCGCGAGGGGCGGCCGGGCCCACAGGACTACGACGGATGCCACGTCTTCCGCATCCCGCCCGACGGCTCCGCCGTCGCACCCGTGGTCACCTCGATGGTCCACCCGAACGGCATCGCGTTCTCACCCGACGAACGCCACCTGTACGTCGCCGACACCGGGTTCTACGGCGACCGGCCCGACGCGAAGCACATCATGCGCTTCCCCGTCGACGGCGCCGCCGTCACCGGTCCGGGCGAGGTCTTCGCCCGCGTCCCGGTCGGAGCCTCGGACGGACTCACGATCGACCGCGAGGGCCGACTGTGGAGTTCGGCCGGCGACGGCGTGTACGTCTACGCTCCCGACGGTGGGCTCGTCGAGCACGTGCCCGTCCCGGAGACCGTCTCGAACCTGACCTTCGGCGGCGACGACGGCCACGACCTCTTCATCACGGCCACGACGACGCTGTACCGCATCCGCACCACGACCACCGCACCGACCCTGGAGTCACCGTGAGCATCACCGTCACCCCGCCGACCTTCGAGCACGTGCGCGAAGCGCTCGGCATCGGAGCAGCCGCGCCGCGCCTGTCATGGAAGACCGTCGCGCCGGCCGGCTGGACCCAGTCCGGGTACGAGATCGAGATCACCAGACGCGGCTCCGAGCGCCGGGCGTTCGAGGTCGCGTCCGGAGACTCCGTGCTCGTCGCGTGGCCCGACGCCCCGCTGGTCTCGCGCGAGCGCGCCGAGGTGCGCGTCCGCGTGACCGGTGCAGACGGCGCTGCCTCCGACTGGAGTGGGTCCGCTTCCGTCGAGCCGGGCCTCCTCGAGGCATCCGACTGGGTCGCCCTGCCCGTCGGCGCGACCTGGGAGGACGACCCGGGCTCCGACGAGCGCCGCCCGTCGATACTCCGCCGCGACTTCGTGGTCCGCGAGGGACTGGCATCCGCTCGCCTCTACGTCACCGCGCACGGCGTCTACGAGATGGAACTCAACGGCGAGCGCGTCGGCGCCGAGGCGATGGCGCCCGGCTGGACGCCGTACCGCGACAAGCTGCGGTACGCGACCTACGACATCACCGACCGGCTCGCCTCGGGCGAGAACGCGATCGGTGCGTGGCTCGGCGACGGCTGGTACCGCGGGCGGCTGGGCTGGTACACCGGCTTCCGCAACCTGTACGGCTTCGACCTGTCGCTCATCGCGCAGATCGAGCTGCGCTACGACGACGGCCGCACCGAGACGATCGCAACGGATGACGCGTGGCGGGCGCACCCGAGCCCGATCATCCGTTCCGGGAACTACGACGGCGAACTCTACGATGCCCGCGAGGCGGCCGCGATCGAGGGCTGGTCGCGGGCCGGCTTCGACGACGCCGCCTGGCACCGCGTCGTCGCCGCGCACCGCGACACCGCCACGCTCGTCGCCCCGCAGGGCCCGCCCGTGCGCTGCACCCAGGAGGTCGCGCCCATCGCAGTGCTGACCAGCCCGAGCGGCAAGCGCGTCCTCGACTTCGGGCAGAACCTCGTCGGGCGCCCCCGGATCCGGGTCTCGGGAGCCGCAGGCGACCACGTGACCTTCCGCACCGCGGAGGTCCTGCAGGACGGCGAGGTCTACACGCGCCCCCTGCGCTCGGCGAAGTCGACCGACGAGTACGTGCTCGCCGGCACGGGCGTCGAGGAATGGGAGCCGCGCTTCACGTTCCACGGCTTCCGGTACGTCGAGGTCGACGGCTGGCCGGGCGACCTCGACGCGGCCGTCGCGAACGGCGACGTCGTCGCCCGCGTCTACCACACGGACCTCGAGCGGACGGGATGGTTCAGCTCGTCGAACCCGCTCGTCGACCGGCTGCACGAGAACGTCGTGTGGAGCATGCGCGGGAACTTCCTCGACATCCCGACCGACTGCCCGCAGCGGGACGAACGCGCCGGGTGGACGGGCGACATCCAGGTCTTCGCGCCGACCGCGTCGTTCCTGTTCGACGTGTCGGGCATGCTGGGCTCCTGGCTCGAGGACGTCGCGATCGAGCAGCTCCCCGACGGAACCGTGCCCTGGTACGTGCCCGTGATCCCCGCCATCCGAATGTGGACGCCGATCCGGCCCGGCGCCGCGTGGGGGGATGTCGCGACGTTCACGCCGTGGACGCTGTACGAGCGGTTCGGCGACGAGCGGATCCTCACCGCGCAGTACGACAGCGCGAAGGCCTGGGTCGAACTCGTCGAGCGCCTCGCCGGCCCGGACCGGCTCTGGAACGACGGGTTCCAGCTCGGCGACTGGCTGGACCCGGCTGCGCCGCCCCACGATCCGGCGGATGCCGCGACGGACCGGTACCTCGTCGCGACGGCGTACTTCGCGCGTTCGGCGGACCGGATGGCGCGCATGGCGCGGGTGCTCGGTCGCACGGATGACGCCGAACGCTTCGAGGCGCTCGCGGCCGAGGTGCGCGCGGCGTTCCGCTCCGAGTACGTCCTCGAGGACGGCCGCATGACCAGCGACGCGCAAACCGCGTACTCGCTCGCGATCGCGTTCGAACTCGTCGACGAGCAGGCCCTGCTCGCCGCCGGTCGACGGCTCGCCGAACTCGTCGAGGAGGCCGGTCACCGCATCGCCACCGGCTTCGTCGGCACCCCGCTCGTCTCGGACGCGCTCACCTCGACCGGAAACCTCGGCTCGGCGTACGACCTCCTGCTCGAGGAGGAGTCGCCGTCGTGGCTGTACGCCGTCCGCCAGGGCGGCACCACGATCTGGGAGCGTTGGGACAGCCTCCGCCCGGACGGCACGGTCAATCCCGGAGCGATGACCTCGTTCAACCACTACGCGCTCGGCGCGGTCGCCGACTGGATGCACCGCGTGGTCGCGGGCATCGCACCGGCGGCACCCGGCTACCGCTCGATCCGGTTCGCGCCGCGCCCGGGCGGCGGCTTCACGCATGCCGCAGCCGAGCATGAGACCCCCTACGGCCGCGCAGCCATCGCGTGGCGCCTCGAGGGTTCGTCGATGCACGTCGACGTGACCGTGCCGACCGGAGCCGACGCCGAGGTCGTCCTGCCCGACGGCCGGTCGCACCTGGTCGGCAGCGGCTCGCACGCGTTCACCGCCGACCTCGCGTGACGCGCGCGGGCCGGACGGCGCGGCTGCCCGCGCTCAGCGCGACGAGTCGCGCACGACGAGCTCGGGTTGGAACTGCACCTGTTCGGGGCGGAACCCCTCATCGCGGCTCGCCTCGCGCAACAGCAGGTCGACCGCCGTGGAGCCGATGAGGGCAGCGGGCTGGCGGATCGAGCTCAGCGGCACGACCGCGGACTGCGCGAAGTCGATGTCGTCGTACCCGATGAGGGCGATGTCGTCGGGCACGCGGACGTCGCCGAGCATGATGAGCGCCTGCAGTACGCCGAGCGCGAGCAGGTCGTTCGCGCAGAAGATCGCGTCGGGCCGGTCGGCCGTCGCGCGATCGCGGATCGCCTCGCCGGCCACCCGCCCCGCGAACACGGTGGTGGCGTCGGTGTCGACGACCTCGAGCGCGGCATCCGTCACCTCGGCGACCGCTCGGCGGGCGCCCGCCAGGCGGTCGGCGACCTGTCGCGTCGTCCTCGGCCCCCCGATGAACGCGATGCGCCGCCGACCGCGCTCGAGCAGGTGCCGCACGGCCATCGCCCCGCCGACGACATCGTCGACGGCGACCGAGGAGATGGTGTGGTCCTCCGACTCGCGGTCGACGAGCACGACGGGCATGCCGCGCGAGCGCGCGAGCGCGAGCCGCGGCTGGTCCTCACCCCGGGGTGAGATGAGCACGCCGAGCACGCGCTGCTCCTCGAACAGGTCGAGGTAGGCGCGTTCGCGCTCGGCGTCGTCGTTGCTGCTCGCGAGCAGGATCGACATGCCGTCGGCTGCGGCGCGCTCTTCGGCGCCGCTCGCGACCTCGGTGAAGAACGGGTTGCGCACGTCGAGCACGACGAGGCCGATCGAGCGGCTCCGCCCGGCGCGCAGCTGCCGCGCGGCATCGTTGCGCACGAACCCGAGTTCGTCGATCGCCGCGAGCACGCGGGCGACGGTGTCGGGCGCGACTCTGTCGGGCCGGTTCAGCACGTTCGACACGGTGCCCACCGAAACGGATGCCGCGGCCGCGACGTCGCGCACACTGACTGCCATGCGAACCTCCTTCGGTCGGAGTCTACGAGTCGTCGTGGCGCCGATCGACCGCGGTGCGCCCAGGTTCGGGATGCGGTGCATCCACTTGCGGTCTCGACCGCGACGTTCTAGTGTTGAAACGATTCATCACGTATTGGACCGGAATGAGATGACGACGACGAACATCAGCCAGCGCGTCTGCTTCCAACTGCAGGTCGATCCCGCCCGCCTCGACGAGTACCGCGAACGCCACGCTGCGGTGTGGCCCGACATGCTCCGGGCCATCGAGGCATCCGGCCGACGCAACTACTCGCTCTTCCTCCGCCAGGACGGCCTGCTCATCGGCTACTACGAGGTCGACGACGACGCCGCGGCCCAGGCAGCGCTCGCGAGCGACCCCCGCACCGCGGCCTGGGAGGCCGAGATGGCCGAGTTCTTCATCGCGCTCGACGGCCGCCGCCCGGACCAGGGCGCCCCTCGACTTCCCGAGGTGTTCCACCTCGAGGACCAGCTCGCCGCGCTCGACGCGCCCGGTGAGCGCGCGGCATCCGTCACCACCCGCACAGAAAGCAGCGAATCGTGAGCACCATTCCGCAGACCGTCCTCGACCAGCTCGAGCTCCAGGCGATCGAACTGCCGAGCTGGGCGTTCGGCAACTCCGGCACCCGCTTCAAGGTGTTCGCGACGCCCGGCACCCCGCGCGACCCGTACGAGAAGATCGCGGATGCCGCGCAGGTGCACCGGTACACCGCGCTGGCGCCGACGGTCGCGCTGCACATCCCGTGGGACAAGGTCGACGACTACGACGACCTCCGCCGCCACGCCGAGGGCCTCGGCGTCTCGCTCGGCACCATCAACTCGAACACGTTCCAGGACGACGACTACAAGTTCGGCGCCCTCACCCACGAAGACGCGGCCGTCCGGCAGAAGGCGATCGACCACCACCTCGAGTGCATCGACATCATGCACGCGACCGGCTCGCGCGACCTGAAGATCTGGCTCGCCGAGGGCTCGAACTACCCGGGCCAGGCCGATCTGCGCGGCCGCCAGGACCGCCTGCACGAGTCGCTCGCCACGATCTACGACCGCCTCGGCGACGAGCAGCGCCTCGTGCTCGAGTACAAGTTCTTCGAGCCGGCGTTCTACCACACCGACGTTCCGGACTGGGGCACGAGCTACGCCCAGGTCGCAGCCCTCGGCGACAAGGCCATGGTCTGCCTCGACACCGGCCACCACGCGCCCGGCACGAACATCGAGTTCATCGTCATGCAGCTGCTGCGCCTCGGCAAGCTCGGTTCGTTCGACTTCAACTCGCGCTTCTACGCCGATGACGACCTCATCGTCGGCGCGGCCGACCCGTTCCAGCTGTTCCGCATCGTCTACGAGGTGGCGCGCGGCGGCGGCCTGAACCACCCCGACGTCGCGTTCATGCTCGACCAGTGCCACAACGTTGAGGACAAGATCCCCGGCCAGATCCGCTCGGTGCTGAACGTGCAGGAGATGACTGCGCGGGCACTGCTCGTCGACACCGACGCGCTGCGGGCCGCGCAGGTCTCGGGCGACGTGCTCGAGGCGAACCGCATCTTCATGGACGCCTTCTACACCGACGTGCGCCCGGCCCTCGCCGAGTGGCGAGAGTCGCGCGGCCTGCCCGCCGACCCGATGGCCGCGTTCGCGGCATCCGGCTACCTCGCGCAGATCGCCGCCGACCGCGTCGGCGGCGTGCAGGCCGGCTGGGGCGCGTGAGGTCAGCGTGGCGCGCGCAGCGACACGCCTCCTCACGAAAGGCGGGAGCAGGAGTCAGGCGACGCGCCAGCGTTGACTGACGAGCTCGGCAGACCGCGAAACGCATCCAGTCACGACAGCCACAGACTCGAAGGAACGACATCATGACGAATCCGGCAGCTGCCGACCTCATCGCGCGGTCGAACCGCCTCGGCGCCGACCCCAAGAACACGAACTACGCCGGCGGCAACACGTCGGCGAAGGGCACCGAGACCGACCCGGTGACCGGCGAGCCCGTCGAGCTGCTGTGGGTCAAGGGCTCGGGCGGCGACCTCGGCACGCTCACCGAGCCGGGCCTCGCAGTGCTGCGCCTGGACCGCATGCGCGCGCTCGTGAGCACCTACCCGGGCGTCGACCGCGAGGACGAGATGGTCGCCGCGTTCGACTACTGCCTGCACGGCAAGGGCGGTGCCGCCCCGTCGATCGACACCGCGATGCACGGACTCGTCGACGCCGCGCACGTCGACCACCTGCACCCGGACGCAGGCATCGCGATCGCGACGGCGGCCGACGGCGAGGAGCTCACAGCGAAGGTCTTCGGCGAGAAGGTCGTCTGGGTGCCGTGGCGTCGCCCGGGATTCCAGCTCGGCCTCGACATCGCCGAGATCAAGGCCGCGAACCCGCAGGCGATCGGCTGCATCCTCGGCGGCCACGGCATCACCGCGTGGGGCGACACCTCGGAGGAGGCAGAGTCCAACTCGCTGTGGATCATCGACACCGCCGCCGCGTACATCGAGGCGAACGGCAAGGCCGACCCGTTCGGCGGCGTGCGCACCGGATTCGAGGCGCTGCCCGAGGCCGAGCGCCACGCGCGCGCCGCCGCCCTCGCGCCGACGATCCGCGGCCTCGCCTCCACCGACAAGCCCATGGTCGGCCACTACACCGACTCCGACGTCGTGCTGGACTTCCTGGCATCCGAGCAGGCGCCGGCGCTCGCCGCCCTCGGCACGAGCTGCCCCGATCACTTCCTGCGCACCAAGGTCAAGCCCATGATCCTCGACCTGCCGGCGACGGCGAGCGTCGAGGAGCAGCTCGCCCGCCTGAACGAGCTGCACGCCGAGTATCGCGCCGACTACCAGGCGTACTACGACGCGCACGCGACGGCCGACAGCCCCGCCATCCGAGGCGCCGACCCGCTCATCGTGCTCGTGCCCGGCGTCGGCATGTTCAGCTACGGCGCGAACAAGCAGACCGCACGCGTGGCGGGCGAGTTCTACGTCAACGCCATCAACGTGATGCGCGGCGCGGAGGCGCTCTCGACGTACGCCCCGATCTCCGACGCCGAGAAGTTCCGCATCGAGTACTGGGCGCTGGAAGAGGCCAAGCTCCAGCGGATGCCGAAGCCCAAGACCCACCAGGGCCGGATCGCGTTCGTGACCGGCGCGGCATCCGGCATCGGCAAGGCGATCGCGACCCGCCTCGCGGCCGAGGGCGCGTGCGTCGTCGTCGCCGACCTCGACCTCGAGAAGGCGCAGGCGGCCGCCGCCGAACTCGGCGGCACCGACGTCGCGATCGGCGTCGCCGCGAACGTCGCCGACGCCGAGGGCGTGCAGGCCGCGATCGACGCCACCGTGCTCGCGTTCGGCGGCATCGACCTCGTCGTGAACAACGCCGGCCTGTCGCTGTCGAAGCCGCTGCTCGAGACCACCGAGCAGGACTGGGACCTCCAGCACGACGTCATGGCCAAGGGTTCGTTCCTCGTCGCGAAGGCGGCCGCGAAGGCGCTCATCGAGCAGAGGATGGGCGGCGACGTGATCTACATCTCGTCGAAGAACTCGGTGTTCGCCGGCCCCAACAACATCGCCTACTCCGCGACCAAGGCCGACCAGGCCCACCAGGTGCGCCTCCTCGCCGTCGAGCTCGGCGAGCACGGCGTGCGCGTCAACGGCATCAACCCGGACGGCGTCGTGCGCGGCTCGGGCATCTTCGCCGCCGGCTGGGGCGCGAACCGCGCCGCGACCTACGGCGTCAAGGAGGAGGACCTCGGCCAGTTCTACGCGAATCGCACGATCCTCAAGCGCGAGGTCGTGCCCGAGAACGTAGCTGACGCCGTCTACGTGCTGACCGGCCCCGAGCTCTCCCGCACCACGGGCCTGCACATCCCCGTCGACTCCGGCGTCGCCGCCGCCTTCCTGCGATGATTGCGCCGGCCCCCTCGACGAGTGTCCGATCGGTGCGCCTCGGCGTGCCGTGCACCGACACCAACTGGACACTCGGCGCCCGCCCAGCCTCTGGAGGAGAGGGATGAGCAGCGGGGGCGCGGTCGCCGCCGTCGACCTGGGTGCGACGAGCGGGCGGGTCGTCGTCGGGCGCGTCGACCAGGGGGCAGGGCGGCTCGAACTCGACCACGTCGCGAGGTTCCCGAACGGGCCGGTGCGGATGGCGTCGGGGCTGCACTGGGACGTCGCGGGCCTGTACCGCGACCTGGCGAGCGGCCTCGCCGACGCGTTCCGCCGCGAACCCGCGGTCGCGTCGATCGGCGTGGACTCGTGGGCGGTCGACTACGGCCTGCTCCGCGGCGACCGCCTCCTCGGCGAGCCGTTCCACTACCGGGACGCGCGGAACGAGGCGGCGGTCGAGTCCGTGCACGCGACCGTGCCGTTCGCCGAGCTCTACCGGCGCAACGGCCTCCAGTTCCTGCCGTTCAACACGGTGTACCAGCTGGCCGCCGAGCAGCAGAGCGGATGGCTCGACCTCGCCGATTCGCTCCTGCTGATCCCCGACCTCATCGGCTTCCAGCTGACCGGTGCGCGCGTGGCCGAGCGCACGAACGCCTCGACCACCGGCCTCGTCGACGTGTCGACCGGCGAATGGGACGACGAGCTCATCGCGCAGCTCGGGCTGCCGGCATCCGTCCTCGCCCCGCTCATCGACCCCGGCGCCTCGCTCGGGCCGTTGCGAGCGGATGTCGCGGCCGACCTCGGTGCCCCGGCCGGCATCGAGGTCGTCGCCGTCGGATCGCACGACACCGCGTCGGCGGTCGTCGCGGTGCCGATGCGGGCCGAGTCGGCCGCGTACATCTCGTGCGGCACCTGGGGTCTCGTGGGCGTCGAGCTCGAGCGGCCCGTGACGACGGATGCCGCGCGGGAGGCGAACTTCACGAACGAGGGCGGCGTCGACGGTCGGGTCCGGTTCCTGCACAACGTCATGGGCCTGTGGCTGCTGTCGGAGTCGGTGCGGTGGTGGGAGCGGGACGGCGAGCCCGTCGTCCTGCCCGAGCTGCTCGCGGCCGCGGCATCCGTCACCGGCGAGATCGCGGTGTTCGACGCGAACGACCCGCGGTTCCTGGCCCCCGGGGACCTGCCCGGGCGCATCGCCGAGTGGTGCGCCGAGCACGACGTGCCCGCGCCGCGGACCCGGGCGGAGTTCGCCCGGTCGATCATCGAGAGCCTCGCCGAGGCGTTCGCGGGGGCGGTGCGCACGGCGTCGGTGCTCTCGGGCGTGGACGTCGAGACGATCCACGTCGTCGGCGGCGGCTCGCTCAACGCGCTCCTGTGCCAGCGCACCGCCGACCGGTCGGGCCTGCCCGTGCTCGCGGGGCCGGTCGAGGCGACCGCGATCGGCAACGTGCTCGTGCAGGCCCGCGCGCAGGGCTTCGCGTCGGGCGACCTCGAGTCGCTCCGCGCCCTCGTCGCGCAGGCGTTCGCGCCCACGCGCTACGCGCCGTCCGCGCGCTGAGCCATCGGGGCGGGCGCATCATCGGGCGCCCGCGGCTCTGGAAGGATCGAGGGATGAACGACGACCGGCTTCTCGTGACCGTGCCCGGTGCCACGCTGCGGCGAACCCTCGAGCAGACCGCGGGCGGCGTTCCGGACGGGGTCGACGTGCTCGAATGGGACATGACCGGGCCGCCTCCGGCCGAGGCCGACGGGCGCCGGATCGACATCGTCGTCCCGCCGTACATGGGTGCCGCGGCGCGGCTCGGAGCGCTCGCGGGCGTCGAGGTCGGGCTCGTGCAGTCGCAGTCGATCGGCTACGACGGCGTGCCCGCCGCGCTGCCGCCGGGGCACGTGTTCGCGAACGCGGCATCCGTTCACGAGGCCTCGACGGCCGAACTCGCGCTCGGGCTCGTGATCGCGGCGCAGCGCGGCATCCCCGACTTCGTCCGGGAGGCCGGCGAGGGCCGCTGGGCTCCCGCACGCCACGCGAGCCTCGCCGACCGGCGCGTGCTGCTCGTCGGGTACGGCGGGGTGGGCCGGGCGATCGAGGAGCGGCTCGCGGGCTTCGAGGTCGAGCTCACGCGCGTCGCGAGCCGCGCCCGCGATGACGAGCGCGGGCACATCCACGGCGTCGACGAACTGCCGGGCCTGCTGCCCGGCGCCGAGATCGTCATCGTCGTCGTGCCGCTCTCGGATGCCACGACCGGGCTCGTCGACGCCGGCTTCCTCGCCGCCCTGCCTGACGGTGCCCTCGTCGTGAACGTCGCGCGCGGTCCCGTCGCCGACACGGACGCGATCCTCGCCGAGGCGGCATCCGCTCGGCTGCGCTTCGCGCTCGACGTCACCGACCCCGAGCCGCTGCCCGACGGCCACCCGCTGTTCGGCCTGCCGAACGTGCTGATCACCCCGCATGTCGGGGGCGCGACGAGCGCGATGATGCCGCGCATGGCGCGGCTGCTGCGCGAGCAGATCGAGCGGATGCTTCGCGGCGACGCCCCACGCAACGTCGTGCTGCGCAGCTGAGGGGGCGTCCGCGCGTCTGGACCGTTGATGCGGGTGTCGCGCCCCCGGGACCCACGAGAACTGTCCACACGGGGAACGGCCGCCCGCACGGGGAACGCCGGAATCTCAGGGACAGCCCCCTTGCGGCGTCCGGCGCCCCGGTGCACCCTGCGCACATGGACGCCGTCCTGGAGTTGGAGATCGGGCCCGGCCCCGAACCGGGCTCCTACACCGTCGACGTGCTGAGGTCCGTCGGGGGCGGACAGCCCCGCGCGACGATGAGCCTCGACCTGGAGTCCCTGGTGGATCGCCGCGACGACCTCGAAGCGAGCGTGCTCGCATCGGCGGTCACGGCGCGCCGCGTGCTCACCGAGTCCGAGGCCGCCATACGGCAGGTCGGGCGCACGCTGTTCGAGTCCGCGTTCACCGGCGAGGTGCGCGCCGCGTACCGCACGAGTGTCGCGGTCGCGGCCGAACGCGGCAGCGGGGTGCAGCTCGCGCTGCGACTCACCGCGCCCGGGCTCGCGGCGCTGCCGTGGGAGGCGCTGTTCGACCCGGTCGAAGGCGTGTACCTGTGCCGCAAGGAGCCGCTCGTCCGCCATGTGCCGACGGGGTACACGCCGCCGTCGCTCGAGGTCGCTCCGCCGTTGCGCGTGCTCGCGATGGTGTCCTCGCCACGCGGTCTTCCGCCGCTCGACGCCGACCACGAGCGCGAACTCCTCGATGGGGCCCTGCGCGAGCACCTCCGCGATGGCCGCGTCGAGGTCGACTGGCTGACCGAGGTGACGTGGTCGAACGTGCACGACCGGCTGCTCGACGGCGAATGGCACGTGCTGCACTTCATCGGGCACGGGACGTACGACACGGTCTCCGACGAGGGCGTGCTCGCATTCGTCGACGAGCACGGCCGCGCGGACTACGTGCCCGCTTCGAGTCTCGCCGACCTCCTCGACGAAGCCGACCCCACTCCGCGGCTCGTGCTCCTCAACTCGTGCCGATCGGGCGCAGGCGGCACGGCCGACCTGTTCTCGGGCACCGCCGCCGCGCTCGCGCACAGCGGCATCCACGCGGTCGCGGCGATGCAGTTCTCGATCAGCGACTCCGCGGCGCTGCAGTTCTCGCGCGGGTTCTACTCGGCGCTCGCGCACGGTCGCGGCATCGACGAGGCGGTGCGCAGCGGCCGGATCGGGATCCTCGGCACCGGGCCGGGCACGCTGGAGTGGGTGACTCCGGTCCTGTACCTGCGCGGTGAGGACACGCGCCTGTTCGACTTCCGGGAGGTCGAGCGGATGCCGCGGCCCGCGCCGCCTGCACCAGACCCGGTCTCCGCGCCTCCCCCGGCGACGGCGCCGATACCCGCGCCCGCGCCGACGCCCCCACCCACGCAGGCGCGCGCTGCACCCCCGTCGGCGCGCGGACCCGCCCCGGAGAGTGCATCACCGGCGCCCACCCCGACGACCGCGCCGACCCCGCAGCCCTGGTGGCCCACTTCCGATGAGGTCGCCACCGGGCGCGGCCGCTCGGCTTCCCCTCGGCGAGGCGGCACACCGCGATGGCTCCCGTGGGTCGTCGTCGCGCTCGTGGCGGTGGCGGCGATCGTGGTCGCAGCGGTGCTGGTCGTCCCGAGGCTGATCGGAAGCGGCACCGCGACCGAGGACGTCGGTGCGGGAGGCGGGCAGGGCACGCAGGCCGGCGACGGCGTCGTGACCGGCGACACGATGTCCGACGGGACACCCGCCGATGCGGTCGTCGCGCTGACGAACACCGACCAGTGGGTCTCGACGGAACTGACGTGTTCCGCCGGCGATCTCTTCGCGCTCGAGGCCGAGGGCGAGATGAGCTGGAACGGCACCGACGAAGGGGTCACCGGACCGGGCGGTGCGGATGTCGATCAGCCGGGTCTCGTCGCCGGCCTGCCGCATGCCGCGGTCATCGCGGGCCTGCTCCACCACGCCGACGAGCGGGTTCCCGTCGGCACGTCGACGACCTACGCCTGCCCGAACGCGGGCACGTTGTGGGTCGGGGTGAACGACGCCGCGCCGGGCGACAATCGGGGCGAGTTCATCGTGCGTGTCCGGCAACTGCCCGCCGAGTAGTGGATCGGCCGCGCGTCGCGGTCGATTCCGCCCGCCGGGTGCCGAACGCACCGGCGGCACGACCCGGTCAGCGCCCGAGCCGCCCGGACACCTGCCAGGCCCCGCGCCGCACGGCGCGCTCGAGGTCGCGCGCGCGGGCCGACAGGTCGGCGGCCGATACCGAGACCGAGACCGCCCCGACGGTTCGCCCGGCGCTCGACCGCACGGGCGCGGCGATGCAGGCGAGCTTCGGCAGGTACTCCTCGACCTCGACCGCGAGTTGCTGTGCGCGGACGTCGTCGAGCGTGTCACGGAGTGCCGCGGCATCCGTCATCGACGACGCGGTGAGTCGGCGCGCACCGTGCCGGTCGAGGAACCTCGCCACCGCGGCGTCGTCGCGCGAGGCGAGCATGAGCTTGCCGAACGCGGTCGTGTGCGCCGCCTCGGAGAATCCGACGTGCAGCTGCCCGATGCGCGGGTGCGCCGCCGAGTCCTCGATGTGCGCGATCGCGATGTCGTCCCCGCGGAACACGGTGAGGTAGGCGGGCGCCCCGACCTCGTCGTGGACCGCGCGCAGCGCCCGGCGGACGGGGTCGGTCACGACCATCTGGTACGCGAGCGCTCGACCGAGCCGGTCGACGGCGCGCCCGAGGAGGTACCGGTGCTCACCGGCCTGGCGTGCGAGGTAGTCCTGCTGCTGGAGGGTGGCGAGCAGTCGGTAGGTCGTGGATTGCCCGAGGCCGAGTTCAGCGGCGATCTCCGCGGCGGTGAGGCCCTCCGGTGCCCCCGAGACGAGGTCGAGGATCCGAAGGGCACGCTCGGCCGACTGGATGCCCGCTCCGCCGCCGCGCTCCGTCACGCTCATGTGCCGATCGTACGCCGCGCGCGGCAGTCGTCGTCCCGGTGGATCGTCGGTCTTTCGCACATAGTGCGAAGGGGGCGTGACCACGCGCCCGGGCCGGTCGCAGGCTGGTTCGAACGCGGCGGACAGGACCGCCCGACACATCCGGAGGCACCACCCATGACCAAGATCCTCATCATCACCGGCGACGCGGCCGAGACGCTCGAGGTCTTCTACCCGTACGAGCGACTCAAGGAGGAGGGCTTCGAGGTGCACATCGGCGCACCCGAGGCACGCCGCCTGCAGTTCGTCGTGCACGACTTCGTCGACGGCTTCGACACCTACACCGAGAAGCTCGGCCACACCTGGCCGGCCGACATCGCGCTCGCCGACGTCGATCCCGCGGACTACGCGGCGATCGTGATCCCCGGCGGGCGGGCGCCGGAGTACCTGCGCAACAACGACGACGCCAAGCGCATCGTGCGGCACTTCTTCGATCAGGACGCCCCGGTCGCCGCGACCTGCCACGGTCCGCTGCTGCTCGCCGCGGCGGGCGTGCTCGAGGGCCGGACGTCGTCGATCTACCCGGAGCTCGCGATCGACCTCGAGGTCGTGGGCGCCGCGTTCGAGAACGGCGGCGGGGTCGTCGACGGCAACCTCGTGACCTCGCGGGCGTGGCCCGACAACGGCATGTGGATGCGCGCGTTCCTCGCGGTGCTCGCCGACGCAGGGGTCGTGCCGGCCGAGGCTGCCGCAGCCGAGGTCAGCCCTGCCGCCTGAGCGACGGACCGACCGGAGCCGCGGCGGTTCCACCCCTGCGGCGTAGGCTCGGGTCATGCCCGCTTCGGTCGAACCCCGCGTCGCCCTGTACTTCGATTTCGACAACATCGTCATCTCGCGGTACGACCAACTCCACGGCGACAGCCAGTACCGCAAGGACACGTCTCGGGGGAAGTCGATCTCGCCGGGCACGAAGGCGGCGGATCGCCTGCGTGAGGCCACGGTCGACGTGGACGCGGTGCTCGATTTCGCCGCGACGTTCGGCACGATCGCGATCGCGCGTGCCTACGCCGACTGGTCAACGCCCGTGAACGCGAGCTATCGCGGGCAGTTGATCGACCGTGCGGTCGACCTCGTGCAGCTCTTCCCGCTGTCCGCGACGAAGAACGGCGCCGACATCCGACTCTCGGTCGACGCGGTGGAAGACATGTTCCGCATCGACGACCTGTCGCACATCGTGATCGTCGCGGGCGATTCCGATTACGTGGCGCTCGCGCAGAAGGCCAAGCGCCTCGGCCGGTACGTCGTCGGCATCGGCGTGGCGGGCGGCACGAGCCGCGCGCTCACGGCGGCGTGCGACGAGTACGCCGACTACGACGCACTGCTGGCGACGGATGCCGCCGTGGCCGAAGACGAGGCCGACGTGCCCGCGCCTCCGGCCGCACCCGCGAAGGGTGGCCGGAGGTCGGGTGCGGCGTCGAAGGCGGCCAAGGCCCCGGAGCCGGCTGCCGATGAGGCACAGGCCGCCGACGAGGCGCCGCCTGCGCCGCGCCGCCGGCGCGCGACGTCGAAGTCGGTGGCGGATGCCGGGTCGGCCGACGTCGCGACGGATGCCGCGTCCGACGGCACGCCCGCCGAACCCTCCGTCCCGTCGACGGCGGTCCGGTTCGTGGCTCCCGGCCAGTCGCTCGAGGACGGCGCGACCGGCACCACGCGCAACCCCGGGCGCCTGCTGCTGAAGGCCCTCGAACTGCTGCGCGCCAAGAGCGACGACGAGTGGCAGCCCTCGGGTGCGGTCAAGAACCAGATGATGCGGATGGATCCGTCGTTCCAGGAGCGCCGCCTCGGCTTCGCGTCGTTCACCGAGTTCCTGAAGTCGCGCGGCGGGGTCGTCGAGCTCGATGAGTCGCCGGGGCAGAACCGGGTCCGGATCCGCCCGAAGAAGGGCTGAGCCCGGGTCGACGCCCGGAGCTCAGCGGTCGTCCCTGGTCGACCCTCCGCCGTAGATGATCACGCCCGTGGTGTCGCCGGTGCGGCCGCCGAGAGCTCGGGATCGCCGCTTCGGCGGTGGGGTGGGGCCCAGCTCGGCGGCGCCATCCGGGATGACAGGTCGTGCGTCGGCGCTGCAGCGGCGGCAGGGGGCGTCGTGCGCGGTGCGACCCTCGGCAGGTCGGCGAACAGCGGGACGAGGTCGCCCCAGGTCGCGGCTGCACGTGCGGATGCTGAACGATCCGCGAGTTCGGCGGCGGTCAGACGGCCCTCGGCCCGCGCGGAGGCGAGGTGCACGACCGCTTCTTCGCGTTCGGCGTCGCTCAGGCGTTCCTGCGGTCGGTCAGGTTCGGCGTATCCGCTCATTCCTCCAGCGTGGCGCACGCGCGCCCATCCTCGCCACCGCGTCTCGGCCGAAGCCCGTCCGGGCGCCTCGATCGCTTTGTGGTCTGACCACATCTGGTACTCTGTGGTCTGACCACAGTGCAGCGAGCGAGGAGAGCCATGGCCGACAAGGCATCCGCTCGCACGATCGAGCCCCGCGCCTGGCAGGCCGTCCTCGAGCACGTCGAGCGCAAGCTCCTGGGCGGCGAACTCGCCCCCGGAGACCGGCTGCCCGGCGAGCGCCAGCTCGCGGCCGACCTCGGCGTCGGCCGGTCGAGCGTGCGCGAGGCCCTGCGCGTGCTCGAGGTGCTCGGGCTCATCCGCACCCACACCGGGTCGGGCCCGACCTCGGGCGCGATCATCATCGCGACCCCCGGTGGCGGCATGAGCGCGCTCATGCGCCTGCAGGTCGCCGCGAGCGGGTTCCCCGTGAACGACATCGTCGCGACCCGGCTCCTGCTCGAGTCGCACGTCGCGGCCGGCCTCGCCGCGGCGAGCGCCGGCGATGCGGCATCCGCCCCCGATCTCGCCGCGGCCGAGCGCCTGCTCGACGCGATGGATGCCCCGGGCCTCGACCCGGCCGAGTTCCTCGCGCTTGACGCGGCGTTCCACCTCGCCCTCGCCGAGGCGTCCGGCAACCAGGTCGTGACCGCGACGATGGCCGGCCTGCGCAGCGGAATCGAGGGCTACGCGCTCGCCGGGCAGGCCCGCATCGCCGACTGGACCGCGACCTCGGCGAGACTGCGCGCCGAGCATCGCGGCGTGCTCGCCGCGATCCGGGCAGCGGATGCCGCGGCCGCGCGTGATCGCATCCACGACCACATCTCGGGGTACTACGCCGAGATCTCCCCCGACCCCACCCACCCGTAGGAGAAGGCACCACGATGGTCCAGCGCCAGTTCCCGAAGCCCCGCGAGCTCGCCGAGCTCATGAAGTTCAAGACGCCGACCCTGAACCCCACCGAGCGGCGGCTCGAGAAGGCGCTCACGATCGGCGACCTGCGCACCATCGCGAAGCGCCGCACGCCGAAGGCGCCGTTCGACTACACCGAGGGGTCGGCCGAGGGCGAGCTCTCGCTCGCGCGGGCACGGCAGGCGTTCCTCGACATCGAGTTCCACCCGTCGATCCTGCGGAACGTGCCCGAGGTCGACACGACCCGCGAGGTGCTCGGCGGCCCGAGCGCGCTGCCGTTCGGCATCGCGCCGACGGGCTTCACGCGCATGATGCAGACCGAGGGCGAGGAGGCCGGCGCGGGCGCCGCGGGCGCCGCGGGCATCCCGTTCACGCTCTCGACGCTCGGAACGACCTCGATCGAGGGCGTGAAGGCCGCGAACCCGACCGGGCGCAACTGGTTCCAGCTGTACGTCATGAAGCAGCGCGAGATCTCGTACGGCCTGGCCGAGCGCGCAGCGGCCGCGGGCTTCGACACGCTGTTCTTCACGGTCGACACCCCGGTCGCGGGGGCGCGCCTGCGTGACAAGCGGAACGGGTTCTCGATTCCTCCGCAGCTCACGCTCGGCACCGTGGTCAACGCGATCCCACGGCCCGCCTGGTGGATCAACTTCCTGACCACGCCGAAGCTCGAGTTCGCGTCGCTCTCCTCGACGGGCGGCACGGTCGGCGAGCTGCTCGACTCGGCGATGGACCCGACGATCTCGTTCGACGACCTCGACGTGATCCGGGGGATCTGGCCGGGCAGGATCGTCGTGAAGGGCGTGCAGACCGTCGAGGATGCCAAGCTCCTCGCCGACCGCGGCGTCGACGGCATCGTGCTCTCCAACCACGGCGGTCGCCAGCTCGACCGCGCACCCGTGCCGTTCCTGCTGCTGCCGCACGTCGTGCGCGAGGTCGGCGGCGACCTCGAGGTGCACGTCGACACGGGCATCATGTCGGGCGCCGACATCGTCGCGTCGATCGCGCTCGGCGCGCGGTTCACCCTCATCGGCCGCGCCTACCTGTACGGGCTCATGGCCGGCGGCCGGCGCGGCGTCGACAAGGCCATCGAGATCCTGCAGAGTGAGATCGTGCGCACGATGAAGCTGCTCGAGGTCGCCTCGCTCGACGAACTGACGCCGAAGCACGTGACCCAGCTGACGCGGCTGGTGCCGGTCGCCGCGCCCGCCGCCGTTGCGGGCGAGCAGGCGGCCGAGCGGATGCCGGCGCAGCTGTGACGGGCGAGGGGCGCGCAGCGCGCCGCTTCGCGGTCGGGTCGTACACGCCCGATGGTCCGGGTCCGGGCGTGCACGTGGTGGAGCGGTCGGTCGATGGTGACTGGAGCATCGTCGCCTCGGCGGAGGCCTCGAATCCGTCGTTCCTCGCGGTGCACGACGACCTGTGGTTCGCGGTCGGAGAAGATGCCTCGGGCTCGCTGCGCAGCTTCCGCCTGGTCGGAAACACGCTCACGCCGGTCGACGCGGTCGAGCACGGCGAGGGCGACCCGTGCCACGTCGTGGTCGACGCGACGCGCAGCCTCGTGCTCATCGCGAACTACTCGGGCGGCTCGGTGACGGTGGTCCCGTTCGCCTCGGGCGGCACGCTCGGAACGCCGAGAACCCTCGCACTGCCGCACCGCACCGGACCGGTGACCGGCCGTCAGGATGGGCCGCACGCCCACCAGATCGCCGCGACTCCGTGGGGCACGCACCTCGTGAGCGACCTCGGCGGTGACGCGGTCCACGAGTTCACCGTCGAGACGGCGGATGCCGCGGTGCCGACGCTCCGCGTCGTCCGCTCGCTCGACCTGCCGGCCGGAACCGGCCCACGGCACATGGTGCTGACGGAGGGCGTGCTGCACGTGATCGGCGAACTCGACGGCCGCCTGCACACGTTCGCGTTCGACGCGACGGAGGTTTCGCCTCTCGGCAGCGCCGCCGCGGTGCTCGACCCGGATGCCGAGGGCGACGTGTACCCGTCGCACCTGGATCTCGCTCCCTCGGGCCGGCTGCTCACGACGCTCGTGCGCGGGCGAGACACGGTCGCGGTGTTCGATGCCGCCCGTCGAGAGGCTCAGGGCGCGGGCGTTCCGCGCCTCGCGGCCGAGCACCCGCTCGGCACGGGAACCTGGCCCCGCCACCACGCCCACCTCGACGACCGCACGGTCGTCGTGGCCGCACAGTTCGGCAATGCCCTCATCGAGCTCGACCTGGTCACGGGCGCACTGCGCGAGGCGCTCGCGCTGCGCGCGCCGTCGTGCGTGGTGCCGCTCGCCTGAGGCGGCGCTTCCGCCTGCGCCGACAGCGTCCATCGGCCTGGCCGACGCCGCCATCGGCGTATCGGGACCGCGGTTGCGGCCCGCAGGGGAACACGCCCGCGCAATCGCCCGGTACTTCGGTACCGCCGCGCCGGTACACCGGTACCGCGCCCTGATACCGAGGCTGCCGCGCGGCTCACGGCTCACGGTGCGGTGTCGACGATGGTCGACTCGACCGCGGTGAGCTCGGTCTCCTCGCCGAAGGTCCAGCCGAAGATCGTCGCCCCCGCGAGTCGACGCTCCCCGATCACGAGCCCGGTATCCGGGTCGATGATGATCTCCTGGCGCTCGCCGGCGCGGAACGGTTCGTTCCGGCCGATCGCGACCCCGGTCACGCCATCGAGGTTCGCGATGTCGTCGGTCGCGGTCACACCGGGAATACGCGACAGGGCATCGAGGAGCGCGGCTCGTGGGGCCGCCGGGACGAGCCCCGAACGGAGGATGTCCGCGATCCGGACGAAGTTGTCCTCGTCACGGGAGGCGGAGCCGCCGGTGTACTGCTCGTCGATCCAGGCGTAGGCCGCCGCACCGTTCGTCGGGATATCGGCGTAGTCCACCCGTACCCACGGGCTCTCGGGTCCGTAGAACCGCCCGTCGGCGGCTCGTGCCGTCTCGATCGACTCTCCGGTGAGTACTCCCTGCATGCTGCCCCAATCGCGGTACAGCACCCACTCGGCGGTGGGGTCGGCCGGCATGTACACGTCGAGGATCTGGTCATTCGGCTCGCAGACGACCTTCGCGGTGTCTTCGCTGCCCGAGCAGACCTGCCAGCGCGCATGCGTGCGGGAGCGGAGGTACTCGCCGGAACCGGGAACGAGATCGGCATACCGCCCGGTCTCGGCCGCTGCGGTGCGGAGCACGTCGCTCGCGTACGCCGTCGAAGCGTTCAAGCTCACGTTCCCCGCGACGAGCACCCCGGTCAGTGTCGCCGCGACGCCGACGCCCACCCACGTCAGGCGTGGCAGCCACCGTCGCCGGTGCTCAGCCGGCCTCGCACTCGACGTGCCCGAGACCTCGTCGGCCACTCGGGCGAGCAGCGCCGCGCGCGCGGCCGTGAGGGCCTCGGGGCTGGGTTCGCGGTCGTCGTCACGAGTGCTGCGGAGCAGTGTCAGTTCGTCCATGTTCCGTCTCCTGTTCGAGGGTGCCGAGTCCCGCGGCGCGGCGGAGCTGCCGCCGCGCGCGGTTGAGTCGTGAGCGCACCGTTCCGACCGGCACCCGCATCGCCGCGGCGATCGACGCGTAGTTCAGATCGCCCCACGCGTACAGCAGCAACGTGTCGCGATCCGCCTCCGACAGCCTGCGGAGCGCGTTCCCCAGGCGCCGGGTCAGCCGCTCGGCGTCGATGCGGGAACCCACCTGCTCGATGAAGTCCGGCGCGATCCGCGCTGCCAGGTCGGCGGACATCCCCTTCCACGCCACCGCCTCCACCCGCGCATGCTTCCGCATCAGCCGCGTCGCGATACCGAGGAGCCATGGCCTGGCATCGCCGACCTCGAGGTCGAACGACGACCGCCGCTCGAACGCCACGAGGAAGGTCTCCGACATCACGTCATCCGCGACCTGGTCGCCCAACCGTTGCGCGACATACCGGTACACGGCCTTCGCGTGACGGTCGAACAGCATCGCGAAGGCGGCCGGCTCTCGGGCCGACCGCTCAATCACCTCGTTGTCGGGGCTCACATCCGTATTGCTCGATCCCCTCGTTTCGGTTCACACCATCTTGCCCCTCGGGACCTCGTCACGGGCGCGGTGCGCGAGGCGCTCGCGCTGCGCGCGCCGTCGTGCGTGGTGCCGTTGTCCTGAACGCCGGTCCTTCGGCTGCGATCGGCGAGAATGAGCGGATGCCGAACGAACCCGTCGTCCTCCGCGCCGATGATCCGCGCGCTGCGGCGCTGCAGGCCGACGGCTGGACCGTCACCGCTCGATCATGGGCGGCGCAGCTGACCGGCGTCACTGTGGTCCGCGACCGGCTGGAGCGACTCGTCGACCGCGTGCGCGACGTCGGCGAGGTCCGCGAGGTCATGGACGCAGACCTCCATGCTGTGCTCGAACTCGACGCGGCGACGCTCGCCGACTACCCGGGCGGGGTGGCGACGCGCCACGAGCCACTCACCCCCGAGCGCGCCCGCGTCTCACCCGAACGCCGCGCGTTCGGCCTGTTCGACGTCGACGGCCGCGCACTCGGCGTCACGTACGTCGACATCGACGGCCGTCGCGCCGAGACCGACTTCACCGTGGTCGCCCGGGACCACCGCGGGCTCGGCGTCGGTGCGGCGGTCAAGGCGGCACCCGTTCTCGCCCTCGCGGACTCGGGCATCGGGGTCTTCCGCACCGGCGGCTCGGCTGACAACCCGGCGAGCCTCGCCGCCAACCGATCCGTCGGGTACGTCGTCGACGAGCAGTGGGTGACCCTCGCTCGGCTGTGAGACGCCCCTCGAGCGCCGGGTTCGCCTGCCGTCGCGGAGGGGCGACGGGGTGACGAGCGCGGAGCACTGCCCTTCTGCGACCTCCGGTACTTCGGTACCGCGAGGCCGGTACTTCGGTACCCGGTTCGCGAAGGCAACTGCCGCCCCGGCTCGTGCGCGGCCGCGTTGACGATCTCGGCGCCTGACGGCGCTCCTCCCGAGCGCCGATGCCGAGCACCGACGCAGTCAGCGATCGCTCACCAGCTCGTGAGCAGCAGGTGCTGCACGACGAGGGCGAAGGCGAGTTGACCGGCGAACCCCCATCGGCGCCAGCGGGCCGTGAGCAGGGCGGTGCCGACGAGCAGCCACGGCACGAAGGGCAGCCAGATGCGCTCGACCTCCGCCTTGCTCATCTGCGACAGGTCGGCGGCGACGATCGTGAGCGCTGCGGCGAGCGCGAGCACGATGACGACGCGTTCCGGCCGCGCCTGCGCCCGCCACGACAAGCCCCGCGCCCCCGCCGTCGCGACCGCCGCGCCCGCGAGCGGTCCGGCGCTGAACGAGAGCGCCGCGAGGTTGCCCCACACCCAGTAGGTGAACTGGCGGCGGCTCGCGACGCCGTCCCAGTAGCGCTCGACGAGCACGGGGAACGCCTCCCACCACGCGAACCCGAACGCGGCGAACGCGAGCACGACCGCGAGCGCCGCGACCGCGGCGATCGGCAGCGGACGCCAGTCGCGTCCGAGCGCGAGCACGGCGAGTGCGAGGATGCCGAGCAGCGGCAGTCCGTACGACATCATGACGCAGTACCCGAGCAGGAGGCCCGCGAGCACGCTCCACGCGGCCATGGTGCCGGGGCGGCGTGCGGTCGCCGCGAACCCGAGCGTGCAGAGCCCCCACGCGGCGACCGCGGCGAACATCCCGTCGGCCGAGACCGCGAACCAGATCGCAGCGGGGCCCATGGCCAGGAACGGCGCTGCCCGGCGGGCGGCATCCTCCGCGCCGAGCCGGCGCAGCAACAGCAGCACGGCGACCGCCGCGCTCGCCCCGACGAGCAGCACGACGAACCCCGCCGCGAGGCCGCCGCCGAGGCCGAGCCGAACGAGCACCACGAAGAACAGCAGCGCGCCCGGCGGGTGGCCGGCGATGTGCACGGGCCAGTTGTCCTCCGAGTCGAGCGGGATCCGGCTGACGTACTCGCGCAGCGTCGCACCGAAGTCGGTGACCTCACGCGCCGTGCCGAGGTACTCGTACCTGTGCTCGAGGATGCTGCCGATGCCCTCCCACCCGTCGACCGTCGCGAGCGCGACCATCCAGGCGACCCCCGCCGCGTACGCGGTCGCGAGCAGCCCGCCCCAGGGCAGCCGCCGCGCGAGCGGGCCACCCCAGACGGATGCCGCGATCGCGAGCAGCACGGCCGGAAGCGTGCCGGGGCCGAGCCGTGGCATCCACTCGGCGTGCAGCGGCGGGAACCAGCGGACGTTCACGTCCTGACCGAGCAGCGGCGGGACGATGATCGCGAGCGGGATGAGCGCGAGCGAGACCCCGAGACCGATCCAGGGCGCCAGGGTCTCGAGCCGGCCGCGGGCGGTCTGCTGTTCGCGCACGACCCCGAGCCTACGGAGCGCGCGCCCCACCCGACAGGCCCGGAGACCTTACGGAACGACGACGGCGCACGTCCGCGAACCGTAACCTCCGACTCTCGCGGCGGGAGCGCTCGGGTGGTCGACTGGACCCATGGCCGGCTTCACCGAACGCGCCTCGGCCCGCATCGCCGAACGGCTCGAACCGCTCGCGCGCGGGGCGCACGACGCGGCATCCGACCCGCCGGTGAAATCCGCCCGCACCACCGTCGTCATCGGCCGCCTGCTCGGCGCCGCGTTCCTCATCTGCTTCGCCACGGGCATCTACAGCCACCTGCTGCAGAACCCGCTGCCCTGGCTGCCCATGCCCGCGCGCCCCGTCAGTCTGTACCGCGTCACGCAGGGTCTGCACGTCATCGCCGGAACCGCGGCCGTGCCGCTGCTGCTCGCGAAGCTGTGGTCGGTCTATCCCCGACTGTTCGCGTGGCCGCCGGTGCGGTCGGTCGGGCACGCGCTCGAACGCGCGTCGATCGCGGTGCTCGTGGGCGTGTCACTCGTCGAGGTGACCATCGGCCTGCTGAACCTCGTGCAGTGGTACGTCTTCCCGTTCCCGTTCCGCGCCACGCACTTCGCACTCGCCTGGGTGCTGATCGGCGCGCTCGCCATCCACCTCGGGGTGAAGCTGCCCGTCATCGTGCGCGTCTGGCGGCGAGACCCGCGCGACCGGCCGGATGCCCCGGGCCGTACGGTCACCCGCCGCGGCTTCGTCCGCACGGTCGGCACCGCCGCGGCATCCGCTGTGCTGCTGACGGCCGGACAGTCGGTGCCTGTACTGGCCCCGTTCAACGCGCTCGCGCCGCGCCGCATGGGCGTCGGCCCGCAGGGCCTGCCGATCAACCGGACCGCGGCGCAGGCCGGCGTCACCGAGACAGCGGTCGCGCCCGACTGGGTGCTGACGGTCGCGAGCCCGGCCGGGTCGCGCGACTTCACGCTCGACGAGCTGCGCGCACTGCCGCAGACCGAGGCCGTGCTGCCCATCGCGTGCGTGGAGGGGTGGAGCCAGTCGGCGACGTGGCGGGGCGTGCGACTGGTCGACCTGCTCGCCGAAGCGGATGCCGGCGAGCCGAACGCCCCCGTCGGATTCGAGAGCCTGCAGGAGCGCGGCGCGTTCGCCCGCACCGAGATGCCGCCGCACTACGCGCGCGACCCGCTCACCCTCGTCGCACTCGAGCTCAACGGCGGCCCCCTCCACGTCGACCACGGGTTCCCGGCGCGGCTCATCGCGCCCGGGCGTCCGGGCGTCATGCAGACGAAGTGGCTGCGGCGCATCGAGGTGACCGCATGACCCGGATGACGAAGGCACGCGGCATCCTGATCGCCGGCGGGCTCGCACTGCTCGGGATCGGCGGGCTGCTCATCCTCACCGGGATCGCCCCCTCGCGATGGCTCGGGATCGGCGTGTGGGTGGCCGCGGCGATCCTGCTGCACGACGGCGTGCTCGCGCCGATCGTCGTCGCGATCGGCCTCGGCGCCGAACGCGTGCGCGATCGGCTCGGTCGCCGCGGGGTCGCGGTCGCGCAGGGGGCGCTCGTCGTCGGGGCGGTGCTCACCGCGATCACCGTGCCCGCGCTCGTCGCGTCGACGCTCGGCAATCCGAATCCGACGATCCTGGTCGGGTCCTACGGAATCGCGCTCGCGGTGATCTGGGCGGTCGTCGTGGCCGTCGCCGCGAACGCCCTCGTCCGCTCCCGCGCCGAAGTCGTGCGCAGGGGCCGGGCGATGCGCACGAAGTGACGCCCCACCGACTCCCACTGCTCGACGACCGTGAGTCCCGCGTCGGCCGCGACCTCGCGGATCGCGGAACGCCCGACCCGCGCCCACGCGAACGGCGCGCTCTCGCGGCCGGCGCCGTCGACGACCGTGCAGTCGCCGATGATCGCGAGACCGGGGTCGGCCTCGACCTCGACGAGCACCGTGCCGCCGTCGCCGGCCAGGCCCCCGCACCGGTGCAGGAGTGCCGACGGGTCGCCGCCGATGCCGATGTTGCCGTCCATGAGCAGCACGCTCCGCCACCGGCCCTCGAGCGGCAGCCGGGCGAACACCGAACGGTGCAGGGCGAGCCCGCCGGCGCCGCGCGCCCGGGCGACGGCGTGCGGCACGACATCGATCCCGACGGCGGGGATGGCGCGTGCGGCCGCGGCGTGCAGCATCCGCCCCGGCCCGCAGCCCACGTCGAGCACGGGGCCGACCGCCCGGTCGAGCACCGAGTGGTCGGCTACGCCGGCCGCATCCGCCCACCGGTCCGCCGGCAGGTCGTGCGTGGTGCCGTCGGGACCCCTGAGCGTGAGCGGCCCGAGGTGCCGGCCCGCCTGCCGCAGGAGGCGCGGCCACGGATCGCCGCCGCCCGTGCCGAAGTCCGCACGACCCGAGGGCCCGATCCCCCCTGCGGGCGGGCCGGTCCGACGCAGCGGCGGGACGCTCATACCTGCACCCCCGCGGTGAACTCGGCGTGCAGGCGGGCGAATCGCGAGTCGGGTGCGGCGAGCGCGACGGATGCCGCCGTGGCCGCCGTGTCGACGTCGGCGAGCTCGCCCAGCAGGCCGACTGCTCGCCCCGACGCCTCGAGCCGGGCGAGTTGGAGCCGGCCCGTGTCCGCACGCGACATGGGGACGCCGCGGATGAGCGAGCCGTCGGGTTCGCCCATCGCGAGCGCCCAGAAGCCGCCGTCGGCGGCGGGCCCCAGCCAGGCGTCGTGCCCCAGCGAGGCGGAGGCAGGCCCGATCCCGACGGCAGCCCCGAACCCCTCGAACACCGCGGCGACATCGTCGCCGCGCACCTGCGGCGTGTCCATGCCGAGGAGCAGCAACGGCTCTTCGATCACGTCGAACAGGTGCGCCAGCCGTTCGTCGAGGCCGCCGCCCGGCTGCGCCATGAGTTCGAACCCGCTGGCGGCGCGCGGCGGCGCGTCGCCAGCGAAGTAGAGGATGCGCCGCTCGACCGGGAGCGCCGCGACCGTGTCGAGCGTGTCGACGAGCGCCGCCTCGGCGAGCCCCGCCGCCTGTTCGGGCGTGAACGGCGGGGAGAGCCGGGTCTTCACCCGACCCGGCCGGCACTGCTTGGCGATGATCGCGACGGCGCTCACGCGTGCACCTCGGCGAGGATGCGCGACATGTCGCGGGCCGCGATCACCGTGCCGCGGAGGGTGCCCGTGACCTTGGAGCGTCCCTCGCGCGGACGGTACGGGACGTCGACCTCGCGGATGCGCCATCCGTCGGCCGCGGCACGCAGGACCATCTCCAGCGGGTACCCGCTGCGACGGTCGCGGAGGCCGAGCGCGCGCAGCCGCTCGGTGGCGGCGACGCGCAACGGCCCGAGGTCGTGCAGCGGCGTTCCCGTGCGGGCCGTCATGCGTCGCGCGAGCACGCGGTTGGCCAGTCGTGCATGAGCGGGCCAGGCGGAGTGCTCCGTCGGGCGGCGCCGGCCGAGCACCAGGTCGGCCTCGCCGCGTTCGACGAGTCGCAGCAGTCGGGGCAGGTCGCCCGGGTCGAGCGACGCGTCGGCGTCGCAGAACGCCACGAACGGGGCCGTCGCAGCCTCGAGCCCCGCGTGCGCGGCCGCTCCGAATCCGCGCCGCGACTCCGTGACGACCGTGGCGCCGAGTTCTCGTGCGATCTCGGCCGATCGGTCGGTCGATCCGTTGTCGACCACGATCGCCCGGACTCCGTCGGGGACCCGTTCGAGCACCCACGGCAGGGCCCGCTCCTCGTCGAGGCACGGGAGCACGAGGTCGACCCGCGGCGTGCTCGCGGCGTGCGCGCCGCTCACGGGTTCGCCCCCGCGGGCTGCGCGGCGGCGAACTCCGCGAGCCCGGTCTCGAGCGGGATCCGCGGCGTCCAGGCGAGCTCGGCCCTGGCACGAGCGGATGACGCGGTGATGTGCCGCACGTCGCCGAGCCGGTACTCCCCCGTGACGATCGGGTCCGGTCCGCGCATCGCGCGCGCGAGCCCCGCGGCGATCTGCCCGACCGTCGTGACGGCACCGGATCCGATGTTGTACGCCCGGGCCGACCCGTCGGGAAGCGCCGCGAGCCGGTCGGCGGCCGCGAGGTTGGCGGAGGCGACATCCGTCACGTGCACGAAGTCGCGGCGCTGCGCGCCGTCCTCGAACACGCGCGGAGCCTCGCCCGCGGCGAGCGACGAGCGGAAGATCGCCGCGACGCCGGCGTAGGGCGTGTCGCGCGGCATCCGCTGCCCGTAGACGTTGTGGTACCGCAGCAGCGCGGCCCGCCCGCCGGTCGCGCGCGCCCACGCGCCCGCGAGGTGCTCCTGCGCGAGCTTCGTGAGGGCGTACACGTTGCGCGGGTCGAGCGCGTCGTCCTCGTCGACGAGGTCCGGCACGAGCGGATGCCCCGACGCGGGGTCGCGCGGGTCGAACCGCCCCGCGGCCAGGTCGGCCTCGGTGCGCGGCGCCGGGCGACGGCGGGCTCCCGCGGCATCCCGGTACGCGCCCTCGCCGTACACGACCATCGACGATGCGATCACCAGGCGGCCGACCCGGGCGCGGGCCATGGCCGCGATGAGCTCGGCGGTGCCGACCACGTTCGAGGAGGCGTAGTCGGGCGAGTCCTGCAGGTCGACGCCGAGGCCGACCTTCGCAGCCTGGTGGCAGACGACATCGACGCCCTCGAGCGCCCGATCGAGGGCGTCCGCGTCGCGCACGTCGCCTCGGAGGCCCTCGGCCCCGTCGGGCAGGGCTGCGGATGCCGCGTGCACGTCGGTCCGCCACGAGTCCAGCACCCGCACGGCCTCGCCCCGGGCGAGCGCGCCGCGCACGATCTCGCCGCCGATGAATCCGGCCCCACCCGTGACGAGGATCCTCATCGCATCACCGGCCGGGCGAGCACGTGCGCGATCGCCTCGTCGTCGATGAGGGGGCGCGGCGCATACCCCGCCGGGACGGCGGAGACGATCCGTTCGAGCGCCGCGGCCATGCGCGGGCGGGCGTCCGCGAGTCGCCGGAACACGAGGTCGGCGGTGACCGCGTCCGGGTCGCCCTCGTCGCGCCCGGTGTCGGTGTCGGTCACCAGGCACAGCGTCACCGTACCCATCCCGAGCTCGGCTGCGAGTGCCACCTCGGGGCAGAGCGTCATGTTGACGAGGTCGGCGCCCGCTCCTCGGAGCACGTCCGCCTCGGCCCGGGTCGAGAACCTCGGACCCTGGATCACGGCGACGCATGCCCTCGCTGCGGCATCCGGGACCGCCGAGATCGCCGTGCGGCGCAGCACGGGGCAGAACGGGTCCGCGAACGGCAGGTGCCGCACGAGGTCGCCGTCGTAGAACGTGTCCGCCCGCCCGTACGTCCGGTCGAGCAGCTGGTCGGGAATCGCCCACGATTCCGGCGCGTGCTCGGCGCGGAGCGAGCCCACCGCCGCGGTCGACACGATCGCGCGGACCCCGAGGTCGGCGAACGCCCAGAGGTTCGCACGAGCGGGGATGCGGTGCGGCGTGACCGTGTGCGCGGCTCCGTGGCGAGCGAGGAACGCGACCGGCCGTCCGCCGAACCGGCCGAGGGTGACGCGCACCGGCCCGTACGGCGTGGCGTGCTCGCGCTCCTCGCCCTCGATCAGCGAGCCGAGACCGGTCCCCCCGACGATCCCCACCATCTCCATGGCTCAACCCTGCCCCGCCATCAGGTCCCCCCGAACGATGACTTCCTTACGATCCGCTGTCCAGACGTCGTGAACGCGGACGCGGGCGTACGGGTGAGGGTACGCCTCGACGCGGCGCGCCCCAAGGGGGCAGCGGTCGCGCCGGTGCGGCGTGAAGGCACCCCGACGACCGCATGCCCCCCGAACGGGGCACTTTTCGAGCAGGGCCGCGACACGGGATGCTGGCGGCATGACGCAGCCCGGCGCCACCGCCGCCCACCATCCCGCCGAGCCCGTCGCCGGTCCGCCCGGACGACCCGACCACGCCGCGGCGATCATCGACCACCTCATCGACCACGGCCACGCCACCCGGACCGAACTCGCCGGCGCCACCGGACTCGGCCGCACGACCGTCGCAGCGACCGTCTCCCGCATGCTCGAGGTCGGCGTCCTCGGCGAACGGCACCCCGCCGACTCCAGGCACGGCGCACTGCGCCTGGCGGCCGCCGACCGCGTGCTGCTCACCGCGGGCGTCGCCGGCGACGACGCCACCGCGACCCTCGCCGACCTCGACGGCACCGAACTCGCCCGCTACGAGGAACCCGTCGCGATCGTCGACGACGACCGGCGGCCGGCATCCGCTGCACCGCTCGACGCCCTCGCACTCGTCGTCGACCGGGCCATCGAGCAGGCAGAACGCGACGGCCGCCCCCTCGCCGACGCCACCATCATCGTCCAGGGCGCCGTTGTCGGCGCACCCGAACTCGCACTCGGCGACGCCGCGCTCGGCCTCGAACCGATCGACGTGCTCGCCGCGCTCCGCGCGCGATCCCAGCCGTTCGCCCGGATCGAAGCCGACCTCATCGCCCCCGCCGGACTGCGCAGCGCCGCGACGGCCCGCGCCGCGACCGACGCCGCCGGGCACCCCGACTCCGTGCTGCTGCACCTCTCCGGCGACACCCAGGTCTCCGCGTCGATCGTGATCCGCGGCATCCCCTACCAGGGAGCGCACGGACTGGCCGGCACCTTCGGGCACGTGCCGATCGTGCCCGACGGGGTGCGCTGCGCGTGCGGGCAACGCGGATGCCTCGCCACCGTCGCCGCACCCGCGATCGTGCTCGCACGCGCCGAACTCGACGACTTCGCGCACGTCTACGGCCGCCGGGCGGCGATCGCGGAGCTCGCCGAACGCATCGTCGCCGCTGAGGACCGCGCCCGCTGGGCGTGGTTGGATGCCGCGCACTGGATCGGCCGCACCCTGCAGGCCGTCATCCCCACGCTCGACCCCGACGTCGTCGTCGTCGGAGGCTGGTGGGGGCCGTTCGCCGCCGACATCGAAGCGTCGTTCCGCGACAACCGGCCCACCATCGGCGGCGGCGCACTCGACGGCCTGCCCGCGTTCACCACCGCCCGCCCCGGCGACCCCGACGGGTACGCCGGCGCGCGTGCTCAGGCCCGCGACCGCCTGCGGGCCGTGCTCGCGGCATCCGTCTGACGCATCCCCCGCACCCGCCGGGCGATCCCCCAGCCCGTCACCCGCGAGATCGCCTCGAGCACGATGCCCGCGCTCATCTTCGACCGCCCCCGCTCGCGCTCGACGAACGTGATAGGGACCTCCACGACGCGCAGTCCCGCTGACACGGCGTGCCACGTCATGTCGACCTGGAAGCCGTACCCGCGCGTGTGCACGTCCTCCAGGTGCAGCGCGCGCAACGCGCGGGCCCGGTACACCCGGAACCCCGCCGTCGCATCCCGCACCGGAAGCCCCAGCATCCACCGCGAGTACGAACTGCCCGCCTTCGACAGCCAGACGCGCCGCCGCGGCCAGTTCACGATCGACCCGCCCGCAACCCAGCGCGACCCGATGACGACGTCCGGCGTGCACCCCGAGGCATCCGCCCCCTCGAGGGCTTCGAGCATCGCCGGAAGCTGCTCGGGCGCGTGCGACCCGTCGGCGTCGAGCTGGATCACCGGATCGAACCCGTCCGCGAGCGCGCGATCGAACGCCGCCAGGTAGGCGGCGCCGAGCCCGGCCTTGCCGGTGCGGTGCAGCACCCGCACCGCGGCATCCGCCGCCGCGATCTCATCGGCGAGCGCGCCCGTCCCGTCCGGCGATCCGTCATCGACGACGAGCACGGATGCCGCGGGCAGCGCCGCACGGACCCGCGCGATGATCGGGCCGAGGTTCTCGCGCTCGTCGTACGTGGGGATCACCACGAGCGCACCGCTCGCAAGCCCCTCATCACGCGCAGACATCAGGGCATCGTACCCGTCGAACGCTGCGAGCCCGGGACGCCGCCGTCAGCGCACGCCCTGCATGAGGCGCAGCACGGGCTTCGTCGCGAGCGCGAGACCGGCGCCGAGCACGATCGCGATGCCACCAAGCACGCTGAAGTAGACCGCCTCCGGAACCGAGGTGTAGAGCTCGGCCAGCCGGCCCGCGATCGCCGTGCCCAGGGCCACCGAGAGGAAGAACAGCGCGACCATCTGGGTGTGGAACCGCTCGGGCGCGAGCTTCGTCGCCACCGAGAGGCCGACCGGCGACAGCAGGAGCTCGGCGACCGTGAAGACGAACAGGATGCCGACCATCGCCAGGAGCGGGGTCGAGCTCGGCCCGCCGCCCGCGAACGGCAGGAACAGCAGGAACGCCACGCCCATGATGATCGTGCCGAGCGCGAACTTCACCGGCGTCGACGGCTGCCGCGAGCCCATCCTGGTCCAGATCGCGGCGAACACGCCCGACAGGATGATGATGAACACCGGGTTGATCGACTGCACCCACGAGATCGGCATCTCCCAGCCGAACAGGTTCCGGTCGAGCTGCTCGTCGGAGTAGATCGTGAGCACCGTGAACTGCTGCTGGTACAGCGACCAGAACGCGACGCTCGCGATGAACAGCGGGATGAAGCCGATGACGCGACTGCGTTCGACCTTCGTGACGGCCCTGCTGCCGAGGATGACCACGAAGTACGCGACCGCGGCCACGACGGTGCCGCCGATGACCCACGTGACGAGGTTCTCCGCGGTCACGAGGCCGGTCAGCACGAGCGCGGCGATGAGCAGCACCGAGGCCACCGCGATGCCGATGACGAGCGCGGTCCGGTCGCGGGGCAGCGGGTTGGGTACGGCGGATGCCTCGGGCGGCAGGCCCCGCCTGCCGAACGAGTACTGGACGAGTCCGATCGCCATGCCGATCGCCGCAGCCGCGAACCCCCAGTGGAACCCGACCGTCGACTGCAGCAGGCCCGTGAGCAGCGGCCCGAGGAAGGCACCGAGGTTGATGCCCAGGTAGAAGATCGAGAAGCCCGCGTCGCGTCGCGGGTCGTCGCGCGTGTACAGCGTGCCGACGACGCTCGTCGCGTTCGCCTTGAGACCGCCCGACCCGAACGCGACCAGCACCAGGCCGACGCCCAGGCCGACGAACCCAGGAAGCACGGCCAGCGCGATGTGGCCCGCCATGATCACGATCGCCGAGATGAACAGCACCCGCTCGCTGCCGAGGATCCGGTCGGCGATCCACGCGCCGAGGATCGTCGACAGGTACACGGCCCCGCCGTAGGCGCCGACGATGCCGGCCGCGGTGCTCTGCTCCATGCCGAGGCCGCCCTCGGACACGGAGAAGTACATGTACAGCAGCAGGATGGACTGCATGCCGTAGAAGCTGAACCGCTCCCACATCTCGACGCCGAAGATGTGCGCGAGCGCTCGCGGTTGCCCGAAGAACCCGTGGTCGCGCCGCGCATCGCCGCGACCGGATTCGATGGTGGGCGCGGTCAGCCCGGCCGTCGCTCCGGCCTCGGCGACCGACTCGTCGTGTTCCCCCGCAGGACGGTCATCGTGCTGCATGGCGCGAGACTACACCCGGCATGCGCGGGCGGCACGGGGGCTCCGGCTCGCGACTCGGCGACTCGGCGACTCGGCGACTCAGCGCCGAAGCTCGAGGGTGCAGCACTTCACGCCGCCCCCGCCGAGCAGCAGCTCGGACAGGTCGACGCCGATCGGGCGGTACCCGGCTTCGACCAGTTGCGCCTCGAACCCCGTCGCGCGGGCCGCGATGACCACATTCCTGCCGTCGCTGAACGAGTTCAGGCCGAGCACCGCGGCATCCTCCTCGGAGACGAGGATCGCGTCGGGGTAGCGCTCGCGCAGGATCTCGAGCGAGGGCCCGTCGAACGCACTCGGCAGGTACGCGATGTGCTCCTGCCCCGGGCGGGAGTCGAGCACGGCGATCGCCGTGTCGAGGTGGTAGAAGCTCGGGTTGACGAGGGTCAGCGTGATGATCTCGCGGCCGATGACCCGGGCGAGTTCCTCATGGCTCGACGCGTCGCTTCGGAATCCGGTCCCCGCGAGGACCACGTCCCCGACGAGCAGGAAGTCCCCCTCGCCCTCGTTCGTCTCGACCGGCTCGTGCACGTCGAAGCCGTTCGCCCCGAACCACTCCATGTAGGCCGGGCCCTCCGCCGCGCGCTGCTCGTGCGTGAACTTCGCGCCGTACGCGATGCCGTCGATGACCGTGCCGCCGTTCGCGGCGTAGACCATGTCGGGCAGGCCCTCGACGGGGTCGATGAGGCGCACGTCGAAGCCGAGGCCGACGTAGGTGTCGTGCAGCGTCTGCCACTGAGCCACGGCGAGCGCCGTGTCGGTCGGCTTGGCCGGATCCATCCACGGGTTGATCTGGTAGACGACGGTGAAGTGATCGGGGCGGCACATCAGCACGGTCTTCTTCGTCGGGGTCCGCTCGGGTGCCGAGCGGCCGGTCGCGGTCGCGGCGGTCGCGGTCTGGGTCTCGGTGCTCTGGGTCTCGGTCGTGGTCGACATCTCACTCCTCGGTGCTGGAGGCCGGGCGCGGCGGCTCGCCGCCGGACACGGCCGGTGGGGTGTCGGCGGACCAGGTCGCTCTTCCGAGCCTCGACGACGGTGTTCGGATCTCACCGCCGCCGAGACGCCACTTCCAGTGTGATCCTCGGAGCGCGGCGCTTCTCGGCATGGCGCACACGATTCGTGCGCGTTCGCACCGTTCGCGCAACGCATCAGGGGCGACGGATGCCGCATCCGCTCGTTTCCGCCGTCGATCCGCGCCAACCGCGCGCACGATTCACGCGCACCCCACTCCCCACTCCCCACTCCCCACTCCCCACTCCCCACTCCCCACTCCCCACTCCCCACTCCCCACGAGAGGGTGCCATCTGCACCGCTCGGACCCGGCAAGCGGTGCACATGGCACCCACTCGGCGGACCGCGGCGACGAAGGGTGCTCCGCGGGCGCCCACGCCCACGCCCACGCCCACGCCCACGCCCACGCCCACGCCCACGCCCACGCCCACGCCCACGAGAGGGTGCCATCTGCACCGCTCGGACCCGGCAAGCGGTGCACATGGCACCCACTCGGCGGACCGCGGCCGCGAAGGGTGCTCGGGCACGGGGCATCGCGGTCGGCGCGAGCGGGGGCGGGGGGGGCGGGGGCGGCGCGCGCGCGCGGCGGCGCGAGCGGGGGCGGGGGGCGGGGGCGGCGCGCAGCGCGCGGCGGCGGGCGGCAGTCGGGCGGCACGGCGCGGCCGGCAGCGGGCCGCGGTGCTTGCCGTGGGTGGCGCGCATGCGACATCCTGAGCCGAGCCCGGCCGAGTGCCGGCCGAACGAGGAGCCGCATGCCCGACGCCGACCGCATCGCCGCCCTGCAGCGCCTCGCGTACGGCGCGGGCACCGGCGACATCGAACGCGCTCGTGCGGCCGCGGAACTCGAGGACCTGCGCCGCGGCCGGAGCGGCACCAGCGGCGGGAGCGGCACCGCCGGCACCACCGGCACCACCGCCACGGGCACCACGGGCACCGCCACCAGCGCGGCGCGCGCCGGATCGGGCGCCGCCGTGGCCGTCGCCGAGCGGGGCGCGGCGCGGGAGGCGGCGACGGGAGGCCTCGACGAGCTCCTGACCGGGCTCGACGACGAGACCCGGCCCGAGGCGGCATCCGCTCGCGCCGCCACCGTGCTCCGCGTCGCGGGCCTCGCCTCCGCGATGGCGCTCGCGATCGGCTTCGCGGCCGGCTGGGTGGCTGCGACGAACCTGGCGGAGCCGGCGCCCGGGCCCGACGATCGGGACTCCTCCATCACGTTCGACCTCGACGAGACCGAGACCGAGACCGAGCCCGCGCCCGGCGCGGACGGCGGCGACGTCCCGGTCGGCCGGACGCAGGTGTTCCGGCTGTTCGATCGTGCGCCGACGGATGCAGACCTCGATATCGACCGGGAGCTCTTCTCGCACCTCGAGATCGTGCCCGACAGTCCTCGGCTCCTGGTGGCGTGGGACGAGTCGTCCGCCGTCCACGTCCTGCTCACCGCCGAGGGCGACCTGTGCCTGGCCATGCGCTTCGACACGACGAGTGCAGGCGGAACGTGCACGAACGACGGCATGTTCCCGGGCGCCGGGCTCGTCCTGGGAATGGATGGACGCGGCGTCCGTCTCGGCGCCGACGGATCGCTGGCGATCCTGCCCGGATACCGGTGACCCTCACGACGGCGTCCGGCGGCGGCATCCGCTTCGCCGCCGAGCCGCCGGAGCCGCCGGAGCCACGCGAGCCGCCGGCGCGTCAGGCGGCGCGCACCTCAGCGTCCTCGTTGCGGCGGTCGCGCCACGCGAGCCAGTGTCTGACCGCGGTGTCGTCGTAGTCGGGACCTGAGATGCCGAGCGTGAACAGGCGCACGCCGCCGGCGTACAGGGCGTCCGCGTACTCGTCGTCGAGGCCGTCGCGGCGGAGCTCGTTCGAGATGGTGATCTCCGAGACATCCCGCCCGACACGCTCGCCCCAGCCCTTCAGGACCTCGAGCTTGTGCGCCAGTTCGTCGGGTCGCACGAACGAGTGCCAGATGTCGGCGTGCTCCGCGACCAGGCGCAGCGTCTTCCGCTCGCCCTTGCCGCCGATCATGATCGGGATCTCGCGCGTCGGCGCCGGGTTGAGCTTCGCCCACCGCGCCTTCACGCGAGGCAGGGCCTCGGCCAGGTCGTCCAGGCGCGAGCCGACCGTGCCGAACTCGTAGCCGTACTCGTCGTAGTCGCGCTCGAACCATCCGGACCCCGTGCCGAAGATGAAGCGGCCGGCGTCGCCGCCCTTCGCGCTGATGTGGTCGAGCGTGCGCGCCATGTCGGCCTGCAGGTCGGCGTTGCGGTACGAGTTGCAGTTCACGAGCGAGCCGAACTCGACCCGCTCGGTCTGCTCGGCCCAGGCGCCGAGCATGGTCCACGCCTCGAAGTGGAGGCCGTCCGGGTCGCCCGAGAGCGGGAAGAAGTGATCCCAGTTCATGACGACGTCGACGCCGAGGTCCTCCATGCGGAGCACGGCGTCTCGGATCTGCGGGTAGGTCGCGTGCTGGGGCTGCAGCTGCACGGCGAGGCGTGCGGGGGTGTTCGGGGTCATGGCTCCCACGATACGAGTCGCGGCTGCTGCGCCCCCGCACGCGATCAGGCCGGCGACGCGCTCCCGCGGTCGGGCGCATCGTCGACCGAGGCGTCCTCGCGCAGGTCGAGCATCGGGGTCGGGCGGCGGAAGCCGCGCGTGACGACCGCGAGCAGCACCACGCCGAGCGCCAACCAGATCAGGCCGACGACGAACGTGCGCTGCGACAGGCTCGTCCAGAGCCACACGGTCAGTCCGAAGCCGATCAGCGGCAGCACGAGGTTGTTCACGATCGCACCGCCCGAGCGCTCGCGTCGGTCGATGAAGTAGTGCTTGAGCACGGTGAGGTTCACGACCGAGAAGGCGATGAGCGCGCCGAAGCTGATCATCTCGACGAGCAGGCCCAGGTCGATCACGATCGCGAGCAGCGACACCGCGGAGACGACGAGGATCGCGACCACGGGCGTGCGGAACCGCGCCGAGAGCCGGCCGAACACGGTGCGCGGGAGCACGCCGTCGCGGCCCATCGCGAAGATGATGCGGGCGACGGATGCCTGCGACGTGAGCGCCGAGCCCGTCGCACCCGCGATGTACGCGGCCGTGAAGAACGCCGCCAGGAACTGCCCGCCCGCGGCGCCCATGACGTCGAGCGCGGCGGAGTCCACGTCGGCGAACGCGTTGGAGGGGTACACGAGCTGGGACAGGTACGACAGGCCGATGAAGATCACGCCCGCCGCGACGGTCGTGATGATGATCGCGCGCGGCACCGAGCGCTTCGCGTCCTTCGCCTCCTCGGCGAGGGTGGAGACCGCGTCGAAGCCGAGGAAGGACAGGCACAGCACCGCGGCCCCGGCGAAGAGCACGCCCGCGCCGTCGACGGTTCCGTCGCCGGTGAACGGCGCGAGCGGGTCGACCTCGCCGGCCCCGCCGATGGCGACGAGGCTCATGACGACGAACGTGCCGATGAAGAGCGCCTGCACGGCGATGATGACGAAGTTCGCACGTGCGACGGAGACGATGCCCACGACGTTGAGCACGGTCACGAGCGCGATGGTCGCGAGGATGAAGACCCACTGCGGAACGGCGGGGAACGCCGCGTTCAGGTAGATCCCGATGACGAGGTAGTTGATCATCGGCAGGAACAGGTAGTCGAGCATGAGCGCCCAGCCGGCGAGGAAGCCGACGCCTGGGCCGAAGCTGCGCTGCGCGTACACGTAGGCGGACCCGGCGAACGGGTAGGCGGCGGCCATCCGGGCGTAGGAGCGCGCCGTGAACGCCATCGCCACGAGGGTGATGACGTATGCGAAGGGCACGCGTCCGCCGGTCAGTTGCGTGACGATGCCGTAGGTCGTGAAGACCGTGAGCGGCACCATGTAGACCAGACCGAAGAGGACGAGCGAGGGGACGCCGAGGACGCGCCGCAGGTGCGAGGTCTCTTCGGCGGATGTCTCGTGTGCCGGCGGACCGGCGACGGTGGGCTGGGACATCGGTGGGCCTTTCAGGACGGGAGCGCAGCGCTGCGCTCGCTGGCGGGGTGTGCGGGGTTCGGATCGGGTGCGCCGGTCGGGGCGGCGTCGAGCGTCGCCTCGCCTGCGAGGTAGGTCTGCCGCACCTGGATGCGGGGAAGGTCGTGGGGGTCACAGTCGCGCGGGTCGCTGCCGAGGTGGACGAGGTCGGCGCTCGCTCCGACCTCGATCCGACCCCACGGCGCCTCGGCGCGGTCGGCGAACGCCTGGTGTGCGACCGCCGTCGTGTAGGCGGTCAGCGCGGCCTCGATGGGCATGATCTCGTCCGGGGTCCAGCCGCCGGCGGGTTCGCCGTCGAGCGTGGTGCGCGACGCGGCGATCGCGAGGCCGTCGCGCGGGTCGCCCGAGGACACCGGCCAGTCCGAACCGAACGCGAGCGGGGCGCCGGACGCCGCGAGGGTGTGCATGCGGTACTGGCGGTCGGCGCGCTCCGCGCCGAGGCGCGGCACGGTGAGGACGGTCATGAGCGCGTCGAGCTGGGCCCACAGCGGTTGCATGTTGGGGATGACGCCGAGCTCGGCGAATCGCGCGAGGTCGGCGTCGTCGACGAGTTGGGCGTGCGCGATCACCGGGCGGCGGTCGCGCGGCCCGTTCGCTGCGATCGCGCCCGCGATCGCGTCGAGCGCCTGGCGCACGGCCGCATCGCCGATGGCGTGGATGTGGATCTGGAAGCCGGCGGCGTCGACCGCGCGGACGGCTTCGGCGAGCCGTTCGGCCCCCCACACCTCCATGCCGTGGTCGTGCAGGCCGGTGCAGTAGGGCTCGAGCAGCGCACCGGTCTCGTTCTCGACGACGCCGTCGGCGAAGAACTTGACCGTGTCGGCGGTGAGTCGCGGCGATGCCGCGGCACGCACCCGGTCGCGCGCGGCGATCATGTCCGGAAGTTCGGCGGCGAAGCGCCGGGGATCGGCGTAGAGCGCGAGGTTGAAGCGGATGGGGAGGGCGCCGTGCGCCGCGGCGGCGAGGTACACGTCGAGCTCGGCCGGTTCGACCCAGGCGTCCTGCACCCAGGTCACCCCGCGCTCGAGGTAGTACCGGCCGGCCCGGTGCAGCGCGCGCAGGCCCACCTCGGCGCTTCGACTCGGCATGACCGCGGCGACGAGGTCGACGGCTCCCCACTCGCGGAGCGTTCCGATCGGCGTGCCGTCGGGTCGACGGGGGATCTCCCCGAGTTCGGGTTCGGGGGTGTCCGCGTGGATGCCCGCGAGCTCGAGGGCCCGGCTGTTGACCCACACCGTGTGGTAGTCCCAGGCCCGGAGCACCACCGGCCGGTCGGGCACGGCCCGGTCGAGCAGCCGCGCGTCGAACAGGCCGCCCTCGGCGAGGCTGCCGTCGTAGGACGCGCCCGTGATCCACTCGAGTTCGGGGTGGGCGTCGGCGTAGCGGCGCACTTCGGCGACGATCTCGTCGATCGAACGGCAGGAGCGGATGTCGGGGCCCTCGGCCTCGAGCCCTCCGAAGAGGGGGTGCGCGTGGCCGTCGCCGAAGGACGGCATGAGCAGCCCGCCGTCCAGGTCGACGACGGTGTCCGCGGTCGATGCGGCTGCTTCCGCATCGGCGCCGATGGCGGCGATGCGCCCGTCGCGCACGAGGAGCGCCGTGGCATCCGCTTCGGCCTCCGGGCGGTCGGCGACGGCGCCGCCGAGCCAGATCGTGCCGCCGTGGAAGTACGTCGTCGTCACCGGGTCGGTTCCTCTCGATCGGGTGGATGCCGCCCTGGCATCCTGTACGAACAGTGTTCGTTTTCGCGCTGCGAGCACGATACACTCCCGAGCACGACGACGGAAGATTCCGGAGGACATCCGTGGCTCGTCTCAAGCGGGAGCAGCTCGTGCTGGCAGCGCTCGACCTCATCGACGAGGACGGAGCGGAGGCGCTGACCATGCGCGCGCTCGCCGCGCGCGTCGACCGGCAGGTCTCCTCGCTCTACAACCACATCGCGAGTCGAGGCGAGCTGATCGAGCACATCAGGGCGCGGATCGTCGCCGGCATCGACGTGTCCGCATTCGGGGTGCATCCATGGGATCCCGCGCTCGAGGCGTGGGCGCGTTCCTACCTCACGGCGTTCGCGGCTCACCCGAACGTGATCCCCCTGCTCGCGACCACGCCCATCCGCGACCGCTCGACGCTCGAGATGTACGACACCGTGGTCGGCTCGCTCGTCCGCGGCGGGTGGCGCGAGCACGACGCCGTCGCGGTCATGCGCACCGTCGAGGCGCACGTGCTGGGCTCCGCGCTCGACATCGTCGCGCCCGGCGACCTGCTCGCCCAGGCGAGCGTGCCCTCCGAACTCGTCTCCCTGCGTTCCGCACTCGACGCCGAGCATGCGGACGCCTCGGGCGCCGAATCCGCGTTCCGGGTCGGCCTCGCAGCGCTCATGCACGGCCTGCGCGCCCGCCACGATTCCCCCACCCCGAACTGATCGAGGCGCGAGCGCGCCCGATCCCGATCACGAACCTGCAACGGCGCGCACGGAATCCGCGCGCGCACCTGTTCCCACGCAACGGACGCTCCTACAGTGGTGCCCATGGACAACCTCGACCGGGCCATCCTCGACCTGCTCCGGCAGAACTCGCGAGCCGGCTACGGCGACATCGGGTCGTCGGTGGGGCTGTCGGCGTCCGCCGTCAAGCGCCGGGTCGACCGGCTCGTCGCCGACGGGGTCATCAAGGCCTTCACGATCCAGGTCGACCCGGCCGTCGACGGCATGAGCACCGAGGCCGTCGTCGAACTGTTCTGCCGCGGCACCGTCGCGCCCGACGAGCTGCAGCGCATCCTGCAGAACGTGCCCGAGGTGGTCTACGCCGGCACGGTCACGGGCAGCGCCGACGCCATCGTGCTCATGCGCGCCCGCGACATCACCTCGCTCGAGGATGCCCTCGAACGCGTGCGCATCGCACCCAACGTCGACCACACGCGCAGCGCGATCGTGCTCTCCCGGCTCGTGAACCGCAGTCGCGACTGAGCGGGGCTCCGACCGATGCGCTTCACCGTCGACGCCGGCTCCGGCACCCCGCCGTACGAGCAACTGCGCATGCAGGTCGTGGACGCCGTCGCCTCGGGCCGGCTCGCGGCCGGCGCGAAGCTGCCCACCGTCCGGGCCCTCGCCGAGGAGCTCGGCATCGCCGCGAACACCGTCGCGCGGGCCTACAAGGAGCTCGAGGCCGACGGCGTGGTCGAGGGGCGCGGGCGTGCGGGCACGTTCGTCAGCACGGCGGGCGACCCGGTCGCGCAGGCGTTGCAGAGCGCGGCATCCGTGTTCGCCGACGCCGCCCTCAGGCTGGGCGTCCCCTCGGATGCCGCGCTCGACGCGGTCGCACGCGCACTCCGCTCCCGCGACTGACCGGGGCGCGCCCGCTCAGGACGCGACGTCCGAGACCGGGATGGGTTCCTTCGGCAGGCGACGGACCTTCTGCCGACGGCGACGGCGCTCGGGGATCATCGAGCGCATCTCCTCGAGCTTGCCGAAGCAGAGCAGGCGGTCCTCGGCCTCGAGCACGACCCCCTTGCGCGGGTTCGGGATCACGGTGGTGCCGCGGTGCAGGGTGAGCACCGTGATGTCGCGCTCCCAGAGCCCCGACTCGCCCAGGGTCTTGCCGATGAGGTCGGCGTCGCCGTGCACGAGCAGTTCGGCCACGCCGTACCCCGTCGAGACGGTGAGCCGCTGGCGTACGTCGATCTCGGGGAACGCGACCTGGTTGCCGATGTAGTCGATGATCGCCCCCGCGACGTCGAGGTTCGTCGCCGTCTCGATGCCCTGCAGGCCCGGCGACGAGTTGACCTCCATGACGAGCGGGCCCTCGTTGCCCTCGAGCATGTCGACTCCCGCGACCTTCAGCCCCATGATCTGCGCCGACCGCACGGCCGCCTGCTCGTACTCGGGCGTCAGCTCGACCCGCTCGACGCTGCCGCCGCGGTGCACGTTGGAGCGGAACTCGTCGCCGCTCGCGACGCGTCGCATGGCCGCGACGACGCGGTCGCCGACGACGAGGGCGCGGATGTCGCGCCCGCGCGATTCCGCGATGAACTTCTGGATCAGCACGTTCTGCTTGGTCGAGTGCAGCGTCTCGATGATGGCTTCGGCGACCTTGACCGTCGGGGCGAGGATGACGCCGATGCCCTGCGTGCCCTCGAGCAGCTTGATCACGACCGGCGCGCCGCCGACCGACTCGATCGCGGGCCGCAGGTCGGCGCGGTTGCGCACGAACGTGGTCGCGGGCAGCGCGATGTTGTGGCGCGACAGGATCTGGTTCGCGCGGAGCTTGTCGCGCGCGTTCGTGATGCCGTTCGCGGTGTTCGGGGTGTAGACGTCCATCTGCTCGAACTGGCGCACGACGGCCGTGCCGAAGTACGTGATCGAGTTGCCGATGCGGGGCAGGATCGCGTCGTAGTCCGACAGCGGGCGACCGCGGTACTGCAGGTCGGGTTCGGCCCCCGAGAGGTCGATTCCGAAGCGGAGGGTGTTCAGGACCTTGACGTCGTGCCCGCGTTGCTGCGCGGCCGCACGGAGACGCTGGGTGGAGTAGGCCTGGGGCGCGCGCGACAGGATCGCGAGTTTCATGCGTGGGTCCCTGCGAAGATGATCTGGTGACGGACGTGTCGACCCATTCAAACACCATCGCCGGATGGCGCGAATGGGTCCGCCTGCCTCAGGCCGAAGTCGAGTGGATCAAGGCGAAGCTCGACACAGGTGCGCGCTCGTCGGCGCTGCACGCGTTCGACGTCGAGGAGTTCGAGCGCGACGGTGCGGACTGGGTGCGCTTCGGCATCCATCCCTGGCAGAACTCCGATGCGGATGCCACGGCGATCGAGACTCCAGTGCATGATCGCCGGGTCGTCCGCAGTTCGACCGGGCACACCCAGGAGCGGCTGGTCGTGCTCATGGACGTCGTGCTGCTCGGCCGCGAGGTGACCGCGGAGGTCACGCTGACCAACCGCGACGAGATGGGCTTCCGCATGCTCATCGGCCGCGAGGCGCTGCGCACGGGGTTCCTCGTCGACGCCGGGCGCTCGTTCCTCGGCGGGCGGGCGCCCCGCGCCATCCGTCGCCGCAACCGCGGCCGCGAGTGACCTGACGGGCCGAGCCGCGAGCGGCGAGCCCACCGGCATCCGCTCAGTACTCGACCGCGTCGCGGGAGATCGGACAGGTCATGCAGTGCCCCCCGCCACGCCCCCGCCCGAGTTCGGCGCCGACGATCTCGATGACCTCGACGCCCGCATCGCGGAGCAGCGCGTTCGTGTACGTGTTGCGGTCGTAGGTGAACACGACGCCCGGCTCGACCGCGACCGCGTTGTTGCCGCTGTCCCACTGCTGGCGCTCGCCGGCATACCACCCGCCGCCGGGCTCGACCGCACGCAGCTTCGCGAGCCCGAGCGATTCGGCGACGACGTCGATGAACGACGAGCGCTCCTCCGTGACCTCGACGCCGCCGCGGTCGGCCGGACGAAGCGAGAACGTCTGGATGCCGTCGACGATGTCGGGGTAGTAGGTCACGAGGTCGCGGTCGGCGAACGTGAAGACCGTGTCGAGGTGCATCGCGGCGCGAAGCTTGGGCATGCCGGCGACCACGACGCGCTGTGCGGCTCCCTCCTCGAACAGCCGCGAAGCGACCGCCGTGATCGCCTGGCGGGAGGTGCGCTCGCTCATGCCGATGAGCACGACGCCGTTGCCGACGGGCATGACGTCGCCGCCCTCGAGCGTCGCCTGACCCCAGTCCTGCTCCGGGTCGCCCCACCACACGGTGCTGCCGACGTAGTCGGGATGGAACCGGTAGATCGCCTTCATGAGCATGGTCTCGGCGTGCCGTGCCGGCCAGTAGAGCGGGTTCAGCGTCAGGCCGCCGTAGATCCAGCACGTCGTGTCGCGCGTGTAGATCGTGTTCGGCAGCGGTGGCATGAGGTACTCGGTCATCCCCGCGGACTCGCGGACCAGGGCGACCTCGGATGACCGGAACTCCTCCGGGAGATCGCGCGTCGACAGCCCGCCGATGAGGTACTCGGTGAGCGTCGCGTGGTCGAGTGCGTCGAGGAACGCCCGCGTGTCGGCGACGAGGCCCGATCCGACCTCGTTCGCGACGATCTTGCGATCGAGCAGCCAGTCGCGGGCATCGGGCACCGCGAGGGTCTCGGCGAGGAGGTCGTGGAGCTCGACGACCTCGACCCCGCGGTCGCCCAGGTGCTGCACGAAGTCGGCGTGATCTCGCCGGGCGTTCTGCACCCAGAGCACGTCGTCGAACAGGAGGGCATCGCTGTTGCTCGGCGTGAGCCGCTCGTGCCCGAGCCCCGGCCGGCAGACCAGGACCTTCCGGAGCCGGCCGACCTCGGAGTGGACCCCGTACGACTGGTGCGACATGGCGTGCTCCCTTCTGCGCCGCGGCGCGGATCTGTTCAGAGCTGGACGCTTCCGGTGGCGAGCAGGACCACGCCCACCACGGCGAATGCGACGATCACGATGAAGACGACGAGCCCGGCGGGGGTGAAGACCTTCGCCTGCTGCTGACGTCGGGCGACGACGTAGAGCGCCGTCGCGGGCGCGAGCAGGATGCATGCGATGAAGAGGAACACGTAGCCGGCAGCCCAGATCAGGAAGAGCGTGTACGCCGTGGAGATCGCCGCGATCACGAGTTCGCGGTTGCGGCGCGCGGGCGCTGCGCCCTCGTACCCGTCGCGTCGTATCGCGATCTTCACGGCGTAGGCGCTCGCGAGCGCGTACGGCGCGAGCGAGAGCGCCGCGGTGAGGTCGAGCGTGAAGTCGAGCGCGTCCTCGACGAACTGGACGAGGAACAGGATGAGCGTGACGAGGATCGAGGTCCACAGCACCGCGCGCTCCGGAACCTCGCGGGAGTTCTGCTTCGCGAAGTAGCGCGGGAGATCCTGGTCCTTCGCCGCGGCGAAGACGACGTCGGCGGCGAGCAGTTGCCACGCCAGGTAGGCGCCGAGCACCGAGATGATGAGTCCGACGCGGATGAACGCACCGCCCCACGGCCCGACTGCCGCCTCGAGCACGCCGCCCGCCGATGGTTGCGGGAGGGCGGCGATCTCGGCCTGCGGCAGGATTCCGTACGACAGGATCGAGACCGAAGCGAAGAGCGCCAGCACCGAGAGGAATCCGAGCACGGTGGCGCGGCCGACGTCCGACCGCTTCTTCGCGTAGCGCGAGTACACGCTCGCTCCCTCGATGCCGAGGAAGACGAACACGGTGATGAGCATCGTGCCCTGCACCTGCGCGAACAGCGAGTCGCCGCCGGCGCCTGCATCGCCCGAGAGGTTGCCGACGAAGACGTCCCAGTCGAAGAAGAAGGCGACGAGCAGGAGGAAGAGGGCGAGCGGCACCAGCTTGGCGATCGTCACGATGAAGTTCACGGCGGCGGCCTCGCGCACGCCCCGCCGGATCAGCAGGAAGACGCCCCACACCGCGGCCACCGAGACGATGAACGCGGGCCACGTGTCGCCCTCGCCGAGCACCGGGGAGAGCTCGGGGAACAGCTGCGAGAGGGTGGTCATGATGAGCACCCAGTAGAACGCGTTGCCCGCGCACGCCGACGCCCAGTAGCCGACAGCGGAGAGGAACCCCGGGTACACGCCGAACCCGGTCCGTGCGTAGACGTAGACCCCGTTGTCGAGCTTCGGCTTCCGCATCGCGAGCGTCTGGAAGACGAGCGCGAGCGTCAGCATTCCGAGTCCGGCGATCGCCCAGGCGATGACCGCCCCGTACACGCCGGTCTGGCCGGCGAAGCGCGCCGGAAGCTGGAAGACGCCCGCACCGACCATTGATCCGACGACCATGCCGGTGAGCGCGGGCAGGCCGAGCTTCGATGTCGCCCGCTGCCCGGTGGTCGATGCCATCAGGGCCCCTCCCCACCCGGGCCTCCGCGGAACGGTCGGTCCGAGATGCGCTGTCGCAACCTGTTCAGTGTCTAGCGCAGGATTCGGGGCACGCACAAGAGCCGAGGCGAGGTGGTGCGGCGGCGGGTTCCCGGCGGGCGGGCGCCCCGCGCCATCCGTCGCCGCAACCGCGGGCGCGAGTGAGGCGCCGCCGTTCTGCATGAGAATCCGGCCGATGTCCCCCGCTGGAGGGGGCATCGGCCGGATTCTCATGTGTTCCGGTTGGCACCCGGGCGGCGAGCGCCCGGCGCCCGCCGCCGGCGCGCTAGTTGTTCTTCCCACTGACGTTGTGGACGCGGTCGATGGGTGCGAGGCCGCCGATCCCGGTGTGGGGTCTGTGGTGATTGTAGTGATGCAGCCAGTCGGGGTAGCTCGTGGCGCGCTGCTGGTCTGACGCGTAGTGCCGGGCGTATGCCCATTCGTCGGCGAGGGTGCGGTGGAACCGCTCGATCTTGCCGTTCGTCTGTGGCCGGTACGGGCGGGTGTACTTGTGCGTCACGTTCTCGCCGAGCGCGTCGTTGAATGCCTTCGAGCGGTAGCAGGACCCGTTGTCCGTCATCACGCGTTGCACGGTGATGCCGTGGCCGGTGTAGAACGCGTTCGCGCGTTCCCAGAACCCCGCGGCGGTGTCCTTGCGTTCGTCGTCGAGGATCTCGGAGTACACCAGGCGGGCATGGTCATCGATCGCGGAATGCAGGTACGAGTAGCCGGCCCCGGACCGGTGCTTGCGCCCTGCGGAACGGCCCAGGGTGCGCCACCCGCCGCCGTCGGGGATGCGGCCGAGTTTCTTCACGTCCACGTGCACCAGTTCGCCCGGCACGGCGCGTTCGTAGCGGACGGGCTTGGGCTTGCGGACCCGGACTCCGGTGTTCTTGTCGACCTGTCCCAGCAGCGGCACCCGGTACCGGTTCAGCACCTTCGAGACCGTCGACTGCGGCAGGCCGAGGTGGTACGCGATCCGGTGCGGACCCCAGCGCCGGTTCACCCGCAACCCGATGATGCGACGCTCGGTGCGCTGCGGCGTCCGCGACGGCGAGACCTTCGGCTTCGAGGACCGATCCTGCATCGCCGCACGCCCGCCTGCCCGGTACCGGGCGACCCACTTCGACACCGTGCCACGAGCGACCTGGAACCGTTCAGCGACACGAGCCTGTGTCCACCCGTCGTCGACGACGAGCAACGCGATCTTGATCCGCCCGGTCACGGTGAGCGCAGCACGGGCATGGGTAGCGTAGGACACGAGGACCTCCGTTGTGTCGAGTGAGTGTGGTAACCCACATCGATACCGGAGGTCCTCACCTCACCCCGTCACACCACGCTGCACACAACCACCGTGGGAAGTACAGCTAGATGACCCCGTCCGAGATCGTGGTCGGGTTGCCGAAGCGGTGGTTCGTGATCGAGATCGCCTGCTCGTGCAGGAACGGCAGCAGCTCGACACGACCCGACGGCGTCGCCGGGTGCGACCACACCGCGAGGTCGGGCGTGCCGCCCGTCGCCTCGGCGAGGGCGCTCGGCGAGCCGCCGAGCAGGCGCACCCGCCCGGTGACCTCGCCCTTCGCGGCGCGGTCGATCCAGCCGGCGTCGCCCTCGCGGACGATGCGGATGTCGCGGGCCGCGAGCAGTGCGCGGACGCCCTTCGGCAGCTCGTGCGCGGTCGAGACCGCGAGCGGCGACCTGGCGAGCAGGCCCGCCGCGATGATGCGCAGGCCGTCCGCGAGCGCGGCGTCCTCGCTGACGCGGACGGTGACCGGCACGGGCAGGTAGCGGAACAGGTTCCGCTCGACGCCCAGGCCCGACACGTCCTTCACCGTGGCGTACTCGTCGGCCCACGCGACCGCGTCGGAGAGCGCCGACCTGCGCAGCACCTCGTACTCCTCGTAGGCGAGGGAGGACTGCGAGGCCTCGATGAGGTCGCTCACGCGCTGCTCGAGCCCGCGCAGGTGCAGCGACCGGCTCGGTTCGGAGTGGTCGGGCGCCCAGTCGCCGAGCCCGAACAGGTAGTTCGGTCCGCCGGCCTTCGCGCCCGCGCCGACGGAGGAGCGCTTCCATCCGCCGAACGGCTGGCGCTGCACGATCGCGCCGGTGATGCCGCGGTTGACGTACAGGTTGCCGGCCTCGACCCGGTCGAGCCACGTCGCGAGCTCGTCGGCGTCGAGCGAGTGCAGGCCGGCGGTGAGCCCGAAGTCGACGGCGTTCTGGAAGCGGATGGCCTCGTCGAGGTCCTTCGCGTGCATGATGCCGAGCACCGGTCCGAAGAACTCGGTGAGGTGGAAGTACGACCCGGGCTTGACGTTCGCGCGAACTCCGGGCGACCAGAGCCGGCCGGTGTCGTCGAGCCGTCGCGGTTCGACGAGCCATTCCTCGTCGGCGCCGAGCGTGGTCAGGGCGTGCAGCAGCTTGCCGTCCGCGGGCTCCACGAGGGGCCCCATCTGGCTGGAGGGGTGCTCGGGCCAGCCGACGCGCAAGCTCGTCGCGGCGTCCACGAGCTGGCGGCGGAACCGCTCGGACTTCGCGACCGACCCGACCAGGATCACGAGCGACGCGGCCGAGCACTTCTGGCCGGCGTGGCCGAACGCGCTCTTGACGACGTCGGATGCCGCGAGGTCGAGGTCGGCCGACGGCGTGACGATGATCGCGTTCTTGCCGCTCGTCTCGGCGAGCAGCGGCAGGTCCTTGCGGAACGACCGGAACAGCTCTGCCGTCTCGTAGGCGCCCGTGAGGATGACGCGGTCGACCTTCTCGTCGGAGACGAGCTTGGTGCCGAGATCGCGCGAGCCGAGGTCGACGAGCGCGAGGAGGTCCTTGGGGATGCCGGCCTCCCACAGCGCCTCGACCATGACCGCACCCGAGCGCTGCGAGAGCTTCGCGGGCTTGATGATGACGCCCGAGCCCGCGGCGAGCGCCGCGAGCACGCCGCCGGCGGGGATCGCGACGGGGAAGTTCCACGGCGGCGTGACGACGGTCAGCTTCGAGGGCACGAAGCGGGCGCCCTGCACGTGGTCGAGTTCGCGGGCGCGCTCGGCGTAGTAGTGCGCGAAGTCGATCGCCTCGCTGATCTCGGGGTCGGCCTGGTCGATGGTCTTGCCGGTCTCAGCGGCCATGACCTCGATGAGGCGGTCGCGGTTCGCGGCGAGCGCGAGGCCGGCGCGATGCAGCACAGCCGCGCGCTCGTCCCCGGACAGGGCGCCCCATGCGGCGCCGCGCTCGGTGACGGCGGTCATGAGCGACTCGAGCTCGTCGGCGGTCTCGATGCGGTTGGCCCGCAGCGTGTCGATGCCGAGCGTCGATCCCGGAACCCGGGCGAGGATCCGGCGTCCCCAGTCGCGGTTCGCCGCGAGGGCGGGGTCGGTGTCGGGTTCGTTGCGGAAGCCCGGGGTGACGCCGGGCCCCGTGAGGCCGGATCCGGCGAGATGAGCGGATGCCGCGGCATCCGTCACCTCGCCGTCGGCTGCCGAACCGCGCGTGATGCCGAGCACGACGCTCGTCAGGGACCCCTCGTGCTCGTCGCCGGGCGCGGGCGCGCCGGCGACGGCGCCGAGGTCGGCGGCGTCCTGCTCGTCCCATTCGGTGCGGCGGTTCTGGGTCCGGTTCGGGGCGGGTGCGGATGCGTCGGCGGGCACGCCGTCGAGCGCGTCGAGCGAGCGGAGGTAGCGGTCGCGTTCGCGGTCGAACAGGCCGCGGTCCTGCGAGAGTTCGAACACTGCCGACATGAAGTTCTCCTGGCTCGCGTTCTCCTCGAGCCGGCGGATCAGGTAGGCGATGGCGACGTCGAACTCCGACGGGTTCACGACGGGCGTGTAGAGCAGTAGCCGGCCGACGTCGCCGCGCACGGCCTCGGCCTGGCCGGTGGCCATGCCGAGCAGCATCTCGAACTCGACGCCGTGCTCGACGCCGCGCTCCTTCGCGGTGAGGTGGGCGTGGGCGACGTCGAACAGGTTGTGGCCGGCGATGCCGAGCTTGACGGCGTCGATGCGCTCGGGCGTCATCGACCAGTGCAGGACGCGCTTGTAGTTGGTGTCGGAGTCCTGCTTGGTCGAGTAGGTCGCGAGCGGCCAGTCGTGGATGTGGGCGTCGACGGTCTCCATGGCGAGGTTCGCGCCCTTGACGACGCGGACCTTGATGGGAGCGCCGCCGGCGGCGCGACGGGCCTGCGCCCACTCGGTGAGGTCCTGGATGGCGCCGAGCGCGTCGGGCAGGTAGGTCTGGAGCACGATGCCGGCCTCGAGCTGCTGCAGCTGCGGCTGCTCGAGCACCTGCTTGAAGACCGCGATCGTGAGGTCGAGGTCGCGGTACTCCTCCATGTCGAGGTTGATGAACTTGGCCTTGCCCTGCGCCGCTCCCCGCGCTGCGAGCTCGTAGAGCGGGGTGAGCTTCGCGACGACCTTCTCGACGGCCTCGTCGAACGACCACATCGAGAGCTGGCTGACGACGCTCGACACCTTGATCGAGACGTAGTCGACGTCGTCGCGGGCGAGGAAGTCGTACGTGCCCTGCAGGCGACGGTCGGCCTCGTGCTCGCCGAGGACGGCCTCGCCGAGGAGGTTGAGGTTCAGTCGGTTGCCCGATTCGCGCAGCTTCGCGATGGCGGGACCGAGCTTGGCGGGGGTCGCGTCGAGCACGAGGTGGCCGACCATGGCCCGGAGGACCCGGCGCGCGATGGGGATGACGATCCACGGCAGCAGCGGGGCGACCGCGCCGCCGAGGCGGATGGCGGCCTTGAGGAACCACGGCAGGAACTTCGGGGTGAGCTTCGCGACCTCGGCGAGGTTGCGCGCGGCGACGCCGAGGTCTTCGGGGCGCATGACGCCGTCGACGAACCCGACGGTGAACGCGAGCCCGTTCGGGTCCTTGAGCACGCCCGCGAGGCGTTCGGCCGCGGGGTCGACGGGGTGGCGCTCGCTCTCGGCGAGCCAGCGCTCGACGAGCGCGATGACGTGGTCGGTGTCGGGGAGTACGTCCGCGAGCAGCTTCGGTGTGGTCACGACGGCGATGTCCTTCGGTCTCGGTCGGGCGCGCGGGAGCTGTCGGCCCCGCCCTTCCAGTGTGCGCCCCGGCATCCGTTCAGTACAGCGAATGAATCCGATGCATACTGTTCGTGTTTCCCGAATGATTCCCGGCGGGAGACGACGGATGCCACGAAAGGAGGCGACCACGCATGCTCGACGTCCGACGCCTGCGCCTCCTGGTCGAACTCGCACAGCGCGGCACGCTCACGGCCGTCGCCGAGGCGCTCTCGTACAGCCCGTCGTCGGTCTCGCAGCAGCTGAGCCAGCTCGAGAAGGAGGCGGGCGTCCCACTGCTCGTGCAGGTCGGCCGCCGCGTGCAGCTCACCCCCCAGGCCGAACTGCTCGTCGGCCACGCCCAGGCCGTGCTCGAACGGCTGGAAGAGGCCGAAGCGGATGTCGCGCGCTCGCTGACCACGGTGAGCGGCACGGTGCGCATCGCGGTGTTCCAGTCCGCGGCGCACGCCGTCGTCCCGCAGGCGCTCACCCTCCTCGCCGCGGAGCACCCGTCGCTGCGCGTGGAGGTCACCGAGCGCGAGCCCGAGATCGCCCTGTTCGACGTCGCCGCGCGCGACTTCGACCTCGTGATCGCCGAGCAGTACCCGGGCCACACTCGCCCGCTGCACGCCGAACTCGACCGGGTGCCGCTCGCACGAGACGCGATCCGGCTCGCACTGCCCCCGCACCCGTCGGCGCGCCGGCGCGGGCTGCCGCGCCCCGACCCGGTCGCCGCCGCCCTGCCCATGCACGCCCCGACCGAACTGCTGCGGCTCGTCGCCGACGACGGCCTCGCCGCGGCGGCCGATCGCCCGTGGGTCATGGAGCCGCGCGGCACCGCGTCGCGGGAGTGGGCCGAGCAGCTGTGCCGCCAGGCCGGGTTCGAGCCCGACGTGCGCTTCGAGACGGCCGACCTCATGGCTCACATCCGGCTGATCCGCTCGGGCAACGCCGTCGGGCTCCTGCCCGATCTCGTCTGGGCCGGCGAACCCCCGAGCGTGCAGCTCGCGTCGCTCCCGGCGGACCCGTTCCGGGAGGTGTTCTCCTCGACCCGTCGCGCGGCATCCCGCCGCCCTGCGGTCGTCGCCGCGCGCGACGCGCTGGCGCGCGCGGCAGCTCGCAGCGAACCCACCCCGACGCATGACGGGTGACCTTCGACGGATGACGCTGACGCCCGCCGCGGCTACGCTGCGCCCATGAGCAGCAGGCAGGGACTCAGCGCGGGGCTCGCCGTCGGCCTGATCGCGGCGGCACTCGCCCTCTCGGGATGCAGCGGCATGTCGGGTGAGGACACGGGCGGCGACGTGGATCCGACCGGCACGTGGGGCGACGCGGAGGCCGAGGGGTCGCCGTACCTCGAGCTCGCCGACGGCGGCGGCCTGACCGGCACCGACGGCTGCAACCGGCTCACGGGCACGTGGTCGATCAACGAGGCCGACCAGGTCGAGTTCGAGGACGTCGCCTCGACGAAGATGGCGTGCGCCGACGTCGACGACTGGCTGTCGGGCCTGCACACCGCCGAGGTCGCGAACGACACGATGACCGTGCTCGGCGAGGACGGCTCGCCCATCGGGACGCTCGACCGCACCGAGTGAACGCGCCGGCGCCCCGCGGCATCCGCTCGTCTACGCTCGGGAGATGCCCACCGACGCGCGACGCACCCCTGCCGCATCCCCCGACGTGATCATCGTCGGGGGCGGCCACAACGGCCTGACCGCCGCCGCCTACCTCGCCCGTGCGGGCAAGCGCGTGCTGCTGCTCGAGCGCGACGACCACGTCGGCGGCGCCGCGATCTCGGCCGAGGCCTTCGCCGGGGTGGATGCCCGGCTCAGCCGGTACTCGTACCTCGTGAGCCTGCTCCCCCGGCGCATCATCGACGACCTCGGGCTCGACATCCGCCTGGTCCGCCGCCGGTTCTCCTCGTACACGCCCGACCCGCGCGACCCGTCGCGCGGGCTCCTCATCGACGGCGAAGCGGATGCCGGGGCCGCGCGCGCCGCCTTCGCCCGGGTCGGCGCGGCCGACGACGCCGACGCGTGGGACGCGTTCGCCGCCGACACCGCACGGCTGGCCGAGTCGCTCTTCCCGACCCTGATCGAACCGCTGCCCACCCGCGACGAGGCCCGAGCCCTCGTCGGCGACGACCGCGTCTGGGACGAGTTCATCGAGCGGCCGCTCGGGGCGGGCATCGACGCGCGATTCGCCGACGACCTCGTGCGGGGCGTCGTCGCGACCGACGGCCTCATCGGCACCTTCGCCGACCTCGACGACACCTCGCTCGACGCGAACCGCTGCTTCCTGTACCACGTCATCGGGGGCGGCACCGGCGACTGGGACGTGCCCGTCGGCGGCATGGGCGCCGTCACGGGCGAACTCGCGCGAGCCGCGCGCGAGGCCGGGGCCGAGCTCCGCACGGGCGCCGAGGTCGTCGCCATCGACGGCGGAACCGGCGAGGTGCGCTGGCGCGAAGCCGGCCGGGAGCACACGGCGCGGGCCGGCACGGTGCTCGCGAACGTCGCCCCGGCCGTGCTCGAGGGCCTCGCGGCATCCGCCCCCGACGCAGCCCGGGAACCGCGCCCGACGCGCGACGACCGCCCCGAGGGCGCTCAGGTGAAGGTCAACCTCCTGCTCACGCGACTGCCGCGCCTCGCGGACGCCGAGGTCGCACCCGAGCACGCGTTCGCGGGCACGTTCCACATCAACGAGCTCCGCACCCAGCTCGACGCCGCGTTCGCCGACGCGGCGGCGGGCACGCTGCCCGACCCGATCCCGTGCGAGATCTACTGCCACACGCTGAGCGACCGCAGCATCCTCGGACCGGAACTGGCCGAGTCCGCGACCCAGACCCTCACGGTCTTCGGACTGCACGTGCCCGACCGGCTCGTCGACGCGTACGGCAACGACGACCTGCGCGCCCGGCTCGAGCGCGCGGTGCTCGCATCGCTCGACTCCGTGCTCGCGGAACCGATCGCAGACGTGATCGCGACGGATGCCGCCGGCCGCCCCTGCATCGAGGTGAAGACCACGCGCGACCTCGAGTCGGCACTGAACATGCCGGGCGGGAACATCTTCCACGGGCCGCTGTCGTGGCCGTGGTCGGAACCGGACGCCGCGCCCGCCACGCCCGCACAGCGGTGGGGTGTCGCCACGCGGCATCCGCGAGTGCTGATCTGCGGATCGGGCGCGGTGCGCGGAGGCGCGGTCAGCGGCATCGGCGGCCACAACGCCGCGATGGCCGTGCTCGAGGGCGAGTGAGCGTCAGAAGACGAAGAGCTGCCCGAGGATCATGATCGCGATGACGAACAGCGCGACGACCGCGCCGACGATCACGACCGCACGACCCGACATCTTCGCGACGCCGTAGCCGACGAGCACCGGGAGCGCGACGAGCAGCAGGGCCACGATCCACCAGAACGCCTGGTAGCCGCCCGTCGTCGCCTCGGAGAGGCGCCCGCCGAAGAGCTGCTGCGTGCCCGGGTTGGTTGCGAACGCGAACGCCGCGCTCAACGGCACGGCGACCAGCGCCAGGACGATGATGCCGCTGAACCAGCCCCACATGCCGCGGTGACGCTCGGCGATGTGGAGCGTCTGCTCGTCGTGGGTCTCGTGCGAGGAAGCCTTGCTGCTCATGCGCGCCACTCTAGCCGTCCGCGTGCCACCGGATTAGCCTGAGGTCAGGACGACACGCAGGGGGCGACATGACCATCACTCGGGCGACCGGCCACTACGTCCGCAAGGACGACGGGCTCCACCTCCAGTTCGACCGGCTGTTCCGATCCCCCATCGAGGAGGTCTGGTACACGCTGACCAATCCGACGGCGATGCAGGCGTGGATCGGCACCTACACGGGGACCCCGTCCACCGGTGCCGTGCGGTTCCGCATGTCCGGCGAGGGCGCCGAATGGCAGAACACCTCGATCCTCGAGTGCGACGCCCCCTACGGCTTCCGTGCCGACATCGGCGAGGGCGAGGCATCCGTGCGGGTGTTCTGCCACCTCCGCGAAGCCGGGGGGATGACGACCCTCACGCTCGGGCAGCTCCTGCACTCGGCCGCCGACGCCACGTCGGTGGGGCCCGGCTGGGACTACTTCCTCGACCGGCTGGTCGCCACCCGGGCCGGAACCGAGCTTCCCGACTGGCAGCAGTACGACCCCGGGCTCGTCGAGACGTATCGGGGCCTGCACGTTCCCGACGCGGCATCCGTCGCAGACCCCGCGGCCGGTCGGTGACCTGCCGCGCGAGCTTCCCGATCGGCGTGGGCCGCTCGCACTAGGCTGACGCGGGTGAAGGCCATCGAGCGGCGACGCACCCGACAATCCGACGCCGAACGTGCACGCACGGGCGCAGCGCGCACGGGCGGCGCGCCCGCCCCGGCCGGCGGCATGATGGCGAACCGTCCCTTCGTGTGGGGCATGATCGCGACCGCGGGCGTGCTCGTCACCCTGGGCCTGGCGAGCGCACTCATCAGCCTGTCGGGCGTGGTCTTCGCGGTCTTCGCGGCCGTGTTCATCACGCTCGGGCTCGACCCGCTCGTGCGGTGGTTCGAGCGGCGCGGCATGAAGCGGGGCTGGGCGATCCTCACCGTGATCATCCTCTTCGTCCTCGTCATCGCGGGCATGCTCGGACTCATCCTGCCGATCGTGATCACGCAGGCGGCCGAGTTCATCACCTCGCTCCCCGAGCTCTACGCGGACATGCAGGAACAGGACTGGTTCCAGCAGCTCTCCTCCGACTCCGGCGGCGTGCTCGCGAGCGCGTACACCTGGTTCATCGAGTTCATCACCGACCCGAACACGTGGGCCACCGTGGGCGGCGGGGCACTGAACGTCGGCATCGCGATCATCGGCGGGCTCTCGACCGGCTTCTTCATCTTCATCCTCACGATCTACTTCATGGCCACGCTCGACTCGTCGAAGGCCGCGATCTACCGGCTCATCGCCGCGTCGCACCGCAGCCGCGTCGTCGAGTACGCCGAGCAGATCATGCAGAACGTCGGCCGCTACCTCAGCGGCATGGTCGTGCTCGCGTTCTTCAATGCGCTGTACAGCCTGATCCTGCTCACGATCGCGGGCGTGCCGTTCGCCCTCGTCATCTCGGTCGCGGCGTTCTTCATCACGCTGATCCCCATGATCGGTACCGTCCTGACGACCGCGTTCATGTCGGTGATCGCGCTGTTCACCTCGCCCACCGCGGCGATCATCGTGCTCGTCGGCATGCTCATCTACATGCAGGTCGAGGCGTACATCCTGACCCCGAGGGTCATGAACCGCGCCGTGCAGGTGCCCGGCTCGATCGTCCTGATCGCGGCCCTCGCGGGCGGCACGCTCGCCGGCCTGCCGGGCGCGCTCGTCGCCATCCCGGTCGCCGCGGGCATCCTCCTCATCATCAAGGAGGTCGTGGTGCCCTGGAAGGCGCGGATCTAGCGCGACCGGTGCGCGCCGGGCCCCGCCCGGCGCGTGCTCACCACTCCGACGGTGCCGCGGCGCGCGTCGCCGGCAGGGCGACATCCGTTCCCCAGCGCACGATCCACTCGGGCAGTTCGTCGTCCGCCGGCGGAGCGCCGAACGCCTCGATGAGCTCGGAGACCGGCACCGTGCCGCCGGCCTTCCGCAGGAACCGGGCGCGGATGAAGGCCTTCGCGTAGATCTCGGGAACACCGTCCGCCCCGGGGCGCACGACCCGGTGCTCGACGTACACGGCGCGGTCGTCGTAGCCGAGCAGCCGCGACTCGATCGTGAACCGCTGCCAGGGCTGGAGCGACTTGCGGAAGGTGATGGTCTCGCTCGCGACGACCGGGTACCACTCCTTCTCGCGCATCGTTCCGAAGACGCCGCTGCGCACGAGCATGTCGAAGCGGGCGACGTCCATGATCGAGAAGTACACGCCGTTGTTCATGTGCCGGTTGATGTCGAGGTCGGTCGGCAGCGTGATGAACCGGGTCCGCGCGACATCCCAGTGGCCGAGGTCGGGCTTGCGCCGCGACAGGAACAGGATGTGGAGCAGGGTCCGGAACAGCATGTGCATAGTCCACGAGGATATTGCCGATCCGTCGTGGCATCCGTTCATTGGTGGGCGTGCACAGCGGCCGGGCGGATGCCGCGGCCCGGCGTTGTGCGCGCCCGCCGATCAGGCGACGTCGCCGGCGGCGTTCCCCTTCGCGGGCACGTGCCGTTCGTCGGGACCCTCGTACACCGAGAGCGGGCGGATGAGCGCGTTCGACGCCTGCTGCTCCATGATGTGCGCCGTCCACCCCGTGACGCGGGCGGCCACGAACAGCGGGGTGAAGATCTCGGTGTCGAACCCCATCAGGTGGTAGACGGGCCCGGCCGGGTAGTCGAGGTTGGGCTTGATGCCCTTGCGCTCGTCCATGGCCTGCTCGAGCGCGACGTAGAGCTCGAGCAGGTCGGGCCGGTCGTAGTGCTCGACCATCCGCTCGAGGGCGTCGCGCATGGTCGGCACGCGCGAGTCGCCGTGCTTGTAGACGCGGTGGCCGAAGCCCATGATCTTGCGCTTCTCGGCGAGTGCCGCGTCGAGCCAGGCGACGGCGCGCTCGGGCCCGCCCTCGCCGGCGCCGATCTCGTCGAAGGTGTGCATGACGGCCTCGTTCGCCCCGCCGTGCAGGGCGCCCTTGAGCGCGCCGATCGCCCCGGTGACCGCCGAGTAGAGGTCGGAGAGGGTGCTCGCGATGACGCGTGCCGTGAAGGTCGAGGCGTTGAAGGAGTGCTCGGCGTACAGGATCATCGACGTGTCGAACGCGTTCACGACCTCGAGCTCGGGCGTCTCGCCGAATGCCTGCCAGAGGAAGTTCGCCGAGTATCCGAGGTCGTTGTTCGGCTCGACGAAGTCGAGGTCGTGCCGGCGTCGCTGGTCGTAGGTGACGATCGAGGGCAGCTTGGCGAAGAGGCGGATCGACTTCTCGAGGTTCGCCTCGCGGGAGTCGTCGGGCGTCGCGGGGTCGCTCGCGCCGATGACGCTGACCGCCGTGCGCACCACGTCCATGGGGTGCGCGGTGAGGGGGATCTCGTCGACGATGCGCTTGGTCTCGTGGTCGAGGCCGCGGTGGCTGCGCTCGATCTCCTCGAAGGCGGCGAGCTCCGAGTCATCCGGGAGCTCGCCGTTCCACAGGAGGTAGGCGACCTCTTCGAAGGTGACGGATGCCGCGAGCTCCTGGACCGGGTAGCCGCGGTACAGCAGCGAGTTCGTGTCGGGATTGACCTTCGAGATTGCCGTCACATCCACGGGCACGCCGGCAAGGCCCTTGTAGATCTTCGGCGCCTCGGCCTCTGGGGTCTGCTCGCTCATCGCGCTCCTCGTGGGGCTCATCCGTTCGCGACCGCCGCGTCGCGCCCGCTCCCCCAGCCTAGGACCCTTTCCGTCCGGTCGGTCGTTGCGGGTGTTTCGGGCTCGGAACCCGCAACGACTGCCCACACCGAGTCGTCCTCACCAGGCGATGCGGAATGGGAAACGACACAGGGTGACGGGAACGCGGTTCGGCCCGGCGGGCAGCCGCCAAGATCGAGCGGATGACACGCAGAGCCGAGTTGCCAGAGTCGATCCGCCGCACTGGGTTCGGCGTGCCCCGAGCGCGCCTCCTCGGCGTGAGCCCGTCGCGCTTGCGCGCACGCGACCTCGAAGCGCCGAGCCGCGGGGTGCGGCTGCACCATGAGCACACCTACGCCGACAAGTGCCGCAGCACCCTGGAGGTGCTGCATCCGCGAGCGTTCGCCAGCGGAACGACGGCGGCGGTCCTGCATGGACTGCCGATCCCAGCGACCCTGCGCGACCGGCTCGAACTGGCCGTGCCGGCACCGGCCCGCGCAGTGCGCCGAGTCGGCGTGAAGGCCAGGAGCCTCCGTATCGACGAACGCGAACTCACGAACGTCGGGGGCGTACGTGTCACGACGCTGTCGCGCACCTGGTGCGAGCTGGCCCGCACGCTGACACTGCCGCAACTCGTCGCAGCGGCGGATGTCGCGGTGCGCCTGGTCGGTGTCGATCGACTGGAGCGGGCAGCGACCTACCACCCGGACCGCCGGTTGCACGCGCGGCTCGCGACGGCACTCGATCTCGTGGACGCGGCAAGCGAGTCTCCCAAGGAATCGGAGTTGCGCGCGCTCATCGTGCTCGCGGGGCTGCCTCGCCCGCGCGTCAACGTCGAGGTCCGCGACGAGAGGGGGAGGTTCGTCGCCCGCGTGGATCTGCTGTTCGAGGAGTTCGGCGAGATCATCGAGTACCAGGGCGACCATCATCGGACCGACGTGCGACAGTGGCGACGCGATCGCACGCGCGAGGCCGAACTCGAGGCCCTCGGGTTCCACGTGACCGAGGTCACACAGGCGGACCTCGATGACCCGCACGCTCTGATCCGCAGGATCGCCGCGAACCTCCGTCGTCGAGGGTGGCGTTCCGTGCCGAATCCGTCACGCTGGTTTCCCGACACGCTCGGTCCGCGCTCGCCCACGCACCGTCAGCACGGCTCGTGACGACAGTTGTTGCGGCTTCCAGCGGTCCCGGACCCGCAACAGCTGTCCAGACGAGAGGGAGCGAGCGGGGGCGACGGACGTCAGAAGAGGCCGGTGGGGATGTCGACGCCGTTGAGCGCGCCGGGTGCGGCGGTGATGGTGAGGTGGGTCAGCTCGTCCGGGCCGAGGTCGGGCAGACGCACGGCCAGGTCGAGGAACCGGTCGATCTCGGCCTCGGTCAGGACCCCCTCGGCGAGGGTGCGGAACTTGTGCACGTACTGCTCCCGACCGAACGGGCGCGCCCCGAGCGGGTGCGCGTCCGCGACCGCGATCTCCTCCACGATCTCGCCGCCATCGGCCAGGCGGATCACGACCCTGCCCCCGAACGCCTTCTCCGTCATGTCCAGCGAGTGGTACCGGCGGGTCCATTCCGGGTCCTCGACCGTGACCACCTTGCGCCACAACGCGACCGTGTCCGGGCGGCCCGCCCGCTCCGGCGCGTACGAGTCCACGTGATGCCAGGCACCGTCCTGCAACGCGACCGTGAAGATGTAGGGCACCGAGTGATCCAACGTCTCCCGCGACGCGGTCGGGTCGTACTTCTGCGGGTCGCCCGCCCCGGACCCGATCACGTGATGGGTGTGGTGCGAGGTATGGATCGTGACCGACTCGATCCGGTCCGGGTCGTCCAGGATCAACGGGTACTCCCGGTGCAACCTCCGACCCAGGTCGATCAACGCCTGCGCCTGGTACTCCGCCGAGTGCTCCTTCGTGTACGTGCCCAGGATCGCCCGCTTGCCCTCACCCGGTTCGGGCAACGGCACCTCGTACCCGGCGTCCGGGCCGTCCAGCAGCCACGCGATCACCCCGTCCTCACCCTCGTAGATCGGCACCGGACTGGTCTGGCCCCGCATCGCCCGATCCACCGCCTCGACCGCCATCTTCCCCGCGAACGCCGGCGCATGCGCCTTCCACGTCGAGATCTCACCCTTGCGCGACTGCCGCGTCGCGGTCGTGGTGTGCAACGCCTGCCCCACCGCCTGGAAGATCGTCTCCCGATCCAACCCCAGCAACGTCCCGATCCCCGCAGCCGCCGACGGCCCCAGATGCGCGACATGATCGATCTTGTGCTTGTGCAGGCTGATCGCCTTGGCCAGGTCCACCTGCACCTCGTACCCCGTCGCGATGCCCCGCACCACATCCCGACCCGTCAACCCACGCGAGCCCGCGCAATGCTGCGCGACCGCGACCACCGCGGGAATGTTGTCCGCCGGATGCGAATACTCCGCCGCGAGGAACGTGTCATGGAAATCCAACTCCCGCACCGCGACCCCGTTCGCCCACGCCGCCCACTCCGGAGAAGTGCGCCGACCCGCATCCACCCCGAACACATTCGCCCCGGCACCCCCGATCGAGACCGGATGCGCCAACGCCTGCGAACGCGCCGCGACCACCGGCCCCCGAGCCAACGACGCCGCAGCCACCGCCGCATTATCGATCACCCGATTCACGACCATCTCCACCACATCACCATCGACCGCAACCGGATCGACCGCGACCTCGGCGATCTTCCAGGCGAGCTGATCGGGGCGGGCCAGGTTCTCATCGCTGCGGTGGACGCGCACGTGGTGGGTCTTCACCCGCTCACGCTATCGAACGCCGGCGGTGCGGCCGCACCCGGCCGCGCTCGGGCCGGAGCGTGGGACGATGGTGGGGATGAGCCACACCGACACCGACACCGTGGGCGGGCGGGCGGTTCGCGACATCCGCCGCGACTTCCCGGCGTTCGCGGCATCCGGCGACGCCCGACCGACCGCCTACCTCGATTCCGCGGCCACGTCGCAGCGCCCCTCGGCAGTCCTCGACGCCGAGCGCGACTACCTCGAGCACGATCTCGCGGCCGTGCATCGCGGTGCGAGCGCCGCGACCGGCCGGTCGACGAGCCGGTTCGAGGAGGCTCGCGCCGACCTCGCGCGATTCGTCGGTGCCGCCGATGAGCGCGAGATCGTGTGGGCGCAGAACGCGACCGATGCGCTGAACATGGTCGCGCTCGGCATCGCCGATGCGAGCGCCGGGATCGGCGGGGCGGATGCCGCGCGCTTCGCGCTGCAGCCCGGCGACGAGATCGTGCTCACCGAGGCCGAGCACCACGCGAACCTCCTGCCGTGGCAGCGGGTCGCCCAGCGCACCGGCGCCGTGCTCGTGCCCGTGAAGGTCGACGTGAACGGATGCTGGGGCGCCGACGACCTCGCGGCCGTGCTCGGGCCGCGCACGCGCGTCGTGGCGTTCGCCGAGGTGTCGAACGTGACCGGGCTCATCGTGCGCGTGGCCGACCTCGTCGCGCTCGTGCGCGAGCGGGCGCCGCGGGCGATGGTCGTGCTCGACGCCTGCCAGTCGGTTCCGCACCGACCGGTCGACTTCGACGGGTACGGCGTGGACTTCGCGGCCTTCTCAGGGCACAAGATGCTCGGCCCGAACGGCATCGGCGTGCTCTACGGGCGGGCCGACCTGCTCGACGCCCTGCCGCCCGCCCGGACGGGCGGGTCGACGATCACACGGGTGAGCTTCGACTCGGCCGAGTTCCTGCCGGCGCCGCAGCGCTTCGAGTCGGGCACGCAGCCCGTGTCGCAGGTGATCGGGTTGGCTGCGGCCGTCCGCTACCTCGACGGCATCGGCATGGGCGCGCTCGCCGCGCACGAGGCCGCGTTCGCGGAACGCGTCGTCGACGGCGTCGCGGCGCTGCCCGGCGTCCGCATCGTCGGGCCGCAGGCGGGCGAGGCGCGCGGCGGCCTGGTGAGCGTCGCCGTCGAGGGCGTGCACGCGCACGACGTCGGGCAGTTCCTCGACGACGCCGGGATCGTCGTGCGCGTCGGCCATCACTGCGCCCAGCCGCTGCACCGCGCGCTCGGCCTTACGGCGACGACCCGGGCGAGCGCGCACGTGTACACGACCGCGGAGGAGGCCGACCGGTTCGTCTCGGTGCTCGGCGAGGTCCGCGGGTTCTTCGGACTCGGGACGGGAGCGGCGTGATGGCCGGGTTGGAGGGCCTCTACCAGCAGATCATCCTCGACCACTCGAAGGCGCGGCACGGCGACGGTCCCCTCGAGGGCGCCGACGGCGAGCACCACGAGTTCAACCCGACCTGCGGCGACGAGATCACGCTGCGGGTGAGGCTCGACGGCGCCCGCGAACGCATCGACGTCGTCGCCTGGCAGGGCGACGGGTGCAGCATCTCGATGGCGTCGGCCTCGGTGCTGACCGACCTCGTCGCCGGGCGGACCGTCGACGAGGCGCTCGGGCTCGCGGAGGAGTTCCGCACGATGCTTCGCTCCAAGGGCGAGGGCGAACCCGACGAGGACGTGCTCGGCGACGCGATCGCGTTCCACGGCGTCTCGAAGTACGTCATGCGCATCAAGTGCGCGATGCTCTCGTGGGTCGCGCTCGAGGCGGCGGTCGCGAAGGCCCGCTGAACCCGTCGGTTCGACGGCGATCAGCGGGGCCGGAGCCTGCCCGGGATCAGCGAGCGGCGACGATCGGATTCGCGCGCAGCTGCTCGATGAACGCGCGGGTCTCGTCGACGTCCGCCGGCCGGTACAGCCGGATGCCGTAGAAGTACTTCTGCCCCTCGGTCGCGGCGATCAGGTTCTCGGTTCCGCACGCGCCGTCACCGAATCGAACGGTGATGGTGCCGTCGTCGTTCCGGGTGAGGTCGTTGTCGGTCAGGCACGGTTCGGCAACGTCGAGCCAGCCCTGCTCGTCGTACTTGATGACCGAGAAGTACCCGTTGTGCTCGTAGTCGAGCGGCGGTACGGGGAAGGTCCATTCATCGCACCCGGAGCACGTGGTGAGCGCCTGGAAGTACTGCGCGTGCTGCGGCGACAGCCCGCCCCAGCCGAGTTCCGCCGCCAGCATGTGGTTGACCGGATCGGTCGTCCGGGGCGTGCCGAACCCCTTGCTGAAGTCGGCCTCGGCCGCCCGGGCCTCGATCTGCGCCTTCACCTCCTGAAGCGAGCCCTCATCGAAGTTCGGCGCGTCGAACGGGTTCGCGGACCCGGCGTCGATCGTCAGGCCGTCCTGCAGGGCGTGCGCCTGCTCGAGCCCGAGCGCGGTCGCGGTGCGGGCGAGGATGTACACGTGCGTGCCACTGGTCAGGTCGCTCGCGCGGAGCGTGGCGGTCTCGCCCGGGTAGACCACGGCGGCGATGTAGTGGTTCTCGTCGATGATCTGGGCGACCTGGTAGGTGTCGGATGCCGGGACGGTGAAGGTGGCCCCCTCGGTGACGTCGACCACGGCGTACGAGTAGATGAGGTCGACGTTCGAGCGGATGATGATCTGATTCTCGACGTTCACCGGAACCCGGTTGTGGAAGTACTCGTTCACGGGCGCCTGCGCCAACTGCTTGCGGAAGTAGGTCGCGGTTTCAGCGCGGACGAAGTTGTCGAGGGTCACGGTCTCCGGGAGATCTGCCATACCCAGCACCTTGGCGGATGCCGCGACGGCAGGCAAGGTCCGCCCGAGGCGGACCGTCGACGAGGCGCTCGGGCTCGCCGAGGAGTTCCGTGCCCCTACATGCCGGGGACGGGTTGCGCGACGTGCACCTCGATCTCGCAGCCGCCGGGCATGTTCAGGTGCGGGTGCTCCTTCGCGAGCGCGAGCGCGGCGTCGAGGTCGTCGGCTTCGATGATCGTGTACCCGGCGACCTCTCGCGTGCTCGGCGCGACCGAGCCGTCGGAGCTCACGCGGACCCCCTCGGCCAGCGGCGTCCCGAAGTCGACCATGTCATCGCCGACCTTCGCCGCCCAGTCCATCCACTCGCCCATCACGGCGGCGGACTGTTCGGCGGTGGGCGGGGTGGCATCGGCCGGGGTCATCGGAGCGTGGTAGATGAAGACGAAACGTGCCATGATGCGGATCCTCTCGGAATCGGATTCGGCGTTCCGGACGGAAGGCCGGGTGCCGGCATCGTCGCCGGTACGGGTGCGCGTCAGCCGCGCGTCGGTTCGAAGACGGCGGCGATCGAGTCGAGGCATCCGCGCCAGCCGTCCCCGTGGCGTTCCGCGGACTCGGCGGAGGCGAACCGGGTGTGCGTGATCCTGACGCGGGTGCCTGCGACGTCGTCTGCGAAGCGCACCTCGACGAGCGTCTCCTCGTCGGAGTCGTCCCACCGCCAGGTGAAGCTCAGGCGCTCCATCGGGTCGACGTCGACGTACGTGCCCGACGTCGCGTAGGTCGCATCCGGCCCGCGCAATTCGAACCGGTAGCTTCCGCCGGGCCGGGCGTCGATGGACGCGTCGGTCTCGTCGTAGTCGGTGATGGAGGGTCGCATCCAGCGCGCCGCGTGCGCGGCATCCGTCCAGAGCGACCACATGGTCGCCCGGTCGATCGCGAAGGTGCGCTCGATGTCGAAGACGGCGTCAGGCATCGGATTCGTCCTCCAGGGTCGCGATGTACGCGTCGAGCGCGTCGAGTCGCGCGGTCCAGTACTCGCGAGCACGGCCGATCCACTGCTGCGCCTCGGCGAGCGCGACCGGGTCGAGCACGAGTCGCCGCTCGCGTCCGTCGCCGACCCGGTGAGCGAGGCCCGCCTTCTCGAGTGCGGCGGTGTGCTTGTTGAGCAGCTGCGGGGACACCCCGCGGTCGGCGGCGACCTCCGACATCCGCGGCGCGTCGGCACGGGCTGCGAGGTAGACGACGAGGTCACGGCGCGCGCGGTGCGCGAGTGCCGCGAAGACCGCGTCGAGGCGATCGGGGTCGCCCGTGGGTTCACCGCCGGACGGGTGGCCGCGGCGGGTCGGGGCGGCCAGATCGCGTTCGCGCGCCGAGTAAACCATGTGGTTTATTATTCGCCTGGGCGTCGCGGAACACAACCCCGACGACCCGCACAGTCCGTTCCGCCCGGTATCGAGCGCTCGACGCGCTACCGCGCGTCACTCGAGCGTGGAGGTCCCGTCAGGAAGCCAGACGCCGCTGAGGCTCGAGTACGGCTGCTCGAAGACGCCCCGCACCTCGATGCCGTCCGTGGGGATCACGCCGTCGACCGTGCACATCGAGGCGGCGGACCTGCCGAGGTCGACGACGATGCAGAGATCCTCGCCCGAGCTGCTCTTCGCCCCGAACAGGCGTGCACCATCGACGCGCTCCCGAAGGAACAGCTGCGTCGTCAGGTCGATGTCGGGCAATCCGCCGGCACCCGCCCGGATCACCGGCTGCCCATCGCGGGGCTCGCGTTCGACCTGCGCCCAGGCGCCCGAATCGCGGACCGGAATGACGTCCGTGAACCGGATCCCGACCTCGTTCAGGACCACTTCGTCGGGGTCGGCGTCGATCGTGGGATCCAGTCCGTCACTCGATCGGAGTGCGCCCGAGGCCTGCCAGCCCACGACGACACCGACGACGAGGGCGAGCGCGGCGACGACCGCCGAGCGCCGAGTGATCCAGGCCCGGTGCCGGGAGCCGGGGCCGGCGGACGCGGCAGCCCCGCCGACGGTGGAGTCTGCGGGTCGAGGCGGCGCGCCGACGTCGTCCCGAGCCCCTGCCTCCTGTTCCCGGACCCCCTCCTCGCGGGCGGGCGACCCGCCGATCGCGAGCGCACGCAACTCCGCCTCGGCTTCAGCCCGCTCGGCATCGCTCGAGTCGCGGCCGAACGCGATGCGCTCCAGTTCGGCCCGGCGCTCCCGGTCGGACGCGGTCACGGCCGGGCTTCCGCCCAGACCGGCGCGTGCACCTGCTCCTCGAGCACGCGCGCGGCGAGCTCCGGCTCGACCTCGTCGAGCGTCGCCGGGTCCCACTTCGGCGACCGGTCCTTGTCGATGACCTGGGCCCGGATGCCCTCATGCAGGTCGTGCTGGCCGATGAACCACGACACCGCACGGAACTCCTGTTCGAGCGCGGCCTCGAGGTTCGGCAGCGACCGGGCACGCCGCACGGCCTCGAGGGTGATCGTCAGCGAGGTCGGCGCCAGGGTTTCGAGTTCGTCGGCGGCGGCCGCGGCATCCGCTCGCCCGTCGTCGCGCAGGCGCGCGATGATCTCGGCCACCGTCGGGGCGGAATAGCACGCGTCGATCCACGGGCGCGCCGCGGCGAGCGCCGACGGCCCCGGGGTCTCGTCGAAGAGCATCACGATCTCGGACGGCGTGCCGGGGTCGGCGCGTTCGGCGAGCGCCTGCAGCAGATGCGGGATGCGCTCGCTCGGGACGAGCACGTCGGCGAAGCCGGCGTGGATCGCGTCGGCGGCGTCCATGGTGCGCGAGTTCAGCGCGAGATGGATGCCGAGTTCGCCCGGTGCGCGGCCGAGCAGCCAGGTGCCGCCCACGTCCGGCGTGAACCCGATGCGGGTCTCGGGCATCGCGACGCGCGAGCGCTCGGTGACGACGCGGATCGCGGCGTGACCGGCCAGCCCGATGCCGCCGCCCATCGTGATGCCGTCCATGATCGCGACGACCGGCTTCGGGTAGCGGGCGATCGCGGCGTCGAGGCGGTACTCCTCGCGGAAGAACCGCAGCGCCTCCTCGAGGTGCCCGTTGGAGGAGTACGTGTGCAGTTCGCGGATGTCGCCGCCCGCGCAGAAGCCGCGATCGCCCGCACCGTCGAGCACGACGACCGAGACCTCGGAATCGGTGCGCCACCGGTCGAGGACCTTCGTCAGCGCCCCGATCATCTCGTAGCTCAGCGCGTTGAGCGCTCTCGGCCGGTTCAGGGTCAGGTGCCCGACGCCGTCGGCGACGACAGCGGTGATGTGCTCGCTCACCTGCCCAACGCTAGCGGGGATGTCAGTCGCGGTTCACCGTGCCGGTGAGGATGCCGCGGCCGAGCGCGTGCATGAAGCAGCGGATGCCGAGCACCGCGGGTGCGGCGTCCGGATCGAGTTCGAGGCTCGGCACGTCGAGCGCGTGCACGACGAACTGGTACCGGTGCTCGCCCGTGCCGCGCGGCGGCGCCGCGCCGCCGAAGGCGCGCTCACCGTCCTCGTTGCGCAGCACCATCGCGCCCGCCGGCAGCGGCGGTCCGCCGGGCGCGCCGGCGCCCGCGTCGAGGCTCGTCGTCTCGAGCGGGAGGTTGAGGAGCGCCCAGTGCCACCAGCCGGAACCGGAGGGCGCATCCGGGTCGAGGCAAGTCACCGCGAACCCGCGCGTGCGTTCCGGGAACCCGCTCCACGACAGTTGGGGCGAGCGGTCGACCCCGCCCACGGTGTGGCTCCACTGCGGCCGGGCGAGCGGCCCGCCGTCGTCGAAGTCGGTGCTCGTGACCGTGAACGAGTCCACCGACCGAAGCCGCTGGAGTGCGGCGTAGGGGTCCACGTCGAGCATCGTCGCTCCTCCTCGTCGCCGGTTCCGTCCGTCGCCGGGCGGGTCGGTGGGGTCGGGGTCAGGCTACGTCCGCGCGGAGCGAGCCGTCCGCGTACACGCCGCGTCGCGGCATCCGCTCAGCCTTCGCCCCTAGGATTCCGGGGTGCTGCTGCCGAAGATCATCCTGTTCTACGCGTTCACGCCGCTCGCCGACCCCGACGCGATCCGGCTGTGGCAGCGCGATCTCGCCGAGTCGCTGGGCCTGCGGGGTCGCGTGCTCATCTCCGAGCACGGCGTGAACGGCACGCTCGGCGGCGAGATGGGCGCACTCAAGCGGTACGTGCGGAAGACCAAGGAGTACGCCGGGTTCCGTTCGCTCGACGTGAAGTGGAGCGAGGGCACCGGGCTCGACGAGCACGGGCGCAGCGTCGACTTCCCCCGCCTGAGCGTCAAGGTGCGCGACGAGATCGTCTCGTTCGGCGCGCCCGGCGAGGTGCGGGTCGACGCGTCGGGCGTCGTCGGCGGCGGTGCGCGGCTCTCGCCCGACGCGCTGCACGAGCTCGTCTCCGAGCGGGGCGACGAGGTCGTCTTCTTCGACGGGCGCAACGCGATCGAGGCGGCGATCGGCCGCTTCCGCGGGGCGATCGTGCCGCCGACCGAGACGACCCGCGACTTCGTGGGCCTGCTCGACTCGGGCGCGTACGACCACCTGAAGGGCCGTCCGGTCGTGACCTACTGCACGGGCGGCATCCGCTGCGAGGTGCTCTCGAGCCTGATGGCGAGCCGCGGGTTCGGCGAGGTGTACCAGCTCGAGGGCGGCATCGTCCGCTACGGCGAGCGCTTCGGCGATTCGGGCCTGTGGGAGGGCTCCCTCTACGTCTTCGACGGCCGCGGCTCGGTCGACTTCACCGACCGCGCGGCCGTGATCGGCACCTGCGACGGGTGCGGCCGTGAGACGAACCGAACCGTCAACTGCACGGATGCCTCGTGCCGCGTGCAGTTCGTGCGCTGCGAGGCGTGCGCGCCCGCGGCGTGCCGCGAGCACGCGGCATCCGTCACGACCTGAGCGCGGCCCAGTCGGACGATTGCATGAGAATCCGCCCGATGCCCCCGTGAGCACGGGCATCGGCCGGATTCTCATGCAACTCGACCGGCCCGCGAGCAGATCCGCACCGTGCCGCGCGAACCCCGCCGTCAGCGCGCCTGCCGGGCGAACGCGCGCGCGTCGCGGCTCGAGAGGGCGAGCAGCAGCAGGATCTCGAGGGCGACGGTCACGAAGGTCGTGCGGACGGTGACCTCGACGTCTCCGAACAGCGACTCGGCCGCGGTGAGCGAGATGTTCAGCGTCGCGAGGAGCATCACGGCGATGCGCGCGAGGTTCCCGCCGAACCAGATCCGGACCGCCAGGACGAGCTGGACGAGCAGCAGCACGCCGAACACCGTGCACACGACGACGAGCGCCACTCGGGCTGCTTCCTCGGCGTCGGGCACGTCGGCGAGCTCGATGTCGAGATCGTCGCGGAGCACCTCGTCCCACTGGATCGCGAGGCCGACGAGCCAGAGGATGCCGGCCAGTACACGCAGCACGAGCACGCCCGCGCCGAACGCGGTCGAGGCGGGCCGCGGCATCCGGTGGGGTGCGGGCTGCGCCTCGGCCAGCCGCAGCGGCGACTCGAACGCCGAACGCTTGGCGCCCGCGCGGTCGGCGCCCGTGCCGAACGCGGCCGGAGCGGTGCCCGGCACGCCCCGTGCCGTGGGTTCGACCGCGACGACGGGCAGGTCGCCGTCGGTGCGGATCGTGTCGCCGCCGCCGTTTCGGGAGTGGTATCCGGTCGAGAAGTCGCGGAGCATGTCGATGCGGACGTCGGGGTCGGCCGCGGTGAGCGTGTCGACGATGTGGTCGCGCTCGATGTCGATGTCGGCGTCGATCTTGTGGGTGACCTGGAGCGTGAACAGGGAGAATCCGACCGCGCGGTCGAAGGTTCCGGCCGCGAGCCAGTCGACGCGGCGCCCGCCTGGGAGGAGCCAGCCGTCCGGGGTCCGCCAGAACCGCACGTGGTGACGTTTGGCCGGATTGCCGGCGACCTCCTGCTGGTAGGCGAAGTCCTGCTTGCGGTCGAACAGGAACAGCGGGCTGACCGGCGCTTCGTCGTAGCTTCGTCGGGTCAGCGTCGAGGTCACGATGCGCCCGCTCGACGCGAGCGTCACCTCGTCGGCGCGCGTCCAGCCGGCCGCCTGCATCGCCCGGTGGATGGCCTCCTCGCTGCCGTCGAACGCGAGGTTGACGGGGTCGCCGAGCAGGCCGTCGCTCGTGCGCGTGCGTCCGATGAAGTAGTCGGGCACGTAGATCGTGGTCAGGATGCGATGCAGGCGGGGCAGCGCGAGGTAGGCGAGCACGAGCCAGAAGACGAGGAGGAAGCCGACGCCCGCCCACCCGAACGCGAACGTCTGGTTGAGGAGCAACCACGCGAGCCAGACCGCTGCGGCGCCGGCGAAGACGAAGAAGAACCCGTCGAGCACGCGCGTGAGCGAGACGCGTCGGGGCAGCGGCGGCGGCTCCGCATCCGCGCCATCCGCGCCATCCGCCCGCATTCCTGCATGCTAGCCCCGGCCGGGACCGTCGCGGCAGGGGCGGTCCGCGGGCGGTCCGCCCGGGGGTCGGGGACCTGGGCGACATCCGCTCGCGTGTATGGTTAGGCTTACCTAACCGATGCGGTTCTGCATCGACTCCAGCGAACGAAACGGAGCAATCCAGCATGCCCAGAAGCCGCACCAGGCTCGTGGCCGCAGGCGCATTCGCCGCCCTCACCCTCGCCCTCGCCGGCTGCGCCGGCGCGGCGAGCGAGGCCGACCCGATCGAGGACACGCCCGCCGCCGGCACGGTGACGATCGAGGACAACCACGGCGAGGTCGAGGTTCCCATCGACCCCGCACGCGTGGTCGCGCTCGACAACCACGTCTTCGAGACCCTGGCCGCGTGGGACATCCCGCTCGTCGCCGCCCCGAAGCCCATCATGGGCTCGACCTGGCCGCAGTACACCGACGACGAGACCGTGCTCGACGCCGGCTCGCACTTCGAACCCCAGCTCGAGTCGATCATCGCAGCGCAGCCCGACCTGATCATCGGCGGCTACCGCTTCGCCGAGTCCTACGACGCGATCGTCGAGCAGAACCCCGACGCCGTCGTCATCGAGATCGCGCCGCGCGAGGGCGAGGACCAGTCGGCCGAACTCATCCGCCAGGTCGAGATCCTCGGCCAGATCTTCGACCGCGAAGCGGAGGCGGCCGAGCTCGTCGCCGACTTCGAGGGCGCCATCGCCGACGCGGCGGACGCATACGACGGCGAGTCCAGCGTCACCACGCTGCTCACGTCGGGCGGCGAGATCTCGTACCTCGCACCCGTCACCGGCCGCAGCCTCGGCGTGCTCTACCCGAACGTCGGCCTCGTGCCCGGCATCGACCAGGCCGCCGACGACACCTCGCACGGCGACGACATCAGCGTCGAGGCGATCGCCGCGGCGAACCCCGACTGGCTGATCGTCATGGACCGAGACGGCGCACTCGCCGCCCCCGAGGGCTACGTCGCCGCCGCAGAGCTGATCGAGGGCTCCGCTGCACTCGCGAACGTCACCGCGGTCGCCGAGGGCCAGGTCGTGTACGTCGACCCGAACTTCTACCTCACCGAGGACATCCAGTCCTACACGGCGCTGTACGAACAGCTCGCCGAGGCCTTCGGGGCCTGACCGGCGGCCATGCTGCACCAGACGGCGAACGCCGCGCCGGCGGAGGTGCGCACCCAGCGGGGTGCGCACCTCCGCCCGTACGCTCTTCCCGCCGCGGTCCTCGTCACCTGCGGGGTGCTCGCCGCTTCGCTCTTCATCGGCGTCTACGACGTCGTCGGCGGCGAGCGCGGAGCCGAGATGTTCGCGATCACGCGGATCCCCCGCACGATCGCGCTCGTCCTCGCGGGCTGCGCCCTCGCGGTCAGCGGCCTCGTCATGCAGATGCTCACCCAGAACCGCTTCGTCGACGCGACGACGGCGGGAACCACGGAGTGGGCCTCGCTCGGACTCCTCGTGACGGTCCTCGTCGCCCCCGCCGCCGGCCTGACCGCACGGATGATCGTCGCGAGCCTCGCCGCGTTCGTCGGCACGCTCGTCTTCCTCGCCGTGCTCCGGAGGATCGCGGTTCGCACGACCCTCGTCGTCCCGCTCGTCGGCATCATGCTCGGCGCGGTCGTCAGTGCGTTCACGACCTTCCTCGCGGCATCCACCAACTCGCTCCAGATGCTCGGCACGTGGTTCATGGGCAGCTTCACCAGCGTCGTCCGCGGCCGCTACGAGGTGCTGTGGGTCGTCGCGATCGTGACCTTGCTCGTCTTCCTCGCCGCCGACCGGTTCACGGTCGCAGGTCTCGGTCGCGACGTCGCGACCTCGGTCGGCATGCGCTACGAACTCGTCGTGTTCACCGGCACCGCGCTGGTCGCGGTCGCGGCCGGGGTGACCACCGTGGTCGTCGGGTTCCTGCCCTTCATCGGGCTCGTCGTGCCGAACGTCGTCTCGATGATCCGCGGCGACGACCTGCGCAGCAACCTCCCCTGGGTGTGCCTCGGCGGCGTGCTGCTCGTGACCGTGTGCGACATCATCGGCCGGACCGTCCGGATGCCGTTCGAGATCCCCGTCTCGATGGTGCTCGGGATCGTCGGCAGCGCCGTGTTCATCGCCCTGCTGGTGCGGCGCCGTGGCTGAGGCGGGCATGGTCGCGGCGACTCCCCCGCGCGAATCGGACGGCGCGAGCCCCGCCGGACGGGCCGGGCCGGGCGGGCGGGCCGGGCCGGGCGGGCGGGCCGGGCAGCCCGGGCGGCCGCGGCATGCCGGGGCCCTCGGCCTCGTCATCGCGGGCGCTGCAACCGTGCTCTTCGCCGTGCTGCTGCTGACCTGGGCCAACCCGATGCCCTTCGGCGAACCCGGCTACTGGATCATCGTGCGCTCCCGTGCGACCGCGGTCGGCACCATCCTGCTCGTCGCGACCTGCCAGGCGCTCGCGACGGTGCTGTTCCACACCGCGACCGGCAACCGCATCCTGACCCCGTCGATCCTCGGGTTCGACGCGCTCTACACGCTCATGCAGACCGCACTCGTGTTCGTGTTCGGCATGGCCGCGACGCAGGTCGAGGGCGTGCCCAAGATCATCGTCCAGAGCCTCGCGATGATCGTGTTCGCGAGCCTGCTCTACGGCTGGCTCTTCTCGGGCCGGCGGCAGAACCTGCACGTCCTGCTGCTCGTTGGCGTGGTGCTCGGCGTCGGATTCGGCTCGGTCTCGACGTTCATGCAGCGCCTGCTCACGCCGAGCGAGTTCGACGTGCTCGCGGCCCGCCTGTTCGGCAGCATCGGCCGCGGCAACCCCGACGTGCTGCCGTGGGCGGCGCTCATCGTCGCGGCCGTCGGGCTGACGATGTGGTCGAGACGGCGCACGCTCGACGTGCTCGCGCTCGGTCGCGATGCCGCCGGGAACCTCGGCCTGCGCTACCGCCGCGAGATCGTCGGCCTGCTCGTCGTCGTCGCGGCCCTCATCTCGATCTCGACGACCATGGTCGGCCCGATGACGTTCTTCGGATTCCTCGTGGCGACCATGACCTACCAGTTCGTCGGCGTCGACGACCACTCGCGCACGCTCCCGCTGGCAGTGCTCGTCGCGACCTCGACCCTGCTCGGCGCCTACTTCGTGCTGCAGCACGTGTTCTACGCGGCCGGCCTCGTGACCATCATCATCGAGTTCGTCGGCGGGCTGGCCTTCCTCGTCATCATCCTCAAGAAGGGACTGCGATGATCACCCTCCGCCAGGTCGCCAAGGACTACGGTGCGACGCGCGCGCTCGGCCCGATCGACCTCGAGATCCGGCGCGGCGGCATCACCGCACTCGTCGGCCCGAACGGCGCAGGCAAGTCGACGATGCTGACCATCATCGGACGGCTGCTCGACGCCGACAGCGGCACCGTGCACGTGGGCGACTTCGACGTCGTCACGAGCAGGCCGCGCGATCTCGCGAAGGTCGTGTCGATCCTCAAGCAGGAGAACCACTTCGTCGCGAGGCTCACGGTGCGCCAACTCGTCGGGTTCGGACGCTTCCCGCACTCCCGAGGCCGCCTGACCGCCGACGACCAGGCGGCGGTCGAGCGGGCGATGGCGTTCCTCGACCTCCACGGGCTGGAGGAGCGCTACCTCGACGAGCTCTCGGGCGGCCAGCGTCAGCGCGCGTTCGTGGCGATGGTGCTCGCACAGGACACCGAGTACGTGCTGCTCGACGAGCCGCTCGCGAGCCTGGACATGCGGCACGCGGCCGCCATGATGCTGCAGCTGCGCGAGGCCGCCGACATCCTCGGCAAGACCATCGTGCTCGTCGTCCACGACCTGAACTTCGCCGCCGCGTACGCCGATCGCATCGTGGCGCTCTCCGGCGGGCGGATCGCCGCGAGCGGCTCGCCCGACGAGATCATGCGACCCGAGGTACTCACCGAGGTGTTCGACACCCCGGTCGAGGTCATCGAGCACCGCGGCCGGAAGCTCGCCGTGTACTACCGCGTCTGAACGCACCGGACGCCGCCCACCCCCGACAGATCGGAGCCGCCTTGGCCTTCACCCTCACCCGTCGTCCGAACGACCTCGTCCTCCGCCCGGTCCGGCTCGCGGCGCGCACCGCACTGGCCCCGCACTACGTGCGGGTCCGGCTCGAGGGCGACGCCCTGCGCGGCTTCGACTCCCCCGGCGGCGACGACCACATCCGGGTGTTCTTCCCGGACCCGGTGATCGGTGCGCAGCTGCCCGACGCGGATGCGCTGCGAGCGTTCCCGAGTCGGGAGTACACCCCCCTCGAATGGGATGCCGCGGCCGGCACGCTCGACCTCGAGTTCGTGCTGCACGAGCACGGCGTCGGCGGGCGCTGGGCGGCGCGGGCCCCGCTCGGCAGCCCCGTCGGCGTCGGCGGCCCGCGCGGGTCGATGCTCATCGAGGGCACCGCACGAGGCTGGTTCCTCGCCGGGGACGAGACCGCGATCCCGGCGATCCGCCGCCTGCTCGCCGAGCTCTCCACGGCATCGCCGCACGGCGCGGGGCTGGTGCTCATCGAGGTGCCCGACGAGGCCCACCGCCCCGTGATCGAAGCGCCTCCGGGGGCCGAGTTGCGCTGGGTGCACCGCGGGGCCGCTCCGGCGGGGTCCGCGCTCGTCGCCGCGGTCGACGCGCTCACCTCCGAGGATCGTCCCGCACCGACCGCCGACCCCGCCGAGGTCTTCGCGTTCATCGCCGCCGAGCACACGATCGTCAAGCCGGGGCGCGCCCTCGTGCTCGACCGCTGGGGCCTCGACCCGGACCGGGTCGTCGTGAAGGGCTACTGGCGTCGCGGCGAGGACGAGTACCACGCGCCGCACTGAGCGGCACTAGCGTCGCCCGCGGGCATCCGTCGCCCGGTCCAGCCGCACTCCCGCATGAGAATCCGCCCGATGTGCCTGCACACAGGCACATCGGGCGGATTCTCATGCGTTTCCGACGTCCGCCGACGCGGCCGGGTGCGCGTACCGGGGTGTTCCCCCGCCCATGCGCCCTGGCGCCCATAGGGTGGGGGCATGACTCCCGCCGAGGCGGGCGCAGCGCTGCGTCGCATGCACACCGAGGACGACCTGCTCCAGGTCGTCAACGTGTGGGACGTGGCCAGCGCCAGAACGATCGCCGCGCTGCCGGAGACGCGCGCCGTCGCGACGGCGAGCCGCTCGATCGCCGCGGTGTTCGGCTACCCCGACGGCGAGCGGATGCCTGTCGAGCTCATGCTCGACCTGACCGGCCTGATCGCGCGCGCCGTCGACGTGCCCGTGAGCGCCGACCTCGAGTCCGGATACGGCTCCCCCGGCGAGACCGTGCGCCGTGCGATCGGCGTCGGGGTCGTCGGCGCGAACCTCGAGGACGCGATGCGGCCCCTGCCCGAGTCCGCGGCGGCGGTCGCCGCAGCGGTCGCCGCAGCCGACGCGGAGGGCGTGCCGTTCGCGCTCAACGCCCGGACCGACGTCTGGCTGACCGGAGGCGAACGCACCCGCGCCGACCGGAGCGGCGAGGCGATCGAACGCGGCAGGGCCTACCTGGACGCCGGTGCGACGTGCGTGTTCGTGCCCGGCGACCTCGGCGAGGACGACATCGCCGAACTCGTCGACGGCATCGGATGGCGCCGGGTCAGCGTGATCGGCTTCCCCGCCGTCCCGCCCCCGGACCGGCTCGTCGAACTCGGCATCGCCCGCATCTCCTACGGCCCCGCCCCGCACCGCGTCGCACTCGAGGCCCTGCAGGACCTCGCGACCATGCTGCACCGCGGCGGAGTGCTGCCGCCCGCCATCCGAACCCTGAACTGACCGCGAAGCCACCCACGACCGACCACGAACACCGCGAGGAGCCCATGAGCGACGGAATCCCCATCGAGATCACCGGCCTGACCAAGCACTTCGGGAGCGTGAAGGCGGTCGAGGACCTCACGTTCACGGTACGGCCCGGCGTGGTGACCGGCTTCCTCGGTCCGAACGGTGCCGGGAAGACGACCACGCTTCGCGTCCTGCTCGGGCTGGAGCACCCGACCTCGGGCACCGCGAGCTTCGGCGGAACCGCCTACCGCGACCTGCCGAGGCCGGTCGACACCGTCGGGGCCGCGCTGGACGCCGCGTTCCACCCGGGCCGCACTGCGCGCAATCACCTTCGCGTGGTCGCGACGGCCGGCGGCATCCGCTCATCACGCGTCGACACGGTGCTCGAGCAGGTCGGGATGGCCGAGTTCGCCTCGCGCCGCGTCGGCGGGTTCTCGCTCGGCATGCGCCAGCGCCTCGCCCTCGCCACGACGCTGCTCGGCGACCCGCGTGTGCTGGTCCTCGACGAACCCATCAACGGGCTCGACCCCGAGGGCATCAAGTGGATCCGCGGCTTCCTGCAGTCGCTCGCGCAGGAGGGTCGCACCGTGCTCGTGAGCTCGCACCTGTTGAGCGAGGTCCAGCAGTCGGTCGACGAGGTCGTCATCATCTCCCGCGGCCGGCTGGTGCACAACGGCACGCTCACGAGCCTGGAACTCGACTCGTCGCCGCGCACCATCATCGATTCGCCCGACCGCGACCGGCTCGCCGCAGCACTGGACCAGGCCGGGCTCGAGTACACCGAGGGGCGCGGCGGATTCATCGTCTCCGAGCCCGACCCCGGGGTGGTCGGGCACGCGGCGTTCATCGGGGGCGTGGAAGTGAGCTCACTGCATCGCCTGAAGTCGGGTCTCGAGGAATCGTTCCTCGCGCTCGTGAGCGAGGGTGGGGAGTGATCACGGTGATGCGATCGATCGGCTCGGAGTTCCAGAAGGTCCTGACCACCCGCATGTGGTGGCTGCTCGCGATCGTGCTCGTCGGGTACGTCGCCCTCATGGCGGGCGGGTTCGGCGCGTTCCTCGGGTGGTCGATCCGGAACCCGGATGCCGCGGCCGCCACGGGCGGCCAGACCCCGCTCCCGCCCGGCCTCGACCTCGGCCCGCTGCTGTACAGCTTCGCGTCGTCGATCGGCTACGTGTTCCCCGTGCTGCTCGGCGCGCTCGCGGTCACGACCGAGTTCCGGCACCGGACCCTGACGACGACGTTCCTCACCCAGCCGCACCGCGGCACGGTGCTCACCGGGAAGTTCGTCTCGCAGCTCGTCATCGGTGCGGCGTTCGGCGTGATCGGCTTCGCGACCTCCGTCGCGACCGGCGCGGCCGCACTCGCGGCCTTCGACCTCGACACCGGCCTCGACTCGAGCGACACGTGGGCGCTCATCGGCCGCGGCATCCTCGCCATGGCCCTGTGGGCCACGATCGGCGTGGGCCTCGGCGCACTCGTGCCCAACCAGGTCGCCGCGATCGTCATCGTCATCGCGTTCACGCAGTTCGTCGAACCGATCCTCCGGCTGATGGCATCCCTCAACGAGGTGACCGCGAGCATCGGCCGGTTCCTCCCGGGCGCCGCGAGCGACGCCCTCGTCGGGGCGTCCTTCTACAACGTCGCCGCGATCGGCACGACCGACTCGCTCGAGTGGTGGCAGGGCGGCCTCGTGCTGCTCGGCATCGCGCTGGTCACGACCCTCCTCGGCTGGCTGACCACGTGGCGGCGCGACGTGTCGTGACCGGGCGCCTGCTGACCCCGGGACGGGGTTCGATGAGTACCGCTGACACCCGGCCGCGGCGTAGCATCCGACCATGAGCATCATCGCCTCGGTCGCGGTGGGGGTCGCCGCCGTGATCCATGTCGTGATCTTCGTGCTCGAGAGCATCCGCTGGATGCACCCGACGACCTGGCGCGTGTTCGGCATCCGCGGCCGCGAACAGGCGGAGGTCCTGCGGCCGATGGCGTACAACCAGGGCTTCTACAACCTGTTCCTCGCGCTGGGCGCGTTCGCCGGAATCCTGCTGTTCTGGACGGGGTCGCCGCGCGCGGGCCTCGCGCTCGCGCTGTTCACGACCGCGTGCATGGCGGCCGCCGCGGTCGTGCTCACGACGACGGGCCGCGGTTACCTGCGGGCGGCGGTCGCGCAGGGGCTCGTGCCGCTCGTCGCCTTCGTGCTGCTGCTGTTCACCTGAGCGTCGACGACCGCCGGTCAGTCGCCGCTGGTCTCCTCGGCGGCGAAGTCGGCGCCGGCGACCCGTCCGCCTGCGCCCGCACCACCTGCGCCCGGGCCGCCTGCGCCCGGAGCGTCGGGCGCCGCGGCATCCGCCTCGGCCTCGGCCTCGGTCGGAACGCCCACCTTCAGCTTGTCGATGAGTTCGCTCGCGTGGCTCGTGCTCAGCACGAGGCGGCCGAACTCGCCGCCCGAGAGCTCGAGGACGACGGCCTGGCGCTTGCCCTTGACGAGCACGAAGTCGCTGCCGCTGTGCGTCTTCCAGACTCCGGCGGCGACGACGAGGGGCACTTCGGCACCCCGGCGGCGGATGCCGCGGATCCAGATCCACGGGTCGTCGGTGATGGTGGCCGAGCGGATGTCGTCGCGCTGGACGATCACATCGGCGCTGCGCAGCGCGAGCGACTTCTCGGCCGGCGTGAGGTGGACCTCGAGCCGGTCGTTGTGCACCCGCAGATTCGCCATGGTTCCATCCTGCCCGACGTGTCGCCGGGCTCGTGACCGTGCGCGCGCGTTTCGGCGAGCGCCCGGTCGTGCGCGATCAGGCGGGCGGGCGAGCGGATGCCGCGGCGCGCGCCGCAGCCGGCAGCGCGCCGACGATCCGCGCGATCGCGTCGTCGTCGTGCGCGGCCGTGACGAACCACGCCTCGAAGACGCTCGGCGGCAGTGAGACGCCCGCGTCGAGCATCGCGTGGAAGAAGGGGGCGTAGCGCCACGACTCCTGCCGCTGGACGCCCGCGTAGTCGTGGACGCCGCTCGCGACGGCCTCGCCGAGCACGAAGCTGAACAGGGTCCCCGCCCGCTGCACGGCGTGCGGGACGCCCTCCGCGTCGAGCGCCGCCGAGGTCGCGTCGGCGATGGTCTCCGCCGCGGCGTGCAGCCGGGTGTAGACGGCGTCGTCGGCCAGGCGCAGGGTCGTCACGCCCGCCGCGACCGCGACCGGGTTCCCCGAGAGGGTGCCCGCCTGGTAGACGGGACCGAGCGGTGCGAGGTGCTCCATGATCTCGGCGCGGCCGCCGAGGGCCGCGACGGGCATCCCGCCGCCGACGACCTTGCCGAACGTGAGGAGGTCGGGCGTGTAGGCGGCATCCGTCTCGGCTTCGACGCCCCACCAGCCGGCCTTCGAGACGCGGAAGCCGGTGAGCACCTCGTCGCTGATGACGAGTGCGCCGTGCGCGTGCGCGAGCTCGACCAGCGCACGGTTGAAGCCGGGCAGCGGCGGCACGACGCCCATGTTCGCGGCGGCGGCCTCGGTGATCACGGCGGCGATGCGGTCGCCGTGCTCGGCGAAGACGGCGCGGAGCGCGTCGAGGTCGTTGTACGGCACGACGAGGGTGAGCGCGGCGATCTCGGCCGGCACGCCCGCCGAACCGGGGAGCGCGAAGGTCGCGAGGCCCGAACCGGCCTCGGCGAGCAGCCCGTCGGAGTGGCCGTGGTAGTGGCCGGCGAACTTCACGAGCAGGTCGCGACCGGTGAACCCGCGGGCGAGACGGATCGCACTCATGGTCGCCTCGGTGCCGGTCGACACGAGCCGCAGCTTCTCGACGGGCGCGACGCGCTGCTCGATGAGCTCGGCGAGCTCGGTCTCGACGGGCGTCGACGCGCCGAACGAGAGGCCGCGGGCCGCGGCATCCTGCACCGCGGCGATCACCTCGGGGTGCGCGTGGCCGAGGATCGCCGGCCCCCAGCCGGCGACGAGGTCGACGTACTCGCGACCCTCGGCGTCGGTCACGTACGGGCCTCGCGCCGACACGAGGAAGCGCGGCGTGCCGCCCACCGAGCGGAAGGCGCGCACGGGCGAGTTCACGCCGCCCGGGATCGCGGCCTGCGCGCGGGCGAAGAGGTCGGCGTTGGTGGTCATTCGGTCCCCTCCCGGAGCCATCCGGCGAGCTCGGTCGCCCAGTAGGTCAGCACGGCGTCGGCGCTCGCGCGGCGGATGCCGCGGACGGACTCGATCACGGCGCGGCGGCGGTCGATCCAGCCGTGCATGGCCGCGGCCTCGATCATCGAGTACTCGCCCGACACCTGGTACGCCCACACGGGCACGTCGCTCGCCGCGGCCACGTCGGCGAGCACGTCGAGGTACGAGCCGGCCGGCTTGACCATCACGACGTCGGCACCCTCGTCGATGTCGATCATCGCCTCGCGCAGGCCCTCGCGGCGGTTGCCCGGGTCGAGCTGGTAGGTGCGGCGGTCGCCCTCGAGCGTCGACTCGACCGCGTCGCGGAACGGGCCGTAGTACGCCGAGGCGTACTTCGCCGAGTACGCGAGGATCGCCGTGTGCGTGAACCCGGCGCCGTCGAGCGCGTCGCGCACCGCGGCGACCTGGCCGTCCATCATGCCCGAGAGGCCGAGGAGCTGGGAACCGGATGCCGCCTGCACGAGCGCCATCTCCCGGTACCGCTCGAGCGTGGCGTCGTTGTCGACCCGGCCGAGCGCGTCGAGCACGCCGCAGTGGCCGTGGTCGGTGAACTCGTCGAGGCAGAGGTCGGTCTGCACGACGAGCGCGTCGCCGACCTCGTCGGCGACGACGGCGGTCGCGAGGTTGAGGATGCCGTTCGGGTCGACGCCGCACGAGCCGGTCGCGTCGCGGGTCTCGGGCACGCCGAACAGCATGACGCCGCCGACACCCGCGGCCGCGGCATCCGTCACGGCCCGCCTCACAGAGTCGAGCGAGTGCTGCACGACGCCGGGCATCGACGCGATCGGCATGGGCTCGCTCACGCCCTCGCGGACGAAGATCGGCAGGACCAGCTCGGCGGGATCGAGTCGGGTCTCGGACACGAGGCGGCGCATGGCCGGCGTCTCACGGAGTCGCCGGGGCCGCACGCGGGGCGCGGGTGCGGAAGTCACCCGGCAAGCCTACGCGCGCGCGGCTGTGCGGTCGGTGGGTGCTGATGCCGCCGGAGCCTCGGGCGCCGGAACGACCGGGATCGGTTGCGTGAGCACCGCATCGACGATGCCCGACCCCTCAGCCGGGCCGACGATCGCGATGGGCGTGGTCGGGGTCGGCACCGTCGGGCGCACCGGCATCCGCCCGAGCCGCCGGTGCTCGCGCACGTACGCCGGGATCAGCAGCACGATCGCGCCGAACCACGCGAGCGGGTTGCTCCACACGACGCCCGCGTATCCGACGGCCGCACCCAGCACGACCGCGGCGCCGACGCGCATCCCGAGTTCCACGATGCCGCTGATCGTCGGCACGAAGGTGTGCCCGAGCCCCTGCAGTGCGCCGCGGAGCACGAAGAGCACGCCCAGCGATGAATACGTCAGGCCGTTGACCACGAGCATGTAGCTCGCGAGATCGACGACGTCGTCGGCGCCGTCGCCGACGAACAGGCGCACCATCGCCGTGCCGAACGCGACGAGGATCGCGCCGAGCACGAGCGACGCCGTGATCGCGATCCACGTCGCCTGCACGACGCCGCGGCGGATCCGGTCGGGGCGACCGCCGCCGAGGTTCTGCGCGGTGTACATCGACGACGCGATGCTGAGGGAGGACAGCACGGCGATCGCGAGCCCGTCGACGCGCGAAGCCGCGGTGTACGCGGCGACGGCATCGGAGCCGAGGGTGTTGAGCGCGACCTGCACGGTGAGCGTGCCGATCGCGATGATCGACGCCTGGAATCCCATCGGCAGGCCGATCCGCAGGTGCTCGCCGAGCTCGGCGCGCGTGACCCGCCAGTCCTCACGACGCACGTGGAGCACGGGGATGCGGCGGCGCACGTACTCGAGGCACAGCACGACCGAGACCGCCTGCGAGACGACCGTCGCGAGTGCCGCGCCGCCCACGCCCCATGCGAGCGGGCCGACCATGACGATCACGAGTCCGGCGTTGAGTCCGCATGCGATGGTCAGGAACACGAGCGGCGTGCGCGAGTCGCCGATGGCGCGGATGATCGCCGCGAGGTAGTTGAACGCCATCATGGCACCCGAGCCGAGGAAGCTGACCTGGGTGAACAGCGTCGCCTCGGCGAGCAGTTCGGGCGGTGTCTGCAGGAGGACGAGCACCGGTTCGGCGATGAGCGGCGCCGCGACCGTGAGGAGGATGCTGATGCCTGCGGTGAGCAGCGTCCCGACGGCGACGGATCGGCGGACCGCCTCGTGGTCGCCCGCCCCGAACGCCTGCGCGGTCGGGATGGCGAATCCGCTCGTCACGCCCCACGCGAACCCGAGCAGGAGGAAGAGCAGGCTGCCGGTCGCGCCGACCGCCGCGAGAGATTCGACGCCGAGCCAGCGACCCACGACGACCGCGTCGACGAAGTGGTACAGCTGCTGCACGACGTTGCCGATGAGCAGCGGGACGGAGAACAGCAGGATTACGCGCCACGGGCGTCCGGTGATGAGTGAGGTGGGCATGCGTGCTCTCGGCGAGACGGTGACGGGTTCGGATTCGGCGCCGTGAGCACCTCCGGACAAGCGTAGTCGAATCGATTCGACCCACGCGACTCGACCATGACCGCAACGACTGCCCGCCCGCAGGAGGGCGGGTGGGTCAGGCGCGCGCGAGCGCCGAGTTCACGACCGAATCGATCAGCGACTCGGACGTGCGCGCGGCCGCGACCACGTCGACACGCAGGCCCACGGCCGCGGCATCCTTCTTCGTCTGCGGACCGATCGCGGCGACGAGGGTCCGCTCGGGAATCGGCCCGAGCTGGTTCTGCACCTGCTCGGCGACGCTGCCCGAGGTCACGAGGATCGCGTCGGCCTTGCCCGCCCGCACGTCGTCGACGACCTTCTTCGCGACGGGCACGCCGACCGTGCGGTACGCAACCACGGCCTCGACGTGATGGCCGATGCGCGCGAGGCCGATCGAGAGCACCTGCTTCGCGATCGCCGAGCGCAGCGCGAGCACGCGCAGCGGCACGACGCCGTCGGTCGCGGCCTCCCACTCCTCGAGCAGTCCGCGGGCCGAGTTCTCCTCGCTCGGGACGATGTCGGCGCGGTACCCGGCCGCGACGAGGGCGGCCGCGGTGGTCTCCCCCACCGCGGCGACCTTCGTCGAATCCGGGATCGCGACGCCGTAGGACGCGAGGACATCGACCGTGGTCGCACTCGTCACCGTCAGCCAGTCGAACCCGCCCGCGGCGAGCTTGGCGAGCGCCGACTCGAGGGCGGGCTGGTCGTCGGTGGGCGCGAAGTTGATCATCGGGGCGATGATCGGGGATGCCCCGCGGGCCCGCAGCGACGCCGAGACCGAGTCACCCCACGGTCCGCCGCGGGGAACGATCACGCGCCAGCCGGCGAGCGGCTTCGAGCCGTCGGCTCCGGGCAGGTTGATCGCGCCGGTCATCGGTTCGAATTCGGTCACGGCGACTCCAGGGCAGGGGCGAGGTCGGCGGCTCCGTTGCCGAGGAGTTCCGCGACGACGCGGCCTGCGACGTCGCGTGCCGCATCCGCCAGGTCGGCGGCCGAGCGGCTCTCGGGTGTCGCGGCGTGCGAGCTGGTCAGCTGCCGCGTACCGTCGGCACTGTACACGGTTGCCGTCAGGAACAGAAGTTCGTCCTCGAGGAACGCGGTCGCCCCGATGGGGGCGGCGCATCCGGCTTCGAGGTCGGCGAGCACGAGGCGTTCGGCGAGCACCGTGGCCCGCGTGGTGACGTGCTCGACTGCGGCGAGGCCGCGTTCGAGTGCCCGCGAGCCGCGCTCGTCTCGGACCTCGAGTGCGAGCGCGCCCTGACCGGGTGCGGTCGGCCAGCCCGAGAGCGCGAAGCGCTCGGTGACGGATGCCTCCCGGCCGAGCCGGCCGAGCCCAGCGCACGCGAGGAGCACCGCGTCGAGGCGTCGTTCCGGATCTTCATGCCCGACGAAGCCGAGGCGGGTGTCGATGTTGCCGCGGATGTCGACCGCGACCACGTCGGGCCGTGCGGCGCCGAGCTGCGCGATCCGACGCGGGGAGCCCGTGCCGACGCGCGCACCCTCGGGAAGTTCGGCGAGCGTGAGCCCGTCGCGCGCGCACAGCGCGTCGCGCGCGTCGGCGCGCTTGGGCACGGCCGCGAGGCGCAGGTCGGGGTGCTCGGCGGTCGGCAGGTCCTTCAGGGAGTGCACGATCACGTCGCACTCGCCCGCGACGAGCGCTTCGCGGAGCGCGACCGCGAACACGCCGGTTCCGCCGATCTCCTGGAGCGAGGCACGCGAGGTGTCGCCGTGGGTGGTGACGGAGACGATCTCGATCTCGGCGTCGGCGGCCTTCCCGAGCCGCTCCGCGATCTGCTTCGTCTGCGCGAGCGCGAGCGCGCTCCCCCGGGTGCCGACGCGGATGACCTCGCGTGCCGGGCTCACGGTGCGATCCCCGCCAGTGCCGGCTTGAATCCGGCTCGAACGTTCTCGCAGCAGCCCGGGCGGCAGACGTCGTACCACGGGCCGAGGTCGGTGACGTGGGGTCGCTCCGCGGACGGGGTGCCGTTCACGCGTTCGAGCACGAGGTCGACGAGGCCGGCCACGTACGCCGGGTGGATGCCGGGGGTCGGCACCCGCACCGCGGCGAGTCCGTGCTCCTCCGCGGTCTCCATCGCCTCCTCGTCGAGGTCCCACATGACCTCCATGTGGTCGCTCACGAACCCGAGCGGCACGATGACGATCGCCTTGCGGCCTGCGGCGGGCAGTTCGGCGATGGCGTCGTTGATGTCGGGTTCGAGCCAGGGCTGCGACGGAGGGCCGGAGCGCGACTGGTAGACGAGCTGCCACGGAACGTCGGCTGCGCCGGCTTCGCGCATGACGACCTCGGCGACGGCGAGGTGCTGGGCGGCGTACGCGCCCCCTTCGCCGAACCCGCGTTCCGCAGGCCCGGACTTCTCGGCATCCGTCGTCGGGATGGAGTGCGTCGCGAACAGCACCTCGACCTCGGTCGACCGGGCCAGGCCGGGGTGCTCGGCCTCGAGCTTCGCGATGCCCTCGCGCACACCTTCGACGAACGGGGCGACGAAGCCGGGGTGGTCGAAGAACTGGCGCACCTTGTCGATCTGCACGACACCGGACAGGCCGGTGTCTTCCAGTGCGTCGGCGAAGTCCTCGCGGTACTGCCGGCAGCTCGAGAACGACGAGTACGCACTCGTCGCGATCGCGATGAGCTTCGTGTAGCCCTTCCCGTGGGCCTCCCGCAGGGCATCGTTCATGTACGGGTCCCAGTTGCGGTTTCCCCACACGACCGGCAGGTCGATGCCGCGGCCGGCGAGTTCGGCCTCGAGCGCGGCCTTCAGCTCGCGGTTGTGCTCGTTGATCGGGCTCACGCCGCCGAAGTGGCGGTAGTGGTGCGCGACCTCCTCGAGGCGTTCGTCGGGGATGCCGCGACCGCGCGTGACGTTGCGCAGGAAAGGGATCACGTCGTCCTGGCCCTCGGGCCCGCCGAACCCGGCGAGCAGGATCGCGTCGTACGCGACGGGCGTCTCGACGTGCTCGGGGCCGGCCTGTGCTGCCTCGGTCGCGCCCGGCACGACCGCGCCCGGCGCCAGGTGAGCGGATGCCGCGGCCGCGGGCTTCACTCCGCGCAGCGGGTGCGCGCCCTGCGCGGCACGCGAGCGCTCGGGCGAGTCGGCTCCGGCGCCGCCGAGGTTCGTCGCGGCCATTACTGGAGCACCTCCACGAGTTCGGCGGTCGTGATGCGGCGGCCGGTGTAGAACGGCAGCTCGTCGCGCACGTGGCGTCGCGCGTCGGTCGCGCGCAGGTCGCGCATCATGTCGACGAGGTCGGTGAGTTCGTCGGCCTCCATGGGCAGCAGCCACTCGTAGTCGCCGAGCGCGAACGCCGAGACGGTGTTCGCGACGACGCCGCGGAACGCGGCGCCCTTCCGGCCGTGCTCGGCGAGCATGCGGCCGCGCTCCTCGGGCTCGAGCAGGTACCACTCGTAGCTTCGGACGAACGGGTAGATCGTGAGCCACTGCTTCGGCTCGATGCCGCGGAGGAAGCCGGGCACGTGCGCCTTGTTGAACTCGGCGTCGCGGTGCACGCCCATGGCGTTCCACGTCGGCAGCAGCGCGCGGAACAGCCGCGCACGGCGCAGTTCGCGCAGCGCCCACTGCAGGCCCTCGGCGGTCGGGCCGTGCAGCCAGACCATCACGTCGGCGTCGGCGCGCAGGCCCGAGACGTCGTAGATGCCGCGGACGACGACCCCTTCGTCTTCGACCACGTTGATCACGCCGTCAAGCTCGCCGACGAACCTGGGCACGTCGCGCCCGTCGAGATCGTCGGGCCGCTCCGGGTCCCTGCGGAACACGGCGAAGAGCGTGTACCCCTCGGGTGCGGGGGTCGAATCGGTTTCGGTCGGGCGCGTGTCGGCTGCCCCGTCGGCAGCAGGGGTTGACATGGCTTCTATCCTCCACCCGCAACCTGAAAGGTCAAAAAACGCGCTCGACCACGAACTCCGGCGCCTCCGCGAGCGATCGGCCGACGACGCAGAATCGCTCCGTGCCCGACGCGAGCCGCGCGAGGGTCGCGTCGTCGGCATCCGTGTCGACGACGGCGGTGACGACGACGTCGAGCAGGCCGACGGGCACGTCGCGGCTCATCCCGAGTGTTCCGCGGGCGTCGAACACGCCCTCGGCACGCACCTCGGCCGAGCGGATGTCGACCCCCATCGCCGTCGCGACGGAGCGCAGCGTGACGCCAGCGCACGCCGCGAGCGCCTGGAGCAGCAGGTCTCCCGAACAGGCGTCGGCGCCGTCGCCGCCGGTCGTGGGGTGGAGCCCCGCGCGCACCGGGCCGTCCCACCCCTCGACTGTCGCGGTGATCCCGGGCTCGGCGAACGTCGCCCGCGCCGCGACCGGCGCGATCGCGGCATCCGGATCGGTTCGGTAGCGCTCCTTGAGCGGGGCCTGCAGGGCACGGAGTTCGGTCTGGTCCATGGCGCCATCATGCCGATGGCGCCGCCCTGGCGCCACCGCGGCAACCTCATTCGGCGCGCGGTCGCCCGCGCCCGCGTCAGCGCACCAGTCGCGTGAACCGGAACGCCGCGAACCCCTCGATCGGCAGCACCTCGGTACCCGAGAACCCCGCATGGCGGGCGTACCCGTCGAGCACGGCCGGCCGCATGACCGTCCCGGTCGCCGCCGACCCGGGCGTCGACAGGCTGTCGGGCAGGCACACGAGCAGGCTGTAGCCGTACATGATGCGCTCGAGGTCGTCGCCGTCGGGTGCGAACCGGTCTGCCACGGCCTCGTCCATGATCACGACCACGCCGTCGTCGCGGACCGCGTGACGCAGCGCTTCGAGCACCTCGACCGGGTTCGGCATGTCGTGCAGCGCCTCGAAGACGAACCCGGCGTCGTAGGCGCCCGGTTCGGCGAGCGTCTCTCCCCCGCCGAGGTGGAAGCTCGCACGGTCCGCGAGCTCGGCCTCGTCGGCGTGCGCTCGCGCCGCGTCGATCGACGGGCCGTCGACGTCGACGCCGACGACCGTCGCCTCGGGATAGGCGCGCGCGAGCGCGATCGAGGACCACCCGTGCCCGCACCCGACGTCGACGAAGCGCGCTCCGGGTCGGCTCAGGACCGCGTCGAGGTCGGGCACCGACGCGAGCGCCGCGCCCAGCCGCCGCTCGAACCACGGCCGGTTCACGTCGCCCTGCGCGTCGCGCATGTCCTTCCCGAACGAGGCCCACGGGACGCCGCCGCCCGTGCGGGCAGCGGCGAGCAGCCCGGGGACCTGCATCGCCGCGCTCGCGACGATGCGTGCGATCGGGGCGAGGTACGCGAGCGAGTCGGCATCGGTCAGGACCTCGGCGTGGGGCGGCGGCAGCGAGTACCTGCGAGCGGATGCCTCGGCATCCGCGTCGTCGACCGCGACGATCCCGCTCACGGCCTGGTGCTCGAGCCACTCGCGGGTGTACCGCTCGCCCGTGCCCGCGGTTTCGGCGAGCTCGGCGGATGTGAGCGCGCCGCGCTCGGCGAGCGTGCGGTACCAGTCGAGCCGGTCCCCGAGGTGGATGGAGAGCGTCTCGAAGGCGCCGAGTGCGGACGCGAGGACACGATCGGCGAACACGTCGACCGGGTCGGCGGATCCGGCGGATTCCGGGGGCTCTGCGCGTTCGGTGGGTTCGGTGGGTTCGGTGGCGGACATGGTGACGCCTCCCTGGTTCGACGGCTCAGTCGACGAGCAGCCGGGTGGAGTTCTCGAGATGGTCGCGCATGGCCTCGGGCCCGCGCGCGAGGAGGTCGCCGAGCAGGCGGCGGTGCTCCTCGACGAGTTCGGCGACCGTGTAGTGCCGCCTGATGTGCGCGACGAACAGCAGGAGCTCGCCGCCGATGGCCGTGTGGGCCTCGATGATGCGGGGGCTCGCGGATGCCGCGACGAGCGCCGCATGGAACTCGGCGTGGTGACGTTCGACGGCCCGCCACGCGGCATCCGTCGCCCCGCCGGGACCGCCGTCGGCGGCTGTCTCCATGGCATCGGCGGCCGCCCGTGCCGGGACGAGCACGTGCTCGGGAAGGGTGCCGCCGAACCGCTCGAAGGCGATGCGGACGGCCTCGATCTCGAGCGCGGCACGCAGCTGCTGCAACGCGGTGATCTGCGCCTCGTCGAACTCGGTGACCCGCACGCCCCGGTAGGGCTCCGCGGTTGCGAGCCGCTCGTTCACGAGCCGCTGGAACGCGGCCCGGATCGTGTGCCGCGACACGCCGTGCCGGGCCGCGACCGATTCCTCGCGGAGCGGGGTTCCGGGCGCGAGCGCGCCGGAGAGGATCTCGTCTCGGAGGTCGCCGGCGACGCGTTCGACCGCGGTCGCCGCCGCTGCGGCGCCCCGGTCCGGTTCAGTCGTCGAGGTTCGCACGCACCACGAGCCAGACGCCGACGCCGACCGCGGCGATCACGCCGACGGCGACCGCGATCGCCGCTCCCGGCTGCTCGTCGGCGAACCGCCGGATCCGTCGCTTCGCCCGGCCGCTGGCCCTGGCCACCCGCTTGGGCACGTTGAGCTTCTCTTCGAGTGCGCTCAGCGTTCCGGCGAGCTGGTCGCGCGCGAACCTGGTGTTGTCGTGGGCCTGCAGGCGCGAGAGGTTGCGCTGCTGGGCCTTGTCGAGCCGGGCGTCAGTTGCGGCCGCCATACTCGCCCCTTCCCGTGATCGCGTCGATGTCCTTGCGCACGCTCTCGATCGATTCGAGCGGTTCGCTGCCCCGGCGGAAGTTGACGAGTGCGATGCCGACGAGGATCGCGATGATGAGCAGCAGGATGCCGGAGACGGTCAGCGCGGCAGCCCAGGCGGGCATCACCAGCGCGAGCGCCAGGATCGCGGTGGTGATGAGCGTGCCGAGCAGGAAGATCCCGACGAATGCGGCGGCGACGACGAGGCCGCTGCCGATTCCGAAGTGCTTCGCCTTGTAGCTGAGCTCTGCCTTGACCTGGTCGATCTCGGCCTTGACGAGCGTGGAGATCTGGTCGGGCAGCTCGCCGAGCAGCGTGAACAGCGAGCGTTCGTCGTTGGATGGTGCGGTCATCGGGGGATCACCTCCGAGAGGTCGGTCAGGACGAGGACGAGTTCGACGACTCGGAGGACGACGACTCGGCGGACTTCGAGCCGGTGGACTTCGAGCCGGTGGAGCCGGACTTGCGACCGGACGACCCGGACGACCCGGACGAACCGGACGAACCGGACGAACCCGAGCGCGACGTCGCCGACTTCGTGCCGCCCGACTTCGACCCGGTCGACTTCGCGGTCGACTTCGAGGTCGAGCCGGTGCTCGATCCGGACTTCGAGCCGGATCCCGACCCGGACGTGGATCGCGAGGCTCCGGCATCCGCCCCGGACCCCTCGCCGCCCGACATCTGCCGGACGAGCTTCTTGGCGGCATCGAGCACGGCGTCGCTCGCGTCGCCGACGCGGGACATCGCGAAGACCTTCACGGTCTCGACCCCGTCTTGCACCGTCGGCTGGTTCCAGACGCCCTCGGCGGCCTTGCGGATCTGCTCGTAGCGTTCCCGCCCGGCCCGCGTTCCGAGCACGTACCCGACGCCGAGACCGACGACGAAGAGGATCTTGCCCTTCATGTGCACCCCATCCCCCGCTGCGGTTGAAGTTGCGACAGCGTCACTCCAGCGTAGACCCCGGCTCCCACGGCGCAAGGGGGTTGCCGGGCGTGGCCGTGCATCGTATGCCGTTCCGGCTATGCTTCCTCGGCGATCCGCAGCGCGAGGCGGCGGATCCGGTCGGCGGAGTCGATGGCATGCGGCACGACCGACGCGAGGCCCGTGCCGGCGACCCACGATCCCGCGAGTTCGAGGCCGTCGCGCTCCTCGATCGCGCGCTCGAGCCGCCCGACCCGGTCGCGCTGGCCGACGGTCGCCTGCGACAGCGCGTCGCGCCATGCCGAGCGCCCGGATGCGCGCAGGCGGCTCCGGTCGAGCTCGACGCCGAGCAGCGCCGAGGCGTCGCGCAGGGCGAGCGCGGTCACCGCGTCGTCGTCGAGGTCGTGGAGCGGGTTCACGCCTCCTGCGCGACCGTACGACAGGCGCACGACGTGACGGCCGGGCGCGGCGTCGGCGAGCCACGGCCACTTGGCGCTGGAGTGCGTGAGCGCCTTCGCGTCGACCCCGGGCGTGCCGGGCGCGACGAGCACGCCCGTGCCCCGCGGGAAGGCGTCGAGTCCGGGCGCGTCGAGGACGAGCGTCACGAGTTCGACGGATGCCGCAGCCGGCCATTCCTCGGCCAGCACGTCCTCCGGGGCGACGCCCTCGAGCAGGTGCCGCGACACGTGCGCCGGGGTCGCGAGGATCGCGAAGCGCGCGTCGACCGCGACGGGCCGGGGCGCGCCGCCTGCTTCGGCGTCCGCCTCCGGTATCCGCTCCCCGTCGACGTGCCAGGCACGCTCGACGACGTGCGCGTCCGCAGCCCTGGGCGCCACCGGTTCCAGCGCGGTGGCCCGCACGCCCGTCATCACCTCGACGCCGAACCGCGCGAGCTCCGCGAGCAGCGCGTCGACGAGCGTGTGCATGCCACCGCGCAGTCCCAGGACCGCGCTTCCCGCACGACGCTCCGAGACGAGCTGGGCGACACCGCCCGAGAGCGAGCCGGCACGGGTCATCGCCTCGTTGAGCCCCGGTGCGACGACGTCGATGTCCAGATCCTCGGGATCGGTCGAGTACACCCCCGCCGAGATGGGCGTGACGAGCCGGTCGAGGACCGCGTCGCCCATGCGCTGGCGCACGAGCGGCCCGAGGCGCTCGGCGCGGCCGATCTTCAGGATGGGCGTGATCCGGTCGCGCCAGGCGCGCCACGCACCGCGCCACCCGATGATGGCGCGGACGTCCTCGCCGAGCGGGTTCGCGGGGATGCCGAGCACGCCCGTCCGCGGGAGCGGCGCGGCGCGGCGCGAGCCGCGGTCGCCCCACACGAGCCACGCGCCGGCCGGGTTCGGCGGCACGACCTCGTCCGAGAGCCCGAGTCGTTCGACGAGCGCCGCGACCGAACCGTTCCGGGTCGCGAACGATTCGGCCCCCGAGTCGAGCGTCAGGCCGTCGAGCTCGATGCGCCCCACGCAGCCGCCGGTGCGATCACCCTGTTCGAGCACGACGACACCGAGGCCCAGGCGTGCGCACTCGAGCGCCGCGACGAGGCCAGCGGCTCCGCCGCCGACGACCACGACGTCGGTCGTCCGACGCTCGACCTCGAGCGCCTCCGACACGGCATCGGGCGACCCGTCGGGCGTGCCGACCGACCCGCTGTGCTCGCTCACCGGCCGATCTCGTGGACGAGTTCGACGACGCGGGTCAGCGCGGCCGGGTCGGTCTCGGGCGGCACCCCGTGTCCGAGGTTGAAGATGTGGGCGGGCGCGGTCCGTCCGCGTTCGACGACGTCGCGCACCGCGGCTTCGAGCGCGGGCCTCGGCGCCGCGAGCAGCGCCGGGTCGAGGTTGCCCTGCAGCGGCACGCCCTCGCCGACCCGCTGCGCCGCGACGTCGAGCGGCACCCGGTAGTCGACGCCGACGACGTCGACCCCGATGGCTCCCATCGCGCCGAGCAGCTCGCCCGTGCCGACGCCGAAGTGGATGACCGGGACCGCGTGGGTGGCGGCTCCGCCGGCGGCATCCGTCGTCTCGTAGGCCAGGTCGTGCACGTGGGCCAGCGCGGCGGCCGACGCCGGTGCGACGTGCCGCTCGTAGTCGGCGAGCGAGAGCCCGCCCGCCCACGAGTCGAACAGCTGCGCGGCCGACGCGCCCGCGACCACCTGGGTGCGCAGGAACCGGCCGGTCAGCTCGGCCGTCCACTCCATGAGGGCGCGCCACGCGCCCGGGTCGGCGTGCATGAGGGTGCGGGCCGCGAGGTGGTCCTTCGACGGCCCGCCCTCCGCGAGGTAGGCCGCGAGCGTGAACGGCGCGCCCGCGAACCCGATGAGCGGCGTCGTCGTCGCGGCCCCCGGGGCCGTGATCGTCGCGAGCTCGGCGACGGTGCGCGCGACGGCGTCGGCGATGGGGGCGGATGCCTCGTCGAGGCGCGCCGGGTCGATGGCGGTGAGCTCGGCGACGGCCGCGGCGTCGCCGTACGCCCGGCCGAACACCGGGCCGCGCCCGGGCTGGATCTCGACGTCGACGCCGACGAGCTTCAGCGGCACGACGATGTCGCTGAAGAAGATGCCGGCGTCGACGCCGTGACGGCGGACCGGCTGCAGCGTGATCTCGGCGGCCATGGCCGGGTCGAGGCACGCGTCGAGCATGCGCGTCCCGACGCGCAGTTCGCGGTACTCGGGCAGTGAGCGTCCGGCCTGGCGCATGAACCAGACGGGCAGGGTGTCGCTGCGCACGCCGCGCGTGGCGCGGACGAGGCGGGAGTCGTGCGTGAGGCCGGCGGCGAGCGGATGCTGCGGGGAGAGGATCACCGTGACATCCTCCCCCATCGACACTGGGCGCGGGCTGATGCGGACTGTCGTTGCACGCGTGGAGAACTGGGGCTGGCGGCGGTGCAGCCGCGGCAGTATGGTCGGTCGCGTCGTGCGTCCCCACGACGACGCGTCCCGCCCCCGTGCGACGGCGCGCCTCCGGCCCCCAACGGAGAACCAACGTGACCAGTCACGCAACTCGGCACCGCACGGCCCTCATCGTCACGGTCGCCCTCGGCGCCGCACTGCTCATCACCGCGCTGCTCGTCGGCCGGACCCGCGTCGAGGGTCTCGTCACGACGCTCCCTGAGGTCGAAGGCGCACCCGTCGCCCTGGGCCTCGCCGCGATCGCCGGCGTCGTCCTGTTCGCCTCGGCGACGGTGCGCGGCATCGCCGCGTCGCGCGCCCGTGCACGTCGGCGTGCGCTCGAGGCGGTGCGGTCGGGCGACGTGAGCTGCGGCATCCGCAATCGCGAACTCGTCGCCCGACTCGAGGAGCTCACGCGACCGGGCGGCCGGAGACCGGAGCTGCCCGCGCGATTCACGATCGTCGCCGACGACGCCGGCATCGGGTTCTGGAGCGGCGGGCGACGCCCCCGCCGCGTCGCGGCGTTCCCCTGGCGCGAGGTGCGCAACATCCGCGCGGACTCGACCGTGGCCGGCAGCACGAGCGTTCCCGTGGCGGTGGTCCGGATCCGACGCGACGGGGCGAGCGTCGAACTGCCGATGATGCTGCGCGACCAGCGCCCCGGCCGGTACGCGCTGACCGATGCGCCGTTCTATGCGGTGGTGCGCGCCTGGAAGGCGAGGCACCGAGTCGCCCTCGCCGCCGAGGGACTGGAAGTGCCCCCGGTCACCGGCGCGATCCCGATCATCAGGTCGGACCGCCCGGCCGCCTGACCTCACGCCAAGCGCACCGAGCGGGCGCCCACCCGGACGAACCGCGACCCGGCCGGTCAGGAGCGGTTTCGACCCCGGGTAGAATCGTCCGGTGCTCATCTGCCTGACCGCGAGCCACAAGAACGCCGGCTTCGACATGCTCGAACGGCTCTCGGCGACCGCCGAACACGCCGTTCCGCGGCTCGCGGGCGCCCAGAAGGCCGTCCGCGGCGCGGTCGTCGTCGCGACCTGCAACCGCTTCGAGGCCTACCTCGACCTCGACATCCCCGAGGGCGAGTCGCCCGTCGGGCCGGTGCACGACGCGATCCGCGCGGTCGGCGAGGTCGCAGGGCTCGCCCCCGACGAGCTGCGGTCGACCTTCGGCTTCGTGCACGGCAACGCCGTCGCCGGCCACCTGTTCTCGGTCGCGGCGGGGCTCGAATCGGTCGTCGTCGGCGAGGGCGAGATCGCCGGTCAGGTGCGACGCTCGCTCGAACGCGCGCGCGCCGAGGGCACGACCACGCCCGAGCTCGAGCGGCTGTTCCAGCGGGCCTCGCAGACCTCGCGCAAGGTGAAGAACCGCACGGGGATCGGCGCCGAGGGGCGTTCGCTCGTGCGCCTGGCGCTCGATCTCGCCGAGAGCCGCGTCCAGGACTGGTCGAAGGTGCGCGTGCTGCTCGTCGGGACCGGCCGCTTCGCCGGTGCGTCGCTCGCCGCGCTCCGCGACCGCGGCGTCGTCGACGTGACCGTGCACTCCCCGTCCGGGCGCGCGACGCGCTTCGCCGCCAGCCACGGCATCGCCGCCGTGGAGCACTCCGGGTATGCGGCCGCTGCTGCCGGCGCCGACCTCGTCGTGACGTGCACGACCGCCGACCACCACGTCGTCGACCGCGCCCTGCTCGAGATCGGGCGCGCCGAGCGCCGCGTCGCCGACGCCCCCCAGCCGATCGCCCTCCTGCCCGGCACCCGCCCCGTTCCCGATGCGGCGCCGCGCCAGCTCATCGTCGACCTGGGCCTGCCCCGCAACGTCGACCCCGACGTCGCCGAGGTCGACGGCATCGAGCTGCTCGACCTCGAGACCATCAAGATCCACGCCCCGCTCGAGGAGTTCGGGGCGACCGACGCGGCACGCGCGATCGTCGACCGCGCGGCCCGCAACTTCGGCACCGTGGGCGAGGAGCTCGATCTCGCGCCCGCCGTCGTCGCGCTGCGGCGCCACGTCTTCGACGTGCTCGACGCCGAGATCGACCGCGCCCGCTCGCGCGGGGACGACGACGGGCGCACCGAGGCGGCGCTGCGCCACATGGCGGGAGTGCTGCTGCACACGCCCATGGTCCGGTCGCGCGAGTACGCGCGCAACGGCGAGCAGCAGGCGTGGCTCGACGGGCTCGATGCGATCTTCGGCATCCGGCACGACGCCGGGGCCGAGGCATCCGCCGTCGCAGAGGTCGGCCGCGCCGACGACGCTCGGCCCGCAGCCGACGCGCGCTGACAGACCGTCGGGCCGACGGCCCGTCGGGCACCGTCGGCGACCCTCGCGCGGTCGGGGCCGGCTGCAGACGTGACGACGGGCCCGGCCGGAGCGGCCGAGCCCGTCGTCGCGACGTGAGACCGTCGGCTACGCGTACTGCCGCCACACCGTCGCGATGACGACGTTGGCGGTGGTCAGCACCGCGAGGGTCGGCAGGACCCATCGCGCGAGCGTCTCGCGCTTGCGGTTCACGAGCACGATCACGATGATCCCGACCAGGATCAGCAGCTTGACCGTGATCTTCAGGTTGTCGGGCTCGCGACCGAGCGGGTACTGCATGCCGACGAGGATGACGCCGGTCACGAGCATCGTCCACGCACCGTGGACGATGGCGGGGATGATGCGCGCGGCACCCGAGCGTTGCGCGGTGAGCTGGACGAGGATGCCGCCCAGCAGGCTCGCGACGCCGATGATGTGCACGGCGAGGATGACGTTCTTGAGGATTTCCATCGAGCTCCGTTCAGGGGATGCCGACGGCCCGTCGGCAACATACTGACAGTATGTCAGGAAAGGCTCGATGCTCCGAATTCAGGCGGAAGCCCCGACGCCGTGCTCGAGCATCGAGATCAACCCGGCCGCGGTGGGCTCCACGGGCACGCCGTGCGACACGAGCAGCATCGCCGAGCCGAGGGCGCCCTGCACGAGCGCGCCGACCACCCGCGGATCGTCGACGCCGAGATCCTCGAGCACGTGGACGAGCGGCGAGGTGAGCCGATCGTGCACGGCCATCATGTCCTCACGGCTCGTGGGCGAGAGGTCGGCCTCGCGGAGCACCGTCGCCAGGCGGTGGTGCCCGTCGGCGGTCATCGCGAGCGCAGTGGTGACGTAGGCGCGCAACCGCGGCATCCCGGGCTCCGCCGCCGCGAGCGCATCATCGAGTTCCGCGTTCCACTCGTCGAAGACCTGCAGGGCCACGGCGACGAGCAGGTCGTCACGGGAGGCGAAGTACTCGTAGAACGAGGACCGCGAGAGCCCCGCACGCCCCGTCACCGCGGCAGGGGTCGCCGCCGCGAGGCCCTCGGTCTCGAGCAGCTCGCGCGTCGCGAGCAGCAGCGCGGTACGCTGCGCGGCGCGGTGCTCCGCAACGGTCGGGGCGCTGATCTTCGGCATCCAACGATTATCCGCCCCCGCATCGGCATCCGTCGCCGGCCGCGCGGCATCCGTCGCCCGAGGTCGGAGTACGCTGCCCTCGATGCCCTCCACCCCCCACGCCCGGCCCGACGAGGCCGGGGACGCCGGCCCACCCGCACTCCGCCTGCCGTTCGACGTCGCCGAGATCGAACACCGCCCGTTCGCCACGGCGCGGATGACGCTGCGCCCGCTCTCGGCCCACGACGCCGACGACGTGTGGGAGTACCAGCGCCTGCCCGAGGTGCTGCGCTACATCCCGTGGCCCGAGCGGAAGCGCGAAGCGGCACGCGAGCACACCGAGGCGCGCGCCGCGATGCGCCGACTCGTCGCCGACGGCGACGCCGTTCATTCCAACCCGAAACCGGCGATCCGGGTTACCATCGGGTCGAGCCTCCCCCGCGAACGCCCACCGCGCATCCCGAACCTGCGCGGCCTACGGAAGGCGCGGCATGGAGCATTCATCATCGACAGACGAGTCCAAACGCGGGCCGACCCGGCGCGCGGTCGCACGAGGCGTGGCGTGGTCCGTCCCCGTGCTGCTGATGTCGGCCCCCGTGCCGGCATTCGCGGCATCGATCGACGCACCCGTGATCTCGATCGGCGGCGCCTGCAAACTGCCCGGCGCGTCGTGCTCCGGCGTGTTCACGAAGGGGTACGCCTTCGAGGTCACCGTCACCAACTCGACGCCCGACACGATCTACCTCTACAACCAGCCGGAGTATCAGATCGTGGTCACGGACGACAGCGCCGACATCGACCTGTTCTTCCAGGCCGCGGTCGATTCGCTCACCGGAGTCGTCGTCGGCTTCCCGGCAACGCTCGCTCCAGGCGAATCCGTCACCGTGATCCTGAACGCCGGCAGCAACGGCAACAGCGGGAACGTCGCCGACATCGCCGGATCGATCACCGTCCCATGGGGGAACACACCCACGCCGCCCGACCCGAACGACCCACCGCCGGTCGTCGCTCACTTCACGGCACCGGGCACCCCTCCCATCCAGAGTTCCGAATGCACCCTCGTGCTCCCACCGAACTGCGGAGTGACGCGACCGAAGTAACGGCCGGTCACCGAAACGAGCCCTCCACGACGAACAGGCCCTCCACGGCGAACAGGCCCTCCACGGCGCAGGAACACCCCTAGCCGACCGAGAGCGTCCAATCCTCCGTCGCGCGGACCGTCACGACCGACGGCCCGGCCGCGAGCGGCACGCTGCCGTCGTAGGCACCCGTCACGTCGATGAGCGCCGCCCCGCCGAACGCCCGTCCCGCCTGCTGGGCGACGACGAACCGGTCCTCCGCGTCGTCGCCGGTGTGGGTCGCCGCGAGCGTCGCCGCGCCCCCGCCGTGGAGGTAGACGGCGTCGTCCTCGCCGTTCGCGGCGTTCGGCAGTTCGGCGGCGGCCGACATCGGCTCGATCGACAGCGTCCACGGGCCGGTCGCCGTCACCTGCACGCCGCGAGCCGACGAGGCATCCGCCACGCCCCACGCCGTCGTGCCCTCGTAGTCGTCGGTCGCGTCGACGAGCGGGTCGCCGGACGGCGCGTTCGAGGCGTCGAGGAGGGTCAGCGTGAACGCCGCGTCGTCATCGCCGTCGAACCTCGCCGTGACGATCCCGCCCGTCACGCCATCGGGCAGCTCGACGACGGCGTCGCCGCTGCCGTTCTGCGAAACCGTCGTGAACGTGCCCCACGTGTCGTCCGCCCAGGCCCCGACGCTCTCGGCGGGCGCCTCGGTCGGCGTGTCCTCCGGACTCGGCGACGGGGTCGCCGACGCGATCTCGGACGGCGACGAGGTCGCCGCCGGCTCCGCGTCGCCGCCGAGCACCCCGGTCGCGAAGAGGATGCCGACGAGCGCGAGCACCACGGCGACGATGCCGAGGACCAGGCCCCAGACGGCCGCGCGACTGCGACGGGCCGGCTCGCGCTCCTCCTCGCCCTGCGCGGGCGGGATCTCCTCGGTCGGCCCCTCGGGCGGGTACGTTCCGGAATCGTTCGACATGCTGCCCCCATGGCGTCGCTCGGACCTGCGTTCCCGCGCCATGATCCCAGCCGCCCCGCCCGCCGGCAACCGTGCGGCAGGGCGGGTCAGCCGGCGGCGGGGAGGATCACCGTCACCAGGGCACCGCCCCCCGCAGCGTTCGCGACCGTCGCATCGCCCGAGTGCGCGCGCGCGATGCCGCGCACGATCGCGAGGCCCAGGCCCGCGCCGCCGGTCACGTCGAGCCGGTGCGGCGAGCGCGCATCCGAGCCGCGCCAGCCCGCCTCGAACGCGTGCGGAAGATCATCGACGGCGAACCCCGGCCCGCCGTCGACCACCTCGAGCCGCACCCTGCCGTCGTCCTCGGCGACCGCGACCGCGATACGGCCGCCCGCCGGCGTGTGCTGCATCGCGTTCGCGAGCAGGTTCGTCACGACCCGACCGAGCTGCACCGCGTCGCCGTCGACCGTGCCCGCGGCCGACGCGGTGAACTCCAGCGACACCCCGGCGCCCCCCGCGAGGCCCCTGAGCTCCGAGACGGCGTCGCTCGCGACATCCGCCATCGAGACGCGCTCGGTGCGCAACCGCAGGGTCCCGGCATCGATCTGCGACACCGCGAACAGGTCGGCGACGAGCGCGTCGAGCCGATCGACCTGCGCCGCGATGCGCTCGAGGTAGCGATCCGGGTCGGGCGCCAGCCCGTCCTGCAGCGCCTCCGCCTGGGCACGGATGCCGGCCAGCGGAACCCGCAGGTCGTGCGCGACGCGCGTCACCAGCTCGCGCCGGGCCTGCTCCTGGCGTTCGAGCTCCTCGCGTGCCGTCCGGATCCGGACATCGGATGCCGCGAGCTCGTCGAGCACGGCCCGGAACTCGCCGATCGGCAGCGGACGCCGCACGACCGGAACGCCCCGGCCCAGGTCCTCCGCGGCCGAACGCAGCACGCGCGCCGCGCGCGCGATCTCGGCACCGAGGATCGACGCGGTGAGGATCGCGACCGCGCCGCTGGTCACCGCGATCACGAGGGCGATCTGCGCGTCGTGATCGGAGAGGTACATCGCCTGGGTCGCGACGAGCACGCCGCCGACGACGGATGCCACCGCCGCGACGACGACCGTCACGAGGTGCACCACGATCGGCGCCCACGCGAAGCGGCGCAGCAGCAGCCACGCGGCGAGCCCGACGATCGCGGCGATCCCCGCCGAAACCGCGATCACGAGGACCAGGTCGGTTCCGGTCACGGCGTCGCCCCCGGGTCGTCGAAGCGGTAGCCGTACCCCCACACCGTGACGAGCAGGCGCGGGTTCGCGGCATCCGTCTCGATCTTCTCCCGCAGCCGACGCACGTGCACGGTGACCGTCGAGGGGTCGCCGTGCGTCCACCCCCACACCGCCGCGAGGAGGTCCTCTCGCGAGAAGACCGTGCCTGGGCGGCGCGCGAGGAACGCGAGCAGCTCGAACTCGCGCTGGGTCAGCGCGAGCGAACGGCCGTCGAGCTCGACGGTGCGGGCCGCCGTGTCGATCCGCAGCGGCCCACGGACGACCACGGCACGCTCGGAGCCGGCCGGAGCGAGACCGGCGGCCTCGACGGCGAGCGCCCGGCGCAGCACGGTCTGCACCCGCAGCGTCAGCTCGCGCGGCGAGAACGGCTTCGCGAGGTAGTCGTCGACGCCGGCCTCGAGCCCCGCGATGCGGTCGTCCTCGCCGCCGAGCGCGGTGAGCATGATGATCGGCACCTGCGACGCGGCCCGGATGCGCCGGCACACCTCGATGCCGTCGATGCCGGGCAGCATGCGGTCGAGCACGACGAGGTCGGGCCGCTCGGCGGCGATCCGGTCGAGGGCGACGAACGCATCGGCGGCCTCCTGCACGCGCAGGCCGGCCGACTCGAGGTAGGCCCGGCACACCTCGAGCACGGTCGGGTCGTCATCGACGAGCAGCACGAGTCGCCCGTCGAGCAGCAGGTCCGCGTCAGCCGCCACCGATCACCTCTTCCAGGCGTGCGATCGGATCGTACAGCCCGGCGTCGAGGATCCACGTCTGGAGCGTCTTGTCGAACCCGGTGACGACGACGATCCCGACCACGATGAAGATGCCGCCGACGACGCGGCGGAACCAGCCGTCGGGATTCGCGAGCCAGCCGAGCCGGCGCACCAGGCTGCGACCGAGCAGCGCGATGAGCAGCAGCATCCCCGCCAGGCCGACGGCGTAGGCGACGACGTACGCGACGCCCTCGGCGAACGACACCGGGAGCACGGCCGCGACGATGAGCGCATAGGTCGGGCTGCAACTCGAGAACACCGGCCCGAGGGCCGCACCGGTCAGGATGTCGCCGCCGACGCTCTGCCGCCGCACCGACGCGTCGAGCATCGCGCCGCTGCGCGCCTGCAACCCGAGTCCCGTCGAGACGCGGTCCCACAGCCGCGGGAAGAGCAGGTCGACGCCGAGCAGGATCACGATCGCGCCCGCGACCACCTGCCACACCTGCGGCGGGACGCCGAGCAGGGCGGTGGTCGCCTTGAGCAGGAGCGTGAACACGACGACGGATGCCGCGAGCGAGCCCGCGATCACGAACGGGCGCCACCGTGCGCGCCGCGTGTCGCCGTCTCGCACGATCGCGCCGCCGACGACGACCGGCAGCAGCGGCAGCACGCACGGAGCGGCGACGGTCAGCACGCCCGCGGCGAGCGCGAGGGTCAACGAAGCGTTCACCGGGCGGTCCCCGGCCTCACGGCATCGCGTCGACGAGCGATTCGACCGACGGGTCGTCGTAGAGCACGGTGCTCGAGATCATCTCGCCCGCGTCGTCGACGAACACGATCGTCGTCTGCAGCGTCACGCCGTACTCCTGCCGCAGGTCGGTGCGCGAGTCGTAGTCGACCTTGAAGACGGTCAGCCCGTCGGGGGCGCCCTGCGCCTTCAGGTCCTCGTCGAGCGCACGGCACTTCGGGCACCAGGACGCGTGGAAGAAGAGCGCCTTGGGGCCCGCGGTCGCCTCGATGGCGCCGTCGGTGTAGTCGAGGTATGCGCCCTCGGCGGGGGCGTCGGCCGCGTCCTCGGACGCCGCCGGCTCATCGCTCGCGTCGGTCGTGGGCTCGGGCGTCTGCTCCGTCGTGGGTGCAGGGTCGGCGCTCGCGCCGGAGGCATCCGTCGCCTGCGTGGCGCAGCCGGTCAGCGCGAGCGCGGCGATGAGCAGCACCGACGCTGCGAGCGGGCGGGCGGGGCGTTCGGGCATGGCGGCTTCCTCGTTCCACGGGCGACCTCGGCCCGTTCCCTCCACGGTACGTCCTGGATCGGCCCCCCGCCCGGCCACCGCATTACGGAACCCTGACACCCAGCTCCCTCCCACGCGCCCCCCACCCGCCGAGCCCATGCACCGAGTGTCCAGCGGATGTCGCTTCGAGGCGATCGAGGCGGCACCTTCTGGACACTCGGCGCAGCGGGGGGCAGCGGGGGGCAGCGGGGGGCAGGCCGCAGCGCTCAGGCGCCGACGAGGCGCGAGGCCAGGTACCCCTCGAGCTCGGCGAGCGGCACGCGCTGCTGGCCCATGCTGTCGCGGTCGCGCACCGTCACGGCGTCGTCGTCGAGCGAGTCGAAGTCGACGGTGACGCAGAACGGCGTGCCGATCTCGTCCTGTCGGCGGTAGCGGCGACCGATCGCGCCGGCGTCGTCGAAGTCGACGTTCCAGTGCTTCCGGAGCGTCGCGGCGACCTCGCGCGCGAGCGGCGAGAGCTTCTCGTTGCGCGAGAGCGGCAGCACGGCCGCCTTGACCGGCGCGAGGCGCGGGTCGAGCTTCAGGACCGTGCGGGTGTCGACGCCGCCCTTCGCGTTCGGCACCTCCTCCACGTGGTATGCGTCGACGAGGAACGCCATGAGCGAGCGGGTCAGGCCTGCCGCGGGTTCGATGACGTACGGGGTCCAGCGCTCGTTCTTCTGCTGGTCGAAGTACGACAGCTCCTTGCCGGAGTGCTCGGCGTGGGTCGACAGGTCGAAGTCGGTGCGGTTCGCGACGCCCTCGAGCTCGCCCCACTCACCGCCGGTGAAGCCGAAGCGGTACTCGACGTCGACGGTGCGCTTGGAGTAGTGGCTGAGCTTGTCCTTCGGGTGCTCGAACAGGCGCAGGTTCTCGGGGTCGATGCCGAGGTCGACGTACCACTGGAATCGGGTGTCGATCCAGTACTGGTGCCACTCTTCATCGGTTCCGGGCTCGACGAAGAACTCCATCTCCATCTGCTCGAACTCGCGCGTGCGGAAGATGAAGTTGCCGGGCGTGATCTCGTTGCGGAACGACTTGCCGATCTGGCCGATGCCGAACGGCGGCTTCATGCGCGCCGCCTGCAGCACGTTGCCGAAGTTCACGAAGATGCCCTGCGCGGTCTCGGGGCGCAGGTAGTGCATGCCGGCCGCGTCGTCGACGGGGCCGAGGAAGGTCTTCAGCAGGCCCGAGAACTCGCGCGGCTCGGTCCACTGGCCGCGCGTGCCGCAGTTGCTGCACACGATGTCGCCGAGGCCGTTCTCGGGCGCGCGGCCCTTCTTGGCCTCGTACGCCTCGATGAGGTGGTCCTCGCGGAACCGCTTGTGGCACTGCAGGCATTCGACGAGCGGGTCGGAGAACACCTCGACGTGACCGGAGGCCTCCCACACCTGCCGGGGCAGGATGACGCTGGAGTCGAGGCCGACGACGTCGTCGCGGCCCTGCACCATCGAGCGCCACCACTGGCGCTTGATGTTCTCCTTCAGCTCGACGCCGAGGGGGCCGTAGTCCCAGGCCGACCGGGATCCGCCGTAGATCTCACCGGCCTGGAAGACGAAGCCCCGGTGCTGGGCGAGGGTGATGACGGATTCGAGACGGCTGGGTGCGGCCACGGTGGCTCCAATGGTCCTGGAAGAGGGGAGTCGTCGGGCCAGTCGCCCGCGAAGTCGCTCTCCATCCTACGAAATGCGCGGGGCGACGGATGCCTCGGCTTCGCGCCGCGCGGACGCGACGGCCCGACGCCGGCCGCCGAGCGCGGTACAACAGCGGGAGTGGGCCGGATTCCCGGCGACGGGAGGGGGCGGGCATCGTGGGCTTCACACGTCGGGTGTTCCTCACCGGCGTCGCCGCGGTCGGCGTGCTGGCCCTCGGCCGCTGGGCGGTCGAACGCGGTGAAGCGGATGCCGCCGCCGAGCACCCGGCCCCCGAACTCGATCGCGTCCCGGTGCCGCCGGGCGCGCTGACCGCCCTGCCGGAGAGCGCCGGCGACGTGCTCGCGTGGACCGTCGACGACGGCACCGACTCGGCGGTGGTCGGCGCGTACGTCGCGTTCGCGGCGGCCAGCGGCATCCGTCTCACCATGTTCGCGAACGGCGTCTACCCGGCCTGGGACGAGCACGCGGACGCGCTGCGGCCGCTCGTCGAGCGCGGGCAGGTCCAGCTCGCGAACCACACCTGGTCGCACCCGGACCTCACGACGCTGAGCGACGCCGAGATCCAGTGGCAGCTCGAGCACAACCACGACTACCTCGAGTCGGTGTACGGGGTCGACGCGCGACCGTACTTCCGCCCGCCGTACGGCCGGCACGACGCGCGCGTCGACGCGGCGGCGGCCGCCGTCGGGTACACGGTCCCGACGCTCTGGTACGGCACGCTCGGCGACTCGGGCGCCCTCGGGCCGGAGGAGATCGTCGCCCTCGCCGACGAGTGGTTCGGCCCGGGCCGCATCGTCATCGGCCACCTGAACCACGACCCGGTCACGCGGGTGTTCGGGCGCCTGGAGTCGATCCTCGAGGAGCGCGGACTGCAGACGGTGACGCTGAACGACGTGTTCACCTCGGAGCAGCACCCCTGAGGGTCCCGGATACGGTGGTGGGCATGCCCCTGCCCGACCTGCACGTCGCCGCGATCGCCCTCGTCCGCGATCGGCGGGTGCTCATGGTGACCGCGCGTGGCCGCGACGTGCACTACATGCCGGGCGGGAAGCTCGACGCGGGCGAGACGCCCGCGGAGGCCGCCGCGCGCGAGGCGCTCGAGGAGGTCGGGCTCGTGCTCGACCCGGCCGGCCTGGTCGAGGCGTTCACGGTGCGCGAGCTCGCGCACGGGCAGGGCGAGGGTCAGCACGTGCGCATGCACGTCTTCCTCGCCGAGACGGATGCCGCCCCGGTGCCGTCGAACGAGGTCGGCGCGCTGCACTGGGTCGGCACGGCCGACACGCACCGGTGCCCGCCGGCGGGCGCGGAGGTGCTGCGCCGCCTCGCGGCATCCGGTCTCATCGACTGAGCCGCGCCCCGCGCGCACCCGCCCCCCAGCCCTGCCCACCCACCCCCTCCCCGCCTCGCTGCGCCGCGAGTGGGTGCCATCTGCACCGTTCCCGGGCGCGGGCGGTGCACATGGCACCCACTCGGGCATGATCGAGTTCGGAAGGGGGGTGCGGATGCCGCGTGCAGGCGGATTCGATCGCGGGTCGACCCCACGCGGGCCGAACCCACGCGGGGCGACCCCGCCCGGGGCGACCCGGTCCGCGCTCGCACGCCTGGGCTCGTGGGCGCTGGACTACCTCTACGCGGGGCTCCGGCAGCTCGCGATCGTCGCGGAGGGCTGGAACCCGCCGAGGTCGTGGAGCGCGGGCCGCCGCGACCTGCCCGAGCTCGTCCTGCTGCCCGGGATCTACGAGCACTGGTCGTTCCTCAGGCCGATCGGCGACGCGCTGAACGAGGCCGGCTATCGGGTCCGCGTCGTCCACGGCCTCGGCTCGAACCGCCGCGGCATCGCGTCGACCGCGGGGCGGCTCGGCCGGGTCCTCGCCCGGACCCCGGCGCCGCCCGAGGGGCGCATCGTCGTCGCGCACAGCAAGGGCGGACTGGTCGCCAAGCACGTGCTGGTCGCCGGTGAAGCGGATGCCACGGCCGGGCTGCTCGGGCTCGTCGCCGTCTGCACCCCGTTCGGCGGTTCGAGCATGGCCGGGCTGGTGCTGGATCCGAGCGTGCGAGCACTGCTGCCGACCGACGAGACGATCGTGATGCTCGGCCGGGCGACCTCGGCGAACGCGCGCATCGTCTCGGTGTTCGGCGACTTCGACCCCCACATCCCCGACGGAAGCGTGCTGGACGGCGCGACGAACATCCGGGTGCCCGTGGCCGGGCACTTCCGCATCCTCGGCGCGCGCGAGACCCACCTGGCGGTGCTCGATGGCGTGCGCACGCTGCACGCCGCACCGAGGGACGAGCCGACGGCGTGAGCCGGAACAGCGCGTCTGCGCGGCAGGGCCACGCGTTCGTGCGGGGTGCGGAACGGGACGGGAGCCTCCGGAAATCGGTGGGTCGGAAAGCGGGAATCGGTGAGACAATCTGACATGCGTATTCTGGATCCAGAATCCACTTTGACCGGTGACGGTGCCGGCATCGACACCGCGTTCGCCCGAGCGGAAGCGGGCGAGCAGCTCGACGTGCACGACGCGGAACAGCTCCTGTCGGCGACGGGCGAACGACTCGAACGCCTGCTCGGACTCGCCGCCGCCGCGCGCGACGCCGGGCTCGTCGCAGCCGGGCGGGCGAAGACCATCACGTACTCCCGCAAGGTCTTCGTCCCGCTGACCACCCTGTGCCGCGACCGGTGCCACTACTGCGTCTTCGTCGACACCCCGGGCCAACTGCTCAAGCAGCGCAAGCCCGTGTACATGTCGCCCGAGCAGGTGCTCGCGGTCGTCCGACAGGGCCGCGCCATGGGATGCAAGGAGGCGCTGCTGACCCTCGGCGACCGCCCCGAGGAACGTTGGCCCGAGGCGCGCGCATGGCTCGACGCGAACGGGTACGCGTCGACGATCGAGTACGTCGGTGCGATCGCGCGGCTGATCACGACCGAGACCGGCATGCTGGCCCACCTCAACCCCGGCGTGATGACCGCGGACGAGATCCGCGCGCTGCGTCCGACCGCACCCTCGATGGGCATGATGCTCGAGACCACCTCGAGGCGGCTCTACGAGGAACCGGGCGCCGTGCACCACGGCTCGCCCGACAAGGACCCGGCGGTCCGGCTCGAAGTGCTCGAGGCGACCGGGCGCGCGAGCGTGCCGTTCACGACCGGCATCCTCGTCGGCATCGGCGAATCGCTGCGCGACCGCGCCGAATCGCTCGTCGCGATCAGGGACGCGAACGACCGCCACCGCCGCGACGGCGTCGGGCACATCCAGGAGGTCATCGTCCAGAACTTCCGCGCGAAGCCGCGGACCGCGATGCAGGGCAGACCGGATGCCGACACCCTCGAGTACATCGCGGCCGTCGCGGTCGCCCGGCTCGTCATGGGCCCGGGCATGCGCATCCAGGTCCCGCCGAACCTCTCCGATCCGGCGGAGTTCGACCTGCTCGTCCGGGCCGGGGCCGACGACTGGGGCGGCGTCTCGCCGCTCACCGCCGACCACGTCAACCCCGAGCGCCCGTGGCCGCACCTCGACGACCTCGCCGCACGCACCGCAGACCTCGGCTACGAGCTCCGCGAGCGCCTCACCGCGCACCCCGAGTACGTGCGCGACGCGGCCACCTGGATCGACGCGGAGCTGCACGGACCGGTCGCCGCCCTGGCGGATCCCGCCTCGCGGCTCGCCGTCCCGGGTGCGCCCGGAGCCGACGCGACCGACGCCGTCCGGCTCGACGAGCCGTCCACCTCCGCGCGGCCGGCACGGAGTCCGGCCCGGACTGCCGGGCCCATCGCGTCGCTGGCCGCGACCGCTGCCGCCGACCCGACGTCGCTCGACGACGCCGAGTGGACGGCGCTGCTCGAGGCGACCGGCCCGGACCTCGACGAGCTGACCGGCACCGCGGACGATGTCCGCCGCTACACGGTCGGCGAAGCGGTGAGCCTCGTCGCCAACCGCAACCTCACCTCGAGCGGCTTCCGGGCCGCAGCGACCCGCGAGTCCGGAACCTTCACCCTCGACGACGTCGCGGCCATCGCAGCGGACGCCCGGCAGCTCGGGGCGACCGAACTGTGCATCCAGGGACGTATCGGCGACGACCAGGACCCCTCCGCCTACCTCGACATCGTCCGCGCGGTCGTGCTCGCCGCACCCGACCTGCACGTGCACGCCTACCGCCCCCAGGATGTGCGAGACCTCGCCGACCGCGGGGGCCTCGGACTCGAGGGCGCGATCGAGGCACTGCGCGACGCCGGGGTCGGCACCGTCCCCGGAACCGGGGTCAAGGTCCTGAGCGAGCGCGTGCGCCGACTCGTCGCCCCCGACGATCTCGCGATCGAGGACTGGGTCGAGGCCGTCACGACCGCCCATCGGGCGGGACTGCGCTCGACGTCGGTGATCTTCTACGGCCACGCCGAGACGGCTCGGGAGCGGATCGCCCACCTCCGTCGCATCCGCTCGATCCAGGACTCGACGCGCGGATTCACCGAGTTCGTCCCGATCCCCCTGCCCGGACCGCTCGGCGGGGTCCCGCTGGTCCCGAACCGTTCACCGCTCGACGAGCACCGAGCGATGGTCGCCGTCTCGCGCCTCGCGCTCAGCGGAAGCATCCCCCACATCCAGGTTCCCTGGCCCCGCGTCGGCACCACCGTCGCCCGCGAACTGCTGCGTGCCGGCGGAGACGATCTCGGCGGCACCCTCCTCGACGGGCGGGTGCTTCCGGAGGCGGGGGTCGAGCACGGACGGGAGCTCCCGCTCGCGGAGGGCGCGCGGATCGCGGCGGCGCTGTTCCGCCCGTTCCGCCAGCGCACCACCGACTACCGCACGCCCCCGCCTCCGCGCGCGGCGGTCCGACCATGACGCGCGTGGAGGTCGCGATCGTCGGAGCCGGCTTCGCCGGGCTCGCGATGGCCATGGCGCTCCGACGGGCGGGGCGCGACTCCTTCGTCGTCCTCGAGCGTGCGGCATCCGTCGGGGGGACCTGGCGCGAGAACACCTACCCCGGCGTCGCCTGCGACGTTCCGAGCCACCTGTACGGGTTCGCTGCGCACCCGAACCCCGACTGGTCCGGCGTGTTCGCGCCGGGCGACGAGATCCGGCGCTACCTCGAAGACGTCGCCGCGCGGGAGCACCTGGGCGAGCACCTGCTGCTGTCGACGCCGCTGCTCGCGGCGCGGTGGCGCGACGAGGGGTGGTGGAGCCTGGAGGTCGGCGGCAGGAGCGGCCCGATCGAGGCCGACGTCCTGGTGCTCGCGTGCGGCCGCCTCACGGAACCCGCGATCCCCGAGATCCCCGGGTTCGGCACCTTCCCCGGGCCGATGTTCCACTCGTCGCGGTGGGACCACGCGGCAGATCTCGCCGGCGCCCGCATCGCCGTGGTCGGCACCGGCGCGAGCGCCGTGCAGCTCGTGCCCGAGATCGCCAGGACCGCGGCGCACGTGACCCTCTTCCAGCGCACGCCCGCATGGATCGTCCCCCGCGGAGCGCGGACCTACTCCGATGCCGAGCGTCGCCGGCTCGCCGAGCGCCCCGAGGCCCTCGCCGCGCTCCGCGCAGGACTGTACGCGGAGGGCGAGGCCCGATTCGCCTCACGGTCGGGCGACCGTGTGGCGGCCGCCGCCGCGCAGGCCGCCGCGAGATCGCACCTGTACTCGCAGGTCGCCGACCCGGGCCTGCGGGATGCCCTCACGCCGCGCTACGCCTTCGGCTGCAAGCGCGTGCTGCTCTCCGACGAGTTCTATCCCGCCGTGGCATCCGACGCGGTCACCCTCGAGCCGTCCGCACTCGCCGGCGTAGACGGCAGCACCCTCGAGTCGGCGCGGGGCCGGAGGTTCGTCGCCGACGCGCTCGTGCTCGCGACCGGGTTCAGCGCGGGTCGCCAGCCCTACGCCGAGCTGGTCCGCGGCGAGCACGGCACCACCCTGGCCGAGCACTGGTCGGCCGGCATGACCTCCTTCGCCTCCACCGTGGTCAGCGGATTCCCGAACCTGTTCGTGCTGAACGGGCCGAACGCCTCGCTCGGCCACAACTCCGCGGTGCTGATGATCGAGACCCAGGCGGACTACGCCACGCGCGCACTCGCCCGCAGGGATGCCGCCGGCGGAGTGCTCAGGGTCGATCCGGCCGCCGAACGCGACTACACCGCGGAGATCGACCGGGCCGCGGCATCCACGCCCTGGCTCACCGGCGGATGCCGCAACTGGTACGTCGACGACCGATCCGGCAGGCTCACCCTGCTGTGGCCGGGGACCGCCGAGGCGTTCCGCGCACGCCTCGACCGGGCCGACGGCCGCGAGTTCGTCCCGAGCCCGGCCCGCCGGCGCTGACGCGACGCCCGTTGCGGGCGGGCGAGCGGGCGCGTCGCCCGCCCGCCCGCCCTCAGCGCTCAGCGCTCAGCGCTCAGTGCGAGCCCGAACGCGGTCCCGATCGCGGCCGCGATCGCGGAACACCGGTCTCGCCAGGGCGAGCTCCTCCGCCGTCGCCATCCGGAACGGCCCTGCGGACGGGGCCCGGACCTGCCGTCGGCCCTGCCCGCGGGTCGCATGGAGGGAGGCGCCGATCGCGATCGCGATGATCGCCGCCACGACCGCGAGCGAGAGCGTCGTGGGGATCTTCACGACATCCAGGAGCGCCATCTTCACCCCGACCCAGACCAGCACCACGGCGAGCCCGATCTTCAGGTACGTGAATCGGTGGATCAGGTCGGCGAGCAGGAAGTACATCGCACGCAGGCCGAGGATCGCGAACGCGTTCGCCGTGAACACGAGGAACGGTTCGGCCGTGACCGCGAAGATCGCAGGGATCGAGTCGACCGCGAAGACGATGTCGGTGACCTCGACGAGCACGAGGACCGCGAGCAGCGGTGTCGCGACGACCACGCCGCCCACCCGGACCAGGAACCGCTGCCCGTGGTACGCGTCGGTCATCGGAACGAACCGCCGGAACAGCTTCAAGGTCCGCGACCGTTCGGGGTGCACGTGCTCGTTCCTCGTGCGGATCATCTGGATGCCCGTCAGGATCAGGAACGCCGCGAACAGGTAGAGGATCCAGGAGAAGTTCTCGATCAGCACCGCGCCGGCCGCGATGAAGATCCCGCGGAACACGAGCGCCCCGAGCACGCCGAGGAACAGCACGCGGTGCTGGTACTCGCGCGGCACGGCGAACGCCGCGAAGATGATCGCCCACACGAAGACGTTGTCGACCGCGAGCGACTTCTCGATGAGGTAACCGGCGAAGTACTGCTGCCCGAACTCCGCTCCCCAGGCGTTCCAGACGACGACGCCGAACGTCACGCCCGAGAGCACCCACACGATCGACCAGCCCAGCGCCTCGCGAACGCCGATCACGTGCGCGCGTCGGTGGGCGAACAGGTCGATCCCCAGCATGAGCACGATCGCGACGAGCACGGCGAACCAGGCGTACAGGGGGACATCCATCGATTCCTCCAGTTGTCTTCGGCAACCGGAGGTCTCGTCCGAGCGTCGCGCGAACGTGGACGTCGCGCGGCCCGGATGCGCCGAGGCCCGATCGCGGGCCCGGAATGACGACGCATCCTGCGGGGACTACTCCCCTCCACCGACAAGGACAGCAGACGGATGCCGCCGCGCGCGACGCGCTACGGCGTCCTCACTCCGCATTCCGGGCATTCTCACAGCGGGCGGGCGCCCCCGTGTCTGCGAGGATCGACCCACGAGCACCGGCCGAGCGCCGACCGGAAGGAGCGCCGCATGACGACCTCAGGAACCCCGACACCCGCGACCCGCCGACGGGAGTCGAAGGCGACACTGTTCGGAGCCGCGCTCTCGCTCCTGATGGGCGGCCTGGTGACCGCGGCCGCCCTGATCCTGCTCGTCGCGACCGTCGCCCTCGGCGACACCGCAATGCAGCTTCCGTAGGGGGCGCGGACGACCCGGCGCTCGGCGTCAGTGCACGTACTCGAGCAGGTCGGATCCCACACGACGCATGCCCTCGAGCACCGCGAGACGGGCCGACAGCTGGGTGTCGGCGAAGTACATCGACACGGCGTAGGCCACGCTCGCGCGCGGGCCCCGCAGCACGCCGACCTCGCTGCGGACGCCTCCATCCGTTCCCGTCTTGTTCATGAGCAGCAGGCCGTGATCGGGTGAACGGTGCGCGAGCGGGTCCATGCCGAACGCCGAAGCCACCATCGACAGGTCGGCGTTGAGCGAGAGCCAGCCGACGACGCGCTGCGACACCTCGGGGCTCACGATCTCGCCGCGCGCGAGCGAGGCGAACAACCAGGTCAGTTCCTTCGCCGACCCGATCGAGAGCTGCGGGGCGTCGTCGGGCCCCCGGTGGTCGCGGACGAGGTCGAGCAGCGCGGTGCGGGTCAGCCCCAGCGTCTCGGTGCGCGAGCGCACCGCCTCGAGCCCGATGTGGCGGATGAGCACGTTCGTGGCGAGGTTGTCGCTCGTCGCCCCCACCATGGCGGCCAGGTCGGAGAGCGGGAGCGCGGGCGTCTGGAGGTGCTGCCAGATCCCCGAGTCGCCGACCGCGTCGCGCGGTGCCCGGTCGAGCACCGCGAACGCATCCGGGGTCGCATCGCCGAGTCGCGAGGCGACCTCGACGAGCAGCAGCACCTTGCCGATCGACGCGGTCGGCATCACGACGTGGTCGTCGACCGAGAACAGCACACGCCCCGTCGCGAGGTCGGTCGCCCTCGCCGACACCTGGACGCCGCCGAGCGCGAGCTCCCCGAGCGCGTCGAAGCCGCGCGAGAAGTCCTCGGCGGGCTCGTCGGTGCGATGGCGGCCGCGCCGACCACCGGCGTGACGAGCTCGACGCTCGGAACCCTGCGAGGTGACCACGGTTCGGGGGGCTTTCGTGTTCGGGTCGTGCGCTCCCCCACCGCGACATCGCGGTGCGCTCGACGGGGTTTCGGACGGGACGGGTGGAGGACTACCAGATGCGCACGCGCTCGGCCGGGTCCAGCCACAACGCGTCACCCTCGGTGACCTCGAACCCAGTGTAGAACTCGTCGATGTTCCGGACGATCTGGTTGCACCGGAACTCGTTCGGCGAGTGCGGATCGATCGCGAGCAGGCGCTCCACCTCGGCGTCGCGCCCCTTCATCTGCCAGGCCTGCGCCCACGAGAGGAAGAAGCGCTGCGCGCCCGTCAGTCCGTCGATCACGGGTGCCTCCGCCCCGTCGAGCGACAGCACGTACGCCTTCCAGGCGATCGCGAGACCGCCGAGATCGCCGATGTTCTCGCCGATGGTCAGGGCGCCGTTGACGCGGGCGGGCGCGGCATCCGCCGCCTCGCCGGCATCCGCTGCGGCATCCGCTGCGCCGCCGGCATCCGCTACCCCGCCGGCATCCGCCGCCTCGCCTGCATCCGCTGCCGAACCGTCGGCCAGCTGGGCCGGGACCAGCACGTCGAACTGGTCGATGAGCACCTTCGTGCGCTCCTCGAACGCCGCACGATCGGCCTCGGTCCACCAGTCGGACAGACGGCCGTCGCCGTCGAAACGCGACCCCTGGTCGTCGAACCCGTGACCGATCTCGTGCCCGATGACGGCACCGATCGCGCCGTAGTTCGCTGCCGCGTCGCGCTCGGCGTCGAAGAACGGGAACTGCAGGATGGCGGCCGGGAAGACGATCTCGTTGAAGCCCGGGTTGTAGTACGCGTTGATCGTCTGCGGGGTCATGAACCACTCGTCGCGGTCGATCGGCTCGCCGATCTTGCCGAGCTCGCGCTGGAACTCGAACTCGGTCGCGGCCCGCACGTTGCCGAGCAGGTCGGACGCGTCGACCTCGAGCGCGGAGTAGTCGCGCCACGCGACCGGATAGCCGATCTTCGGCGTGAACTTCCCGAGCTTGTCGAGGGCACGGGCACGGGTCTGCTCGCCCATCCAGTCCAGCCCGGTGATCGAGGTCCGGTAGGCCTCGACCAGGTTGGCGACGAGTTCGTCCATCGCATCCTTGGCCGCGGGCGGGAAGTGCCGCTCGACGTAGATGCGGCCGACCGCCTCGCCCATCGCACCCTCGACGAACGAGACGCCCCGGCGCCACCGCTCGCGCAGCTCGGGCGCGCCCGTGAGCGTGCGACCGTAGAAGTCGAAGTTCGCCTCGACGAAGTCGCTCGACAGGTACGCGGCCGAACTGCGGATCACCTGCCACGCGAGCCAGTCGCGCCACGCGGCGAGGCGGTGGTCGGTGAACAGGGCGCCGACGCCCTCGACGAAGCTCGGCTGGCGCACGTTCAGTTCGGCGAAGGTCGCCTCCTCGACGCCCATCGCGTCGCGCCAACGGTCGAGGTCGACGGATGCCGCGGCCACGACGTCGGCCCACGGCATCAGGTTGTACGTCTTCTCGGCGTCGCGGGACTCGACGTTCGTCCAGTGGGCGGCGGCGATCTCGGTCTCGAGGTCGAAGACGCGCTGCGCCCGGGCCGCCGCGTCGCCGATCCTCGCGAGTCCGAACATCCGCTCGAGGTGCGCGAGGTACTTCTCGCGGATGGGTGCGAAGCGCTCCTCGCGGAAGTAGCTCTCGTCGGGCAGGCCGATGCCGCCCTGCTCGACGAAGACGACGTACCGGTCGGGATCGCCCGGATCGTTCGAGACGAAGAGCTGCGCGAACCCCGAGACGCCCTGGCGTTCGAGCTTGCCGATCGCATCGAGCAGTTGCGGCACCGTGCCCGGCAGCGACGCCTCGACGAGCTGCCCCGCGATGGGCGTCGCCCCGAGCAGTTCGGCGCGCTCCTCGTTCATGAACGAGGCGAACAGGTCGCCGACCTTGCGCGCCTCGGTGCCGGGCTCGGCGCCCCTCGACTCCTGGAGGATGTCGAGCACGGCCTGTTCGGCCTCCTCGTGGAGGACGATGAAACTGCCGTACCTCGCCTTGTCCGCGGGGATCTCGGTGCGGTCGATCCAGCGGCCGTTGACATGCCGGAACAGGTCGTCCTGCGGGCGCACCTCGGGGTCGAGCTCGTCGAGGATGATGCCGCTGGGCTGCGTCGCGTCGGTCATCCACACAGCCTAGGCGGCAGTCAGCGAAGCTGGGCGAATCCCTCGGCCTTGCGGGTCGGGCCGACCACGAGCACCACGTCGTCGGGGCCGAGCACGGTCTCGGCGTCGGCGTTGCGCCACTGCTCCCCGGGACGCTTGAACGCGGCGACGGTCACCCCGAGCTCCTTGCGCAGGCCCGACTGGCCGAGCGGGATCCCGTGCAGGCGCGACGGCGGCGGCGTCTTCACGATCGCGTACCCGCGCTCGATCTCGATGTAGTCGAGCGCCGCACCGCGCACGAGGTGGGCGACCCTGCGGCCCATCTCGGCCTCGGGCCGGATGACATGGTGCACGCCGAGCTGCTCGAGGATGACCGCGTGCTGCTCGGTCACCGCCTTCGCCCAGATCACGGGGATCTCCATGCCGAGCAGCACCGAGCACGTGAGGATCGACGCCGTGATGTCCGTGCCGATCGCGACCACCACCCGGTCGAACTCGCCGACGGCGAGCTGCCCGAGCACCTCGGCCTTCGTCGAGTCGGCGCGCACGACCTGGGTGAGCTCGCCGTTCAGGGCCTGCACGATCTCGGCATCCGCATCTATGCCGAGCACCTCGGTGCCGCCGGCCATGAGCTCGAGCGCGAGCGAGCTGCCGAACCGGCCGAGCCCGATGACGGCGACCGAATCGGCCTCGGCGATGCGGCGCGACGTGTCCGTCGCGCCTCCGAACAACGGGAACCTAGCCAATCGCGGGCCTCTCCTTCGGGAGTTCGTACAGGATGCGGCGGTCGCGGAGCGCGATCGCCGTGCCGAGGGTCAGCGGGCCGATGCGGCCCAGGAACATGAGCAGGACGAGCACCACCTCCGCCGCGGGCGGGAGGTCCGGCGTGATGCCGGTCGACAGGCCGACCGTGGCGAACGCGGAGATCGCCTCGAACGCGACGCGGTCGAGGTCGAGCCTCGTGATGTGCATGAGCACGATGATCGCGGCCATGACCGCGCCGACCGCGGTCAGCACGACCGTGATCGCCTGACGGTGCACCGCGCGAGAGAGCCGCTTGCCGAAGATGTTCACGGCGCCCTCGCCGCGGAACTCGGTCACCACGATGAAGAACAGCACCGCGAACGTGGTCACCTTGATGCCGCCCGCGGTGCCGGCCGGTCCGCCGCCGATGAACATGAGCACGTCCATCACGAGCCAGCTCTCGTCGTGCATGAGTCCCACGTCGACCGAGTTGAACCCCGCGGTGCGGGTCTGCGTCGACATGAAGAACGCGGCGAGCAGCTTCGCCCCGGGGGCGAGCGGCCCGAACGTGTCGGGGTTGCTCCACTCGGCGATCGCGAGGTACACGGTGCCGCCGACGAGCAGCACGACCGTCGCCCAGATCACGAGCTTGGTGTTCATCGACCAGTGCAGGGGGCGCGCGAACTCCTTGCGCAGCTGCATGATGACCGGGAACCCCAACCCGCCGAGGATGATCGCCGCGCACATGGGCAGCAGGATGAACGGGTCGTCGACGAAGCCCACCATGTTGTCCGAGTAGAGGGCGAACCCCGCGTTGTTGAACGACGAGACCGAATGGAAGAGCGCATGCCACGCGGCATCCGCCGGGCTGTAGTCGTAGGCGAACAGCAGGCGCGGGAACAGGAACGCCCACGTCGCCGCCTCGATGGCCAACGAGATCAGGACGATCCCGCGGACCAGGCCGCGCAGGTCGTCGTACCCGACCGCTTTCGCCTCCGCCGCGGTGTTCAGGCGCGACCGGACGCTCATCTTGCGCGCGAGCAGCAGGCCGACGAGCGAGGCGAAGATCATGATCCCGAGCCCGCCGAGCTGGATGAGCACCATGATCACGACATGGCCGAGCGGGCTCCAGTGCAACTGGGTGTCCACCGACGTCAGGCCCGTCACGCAGACGGCGCTCGTCGCCGTGAACAGCGCGTCGACGAACGAGGTCCCGCCCGGTTCGACCGTCATCACGGGCAACCAGAGCAGGAGGGTGCCGATGAGGACGGCCGAGGCGAACCCGAGCACGACCGCCTGGGCGGGGTGCAGGCGGATGCCGCGGCGGAAGCGGTGGGTCCGGCGAACCGGGACCGACTCGCGTGAGGTCACCGCGGAATCATACGCCCGGCGGATGGGTGCGATGATCGAGCCATGCTGAACACGATCCTCAACATCGTCTGGCTTATCCTGGCCGGCATCTGGCTGTGGATCGGGTACGTGCTCGCCGGCATCGTGATGTGCGTGCTCATCGTGACCATCCCGTGGGGCATCGCGTCGTTCCGCATCGCGAACTACGCGCTCTGGCCGTTCGGCCGGCAGGTCGTCTCCAAGCGCACGTCGGGCGCGTGGTCCTTCATCGGCAACGTGATCTGGGTGATCCTCGTCGGATGGGTGCTCGCGCTCACGCACCTGGCCACCGGCGTGCTGCTGTGCATCACGATCATCGGCATCCCGCTCGGCATCGCGAACTTCAAGCTCATCCCGGTCTCGCTGGCGCCGCTCGGCAAGGAGATCGTCGACGCGTGACCGAGCGAACCCCACGCTCGGCGCGGGCCGGCCGCTCGGCCGTCGACCGCGACATCCTGCGCCTGGCCGTCCCCGCCCTGGGCGCGCTCGTCGCCGAGCCGCTCTTCCTGCTCGCCGACACCGCGATGGTCGGGCATCTCGGCGCGACCCCGCTCGCGGGCCTCGGGCTCGCGAGCGCCGTGCTGCAGACGATCGTCGGGCTCATGGTGTTCCTCGCGTACGCGACGACGCCCGCCGTCGCGCGCCGGCTCGGCGCGGGCGACGAACGCGGCGCGGTCGCCTCGGGCATCGACGGGCTGTGGCTCTCGCTCGGCCTCGGCGTGCTGCTCGCGGTCGCCGGGTGGATCGCGACGCCGTGGCTCGTGGGGCTGTTCGGAGCCGACCCCGGCGTCGCGGCCGCGGCATCCGTCTACCTCTCGATCTCGATGATCGGCCTGCCCGCGATGCTCATCGTGTTCGCCGCGACCGGGCTGCTCCGCGGCCTGCAGGACACGCGCACGCCGCTGTGGGTCGCCGGCATCGGCTTCGCGTCGAACATCGCGCTGAACGCACTGTTCATCTACGGCCTCGGGTGGGGCATCGCGGGGTCGGCCATCGGCACGGTCGTCGCGCAGTGGGGCATGGTGATCGTCTACCTCGTGGTGGTCGCACGGCACGCCGAACGCGTCGGCGCGAACGCGTGGCCGCACCACGCGGGCGTGCTGCGCGGCGCCCGCGACGGTGGCTGGCTGTTCCTGCGCACCGCGAGCCTGCGCGCGGCGCTGCTGCTCGCGACCTGGGCCGCGACCTCGCTCGGGCGCGACGAGCTCGCCGCCTACCAGGTCGCGATCACGATCTACTTCACCCTCGGCTTCGCCCTCGACGCCCTCGCGATCGCCGCGCAGGCGCTCATCGGCAAGAGCCTCGGCTCGGGCGACGTCGAGACCGTGCGGGCGGTGCTGCGCCGGTGCCTGCAGTGGGGGTTCGGAGCCGGCGCGGTGGTCGGCACGCTCGTCGTCGCGACCGCGTGGGTGCTTCCGGCGGTGTTCACCTCGTCGCCCTCGGTGGCCGAACTGCTGCCGCCGTCGCTCGTGGTGCTCGGCCTGTCGGCACCGCTCGGCGGCATCGTCTTCGTGCTCGACGGCGTGCTCATCGGCGCGGGCGACGCCCGCTACCTCGCCTGGACGGGCCTCGTGAACCTGGCCGCGTTCGTGCCGCTCGCGCTGGGCGTCGTCTGGTGGGCGGATGCCTCCGGCGCCGAGGTCTCCGGCACGCTCGCGCTCGCGGCGCTCACCGCGGCGTTCGCGATCGGGTACCTCGCCGCGCGCGCGGCGACGCTCGGCCTCCGGGCGCGCGGTCGCGCGTGGATGGTCACCGGCGCGCCCGCCTGAGGCGCGCTTCGCGCGTCGCCGCCCCCGTCGCGCCCGCCCCGGCTGCCGCCCCGCCGCCCTCCCCGCCGCGTGACGAGAAGGTGCCATCTGCACCGCTCAGCCCGCCCGAACGGTGCAGATGGCACCCACTCGGCAACGGTGAGGCGGCGAGCGCGGCAGCCGGCTCGGAGGCGCCGCTCCCGGCCACGTGTGCGCCGGCGCGCGGGGGCGGTGGCTCCGGGGACGGGCGAGGCGCGAGAGGGTGCGAAGTGCACCGCTCACCCCGCCCGAGCGGTGCACATGGCACCCACTCGGGCGCAGTGAGCCCGCAGGCGGGCGCGCGCGGGCGCGCGCGGCGGGTCAGGCTCGCGGGGGCGCCGTCGTGTCGCCGATGTGGAGCTCGCTCGCGAAGGCGGTGTCGGTCACGGGTTCGCCCGCGAGCATGCGCACGACCGTCTCGCCCGCGGCGCGGCCCTTCGCGGTCGACGGTTGGGCGAGCGTCGTGAGGTCGTGCCGCAGGCCGTCGACGTGGATCCCGTCGAACCCGACGACGCTGAGTTCGCCGGGCACGGCGATCCCGAGTTCGTCCGCGGCGCGGAGGACGCCCGCGGCGAGCAGGTCGCTCTGCGCGATGATCGCGGTCGGTCGGGTCGCGGCATCCGCCAGCAGCGCCAGCCCGGCTTCGAGCCCCTCTTCGATCAGGCTCCCCCCGGCGACCCGGACCCGGATGTCGGGGTAGACGTCGCGCGCCCCGCGCAGCCGCTCGACCGCCGTGTCGACGGTCGCGGCGGCCTCGACCTCGGCCGTCAGGGGCCCGCGGGTACGGGTGGGTTCGAACGGCAGCGTCACCGTCGCGACATCCGTGTGGCCGAGGTTACGGAGATGCTCGGCTCCGCGCCGGGTCGCGTCGCGATTGTCGATCGTGATCTCGGGGATGTCGCCGCCTGGCGCACCCTCGATGGCGACCATCGGGATGCCACGGCGCTGCAGCGCATCCACCTGCCGGAAGAACTTCGGGCTGCACCCGATGAGGACGACGGCGTCGACGGGCGCGTTGTCGATGTTCACGGGGGATGCCGGGTCGCCGCTGTCGGTGAACAGCAGCAGCCCGGCGCCGAGCGGTGCGATGCCGTCGGCGAGTCCGTCGAGCATGCGGATCTTCACCGGGTCGAGGAACGCGGCGCGGACGCGCTCCTCGAGGACGACGCCGACGATCCCCGAGCGCCCGCGGCGAAGCGACCGGGCGCGCGGGTCGGGGCCGGCGTAGCCGAGAGCGGATGCCGCGGCGAGCACGCGCTCCTTCGTGGCATCCGCCACGGGGCCGGACCCGCTGAACGCGAGCGATGCGGTCGACGCGGAGACACCGGCGTGGGCGGCGACATCGGCGAGCGTGACGCGGGGCAGGGCCCCGGTCGTGGGCGCGGGTTCGGCGTTCACACCCCGATCCTACGTTCGAATCGATTCGAGCCGGCCGGGGGGCGGGATCGACCGGCTCGAACCGCGCTCACGCGCGCTCGGCGATCTCCTTGACCTTCGCCACGAGCGAGTCCCAGACCCGCTTCGCGTGCGCCGCCGACTCGGGCGTCGCGTTGTTGTCCTGCGAGAGCGAGAGCACGCTCGGCCCGTCGGCCTCGCCCTCGATCGTCCAGGTCAGGGTGTGGTGGTCGTCGGGTTCGAGTCCGCTCGTCCGCCGCGGGCTGAAGTGCGTGTGCACCAGCCGGCGCGGCGGGTCGATCTCGAGCACGGTCCCGTGGTCCTCGTACGGCCGGCCCTGCCACGTGCCGCTCCAGCGCAGCGCGCCGCCGACCCTCCAGTCGGCCTCGAACCGGGCGCCGAACAGATACTCGCGCGCCGCCTCCGTGTCGGTGATGACCGCCCAGACGCGCTCGGCGCTCGCGTCGATCCCGACCGTCGAGGTCACGACGAGGTCGTCGTGCATCATGCGCCTCCTGTCCTCATCGGCTCTCGTCGGCACTCCGCCCGACTCAGCCCGCGAGCACCGCGTCGCGGGCCTCGGCGAACGCCGCGACGCAGCGCCGGATCTCGTCGGCCGAGTGCGCCGCCGAGAGCTGCACGCGGATGCGCGCCTTCCCCTTCGGCACGACCGGGTACGAGAACGCGGTCACGTACACGCCGCGCTCCTGCAGCGCGTCCGCGATGCGCGCGGTGAGCGCCGCGTCGCCGAACATGACCGGGACGATCGGGTGCTCGCCGGGCAGCAGGTCGAAGCCGGCATCCGTCATCAGCGACCGGAACAGCGCCGCGTTCGCGGTCAGCTGCTCGCGCAGCTCGCCCGACTCGCTGACGAGCCGCAGCGCCTCGATCGTGCCCGCGACGATCGCGGGCGCGAGCGTGTTCGAGAAGAGGTAGGGCCGCGCCCGCTGGCGCAGCAGGTCGACGATCTCCTGTCGCGCAGAGACGTACCCGCCGGATGCCCCGCCGAGCGCCTTGCCGAACGTGCCGGTCGTGATGTCGACCCGGCCCTCGACGCCGCAGTACTCGGGCGTGCCGCGCCCGTGCTCGCCGACGAAGCCGACGGCGTGCGAGTCGTCGACGAACACGAGCGCGTCGTGCTTCTCGGCGAGGTCGCAGATCTCGCGCAGCGGTGCGATGTAGCCGTCCATCGAGAACACGCCGTCGGTCACGATGACCCGGCGCCGGGCCCCCGACGCCTCGACGAGCTTCGCCTCGAGGTCGGCCAGGTCGCGGTTCCTGTACCGGAACCGCTGCGCCTTCGACAGGCGGATGCCGTCGATGATCGACGCGTGGTTGAGCTCGTCGGAGACGATCGCGTCGTCGGGCCCGAACAGCACCTCGAAGACGCCGCCGTTCGCGTCGAAGCACGACGAGAACAGGATCGTGTCGTCGTAGCCGAGGAAGTCGGAGACCGCGCGCTCGAGCTCGAGGTGGAGCTCCTGGGTGCCGCAGATGAATCGCACGCTCGCGAGGCCGTAGCCCCAGTCGTCGAGGCCGCGATGCGCGGCCGCCACGATCCGGGGGTCGTCGGCGAGGCCGAGGTAGTTGTTCGCGCAGAAGTTCAGCACCGTGCGCCCGGCGACCTCGATCTCGGAGGACTGCGGGCCGTGGATGCCGCGCTCGCGCTTGGTGAGCCCGGCCGCCTCGATCTCGTCGAGTTCGGCGCGCAGCTGCTCCTTCACCGATCCGTACATGCTCAGATCTCCGTCCAGTCGAGGATGACCTTGCCGACCCCGCCGGATGCGGCGGCGTCGAACGCGGCACGCCAGTCGCGCGCCGGGTACCGGTCGCTGATGATGGATGCCACGCGCTCGCGCAGTTCGGGGCTCGTCTGCAGCATCGCGCTCATCGAGTTCCACGTCTCGAACATCTCGCGCCCGTAGATGCCCTTGAGCGTGAGCATGTGCGTGACGACCTTGCCCCAGTCGATCGCGAACGGCTCGCTCGGCAACCCGAGCAGGGCGATCCGCCCGCCGTGGTTCATGTTGTCGATCATCTCGGGCAGCGCCTTCGCCGAACCCGACATCTCGAATCCGACGTCGAAGCCCTCGCGCATGCCCAGGCGGGACTGCACGTCGCGCACCCGCTCGCGCGACACGTCGACCGTGGCATCCGCCCCCATCTGCATCGCGAGTTCGAGGCGGGCCGGGCTGACGTCGGAGGCGACGATGAACCGGGCACCGACGTGGCGCGCGACCGCGATCGACATCAGGCCGATCGGGCCGCAGCCGGCCACGAGCACGTCCTCGCCGATGACCGAGAACGCCAGCGCGGTGTGCACGGCGTTGCCGAACGGGTCGAAGATCGCACCGACCTCGGGGTCGACGTCGCCATGGTGGACCCACACGTTCTCGCCCGGCAGCACGACGTACTCGGCGAACGCACCGTCGCGGTGCAGGCCGAGCCCGAGCGTGCGGATGCACATCTGGCGGCGGCCGGCACGGCAGTTGCGGCACATGCCGCACACGATGTGGCCCTCGCCGGAGACGCGGTCGCCGACCGCGACGTCGTGGACGAGTTCGCCGACCTCGACGACCTCGCCGTAGAACTCGTGCCCGGGGATGAGCGGGGTGCGGATCTCGGATGCCGCCCAGTCGTCCCACTTCTCGATGTGGAGGTCGGTTCCGCAGATGCCGGTGCGGAGCACCCGGATCTTCACGTCTGCGGGGCCCGGCTCGGGCTCGGGGCGTTCGACGAACTCGAAACCTGCGCCTGGGGCGCTCTTGTACAGGGCCTTCATGCGGGTCGTGACTCCAGTGTTCGGTGCGGATGCCGCTTGGTGCGGCGGCGCCCGCGAGGTCCGGTGGGTGCGCCGGATGGCATGGCCATCGTATCGGCGGGGCGGTCAGCCCCGCACGGATGCGACTTCGACCTGGCCGCGCTCGAAGTAGTCGACGAGGTCCGCGTCGAGCGCGGGCACCTCGAGCGCCGAGCCGTCGCCGCGCAGCGACTCGGTCGCGCGGATCCCGGCGGCGACCGCCTCGCGCGCCGCGACCGGCGAGGTCTCGGTGAGGCCGCCGTCGCGGACGAACCGCAGGAACTCGGCGATGAGCAGCGCGTCGGCGCCCTCGTGCGCGGCATCGGCGACCTCGGGCACGACGAAGGTCTCGTCGGGCGCCGCGGCGCCGTGGTGCCGGCGGTTCCACAGCGCGACCTCGCTGCCGGCCGTGTCGCCGAGGTTCTCGATGCGCCCCTCGGTGCCGATGATCGTGTAGTTGCGCCAGTAGTCGGGCGTGAAGTGGCACTGCTGGTACGACGCGAGCACGCCGTTGGAGAGCCGCAGGTTCACCATCGAGATGTCCTCGACGTCGACGACGGGGTGCAGTCCGGTCTGCGCGGTCGGCGGCCAGTTGTCGAGGCTGAACCAGTCCGGCATCCGCTCGCCCGACCGGTCGCGCCGGTCGTCGATGGCCCCGTAGACGCTGAGCGAACCCATCGCCGCGACCTGCTCGGTGTAGGCGCCGGCCAGCCAGTGGATGACGTCGAGGTCGTGCGCGCCCTTCTGCAGCAGCAGCCCCGTGGTGCGCCGCCGGTCGGCGTGCCAGTCCTTGAAGTAGTAGTCGCCGCCGTTGCCGACGAAGTGGCGGCACCAGATCGCCTTGACCTCGCCGATCCGCCCTTCCTGCACGAGGCTGCGCATGAGCGCGACGACGGGCATGTGTCGCATGTTGTGGCCGACGTAGAGTCGGCTCCCGGTGCGGCGGGCGGCCTCGAGGATGCGGTCGGCGTCCGCGAGGTCGGTCGCGAGGGGCTTCTCGCAGAAGACGGGGATCCCGGCTTCGAGCACGGGAACCGCGAGCTCGGCGTGCGTGTCGTCCGGGCTCAGCACGAGCACGGCGTCGAGACCGGACGCGAGGAACCGGTCGAGGTCGTCGGTGACGAGCGCGTCGGGCAGGGCCGCCGCGGCATCCGTCCGGGCTCGTTCGGTCGGGTCGAAGACGGCGGTCACGGCCGAGCCCCGGCCGGGCCGGTGCGTTTCGTGCCGCAGGCTCGCGGCGCGCGCGCCGTAGCCGGCGATGCCGATCTTGAGGTCCACAGGTACTCCTTCGGTGGGAACGTTCGGTCGCGGATGCCTCGGCGTGGAGGGATCCGGATGAGGGGTTGCGCGCCGGCTCAGGTCCGGGCGGACGGCGCGGTGAGGTCGGTCGAACCACCCGGGACGAGTGCCCAGGGGAATTCGTGCAGCGCGGGTTCCGGGGCCTCCTCGAGGGCGCGGCCGATGATGATCTCGGCCTGCCGTTCGTAGAACCCGGTCGGACCGACCGTGGTCAGGGTCGGGGTCACCAGACGCGCGTCCGGGGTGTTGCCCACGCCGATCACGGCGACGTCGTGCGGCACGCGGAGCCCGAGCATGTGAGCGGCGTTGATCGCGGCGATCGCGGCGAAGTCCGTGGTGGCGTACACGGCGGTCGGGCGGCGTTCGCCGGAGAGCAGCGCGACCGCTGCCGAGAACGCGCTGGCCTGCGTGTCGGCGAACGTCGACGTGAACCCCGGGTCTGGCTCGAGGCCGTTCGCGCGCATGCGCTCGAGGTACGGCGTGTACCTGGTCCGCGAGTGGGCGGCGTCTCGGACTGCGGCCTCGGCCACGAGGCATCCGATCTCGGTGTGCTGTTCGAGCAGGTGGTCCATCGCGAGCTCGCAGCCGGGCAGCGCGGCGGACCGGATCACGTCGTACCCGTCGGGTTCGAGGGTCTCCGAGAACACGACGAGCCGCTGGCCCCGCTCGACGAGGTCGGCCAGCCTGCGGCGGCCCTCCTCGTCGTCGACGGCGCCGTCGAGGTAGGCGACGTCGCTCTCGACGCGGTCGAGTGCGGTGTACCAGTCGCCGTCGGCCAGGATGAGCGTCGTCAGGCCGTGCCGGTTCGCCTCGGCGTTGACGGCACCGGCGACGGCGAGCGACCACGGGTCGCTGAGCATGTGCAGCGAGAGCTGCACCATGCCGGTGCGTCCGGTGCGGATGGCGCGCGCGGCCCGGTTCGGGCGGTAGTTGAGCTGCTCGGCGGCCTCGAGCACCCGCTTGGTCGTCGTCTCGGAGACGCCCACGCCGGACTTGCCTCCGGCACGACCGGAGAACACGTACGAGACGGTCGCGGTCGACACGCCGGCCAGTTCGGCGACCATGCGCAGGGTGGGCCGTCGCCGGGGTGCGCCGGCGTCGCGCGCGGCGAGCGCGTCGAGGACCTCGAGCGCGTCGTCTTCTGCGAGGCTCACGCGCTCACCCCTTCGTCCCTGAGAAGGCGATGCCCTGGATGAACTGCTTCTGCAGGATCATGAACGTGATCAGCATGGGCAGGGTCGCGAGCAGGGCTCCGGCCATCAGCACAGGGTAGTCGGTGCCGTGCAGCCCGACGAGCTGCGACAGGCCGACCGAGAGCGGCATCTTCGTGGGGTCGGTGGTGACCACCAGGGGCCACAGCAGGTCGTTCCACGACCAGAGCACCGTGAAGACCGTCAGGGCGACGATGCCGGGCTTGGCCAGGGGCACCATGACGCGCCAGAAGGTCTGCCACGGGTTGGCCCCGTCGATGCGCGCGGCCTCCTCGAGCTCGGCGGGCATCGACATGAAGAACTGCCGCATGAGGAAGGTGCCGAACGCGCTGAAGATGCCGGGGACGATGAGGGCCTGGAGCGTGTTCAGCCAGCCGAGGGTCTGGATGATCTCGAACTGCGGGAGCAGGTAGAGCTGCGAGGGCACCATGAGCACCGACAGGAAGAGGACGAACACGGCGTTGCGGCCCCGGAACGGGATGCGCGCGAACGCGTACCCGGCCATGGTGCACAGCACGACCTGGCCGACGGTCCGGCCGACGGTCAGCAGCACGGAGTTGGCGAACATCTGCCCGAACGGCATGGTGTCGAACACTTCGGCGAAGTTCGTGAACACCCACGGGTCGGGGATGATCACGGGCGGGATCTGCACCGAGTCCTGGAAGGTCTTGAACGCCGTGAGCGTCTGCCAGATGAACGGGAAGATCATCACGACGGCACCGAGGCCGAGGAGGAGGTGCACCGGCCAGTGGCCGCGGGTGCGGGCCGCGCCGGGGCGGCGGCCGTCGCCCCGTGCGGGGCGTGGGGCGGATGCCGCGTCGGGGGCGCCGGTCATGGCGCGCGTGTCGAGCGAGACGTCACTCATAGTGCACCCACTTCTTCTGCAGGCGGAACTGGACGACGGTGAGCAGCAGGATGATCACGAGCAGCACGAAGGCGATCGCGGCCGCGTAGCCCTGCTGGTTGTCGAGGAAGCCCGCCTCGTAGAACAGGTAGACGACCGTTCGGGTGTCGGGCATCGCGGGGTTGTTCTGGCCGAGCATCATGTAGATGAGGTCGAAGACCTGCAGGGCGCCGATGACGCTGATGACGCTCACGAAGAAGATGCTGGGGCTGAGCAGCGGGATGGTGATCGAGAAGAACTTGCGCACGGGGCCGGCGCCGTCGAGGTCGGCGGCTTCCATGATGGTGTCGGGGATGCCCTGGAGGCCCGCGAGGAAGATGACGATGTTCGTGCCGAGGCCGGCCCAGATGCCGACGAGCGCGATGGCGACGAGCGCGGTGTTCGGGTCGGTGAGCCAGCTGCGCCCCTCGATCCCGAAGATCGCCAGGAACGAGTTGAGCACGCCGAAGTCGCCGTTGTAGATCATGCGCCAGACGAGTGCGATCGCGGCGGGCATGGTGACGACGGGGATGAAGTAGAGGGTCCGGTAGACGCCGCGCCCGCGCAGGCCCTGGGTGTTCAGGAGCGCGGCGACGGCGACCGCGATGGGGATGCCGATGAGCGCGATGAGCGTGTAGACGGCGGTGTTGCGGAGCGCGCCGATGAGTTCCGGGTCCTGGAACAGCCGGACGTAGTTCTCGATGCCGACGAACTCGGAGCCGCCGAACGGCCCCGACTCGGTGAACGAGAGGATGAAGGTGCGGACGGTCGGCCAGAGGTAGAACGCGGCGAGTCCGACTGCGGTGGGGCCGATGAACAGCAGGGCCCACCAGGGCGACTGGCCGGGCCCGCGGCGGCGGCCCCGGCCGGGGGCGGCGGTCTGCCGCCCCCGGTCGAGTTCGGAGATCGGCGCCGCGGTGCGCTGCGCGATCAGGTTGCTCATCGGACTACTCCGACTCCGCGTCCAGTGCCGCCTGCATCTCCTCGGCGAGCTGGGCGAGCCCGTCCTCGGGAGACACGTTTCCGGCCCACACCTGTGAGAGGATCTCGCTCTCGAGCGAGGTCCACGCGGAGGTGTTCTTCGAAACGGGGTAGGCGACGGCGGTCTCGAGCGCGTCGATGTACACCTGGAGGTCGTACTGCGGGAGCGCGTCGACCCAGATCTGCTGCTTGCCCTCGAAGGCGGGGATCACGGTTCCGGTCTCGGCCATGATGTCGGCGGCCTGCTCGCTGCTGGCGAAGGCCGCGAACTCCTTGGCCACCTCGACGTGCTCGCTCTTGGCGTTGACGACGTTCGCGAGGCCGTGGATCACGGACTGGTTGCCTTCGGCACCGGTGGCGAGCGGTGCGACATCCACCTTGTCGGCGATGTCGGGGTTGCCGGCGTAGGCGCCGGCCGCCCAGGATCCGTTCTGGAACATGGCGGCCTTGCCCGAGAGGAAGAAGTCCTCGGCCGAGGTGTCGGTCATCTGCTGCGCGGTCGGCGACGAACCCGCGGCGATGAGGTCGGTCCACAGCTCGATGCCGGCGAGGGCCTCGGGGGTGTCGTAGCCGGTCGTGGTGCCGTCGGCGGAGATGACTTCGCCGCCGGCCTGGGCGATGGAGTTGTAGTAGTTCTCCTGGCCGTACTGCGTGGCCACGATCCCGTAGGTTCCGGTCGAGGCGTCGGTGAGGGCCGCCGCCTTCTCCTTCAGGTCGTCCCAGGTCCAGCCCGCTTCCGGGTACTCGACGCCTGCGGCGTCGAAGAGCTCGGTGTTGTACCAGAGGGCGACGGTGTCGAAGTCCTTGGGGGCGCCGTAGAGCGAGCCGTCGTACGTGTACAGGTCGACGAGCCCCTCGGGGTAGGCGGCGGTGTCGATGCCGGCGTCGTCGAGCGGCTCGAGCACGCCGTTGGAGGCGTAGAGCTGGAAGTTGGGGCCGTTCATCCAGAACACGTCGGGGGCGGAGCCGCCCGAGACGGAGGTCTGGAGCTTGGTGAAGTACTCCTTGTAGGGAGCGATCTGCAGGTTCACGGTGACGTTGGGGTGTTCGGCCGTGAAGGCGTCGGCGATGTCCTCCATCGCCTCCTGCTGCTTCTGGTCCCAGACGCCGTACTCGAGGGTGACGGCTTCGCCGCCTGCCCCGGTGTCGTCCGAGCTGCTGCACGCGCTGAGTGCGAGCAGGGCGGTCGCGGCGGTGGCGATGGCGGCAATGCGTCGAGATGCTGCGCGTCGATGCATCGGGTCCTCCTTTGGATCCGTCTGTTCGTGGGGAGCGGGGCGGGGCCCCGAAGGTTGTTAATCGTTTAGCTAAACGATTAACAGGACTGTACCCCCGGGAACCGCCCGGCGCAAGATCGAATGCGAGTCCGGGTGCATCCGATCGGGCGCCCGAGGGGGAAGTACAGGTATCGGGTGAAATCGCACCCGCGATCGAAAGGGATATCCAATGAAGCGCATCCTCGCCACCGGATTCATCGCCGCCCTCGCGACGCTCGGCGTCGCGGCCGTCGGCGCGGGCCCCGCGAACGCAGCACCCGCCGACGCGGCCTGCTTCGGCCAGGTCCACAAGACCATCAACACCGAGGGCGCCCTCGGCTTCACCAACGTCGGCGACGTCGTCAAGGCCATCGGCGGCCAGGGCAAGAACGCCACCGCCCGCTCGATCTGCGGCGACTGACGCACGCCCGACTGCGCCGCCTCCGCCTGCCCGGGGCCGTGACTCCGTGCAGGCGGGGTGCCGGCGCGCCCGGCTCCGCCGTGCCCGGCAGGTCAGCGAACGGATGCCGCGGCGCGATCCATCGCGTCGCGCCACCGCTTGCGCGCCTCGAGGAGCGCCTCGACGACCTCGGGGTTCGCCGCGCTCGCGTCCTCGCGCTCCTCGGGGTCGGCGACGAGGTCGGCCAACCGGTACCCGTCGCCCGGCTCGGTGTGCTCGACCCTGCGGATCTCGTCGGCGTGGGGTGAACCCGGTTCGACCCAACTGAGCTTCCACCGGTCGCGGCGCACCGACCACTGCCAGCGCGTGTCCCAGTGCAGCTCGTCGCGCACCGGGCCATCCGCTCCCGCGAGGAACCCGCGGAGGTCGCGGCCGTCGAGACCGTCGACCGGTGCACCGGCGGCCGCAAGCGCGGTCGCGGCGATGTCCATCGAGCTCACGAGCCCGTCGCGCTCGACGCCGGCGGGCAGCTCGCCGCTCCAGCGGACGAGGAACGGCACGCGGATGCCGCCCTCGTACACGGTGTACTTCGACCCCCGCAGCGGAGTGTTCACGCCGTAGTTGCAGTTCGACCCGCCGTTGTCGGTCGTGTAGACGACGATCGTGTCCTCGGCGAGACCGAGCTCGTCGAGCAGGTCGAGCAGGCGGGCGACCTGACGATCCATGAGTTCGAGCTGTGCGAGGTAGTACTCCCGGCCGTTGGGCAGGTTGGGGCTGATGGCACCGTCGTACCAGTCGAGGTACTCCGAGGCGCCCGGATACCAGTCCTCGAAGGCCGGCAGGCCACGCGTCTCGAGCTCGTCCTCCGGAAGCTGCCAGCAGAAGTTGTGCACGGCGTTGAACGCGACCATCGCGAAGAACGGCCGCTCGTCGTCGGCCGCGATGAACCCGGCCGCCCGGTCGGCGATCTCGTCGGTCAGGAAGCGCTCGACGTCGACCGGGCTGCCGTTGGCCGACATGGGCTGCACCGCCATGGCCCTCGCGGCCTCGCCGTACTCCTGCACGGCCTGCTCGGAGTGGCGCAGGTAGTTCAGCCGCCCCATCGACTGGCCCGCGAGCCCGTAGAAGCTGTCGTCGAATCCGTGTTCCGGCGGGGTGCCGCGATCGCCCTCGCGCTCGCGCCCGTAGTGCACCTTGCCGTAGTACCCGGTGCGGTAGCCGTGGTCGCGCAGTCGCTCGGCGACCGTGGGGTGCCCGGGACCGGGGATCGCCGAGTCGTCGAACCAGTGCGCGCCCCATCGCTGCTGGTACGCGCCGGCGATCAGGCCCGCGCGCGACGGCGAGCACACGGGTGCCGTGACGTACGCCTCTCGGCACGTCACGCCCTCGGCCGCGAGTCGATCGAGCCCGGGCGTGCGCACCGCGGGATCGATGCCCGTCGCGGATCGGTCGGCGTAGCCGTGGTCGTCGGAGACGATGACCAGGATGTTCGGCATCCGGTCCGCTCGCCGCTCGTTCGTCGCCTGGTCCGCCGGTGCCATCGCGCGCTTCCTCCCGGTTGTTAATCGTTTAGCACCGTGAGCCTAGCCGCAGACGAGGCAGCCGACAAGGATGCCGCCCGCCCGACGACCCGCCCGGCCCAGGCCCGGGCGTGCCCCGTCGACCGACTACTGCCGCCGGAACCTCGCCCGCAGCGTCAGGTCCGCGTCGTGCTCGGCGTCGGGAGCGATGTCGATCACCACGCGATCGATGGATCCGGTGAACGCACCGCGGGGCGTGCCGTAGTCCTCGACCACCGGGTCGAGGCTGTCGAAGCCGACGTCGAGACCCTCGTCGAACGAGAACAGCGCGGGCACCGTGCGCTCGATGCGCCCGCCGCCGACCCGCTCGCCGTCGGACGAGATCGTGATGTCGCCGCCCCTGCCCGCTCCGCCGCCGTCGTAGTCGAAGCGCACCTCGACGACGTGCTCGCCCGCGTCGATCGGTTCGTCGCTGCGCACGGTCGCGGTCTCCATGCCCACGAAGTTGTGCGCGTAGCTCGCACGCCCGTCGTGGAAGTAGAACGACCAGCCCCCGAAGCTGCCGCCCTGCGCCACGATCGCGCCGCGGGCGGGCTCGCCCTCCGGCAGGGTCACGAAGCCCGTGACCGTGAACGACCGGTTCTTCACGTTGAGCACGGTGTTCTCGTTGAGGCGCGTCATCCCTGGCCGGAGCGTCAGCGACGTACGCGCACCCATGAGGTCGGGTCGGTTGGCGATGGTCGCGTCGAATCGCTCGCGCTGCCGATCGTCGATGGGCAGCACGTTGTACTTCGCGCCCTCGATGAGGAACCGGTCCTGCAGTTCGCGGAGCTTCTCGGGCATCTCGGCTGCGAGGTCGTGCGCCTGGGTCCAGTCGTCCGGGCCGTAGAGCTCCCAGTCGTCCTGGTCGAGCGGCGGGATCCGGTCGTTCGGGTCGGGCCAGGGCAGCAGGTGCTGCGTGACGGCGGTCCATCCGTCGTGGTAGATGCCGCGATTGCCCGCGATCTCGAAGTACTGCGTGCGGTGCCGGTCCTCGGCCGTGTCGTCGTCGAGCGCGTACTTGAAGCTCACGCCCTCGATGGGCCGCTGCGGGATGCCGTTGACCTGGTCGGGCTGCGGCAGGCCCGCGTACTCGAGGATGGTCGGCACGACGTCGATGACGTGCGTGAAGTGGTCGCGCTGCTCGCCCGCGGGGATCCGCCCCGGGTAGCGCACGACCATGCCGGTGCGTGTTCCGCCCCAGTGCGACGCGACGATCTTGCTCCACTGGTAGGGCGTGTTGAGCGCGTGCGCCCACCCGGCCGGGATGTGGTTGAACGCCTTCGGGCCGCCGATCTCGTCGAGGTGCGGCGTGATGTCCTCGGTGGTCATGAGCACGTTGTTCTGGTACGCCATCTCGTTGAAGGTGCCGTACGCGCCGGCCTCCGCCGAGGCGCCGTTGTCGCCCAGGATGTAGAACACGAGCGTGTCGTCGAGGATCCCCTGCTCGTCGAGCGAGTCGAGCAGGCGGCCCACGTGGTCGTCGGTGTGCCTGGCCATGGCCGCGTACGCCTCGAAGAGGCGCGTGCCGACGAGCCGGTCGTCGTCGCCGAGCTCGTCCCACAGCGGGATCTGCGCGTTGGGCGCGGTGAGTTCGGCGTCGGCCGGCACGATGCCGAGCTCCTTCTGCCGCGCGAACGTGCGCTCGCGCTGCTCGTCGTAGCCGTGGTCGAATGCGCCACGGACCTCGTCGAGGTACGGCTGGGGCACGTGGTGCGGCGCATGCGTCGCCCCGAACGCGAGATAGGTGAACCACGGCTTGTCCGGCGTCAGTGCGGTGAGCCCGCTGATCCACGAGATCGCCTGGTCGACGAGGTCCTCGGTGAGGTGGTACCCCTCCTCGGCGGTGCGCGGCGGCTCGATGGGCTTGGTGCCGTCGACGAGCGCTGGCATGTACTGGTGGGTGTCGCCGCCGATGAAGCCGTAGAACCTCTCGAAGCCCTCCCCGGTCGGCCACCGGTCGAACGGGCCGGACGGGCTCGTCTCCCACGGCGGGGTCTGGTGGTGCTTGCCGAACATGCCGGTCGAGTAGCCGTTCATCCGCAGCGTCTGCGCGAGCGTCGCGCAGTCGTCGGGGCGCACGCCCGTGTAGCCCGGGAACGAGGTCGCGACCTCGGCGAGCGCGCCCATCTCGACCGAGTGGTGGTTGCGACCCGTCAGGAGCGCCTGACGTGTGGGCGAGCAGAGCGCGGTGGTGTGGAAGCGCGTGAACCGGGTGCCCTCCTCGGCCATCCGCTCGGCGCGCGGCATCCGGCACGGCCCGCCGAACGCGCTCGAGGCGCCGAACCCCATGTCGTCGATGAGGATGACCAGGACGTTCGGTGCGCCCTCGGGCGGCCGCAGGGGCGACGAGACCGGCGGGCTCGCCGCCTGACGCGCGTCGAGGGGCGTGTCGGAGACCCTCCTCGGCTTCGGGATCGGCAGGCGGCTTCGATCGATGCGGTCGGCGGTCATGCGAACCTCTCCCCCAAGGTGACGACGGACGGCGCCAGCCTATCGATCGGCGCGGTCGGGTCCCTTGCGTCGCCGTGGGTCGATCGCTAGTGTCGAATCGATTCGACTCCGACTCGAATCGACGCGGCACCGTGAGGGTGACCCACCCGCGAGACCGTCGCCGAACCCCCGACGAGGCAGTGATGTCGAACGACCGAGACCCCGCGCCCGGGCGCGATGCGCCCCGCGCACCTGCGGGCGACGATGCCGCCGAGGCATCCGCCCGCCCTCGCCGCGAGCTGGTCGCGTGGCGCAACGCCGTCTTCGCGGTCTTCTTCCTCTCCGGCTTCGGCCTGGCCAGCTGGGTCGCCCGCATCCCCGCGATCCGCGACGCGGTCGGGCTCAGCACCCAGGGCGTCGGATTCGTGATCCTCGGCGGCTCGATCGCCTCGGTCGTCGGGCTCGTCGCGGCCCCCTGGCTCATGGCGCGCTTCGGCGCCCGAGCCGGGATGATCGGAACCCTCGCGACCGCGTCGATCGGCCTCGTCGCCGTCGGGCTCGGCGGCTCGCTCCTGCCGAGCATCGCGCTCATCGTCGTCGGCCTCGCCTGCTTCGGCTTCGGCAACGGCGCGGTCGACGTCATGATGAACGTCGAGGGCGCTGAAGCCGAACGCGAACTCGGGCGCACGGTCATGCCGCTCATGCACGCGTTCTTCAGCTTCGGAACCGTCGCGGGCGCGGCGCTCGCGGCCGCGGCATCCGCTCTCGGGGTGCCGATCTCGGTGCACCTGTCGCTGATCGCCGCGCTCATCGCGGCCGGCGTCGTCGTCGCCGTGCGGTTCGTCCCGCTCCGCCCCGAGCTCGGCGACCTCGCCCCCGATGCCCCGCGCGACCCCATCGGGGTCCGCCTGCGCCGGAGCCTCGCGGTCTGGGCCGACGTGCGGCTCCTGCTGATCGGCGTGGTCATGCTCGGCATGTCGTTCGCCGAGGGCAGCGCCAACGACTGGATCGCCCTCGCGGTGGTGGACGGGCACGGCCTCGACGAGACGACCGGCGCGGCCGTCTTCACGGTCTTCACGATCGCGATCACGACCGCGCGCGTGCTCGGCGGCCCGTTCATCGACCGGTTCGGCCGCGTCGCCATGCTCCGCGTCATGGCCGGCATCGGCATCGCGGGCCTCGCGCTGTTCATCTTCGGAACCGAGCCGTGGATGCTCGTCGTCGGCACGCTCATGTGGGGCGTCGGCTGTTCGCTCGCGTTCCCGGTCGGCATGTCGGCCGCGGCCGACGTGCCCGATCGAGCGGATGCCGCAGCGCGCGTCTCGGCGGTCGCGATGATCGGCTACTGCGCCTTCCTGGTCGGCCCGCCGCTGCTGGGCTTCCTCGGCGAGCGGTTCGGGATCCTGAACGCGCTCCTGGTGCTGCTCGGCCTCATGGTCGTGGCGGGCATCGCCGCGCCCGCCGCGCGCGAGCGGGCCCGCGCCCGCCCTCCCGCCGAGTGATACCCGCCTCGCCGAGTGTCGCCCGTGCAGCGCTATCACTCGGCGAGGGGGGTATCACTCGGCGGCTGGGACGGGGAGGGGACGGGGGCGGGGGTACGTAGACTGCTCGGGTGCGTCTCGTCATCGCCCGCTGCTCCGTCGACTACGCGGGGCGATTGTCCGCGCACCTGCCGCTCGCGACCCGCCTGCTCATGGTCAAGGGCGACGGGAGCCTGCTCGTGCACTCCGACGGCGGCAGCTACAAGCCGCTGAACTGGATGAGCCCGCCGTGCACGCTCGCGATCGGCGAGCCCGACGACGACCAGCGCGAGGCCGGCGTCGTCGAACTGTGGAAGGTCACGCACGCCAAGACCGCCGACCAGCTCGTCGTCTCGATCCACGAGGTGCTGCACGACTCCGCGCACGACCTCGGCGTCGACCCGGGCCTGGTCAAGGACGGCGTCGAGTCGCATCTGCAGCGGCTCCTCGCTGAGCAGATCGAACTGCTCGGCGACGGCTACCGTCTGGTGCGTCGCGAGTACATGACGGCGATCGGCCCGGTCGACATCCTGGCGGCGGATGCCACGGGGGCGTCGGTCGCGGTCGAGCTGAAGCGCCGGGGCGACATCGACGGCGTCGAGCAGTTGACCCGGTACCTCGAGCTCATGAACCGCGATCCGCTGCTCGCGCCGGTCGCGGGCGTCTTCGCGGCGCAGGAGATCAAGCCGCAGGCGCGCACCCTCGCAGAGGACCGCGGCATCCGCTGCGTCGTGCTCGACTACGACGCGATGCGCGGAATCGAGAGCGGGCATGCGCGCCTGTTCTGACGGCGCACACAGGCGGCATCCAGCATTCACGAGCATTCCTCGGATTCCTGCGCCCTAGGATGACGCGGTGACCTCTCCCCTGCCCACTCCGACCCTCGCCCCCGCGTGGACGGCCGTGCTCTTCGATCTCGACGGCACGATCGTCGACTCGGCGACCGAGATCATGGACTCCCTGGCCCACATGTTCGCGAAGATGGGCGTGCCCGTGCCCGACGCGGAGACGCTGCGCACCTTCGTGGGCCCGCCGCTGCTGGACAGCCTCCGGATGACCCCCGGGTTCTCGGACGCCGACGCATGGGCGGCCCTCGGTGTCTACCGCGACCACTACGCCGAGCACCTGCTGCACTCGCCCGTGTTCCCCGGGGTCGAGGGCGTCATCCGCTCGCTGCACGCGGCGGGCATGCCGATCGCCCTCGCGACGAGCAAGCCCGAGTCGATGGCGCGTCGCGTGCTCGAGCACGTCGGCCTCGACGGGTACTTCACCGTGATCGCCGGCGCGAGCGAGGACGAGGAGCGCAGCACGAAGGCCGATGTCGTGGCCGAGGCGCTCCGGCGGCTCCGGGCGCACGGCGTCGACGTGTCGGATCCCGTGATGGTCGGCGACCGCGGGTACGACACGCTCGGGGCCGCGGCCCACGACGTCCCGACGATCCTCGTCGAATGGGGCTACGGCTCGCCCGCGGAAGCGGGCGACGCGTTCGCGGTCGTTCACTCGGCGGACCAGCTGCGCAGCGCACTGCTGCCCTGAGGCGCGGGCGCGGGCGCGGACTCGGGCACGGGGCACGACGCAGGCCCGTGCCATCCGCTGCCTCCACGGCCATGCATCGATGATGCTTCGATCGCACGCGCCTCGAATCGAAGCATCCCGCGTGCGGCGGCGTGCGCAAAGTGAGGTTGTCTCGATAGCAACGATTCGGGGCCACATCGATTCCCGAGGGTTCCCTCCGACCCCCGAACGGGGGCAGGATGCCGCATACGTCCGCCCACCGGCGGACGACGTTCGTGTCCCGCGATGACGCGTCGCGGGCACTCGGAGGGAGAAGCATGTCAGGGAAGACGAACCGCGCGCGTCGCCGCGCGGTCGCTGCGATCCCCGTGCTCGCACTCGCGGCCGCCGGATTGGCGACCGTGGGCACGACCACGGCGAGCGCAGCACCAGCCCCGGTCATCGGAGCAGACGAGCACTACATGAACTACGCCGCCCCCCACGCGGAGGCGGCGTTCCAGACCGATGAGTCTGCCGGGGTCACGATCGACGGAACCGCGCGCCGGAGCGCGGGCCCCGTCGCCGGATCCGTGGCCGACGCCTCGGCCGCGATCGACAAGAAGTACACGCAGGGCAACCCCGTGGCCGCTCGCGGCCTCGCGAAGCTCGAGGCGAAGTCGATCGAGACCGGCAAGAGCCCGAAGGCGCTCAAGTCGAAGAACCTGAAGCAGGCGAAATCGACGCAGGAGGCGAAGCTCCTCACGATCCTGGTCGACTTCAACGACCAGGCGAACGACGACTTCACCGACAGCTGGGTTCCCGAGTACTGGGGCGCATCGACCTGCAAGCCCGGCGAGGTCGTCAACGGCCCGCTGCACAACAACATCCCGAACCCGGCCGACTCGCCCCACGAGGACAACAACTCGATGTGGGTCGAGGACTTCTCGCCCGAGCACTTCAACAAGATGCTGTTCACCGACGAGGGCATCACCGAGCGGGTGCGCACCGACCTCACGGGTCCCGACGGGAAGCCCGGCTTCGACATCTCGGGCTACACGATGAAGTCGATGTACGAGGAGATGTCGCGCGGCGCCTACACCGTGACCGGTGAGGCGACGCAGTGGGTCACCCTCCCGCACTCCGAGGGCTGGTACGGCGCCACGCGGTGTTCCCTCAACGACGAGGGCGAATGGGAGGCCGGCGCCTACCAGGGCATGCAGGGGCACCCCGACAACCCGCTCGGCGCGAGCGCGCTCCCGATCCACGCGGTCGAGGCACTCGCCGAGCTGCAGCCCGACTTCCCGTGGTCCGACTACGACATCGAGGACCAGGGCGACCGCGACGGCGACGGGAACTTCCTCGAGCCCGACGGCGTGATCGACCACGTCGTGCTCGTGCACGCCGGCGAGGACAAGTCGGGCGGCGGCGGTGCCGAGGGCACCTACGCGCTCTGGGCGCACTCCTCCGCGGTCGCGGGCGGTGCGGACATCCCCGGCACCGACCTCAAGCTGTCGAACTACATCGTGCAGCCCGAGGACTCGGGCGTCGGCGTGTTCGCCCACGAGTACGGCCACGACCTCGGCCTGCCGGACCTCTACGACGTCTCCGGCGCCGGCAGCTCCGACGTCGACTTCTGGGACCTCATGTCGTCGGGTTCGCACTCGGGCCCGATCTTCCAGTCGATGCCGACCCACATGGGCCTCTGGGACAAGTGGGTGCTCGGCTGGGCCGACCCCGAGGTCGTCGAGCCAGGCGACGACAAGCAGACCATCAAGGTCGGCCAGACCTCGCGCCCCAAGAAGGGCACCGAGGACGGCATCAAGGTCAACCTGCCCGACAAGGTCACCACCCTGACCGACCCGCACAGCGGCGAGAACATGTGGTACACCGGTGCCGACCAGGACTGGGGCGACATCAAGATCGAGCGCTCGATCGACGTCCCCGACGCGGCGGACGCGAAGTTCTGGATGTGGAACGACTACGTCATCGAGGCGGACTGGGACTACGGCTTCGTCGAGGTCTCGACCGACGGCGGCACCACCTGGGCCGAGCAGAAGGTCTTCGCCGAGGACGGCACGCTCGCCTCGACCGATGACGGCTACGGCGACCCGAACGGCAACATGGCCACCTTCGGCGGCAAGAAGTACGGCCTGACGGGCGACTCGCACGGCTGGACCCACCAGTACGTCGACCTGTCCGCGTTCGCGGGCACGACGGTCGACATCCGCCTCCGCCTCACGACCGACGCGGCCTACCAGGACCGCGGCTGGTTCGCCGACGACTTCTCGGTGACCGGCGGCGGCGCCACCACGTGGAGCGACGACGTCGAGAGCGGCGACAACGGCTGGACGACCGAGGGCGGCACGTTCGTCGACACCACCGGTCCCGGTTGGCGCATCGACACGGGCACCGCGGTCCAGGCGCAGTACTACCTGGTCGAGTGGCGCAACTTCGACGGCTTCGACGAGGGCCTGAAGTACGGCTACAACACGACCTACAGCGCCGAGGACGGCGCCTGGAAGGTCGAGAAGGTCGCCTACAACGCCCCCGGCGCGCTGGTCTGGTACCGCGACACCACGTACGGCAACGCGAACCAGATCATCTCGAACGAGACCGCGCTGCCGAGCTACGGCGCCAAGGGCGGGCTGCTCATCGTGGACAGCCACTTCGACCCGCTGCAGCGCACGGGTGCGGCGGCGGACCTCGACCCGTCGACGCTCAACGTGATGGCCTCGCGCGCCCAGTCGTCGAACGCGGCGTTCGGCCTGACGCCGACCATCCCGTTCCGCGAGTGCATCTCGGACGCGGAGCTGAACGAGTACTGCACCGACATCCCGGCGCTGCCGGCGGTGAGCACCTTCACCGACGACCAGAGCTGGGTGCCCGGCTTCGCGATCCGCGACACGGACGGGGCGCTCTTCTACCGCGACCGCGACGCATCGGTCGTCGTGCCGTCGGTGGGCAACGCGCCGTACTCGGTGCCGCTGTACCACATGGACGGCACGCCGGCGACGGAGTACTACGGCGTCGACATCGGGCTCGGGCCGTTCGGCTCGGGAGCCCCGGCTGACGACGGCGTGGGCTTCGGCACCGTCATCACGGTCAAGAAGGCGCTCCAGGGCAACACGGCAGCGCTGATCGAGGTCACCCCGCCCACGGTGGGCTGACCCGACCTGCCGCAGCGGCGAGGCGCCGGCCCTTCGGGGTCGGCGCCTCGTCGTCTCCGGGCGGTGCGCGCCTCGGCGCCCGCCGTCTCGGTCAGTCCGCGCCGGACGACGCGAACAGGCCGTCGAGGAGGCGATCGAGGCCCCACTCGAAACGGGCGGTCGCGTCGTCGGCGAATCCTCGGCTGCGGTCGCCGAGCGGGAAGGCCTCGAGCTCGTCCCAGAGCGTCGCGGTGGCGGATGCCGCGGGCTCGCGCTGCACCGTCGATGCGGGGTCGGCGGCCTGCGAGCCATCGGCGGTCCGGGCGGTCTCGGCCGCGTCGAAGGCGACGGCCCCGAGCACGTGGACGCGAACCGCGTGCGCTGCGCGCCCGGCGGCGAGCGCGTCGAGTCCGGCGTCGGCGAACGCCTCGAGGAGGCGCTCCTCGAACCTGCGCGCGTTCGGTCCGTCGAGCGGGGTCGCGAGCAGCAGGCCGACGGCACCGGGGCGGTCGACGAGCTGGGAACGCAGCGCACCCGCGAGCGCCGTGACCCGCTCCCGCCGGCCCTCGGGCGCAGGCACTGCCGTGGTCGTGGCCGGGCGCGCCGCGGCATCCGTCGCCTGGTCCTCGAGGCGGCCGAGCACCTGCTCGACCATGCCGCTCAGGAGCGCGTCCTTGTTCGGGTAGTAGGTGTACATCGCCGTCGGGGTGAGGCCCAGCGCGCCGGCGACGCCGCGGACGGACACGGCGTCGAAGCCCTTGGTCTCGAGCAGTTCGAAGGCTGCGGCGAGGATCTCGGCGTGCGACAGGCTGCGGCGGGGTCCGGGTCTCATGGGGCCTTCCGTTCGGGGACTCGACACACCGTACAGCGTTCCGGCGGCGCCCCCGCGCCGCTGGACGCCCGGCCCGCCCCCGTGCCACGCTGGCTCCGGGCCGCTGCAGCCCGGAAGCTGGGAGAACCGAGCGGATGACGCGACCACACGTTCCTCGGGTCGCCGTCGTCGGCGACGCCCTCATCGACGAACTCCGGGACCCGCGCGGCACGCGCGAATTCGTCGGCGGCGCCGCGCTGAACGTGGCGACCGGGCTCGCGCTGCTCGGCACCGACGCGACGCTCGTTGCCATGATCGGCGACGACGAGCCGGGGCGACGCATCCGATCGTTCCTCATCGACTACGACGTCGCGCTCGTGGCGAGTCCGTCCGAGCTCGGCTCCTCGCGAGCCGTCTCGATCCGCACCTCGGGCGGAGAGCCCCGGTACGAGTTCAACGCAGCCGCACGGGCGCGCCGCCTGGCCTTCGACGGGACCACCCGCGACGCACTCGACGCCGCAGACCTCGTGGTCGTGAGCTGCTACCCGTTCGACGACGACGAACAGGTCGAGGCGCTCCTCGGGGCGGTGCGCGATCCGCGACGTCGGCTCGTGATCGATGCGAACCCGCGCGCGGGCATGCTGCACGATCGCGACCGCTTCCTGGCGAACCTGCTGCGCGCCGCCGCGACGTCCGTGCTCGTCAAGGTCGGAGACGACGACGCCGACCTGCTCGCCGGCACATCGCTCGAGCAGTTCGTGCGGGTGCTCGGGCAGCGCGGCTGCCCCGCCGTCCTCGCCACCGCGGGACGGCACGGTGCGAGCGTGCACACGGCCGCACTCGAGGTGCACTCCGGCGTCGTGGAGTTGCCCGGGCCGATCGTCGACACGATGGGCGCGGGCGACGCGACCCTCGCGGGAGTCGTGCACCGCATCGCCGCCGGGGGCATGCCGGCCACGGCCGAGACCTGGGCGAGCGTCCTCGCGGAGGCCATGGGGATCGCCGCGGCGACCATCCGGCAGGAAGGCGCCCTGCTGCGAACCCCGCGGGAACCCGGCCACCCCGGCAGTTGAAGGACCGTCGGGCCCCTTGCGCCGGGACCCCGTCCAGGTCGTAGACTCGGGCCGACCGCTGATGGCGACATCGGCGAGGTGCCCACCCCCGATCGGCGCCCTCCCCAGACGGACGACCGGTCCGGGCATCCGCCCGCCGCCCAGGCGACCCGAGTTCCCCGGCGCGCCGCGCCGCAGGCCGCGCGCACCGAGACGCCGGCGCGACGAGAGGAGTGCACGTGCCCGACGCGCACGGCGGCCATCCGGCCACCTCGCCGCTCGCACTGCCCGTCGTCGAGACCCCCAGCGACGCCGCCCTCATCGTCTCCGCGCGGGCGGGCGACGGCTTCGCCGCAGCGAGGCTGTGGCACCGGCACGAATCGGCCGCGGTCGCCGCGGCGGGCGCGACTCCGGGCTCCGCAGAGGTCGAGGTCGTCGTCCGGGCGGCCGAGACGATGCTCATGTCGTGGGTGCACGAACCGAACGCGCGGGTCGGCGCGCTCCGCCCGCACGTGCTCGCAGCCGTGCGCGAGGCGGCGGCCGCCGCCGACGGCCGGGGCGGCGCGAACCCGGGTGCACGGCCGCCGCTGCTCGCGCCGGAGGACTGGTACCGCGACGACCTGCCGAACGGGCTTCGCGACGGCGGCGCGATCGCGACGGCGTACGCCTCGCTGCCGGTCTCCTCCCAGGAGGCGCTCTGGATGGCCGAGATCGACGGGCTCCCCCCGACCGAGCTCGGCGCCGCGTTCGGGTGCACGACCGACGAGGCCGACCGCCTCGCGGGCGGCGCGCGTTCGGGCCTCCGGGACGCATGGGTGCGTCAGCGTCTGGCCGCATCGCCTCCGGGTTCGGACTGCGCCGAGGTGCTGTCGTCCCTGCGGGCGGCGCCGACCGCGGGGCGTCCGATCGCCCGTCGCATCCGCACGCATGTCGATGCCTGCGCCGGATGCCGCGCGGCGGCGCTCCCGGTCCCGGACCTCGCTCACCGACTGGTCGGCCTGCTCCCGCTGCTCGTGCTCGGCGGGGCGTCGGGCATCGCGTTCCTCGAGGCCACGCGGACCGGTGCCTCGCGGCCGCCCCTGGCTGCGATCCCGTTGTCCGCTGCGATCCCCGCCATCGGCGCGGCCACGGTGATCGGCGCCGACGGCGGCCCGACCTCGGGCTCCCCGGCCTTCCCGGGTTTGCCGGCAGCGCCGGTTCCCGTGGCTCCGGCAGCCGCGGCATCCGCCGGAGCGGCCCCGGCTGCCGCGGGCCGAGCCCCGGCGCCTCTTCCCGCCGCCGCCCTCTCGGGCGGGGCGCGGCGCGTGCCGCGCGGGTTCCTCATCACCGGCCTGTCGACGCTCGCCGCATCGGCCGCGGCCGCGCTCGTCGTCGCCGTGGTCGCCGGCGGGCCGAGCGGCCTCGATGCCCGGGACGCGGCGGGATCGGCCTCGACCGACGTCATGGCCGCTGCGCCCGGTTCGTCCCTGCCGGAGGTGCGGACCACCGAGGTTCCCGGCACCCCCGACCCGGCGCCGAGCCCCGATGCCGAAGCGCCGGCGCCGCCGGCGACACCGGACGGGCCGGTGACCACGCCGGATTCGGACGACGGGCAGACGGGCGGGGGCGCCGAGGATGCGCAGACCGAAGCACCCACCTCGACCCCCTCGGTGCCGGAGCCCGATCGCGGCGAGGGCAGCGGGCCGGCGGACCCGGTCGTCGAGCCTGCGGAACCGGGCGCACCCGGTCTGGCCTTCGATGCCGGCGAGCCCGGGGCGAACGGATGGCGCACGCTCGTCGTCACGGGCCCGCCCGGCACCGGGTTCACGATCTTCGACCGCACGTCACCGCTGATCGAGGGCGTGATCGGCGAGGACGGCACGGCGAACTTCACCGTCCGCGGATCGATCAACCACCTCTCGGTCGTCGCGACCTCGAGCCTGCTCGCCGCGGGCGAACCCGACGGCGGCCTCGCGCGGTCCCGGGCCGACGCCCTCGACGCTTCGCAGACGCGGAACGTGCGGCGAGAGGCAGCGCCCCGCGACTGATCGCGGTCGGGCTCGGCTCCGCGGTCGGGCCCGGCTCCTCCGTCGGGCTCGGCTACTCCGCCGCTCCGGGCTCCTCCGGCAGCACGGGCTCGACCGCCGCCGCATGCCGTGCGGAGATCGCCCGGGCCTTGCGCGTCGCGACGTCGATGAGCACGAACAGCGCGATCACGGCGAGCACGCTGACGATCGCGGCGACCGGGTCGCGCTGGGCCGCCTGGATGATCGCGTTGATCGTCGCGAGTCCGAGCACGCCGTACATCGTCGCCCAGGCGGCCCCGCCGATCACGAGCGCGGGGAGGTACCTGATGAGGGGCATCCGCATGACGCCCGCCGCGAGGTTCACCGCGGTCTGGAAGCCGACCGTGAGGAAGGAGAGCGCGACGACGGGTGCGCCGTACCGGTCGACGACGGCCTCCGCCCGGGCGAGCGCCGGGCCCATGCGGCCGCGACGTTCGAGCAACCGCTTCACGCCCGCGCGCGATCCTCGCCCGAGCGCGTACGTCCCGCCGGCGCGGAGGAGCACGATCACGAACAGGGTGCCGATCGCCGCCGGGAGGGGCCAGCCTTCGAAGATCTCCACCGCATCACCAGTCACTGTCGCCGACCGCAGCGGGCGGCCGACCGCCCGGACGTCGCGGTCGTGGGTCCCTCCGATTCTAGTCGGCCACCGCCGCAGCGCGGGCCCGGGACCGATTCGTCACCCCCGTGAGGGCGAATCGGGATACGGTCGGAACCGGACGACGTGGAGGCAGGTCATGGTTCGCAATCCGGTCAAGGTCATTCCCGAGGGGTTCTCCCCCATCCCCTCGCTCGAGGCGCACGACGGCGTCGTGGCATCCGTCGTCGGCGAGTTCGGCGCAGGGCTCGATGCCGTCGGGGTGCTCGTGCACGATGCCGGTCCGCTTCCCGACGGAGTCGGGTTCGACCGCGACGGACTCGCGCGCCTCGGCTTCGAGGCGAAGCCCGGCCAGACCCTGGCCCTGCCGCAGCCCGGTGGGTCGCTCACGGTCCTCGTCGGCGGCGGGGACGCCGACGAGACGACGGATGCCGCGCTGCGAGACGCCGCGGCGACGTTCGTGCGTGCGGCGCCGAAGGCGGCAGCGGTCGGGTTCCAGGTGCCGTCGACGGGCGAAGCGGATGCCGCGGCCGCCGGCCGCGCGCTCGTGGAGGGCGTGCTGCTCGGCCGGTACCGCTACGACGCCCTCAAGGCCGAGGCCCGAGAGCCCCGGCTCGAGCGCGTGGAGCTGCGCATCGACGGCGCCGATCGCGCCGCGGCATCCGCCGGCGCCGCCGAGGGCGTCGTCTCCGCCCGCGCGACCGCGATCGCACGCGACCTGGCCAACACGCCGCCGAGTCACCTGACCGCGACCGACCTCGCCGACGTCGCGGAGACCCTCGGGGGCAGGTTCGGATTCGAGGTCGAGGTGTTCGACCGGGAACGGCTCGTCGAACTCGGGTGCGGCGGGATCCTCGGCGTCAACGCCGCCAGCGCGGAAGAGCCGCGGATGCTCGTGCTGCGCTACGCCCCGGACGGCGATGCGACCGGGCACCTGGGCCTGGTCGGCAAGGGCATCATGTACGACTCGGGCGGCATCAGCCTGAAGCCGAGCGATCCGTCCCACCTGCTCATGAAGATGGACATGGGCGGCGCCGCCGCCGTCCTGGGCGCGCTCACGGCGCTCCGCGACCTCGGCGCGAGGTCGAAGGTCTCCGCCTGGCTCATGTGCACCGACAACATGCCGTCGGGCTCGGCCTACAAGCTCGGCGACGTGCTCACCGCACGGGGCGGCAGGACCGTCGAGGTCAAGAACACCGACGCCGAGGGGCGACTCGTGCTCATGGACGGACTCGTGCTCGCCACGGAAGCCGGCGTCGACGCCATCGTCGACATCGCGACCCTCACCGGAACCGCCATGCGCGCGCTCGGCGAATCGCACTCGGTCGTGCTCGGCACGAGCCAGGCGCTCATCGACCGCCTCGTCGCGTCGGGCCAGGCCACCGACGAACTCACCTGGCAGTTCCCGCTCGTGAAGAAGTACCGCAAGCAGTTGGACTCGGATGTCGCAGACATCGCCAACATCGGCGGCCCGAACGCCGGGGCGACGACCGCGGCACTGTTCCTGGCCGAGTTCGTCGGCGAGACGCCGTGGGCCCATCTCGACATCGCCGGCACGATGGCGTCGGAGGGCGACGACTCGTGGCGGTCGAAGGGTGCCACCGGGTACGGGGCGCGCCTGCTGCTCGATCTGGCACGGGGGTTCGCGCCGGTCGGGTGAGCGCCGCGCTGAGCGAACGGGATCCGGGCGTCGGCGCGGGCAGGTCGCGGCATACCGCGTTCGACCCCCTCCGAGCGCCCGGCCGAGTCGGTGTCAGTCCTTGCGGATCGGCAGTGCGGCCTCGATCGCGTCGACGACCTCGGGAGCGTCGGGCACGGTCTGCGGCCGGAACCGGCGCACCTCCCCCGAGGGCAGCACGAGGAACTTCTCGAAGTTCCAGGTGACCCGGCCGGCCTTGCCGTCGGCATCCGTCGCCTGCTTGAGCTCGGCGTAGAGCGGATGCTCCTTGCGGCCGTTCACCCGGACGCGATCGAAGATCGGGAAGGTCACGCCCCACGTGGTCGAGCAGTACTCGCTGACCGCCTCGTTGCTGGCCAGTTCCTGCAGGAACTGGTTGCTCGGGAAGCCCAGCACGGTGAACCCGCGGTCGCCGTAGGTGCGCTGGAGCTGCTCGAGCTGCTCGTACTGGGGCGACAGCCCGCAGCGGGACGCGACGTTGACGACGAGCCGGACCTGGCCGGCCCAGTCGGCGAGGGTGCGGGTCTCGCCCGTCATGGTCTGGAACGGGATCTCTTCGAGCCGGGTCATTCGCGTCAGCGCTCCTTCGGGTCGTGCCGACCAGCCTACCCGCGACGGCGCGGCCGATGCCGAGCGCGCGTTCAGGTTCGGACCCGGGCGACGGCCCGATTCAGCGCGCGAGCGCGGCGACCGAGGCGGGCACGGCGGTGCCCGCCGGCGTGAGGGCCGACGGGATCGGCGCACCCCATCGCCGCTCGAGCGGCAGCACGCCCGCCCACTGCGTGTGGTCCTCGCCGTCGTCCGGCTCCTCGGAGGGCCCGCCGGCGCGCTGCTTCATGACGACGTCGTCGAGCGCCAGCCGCAGCACCCGCGTCGCCGCGACCTCCTTCCGCCGGGTGTCGCGGACCTCGGCCGGGCGGCCGGGCATGAGCCGCTCGGAGAGCGCGAGCAGGGCGGCCTCCTCCTCATCGGCCGGGACGGCCTCGAGCACCCCCTTCACGGTGACGCTGCGGTAGTTCATGGAGCTGTCGAAGAGGGACCGCGCGTAGACGAGTCCGTCGAGTGCCGTGACGGCGAAGGCGACGGGCGTGCGAGCGGATGCCGCCCGCAGCGCGAATCCACCCCCGGTCGAGCCGTGCAGGACGAGGTGGCGGTCGACGCGCGCGTACCCCATCGGGACGACGACGGGCACGCCGTCGACGGCCACGGCGAGGTGGCCGACGAGTTCGGCGTCGAGGAGGTCGTCCAGGGCGAGGCGGTCGCTCGTCTCCCGGTCGGGCAGGCGGCGGAGGCGGCGCGGGGGCGCGACTGCTGCGGTGTTCATGAGGCCATCATGGAGTCGGTACTGGACTGATGCCTGGTCCAGTTTCCGCTCAATCAGGCAGTCCACTAGGGTGCTCCCGGGAGGCGGGATGGACGGACCACTGCTCGCGATCGATCGACACGATCGCCGGCCGATCGGCGTGCAGATCGTGGAGGGCCTGCGCCACGGCATCCTCGACGGTCGCCTGCGCTCCGGCGACCCGGTCCCGTCCACCCGCGGGCTCGCCTCCGAACTCGGGGTCTCGCGCAGCACCGTGACCGCCGCATACGACCAGCTCGCCGGCGAGGGCTACCTCGAGCTCCGCCAGGGCGCCGCCCCGCGCGTCGCCCAGCGTCTGGCCCACGCCCAGAGCCCCGTGACGACAGTCGTTGCGGGTCCCCGGGCGCCGCAACCCGCAGCGTCTGTCGTCACGGGGGCTCGACTGCTCGACCTGCGGCCGGGGCTGCCGTCGACCGCACGCATCGACGAACGCGCGTGGCGGGCGGCCTGGCGGCGAGCCGCCGCGACGCCCGTGCCGGGCGACATCCCCGCAGGATTCGGCGCGCCGCGGCTCCGCGCCGAACTCGCCGACCACCTGCGGCACGCGCGCGGCCTCGCGTGCGAACCGGACGACGTGGTCGTCACCGCGGGAACCAGCGATGCGGTCGCGCTCGTGGCATCCGCTCTGCAGATCATGACGGATGCCGCCCCGCGCGTCGCCGTCGAACACCCGGGCTACCCGTCCGCGCGTCGGATCCTCGAGCGGCGCGGCACGACCGCGGCCGTGCCGGTCGACGAGGACGGCATCGACCTCGGCGCGCTGCGCGGCATCCGCCCGCCCCCGCACGCCGTCATGGTCACGCCGAGCCACCAGTACCCCCTCGGCGGCCGCCTGCCGGTCGCCTCCCGGCTGGCGCTGCTCGACTGGGCGGAGCACGTCGATGCCCTCGTGCTGGAGGACGACTACGACAGCGAGTTCCGCCACGTCGGTCCGCCGCTTCCCGCACTCGCCTCGCTCGACCGGTCGGGGCGCGCGATCCTCATCGGCAGCCTGTCGAAGGTGCTCACGCCGTCGCTGCGGCTCGGCTACCTCGTGCTGCCGCCGAACCCGCGCTTGCGCGAAGCCATCGCCGCCGTGCGCGACGACGAGACGACTCCCGTGCCCGGAATCGCACAGGAGGCCGTCGCCGAACTGCTCGCGTCGGGCGCACTCCGCCGCCACATCGCCGCCGTGCGACGCGACTACGCGCACCGGCGCCGGCTCGTGCAGGCGGCGCTCGGCGGCATCCGCCACGCCCCGCTCTCAGGACTCGACGGCGGTCTGCACGCGGTGATCCGGCTCACCTCCGAGCGTGCGGCGACGGCCGTGGTCGAGCGGCTCGCCGGCGAGGGCATCGCGGTCGCGTCGCTCGCCGACTACGCGGCCGTCGGCGGCGACGGCCCGCACGGCATCGTCTTCGGCTACGGCTCGCCGACCGACTCGCAACTGGCAGGCGCACTCCCCCGACTGCGTGCAGCGGTCGAGGCGGCGGCGTAGCGTTGACCCGTGCTGACTCCTCCGGTGACCGAGAAACGACCGACCGAACGCAGCCACCACGGCGACGTGGTGATCGACCACTACGAGTGGTTGCGCGACAAGGACGACCCGGCGGTCATCGCACTGCTCGAGCAGGAGAACGCCTACACCAAGGCGAAGACCAAGCATCTCTCGCTGCTCCAGGAGCAGCTCTTCGAGGAGGTCAAGCACCGCACGAAGGAGACCGACCTCAGCGTCCCCACGCGCGAGGGCGACTGGTGGTACTACGCCCGCACGGTCGAGGGGCTGCAGTACGCGATCCACTGCCGGGTGGCGGTGCGCTCCGCCGACGACTGGGACCCGCCCGCGATCCCGGAGGACGGCTCGCCGCTGCCCGGTGAGCAGATCCTGCTCGACGACAACGTCGAGGCGACCGGCCACGAGTTCTTCGCGCTCGGCAGCTTCGATGTGTCGAGCGACGGCTCGACGCTGCTGTTCGGCGTCGACGTCGAGGGCGACGAGCGGTACACCATCCGGTTCCGCGACCTCGGCGACGCCGAACGCTCCTCGACCGGCATCGAGCTCGACGACGAGATCCCCGGCACCGCGGCGGGCGCGCTGTTCGACCCGAGCGGGCGCTACGTCTTCTACACGACCGTCGACGACGCCTGGCGGCCCGACACCGTGTGGCGGCACGAGATCGGCACCCCGGCATCCGACGACGTGAAGGTGTTCCACGAGCCCGACGAGCGGTTCTGGCTCGGGGTCGGGCTCACCCGCAGCCGCTCGTTCCTCGCGATCGAGGCCGGCTCGCACGTGACCACCGAGACCCGGCTCCTTCGCGCCGACGACCCGACCGGCGAGTTCCGCGTCGTGTGGCCGCGGCGCGACGGCGTGGAGTACGACGTCGAGCACGTCGTCGCGGGCGGCAAGGACCGCCTGCTCATCGTGCACAACGAGGGCGACGCGGTCGACTTCGAGCTCGTGAGCGTCGCCGCCGACGACCCGCAGGGTGCCCGGCGGATGCTCCTGCCCCACGACCCGCGCATGCGCATCGAGGGGGTGCACGCCTTCCGCGACTTCGTCGCGCTCGAGTACCGGCGCGACGGGCTTCCGCGGGTCGCGATCGCGAAGGTGCCCCCGCAGGGCCTGCCGGCGGATGCCACGCCCGACGACACCCTGCACGAGCTCGCCTTCGACGAGGAGCTCTGCTCGGTCGGCGTCGGAGCGAACCCCGACTGGGCGCAGCCGAGCCTGCGGATCGGCTACGGCAGCTTCGTCACGCCGTCGACCGTGATCGACATCGACGTGGCATCCGGCGAGCGCACCGTACGCAAGCAGCAGCCGGTGCTGGGCGACTACCACCCGGAGCGCTACGCGCAGAAGCGCGAGTGGGCGACGGCGCCCGACGGCACCAAGGTGCCGATCTCGCTCGTGTACCGCCACGACCTGGTGACCCTCGGCGAGCCCGCCCCGACCCTGCTGTACGGCTACGGCTCGTACGAGCACGCGATCGACCCGGGCTTCGGCATCCCCCGGCTCTCGCTGCTCGACCGGGGCATGGTCTTCGCGGTCGCGCACGTGCGCGGCGGCGGCGAGATGGGTCGCCGCTGGTACGACAACGGCAAGCAGCTGCACAAGAAGCACACGTTCACCGACTTCATCGCAGCGGCCGAGCACCTCATCGACCGCGACGTCACGACGCCGGATCACCTCGTCGCCCAGGGCGGCTCGGCGGGCGGGCTGCTCATGGGCGCGGTCGCGAACCTCGCGCCGAGGCTGTTCGCGGGCATCGTCGCCGAGGTGCCGTTCGTCGACCCGCTGACCTCGATCCTCGACCCGTCGCTGCCGCTCACGGTCATCGAGTGGGACGAGTGGGGCAACCCGCTCGACGACCCCGAGGTGTACGCGTACATGAAGTCGTACTCGCCGTACGAGAACGTGCACCCCGTGACCTACCCGCGGATCCTCGCGATCACCTCGCTCAACGACACCCGCGTGCTCTACGTCGAGCCGGCGAAGTGGGTCGCGAAGCTGCGCGAGGTCGGCGCCGACCCGCTGCTGAAGGTCGAGATGGCGGCCGGCCACGGCGGCGTCTCGGGCCGGTATGCGGCGTGGCGCGAGCGGGCGTTCGCCAACGCGTGGATCATCGACGCCGCCGGGGCCCACCCGAGCGGCGAGTAGGCGACGCTGCCGGGCCGCGGCCGGCAACGCCGGCGGGGTGGCGGATGTCGGAGGCCGCCGCCAGACTGACCCCCATGTCGTTCGTCAGCGAACTGAGTGAGCGGATGCCGGGGCGCGTGCACGCACCCGGCTCCACCGAGTACGAGGCCGGCGCGCACGTCTTCGCGGGCCAGGGCACGCCGGATGCGGTCGTGCGGCCGGGGTCGGCCTCCGAGGTCGGCCTGGCCGTGCGGTCCGCCGTCGCGGCGGGCGTCGCGTTCACCGTCCGTTCGGGCGGGCACGGATCCGATCCGGTCACGGGGGGCGTCGTCGTCGACCTGTCCGACCTCGCCGCGATCGAGGTCGGCGCCGACGGCGTCGTCCACGTCGGGGCGGGCGCGCACTGGGGCGACGTCGCGGCGGCGCTCGCACCGCACGGGCTCGGCATCACCTCGGGCGACACGCGCGACGTGGGGGTCGGCGGGCTCGTGCTCGGCGGCGGCATCGGCTGGCTCGTGCGCACCCACGGCCTGACCGTCGACGCCCTTCGCGAGGTCGAACTCGTCACCGCGACCGGCGAGGTCCTGACCGTGAACGCGCACTCGCATCCCGACCTGTTCTGGGCGCTCCGCGGCGGCGGCGGCAACTTCGGCATCGCCACCCGGTTCACGCTGCAGGCCGCCGACGTGAGCGGACTCGTCGGCGGGCACGTCCGGTTCGACCAGTCCGACGAGCGCACGGTGCTCGGTGCATGGCGCGACGTCATGCGCGACGCACCGGATGGGCTCAACTCGACGCTGCTCGTGATGCCGGCGCTCATGCCCGAGGTGCCCGCCGGTCCGCAGCTCTCGGTCGCGTTGCAGGGGGCGGAAGCCGAGCTGCGGCGCCTGCTCGAGCCGCTGCTCTCGCTGCCGTCGGTCGCCGACGTCTCACTCGGCCCGGTCGCCTACGGCGACCTCCTCGAAGACGCCCCGCCCGGCAAGCCGCCGTTCGACTTCGTGGGCGGCAACGGCTTCGCACCCGACCTGTCGGAGGCCGCGCTCGACGCGTTCGCGGCCACCCTCGAGAGCGAGGTGCCGACGATGCTGCTGCTGCGGGCGCTCGGCGGGGCCTTCTCGCGGGTCCCGGCGGATGCCACGGCCATCGCGCAGCGCGACGGGCAGGCGCTCGTCGCCGTGAACCGCCTCGTGCCGCTCGATGCGGGGCCCGAGCTGCGCGCCGCGGCGGCCGTGGGCATCGACGAAGCGGTCGCGTTCACGACCGGGCGCTACGCGAACTTCACCCCGGAGTTCGGCGACGACGTCGTCACCGAGATCTTCCCGCCCGTCACGCTCGCGCGGCTGCGCGCCATCAAGCGCGAGGTCGACCCGCACGACGTGTTCCGGGCGAGCCACCACATCACGCCGTAGGCGGCGGGCCGGGGCGGGCGGGCCGCGTGACGGGGCTCGCCGACCGCGCGCGACGCGCTTCAGTACTCCGGGATCGCCTCGACGGCGCGCTGCGCCTCGATGCGGGCGAGGTCGCGCCTGAGGTCCTCGCCCACGAACGCCATGCGGTCGCCACGGCGCACCGCGTAGTCCGGCTCCTCGTCGTAGCGTGCCCAGGTGCGGTCGAGGGCCTGCTCGATCGCGGCGCCGAGCTCGCCCCACGCATCCTCTCGCGCCCGATCGACCATCCGCGCGATGTAGGCGTCGTCGGAACGGCGCGTCCACAGCTCCTTCGCGACCGCCGCGTGCACCTTCTCCCGTCGGCGCAGGTTCAACAGGTCGTCGCGGTGGTAGTCGTGCTGGTGCTCCGAGCGACCCTCGCGCTTGCGCGCGGCCTCGCGCTCCTCGGCGACGTGCTCCGCGACCTCGTCGGCCTCCTGCACGAGCTCGTACAGGACGTCGCGCGCGGCCGCCGCTGCGGCCTCGTCGGCGAGCGGTTCGTCGCCGCGGAGCGCGCGGACGATGAGCCGGTTCTTCAGCGCCATCCGCCCGGCCGATTCGGCCATGAGCAGGCCTTCCTCGAGCATCTCGTCGAACGAGACCTCGCGCGTCCGCGGCAGGCGGGCGCTGTCGAAGGGTGCCATCTTGACGCGCGTGCGCGGGCGCTGCCACGGCCACCGGAATCCACGCATCCGCACCTCCTCGCGTCGACTCTCCGAGCGTATCCGGAACCGGCCTTCGAGGGCCCCCCGCCGGCGCTCAGGCCCCCGGGTCGAAGCCTGGCGTCGACCCGTCGCGCCCGACGTACCTCACCACCAGGCTGCAGTCGCGATCGCCGTACCCGTCGTCGATGAGGCGGGCGAACCGCTCCATCGCGAGCCGGCCCACCGCGAGGTCGAGTCCCGCCTCCTCGCCCGCGGCGAGCGCGTACGAGAGGTCCTTCTCGGCCAGGCGCGTGGTGAACGTCGCCTCGAAGTTCCGGTTCGCCGGGCTCGTCTCGACCACGCCCGGAACGGGATACCACGTGCGCAGGGGCCACGAGTCGCCCGACGACACCGTCGCGAGGTCGTGGAACACGACCGGGTCGAGCCCGAGCGCATCCGCGAGACGCGCGCCCTCGGACGCGGCCTGCAACGTGATGAAGAGCATGAGGTTGTTCGCGAGCTTCGCCGCGATCCCGGCGGTCGGGCCCCCGACCTCGAAGACGTGCCCCGCCATCGGCCGGACGAGCGCCGCGGCATCCGCGGTCGCGTCGGCCTCGCCGCCGAGCATGAAGGTGAGCGAACCCGCGTGCGCGCCGGCGATGCCGCCCGACACCGGGGCGTCGACGAAGCGGATGCCGCGGGCCGCCGCGGCATCATGGCACGCGCGCGACGTGGCGACGTCGACCGTCGACGTGTCGAGCACGAGCGCGTCGGCGTGCGCGACGTCGAACACGCCCTCGTCCGCGCTGCCGATCAGCACCTCGCGCGAATGCTCCGACCGCGGGAGGGACGTGAACACGGCGTCGGCGTCGCGGGCCGCGGCCGCGGCATCCGCCACGATCTGCACGCCGGACTCCGCCGCTCGCTCGGCCATCCCGGCATCGACGTCGAAGCCCACGACCTCGTGACCTGCTGCAACCAGGTGCGCCGCCATGGGAGCACCCATGTGCCCGAGTCCGATCCACCCGATCACGGCCATCGCGTCCTCCTCGCGCGCCGCGCGCGGCCCCGTCGCCGCGCGCCCCTCCGCGCACCCTCCACGCTACGACCCCACCCCGCCGGCCGACACCCCGCCGAGAGATACCCCTCCCGTCGAGTGGCCCCCGCGAGAGATACCCGTCTCGCCGAGAGATACCGCTGCAACGACATCTCTCGGCGGGAGGGGTATCACTCGACGGAAGGTGCGGGTCGCGGGTGCGGGTCGCGGGTGCGGGTCGCGGGTCGCGGGTCAGGGGATGGTGCGGGCGGTCGCCTCGAGATCGCTCACCGGGCGGTCGCGCTGGGTGGCGAGGGCGAGCGCCGCGGCCCCGCACACGACCACGATCGCGACCGCTTCGAGCGGGGTGAACGACTCGCCGAGCACGAGCACGCCGAACACTGCCGCGATGACCGGCCCGAAGCTCGTGATGATCGCGTAGAGGCGCGGAGTGATGCGTCGGAGGATGTACGTGTCGAGGCTGTACGGCAGCGCCGAGCTCAGCACGCCGACCCCGAGGATGAGCCCGAGCACGCGCCAGTCGACGACGGACGCGTCGAACGTCCAGATCGCGGCGGGCAGCAGCAGCGCCAGGCTCACGAGGCTCGCGACCGTGAGCCCCTCGAGCCCGGGAAGCCTCGTCGCGACCCGGCGGGTCAGCAGGATGTACGCGGCCCACGCGGCGGCCGCGGTCAGGGCGAGCAGCAGGCCGATGGGGTCCACGCCCGTGGATGCCGCGCCTGCGGCATCCACCCCGCCGTGCCCCGACCCGAGTCCCGGACCGATGAGCAGGAACACGCCCCCGCCCGCCGCGACCGCGCAGGCCGCGTCGAGCACACGGCGCGACGTGAACAGCGCGATCGAGAGCGGGCCGAGGAACTCGATCGTCGCCGCGACGCCGAGCCCGAGCCGGTCGACGGATTCGTAGAAGGCCACGTTCATGACCGCGAGGACGACGCCGAGCGCGATCGCGGGGCGCAGGCGCCGCCAGGTCATCTCGGCGCGCTTCGGTCGGTAGAACGGCAGCACCGCGGCCGCCATCACGAGCTGCCGGACGGCGACGACGACGAACGACCCGACGACCGGGATCACGAGGCCGGCCAGCGAGGAGCCGAAGTTGATCGACACCTCGGTGCCGAGCTGGGTCGCCGCGCCGGCGAACCGGCGTCGGCCGAGGGCGGCGTCGGCCCGGCCCGGGTCGGTCTCGTCGATCACGAGACGACGATACGCGCTGTGCGACTCGCCCCCGGACCTGTCGCCGACCGGCCTCCGGCTGGGGTTTGCTGTGATCAGGGGTGCGCGATGACCAAGCCATTCGGAAGCCTGACGGACGACGAGGTGCAGCACGCGGGGCGGGTCGAGCTGCGGCGCGTGGTGGTCACCGACGACGTCGAGTCCTGGGACCTGCTGCTCTACGCCGCCGGCGGCCTCGAACCGATCGCGGTCGACGCGTTCAGCCTCGACGAGTTGCGGCGCGTCAACCCGCCGTCGTCGCGGGACCTCGCCGACGGGGTCGCCAAGGTCGTGCTCGGATGCCACGGCCTGCGTCGCACCGAGCCGTGGACGATGGCCCGCGACGCCTCGACGTGGTCGGCGCGCGTCGCGCCGGTTCCCGCGCCCGCCTCGACGGCCTGAGCCGGGACGCGGACGGCTCCGCTCACCGCCCCCCGAGCATGAGGTCGCCCGGGTGGAGGATCGGGCGCGGGCCCTCGACGGCGAGGGTGCGCGGCATCCGGTCGGCGGCGACGAGCAGCGGCATCTCGAGACCGGTCGCGGCCGCGATCTCGGCGACCGGCACCTGGAAGGTGCGGAACGGGCCGAGGTCGGGCACGGCCGTCGCGCCCGCGGCGATGCGGGCGCGTTCACGCGCCTCGACGTCGACGAGGGGCGACTGGTCGAGCAGGAACCCGGCGGTCGCGAGGTCGTCGCCCGAGCGCCACGCGACGACCTTCACGAACCGGAGCGGGATGCGGATGCCGCGGTACGGCGGGTCGTCGGGGTCGAGCACGGGCGCCGTGAAGACGCTGAGCCGGTGGCGGTGCACTTCGGCGTACTCGAGCACGTGGTCTTCGAGGCCGTTCCAGAGTTCGAGGGACTGGTTGAACTCGGCCTGCTGGGGCGCCGCGTTCGGGTAGCGGAAGGTGTCGTCGTTCGCGCGCCGGGCGACCTCGGGCGGGCCCCAGACCGGGTCGCGGCGCCGCACGAGGTGGCCGCGGTCGAGGTCGTTGCGGGCGTAGACCTCGGGCCCCGCCTGCCACGCCTCGGGAATGCGATCGTCGAACCGCCAGGCGTCGCCGCGCGGAACGTCGACGAGCAGGTCGCCGTCGATATTCACGCCCGTGATGCGCGCGAATCGGCGGCCGGTGTCGAGCACCACGGCGAAGTGCAGGTAGTCGAGTTCGACGGATGTCGCGGCGCCCGCCTCGGACGGCGCGGGCATCGGGGCCTCGACACCGAGGAACTGCGGATCGAACGCCATGCGACCAGCCAAGCACGGACCGCCGACGATTCGGCGCTGATCACCGACCCGAACACGAGGAGAAGCAGCCGGAGGACCTACAGGCGAGGGAGGTGGGCGACAGGGATTCTTGGAGCTTGCTCTCAGCCGCGGTGCCGAGCGCGGCGCTTGATGCTCGCGGCGTACTCATCCAGTACAGCGATGATGCCCATGTGCTGCCACACGCGGTTGCGGCCGTAGCCGGTGCGCTCGACGAGCACGCTGCGTTGGACGAGGGTGTCCAGCGCGCGCAGCGCCGAGGCCTCCGTCATGCCGAGGCGGTGCTGCAGATGCCGGGTGTTCACGATCGGCTGACCGACGAGCGAAGGCAGGAGCTTCCAGGCCGCAGCGTCCGCGCGCACGCCGTGCAGCTGCTCCCGGGCAAGTTCGAGCTGCTCGGCGAGATCGTCGACGAGCTTCGTGCCGGTGAACGCCGCCAGGCGCGAGGCGTCCGCGAACGCACGGATGATCTCGCCGGCGTCGCCTTCGCGGTATGCCTCCAACGCGTCGAAGTAGCGCTCGGTGTCGACCAGCAGCCCAGCAGAGATCGGCACCGTGGTGCTGGTGACGAGACCCTTGTTGCGGATGACCGACTGCGCGAGCGCGCGACCGGTCCGCCCGTTGCCGTCGACGAACGGGTGGACCGTCTCGAACTGGGCGTGCGAGATGGCCACCTGCGCGAGCACGGGGATGTCCTCGCGGTCGATGAAGGCGATCAGATCCTCGATAGCCGCGGGCACACGGTCATGGTGCGGCGCGATGAACTCAGCGCCGATGGGGCCGGCGTTGTCGCCGCCGATCCAGACTTGCTCCGTGCGGAACCGCCCGGCCTCGTCCTCGAAGCCGAACTGGTGGCGAAGCAGCGCTGCGTGCATCGCGAGGATCGTCGCGGTGCTGACGCGCTCGGAGAGCTCGAGCGCGGCTTCCATGGCGCGGACGTTCCCGATCACGATGCGCGCGTTCGCCCCGGCACTTCCACGCGCACCGGAATCTTCGATCTCGGCGAGAGCGAGCTGCTCCGCCGAGGTGGTCAACTGCTCGATCTGCGAGCTCGAGGCGCTCTCCGTGCGCAGCAGGATCGCCGACATCGGCCCGAGCGCGGGGTTCTCCACGCCGAGAGTCTTCTGCGCGTGGCTGTCGAACGCCACGAGTGCCGCGGTGGCCTCCTCGAGGTCTCGGGCGTCGGCTGCGCCCAGCCCGACGCGCTGGTCTGCGATCTCCGGCGCGACCACTGAGCGGTACAGTCCCGTCTGCCGACCGCATGCCGTTCCGCCGAACCGACTAGCGGTGTGCTGCGCTGACATGATCAGTTTTGCGATGTTATGATCAGTTCCGATCAATCAGCTGCCCCAGGAATGGAGCCTCCGTGACCGACGCCACGACCGATACCGCCGCTGCCGGCACGCACATGGCGGCCGAGCTCGCCTCTCAGCCCGAACTCTGGGCACGCGCCGCGTCGCTCACCGATGCGCACGCTCGCCTCCCCGAGCGCGGCGCCCGCATCGCGGTCGTCGGCTGCGGCACCTCGTGGTTCATGGCGCAGTCCTACGCGTTCCTGCGCGAGAGCACCGGGCAGGGGCAGACCGACGCGTTCGCGGCATCCGAGGCCTTCGTCGACCGCGGCTACGACGCGGTCGTCGCCCTCACCCGATCGGGCACGACCACCGAGGTGCTCCAGCTGACCGAGCAGCTCCGCGGCCGCGTCCGCACCATCGGCGTCATCGGCGACGAGGCCTCCCCGCTCGCCGACCTCGTCGACGACGCGATCACGCTGCCCTTCGCCGACGAGCAGTCGGTCGTGCAGACCCGGTTCGCCACCACCGCGCTCGCGCTGTTCCGGGCCTCGCTCGGCGAGTCGCTCGAACAGGCCGTGGCGGATGCCGCGGCCGCCGTCGCCGAGGAGCTCGACCCCGACCTCGTGGCATCCGAGCAGTTCACCTTCCTCGGCCGCGGCTGGACCGTCGGCCTCGCGCACGAAGCAGCTCTGAAGATGCGCGAGGCATCGCAGTCGTGGACCGAGTCGTACCCCGCGATGGAGTACCGCCACGGCCCGATCTCGATCGCGAGCCCGGGCCGCACCACCTGGATGTTCGGCCAGGCCCCCGACGGCCTCGCGGGCGATGTGGCCGCGACCGGGGCCCGGTTCGAGACGGCAGCGCTCGACCCGATGGCCGATCTCGTCCGCGCCCAGCGCGTCGCGCTCGAGCGCGCCCGCGCCAAGGGGCTCGACCCCGACCGCCCCCGCAACCTCAGCCGATCCGTCATTCTGGACGCATGACCGATCGAGCCCCGGTGACGACTGCTCCGACCGAACTCGGAGCCGGCCCGGCGGTGCTCGCCTTCGATGTCGGCGGGACCGACATCAAGTCGGGCGTCGTCGACGCGACCGGGCGCCTGCTCGACATCCGTCGCACGGCCACCCCCCGCGACGACGCCGATCCCGCGGGTGCCGTCGTCGAAGCGGTCGCCGGGATCGCCCGCGAGCTGCGCGACGCCCACCCCGGGCTCGCGCCGGTCGCCGTCGGGCTCAGCGTTCCCGGCATCGTCGACGAAGCGACCGGCATCGGCGTGCTCTCCTCCAACCTCGGCTGGCGCGACGCCCCCGTCCGCGCCCTCGCCGAACAGGCGCTCGGCCTGCCCGTCGCGTTCGGTCACGACGTCCGCGCCGCGGGCGAGGCCGAGGCGCGCCTGGGCGCGGCGCGCGGATGCCGCGAGGTCGTGACCGTCGCCATCGGAACCGGGATCGCCGGGTCGATCCGGGTCGGCGGGCGCGCGATCGTCGGAGCGGGCCTGGCCGGAGAACTGGGTCACACCCTGAGCGTTCCCGGGGGCGAGCGCTGCCCGTGCGGCGCGAACGGATGCCTCGAGACCATCGCCTCGGCGGGCGCGATCGCGCGGCGCTACACCCGTGCCACCGGTCGCCCCGTCGACGGTGCGCGCGCAGTCCTGGTCGCCGCGAAGCAGGGCGACCCGGAGGCCCGGCGCGTCTGGGACGAGGCGGTCGAAGCCCTCGCCGAGCAGCTCGCACGCATCGTGGCGATCCTCTCCCCCGAGGTGATCGTGATCGGCGGCGGGCTGGCCGACGCCGACGCCGACCTGTTCGAGCCGCTCGGCGCACGCCTCGGCTCGCTGCTGTCGTTCCACCGCCTCCCCCGGCTCGAGAAGGCCCGCCTCGGCTCCGACGCCGGCCTCATCGGCACCGCCCTGGCCGCACGCGACCTCGTCGAAGCGGGCACTCGATGATCCTGACCGTCACCCCCAACCCCGCGCTCGACCTCACCTGGCACGCCGCGCGCCTCGATCCCGGCGCCACGCACCGCGTCGAGGCGGGGCACGGTCGCGCCGGGGGCAAGGGCCTGAACGTCGCGCGCGTGCTGCACCAGACGGGTCACGAGGTGCTCGCCGTCACGACGGCGGGCGGCTCGAGCGGCGCCGAGTTCCGGAGCGAACTCGAGCGCAGCGGCATCCCCCACCGTCTCGTGCCCGTCGCGGCACCCACGCGCCGCTGCGTCGCGATCGTCGACGACTCCGCGGGCGAGGCCACGATCTTCAACGAGCACGGCGATGCGCCCGAGTCCGACGAAGCACGCGACCTCTTCGACGCGGCGATCGCGCTCGGAGCGGATGCCGATGCCGTCGCGTTCTGCGGAAGCCTCCCCCGCGGACTCGCCCCGGAGCCGCTCGTCGACGCGGTCGCGCGGCTGGTCTCCGCGGGCGTCCCGACGGTGGTCGACACGAGCGGCGGCACCCTCCTCGCCGCGGCGCGCGCGGGCGCGACCGTCGTCAAGCCCAACCGCGACGAGCTCGCCGAGACGACCGGACTCGCCGACCCCGTCGAGGGCGCGCACGCGCTGCTCGACGCCGGCGCACGCATCGCGGTCGTGTCCCTCGGGGCCGACGGACTGCTCGTGCTCGATCGCGATCACCGCGACCGGATCGTCCGTGCCCGGCCGCCCGCGCTCCGCGGCAACGCCACCGGCGCCGGCGACGCGGCCGTCGCGGCCGTCCTCGCCGAGCTCGTCGCCGACGAACCGCTCGACCTCGCCCGTCTCGCACGACGTGCGACGGCCTGGTCGGCGTCGGCCGTGCTCATGCCGTTCGCCGGCGAGCTCTCACCCGACCGCGACGACCTGGCGGCCCGGGTCGAGGTCACCGACGACACCGACGACACCCTGGAGTCCCCACGATGACGCTCGCTCCCACGCTTCCCCTCCTCGAGCGCGCACGCGCGGCCGGCCACGCGGTCGGTGCGTTCAACGTGCTGCACCTCGAGACCGCCGAGGCGCTCGTCGCCGCCGCCGAGGAGGCGGGCCTGCCCGTCATCCTGCAGGTCTCCGAGAACTGCGTGCGCTACCACGGCGCCCTCGAACCGATCGCGGCCGCCACGCTCGCCGTCGCACGCGCGTCGAGGGCCGAGGTCGCCGTGCACCTCGACCACGCGGAGGACCCCGACCTCGCGTTCCGCGCGATCGACCTCGGGTTCGGTTCGGTCATGTACGACGGCGCGAAGCTGCCCTTCGCCGAGAACGTCGCGCAGACCCGGCGCGTCGTGGCCGCGGCCCACGCCGCGGGCATCTCGGTCGAAGCGGAGCTCGGCGAGATCGGCGGCAAGGACGGCGCGCACGCGCCCGGCGTGCGCACCGACCCCGACGAGGCCGCCCGGTTCACCGCCGACACCGGCGTCGACGCCCTCGCGGTCGCCGTCGGTTCCTCCCACGCGATGCTCGAACGGTCGGCGTCGCTCGACCTCGAACGGATCGAGCGCATTCGAGCCGCGGTGCGGGTCCCGTTGGTGCTGCACGGCTCGTCGGGGGTGCCGGACGAGACGATCGTCGCGGGGATCCGCGCCGGCCTGACCAAGATCAACGTCTCGACGCACCTGAACGCGGGCTTCACCGGCGCGGTGCGCAGCTTCCTCGACGCGAACCCGACCGCGGTCGACTCGCGCAAGTACGTCGCCGCAGGCCGGGCCGCGGTCGCGGCGGAGGCCGCGCGGCTGCTCCGCCTCTTCGCCGAGCCTGCGCGAGAATACGCCGGATGAACCGTTCCGAACGTCTCAGCGCCCTGCTCGAGCTCCTCGCCGAGGCCGGCCAGCTCGAGGTGGACGAGATCGTGGAGCGCCTCGAGGTCTCACCCGCGACCGCGCGCCGCGACCTCGATGCGCTCGCGCGCGAGCAGCTCCTGACGCGCACCCGCGGCGGCGCCCGGGCGTTCTCGGTCGCCTACGACCTGCCGCTGCGGTACAAGAACCTGCAGCGCCCCGACGCGAAGACCGCGATCGCGCGGGCGGCGAGCGGGCTCGTGAGCCCCGGGGCGATCATCGGGCTCTCGGGCGGGACGACCACGACCGGCATCGCGACCGAGCTGCTGGCGCGCCCGGATCTCATGGAGCCGGGCGACGACCCCGGGCTGACGGTCGTGACCAATGCGGTCAACATCGCCATGGAGCTCGCGGCGCGACCGCGCATCAAGACGGTCGTGACCGGCGGCGTCGTGCACGCGCGCTCGTACGAGCTCGTCGGCGCCCACGCCGACGCCGTCCTGCGCGGATTCACGCTCGACCTCGCGTTCATCGGCGTGAACGCGATCGACCCGGCCCTCGGCCCGACCGTGCACGACGAGCGCGAGGCGGCGGTCAACGCCGCGATCGCCGCGCGGGCGGAGCGCGCCGTGGTCGTGGCCGACTCGAGCAAGATCGGCCGGCGCGCCTTCGCGACCGTCGGCGGGCCGTCGCTGTTCGGGATGCTGGTCACCGATTCGGGGATCACCGACGAGCAGCGCGCGCAGTTCGAGACGGCCGGGCTCGAGGTCGTCGTCGCCGACGTCTAGCCTTGGCCGAGGGTGCGCCCGGATCCGCCGCGAAGCGCCCGCCGGAAGGAGACCGAGCAGCGGATGCCGAGCCTCGCCCCCCTCGCCGAAACCGCCGAGACCGTCCTCGCCCCGACCGACAAGGGCGTGCCCGCGGCCGCGGCCGGACTCACGGTGCGCGAGTTCCTCGCGACCCGCCCTCGGCTGTCGCAGTTCTGGACGCCGCTGCTCGCACTCGACGCGGCGGCGCTCGAGGGCAACGCCGCCGCCATCCAGGGGTGGTGCTCCGACCGCGGCCTCGAACTCATGCCGCACGGCAAGACGACGATGGCACCGGCGCTCTGGCGACTCCAGCTCGAGGCCGGCGCGACCGGGCTGACGCTCGCGACGCCCGGGCAGGTGCGCGCGGCGCGGGCCTTCGGCGTGCGGTCGATCATGCTCGCGAACGCGCTCGTCGCGCCCGACGCCCTCGCCTGGGTCGCCGCCGAGCATGCCGACCCGGGCTTCGAGTTCTGGTCGTGGGCGGACTCGGTCGCGACCGTCGAGGCGATGGAGCGCGGACTCGCCGACGCGCCCGTGCCGAGCCCGCGGCCCATCGCGGTGCTCGTCGAGCTCGGCGGTGCGGGCGGGCGCACGGGCGCACGCGGCCTCGACGAGGCGCTCGCCGTCGCGCGCCGGATCGCCGATTCCCCACTGCTCCGGCTCGCGGGAACCGCCGGGTACGAGGGCAGCCTCGGCCATGACCGTTCGGCCGCGGCCGTCGCCGCCGTGCGCGAGTACCTGTCCGGCATGCTGGCGCTGCACGCGAGGATCCACGCGCTGGCCGACCCGGCCGACGGCCCGCTCGTCGTGACCGCCGGCGGCAGCGCGTACCTCGACCTCGTCGCCGACGTGTTCGCGCCGGCGATCGCCGCGGATGCGGGCATCGCCGCTGGCGCCGGCACGACGCGGTGGGTGCTGCGCTCGGGCGCCTCGCTCATCCACGACGACGGCTTTTACCGCGGCATCTCGCCGATCGACGGCGACCTCGCGGCCGCGATGCGCGGCTACGCCCGGGTCGTGTCGCACCCCGAACCCGGGCTGGCGCTCCTCGACGGCGGCAAGCGCGACTTCCCCTACGACGAGGGGCTCCCGGTGCCGCTCGGCGTCGCCGAGCGGGTCGGGGGCGACCTGCGCCCCCTGCCTGCGGCATCCGTCACCGCACTCAACGACCAGCACGCGTACCTGAGATCAGCGACGGATGCCGCGCTGCCCGTCGCCGTCGGCGACGTCGTCGCACTCGGCCTCTCGCACCCGTGCACGGCGTTCGACAAGTGGCGGTGGATCCCGGTGGTGGAACGCGCCGGCAGCGACGTCGTCGTCGACCTCGTGCGCACGTGGTTCTGAGCCCGATGCTGATCAAGGACGCCCGCGTCGTCGACGAGCGCGGCGAACGACCGGGCCGGCACGACGTACTGGTCGACGGCGGCCGGATCGTGTCGGTCGTCGGTCGAGGAACGCGCGGAGCTTTCACCGGCCGACCCGAGCAGACGGTGGATGCCGCGGGGCGGCTGCTGATGCCCGGCTTCATCGACGCGCACTCGCACGCCGACGGGGCCGTGTTCCGGCCCGACGTGCAGCTCGCGCTGCTGCGCCAGGGCGTGACGACGATCATCGGAGGACAGGACGGCGTCGGCTTCGCGCCCGGCGACGGCGAGTACGGCAGGGAGTACTTCGCCGCGATCAACGGGCGGCACCCGACCTACGCGGGCGGCGGGGTCGCCGGCCTGCTCGCCGGGTACGACGGTGCGACCGCACTGAACGTCGCGACGCTCGTGCCGGCGGGCACGGTGCGCTTCGAGGTCATGGGGCGTTCGACCGCCGCCCCGACGACGGCCGAGCTCGCCGGGATGCGCGGGCTCGTGGCATCCGCCCTCGCCGAGGGTGCCGTGGGCCTGTCGACCGGACTCGACTACGTTCCGGGGGTGTTCGCCGACGCGGCCGAACTCGCCGAACTGTGCCGTCCGGTCGCGGATGCCGGCGGCGTGTACGTCACGCACATGCGCGGCGGGTACGAGGCGAACTCGGCGGCGGGGGTCGACGAGGTCCTCGAGATCGCGGCCGCGACCGGCGTTCGCGTGCACGTCTCGCACTTCCATGCGGAGCCGGCCGTCGTGCGCGGCGAACTCGCCCGGATGGCGCGGTCCGGCGCCGATGCGAGCTTCGACGCGTATCCCTACACGCGCGGCTGCTCGATCCTCGCGATGCCGATCCTGCCGTCGGAGCTGACCGTCCGCCCACCCGACGAGGTGGTCCGCGTGCTCGCGGATCCCGCGGCGCGGGCGCGCCTGCGCGCCGAGTGGTTCCCCGCCATCGCCGGCTACGCGAGCCTCGGACCGGACTGGCCCTCGATGCTCACGCTCGCGCACGTGGCGGCGCCGGAGTTCGACTGGGCTCACGGGCTCACGCTCGCGGAGGCCTCCGCGCTCGCGAGCACCCGGTCGGGCGTGCCGACCGATGCGATCGACCTCGCGCTCGACGTGCTCGTCGCCTCGCGGCTCGAGGTCAACGTCGTCATGGCCGTGCAGCACGAGCGCACCGATGCCGAGCTCGCCGAGATCCTCGCGCTCCCCGGTGCGATCGGCGGGTCGGACGGCATCTTCGTCGGCCGGCACCCGCACCCGCGAGCGCGCGGAACGTTCGCCAGGTACCCCGAGCTGCTCGTTCGCGAGCAGGCCGCGGCCGGGTGGGCCGGGGTCGCGGCGCTCACGTCGGGGCGGGCGGCCCGCAGGTTCGGGCTCGGCGAGCGCGGCGTCGTCGCCGAGGGGGCGATCGCCGACCTCGTGCTCGTCGATCCGGACCGGGTGCGTCCCCGCGCGTCGTACGCCTCGCCGCTCGAGCTCGCCGAGGGCGTCGACGACGTGTTCGTCGCCGGGGTCCGCGTGCTCGCGGGCGGTGAGCTCACCGGTGCGACGCCGGGCCGCGGGCTGCGGCGGAGCCCGGCCGGATCGTGACATCCTTCAACTCGACCACCACCCCTACAGGAGGAACCATGTCCAAGACCGCCGTCACCCTCTCGAACGCGCCGAAGCCCGCCGGGCCGTACAGCCACGGCGTCGTCGCGAACGGGTTCCTGTACACGGCTGGGTTCGGCCCGCAGGACCCGGCGACGGGCCTCGTCGTCGAGGGCGGCGTGAAGGAGCAGACCCGCCAGGTGCTGCGCAACATCGGGGCGGTGCTCGCCGAGTACGGCCTCGGCTTCGACGACGTCGTCAAGGTCACCGCGCACCTCGAGGACCTCGCCGACTTCGCCGAGTACAACGAGGCGTACGCCGAGTTCTTCACCGAGCCCTACCCGGTGCGCACCACGGTCGGCTCGCGCCTGGCGGACATCCTCGTCGAGATCGACGTCGTCGCGGCGATCCCGCAGGGTTAGCCGGCCATCGCGGCAGCGGATGCCTCCGGCATCCGCTGCGCGAGCCAGGCGACCTGGCGCAGCCATTGCGCGCCCTTCCCGCCCTCGTGCTGGTTGAACGCGTACTCGACCACCTCTGCGCCGACCGCATGGTGGTTCGCGGCCGCGAACACCGTCGAGGGCGGGCAGATCGGGTCCATGAGCGCGACCGAGACGAGTGCCGGCGCGCTCGCGCGGCGAGCGAAGTTGACGGCGTCGAAGTACGACAGGGTCCGGAACACCGTGTCTGCCGCGTCGTGGTGCACGGCGAGGTAGCGCACGATCTCGCCGTACGGGTCGTGATCGGTCAGGCCGACGGCGCGCTCGAACGCGCACAGGAAGGGCACGTCGGGCATCGCGCCGACGAGGCCGTCGACGAGGCCCGCTGCGGCGAGTGCGATCCCGCCGCCCTGCGAGGTTCCGGTCACCGCGACCCGCGCGGCGTCGACGGCGTCGAGCGATCGCACGGCGTCGACGGCGAGCGCGGCGTCGGTGAAGACGCGTCGGTAGTAGTACTCGGCCGGGTCGTGGATGCCGCGGGTCAGGAACCCGGGCGCCGACGGGCCCGTCCCGTGCGGGTCGGGGGTCGCGCCGCCGGTGCCGGAGACCGACCCCTGCCCGCGGGTGTCCATCAGGAAGTAGGCGTACCCGGATGCCGCCCAGTGGAGGCGTTCGTGCGGAAGCCCCCGGCCGCCGCCGTAGCCGAGGTACTCGACCACCGCGGGGAGCGGCGTCGCGGCTCCGGCGGGCTGGAGGAACCAGCCGCGCACCGGCTCGCCGCCGAAACCCGAGAACTCGACGTCGTACACCTCGACCGCGGTCAGGGGCGAGGGCACCCGCTCGAGGCGCGGCGCGCGCGCGAGTGCGCGCGACTCGGCGAGGGTCTCCTCCCAGAACGCGTCGAAGTCGGCCGGTTCGGTGACGGTCGGGCGGAACGAGCGGAGTTCGTCGGCGGGCAGGTCGAAGAACGGCATGGGACTCCTCGTCGGGGGCGGACCGCCGATGCGGTGCTGCCCGACAGCGTATCCGCGTCCGGCCCGCACTCAGGAACCTCAGATCATTTAGTGTCTAAAATAGATGTCATGACCACCATCGCCCTCTTCGGCGGTACCGGCAAGACCGGCCGCCGCGTCCTCACCCGCCTGCTCGACGCCGGGCACGACGTCCGGGCACTCGTCCGCGACCCGCAGAAGTTGCGGGCGAACCCACTGCCTGCCGCCGCCTCCGAGCACCTCGAGCTCATCCAGGGCGACGTGCTCGACGCAGCCGCGGTCGCGCGCACGGTCGCCGGCTCCGACGTCGTGTTCTCGCTGTTCGGCCAGGTCAAGGGGTCGCCGCACACCCTCCAGACCGACGGCACGCGCAACATCGTCACCGCGATGCAGGAGCACGGCGTGCGCCGCATCGTGAGCCTGTCCGGCGGCAGCCTCGCCGACCCGCAGAACGATCGCCCCGGTGTGCCCGACCGGATCATCAAGGGCCTCATGAAGATGATGGCCGGGCACGTCCTCGCCGACGCCGAAGGGCACCTCGAGGTGCTGAAGTCGAGCGGACTCGACTGGACCGTCGTCCGCGGCCCTCGCCTGACCGAGGACCCCAGGGAAGGCGCGTACCGCGTCGGCCATGTCGGTGTGAACGCCTCGACGAAGATCAGCCGCGAGGACCTCGCCGACTTCATCGTCACGCTCGTCGACGACCGTGAGCACGTCGGCGCCATGCCGTTCGTGACCGCGTGAGCGCGTGAGCGCGTGAGCGACAGCAGTGAGGCGCACGTGCCCTCCCGGGGCCTGCGCATCGGGCAGGTCGTCGAGCACATCGCCGTCCTCGGGCGTGAGATGCGTCGAGCTCGCTCCGCGCCGTTCGCCGGCCGGGTCCGGACTGCGGCTCAGCTCGAGGCGCTGTTCGTGCTCGCCCACGCCGGCGGCCCGCTCACCCCGGGCGAACTCGCCGACGAGCTCGGGGTGACGCCGGGTGCCGTGACCCAGGTCGCGGACCGGCTCGACGCCGAGGGCCTGGTCGAGCGCGCACCGCACCCGACCGACGCCCGGTCCAAGACGCTCCGGCTCAGCAGGGCGGCGGCGGCGGAGGTCGCGCGCTACGAGGCATCGGTCGCGACGACCCTCGAGGATCGCTTCGGCGCGCTCGGCGACGGCGAACTCGGAGTACTGGCAGACCTGCTCGAGAAGACCAGGCGACCCGCCTCGCCCGAGCCGATCGAAGGGAACGACGGATGACGCGCGTACTCGTGACCGGTGCGACGGGGATCGTCGGTTCGGCGGTGGCCAGGCACCTGCTCGAACGCGGCGAACAGGTTGCCGGGGCGGTGCGCGACGACCGCGACGCCGGGCGGTTGCCCGACGCGGTCGAGCCTCGGCCATTCGCCTTCGCCCCGGCGTCGCCGGCGAGCAGTGCGCAGCAGCGATCGGCGCTCGCCGGCGTCGACCGGCTCTTCCTGATGCGCCCGCCCGCGATCGAGGACGTGCAGACCTACCTCTTCCCGACGATCGACCTCTCCATGGAGCTCGGCATCCGGCAGATCGTGTTCCTGTCGCTGCAGGGGGTGCAGTTCAATCGGGGCACGCCGCACCACGCGGTCGAGGCGTACCTGAAGCAGGTCGGCGCGCCGACCACCTCGCTTCGCCCGAACTTCTTCATGCAGAACCTCTCGACGACGCACGCGAGCGAGATCCGCGAGCGCGGCGAGATCTTCGTTCCCGCCGGTCGGAGTCGCACCGCCTTCATCGACGCCGACGACATCGGCCGCGTCGCCGCAGCCGTGTTCACCGACCCGCGCCACGTCGGCAAGGCCTACACGCTCTCGGGCGAGCAGTCGCTGTCGTACGCGAACGTCGCGAAGATCATGACCGAAGAGCTGGGCCGCCCCATCCGGTACGGTCGTCCGTCCGAGGCGACGTACCTCGACGCACTGCGCGCCGCCGGCGCACCGGCGGACTACGTCGATGTGCAGCGCATGATCTACCGGCTCGTGCGCTTCAACGTCTCCGCGTTCCCGAACCGGAAGATCCGTCGCCTGACCGGTTGCCCCGCGACGACGTTCCGCGAGTTCGTGCGGCGCGAGCGCGCGGCGTGGGAGCCGGTGGACTCCGACTGAGCGCGCGTCCGCGGTTCCGCGGCGGCCCCGCTCCCGGCAGGATGGGAACGGATGCCGCGGCGCACGCGGCCGGACGGGAGCGTCGCATGACAACCGGGGTGGTCGTTTCCGGGCCGGCATCGTGGAACCGCATCGTGCGGGTCGAGCACCTGCCCGAACCCGTGCCGCACATGCAGTTCGCCCTCGGCGACCACGAGACGGTCGGCGGCACCTCGGCCGGGAAGGCGATCGGGCTCGCCGCGCTCGGCCGCCCGGTGGAGCTCTTCACGCTGATCGGGAGCGACCCCGACGGCGATCGCCTGCGCGAGATCCTCGGCCGCGTCGACGGTCTCGAGCTCGACCTGGTCGACGGTGCGCGCACCGAACGCCACCTGAACCTGATGACCCCGCACGGGGAGCGCGTGTCGATCTACCTGTCGACGCCCGATGATGCGGACCGTCCGGACGACCACCGGCTCACCGCGGCGATGGAGGATGCCGCTGCGATCGTGCTCGACCTGTCCGAACGCTCGCGACGCGTCATCCCCGACGCGCGCGCCTCGGGCCGGCCGATCTGGACCGACCTGCAGGACTACGACGGGAAGGGCGAGTTCCACCGCCCGTTCCTCGACGCCGCCGACGTGGTCTTCATGAACGGCGACCGCATCGGCCCCGAGCCCGTCGCGTTCCTCAGGCGCGTGGTCGACGACGGAGCACGCCTCGCGGTGTGCACGCTCGGCCCCGCGGGTGCCGTCGCGGTCGCCGCACCCGAGGGCGCCGGGCGCGCGAGCGAGCACCGGGTCGACGCCGTGCCGGTCGACGTGGTCGATGCGAACGGGGCGGGCGACGCGTTCCTCGCCGGTGTGCTGCACGCCGTGCTCGACGGTGCGGGCGTCGACGCCGCCCTCGAGGTCGGCGCCCAGCACGCGGCATCCGCTCTCGGCACGGCGCATCTGCACCCCACGCTCGAGCCGCTCGTCTGAGGACCCGGGCAGGGGTCGTCAGCGCTGGAACGCGCGCCCGCGCACGTCGACGGGCCGGATCCGGATCCAGTGGTCCTTCTCGCCGGGCGCCCAGGGGCGCACCCCGAGCGTCTCGGCGTACTCGACCTCGCTCCGGCGTTCGATCTCGTGGGCCTCGCCCTTGACGACGACGCTGAACGCATCGGAGTCGGTGTAGCCGTCGACCTCGAACGCGACGTGCGAGTGGATCGTGAGCTCGAGCAGCTTCGTCCCCGCGGTCGTCCGGAAGACGATCGACGGGCCGTCCACGCCGCCGCGGTCGACCACGTGGTTCACCGGGAAGATGTCGACCTCGCCCGCTGCGAAGGCGGCGATCCGCCCGAACGGCGCCTCCTCGAGTCGCGTCCAGCACTCCTCCGCCGTCAGTTCACGTGCCGGAACCCGTTCGACGTCCTGCTCGCTCATCGTGTCTCCTCTCCCTCTGGTCCGATCGTAGGCCGGTCACCTGCCGCGATGGTCGACGAATTCCATGCGCGGACCCCGTCGGGGCCGCCCCCGCAGGCCCGCGGCCATCATGAGGCGGATGACGCGGTACCGCTGCCCCGCCCACGGCTCGAGTGCGTCGAGCATCTCGTCGTCGGTCATGTCGCGGCCGTGCAGCACGTGCCCGACGTAGTTCGCGAGGTGGTAGTCGCCGACGGAGACCGCGTCGGGGTCGCCGAACGCGCGCTGCGCGACCTCGGCGGCGGTCCACGGCCCGACACCGGGGAACAGCGTGAGCCTCGCCGCGGCCTCCGCCGGCGCGAGCTCGGCCGCCTCCTCGATGCGCGTGGCGCGCACCGCGACGCGCTGGATCACGGCCGCGCGGCGCGGATCGACCCCGGCACGATGCCATTCCCACGACGGGATGCCGCGCCACGCGTCGGCTGACGGCGGGACGCGCATCGGGCGCGGCACGGGCCCGGGCGCGGGTGCGCCGAACGCGTGCAGCAGCCGGCGCCACGACGCGTGCGCCTGCACGGAGATGACCTTCTGCTCGAGGATCGCCGGCACGAGCGACTCCATGACGCGCGCGGTGCGGGTCACGCGCAGGCCCGGATTGCGCCGGTGCGCGGCATCGAGCGACTCGATGCCCGTGCGGAACCCGGTCGTGTCGTCGCGCTCGCCGAGCATCGAGGGTGCCAGGGCCAGCGCCGCCTCGGCGCCCGGCCCCCACGCCTCGAGCCGGACGAGGTCGTGGGAACGCTGCACGATCCGCACCGTCGCGGCACCGGCATCCGTCAGCGTCGCCCGCCAGATCGCGCCGTCGGCGGAACGCGCGAACGCGGGATCGCCGGGACCCCGGGCGAGCACGCCCAGCGTCTGCGCGACGTCCGTCTCATGCGGCGCCCGCCAGTCGATCGCGAGGTCGGCTCCCACCCCACCAGTCTGCGCCCTCCCGCCGTCACCGCCGCGAGGAACCGGCCGCCGTGCGCGGTCTCAGAGCATAGACTTCGATCTATGGGTTCGGCGCAGCAGTTCTCGGCCACGGTCTCCGAGCCGACCCGCGCCCGGATCCTCGGGCTGATCCTCCGCGAGCCCGAGGGCCGGTCGACGGTGACCCGGCTGGCCGGCCAGCTCGGGCTGCGGCAGCCGACCGTCACGCATCATGCGCGCGTGCTCGTCGACGCGGGGGTCCTCGAACGTCGACCCGAAGGCCGGCGGGTCTGGTACTCGGTCGCCCCGGAGCAGACGGATCGCGTGCTCGAGATCCTCGGCGCGCCCGGCGCCTCGGAGCCGGGGCCCGCCGTGTTCGCGCGCGTGGTCGACGACCTCGCCCTCCGGTTCGCGGGCACCTTCGGCCGCGAGACCGTCGAGCGTTTCGTGGACGAGAGCCGGGAGATGCTCGCCCGCGCAAGTGGCGGCACGCGGTTGGCCTCGCGGACGGCGGAGTTCTCGGCGCAGCGCCTCGCCGCGGTCGCCGCGCGCGAGCAGGACCGCGCTGGAGCGCCGGAAGTGCTGTTCGTGTGCGTGCAGAACGCCGGTCGATCGCAGATGGCCGCTGCACTGCTGCGGCGCCTCGTCGGCGACCGGGTGCGCGTGCGAACGGCCGGCTCCGAGCCGGCGGCCTCGGTGGCGCCGGCGATCGCGGCCGCCCTGGAGGAGATCGGGGTGTCCCTCGGCGGCGAGTTCCCGAAGCCGTTGACCGACGACGTGGTCCGTGCGGCCGACGTGGTCGTCACGATGGGCTGCGGGGACGCCTGCCCGATCCATCCGGGCACCCGCTACCTCGACTGGGAGCTCGACGACCCCGTGGGCCTGCCGCTCGAGGAGGTGCGCCGCATCCGCGACGACATCGACGGGCGCGTCCGCGAGCTGATCCCGAGCCTGGCCGGGATCAGGTGAACTTCAGCTGAACCCGCCCGCCTCGGCTCGCTTGATGCATAGACCACGATCTATGATTGCAGTGCTCCATCCCGAGGAAAGGAACCGCCGATGCCCGAGAAGCCCACCGTCCTGTTCGTGTGCGTGCACAACGCCGGCCGCTCGCAGATGGCCGCCGGCTTCCTCCGCGAACTCGGGCGCGACCGCATCGAGGTGCTCTCCGCGGGCTCCGCGCCGAAGGACGAGATCAACCCGGTCGCGGTCGAGGCGATGGCCGAGCAGGGCATCGACATCGCCGACAACGTGCCGAAGGTGCTGACGACCGAGGCGGTCCGCGAGTCCGACGTCGTGATCACGATGGGCTGCGGCGACGCCTGCCCGATCTTCCCCGGCAAGCGCTACGAGGACTGGAAGCTCGACGACCCGGCGGGCCAGGGCATCGAAGCGGTCCGCCCGATCCGCGACGAGATCCGCGGTCGTGTCGAGACGCTGCTCGCCGAACTGCTCCCGCAGGACACGAGCGCATGACCCGCGCACTCGGGCTGAACGACGCGCGCGCGGTGCTCCACCGCAGCGCCGAGCGCCTCGCGACCCGGTACGAGGGCATCGTGAACGAGGAGACGGTCGAACGCGTGGTGTTCGAGTCGTACACCGCCCTGATGCGCACGGCGAAGGTGCCCGCACACGTGCCGAGCCTCGCCTACCGGTTCGCACAGGACCGGCTGCTCGCACTGGCCCAGTCCAAGGGGGCGATCCCGAAGGCCGTCCCCGAGGTGCTGTTCGTGTGCGTGCAGAACTCCGGCCGCTCGCAGATGGCCGCCGGCATGCTGCGGAAGCTCGCCGGCGACCGGGTGCACGTCCGCTCGGCCGGCTCCGAGCCGGGAGACTCGATCCACCCCGAGGTCGTGCAGGTCATGGCCGCGGACGGGATCGACCTGACGGAGGAGTTCCCGAAGCCCCTCACGGATGACGTCGTCCGCGCCGCCGACGCGGTGATCACGATGGGCTGCGGGGAGGCCTGCCCGATCTACCCCGGCATGCGATACCTCGACTGGCACCTCGACGACCCGGCCGAACTCGACCTCGACGGCATCCGCCGCGTCCGCGACGAGATCCGGGCGCATCTCGAGCAGTTGCTCGACGAGATCCTCCCGGCGCCGCCGGGGGCAGGTGCGTGACCATCGGGAAGGTGCCCGCGCGATGCGCGAGGATCGAGGGGCGACCCCCGAACCGAGGAGCCCCATGACCGACCAGCCCACGGCATCCGCACCGCCCGTCGACGGCCACGCCGAACTGCACCCCGAGACGCTCGCCGTGCACGTCGGCCGCCCCGCACGCGAGGCCGACGGCCCGCTGAACACGCCCGTGCACCTCGCCTCGACCTTCCACGCCGGCGGCCCGGACGCGTACGGGCGCTACGGCAACCCGTCGTGGACCGCGTTCGAGGAGGCGCTCGGTGCCCTCGAGGGCGGGCCGTGCGTCGCGTTCGCCTCGGGCATGGCCGCGATCTCGGCCGTCCTCGACCTCGTCCCCGCGGGCGGCGTCGTCGTGGCTCCGCGCCACTCGTACACCGGCACCATCGGGCTGCTCGACGACCTCGTCGCGACCCGCGCCGTCACGGTGCGTCACATCGACGTGCGGGACGACGCCGGCATCGAGGCCGCCGCGGTCGGTGCCGACCTCGTCTGGATCGAGTCGCCCACCAACCCGGCGCTCGAGGTCGGCGACCTCACCGCCATCGCGCGCATCGCGCGAGAGGCGGGTGCGCTCCTCGCGGTCGACAACACCTTCGCGACACCGGTCCTCCAGCAGCCGCTCGCCGTCGGCGCCGACCTCGTCGTGCACTCCGCGACGAAGGCGATCTCGGGGCACAGCGACGTCATCATGGGTGCGGTCATCGCCCGAGACGACCGACTCCGCGACCGGATCGTCGCCCGTCGCAGCCTCCACGGCGCGATCCCCGGACCGCTCGAGACCTTCCTCGCGCTGCGCGGCCTGCGGACCCTGCCAGTCCGACTCGAGCGCGCCCAGCGGAACGCTCGGGACCTCGTCGCGCGACTCACCGGCCATCCCGCCCTCGACGAGGTCCGCTACCCGGGCTTCGGGTCGGTCGTCTCGATCGTCGTCGCCGGAGGAGCGGATGCCGCCGAGCGGGTCGCGGCCGCGACCCGCGTGTGGGTCCACTCGACGAGCCTCGGCGGCGTCGAGTCCCAGCTCGAACGGCGTCGCCGCTGGTCCGCCGAGGCCGACACGATCCCCGACGGACTCGTGCGCCTCTCGGTCGGCCTCGAGCATGTCGACGACCTCGCCCGCGACCTCGAGCAGGCCCTCACGGCAGCGGATGACGCGACCGCGCCCATGACCCCGCGGTCCGCGTCGAACGGGGTCTGAGGTCGGCCGCGAGCCGCGGCATCCGCTCTACGTCACCGGGCGCGGAAGCGGGTTCCGCACCGCCTCGATCTCTGCCATGGTGGGGATCGACGGGACCCGCGCCCGAGACGAGACGAGGTCGAGATGACCCTGAAGCCGCGGAACGCACTGCTCGCGGGGCGACGCGCCCGCGCGGGCGCCGCGTTCCTCGCGGTCTCGGTGATCCTCGCGGCGACCAGCGTCTCGGTCGACCTCGCCATCAGCGGCATCGCCGCACCCGAGTGGCGTGAGACGGTCGCGATCGCCTCGTCGCTCATCGGGGGCGTGGCCGTGTGGGGTGCGCTGCCGCTCGGCCTGCTCCTGCTCCTGACGGCCGGCCACCCGTCGCCCTGGCGCAGCTGGTCGGCGCTGGCGGCGGCCGTCGCCGCCCCCGTGCTCGTGTGGTGGTCGGGGCTCGCGCATTCCGCGTTCCTCATCCTCGTCGCGCTCGTCGCCGCCGTCGGCGGGTACGCGCTGATCGCGGCGGGCATCGGCGGGCGCGGCGCGCGAACCGGCAGCAGGCGTGCGGCGATCGCGGCGATCATCGTCTCGGTGCTCGTCGAAGTGGCGGTGGTCGCGATCGGGCTCATGCACCTGCTGGTCTGGAACCCGGTCGCGAAGATCCCCGACCTCGACCTCGCGCAGATCTACGACGTGATCGGCACGCGCGACCCGGGTCCGTCCGGTTGGGCGATCGGGTCGGTGCTCGTCACCGTCGTCGCGACGGTCTTCGCCGTCCGCGGCGTCCGCGCCGGGCTCGTCGATGCGCACGACATCGCCACGGGCGGCCTGCTGCTCGTGCATGCGACGACGTTCTTCCTGTGGTGGGCGGGCTTCGGCCTCGGCATGACGATCGCCGACTCGTTCGCGACCACCGGCTACGACGCCTCGCCGGCGGGCGCGCTGCTGGCCCTCGCGGGGGCGGTCTGCCTCGCGGTCGCGATCCTCATGCAGATCCCCGGCGCAGGTCTCGGCGGATCGGCCGAACCCAGTACCGACGAGCCGGGCACGGCCGAGTCGACGCCGTCGACCCGGGTGACTCCGTAGCGTGGTGTCATGGCTCGCTCCGACGACGCGGTGGTCCTCGACATCGAAGGGCACGACGTCCGCGTCAGCCACCCCGATCGGGTGGTGTTCCCCGAACCCGGGCTGACCAAGCTCGACCTCGTGCGGTACTACGTCGCCGTCGCCGACGGTGCCCTGCGCGGCGCCGGAGGGCGGCCCATGGTGCTCAAGCGCTTCGTCAAGGGCATCGACGCCGAGCCGTTCTTCCAGAAGCGGGTCCCGGAGAACCGGCCCGCATTCGTCGACACCGCGACCCTGCATTACGCGCGAGGCACGTCCGCCGAGGAGGCCGTGGTGCGCAACGCCGCGGGCCTGGCCTGGGTGGCGAACCTCGGATGCCTCGACCTCAACCCGCACCCCGTGCGCGCCGAGGACCTCGACCACCCCGACGAGCTCCGAGTCGACCTCGACCCGATGCCCGGCGTCGACTGGTCGCAGATCGTCGACGTCGCGATGGTCGCACGCGACGTGCTCGGGGACCACGGGCTCACCGGCTGGCCGAAGACGTCGGGCTCGCGCGGCATCCACCTGCTCGTCCGCATCGAGCCGCGATGGGAGTACCCGCAGGTGCGTCTGGCCGCCGAGGCGCTCGCGCGCGAGGTCGAGCGACGGGCGCCGGGACTCGCGTCGGCCCGATGGTGGAAGGAGGAACGGGGCGAGAGCGTCTTCGTCGACTTCAACCAGAACGCGAAGGACCGCACCGTGGCATCCGCCTATTCGGTGCGCGCCCTACCGGACGCGCGCGTGTCGACCCCGCTGTCGTGGGACGAGGTGCGCACCCGGCGGCCGGCGGAGTTCACCGTCGCGACGGTGCTCGACCGCTTCGGCGAGCGCGGTGACGCGCACGCCGGCATCGACGACGCAGCCGGCTCGCTCGACGGGCTGCTCCGCCTCGCCGACGAGCTCGGGCCCGCCGAGAAGGCGCCGCGCGGCGGCGCGGGAGGCTCCGGCGGCTCCGGAGCGGGCCGGCGGGTGTCGCGGATGCCGCTCATCGAAGTCGCCCGTACCGAGACCAGGCCCGAGGCGCTCGACGCGCTCGAGCGGTGGAAGCTCGCGCACCCGGAGGTCCTCGCCCACCTCACGCCCGCTGACGTGCTCATCGACGGCATGCGCGGCTCGAGTTCGCTCTGGTACCGGGTGCGCGTGAACCTCCAGCACGTGCCCGAGGCATCGCGCCCGGCCCAGGAACCGCTCCTGGTCGACTACGACCCGTGGGCCGGCCGCGCCTGAGGGGCTCGCCGCGCCTGGGGAGCTCGCCTCTGCTGGGGGTCAGGGACGCGGAACGAACGCGGTGTGGAGCAGGTCCCATGCGCGGCGGGCGGTGACCGCGCGGGCGTCGGGTTCGGTGCGGGTGAGCACCCCTGCGACCATCGAGATCGCGAGCAGCACGTCGTCGACGTCGGCGTGCTCGCCGAACCGGCCGGCGGCGCGTTCGTGCGCGACGGCCTGCGAGGCGATCGCGCGCACGCGCGCTCCGAGCTCGACGACGCGCGGATCGTCGGGGTTCGCGGTGATCAGATCGATGAGCGCGGTCGAGACGACGGCCTGGCGGATCACTCCCTCGAGCAGCGCGTCGAGCCCGGCGTCCTCCGGGGCGACGGCGGCCTCGAGTTCGTCGATGTTCTCGTCGAACACGGCGACGGCGAGCGAGAGCCGATCCGGGAAGTGCCGGTAGAGGCTGCCCTGGCCGACGCCCGCCCGTTTGGCGATCGCACTGAAGGGTGCGCCGAGGCCGTCGGTCGCGAAGATCTCGCGTGCGGCGGCGATGAGCGCGAGCCGGTTGCCCGGCCCCGCGCTCGGGCCCCGGTTGGGCTTGCGGGCTCCGGGGGCCGCTCCCGGCGATGCTTCGGACACGGATGCTAGGCTACTACCGGACACCGTTGTCCGGTGTTCGCGACTTCGCGGACACTGCTGAGAAGAAGGACATCCCCCAATGAGCAGCACCAAGCCCCTCACCGGCGACTCCTCGATCAAGACCTGGCTCGAAGACCCCGTCGGCGCACCGATCATCCGCGACCTCCTCGCGCAGTCCGGCCAGGACCCGGACGTCCTGCGCCCCGTCCAACGGCTCGCCCTCAAGCGCCTGGTCAAGCTCAGCAAGGGCCGGTTCCCGCAGACGATGGTCGACGAACTGGTCGCGCGCGCCGCAGCCGGCGACGTCCCGGCCGGCGCGAGCGCGGCATCCGCTGCCCCCACCGCGGAACCGACCGCGGAACCGGCCGCCGGCCCGGGCGACCTCGAAGCGGATGCCTCGGCCGACGCCGTCGAGAGCCCCGAGTGGGTCGAGCGCATCGATCGAGGGCGCTTCACCGGCAAGACGGTCGTCGTCACCGGCGCAGGCTCTGGCATCGGGCGGGCCACCGCCTCGCGCATCGCACGCGAGGGCGGCCGCGTCGTCGCGGTCGACGTCTCGCAGGAACGGCTGGACGATCTCGCCGAGGAGCTCCGTGCCGGCGACGCCGAGGTCGTGACGCTCGTCGCCGACATCACCGACGACGCCAGGGTCGCCGAGATCGTGGCCGCCGCGGGCGGCCGGATCGACGGCCTGGCCAACATCGCCGGGATCATGGACGACATGACCCCGATCGGGGAGCTCGCCGACGCCGTCTGGGAACGCGTGATGCGCGTGAACGTCGACGGCACCATGAAGCTCATGCGCGCCGTCGTGCCCGGCATGCTCGCCCAGGGTTTCGGCTCGATCGTGAACACCGCCTCCGAGGCCGCCCTCCGCGGATCGGCCGCGGGCGTGGCCTACACCACCTCGAAGCACGCCGTCGTGGGCCTGACCAAGTCCACCGCGTTCATGTACGGCCCGAGCGGGCTCCGGGTGAACGCCGTGGCCCCCGGCCCGACCATCACGAACATCGAGGCGACCTTCGCGTCGCCGCTCGGCGCGCAGCGCGTGCGCCAGGCGATGGCCGTGCTGCCGGATGCCGCCGAGGCCGAGGCCCTCGCCGCGTCGATCACCTTCCTGCTCTCGGACGACGGCGTGAACATCAACGGCGTCGTGCTGGCGTCCGACGGCGGCTGGTCGGCCGCCTGAGCCACGCGACGGTTCCCCGTGCGTGCCCTCGGGACTAGCCTGAGGGCACGCGATCCGTCCGACCGGCGGAACGGGTCGGAGGGGGGAAGGGCATGACCAGCTTCATCGACCCGCTCGGGGGTCATTTCAGTCGCGGCCGCGACGCCGAGATCGAGTACGAGGAAGAGCTCGAAGCGGAGGGCGTCGGCGACGACGACGTCGAGTTCGTCATGGAGGAGGTCGCAGACCCCGAGGACGACGACGAGGAGTTCGGGGGGCGCTGAGCGTCGGCCCGCCCGCGCCACGCGGGGCCCGCGCGCGCCCGGCCGGGCCGACCGGCCGGGCGCGCGCCCCGTACTACGCGATCCCGCCGCCGTCCACGACGAGCGCCGATCCGGTCACGTAGCTCGACTCGTCGCTCGCGAGCCACACCACCGCCGAGGCGATCTCGCGCGGTTCGCCCATGCGCCGCAGCGGGCGGTCGGCGGCCTCGGCGAGGAAGGCGTTCGCGTCCTGGCCGAGCTGGCTCGCCTCGTCGCGCAGCATGCCGGTGTTCACGTCGCCGGGGTTGACCGAGTTGACCCGGATGCCCTGCGGGCCGTGGTCGATCGCGAGCGCGCGCGTCATGTTGACGACGGCGCCCTTCGACGCGCAGTACGAGATCGCCTGCCCGCCGCCCTTGAGGCCCCACCCGGAACCGGTGTTCACGATCGACCCGCCGCCCGCGGCGGCCATGATCGGCACGACGTGCTTGCACATGAGGAAGATCGAGCGCACGTTCACGCCGAACACGCGGTCCCACTCCTCGACGCTCGTCTCGAGCACGGTCGTGCGGCGGATGATGCCGGCGTTGTTGAAGACGACGTTCACGCCGCCGAACTCGGCGACGGTCGTGCGGACGACGCGTTCGATGTCGGCTTCGCTCGAGACATCCGCTCGGATCGCGATGGCGGTGCCGCCGGCGTCGCGGATCTCGGCCGCGACCGCCTCGGCCGCGTCGCCGTCGAGGTCGACGACGGCCACTGCGGCGCCCTGCTCGGCGAGCGCCTTCGCGGTCGCGCGGCCGATGCCGCCCGCGCCGCCGGTCACGATGGCCTGCTTGTTCTCAAGTCGCATGGAGCGCTCCTTCGTTCTCCGGTGCGTGGACCGGGTAGATGCTGGTGGTGCCGGGGCCGGTGACGACCCTGGCGAATCCGGCGAGCCGGGTGTCGACGACAGGGTCGCCGGTGTCGACGAGCAGCGGCCGCCCGCCGAGGTCGATGAGCTTCTGCTCGGGCGCGACGACCATGACGGGCTCGTCGCCGAGCGCGTCGATGACGCGCGCGGAGAGCTGCTGGTTGCCTCGGCCGAGCAGGAATCCCTGGCCTCCGATGATGGAGACGACGGCCTGCGAGGGCCCCTGCGCGACCTGCTCGAGCAGGTCGCGCTCCGACGCGGCGGCCGCGACGACGCGCCCGTCGAGCACGACGTCGACGCCGAGCGGCGTCTTCGGCACGCCGAGTTCGCGAGCGAGCTCCGCCATCGTGCCGCCGGGTCCGAGCAGGTAGCGGATACCGGGCCGCAGGCGCGCCGCCGCTCCCCTGGCCGCGAGCCGCACGGCCGCGCGTTCGTCGGCCGGCGTGGCCGCCTTGCGCGCCTGCGTGCGGCCGGCACGATAGGGCACGCGGAGGGTTCCGTACAGGCGGGGTTCGACGCGCGCGCGACGCAGCTGCGACTCGTCGACGTCGAGCACCTCGCGATCGACCACGGGGAGGCTCCCTTCGCCCCGCCACGCCGCCGCGAGCGATCCCGCGGCGCGGGGCCCGACGGCGAACACCGGCGAGTACATCTTCACGCCCGCCGGGATGCCGAGCGCGGCGACGCCCTCCGGCAGACCGGATGCCACGTCGCGCGCGGTGCCGTCGCCGCCCGCGAACAGCAGGAGGTCGGCGCCGGCGTCGACGAGGGCCCGTGCGGCGTCCGTCGTGTCGGTCGCCGTCGTCGCGGCGGGCGGATGCCACACGACGACGGGGCGGAGCCCCGCGTCGCGGACCGCGTCCTCACCCATCGGACCGGCGACGGTGACGACGAGTTCCTCCGGTCTCGCGGCGGCGAGAACCGAGAGGGCCGCGGCGGCCCGCTCGCCGGCACGGGGGTGCGCGCCGCGCTCGCCCGCGCGGCGCTGCACCTCCTCGCCGTCGCTCCCGGCGAGCCCCGCGGGTCCGCCGACACCGGCGACGGGGTTGACGACGAGCCCGATCACCTCAGGCCCCGACGGCGTCCGGGTACTTGCGGCGGTACGCGCGCCACGTGACCGCCCAGCGCTCGGGGTCGTCGAGGTCGTCGTGGTGGGTGTGGTGCACGGTCTGGTTGTGCGGCGCCGTGCGGACGACCTCGGGCGTCTCGCGGGCTTCGCGGGCGACCTCGGCGAGGACGTCGGCGTACTCGTCGAGTTCGCTCTTCGAGTACGACTCGGTCGGCTCGAGCGTGAACGGCTGCGGCACGACGTAGGGGTGGTGGCTCGTCCAGTAGTGCATGCCGAAGTCGCTCGCACGGATGCCGATCTCCTCCGAGCTGATGCCGGTCTCCTCGAACAGCTCCTGCCACGAGTACCGCACCTGTTCGATGCGGCGGCGGCCGGTCGCGTATGGAGCGGACGCGCCGGGGATCTCGAGGATGCGCTTCATGAGGTAGTTGTTGTTGAGCACCGCGGTCTCGGCGACGGCGCGCAGGCCATCGGCGCCGAGCGCCATGATCCACGCGTAGGCGCGCACGATGTTCGGCACGACGCCGTGGAACGGCCCGATCGCGCCGATCGACTGCGGCCCGGCCTCGACGACGTCGTACCGGACGCCGTCGCGCACGACGCGCGGCCCGGGCAGGAACGGCGCGAGCGCGGCGCTGACCGCATTCGCACCCGTGCCCGGTCCGCCCGAACCGTGCGGCGTGCCGAAGGTCTTGTGCACGTTGAAGTGGCACACGTCGAAGCCCGCGTCGCGGGCCCGGGTGATGCCGAGGATGCCGTTGGCGTTGGCCTGGTCGTACGAGGCGAGGGCGCCGACGCCGTGCGCGGCATCCACCCACTCCTTGATCGCCGGGTTGTAGATGCCGGTGTCCTCGGGGTTGGTGACCATGATCGCCGCGGTGCGCGGCGACAGTGCGCGCTTGAGCGCCTCGAGGTCGGGGTAGCCGTCGGCGTCCGGGTGGAGCGTGATGACGTCGTAGCCGGCGGCCTTCGCGGCGGCGGCGTTCGACGGGTGGCTGAAGATCGTCGTGATGACCTCGCGGCGCTGGTCGCCCTCGTCGTTCGCCTCGTGGAAGGCCCGGATCATCGCGATGTTCGCCCAGATCGCGGCCGACCCGCCCTGGGTGTGCAGCGACACCTCGTCCATGCCGGAGACCTCGGCGAGCATGCGTTCGGTGCGCCAGATGATCTCGAGCACGCCCTGCGCGTCGGCGTCGTCCTGCAGCGGGTGCATGGCCGACAGCTTCGGGGTGGCGATGAGCTGCTCGTTGACCTTGGGGGCGTACTTCATGGTGCACGTGCCCTGGCCGACGTCGACGTTGAGGTCGGCGCCGAGGTTCTCCTGCGAGAGGCGCAGGTAGTGCTTGAGCACGCGCATCTGCGCCATCTCGGGCAGTGCGGGCGGGGTGCTCCGGGCGAGGCCCTCGGGCAGCGCGGCGACGACGTCGCCGACGGCGTCGCGGACCCCGGGCTCGACGCGGGTGACGAGCACCCCGCGCTCGCCCGGCGTCGACAGTTCGAAGATGACCGGTTCGTCCCAGCGGGCCTGGTGGAAGCGGCGGTGTGCGGGCTTGGGGGCGATGGGCAGGCTCATGCGCGGTGCTCCTCATGGGTCGCTGCGGTGTCGAGGGTGGCTGCGGCCTCGGCGGCGGATGCCGCGACGAGGGTGGTGATCGCGGTGGCGAGTCGATCGATGTCGTGCTGCGAGGTGATCTCGGTCACGCACACGACGAGTTCGTGCTCGCTCGCGGCGACGCCCGGTTCGATGCCGTCGGCGCGGAGTCGGTCGACGATGCCGGGCGCGGTCAGACCGGCCCCGGAGACGTCGACGGCGAACTCGCGCAGGTGCACGGCGCCGTCGGCGAGGCGGATGCCGGGGATGGCGGCGAGCGCGCGCTGCGCGTAGGCGGTGCGGGCGAGCAGCACCTCGCCGAGCTCGCGCATGCCCTGCGGGCCCATGAGCGCGAGGTGCACGCCCGCGGCGATGCCCCAGAGGGCGGCTGCGGTACCGACCCATTCCTTGCCCTCCTCGCGGTGGGCGAACGAGGTGCGGTCGTAGGCGACGTCACCGAATCCGACCTCGCCGGGCACGTCGGTCGTGGCCAGGCCGAACAGCCGCGAGGGCATCTCCATCACGAAGCGCGGGTCGTCGTGCACCGCGATGAAGCCCGCGTGCGCGCCGCCGAACCACTGGTGCAGCCCGAGCGACTGGATGTCGCCGCACACGATGTCGGCGCCCTGCTCGGCGGGCGGGGTCAGCACGCCGTACCCCACGGGGTCGGTGCCGACGACGAGGACCGCGCCGACCTCGTGGGCGGCATCGGCGAGCTGCTGCAGCCGGTGCTCGATCGCCCCGGTCCGGCTGGGCGTCTCGACCCAGACGGCCGCGACGTCGTCGCCGAGGCGGTCGGCGACGCCCGCGGCATCCGCTGTGCCGTCGACGGGCGCGACGAACTCGAGGTCGAGGTGCACGCGCACGAAGTCGCGCACCTTCGAGAGCTTGGCGGGCAGCACGTCGCTCGCGACGAGCACCCGGCGTCGGCCGGTCAGGCGCCCGGCCATCGCGAGGGCCGTCGCGGTCGCCTGGAACCCGTCGTAGGTGGGCACGTTCACGACGTCCATCGACAGCAGTTCACCCATGAGCGACTGGTACTGCCAGAGCGCCTGGAAGCGCCCGTGGTCTTCGTAGGGCTCCCCCGCGTACGCGGTGAGGAACTCGCTGCGGCCGATGACCTCGTCGACGACCGCCGGCACGTGGTGCGCGTAGGTGCCCTGGCCGAGGAAGCTCAGGCGCTCGGTCGTCGTGGTGTTCTTGGCGAGCAGGCCGGAGACGTGCCGGGCGAGGTCCTGCTCGGCGACGAGCGGCTCGGGCAGGTCGAGGGCGCGCCCGAGGCGGAGGTCTGCGGGAACGTCGGCGTAGAACTCGTCGACGGATGCCGCGCCGACGGCGGCGAGCATCTCGGCGCGGACGTCGGGCGCGGTGTTCGGGATGTACGGATGGACGAAGGGTTCGGTCATGGCGCGTCTCACTCGGTGGTCTCGGACAGGGTGATGAAGGGCGGTTCGGCCGCGGTCGGCGTCGCCAGGACGGCGACCCCGGCGGTGGGGACGACGAGCCGGGCACGGCCCGTGGTCGTGGGCTCGGGTTCGGCGCCGCCGAGCAGGTCGATCGCCCCGGCGGGCACGTCGACGGTGGCGTCGGCGCTGCCGTGGTTGAGCACGAAGGTGTAGTCGGTGCCGTCGCCGGAACGGGTGACCGCCTCGAGGTGCGGGTCGATGCGGTCGCGTGCGGGCAGGTCGGCGTCGGCGAGTGCGTGGCGCATGACCGCGACGAGCCCGTCGGCATCGAGCGCCGCGCTCACGTACCAGGCCGCCCCGGCGCCGTGGGCGCGCCGCGTGACGGCGGGGCGGCCGGCGAGGACGCCGGTCGCATAGGTCGCGATGACGGATGCCTCGGCCGACGCCTCGACCCACTCGGTCCACACGGGTGCGGCGTGCCGCTCCCCGTCGAGCTCGATCTGTTCGGCCGCGCCGTCGGGCACGGGCCACGGCTCGTCGATCTCGATGCCGAGGAGTTCACGCAGCGGCCCGGGCGCACCGCCGGGGTGCACCTTCTCGGTCGCGTCGACGACGCCCGAGAACGGGCCGACGACGACGGTGCCGCCTGCGGCGGCGTAGGCGTCGAGCGCGGCGGCCTGCGTGGCATCCGCGATGTAGAGGTTCGGGACGACGACGAGGTCGTACTGGTCGAAGGGGCCGGTCGCGCGCACCGTGTCGACCGCGTGGCCGAGTGCGTGCAGCGCAGCGTGCCACGCCCGCGCCTGGCCGAGCCAGCCGAGGCGCTGCGAGGGCAGGGATTCGGCGGCGCTCGATCCCCACCAGGAGTCCCAGTCGACGACGAGTGCGACCCGGCTGCGGACGCGGGTGCCCTTCACGGGAGCCAGTCGCTGGAGCTCTCGCCCGAAGGCGGCGGTCTCGCGGAAGGTCCGTGACGCCTCGCCGCGGTGACCGAGCATCGCCGAGTGGAACTTCTCCTGCCCGTACTGCGCCTGCCGCCACTGGAAGAACATCGCGCCGTCGGAGCCGTGCGCGATCGCCTGCAGGCTGTCCAGGCGCATCCGGCCGGGTGCCTTGGGCACGTTGACGTCGCGCCAGCTCACGGCGCTCGCGGCCTGTTCGAGCAGCAGCCACGGCTGACCGCCCTTGAGGGAGCGCATGAGCCCGTAGTTGAGCGCTGCCGGGATGTGGGCGTTCGGGTCGGCCGGGTCCGGGTAGGCGTCGTCCGTGACGAGGTCTTCGTGCTCGGCGAACTTCCAGTAGTCGAGGTCGCGCAGGAGGCTCATGAAGTTCGTCGTGACCGGCAGGTCGGGCGTGATCTCGCGCAGCACGTCGACCTCGATGCGGAACAGCTCGAGGAGCGCATTCGACGAGAACCGCTCGAAGTCGAGCAGTTGGGTCGGATTGATCGGGCCGGTGGCACGGCGCGGCGGCTCGATCTGCTCCCACGCGGTGTAGCGCTGGCCCCAGACGTTGACGCCCCACGCCTCGTTGAGACCGTCGAGGTCGCCGTGGCGCGCCTCGAGCCAGCGGCGGAAGTGCCGCGCCGATTCGGGGCACCAGCACCGCGAGACATGGTCGCCGTACTCGTTCGAGATGTGCCACATGACGACGGCGGGGTGCTCGCCGTAGCGTTCGGCCATCGCGCGCGCCATGCGTGCGACGTGCTCGCGCCACACGGGCGAACTCGGGCAGTAGGCCTGCCGCGAGCCGAACTCGAGGCGCCGGCCGTCGGAGTCCCACGGGAGCATCTCGGGGTGGCTGCGGACGAGCCAGGCGGGCGGGGTCGCGGTCGCGGTCGCGAGGTCGATGCGGATGCCGCCGGCCCAGAGCACCTCGATGACGCGGTCGAGCCAGGCCCAGTCGTAGACGCCGGGCGAGGTCTCGAGCTGCGGCCAGGAGAACACGGGCAGGCTCACGAGGTTGACGCCGGCCTCCTGCATGAGGCGCACGTCCTCATGCCACACGTGCTCGGGCCATTGGTCGGGGTTGTAGTCGCCGCCATAGGCGAGCGCGTCGAGGCGGATCTGCCGCGTCGCGTGGGTCACACGTGGTCCTCTCCGTCGGGGATCTGTACTTGCGTCGTTGCGCACTGTATTTTGTATACAGCAACGTTAGGCCGCAGGCACGCCCGGGTCAACCCCATAGGCTTGCGGCGTCGGCACCGACCGGCTGGAGGATGGATGGCGATCGAACGCAGGAACCTGCGCTCCCAGGTCCGCGAGGAACTCCTCGCACGCATGCGATCCGGGCGCGTGCGCCCCGGGGAAGGCATCAACGAGGTCCAGCTCGCCTCCGAACTCGGCGTGAGCCGCACCCCGCTGCGCGAGGCGCTCATCGCGCTCGAGAGCGAGGGCCAGATCACCAGCGAGAACGGCAAGGGCTTCCGCTTCGTTCCGCTCTCCGCCACCGAGTTCGAGGAGCTCGCGCCCGTCATGGCCGCCCTCGAGTCGCTCGCGCTCGAGCTCAGCCCGCTCGACGAGCTCCGGGAGATCGGGCGGCGCCTCACCGCCCTCTCGGCGGAGTTCGACCAGGAGGTCGTCGAGCACGCGCTCGTCATCACGAAGGACGACGAGTGGCACGCGGTCATGCTCTCCGCGTGCCCCAACCGCCGCCTGCTCGACACCATCGAGAGCACCCGCGGCGCGTTCCACCGGTACGAGTCGCTCCTCGTCCCCGACGACGTCATGATCGACCGCGTCGCCGCCGAGCACGCCGAGATCGCCCACCACCTCGCCGACGGCGACGTGCACGCGGCATCCGTCGCCCTCAAGGCGAACTGGATGAACGGCATGCGCCGCATCCTCGACAACGCCTCGAGCCCGTACTTCAGCGCCTGAGCGTTCATCGGCGAACGCCGCCGCGATACCGGCACTCACCCCTTAACCGCCCCGCCGAGCAGGCCGGCAACGAACTGGCGCTGGAAGACCAGGAAGAGCAGCACGAGCGGCAGCGTCGCCAGGAGACCGGTTTGTTTCTCAATGCACGCGTTGCCGGCTCGGAGGTGGTAGACCGCGACGATCCAGGAGACGACCTCGAGCCGGCGTTCCTGCCGGTTCTGCCAAGGACCGGGTGTGTCGCGGAGAGTCATACAGATCGCATTGCAAAACCGGTCGCACGGCATGCTAATCTTCGCGGCGGAGCCGGGGGCGGGCCCCGATACCCGAATCCAGTGGAGTACCCGTGCCATCGTTTGAGCGCCCCGTCGAGCGCGCACTAGTTGTACTTCCCACGGTGGTTGTGTGCAGCGTGGTGTGACGGGGTGAGGTGAGGACCTCCGGTATCGATGTGGGTTACCACACTCACTCGACACAACGGAGGTCCTCGTGTCCTACGCTACCCATGCCCGTGCTGCGCTCACCGTGACCGGGCGGATCAAGATCGCGTTGCTCGTCGTCGACGACGGGTGGACACAGGCTCGTGTCGCTGAACGGTTCCAGGTCGCTCGTGGCACGGTGTCGAAGTGGGTCGCCCGGTACCGGGCAGGCGGGCGTGCGGCGATGCAGGATCGGTCCTCGAAGCCGAAGGTCTCGCCGTCGCGGACGCCGCAGCGCACCGAGCGTCGCATCATCGGGTTGCGGGTGAACCGGCGCTGGGGTCCGCACCGGATCGCGTACCACCTCGGCCTGCCGCAGTCGACGGTCTCGAAGGTGCTGAACCGGTACCGGGTGCCGCTGCTGGGACAGGTCGACAAGAACACCGGAGTCCGGGTCCGCAAGCCCAAGCCCGTCCGCTACGAACGCGCCGTGCCGGGCGAACTGGTGCACGTGGACGTGAAGAAACTCGGCCGCATCCCCGACGGCGGCGGGTGGCGCACCCTGGGCCGTTCCGCAGGGCGCAAGCACCGGTCCGGGGCCGGCTACTCGTACCTGCATTCCGCGATCGATGACCATGCCCGCCTGGTGTACTCCGAGATCCTCGACGACGAACGCAAGGACACCGCCGCGGGGTTCTGGGAACGCGCGAACGCGTTCTACACCGGCCACGGCATCACCGTGCAACGCGTGATGACGGACAACGGGTCCTGCTACCGCTCGAAGGCATTCAACGACGCGCTCGGCGAGAACATGACGCACAAGTACACCCGCCCGTACCGGCCACAGACGAACGGCAAGATCGAGCGGTTCCACCGCACCCTCGCCGACGAATGGGCATACGCCCGGCACTACGCGTCAGACCAGCAGCGCGCCACGAGCTACCCCGACTGGCTGCATCACTACAATCACCACAGACCCCACACCGGGATCGGCGGCCTCGCACCCATCGACCGCGTCCACAACGTCAGTGGGAAGAACAACTAGTGCATCGTCAGTCGACGAGCGAAGTCTGGCCAACAGACTTTGAACCCAAAGGTCAGGACAGCTTTCGTGTGGCGCTGCAATGGCCTCGAAGTCATGCCTTCCTCACCACGCTGCCGCCCGATTCGGCGGTGATGGCCGAGACGATCCGGCAGGTGACGATCCTCACCTGCCATCTGGGGTACGACGTTCCGCTCGACAGCCGGTTCCTGATGACTGGGCTCGGCTTCGAATTCCGTTCGACCGAACGTGGCGCGGGCGAGTGGAGAGCGCTCGAAGTTACCGCACGTGTGCAGGGATCGGACGTTCGTCGGACCGCCCGAGGCGAACTGCGAAGCGCTCGGATGAATGTCGACATCGTCGGTCCGGACGGAGTGATCGCGGTCGGGCACGGTGACGCGCTCCTAGCCGGCGTCCCCGCGTACCGAAGGATGCGCGGACCGAACGCTGACGCTACTCCCCCTCGACGTACAATCGATCCGGTGTCACCAGCGAGGGTCGGTCGAACTCGAACGGCCGATGTCACCATCCTCGAGACGGATGCTGGTCTCGAGGTTCAATTGGACCATTCTCACCCGGTGTTCTTCGAACACTCACTGGACCACGTCCCGGGTGTCGCGCTCATCGAGGCATGCAAGCAGGCTGCCTGCATTTCGTAGGCGACCTGTCGATCGAGCTTCAGTGTCTTGAGGCGAACTTCCACCGAGTGGTTGAGTTCAACGCTCCCGTCACGATGAGCGTTACCTCGGACGCCGCTGGCCTGGAGTTCGTGGTGGCACAGAACGGAACGGCGGCGATGGCGGCATCGGCGCGCATTAGCGTTTCCGGCGACGTCGCGGTTTCGCTGTGAAGATGTTCGCCGCCGACGCGAGCGATGTTTCGAGACGGTCCGGAGGGATGATGGCGGTGAGAATGATCTGCCACATCTCAAGTACCCGCTCCGGCAAATCCTTCCGGCTGGTGAAGGTCTCTGAGACCAGCTGGACGCCAGTGAAGGCGGGGATGATGAACCGGGCAAGCCGGTCCGCCGGGATACGGCCATTCGTCTCCCCTTCGTCAGCGGCTTGCTGCGCAAGTTCCTCGAAGGTCGCCATCCAGTCGCGGTACGGATCCTGGAGCGGAGTTTCGAACGTCGACGTGTCGGTAGTGAGCCGGATACCTGCCCGGACGATCGGATCGTCGACCAGTCGGGAGGCGAGATCCATGCAGAGCCGCATCATCTTCTCCACGGCGCTGCTGTCCGACATCACAATCTCAACCGCAGCTTCGCGCGCGATCCGGTGCTGCTCCTCGACAAGAGCTCGCGCGATGTCTTCCTTGGACTGGAAGTGGAAGTAGAGGGCCCCCTTGGTGACCCCGGCCGCATCCCCAATGTCGCCGAGGGTCGCGTTGGCATACCCAAAGCGCCGGATGACCTCGGCAGCGCCGAGCACGATGTTCTCACGCGTGACGCGTGCTCGCTCCTGCTGAACCATCGGCCTCCGCTGCTTGACGTTCCAACTCGACGCCCAATCGTATCTAAGATCCGCAAGACGCCCCTCGGAGGACTTCATGCCGCACGGTGACCGGCCCATCCTTGCTGTAATCGGTGCCAACGGTTTCGTCGGCGGCGCCGCGTACCGGGCAGCGGCCAAACAATCAGGCTGGCAGGCACGTCCGATCACCCGGAGCATCCGCGAGAGCGGCGCCGTCGCAGATGTCCGCGACACGGCAGCGCTGAAGGCCGTGCTTGCTGGGGCCGACGTGATTATTCACGCCGCCAGTTACATCGGCGACGACCCTGTCATCTGCGCCACCGTGAACGTCCAGGGCACTTTGAACGTCGCCACCCGAGCGGCTGCCGAGGGTGCCCGCCTCGTGTATCTCAGCACTGCCGCCGTCTATGGGCGCGGCCCGCACGAGATGGTCGTCGAGTGCGCGTTGCCGGTTCGTCCCGCGTCACCGCGCAGCGCAAGTCGTGCCGACGCTGAGCAGATCGTGCTCGACCACGGCGGCATGGTCGTTCGTCCCCACCTCGTGACTGGCACCGGTGATCATTGGGTGGGCCCAGGAATCCTCGCCCTGACTCGAGCGCTCGGCGGGCTCGTCGACGACGGCATCGCCCGTCACTCCGTGATTGAGGTCGAGATGCTCGGGCAGCTGCTCGTCTCGCTCGCCAGCGCCGGGCCTTCGAGCGCAGGCGTGTTTCACGCGGCCAATCTGGTGCCACTCACAACCCGTCAGTTGTGCGAGACGCTCTGGCAAGATGCCCCGCCTCTCTCGAGCGTGTCCGCGTTGGATGCTGCTCAGATCGCCAACGAACTCCCTCAGATCAAGCACGCGCTCGACCTGCTCGCGACGGATCACACGTTCGACAGCCGAGCCGTCAAGGCGGCGACTGGAGTCCCGCTTGGCGATCCGTTCGAGCTGCCCCAGGCCGCGCTCGATTGGTACCGGGCGCTGCGACCGGCCGGCCTCGAGCTACGTGTGGTCTCAGATCTCGGACCTCGGCCAAGCGATCAAGCAGGCGTACCCATTCACGTGGATCAACGTCCCGGACTCCACCCCACGAGCTTGGGGTGTTGAGTTCCCCCGACGATCGCCTGGGCCGGACAGATGACCAACGGCGCCTGACTCTTCCGGGCCACGGCCACGACATCGTCGCGGAACTCTCTCGGTTGCGGCTTTGCCGCAAGGACATCCTTCCACCGAGGACGAATCCTCACACTTCAGATGTCAACCAAACCCGGCGCAGACGTGCACCACCCGCGCTTGATTGGTACCGCCGCCTGAGGTCTACGGCCATCGATCAATAGAAGCGGTAGGCAGGGTCGGGGCAGACTTCCCGCAGCCGCTTGTACTCCGCCTGCTTCAGACTCGCCGGCAATTCAGAGTACGGCATCCATAGTTCGCCTGTCTGATTCTGCTCGATGTATTTCTCTACCGACGGAGGCTCGCTGATGGGATAGCCCTGCGCCATCAGGCACTTGCGGGTTTCGAGTTCGAACACGTACCGCTCGCGCATGTCGTCCTCTGTCGTCTCCGGCATCGGATACTTCAGTTGGGCCTTCGCATCGCAGTCCTCGAGGTCAGCCTGATACTGCTCGCGTTGCTCAGGCGGGACTGTGCCGCCAAACGATCCATCCTCATCGAGAACTAGATCCACCCACCCGTTGTCGACCATGCAGTCGTAAGTGATCGGCCCAACCAGCTGGCCGTAGGTTTTCCCCTCAATGAGCCCATCCTCGCCGACATCATCGAGATAGCTGAAGTCGGGTGTCGCGGGGGCGGCGGGCGTGTGAGTACGAGCCGGCTCAACGGACGCCGTTTCAACGCAGGCTGCGAGGGGAATCGCGCTGCAAAGCACTACCGCAAGCAATGCAACACGACCCCCCAAGGTGTCTCCTACGCGCACGTAGCCCCCGCAGCCGAAAGGGTCGGAGCCGAAACGCCCCATTCACCACCGTGAACGTTTGAGTACCAGTGGTGCGTCGTCGACGTGCTGAAGGTCTCGTAGTCGCTCCACCCGGCGACCCACACGGACGTGGTCCCCTTCGAGACCGTCGTGATCTTCACGATGTAGTTGACACTGCACGACCGAAACCCGGTTTGCGTGACCGCCGACGCAGGCGCTGCCACAGCACCCACCGCGAAGATGGCTGCCATCGGCAACGCGAGCAACACCCGCATCTTCAGCTTCATGTTTCCCTCGGCCGTCAATCTGCCGCGCACGTTCGCGGCATGCTACCCCCAGACACCGGAGTCGGTGCCAGGCAGCATCGAGCATTCTGCCTGGAGCTCGTCGAACGCTCGCGCACCAGCCGGTGTGCCGGTGTCTGTGACATCGGCATACGGATCCCAGGTCATCTGGTAGTAGTCCTCCACGAATTTCCCGCGCGACGGGAGTTCGGCCATCGTCTGGTCGTGCTTGTCGAAGCAGGCCCGCAGTTCGACATCGTAGAAGTCGTACAGGCGTTCCCGCTGCGTCTTATCGAGGGGACGCAGGTACTTCGGATCCGTGGGATAGCTCGCTTCACAGACATAGGCGTCGAGTGCGTAGGCGGTCTCCTGCCCGCTTGGCATCGGATCGTCGCTCCCATATCCCCCCGCGCTCGCCCTGACGTTCCAGCCACCCCGCTCATTCATGCATGCGGCTATGGCCTCGGCCCCTTCAATGAGATCGGTATAGCGAATCACCTCGACATCCGGTCGCTGATCATCCGGGAGCGTAGTCTGCTCCCACGCTCGATCGATTTCAGCATGGACGAGCGCCTCATCGCTCACCGGTGGAGGCGTCTCGGGTGCTACGGATGGGTCGTCGATTGGTCCCGCAATCGAAGCGCAGCCACCCAATGCCACGGTCAACAACAACAAGGCGCTCACGGTCGCTACTCGGCGACCGCTTCCTCGAGTTTGAGGTTTCATGACTCCCATACTTGGTCCAGAGTCGCGCTTCGAGCGGGAATCTAGGTCAACCGAGCGGGATCGAGAGTCAGTAGGGCGTCGCTTACTCCCAGACATCCGAGTCCGCCGGCGCGATCATCGAGCACTCTCTCTGCAGCCGATCGAAATCACGGGCACCCTGCGGAGTATCGGTCCCAGTCACATCCGCGTACGCGTCCCACGTCATCCGGTAGTAGTCCTCGACGAACTTTCCACGAGACGGGAGCTCTGCCATCGTCTGCCCGTGCTCCTCGAAGCAGGCTCGCAGTGCCGTGTCGTAGTACGTGTAGAGGCGATCGCGCTGCGTTTCGTCGAACGGTCGAAGGTACTTCGGATCTGCCGGATAACTCGCTTGACACCGAAACCAGTCGAGCTGGTAGGCAGACTCTTGACCCTCTGGCATCCTGAATCCTGTAAACGTACCGTCATCCTCGTAGGTCGACCACCCGCCCTCGTCCATGCAAGCGGCCATCGTGCTCTCCCACTCGTGGATGGACACAAATCTCACGATCTCGACGTCCGGTCGTTGCTCGGCCGACAGCCCGGTCTGCGACCACGCGTCGTCGATGTACTGGCGCACCAACGCTTCGTCCGACATCGGTGTCGGCGTGTCCTGCATCTGTTGATCCCCGTCAGGCCCGCTGGCCTGCGGGGTACACCCGCTGAGGAGCAGCGCCACGGATGCAGCGATGCAGAGTCGATGGGCTTTGGGGAATCGGGTCATATCGCTACCTCGGCGACTGTGAGCTGTCGAAGTCGCTAGCTCGACGAGCAGTTGTTGCTGCCCCAGTTCGCGCTGGGGCCCGCGACGCTGGCGGCCTGCGTTGTAGCCGTCCAGAACGTCTTGTGGTTCGTGCGGACGCTCGAGCCGTTCAGGAACGCATATGTCTGCCAGGCGTTGTTGTGCTTGTGCCCGTGAGTGATCGTGCCCGACCCACCGCTGTGCGTGTACACGTACCCGGACCCACTGCCGATGCAGTTCTTCGAACCATAGATCCACTCGCCCGCGAAGGCCGGCAGTGCGGAGCCCATGACCAGTGCGACTGCGCTGACCATTCCCGCCCCCGCGAGGGCGAGCTTTCGTTTCGCGCTCATTCTCACCACTCCATTCTCAGCCGCACCCTTGCGGCCGGATCGGTACCCGCACTTGTAGTGAGTGCAGGTTGCGACCAACGTAGCCAGCTACCAATCCGGGCGCAAGGTATTTTACTTCGCAGAGGCGCAATGCTCCTCAGGGGATAACAATCGGGTCAAGCGGTATGCTCTCAACCCCAAGTCGTCGTACTATCACCCACAACGGAGTCGCCCCACGGCGAAGCAAGCTGCCAAACAGATCAGCAACGAAGCGAAGGTGCCAGGTTGTCCAGTGCAAGCGCCACGAGGCCGAGTACCGCGCCCGATGCTGGAGACGAGGCGCCCAAGCCGCTCGCTCTCGAGACTCCTATCGCGCCTCAGGCTCATACACGCCGCTGGCCCAAGCTCCTCGTCGGCGGCATCGCGGTGCTCGCGATCGGGGCGGCCGTCGGGTGGGCGGCATCCGCGGTGTTCGCCCCGCCCGATGACGTGCTCGCGGCGACCCCGTACACGTACGCAGAACTCGTCGTCGGCGAGGTCGGTTCGTCGGTCTCGCTGAATACGGTCGCGAAGTGGCCGCAGGTGCCCGCCGGCACGAACCAGGCGATCGGCACGGTGACCTCGGTGTCGGTGAAACCCGGCGACGAGGTGGAGGCCGGCGACGTGCTGTACTCGGTCGACCTCCGCCCGGTCGTCGTCGCCGAGGGCGCCACGCCCGCGTTCCGTGCAGTGGCGCGTGGCACCGAGGGCGCCGACGTGAAGCAGCTGCAGCTGATGCTCACCGAACTCGGCTTCTACTCGGGTGTCTCCGACGGCGAGTTCGGCGGGGCGACCGAGCAGGCGGTGCGTGACTGGCAGCGTTCCCTCGGCATCGACGACGACGGCATCGTGCAGGCGGGCGACCTCGTGTTCGTGCCCGCGCTGCCCGGCCGGGTGTCACTCGACCGTGAGATCGTCTACCGCGGCGCGACGCTCGCCGGCGGCGAGGCTGCCGTCTCCGGGCTCGCCGAAGCGCCGGTATTCACGATTCCGGTGACGGCACAACAGGCGGCCGCCATGCCCGCGGGCACCCCGGTCGAACTCGGCATCGAGGACGCGTCGTGGACCGCGGTCGTCGCCGGCCAAGAGCCCGACCCCGAATCGTCGGAGATCGTCGTCGTCACGCTCGAAGGCGCCGGCGGACCTGTCTGCGGCGACGAATGCGACCTCGTGCCGGTGACCGGCGAGAGCCTCCTGAACTCGCGCATCATCACCCAGGCCACCGTGTCGGGTGTCGTCGCACCGTCGGCCGCTCTGCTCTCGGCTGCCGACGGCACCGTCTCGGTGATCGACGACGAGGGCGTGACCCACGAGGTCACGGTGCTCGCGTCGGCGCAGGGCATGTCGGTGATCGAGGGCGCCGCGGCCGGGCTTCGGGTTCGGGTGCCGGCCGACGCCGGAGCCGCAGGTTGACCGCCATCCTCACGGCCGACGAGCTCTCGTTCCGCTACGACCCGCACACGCCCCTCGTCGAACGTTGGTCGGCCCGGTTCGATGCCGGCGAGGTCGTCGCCGTCACCGGCCCCTCGGGGCGCGGCAAATCGACTCTCCTCTACCTGCTCGGCCTCATGCTGAAACCACGCGGAGGCCAAGTACTCCTCGACGGCGCACCGGTACACTCGCTGAGCGATGCCCGACGGGCGGCATTACGCGCTGGTGACTTCGGGTTCGTCTTCCAGGACGCCGCGCTCGATCCATCACGAACCGTGCTCGACAACATCCTCGAGACGGTGATGTACCGCGGCGGCGACCGTTCGGGCGCAACTCGGCGGGCAGAAGAACTGATGGAGCAGTTCGGCGTCGGTCTGCGCCGTACAGCCAAGCCCGGCCAGGTGTCGGGCGGGCAGGCCCAGCGCATCGCAATCTGCCGAGCGCTGCTCGGCCGACCGCGGGTGCTGCTCGCCGACGAGCCTACGGGCAACCTCGACCCCGCCTCGTCCGACATCGTCGTCGGCGCCCTGCACGAACACGCCCGCGAGGGCGGCACCGCGATCGTCGTCACACACGACCCCGCGCTCGTCGCACGATGCGATCGGCGGATCGAACTGTGACCCGCCTCTGGGCGATCATCCGCGAAGCCGGTGCCTCGGCGCTCGCGGCACCGGTCGCCAGCATCCTTACGATCGTCATGATCGCCGGCATGTGTGCAGCCGTGCTGCTCACCTCCGGTCGCACGGTCGGCGCCGAACAGTCGGTGATCGCGTCGATCGATTCCGAGGGCACACGCTCGATCGTCGTCCGTGCCGAATCGGGCGCAGAGCTCGACGCAAGTGTGCTCGGTCGAATCGCCAACCTCGATGGGATCGAGTGGGCCGGCGCCTTCGGGCTTGCGACCGACGTTCAGAACGCGGCGTTCCACGGCGGGACCCGCGTGCCACTTCGACTCGCCTACGGCACCGACTGGGACGAGCTCGCCCTCCCCGAACCTCTGCCAGGAACAGGCGACGTCGCCTACGCCTCGACCGCGGCCGTCGACGACCTCGGACTCATCGACCGGTTGGGCCAAGTCGTCGCCCCCGGCGGCCACGGATACTCGGTCGTCGGCACCGCGACCGTGCCCGATCACCTGGCGTTCCTCGAGCCCGTGCTCATCGCACCACAACCCCCGACGTCAACAGGACCCGTGAGCGTGCTCGTTATCATCGCCGAACGCCCCGACCTCGTGGCCCCGGTGTCGCAGGCGGTGACGAGCGTGCTCGGCGTCGCCGACCCGAGCAAGGTCACGGTGCAAACGAGCGAAGACCTTGCGACGCTCCGCGCGCTCATCGAGGGTCAGCTCGGCACCTTCGGCCGTTCGCTGACCATCGGCATCCTCGCGCTCACGACTGTACTCGCCGCCGCGATCCTCTATGGCATCGTGATGCTGCGGCGAAAGGACTTCGGGCGCCGCCGTGCGCTCGGCGCGAGCCAGGCGCTCATCATCGGACTGCTGCTGACGCAGACGGCAATGCTGGCTGCCATCGGCGCCGCCGTGGGCGCGACCACCGCGCTCATAGCGCTCGCGGTCACTGGTGATCCCTCCCCCGGTTGGCCGTACACCCTCGGCGTCAGTGTCCTCGCCGTCGGCGTCGCCGTCGTCGCAGCCGTGCTACCGGCGCTCGCCGCCGCGCGCCGCGAACCGATCACTGAACTGCGGGTGCCGTGACGCGACCCAGCGGAACGATCGCCGGCTCGTCGAACGCAAAGCTGACCGATCGAACAACGACGTCGGGGTCGTCGCGGCTACGCGCCGGTTGAATTCCTCAGAGGTCGCGCGGATAGGTCAGGGTCGGCGGTGCGGGCGGCCGTCCCATCTGTGTCTTGCCGCCTCACCCCTTCACCGCGCCGCCGAGCAGGCCCGCAACGAACTGCCGCTGGAAGACCAGGAACAGCAGCATGAGCGGCAGCGTCGCCAGGAGCGACCCGAGCATCAGCCCGGAGTAGTCCACCCGCGACATCCCGATCATCGTGTTCAGCGCGACCGGCACGGTGTACTTGTCCTCGGTGTTGAGCATCAGCAACGGCCAGATGAACGAGTTCCACTGGCTGATGAAGGTGTAGATCACGAGCGCCGCGATCTGCGGGCGCGCGATCGGCAGCACGATGCGGTAGAACGTTCGCAGTTCGCCGGCGCCATCGATGCGGGCGGCCTCGATGAGCGTCACCGGGAAGTCGAGGAAGCCCTGCCGCATGAGGAAGATGCCGAACGCATTCGCCAGGAACGGAAGGATGACGGCCTGGTAGCTGTCGATCCAGCCTGCGCTCGCCATCATCTGGAAGAGCGGCACGAGGAGCACCTGCATCGGGATCATCATCGTCACGAGCACGACGGCGAGCAAGACGCCTCGACCGCGGAAACGATACGTGGCGAGCCCGTACCCCGCCATGATGCTCACGATCGACGAGAACACGGTGTAGATCACGGCGATCGCGAGGCTGTTGAGCATGACCTGGCTGAAGTTCACCGATTCCTGCAGGCGCGCGAGGTTCGCCCACAGTTCCGCCCCCGGCAGCACCGGGAGCGGGGTGACGAACAGGTCGGACGTCTTGTGCGTCGACGCGATCACCATCCAGGCGAACGGAAGCATCGCGAGCACGCTCGCCGCCAGGAGCGCCAGGTACACCGGGGCGCGCATCACAAGACTGGCGAACGCCGAACGCCGCCGGGCCGGGCTGCCGGAATCGCGCGGATCGGCCGCGCTCGGGTCGACGGAGATCAGGGCGGAGGTCGCGGTCACGGCTTCTCCCTCATGAGTCGGAACTGGATGAACGCGATGACGGCGGTCAACACGACGAGGAGCCAGGCGATCGCCGAGGCGTAGCCGAAGTCGAACTGCCGGAACCCGACCTTGTACAGGTAGAGCACCGGCGTGAGGGTGGCATCATTCGGGCCGCCCTCGGTGAGGATCCAGTTCTCGTCGAAGAGCTGCAACGCACCGATCGTCGACGTGACGGTGGTGAAGATCAGCACCGGGCGCAGCTGCGGGATGACGATCTTCGTGAAGATCTGCCAGCGGCCCGCGCCATCGATGCGCGCCGCCTCGTACAGCTCGCCGGGGATCGACTGAAGCCCGGCCAGGATGATGACCATGTTGTAGCCGGTCCAGCGCCACGTGATCGCGGCGATGAGAGCAACGCGGGCCCACCATTCATTGTTGAGCCAATCGATGGGCGCCGCGCCGAACAGCGCGAGGAGCTGGTTCACCGCCCCGCCGTCGGTCGAGAGCATCACCCGGAACACGACCGCGTATGCGACGAGGGTGGTGACAGCTGGCAGGAAGGTCAGTAGTCGGAACCCCGACCGGAAGCGGAGCCACGACTGGTTGAGCAGGTACGCAAGCCCGACCGCGAGGGCGATCATCAGCGGCACCTGCACGACGAGGATGACGCCGGCATTGAACAGGCTCTTGCCGATCAGCGGATCCTCGAAGAGCCGGGCGTACTGGTCGAAGCCGACCCAGGTGGAGGTCCCGGCCGACGTGGCGAAGAAGCTCTGCCACAGCGAGGTGACGAGCGGGTACGCGAAGAACAGGACGAGGAGTACGGCGGCCGGGAGCGCGAACCACGCCCCCGGACGCTGGAGCCTCCGCCCCAGCGTCCGGGAGCGAGCGGGCGCGGAAGGCGGGCCCGTCGGCCTCGTTCCGCGCGCCGTCGTCGTACCCTGCTCGCGCTCGCGCGAGGTCGTGGACATGACTACTCGGCGATCTCGCGATCGGTCGCCGTGGCGATCTGCGCGGCCGCATCGTCGAGGACCTGCTGCGGGTCGGCACCGTTCAGTACCGCCGCGACGACTGCGTTGGCGACGATATCGCTCGCTTCGGCGTTGTCAGTGGTGAACGTGATCGGCGGGATGTTGGCGGTCTGTTCTGCGAACAGCTGGTAGACGGGCTGTCCACCGAAGTAGTCCTGCGGCTCGGTGAAGTACTCGTTCTGCAGCGCAGGCAGGTACGAGGGGAAGAGGCCCTCGTTCACCATCATCGACGCCTGGCTGTCTGCATCGGCGAGCGCGAACGCGACGAAGGCCGCCGCGAGGTCCGGGTTCTTCGCCTGAGCCGGCACCGCGAGCCCCGAACCCCCGCTGTTCGAGGTGCGAGCACCGCCCTCATCGAACGCGGGAAGCTCCGTCACCCTGTAGGAGCCCGCGAGTTCGGGTGCATCGCCGAGGAGCGTGCCGATCCACCACACGGCCTCGGGGGTGACCGCGGAGTCGCCGTCCTTCGCCGACGTGACCCGGCCGTCCCAGCCCTTGACGTTCTTCAGCAGTCCCTTCTCGTTCAAGGTCTTGAGCAGCGTGAGCGCCTCGACCGCTTCGGGTGAGTTGACGGTGATGCGTCCGTCCTCATCGAACAGCCCCTGCCCCTGCTGCTGAAGCAGCATCTGGAAGCCGCCGCCGGTGGCGACGTCGAGCGAGAGCAATGTGCGTCCGGTCTTCGCCTGGATCTGCTCGCCGGCCGCGACCAGGTCGTCCCAGGTCTCGATGGAGGCGGGGTCGACGCCGGCCTCGTCGAAGTAGTCGGTTCGATAGAACAACCCGACCGTGCCCGAGTCCCACGGTGCGATCTTCAGCGCACCGTCAGCGTCGGACTGCGCGGCCCACTTGAACGGGTCGAAGTCGGCCTCGTCGTCACCGAGAACCGGGGTGAGATCGACCAGGCCGGTGGGGAACTCGTTGATGTAGCCGGGGGCGCGGTCGGTCTCGATCGTGACGACGTCGGGCAGCCCGCTCCCGGCCTGGAGGCCGACGGACAGCTTGTCGTACGCGTTGTCGTACCCGACGTCGACGACGTTCACCGTCGTTCCCGGGTGTTCGGCCTCGAACTCGTCGCCGAGCCGGTCGAGGGCGGTCGCCGCGACATCCCACGACCAGACGGTGATCTCGCCGGCGGGTGCGGCGTCCGAGTCCAGCGCGACGGTCGCCGGGGCGCCGGTGCCGCCCATCGCGCAGCCCGAGAGCAGGGCGATCGCGGCGACGGGCACGAGCAGGGCAGGGCGTTTCATATGACTCCTTCGTCGGGATCGGTGCCGCGGTGGATGGCGCGGCCGGGATGCGGTCGCGCTCAGCCCTCAGCCGAGAGCGCCACCGCGAGGTCGATGAACAGGGCGGCCGACCAGCCGAACGCGGTCGTCGCGGTGCGTGCGCGCTCGCCCGTGGTGGGGTCGAAATACTCGTGCGGGCCGCCGCCGTGCACCACGAGATCGACGGTGCGCTCGGCGAGCCGCCTGGCTCGCTCGGGGTGGCCGGACCGGGCCAGCCCCTCGGCGACGAGCGTGTTCGTGTTGACCCAGACGGGCCCGCGCCACATGCGCTGCGGCGAGTGGTCGGGGTCGCCGACGGCGACCGTCGGGATCGGCCACGGCGTTGCGAATCGCTCGGGGTCCTCGATGGCCGCGACCAGCCGGTCGACGATCCCACTCGGCAGTGCTCCGGTGAGCAGCGGCATGAGGCCGACGACGGTGTCGCTCGCGACGGGGCGGCCCGCCGCGAGCGACCGGAACGCCCCGCGATCGTCGTCCCACAGGGTGAGCAGCCGGTCGAGGGTCCGCGCAGCGCGCCCACGGTGAGCGGATGCCGCCGCCTCGGCACCCTCGACCCCGAGCTGTTCGACGAGCTCGGCGAGCTCCAGATCCTGGCGGACGAGGTACGCCGCGAGGTCGGGCGTCGTCGTCGGCAGCGGCCCGTCGAAGACGGGGCTGTCGTCGAGCCCGGAGGAGTACGGGTGCCCGTACTCGGGCAGCCCGTCGCCGTCGAGGTCGGAGTGCTCGAACCACCAGTCCTGCGACCGACGGAGCACGTCGAGGTGCCCGCGCGCCCAATCGTCGGCGGCTTCGACCTCGAGCACCTTCCGCAGCGCCCACGCCGTCAGCGGCGGCTTGGTGAGCGGCACGGGCACGTCGGGGTCGGCGACGGCCGACCCGGCGCGGCGGAGGTTGTCGCGGTCCGAGACGGGCAGGTCGTCGCTCGAGGCGAGCACCCCGTGCTCGTGCACGACGTCGGGCAGCTGCCCGTCGGGGGTCGGGAACCGCAGCGCGAGGTCGAGCTGCTCACGCGCGAGCTCGGGGTCGCCGTGGCGCAGGCCCACGGCGATGAAGTAGGCGTCCCACTGCCAGAGGCCGACGTAGCCGATCTTCGACGGGACGACCGCGCGCGCATCGCCGAGCTGCGGCAGTTCGACGATGTTCCCGCCGAGCACCCACCAGCAGAACGCCGCCATGCCGGCGAGGTCTTCCCGCACGACCGGGCACTTCGCGAACCAGTCGAGCCAGGTCCGCCGGGTCGCGTCGAGGTGTGCGGAGTGGTCGCCGGACGGCGCGAGGTCGACCGTGCGGTCGGCTGCCACCGAGACGAGAACGGATGCCGCGTGCCGCCCGCCGAGCGGCAGCGACTGCCTCGCCTCCCCCGGCCGGGCGACCCAGTCGACGGCGAGCTGCGTCGACGCGTCGCCGTCCGGCGCGCCGATGCTGAGCGCCGACATCCCGGCGAACGTGATCGTCGCCGCACCGTCGCCGAGCTCGATCGCATGCGGCAGCACCCGCGTGACGGGGAGCGGGGCACCCGCTGCATCGCGCACGAGGAGCGTGTCGAGCACGACGCACTCCTCGAGCCCCCGCTCGTACTCCGACGTGTGCACGCGCAGGCGATCGCCGTCGCGGAACACCAGGATGCGCGAGCGCGGCAGCGTGAACGGGGCCCGGATCAGGTCGAGGTGCTCGCCTGCGCGTGCCGCGGCGGCCGCGGCATCCGCTCGCCCCACCACCGCGCGCTCCCGCGCGCCGATCGCGCTCATCGGCCACCCAGCCCGGACGCGGCCATGCTGTTCAGGATCCGGCGCTGCCCGATCACGAACACGATGAGCATCGGGATCGTCGAGATCGCCGACGCGGCCATCACGAGCCCGTAGTTGATCGAGCCGAACTGGCCCTGGAACGAGGTCAGCAGGAGCGGCACGGTGAACAGGTCGGGCGTATTCAGCAGCACGAGGGGGAACAGGAACGCGTTCCACACGCTGAGCGCGGTGATGATGCTGAGCGCTGCGAGTCCGGGCTTGAGGTTCGGCAGCACGACGCTCCAGAAGATCCGCCACCGCCCGGCGCCGTCCACGAGCGCCGCCTCCTCGAGCTCCTTCGGCAGCGACAGCACGAACTGGCGCATGAGGAACACGGCGAAGGGGTTCGCCATCATGCCCGGCACGATGAGCGCGAGGTGCGAGTCGACCCAGCCGAGCTGCGTCATGAGCAGGTAGAACGGGATGAGCGTGACCTGCGCGGGGATCATCTGCGTCGCGAGGAATACGATGAACAGCGTCTTCGCGCCGCGGAACCGGATGCGGGCGAACGCGTACCCGGCCATCGAGGCCGTGATGAGCGTGCCGACCACGACGAGTGCGGCGATGTAGATGCTGTTGACGTAGGCCTGGCCGAACGGCACCGCGTTCCACGCCTCGGCGTAGTTCTCGAACGTCCACGGCGAGGGCACGAAGGCCAGCGGGTCCTGCAGGAGCTGCGGCAGCGTCTTGAACGAGGTCAGCAGCATCCACACGAACGGGAACACCATCGAGATGCCGCCGAGGATGAGCAGCGCGTGCAGCACGACCTTGGTCGCTCGGCGCCGGCCCGCGCCGGTCCGCTGCGCCGACGGGCGGTGCCCGGGCGCGCTGAGCGCGACCGTCGAGTCGGTCGGCGGGTCCTGCGTGCCGTCGATCAGTCGGGGGTTCGCGATCGTCATGATGCGCCGTCCTCGTAGTGCACGAAGCGCTTCTGTGCGCCGAACTGGATGGCCGTGATGATGAGCGTGAGGATGAGCAGGATGATGCTCGCGGCGCTCGACGGGCCGAACTCGAACCGGCCGAAGCCGAGATCGTAGATGTGGTACACGATCGTGCGGGTCGCGTTGTCGGGCCCGGCGTTGGAGACGAGCACGTAGACGATGTCGAAGGTCTGCAACGACGAGATGAACGCGACGACCGACGAGAAGAACACGATCGGCGAGAGCAGGGGCAAGCGGATGGCGGTGAACAGCCGCCACGCGCCGGCGCCGTCGATGCGCGCCGCCTCGATGACCGACGGCGGGATGTTCTGGAGGCCCGCGAGGAAGATCACGACGTTGAGGCCCAGCGAGGCCCAGATCGCGACGATGCACACCGCGAGGAGGGCGAGCTTCGGGTCCTGCAGCCAGTCGGGCGGGGCGATGCCGAACACGTTGGCGATCGTCGTGGAGAGCACCCCGTCGGCGCGGAACATCTGCTGCCAGATCATCGCGACCGCGACCGTCGAGGTCATGACGGGCGCGAAGAACAGGATCAGGTAGAGCGTGCGCGTCTTGAGCCGCTCGAGTGCGACGGCGATCACGACCGCGAGGCCGAGCCCGATCGGCACCGTGACGGCCGCGATGATGAGGGTGTTCAGGACGGATCGCCACAGCAGCTCGTCCTGGAGCTGCGCCGAGAAGTTGGCCAGGCCGACCCAGCTCAGCTCGCCGAGCCCGTCCCAGCTCGCGAACGCGAGCACGAGGCTCGCCGCGAAGGGCAGCACGACGAACAGGCCCATGCCGAACAGCTGCGGCCCGACGAAGACGTACCCCCAGCGTCGGTCGCGGCGCCGCCAGGCGGACTCGCGCCGCGGGGTGTGAGCGGGGGCGGATGCCGCAGGCTGAGCCTGCGGCATCCGCTCACCGGTGGCGAGGTCGCTCACGTCAGCTGCCCGACTTCTCCGCGACGAGGGCTGCGATCGCGTCGAGCGTGCCCTGGGCGTCGGCCTTGCCCTCGTACAGCTTGAGGAACAGCTCGCTGACGTCGGTCGAGAGGCTCGGGATGCGGGCCTCGGCGGCGTAGTCCTCGAAGCCGATGTCGCGCATGTGGAGGAAGGTCTCGGCGTGGGCGGGGTAGCCGCCCTCGAGCACGACCTCGTCGGCGCCCTTGATCGAGGGGACCGCGTTGCCGCCGCCCTCGAGGCGGAAGGTCTGGCCCTCGGCCGAGAGGAACTCGGTCCAGAAGGTGAACGCGGCGTCGGTCGCGTCGGTGTCGCCGTTGATCGCGAGGTACGAGGTCGCGACGCCGGTCGGCGCCTCCTGCCCGTCGGGCGTGGGCCAGCGGACGATGTCGTAGCTCTCGGCCTCGCCCGCGGACTCGACGGTGCCGATCGTGTAGCGGCCCTGCACGAAGAAGCCCGCCTTGTGGGTCACGAAGAGGCTGTCGGCGCCGGCGCCATCGGGGAGGGTGTCGGCGACGACGAACGTGCCGTCCTGGAAGAGCCCGCCGAGCTCGTCGACCGCCGCGACCGCCTCGGGGTCGGTGTTCGCGACGAATGCGCCCGAGTCGTCGTACGGTGCCGCGACGCCCTGCGACGACAGCCAGCTCCAGTGGGTGGCCCAGTAGTTCCAGAACATCGAACCGGTCAGGCCGGCGTCCTTGAGCTTCTCGTTCATCTCGAGGTACGCCTCGGTCGTCCATTCGCCGTTCTCGGCGAGCTCGGCCGGGTCGTCGGTGATTCCGGCCGCCTCGAGCGCCTGCTTGTCGTACCAGAGCACGTCGGGGTTCGAGTCGTTCGGGGCGGCGTAGTACTCGCCGTCCTTCTCGGCGGCGCCGAACAGGCCCGGGAAGAAGTCCTCGGGCTTGGTCTTGGACGCGTCGGACTCCATGAGGTCGGTCAGCGGCATGAGCCTGCCCGAGTCGACGAACTGGCCGATCTGGTCGTCACCGAGGTAGAAGACGTCGGGCGCGGTGTTGCTCGTGAGCTGCGCGAGCAGCTTGGAGTGGTAGTCGCCGTAGCCGGCCACGGGCTGCAGCTTCACGGTGATGTCGGGGTGGCGCTCCATGAAGTCCTCGTTGAACTCCTTGTAGCGGGTCAGCTCCTCCGCCGTGCCCCACGTCGACCAGACGACGGTGTTCTCGTCGTCTGCCCCTCCACCACCGCTGCATGCGGCGAGTCCGACCGTCATCGCGCCGACCGCTCCGATCGCGAGCAGACGTCTCGTCATTGAGTTCGCACGGCGCATCGCGCCCACCTCTTCCGTCATCGGGTATCGCCGGCCCATTCCGGCACTCAGTATTTTGTATACAGAATGCGCCAGCGGTCAAGTCTCGATTCGGCAACGGCGCACCGGATCGCGTCGCACCCGCCGTTCGCGCATGCCCCCGATCCGGGTTAGCCTGACGTGACCCGCGGCGCGAACGGCTTCGCGGCCCGGCGGTTCCCTTCGACGTGGATGAGGTACTCGGATGGCGGCAACGACCCGCGCCTACGGTGTGGCGGCAGTTCTCCTGATCGCACTCGGCATGACCGCGTGCACGACCGGGAGCGACTCCCCCGAGTCCTCGAGCCCGGTCGTCCAGCTCGGAGCACCCGGAGAGGAGAACCGCACCCTCTCACCCGAGGAGGCCGCGGAGATCGAGCCGCCGGAGCACATCCAGGCCGACATCACCTTCATGCAGATGATGATCGAGCACCACGACCAGGCCGTGACGATGACCGGATGGGTCGACGAGCGGACCACGGACCGGGATCTGCGGCTCTTCGCCGAACGCATGCGGTTGAGCCAGGACTCCGAGATCGAGTTCATGGCCGAGTGGCTGCAGGACCGCGGCACGCCGCTCCGCGGCGACCACGCGGCGCACACGGCCGAGACCATGCCGGGCATGCTCACCGCCGAGCAGCTCGAGCAACTCGAAGCCGCCGAGGGCGAGGACTTCGAACGCCTGTTCCTCCAGTTCATGATCCAGCACCACAACGGCGCACTCGAGATGGTCGAGGACCTCCGCGCGGCGGGCGGCGGGATGGAGATCATGATCAGCCGGTTCGCGAACGACGTCGCGGGCGATCAGAGCATCGAGATCGCGCGCATGCAGCAGATGCTCGCGGAGCTCGACTCGTAGGCCGGCTCCGCGCCTCGACATGACGATGCCCGGCGGTCCTCGGACCGCCGGGCATCGTCATGCGACGGTGGGGAGGCCCTTCGACCTCCCCACCGCTCGGATCAGCTGAAGGTCGCCTTCAGCGCCGAGAGTGCCTGCACGACGTCCGAGTCGGACGAAGCGCCCGACTTCTTGATCGCGTTGTCGAGCTGTGCCACCACGGCACGGTCGCTCGAACCGTCGGCCTCGAGCGCCGCGGCCTCGGCGAGGTGCTTGCGCACCTGCGTGAGCGCCTTGCCCGAGAGGTCGCCGGCCCGCTCGGCCTGGTCGACGTACGACCCGGCCACGGCGAAGCTCGGCGCGTTCACGAGCATCGCCTGCGTCTGCGCGTTGAACTCGTCGAGCTGGACCTCGCCCGCAGCGGCGATCTCGTTGGCCGACAGCATGTCGCTCGCGGTGAGCGCCAGGCTGTCGAAGCCGCGTGCGATCTCACTGCCGATCACGTTGCCGTTGTACCAGTAGGTCGACCAGTAGCCACCCAGGACCAGCCCGGCCGGGTTGATCGGGCCGCGGTCGAGGTACGCGATCTCGACCGGGTTCGAGGTGTCGGTGAAGTCGAAGATCGACACACCGCCCTGGTACCAGGCCTGGACCATGATGTCGCGACCGGGGACCGGCACGATCGAACCGTTGTGGGCGACGCAGTTCTCGGCGGACGTCTGGACGGCCGGGAGCTTGTAGTAGCTCTTGAACTCCATCTTGCCGTCGACGATCTCGAAGAGCGCGTTGGCGCCCCACTCGGGCTGGTCGGTCACGCGGCAGCGTGCGGACGAGCCGCCGCCCCATTCGTCGGTGAAGATGACCTTCGAGCCGTCGTTGCTGAACGTGGCCGAGTGCCAGTACGAGAAGTTCGTGTCGGCGACCGCGTCGATGCGCACCGGGTTCACCGGGTCGCTGATGTCGACGAGGATGCCGTTGCCCTGGCAGGCCCCGGCGAGCAGCCCGATCTCGGGGAACGCCGTCACGTCATGGCACGTGTTGGTGTTCGGCGTCGGCGAGTAGGTCGTGCCGCTCGGGTGCTGCGCGCTGCCCGGGAGCGTGTTCTGCAGACCGTTGAACGCGCCCGTCCCGGCATCCGTGAAGATGCGGGGCTGGCTGACGATCGCCGCCGTCTCGGGTGCCGCGAGCGGCACCTTGATGACGTCGATGCGCCACTGCGTGGGGTTGCCCTCGGTGACCGGCGCCGTCGTCAGCGCCGCGTTCGAGCAACCGGCGAGCTCGAGGGGCGAGCGCACCGAGGAGGTGCCCGAGTTGTAGATGTACACGTTCTCGGTGTCATCCGGGTCGGTCACGATCGTGTGCGTGTGCGAGCCGCGACAGGTCTGCACGCCCGGCAGCTGCACCGGGTTCGAGATGTCGCTGATGTCGAAGATGCGCACGCCGCGGAACCGGTCGGGGTTCACGGCACCGCCGGCGCCCTGGGCGCCGCAGTCGATGCGGCCGCTCGTCTGCTCGACGGACATGAACAGCAGGTCGCCGTGGATCGACACGTCGCCCTGGCCGCCCGGGCACAGGAACGCCGTCTCCAGGGCCGGCGCCGCCGGGTCGGAGATGTCGTAGACCTGGAAGCCCGAGTAGCTGCCCATCACGGCCTTGTCGCCGGTGAAGGCGAGGTCGGAGTTGATGCTGAAGCCTTCGGGAGTGGGCAGGCTCTCGAGCAGTTCGACGCCGCTCGCGGCGATCTCGGCGTCGAACAAGCCGCCGCCGAGGCCTTCGCGCGGATCGTCGGCGGCGGATGCCGCGGCGGCCGTCACGAGCGACGTGCCGAGCACGAGCGCTCCTGCGGCGGCGAGGGCGCGTCTGCGCCATCTCACCGGGCGGGGGTCGGATCTCATCATTGGGTCCTCCGTCACTGAATGGTTTCATGCGCGATCGGCGCCCTCCGACGAGCGAGCCGCTCGACATCGGGCGGCTCGCCGGCCCGGAAGGGCCGATCTCTTCCTCACACGCTATCGATACCGATGCATTTGCAACAGGCTGTGTTTCAGTCCGCCGCCGATCGCTCCGCCCGCGACGGGCGTCGGGGGTGCGGCGTAGGCTCGCGGCATTCGCGACCCGAAGGGGGCCAGAGATGTGCGGACGATTCGTGGTCTCGCAGCAGGCCGACGACCTCACCGCGGTCTTCGAGGCCGAGAACGGCTTCGTCGACTGGCAGCCGTCGTACAGCCTCGCACCGACCGACACCGTGCCGATCGTGCGCGAACGAGCGCGCCCCGACACCGGCGAGTTCGTCCGCCTCCTCGAGCCGGCGAGGTGGGACTTCCATCCCGCGTTCATGAAGGACTCGAAGCGCCCGCAGTTCAACAGCCGCATCGAGACCGTCGCGACCAACGGGCTCTGGAAGGGCGCGTTCGCCTCCGGTCGATGCATCGTGCCGATGCGGGGCTACTACGAGTGGACGGGCGAGCCCGGGAGCAAGCGCGCGCACTACCTGCACGGCTCCGACGAGCTGCTCGCCGCGGCCGGCATCTCGACGGCGCGCAAGCTCGACGACGGCACGTGGCAGGTCTCGACCTCGATCATCACGCGCGAGGCGCGCGATGCGTCGGGCGAGGTGCACGACCGCATGCCGGTGTACCTCCCGCTCGACGCGGTCGACCGGTACCTCGACCCCGCGAAGCTCTCGCCCGGCGAAGCTGCGGCGATGGTCGAGTTCCTCGTCGCGCAGTCCGACCTGGTCGCTCCGACCATCTCGGAGTACGAGGTCGACCCACGGGTGAACAACCACCGGCGCATCGACCCGCACGACCCGACGCTCATCGAGCCATGGAGCGGATGACGGGGTTCGAACCCGCGACCTTCACCTTGGCAAGGTGACGCGCTACCAGCTGCGCTACATCCGCATCGGACCTGTCGGTCCACGTCGGCCGTTCCCGGCCGCCTGCACGATGATAGCCGAGACCGGGGAGCGCGGTGGACGCCAGCGGTGCTGAACGCGTGACGCTCCGCGCGTTCGGGTGCCCGGGCGACGGCTCACAGCTCGCACGCACTGAATTGCAGTTACTGTAACTAAGTCCTGCATCCAGTGAAAGGAAGTCATGGTCCCCATCCCCGCAGCCGGAGCTCCCCCCGTGCTCCGCGCAGACGCGCTGACCAAGGCCTACGGCACCGGCCAATCCCGGTTCGACGCCCTGAAGGGCGTCTCCCTCGACGTCCGCCGCGGCGAATCGCTCGCGATCGTGGGCAAGTCGGGCTCGGGCAAGTCCACCCTCATGCACCTGCTCGCGCTGCTCGACCGACCGTCGACCGGAACCGTCGAGATCGACGGCACCGACGCGGCATCCGCCCCCGAGAAGCAGGTCAACAGGATCCGCAACGAACGGTTCGGCTTCGTCTTCCAGCAGTTCTTCCTCACCGCGCAGCAGACCGTCCTCGAGAACGTGACGCTGCCGCTGCTCGTCGCCGGCGTGCCGCCCCGCGAGCGCACCCGCCGCGGGATGGCCGTGCTCGAGTCCCTGGGCCTCGCCGACAAGGCGAAGAACAAGGCCAACGACCTCTCGGGCGGCCAGAAGCAGCGCGTCGTGATCGCCCGCGCGCTCGTGAACGAGCCCGACGTGATCTTCGCCGACGAACCGACCGGCAACCTCGACACCGCGACGGGCGCACAGGTCGAGGACATCCTCTTCGGCCTCCAGCGCGAGCACGGCATCACGCTCGTCGTCGTCACCCACGACGACGACCTCGCCGCCCGCTGCGACCGCCGGGTCACCATCGCCGACGGCCTGATCGTGAACGGAACCGACCGATGAGAACAGCGGATGTCATCACCAGCGCCACTCGCAACGCGTTCCGCAGCAAGCTGCGGACCACGCTCACGGTGCTCAGCCTCTTCGTCGGCGCGTTCACGCTGACGCTGACCACGGCGCTCGGCACCGGAGTCAACGACTACGTCAGCAAGCAGGTCGACTCGATCAGCACGGGCGACGTGCTCGTGGTCTTCCCGGCCGCGTCGACCGACACGACCGACGGCCCGAACCCCTACGACCCCGACCAGCGCCAGCAGTCGTCGACGCCCAACCCGCTCGGGTCCGGAGTCCTGCTCGACGACGACGACCTCGACGAGATCGCAGCGGTCGACGGCGTCGACCGGGTCGACCCCGTCCGGCCCATCGCCGTCGACTGGGTCGCCCCGTCCGGCGGCAGCGACGACGAACGATTCGAACTCGAGGTCAACCCCACCTCCTCGATCGGCCGCAGCGACCTCGTCGCCGGAGACCAACTGGACCAGGCCTCAGACACCGCCCAGATCGTCCTGCCCGAGGACTACGTCGACGCCCTCGGCTTCGCCGACGCCGACGCCGCGATCGGCGAGACCGTCGAACTCGGGTACCGCGACGCGACGCAGGCCGACCTGAGCATCGACGTCGAGATCGTCGGCATCGCCAGGACGAGCCTGCTCGCCACCGGTGCCGGCATGAACCAGGCCCCGACGGACGCGATCGCCGACGCCCAGTCGATCCCCGGGCAGCCCGACGTCTACATCATCGCCGTCGCGTTCCTCGGCGGCACCGGCCCCGGCGGCGAGGTCACGCCCGACGACGTCGACGCCGTCAAGCAGCAGCTCGCCGACGTCGAGCTCACCGGCATGACCGTCGAAGACCAGCTCGGCGTCATCCAGACCGTGATCAACGGCATCATCGGCGTGCTCAGCGCGTTCTCGGTGATCGCACTGCTCGCGGCATCCTTCGGCATCGTCAACACCCTGCTCATGAGCGTGCAGGAACGCACGCGGGAGATCGGGCTCATGAAGGCCATGGGCATGTCGAACGGGAAGGTGTTCTCGCTCTTCAGCCTCGAGGCCGTCGTCATCGGCTTCCTCGGCTCCGCCATCGGCGCCCTCGCGGCGATCGGCCTCGGAACCGGGATCGCGTCCGCCCTGTCGGCCGGACCGCTGGCCGATCTGCCGGGGCTCACGATCCTGCTGTTCGACCCGGTCAACGTGATCGCCGTGATCCTCGTGATCATGCTCGTCGCGTTCCTGTCGGGCGTGCTCCCGGCCCGCCGGGCCGCGCGCCAGGACCCGATCGACTCGCTACGGTACGAGTAACGATCAGGAGGCGGATCATGTCGACCAAGCCCGTGCCCCGTCGCCGAGGCGTCACCGAGACGACCGCGGCGATCGAGCGCTCCGCGATCGATCTGGTCACGGAGCACGGGTACGACCAGGTCACGGTCGACATGATCTGCCACGCCGCCGGCATCAGCCAGCGCACCTTCTTCAACCATTTCAAGACGAAGGATGCCGCGCTCATCGGCAGCGACGAGCCCGTCATCGATGAGCGGGCCGCCCGGGAGTACATCGTCTCGGACGGCCCGCTCCTCGCGGGCGCGGCCGGGCTCGTCCGGATCGAACCGGACCGGCTGCCGGCCGACGCCTCGCTCCTCGTCCGCCGCATCGAGGCGATCTCGCAGAACCCCATCCTGCTCGCCCGGCAGATGGAGCGGCTCACCGCGATCGAGGACGAGCTCCGCCAGATCCTCGAGCTCCGGCTCCGCCACGACGCGCTCCGAGACGGAGCGGACGAGGACGAGCTCGCCGAACTCCCCGAGCAGGCCGAGATCATCACGCACCTGCTGGCCGGGCTCATGCGCTACATCGGGATGAGCTGGGCCAGACGCGCCGCCGACGGCGCCGCACCGGCCCTCGACGCCGAGCGGCTCGCCGGCAAGCTCGAACGCGTGGTCCGCAAGCTCGGGTGAGCGACCGACGCCACCACCGGCGACCGCGACCTGCCGCGGGCGACGCGACTCAGTCCGAGCGCGGGTCGAGTCGGAGCGTGAGCGGATGCACCTGCGCACCGACCACGGTCGCCACGATGCGTAGGACGCTCGACGCATGCACCGGCGCGCGTCGGCCCCGACGGCCCGCGTCACGGGGTCGCCCGCTCGCCCGTAGGCTCGATGACCATGGCCCTCGGTGCGACGATCCACACGTTCGATGTCGAACTCGCGGACGTCGACCGCGGCGTCTACGAGAGCCCGACCCTTCGCATGGCCAGGCACCCGTCGGAGACCGACGCGTTCATGGTCACCCGACTGCTCGCGTACTGCCTCGAGTACGAGGAGGGCATCGTCTTCAGCGAGGGCGTCGCCGCGACCGATGAGCCCGCGGTGCTCGTGCGCGACCTGACCGGGCGCACGACCGCGTGGATCGAGGTCGGAGCCCCGGATGCCGAGCGCCTCCACTTCGGCGCGAAGCTCGCCGATCGCGCCGCCGTCTACACCCACCGCGACCCCGCGAAGGTCGCTGCGGCGTGGGCGGGCAAGCGGATCCACCATGCCGAGGACATCCCGCTCTTCAGCTTCGACGCGAGCTTCATCGACGACGTCGCGTCGGCACTCGAACGCCGGAACACGATGACCCTCTCGATCACGGAGCGCCACATGTACCTCGAGCTCAACGGGTCGAGCTTCAGCACGGGCATCCACGAGCAACGGGCGGGGTAGCCGGGCGGAGCCCGTCAGTCCGAGGCGCCCATCGCGTACTCGAGCTGGTCAGCATCGAACGCGCTCGCCAGTTCGGCGACCTGGGAATCCGGGATGCCCAGGTCCGCGGCCGTGTGCCTCCACTCGGCGACGTGGTCCCCTACGGCTCGAAGGATCGCGGCAGCGTCTGCCTCGCGCAATCCGTACGCGCCGGCGGTGGCCATGAGGTTGCGCAGGTCGCGCTGCCTGGGGTCGTCGGCGGCGCTGATCGGCGTGGAGCTGATCACCCCGCGGATCCGCGACGGGTTCACGTCGAACGCCGGCGCGAGGCGCCATCCGTCCTCGGTGCGCAGGAACCCGTGGTTCCGCCAGTGGTCATCGACGTTGTTCACGAGCACGTTGAGCGTGATCCGGCCGAACAGTTCGCGCAGGTCGGCGGCCGGATCGGAGCTGAGTTCGGAGATCGTCTCGGCGAGGTCCTCGTAGGTCTCCGTGCGCCCGCCGTGCTCGGCGACCCCGAGCGCGGTCGCTGCCGAGATGTACCCGATCCGACGCCCGTCGGCCTCGCGGTCGAAACGGCGGGAGACCAGGATCGACCGGTGCGCGCTCGCGGGTACGAGCTCGGCCTGGGCGGCGTTCAGCCCGGACCTCGTCGCCGTCCTCAGTGCGAGCGCCTCCCACGCCTCGACATCGAACGGCCCGTCCTTGGAGTGCGGCAGCTTCGCGATGGCCAAGTGCCCGTCTCGATCGATCACGTTCGCCTTCGGGCGTGCGCCGCCCGGGCTCGTGGCGATGTCGGAGAGATAGGCGATGTCGTCGTCGCTGGCTTCGTTCGTTTCATATCGGCGCGCGACGTCCAACACGCGGCTCAGATCGCGCATGTTCGCCACGCCGGAGTCCTCCGCGAGCCACCCGCTCGGCTCATCGGCTGGTCGGAACCGGAGCGCGCCCATCCTGGTGTGGTCCGAGACGCCGAGCAGGAAGTCGAACGCGCCGAGCTTGCGGGGAAGCGACGGGTCACGCTGAAGCTTGCGGGCATGGTTGGCCTGAATGATCTTCTGGCCCCACTCATCCGGTGCGGCATCGGTGAAGGCGCCGAACATCGCGCGGTCCTCCCCCGTGAACACTCGCCCCGTCACGAGAGGGAGCTCCGGGCTGATCGCGTATGCGCGCCCATGAGCGAGGTAGCCGGTGTCGTATTGGAACGACGAACCTGCGAGCGTCCGAGCGCCGGTGTAGGACGGGCGCAGCCTGCCCGCGAGAACAGGCTCGGCGTCGAGGCCGTCGACGTGGACTTCGATCTCGCTCACACCTCACCACCGGATTCCAGGATCGCGTCGATGCGGACCCGGCCGGCCTCGCTGGTGTACGGGTCGGCAGCGGCCACGACGGTGTCGGCGATACCGAGGACGATCAGCACCGACATGACCGAATCCAGTCGGGGTGAACCAGTGCCCTGCTCGATCGCGCGGAGGGTCTCCCGGGTGATGAACGCGCGCTCGGCCAGGCTCGTCGCCGTCATTCCCTGCAGCTTCCGCCAGCGCCGGATGTTCGCGCCGAGCTCGCGCAGTGCCCGCGACCGCCGCGCCGACGTCCGAGTGACCACGATCCACCTCCCCTGCAAGCTGAAGATATCATTTCCATCTGAAATGACAGCTATAGCTGTCATCTGGAGTCGATGGCGCCGCGGTACGCGCAGGAGCGGCGGGAGCAGCGGGCGGGGTAGCCCGCCGACGCGAACCGCGTCGCCGGAATGAGAGAACGGCCCGCATCCACTCCGGATGCGAGCCGTTCTCGTTGGTGGTGCGCAAGGGGGGAGTTGAACCCCCACGCCCTCACGGGCACACGGACCTGAACCGTGCGCGTCTGCCTATTCCGCCACTTGCGCATACCACTTCGCACGGGGTGCGAACCAGCCAACCGAGACTAACACAGGTGGATGTCGCGGCCGAATCGCCGGGGCGGCGTCCTCGCGTTCGTCCAGACTGCGGGCATAGCCTTGCATGACGGCACCGGCGCCCGACCGACACGCACTCGAACTCCACCGAGACCCGAAAGGATCGCCCGTGACCAACTCCCGCGACGCGCGCGCACACGCGCCGGCGCCCGGCGACGCCTCCACCACCCCGACGGTCGATCCGCGCAGCGTCGACCTCGGCGGCATCCGCGGCTGGCTGTTCGACCTCGACGGGGTGCTGACGCCGACCGCGGTCGTGCACATGCACGCGTGGGCGCGCCTGTTCACGCCCTTCCTCGCGGCGCGCGGGGCCGCACCGTACGGTGACGCCGACTACTTCGCCCACATCGACGGCAAGCCGCGGTACGACGGCGTCCGGTCGTTGCTCGCGAGCCGCGGCATCCGCCTGCCCGAGGGCGACGTCGCAGACCCGCCGTCCGCCGAGACCGTGCACGGGCTCGGCAACCGCAAGAACGCGGCGTTCAACGAGACCCTGGCCGAGGAGGGCGTGCAGCCGTACCCGGCGAGCGTCGCGCTGCTCGACGCGATCGAACGCGCCGGCGGCCTGGTCGCGGTCGTGTCGAGTTCGAAGAACGCGCCCGGAGTGCTCGGGGCCGCCGGGCTCGCCGACCGGTTCGAGGTCGTCGTCGACGGGATCGTCGCAGCGCGCGAGGGCCTGCCGGGCAAGCCGGCGCCCGACACGTTCGTCCGCGCCGCGGAACTGCTCGGCGTGCCGACCGAGGCGTGCGCGGTGATCGAGGACGCCGAGTCCGGTGTCGCCGCCGGCGCCGCCGGCCCGTTCGGGCTCGTGATCGGCGTCGACCGCGGGGTGGGGCGCGAGGTCCTCGCCCGACTCGGAGCGGATGTCGTGGTGGACGAGCTCGACGAACTGGTCCCCGCGGTCGCGGGCCGGCCCGGTCCGCAGGAGGGCAGCGCATGAGGTTCGCCGACACCGACCCGCTGAACCGCACCCGGTTCCCGCTCGACGAGTGGGCGCTCGTCGAGACCGAGTTCGGCGTCGACGACATGGGCCGCACCGAGACGCTGTTCGCGGTCGGCAACGGCTACCTCGGCCTCCGCGGCAACGTCGAGGAGGGCCGTGACGGCCACATGCACGGCACGTTCGTCAACGGCTTCCACGAGACCTGGCCCATCCGGCACGCCGAGGAGGCGTTCGGGTTCGCCCGCGTCGGCCAGACGATCATCAACGCACCGGATGCCAAGATCATCCGCCTCTACGTCGACGACGAGCCGCTCGTCATCACCGAGGCCGAGATCATGGGGTACGAGCGTCGCCTCGACTTCCGGCTCGGGGTGCTGAGCCGCCGCACCGAGTGGCGCACCCCGTCGGGCAAGCGCGTGCTCATCACGAGTCGCCGGATGGCGAGCTTCACCGACCGGCACCTGGGCGTCATCGACTACGAGGTCGAACTGCTCGATGCGGATGCCGCGGTGACCATCTCGAGCCAGATCCTCAACCGCCAGGACGGCCGCGACGAGTACCGCGGCGGGGTCACCGAGGCGCCGACCGCGTTCGATCCGCGCAAGGCCGAGGCGTTCACCGAACGCGTGCTGCAGCCTCGCGTGCAGCGGCGCACCGACGACGGCCGCTACGTGCTCGGCTACCACACGACCAACTCGGGCATGGCGCTCGCGGTCGGCGCGCAGCACCAGGTCGTGACCGACAACGAGATGGCCGAGTCCGGATCGATCGACGACGACCTGGCCAAGCACACGTACAAGGTCCGTGCCCGGCGGGGCGTGCCGATCCGCATCACGAAGCTCATCAGCTACCACACGGCCCGGAAGGTCCCGGCGCGCGAACTGGTCGATCGCTGCAACCGCACGCTCGACCGCGGCGCCGAGGTCGGCGTCGGCGAGCTGTTCGCCCAGCAGCGCTCCTGGCTGGAGGACTTCTGGGCCCGGTCGGATGTCGAGGTCGAGGGCCAGCCGGAACTGCAGCAGGCGATCAGGTGGAACCTGTTCCAGCTCGTGCAGGCGACCGCACGCACCGACGGCGGCGGCGTCGCCGCGAAGGGCGTCTCGGGCTCCGGGTACGGCGGGCACTACTTCTGGGATTCCGAGATCTACGTCATGCCGTTCCTCACCTACACGGCCCCGAACGTCGCGAGGAACGTCCTGCGCTTCCGGCAGCGGATGCTGGAGCCCGCCCGCGCGCGCGCGCTCGAGTTGAACCAGCGCGGGGCGCTGTTCCCGTGGCGGACCATCAACGGCCAGGAGTCGAGCGCGTACTACGCCGCCGGGACGGCGCAGTACCACATCGATGCCGACGTCGCCTATGCGCTCTGCCAGTACGTCGGCGCCACCGGAGACGAGGACTTCCTCGCCCGGGGCGCGATCGACGTCCTCGTCGAGACCGCCCGCATGTGGGAGGACCTCGGCTTCTGGCGCACGAACACCGACGACGTCTTCCACATCCATGGGGTGACCGGCCCCGACGAGTACACGACCGTCGTCAACGACAACCTCTATACGAACGTCATGGCGCGTGCGAACCTCGCGGCCGCGGCAGCCGCCGTCGACGGGCTCCAGGTGCACGAGCCGGATGCGCACAAGCGCCTCGTCGAACGCCTCGGGGTCACGCCAGCCGAGGTCGCCGGGTGGCGCCGCGCGGCGGCGCACATGCACATCCCGTTCGACGACAAGCTCGGCGTGCACCCGCAGGATGCCGCGTTCCTCGAGAAGGAGCTGTGGGACCTCGAGCACACCCCCGACCACCGGATGCCGCTGCTCCTGCACTACCACCCGCTCGTGATCTACCGCTTCCAGGTGCTGAAGCAGGCGGATGTGGTGCTCGCGCTGTACCTGCAGGGCCACCGGTTCTCCACCGAGGAGAAGCTCGCCGACTTCGAGTACTACGACCCGCTCACGACGGGCGACTCGACGCTGTCGGCCGTCGTGCAGTCGATCATCGCCTCCGAGGTCGGCTACCACGAGCTCGCCCTGCGCTACTTCCGCTCGGCCCTGTTCGTCGACCTCGCCGACCTGCACCACAACGCCGCCGACGGCGTGCACGTCGCCTCGACGGGCGGGGTCTGGGCCGGACTCGTGTCCGGTTTCGGCGGCTTCCGCGATCACGAGGGCCGCTTCACGTTCGACCCGCGGCTTCCCGACGGGTGGCGGCGGCTGACGTTCCGGCTCACGATCCGCGGGGTGCGGGTCCGCGTCGACCTGACCGAGGACGCGATCCGGTTCGAGATCGAATCGGGCGAAGCGGATGCCGCGCTGACGCTGAACGTCCGCGGGACCGAGGCGCTCGTCTCGAGGGGCGCGCCGGTCAGCGTGCCGCTGGACGGCCACGGAGCCCGGCGGGTCGGGGCGCCGACGATGCAGGACGTGCGCGGCTCGCGCCGCGCCGACGGCACGCTCCTGACCGCGTCGATCCCGACGCTGTCGCTCGACATCGACGACGAGGACGCGCCGCCGACGTTCGACTGATCGAACCCGGGCGCCGCGGCCGCCGCGCGCCGGCCCCGGGCGGGTTGGCACCGGCTGCGGCTAGCATGTGAGGCGGAAACCGCACCGGACGGGAGACCTGTGGGCCTACTGGACAACTTCGAGAAGGGTCTCGAGCGCGTCGTGAACGGCGCGTTCGCGAAGACCTTCCGCTCGGGGCTGCAGCCGGTCGAGATCACGGCCGCGCTCAAGCGCGAGATCGACACGAAGGCCGCGGTCGTCTCGCGCGACCGCGTGCTGGTGCCGAACCGGTTCACGGTGCGGATGTCGGCTGCCGACCACCAGCGGATGACCGCGCTCGGCCCGGCCCTCATCGACGAACTCGTCGATCTGGTGCAGAAGCACGCGGCGAGCCAGCACTTCCAGTTCGCGGGCGGCATCCAGATCGACCTGCACGCCGACCCCGCGTTGTCGGAGGGCCTCGTCCAGATCGACTCCCACAACGTCAAGGGCCGCGTCGCCTGGACGCCGGTACTCGACGTCGCCGGCCGGCGGCATCCCATCCTGAAGGGCCGCACGGTCATCGGCCGCGGCAGCGAGGCCGACCTGACCCTCGACGACTCCGGTGCGTCCCGCCGGCACGCCGAGGTCCAGTGGGACGGCCAGCGCGCCCGCGTCCGCGACCTCGGGTCGACCAACGGCACCGAACTCGACGGGTCGCCGGTCAAGGACTCCGTCCTCGAGCCCGACTCGGTGATCACCATCGGCCGCTCGCGTATCGTGTTCCGGGTGCTCGCCCAAGCCGACCCGACCGACACCGCCGTCAATCGCCGCGCCGGTTCGCCGCGCGACGGGTACCCGGGGGCCGGGCGATGAGTGAACTGACGCTGCTCGTCCTGCAGCTGGGCTTCCTCGTGCTCATGTGGGTGTTCGTGTTCTCGATCGTCTACGCCCTGCGCAGCGACCTCTTCGGCCAGCGCGTGCGCAAGCTCCAGGCCGAGCCGGCCGGCGCGTCGGCCGGCGGGGCCGCGGGCGCGGGTGCGCCGACCCCGGCCGCGTCACCCGCACCGGGCTCGGGGAGCGGCGAGGATGCCACGGCCGAGAACGCCTCGCGCCTGGTCATCACGTCGGGCGCGAAGGCCGGCGCTGAGTTCCCGCTCGGGCGCGACGAGATCACGATCGGCCGGTCGGCCGATTCGGCGATCATCATCCGGGACGACTACACCTCGACCCACCACGCCCGCCTCATGCTCTGGAACGGCACCTGGATGATCCAGGACCTCGACTCCACCAACGGCACGTTCCTCAACGGCTCCCGAGTCACCGTGCCCACCTCCATCCCGCTCGGAGCCACCGTCAAGGTCGGAGCGACGACGTTCGAGCTGCGGCGGTAGCCCATGGCGAACGTCAAGGCGAGCGCAGCGGTCTCGCACGTCGGCCGGGTCCGGTCGAACAACCAGGACTCCGGGTACGCGGGGCGGCGGCTGTTCCTCGTCGCCGACGGCATGGGCGGCCACGCCGGCGGAGACGTGGCGAGTGCGATCGCGACCCGCCGCATCGCCGAGGCCGACGCGGCCTACGACTCGGCGGTCGACGCGGCATCCGCTCTGGAGTCGGCGCTGCTCGCCGCCAACCGACGGCTCGAGGAGACGGTCGCCGAGCACTCCGAGCTCACCGGCATGGGCACGACGACCAGCGCGATGATCGTCCAGCAGGACCGCGTCGTGATCGCGCACATCGGCGACTCGCGCGTGTACCTGCTCCGCGGCGGCGAGCTCAGCCAGGTCTCGACCGACCACACGTTCGTCCAGCGACTCGTCGACGCCGGCCGCATCACGGCCGAGGAGGCGATGGTCCACCCCCGGCGATCCGTCCTCATGCGCGTGCTCGGCGACGTCGAGGCCTCCCCCGAGATCGACACGCTGGTCATCGACACGCACCCCGGCGACCGGTGGATGCTGTGCTCGGACGGACTCTCCGGCGTCGTCCCGTTCGACGAGATCCACGACATGCTGGCCTCCGACGCGGGCGCGAAGCAGGTCGCGGACCGGCTCGTGAAGGCCTCACTCGACGGCGGGGCGCCGGACAACGTCACGGTCGTCCTGGTCGACATCGGCGACCCGCCCGCCCCGGAGACGCCGCCGCTCATCGTCGGCTCCGCCGCCGCCCCGCTCGCCTTCGGCACACCCGAGCCCTCGCGTCGCGGGGGGATCTTCCTCGCACCGTTCCGCCCGCACCCCGTGCAGGAGACCCACTTCGAACCGGACTCGGCCGAGTTCTTCGACGAACTCATCGAAGAGGACGAGCGCCGCCGTCGCCGCCGCAAGATCGTCTGGGGCGTCTGGATCACGCTGTTCGTCGCGGCCATCGTGACCGCGTTCGCGCTGGCCTACCAGTGGACCCAGACGCGGTACTACGTCGGCGAGTACAACGGTCGGGTGGCGATCTACCAGGGCATCCAGCAGAACCTCGGCCCCATCTCGCTGCACGAGCTCCACTCCGAGACATCCGTCGACATCGCCGACCTCAAGACCTACGACCAGGAGCGCGTCGAGCAGACCATCACCGCCGGCACCCTCGACGAGGCGTTCCGGATCGTGAACCGATTGGAGGAGTCCGTTGACTGACCGCAACGCGACCACCCAGCCTCCTTCGGCCACGGCGTCGGTGCGACGCATCCGGATGCCGCAGAAGCTGCGCAACCTCGAACTCGGGCTGCTCATCGTCGCGTGCGTGATCAACGCCGGGGCGATCGTGCTCGTCCAGCTGGGCGCGCTCGGCCGCGTCGACACGCAGCTGGTCCTCCTCGGGGCCGGCCTGTCGGTGCTCGTGATCGGCCTGCACATCGCGATGCGCTTCGTCGCACGCGACGCCGACCCGTTCCTGCTGCCGATCGCCACGGTGCTCAACGGCATCGGCATCGCCGAGATCTACCGCATCGACATCGCCTTCGGCGACTCGGGATGGGAGAGCGCGTCCGTCCGGCAGATCGTCTGGAGCGCCATCGCGATCATCGCGGCGATCGCCACGATCCTGCTGCTCCGGAACCACCGCACGCTGTTCCGGTACACCTACCTGTCCGGGCTCGTCGCGATCGTGCTGCTGCTGCTGCCGCTCGTCCCGGGCCTCGGCCAGACCCGCGGGGGCGCGCGCGTCTGGATCGGGATCGGCGACATCGCCACCTTCCAGCCGGGCGAGATCGCCAAGATCGCCCTCGCCGTCTTCTTCGCGGGCTACCTCGTGCGCAACCGCGACTCGCTGTCGATGGTCGGGCGCAAGTTCCTCGGGATGCGCTTCCCGCGGGGGCGCGACCTCGGACCGCTCCTGGTCGTCTGGGCCCTGTCGATGGCGGTCATCGTCTTCCAGCGCGACCTCGGCACGGCGCTGCTGTACTTCGGGCTCTTCCTCGTGATGCTGTACGTCGCGACGAGCCGGCTCTCGTGGGTGGTGCTCGGACTGAGCCTGTTCTTCGCAGGCGCCATCATCGCGAGCCAGACCCTCGACTACGTCGGCAACCGGTTCCGCAACTGGCTCGACCCGTTCGACCCGGCGGTGTACGAGGCGCAGGGCGGGTCGTTCCAGCTCGTCCAGGGCCTGTTCGGTCTCGCGAACGGCGGGCTCATCGGCACGGGCCTCGGCCAGGGCCGCCCCGACCTTACACCCGTCCCGCAGTCCGACTACATCATCGCGAGCCTCGGCGAGGAGCTCGGCCTCGCCGGACTGTTCGCGATCTTCGCGCTCTACGTGCTCTTCGTCGCACGCGGGTTCCGCATCGGCTTCGCCGGCCAGGACGACTTCGGCAAGCTGCTCGGCGTGGGCCTGTCGTTCGTGCTGGCGCTGCAGGTCTTCATCGTGGTCGGCGGGGTCATGCGCGTGATCCCCCTGACCGGGCTCACCACGCCGTTCCTCGCGGCCGGTGGTTCGTCGCTCGTGGCGAACTGGATCATCGTGGCCCTGCTGCTCCGACTCTCCGACACGGTGCGCAACCACCCGAGGCTGGTGATCGACGGATGAACCGCGAACTCAAGCGCGTGACCATCGTCGCGCTCCTCATGTTCCTCGCACTCTTCGGCGCCTCGAGCGTGATCCAGTACGTCCAGGCCGACGAGCTCGCAGCCGACCCGCGCAACGCCCGCACCCTGTACCAGAGCTACTCGGTCGAGCGCGGCCCGATCCTCGTCGACGGGAACCCCATCGCGTTCTCCGAGCCCTCCGACGACGACTACAAGTTCCAGCGCATCTACTCGAACGGGCCGATGTACGCCCCGGTGACGGGGTTCATCCCGGTCAACGGCGAGCCGACCGGACTCGAGGCCGCGCTCAACGCGGAGCTGAGCGGGCGCAGCGAATCCCAGTTCTTCGACTCCCTCAACCGGCTCATCTCCGGTCAGGACCCGATGGGCGCCTCCGTGGAGGTCACGATCGATCCCGTCGCACAGCAGGCCGCGTGGGACGCGCTCGGCGACTACACGGGCGCGATCATCGTGACCGAACCGAAGACCGGCCGGATCATCGCGATGGTCACCAAGCCCACCTACGACCCGAACGCGCTCGCGGTGCACGACGGCGACGAGGTCGAGCAGACCTACCAGTCGCTCGTCGAGAACCCCTCGGATCCGCTGTTCAACCGCGCGACCGGCGGCGACATGAACCCGCCGGGCTCGGTGTTCAAGCTCGTCGTGACCGCCGCCGCCCTCGAATCCGGCCAGTACACGCCGGATTCCACGTTCCCGAACCCGGGCGAGCTCACCCTCCCCGGCACGAGCTCGGTCGTGCGCAACTCCGGCGGCGGCACGTGCGGAGGCGGCTCCGAGGTGACCCTCGCGACCGCGCTGCGGCTCTCGTGCAACATCCCCTTCGTCGAGCTCGCGCTCGAACTCGGCGACGACGCCATCCGCACGCAGGCCGAGAAGTTCGGGTTCGACTCGTCGTTCGAGATCCCGATGCCGACGGCTGCGAGCACGTACCCGCCGAACCCGGACGAACCGCAGACCGGGCTCAGCGGGATCGGCCAGGGCGACGTCCGCGCGACGCCGCTGCAGATGGCCATGGTCTCGGCGGCGATCGCGAACGGCGGCGTCGTCATGAACCCCGACGTGGTGGATTCGATCACCGCGCCGGACTTCCGGCCGATCGAGGAGTTCGATGCGACGCAGTTCGGCCGGGCGATCAGCGAATCGACGGCCAGGACGATGACCGGGATGATGGTCGACGGCGTCGAGAACGGTGCCGCGAGTAATGCAAGAATAGACGGCGTCAGCGTGGCCGGTAAGACGGGTACAGCAGAGAACGGCGAGGACGATCCCTACACCTTGTGGTTCACGGGTTTTGCCCCCGCCGACGACCCTCGGTACGCGATCACGGTGCTCGTGGAAGACGGCGGAGGGCTTGGTCAGGAGGGGTTCGGCAACCTGATTGCCGCGCCCTTGGCGCAACAGGTACTAGAGGCGGTGCTGAACACATGAGACCGAGTGCTGGGCTCACCTTCGGGGGACGCTACGAGCTGCAGTCCCGGATCGCGATCGGCGGCATGGGCGAGGTCTGGCAGGCCACCGACCTCGTGATCGGTCGGCAGGTCGCGCTCAAGATCCTCAAGGACGAGTACCTTGGCGACCCGGGATTCCTCGAGCGCTTCCGCGCCGAGGCGCGTCACGCCGCACTCGTGAACCACGAGGGCATCGCGAACGTCTTCGACTACGGCGAGGAGGAGGGCAGCGCCTACCTCGTCATGGAGCTCGTCCCCGGCGAGGCGCTCTCGACGATCCTCGAGCGCGAGCACGTGCTCTCGACCGACAAGGTCCTCGACATCGTCGCGCAGACCGCCGCGGCGCTCCAGGCCGCGCACGCGGCCGGCCTCGTGCACCGCGACATCAAGCCCGGCAACCTGCTCATCACGCCCGACGGGCGCGTCAAGATCACCGACTTCGGCATCGCGCGCATCGCCGACCAGGTGCCCCTGACCGCCACCGGGCAGGTCATGGGCACGGTGCAGTACCTCTCGCCCGAGCAGGCGTCCGGTCACCCCGCATCGCCCACGACCGACATCTACTCGCTCGGCATCGTCGCGTACGAGTGCCTCGCCGGCCGCCGGCCCTTCACGGGCGAGTCGCAGGTCGCGATCGCGATGGCGCAGATCAACGAGACCCCGCCCGACCTCCCGGTCACCGTCTCCGAGCCGGTGCGCAACCTCGTCTACTCGTGCATCGCGAAGAACCCGGCCGACCGGCCGCAGACCGCTGCCCACCTCGCCCGCGCCGCGACGGCGCTCCGGCGCGGCGACGTGCAGGCAGCCGCGCTCGCGGTCCCCGCCGTTCTCGGTGCGGCGGCGGGCGCGACCGCGGCGACGATGCTCATGCCGCAGGCAGGCGCGACCGCGGCGACCACCGTGCTCCCTGCGGGTGCTCCGGGCCCCGATGGCGACGAGGAGGAGACCGAGGAGAAGAAGCGCAGCCCGTGGACGTGGCCGCTCATCGTGCTCATCATCCTGCTCGCGCTCGTGCTCATCGGCATCCTCGTCGCGTTCGCCCTCAACAGCGGCAAGTCCCCTGACCCGAGCACGTCCAGCGGACCGCCGACCTCGACGTCGACATCCGCTCCGCCGTCGACCAGCAGCGAGCCCCCGCCCCCGACCAGCGAAGCACCCACGACCGCACAGGTCGACCGCGATGCGTACCTCGGCCGCAACGTCGACGACGTGCGCAACGAGCTCCAGGGCCTGGGCTTCGTCGTCGACGCCAGGGAGGGTGGGCCCGCGACGACCCCCGACCAGGCGAACACCGTCACCGACGTGAACCCGAGCGGCCCGGTGGCGATCGGTTCGACGATCACGGTCACCTACCTCGGCCAGCCCGAGACGCCGAGCGCTCCGGGTTCCGCCCCGACCGTGAATCCGGCCGACGTCGCAGCCGGCGGGATCGTGCAGGTCAGTTGGCCGGCCGCGTCCTGCCCGTCGGGCCAGGAGCTCAGCGGCTACGAGGTCGCCGTCACGGCGGATGCCACGGCTCCCAGTCCGGTCGGCCCCGGCACCACGAGCGTGAACGTCCAGGCCGGCTCCGAGGCGTTCGAGGTCACGTATCGCTACTTCTGCGGTCAGCTCGACTCGCCGTTCTCGCCCGCCGCGCAGGTGAGCATCCAGTAGCATCCCGACCAGCCCTACACGATCGGAGGCAGCGTGAACGATGGCGGACGCATGCTCGCGGGACGGTACCGCGTGGGTGCGCTCATCGGGCGCGGTGGGATGTCCGACGTGCACGAGGGCACCGATGAGCGGCTCGGCCGCCGGGTCGCGATCAAGCTGCTGAAGCCGCAACTGGCGACCGACCCGTCGTTCCGGATGCGATTCCGGCAGGAGGCGCAGTCGGCGGCGCGGATGGCGCACCCGACCATCGTCCGCGTCTTCGACGCCGGCGAGGAGACCGTCGTCGATGCCGCAGGCCACGAGGTCCAGCTGCCGTTCATCGTCATGGAGTTCGTCGACGGCCGACTCCTGAAGGACATCATCCACGAGGGCCCGCTCGACCCGACCGCTGCCGCGAGGGTGATCGACGGCGTGCTCACCGCGCTCGAGTACTCCCACCGCGCGGGCGTGGTGCATCGCGACATCAAGCCGGGCAACATCATGATCACCACCTCCGGCCAGGTGAAGGTCATGGACTTCGGCATCGCCCGCGCCGTCTCCGACTCCGCGACGACGGTCGCGCAGACGACGGCGATCCTCGGCACCGCCTCGTACTTCTCGCCCGAGCAGGCCAAGGGCGAGGTCGTCGACGCCCGGACCGACCTGTACAGCACCGGGGTGGTGCTGTTCGAACTGCTCACGGGCCGCCCGCCGTTCCGCGGCGACACCCCGGTCGCGGTCGCCTACCAGCACGTGAGCGAACGGCCGGTCAAGCCGAGTGTCATCAATCCGAAGGTCTCGCCGGCCCTCGACGCCGTGGTCATGCACGCGCTCACGAAGGATCGCACCGCGCGATACCAGACCGCGGCGGAGTTCCGAGCCGACGTCGAGGCGGCCGCGGCCGGCCGGGTCCCGTCGCAACGGAAGGTGGACGAGACCGCGCTGCTGTTCGGCACCGCGACGGGCTCGCTCTCGACCTCCGAACTCGCCCTCCGGCAGTTGACGGAGGACGACACGATGGTCCGGACCCAGCGTCGGCCTCCGGCGGTCTGGATATGGTCGGGCATCATCGCGATCGTCGTGATCGTCGTGTCCGTCATGTACTGGGCGTTCAACCTGCAGCCCACCGATACGGTGCCCTCGAACGCTCGTGAGGTGCCGGAGCTGGCAGGCGAAGCATGGGAGGACGCGGCCAACACACTCCAGGAGCTGACGCTGCAGCCGACGAAGTCGGAGGAGACGAGCGACTCGGTCCCCGACGGCGCGGTGATCCGCACCGTCCCCGGGGCCGGCGAGATCGTCGACACGGGAACACCCGTCACGGTGTACGTCTCCACCGGGCGCGAGGCGGTCGCCGTCCCGGATGTCGTCAACATGCAGCTCGACGCGGCGAAGACCGCGATCACGGATGCCGAGCTCGTCCCGGGCTCCGAGACGCGGCAGAATTCGCCCACGGTCGGTGCCGGCGTCGTCATGTCGACCGATCCGGAGCCCAGGGCCTCGGTCGACGCCGGCAGCACCGTGAACTTCATCTACTCGTCGGGAAACGTCACGCTGCCGGACCTCACGGGCCAGTCGCTGCAGGCCGCGTCGGACTACCTCGGAACCGATGCCCTGAGGCTCCAGCCGAAGCCCGTGCCCGACACGAGCTGCCCGACGGCCGCCGGTTCGCCCGTGATCCGGCAGATGCCGGCCCCCGGCGACGTGCCCCAGAAGTCCGAGGTCGAACTGGTCTACTGCGGCGGCTGACCCGACGCGTTCAGGTCAGCTCGCGCGCACGAGCGGGTCGAGGCCCTGTGCGCGTCCCTTCGCCTCGGGCAGGCCCGCGAGCGCGAGCCAGTTGCCGAGCATGCGGTAGCCGCCCTCGGTGAGCACCGACTCGGGATGGAACTGGACACCGAGGATCGGTGCGCTCGCGTGCCGCAGACCCATGATGACGCCGCCCTCGGTTCGACTGGTCACGACGAGGTCGTCCGGTACCGTGCCGTCGACGACCGCGAGCGAGTGGTACCGGGTCGCGGTGAAGTGCTGCGGGACGCCGTCGTAGAGGGCGCTGTCGTCGTGCACGACCTTCGAGGTCTTGCCGTGCATCAGTTCCTCGGCGTTCGTGACGACGGCGCCGAACGCCTCGGCGATCGCCTGGTGCCCGAGGCACACGCCGAGCAGCGGCTGGCCGGACTCGAGGGCGGCCGCGACGACGGGGATCGAGACGCCCGCGTCGACCGGCTTGCCCGGGCCGGGCGAGATGAGCACGCCGTCGTACTCCGCGATGCGGGTCGGCACGTCCTCGACGGCGATGTCGTCGTTGCGGACGACCTCGGTCTCGGCGCCGAGCTCCTGCAGGTACCCGTTGAGGGTGTAGACGAAGCTGTCGTAGTTGTCGATGACGAGGATCCGGGTCATTGCTCCACCGTGACGTCGATTGGGTTCACGATCCCGTCGACCCAGGGGAAGACCCAGGTGAACAGGACGAAGATCATCCCGGCGAGGATGGCGATCACGAGGATGACGCGAAACCAGACCGGTCCCGGAAGGATACGCCACAGAGCCGCGTACATGCTCATCGCCCCCATTCTGCGACTGCCGCCGCGATCTCGCCGGGCGGTCCGTCGGCCGCGGGCCGCCATGACTCGAACACGCCGTACGCGATGATGCGCTCCGCGGTGGAGTACAGGGGATTGCACGTGGTCAGGGTGATGATGCGATCGATCGGCGCCGTTCCGGGCCGGTGCGGAACCGGAGCGAGCACCTCGACCGTGTCGGGTGTGACGTACTCGAGGTCGCGGAACCGGTAGGTGTACCAGCCGTCGCGCGTCTGGATGTGGATGCCGTCGCCGACCCGGAGCTGATCGATCTCGTGCATCCCCCCGCCGTACGCACTCCGGTGCGCCGCGATCGCGAAGTTGCCGACCGCACCGGGCATCTGCGTGCCCTGGTAGTGCCCGACGCCGCTCTCGACGCTGTTCAGCACGTCGAGCCCGGTGCCCTCGGCGATCGTGCGCTGGGAGTCCTCCCCGAAGCGGGGCACGTACATGACCGCGAACGGCTCGCCGTATCCGGGTGCGCCGTCGGCGACGAGGGGTTCCACGTGGGGCTCCGGGGCATCGCCGGCTCCGCTGGGCGGGACCGCCTGGTGCCACCGGTTCGAGAGAGCGGATGCCGCGGAAGACTGCTGTGCGGCACTGATCGCGTCGTTCCACCAGAGCTGCCAGCCCAGGAACAGGAGCACGAGTGCCCCTGCGGTGACGAGCAATTCACCGAGGACGCCGACGAAGGAGAACCCGCCACGCCCACGCCCCCTGCGGGGCGCCGCATTGGTCGATTCAACGACGACGTCTGGCACGGCAGCGAGTCTACTGCGGCGCGGAACCGGGCCCGCAGGCGATGTGCGCTCGCCCGCGCGGATCCTCAGCGCAGCCCGGTGGACTAGAATCTCCCGCATGGCACGCACCAACTCTTCGAAGCCCGCACGCGCGGAGCAGCCGAGCGGCGAGGACGCGCCGAATCCTGTCTGGTTCAAGCCGGTCATGTTCGGCTTCATGCTGCTCGGCCTCGTCTGGATCATCGTGTTCTACGTGAGCCAGGGTGCCTGGCCGGTTCAGGCACTGGGTTCGTGGAACATCCTCGTCGGCTTCGGCATCGCCTTCGTCGGCTTCCTCATGACCACCCGCTGGCGATGACGCCGGCCTGACCCGTTTCGAGAGCGGGGCGGATGCTTCGGCATCCGCCCCGCTCTCGTCATCTCTGCACAGGGTTATCCACACCATCCACAGCTTTGTGCACATGCTCCACACACCGTGGAAGGACTGGATCGCCGGAATTCCGGACATCGTGCGGAATCACACCGGTGTAACTCTCCCCAACTGTGGACAGCGTGTGGATAACTCTCCGTCCGAGCAGGCCGGACACCCGGCCGCGTCGATCGGCGTGCCCATCATCGACCGCGGTCGCATCGACGGCCGGCGGGACTGGGCGCGGAATCAGGTCAGCGGAAGGAAGAAGTACCGCAGGCTCAGCAGGATCAGCACGAGCGTGAGGGCGCCGAGGAGCACGTTCTGGAGCGCGCGCTGGTCGCGCTTGCGCGTCTCGACGAAGATGAGCCCGACGAGCGCGCCGCCGACGAGGCCGCCGAGGTGGGCCTGCCATGAGATGTTGAATCCCGGCACGAAGCCGATGACCAGGTTGATGCCCACGAGGATGAGCAACTGCGTGGCACTGCCGCCCAGGCGCCGCTGGATGACGAGGAAGGCGCCCATGAGGCCGAAGATCGCGCCCGATGCGCCCACGACGGCGGTGTTCGGGCCGGCCAACCAGATCACGCCGACCGACCCGGCGAGTCCGGAGATGAGATACAGCGCGAGGAAGCGCCACCGCCCGAGCAGGTTCTCGAGCAACTGGCCGAAGATCCACAGCGTGTACATGTTCAGCAGCACATGGAAGATCAGGGCCGTCGAGTGGACCAGCAGCACGGTGATCATGCGCCACGGCTCGAACTCGACCACGCCCATCGCGAGCGGCGTGAAGTAGAGCCACCCGGTGACGGCAGCGCCGACGCCCGGAATGAGCTGAAGCAGGTAGAACGCGAGAGTGATGCCGATGATGGAATACGTCACCACCGGTGCGCCTCGGGAGGCCGCCGACCTGACGCGCGTGAGCACCGCCGGCCGGGTGCGCGGCGCCGTCGCCCGCTGCTCGCGCATGCACTCGGGGCAGATCACCCCGACCGGAGCGGGCGTCTGGCATTCACCGCAGATGGTGCGACCGCAGCGCTGGCACAGCACGAAGCTCTGCCGATCGGGATGCCGATAGCAGGAGTTCGCGCGCTCCGGCGCCGGGTCGCTCACCTGGGCGGGCTCAGACTTGCTCGACCGCGATCGACTCGATCACGACGTCGTCGAGCGGCTTGTCGCGGCCGTCGGTCGGGACCGCGGCGAGCTCGTCGACGACGGCCCGGCTCGCGGCATCCGTCACCTTGCCGAAGATCGAGTGCTTGCCCTGCAGCCAGGTGGTCGCTCCGACCGTGATGAAGAACTGCGAGCCGTTCGTGCCGCGGCCGCCCTGGATGCCGGCGTTCGCCATGGCGAGCACGTAGGGCTCGGTGAAGTCGAGCTCGGGGTGGATCTCGTCGTCGAACTGGTACCCCGGTCCGCCGATGCCCTGACCGAGCGGATCGCCGCCCTGGATCATGAAGCCGGGGATGATCCGGTGGAAGACGACGCCGTCGTAGAGCGGGTCGGTGGTCTTCCGGCCCGTGGCCGGGTGCGTCCACTCGATCTCGCCGGTCGCGAGGCCGACGAAGTTCTTCACGGTCTTCGGCGCGTGGTTGCCGTAGAGGTCGACCTTGATGTCGCCGTGGTTGGTTCGGATCGTCGCGATTGCGGTGGGGTTCGGCATACCGACGATTCTCTCATGCGCGATTCGGCACGCGCACCGCGGCGAACCCGGGTTCCCACCCCATTTCCAGCCGGTTCGGTGGCAGGATGGAGGAGTTCGCTGCACAACGATGGAGGTCGACATGAGCCTGTCACGCAAGCGCCGGAAGGAACTCAAGCGGCTGCGCAGTACTGCAGAGGAACTGTGGGGGGACCAGCGAGACGTTCTCGACCGGTCGAGCTCGGTCGCCCGCGAGGCGAGCCGCCAGCTGAACCTGCTCGCCCGCGAAGAGGTCGTTCCGCGCGTTCGCACGGGCTACGACAGCTACGTCAGGCCGGGCATGGACCAGGCGCGCACGTTCGCGCGCAACGCCGGCAGCCAGGTCGAGCGCACGCTCGGCTCGGCGCTCGGCTCGGTGCTCTCGATCGGCGACATCGCCAACGACACGCGGGTCCGTCGCGCCGTCCAGCGCGTCGCACCGAGTGCCCTGCCTCCCGAGAAGAAGGGGGCGGGCGTGGGCACGTACCTCGCGATCGGTGCAGGCATCGTCGCGGCGGCGGGCGTCGCCTACGCGGTCTGGCAGACCTTCCGAGCCGACGATGAACTCTGGGTCGCCGAAGACGACCAGGACGCACCGTCCTCGGGCTCCGCGCCCTCGCCGGTCATCTGAACCGCAGTTCCCCGACGGCCCCGCCTGAATCCTCAGGCGGGGCCGTCGTCGTGCCCGCCCGTCTCAGGGGTGGCACTGATTCCCGCACGAATCCGAGAATCCCCTTGCGTGTCAGGGTCGAACACCGCTATGGTCGTGACTCGGCCCGGTACACCGCTGAGATCGAAAGGAGGCGAGGTCCATGTTGATGCAGCAGATGCACACTTCCATTCGGACGGAGATCGCCTTCCTCGGCGCACCGTTCGCGGCCTGCTGAGCTCGCGCCATCCCGCGCTGACCGCAGGCCCTCCCGCCTGACGAGGAGCATGCGCTCCGCGACGGCCATCCCGTCGCCCCGGCCGATGCCGATCACCTGATCGACGCCCGCCGATCCACGCCGGCCGAGCCGCCGACGCCGACCGTCACCGGTCGGTGCCGCCGCGCTCCGGCCGCTCGCAGCCCCACCCCTCGGTGCGCACGACCGTGCGTGCCTCGGTGCGCACGACCGTGCGTGCCATCCATCCCTCACCGATGAAGGACATCACCGTGAACACCACACTCACCATCCAGCGTTCGTCCGCGCAGCACGCCGCGGCCGGAGCCGGTGAGCGCCTCGCCCGACGGCTCGGCCTCGCCCTGCTGACCTGGAGCAGTGCGGCCGAGGCGCGACGCAGCCGCGTCGACCTCGCACGCGCCGCTGAACTGCGCCGTGACGCGAACCTGCTCCGCGAGGAGAACTTCGCAACGCTCGCGCGTCTCGCCAGGACGCTCTGATCGAGATGACCCGAACGTCCGTCCCGATCACGACGGCCCTGTCCGATCTCGGACAGGGCCGTCGCCCGTTCCGGTCCGGCCTGCATGCAGCGGCAGCCGGGTCGGCGTCAGGGACGGCGGGGCGCCCCATCCCCCGGTTCGTCGGCGTCGAGCCGCAGGGCGATGTCCACGAGGCTCACCCGCGTGAGCTCCGAGAGCGCCTCGAGGGGGAACCATCGTGCCTCGTCGCTGCTGCCGCCGACCTCGTTGCGGAGCCGGCCGCCGAGGACGCGTGCACGGTACACGACGCGCAGCGCGTACAGCGGCGCCGATCCGTGGTGGCGTTTGGCAGCGGGAACGACCATGGTGTCGATACCGAGCAGCCGTTCGATCTCGGCGTCGTACCCGGTCTCCTCGTGGATCTCTCGGCGCGCGGCCTCGACCGGATGCTCGGTTCCCTCGATCCCACCGCCGGGCAGCGTCCACGCCGATCGGCCGTGCTCGTTCCAGTGAGACAGCAGGATCTCGCCGTCTCGGATGATCACCCCGTATGCGGCGATGCGGATGTCCATCCAGCAACCATATTCCCGGCACGTCCGCACGCGGGGGATGAACCGGACATGGAAACGCCCCGTCGTGGTGACGGGGCGTTCGCGATTCGAGTGGAGCCTAGGAGATTCGAACTCCTGACATCCTGCTTGCAAAGCAAAACAGAACCTTGCAATTCCGGCACGGCGGAGCAATTCAGGGCGCACCTGCGGCGCACGGTGCTGGAACCCGCATCTCCAAGGTTGACTTCACTTACGACACATAGTTACAGTTGTTTCAGTTAGTTTCGGTTGGTTCGGTTGGAGGTGAACATGCCGGAGATACTTCCCGATGACATCCAAGCACTGCGTGACGCCTTGGAGGCGTCACCGGATGAGGTGACGGTGACGCTCAACCTAACGCGTCGGAGCGCCGAAAAGGTGCTCGAACTGCTTGAGGCGGAGCATTCGACTGGAGCGGTCGTGGTCCCCGTCAAAGACCTCTTTACCAGTACCGAGGCTGCAACCATGCTCGGTATGTCTCGACCAACACTGATGAAGCTCGTCGATGCGGGCACGGTCGAGCACGTTCGCGTCGGAAGCCACCGTCGGATTCCGATGCGCTCGATCGCGAAGTATCAGCGAGAGCGGCAACAAGGACACGAAGAGGCGGCTGCGGCGCTTGAGGAGTTCCACAGCAATATCTCGTTCGGGGATCCGCAATGAGCTTGGGTAGTAGCGTGCACGACTGGGCCGGCGAGGAAGAAGCGCACGACCAGACCGACGAGGAATCGCTCGGCGACTTTCCCGACGAGGGGCATGCTGTGACCGGGGTCGTCGCGAGCATCAGCGACGAGGAGGTCCTCGTTGACGTCGGCCTCCGAACACTGGGGCGGATCCCATCACGCGAGTTGCCTGCCAACGTCAACGGCAAGCCGCGCGAGGCGCTTTCCGTCGGGGACGAGATTGAGGCGCTCGTCCTTGACTCTCGGTATGGGAGTCTCCCGATCCTCTCCGTGGCACTGCTTCACGAGCGACTCGCCTGGTCGGAACGCTCAGCCGAGGGCGGCGTCCCGACGCAGACTTCCGACCCCGAAGCTCCGGACTTCCAGAAACGTGGAGGGCGCTCAGTGTCCAAACCGATCGACTACCAGCTCCTCGACCCCGTCGAGTTCCTCCAGTCGAACCGACGGCTGTTCATCGACACGAACGTCTTCATGGACACAGACGCGCGCCGCGCCGGTGGACTCAAGCGCCTCTTCGAGCGTGGCCACAGCACGATCCTCGCGAACGGTAATCCCATCGTCGTACCAACAAAGGTCATCGACGAACTCACCAAGCAGAGCCGAATCGACCCCTCGGGCGAGTCTGCGGAGCGCGCCGAGGCGATCAAGAAGGCCGGTGCAGCGCTGACCTTCCTCGAGAGTGCGAGCGACGTCGGGCTTGTTCGGAAAGACCTCGGCGATGACACCAACCCTTACGCTGACGACCTCTTCCTGAAGCTCTTCGAGCGGTTCGCCAGCACCTATGAGATGTGCCTTCTCACTCACGACATCACGATCAAGCTACGCATCCGCCTGCTCGCGCATCGGCTCACCAAGCGCCTACTCGTCGGGACTCTCACAAGAGATGGCGACCTCGAGGTCGACTCCGACGAGTCGCTGTTCGAGCGCGGGTTCCGCAAGTACAAGCGCCATGCAACACACATTGCCGAAGGAATCGGCAACTTCAAGGACCAGTCCGAGGTCGCGGCTCTGAAGCTCCTTCTGAACGATTTCAGCAAGGCGTTCGGTCTGAAGGAACCTACGGTCATACCCGGCCCTCGGGTCGCAAATTCTTCATCACCGACACCGCGACGAACCGTTGCACCAACGCCGATCAACCCCTTCTCGCCGCGGCCAACACTGAGGCCAAGCGACACACCGCTGACGTTCTCCATGCTCCCTACCCAGGGCGACACCGTCACCCGGATGTCCACTGACCGGAGTGGCGCCCTCGTGCTGGGCGCACTCCTCGGCGAGGGCGGCGAGGGGTCCGTGTACGAAGTGGACGGCAACGCGGTCGTCAAAATTTTCGACAAAGATCACCTCACGCGACACCGCAAGGAGAAGATCGAGCTGCTCGTCGGTCGGAGCCTTCGCGCGCAGGGTCTGTGCATCCCGTCCGCAATTGTCCGGAACAAGCAGGGAGAGTTCGTCGGATACGTGATGCCGAAAGCGAGCGGCCGCGAGTTCCAACGCACGATCTTCAACAAGCGGAAGTTCGAGCGCGAGTTCCCAAACTGGAGGAAGGTCGATCTTGTCGACATCTGTATCTCGTTCCTGGAGAAGGTCCAGTACCTGCACTCCATGAACGTGATCGTCGCCGACATTAACCCCAAGAACCTCATGGTCGATGAGAAGAAGAACGTCTTCATCATCGACGCCGACTCGTGGCAATTGGAAGGCTACCCCTGCCCCGTCGGCACGCCGATGTTCACTTCTCCAGCCATGCTCGGAAAGACCTACTCCGACGATCTGCGCACGATGGAAGATGAGCTCTTCGCCGTGGCGACGATGCTCTTCATGATCGTCATGACCGGGCAGTTCCCGTACATACGAACGGGAACCGACGGCGACATGGTTCAGCTGATCAGGGAAGGCAACTTCGCGTTCCAGTACGAGAACCGCAACAACAAGGATCAGCCTGACGGCGACTGGAAGTACATGTGGAGTCACATCCACAAGCCCGTGAAGGACCTGTTCTGGAACACCTTCCATCGCGAGGGCACGCGCTACGAGAAGCGTCCCACCGCCACCGAGTGGCTAGAGGCATTTCGGGGTTACAAGAACTATCTGGGCAACCCGCGAACGAACTTCGACCCGATGTCGAACGATGTGTACCCGATCCGCAACAAGGCGTTCAAGCAGGACACTCCGATCCTGGACTGCCCAACCTGCGGGCGTGAGAACGCGATCGCCGGCATCTGGAGCGACGACACCAAGGAATACTTCGTCCCACGTCAGTGCAACAAGTGCCGTGATCAACAGCCGGCCCGAAGTGCTGCCGCTTCCCGCCCTGTCTCTGCCTCGTGTCGAGACTGCGGTCTGACCTTCCCGAAGAGCCAACTGAAGTACGGTCGGTGCCCTTCGTGCGCAAAGAAGGATGACGAACGCAGGGCGCGCGCCAACACGCTCGACCCATCTCGTCTGTGCACCCGCTGCCAGAAGCCCTACATCACATACGGGAACGTCGAGTGGCACCAGCGAAACGGCCGAGCGGTCCCGACAACCCACAAGGCAGGTTACGGCGGGAGCTACCCCACGGATTGCGTTCCTACCATGACGTCTCCTCCGCGGACCGTCGGTACCTCCTTCGCTGCAAAGCCGAATCCGCAACCGAAGGCGGGCTTCTGGGCGCGGCTCTCGAAGTGGTTCTCCGGCAGCTAACAGCAACAACTTCATCGAAAGGAACAAGCCATGGCACGACTCGCCCTTGGAACCGACGACCTCGTCGACAACCCGACCCCGCGCGTACCCGTCTCACTCTGCCTTGACACCAGCAGCTCGATGAGCGGGTCGCCGATTCAGGAACTCGTTCGGGGTGTCAACCTGTTCTACGACGCGATCGATGAGGATGAGGATGCCCACGACTCGGCCGAAGTCAACATCGTCGAGTTCAACTCTTCGGCTGGCCTCGTCCATGACTTCGCGAGCATCGAGCGACTGCAGCGAATCTCAGGCCTAGCCGCGAACGGCACCACCGCGATGGGGGCCGGCGTCAACCTTGCACTCGACACGCTCGAGGCGAGGAAGGCGACCTACTCCGGGAGTGGTGTCCTCTACTACCAACCCTGGCTGGTGCTCATGACCGACGGCGCGCCCACCGACAACATTGACAGCGCCGTCAGGAGGGTCGTCGATCTGGTCGAAGCCAAGAAGCTCACCGTGTTTCCCATCGGTATCGGGGGCGGCGCCGACATGAAGACGCTCGCCCGGTTCAGCCCCAACCGCGATCCGCTTCGTCTCGACGGGCTGAAGTTCAAGGAGTTCTTCGAGTGGCTCTCTCGGTCGGTAGCGCGCGTGTCGCGGTCAACGCCCGGTGACAGCGTCAAGCTCGACCTCGAGGGACTCGCCGGCTGGGCGGAGCTGTAGGTGTTCAAAGAGTTCCACCACCAAGCGAGGGGACTCAGTCACCTGCGAGACGGCACGCCGGTCCAAGACCGGACGAAGTACCTTTCTCGTGGCGGCGTCCAGGTCCTATGCTTGGCCGACGGCGCTGGCTCCGCGTCGCACTCCCAGTTCGGCGCTCAAGCCGTCGTGGATGAAGGCTGTGCCGTGCTCGTCGAGCGATTTGACGAGTATGCGTCGTCAAACGACGGCGTCCAGGTGAAGGTCGACCTTCTGGATCGTCTTGCAGCGAAGGTGACTGCAACCGCGGAAAGGCACGGTGTGCCCCCCGACAGCCTTGCTTCTACGTTCCTCTGCGTGGCAGTGTCCGGCAACAGATTCCTTGGCGCACATGTGGGAGACGGAGTCGTCGGGTACCTGAAGCACGGGGACTTGAGGAGCATCTCCGGTCCCGACAACTCCGAGTTTGCCAACCAAACGACGTTCGTCACATCAGGTCGCGCGCTCGAATCGATGCGGCTTTTCCGCGGAGCGCTCGACGGGGTCCACGGCTTCATTCTCATGAGCGACGGAACAGCCGAGAGCCTCTACAACCCACGCAATGGCGAGCTGGCGGCGGCGTGCACGAAACTCATCAATGCCGTCGGCACGGCACCCGGTCGCCAGAGCAAGAACTCCGACTACAAGAAGCGACTTCGCCGACTGGTAAACATCACCATCCGAAATGCCACCAAGGATGACTGCTCGATCGGAATCCTCGGTCGGGTCGTACCGTCGTGAAAGACGCGGAAGATGTGACGACGGACGAGCTCGCTCGGCGAGTTGACGCACTTCGCGCCGACATGGAGCGTACTCGGGCCGATTACGAGCAGATCATGGTGCATTTGGCGGGACTTTCGTCGGCGCTCACCGACGAGTCGAAGCGCCGAGCACTGGAATTATTCGCCACCGTGGTCGCCACCGACTACGAGCTGAAGGTGCTCTTGCTGCAGGACCTTTCCTACCCGACCGACCGCGAGGTGTGGGAGAAGTACATGGCCCTGCTCTCTTGGGCTGCGATCGATGAGTTGCCCCCGAAAATCGGTATCGAGTATCGCGAGGCCGGGCGGGCTTTCAAGGATGCTTTGAAGCCCATCAAGTCGGACGGCGACTACATGTCGAATCTCACCGAGATCCGGAATCGGGTTGTTGCCCACCGCGATCTGGAGGGCGGCGACCACTGGCTCGCGCAGTGGCATCTCACCGCGATCACGAACAAGCACAATGGGCGGAGTGTTGTCCAGAGCACCGCAAGTTCTTCGCGTCGCTGAATGAGAAGTCCGCGATCTCCGGAGTCACCTACGACGTCGTCAACAGCTACGACTCGTTGCTCCAGCTCGTGGGGGCGTGACGCACGTGACCTTCTACGCGTCGACCTACGAGTGGCCAACGCAATCGATCGAGTTCACGGCGGTCGGCTACGGAGCGAGGGACGGCGCAGGGGAGATCGTCCAACATGACGTTCGCTTCATTCTGAAGGCGCCTGGCTGCTTTTCGTTCGCGACAGGACAGCCTGAGACGCGCACGCTAAGGACCTCCATCGACAACAGAGCCGCCTTGCTTCGCGGTGGGATCTTCATCCTCGCTGGTCAACCGGGGCTCCGCATAGATGAGTTACGTGTCGGTTCTGATGAGGAGCAGCCGAGATACACCGAGGTACTCGCAACCTTTGAACACCTCGACTCCATCTGCTCCTACCGATGCGACGACGGCGCTCAACGCTCAATGAGTGCCCCACTCACTCTTCCCGCGCTCGAGGACGCCGGCCAGATGAGCGCGACATTCCCAAGCGCCCCCGGCTCGGTCACCATCGCATCGCCTGTCCCAGTCCCGCTCGATGCGTTCGAAACGCATCTCGATGCATTACAGGACCTTCTGACCTTTGCCGCTGACATGCCTGTGGGACGCCTCTCCCTCTCGGCAACTGATGAGGGTGGGCGGACGGTGCAAATCCATGGCCGGGACCGTTACGCGCCGTTCGCCCGTCCCTTGAGGCAGCCGATTGAACACCAGTTGCGACTCTCTGGGGAATGGGCTCAGACAGTCATCGACCGATGGTGGGCCGCGAGGGAGTCGCTTCGACCAATCCCCCAGGTAGCAGCTGCGCTTCGGTATCAACCGGGGTACGTCGAGGCCGACGTCCTCTTCAGCGCGGCTGCCATCGAAGCACTCGCAACCGGTACCGACGTCGGCGAACAGCCACGTCTCTCTGATGGGGACGCACAGCCCATCATTGCGGCTCTAGATTCGCTCAGCGGCTTGAACAACGACCAGCGCCAGATCGTCGCACAGCTGAAGGCAGACACCAGGCGCACCACGTTTCGATCCAAGGTGCGCCTGCTGCTCGCCACGGTCAGCGACACTGCGGTCGGGAACTCTCGCGTGGCCGTCGAAGAGTGGTTGCCCCGGTTTATCGAAACGCGCAACAGCATCGCACACGGAAGCAACGACACTCGTCCGTCCAGGAGCATCTGGACCGACAGTGCGCTCCTTCGCGCCGTTCGCGACGCGAACCGAGTCCTGCTGTCGCTCGCGTTCCTTGCCCACCTCGGCGTGCCAGACGCAGCCCTCGAGCGCGCCGCTGAGCGTCTGGGAAATCGCTACGGCGGACGCCATCGACCCACAGGGATCTTCGTGTAACTTGGGCGCACCTGGGGCGCATCCGGTTTCTGGGCGTGAACCGCGCCGCATGATTCCGGGAGAACTGCGACACGCGAGGGCGCACCCAGCCCAACACGCAACACTACCGTGAGCACACTGTTTCACTACCAGTCCAGGCGGGCTTGAGAACCAGAAAACCCCGGAATCTCGTGGGCTACGCGTGATTCCGGGGTTCTGATGTGGAGTGGAGCCTAGGAGATTCGAACTCCTGACATCCTGCTTGCAAAGCAGGCGCTCTACCAACTGAGCTAAGGCCCCGTGCGGGTGCCGGCCGGCACCCGGGTGTGGAGTTATCGGAGTGGGGCTACCAGGACTTGAACCTGGGACCTCTTCGTTATCAGCGAAGCGCTCTAACCGCCTGAGCTATAGCCCCGTTTTTCGGCCGAAGGAAAGACTACCCGAAGGGTTGCGAATCTCCGAATCGAGCCGAGGACCGCGTCAGTTGTTGGTGAAACCGACGAGGATGCCGCCCGTGATCTTCACGCTGAGGTTGTACAGCACCGCGACGACGGCGCCGAGCGCGGTCGTGACGACGAGGTTCAGCAGCGACGAGACGACCGCGAAGCCCATGACGTTGCCGATGGAGAGGATCGACCGCAGGTCGGTCCCGGTTCCCGCGACATCCTGGACGAGGCTGTTCAGGTTCTCGAACAGGCCCGTCGACTGCACGATCGTGAAGATCAGGAACGACGCCACGATGTTCACGACCGCGAGACACACGGCCACCAGGAACGACAGCTTCACCGCCGACCAGAAATCGATGTAGACCAGGCGCAGGCGAACCTGCTTCGCCGGCGGCTTCCGGTTCGACTTGCCGGCCAGTTTCTCAGCGACGCTGCTCATCGCGCTCACTCCTCTCCCGCGGTCTCCGCCGCATCCGCTTCCGCGGCCTCGTCCACGAGGTTCCGCTCGGAATTCCTCGCGATCGCGATGATCCGATCGTCCGCGACGAACTTCGCGAACACGACGCCCATCGTGTCCCTGCCCTTGGCGGGGACCTCGGCGACGTCAGAGCGTACCACCTTGCCGCTGGCAAGAACCACGAGCACCTCGTCTTCACGGGCGACCGTCAGCGCGCCGGCCAGGTCGCCTCGATCGTCGCTCAGCTTGGCCACCTTGATGCCGAGTCCGCCACGCTGCTGCTTGCGGTACTCCTCGATGCGGGTCCGCTTCGCGTAACCGCCCTCGGTGACCACGAAGACATAGGTGTTCGTCGCGCTGTGCTTCTGGCCGCTCCCGTCGACCGGTCCGGCCGCATCGTCGTCGTCGCCGTTCGAGTGGGGCACGACGGATGCCGCGAGCAGTTCGTCGCCCGAACGGAAGCTCATGCCCTTCACGCCCGACGTGGACCGGCCCATCGGGCGCAGCGCCTCGTCGGTCGCCTCGAACCGCAGCGACATGCCCTTCCTGGACACCAGCAGGACCTCGTCGTGCTCGTCGACGAGCATCGCCGAGACGAGCTCGTCGCCCTCGCGGAGGTTGATGGCGATGACGCCGCGCGACCGGTTCGTGTCGTACGCGGTCAGTTCGGTCTTCTTGACCAGGCCGTCACGGGTCGCGAGCACGAGGTACTTCGCGACCTCGTAGTCGCGGATGTCGAGGATCTCGGCGATCTGCTCGTCGGGCTGCATCTCGAGCAGGTTCGCGACATGCTGGCCCTTCGCGTCGCGGCCGGCCTCCTGGATCTCGTACGCCTTCGCACGGTAGACCCGGCCCATGTTGGTGAAGAAGAGCAGCCAGTGATGCGTCGTCGTCACGAAGAAGTGGTCGACGACGTCATCCGCTCGGAGCTGCGCGCCCTTCACGCCCTTCCCGCCACGGTGCTGCGACCGGTAGTTGTCGCTGCGAGTGCGCTTGACGTACCCGCCGCGGGTGACGGTGATGACCATCTCCTCTTCCGGGATCAGGTCCTCCACTGACATATCGCCGTCGAAGCCCGGCATGATGTGGGTGCGGCGCTCGTCGCCGAACTTCTCGACGATCTCGCGGAGCTCGTCGGCGATGATCTGCCGCTGGCGGCCGGGCGTGGCGAGGATGTCCTCGTAGTCGGCGATCTCGCGCTCGAGCTTCGCGGCCTCGTCCATGATCTTCTGCCGCTCGAGCGCCGCAAGGCGGCGCAACTGCAGTTCGAGGATGGCGCGCGCCTGGAGTTCGTCGATCTCGAGGAGCGTCATCAGTCCGTCGCGCGCGTCCTCCGCGGTCGCCGATCGGCGGATCAGCGCGATGACCTCGTCGAGCGCGTCGAGCGCCTTGAGGTAGCCGCGCAGGATGTGCATCCGCTCCTCGGCCTTGCGCAGCCGGTACTGCGTGCGGCGCACGATGACCTCGACCTGGTGGTCGACCCAGTGCGCGATGAACCCGTCGATCGAGAGCGTCCGCGGCACGCCGTCGACGATCGCGAGCATGTTCGCGCCGAAGTTCTCCTGCAGCTGCGTGTGCTTGTACAGGTTGTTCAGGACGACCTTGGCGACGGCGTCGCGCTTGAGGACGATGACCAGACGCTGGCCGGTGCGAGCGGATGACTCGTCCCGGATGTCGGCGATGCCGGCGAGCTTGCCGTCCTTGACCAGGTCGGCGATCTTGATCGCCAGGTTGTCGGGGTTCACCTGGTACGGCAGCTCGGTGACCACGAGCGACGCGCGGCCCTGGATCTCCTCGACGTTGACGACCGCGCGCATCGTGATCGAGCCGCGGCCGGTGCGGTACGCGTCGTGGATCCCCTTGACGCCGAGCACCTGCGCCCCGGTCGGGAAGTCCGGGCCCTTGATGCGGTGCAGCAGCGCTTCCTGGAGTTCCTCGCGGGATGCCTCGGGGTGCTCGAGCGCCCAGAGCGCTCCGTCCGCGACCTCGCGGAGGTTGTGCGGCGGGATGTTCGTGGCCATGCCGACCGCGATGCCGACCGAACCGTTGACCAGGAGGTTCGGGAACCTCGCCGGAAGCACGGTCGGTTCCTGCGTGCGGCCGTCGTAGTTGTCCTGGAAGTCGACGGTCTCTTCCTCGATGTCCCGGACCATCTCCATGGCAAGCGGGGCCATCTTGGTCTCGGTGTACCGGTGGGCCGCGGCCCCGTCGTTGCCGGGCGAACCGAAGTTGCCCTGCCCGAGCGCGAGCGGGTTGCGCATCGACCACGGCTGCACGAGGCGGACGAGCGCGTCGTACACCGACGAGTCGCCGTGGGGGTGGAACTGACCCATGACGTCGCCGATGACGCGGGTGCACTTCGAGAACGCGCGGTCCGGCCGGTACCCGCCGTCGTACATCGTGTAGATCACGCGGCGGTGCACGGGCTTCAGCCCGTCGCGGACATCCGGTAGCGCACGGCCGATGATCACGCTCATCGCGTAGTCGAGGTAGGAGCGCTGCATCTCCAGGTTCAGGTCGACCTGGTCGATCTTCCCGTGGATGCCGGGATCGCCGTTCGGCTCGGTCATGTTCTCGTCAGTCATGTTCTCTCATCGTCGCTCGCGTCCGGTGATCGAGGAGCGTCGCATTCGGCGACGCCCATCGAGATCAGATGTCGAGGAAGCGCACGTCCTTCGCGTTCTTCTGGATGAACGAGCGACGGCTCTCGACGTCTTCGCCCATGAGGGTCGAGAAGACCTCGTCCGCCGCCGCCGCGTCGTCCATGGTGACCTGCAGCAGGGTCCGGCTCTCGGGGTTCATCGTGGTCTCCCAGAGCTCGGACGGGTTCATCTCGCCCAGACCCTTGTAGCGCTGGACCCCGTTCTCCTTCTGGAGGCGCTTGCCCTCGGACTGACCCGCGACGAGCAGGGCGTCGCGTTCGCGATCGCTGTAGACGTACTCGTGGTCGGCGTTGGTCCACTTCAGGCGATACAGCGGCGGCTGCGCGAGGTAGACGTAACCCATCTCGATGAGCGGGCGCATGTACCGGAACAGCAGCGTGAGCAACAGGGTCGTGATGTGCTGACCGTCGACGTCGGCATCCGCCATCAGCACGATCTTGTGGTACCGGGCCTTGTCGGGGTTGAAGTCCTCGCCGATTCCGGTGCCGAACGCGGTGATCATCGCCTGGATCTCGGCGTTCGCGAGGGCACGGTCGAGGCGTGCCCGTTCGACGTTGAGGATCTTCCCGCGCAGCGGCAGGATCGCCTGCGTCTCGGGGTTGCGCCCCTGCACGGCCGAGCCGCCGGCCGAGTCGCCCTCGACGAGGAAGATCTCGCTGCGCCACGGCTCCCGGCTCGAGCAGTCCTTGAGCTTGCCGGGCATGCCACCGCCCTCGAGCAGGCTCTTGCGGCGGGTCGCCTCGCGAGCCTTGCGGGCCGCGATCCGGGCGGTCGCCGCCTGGATCGCCTTCCGGATGATCTCGCGCGCCTGGTTGGGGTTCCGGCCGAACCAGTCGCCGAGCTGCTCACCCGTGACCCGCTGCACGAACGACTTCGCCTCGGTGTTCCCGAGCTTCGTCTTGGTCTGCCCCTCGAACTGCGGCTCCGAGAGCTTGACCGAGATGACCGCGGTCAGGCCCTCGCGCACGTCGTCGCCGGAGAGGTTGTCGTCCTTCTCCTTGAGGATGCCCTTCTCGCGCGCGTAGCGGTTCACGAGCGTGGTCAACGCCGCGCGGAAGCCCTCTTCGTGGGTGCCGCCCTCGTGGGTGTTGATGGTGTTCGCGTAGGTGTGGACCGACTCGGTGTATGCCGTGGTCCACTGCATCGCGACCTCGAGTGCGATGTGGCGATCGGTGTCCTCGGCCTCGAACGAGATGATCTCGTCGTGCACGAGGTCGGTCTTCTTCGACTTGTTCAGGTACTCGACGTAGTCGACGAGACCGCGTTCGTAGAGGAAGGTGTCGGTGCGCTGCACCGGGATGGTGATCGACCCGGTGGTGGGCGTGTCCTGGGGGTCGATCTCGACGTGCCCGGCGCGCATGTCGGTCAGCGTGATGCGCAAGCCCTTGTTGAGGAACGCCATCTGCTGGAATCGCGTGCGCAGCGTCTCGTAGTCGAAGTCGACGGTCTCGAAGATGTCGGTACTCGGCCAGAACGTGATGGTCGTGCCGGTCTCGCCGCTGGCCTCATCCTTCGAGAGGGGCGCGTCGGGGACGCCGACCGCGAACGACTGCCGCCAGACGTGACCCTGCCGCTTGACCTCGACCTCGAGCCTGCTGGACAGCGCGTTCACGACCGACGAGCCGACGCCGTGGAGCCCGCCCGAGACCGCGTACCCGCCGCCGCCGAACTTGCCGCCCGCGTGGAGCACGGTGAGCACGACCTCGACCGTCGAGCGGCCCTCGGTCTTGTGGATGTCGACCGGGATGCCGCGCCCGTTGTCGATCACCCTGACGCCGCCGTCGGGCAGGATCGTGACGTCGATGTCGTCCGCGTAGCCGGCGAGCGCCTCGTCGACGGAGTTGTCGACGATCTCGTACACGAGGTGGTGGAGCCCGCGCGGCCCCGTCGAGCCGATGTACATTCCCGGCCGCTTGCGGACCGCTTCGAGGCCCTCGAGAACCTGGATCGCGTCGGCGCCGTATTCGGGCGCACCCTGGGCCTTCGTCGGTTCCGCTGTCATGGGTGAATCGGGCTCCAAACCGTCGTTCTGGCGACCCTTGATCCTATCAAGTTCCGGGTCGCGCCCAACCGCTCCGCGCCGATCTGCGGCCTCATCACGCCCCTGGGGGACGAATTCGTCTGCTCAACCGTAGGTGTCGCGCGGACCGCGCCCTGGAACCGATCTCGGACCCCTTTTCCAGGTGGGGGCGTCCGGGCCCTGGAAGCGGATGGTGTCGACCCCCGCCGACGGGTGCCGTTCGAGGATGGCGCGGAGCAGCTCATCGCGGAGCAGCCGCAGTTGCGTCGCCCAGGCCGTGGACTCGCATCGCACCTGCAGCACACCGCCCTCGATCGCGATCGGCTCGGAGTGCTTGGCGATCTCCTCACCGGCGATCTCAGGCCACGCCGTGAGCAGGTCCTGCTGCGAGAGCGGCCCGGTCCACCCCAGCTGCGCGGTCAGCGCGTCGATCGCCGAACCCAGCGGCTTCGGATCCCGGCCGGGAGCGAACGGCTCGCTGCCCTCGGGGTCGCGGAGCCTCGTGCGCGCCCGACCCGGACGGATCCGGGGCTCACCGCCGAAGATCTCGCGGAAGTGCCGGTAGGTGCGCGCCGCCTCAGACACCGGATGCCTCGGACGGGAGGGGTTCGCCGGATTCCCGGTCGTTCGACGGCAGCGCGGCCGCGTTCGCCGCAGGAGCGTCGACGACGCTTCCCGCGGAGATGTGCACGACGCGTTCGGCGAGCGGCGCCGGGACGTCCTCCAGCACCGCGGCCGTGATGAGCACCTGCTCGTAGCCGCCGACCGCGGCCGCGAGACGCTCGCGACGGAGGCGGTCGAGTTCGGCGAAGACGTCGTCGAGGACCAGGACCGGGTCGCCGGTGCTCGAATCCCCGCGAAGCAGTTCGGCGGACGCCAGGCGCAGCGCGAGTGCGAACGACCACGACTCGCCGTGGCTCGCATACCCCTTCGCGGGCAGCCCGTTCAGCAGCAGCAGCACGTCGTCGCGGTGCGGCCCGGCCAGCGTGACGCCCCGCTCGAGCTCGCGGCGGCGAAGCGCTGCGAGGGCTGCGGCGAAGCGTTCGGCCGTCGGAACGTTCCCCGCGGCCCCGGATGCGGCGCGGCCCTCGGCGGCCGTGCCGGCGGCATCCGTCTCGTCGTCGGGATCGGCGCCGTCGATCGACAGCACCGGTTGCAGCTCGGGTCGATGATCGGCGTCGACGATGGAGCGGTAGGCCTCGGCGAGCGGTTCGCGCAACTGCCCGACGAGTTCGCTGCGTCGATCGATGAGCTCGGCTCCGAGGGCGACGAGGCGTTCGTCCCAGATGTCGAGCGTCGTCAACTGCCCCGCGGCGAGTCCGCGTGCGCGCGCGCTCTTCAGGAGCGAGTTGCGTTGCTTGAGCACCCGGTCGTAGTCGGCCATGACGCCGGCCAGCCGCGGCATCCGCTGCACGAGCAGTCCGTCGAGCATTCGGCGACGGACGGACGGTTCACCCCGGACGATCGCGAGATCCTCCGGCGCGAACAGCACCGTGTGGGCATACCTGGGCAGGTCTCGGGGCCTGCTCTGCCCCCGATTGACCTTGGCGCGGTTCGCACCCTTGCGATTGAGCTGCAGCTCGAGCAGGACCTCTCGGCCGCCCGAGGCGAGCATCGCGCGCACGATCGCCGCGTCTTCACCTGCGCGGATCAGCGCCTGGTCGCTCGAGACCCGATGCGAGGCGAGCGTCGAGAGATAGCCGATGGCCTCGACGAGGTTCGTCTTGCCCTGCCCGTTGCGGCCGACGATGACGGTCGCACCCGGCTCGAAGGCGAGGTCGGCCGAGCGGTAGTTCCGGAAGTCGGTGAGCGAGAGCCTGGCGACGTGCACGGTGCGGCTCCCTTCTTGCGAACCCCCACGCTATCCGGCCGCACCGACACCGCGGTGCTCGGCCGCGGCCGTCAGCGGAGCAGGAGGTTCGGCTGCAGCAGGTAGCGGTAGCTGTCGGCGCCGGCCTGCTCACGCGAGGTCTGGCTCGTGATGAGCACCGGACCGGGCTTGTTGGGGTTCTCGGTCTTCGTGAACGAGATGCGGACGTACTCGCTCGGCACGGCCTGGAGGCCGTCGAGCAGGAACTGCGGCTTGAGCGACACCACGGTCGCGTCGCCCGTGAGGATCGCATCGATCGACTCGGATGCCTGGGCCTGCTCGCTGCCGATCGCCTCGAGGGTCAGTCCGTCCGGCGTGAACGAGTAGCGGAGTGCGGCCTCACGCTCGAGCACGAGCGCGACGCGGCGCGTGGCCTCGATGAGGTCGGCCGTGTTCATGACCGCGTAGTTCTCGACGGTCTCGGGGAACAGCCTGCGCACGGGCGGGAAGTTGCCTTTGATGAGCAGGCTCGTGACGGTCTTGCGGTCCGCGGAGAAGGCGATGAGCTCGCGATCGTCACGACTCGTGATCGACACCGAGATCGTGCCCGAGTGTCCGAAGGTCTTGCCGACCTCCTGGAGGGTGCGCGCGGGAACGAGCGCCGTCGAGGTCTGGTCGTCGCCAGAGGCGACACCGCCGCCATCCCATTCGATCTCTCGGATCGCGACGCGGTAGCGGTCGGTCGCCACGAGGCTCAGGTTGGTCTCCCTCACCTCGAGCTGGACGCCGGTGATCACGGGGGTCACGTCATCGCGCGACGCGGCGACGGCGACCTGTGCGACGGCCGAGGCGAACTCCTCGGCCGGGACCACGCCGGTCTGCTCGCCGATCTCGGGGATCGAGGGATATTCCTCAACCGGCATCGAGAGCAGGGTGAACGTCGCGGAACCGCACGCGACGGAGATCCGCGACTCCTCGGTGGAGATGCGCACCGGCGCGTTCGGCAGCCGCCCGGCGATCTCGGCGAGGAGCCGGCCCGAGACGAGGACCGTGCCCGGTTCTTCGACGTCGGCCTGGATCTCGGTGCGCGAGGACACCTCGTAGTCGAAGGACGAGAGGACGAGACCGTCGCCCTCGGCCTGGATCAGCACACCCGACAGGATCGGCAGCGTCGTGCGCTGCGGGAGGAGCTTGACGGCGAACGACACGGCCTCACTGAAGACGTCGCGATTGACCTGGAACTTCACGGTTCTCCCGTCGTGGAGGTGCTGGACGGCTCCCATGCTATCCGGATGCCCTCTCGCTCAGGGGGGTCATCCTGCGGGATTCGCGCCGCGCGCCGGTCGGTTCGGCCCGGCTCGTCCGAGGTTGTCGAACGCCATGAAGAGATCATTAACTCTTAACAGTGTTAACCGGTGTGGAAACTGTGGACGGCTGATCGAGATCCGCGCATTCCCGCCGAAGCCGACGGTCCGAGGCTGTGCACGGTGTGTGGAGACGCTGGCCCTGCGGCATCCGTCGACGATGTACGCCGTTCGGCGTTGTGCACAGGCCGACGCGTCGTCTCAACACGCCTGTCGGAGTTGCTCGTTAACAATCCACAGATTGTCCACACCTGTGTGGAATCGACGCAGCCCGCTCTCAGGAAGCGGTTCGGCGCCTACCGGTACCGCGCCTGCTGCTTGATCCGAGCCGTCAGCTCGGTGACCTGGTTGTAGATCGAACGTCGCTCCTTCATGAGCTGCGAGATCTTCTTGTTCGCGTACATCACGGTGGTGTGATCGCGATTGCCGAAGAGCTGGCCGATCTTGGGCAGGCTCAGGCTCGTCAGCTCGCGGCAGAGGTACATCGCGATCTGACGCGCGGTCGCGACGGCCTGCGAACGACTCGAACCGTAGAGGTCGTCGACCGTGAGCTTGAAGTAGTCGGCCGTCGCCGTGATGATGTCGACCGGCGCGACGACGTTGTCGGTGTCGTCGGTGATGAGGTCCTTCAGGACCGTCTGCACGAGGGGCATGTCGACCGGGGTGCGGTTCAGGCTCGCGAACGCGGTCACCCGGATGAGGGTCCCCTCGAGTTCGCGGATGTTGCTCGAGACCTTCGACGCCATGTACTCCAGGATGTCGTCGGGCACCTGCAGCTGCTCGTTCTGCGCCTTCTTGCGGAGGATCGCGATGCGCGTCTCGAGGTCGGGCGCCTGCACGTCGGTGATGAGGCCCCACTCGAAGCGGCTCCGCATGCGGTCCTCGAACCCGGTCAGGTGCTTCGGCGGCACGTCGCTCGTGATCACGACCTGCTTGTTGTGGTCGTGCAGCGTGTTGAAGGTGTGGAAGAACGCCTCCTGCGTCTCCGCCTTGCCCTGCAGGAACTGGATGTCGTCGATCAGCAGGATGTCGATGTTGCGGTATCGCTGCTGGAACAGCGATCCCCGGTTGTTCGCGATCGAGTTGATGAAGTCGTTCGTGAACTCCTCGGAACTGACGTAGCGGACGCGGATGCCGGGGTACAGGCTCTGGGCGTAGTGGCCGATCGCGTGCAGGAGGTGGGTCTTGCCGAGCCCCGAGTCGCCGTAGATGAACAGCGGGTTGTAGGCCTTCGCCGGCGCCTCGGCCACCGCGACGGCCGCGGCGTGGGCGAAGCGGTTCGACTGGCCGATCAC